>JAHREI010000003.1 GCA_021733665.1 Bacillus subtilis
TATGATAGGCGGGGAGCGTTCTAAGTATAACTATTTGTTTTCATTGATGAAAACTGGTGCTGCGAGGGAGGATTGAACTCCCGACCTCTCCATTACCAATGGAGTGCTCTACCACTGAGCTACCGCAGCATGCTGTTCGTTGCGGCGGTTTCTGACATAAGATTTCCGAAACCGCAAGCCATCAAATGCAATTCTTTTGTTAAAATAGCAAAAACAGCCAAAACCTGTGCATATGTATGCTTCTCTTGACGCATTTGCTGGTGTAAAAGAGCTGCACAATGACTGATAAGCCTGATACCCCATCTAAAAAAGCCGAAATAGATCAGCGTGCTAAGCGCCGTTCTGCACAATTGCGCGCGAATCTCATGCGGCGCAAAGCACAGATTCGTTCAAGACGATCCGGAGCGGAAGACGAGCGCGGCGAAGGACTGCCCGCTGCTAATGTCAGCCCGAATGACGTGCCGTCTGAAACGGACTAGAGTAAGCGCGTTACGTAGCTTGCAAAGCGGCGGAAAATTCTGAAATCCGGATTATTTGTCTGTTCTTGAAATGATCATTTTTAAACTTTTTCAGTTTATGAGTGTTTTATGGAATAGCGGCTCTGTGAAATCCGATTGTAGAGCGTAGCTTAAACGCAACGGATGAGTACAGGCTGCAGTGAAAATGACGTTTTTTATAACAAAGACACAATTCTGATTGAAAGAGACTGTTGTCTTTGCCGAAAACTGCTTTATGGCAACAGGAATATCAGCGCAGACTTTGCACGGGCAAAGCTATCTGTAACAGGAAACCGGAATAGTCAGAAACAGCCTGTGCTGTAACTGTCTGAAAACAGGCTGTCTGAAACCATGGAGCATATGCGTTCCGGGTGTGAAGATATCGCCGTGAAAGTGAAAAATTATGGATCGTATTAAAATCACCGGCGGCAATAAACTGAACGGCATTATTCCGATTTCCGGCGCGAAAAATGCAGCTCTGCCTCTGATGATTGCTTCGCTTCTGACGAATGAGACGCTGACCCTCGAAAACATGCCGCATCTGGCCGATGTGGAGCTGCTGACCCGTATTCTCGGCAATCACGGTGCGGATTATTCGGTGAACGGTCGTCGCGAGCATCAGAATGGCTCCTATGAGCGCACGGTTCATTTCACAACCAAGAATATCGTTGATACGACTGCACCTTATGAACTGGTTGCTAAAATGCGTGCCAGCTTCTGGGTGATTGCGCCGCTTCTGGCACGTGCCGGTGAAGCGATTGTGTCGTTGCCGGGTGGCTGCTCGATCGGTACGCGCCCGGTGGATCTGATGCTCGACAGCCTGACGGCTCTGGGTGCGAATATTGAAATTGAAAACGGTTATGCGCGCGCAACAACCAAAGCGGGCCTGACCGGTGCGGAATTTACATTCCCGAAGGTATCTGTTGGTGCGACCCATGTGGCTTTGATGGCAGCCAGCCTCGCCAAGGGTGATACCATTATTCATAATGCGGCTTGTGAGCCGGAAGTCGTTAATCTGGCCGATTGCCTGAATGCTATGGGTGCAAAAATTGAAGGTGCAGGTACACCGACAATCCGCATTCAGGGTGTATCCAGTCTGAATGGTGCCCGCGTTCGTGTTATTCCGGATCGTATTGAAACCGGTACTTATGCGATGGCTGTTGCCATGACCGGCGGAGATGTGGTGCTGCAGAATACCCGTTCTGATCTGCTGACATCTGCTCTGGATGTACTGCGCCAGACCGGTGCGGAAATCACCGATGTGGAAAACGGTATTCGTGTGGTTCGCAACGGTCACGGTATTGCGCCGGTTGATATTACAACTGATCCGTTCCCCGGCTTTCCGACCGATCTGCAGGCGCAGTTCATGGGGCTGATGACCAAAGCCAAAGGCACCTCCCATATTACCGAGACAATTTTCGAAAACCGCTTCATGCATGTGCAGGAATTGGCACGTCTGGGCGCGAAGATTTCGCTTTCTGGTCAAACTGCAACTGTTGAAGGTGTTGAGCGCCTGAAAGGTGCGCCGGTAATGGCAACGGATCTGCGTGCTTCGGCAACGCTGGTTATTGCCGGTTTGGTGGCTGAAGGTGAAACCACTGTGAACCGTGTCTACCATCTGGATCGTGGTTTTGAGCGTCTGGAAGAAAAACTGTCCAATTGCGGTGCTGAAATCTCCCGCATCAGTGGTTGATTTTGCCGGTGTGATTTTTGTTGCAAACCCCGATTTGTTTTACAAGTCGGGGTTTTGTTATTAAACAGTAGTGATTTTTACTGTTAAGTGCTTATATCGGTACACTGAAGTGCGTTGATCGTTCCGGTCGGATAATGCGCTGTGCGAGTTCAGGAGAGTGATTGCGGATGCTCAAGCTTGTGGCAATGGATGAAGAAGACTTACAGATCATTTCTGCCCATGTGCAGGATGCGGTTCTGAAAGTCGGCGATCTTGATTATCGTCCGGCCGAACAGCGTTTTATTCTTGCCTGTAACCGTTTTATCCATGATCAGAAACCTGCGCGTTCTCGTGGCAAAGAGAGCTATGAACGCCGCCGCAGTGTGCTGCATTTTGATCGCGTCACCAATGTGCGCGCAATGAATATTGACAGGACAGCGCCGGAGGATGTGCTGGCTTTGCTGGCAATTAATTTTGAACCGGCAGATGCGCCGTCCGGTGTGATCGAACTGGTTTTTGCAGCAGGTAAAACAATTCGTCTTACTGTTGAAGTGATTGAAATGCGACTGGCTGATCTGGGTGCTGCATGGGAAACCGGTAACAAGCCGGATCATATTGCAGCTGATCAGACTGAAGCCAAATAAGTACGAAATGAGGGAATAGCGTGGTTCAGACGCTCATACAAAGTGCCGCAGATTTCGAAGCCAGTTTTGTGGCATTTCTGGCGGGAAAACGGGAAGTTTCCGAAGATGTGGATCGCGCAGTTCGTGAGATTGTGCAGCAGGTGCGCCAGCATGGTGATCAGGCGCTGATCGACTACTCCAAGCGTTTCGACCGGATTGATCTTAGCGTCACCGGTATTGCGGTCACGCAGGCGGAAGTGGATGAAGCGGTTAAAAACGCTGACCAGACGGTGATTGACGCGCTGATCGTCGCGCGTGACCGGATTGAATCCTACCACAAGCGTCAGCTGCCGAAAGATGATTATTATACCGATGCGATCGGTGTGGAACTTGGCTCGCGCTGGACAGCGGTGGAATCCGTTGGTCTTTACGTGCCGGGCGGTACGGCAAGCTATCCGAGCTCGGTGCTGATGAATGCGGTGCCGGCAAAAGTTGCTGGTGTTGAGCGTATTGTAATGGTTGTGCCGTCACCGGATGGTGCATTGAACCCGCTGGTACTGGTGGCCGCGCATATTGCCGGTGTTTCCGAGATTTATCGAGTGGGCGGTGCGCAGGCTATTGCGGCTCTGGCCTATGGTACAGAGACAATCAAGCCGGTTTCCAAGATTGTAGGTCCTGGCAATGCCTATGTCGCAGCTGCAAAACGTCTGGTTTTCGGTACTGTTGGTATTGATATGATCGCGGGGCCTTCCGAAGTGCTGGTGGTTGCGGATAGCGATAACCAGCCGGACTGGATTGCTGCGGATTTGCTGGCGCAAGCCGAGCATGATGCTTTTGCCCAGTCGATCCTGCTGACAGACAGTGCGGATTTTGCCAAGGCTGTGGAGGAAGCCGTCGAACGTCAGTTGCAAACCTTGCCGCGCGCCGAGATTGCCCGCGCGAGCTGGCAGGATTTCGGTGCGGTTATTCTGGTTGAGGATTTTGACAGTGCTGTGCCGCTGATCAACCGTATCGCTGCCGAGCATTTGGAAGTGGCAATTGCCGATACGGATGGTTTGCTACCGAAAATCCGCAATGCCGGTGCAATCTTCATCGGTAAATACACACCGGAAGCTATTGGCGACTATGTTGGCGGGCCAAACCATGTACTGCCGACAGCCCGTTCTGCACGGTTCTCTTCCGGTCTTTCGGTGATGGACTTTGTTAAACGGACATCTTTGCTGAAGCTTGGCGCAGAACAGTTGCGTATTCTTGGCCCTTCGGCGATTACACTGGCCGAGACTGAAGGCTTGCAGGCACATGGATTGTCGATTTCACGACGTCTGAATATGTAAACAATTTGAGGGAAAACGGAGCGTTGCAGCAGCACCGCCTGTATAGGACAGATGACCGGTAAAAATGACAATGCCCGGCTGATAGATGTGGAACTGGACGAGACAATCGGCCAGTCTACGCCGGATATTGAGCATGAGCGCGCTGTCGCTATTTTCGATCTGATTGAGGAGAACAGCTTTTCTCCTGTCGGAGACACGGATGGCGGGCCTTACCGTTTGCGGCTGTCTTTGGTGGAAAAGCGTCTGATTTTTTCCATTACGCGTGAGAGCGGCGAACTGGTTGCCACGCATATTCTCTCGCTGTCGCCGTTGCGCAAAACAGTGAAAGACTATTTTCTGATCTGCGAAAGCTATTATGCGGCGATCCGCTCAGCCACGCCAAGCCGGATTGAGGCAATTGATATGGGACGGCGCGGTTTGCATAATGAGGGCTCGCAGACACTGATGAACCGGCTTGACGGTAAGATCGAGATTGATTTTGATACAGCGCGGCGTTTGTTTACGCTTGTCTGTGTGCTGCATTGGCGCGGGTGATTGATGAGCGTAAGCCCTGATCAGATGCCGGATGATTTTAATAGCGCTGCCGCTGTCAGAAAACCGGATTCCATTTTGTTTGTATGCGGCATGAATGCGATCCGTTCGCCGATGGCGGAAATTCTCACCCGCTCGCTGTTGAACGGCAAAACCTATGTGGCTTCAGCCGGAGTTACGCGCGGTGAGCGTGATATGTTCGTTGATGCGGTGCTGGAGGAAGAAGGGCTGTCTCTCAACGAGCGCCAGCCTGTCGGACTTGAAGAACTGAATGACGGTTATTTCGATCTGATCATTACACTGACGCCACAGGCACATCATGTGGTTCTGGAACGGATGCGCAGCTTCGCGGCCAATGTGGAATATTGGCCGATGCCGGATCCGACATTGGTGACCGGCTCGCGTGATCAGCGGCTGGCCGCTTATCGCGATGTACGGGATCGTCTGAAACAAAAAATTACAGAGCGCTTTCTGCAATAAGTGCTAAGACGTGCTAAATTTGATAGTGAGTCCTGCATATGCTATGGGCATTCGGGGCTGATTACGCACCTTAAATCCGGCATTTCATGCTTTTTATGTATCATTAGCGTGGTTTTGAGCCTGTTTTAGGGCATCAAAACCCTAGTTTTATCAGTTCAACATTTCAGTTGTTCACAAACGGACTCTAATCATATAGGTTCCGCGCAAAATCAGACCTTCTGCATGATGCAGATTTATTAAACTAAAAGACAGGTACCATATGGCTAAAGAAGAAGTCCTTGAGTTCCCGGGCGTTGTAACGGAACTTTTGCCGAATGCTATGTTTCGCGTAAAGCTCGAAAATGAACATGAAATTATCGCTCATACCGCTGGTCGTATGCGCAAAAACCGTATTCGCGTTCTGGCCGGTGACAAGGTATTGGTTGAAATGACCCCTTATGACCTGACCAAAGGTCGTATTACCTATCGCTTTAAATAAGATTTCTGCTGCCGGACTCCTCCCTGACAATGAAGACACCAATGTCCCATAATCTGGTTCTGGCCTCGGCTTCGCCGCGGCGCATTGAGCTTCTGGCGCAAATCGGTATTGAACCCGCTTTTTTGCAACCGGCTGATATCAATGAGACACCGCAGCGACTGGAACATCCCCGCTCGCTTGCAAAGCGTTTGTCCCGGCAAAAAGCGGAAAAAGCGAAAGAAAAGCTGCAGAATGATACGGATTATCAATCCGCTTTCATTCTTGCGGCTGATACTGTTGTTGGCGTCGGACGGCAAGTTTTGCCGAAAGCGGAGAGCGAAGATGTGGCGCTGGATTGCCTGCGTCTGCTTTCCGGCCGTGCCCATAAGGTATTTACCGGTGTTTGCCTGATTACGCCCAAGGGCAGTGTGCGGCAAACTCTGGTTGAAAGCCGTGTGCGTTTTGACCGGTTGAGCCGTCGCCAGATGGATGCTTATATCAGCTCCGGAGAATGGCGCGGTAAAGCGGGCGGTTATGCTATTCAGGGGCTGGCGGGCAGCTTTGTCGTGAAGCTGGTTGGTTCCTATAGCAATATTGTCGGTTTACCGCTGCATGAAACACAGGCTCTGCTGGAAGGTGAAAAATTTCCGGTCTATGAGCAGTGGCATGAAGGCAAAGTCTGATGAGTGAAGACGACAAACCTGCCGGATCCTATGAAAATGTAACACCGTTGCGCCCGACACGGCCTTGCCCTGAATGCGGTAAGCCCTCAACGCGCGACTCTTATCCGTTTTGTTCACCGCGCTGCCGCAGTGTTGATCTCAATCGCTGGCTGTCTGATGCCTATGTCATTCCGGGCAAGCCTATTGACGACAGCGATCAGGAAAACGACTGATCAGTTCGTAAAGGAAGACAAAATGAAATTTCTGATTGTCTTCCTCGGTGCGGGAATTGGTGGTGCAGCCCGTTACGGTACGGGGCTGTTGTTCGCCCGTTTTGCAGCACACACCGTGTTTCCGATCAGTACCTTTATTGTTAATATTGTCGGTTCGCTTTTGATGGGGCTGATTATCGGCTTTTTCACCACGCGCGGCGGGCAGGGGGCTGTGCTGTCTGATGGCTGGAAGCTGTTTCTGACCACCGGTATTATGGGCGGGTTTACAACCTTCTCGGCCTTCTCACTGGAAACAGTGTTGCTGATGGAAAACGGTGATATCGGCACCGCGCTGGTCTATATTCTGTCTTCCGTGATCTTAGGCGCGACAGCCCTGCTGGCAGGGCTGTATCTGATGCGTCTGATTTAAAAAAATGCGTATCACCACATTTCAATATGAATTTTGGAGCCGTCGCTGAAGCGGTTAATATGGAATGGCGCAGGGTCAATCACGGGGCGCTCATTGGTTACCATATCAGCAATCAGCTTGCCTGCACCGGGGCCGATACCAAAGCCATGGCCGGAGAAGCCGGTGGCGACAATACAATTCGGTATATGATCGAGCGGTGATATCACCGGCACAATATCCGGTGTCGTATCAATCAGACCAGCCCATTGCTGCGCGATCTGCACATTCTTAAACGCTGGCAGTGCCTGTTGCAGTGCTTTGAACACGGCCTGATTGGCCGCCTTATGCGGTTCCGGATCAAGAATACGGATTTTCTCAAAAATCGACGTCTGGTCTGCAGGACGCAGCTTCCACTCAAAAGCTTCTTCAATAAAGCGCTGGCCGAACCGCAGGCGCACGGTTTTCCATTCAGTGCGCAATGCCGGAATGAACTTCGGTAAAAAACGGAAACTGTCCGGCACAATATCCGCAATACTGCCCGACAGGCTGGCAACCGTATAGCCGCCGTCCATGCGCTTGCGCAGCGCGAAATCTGAGAAAGCAATGGCAGCATCAATACCGGCCTCGACCGGTGTGGTGCGCAAGACCGATGAGCGCATTTTCAGTTGCGGCAGTGTTGTGCCGAGATCAGAGCATATCAGGCGGGACCAGCTGCCGCCTGCGACCACGATTGCTTCACAATCGATGGCACCCTGCTCGGTGATAACACTGCTGACGCGGCCATTGGTGGTTTCAATACGGCGGACAGCGCAATTTTGCATGATGATCGCGCCGAGTTCGCGCGCTTTCTCTGCCATGGCAGGCGCTGCTTTCTGCGGTTCGGCGCGGCCATCGGTTGCAGTATAGAGTGCGCCATAGAGTTGGCGCTGCAAGCCCGGTGCCAATGCCTCCGCTTGCTGTTTGCCAACGACCTGACTGTCGATGCCGTGCTCTTTGGCGATCTGCACCCATTCACGCCATTTTTCGAGGTTTTCTTCTTTTTCTGCTGCATAAGCGATGCCGGTTGTGCGGAAACCGGTTTCCCGTCCGGTCAGTGCATTCATCTGCTCCCACAGTTTCATGCTCTCAACAATCAGCGGCATTTCGCGGGAGTCGCGCCCTGTATGGCGGCACCACCCCCAGTTGCGGCTGGATTGCTCCCCCGCAATCACACCTTTTTCCAGCAGGGTTACAGGAATGCCGCGCTGCGCCAGAAACAATGCCGCAGACACACCGATAATACCGCCGCCAATTATGACGATTTGTGTTTTCTTTGGTAGTGAGGGGGATGACTGGACGCTGTCTGTCTGCGGACCCATAGGATATTCCTGTATGCTATAGAGCGCCGTGCGCCCTGTCTGGCGCACAAAGGTCGCTCTAACATTTTATATTACAGCATGCTTGCTTAAGCCGTTTTAAGGCTAAGCCAGCATGCTGTGGTCAATTTTATGCTGCAGCTTCGGCTATTCTGAATGATTCGACAATTGCAGAAAAACACACAGCAGAGCCGTTGTTTTGCAAAATTCCTGTCATATTCTGCCCTGATTATAGCCTCTCAACCAATTTAATAGATAATTTGCCTGCGAGTTTTTCCACATATTGTGTAAAAGCTCAAAAAATCAGAAATTTTGTGCCGAAGATCAGGAAATAGCGGACATAAGTTGCAATCAAGCACTTGCTATTGGAGGGGTCGAAACCACATAATAACAACCGGATTTAACGAGATAATTTCGTTTTGAGGCGGCAGTTTTAAAAACCGAAACTGCCCGTAATTGATTTGAGGAGGCCGGCGCGGATGGTGACGGACGGAAAAGTCCTTTTTTTACTCATCTCATTGCCATTTATTGGCTGCGCCCTTACAGGCCTGCTCAGATCGAATGACCGGCAAGTTGCTGTCTGGTTTGCTGGTCTTGCCGCATTAGCATCGCTGCTGCTCACGATTGCCCTTTATCCTTATGTCTCCGGCGGAAAAGTCCTGCATACGCAGCTGGCCTGGCTGCCTGCCTATGGTCTCAACGTCACCTTGCGAATGGATGGTCTGGCATGGTTGTTTGCCATGCTCGTCACCGGTATCGGCCTGCTGGTCGTGATCTATGCACGCTACTATATGTCGTCGGAAGATCCGGTGCCGCGCTTTTTCTCGTTCTTTCTTGCCTTTATGGGCGCAATGCTGGGCGTGGTGCTGTCCGGTAATATGATCCTGATGGTCGTATTCTGGGAGCTGACCAGTATTTTCTCATTCCTGCTGATCGGTTACTGGTATCAGAATGTCAGTGCCCGTGACGGTGCGCGTATGGCGCTGACTGTTACCGGTCTTGGCGGATTTGGTCTGCTGGTGGGTGTTCTGCTGCTCGGCCATATGGTTGGCAGCTATGAACTCGACGTTATTCTTGCCTCCGGCGACATCATTAAAAACCACCCGCTCTATACGGTCGCACTGGTGCTGATCCTGCTCGGTACTTTTACCAAGAGCGCGCAGTTTCCGTTCCATTTCTGGCTGCCGAATGCGATGGCGGCGCCGACACCGGTTTCTGCCTATCTGCACTCCGCGACAATGGTAAAGCTCGGCGTATTCTTGATGGTGCGGATGTGGCCGGCATTGGCGGGAACAGAAGAATGGTTCTGGCTGCTGGGTCTTGCCGGTTTGACCACTTTGCTGCTCGGTGCATGGTTCGCGCTGTTCCAGCAGGATCTTAAAGGTCTGCTTGCCTATTCTACGATCAGCCATCTGGGACTGATCACAGCTTTGCTGAGCCTTGGCAGCCCGCTTTCTGCCGTTGCCGCGATTTTCCATATGGTCAATCATGCGATTTTCAAAGCCTCGCTATTTATGGCTGCGGGGATTATCGATCATGAAACCGGCACGCGTGACCTGCGAAAACTGAGCGGGCTGTTCCGCTTCATGCCGGTGACGGCGACGCTTGCGATGGTTGCCAGTGCAGCTATGGCCGGTGTGCCGTTGCTGAACGGGTTTATCTCCAAAGAAATGTTCTTTGCAGAAGCCGTGGAAACCCATCTGTCCTCATGGCTGGATACGGCCACACCTTATGTGGCGACCCTTGCCAGTGCTTTCAGTGTGGCCTATTCAATCCGCTTTATCTATTCGACCTTCTTTGGTCCTGCGCCCGTTGATCTGCCGCATACGCCGAAAGAACCGCCGCAATGGGTGCGTTTCCCGATTGAACTGCTGGTTCTGCTCTGCTTGCTGATCGGTATTGTGCCGACGCTGATCGTCGGGCCGTTCCTGCATGCCGCAGTCCTCTCCGTGCTGGGCAGTGAGACACCACAATATAGTCTTGCGATCTGGCATGGCTTTAACGTGCCGCTGCTGATGAGTGTCATTGCATTGCTCGGCGGTACAGTGATTTTCATGCTGATGAAAAATTATCTGGCCAAATGTGATGAGGGGCCGCCATTGCTGCGCCATCTCAATGGTCAGCGTATTTTCGAACTGGTGCTGGTCACTGTTTCATGGCGCTGGGCGCGTAGTATTGAAAGCCGCTTCGGAACACGCCGTTTGCAGCCGCAGATGCGGGTTTTGATCCTCGTCGCAGTTATGGCCGGTGCATGGCCGGTTTATCAGTCCGGCTTATTTATGGGGCCGCTGACACCGCTGCCGGTTGATCCTGTTTTTGCAACGGTCTGGCTGATCGGCGCGCTTTGTGCTGTCGGTGCGGCTTATCAGGCGAAATATCACCGGCTGGCATCGCTGATGCTGCTTGGCGGTGCGGGACTTGTCACCTGCTTTACCTTTGTCTGGCTGTCTGCGCCCGATTTGGCGGTGACGCAGCTGTTGGTGGAAATCGTGACAACCGTGCTGCTGCTGCTTGGTCTGCGCTGGCTGCCGAAACGCTGGCAGGAAGATGAGAATGCGAGCATTCCGCTGGTACCACGTATCCGCCGTTACCGCGATTTGATTATCGCGCTGGCGGGCGGCGGCGGTATGGCTGTTGTCTCTTATGCCATGATGACACGCTTCAGCCCTGCAACACTGGCGGATTATTTCCTCGCTAATTCCTATTCGGAAGCGGGTGGTAAAAACGTGGTCAATGTGTTGCTGGTGGACTTCCGCGGTTTTGATACGCTGGGCGAGATCACCGTTCTTGGTATTGTCGGCCTGACGGTTTATGCGCTGTTGCGTCGTTTCCGTCCGGCATCTGATACGATTGAATCCCCGCAACAGCAGAAAATCCAGAATGCCTATGATGCGGCAGATCCGGAACGCGATGCAGGGGCAACATTATCCGAATATCTCGCCGTGCCATCGGTGATCATGCAATATTTGTTCGGTGTCATTATCGTTTTCGCGATGCATTTGTTGCTGCGTGGTCATGATCTGCCGGGTGGCGGTTTTGCTGCCGGTATTACCATGGCAATCGGCTTCATTCTGCAATATCTGGCTTTTGGTACCCGTTGGGTGGAAAGCCATTTGCGCATTTTGCCGGTGAAATGGATGGGCTTCGGTCTGCTTACTGCTGCGGCAACCGGTGCGGGGTCGTTCTTCGCCGGTTATCCGTTCCTCACCACCTATTTCGATTATGCCGACGTGCCGCTGATCGGCAAAATGCCGGTTGCGTCAGCGCTGCTGTTTGATATCGGTGTCTTTACGCTGGTGGTGGGTGCAACGGTTTTGATGCTGATTGCCTTGGCGCACCAGTCTATCCGCCATCGCCGCTCGGAGAAAACACAATCGGAACAGGCCGAACAAGCTGTACTCGTTAAGCAAGGAGAGGGACGGTAATGGAACTTATTCTTGCACTTGGTATTGGCATTCTCACAGCGTCAGGACTTTGGCTGTTACAGCGCCCGCGTACTTTTCAGGTTATTATCGGCCTGTCGCTGATTTCCTATGCGGTCAATCTGTTCATTTTCAGTATGGCCAGCCTGCGTCAGGATTCTGCGCCTATTCTGGGTGATCAGCCTGATCCCGCACTCTATACCGACCCGCTGCCGCAGGCTCTGGTCCTGACGGCAATTGTGATCGGATTTGCCATGACGGCGCTGTTTCTGGTGGTAATGCTGGCTTCCCGCGGTCTGACCGGTACAGACCATGTTGACGGCAGGGAGAACCAGTAATGCTGAATTGGCAAGACCATCTGATTATTGCGCCTGTTCTGCTACCGCTGGTAACAGCCGCACTGTTGCTGCTCTATGATGAGCGCCGCCGTGTGCTGAAATCCGCGATCAGCATTGTCGCAACCTTTGCGCTGTTTGTTGTGGCGATTATGCTGGTCAATATGGCGAATACGCCGGACGACCGTGTGATCCCTTATCTGCTGGGTAACTGGCCTGCACCTTATGCCATTGTGCTGGTGCTGGATCGTTTTTCGGCAATGATGGTGCTGCTGACCAGTATTCTGGGGCTGGCGGCGCTGTGTTTCTCGCTGGCACGCTGGCATAAAGTCGGTTCGCATTTCCATACCCTTTTTCAGCTGCTGCTGATGGGGCTGAATGGTGCATTCCTGACCGGTGATCTGTTCAACCTGTTTGTATTCTTTGAGGTGCTGCTGGCAGCGTCTTACGGGTTGGTTTTGCATGGTACAGGCGCAACGCGTGTTAAAGCAGGTCTCCACTATATTGCCGTCAATCTTGCAGCCTCGTCGCTGTTTCTGATCGGTGTCAGCATGATTTACGGTGTGACCGGCACGCTAAATATGGCGGATCTGGCGCAACGTATTCCGGAAGTACCGGCAGAAGACCTGATGTTCCTGCAGGCAGGCGGCGCAATTCTCGGTACAGCCTTTCTAGTGAAGGCCGGTGCATGGCCACTGAACTTCTGGTTGCCGACAACCTATACAGCGGCGGCAGCACCAGTTGCGGCATTGTTCGCGATCATGTCCAAGGTCGGGATTTATGTGTTGCTGCGCTTGTCACTGTTGTTTTTCGGTGAACTGACACCAAGAACAACCGGATTTGGCGATGCGGCGCTGTTCTATATTGGTTTGGCGACGATTGCCTTTGGTCTGATCGGGGTGCTGGCGTCGCAGGCTCTGGGACGGATTGCCGGTTATAGTGTGCTGGTGTCCTCCGGTACATTGCTGGCGGCTATCGGTACCGGCAATGTGGCGGTCACAGGCAGTGCGCTGTTCTATATGGTCAGCTCGACACTGACGATTGCCGCTTTCTTCCTGCTGATTGAACTGGTGGAGCGTGGGCAGGATGCCGCTGCGAACGTGCTGGCGGTAACGATCGAAGCCTATGGTGATGAAGAGGAAGAAGAGGAAGAGGAAGTCGGCGCAGTATTGCCTGCGACCCTTGCTATTCTTGGTGCCTGCTTTGCCGTCAGTGCCATTTTGCTGATTGGCCTGCCACCGTTTTCCGGTTTTGTAGCAAAGATTTCACTGCTTTCTGCAGTGTTTAATCCGGCGGGGATGGGTACTGATACACCTATTTCCACAGCAAGCTGGGTCTATGTGGCGCTGATTATTCTTTCCGGTGTTGCTGCCCTGATTGCCATGTCGCGTTCCGGTATCCGCACCTTCTGGGCATCGATGGAAGGCAATGTGCCGCGCGTTCTGGTGATCGAACTGGTGCCGGTCGCAGCTCTACTGTTTCTGTGTCTTGCCCTGACCATTCAGGCGGCACCGGTGATGCGCTATCTGGATTCCACAGCGCAGGCATTGCATCGCCCGCACAATTATATTGATCATGTGCTGGATGCGAAACGTTCGGCCGGATTTGAGCCGATGATCAGCACAACACCGGCTGCGAAGGGAGACGCACGATGAGATCATTGTTTCCCCATCCTATTCTGTCTCTGAGCTTCTGGGTGATGTGGCTGCTCTTGAGTGGTTTTACACCGGGCCATGCGATCCTCGGTTTTTTTATTGCTGCAGGTGCAGGGCTGGCCTTTACCTCGCTTGATCCGGAACCGGTGCGTGTGCGTTCGCTACGTGCCATTATCGAGCTGATCTGGCGGGTGATTGTAGATATTTTCTGGTCGAATGTGGCGGTGATCAAAATCATTCTTTGCGGTTCAAAAGAACGTAAAGCGGGTTTTGTGACGATCAGCCTGCAATTGCGCGGACGTCTGCCGCTCGCTATTCTGGCCTGTATCGTGACCTCCACACCCGGTACTGCATGGGTGAATTTCAATCCGGCGACCGGTGTACTGCTGATTCATATTCTGGATAAAGCGGGTGAGGATGAGTTTCGTACGGTTATTAAACAGCATTACGAACGCCTGCTGATGGAGATTTTCACATGAGCACAGTGATTTTATCATGGGCGCTGCTGATATCGCAGCTTTGTTTGAGTGTTGCCTTGTTATGTGCAGCCTACCGGCTGATCGCCGGTCCGCGTGCGCAGGATCGTGTGCTGGGGCTGGATACGCTTTATGCGACGATGATGATGCTGTTCATCACTTTTGGTATTCGTACCGGCACGTCGATTTATTTCGAGGCAGCGCTGGTTATTGGTCTGTTGGGCTTTGTTTCCAGCGTTGCGCTAGCAAAATTCCTGATGCGCGGCGAGGTGATCGAATGAGCCATACATTGGAACTTCCGCTCTGGGCTGCCATTCTGGTTTCGGTGTTTTTGCTCGCCGGATCGCTGATTACGATGATTGGCGCGATCGGTCTGGTACGCTTTAAATTGTTCTATGAACGGATTCATGCCCCCACACTCGGCACTACTTTTGGTGTCGGCGGTATTCTCATTGCATCAATTATTTTCTTTACGGTATTGCAATCGCGTCCGGTTTTGCATGAACTGTTAATTACCGCTTTTGTGTTTGTGACAACGCCGGTAACACTGATGCTATTGACGCGGGCGACCATGCATCGCGATAAAACGGATGATAGCAGGCAATTGCCGACATCAACCGATCTTTATTAGCGATTTTGGGCTTGTCCCTTCTCTGATTTGTGTTGCGACTTATTGTCCAGACCTGCTTTGCGGGTTGCGGAGGAGCAACAATAATAATATCTGAATTTTCAGTAATTTCTGAAAATTCAGAAAATACGGGAGCAGTTGAATTGGAATTGTCACCAACCGTACAATCATTTGTACTTCACTTCGGTGAAATGGGCAGCCGCTGGGGTATTAACCGCACGGTCGGGCAGATTTATGCCTTGCTCTATCTTTCTAAAGATCCGCTCTGCGCTGATCAGATCGTAGATGCGCTCGGCGTGTCGCGATCGAATGTGTCTATGGGTATCAGAGAGCTGCAAGGTTGGAATCTGGTACTGCTGAAACATATTCCGGGTGACCGGCGCGATTTTTACTCAACACCGGGTGATGTCTGGCAAATTTTGCGCACTCTTGCTGAAGAACGCAAAAAGCGCGAGGTTGATCCGACGCTGAGCGTGTTGCGTGAAATTCTCATGGAAAAACCGTCAACAGAGAGTGATGCTTTCGCACAGGCGCGCATGAACGACATGCATGGTCTGATCGAGCGGCTGACCAACTGGTATGACGACGTTAAATCTCTGGAAACCGAACGACTGACCATGCTCCTGAGCATGGGCTCTAAAGTGACGCGTTTTCTGGAAGCCAAAGATAAGATTGTCTCGCTTGGCCGTAGCCGGTCGCAGAAAAAAGAGGGGCAATCGGATTGAGTGAAGCATTAGCCGGTTCCGCTGCGCGTCCCCCGAATATGGCAGCGACCCGGAAAAATCCCGCCCCCGAAGTGATGGCAGTGAGCGGCAGTGAAAATTCTGCCGACGCTGCAAAACCATCTGCGCGCCGTCGTAAAAGACGGCCGCAGCCGGCAAATTTACGCAAAGGCAGCTGGTTACAGGCCTTGGCAGCGCTGATCTGGCTGCCGCAGGCGGGGCTGATGGCCTATGCAATCAATGAACTGACTGTCAGAGGTAAAGTCAGCAATTTGCTGATGATTGCTGCCGGAATTTTTGCGCTTGGCCTGCTGCGAACTGCAATGCAGGGTGCCGGTGAGCGCATTGCTTATAAAGCATCGCGCACGGCTCTGTCTGATTTGCGTGCAAAATCAGTGAAAGCTCTGGCAGCGCGCTCCCCGCTGGATCGCAATCGTGCGGCATCGGGTGAGGCGGCAAGTATTCTGGCTGAACAGGCCGAAATGATCGTGACCTATTGGTCGCGCTACCAGCCGGTACAGATGAAAGTCATGACTGTTCCGTTTGTCTTTCTTGCTGCGGTTTTGTGGTATTCCTGGGCGGCGGCACTGGTTCTGCTGGTTGCGGCTCCGCTTATTCCGGTTTTCATGGCGCTGATCGGTTATCGCGCAAAAGCTGCAAGTGAAGAGCAGTTGGTGGAAATGGGGCAGATGAACGGCTTTCTGCTCGACCGTCTACGTGGTCTTGCTACCATTCGTACATTCCATGCGGTTGATCTGACCGCACAACGCTTGCGCAATAATGCGGAAACACTGCGCGAAAAAACTATGGTTGTGCTGCGGATTGCATTCTTGTCTTCTGCTGTGCTGGAACTATTCTCCGCACTGGGCGTGGCCATGGTCGCAGTTTATATCGGCTTCCATTTGCTCGGAGAACTGAACTTCGGTGCATGGGGCGCCACGCTGACCTTGGGGCAGGGGCTGTTTATTCTGTTGCTGGCACCGACATTCTTCGAGCCGCTGCGGGAATTGTCTGCCGTCTGGCATGATCGTGCCGCCGGTGAAGCGGCCATTGATGCTTTGGAAAATATCAGCGCGGGCGGCATGAGCCTGACTGCAGAAAGCACTGCTACGCAGGGGGCAGACGAAGCTGACAAAAACTACGCAATCTGTCTGCGCGATGTGGATTTCAACTACGACAGCAGCGATGAAGCTGAATTGCTGAGCGGTTTTAATCTGGCGATCGCCAAAGGCGAGCATGTGGCTCTTCTGGGGCCAAGTGGTGCCGGTAAATCGACAATTCTGGCGATGATGGCAGGGTTGATCGCGCCGCGTAACGGCGATGTGCTGATCAATGGTACAGTGCTGGATCAGAATAATGCGGAAGCCTTGCGTGAGCAATTCTCGTGGGTTGGGCAGAAGCCGCATATTTTCTCCGGTTCTGTACGTGCCAATATTACACTGGGACGCGACGGCTATACGCTGAATGATGTGCAGGATGCCCTAAAAACAGCGGCACTCGACAGTGTAGCTTCTGCTGCAGCTGCCACTGATCTTGGTGAAAACGGCACCGGCCTGTCCGGTGGTGAGGGCTTGCGTCTGGCACTGGCGAGAGCTGCATTGAAATCCGGTGCGGATATTATCTTTGCCGATGAGCCGACCGCGCATCTCGACAGCGAAACCGCTGCCAAGGCTACGCAGGGTTTGCTGGCTATGGCGCAGGGCAAGACTTTGATCGTTGCCACACATGACGAAGAACTTGCGCGCAAAATGGGACGGGTGATCCGTGTGGACAAAGCCAGCGCGGCGCAGAGCCTGCATATTCATGCGGATAGCAAATATGAAACAATTGCTGTTTCCTCTGAACGGAGGGCGGCAGAATGAAAAAACTCGCAGTCCTTAAACCCGTTCTGACACTGTTCTTCTCGGAGAAGCGCGGTAAATTATGGGCAGGCATGTTGCTGGCTGCCATTACGGTTCTGTGTGGTATTCTGCTGCTCGGTTTGTCCGGTTGGTTCATTACCGCTACAGCCATTGCCGGATTGGCAAGTGCTACCGCTCTGGCATTCGATGTTTTTGCACCGGCTGCGGGCATTCGTTTGCTGGCGATTTTGCGCACAGCTTCGCGCTATGCCGAGCGATTGGTGACGCATGATGCTACATTGGCCGTGCTGGCGGCGATGCGGGAGAAATTGTTCCGTAGCTGGGCAGCACCACAGGCAGCAAAAACGCTGCTGCGCCGCCCGAGCCGTCTGCTGTTCCGACTGACCGCAGATATTGATGCATTGGATGCTCTGTATTTGCGAGTACTGGTTCCTGCGGCTGCGGCTTTTGTGACTATGCTGGTTGTCGGCATTGCCTTCTGGCTGATAGATACGATTTTCTCTCTGGCCATGGTGCTTGTACTACTTGTGGCAGGCTTTGGTCTGCCGGTGATTGCAGCACTCTGGGCGATGAAGCCGATGCGTCGCCGCGCCAAGGCTGTGGAAGCGGTACGCGCCCGCAGTATTGATCTGGTTTCCGGTCAGACTGATTTGCTGATGGCCGGTCGGTTGAAAGCACAGAGCGCCAGTATCTGCCTGGCAGATCAGCGCTTGTCAGATGCTGATGATCACCTGAACCGTATTGAGGTCTCTGTCGGAGCCGGTTTTGGCATTGCAAGCGTGCTGTTGCTCTGTGTTGCACTGCTCGGTGGTGTCTGGCTTGCAGAAGCGGGTGTGATTTCACCTGCAGTTGCTGCTTTCGCTCTGCTGATGGCTTTGGGTGCGATGGAGCCTTTTGCGGCACTGCGCCGTGGCGCGATGGAGCTTGGTCGCACATTGATGGCCGCGCAGCGGGTCGGGGATCGCTACGATACAAAACCGCATTTCTATGTGCCGGTGCAACCGGCCAATCCGCAAGATGCAGTTTATCTCGAACAGGTTGAGATGCGTTATGAGGATAATGCACCTCTGGTGTTGCAGGATATCAATCTGACTGTGCGCAGGGGTGAAAAACTGGCGATTGTCGGTACCAGCGGCACGGGTAAATCAACACTCATGGCATTGCTTGCCGGTGAGATGGTGCAAAATTCCGGTATTGTGCGCCATGATGCGGCAACACTGTTGACGCAGAAAACCCAGTTGTTTCAGGATAGTCTGGCAGAAAATCTGCGTCTGGCACAGCCACAGGCAAGCGATACGGATTTGATGCAGGTGCTGGAACTGGCCGGTTTGTCCGATACAGTCACAGAGATGCCGGAGCAGCTGGAAACCATGCTTGGCGAAGGTGGTCTCGGCCTGTCCGGCGGGCAGGCACGCCGTCTCGCATTGGCAAGGTTGTTTCTGCACAATACACCGCTCTGGCTGCTGGATGAACCGACTGAAGGTCTCGATAAAACCACTGCGCAGGACATTTTGCAGCGTCTGGCACAAGCAAGTGATACGGCAAGCGGTGGATCTGGCACTGAAAACCGCACGATGATTATCGCAACCCATTTGCGCCGTGAGGCAGAAATTGCAGATCGCATCATCGTGATGAGCAACGGCCGGATGACGGCAGAAGCACTGAAAGATACGCCGGCATTTTCAGAAATTCTGGAAACGCTGAGGCAAGTTTAACACCATGTTCTGTCCGGCTTTGCAGTCGGGCAGGCACCCCCTGATGCCTTTGAAAAGGAGGCTGCTTTTGAAGCACGATTTTTACATATTATCAGAGAGATGATCTGGTCATAACAGATCACATTTTCTGATACTGAAAGCGGTTTTCTCCCAAGCGCCGCTTTCACCCCCATAGTGTGAAACCCCTTGCAACTTGCCGGTATCTCCGGCGGGAACGGATATTTGTATCCTGAATCTCAGAATTCGTATATTCTGAAACACATCAGTTTACGTATCCGCCTGCAAGTATCTCACAGACCTTTCCGGCATTCGTGCCGGAAACACAGACTGTCTGATTTAACGCGCATTCCGGCCGGAAACGCCTTTGTTTCTGATCTAAATGCGCTCAACAGGAGCGCCGCGCCCCCGCGGCGGATGATGATGGAACTAGATATTGTTTCACTATCCCGACTGCAATTTGCAGTCACCGCCATGTACCACTTTTTATTTGTGCCTCTGACGCTCGGATTATCTATTTTGCTGGCGATCATGGAGACGGTCTATGTCATGACCGGACGCCTGATCTGGCGGCAAATGACGAAATTCTGGGGTACATTATTTGGTATTAACTTTGTTACCGGTGTCGCCACCGGTGTGGTGATGGAATTCCAGTTCGGTATGAACTGGAGCTATTACAGTCATTATGTCGGCGATATTTTCGGCGCACCTCTGGCGCTGGAAGGCTTGATGGCATTCTTTCTTGAAGCGACCTTTATCGGCCTGTTCTTCTTCGGCTGGGATCGTCTTTCCAAGATCGGCCATCTGACTGTCACCTATCTGATGGCCATCGGTTCCAATATTTCCGCCTTGTGGATTTTGGTGGCGAATGGCTGGATGCAAAATCCTGTCGGCTCACGGTTTAATCCGGAAACCATGCGTATGGAAATTACGGATTTCTTTGCTGTGGTCTTCAATCCGGTGGCGCAGGCTAAAGTGGTACATACAGTTTCCGCCGGTTATGTCACGGCGTCTATTTTCATTCTCGGTGTTTCGGCATGGTATATGCTCAAAGGCCGCCATCTGGAGATTGCCAAGCGCTCTATGACGGTTGCTGCATCTTTTGGTCTGGCAGGTGCCTTGTCGGTTGTCGTTCTCGGCGATGAAAGCGGTTATCTGACCTCCGACCATCAGAGCATGAAAATGGCTGCGATTGAGGCGATGTGGGATACAGAACCTGCACCGGCTTCTTTTACGGTGATTGGTCTGCCGGATCAGGAAAATCGTGTGACGCATTATGCCATTCACATTCCCTATGTGATGGGGCTGATCGGAACACGCTCACTGACCATTGAAATACCGGGCATTAATCAGCTGGTATTGCAGGCACAGGATCGTATCCGTGTCGGTATGAAGGCCTATGATGCCCTGCAAACGATCAAAACAACACCACGTGGTGAAAAGGCTCCCTTGGAAGCGACGCAAGCCTTTGAAAAATATGGCGAGCATCTGGGCTATGGTCTGTTGCTGAAGAAATATATCGATGACCCGCGTCTGGCGACGGATGAACAGATCGTGGCAGCTGCCAATGATACTGTACCGGGTGTGTTACCGCTGTTTGTCGCCTTCCGCGTGATGGTTGCGCTAAGCATGTACTTCTTGTTGTTGACCGGTACGTTCTTCTTTCTCTCAGCACGCAGAAAACTGGATAAACATCGCTGGTTACTTTGGGTCGCAGTGTTTTCGATCCCTCTGCCTTGGCTTGCCGCTGAGATGGGCTGGCTGGTTGCGGAGTTCGGACGTCAGCCATGGAGTATTGAGGGTGTGTTGCCAACGGCGGTCGCGGTTTCCAACCTTAACCCGACAACGGTGCTGATCTCACTGACCGGTTTTATTCTGATTTACTCCACACTGTTCATTATTGAGATGGGCGTGATGCTAAGGGCGATCCGTAACGGACCGCAGCCGGATCATGCGCCGGTTTCCGCACCTTTTGCAAAACCGGAACCGAGTAAACCAGCCACATTAGGGGAGGCAAAATAATGGTTTTGTCCGAACTTCTTGATTATTCAACTCTGCGTCTGATCTGGTGGGTCTTGCTGGGGCTGTTGCTGATCGGCTTTGCTGCGATGGACGGTTTTGATCTTGGTATTGAAACCATGCTGCCCTTCGTTGCCCGTACTGATCTTGAACGCCGTATGGTGCTGGAAACCATTGAACCGGTCTGGGAGGGCAATCAGGTCTGGCTCATTCTGGCAGGTGGCGCAATTTTTGCGGCTTGGCCGCAGCTTTATGCGGTGTCCTTCTCCGGATTTTATCTGGCGATGTTCATAATCCTGTTTGCGCTGATTTTGCGCCCTGTCGGGTTCAAATTCCGTAGCAAACGTGAAAGCACTTTGTGGCGCACAAGCTGGGACTGGGCTTTGTTTATTGGTGGTTTCGTGCCGTCGTTGATTTTTGGTGTGGCTGTCGGCAATGTTCTGCTTGGCGTGCCGTTCCGTATCAATGACGATATGATGATCTTCTATGAAGGCTCATTCTTCGCATTGCTTAATCCGTTTGCTCTGCTCGCAGGTTTAATGTCGGTGATTATGCTGGCGATGCATGGGTGTGTGTGGCTCTGCGTTAAAACAAGCGGCACAATTGCGGAACGTGCCAGAAAATACGGTACAGTTTTTGCTCTGCTGGCTGTTATATTTTACATCGCGGCTGGTCTCTATCTCTGGAAATCCGGTCTTGGCTACCGCATTACCAGCGAAATTGATCCGAATGGCCCTTCCAACCCGCTCTTTAAAACTGCTGTGGTTGAGCAAGGCGCATGGCTTGCCAATTATCTGCGCTATCCGGCTCTTTGGACAATTCCGGCTCTGGGGCTGTTTGCGCCATTTGTGGTGATCCTAATGCTGTGGTTGCGCCGTCCGGGCACAGCTTTGCTGTTCGGTAAACTGGCGATTTTCGGTGTGATTACATCGGTTGGCGTGGCGATGTTCCCGTTCATTCTGCCATCATCATTGGATCCGGGCATGAGCCTGACAGTCTGGGATAGTTCCTCCAGTCATCTGACCCTGTTTATCATGTTGGTCAGCAGCGGGATCATGCTGCCGATTATCATGCTCTATACAAGCTGGGTCTATTATGTGCTGCGCGGCAAGGTCACGGAAAGCGATATGGAAGAGGGGCATTATTAAAATGACATCTCCCAAAATCACTCCCGTTTCTTGTTTATGATGAGGCTTTAAATGTGGTATTTTGCCTGGATATTAGGACTTCCGCTCGCAGCCGCTTTCGCAGTGCTCAATGCTATGTGGTATGAGCTCGTAGACGATGCTGCCAAACGCAAAGCGCATGCACAGAGTGGTGCAGAGCAGCAAATAGACAAAGCTGTTTAGTATTAGTTTGATGTTGTGCTGAAAAATAAAACACCGGTCTGAATATTCAGGCCGGTGTTTTTGCTTTGATATGACTGATCACAATATTATTGCCTGCATGATCTTGCGATAGTGCATTGGCATTTTTGCCACACTGGTTGTTATGTAAATAAAATTTCGTATTTTGCACCTTGGCAAAACGATTTTCTCATTTATCTTGATTTCATCTGAAACACTGGCAAGAGGTAAGAGATGCGAGACTATCCATTTCCGTCGGTGCCCGGTGTTTGTGCGGGCATTTCCAAGCTTTAGGTTCTTGGCCCGTCTGACAGGCCAAGGCCTGCCCGCCCTCCCTGAAAGGGCGCTTAAATAAACTTCCTTATTTGCCGTGGCTGAAAAGCTGCAATTTTTTCTTTTAAAGGAACCAGAACCCGCCTTCGCGCGGACTGGTATGATTGATATGACCCGGTTTCGACTGAATTTCCGCGGACCTGCGTTCCGCAATGTTTTAAGCTACACTTTTGCGCATTGGCGGAAACAGCCTGTGCGTCTGAGCCTGATGATTATTGGTATGATGCTGGCAACGGCAGCTGATGTGCTGACGCCACTCTATTCCGGCCGTCTGGTTGATGCGCTGGCATTGGGCAGCGACTCTGCCTTGTCGGCTGCCATTGAAGCACTGATAATCCTGCTTGCGCTCGGTGCAATGGCCCTGATTACACGTCAACTGACATTCTATGTCATCACCGATTTTACGCTGAATACGATGAGCGATATGGCGGCAAGTGCCTTTGCCCGTTTGCAGCGTTTTTCAACAGACTGGCATGCCAATGCTTTTGCTGGTTCGACAGTGCGTAAAGTTTCGCGTGCCATGTGGGCACTGGATTTGCTCAATGATACGCTGATCATCGCTTTGATGCCGTCACTTTTGATGCTGGTTGGCTCTGTGGCATTGCTGTCGTGGTACTGGCCAATGATGGGACTGCTGGTGGCAATCGGTTCTGTGCTGTTTATCGTCTGTACCATTGTGATTTCACTGGGTTTTGTAGCTCCGGCCGCGACCTTGGCGAATAGCTGGGATACACGGATGGGCGGTGCTTTGGCCGATGCCATTTCCTGCAATGCGGTGGTAAAAGCCTTTGGTGCTGAAACACGTGAAGATGCACGTCTTGAAAAAGTTGTCACCAAATGGCGTGGCCGTACGCGCCGCACATGGCTGATCGGTACGCTGAACGGTTTCATTCAGGGTGCCAATCTGCTGGTGATGCGCGGTGTGGTGATTGCTTTTGCGCTGTATCTCTGGAGCCAAGGTAAAGCGACTGCCGGTGATATTACCTTTGTTTTGACTGCGTTTTTCATGTTGCAGGGCTATCTGCGTGATGTGGGTATGCATATCCGCAATTTGCAGCGCTCGGTCAATGATATGGAAGAACTGGTGCAGATTGAAGCAGAACCTTATGGCATCGCCGATAAGCTCAATGCACCTGCCATTCAGATTACCAATGGTGAGATCAGCTTCGATAAAGTGACCTTCCATTACGGCAATCATGAAGATCCGCTTTATCGCGATTTCTCGGTGAAAATTGATGCCGGTGAACGTGTTGGTCTGGTCGGGCATTCCGGTTCGGGCAAGACGACTTTCGTCAAGCTCATCCAGCGTCTCTATGATGTGAGTGGCGGTGCCATTCGCATTGATGGTCAGAACATTGCTGAAATGACGCAGGCTTCATTGCGCTCGCAAATTGCTATCGTGCAGCAAGAGCCGATCCTGTTCCACCGCACATTGGCCGAGAATATTGCCTATGCGCGACCAAGTGCGACGCAGGCCGAGATTGAAGAAGCAGCACGTCTTGCAAGTGCGCATGACTTCATTAACCGGCTACCGAAGGGCTACTCAACGCTGGTTGGTGAACGCGGGGTGAAGCTTTCGGGTGGTGAGCGCCAGCGTGTTGCAATTGCCCGTGCCTTTTTGGCCGATGCGCCGGTTCTTATTCTTGATGAGGCAACGTCGAGCCTTGATTCAGAATCTGAGGTGCTGATCCAGCAGGCAATGGAGCGGCTGATGGTCGGTCGTACGACATTGGTTATTGCACACCGGTTGTCGACGGTGCGTGCTCTCGACCGTTTGTTGGTCTTTGATAGAGGCAAGATCGTTGAGGAAGGCGATCATGATGCGCTGATCCGCAAATCTGACGGCATCTATCGCCGTCTGTTTGAGCGGCAGGCTCTGGAGCTGGCCAAGGGGCTGGAAGATGTTTTCTTGTCCTAAGGTGCCGTGTGCCAGACTTGGAACACAAATGTCACTCTAATAAAATTAAATGCGGAGCTTCAGGGCTCCGCATTTTCTTTTATATTATAATGCGGGCTTATAATTATAATAAATTATTTTAAATATAGAAAAATACATTTAATTTTATGAAAGATTATTATTGATTAAGTATTTAAATAAATTTTGCTATTAACCTTATTATATATTATTTGTTTTGTTTTTTGGAAGTATTTTTAGTTCGTCTAAGGTAATATATTTTTAAGTTTGGTAATATTTTTATTAAACTAAATTTGTTTATATGTTTAGTCGGATTTATACAATTATGAGCGATGTTTCCCCAATACATGCTGAGATTACGACCTTTGGTGAGGGAAGTTCTGCCACAGGTGATTATAGCACTGCGCATAGTGTAGGCAGTTCTGCATCCGGCGTGGGGGCGACGGCTGTCGGTTATAAAAGTATGGCTTCAGCTAATTTTAGTACGGCGCTTGGCACCCTGAGCTCCGCTATTGGTTATAAGAATACTGCTGTTGGTTATAAGAGTATGGCTTCAGCAAGTTTTACGACAGCTCTTGGCGTTGTCAGTCTTGCTTCCGGAGATTTTGGTACAACTCTTGGTTATAATAGTAAGGCATCTTCTGAAAACAGCACTGCATTAGGCGCGAATAGTCGTGCTTCCGGTGAGGAAGCAACGGCCTTAGGGCACAATAGTAAGGCGACAGCTGAGAGTAGTACAGCATTCGGAGCAAATAGCCGGGCAAATGGCGATTTGAGTGCTGCCGTGGGCGCGCATAGTAAAGCGCGGGGCGATTGGAGTGTGGCACTGGGAGCTTACAGTTACACCGATGAGGCGATCTCCACGGAAGCGATGACATTCGCCGAAAAGAGTCATCGTTTCGCGGGGGCTCAGGCCAAAGGTACAGTGAGTGTCGGCAACCGTTCTGGAGAGCCCGTGAACCGGACAATAACTAATCTTGCAGCGGGACGGATAGAAGCAACATCAACTGACGCAGTGAACGGAAGTCAGCTTTTTGCTCTGATGGCAATGATTGAGATGCTTCATGAACAGATGAGAGAGTTATTTCCGTTAAGAGAGATAGAGAAAAACGAAAGAGGGCAATTGTTGCGATAGTAGTCGTAACAATTGAATAATTTGAAAATTTCACTTTAACAAAGAAGTAAAAAATATGACTTTGCAGTATACTGTAACAGCAAGCCTGTTGAATCTATTCTCTGATGCATATTCATCAGTCAGACTGAGTATTGTTGCGGCAGCAGGTACGCCGGCTGCATTTTATGTTGCTCTCCCTGATAGTTTGGCGAATGATGAGCATGTGCAGGCTGTTTTTACGCCTGCGAAAGGATCATTGGCGACCCCAGTAACTTTTGATATTTTTTTCCCGCTCTTTGGAAATGTTAATTCTATTGATTTTAGGATTTTCCCGCAGTCAACTGATATAACAAATATAACTCCGGAAACTCCAAGTTTTGTTTTCACCTTGAATACGACTGTTAAAGCAATGGGGCATGCTTTATTGCTTGGATTTGAGGACAAAGAAGCAAATACTAGAGTACTAAAGACAATTAATAGTCCTGGGCCTGATCTTTCAGCGCCAGCTACATATACATGGACAGGTACAACAGTGCCTGCTCTGACTGCGCGACTTGCGAATTGTATTGCGCACGTTACCGACTTCAATAATAGTAAGTTTTTTGAAGATGTTGCATTTACGAATAATGGTCAAAATGTTGATATAATGCAGGATCCGTCACGGGGCGGAAAAGGGCATATTTATTTTTTTACAAATGCAGCAGGATTGGCCGTGCTTAATATCAGAGCAGGGAATACACCAAATGCAGCAAGGTTAATCTATCATCCATTTGCCGGTGAAGCCTCGGAAACTGCACGGATTGTCATTTATAATCCTAACCAGCTTAGCAGGGGCTTTGAAGAAGCAACACCAGTCAAGAACCCGTTTACATTTAACAATATTCCGGGTGAAGACCAGCCAGTATTTGAGATTAATAATTTTAATAATCCTCCGAGTCTTGAAACTGGGGCATCATTATACGTTCTTATTAATGACAGGTATGACTCAACGATACCGGCTACATCTGAGAAAATAAACAAAATTACTACCACTAAAAGATTTATAAATACTACAAATGGACCGCTTCCTGAAAAAAACAACATAAGATATATTTATGTTACAAGAAATGGTATCGTGCATAATACGCGACAATTTGCATTTTTTTGTTTCGGGAATATTAATCAAGTTAATTTTGATGTTGCTCTCGCCTGGAATACTGAAACGAACTCACTGCCAACCCCTAATCCAAGACCTGCATTGCCTGCAGAAGGGCGTGTGCGGGCAAACTACAATAAAGTTAGCAGGGTTTTAAGTTGGAATATTACACATTCCGGACTGTCTGGTGCCGTCACTGTGGCTCACTTTCATGGCCCGGCATCAACCAATCAGACAGCAAATGTTATAATTGATTTCAATGTTAACAATAATCCAATTGTTGGTTCTCAGCAATTGACAGAAGATCAGGAACGTCAGCTTTTATCAGGTCTCTGGTATTGTAATGTTCATACAGAGCAAAATCCGAGTGGTGAAATACGTGGTCAAATGTGGCCAAGTATAAGTAATTAAATTTAAATAATTATTTACAAGATGGATTTTTATTGTGGCTTTAAGTTTTAGTTTTTCTCCGACTGATCCGCATTCAATAATATCTGGTGAAATTTTTACTCTAATAATTACTTTAAATTGGCTCGTGCATGATCCCGCGCCTCCACTAAATCAGCGATTGCAGATTGCATTGGCGGCTCAGCAGCCAATGCCGAACGGTTCGACTACATTTTTCAATCCCCCTGGTCCTGCTCCGGTTTTGGTTTGGCCTCAACAGGGCTCTTTTGTGGCGGCAACAGCAACTACACCAGGTCAGCAAAGATATTTAGTTGGTATAGAAGCAGGTAACGTAGGCAGAGTTCAATTTAATGTAAGTCTTGTGAGTCCTTTAAGCGCAACTTATGACCTAGTAATCGCTTAATTCATTTGCAAGTCATAACTACTCTATAAGTACTGTGCGTAATAGAAGTAAATAATTCAAAAGCGGCAATTGTGTTTAGGGGCAGGAGGCAGTCAGATAGTATCTGTTCCTGTGCAAGGTGCAATTAAGTTACTACTAACAAAAATTTATAAATCAATAAAACATTACGCTGAATTTTTTCATGCAGTAATTGGTTTTTAAAATTAAATTCTTATTAATTTAAATAATGATTATGCCGATATAATCGGTTGGTAAATATTGAAGTTATTAATAGTAAATAATTTTTAAATTGTATTGGATGTATTAATTATGCCTTTAACTTTAACTTTTAATCCAACTTCACCGCATTCAGTGATATCTGGTGATGTTTTTACTCTAATAATTACTTTAAACTGGCTCGCCTCTGATACCGCACCGCCACAAAATCAGCTATTGCAGATTGTATTGCCAGCTCAGCAGCCGATACCGAATGGTTCAGCTATAATTTTTAATCCCCCTGGTCCTGCGCCAGCTCAGGTTCTACCTCAACAGGGCTCTTTCGTGGCGGCAACAGCAACTACACCAGGACAGCTAAGATATTTGGTTGGTATAGAAGCGGGTAACGTAGGCAGGGTTCATTTTGCTGTTAGTCTTGTAAATCTGGCATTGCCGGCTGAAACATTCGAACTAGTAAGTACCCCTGGGCAGTTTAATTTATCTACAACTGGGTTTACTCAACGAGCCATTAGTGTAGCAAATGTTGATAATTTAACACCTGTTAATGCGCCTAATAATTTAAGATCAATTCTTGAAATACGAGCAGTAAACCTGGAGACGCCGCCTGCACCTGTTCCAAATGCAGCTATCAGTTTTACTATCGAGAATGTTGCGGCTGAAGTAG
Organism: Bacillus subtilis; assembly: GCA_021733665.1. Classification (GTDB taxonomy): domain Bacteria; phylum Pseudomonadota; class Alphaproteobacteria; order Rhizobiales; family Rhizobiaceae; genus Pseudochrobactrum. The sequence goes on from JAHREI010000003.1 coordinate 28,598, forward strand.
CGCAGCAAGGTGGTAACTATTTCGATGCAACAGGCGCGGCCGCAACGCCAATTAATGTCGTAAGAAATAATAATGATGAGACGGGAAGTTTCACATTACTAACGAATGCGGCTGGCATAGCCCGACTGGAAATCGTCAGTAATACTCGTGCAAGTTTTATTTCTTGTCGTATATCTGGCGGGGCAAATTCGGTTATTCCTCAGGTTCTCTACATATATTCCCAACCAAGCAGTATCTCTATGATGCCTGAGCCAGTTGTAATTCTTCCAAGAAGTAATACTGCTAATTTTGATACTACATCATTTATACAAAATACTTTTCCAATTCAGATAAGTAATAGATTGTTCCAAGATTCTAATTGTGTGGCTATATTGAATGATCTTTATCAAGATGATCAACCCGTTAGCGTATTTAATGGTGGTAAAATAAGGCTTAATGGTAGAACAGCAGATCTATTAACTTCAAATACTGGAATGGATAATAGAATATTCTATGCTGTTTCTAACGGACCTGAGCTGATAAGTTCCAGAGCGTTGGCATTTACTGTTCGAAATGACAACGGAACAGTTGATCCGGATATAATTCAACTTGAAGGGTTTGTGGATCCGCGAAATGGCGATATGACACCCACTAGTATTAACAGGGGGTTACCTGTAACTATTCCGCTAGGATTGGATCAGGGACGTGTTCAGGCTGCAAACCGACCAGCAATGGCTGCGCCTGTTGTCTGTAGAATACTTGCAACAGTAACGGGATTTGATCAGAACGGGGATCCTATCCAGCCTCGGAATCCAGTATATCCTTTCCCTATCGCTAATTTTGCAGCCCCGGTTGTCACTAATCAGATCAATATATTTGCTGAATTTACTGGTTTGGGTCGATCCCGTGATGGTTTGCAGACATCACGCTGGACTATGAGATACGCATTTTTTGAAAATGCAAACAGTCCTACCCCGTTTGCTCAATCTGACATCGTTCAGGGTAACATAGCTTCAAGAACAATTGAAAGAAATTAATTATGACACAATCATTGCGCCAACCTATTAATACTTTAACTCCAGAAATTGATGAGATTAACAGCGGTACAAATATACTCAATATTGCAAGTAATTTCACAGAAGTAACTGTGAGCATGGAACTTTGGGATGTTATGCAGGTCGGAGACCTTGTTGAGTTGATACTCGACGGTAATGAGACGCAGTCTATTGCGCGGCAGTTTGTTAAGTTGGATGGTGTAGGGGAGACCACAGTCGATCCGTTTAAAGTAGCGAAAAATTTGTTGACGGTTGGTACCCATTCACTCCGATATAAAATGACCGAGAAAAGCCAAATTGACGTCCCTAACCCTGATGATGCTTTAATAGGGCGTTCAATGGTGCTCAGTTTTAGAGTCATAAATGATCCGGTTGTTGCTGATCTTAAGCTTGATATTACTTCGGGGGCGGCCGGATTTAGTGACTCATTTGCTAATCTTTTGCCTGCGAATATTGCCGTTGTACGCGGTAAACCCGGAGCCAGATTACATGCGCACGGCACGGGAAAGGTTCAAATTTATGAGGCCTTTGGCTCTGATAATACGGTAATTGAGATTGATGCAGACGGAACCTGCCCGCTTACTTTGGTCAAAATTGATCAGCTTGATATCGGTACATCTCGTGCAAGTATAGCCGGTGACACTCTTTCTATCACTAAAGAAAATTCGACTGAAGTAATGATTAGTCAGCCGGTATTATTTGGTGAATATAAAATAGTAACCGGTGCTGCAAGTTCAAAATTCCTGTCTTATTCCTATAATAATATTGGTATTGCTGACGGAAGAACTGAAACAATATTTAGTGTTAAACTGAACAGTTCGTTGCCCGGTGAACGAGTGTCTGTCAATATGGCTGATACTCTTGGCTTCCTTGCCAAAACACGCGGTGTTGATGTGGCAAACAGAGCTATAATCACAGAACACCTAGTCGATATAGTTGATAATACTGCAGAATTTAGTGTTACATCAATGCAGGCCGGTACATTTACAATATCTATAGCGACTACTTTTGATGATAGTGAAATTTCACAAGAAATTGAATTTAAATCTTTAGGGTAAATTTAATTATGACTGAGATTAATATAGATTATCCAGACCTGATTAATTTAAGCGCTGATGAGCAAGAACAACGCCTTCAGTTGCTTAAAGTAGAAGCACAGATGACTGCGAGCGCTACTAAAAATAATGCTAAAGCAGATGGCAAAGACGTGAATATTGTCCGCACTCGTTTTGCGAATATGAATGAGGGTTCAAAGCCTATTGCACTTACTTACAGGATTACGAGTGGCGATGCAGTTTTTAAAGAAAACAACTTAAAATCCATCAGAAAAAACACGAATAATACCCTATCTTCGACCGTTGAACTCATTAGCACAACGCCGGGTAGGGGAACGCTTACAGCAACACCTGTTCTAAACCCGACAATGGCACCGCCACCTGTTGACTATGAGTTCGTAGGGCTACCACGAAATCTGTTTCTCTTGTTTACAGTTGATACTGATAACCAACATTCAGACGGCATTGCTGTGAACGTTGTTACCGCCCTGTTGACTGATGGCGGCAATCCGGTCGCTAATGAACGGATTGATTTTGATTTGTCTGGTGTGGCGCAATTTGCGGGCGGTGGCACAAGACTATCAGTTACTACCGATGCGAGTGGCAAAATCACCCTCAGAATTACAAGTAATGCGAATGCCGATATTGCAGTAAAATTGACAGGTACTGTGATTTCAACATCTGCGCTCCATGCCGTGACTATTAACTTTAAAAAGAAACCTGTGGGACCTGTTACGCCTCGAGTTGCTGATTTCCATTTGGAAAGGTTGGTTCCGACAGGTATTGCTAACGATCGTAGGCCAGCTCAGGTGCGCGCGGTTGCTGTTCTCGATACGGATAGTGCTGTAACAGTATTGTTTATACGTTTTATCAGCAAAGTTATTACGATCACGGATGGCAACATGGATCGTGTTTCACTCGTAGCTGCGGGACAACTCTCTGGAGCCAGAGGAACGACTGGGGACAGATTGGACGCTATACAGTTTACTCGTACCACTACACCGACTGGTGTAACGGTAAGAGGTGCGCAGGATGTCTGGCTCTATCAGACGGGTCGTGATGCTACATCTAGACTTGTTAGTGCAGAATTGCTGGACAGTAATATGCGCGTTATTGCGAGCTCGTTAGTATCTACGAACCAGATTGTATCATTTACAGCGGACGGACCACCACCGCCACCGCCACCACCGCCACCACCGCCACCACCGCCACCGCCACCGCCGCCACCGCCACCACCACCACCGGCAGCATCACTTTTGCTGACGATCACGCCGATTGCGGACTTTGTAAGAACGCAAAATGCTAATGGCGGCGGCGGAGTTGGTAATATTGCTTTGGTTAGATTGACTCAGGGTGGCAGGCCAGTGGCTAATGCAAACGTAAGTTGCACCTTCATTCCACCGACCGGTTTGGGCGGCTTCGCGAACGATAGCAACCAGAGAACCCAACAGGTAACCCCGCAGGGAGGCAATACGCTTAGCAATATTGTTATGAGAACAAACAATAACGGGGAGTTTAGTGTTACGTTGGGCTTATGGGCACATCTAGGTGTTTCAACAAGACAGGTTGGCACTTTGTCTGTCTTTTTTAATGGGGCTAGCGCGGCCAGACAATTTAATTGGGTTTAAATTTTTTTAATTTATTATCTTAGATTTCAAGGCTCCGATAAAAAGGAGCCTTGGATTTTTATGTGCTTTAAAACCGTAGTGTTGCAGTGCTGCCGAAATGGTGGCTTTGGCTGTTACTGCCAAGCAATCCACTATAGATGATATCAAGCCCTAAGCGTTCAGAGCGCCAAAAAGACAAACGTGCGTCCAGCAACAGAGAATTACGATCTGTAGATGTGCCTGCAATATCGAACGGCAGGCCGGAAGAAAAGGCGAGCTGCCTTACCGCATAACGGTCGCCAAAATTTCTGTTCCATGCGGCTTCAAAGCGGGCATTAACCTGTAAGTCATTATCAAGCAGAAAGCGCTTACTCATAATGATCCCAAGCGTGCCGATCGTGTTGTCGAGTGCAGTTGCTCTGCCGTTGAGAGCTGTGTCACTCAGGCCATATTCCTGAAATTTGTCAAAGCGGCTGTGCACATAACCTATCCGGCCATAGGGCTCGAGATTGATCCCTGCCATATCAAAGCGATAGCCTGCCTCTGCAAAGATTTGCCCCGTCCAGCCATTATAGCTGCTTTCAAGCTGACCATTCAGCATCGGCAAAGCGAGATTGCGATCAGTGTCAATTGAATGATGCTGATAAGCGGCACCGCTGCGCAGTCGCAGACCTTCATAGACCCATGCACCATAAAGCCCTGCACCGAGAGTGGAAATATCAGAGGTGCTGGAGCGGTCAGAGATTTTCAGTTTGTTTTGTTCGTAGGAACCGGCAAGACCAATTGTAAAGTCATTTTCCAGTGTGTAATCAACACCGCCGGTTGCTGAATAGCCGTTAAGGCGTGCAGCAGCAGTATTGCTGTCACTATTACGTTTTGTCAGTGCGCCATTGATTGTTAGCCAGCTTTGCCAGGCTGTTGCCCGTGGTTGCTTGTCGCCAGACACTTGCCGTGCGCGCTCCATCAGTGCCAGACGTAGCAGACTGCTATTATCGTGAACGGCACTGGCTGTGGTCGCGTGAATTTCGCCGGAAAGCTGATCAAAACTATAGTTTGCATCTTTTTGCGAACCGCTGATCATCACGCGATATGGTAAGCTATCGGGTGCCAGAGACTCCAGTGCATTTGCAACGGCAGTCTGATTGTTTGTCTGCGCGGCACTGGCAAATTGCACAGTATTGCGCTCTAAGACGACTCCCGTGCTGTCAGCGCTGAGTTGCGGTGTGACAAAAGCAAAGTCGTGTTTGATATCAGGCGAGAAGCTGGAGCCGGAAAGGTTGGGAGCGTCTATAATCCGGTACGTTTCTCCAAGAGTATAAAGCAGGTCAGCAGCGCGTTCAATTTCCAGCGCTCCGCCTTGTAACTCTACATCCTGTGCAATCAACTGGCCGTAACCAAGCACCAGATTAAGCCGGGAGCTTTCATTGAAAACAATCTTATCCTGCGCTGTCAGCACTGTCCGGCCAAGATTGACAGTACCGGCGCTGCTAAGCGCACCGATTGCCAACTGGTTGTGCGCCATCCGGCTGACATCAAGGCGGGCATTCTGGTCGATCTGTATTTGTGATGTCCCGCCATCCGCGTGATCCTGAAAACGGGTTGTACCGCCTTCACTGGTGAGAATGGTTGCATTTGCTGCATTGCTACGGTCGCTGAATGTCAGATCACCGGCATTGACGATCATGCTGCTGCCGGCATTCGCCTGATCCTGAAAGTGCAGGTTCGCATCGGCATTATTGATCAGTCTTGCATCTTGTGCCGCACTGTTACCGGCAAAACGGGTGGAGCCACTATTGGTGATCGTTGCATCCGCCGCACCGGCATTGCCATCAAAGCGGATAGTGCCGGTTTGATTATTGACGATAGCCGCCTGCGCAGCGCTGCTTTCATCCGTGAAAGTCAGCTGACCGCTATTGTTGATATTCCCTGAGGCCGCACTGCTCTTGTCAGAAAACTGAATACTTCCGGTTTGGTTATTATCAATCAGGCTGTTTTTTGCCGTGCTTTGATCAGCAAAGCGGATTTGCCCGTTATTATAAATATTCCGCCGTCCGGCATCGGACTGATCATTAAAGTTCAGAGTGCCCGTGGCATTGTTGGTAATCAGAGCATTATTGGCACTGGCACTGTCATTAAAACTGGTGGTGCCATTATTGCTAATGACAGCACTGCCCGCGCTGGCATGATCATTAAAACTTAAAGAGCCGCCGCCATTATTGGTAATACGGGCATCAGCCGCTGTGCTGTCCTGATGAAAGGATAATTGCGCATCTGCATTATTGGTAATGAAGGCGCTGGCGGCAGTCGACTGATCGTTAAAACGGGTCGTACCACCGGTATTATTAATGATCGCGGCAGCAGCAGCTGTACTCTGATCATTAAAATAGACCGCATCGCCGGCATTATTGGTGATCTCTGCATCACCTGCAGATTCGGTGCCTTGATAAATTGCCGTTTTACCGGCCTGCGTATCGCTGGCCAACATCTGAAAAGGCTGTGCAGATGTATTGGCCGGTTGTTGTACCGATGTGAGATCGGAATCTAACATCTGAAAAGGCTCGGCGCTCAGTGCCGGATTAAGATTTATACCCAACAGCATGCAGGCGGCGCTGATAGAGAGCGCAGTACATCTGCTATAGTGTTCACGGTTGCGTTTAATAATCATCATAAGCCGAACAGATAACTATCCTGTCTGTTAAGCTTTATGGTTAACGAATAATGATTAATAAATTACCCCATATGTTTCCGACATATGGGGTATCTTATAAGCACTTGAAATCAATTGAGACCTTGTATGTCTCTGATTGCGGCCATCCCGCGGATGCCTTCACGATCGCCGGTCGCAGCCAAAGCTTCATATAGCACACGGGCATCATCATAACGACGTAACTTCAGATAGGATGCGGCCTGCAAAGCCATCAGGTCTTTACGTGGTGGTGCCAGCTGCGAGCGCTGTTGCAAGATGAAAAGTGCGTCACGGAACTGCCCTGCTTTATAGGCAGCAACTGCACGATCAGACAGGATATTGACGCGCAATTCCTTTTGGCGGGCATCACTCATCGGTGCTTTGATGGCTGAAACAGCAGCCTTATCAACCAGTCCGACCCGTAAATAAGCAAGGCTCTGTCCGTAAGCGGCTTCAGAACGCTCTTGTGCCGTGCCGGTATTCAGTGCGGATTCAAAGCTTTTGACGGCTTCAAGCGGACGGTTCATTTCCATCAGGCACCAACCATGAGACACGGCATTGCCGCCGGTCGGCATCGGGCCATCTACGGTCTGGCGGCAGTTGCGTGCATTGGAGCTGGTATTGGCAGGCTGTACTGGACGGGCGCGTGGTGCAGATTTCTGGCGTGGCTGCCTGTCTTCATAATAGGTTGTTGCCGGTTGTACTGTATTGGCAATCGGTGCAACAGCTTGAGGAACCACTGTGCGGCTATATTTATCCCGTGGAGTGCCAATATCTGCGATGCGCTGCGAATGGGTACCCCAGGCTTGTTTCACCTGTGCCAGCCCTGCTTTATCGCCAAGGGAAAACAAGCTCACACCCAGCCCGTAGGCGGATGGTTCATGAGAATTATCCCAGGACAATGCAGTCTGAAACCACTGAACAGCAGTTGGCTGCTGACCAATCGCCCGTGCATACCAGCCGAGCTGTTCGGCTGTACTAATGTTTTTCTCAGCAATAACCGCATTGGCAATACGGGTCATAACGTCTTGCGAGAGTGCGGCAGGCATACGGGCAGGCGGATCGCTAGCCAGCAGGTTGGCTGTTGCTGCAAAATAAACTGCGGAAGCTTCCGGCGACTGGTCACGCCACGGATACATGGCGTTCTCTGCCTGTGCAAATTCTCCGCGACTATTGAGGATCAGCGCCAGCCCCTGCGAAACCGTTACACTGTCGTCTTTCTCTTTCGCCAGCTGGAACCATTTTTCCGCCGCAGACATGTCGTTCCGACGTAGATAATACCAGCCCAGCATTTCTGCATCCGCGGCATTGCCATCTTTTCCGGCAATTGCGCTTAAAGACGAGAGATAGTTCTTGTCGATTTTCAACTCAGGATTTTGCGCGGCAGCGGCGACAAAGCGGCGTGCAATATCTTCACTGAGCGAAGCAAATTCGCTCTGACCATCGGCACTGGTTTTTTGTGCTGCAAGAACCTGCTGCACTTGTTCGTAGGGCAGAGTGTCGAGCGCTTTTTGTACTGTGACCAGCCGGTCTTCAGGCTTGGTGCAGTTTTTCAGAATATAGAGATAACCATCACGTGCGCGGTCAGCTTTATCCTGCTTGGCAAAGGCCTCAGACAAGCGCCACAACACATCAACCTCATCGCAGGTGAGTAATTGCGGGGATTGTGCGGCCAGACTGACAACCATGTCATATTGCTTATTATCAGAGGCATTGATCAGCCGCTGACGGGTTTCTGCCAGATTGAGTTTGGCCAGCAAGTCATCGGGAACCTGCCATTCCGGTTCCTGAATTTTGCGCGTGGCAATGGCTTTGCGCAGGGCAGCATATTGGCCGTCAGCAAAGAGCTTCCAGAGCTGCTCCAGTTTGGTATCGCGGATCTGTACCGGTGCGAGCGGGTCTTCCGGTGGCGTCCAGTCCGGATAAAGCGCTTTCAAACGGTCAATTTCAGCCTGCAAACGCTGCTTGTCCCCTTTAAGCGCAAAATAACGCAATGCACTTTCATCGACTTCGGTATTTTCACTGCTTGTACTGCTGCGCTGGTCTGTCTGCACGAGATGTCTGGTGACAGGTTTTTCTTCAGCGCCGGTCATGATCTGCAGATCCGGTGCAGAGCTTGTTTTAACAGAATAAATATAAACACCCGCAGCGGCAGTTGATGCCAGCAGAGCTGCAATGAAAAGTTTTTTCATAGGCACTCCGGATGGTTGTTTGCGATATAGGACAATGCCAGTAAATGCAGAGTGGACGGGTAATATTGATTTGGCTTAAAGCTGGCCACACCCTCAGACAATTTGGTGCCATTGCTGATGCAAGCCGTCAGTTGCGGAATAATCCGATATCCCGCCTCATTCAGCGAGGCAACAGGCTCATTCGTTGTAATATTAACCAGATTAACAGCGCCGTCCTGTCCGGTCATTGCTTTAGCTAATTGTCGGGTTATATCCTGTTTTCCCAATCCGGCGCGGGCAAGATACAGTACAATCCGCAGATTGTTATAGCTGAATTCCGGTTCAAATCCTGTGGCCGGTTGTGGTTCATCTTTCAGACTGATCCAGTCAGACGGTAATTGATCCGCGCCAAACCGGCTTTGCTGTAAAAGCTGCAATCCGCTCTTTTCCAGTGCTTTCCATGAAGGGGAAGGTACCAGCTCATCAAGAACCGGAAATGCCTCGAACACCCAATAAGACAGATTGATAACTGGCCCGTCATCACGGTCTTTAACACTGAATCCGCGAATGGCAGGTAGCAAGATCATCTCATTATTATGCGCGATAATCAGTTTTTTCAAAAGGCTGTTGGTAATGGTTGTTGCTGTTTTACGGTAATAGCTATTGTTCCACTTTTTCGCAGCCAGCGCCAAAGCATAGGCAATCAGAACATCGCCGTCAGAAGCATTATTGGTATCGGTAATATGCGGACGACTTGCCGGATCCCATTTCCATACGGACAAGCAGTCATTGCGGATCAGCATTTCTGTGCGGGTAAAGCTCCAGATTAACTCAAAATCTGCCGGACGATTGGCCATAACTGCCAGCAATAAACCATAGCCTTGACCTTCACTATGGCTGATATTGCCATTGGCATCATCCATGATACGGCCGTTTTTGGCGAGAAATTTCTCACTATAGGCAAGCCAGTCTTTTTCACTGATCATCGGCAGCTCTGCTTTGGGAGCACTATGCGCAGAACTTTGGTGCAACGGTGACATAAGTACAGGAAACGCCAGCATAAAGGCCAGTGTCAAGGTTGCGCAAAATGATCTGATCTGTTTGTTAGTCATCGTCGCGTCTCCCGAACCGTGAGAGCATCATAGATGTCGTGAGGCCAAGCGCAACAAGGGACAGAAGTAAGATTACAACATAGGACAGGGTATTGCTGGAGAGCCAGTTGGTTGCAATCAGGCGCAGATTGGTAAAGCTTGGTGGCTGTGTTGTGAGAAATCTTGTCTGTTGCACAGGCAGTGTTGCAACAGTTTGTTTCTCCCGATTATAAGTCGTGATACGGCCGTCGATTTTTGTCCAATTGCTCTGGTGAGCAAGCTGTTGCATGCCCTGGCGCAGTAAGATGGTATCCGGAGCGGTGACAACAGTCCATGTGCCGGTTTGAGACAGGGATGCGCCCTGAGCTGCGAGGATAGAAACCTCTTTTGATGGCATGAATAATGCTACATTACCCGGAAAGAGCCGCAAGTTGTCGGAAGAATTTAATGCGTTTAGCAAGCCGCTGTAGAGGTTCTGGAACCAGCCATGCCAACCGGTTTGCAATTGCTCCTGCCATTGCGCGAGCGTAAAATTTTGTTCGCTATGGGCTGCATTATGCATGGGGGCAGCGCTGTCGTCATCACTCCAGAACTTTTTGGCGTCAGGATCGATACCTGTCTGTTTTAAGACCACATCCGGCAGGTTGACAACGGCACCCACAAAGAGTGCATTAACGTCTTTCAGTTCATTATATGTAACAGCATTTTTAATTATTAATGGGCGACCGGCAGCAATGGCAAGATTGCCCATAATGGTTGCTGAAGCGGAAAGCACATTATAATCATTGAGATTGGCAGATAAGACCAGTTCATCAGCATTATAAGTATAAGGATAGGCGATCCCGCTCATCGCAGCGAGATTTGGCGATTGTCCGATGCGGCCAAAATCCGGCATGGTGAATTGGGAACTGTCGAACAGTGCAAAGCGCGGACTGGCAGGTGACGCAGAACCGATTGTGCAGCTTTTATCAGCTTCAGACTTCAGGGCCGCTTCAATTGTTATCGTATTCAGGCCCAAGCGGAAATGGCGCATTGCAATGTGTATGGGGAGCTTCTGCATGACCCCGCCACCGGTATTGGTGATAGGGATCGTGGTTGCAATATTGTCATTGACGTAAATATTGATCTGGCTGCCGGGCAAGACTTCTGCAGAATAAGCGGCATCAAGGAAAATTGTCGCTGTCCCATAGGCATTGGCGTAAAAATCAGCAGGCACAGCAAAGGTAAATTGGTTGCGCAGGCGGCGACCGCTGAATTGTTGTGTCGGAATACCCAATTGCGCAAAAGACAGGCTGGCACTGCTGCGCAGCACCGGCGCGTCCGGCAAATTCCAGTTTCGGGTTTGCAATGTACTGCGTAATGTATTGGCCGGGCGTTTGGTCATTGTAACCAGACGGTCAATATTCTGTTTGATTTCCAGCCAGTTCTCGCCGGAAATCAGCAAAAATTGTTCGTTGGTCCTTGGATGTGTGATGAAGCGCATTGAGGGTGCAGAATTACCGCGTACTTCATCGTTGAGTTGCAAATTATCCAATATGCCGGAAAGTTCGGTATGCGTTCCGACAAGAATAGTCAGCTCGCCGGAGAGTGCGCCATCTGTGTGAATGAGCGCCGGATCAACAGATCTTTCAACGGAAAAACTCTGATTAGGCATGCCGCCAAGAATAGCCAGTGCCTGAGACAGGTTTAACAGGCTAGTGCCGTGTTCGGAATTGTCGAGAGCGGGCGCTACTATATGAAAATGGGTATTGCCTTCAGAATTTACGCCAATGGCAACAATATCCTCACTACCAATAAAGCGTTCCGTTTTATTTCTGTTGTCGCTCAGATCAAAAGCGAGATAGGTTTTAGCCGGATCAAGATTAGTCCATAAATCATAGGTGGATTCAATCGTGCAATCCGTGCGGTGGCGCTGGTGAGCACTGATCGTCAGAGTATTCGCGCCGGTACGTAACAAACCTGCGGGTATATCCACCAGCACTTCCGCCATTTGATTGGTGGAACGGATAGGTTGGCGTAAAACCTCGATATTATTAATGCTGACGATAATATCCGAGCTTTCCGGTGCTACAAAAATTGCGCTCTGATAGCCAAGATTAAGCTGTGCCGGTGCCGTGGCCTCTTCCTTGGTCAAAGCGATATTCCAGCTGCGCTGGTAGTATTCACCGGTGAGCGCTAACATATTCGCAGGAATCAGGTATCGCCGCCATGGCTGCGCAATTGTTACGGGTGCAGGAACAGCGGGTGCCGGTGTGAGAATAGCTGGTGCTGTCTCTGTTGGGGCCGGAGGTATGCTGCCTTCCGGTGACATATCAAAAGGTTTAGGCAGGTCGCTTTGTGCCAATGCCATTACAGGTAAAGCACATAATGCTGCAGTGATTAGACCGCAGTTTATGCGCTGGTAAAAGGAGCGCGGCATTTTCTTCATGCTTTGTCTCCCTTGGCCGGTTGTGTGTTTTTCGCTGTTTTTTCTTTTCGTTTGGCCGAATATTGCTTTAAGCCGAGGAAATAGGCCAGACCTCTGCCGGTTTGGTAAAGCGACAGGCTGAAAAACCACAATGTTGCACGTAATACACCTGGATTGGTGCGGCGTTCCTTTTGGATTTCAGCCCAACGGCCGGAATTGGCAAAAATCAGATCGGCAACCAGACGGTGGTGTGAAGCCTGCTGCGGCTTGTACAAACAGCCAACCGAGATCAGGTCGCCTTCACGGGCAACATTACGGATTTCAACCGGCAAATGACCGCTCTGCTCATTCGCATGGGTGATGAAGCGGGCAGGAAACTCGTTGCCGACGGCCAGTGAAGTGATGTCACCCGCATAGATCATCAGATGCATACCATTGGCTGACACATCATCAATGGTGGCGACGTGCCATTGCCCGTCAATCAGGACTTCACAACGGCGGGTTACTTTCACACGCACAGTCGAAGATTTTTCACCGCGTTCCGAAACCACACCTAGAGCGCAACCAGCCATGATCAGATTGAGCAGTGTCCAGCCACCCACAACCAACAAAACATCAGCTTTGTAGGGTTCGGTATAGATACGATACGCAGCCAGCAACAGTGCCACGACCAAAATAATAAAGATGATAAAGAATGGTCGCGCAATTTCTGAGAGACGGGCAACCAGAATGGATTCATCCTTGGCTGTCACGTTAAAAGTCGGTTTGCGCGGGTTGAGAATGACCGAGATAATGGCAGGCAGCAAATGTACCGATTGCACATATTCATAAAGCTCGGAAATCCACGGCCAGCGGTAGGAACCGTAAAGATAGTTCTGCAACATCAGGTTCACGCAGAGATAGATCAGCGTATAGGCGAGAAACTCACCGCCGGATGCCACAAAAATCTGCAGATCGAAAAACAGATAGAACAGTGGCGCGACCAGAAACGTCATACGCGCAAACGGAAACAACCAGAACAATGTTGATGACATGTAGCACAGGCGCTGCGGCAGGCTCAGACCGGCCATCAGCGGCGGAAACCGGAAACGCAAAATCTGCATCATGCCTTGTGCCCAGCGGCTGCGCTGTCCGATAAAGCTGGCAAAGGTTGCCGGCTGCAGGCCTGCAATGAGCGGTCTGTCAATATAGATACTATCCCAGCCTTGCGCATGCAGATTAACAGCCGTCTCGCAGTCCTCGGTAATACTGACGCCGCTGAAGCCATCGGTTGTGGCTAGAGCATCGCGGCTGAGCAATGCAGCAGAGCCACAAAAGAATGCAGCATTCCATTTATCCAGCCCGCGCTGGATCATGCCGTAGAACATTTCGTTCTCACTCGGCATCTGATTGAAAGTGCGCAAATTGCGTTCTACCGGATCAGGATTGATGAAAAAGTGCGGTGTCTGAACCAGAAATAATTTGGCATTATCACGGAAATAGCCAACGGTTTCAGTGAGGAAATTACGGGCAGGGGCGTGGTCCGCATCAAAAACAGCAACCAGCTTGCCGGTGGAATGGGCAAGGCCATTGTTGAGGTTGCCGGCTTTTGCGTGTTCGTTGCGGGCACGGGTCAGGTATTTAACGCCGAAATCGGCGCAAAGCGCCTGTAATTCTGCGCGGCGTTCGGTTGCCCGTCTGCTTTCCAGCAAATTGGCCGAGTTGCATTTTTGGTCTGTACCGCCGTCATCCAGCAACCAGATGGTCAGCCGGTCGGCGGGATAGTCCATATTGACTGCCGCGCCGAGTGTATTGGCAAGCAGTTTGGCATCTTCATTATAGGTCGGAATGAAGACATCAACGGCAGGCATTTCGTCTTCGCGCAAGATAACAGCTGCAGGGGAAACGCGCGGAAAAGACACCACGAACATGGAAAGTGCCAGCATCATAACGCTATACATTTCCGCAAGATAAAGAATGATCCCCGGAATGAAGTTCTGCAGCTGGCTGACCGGCGGAATGGTCTGTGTGGTACGCCAATAGACATAACGCAAGACAATCGACGTACCGATGGCCAAGACGACCAGACGCCAGCTTCCGCGGATGCGGAAGTGCTTGAAAACGGCCAGCACGATCAACAGGCTGATACCCAGAGCCAGCTGGGTCGGCAGATTGATCGGCATGAAAGTCAGCAATAAGACGCAAGCAGCGGATAACAGCCAGCACAGAAAAATACCGATTTTACTCATCGGAAACTCCAGTGGCGATGCGTGAGTTGCTGCTTTTCATAATCATCAGAGACAACCCGTCATATTGGTTGCGTTTGTACTGGTTGAATTGGGTGGTTGCTTACAGGGTGACGGAACAATAACTGCTGCAGGCGTTACCTGCGGGGTTTGTGTTGCAACAGGAGACGGCACCTGTATCTGCACCGGTTGCGCTGGTGGCACTGCATAGACTGGGGGAACTGGCATTGCGCGTTGTTGCACCGGCGCTGTATTGCTGAGTTGCGGCGCAGGCACAACGACCGGCGCTTGCGGATAACTGCTTGTGGTATAGGTTTGCTGCACGGGCGGGTAATAATCCGGTTCCGCTTTTGGCTGGTTCACATATGCAGGCTGCGCGGCTGGTATCCGGCGGGCAGGTGCTGCGGTTTCTGCTTTTGATACGGCATTGTTGAGCCGATCCGTGTGCAGATCGCTGGCAGGAAATACGCCGCTGAGATTGCTTTTGACAGACGGTGCCATGAGCGGACTACCCATGCGGCCGATATCAGCTGACGGGCCAGCCGGTTCGCCATAGGGGTTCCAGCCGCTGGTGGCAATGGTCGCATTGATGGTGAATTCATACATCGATGCTAAGAGTTTTTCCTGGCTTGCTCCGGTTTCACACAGGCGCAAACGCAGGTCGATGCGGCCACGGTTCTGAAAGAAGTTCTGCGTGTGTGATGGCGAGCGGATTTGCTGCCATGCATAAATGCAGCTTTCACCGCCGGTAGTGGTGCCGGTAGCATAGCTGAAAGGACCATAATTATTTTGCACATAATAAGGCGAGCGCACCATCGCGATGCCTGCCATTTCTGTGCGTAATTCACGCGAAATGCGTCCATCAGTCAGTGACTGGTACGACAGTGTATTTTCACTAGCGCCCGCTGAATTCACAGGGCCGAAAAATGTAACACGATAATAATTGCCGCCAGCGCGGGCAGAATTGGTATTGAGCGCAATTGTCTGGACAATGGCATTGCTGGCGCGTTCCTGCGTAATGCCGACAATAGAGCGATTGGCAGGTAATACAAAGGCCTCATCGATACCAATATCGCGCTTGCCATAGGCAATGGCACTCGGATCCTGCGTGGCGCAGGCCGTCAGTATAAAGGCCGTTATCAGGAGAGAGACGGGACGCGAAACCAGCAATTTTGCACCCCCTTCATTTTTCAGATGCGTCTGTCAGAGATCGCAAAATAAATATTCGCCTGATGAAACACATACTGTGCAGTGAAATTTTACCTTTATAATCAATAAAATTTTATGGTTTATAATTTATTAACAACCGCTAACAAATACATTTTTTGATGGAAAAGAAGCTTTTTCTGTGAAGGCAAGGCATGGGCCGGTTATAGATACAAAACGGCGGTGAAAGAGACTGTCCGTATCGGACATCATCTTTCACCGCCGTATCTATCATCTGCTGATTTTAGAAGCCGATTGCAATACCGTCACCGCGTGGGTCAGCACCGCCTTCATAGCCATCGGCATGTTTGCGGATCGCTTGGGCGTGACCAAGCGTACCTTCCCAGCCGCTGGCCATTTTAACCGGATGACCGCGCAGGCGCAATTCACGGATAACCTCCTCCGGTGTGCGTGACTCCAGCACCAGATCACGGGATACCGTGCCCCATGTGCGCCCCATCAGCCAACGCGGTGCTTCAATTGCCTGCTGCACGTTGAATCCGAAGTCGAGCATACGGGTGAGCATCGCAGCCTGTGTCTGTGGCTGGCCTTCACCGCCCATCGTACCATAGGCCATCACCGGCTTACCATCTTTCATCAGCATAGCAGGAATGATGGTGTGGAAGGTGTGTTTGCCCGGTTCCAGCGTGTTTGGATGATTGGCATCCAGCGAGAAAAACGAACCGCGGTTCTGCATAATAATACCGGTATTACCGGCAATCACAGCAGCGCCGAAGTCGTGATAAATCGACTGAATGTTGGAAACCATCATGCCGTCTGCGTCCGCGGTGCAGAAATAAACCGTATCACCATCCGGCGCACGATGTTCGAACTCGCCGTCGAATTTCACACCCGGTTCAATGTCGGTAAAGCCGCGCACAGTGTCATCATTGATGAGCTGTTTGCGTTTTGCCGCATAGTCCTTGGACAGGAATGTATCGAGTGGAATATTGACGTGTTTCGGGTCACTCAGCCACTCGTCACGGTCAGCAAAGGCAACTTTAACGGCTTCTACCATATGGTGGTAATAGGCCGCTGTGTTGTATCCCCATGATTTGACATCATATTGCTCGAGCAAATTCAGAATTTGCAGTGCTGCAAACCCCTGCGTTGCCGGTGGCAATTGGTATACATCATAACCACGATAGGTCGAAGTGATCGGCTTTGCCCATTTGGCATGGTAATTGGCAAAATCTTCGTAGCGCAGCGGCGATCCCTGTGCTTCCAGCGATTTGGCCATTTCCTGTGCAACAGGGCCTTCATAGAAGCCTTTGCGCGGACCATGTTCTGCCAGATATTCAAAGGTCTTCGCCAGTTCCGGCTGAGCCATAAACTCACCGTCACGCTGTGGCTTGCCGTTTGGCAGATAAATGCGTGCCATATTGGCATCGGCATTGAGGATGCTTTCATCCGTTACCAGCCAATCCGCGAGGGAGCGGCTCACTGCCATACCTTCGCGGGCATAATGGATTGCATCGGAAAAAAGATCTGCCCAAGGCAACTTGCCATAGCGCTCATGCGCTAAGCGCCAGCCGTCTACAACACCGGGAGCGGTAAGGGCTGCCAATGCGCCGCGCATCGGGATCTGGTCGGTGTGACCGTGTTTTTTGTAGAACGCACGGGTTGCAAGCTTGGCAGCAGGGCCTGTTGCTTCAATGGCTTCAATTTCAGTGGCTTTGCCGCCTGCAATCAGCAGGAATGCGTCACCGCCAAGGCCGGCCATATGCGGATAAACCACACAGAGCGTAGCATTGATGGCAATGGCCGCATCAACGGCGCTACCACCGCGACGCAAGATATTATCGCCGGAAGCGGAGGCCAGATAGTGCGGGGAGCTAACCATACCGCGTTTGGCGAAAACAGCAGGTCTGCCGGTTCTTGGTCCATCAGCGTTAATCATATCAAACCCTTTATACTATTTTTAAAAGCAGATGACTGATCAGTCACTCACTTAGACTTGGGAGGAAACAGCACGCGCTGTAGCGGGGGGATGATGGCGGCAACACTCAGTGCCACCATGCCGAGCGTTGACATCAGGCGCCAGTCATTCGTGGTGCCGAGGCTGACCAAAGGCAGTGCAACCAGAAACAGCACAAATGACACGCTTAAATACGAAAGACGGTTTTGAAGTATTCTTTTGATCATTTCATTCTGCCCTTATGCGAAGATCATCGACATGATGACAGTTGCGATGCCGGTCAGTACAAAGGCTGCGATTGTCCATGGAATGGTTTTGCGCAGGATTGCACCTTCCTGACCGTTGATGCCGGTTGTACTTGCACCCATAACCACATTGGCAGGCGCAATAGCATTACCGATCGCACCACCGGCACTTTGTGCAGCCAGAATAGTTGATGGCGGTAGACCTTTGGCTTCAGCCAGATTGACCTGCAATTCCGAGAAAAGCACCTGTGAAGACGTGGAACTGGAGGTGATGAAGGCACCCAGAATGCCGATACCATTGGCAAGGAACGCAAAGACATAGGCTGGAGCAATTGCTGCAATACCAAGGGCGAGCATGGTATTCTGACCCGACAGTTTCATGATCGAAGCCATAACGAGGAAGGCAATGATCGGAACGGAAGCCGGAACAGCGCTGGCAAAAAGCCCTTTAACAACGCCCGGCATTTCCTTGCCGGTGGCCTTTGCCCATTGATTGAAATAATCAAACTTGCGGAAGCAGAACCATGTCACCAGTGCTGTCACAGTGATTGTGGCTCCCGGATGGGCAAACATATGCAGCGGCGAATAGCTGTCAGATGCCGCCGTTTCAACGCCCATACCTGTGGTAATCGCAGGGAAAGGCAGGCCGAAACTCGGGATATAAAGCCATGCATGCAAACGATCGATCAGTGATGTGCCGAGCGCCAAAATAGTCAGCAAGGCATATGGCGAGAAAGCAGCGACGATATCCATCGGCGGTTCGGCACTGTTTTCTTCCATATGCGCTTCTTCGCGCATGGCAGGACGGTCAATAATGGTTGTGTCAGCTTCTTTGTAGCGCGACCATTGGGAAAGCGGATAAAGCGCAACCATAGCCAGAGCAGCCGGCAAGAAGGCAGCGAGGATCGGGTCAATAAAGACCACCAGAAACTGGCCGATACTGTGAATGGCAGCGATGACCAGAACGAGTGGCCAACCGGCACGAACTGCCGCACCACGACCATACATCCACACCACCATAAAACCGCCGAGAACCGACTGGATGGCGATCAGGATTGCCGCTTGCAGCCCCATGGAGAGGGTTGTGCCGGCATCCATTTCGACAACCTGCAAGGTTGCAAGCCAGCCCACACCCAAGGTGCCGTAAAACTTTGCCCAGATATGCGCGATGATCGGAATGGCAACCGCATAAACCGGACGCATACCAAAGGCGACGAGCAGGGGCGCAACAACAGCAATAGGTGTGCCGAAACCATCAATCCCTTGCAGGAAGGAGGTGAAAACCCAGCCGAGTGCGACAATGATAAACAGCTCATTGCGTGACATGCGGGAAATACCGCGCCGCAAGGCATCATAGCCGCCGGACTGGTTCATGATCTGATAGAGCAGCAATGCAGGCCAGATCACATAAAGGATTGGCATTGCGTCCCAGATACCGCGGGCAGAAGCTACGGCAAGAGCACGTGTTGAAGCTTCAAAGGCAAAGACTGCAATCCCTGCAGCGATAAAAATACCGGTTGTACCTGCCTGCTGCGCAGTCCAGTTCATTCCTACCATAAGTATTATGAGGGCGATGATAGGAATTGCTGCAAGTATCCAATGCAGCAAATCAAGATTTAACGACATTTTTATTCCTGTATTCTATGGATAATATGTAGAATTTTCCATATGTTTTTATCTTTGTCATCAAGAAATAATGGCAAAATATTTTTGAACATAAATAATGACAAAATATAAAAATAATTCATTGATCAGGATCAATGCGTTAATCTGTTCTGCACCAAGTTGGATGAACTTTTTGTGAAGTTTAAAGCATTGAAAAATAAAACTTCAATCAGTTCTGAATTTTAATCATCTGTGCCGGGTGTTTTTCCATTAAAGGTCATGAGTTTTGCGTAAATTAAAAATTATTTTTGAAAATTGTCAAAATAAATAAATTTATATTTATGCTAAAATTGGTTAATTTTAATTAATTTTTAACGTGTATATAATGTTAAGTGAAATTTAGTGGTAATTTTGACGGCTTTTTATTAATTGAATAATCATATTATATTTGCATGAATTGTTTTATTTTATTTTTATTAATGTAATAAATTTATTTAGGTGTTTTTATGAAGTGTTACAGAATATTCACAAATTTATTATTGTGTTCTGTCTTTATTTCATCGGCTCATGCACAAGGGTTTACCGGCGGCGGGCGTGGCGGCGGCGGCGTTGGCGGCGCGGGCGGTGATTTTGAAATATGGGGCGGGCAGGGTGGCGGGGTTGCAGGTCAGCCTGCGGTGCCAAGACCTGCGCCGGGGGGGCTTGGCCGTGGTACGGATGGGGCAAGTGATCCTAATAGTGGAACACAGCCGAATGGCGGTATGGCAGGGGGAAATGCCCAGGCCGTTAGAACTCCAACAGCAATAATAGTGACTAATAGAACATTGTTACCTTCAGATGGAAGAGCGCCGGTGGGGCCTGTCGGGATTAATGCCGGCGGTGGCGGTGGGGGATTAGGGGTGCTGATCGAAACCCCGATTTATAATTGGTCGATACCGTCAGCCGTAGGCTTCACCGGTGGTTTCGGAGGAGAAGCCAGCGGATTACGTGGCAATAATGTACCAGCGGCAGGGAGTGGCGGTGGCGGTGTCGGGGCTGTATTTAATGGCGATATATTAAATTTAATCTCTGCCTCAAATAATAACTCTCTTCAAGGAGGCAGCGGCGGAGCGCGGGAAGATTCAGGCAATCCGGTGTTAAGGGAAACTGAATTTGGCGGTGGCGGTGGCATAGGGCTGGTCGTTCTGAGAGGAGTTGTAAATAACGCGTGGAATATTCAAGGTGGTGCAGGTGGGCTTGGAGCAGGGGCAACTAACGGCGTAAATGCAAATGCAAATGGCGGCGGCGGCGGGAGCGGCGTTTACCTTTCCGCTGGTACAACTTTTAATAATACAGGGGAAATTAGAAATGGTTTTGACAGAAATACCACTTTCGATGCTAACCCCGCCCTTATTGCCAAGGGGGATGGCATTACGATCAACAATAACTTTATCATTCAAAGATTGGCGCGAGCTAACGGTCAGCTTTCCTCTACACCAGCCCTTTGGTTGGAAGGGAATTCGAATAAAGTTATTAATAGCGGAAGTATTATGACGTTGGGTACGCAACGTGAAATAGCTGTTGAGTTTAACGGCAATGATAATACGATGGAACTTTGGAGTACTTTCCTGTTCACAGCTACATTTACAGGAGTTACTCATGCTGTCGTTGCCAATGGTACCAATAACCATCTGGTACTTGGTGGTGCCAGTGATGGTGCATTCAATCTCTCGGATATTGGCGCTGCGGGGACGAACAGTTTGTTTCGGGGCTTTGCTGATTATAAGAAAACCGGCACCAGTCTTTGGAGATTAAGCGGTGAGACTGCACATGCAGGAAACTGGGAACTCGAAGAGGGGACTCTGGATCTGCAGGGCAGGATTACAGGTGCTATGCGTGCTTTGAATGGCCGTTTGCAAGGTAACGGTGCGGTGGGCACGCTGACACATGAAGCTGCGGCAGTGTTGTCTCCCGGCAGTAATGGTGCAGGTTCATTTACAGTTAATGGTAATTATGTTGGCAGTGGCGGCTTAGTGGAGTTCAATACGGTACTGGGAGATGATAATTCGGCGACAACACGTCTTGTTGTGACCGGAGACACATCAGGGAACAGTAATGTCAGGGTTATCAATCGGGGGGGCATGGGCGCGCCCACAGTTAACGGTATTAAGTTGATTGAGGTGGGTGGCCAGTCCAATGGTGATTTTGCACTACAGGGTGATTTCGTTACAACAAACGGCAGGCAGGCAGTTGTGGCAGGCGCATTTGCCTACACATTAAACAAAAATGCACCTGGAACTACAGATGGTGATTGGTATTTACGCTCAACTATAACAGATGATCCAGGTCCAGGTCCAGGTCCAGGTCCAGGTCCAGGTCCAGGCCCCAACCCAGGTCCAAACCCTGGACCCAACCCAGGCACAGGCACTGATTCCGGTTCGGGACTGAAACCAAGGCCGCTTTTTAACCCCGGGGCCCCTTTGTTTGAGGGTGCAGTTCAGGGCATGCAGCAACTGAACCGTTTGCCAAGTTTGCAACAGCGTGTCGGGAATCGTTATTGGAGCGGTGCCTCTAACCGAACAATAGAACAAGGTGACGGACTGTCACCGTCAGATGCCGCACCATATCCCGACTCCGGAGTAATGGTTGATAATAACGGTGTTTGGGCACGTGTCTCCGGCTCACATAGCAGGGTCGGCACTGACATGACGACAACGCAAGCGCGGCAGAAAGTGAATGCACTTGTGCTGCAAAGCGGTCTTGATGGCATGTTCTATGAAGGTGAAACCGGTAAGCTCGTCGGTGGCATCAACGGGAACTATGGTCGGGCGACCTCTACGATTACCTCTGTTCATGGTAATGGTAAGGTCACCACGGAGTCCTGGGGGCTGGGCGGAGCTTTGACATGGTATAGTGACAATGGTTTCTATGCCGACGGTCAGGTTCAGATGAACTGGTTTACCAATGAATATAATTCGACGACTGCCCGACGAGGGCTGGCAAATAACCAGAATGCCTTAGGTTTTGCTGTAAGTGCTGAAGCAGGGCGTCGATTTGACTTGGATGAGTATTGGTCGGTTACACCGCAGGCGCAATTCATGTGGTCTTCGGTAGGAATGCAGTCTTTCCGCGATGTGTGGAATAATGAGATCAGTATGAATGACAGTCAAAACCTGATCGGTCGGGGTGGTGTATCTCTTGATTACCGCAATAGCTGGCAGGGTAATGATGGACAACTGGTTCGCACGAATGTTTATGGTATTGCCAATCTGTATCGGGATTTTAAGAAGGAAACCTCTCTCTTAATTGCGAATACAAATTTTGCAGTACAACATGAACGCACTTGGGGCGGATTAGGTCTCGGCGGTACCTATTCATGGGCAGGAGACAGATACTCGGTCTATGGTGAGGCAACGGCAAATACATCACTGAATAATTTTGGTAAAAATTATGAATTGCTGGGAAATGTCGGCTTCCGCGTCAAATGGTAAATTAATTCAAAAACTTATTCGGGCGGAAATTATCCGCCCGAATATTTATGCATATTGAGAGAATTTATTTTGTAATTTTTGATGGGTTTCTTCGCAAATTGCTGTCAAATGGGACAGCAAGGCTTCAGAACTGGCAACAACAGGCCGGTTGAGGGGGCGTAAAGCCGACAGCACAAAATCCTGTGCCGGAATAAAAGGTTTCAGAACCAATCCTTGTTTTTCATAATTCAGAGCGGTCAAAGGATTGACGATTGAAATGCCCAATCCTCTCAGCACCATCTCACAAACACTATTGGCGGATTGTGAGGACAGGAATAACCGACGCTGCGTCCCCGTCATGTCAAAAATACGCTCCACACTTAGCCGGTAAGGGTCTTGTGAGCCAAGGCTGATAAAGTTCTGGCCTTCAAAATCCTGTGGTTCCAGATAATCTCGGGCTATAAGCGGATGCTGCGGCGGCAAAACTGCGACAAGCTTAAAGACCCACAACACCCGCGCTTCTGCGTCTCTCTGGGTATAAAAATCCTCAATAAGACCAATATCGAAGTTAAAGCCTGAAATACTGGATTGATTACGCGGGTCAACTGTACTGATTTGCAAGGTCAGATCCGGATGGATTTTGCTCAGGCGTGCAATCGCATCAGGCAAGATTGTCTGTGCAAAAGCGGGCAGGGAAGCGACGGTCAGTACTTCTTCAGAGGCATCACGCAGTCGGTCGATAAAGCCGTTAATACGGTCGAGGCCGATAAAAGAAGCCTGCACCTCCTCAAATAATTTGAGTGCCCTTGCGGTGGGAACCACGCGTTGCAGGCGCCGTTCAAAAAGCGGAAAGCCGATATGTTCCTCAAGGCGGGTTAATTCACGTGTGATCGTCGGTTGCGACGAGCCGAGAGCTGCAGCGGCGGCCGTCACCGTACCGAATTTCATCGTTGCTCTGAAAATCTCTACCTGACGCAGATTGATATGATTTTTATCCGACACCATAAATGCCTTATCTATTTGAGGTGTTGTGTTACCAGTTAATATCAAAAATGAATTAAGTTCCAATGATATTTCTATATCAAAGCGCAAAGTTTCATGGCTAACTCATGGGAAAAGAAGAGGCTCTCAAAGGGAGCCATAAGGGGAATGACAAGAATGGGTGTTGAAGCTCATAAATCCCATCCGGCAGCGCGTGCCCTTGAGCTGGCTCTGCAGATGACGAATGGCGGATTGACGCCGGACAAGGTTTGCGTTGCAGCCTGCCTTTATGATGCGCCTTTGCGTCTGAGCGATCCCGGTGCGCTGGTTGATTTGCCGTGGTTTTCCCATCAGGCGGACAAGTCGCTTTATCCCGCCAGCGTGGTGAAACTGTT
This sequence comes from Bacillus subtilis, assembly GCA_021733665.1. GTDB lineage: Bacteria > Pseudomonadota > Alphaproteobacteria > Rhizobiales > Rhizobiaceae > Pseudochrobactrum. The sequence continues at coordinate 52,673 of JAHREI010000003.1, forward strand.
TTTTCTGAATGCTTTGGCTGCATCTCGCGAAGAGGGCAGGCTTGCTTATCATGATGAGGATGAGCGTGCTGCCCGTGAGATGATGGCAATCTCCTCCAATGAGGCAACCGTCTATCTGGTCGGCAGACTGACCGGCGCTGACGATGGTGCGCCTTTAGAGGGCGAGGCGCTGGCGCAGTGGTGTACTGCCCGCGAACAGGTGCAGCAATGGTACGATAGCCAAAACCGTTCGGAATTTGCCGGAATTAGCGTCCTGCATGGCACTTATCAGGACAGTCCTTATGGCCGCGCCAAACAAATCCGTACCGGTAACAATGGGAATTTGCTTACTGCAATATCGGCAGCCGCATTGATGCATGACATTGCACGTGGTGCACGCCCGCGGGCGGACTGGATGATGAAGCTGATGGAACGGGAGTTCCAGCGCGGGCAGAGTAATCTCGATCCGGACGGCGATCAGGTCACAGGATTTCTGACCGACGGTATACCGGCAGAGTATAAAGTCTGGTCAAAAGCTGGTCATACCTCATGGACGCGGCATGATCTGGTCTATGCCGAGCGGCCGGATGGCAAGAGTTTTATTCTGTGTGTGATGAGCGAGGGAGAATGGCCGGCGGCGGATAAAAGCTTCTTGCCGGCATTTGCTCGTTTGTTCTGTGATTATGCCTTTACAGAGCATAACACCTTAAAATGATTGTACCATTGCCGTTTTAGGTAACACGTATATACACAATAAAGATCGCCTTGTTTCAACGGAGAACTGAAACAGGACTGATAATGCAAGTACAGCACAGTACAAAGGGGAAGAGATGAATTACCGGTCTGTTATCAAGTCAGCATTTCTTGCTGCAACATTGTCCGTAGCTGCGCCTGCCGTTCTGGCATGGGCTGAGACGCCACAATCCGGCGGCACATTGCATCTGGCCGCGCCTTATGGCGCCGCACTGAAAAGCCTCGATCCGCATGTGACATATAATTCGCAGGATATGGCTGTTTCCAAAGCGTTCCACCGCTCGCTCTATTCATGGGATTCAGCCAAGAATGCACCGGCGCTTGATCTGGCAGAGTCCGTGACCACCAGCGAAGACGGCAAGACTTATACCTATAAGTTGTTTGACAATATTTATTTCCATAACGGCCGCAAACTGACCGTTGATGACGTGATCTGGTCCTATACCCGCATTATGGATCCATCCAAAGGTTATCCGGGTGCGGTACAGGTCGGCACACTTGTCGGTGCACAGGAATATGCGAAGGGAGAAGCCAAAGAGATCAGCGGCATCAAGAAGATTGATGACAATACTTTCTCTCTGACTTTCAAAGAGCTGACTGATCCTTCGACACAGTTTTTTGAGGCTATCACGGCTATCCTGCCGAAAGAAGAAGTTGAAGGCGGCAATTTCCTGTCCAAGCCGGTTGGTCTCGGGCCGTTTGTTTTTGAAAACCATGTTGAAGGTTCAAAAATCTCCGGTAAGAAATTCGATAAATATTACAAGGCTGACAAGCCTTATGCGGATGCCGTGGATTTCACTATTTCCGGTGATAACAGCGCGCTGGATATGGCCTTCCGCGCGGGTGAGCTGGATGCAACTGTGCTGTCGGAAAACGCCTATACAATGTACAAGGCTGATCCGGAACTCTCCAAAGGTCTGATCGAAATCTCGGAAGTGTTTACCCGTCATATGGGTTTTAATACCGAGAAAAAACCGTTTGATGATGAGCGCGTGCGTCAGGCAATCAACTATGCGATTGACCGCGATATTATCATTCGCAAGCTCTTGAAAGAAAAAGCCTATAAGGCCACCGGCTGGTTGCCTGCAACCTCTCCGGCTTTCGACAAGGATCGTGCGCCTTATGCCTATGATCCGGCAAAAGCAAAAGAGCTGCTAACCGCTGCGGGCTATCCTGATGGTTTTGAATTCACTGCAACTGTGACCGAAGGCAATAGCAGCCTTGGTACACTGGAAGCGATGATGCCCTTCCTCAAAGAAATTGGTATCAGTGCAAAAGCAAAAGTAGTGGATTCCAACACGCTGGTTGATGAGATGAATCAGGGGCTTGCCGCTGCATGGTTCCGTTCTGCCGGTACCGGACCTGATCCGCTGACAACATTGCGTTGTTTTGACAGCCGTGTAAGCCGTCCGGCTTGTAACCGCAGTGCTTTCAAAGATCCGGTCTATGATGCGATGCTTGATGAAGCAGCAGCAGAAACCGATCCGGCCAAGCGCATTGAACTTCTGAAAAAAGCCGACGGCTATATTTTCGAAAAAGCGCCGGTCTGGTTCAACAACTACAATAAGGCCGTTCTCGCAACCCAGCCTTGGATTCATGGTGTGGATGCCAATGTGACAGAAGCTGCGATCATCGAGGTGGATTCACTTTGGCTCGACGAGAATGCACCGGGACGTAAGTAAATCTCATACTGATCTGTAATCCGTTTATAATGGATTGCAGTAACAGACAATGTTGCCGGTCTGTGTTGACTGAACACAGACCGGTGGCAGCCCCCGTGACAGGGCTTGTCGCGGGAGCGGAGCATGGCGGCCATCAACCGCCCGTTTTTCCTGCATAATTTATGGATATTCCTATGCTGATGGTGATTGGCAGGCGTCTGCTGCAGTCCTTCGTGACAGTTTTTGCGGCAATCACGCTGATTTTCTTTCTCTTCAGTGTCATGCCCGGCACTTTCGTGTCTGCGGTCTCCGGTGACAAGCGTGACATTGACCCTGCGGTGATTGAGCGGATTGAAAAAGAGCTCGGTCTCAATGATCCGCTACATGAGCGCTTCGGCCGTTATATCGGTGGTCTGGTGACCGGCGATCTGGGCACGTCCTTTGCCACGCAGCGTCCGGTAACAGATATGTTGTCGACCCGCATCGTGGCGTCGTTCCGACTTGCTGTCGGGGCAATCTTTTTTGCGGTGCTGATCGGGCTGCCGCTCGGCTTTCTGGCGGCGGTGCGGCAAGGCACATGGCTGGATACCACGGCGATGATTACGGCCGTGTCCGGTCTGTCACTGCCAAGCTTCTGGTTTGGCCTGATCGCGATGTATTTCGTGTCTCTGCAACTGGGGCTGCTGCCGACCTTCGGCTATGGCAATGGCAGTATCAAAAATCTCATTCTGCCGGCCATCACACTGGGCATCGGGCCAATGGCGCTGCTGGCGCGTACCACCCGTGCAGCGGTGCTGGAAACGATGAATGCGGATTTTGTCCGCACGGCGCGTTCTAAAGGCAATTCAGAATTCCGTATCGCGACCAAACACATGGCACGTAACGCTTTTGTGCTGGTGCTGACAACGATCGGCCTGCAATTCGGCTCAATGCTGGGCGGTTCTGTGGTGATTGAAAACCTGTTTGCCTGGCCCGGTATCGGCTCATTGCTGATCCAGTCTGTCTCGATGCGTGACATCCCGACAGTGCAGGGCTGTATTCTCGTGATTGTGCTGTTCTTCCTCGTCATTAATACGCTTGTCGATATCGCCTATCTGATGATCGATCCGCGCATCCGGTACGGTTAAGCGCCATGACACAGCATCATCTGAAATTTCACGATTTTTATGAACAGGGCAGGCAGTCTTGATGTTACGCTCCAATCTTATCATAGGACTTATCATTTTTGTGTGTGTCGCACTGGTTGCAATTTTTGCGCCGTGGATCGCACCTTATGACCCTGTCGGGCACTCCAACCTTATGTATGCGGAGGAGCCGCCAAGTGCGCAATTCTGGTTTGGTACGGATGAGCAGGGTCGCGATATCTTCTCGCGTATTGTTTATGGTGCGCGGATTTCGCTGTTGATCGGCCTCGCCATTCAGGCGATGAATACTTGTATCGGTGTTCTGCTTGGCCTGTCTGCCGGTTATATCGGCGGCTGGTGGGATGAATTTGTGCAAGGTCTGACCAATCTGATGCTTGCGATCCCGACCATCGTTTTTGCACTGGCACTGATGGCGGTTCTCGGACCTGGCTTGCTGAGCCTGCTGATTGCACTTGGTCTGACTGACTGGGCCTATAGCTGCCGTATCTCTCGTGCGCAGGTTCTGACCCAAAAATCCCAGAACTATGTGCAGGCTGCCCGCACACTCGGTTTTGGCCGGTTCTATATCATGCTGCGTGAAATTCTGCCGAATATCGGCGGGCCGCTGATTGTTGTGGCAACAATGGGTATCGGTTCAGCGATTATGGCGGAAGCTTCGCTTTCCTTCCTTGGCCTTGGCGTTGTGCCACCGGCACCGAGCTGGGGCGGTATGCTGGCGCGTGCCCGTGAGCAGCTGATGGTTGCCCCTTGGGTGGCGATTTTCCCGGGGCTGGCGCTGTTTATCACAGTGCTTGGTTTTAATATGCTGGGCGATGGTCTGCGCGATCTGCTCGACCCGCATGGGAGGTCAAAACGCTAATGTCTGATCAACCAATTTTACAACTGGATAATCTCTCCATCGCTTTGCGGCATAAAGAACAGGATTATCCTGCTGTTTCCCAGATGAATTTCTCTATTCAGGCCGGTGAAGTCTTCGGTCTGGTGGGGGAGTCCGGCTGTGGTAAAAGTCTGAGTGCGCTGACCATTGCCGGATTGTTGCGGCCGCCTCTGCATGTCACGCAGGGGCAGGTGCTGTTAGAGGGGCAGGATATTAACCGGCTTTCCAACAGGGATATGCGACGGCTGCGCGGCGATCGCGTAGCGATGATCTTTCAGGAGCCGATGACCTCGCTCAATCCGCTGATGACCATCGGTGATCAGATCGGTGAAATGTTTGTGCTGCATAAAGGCATGTCGGTACGTCAGGCGCGGCTGAAAGCCATTGAAGCATTAGAACAGGTGCAGGTGCCAAGCCCTGAGCGGCGGATCAAAGATTATCCGCATCAGCTTTCCGGTGGTATGCGCCAACGTGTGATGATTGCCATTGCACTGGCCTGCGATCCGGCTTTGTTGATTGCCGATGAGCCGACAACCGCGCTGGATGTGACCATTCAGGCAGAGATTGTCGAATTGATTTTGGAACTGTGTAAAGCGCGCGGCACTGCGGTGCTGATGATCAGCCACGATCTGGGGCTGGTGGCGCGTATGTGTGATCGAGTAGCGGTGATGTATGCAGGGCATATTGTTGAGCAGCGTCCGGCTTCTCAGATTTTTACCGATCCGCGCCATCCTTATACGCGCGGGCTGGTGGCTTCTCTGCCGCTTCTGGGGCGGCGGTTGCAGGAAGGCCGTAAAAAACTGACCGAGATCAAAGGTGTGGTGCCGGGCTTGCTGGAGCGCGATGAGGCTTGTGGTTTCGCGTCACGCTGCCCGCGTGCTTCTGAGCAATGCAGAACCCTTATGCCGCCGGTGACCGCACTGGAGGGGGTAAGTACAATCAGGTGTTATCATCATGACTGAACAGGTTTTTCTTTCTCCCGCACCAGCGGCTGATGCTGAAGATGTGCTGGCTGTGCGTGACCTGAATATTCATTATACAGTACGTGAGGGGTTCCGGAAAAAGACACTCAAGGCTGTGAATGGTGTTGATCTGTCAATTCGCGCCGGTGAGTGCCTTGGTCTGGTTGGCGAAAGCGGTTGCGGAAAATCAACATTGGCCAGCGCGATTATGGGGCTGGTGCCTTATACATCCGGCTCGGTTCATGTTGCAGGGCAGGATGTGCCCACAGCCGTTAAAAACGATCCGCTCAGTCAGGCACGCAATGTGCAGATGGTGTTTCAGGATCCGTTTGCTTCGCTTAATCCGCGTCGTTCGGTGCGTGATGCATTGGCTGCGCCTTTGCGTTTGCACGGCATGAAAGATAAGGCGGAGATCGAAGCGCGTGTGGTTGATATGCTGACCAAGGTTGGCATGAAACCGGAGGCGGCAGACCGCAGGCCACATGAATTCTCCGGCGGGCAGCGCCAGCGTATCTGTATTGCGCGAGCGCTGATCGTCGAGCCTAAATTGCTGGTTTGTGATGAGCCTGTCTCAGCGCTTGACGTATCGATCCGCGCACAGATTATCAATCTGCTGCTGGAGCTTAAAGACGAGTTGGGCATTGCGCTGCTGATGATTTCCCATGATCTGGGTGTCGTTGAGCACATGAGTGACCGGATTGCTGTGATGTATCTGGGGCGTATCGTGGAAGAGGGCGTCTGGAGTGATATTTTCACTAAGCCTTTGCATCCTTATACGCAGGCATTGATTGCTTCTATTCCTGATCCGTTGGCTGCGGAGCGCCATCCGCGTCGTATGCAGGGCGAGGCGCCGTCACCGCTCAAGCCGCCATCGGGCTGTGCGTTTAATCCGCGCTGCCCGTCAGTGTTTGATGCCTGCCGACAGGGTGATGTGCCGGACTTTACAAAAGCGACTGGTAATCCGTCACACCGTGCCAGATGTCATTTGCTGGAGCGGGCGGTCTGATCACGCCCGTTGCTGCGTTATAAATCTTGATCCTTATTCTGTCCGGAGCGCGGTAAAGGCTCCGGTCATTGCTGCAAAACAGGTTGAATATTATGAGCCAAAATCCGTTTATGGTCGGAACACTCGAACAACCGACAATCGTTGTCCGCACCGGTCAGGACCCGCAAAATCCGCATATTGGTCTGCTGACCATTGATGACTGGACAGTCAAATGCGCTGTCGGGCGTAATGGTCTGATTGACCCGCAGCTGAAACGTGAAGGTGACGGAAAGACACCACGCGGACGCCATCCGCTGCGCTATGGTTTTTACGATCCGGAAGTCTTCGGCGATGAACCGCGCAGCTTTGATTTTCCGTTCCTGCCGAAACCGGAAAACTACCGCTGGGTTGAAGATGCTGATAGCCCTTTTTACAATCAGCTGGTTTTTGAAACAGATGAAACACAACCGTCCCGTCGTGGCGAGCGTCTGTTCGATCTGATTATTCCGGTGGGCTGGAACGATGCACTGCCGGAAGCGCGTGGTGGCTCGGCAATTTTTATGCATACGGCGCGGCCTGATTACAGCGGCACCTCCGGTTGTGTGGTGGTCGCCCATGAGCATTTGATGGAACTGGCTCGTCGTGTCCGCCCAGGCATGGTGATTGATATTTCTTCGATCAATGATGTGGTAAAACCACTGACACCTTTGGTGAGCAATCCGCCGAAATCAATCGAAACAGTGACGTTCCATGGTCTGAAGCCTGGGCCGCGCCTGATTGTAACCGGCTCTGTTCATGGCAATGAGCCGTCAGGTCCCTATGCAATCAGCCGTCTGATTAGCGAATTCCGCAGCGGACAGCGTGAGCTGGAATGTGGTCAGGTGACTTTTGTGCCGGTTGTCAATGGTCTGGCTTTCCGTAACAATACCCGTATCGGTGATCGCAATTTCAACCGCAACTTGTCGGAAAGCGCAATCCCGCAGGATAATGAAGACCGTGTTGCTAATGTTATCTGCCCGCTGTTACGTGCACATGATGTGCTGATTGATCTGCATTCTTTCGGCTCGGAAGGCGAGGCATTTGCGCTGTTTGGCCCGCGTGATAATCAGGGTGAGCTTGAGCCTTTTGTCCATGAAGCTGCCGAGAGCAAGCTGGCAAAAGCTATGAACCTGCCGCTGCTGGTGCATGGCTGGCTGCCTGCTCATGAGAAGGCGATCAAACAGAAACGTGAGGCCGGTGTAACAGAAGGCCTGTCGTCGCTGCATGGTGTGGGGACGACAGAATATATGCGCTTTGCCGGTGGCTACGGTGTGACTGTTGAGTGCGGTCAGCATCTCGACCCGAATGGTCCGCAAGTTGGTTATGATTGTGTAATCAATGGCATGGTCGCACTAGGTATGATCAAAGATGCACCGCAAAAGCCGAAACCGCTACGCGTATTGGAAATCTCCGAGGCTATTTTGGCTGATCATGATGATGATCAGCTACTCAAGCGTTTTGTCACCGGTGAAGCGGTGAGCGAGGGGGAAGTCATCGGGAAACGTGCGGATGGTCGTGATATCGTGATGCCTTATGATGGCGCCATTATTTTTGCGAGTCTGACCTCTCCGGCTCATAGTGAATTGTGCTTCCTGTGCAAGGTAAGTGACCGCTTGCAGGATTAGAGCATAATTCCTTAAACTTGGATCAGTTTAAGGTAAAATTATGCTCTAATTTTAAAGTGTTAGAGCGACCTTTGTGTGCCAAGTCTGGCACACGGCGCTCTAAAATGATACTGCACGCCTGTTTGTTTCAGCAATGAACAGGCGTGCAGCCGACTTAATGATGCGTTTATAAGGTGCTTAAGCGGCTTCAAAGAATAGCCGTTTGTACTGGTCTTCTCAGTTTCAGCAGAACAAATTTACAGAAATGGTTTAAGTATGAAATTTCATGCTTGAATTATTTTTTGTTTTGTGGAGATATTTAGGTGTTTCCGTTAATAGAGAGCTGTTCGGAAACATAAGCGGGAGGAACGGGAATGCGCAACGGAGTGGCAGCACCGGTTTTACAAAATGGAATGGTCAAATCTGGCACCCGTAATTGGGAGCAGGCCTATTCCAATGTGAAGCATGTTGTGGATTCCGCGTCTTATCCGCCGCTCTGGCATCAAAAATCCAGCCGGTTTCGTGAGGAGTTGCAAGCGCAGAACCGTTTTACTGCGGATGTGCGGTATGGTTCCGCAGAACGTAATCTTCTCGATTTGATTTTGCCGCAAGCTCAGCCACGTGGCTTAATGGTTTTTGTCCATGGCGGTTATTGGCTGCGTTTCGATAAATCCTATTTCACACATTTGGCTCAAGGCGCTGCGGCTCACGGTTTTGCGGTGGCTATTCCGTCCTATACGCTGTGTCCGCAGGCCAGCATTCCGCAAATTACCTCTGAAATTGCAATGGCGATCATACAGGCGGCTTATATGGTGGAAGGGCCGTTGCATCTGGCAGGGCATTCTGCGGGCGGGCATCTGGTGGCACGGATGGCAACGACGACAACGCCATTGAGCCGCAGTTTGCAACAGCGGTTGCGTAAAATTGTACCGATCTCGGCCGTAACGGATTTACGGCCATTGCTCAATCTCGAAATGAATAAAGATTTCAGACTTGATCTGGAACAGGCGCGTCTTGAAAGTCCGGTTTTGCAAGAACCGCTGGCTGGCACAGATATCACCACATGGGTCGGAGCAGAAGAGCTACCGGAATTCGTCCGTCAAAGTCAGGCGTTAGCAAATTTGTGGAGCGGCTTTGATGTCCGCATCGATCAGGTTGAGGAGCCTGATCGTCATCATATGAATATTTTGGATGGTCTAGAGCAGGCAGATCATCCGCTGACGCGTAAATTATTATGTCTTTAGAGTATTTCGCATTTTTGTGTTCGGAGTCTGAAAAGTACGCTTGTAAGTCTTGGTAATTTATTATTGAACTACCCAATAACAATAATCACGAGGGAACACTGATGAAAAAACTGACACTTGGCCTGTCGACCGCCTGTTTCGGGCTCGGACTGGCACTTTCGCAGGCCGCGCAGGCCGAGCCGCTTAAAATCGGTATGATCACCACTCTGTCCGGCGGCGGTGCAGGACTTGGCATTGACAGCCGTGACGGCTTTCTGCTGGCGATCAAACAATCCGGCAATAAAGATGTCACCGTAATTGTCGAAGACGATGCGCAGAAGCCTGAACTGGCGGTGCAGATCGCAGACAAAATGGTGCAGAGCGACAAGGTTGATATTCTGACCGGTATCGTCTGGTCCAATCTGGCTATGGCAGTGGTGCCGAGTGTTGTGGCGCAGGATAAAATCTACGTTTCCACCAATGCGGGGCCTTCGGCTTTGGCTGGTGCAAAATGCAATGCCAATTATTTTAATGCGGCCTATCAGAATGATAACCTGCATGAAGCTGTAGGCAATTATGCCAATACGGCAGGATACAAAAAGAGCTTTATTCTTGCGCCGAATTATCCGGCAGGCACCGATGCTCTGACCGGTTATAAGCGCTTTTATAAAGGCGAGCTTGCCGGTGAAGTCTATACCAAAGTCGGCCAGACAGACTATGCCGCTGAAATCGCCCAGATCCGCGCCTCCGGTGCAGATTCCGTCTATTTCTTCCTGCCAGGCGGCATGGGCGTTGCTTTCATGAAGCAATATTCCCAATCAGGTGTGACCATTCCGGTTACAGGGCCTGGCTTCTCCTTTGATCAGGATGTGCTGGGCGCTATCGGTGATGCGGCATTGGGCGTGAAAAACTCGTCGCATTGGTCAAAAGACCTCGATAATGAGGCGAATAAAGCCTATGTCGAAGCCTTCAAAAAAGAATATGGCCGTCTGCCGTCGCTTTATGCAACACAGGGCTATGATGCGGCTAATCTGATCCTGTCTGCTGCTGCAAAAGCCAGCATCAATGACAAGGATGCATTCCGTGCGGCAATGAAAGCTGCTGACTTCCAGTCGGTGCGTGGTAAGTTCAAATTCGGTAATAATAATCATCCTATTCAGGATATTTATATGCGCGAAGTGATCAAAGAAGACGGTGTTCTGACCAATAAGATCGTGGCAACAAGCTTTACTGATCATCAGGATACTTATGCCAAAGATTGCAAGCTTTAAGCATTGCAGCTTGTTGCAGCGGAAAAAACCGCTGCAACAACCATCACGATCACCGCATTCCCTGCACAACAAATGAAGCTGTTTAGAACAGCTTACAGATGGCTTTTGTGCAGATTTTATAAAAAGCACTCAACAGATCGGACGCGGTTTTGTCTTCTGCACTTTTTATTGAGCAGTTACTCAACGGGCTGCAATTCGGCATTATGCTGTTTCTTATGGCGGCCGGCCTGACCCTGATTTTCGGGGTCATGGGAGTTATCAATCTCGCGCATGGCTCACTCTTTATGGTGGGGGCATTTGCTTGTGCTGTTGTGGCAACCGCAACCGGTTCTTTCTGGCTCGGCCTGATCGCCAGTCTGATCGCAGCGGCCTGCGCCGGTGCCATTATGGAAATGGTGCTGATCCGCAGGCTCTATAACCGCAGCCATCTCGATCAGGTTCTGGCGACCTTCGCGCTGATTTTGATTTTCTCTGACGCCACCCGTTGGATTTTTGGTTCCTTCCCGCTGTATCTGGATATTCCGCCATTGTTGCAGGGCTCAGTCACCTTGCCCGGCGGTTCACAATACCAGCTCTACAGGCTGGCAATTATTGCTGCGGGTATTATCGTGGCTGTCGGTCTTTATTTCCTGATTGCCAAAACACGCCTTGGTATGCGCATCCGTGCCGGTGAGGCTGATCGTGAAATGATCGGCGCATTGGGCGTTGATATTGCCAAGCTGAATACGATTGTTTTTGCACTAGGAGCCGCTTTAGCCGGTCTTGCCGGTGCCTTGGTGGGGGCCTTGCAGTCGGTGCAGGTCGGTATGGGCGAGCCGGTACTGATCCTTGCCTTTGTGGTGATTGTTATCGGTGGTATCGGCTCGGTTAAGGGGGCTTTGTATGGAGCCATACTGGTTGGTGTGGTCGATACGATGGGACGCTTTTTGCTGCCCAAACTGTTCGCATTGTTTATGGAGGCATCTCAGGCGGCAACGGTTGGTACTGCATTGGCATCCATGCTGATTTACATTGTTATGGCGATTATTCTCACTATGCGCCCACAAGGATTATTTTCTGCAAATGGCTGATTTCATAAAATATTCCGGAAACATGGTGATAATTGCAGGCGGAGGACAAGGCCAATGAAACGCGAGATAGCTATCAGCCTGTTTTTTGCTTTGGCATTGCCTGTTGTTGCTCTGATTGCCAATCAGATGGGAGAGACATTCTATATTTCTCTCGTCACCCGCATTGCCGTTCTGGCGCTTGCAGCCACCGGACTTAATCTGGTGCTGGGCTTAGGTGGTATGGTATCTTTCGGCCATGCAGCTTTCTTCGGTATTGGTGGTTATGTTGCCGGTATTCTTGCAAGCCATGCATCGGACGGAACGGCAATTTTCAACTGGTTTTCCGGCAGTGATCAGATGCTGGTGATCTGGCCCGTAGCCATGCTGATTGCCGGACTGATTGCCCTGCCGATCGGTATCATCAGTCTGCGCACATCAGGCGTTTATTTCATTATGATTACGCTGGCCTTTGCGCAGATGATTTATTATTTCGCGATTTCATGGCCGGCATACGGGGGCGAAGACGGCCTGTCTCTGGCGATGCGTAATAGTTTCCCCGGTGTGAATACGCTGAAACCGCTGAGCTTTTTCCTGATTGCCTATGCCGTGTTGATGGTCGTGTTATTTCTGTTTTCACGGTTCCGTAATTCCCGTTTTGGTGCGGCTCTGGAAGGCGCGCGGCAGAATGAACTGCGTCTGTCATCGGTTGGCATCGCGCCGCTCCGTATTCGTCTTGTGGCCTTTGTGCTCTCAGCAATGATCACAGCGCTCGCTGGCGCATTATTTGTTGATCTCAATCGTTTTGTCAGCCCTTCGATGTTCTCATGGCATATGTCCGGCGAGTTGATCGTGCTGATTATTCTCGGTGGCACCGGTCGTTTGTTCGGGCCGTTAATCGGCGCTGTGCTCTATGTGCTGTTTGAATTTGCACTGGGTGGTATGGTCGAGCATTGGCAGCTCTTCTTTGGTCTGATTTTACTGGGTGTGGTGATGTTTGCACGCGGCGGTATTATCGGCCTCTTTGCAGGGAAACTCCGTCATGGCTGAACCAATTCTGGATATTCAAAATCTCTGCAAAAGTTTCGGCGGGTTAAAGGCGACGGATGATGTCAGCGTGAGCTTGCGTAAAGGCGAAATTCACGCATTGATCGGCCCGAATGGTGCGGGAAAATCGACACTGATCGGGCAGATTGCCGGAACCATTAAACATGACAGCGGCACAATCCGTTTTGACGGGCAGGATGTCGGACAATTGCGCGTAACACAACGCGCGCAGCTGGGTTTGGGGCGCACTTTTCAGGTCTCATCATTGATGCCGGAATTCTCTGCACTGCGCAACGTCATGCTGGCTTTGCAGGCACGACAGGGCTCGAGTTTTCGTTTCTGGAAACCGGTAATGAAAGATGCGGGGCTGAGGGACGAAGCCTCGGCTATTCTTGAGCGTGTACGCCTTGCAGAACGGATGCATATTGCCAGTGCTGAACTCTCGCATGGTGAGCGCCGTCAGCTTGAAATTGCAATTGCATTGGCGCTGTGTTCCAAAGTACTGCTGCTGGATGAACCAATGGCAGGTATGGGGCCTGAGGGCTCTAAGCAACTGACTGGTTTTCTGGATGCATTGCGTGAAGAAGTGCCGGTTTTGCTGGTTGAACACGATATGGATGCCGTTTTTGCTCTGGCTGACCGCATTTCTGTGCTGGTTTACGGTCGTGTAGTTGCCAGCGGAACGGTGGCGGAAATCCGCAGTAATCCGCTGGTGCGTGAAGCCTATCTCGGGGAGGCTGTCTGATGTTGCTGGAACTCAATCAGGTTGAAACATTTTACGGCTCGTCGCAGGCACTTTTTGGTATTGATCTGCAAGTTGGCAAAGGCGAAGTCGTTGCTCTGATGGGACGCAATGGGATGGGAAAAACCACCTCCATCCGCTCTGTGTTCGGATTAACACCGCTGCGGCGAGGTAAAATCAGCTTTATGGGGCGTGATATTTCCGCAATGCCGCCTTACCGTATTGCACGGCTTGGCCTCGGGCTTGTGCCGGAAGGGCGGCGTTGTTTTCCTAATCTGACTGTCGTGGAAAATCTGCTGGCCTCAGCGCGCAAAGGCGAGTGGACGCTTGAGGCGGTGAATGAACTATTCCCGCGGCTGAAAGAGCGTAGTCAACAACAGGCGAATACTCTGTCAGGTGGCGAGCAACAAATGCTTGCGGTCGGACGGGCGCTGATGACCAATCCGGAACTGATTGTGCTGGATGAGGCCACCGAAGGACTGGCACCGGTCATCCGGCAGGAAATCTGGAAAGCTGTTCGGGAGCTGAAGCGCCGCGGGCAGTCCATTCTGGTTGTCGATAAAACCCTGTCGGAACTGCTGCCTGTTGCAGACCGTTGTGTGATTTTGGAACGCGGGCGCACAGTATGGCAAGGTAAACCCGATACACTGACTGCGGAATTACAGGATCAGTATCTCGGTGTTTAAGAGTGTAAGTTGTGGTTTTCTGTCGTTAAACTATTAAGCGGTTGGAAGATGCTATCGCTTTAGCTATAGATTGCCAATGACTGATTATATTCGCCCAGAACTCACACCACCCGATGGCCACAAAAAAGTATTGTTGCACTCTTGTTGTGCACCATGCTCCGGTGAAGTCATGGAAGCCATGACTGCGTCTGGTGTGGATTATACGATCTTCTTCTATAATCCGAATATTCATCCGGAACGGGAATATTTGTTGCGTAAAGACGAGAATATCCGTTTCGCAGAAAAGCATAATGTGCCGTTTATCGATGTCGATTATGACAAGGAAAACTGGTTTGCCCGTGCGCGCGGCATGGAATGGGAACCGGAGCGCGGTATCCGCTGCACCATGTGTTTTGATATGCGTTTTGAACGTACTGCGCTTTATGCTTATGAAAACGGTTTTCCGGTGATTACCTCATCACTGAGCATTTCCCGCTGGAAAGACCTGCAACAGATTAATGGCTGTGGTGTGCGGGCGGCTAGTCGCTATGAGGGCATCACGTTCTGGGAATATAACTGGCGCAAAGCCGGTGGTTCTGCCCGTATGATCGAAATCAGCAAGCGGGAAGAGTTTTATCAGCAGGAATATTGCGGCTGTGTTTATTCGCTGCGCGATACCAATATGTCCCGCCGTGAGCGTGGCCGCGAGCCGATTGAGCTGGGCAAAAATTATTATGGCAAAGAGAATAATGACGCGGAGTCATAATTTACTGGTTTGCTGATGAAATATTGATGACGTCTCTTGAAAAGCCGTAATCTGAAACCCAAGTGCCAATCTTGTTCAATCAGGAGGCTCTCAATAATGCTTTGCCCTATCGATAATACCGAGCTTGTCATGTCTGACCGGCAGGGAATTGAAATCGACTATTGCCCGAAATGCCGGGGTGTCTGGCTGGATCGCGGCGAACTGGACAAGATTATTGAGCGTTCTGTGCCTGCCGAGCCGGTACGTACGGCGAGCAGAGAAGAACACCGCTCTGACGAACGTTCCCGTGATCGTGATCATGATCGCGACCGTCGTGATTATGATGATTACGGCCATGGTAAGCCATATCGTAAAAAGAAGTCATTGCTGGGTGAACTCTTCGACTTCTGATCCGAAAAAATTATAGTTTACAGCCCGTGTTGGAATCACCAGCACGGGCTTTTTTGTTTTTAACATTTTAAGCGGTATTGCCTGCGCTGTCCGGCATCACGAATTGGTCGCATTTCAAAAGAGGTAGCCGGATTTTCTCTTGCTTTTACAAGAGGACATTAATTTTGTTCTGTACTTCTAAATTTAAGAAAAAGCAGTTGTCGTCTGCGTTTTTGCATTGTCGGAAATAACGGTTTCGTGTAAAAGGTGACTGTAATTCACATATTTCCTATGCTTTGCTTAGACCTCTGCTTTTGCTGAATTGGTGATTGTTCCGGCCCAGGCATCTTTATTGCTGCACAGGCGCCCGCGTCTGTACGCGTTTAAACGACACTGAGAGCACGCCGATGTTGGCACCGTTTTTGATTATGTTACGTGAGGGGCTGGAAGCTGCTCTTCTCACAAGTATTATTGCTTCTTATCTGAATAAGACCGGACGATCTTCCTATATGCCTGCCGTCTGGGTTGGTATTTTTCTGGCAATTGCTTTGTCCTTTCTTGCCGGCGCTGCATTGCAGGTTATCAGCGCTGAATTTCCGCAAAAAATGCAGGAATTGTTCGAAGCTATTGTCGGCTTTGTCGCGGTGATTGTGCTGATGTCCATGGTTTTATGGATGAAGAAAGCCGCCCGTTCTCTCAAAGATGAATTGCAGCATTCTGTTGAACATGCACTGGCTGCCAAATCGGCGACATGGGCGCTGATCGGTATGGTGTTCTTCTCGGTAGCGCGTGAAGGGTTGGAATCCGTATTCTTCCTGCTGGCGATTTTCCAGCAGAGCGAAGGCTATGCAGCACCGCTCGGAGCTTTTTTAGGGATTGCTGTATCCGTTGTCCTTGGTTTCCTGATTTATCACGGTGGCTTGCGTCTCAATCTGCGTCTGTTTTTCCGCTGCACGGGTATCCTGATTATTTTCGTTGCAGCCGGTCTGCTTTCCGGCGCCTTGCGCAGTTTGCATGAGGCGGGCATCTGGAATTATCTGCAGGCACCGGCATGGGATCTGAGCCATGTACTGCCGTTGTCCTCACCGCTGGGCACCGTGCTGTCCGGCCTGCTGGGTTATCACGATACACCGGCAGTTGGTGAAGTTGCGATTTATTTCATCTTCTTGTTTGCAGCCTTGGCGATTTATCTGCGGCCATTGCCTGTTCAAAAACCAGTCAGTGCGTAAGAGGCTATTATGAGTAAACATCAATCCTCACAGTCCTCAGGTCTGATGAAACTTGCGGTTGCTGGCTCGGCTGTTCTGGCTGTCGCTGCCGGTGGTTTGTTCTATTATGCCACCATTACCAAGAAATCTGCCGGTGACGAGAAACTGATCCCGATTGAGGTTGGAGCCAAAGCCTGCGACCCGATGAATCTGACACTACCTTCCGGTTTTCACAGTTTTGAAATTCATAACCGTTCTGACCGTCCTGTTGAGTGGGAAATTCTTGACGGCGTGATGGTGGTGGAAGAGCGGGAAAATATCATTCCCGGTATGAAGTCCATACTTCGTGCTCAATTATTGCCGGGAGAATATGAGATTACCTGCGGATTGCTCTCCAACCCGCGTGGCAAGCTGATCGTAACACCATCCGAACATTCAGAAGCCTCTGCGGCCGCAAAACCTGATACCCGTGCTTTCATTGGTATGTTGTCGGAATATAAAGTGTTTCTCGCCATGCAGAGCAATGCCATGCTGAAAGGGGCGCAAGCACTGCAAGCCGCAATTGAGGCCGGTGATCTGGAGGCTGCACGCGCTGCTTATCTGCAGGCACGCGCACCTTATAAGCGTATCGAAGTCATTGGCGGGCGCTTTGCCGATCTTGCAGCAAAGATTGATCCTGTTGCCACCTATCTTGAAAAACGCGAAGATGATCCGGCATTTACCGGTTTCCATCGTATTGAATCCGGCCTCTGGGGTGCGAATAGCACAGACGGGCTTACGCCTTTTGCAAGCCAGCTCACCGCTGATCTGGGCACGCTGAAAGACCGACTGAAAGCTGCAAAACTAACGCCGGATATGCTGCTGCGCAACACCAGCTCTTTCCTCAATCAGCAGGCCGATGGACAGATTTTAAGCGGTGATAACGCCTATTCCCATCTCGATCTGACAGATATCAGCGCCAAGCTTGATGGTGTGGAAAAGACGCTGAACCTGCTGCAACCGCTGAGTGAAAAACCGGCGGCTGACGAGACAAAGGCTGTGATGACTGCTTTGCAGGAGCTACGCAGCGATCTCGCTGGCCTGTCAGCAGGTGAAACTACACGTTCCTATACAGATATTGATGACGGCACCCGTAAAGCGCTGGCAGATAAAGCGAAAGCCTTGAGTGCTGCCATCAGCAAACTTGCTGCTGCAATCGGACTGGAGTGAATGATGACCAAGGAAACGGATAAGTGCCCCTCCGCAAATCGTCGTAATGTGCTGAAAGGTCTGGGACTGGCTCTTGGCGGCAGCGTTGCAGGGAATGTCACCGGCGCTTTTGCCAAGACATCGACAGCGCCTCAGGCGGTTGAGCATCATGTGACGGATGCACCGGTTGGCAGCAACGGCTTCCATCAGCGTCAGCCTTTTTATGGCATTCATCAGTCCGGTATTACCAATGCCCGTCCTGCGCATGGTCTGGTCGCATCTTTTGACGTGCTGGTGAAAACGCCGGATGATCTGGAGCGCCTGTTCCAAACACTCACGCAGCGTATCGCCTTTCTCACGCAGGGCGGCACACCACCGGAACTTGATCCGAAATTGCCGCCTGCGGATTCCGGTATTATCGGCCCTGAAATCCGGCCGGATAATCTGACGATGACGGTAGGGCTTGGTGACAGCCTGTTTGAGCATCATCCGTGGCTACAGCCGCATAAGCCGAAGCTTTTGCAGCGTATGACCAAGTTTCCGAATGATGCACTGGTCGCTGATCTGTGCCACGGTGATCTGTCGTTGCAATTTTGCGCTAATACACCGGATACCAATATTCATGCCTTGCGCGACATTCTGAAAACCATGTCGGACATGATGTTCCTGCGCTGGAAGCAGGAGGGTAATGTTCCGGTGATCCCGCCGTCACCGGATGGCGAAGTGGAAAGCGCGCGCAATTTCTTAGGGTTCCGTGATGGCTCCGCCAATCCTGATGCCGGTGACAAAAGCCTGATGAACCAGCTGGTCTGGGTGGGTGAGGCGCATAAGGAACCGGAATGGGCACTGAATGGTTCCTATCAGGCAGTGCGTATCATCCGTAACTTTGTTGAGCGTTGGGATCGCACGCCTTTGCAGGAGCAGGAACTGATTTTTGGCCGCAAAAAATATTCCGGCGCGCCGCTTGACGGTACCAAAGAAAGTCAGGTTCCGGATTATTCCAAAGATCCTGAGGGCAAGGTCACGCCAATGGATGCGCATATCCGTTTGGCCAATAACCGCACCCATGCCACGCAGAAAAATCTCATTCTGCGTCGTCCGTTCAACTATTCCAATGGTGTTACCAAGTCCGGTCAGTTGGATCAGGGACTGCTTTTCATTTGCTATCAGGCCGATCTCGAACAGGGCTTTATTACTGTGCAAAGCAGGCTCGATGGCGAGCCGCTGGAAGAATATATCAAGCCGGTCGGTGGCGGATATTTCTATATTTTACCGGGTGCGGTGAGCGAAAAAGATTATCTCGGCAGCACTCTGGTTGAGGCAATCCGCAAACACCCGGATAACAAAGTTTAACCCACAGCCGTTTGCAAAAACGGTTGCAATACTAAAAACATGAAGCGTATCAGAAGGACGTCTGTAATGAAGTTTGGATCTTTACTTGCCGCCTCGGTACTTGCCTCTTGCCTGTCTTTTCAGGCTTTTGCGCAGGATACCACCTATGACCTCGTTGAGCCACTGGCAGAATATAAAATCTATGTCAGTGAAAAAGCACAGAAGCTGGAAGAAGACACCAAGGTCTTTACTGATGCTGTTAAAGCCGGTGATGTAGAAAAAGCGAAGTCGCTGTTTGCATCAACCCGTCTGAGCTACGAAGCCATTGAGCCGATTGCGGAATTGTTCAGCGATCTGGACGTGTCTATCGATAGTCGTGCTGACGACTGGGAAAAAGCCGAGCAGGATCCGGGCTTCACCGGTTTCCACCGTATTGAATACGGCCTGTGGGAAAAGAACTCGACAGAAGAGCTGACACCGGTTGCTGACAAGCTGATGGCTGATGTGAGCGAGTTGAACAAGCGTATTGCTGATCTGACCTTCCCGCCGGAGAAAGTTGTCGGTGGTGCGGCCGTTCTGATGGAAGAAGTGGCAGCGACCAAAATCTCCGGTGAAGAAGACCGTTACAGCCATACAGACCTTTGGGATTTCAAAGGTAACTTTGATGGTTCCCGCAAGATTTTCGATCTGGTACGTCCGCTGATTGAAGCAAAAGAAGCAGAATTCACCAAGAAAGTGGATGAGAACTTCAATACTGTTTCGCAGACCCTTGATAAATACAAGGAAGGCGATGGCTATCAGAGCTATGACAAGCTGACTGAAGCTGACCGCAAGGTGCTCTCTATTGCTGTAAATACGCTGGCGGAAGATCTTTCCACACTGCGTGGTAAACTCGGCCTGAACTAATCATCATATAGTTTAAAAAAACGCCCGATATCAGACATGATATCGGGCGTTTTTTATTGGCACTGACTGATTTTGATTGGCTGGCCTGCGGTGATGCCTAATTCATGACAGTGCCCGTTGGCGCAGAGTTTCCACCCGCTGATCGTCTCACCGGATGCCGCCAGCACAATCTCTTCGCGCGGCGGAATTTTCGGTACATAATGATACCATCCGTCCCGCAAAATCGCGTCCTCCGGAGGTTCCATACCGGCACCGGAACCCTGTATGCGAGCTTCAGTCAGCACAAAACCTGCCGGTGTAATCTGCCAATCTTCCTGCCACGGTATTTTCTCGACACTATGTGTCCATTGCAGCATGAAAGAGGTGGTTGCTATCCGCAGCACACCGGCTGCGGATAGTGCACAGAGTGCCATCAGGCGGCTTTCATCTGTGGCTCTCTGGTATTCCACCAGTGCCACAGCAGGAACGCCATACAGGCAGCAAAGCCGATTTCATCGCTGAGCGGATAAGTTGCCAGCATCAGCGCGGCGGCTGCAAATGCCCAGATACGCTCCCAGATTTTGAGATGCCCGCGCAGGAAGCCGATTGCTGCGGCACCCCACATGACAATACTGAGCAGAGCTTTACCGATCATATAGGCGACAGCAGGCCAGAAACCCATGCTTTCCGCCAACGGGCCGCCATCCTGCAACATGATGACAGGTGCATAAACCGCCATGAACGGCACCGCAAAACCGGCAACGGCAATACGCACCGCCTGCATGCCGATTTTCATGCCGGATTCTTTGGCAATCGGAGCAGCAGCAAATGCAGCCAGAGCTACCGGTGGTGTCAGGTCGGCCATAATCCCGAAATAGAACACGAACATATGTGACACCAGCAGCGGCACATCCAGCATCAGCAATGCAGGACCTGCGATCGACGAGGTGATGATATAGTTCGGGATTGTCGGAATACCCATACCAAGGATCAGACAGGTGATCATGGTCAGCACGAGCGAGAGAAACAGGGAGTTTTCACCCACGCTCACAATGACACGTGCAAAGCTCGATCCGGCACCGGTGAGTGCCAGCACGCCGATGATGACGCCGACGAGCGCACAGGCTACACCAACCGGCAGAGCATTTTTGGCGCCTTCCGCAAGGCTCTCAAGGCAAAGGCGCAGGGTTTCACGACCACCGCGCAGCGCGAAACTAACCAGAACCAGTGCTGTGATCAGCAGCAGGATCAGCGTAATGCCGCGAATTTCCTGTCCCAGAATATTAAAGCTGGTGCCGAAGGCAGCAGCGGACATCAGGCCGAGTGCGACCCAAAACAACACGCGAACGGCCATTGGCATATTGGCAGAGACCGGTACGCCGAGAATAATCAGCGCGGTCAGCCCCATGCCCACGGTTCCGGCGAACAGCGGCGTATAGCCGGAGAACAACAGCCAGACCAGTGCCACAAGCGGCAGGATCAGATACCAGTGTTTACGCAAGGCGCCGAGCGCACTTGGCAATTCAGCTTTTGACAGGCCTTTCAGACCAAGGCGACCGGCCTCAAGATGCACCATAATAAAGACGGTGATGAAGTAGAGGATTGCCGGAACAATCGCTGCTTTTACGATTTCCAGATAAGGCAGACCCAGCGTTTCTGCCATGATGAAGGCAACAGCGCCCATCACCGGTGGCATGATCTGTCCGCCCATTGAGGCAACAGCTTCCACACCACCGGCAAAAGCCGGTTTGAAGCCGGAACGTTTCATCAGCGGAATGGTGAAGGCACCTGTGGTGACCACATTGGCCACGCCGGAACCGTTGATGGTGCCCATCAGAGCGGAGGAGATCACCGAGACTTTGGCAGGGCCGCCGCGCGATGAGCCGACTGTGCCCATGGCGACATCATTGAACAACTGGATCATGCCTGCGCGCTCAAGAAACGCACCGAACAGGATGAACAGAAAAATATAGCTGGATGAGACGTAAATCGGCGTGCCGTAAATACCTTCTGTTCCCAGAAACAGGACTTCGACAACCTGTTCGAAGTCATAGCCGCGATGGTTGAGCGGTGAGGGCAGGTATTGGCCAAACAGCCCGTATAATAAGAAAATCGCGCAGATCAGCGGCAGCGTCCAGCCCATCATGCGCTGCCCAGCCCAGAATACCAGACCAACGGCCAATATGCCGATAACGATATCCTGCATCTCCGGTTCACCGGCACGGATGATCAGATCATTATAGAATACCCAGTGATAGAAACTGACAGCAAAGGCCAATATGGCCGTTGACCACATCAACAGCCTTTTAAAAGAACTTTGTGGTGCCGCATTGGCATAAAGGCCGAATAATAACAGCAGCAAAAAGCCGACATGAACGGAGCGTACGACCTGACTTGGCAGCGGCGAATAGGCTGCCGTCCAGAGCTGGAAAACGGAAAAAGCGACGGCAATAGCAAACAGCACACGGGCACCGGAGCTGACGCCCCAACCCGGAATATGCTCGGCTGATTCAACCGCATTGGTTTCTGATAAAGACATGAATTTAAAACCGCGTAAAATGATACCAATAAGCGCAGAAAGCAGCCGCATTACCTATTGTAGCAACGGATAATGCGGCGCTCGTAACTTGCTTCAGGCGGGTGTCCCCGCAATTCAGGCGTTATTATTCGATGCCTTTTTCTTTGTAGTAACGCATTGCACCCGGATGGATCGGTGTCGGGGAAACAATGGTGTTTTTATCAAGCTTGATCATTTTCGCAGCCGAGTGTGCCGCAGCCAGCTGGTCGAGATTTTCGAACAGGCCCTTGGTCATCTGATAGACCAGTTCTTCATCCATATCCGGACGCACGATCAGGTAATTGATCACCGATGCAGTGGTTACGTCTTTGTCCTGACCGCTATAGGTATTGGCCGGAATGGTGTTAACCAGATATGGCGCGCCGATTTTCTCGATAATATCGGCAGGGACTTCCACCACATTGATTTCAACCGCATTGGCCAGATCGCGCAGCGATGCAACACCAAGACCGGAGGACTGCAAAGTGGCATCCAGCTGACGGTTTTTCATCAGTTCAACGGATTCTGCGAATGGCAGATATTCGACTTTGCCCAGATCGTCATAGGACAGACCGGCGGCATGAAGAATGGTTTTCGCATTCAGTTCGGTGCCGGATTTTGGTGCGCCAACAGAGAGACGTTTGCCCTTCAGGTCAGCCAGAGTTTTGATGCCGGACTCTTTGGACGCAACGATCTGCACATAATTCGGATAGATCGCAGCCAGCGTGCTGATATTTTCCAGTTTCTTTTTGAAACCGGCATCTTCATTGCCTTCCCATGCGTCACGCAGGGAGTCGCCTAGCGTAAAACCAAGTTCACCGCGACCGCTATTGATCAGATTGATATTTTCAATCGAGGCTTTGGTTGCCTGCACAGACGGGCGGGTATTTGGAATGCCGGAATAAATTTTCTCAAGCGCTACACCCATCGGGTAATAAACACCGCTCGTGCCACCGGTCAGAATATTGATAAAGTCCTGTGCTTTGGCTTCTGCCGCAGCAAATGTCATTGTGACGGCAGCAAACGCTGACAAAAGTGTCTTCTTACCCAAATATCCCATGAAGTCCTCCATATTCATTTCAGACCGGTTCTCCCGCAAAATTTGCCCGTTTGAGGCTGTTTCGCACCGGCTGTGTTCCTGCACTGATAATTGCGAAGACTGCTCGTCTTCGCGAAGAAATGTAATGCCTCTAAAGTATTAGATTTATTACATTACATGAAAATGCAGATTGCAATTCAGATGTGATCTTTTATGAACTTGTGCCCCTGTGCAACTAAAAAATCGAATGACTGTTTTTTGATCCTTTGAAATCCGGAATATTTGTTGCTAATCAATTGATTTTATTCAGTATGCTTTGTCATTCTCTTTGTGCATAAAATTATACTCACACTTTGTTGTTCAGCAGGAATAGTTTTTCGCAAAGCTTGCGGTGCCACCTTAAAGCCGGATATAGCTGTTGCGGCTCACAGTGATGGCGCATGGAGGAAACGCGTGATCCGGTTTTGTGAGCGAAGTATAATGGGAGTGAGAAATGAACGGTGCTGATAGCCTTTGCGACACCCTGCTGGCGCACGGGATCGATGTCTGTTTTGCCAATCCGGGCACATCGGAAATGCATTTTGTGGCAGCGCTGGATCGTAAGCCGCAAATGCGCTGCGTACTCGGTCTGTTTGAAGGCGTGGTAACAGGTGCAGCCGACGGCTATGGCCGCATGGCAGACAAGCCGGCAGCAACTCTGCTGCATCTGGGTTCAGGCCTTGGTAATGGCGTTGCGAACCTACACAATGCTAAACGTGCAAAAACGCCGATCGTGAATATTGTCGGTGATCATGCAACCTATCACCTGAAATATGATGCGCCGCTGACCAGTGATATTGAATCGCTGGCACGTCCGGTTTCCGGCTGGGTGAAGACGTCCAAATCCGCGGATGATATTTCTGCAGATACGGCTGAAGCTTTTGCCGCAGCGTGTAATGCACCGGGGCAGGTGGCAACGCTGATCCTGCCAGCCAATACCGCATGGACAGAGGCGCCGCAGCAGATTGTGCAACCTCTGACCCGCCCGCAACGTCGGAAAGTCGATGCTGATGCCGTGCGCGAAGCAGCTCATGCATTGCGCAATGGTAAGCGCACACTCATTCTGCTTGGTAATCTCGCACTGCGTGCCAATGCGCTGGAAATTGCCAGCCGTATTGCGCAAGCATCCGGTGCGCGTTTGCTGGCACAACAATCCAATGGCCGTATTGAGCGCGGTGCAGGTCGTGTTGCTGTTAATCGCGTGCTTTACCGCGTGGATGATGCACTGGCTGATCTGGCTGATATTGAACAGGTTGTACTGCTCGGAGCGAAAATTCCGGTCGCGTTCTTCGCCTATCCGGGCAAGCCAAGCACTTTCTTGGCCGAGGGTTGTGCTGTGGTTGATTATGCCGGTGAAGCGGATGACCAGCTTTATGCTTTGCAGGCACTGGCCGATGAAATGAATATTCCGGCATCTGTTACACCATTGCTCAATCAGCGCGGTAAGAAAGTCATGCCGACCGGTACGCTGGATGATGACAAAATCAGTGCGATTGTTGCGTCACTCTTGCCGGAAAATGCGATTATTGTCGATGAATCCATTACATCAGGTCGTGAAATGTTCGGCCTGACACATCAGTCAGCGCCGCATGATTTTCTGCAACTGACAGGCGGTGCGATCGGTATCGGCCTGCCGCTGGCAACCGGTGCGGCTGTTGCCTGTCCTGATCGTCAGGTGGTGGCTTTGCAGGCTGATGGCAGCGGTATGTATACGATGCAGGCGCTGTGGACTCACGCCCGTGAGAACCTGAATATCATCACCATCATCTTTGCCAATCAGCGCTATGCGATCCTGCATGGTGAATTGCAGAATGTCGGTGCCGGTGCACCGGGACGCAATGCACAGCGTATGTTTGATCTGGTAGAGCCGACGATTGACTGGGTGAGCCTTGCCAAAGGTGTCGGTGTTGAAGGTGCCCGTGCGACAACTGCAGAACAATTTGCTGACCTGTTTGCCGCAGCAAGCAAGCGCAAAGGCCCGTTTCTGATTGAAGCGATGATTTAAAATAGTTGTGGCAGGGTTAAGCCCTGCCACAACTCTCACACTTGAGTAGCTTTTTCTGAGCGTTCCTTAATGACATTCAGCACGATGGAATGGAAATCATTGAGGAAGATCTGCCCCCACCAGTCGCAATAAATATTAATCGGTGTTGCGATGCGATATTGCGTTTTAAGCGTCAGGCGCGTGCGGTTTTCATCAATCACTTCCAGCGAATATTCGCCATAATCCAATCCCAGATAGTCACTGTTGACGCTGATATGCGCTTCTACAGCTTTGGGGATTGAGGTGTCGCTGAAACGGAACTCCCAGCGCAAATAGCGGTTTTCCTGCCAGCCGGTGATCACTTCTTCAAAATTGACGCCTTTGCCCCATTTCAGATGGCGCACGGCACCAACACCGGAGCCGGTGATACGGGCATCTTCGGGTTTCGGCACGCCGACAATACTATGGCTGAAAGTCATCCCCAATTCATCAGGGCGAATATCAGGAATTGCCAGTGTATTGTTCCAGATCACATGGGCAGGCGCGTTAATTTCAATCACTGTGGTGACGGAGTTAAAGTGATCCTGATATTCGATCTGATTTTCCAGCGGCAAGGCGAGAAAAGGCAGTGCAATCACGAAAGTGACACTGCGTTTGGAATGATACTGACGTAAAAACCGCATGGTGGTATAAACACCAAGCGCCGTGCCCGCAAAGAGAAATGGCGCAGCCATAGCCACGCAAATACCAGCCTCACCAAAGATAATCATTGAAATAAGGATCAAGCCGAGCATGCAAAGCATGGCGGTTTTCATATGTTTGCGGATGCTGCCGGTGCCACGCGGGTCTATCTGAATAATCAGCAGGCTGGTGATTGCCATCGGCATCAGGATCAGGCCGGTGATAAAGGCCATCCCGCTACCCTCTCGTATCAGCCAGATGAGAATATATAGCACCACCGCATAAAGCGTTGTTACGAAGATACTCAGCCAGAAACGGTCGGATGAAGGTTCTTTATGATTTTCAGACATAGGGTTTCTTAGACCAGCTTGGGCGGGCAGGACAACCGCCAAGGCTTGTCCCTTGCAAATAAACTTGCTAGAGCTTGGAGGAATGACACGGGGTGTCCTGTTTTACAGGGCTGAGATTTTAAACCCGTTGAACCTGATCCAGCTCATACTGGCGAAGGGATGTCTGTGTGCCCAGCCGTATTCTATACGGTGCAAGCCCTTATTCCCTTGGCCGGTCATTTCTTAAGGCAAGGGAATTATCATGTCTGAACCAGTCCTTCTTCCGCTTCATAAGCAGCTTGTCCTCGTCACCGGTGGTGCGCGTGGTCTTGGCCGTGATCTCGTCAAAGCTTTCTTAGGTGAGGGGGCTCGTGTTGTGATCAATTATCACACCAGTGTGGATGCTGCAGCGGAACTGGCGGCACTGGCACCGGAAAAGACACTGACAGTACAGGCCGATGTGACGGATGCGCAGGCTGTGCAGGCACTATTTGCCAGGGCGCAACAGCATTTTGGTATGCCGGTCACAACGGTAGTCAATAATGCTTTGCCGGCGTTCAGCTTTAACGGTGACGCCCGCGCCCATGCGGATGTCATCAGCTGGGAGCAGATCAATCAGCAGATGGAAGGCATTGTGCGCGGTGCGCTCAACACCACGCAGGCCGCACTTGCCGGTATGGAGCAGGCCGGTTTTGGTCGTATCATCAATATCGGCACCAACCTGTTTCAAAATCCGGTGGTTCCGTACCATGATTATACGGCGGCTAAAGCCGCTTTGCTGTCACTGACCCGCACGCTGGCGCAGGATCTGGGCGAAAAGAACATCACTGTGAATATGCTGTCCGGCGGGTTGCTGCGTACCACCGATGCGTCCGCTGCAACACCGGAAGCAGTGTTTGATTATATCGCCTCTGCCACGCCGTTGCGCCGTGTAACGACACCTGCGGAATTCGCCGATACCGCATTGTTCTTTGCGTCGCCATGGGCGCGTTCTGTGACCGGTCAAAATCTGGTTGTTGACGGCGGATTGGTAAAAAACTGATGCGGGAAATGCACCTTAACCTGTTTATCTTCGGTTGCGGGCATCACCGCGCGGCATGGCGGCATCCGCAATCGGCGGTCGAGCAGCTCAGTGATATCAGCTATTACACTAATCTGGCGCAGATTGCCGAGCGTGGCAAATTTGATGCGATTTTCTTCGCGGACTGGCATGCGATTGATAATATCGCGGACGGGCCACGCAGCTATTTCGACCCGCTGACTTTGCTGGCCGCACTGGCAGGCGTAACCGAGAAAATCGGGCTGATCAGCACGGTATCCAGCACATTCACCACGCCTTTTCATGCAGCGCGGACACTGGCTTCGCTGGATCATTTGTCGAAGGGGCGTATCGGCTGGAATGTCGTGACCTCAATGTTTGACAGTGAGGCACGCAATCATGGCTATGAGAGCATGCCCCCGCATGAATGGCGCTATGGCCGCGCGGCAGAATTTATCGAAGCCGTGCAGAAATTATGGGATTCATGGGATGCCGATACGATTACCTGTGACCGTTTCGGTGATTATGCCCGTAAAGACGGCTTGCGTGCGATCCACCACAAGGGCGAACATTTTACCACGCAGGGACCATTGACGATCCCGCGACCGCCACAGGGGCAACCGGTATTATTTCAGGCGGGAGCATCAGATCAGGGCAGGGCATTGGCAGCAGAAAAAGCCGAGGCGATTTATGCGGTGGCTTATGATCTGCCAGCGGCGCAGGATTATTATCGTGATATTCAGCGCCGTGCAAAACTGGCAGGGCGGGATGCAGGCATACCGGTGATGCCGGGTCTGGTCACCTATGTGGCTTCTACACAAGCAGAAGCGAAAGCCAAGCAGCGGGAACTCGACGAATTGCTGCCGACAGCGGATTCCCTTCGCCAACTTGGCATGTTTATCGGGCAGGATTGCTCCGGCTGGGAGCTGGATGCGCCGGTGCCAGCTTTGCCGCCGCTCGAAGATTTCACAGGACCGAAGGGGCGCTATGCGACCATTCTGCGGATTCTGGAAACGGAACAGCCGACATTACGGCAGTTGCTCGGACGTTTGGCAGCAGGTGGCGGACATTGCACAATTGTGGGCACGCCGGAGGCAATTGCGGATCAGATGGAATTGTGGTGGCGTAATGAGGGGGCAGACGGTTTCAATCTGATGCCGCCGTCCTTGCCGTCTTCTATTGAGGATTTCGTTGAACAAGTGGTGCCGGTTCTGCAAAAGCGTGGGGTATTCCGTACGGAATATCAAACAGATACATTGCGCGGGCATTTGTCTTTACCGCTCACAGATAAGCCATAGATGACCGTCAAATGTGACGCTGATAATGATGAAATGATTTGGCGGGTGCGCAATAAATGCACCTGCCAGTAAAGGATAAATGAATGTTCCGGTACTCCACTGCAGGCGTAATAGGACTGCTGCTTTCTGTTGTGTCATTTTCTGCAATGGCAGAGGAGCAAAAGGTGCTTAAGCGGGCTGATGGCAGTGTGATTAACTGGTATCTGGAAAAGCCGCAGACTACAGAGAAAACAGGCTTGATTATTCTGGCGCAAGGCTCCGGCTGTCAGTCTGTGACCACAAGTGACAATATCAAGCTGGCGCGCTCGGCTTTCCCTGATCTGACTGCGCTGACAGTGGATAAATACGGCGTTGCAACCGGCGATAATCCCGCAGACCCTTTTGATAAGGGCTGCTCGGCCTCTTTCCGTGCCCATCACACGATGACGCAGCGTGTTGAAGATTATCTGCAAGTGCTGGAAAGTCTCAAACAGGCACCATGGTGGAATGGCCAGCTGGTATTATTCGGCGGATCTGAAGGCGGGGATATCGCAGCGCGGCTGGCCGCTAAAACCAAGGCCGATGCGGTGATCCTGTTATCGACCGGTGGCGGTACGAGCTTCGGTGAGATGGTCAAACAGTCAATGGAAGGCGAGATGCTGCTCAACAAGGTGCCAAAGGAACATTGGCCGCAAGTTGATAAGGAATTTGCTCATGCCAGAGCCAATCCGCAAAGCAGCGAGAAATGGGCAGGTTCCAGCTATCGTTTCTGGGCGGATGCCATTGATCACCGGCCGGTTGATGCAATGTTGCAATCCGATGCTGCCTTACTGCTTATTCAGGGTAGTGCTGACACGTCAACGCCGGTAAGCAATGCACGCATGACATTGGATGCGTTTGATAAAGCCAAACGCTGTAATTTAACATATTGGGAATTTGCCGGTTATAGCCACGGGATGCAGGATGCACAGGGCACCAGCCGTATGGCTGATTTGCTTGCGCAGGCAGGTTTCTGGCTCAAACAGCAACTTGCAAATGGCAAGGCTGTTGTCTCTTGCACCGCAGCCAAATAGTTCAGAGCTGGTTTTGCCCTGTATTCATAGTTTGGGCGGTCAGAGTGAACGGTTATTGAGGATTTTATCAATCAATCCCCATTCCAGTGCTTCTTCCGCGCTCATAAACCGGTCACGGTCAAGCGTTTGCTCGACCTCTTCATAGCTGCGGCCGCAATGTCTGGCGTAGAATTCAATAACGCGATGCTTGGTTTTGCGCATCTCTTCCGCCTGAATGAAAATATCCGATGCCTGCCCCTGAAAACCGCCAAGTGGCTGATGGACATGGAGGCTGGCATTGGGCAATGCTGCGCGGTGCCCCGGTTCTCCCGCCATCAGTAGAAAGGACCCCATAGAACGCGCTGTTCCCATACATAAGGTATGCACAGGTGCGTGAATATAATGCATCGTGTCATAGATGGCTAAACCGCTGGTGATCGAGCCGCCGGGGGAGTTGATATAGAGACTGATCGGTTTCTTAGGGTTTTCGGCTTCCAGAAACAGCAATTGTGCGCAGACCAGAGCTGATATTGTGTCATTGACCTCGCCGTTAAGAAAGATAATTCGCTCGCGCAGCAGGCGGGAGTAAATATCGAAAGAGCGTTCTCCCAGTGCTGATTGTTCAACCACCATAGGGATGAGTTGCATCATCTCGCGCATCGGCAAGCTCCGTTCTTCACTGATTTAAAATTATGCGTTTTACGCGGCACGCATGACGGACTGCATATTCGTATTGGCCGCCTGCGGTTTGAGGAGCCGCCGCGCATCATCAAGCTCATGGATAATGGTGAGGCTGGTGCCACCATTGTCATTTGCTGCAATCTGAAAGGTAACCACACTTTCGATAAAGGGCGGTTCTGCCTCCCGCATCCGGTAGGAGGCTTGTTTTTCCGGTATGAGTGCTACCGGCTCGGATCGGGATAAATCCTGTTCCGGCAGCCAGTTTGCCCGCAGCTCAGGAATGCTGATGGCGCGCCAGACTTTTTGCGGGCTCGCATCCAGTTCATATTCAATGATAAGTCGGACAGCTGTTTCGCACTTGTCTTTTTGTATCATTGATCCATATCCTTGAGCAGGGTTTTCAAAGCATCAATACGAGCAGGCCAGTAGGTGCGGTATTTTGAGAGCCATTGTGCAATAATTGCCAAACCTTCCGGATCGACTTCATAATTCACATAACGACCCTGCCGCTGTTCTTTAATGAGACCTGCGCTGCGCAATACGGCAAGATGTTGGGATATCGCCGGTTGGCTGATATCCATACCTTCTCGTAGGGAACTGGCATTCATACTACCGGTTGCCAGCTTTTCGTAAACGGCGCGGCGTGTCGGATCGGCAAGCGCTTTGAAGATATCATTTTCGTTCATGGTCATCACATAAGTCAATACTTATGTGATTCGCAAGGGCTTCCATTAAAATTCCGAAATTTTCACCATAAAACATATAAAACGGGATGTGCATAAATTCCTATATACGAACAAGTAGATATCGTTATATTGTTCTAAATTACCAAGGAGAAATATAGTGTTGTTCAAGCGTATAGCTATCAGTTTGATTCTGATTTTTACGGTCATGTCCGGTGCTGCAGCACAATCACTTTCTCAGCCGGCAAATAAGCCGATATTGGTGATTTCCGGTGCGATCGAAAATAAAAATAAAGAGAAAACCGCGGAATTCGACCGTGAAATGCTCATGGCGCTCGGTCTGCAGGTCGTTGAAACCACCAATCCCTGGTATGACGGCAAAACACGGTTTGAAGGTGTGCATCTTGGTCAGTTGATGAAACTGGTTGGCGCCAAAGGGACTGTGATCCGAATTGTGGCACTGAATGATTATGTGACAACAATTCCTCTGGATGATTTCAAAAAATTCAATGTGATACTGGCTATGAAACGCAATGGTAATTTTATTACTGTGCGCGATAAAGGCCCGCTCTTTGTTATCTACCCGTTTGACAGTGATCCGCAACTGCAAAGCCAGACCTATTACACGCGATCGGCGTGGCAAGTGTCTGAAATCATCGTCGAATAGGGGCTGTATGTGAGGCGCATACTCGGGGTCATTATTTGTTGTTTCATGCTGGCAACAGGCTATATCGCCTATGTCATTGCTGAACGACAATCATCCCTGCAGACATTTTTGCGCTATAATGACTCCTGGGCGATCAGTCAGATGTTATCCGAATATCTGCGTCTTGAAGAACGGCTTGCCGCTTTTGCTTTGGGATCAGAGGGGGCTGATCGCGATGAAGTACAGTTACGACTGGATATTATTTTCAGTCGTCTGGAAGCGATGGAGCAGGGCACCTTACAGGTTTTTATCGAACAGAATCCTGAATATTTCCAGCTGATTGCAGACCTGCGCGATCTGCTGACGAAAATTGACAGTCAGTTTGCTGAGCTGGATGCAGAGAAGATTAAAGCGCTGTTGCCGGAAATGAACCGTTTTGATAAGCCGCTGACAGCGCTCGCTTCGTCTTCGGTTACTTATGATGTCAGCGTG
This sequence comes from Bacillus subtilis, assembly GCA_021733665.1. Taxonomy (GTDB): domain Bacteria; phylum Pseudomonadota; class Alphaproteobacteria; order Rhizobiales; family Rhizobiaceae; genus Pseudochrobactrum. The sequence continues at coordinate 84,919 of JAHREI010000003.1, forward strand.
ATTAATAATGCGCAACAGGAAGTGCGGCAGCTACATTTAATCTATACGGGTGTTGCAGGCGGGCTGATCATTTTCGGGATTGCGCTGGTTGTTTTGCTCATGCGCCAGAATGTCTTGCTGAACCGTGCGCACGGCCGCATGCAGCGCCTGACAGAGAATTTGCAGGAAGCTTCCGGCGAGCTGAAAACTCAAAATGACCTGCTGGAACACTCTGCCCATCACGATGCGCTGACAGGCCTGCCTAACCGTGTTTTGTTTCGCCAGAATCTTGAAGCCCGTATGCAGTATTCGCGCGACGGCGGGCCGGTTGCCGTGGTGCTTTTATTTGACCTTGATGGCTTTAAAGACGTTAATGATACGCTGGGGCATGATGTCGGCGATCTGTTGCTGCAAGTGGTGGCCAGCCGGTTTATAGCATCTACTGAAAAAGGCGACCTCATTTGCCGTCTGGGCGGCGATGAGTTTGCAGTGATATCTGCGGATTTATGTCCGGTTTCTGCCTATGCCTATGCCCAGCATTTGATGGAAGTTATCAGCCTGCCTTATCAGATCAATGACCATGAGATTAAGATCGGAACATGTAGCGGTGTTGCAATCTTTTCCGATGAGCCGGAAATGGAAGAGCTGTTTAAGCACGCTGACCTTGCGCTTTATGAAGCAAAAGCCATGGGTACCGGCCATATTTCAATTTTCCAGCCTTATATGCAGACGCGCTTGCTGGAGAAAAAAGCCTTTGAAGCTGATTTGCTGAATGCTTTGAAAAACAATGAAATGGCGGTTTTTTATCAACCGCAGGTCAATACCTATACGCGCGAAATTTGCGGCTATGAGGCGCTGTTACGCTGGAAACATCCGCAACGCGGATCAGTCTCCCCAGCTGAATTTATTCCGGTGGCCGAGAAAATCGGCCTGATCCACGAACTTGGAGACTGGGTGCTCAAAGTGGCCAGTGAAGAGGCTGCGAGCTGGCGCGAGCCGCTCAAAATTGCGGTGAATCTATCGCCTTTCGAATTTATTGCGCCTGATCTGGTGCCGCGTGTTAAGGCAATTTTGCGGGAAACCGGACTTGCTCCGCAACGTCTCGAGCTGGAAATTACGGAATCTGCTCTGCTCAATAAAAATGAACTGACATTGCAGGCTCTACGTGGTTTTAAAGCTATGGGTATCCAGATTGCGATGGATGATTTTGGAACCGGTTATTCCTCACTCGGCAGCCTCAGCAGTTTTCCTTTTGATAAGATCAAAATTGACCGCACCTTTATCCATGATCTGACAACCAATCCGGATGCACGGGCTATTGTTGAACTGGTGACCGGTATCGGTCAAAGCCTTGGTATGATTACCATAGCGGAAGGTATTGAAACCGAAGAAGAACTGGAATGTCTCAAACAGGTTGGCTGCGATCAGGTACAGGGGTATCTGTTCGGACATCCGGTGCCGGCCTGTGAACTTAAACATCTGCAATAATTAAATTCTTATGTTAAAAATATACTATATCTTATAGATATGTTATGTCCCGCACCATCATGGAGCGGGGGTAGCCGGAGATTTATGTTTACTCCTGACATCTCTGAAATTTTCAAGTGTCAAAGGAGTGCCACCGTGAACACCGTCACGTTACACGGAATTAAAATCCCATTATCACCGGATGAGGTTTCTCCTGTGATCTGGGAGGCGATTGTCAGCGGACGCTATGAAGCAAAAGAAGCCAAATGGGTGTTTAAAGCTGTAAAAAGCAGTGATCGGGTTCTGGAGCTTGGCTCAGGTATCGGCGTGATCACATCGTTGATGGCAACAGTTGCGGATGTGCAGATCTGGGCTTTTGAAGCCAATCCTTCAACCGCAGACCTTGCACGTCGTGTGATTGATCTCAACACCACCGGCAATGTGTCTTTATCGCAAGGTATTTTGACGGCCGGCGCACCGGCAGATCATCGTTTTTATGTGCGCAAAGATCTCTGGATGTCCTCGATGGATAAAGATCAGGGGCCTTATGAGCATGAAATCTCGCTGGCTTCTGCCAATATTGATGATTTTATTGCGGAGCATAAGATTAATGTTCTGGTGATGGATATTGAAGGTGCTGAGCGCGATTTGCTGCAAAAGGCCGATCTGAACGGTGTTGAGCGTATTTTCCTTGAGCTTCACGACCATCTTTACGGGTTAGCCGGTATCCGCGATATGACGCAGGCACTGGCAGCAAAAGGCTATGCCTATGATCCGCGCGGTTCTTACGGTCCTTGTGTTCTGTTCTCCAAAGACGAAACTATTCGTGAATATGAAGACGATGATGCCGAAACTGCGATTGCCTGAGCAACTTGCGAGCAATTCTTGACGTGCAAAAAAACGCCCCAAGCATAACTTGCTCGGGGCGTTTATGTTACTTGATTTCGTCGCCGGTAACCGGGCCTTCCCAGTTCGGCTTCCATCCAAGCTCAGGAGCCACATATTTGGCGAAAGACTCCAGAATATGCAGGTTATATTCCGGTCCGAGCTGGTTCGGAATGGTCAGCATCAGGGTATCGGCCAGAGCAATGGCGCGATCTTTCTTCAGCTCTTCAATCAGCTTGTCCGGTTCCGCCGCATAGGTGCGTCCGAATGTGGAGCGGAAACCATCGATCATGCCAACGCCGTCATGCTTTTCACCCGCATTACTGAAATAAGCTGCATCCTGCGTATTCACGATCGGGAAAATGCTGCGGCTGACCGAAACACGCGGTGCGCCCTTGTGACCGGCCTCGCGATAAGCTTCACGGAAACGAAGGATCTGTTCCGCCTGCAGCTCATCAAAAGGCATGCCAGCATCTTCCGTCAGCAGGGTTGAAGACATCAGGTTCAAGCCTTGCTTTCCTGTCCATTCTGCACTTTCCCTCGTTGCCGAACCCCACCAGATATGATCGCGCAATGTGCTTGAGCGTGGCTCAATCGGCATTAACTGACCGCCGGACATGCTGCGCTCACCCTTGGCGAGAGGCTCGCCGTCAATCGCACGCATAAACAGATCAAATTTCGGACGGGCGATATCTGCACCACGCGGATCGGTTGAACCGGTATAACCAAAGGCTTCATAACCACGTACCACTGTTTCCGGTGAACCACGGCTGATACCAAGGGCAATACGTCCATCTGCGAGAATGTCGAGCGCGGCAGCTTCCTCCGCCAGATAGAGCGGATTTTCATAGCGCATATCGATAACGCCGGTACCAACTTCGATATGTTTGGTCTTGGCTGCGATTGTTGCCAGCAACGGCATTGCTGATGCCTGCTGGCGGGCAAAATGATGCACGCGGAAATAAGCACCGTTTACACCGAGTTCATCAGCACCGACACCAATGTCAACAGCCTGTTTCAGCATATCGCTGGCTGAGCGGGTTTGTGATCCTTGTGCGTTTACGTAGTGACCAAAACTTAAAAAACCAAAGGCTCTCATGGAATGTCTCCTGCCGCCAAAGCGGTTTCAATAATTGTTGGTCTGGATATAGTATGGACAGGGAACGGAGACAAAGCTTGCAAATAGGACACTGTGTTCACCCTGTGGCTCCTGCATGAGTCACAATGTGTTGTTAAAGTTGTTACTATGAGCAATCTTATTGTTTTTCAGCGATGACGCGGCGGCGTTTTTGATCGGGCTGCAATGATATGCCGGTATGAAACTGCAGTTCCGGCAAGCGCGCCTTTATTGCAAGAGCCTGTTTTTGTAAATTCCGGGTTACATCCTGAGAGGCCTGCTCAAAATCGGTCGTTTCCAACCAGATGTCTAACCGGTCCTGACCGTGCTGCACGGCTCTGTAATCCCGAATAGAACTCCGGCTTGTTGCCATCACCTGCCGGATGAGGTCAGACGGGATCATTTGTGGTGCGCCATTGTCCCCGTGCCAATAGAGAATATCATCGCAGCGGCCTTCAATCCGTTTCAACCGCAAACTGGCACAGCCGCAAGGGCAGGGCTCGTTGTTAGGGATCAGAATATCATCAAGCCGGTATTTCAGCACCGGCTGGGTTTCGCGCGTCAGATCGGTAATGATCGGGGCGAAAGCACCGCTGGCTTCATCAATCACATCACGTTCAATATGCACATAGGCTTCATTGAGGTGCATATTACCGGCACGGCAGGTCATGCCGAGCACGCCCTCTGTGCATTGATAGACCTGATCCACACGTGTGCCAAACACAGCTTCAATCGCGGTTTTATCTTCAGGCGACAGCACCTCCGCCACTGATATAATACAGCGCGGTGCGATATTGATGATATGATCTTGCTGTGCTTGCGCGAGAAGTCCGAGAATTTGCGCGGGTGCAATCAGAACCGTTGGCTGTTGTTTGGTCAGTCTTGGCAGGTGCTCGCTGAAAACCTGCAACAGATCATAAAATTCAAAGCTGATCAGAGCATTGCCGAGCCGTTCATAGAGCATATTATTGGCACGCAGAAACAGGGACACACGCTGCCGTTGCAAAAATGACGGTGAGAAACGCCCCAGCATTAAGGCTGCCCACAGCGCCCGTTCACGTTTGTTCGACGCAAAAAGTCCGCGCTGCCCTGAAGTGCCGGTGGAAAGGCCGACAGCAATATTGCCGATCATCGGAGCAAAATTACGCTCCTGCTCCGAAGTCAGCGCAATTTTCAGTGCTTCTTCTTTGGTAATAACTGAGGTGTTGATCGCTGTGAAATGCTCCATCATCAGCGCTTTATTCATCAAAGGCCATTCAGACAGCGGCTTGTCGGCATAAGGCGCATAGAAGGGCGAGTGCGGCATGATATTGCGGCGCAGGTGTTGGAACGCTTTATTTTGATGGTGCTCAATCGCGTCACGTGTGGCGAACCCCTTGCCATAACGGGTACGTAGAAAGACAGAAAGCGGGTTCATTTTCGCACCTCGCCGTCATTCATAGGATAGGCTTCGGTGCAATGGGACGCCATAATCCGCACTTGCGGATGTGCGAGATGAAATGCGCGAAGTCTGGCAAATGTCTCAATAAAAGCATCACGGTCACCAAGGCGGCGCAAAGTCATATCCGGTGGCAGCCGGTTGGCTTTGAGAGCTTCAAGGCTCCAGATCGCATCGGCAACCAGAAAGATCGCGCCTTGTGTTGTGGCGGGGAGAAACAACCCTGTCTGGCCAAAGCCATGACCCGGCAGTGCTACAACCAACGCAGACTGATCGCCGAGCAGATCATAACCATCGCCAAAAGCGCTGAGTCCGTAAGGTGCAAGGCTGATACGCGGCAAGGTTTCCACCGCTTGCAAGTCCAGAGATTGCAGTTTGTCGCGGATTATTGCCGGACAGCCGGCCTGTAAACTTGCAATCCGGCCGGTGTCTAGTTTTTCAATTGCGGCATGTGATGTGATGACCGGTGGAATGGTGGCAAGGTCAAACAGGCCGGCGACATGATCGGCGTGCAGATGCGAAAGAAACACCAGATCCGGCGCGCCGAAGCCGCGCTTTGCAAGCTGATTAGGCAGACTATCGGCGGGTTGAAACGTAACCGGTGTCAGCCAGCGATAAATCCGCTCGGGAAAGGGCTGTGTGGCCTGTGCGAATAAAGCGCCGTAACCGGTATCAAATAAAATTGTGCCTCGCTCAGGATGGCGCAACACTGCAATGCCGGCCGGAAAGCGGGCAATACGCCAAGGCGCGCCGCGTTGCGTCATTGCCAGCGGGCCGCTGCAATAACCGACATGAAAAGAGGTAAAGTCCAGAACGGTTTCAGAGACTGGCTGCATAGTCTTTAATACCATCTTCAATCGCTACCATAGGTCTGTAACCGAGCTTTTGCTGCGCTTTGCTGATATCCAGTGTCAGGCTGCGGCCAAGTGAGGCGACCGCCTGACAGGTCAGAACCGGTTCCCGATGTGGTGCAAAAATACGATGCAGAAACTCCAATCCTTTGGCAAGTTTCATAGCTCTGTCATAGGAAATATGGATTTCCTTCGGTGCAGAACGGTTTAGGGCACAGACAGCGGCTAGCAATTCTGAAAACCGGTAGGCTTTGCCGGAGGTGATGTTGAATATTTCACCATTGGCATTGTCATTGAAACCAGCCAGAGCCATTGCACGCGCTGCATCCGACACATGGGTGATGTCGATTAAAGTCTGCCCGCCACCGATCATCGGTACACGGCCACGCTTAATCGCCTGTAACAGACGCGGCATCAACGAGCGGTCACCGGTGCCGTAAATGGCTCTGGGGCGCAGAGCGGTTGTGCGCATTCCCCCAGCCCGATCTGCTGTGAGGACGAGACATTCCGCTTCATATTTGGTGCGGGCATAATGGCTGGGAAAATGTGCAGGCAACGCAGCATCTTCCGTCAGGTTAAAGCGATCCTGTCCGTTGGCATAAATACTCGGTGAGGATGCAAAGACAAAACGTGCTGCACCGGCTTTGCACGCCGCATCAAGCAAGCGCTGTGTGGCGGTAACATTCACAGCCTGAAAGACCTGTGCTTTGCCCCATGCGGTTGAAAGTGCAGCGCAATGGAAAACAATCTCGACCTGCTGAAAAGCCCGCACCGGATAGTCACCTTGCAGATCAAAGGGAATGAACTCAATGCCTTGCGCTTCAAGCAACTGACCAGCCCGCGCATCCCGCCCTTGCGCAAGCACGTGATGTCCTTGAGCCGCTAATTGTTGGGCGAGACGGTTTCCGAGGCAGCCTGTGGCGCCCGTGACAAGCACTTTAGCCATTAGTATCGCAACACCACGCCGCCGATGGAGATACCGGCAGATGTACCGGCTAACAGAACCAGATCATTCCGCTGCAGCCGTTTTTCACAAATTGCTGTGTGCAGCGCCATCGGAATAGAAGTGGCAATCTGGTTGCCGAAACGGGAGAAAGTCTGAATAACTTTGTCTGGATCAAGCCCGACGCGTGCCAGCCCGTGCGTGAGGGAAAGGCCGCTTGCCTGATGGGGAATGATGCAATCAATATCAGCAATATTCAGACCATCTTGTGCAAAAAGCCGCTTTAAAAAGCGAGACAGATAACGGGCAGTGACGCGAAAGGCTGCTTGCCCGTTCATGCGGAAATAAGACGCCTCAGCTGCCGCAACCGGATCAACCGCCGCTGATATGCGGGTGCCGCCACCGGCAAGCACGCAAGCATCGCGTCCTTCCGAATAGGTTTCAAAACGACTGGCGAGCAGGCCGTCTCCATCAGCAGTGAGTACCACAGCTGCAGCACCGTCACCGAAAATAGCCGCCACATTTGGCTCTTTCCAATCCAGCCCGACGGAGGCAATATCGGCAGAAAAAATCAGTACATTGCGGGCAAGACCCAGCTGGATTTTCATGGCTGCCAGATCAAGCGCCTGAATGAAGCTGAGGCATGTTGCATTGACATCATAGGCAGGAATGCCGGATTTTCCCAAACCCAGCCGGTGCTGAACCAGTGTTGCGGTGGAGGGGATGACCTGTTCCATGACGCCGCAGGCACCGAGGATCAGATCAAGATCTTGCGGTGCAATACCTGCAGCATCGAGTGCCTGCAAAGCCGCCTGTTCTGCCATGTAGGAGCTGGTCTCATCACCTTCAGCCACATAACGGGCGGTAAGGTCAAAACGATTTTCTGTCGTTCCTGCCGGCCAACCCAGCATATTATCAATGTCTGAGGAGAGGACACATTTTTTAGGCAAAAAAGCACCGGTTCCGGCAATACGCAATCCGGGTTTCTCCGTGCCATTTTTATTGATGGTCATTCATACCACGCTTTAATTGTAGTGCTCATGTCAGCTATGTGAAGTATTGTATTTGCGTCAATAGCAAGGCAACGGCGATTTATGTTTAAGATAAAAATTGTATCACATTCTTTTTAAAGCTTTTCGTAGGGCAAGGTCACGTTGTTTTTCTCCTCAGTGTTGTGCTCCAATCATATTGGGTTCGATTCTGATCGGAGGAAAATATGCGTGATCGCGAAAGACATATGCAGTCTGCAGCAGTATTTATGATCCTGCGTAAGAAAGAACAAATTTTATTGTTACAGCGTAAGGCTACGGGCTGGATGGACGGGCAGTTCAGTGTGCCTGCTGGCACCTTAGATGCGGATGAGACCGTTAAATCGGCGGCAATTAGGGAAGCATTGGAAGAAGTTGGCGTTATGATCAGCCCGCATGATGTTATCTATGCGCATACCATGCACTGTAAAACCGGTAATTCGGCATGGATGGGGCATTTCTTTGTTGCTGATAATTGGCAAAATGAGCCACATATTTGTGAACCTGATAAACATTCTCAGGTCATGTGGTGTGAGATCACAGCCTTGCCGGACAATCTTATTGCCTATGTGCGGCAAGCACTTACCATGATCACTCGCGGGGAGAGCTATTCCGAGTTTGGATGGGAAAGCTAGAGCATTGCACAGTCAGGTTGGATCAACTTGGACGGTCCGGGATAATGCGACAAACTAAAGAAATTAGACGCAAGCACTGCGATCCAGTATGAACGTAAACCGCTCTAGAATTTTAGCCTGATGAAATCTGCAGGCTTTATATCTGTTTCAGAAAAATGCAGGTGATCCTGCATTAGTGCAGATATCTGGAGAAGCCGTTGCAGTGAATCATGTTGAGGCGATCAACCATGCAATCTGTTTCTACAATATTCAGGCCGACAACTTCTTTACCGTTGTATTTGGCGATCGCACCAGTGATGATGTCATAAACACACCATGAGCCGGTAGGGAGTTTTTTCATATCATAGCGAATGCGCATAGACGTGCTTCTCGTAAAAATAATTCGTCGGAATACACGTCTAATTAGTTTGTAATTTTTTTTACTCAAATGAATTAATATGATCTGTTCTATGAATGAAATTGATGGTCTGCAGTTGATTTTTCTTTGACGGTTTTAGTTGTTGAAAATGGTAATAATAACATATGTTTAAAAGTTATTGCCGGAGCTTTTTAGCAAGGTGAAACGCACCGGAGTTTTCTCCGATAGAGTGAGGATGTGCTTTTCTGGAACTGCTTAAACGCAACTAACGCGGTACAGAGTTTCAGGAAACTTGTATTGTTCCTGAAACTCTGATGAAATCAGCGGGTTCCTACCTTTAAAGTGTAACTCAAAAATTATATTGAGCATTCAGGCTACGCGAAAGCCAAGAGCCTTTTCCAGTCCGAGTTCAACGCCCAAAAGAAAGGGCGTTTTGCTTTGAGGGACGCCGGGCTTTGCAGGAATTGGTGGTATTGCAGTATTCCTTCCGTTGACAGTTTGCCAACCGACAATAAACCCTGCTGCAAAATCATTGTGAGGTATACTGCACATTGCGGCCTCCGAAGGCGTATTTTCGAATTTACTATTCATTACTGTATTACAGTGAAGTATGTTTGTGTTTTTATTCTGTAATTATGTTTAAAAGAGATGATTAATAGCTTTGATGAAATTGTATTGTTAATTTCGCTTCTCAGGAAAAAGAGTGCTGAGGTTGCCTGAACAGATTTTGAAGTGACAATGACGACAAAGTCAGGTTATTAAACGGTTGGAGTTTCAGCGGAAACTTACATTTCGCTAGAGTGAAAATGCATGGCCTGCAGGGTGCGTGGCTCTCTGATGGGAAGCTTTATGAATTCGTTGTATTTACGTCTCTGGATGATGCTGACCGGATGGGGCGCTGTAGGGCTGGTTTATAGTCTGACGGGCAGTCAGGATCAGGCATCTGCAATTATGCTGCAACCTTCAGCAGTCGATTTGTGGTTCGATTTTAATCCGGATGCTATCTGGCTTTATTTGTCGTTTTTCCCGCTCGTTGCATTGGGCTATCTGTTTTGTCCGGCACAGCGTTTGCTTTGGCTGGCACGTTCCATGCAGCTTTCTGCTTTAGGCGCAGGTGTGATTTTTATATTCTGGCCAACGACGATGATCTTTCCGCCGGTGACACAGGATACAGTCAGCGCTGCCGTTTTGAACTTGCTGATTAGTTTTGATTCATTGCAGAATTGTCTGCCGTCCTTGCATGTCACACTGACAATTCTGGCCGTTTGTGCGCTTTGGCAAAAACATACACCGTTACGCAGTTTGTTTTTTGCGGGCTGGGGGCTGGCAATTACAGTCTCTATTCTGCAGCTCCACCGCCATCAGTTTGTTGATCTGCTGGGCGGCGCGGTGCTTGCAATAGCTGCGGGATTGCTTGCTCAGCGGATGCTGAGCCGTAAAGCGGATAAAATTGCGGGGCAAACATTATGATGGCGATCGCATTTCCGATTTTTCTGCTGATTATCCTTGTGCTCAGTGAAATGCTGATCCTGAGCAGAAGCGGCAAAGAAAAAGTTGATTGGCACGATGTGGTCTTCAATCTGAACTCCGGACATCTAATGCTCTGGTTGTTTCGCGGGCTGGAACTGGCCTGCTACGGCTTTATCGTTGCAAATTTCAGTCTCAATATTGTGTCCGATTGGTCGCCGGTCTGGCTCTGGCTGTTTGCGATTTTGATGTGGGATTTTTGTTTTTATTGGCTGCATCGTCTGCACCATAAATTCGCGCTGCTATGGGCGGTGCATGTGGTGCATCATCAGGGTGAGCATTTCAATCTGTCGCTGGCGGTGCGCAATTCCTGGTATTCTTCACTGGCGTCTATTCCGTTTTTCATTCCCATGGCTTTGCTTGGCGTGCCATTACCGGTATTTATCACTGTTTCGGTGCTGCATTATTCAATCCAGCTGATGAACCATAGTGCGCTGACGCCGCGTCTTGGCTTTCTGGAATATATTCTGGTGACACCGGCACATCATCGTATTCATCATGTGAATGATCGTACCTATTCGGATTCCAATTATGCGGGAAGCTTTGCCTTTTTTGACCGGTTGTTCGGTACCTACCGGCCGAATCTGCCGGAAACAGACTTCGCCTATGGTGTGAAAGGCGCTAAATCCTCACAAAACCCGTTTGTTGCGAGCAATGAGCCGTTTCGAAAATATTTGCAGGCGCGCAGAGAAAAGAAGCAGCATAAAAAGCCGGATTTCATCAGTTCCGGTTTTGTGGTGTTGAGCGGTGCTGTCATTCTGTTCGCACTCGTCACCGGCTATATCTGGCTCTACGGCTATCAGATCAGCCAGACTTTATCCGAGCAGGTACTGTTGTTTGTTCTGCTGGCGGCGGGTTCCGTTGCGCTTGGTGGCATCAGTGAAGGCAGGCAATGGGCTGTTATCAGCTGGTTTGTAAATACATGGCTGCTGTTACTGAGCTTTGCCGTGTATTTTCAATGGCATCACCCGTTCTGGATGATCGGTATGGGCTTGTTAGCCTTGCATAGTACAGCCGTCCTGCTCGGCTGGGGTCGTCGTGCAATTGCGCACGACGATACAGCTCAAGGCTAAAATCAGTCTGACAGTGCCTTGGATTTGGCAGGCTTTGACTTGGTGGCCAAGTCCGCAACACTGGAGCGTATGACGAGATTGGCGCCGACGAGAATTTTTACCGGCGGCTGCGTATCTGTGGTGTTGATGAGATCATCGAGAATAGTCACAGCCAGATTGCCGATTTTACGCTTGGATACTTCTACGGTTGTCAGTCCCGGTTCCATCGTGGCGCTTTGCGGCAGATTATCGAAGCCGATCACGGATACATCTTCCGGTATCCGGATGCCTTTTTCTTTCAGAGCCTTGATGAAACCATAGGCGATAATGTCATTGGTGCAGAAATAGCATTCTGCCAGTTCCAGCCCTGCATTGAGCATAGCGCAGGTGTCACGGTAAGCACCTTCATAGGTGGATTCAACCGAGAGGATATCGCATTCCTGTGCCTTCAGATCGAGGCGCTGCATATTCTTGAAGAATGCATCGCGGCGCAGACGGAAATTGGTGGTTTCCGTGTGGCTGGCAACAAATCCAATGCGGCTGAAACCAACCTGTTTGAAACGTGACAGCACTTTAAAGACTGCGTCTTCATTGTTCATATCGACAAAATTGGCTTCAACCACTTCGTAAAACGTGTCGATAAAGACAGTCGGGAAGCCCAGACCCTGAATCATATGAATGTCTGAAGAGGACAATTCTGTACCCAGCGCAATTACGCCGCGAATAGGCGCACCTGCTAAAGTTTCCGCTACGGCACTGATTGGCTGCCCCTCAAAACTGACAACTTCGAGTGCATAATTGCGACTCGTTGCTTCCAGTGACATGCCATCAATATAGTCGGAAACAAAAACACTATGATCGCGATTAACAGTGCCGCCATGTTTGGCGATCTTCAAAAAACGAATCGTTCCGGCGCCGCCGGAGCCTGTTTTTGCGATGCGTGGCACATAATTGAGACGCGATACGGATTCCAGAACCCGGGCTCTGGTTTCACCGGAAATTTCACCTTTACCATTCAGAACAAGAGACACGGTAGCGGGCGAAACCCCCGCATTTTCAGCAATATCTCTGATCGTAAAGGACTTTTTCTTTTTCATTTTGTTCCGGACTGCTTTTCGATGCTGGCAAGAAAGATTTTCGTTTACTAAACAAAATCGCTCCCATTTAAAACGATTAAGGTAGTTTCATGTGTAAGGCAACCACAATTCCCTGATAGCACGCTTGACATCCCCTAGGCATCCGGTAATTTATTTAGTGAATAATAGTTTTGTTTAGTAAACACGGTGGGCAGAGACAATGCAGAAGACAAGCAATCAATTTGCTATGCTTGTTGTCATCAATCTCGGGTTGCTTGCGCTCGGCGCATATATTTCGGGTGGTTCGTTCCTGTCGCTGTTTAATCTGCAGTCGATGGCAGGGCAGATTCCTGAGCTTGGGCTTTTGGCAATTGGTGTGATGCTGGCGATGTGTGCCGGTAATGGCGGGATTGATCTTTCCGGTATCGCGCTGGCCAATATGGCCGGTGTGTTGTCGGCAGTTCTCGTGTCGTCTTTTATCTCCAGCGCAGAAAGCCCGATGGCATTCAGCCTTGCCTTTATCGGTCTGGCACTTGTGATCGGTCTGGCCGGTGGCATTTTGAACGGTGTGCTGATCGCACGTTTTAAAATCACACCTATCCTTTGCACGCTCGGAACGCAGATGGCCTTTACAGGTCTTGCCGTTGTTGTATCCGGTGGTCGCGCTGTTATGGTTGGCAGCCCTGATCTGTTGTCGCGCATTGGTAACGACATGTTCCTGAGCGTGCCGATCAGCTTCATCATCTTTATCTCTATCGCGACAGTCATCGGTGCTGTGGTGCGTTTCACGCCCTATGGTCGTTGGTTGATGCTGATGGGCAGCAATCCGAAAGCGGCTGAATTTGCCGGTTTCCCGCGCAATGCCGTGCTGGTTGCAACCTATGCCACCAGTGGTTTTCTGGCCGGTATCGCCGGTGTTATTATTGCTGCGCGTAACGTGAACGTAAAATTCGATTACGGTAGCTCCTATCTTCTGGTCGCTATTCTCATCGCCGTTATGGCAGGTGTGAAGCCGGAAGGTGGCTATGGCCGTGTTATCTGTGTTGTACTCAGCGCGATTGCCCTGCAGCTGATGTCCAGCTTGCTTAACTTTGGCGGTCTTTCCAATTTTGTCCGCGATTTTGCATGGGGCCTGCTGCTGCTTGCTTTCCTTGCAGTCGGAAAATACGACATTGCGGGTTTCTTTACCTTTGGCAATCGCCAACAGGGAACAATCGGTGCTCAACCCTCAGGCACCCGAACATAGACACTGAGGGTCAGTCCGTCTGGAGGAAATGATGAAAGCAATTACGAAAAAACTGCTCGCCGGTAGTATCATTGGCGCAACTATGGTTGCAGGCAGCGCTGGCGTTCTGGTCGCGCAGGAAAAGCCTGTTATCTCGACCGTGGTTAAAATCAGCGGTATTCCTTGGTTCGACCGTATGAATACCGGCGTTGAAGCCTATCAGAAGGCTAACCCTGATGTCGTTGCGACCCAGAGCGGTCCGGCAACATCCGATGCTGCACAGCAACTGCAGATCGTTCAGGATCTGGTTGCTAAAGGCGTAACTGCGCTGGCCGTTGTTCCTATGGATCCGGCTGTGCTTGAAGGTACATTCAAGCGCGCTATGGAGCGTGGCATTATTGTTGTGACCCATGAAGCTGACAATCAGATCAATACAATGGCTGACGTTGAAGCCTTTGATAATTCTGATTACGGTACAGCGCTCAATGAGCGTCTGGCACAGTGCATGAACAATACCGGTAAGTGGACAACTTTCGTTGGTTCGCTCGGCAGCCGTACCCACATGCAGTGGGTTGCTTCTGCTGAAGAAAACGCCAAGAAATATCCGGAAATGCAGCTCGTTGATCCGAACAATGAATCTTTCGACGATGCAAACGGCACCTACGAAAAGGCTAAAGAAATCCTGCGTAAGCATCCTGATCTGAAGGGCTTCCAGACTTCTGCCGGTAATGACGTTCTCGGTATCGGCCGTGCGATTGATGAAGCTGGTCTGAGCGGCAAAGTTTGCCTCGTCGGCACCGGCCTGCCAAACCCTTCAGCTGATCTGCTGGAATCCGGTGCAATCACTGCAATCGGTTTCTGGGATCCGCAGAAGGCCGGCATGGCGATGAATGCGCTTGCTCGCATGTTCATCGAAAAGAAAGAAGTTAAAGACGGTACTGATCTTGGCGTTGAAGGCTACAACAGCGTTCGCGTGAAGAAGGGTGCAGGCGAAGGTCTTCTGGTTATCGGTAACGGCATGGTTATCGCTGACAAGGCTACCTACAAAGAACACCTGTTCTAAGAACAGCTGAACAGACCGATCCTGTTGCCCGGAATGTCGTTCCATCCCGTGCAACGGGGTCAAAGATCCGGATGCGTCCTCCCGAAGCGCGCATCCGGATATCTGTATCCGGCTGAAATATAAATGAAACCAATGGCTTGTAGTGCCTGTCACATTCCGAATGACAGACGTTAAAGTGTAAAATCAGCCGGTTTCTAAGCGGTTCCAATCGCCGATGAGCGAGACGGTGCAGCGGCAAAGGAATTAAACGTGTCAACTACGACAAGCATTGCAGCGAGCAACGACCGGCCTGCGGACCGTTTTCTCGAACTGCGCAACATTCATAAGCGTTTTGGCGGCGTCCACGCGTTGCGCGGCGTTGACCTGACGATCGACCTTGGCGAAGCCTATCATCTGCTGGGTGAGAATGGCTGCGGCAAAAGCACTGTTATCAAGATCATGTCCGGCGCTCACGGGCCGAGCGAAGGCGAGATCATTCTTGATGGCAAAACCTATACATCTTTGAGCCCGATCCAGTCGCTGGCAGCCGGTATCGAAACCGTCTATCAGGATTTGTCGCTTATTCCGAACCTGACTGTTGCCGAAAACGTAGCGCTGAATGAGCAGCTTGTTGAAGGTAATGGCAGACTGTTCCGTCGTCTCAATATCAAAAAGCTGCATGAGACTGCTGCACGCGCTTTGAGCGCTGTCGGTCTGCCAAATGATAAAGCTTTTCTGAATACGGTTGTATCCGAGCTGCCGCTGGCTATGCGTCAGCTGGTGGCGATTTCACGCGCGATTGCAACACGCGCCAAGCTCGTTATTATGGATGAACCGACCACCTCGCTGACACGCCGTGAAGTGGACAATCTGATTGAAGTGGTTGCGCGTTTGCGTGCAGAGCGCGTTGCCGTTCTCTTCGTCACCCACAAGCTGGATGAGTGCTATCGCATCGGCGGTAATGCGGTTGTGTTCCGCGATGGTCAGTGCGTGGCGCAGGGGCCGATTGAAAATTACACCAAGAAGCAGCTTTCCGAACTGATGATCGGTCGTGAAATCGATGCCGAGCGCTACCGTACCGGTAAACCGGCTGCAGAAGAACTGCTGAAACTTGATGGTCTCACAGCTACCGGCTTTAATAATATCGGCTTAAACCTGCGTAAGGGTGAAATTCTCGGGATTACCGGTCTCGCAGATTCCGGCCGTAACGAGCTGGCTATGGCGATCACCGGTGTTGTGCCTGCGGATTCCGGTGTGATCAGTCTTGAAGGCAAGGCAACACAGGTGAAAAGCCCTGCTGCTGCGATCGAGCACGGCATCGGCTATGTGCCGGAAGATCGTCTTGCTGAAGGCCTGTTCCTCGATAAGTCGATTTTTGAAAATGAAATTGCGCTGATCTTCCGTAAGCTGTGCAACAGCCTTGGTATTGTTGATCAGAAAAAAGGCCGCACCATTGCTGCATCTCTGATGCAGGATATGCGCTTGAACACCACGAACCTCGACCTGCCGGTCGGTGCGCTTTCCGGTGGTAACCAGCAGCGTGTTCTCATCGGCCGCTGGCTGAGTATCGGCCCGAAACTGCTGGTGCTGCATGGCCCGACAGTTGGTGTGGATGTTGGTTCCAAAGACACAATTTATCGCGTTATTCAGGGGCTGGCAGAAGCCGGTATGGGGCTGATCATCGTTAGTGATGACCTGCCGGAACTCTTGCAAAATGCTGACCGTATTCTCGTCATGAACTCCGGAAGCATTACCGCAGAGTTCGATGCGGCGCAGGCCACTGAAGACCAGCTTTATCAAGCTATGATGTCATCGCAGAAGGAAACTGCCTAATGAGCGCGCAATATCAGCAGGATACGGCTCGCACCGGATCTTTCAAGCTGGGTGAATTCATTCGCAAACGCCCTGAATCCATCACGTTCTTTCTGCTCGTGGCAATTTGTACTGTTGTGTCGATTGTTAATCCGGCATTTCTACAGGCATCAACGCTGATTGATATCGGCCGCGCCAGTGTTGTGATGGGGCTGTTTGCTCTTGGCGTGTTTATCATTCTCGCCGCAGGCGGTATTGATGTTTCTTTCACGGCAATTGCTGCAACTACGGTCTACTCACTGACCTTGCTTGTGCAAACCTATATGCCTGAACTGCCGATTATCTTCATCATTATGTTGGCAATTGCCGGTGGTGTTTTTCTTGGTGTTCTCAATGGTTTGCTGGTGCATCATCTCAATGTGCCATCGTTGATCGTGACCATCGGCACACAATATTTGTTCCGTGGCTTCCTGCTGGCTTTTGTCGGTACTGTCTGGATCATGACTTTGCCGCCGACCATGAGTGCATTTGGTCGTCTGCCGTTGTTGCAGTTTGAATCTGCAAATGGCGCAACCATTACGCTGCCGATGTATTTTCTGGTACTGCCTGCAGCTGCCCTTCTGACATGGTGGATTCTTAATCGTACTATGATGGGGCGTGCGATTTTCGCGATGGGTGGTAACAGCCAGATCGCCAGCCGTCTGGGCTATAATCTGCGTACAATCCATATTTTCCTGTTCGGCTATGCCGGTGGTCTGGCCGGTTTGGCCGGTATCATCCATGTCTCTGCCAACCGCCAGTCCAGCCCGTTTGATTTCATGGGTACAGAGATCAGCGTCATTGCTGCTGTTGTACTCGGTGGCGCTCGGATTACCGGTGGTACAGGTTCTGTTTTTGGTACGCTTCTTGGTGTGCTTCTTATTACCGTTCTTAACAGTGTTCTGGTGCTGGTTGGCATCCCAAGCACATGGCAGCGTCTTGTCGTCGGCTGCTTCATCTTGCTTGCTGCGGCCTTCTTCGTCACCCGTCAACGCAAAAAATAACCCGATACTCTCAAGAGGAAATCATGAAGAAGTTCCTGAACGATCCCGTCAATTTTGTGGATGAGATGCTTGAAGGCATCTATCGGGCACATCCCGAACTGAGCTATGTCGATAACGACAAGCGCTGCATGGTTAAAACCAATAAAAAGCCAGGTAAAGTCGGTATTGCTACCGGTGGTGGTTCCGGCCATCTGCCGCTGTTCCTCGGCTATATCGGTGAAGGTATGCTTGACGGCGCAGCTGTTGGCGGCGTTTTCCAGTCGCCAAGCTCTGAACAAATGTATCAGGTCACCAAAGCGATCGATCAGGGCGCCGGCGTTCTTTACATCTACGGTAACTACAGCGGCGATATCATCAATTTTGACATGGCTGCAGAACTGGCTGACCTCGACGGCATCGCCGTTAAGCAGGTTGTCGGTAATGATGACGTGGCGTCTTCCGTTGTTGGTGAAGAACACAAGCGTCGCGGCGTTGCAGGTATTTACTTCGTCTATAAAGTTGCTGGTGCCGCTGCTGAAAAGCTGTTGTCACTGGATGAAGTAACCCGTCTTGCTGACAAAGCCCGTCTGCGTACCCGTACCATGGGTGTTGCATTGTCGAGCTGTGTTGTGCCGGAAATCGGCCATGCAACCTTCTCCATCGGTGAAGATGAAATGGAAATCGGCATGGGGATCCATGGCGAACCAGGTATCAGCCGTAAGAAGCTTGCCAATGCTGATGCCGTTATTGACGAGCTGATGGGTCGTATTTTCGCTGAGCAGGACTATGCTCAGGGCGACGAAGTTGCTGTTCTGGTGAATGGTCTTGGCGGCACGCCGCTGGAAGAACTGTACATCATGTTCCGTCGTATTTCGCAGCTGTTTGACGAGCGTGGCGTGAAAGTTAAGCACGTCTGGCTCGGTGAATTTGCAACATCGATGGAAATGGCCGGTGCTTCGATCTCCGTTCTGCATCTGGATGATGAGCTGGAGCCTTTGGTTGCGGCTTCCGCCAATACCCCATTCTTCAAACATATTGCCGGTTGAGGTCTGATCATGAACGTTATTACTGCATCTGATCTGATCAATCTCTTTGACAGCTGGAAAGACCTGTTTGCAGAACAGCGCGATTTTCTGATCGCGCTGGATGGCAAAGTGGGTGACAGTGATCTCGGCATTACCATGAGTAAAGCCTTTGCAGCAGCAGCGGAAACTGTACATGCTGAAGGCGCTGATGCAGGTATTGCCAAACTGCTGCGTGCGGCTGGTGCCATTATGGCGCGCGTTGCACCATCAACAATGGGTACCCTGACTGCAACCGGTTTTCTGCGTGCAAGTAAAGCTTGTGAAGATGTAAGCGAAATCGGCACAAATGAAGTGGCTGCTTTCTGGCGTGCATATCGTGACGGTATTGCCGAGCGCGGCAAAGCCAAAGTCGGCGATAAAACACTGCTCGACGTGCTTGATCCGATTGCAGTGACACTGGAAGCACAGGCTGCTTCCGGCGCTTCCCTGAAAGATGCACTTGCAGCAGCTGCCAAAGCTGGTGAAGATGCTCTTGAAGCGACCAAGACGATGGTTGCACAGCATGGCAAAGCCGCAGCGTTTCAGGAAAAGACTATCGGTCTTCAGGATGCCGGTGCAACTGTCGGCATGCTGCTGATTACCAGCATGTCTGCGTTTGTTGCTGCGCAGAGCTGATCTGCTTTCAGTCAAGAATGATTAAGGCCCAGCATTCCTGTCGGAGTGCTGGGCTTTTTTATTTGGTGAAGTTATTCGATAGCAGACATATTATTTTATGAAGATTTGTGTTAAATATAGAGATATTATTATATTTTATTTTGTTTTTTATTATTTAAAGTAGAGAAAATAATGTCTTTAAATGTTTTTTGTAAACATGCGGTTTTAATCTGCATCGGTTTATTATTGTCGGGCTGTGCGGGACGCTCTGCACATCCTGTTGCAGTAACTAACTCACTGGATGGTATACTAGATTGTGCGGGCATTTCGCGAGAATTTGTTGCTAATGAGCGCTCAATCCGTCAAACTTTACAAGAACGGGTACTTGCGCAAGGCAAAAATGTTGTCGTCGGAGCAGCTGGTTTTGTTTTTCTGCCTGCGTGGTTTTTTCTGGATCCGAAATCTCCTGAGAGAACTGAAATTCAAGCACTTCGTAATCGCAATAAAGTTCTTGAGGATATTAGCCGCGCTAAAGGCTGCGGGCCAATCCGGTCGCAAATGGGTGGTTTTTACAAGCAGCTTGATCAAGGTAGCCGCAAATCATAGAGTTGCGGATATGTAAGCTGTCATGGCTTTTTTCTGCGATAGCTATGCAAGCATATTGAGCTTGCGACCCCACTATATTGGGGTTTTCGGCAATTTGTTTTTGTGTTTGTCTTTTGCTCCAAAATCAGGAGACAAGCATGTTACATAAAGCAGTTTTAGTATTGGCTTTCTTAAGTGTTCCTTTGATGTCTTTGTCTGTGCATGCAGAGACTGTGAAAGGAGCGCCTTCTCTTACATTTAAATCAGACCACTCTAAGAAGCTATCGTCGGATGCATCAGAGTTGTCTGGGAATGTTGTCATTACGGTCGGAAAGTCAGAAATTAAAACCGAATACGCTAAAGTGATCATGGAAAAAAAGAATACAATTATTCAAACTAAAGAATTTACTGTTTCTATTAAAAAGTAACTGATCTGATGCTCAGAAAAATTAATTCCGGGATGCAGTGTTGAAGCTGCTTTCCCGGAGTTTTTATATGTGGTTGTGAAGGTCTTTTGTCAGATATACAGGCATCTATGGCATGATTTTTTGATGCTTCTTATTGATTTAAAAAATCCGGAATATTTATAAAAATATTCCGGATTTGGTTTTAGAATTTATAAGCTAGACCAAGTCGCAAATTGTTGGACGAATATTTTCTTTCAATTTTGTTATCTTCTATATCCTCTTTTTTCGTTCCGTAGTCGCTGTACCGGTATTCATAACGAAGTACGAGGTTATCTGTGACAGCGTAATCAAGACCTGCGCCAACAGTGAAGCCGACACGGTTGGTTGCAATGTCGATGGTTTCAATATTGTTCCGGGCATCATTAAGAGAAAAAGTATCCTTCACTCTGGCAAAGGCAACGCCGCCGGCAAGGTAAGGTAACCAGCGATCATAGGCGTAACCAACGCGCGCACGGACTGCTCCTTCGAACTGGGTTTTAGCGTTCCAGTTTACAGAGGCGTTGTTTCGGCCGAAGATTTGATTATCTTTGTTTATATTAGAAAAATTGACATCGCCTTCAATGCCTAGCAAATATGAGTTTGTTAGAAGCCAATTGTAGCCCGCATAACCGCCACCTGAAAAGCCATTGTTATTGGTAGAAAAATCCCCCAAGCTCGTGATGGATAGTTTATTGCGTCCAAATGTATATCCGGCTTGAGCGCCGATATAGGCACCCCCCCAAGAGAAGGTTTCTTCATAGACGGGGGCTTCCGGAGTTTCGTTAATAACATCGGCTGCTTGAGTGATGCTTGTGCTTAAAAGTATAAATATTGATGGAACTAATAAGTATTTATGTCTCATGAAAACACCTTTTTAAAATGAGATTTCAATATACATCGGAAGTTGAATTATTCATGTAGTAAAAATATCACTTAGATTGGATTTTGAAGTTTTAAAATTTGTATTTATGTGAATATTGAATTTTTTTGTATTTTATATTAAGGGTTATTATAAGTATTAGTTTGAATTTTCTCGTAAGAGGATGCGCGCAAATTGATAAATATGCGCGTTCTTTTTCTCAAGAGGGCGTAACTTTATGTGCGGGATATAAATGCGCTTGAGATAATAGCGCCTCGACTCAAAGCCTTTGGTGGGATGAAAAGCCTTGTGATATGTGGTGAAGAGCTAGCATATTATTGCATGGCAGGTATGTGTTTGTGCATATCTGTATGAAAATTCATGCCAAATCGACTAATATGAGTGTTTTAATGGTGTTTACTGCTATTTCAATTGTGATATAGAAGCTATCTATCGGTTTTCAAAATTTAATTGATTTTGCATATTGCGCATTAAGACCTATATGAGTGTCAGACATCATTCTGACAGGAGTGCACAATGGCAACCGTAAACACACAGATCAAACCTTTTATCGCGCAGGCTTACCGTCAGGGTAAGTTCATCTCCGTGAGCGAAGAAGACGTATTGGGCAAATGGGCCGTATTCTTTTTCTATCCAGCTGACTTCACATTCGTCTGCCCGACTGAACTGGGTGACGTTGCTGACCATTACGACGAACTGCAGAAAATGGGCGTTGAAGTTTATTCGGTATCGACCGATACACACTTCACCCACAAAGCATGGCACGATTCATCCGACACAATCGGCAAAATCAACTACACCATGCTCGGCGATCCAAGTGGTGTTGTAACCAATAACTTCGGCGTTATGCGCGAAGGTCAGGGTCTTGCAGACCGCGCTACCTTTATCGTTGATCCGGATGGTATCATTCAGGCTATGGAAATCACTGCTGAAGGTATTGGCCGTGATGCTGCTGATCTCGTACGTAAGATCAAAGCTGCACAATATGTGCGTGCACATCCGGGTGAAGTTTGCCCTGCTAAGTGGCAGGAAGGTGAAGCAACACTTGCTCCTTCGCTCGATCTGGTCGGCAAAATCTGATTTTGCAACATAAACAGGTAGTTGTCTCCCGTAGCTACCTGATGATTTGTGGCGCGCTGTAATTCATTATAGCGCGCCGCTTCTTACCAATTTTCATGCCTGCACAGTTTGAGTGGAAAATATCTCATCACGCGGCATGTTTCGGAGCATTGGCCCATCATGTGGTTTATGAAAATGCTCCGTCTGTTTGTTTTTTCGCGTCACATGCTCCGAAGATATTTTGCTCTCGGATACGCAGCAGGACAATTTTGCAAGAGGAACACAGTATGCTCGATACGAACTTGAAAACCCAGCTGAAGGGCTATCTGGAACGTCTGGTGCGGCCGGTTGAAATCATTGCTTATGCCGGTGATGACGCTAAATCGCTCGAACTGCTGCAGCTTCTTGAGCAAATCCGTGAGCAGTCGGATAAAATCACCATCAAACGCGGTGATGTTGAAGGTGAGCGTACTCCTTCTTTTGCGCTGACTTCGCCGGGTGAAAATATTCACCTGACTTTCGCCGGTTTGCCGCTTGGCCACGAGTTTACATCCCTTGTGCTGGCTCTTTTGCAGGTTGGCGGTTATCCGCCTAAGGTCGAGCAGGCGCTGATCGATCAGATCCGTGGTGTGAAGGGTACATTCCGTTTCGAAACATATTATTCGCTGTCCTGCCAGAACTGCCCTGATGTGGTGCAGGCGCTCAATCTGATGGCCGTTCTTAATCCTGGTATCGAGCATGTCGCCATTGATGGTGCGCTGTTTCAGGATGAAGTTGCGGATCGTCAGGTCATGTCGGTTCCGTCAATTTTCCTCAATGGTGAGGTTTTCGGTTCCGGTCGCATGGGGGCAGAAGAAATTCTGGCTAAAATTGATACTGGTGCCGCAGCACGCGCTGCCGATGCTGTGAGCGCACAGGCGCCGTTCGATGTTCTGGTTGTTGGCGGTGGCCCTGCCGGTGCGGCTGCCGCTATTTACGCTGCGCGCAAGGGTATCCGTACAGGTATCGTCGCTGATCGCTTTGGCGGTCAGGTGCTTGATACAATGTCGATTGAAAACTTCATTTCCGTTACCCATACGGAAGGACCAAAGCTTGCCCGCGCTATGGAAACTCATGTGCGCGACTATGATGCTGAAATCATGAGCGGTCAGCAGGCTGTAAAGCTTGAGCGTATTTCCAAAGGTTTTAAGGTTGAACTGGCATCCGGTGCTACGCTGACCAGTACCTCGGTTATTCTGTCAACCGGTGCCCGCTGGCGCAAGATGGGTGTTCCGGGTGAAGAGCAATATATCAATAAAGGCGTAGCATTCTGTCCGCATTGTGATGGTCCGCTGTTTAAGGGCAAGCGTATTGCAGTGATTGGCGGTGGCAATTCCGGGGTTGAAGCGGCAATTGATCTGGCCGGTCTTGTCAGCCACGTGACATTGCTTGAATTTGATAAAACCCTGCGCGCTGATGAAGTATTGCAGCGTAAGCTCAAAAGCCTGCCAAACGTGACAATCCTTACATCTGCCAAGACCACTGAAGTGACTGGTGACGGTAAGCGCGTCAATGGTCTGGTCTATGAAGACCGCGTCAGTGGTGAAAAACATAATGTTGCACTTGAAGGTGTTTTTGTGCAGATCGGCCTGGTTCCGAACACTGAGTGGCTGAAAGGCACGCTGTCATTGAATGATCGCGGTGAAATTATCACCGATAATCATGGGGCAACCTCTGTGCCGGGCGTTTTTGCTGCGGGTGACTGCACGACCGCACCTTATAAGCAGATCGTAATTGCGATGGGTGAGGGAGCGAGATCATCACTTGCGGCCTTTGACTATCTCATCCGGTTACCTGCCGAAGAACAGGCAGCCTGAGGTATAGCGCAACATGAATTTGCGCGATCTGGAATATCTTGTTGCGCTGGCTGAACAGCGCAACTTTCATCGTGCGGCTGAGCTGTGCAATGCCAGCCAGCCGACGCTTTCTGCCCAGATACGCAAGCTGGAGCAAGAGCTAGGTGTTATTCTGTTTGAGCGTTCACCGCGTGGTCTTATTCTGACCCAGGCAGGTGAAGCTGCGGTGAGCCGTGCGCGCACAGTGTTACATGAAATCACGCAAATGCGTGATGAAGCGGCAGGCCATTGCGCGGATGGTGCAAGGCGGATGCATCTGGGTGTATTCCCGACACTGGGACCCTATCTTTTACCTCATGTCATGCCGCGTTTTATGGAGATTTTTCCGTCTTCAGAAATTCTGCTGACTGAAGAAAAAAGCACGGTTTTGCTGCAGCGTTTGATTGACGGACAGATTGATGCGGCGTTGCTGGCTTTGCCTGTTGAAGATCCGCATATAACGGGGCGTAAATTATTCACGGAACCCTTCCGTCTGGCTGTGCCGAGCGGCCATGCGCTTGCTCAGCAAGAGCGCTTATCAGCTAACGCTTTGTCCGGTCAGCGTTTGATGTTGTTGGAAGAAGGGCATTGCCTGCGTGATCAGGCGCTGACTTTGTGTCATCGCTATGGTGCACGTGAATATGACGGTTTCCGCGGAACCAGCCTAGAAACATTAAGGCAAATGGTCATTGCGGGTATGGGGCTGACATTGTTGCCGCAACTGGCTTGCTATGAGGGTGGCTCCCGAAATCATATCACTCTTCTGCCATTGGAAACGGACGGTTTTCAGCGCAATATTGGTTTGTACTGGCGCAAATCCAGCAATGCCAATGCTCACATGAGCAAGCTCGCAGACCTCATTGCCGATGTAGCGTCAGAGCTGATCGCCTCCGGAACCTGAAAATTTGTCGTTGTTGTTACTTAGCATTTCAGCCCTGCTACTCGTTGCGCAGCAGGGCTGGCTGGCTGGATCATAATCAGAAATTTGCTGTCATAGAGGCATAGAATGTACGTCCCGGTCCCGGTTGCAGAACAAGGCTAAGCGGGTCGACATAAAATCTGTCTGTAAGGTTTTCAACGCGAAAACTGGCTGTGTAAGTATCGTTGATTTTATATTCCGCGAAGACATCCACGAGCGTATAAGGCTGCCAGTCCACCAGAGTGATAAACTGTGACATACCTTGGCCGGTAACATCTCCATGACCGACAGCACGCGACGATGTATAGGAAATACGTCCGCCAACGGTCAGTGCATCGTCGAGCAATTTCTGTGTCAGAGTCAGATCGATACCATATTTCGGCGGCATCTGATTAGTGGCATAATCTGCGTAGAGGGATTTGTTCTCACAAGTCCCCGCATTACGACAGAATTCCACATTCAGATAGTAGTTGGCTGCGAGCGTGGCTTCAAAGCCTTCATATGCATAGTTGGCGGATAGTTCGAGACCAGCAAAGCGGGCCCTGTCGATGTTGCGAATACCAACATTTTGGGAATTTGCATATTTACGGAATTCACGGGCGATATAATCTTTAATATCCCAGTTGAAATAGCCGAGTTTTACCATTGCGCGATCAGTGTCGGTAATCAGATCACTTTGGACGAAATTGGCGCCGATTTCCCAATTATTGGCGCGCTCAGCCTTGGTATCTTCATTCACCGTCATATTGAAAGCGGATACTGCTTCCATAATGCTTGGTGCACGCAAGGTGCTGGAATAATTGGCATAGAATTGTGTGCCTTCAAGCGGTTCTACCGTTACGCCGAGTGACGGGCTCCAACCATCCTGCTTGAGGCGCGCTTTGCCATAGACCATATCGGGATGGTCCATATGTTTTGAGCTTCGATCGCGGGACCACATGGACGAGTAGCGCAAGCCGCCATTGACGGTTAGCCAGTCAACCGGCTTATAGGCAGTCTTGATATAAGCTGCGGCTTCCTCCCGCTGGCCATCTCGCAAATCCAGCCAACTGTCATATTTCTTTGTGTCTGCCGAAGGCTTAGTGGACTCCAGCTTGTAAGAGCCGCCATAAGTGAGATCAAAATCACCATAGGCAGTTTCAAATTGCGACCTGTTGCTGATGTCTCCGCCCCATGTCCACAAATCAGGACCTGATTTAAATCCTGCAGGAGGGTTGTTGCTACCGCCATAAGCAGGAGGGCTGCGTTGCTCCAGCCTCGTACCCCAAAGATTAGCCTTGAGATTAATCAGGTCATTATCTGCCGGATCCCAGCGATACTTAAATGTACCCGTATGCGCATCAACATCTGTTGTTAGTTTCTGCTGTACGGCACGTTGGTTCAAACCTTTGAAATTAGATGCCATCCGGTCACCGGCCTCGCTTGAAAAGCCGGTATAGCCAAGCTGAATGCTGTGGCCGTCACCAAACATGACTTTGCCTTTGAGCAAGGTCGACCGTGTTTCAAGCTGGGTGTTAAGCACCTGCTCACCTGCGCGGTAATTAGCGATCCCTGTGTTCTCAATATAGTTTGGAAACCATTGGTGATTAGACGGATTATCACAGTACCAGAGGCACGCGACCATACCGCCGCGATCAACAGCTTCTGCCGGAGAGCCATTTTTACCGGCATGGTAATTACCACGCTTGCGATAGGCATAACCTGTCAGCAACTCAATATTCTCATCCTGCATGGCTGCAACTATGCTGCCTGAGCCATTGGTTGGCTTGAGAAAAGCCGGGCGGTTCATCGTTTCGTCGGAGGAG
Source organism: Bacillus subtilis (assembly GCA_021733665.1). GTDB lineage: Bacteria > Pseudomonadota > Alphaproteobacteria > Rhizobiales > Rhizobiaceae > Pseudochrobactrum. Next base: position 111,623 of record JAHREI010000003.1, read on the forward strand.
CTGAATTTTGATATGTAATACTGGTCTCGGTCAGGGTCTTGCGGGCCGGAATAGCCTCGATTGTCGATTAAATAACCGGCTTCCGTACCTGCAACAGGCTTGCTGGAATTGGTGCCGAAGCCTCCTTTGATACGCAGACCGAAACGGTTGCCTTCTTTGACAATATCGCCTGCCTCAAGTGTACGCATGGCGACAGTACCGGCAATGCCGCTTGACGCGGCGTCAGAGCCTTTTTGAATATCAATACCGCCGAGAAAGTCCGGATCGACAAAGGTACGATTGGAGATACCCTGATAGCCTTGATAGACATTGACGGCATTTTCTGCGCCGTCGATGGTGGTGGCTACACGCCCCATGCCCTGCATGCCGCGAATGTTAACGTCAATGGAGCCGGCACCATTGCGGGATTCACCCGAAGATACACCGGGTGTGCCACGGAAAATATCGGCAGGACTGGAGCCGCGAAAACGCTCAATCGTCGGTTCGGAAATATAGGATGTTGGTGCTGCCGTATGATAAGGAGCCTCGGCTGCTGCAACAGAGCCGCCATTGCTGATGGTGATTGTGTCAAGAAGGATGCTGCCTTCGGGCGCAGCAGTCGCGCGCGCATTGTTGGCCGGGTCGCTGATTGTGAGCGTGCTGCCCTGTATCGAATAGCTTAGCCCTGATCCGTTCAGGAGCTGACCAAGTGCTTGTTCTCTGGTCAGGCTGCCTTGCACCGCAGGGCTGCGTTTGCCGGATATCATATTGGATCGCATCAGCAATTTTAAGCCGGCGCGATCAGCAAAAGCGGTTAAAGCCGAGCCCAGATTTTGAGAGTGAATATTAAAGCTGATTGTATGTGGTGCTGTCGTCTGTGCATGGGCACTGCTGTCAAAGCCTGCCTGTAGAATGGCAATGAATGCGACAGAGGTCAGAAGACCGGCTTTCTTGGTCTGCTGATATAAAGAGAGACGCTTTGCTTTTATTGTGCCCTGCATGAAGTTTACCGCCTTGTCATTTATTATTTCCGGTATCCGCAAAGACAGATTTTCCGGCCTTATAATTTAAAGACGAAACGGGGCGTGTGATCTTGCACAGCAAAAATCAAAAAACTTGATATTTTTTATCATAAATTTATTAAAGCAGCGTTTGGGCGTAAAATTGTGATAAAAGGCAAGCGTGTTACGCTGACAGGAAGTGTGGTTTCAATCGCTTGCAGAATTTCTTCCGGCTGCGAGAGATCGAAAACACCTGTCACTTGCAAAGCATATAATTGCTTGCTGGTGAGAATGATATTTCCTGACCGGTAACGTTCAAGTTCCGCAACCACATCGCCAAGCGGTTTAGCGTTGAAAATTAATTTACCTCTGCGCCATGCGGTTTCGATGTCGGAATCTATGTATTCAGGGGCGGAGACAGAGCCTGTTTCTGCATATTGAACGCGGGAATTTTCCTGCACGATCACCATATCGTTCGTATTTTGTGGCTGATCTCGTGCGGGTGTTACACCGACTGTTCCTTCAATGACTGTAACAACAACTTGCGCGGGTTTAATATCGATATCAAAGATCGTACCTAACGCGCGGGTCAGGCCATTTTGTGCTTCGACTATAAACGGTCGTGTATGATCTTTGGCGACGGTAAAGAGGGCTTGTCCTTCATATAAAGTCAGTCGCCGCTCTGTCTCGGTCATATGAACAGAAAGTGCACTGCCGGCATTGAGGGTGACCGCTGAACCGTCTGTCAGTGTAATTGTGCGTTGCTCGCCAATACTGGTTGTATAATCGGAGTAGAGGCGTGGCCCAATGAGGCCTGTTTGATGCAGAGCCACCCCGCCAACGACAAAAGCGCCTAGACCCAAAACTGTGCGCCTTGTCATATGGCGACGCTTTTCTGAGCTGCGGAGGTTTTTACCGGCCGTACCTATGCCCAGCCACAGAGCTTCGGCTTCTTGCGCGGCCATTTCATGTTGCGGGCTTTGGGTGCGCCAATGGATAAATTGCGCATGATCCTGTTCCGTTGCACGACCCGAACTTAAATAGACGATGCGGTCGATCGCTTCGTCGCTCAGGCTGATGTCGGCGAAAGTTTTTTTCTTCATCATAGGGATTAACTAATCGTGCGAAAGTGATCACGGCAATGGCGTAAAGCCTGCGCGAGATAGCGGGCGACCATGCTTTCAGAGACGTCTAAACGCCGCGCAATTTCATGATGCGTGAGTAAATCACAGCGTGCCAGTAGCAGGGCGGTACGAGGTTTGGGCGGTAATTGCAGCAATGCATAAACCAACTGTCGCAAATGGTCGCGATCTATAGCATAGGTTTCAGGTGTCGGTGCAGCATCTGCCACCGCTTGCAAAATCTCTTCGTCACTCAGACAGGCCAGATGATGGCGGCGTTCTTTGCGCAGCAGGTCAATCGCAATGTTGTTAGCGACACGTGTAATAAAAGCACGATGATCATGTACTTCATAGGCATGTGTTTCAATCTTCGACAGGCGCAACCATGTTTCCTGTAAAGCGTCTTCAGCCAACTCATGAGAGCTGGTGCGCTTTTTCAGCATATCCCGTAAATATTTGAGCTGTTGCAAATATACGGACATCAATGCGCCGGGGCTGTCAGTCGATTGAGTGGTCATTGTGCGGTCTGTTGAGCGATTCAGATGATAAAATAATACTATACAAAAACACTCCAGTTTAATAGCGGGAAATTGCACCGTCTAAAAGCAGCGTATTTTATGAGAGGTTTAAATAAAAGGAGACCGGAGATAGGACAGAACCTCTGGTCTTAATTCATTCGTATTTCTGTTTATGTAGCGGGCTATTTCGTTGCCTCGTATACGATCGTACCGTCGACAATTGTCAGAACCGAGCGGATGGTATCAATTTCATCAGCAGGTATGGTCAGAAATGGCTTATCCAGAACCGCAAGATCAGCCTGCTTGCCTGCCTCCAAAGTCCCCCGTTTCTGCTCGGCAAAGCCAATCCAGGCTGCATTTTTTGTGTAGAGTGCGAGAGCTTCCTCGCGGGTGAGCAGTTGATCGTCAGATTTTTGAATGACCCCGCCCAGCGAGCGGCCTGTGACATGATACTCAATCGCTTGCCAGATACCGAAAATTCCGATGCGTGTAGAATCTGTACCGCCTGCAACCAGAATATCCTTATCAATAGCGGCACGCGTTGGCGGTGATTTTGCTGCAACCTCAGCACTATTCGCTTTCAAGATTGCCGGCCCTTCAAAATAAGGCCCCATCTGAACAGTGTAGGACAGGCCGAGTTGTTTCATGCGATCGAGTGTTTTCTCGGAGCCGGTATTGAGGTGTGCCAGAGACCACCGCAAATCTTTGAGCAGATATGTTTTGTTGACCGTCTCAAATACAGTCAGAATATCCGCGGCGGCATCATCCGTATATGCGTGAATTTCCAGCGGAACCTGACGCTCTGCGGCAAAGCTGGCAACTTTGAGCAATTCATCCTTGGCCTTTTGCGGTGAAGTAAAACCGGGGCCCATCTGCACGCCGTCATTCATCGCCGCGACAATGGACTCGCCAATACCTACGAAACCGATCATCCCTGTATCATAATGAGGCTGACGAAAAGCCATGATATTTTCAAACCATTCGGCTTCTGCTCCGGCTTTCATGGCCGGTATACGGTATCCTGCACGAATGGTTAGTTTTCCTTCACGCTGCAGAGTAAATAAGCTGTCATAGGCTGAAGCAGGGCCGGCGGAGGGATCAATAAATCCGGTCATGCCGGCGCTGTTAAGATCTGAGAAAAATGATTGCAGGCTTCGTAACCGATATTGTGGATCGCCGGGCACCATTTGAGCAAACAGGGCGTTATAGCTGCTAATATGTCCGAGTAGTTTGCCTGTAGCATTCCCGTCAGCATCACGCTCAATGGTAATGCCTTGCGGAACAGAGGGGGCTGCGCTGTTGAGTTGCAGGGCTTCTATTCCGCGTTCATTGACTAAAGCATAGTCATACAGATACTGGATATAGACTGGGTGGTTAGGGGCAACAGCTGATAATTCAGCAGTCGTAGGGGCGCGCTTTTCGTCAAATTGTTCCGGTAGCCATGAACCGACAACAGCAACCCATTCATCTTTTGGTTTTTCATCTGCCGCGTTTTGTAAGGCCTGTAAAGCATCACTCAGTTTTGTTTTATCATACCAATAGGTTTCAAAATTATAGGTTTGGCCGCCGCGAATGGCATGGATATGCGTGTCTACCAGCCCCGGAATGACTGTTTTGCCTTCCAGATCAATCAAGCGTGGATTGTTAGCATTATAACGTTTTATGAGTGAATTATCGCCGATGGCAGCAATCATGTTGCCTGAGATTACTAGTGCTGTTGCAGTGGGTTTTGCCTGATCCATCGTGATGATGTTGCCATTATACAGAATGAGATCTGCATTATCTGCGATCGCTGTATTGCTCAGGGCTACTAAGCTGATCAATGTCAAGGGAAGGGTACGGGGAATTTGCCTCATAATTTATGATCCTGTTTGAAATCGGATGAATATTTGTGAGGGTAGCTCTGTGGCATTGGAGTGGTTTGCTCATAACGTCTGATTACCAATCAGGGCTAACATCTCCTTGAATGATAAAAATGAACCAATAAGTTGGCTAGGTCGAAAAATGCATCGCCTTGTCCTGATTTTGGGACAAAATAGAGGGGGAGTTTTAAGCGAATACGATAATGTTAAATACAACCTGTAATTGTTTTGTAAAATTCTTCGGTTCTGGTGAAATTAGTGGTTGGGCCGATTTTATTTTTTGAATCTAATAAAAAGCAGTTAAATCAGCAGATTAATAAAAATATTATGCCGAAGCTAGAAATTATTATTTTCAGTGAAAATCTGGTTGCATGATATTTACAACCTATGGTAGTGATTTGGGGGTTACGTCGCAAATTTCCATATCAATATTTTTTGGCCATAGGGGTGGGGAATGAATAATTTAAGCGCAGAAACCGAGGTTAATTACTCTGCAGCAGAAGAGAGTTTTTTATTTCACGAAAATCCGGCAGAGTTGAAAGATAATGTCTCGGATACATTTAAAAATTTAGTTCTTCATAGAAATAAAATTGCATATATTGTCAGCCATAACGGTAAATTCAGCTATCGTCATGACCATTACACAGTCATTATCACGTTGGCGGCGATTAAAGATTTGCACTGGTCTTTACAGGGTAAATTCGGCGAGAGTTTTGATGCGCCAGCCGGCACCGTGATGATTGTACCGCCACATACGGATTATACCGTTCGCTGGCCGGCGGAAACGGATTACGTTCAGCTAGTGCTGGATAATTATTTGCTTAGCGAATTGAAGGAAATAACCGGAAATTTAACGCTTTCTGAGCTCTTTCCGCATCCTTCACGTCTGCCAAACCCCAAAGCTCTGTTGTTGGCTAATCTGCTGCGTGCTGAATTGCTGAAAAACGCTCCTGTCAGTGCCGGATATCTTCAGGCTCTGTTGTCGGTTTTGATGGTGCAGCTGGTTCAAAATCACTCTTTCTTGAGGTCTGGTAATGGTAAGCAGGAGAATGGCGGGCTGTCTTATCAGGCGTCGCGGCGTATTGAGGCATATTTGCGTGAAAATTATATGCGCAAATTGTCGATTGCGAAAATGGCCGGGGTTTTGGGTGTGTCCGGTGGTCATTTTCTGACATCTTTCCGTGAAAGCTTTGGCCAGACGCCGCATCAGTTCCTATTGATGCTGCGGTTGAGTGCGGCTGAAGATATGCTGATGAATACGGATATTTCATTGGCTGAAATCGCTGACCGGACGGGGTTCTCCAGTCAAAGCCATATGACAACGGCATTAAAAAAATGCAGGTCAACTACGCCGGGAGAGCTCCGCCGCAAGCGTCTGAGCATGGGTAAAAAATCCTGATAATTCGTGTGGGCTGATAAATTGTGAGGCTGTGACTGGCGTTTTCCGATCTCATATTTCCTGCTTGATGAGCTCGGTGAGGCAAAATGTCAGTTACTTGAAAGTAAGTTGACAGATGCCATAGTCCTAGTGAAGATGTCGCAATAAGAGATGTATTTGAAATATTAAATATACTCTTGTTGTTTGCGGTTTATGAAATCATATTCTGCATATATTTTTTGAAATGACAGTAATATCAGATATTTATCAATAATAAGTATCTGCGCATAAGCATATGGGAATAGCATGATTTAGAATATATACAGTTTAAGTGGGAGGAATAATTTATGCGCTTGAAATTCTTGTCCGGAGTCGCAGCAGCGGCCGTTTTAGCCTGGACAGCAACCGCGCAGGCAGAGCTTCTCATGGGTGTGGGAGCACCGATGACCGGCCCGAATGCCACTTACGGGCAGCAGATTCTGAAGGGAGCAGAAGCTGCAATTGCGGAAATTAACGCCAATGGCGGTATTAATGGTGAACAGGTAAAGATCGTCATCGGTGACGATGTTTCCGACCCGAAACAGGGCATTTCTGTTGCCAACAAGTTTGCTGCGGATGGCGTACAATTTGTCATCGGCCACTATAATTCCGGTGTTACTATTCCGGCATCAGATGTTTATGCCGAAAATGGTATTCTGATGATCAGCCCGGGTGCTACCAATCCTGCTTATACAGAAAAAGGTCTTTGGAATACGTTCCGTACATGCGGACGTGATGACCAGCAGGGCATTGTTGCCGGTAATTACATCAACGATCATTTTAAAGACAAAAAAATCGCGGTCATTCACGATAAGACCCCCTATGGTCAGGGTCTGGCGGATGCCACCAAGAAAACCTTCAATGATCTCGGTGTTAAAGAGGTTATGTATGAAGGGGTGAATACCGGTGAGAAAGATTTCTCGGCACTGATTACCAAGGCTAAAGCGGCTGGCATTGATGTTCTCTATTGGGGCGGTGTGCATACGGAGGGCGGCTTGATTATCCGTCAGCTGGCAGATCAGGGGCTCAAGGTCACGTTCATCTCCGGTGATGCGATCGTCAATAATGAGTTGGCTTCCATTGCCCGTGATGCGGTTGTCGGGACGCTCAACACATTCGGACCTGATCCGCGTGTTGATCCGGCCAATGCCGAACTGGTAAAGAAGTTCCGCGACGGTGGTTTTGAGCCGGAAGCCTATACGCTTTATTCCTACGCAGCAGCACAGTCTTTGGCAGCAGCAGCCAAGGCTGCGGGTTCCAATGATCCTCAGGAAGTCGCCAAGGCGATGAAGGAAAAAGGTCCGTTCAAAACTGCATTGGGTGAGCTGGCTTTTGACGAAAAAGGTGATGCCAAACTGCCGGGCTATGTGATGTATGAGTGGAAGAAAATGCCGGACGGCAGCTTCACTTATGAACAGCAGAAGCAGGGTGGCTAAACTTAGCCAGTCTAAATTGTTGTAAAGAAAAGCCGCCATTTGAAGCCAAATGGCGGCTTTTTTGTTTCAGTGCGTCTTTGGACTATGCACCATAAGGTATCCAGATATTTTTAACCTGCACGGCACGACGCAGATAATCACGACCCTGACCCTGTGCAGTATCCAGCCAGTTGCGCTGACGGCCGTTATTCACCCATGTCGCTTTGAGATTGCCGGTTGAAGCCTTTTCCACCATGGCACTGCCTGCTTCTGACCCGACATACCAGAGCGCGGACACGGCATCATGCTCAGCCAGCGTTTTAGCCAGAACATTGCGATCACCGGTGATGAGATTGACCACACCGGCCGGTACGTCTGATGTATCCAGTACCTGATAGAAAGCACCGGCGATCAGCGGATGGCGGCCTGACGGCACAACAACAGCGCGGTTGCCCATAGCGATTGCGGGCAGGACCAGCGAAACCATCGAGAGCAATGGCAGTTCATCCGGACAGACAATACCGGTCACGCCCCATGGTTCATTCATCGCCAGAGTGACATGACGCGATTTGGTGGAGTGAACGGCTCCGTCAAACTTGTCTGCCTGTGCAGCGTAATAGAAAATACGACGGATTGAAGCGTCGAACTCTTCTTCTGCCTTTTTCTCGGAAACGCCGGTGCTTTTCACCAGCAATTCAATGAATTCAGCACGGCGCTGTTCGAGATTTTCGCCCAAATAATACAGTACCTGCGCACGGTTATGAGCGGTTGTGCCACCCCATGAACTTGCTTTTACAGCTGCCTCTACGGCATTGCGGATATCTTTGCGGTTGCTGAGTGGTGCTTCACCGATGACAACATTGCCTTTGCCGTAAACCGCATAGCTTGCACCACCGTCAGGGCGTGCCTGCTTGCCGCCGACATAGTTTTTCATCGTGCGGTCGATGGAACCGGCAGCCACTTTTTCACCGGCCACAGGCAGAGCGGAGAAAGATGGTGCATCGGTTTCTTTGACGAGCGGAAGGGCTTTTTCCCAGTCGCTGACCAGATATTCATAAAGCCCTTCGCGCGCACCTTCACGACCGAAACCGCTTTCACGATAACCGCCGAAACCGGCACCGGCATCAAGCATATTGGTGCAGTTGATCCAGACGACACCGGCTTTAACGGAAGCCGCAATATCCAGAGCGGTGTTGATATTTTCTGACCAGATGGAGGCAGCCAGTCCATAAGAGGTATTATTGGCCAGTGCAATCGCTTCCGCCGGCGTGCGGAAGGTTACTGCCGCCGCAACCGGACCGAAGATTTCAACCTGACAAACGGTGGAAGCCTGATCAACTTCGGTGAAGAAGCCCGGAGCGATGAAATTGCCTTTTGCTGGCAGGGCATTTGGTGTCTGCCAGAGTGCACCGCCTTCTTCCACGCCTTTGGCGATCAGTGCGGAAATACATTTTACCTGCGTTGGTGAAACGATAGCGCCGACATCGGTAGATTTATCCAGCGGATCACCGACGCGGATCGTTTCCAGACGCTTGCGCAACTTGCTATAGAAACGCTCTGCAATGCCTTCCTGAACCAGAAGACGGGAGCCTGCACAGCAAACTTCACCCTGATTGAACCAGATTGCATCAACAACACCTTCAACAGCGCTGTCGAGATCAGCATCTTCAAAAACGATGAATGGTGACTTGCCGCCGAGTTCCAGCGACAGTTTTTTACCGGAACCGGCAATCTGCTCACGGATGATACGGCCGACATTGGTCGAGCCGGTAAAGGCAACCTTGTTGACATCCTCATGGCCGCAGATCAGCGCACCGGTTTCACCGTCGCCGTGCACGATATTGACCACACCGGCAGGCAGACCGACTTCATGACAGATTTCCGCAAAGGCAATCGCTGTCAGCGGAGTCAGGTCGGCAGGCTTCAGCACAACCGTATTACCGGCAGCGAGTGCAGGGGCGATTTTCCATGCCAGCATCAAGAGCGGGAAGTTCCACGGGATCACCTGACCGCAAACGCCGATAGGGGAGAAACCACGGAACTCATCCTCCACCATCTCAGCCCAACCGGCGTGATGATAGAAATGACGGACAGCCAGCGGCACATCAATATCGCGGCTTTCGCGGATCGGTTTGCCGTTATCCATGCTTTCCAGCACGGAGAAGAAACGCTCACGTTTTTGCAAATGACGGGCAATCGCATAGAGATATTTGGCGCGTTCATGACCGGAGAATTTCGACCATTTGCCAAATGCAGCGCGGGCAGCTTTGACAGCCGTATCAACATCTTCCGCAGTACCCTTGGCAATACCAGCTAAACGCTGTTCAGTCGCCGGATTGATCACGTCAATAATCTGCGCGCAGCCTGAAACGGTAAAGCGGCCATTGATGAAATGACCGAACGGCGCGGAATGATTTTTCAACCATGCAACAACATCGCCATTGGCTTCGGGAGACGGGCCATATTCCATTGTATTCAGAATATCCTTGATCTGTGCCATAGTCGTAATTCCTTATGCCGCAGCGTGACGGGAGAGGTCGGCATAACGGCCGGTCACATAATGTTCGAGCTGGCGCTCAATATCACCGAGCAATGAGGAAGCGCCGATGCGGAACAGATCCGGCTGCAGCCAGTCATGACCCAGCTCTTCCTTCATCATCGACAGCCAGACGAGGGCTTCTTTTGCAGTACGCAGGCCACCGGCAGGCTTGAAGCCGATAATCTGGCCTGTGAGTTCGCCGTAATCGCGCAGCGCACGCACCATGGTCAGGCTAACCGGAAGAGTTGCGTTGACTTCTTCTTTGCCTGTTGAGGTTTTGATGAAGTCGGAACCGGCCTGCATTGCAACCATAGATGCCTTATAGACATTGGTCAGGGTTTGCAGATCGCCGGTAGCCAGAATGGCCTTCATATGGGCTTCGCCGCAGGCTTCGCGCATCGCAGCCATTTCATCATAAAGCGCCTGCCAGTTCTGGGTCAGCACATGCTCGCGGGTGATGACAATATCAATTTCCTTTGCGCCTTCCTCCACTGCATAGCGGATTTCAGCCAGACGCAACGGCAGAGGGCTCAGGCCTGCGGGAAAACCGGTCGCAACGGAAGCAACCGGAATATTGCTGCCCTCCAGTGCCTTAACCGCGTGCGGTACCATGGTCGGATAAACGCAGACCGCGCCAGTGGTGATATTGGCATCACTCAGACCCAGTGCTTCCAGAATATCCGCACGGATCGGGTTTTGGGCCTTGGCGCAAAGGCGGCGCACACGACCGGCAGTGTCATCACCGGCCAGTGTTGTCAGGTCGATACACTGAACGGCACGTACCAGCCACGCGGCCTGATATTCCTTTTTCACCGAACGGCGGGCGGGAAGTGTTGCGGCACGGCGCTCAAGTGCTGAACGGTTGACGCTGATATCGTCAAACCATTCTGTTCTGAGTGGTGTTCCGCTATTGCGTGTATGAATATGTGTCATAGAAATGCCCGTTCGTGATTATCCGGCAGAGCGGCGTGGCGGATATGGCTGAAATTATAATGTTACGATCCGATCATTATGTCTGGATCGTTTCACTAAATCAGTTACAGTGTCAAGAGTACTACTCAATCAAAGGAAACCCGTTGAGCAGAACCAGTCGCAGGGATGAACGTCTCTCAAAACTCGCCGGATTAATGGTAAAGCACGGCGTGATGCGCTTGCGGGATGCAGCTGCACAGCTCGGCGTGTCAGAGATTACCATCCGGCGGGACATGGCCTCGCAAGGCGCTTCTGACCGTATTGTAGGCGGGTTTCACTGTCTCGGCGGCTATATTATCTCTGCGCAGGAGGGGGCGGCCAGCAGTGATTACAGCCTTGAGCAGGAAGGTGACAGCCATGCAGCAGCCAAGGCACAAGCTTGTGCTGAGGCGGCCGTTTTGATTGAAGAACATGATACGATTTTTATCGATTGCGGCACGACCATGCCTTATCTCGCCCGCCTTGTGCCGGAGAATAAATCGGTGACTGTGGTGTGCTATTCGCTCAATATCGCGGACATTCTCTCTATGCGTGACGATGTCCGGCTGATCGTACTTGGGGGTCTCTTTCATCGTTCAGCTGCCTCTTTTTCCGGTGAGGAGGGGATCGAGGCATTGAAAAAACTCAACATTAATAAGGCTTTTATCTCTGCAGGCGGTGTGCATGAGACGCATGGCGTGACCTGCTCGCATTTCCATGAGGTGCCGCTCAAACAAATGGCAATCACGCGCGCAATTGAGTCTTATCTGGTGGTGGATAGCAGCAAGCTTGGCAGGGTGCGCTCGGCAGCTTTTGCAAAAATTTCGCAGTTCCGGCAGGTTTTCAGCGCTTAAGATTAAAATTTGCGGGCAACAGAGCGGACTGGTCACTTTTTTAAAGTCATCTATAGTTCAGAGAATTTTTAAGAGGTGGCCATGCAAGTGACAGAGATATTGACGCATACACCTTGGTGGGTGTGGGTTTTGCTGGTATATCTTGTTTATGTCGGCGTTCGTCTTCTGTCGCCAACGACAGTCTCTCCCAAAGGGATGTTGTTGATGCCGTCTATTTTCCTGCTTTGGGGCATCTATGGAATTTTTAACAAGCTTGCTATGCCATGGACGGCGCTTTTAATCTTTGCTGTCGCATTGATTGTTGGCCTGCTATTTGGAAGAATGCTTATGGCAATGCAGCAGCCTGCCATTTTCGACAGCGCAACCGGCATGGTGCAGCGCCCTGGTTCTGTGGTGCCCATCATCATTATTTTGCTGAATTTCGGCTGTCTCTATGGCCTGAATGTTTATGCGGCCTATCATCCGAATAGTTTGCAAGAGCTAAACTTCACAGTAATTTATAGTGTGGCCTCAGGTTTAACGAGTGGATTTTTCTGGGGAATGTCTTGGGTCGTTTTAATGAAAGCATTTGCCGGCTATGACATGCATCCTGCTGATTAAGTCCATTTTAGATTATTAATTCCTTATCCGGTCTGTTCATCTGACTGGCAAGCTGTTAATCACAGCTATCCGGAATGTGATAACGGCTTTTTCCAATGACCTCGCCTGATAAAAACGGTGGCCGGCTTAAACGTACGGCAGACCGTCTTTTCGCGCCCTTACTGGCTGGCGCAACTTTTCGTTCCCGCTTGATTGCTTCTGTCGGTATTTTGCTTTGTGTTGCTTTTACCGGCGTTGTCAGTGCGTGGCTTTATAATCATACAACGCATTATGCTTTTCTGATTGCGCCGGTAGGTGCATCGGCCATTTTGCTGTTTGTGGTGCCATCCAGCCCAATGGCGCAGCCTTGGGCGATTATTGGCGGCAATACGATCTCGGCACTGGTCGGCGTTCTGGTCTACCAGTTCGTGAAAGAGCCATTGCTGGCGGCAGGATTGGCAGTTGCACTGTCTGTTCTGGCGATGTCGCTGGCGCGTGCGATGCATCCTCCGGGCGGTGCGATTGCACTCACTGCAGTTATTGGCGGTCATACGATTACAGAGGCAGGATTCCTGTTTCCCTTCGCGCCTGTCGCGCTGGATTCTACGATTGTTGTATTGTTTGGTATCGCATTTCACAAACTGCTGCGCCGTCCTTATCCGCATACCACGCCGGTGATAAACCAGCATCAGACACAGGACACGCCGACGCAGATGCGTGGCGGCCCGACTTCTGCGGATATTGATGCGGCTTTGTCTGAAATGCAGGAGAGCTTTGATATTACCCGTGGTGATCTGGAAGTCCTGTTACGTCAGATCGAGATGCAGACAGTCATGCGTAATAATGCATCGGGTAAAGCCGGACCCGATTGCGCCTCTATCATGTCGCGCCATGTGGTGTCAGTTAAAGCCGCTGATATAGATGATTATGCGCGTTCCTTGTTGCTGAAGCATAATATTCGCTCGCTGCCAGTCGTGGATGAGGCCAATAAACTGTTGGGTACGGTTGGCTTGCGTGAATTGCTGAAGGGTAAAGGTGCGGTTGAAACGCTGATGATTGTGCCGCCGGTTGCCCATCCGCAAGATCCGGCACTGAGTCTTTTACCTGTGCTGACCAATGGTCGTTCCCATGCTGTTATTATCACGGATGCGGATAATAAGGTGGTTGGTCTGATCTCTCAAACCGACTTGCTTGCAGCGCTTGCGCGTCTGGTGCAGTCGGCTCTATCAGTGGAAAAGACGTTATAAGATAATACAAAGTTGATTTAGTTTCTCAACTTACCTATAGCATAAGGCAATAAAGTGTGTTCAGAAATGGCACATCTGCTGCTCTGCATGACAATGTTGAGCACATCATGCTATCAGGGAGTGAGTATAGATGACACAGGATCAAGCCCCTCAGGCTCCGACACCACCAATGGGGCGTCCGCAATTGCGCCAGTGGGAACTGACAGTAACGGCAGTGGCTGATGCGCCGGCTAATATGCGTCGAGTGACTTTTACTGCGCCTGATATTGCAGAATTTAGCTATCGTCCGGGTCAGGCTATCGTGATGATGCTGCCAACCGCTGACGGTGAATTTGGTCGTCGCGATTATACAATCCGCAGCTTTGACAAGGACAAAGGTCTGCTGGCTGTTGATTTTTTCATGCATGGTGATGCCAATAATCTGACGCCTGGGCCCGCCTTTGCTCGTGATGCCAAGATCGGCGATAAAATCAATGTGCGTGGCCCGCGCGGTGGTGCCTCTTTCCGTGAGGAGGCAGACTGGCATCTGATCACCGGCGATGAATGCTGTTTGCCTGCGATTTTCCATATTCTGGAGACTATGCCTGCCAAAGCGCAGATGCATGTGCTGATCGAAGTGGACAATATTGATTCAGAAATCGCGCTGAATGATATCCGCGAAGGCCTGACCGCAACACAGATAACATGGCTGCATCGCGGGGAGCTTAAAGCAGGTCCAAATGACTTTATGGCAGATGCTGTAGGCCGTTTTATGCTTCCGCATGGTCGCGGTCATGCCATTCTGATCGGTGAAACCAGCAATGTGCGCAAACAGCGCCAGAACCTGATTTCGCGCGGTCTGACCCGTGAGCAGATTGCCTCAGAAGGTTATTGGCGTCCGGGCCGTATCGGCGGCCATGATCACGTTGAAGACTGATAATCGAGACGATTCAAGTTGAACTTACAGCGGTTCCAGTGAAGGTTGAATCGTTAAAACCGCTGTAACTATTTGTTTTTACGCATTATTCGACGCAAAACCGCTTCGCACTTTTGGCTCGAAATGCTATAAATGTTCAGATGAAAAGGAAATAAGATGAAACGCATGACAGGACTTTTCGCAAGCATCGCTGCCGGTGCCATTCTGTTTGCAGGCGCGGCTCTTGCCGGTGAAGTCACCGTAAAACATGCACAGGGTGAAACCAAACTGCCGGATGTTCCGCAGAAAGTGATCACCTTTGATCTTTCATCCCTCGATACGCTGGACACGCTGGGCGTTAAAGTGACGGGTGTTCCGGCCATCAAAATGCAGGATTATTTGAGCAAATATGCTGCCGATGATTATATCAAGGTCGGCACATTGTTCGAGCCGGATTATGAAGCTGTAAACGCTGCCCAGCCGGATCTGATCATTGTTGGCGGCCGCTCTGCTGCCAAATATGCTGAACTGGCCAAGATTGCGCCAACCATTGATCTGACCGCAGATGCTGCAAATTTTGTGAAAAGCTCGGAAGATAATATCCGCACGCTGGCCAATATCTTCGGCAAAGACAAAGAAGCTGAAGACGCTCTGACCAAGTTGAACGCTAAAAAAGACGAGCTGAAAACACTGACTGCCAAATCCGGCACCGGCCTTCTCATCTTGACAACCGGCGGCAAAATGAGCGCCTATGGTCCGGGCTCCCGTTTTGGTGTGCTGTATGGCGAATTCGGTGTGAAGCCTGCCGCGGATGATATCAAGCCGGGCGGTCATGGTCAGCCGATCTCATTTGAGTATATCCTCGAGAAAAATCCGGACTGGCTCTATGTTATCGACCGCGATGCAGCGATTGGCCGTGAAGGCGTTGCCGCTGAAAAATTCCTCGATAATGCAGTGATTGCCCAGACCAATGCCTGGAAAAACAAGCAGGTTATCTATCTGGACGGCTCCGCATGGTATCTCAATGCCAGTGGTCTGACTTCGATGGAAAAAATCGTTGATCAGCTGATCGCTGGTCTCAAAAAATAAACTGAAAGGCAAATATCTGGCAAAATGCGTGATCTTAACGGATAAGCGGAGTAAATATGTCGTGTTTTGACTTTACCCCGCCGGTTCTTTCAGGTTAAAGCATCCGGATTGTCTGCAAGACTCTTGAAAAGGCAGCAATGCATTGTCACTGCTGCCTTTTTATTATGCTTGTATTGTGTCCACCGCTGATCGCTTATGCAGCTATGACTGTGAAGTGAAACGCTTAAAACGGTTGCTGTCCTTGTGAAGTTGATTGCTGCCACATGCCTGCTGATCGTTCTTGCGCTGATAAGCTTGTTTATCGGTGTGAGTGATGTGTCTTTGCAAAGTCTGTTTGGTGATGAAACCGCACGACGCGCGCAATTCGTTCTGGTGGAAACCCGTATTCCGCGCACCTTTGCGTTGATCCTTGCCGGCGCGGGCATGGCTGTTTCCGGTACAATCATGCAGATTTTGGCGCGTAACCGTTTTGTCGAGCCTTCAACTGCAGGTACCGTGGATTCCGCTTCTCTTGGTATTCTGACAGTCATGATTTTGGCACCGGGGTTGCCTGTTTTCGGCAAAATGCTGGTGGCGACAAGTTTTGCACTGGCCGGAACTGCGCTGTTTATGCTGATTTTGCGCCAAATTCCGCTGCGTTCGCCGGTGATTGTGCCGCTTGTCGGAATTATGCTTGGCGGAGTGATCTCGGCAATTACTACATTCTTCGCCTATCGTTTTGATTTGCTGCAGTCGATGGGCGCATGGACGACAGGTGATTTCTCGGCCGTGTTGCGTGGCCGCTATGAATTATTATGGCTGTCTTTCGGTCTGACGGTGGCAGCCTATATTGCCGCTGACCGGTTTACCGTTGCTGGTATGGGCGAGGCTTTTACCACTAATCTCGGTTTGAATTATCGTCGCGTGATGACGCTGGGTCTGGCAATTGTTGCTATGGTCACGGCCTGCGTGGTGACAACAGTGGGCATTGTGCCATTCCTCGGGCTGATTGTGCCGAATGTGGTGAGCATGGTGATGGGCGACAGTATGCGCCGCTCACTGCCGTGGATTGCCTTGCTTGGTGCCGGTCTGGTGCTGATCTGCGATATGATCGGACGCACAATTAATGCGCCTTATGAAATTCCGGTTGGTACAATTCTCGGCGTGCTGGGCAGTGCCTTCTTCCTGTATCTCGTTTTAAGGAAGTCCGCCCGTGGTGCATGAAACAATTTATCCGGTGCGCAGTGAAAGCACATTACCGGTTGAAAATCCGGCTAACCGACGCAGCGCGTTGAAAAGACTGGCATTGCTCGCGCTGCTTGCGCTGCTTGCGATGGCAGGCTTTATGACGATTGGCGCTAAGGGCAGCTGGAGCTTTGTGCTGCCATTTCGCGGCACCAAGCTGGCCGCGATGATTTTGGTTGCCTATTCCATCGCCTTGTCGACGATCCTGTTTCAGACCATCACCAATAACCGGATTTTGACGCCCTCAATCATGGGTTTCGATGCGCTCTATGCGCTGTTGCAAACGGTGCTGGTTTTCACGCTCGGTGCTCACGCCGTTTCCATGGCCAATCCGAAACTGATGTTTCTGGTCGAAATTGTGCTGATGATGGGCTTTTCCGGTCTGCTTTATCGCTGGCTGTTTGCCGGTGAGGGGCGCTCGCTGCATCTTTTGATGCTGGTGGGGATTATCTTCGGTGTGTTTTTCCGTTCCGGCACCGGATTTATGCAGCGCATTATCGATCCGAATGATTTTGTGGTGCTGCAAGACAGGCTATTTGCATCTTTCAATACAATAGACAGCCAGTTGCTGGGCTTGTCAGCCACAATCGTCGCCGTGGTCTCTGTGATCGCATGGCGCATTGGCCACCGCTTTGACATTCTGTCTTTGGGGCGTGAAACAGCAATTGGTCTTGGTATCAATTACAAGCGCACAACAATGATCATTCTGATGATGGTTGCAGTGCTGGTTTCCGTGTCAACGGCTCTGGTTGGTCCCGTTACATTTTTCGGTCTGCTGGTGGCTAATCTGGCCTATATGATCATGCCGGTGACGCGTCACCGCTATACTATTCCTGCTGCTGCACTGCTGGCTGTGATCGCTTTGGTTGGCGGGCAGCTTATTCTTGAGCGTGTGTTTGCCTTTAATACCGCCTTGGGCATTGTGATTGAATTTGTCGGCGGTCTGTTCTTTATTCTGATGCTGGTACGAGGAGTTGCCCGATGATTGAGGTCAAAGCCGTCAGTAAAACCTATGGCGAAACTCTGGTGGTCAATAATGTCTCGCTGACATTGCCATCGGGCGGCATCACGTCGATTATTGGCCCTAACGGTGCCGGTAAATCCACATTGCTGTCGATGATCAGCCGTCTTATTCCGACGGATCAGGGACAGGTGCTGGTCGATAATATGGATGTGGCACGTACTGCCGGTGATGTGCTGGCGAAACGTCTGTCGATCCTGCGTCAGGAAAACCACATGACTGCGCGTCTGACCGTGCGTGATCTGGTGACCTTCGGCCGTTATCCGTATAGCAAAGGCAGACCAACCGCCGAAGACGCGCAATTCGTGGCACGGTCTATTCAATATTTGAATTTGAGTGATCTTGCCGACCGGTTTCTGGATGAATTGTCCGGCGGTCAGCGCCAGCGTGCCTATGTGGCGATGGTGCTGTGTCAGGATACGGATTACACGCTGTTTGACGAACCGCTGAATAATCTCGACATGAAACACTCGGTCGAGATGATGAAGCTCTTGCGCAAGGCGGCGGACGATCTAGGCAAGACGGTTGTTGTCGTGCTGCATGATATTAATTTCGCGTCCTGCTATTCCGACCATATTGTTGCGATGCAGAACGGTAAATTGTTTTGTCAGGGCACACCGGAAGAGATTGTCTGCCCTGTGGTGCTGGAATCCATCTATGGCACTGTGTTCAAAGTGCAGGATGTCGAAGGCAAACGTATCGCCACCTATTTCATGTAAAATTTGCGCCGCTTCTTATCACAGCAGAAGCGGCGCACTTTCTGTTATTTGTTTACCTGCGCAATCCAGTCATTGAGATTGTAGTAGTTGCTGATGCGGGCAACTTTGCCGTCACGCAGTTCAAAAAATGCACCGGCAGGTAGCACATATTTCTGGCCTTTGGCTTCCGGCAAGCCTTCATCTGTGGCCAGATATTCACCATTCACGATAAATTCCGCTGCGCCGCGTGTACCTTCCGCATTGGCCATGATCACCATTTCGGTGAGGTTTTCCTTATAGGAACGGTTCATATGCGCCATGAAAGAGCGGAAATGCTCTTTACCCTGATGGCGCTCGCCCTGATTAATGTCATGCACGACTTCATCATGCAGAAGGCTGATAAAAGTCTCCATATCCTGCGCATTAAAAGCATCATAATAGGCGCGGATAATCTGTGTCGCAGTCATTGAAACGGTCATGGCAATGTCTCCCGAATATTTGCTGATCCTTCTTAAGCCTTGTACGTTCAAAGGAAAGGCGTAAATGCGCAGGGAAATGGCACTTTTGCGTAAATCTCTGCCGTAACCAGTCCTGTTCTTTTCAGCGTGATCGCTTATAGAGAAGGGGAGCTGGAGGATAGCGAATGACTGTCAGAATTGAGACCTATTCAGGCCGCGCTATCGCGCCTTATATTGATGATTTGGCACGGCTGCGCATTCAGATTTTTCGCGATTTTCCTTATCTTTATGACGGGGAAATGGCTTACGAAGCCAATTATATTGCGACTTATGCGCAGTCTTCTGACAGTCTCTTTGTTCTGGCGATTGATGGTTCGGATGTTATTGGCGCATCTACCGGTATTCCGATGCGTGATGAGACACTGGCATTCAAAGCGCCCTTTATTAGGCTTGGCTATGATCCGGCTAAGATTTTTTATTTCGGGGAATCCGTGTTGTTGTCCGCCTATCGCGGCACCGGCCTTGGCGTACGCTTTTTTGAAGAGCGTGAAAATTATGCGCGTCGAAGCGGTGCGTTTACGAGTTGTTGTTTTTGCGCGGTGGAGCGCCCGCAGGATCATCCGCTGCGACCGGCAGACTATCAGCCGTTGGATAGCTTCTGGAATAAGCGCGGTTTCTTCCACCGGCCGGAATTACGCACACAGTATAGCTGGCGTGATGTGGGAGATGTTCTTGAAACCGATAAGCCAATGTCATTCTGGATGAAGGAACTGAGCTGATGCTGCACCTTGCTTCTTGCCAATATGTGATTGAGTTGATTGAGACATGGGATTCTTACGAGCAACATCTGCGTGCGCTCTGTGCCGATGCCGTTGCTCAAGGGGCGCAGGTGCTGTTGCTGCCGGAATATGCGGGGCTTGTGCTGTCCGGCCAGTTAGAGCCGGTGGTTCGCAGTGATCTGCATGGCTCTATTTCCGGCATTCAGCCGCTTATCCCGCGCTGGCTGGAGCTTTGTGAGGCGATTGCCCGTGAGCATGAGATTGTCTTGCAGCCCGGCAGTGCACCGGTACTTGATCCCAATGGCAAATATCGCAATCGCGCATGGCTGTTCGGGCCGGATGGTCTGATCGGGCATCAGGACAAAATCATCATGACCCGCTTTGAGCGCGAGCAATGGGGTATCAGCGGCGGTGTTGAGGATGTGCATTGTTTTGAAACTGCATTTGGCCGGATCGGGATTCTGATCTGCTATGATAATGAGTTTCCGATGCTTTCACGTCGTTTGAGCGATCAGGGCGCAGAGCTGATCTTGGCGCCAAGCTGCACAGATACGCTGGCGGGTTATTATCGTGTGCGTATCGGCGCGCAGGCGCGGGCGTTGGAAAATCAGTTTGCCGTGTTAGTTTCACCGACAGCAGGGGAGGCTTTGTGGTCACCGGCGCTGGATGAAAACAGCGGTCGCGCAGCTCTCTATGTCCCCTCGGATTATGGCATGCCGCCAAGCGGTGTTTTTGCAGAGAGCGAAACGGATACAACAGCGGTTAGTCGCTGGATGCATTGCAGCATTGATCTGGCACAGGTTCGTCGTTTGCGGGAGCAGGGGCAGGTGTTTACGCACCGCGACTGGCCGGAGCAGTTTATCTGCCGCGACTGACAGGAGCAGTTTGTTGACCACGACTGGCCGGAGCAGTTTACAAAATGACCGGCTGAAAACTGGCCTTGTGTGTTGCTCGTATTTAAATCGTCATATTAAGCCCCTATATAAGGGGAGACACTATGAACGGCGTGGTGAGAAGCAGAATTTGTATAGCAACTGTGTAAATTTATAAAATCAGTTTCGGTTTTGAAGATTATGCAGTAAAGAAGAGGCACCGCAGCCAGACGAATTTTGTCTCGCGGATTCCTGCCTGCAGGATGATCTTTCCCCGCCACAATGCGTAACTGTAACGGACCGGACAAACGAATTGACGACAAATACCCCATATTACCTCATCGATAAAAGCAAACTTCTGCCTAATCTTGAAAAGATTAAATATGTGCGTGAACAATCCGGTGCGAAATCGCTGCTGGCTTTGAAATGTTTCGCTACATGGTCTGTGTTTGATCTGATGAGCGAATATATGGATGGCACAACATCGTCTTCGCTTTATGAAGTTCGTCTGGGCAAAGAAAAATTTCCAGGTGAAACCCATGCTTACAGCGTGGCCTATGCGGATGATGAAATTGAAGATGTGCTGAAAAACAGCGACAAAATCATCTTTAACTCTATCGGCCAGCTGACCCGTTTTGATGAAGCATCAAAAAATCATATCCGTGGTCTGCGTGTAAATCCGCAGGTTTCTACATCGGACTTTACACTGGCCGATCCTGCACGTCCGTTCAGCCGTCTTGGTGAATGGGATGCCACGAAGATCGAAGCCGTGATGGATAAAGTCTCCGGCTTTATGTTCCACAACAATTGCGAGAACGACAAATTTGAGCGTTTTGATGAGATGCTCAGCATTATCGAAGAGCGTTTTGGTCATCTGATTGCACTTGTGAAATGGGTCAGCCTTGGCGGCGGTATCCACTTTACCGGTGATAATTATCCGCTGGATAAGTTCTGCGCACGTCTTAAAGCTTTCTCCGAGAAATATGGCGTGCAGATTTATCTGGAACCAGGTGAAGCAGCGATTACCAAGTCCGCGACGCTGGAAGTGACCGTGCTTGATACGCTGTTCAACGGCAAAAACCTCGCCATCGTCGACAGTTCGATTGAAGCCCATATGCTTGATCTGCTGATTTATCGCCAGACTGCTAAAATGGAGCCGGATACCGGTGATCATGAGATCATGATCTGTGGCAAATCCTGCCTTGCCGGTGATATTTTCGGCGAATTCCGTTTTGAAAAACCTTTGCAGATCGGTGACCGACTTTCCATTCAGGATGTGGCCGGTTACACCATGGTCAAGAAAAACTGGTTTAACGGCGTTAAAATGCCATCCATCGTTGTCCGTCAGCTCGACGGAACTGAAGAGCTTGTCAAAGAGTTTACCTTTGACGATTTTGCTGCCGCTCTTTCCTGAGGCAGATATAAGCAGTTTCAGGAAAAGTGGAAACCGGTTTTCCGTCCGAAACTGCGTTTAAAAAAATAGATCGTTTTGTTAAAAACGATCTAAATGCAACCGATGCGCTTTGTGCGGAGCAATTTGTACAGGGCGTATCATTGATTAGTGCATAATCCTCATCAGAAAATCCTGAGATTATGCCGAAAAGGCTACTATGGAGCGTACCGCGTGAAATGAAAAAAAATGTCCTGATTATTGGTGCCGGAGGCGTGGCGCAGGTTGTGGCGCATAAATGTGCGCAGAACAACGATGTTCTGGGTGATATTCACATTGCTTCGCGAACGAAATCTAAGTGCGATGATATGATCGCAAGTGTTCGTGAAAAGAAAAGTATGAAGGTTGAGGGCGTTTTAGAAGCCCATGCGCTGGATGCTTTGGATATTGAAGCCACGAAGGCACTGATTTCCAAGACAAATTCACAGATCGTGATCAATGTCGGATCGCCTTTTATCAATATGTCTGTGCTGCAGGCCTGTATTGATACCGGTGTGGCTTACATGGATACTGCTATCCATGAAGAACCAAACAAGATTTGTGAGACCCCGCCGTGGTACGCAAACTATGAGTGGAAGCGCCGTGAAATCTGCGCTGAAAAAGGCATTACCGCGATTCTCGGCATCGGCTTCGATCCGGGTGTTGTGAACGCCTATGCCCGTCTGGCTCAGGACGAGTATTTCGACAAGATTACTGATATTGATATCATTGATATCAATGCGGGCTCGCATGGCCGTTGGTTCTCCACCAACTTTGATCCGGAAATCAACTTCCGTGAATTTACCGGTCGCGTTTATTCGTGGCAGAAGGGTGAATGGCAGGTCAATAAAATGTTTGAAGTCGGCAAGGAGTATGATCTTCCTGTCGTCGGCAAGCAGAAAGCCTATATGACCGGTCACGATGAAGTGCACTCACTGGCACGCAACATCGAAGGCGCGGATGTGCGCTTCTGGATGGGCTTCGGTGATCATTACATCAACGTCTTCACAGTGCTGAATAATCTCGGCCTGCTGTCCGAACAACCGGTGAAAACTGCTGAAGGTCTGGAAGTTATTCCGCTGAAAGTGGTGAAAGCTGTGCTGCCGGATCCGTCATCGCTGGCACCGGACTACACTGGTAAAACCTGTATCGGTGATCTGGTTAAGGGCAGTAAAGACGGCAAAGACCGTGAAGTCTTTATTTATAACGTGGCAGACCACAAGGATGCCTATAATGAAGTTGGTTCACAGGGTATTTCCTACACTGCCGGTGTGCCGCCGGTAGCGGCTGCAATGTTGGTAGCGACCGGTGAGTGGGATGCCAAGACAATGGTCAATGTTGAAGAACTTGATCCGCGTCCGTTCCTCGCTCAGATGAGCAAGATCGGTCTGACCACATGGATCCGTGACGAGCAGGGCGAACGGCAGATTTTCTGATAGTTGTTGTTTTCGTTTTAAGATCAGGCTCAGGGGCGCAAGCTCCTGAGCTTTTTTATTGTGCCGGATCACAGATAGTTTACTATCGCGGGATATCTGCAGATGATCTGAGAAAGATAGAGCATGAGATTTTCCGGTTTTACACGCTTACAGCGTCTGATCGCACCGCTTGCTGCACTTTTGTTTCTTTCGGCCTGTACTGTTGCCGTTGAAGAGGGAAGGCCGCATCATCGTCCGCCGGTACGTCCGGATAGGCCACAAATGTGTACGATGGAATATATGCCTGTTTGTGGCGAGCGTAATGGTAAAAGCCGGACATTCGGCAATAGCTGTCAGGCGCGCGCTGAAGGTTATCGCATTGTCAACAGAGGCGAATGCCGTGTTTCGCAACCACGTCCGCCGCAATGGCAGCATCGACCGGATCGGCCGAATGGCAACTGGGGACATAACCGTCCGCAAACAGCTTGTACGCGCGAATATGCACCGGTCTGTGCGACCAGCCGCGGCCGTAGTCAGACATTTCCGAATGCTTGTGTCGCGCGTAATGCCGGTTTCAGTAATATGAGAAACGGCGCTTGCCGTTAATACAGTCCTTACGGCTTCTATCCTATAGAGATTTTCAGGCTGCGATAGGCATGGTTGTCGCAGCCTTTAAATTTGGGTGGAATAAATGAATGGCTTGCATGAAATAAAGCGCCTGCTGAGATATTCAGCCATCCGTATGGGGCTGGAAGCAATCTCTTTGCTGCGCCTCGACAAGCTATTGCCCTCTGCCGCACATAACGGGCTGATTTTTACCCTACATCATGTGCGCCCTGATATGAGCCCGCAGAAATTTGAGCCCAATGCCATTCTCGCAATTACGCCTGAATTTTTAGAAGAGGCAATTCAGCAAGTTCTAAAAGCAGGGATGCTCCCTGTTCATGTGCATGAGTTGCCGGAATTGCTGCGTAATAATCCCGAAAATAAGCGCTATGTTTGTTTCACGCTGGATGATGGTTATCGCAATAATGCGGATTATGCATCTCCGATCTTCCGGCGCTATAATATCCCTTATACGATTTATATTACCTCAGGCTTTGCCGAGCGCAGTCATATTTTGTGGTGGGAAGTTGTTGAACAGCTTCTGCGGCAGCAGGAGAGCCTGATCTTCGATTTTGGTGCGGGAGAAATAAACCTGCCGCTTTATACGAGATTACAGAAGCAAACCGCTTTCGCGCGTTTTGCGCAATATGTGGATGTCCAGCCAGAGGATGAAGCTGTGCACCAGATCGCAAAGCTGGCGCTGAGCTACGGGCTTGATCCGTTGCGTATCACTCGTGAGTTGACGATGGATGTTGCGGCGTTACAGGCATTGCAAAAACGCGATGGTGCATTAGTGCATTTCGGTGCCCATTCGGTCAGCCATATTAATCTTAGTCGTGCGGATGATCAGCGTATAAGACAAGAAATAGAAGTATCGGCAGATTGGCTGAAAAATAGTCTTGCAGAAGCACCCTTGTCTTTCGCCTATCCTTACGGATGGAAGACAGCAGTGAGTAAAAACACGTTTTCTCAGGCGCATGATTCTGGCTTTGCAGTCGCGGTTACTACCCAACCAGCTATGTTAAAGTCTGGTGTTTTAGAAAATTTGCAATCGTTGCCACGTGTATCTTTGAACGGATATTATCAAAAAAAGCGCTATATCAGGGCACTTATCTCCGGTATTCCCTTTATAAATACATGATAATTTAGAAATAGCCACATCATGAATATTAATGATGGAGGTGATCAAAATTATAAATTTAATTAAACAGAATTTTGCAGTTAAGTTTTATACACAAGAGCAAATAATATAAATTTGCTTTTCAGGATCCCAACTGGGTTGCCATGAGTGTTCATACGGGGGCATGATTTCATGGCGTCGCCGACTGTCTGTTTAGTGCAGACAATCGGCGACGATATTCCTGAAATTTTTCCAAGAATATCCTTCACCATACCTTATACTTAGATTTTAATGCGCTTTCCGTCTTTGTCAAAGCAATGAATGGCAGATTGACTTGCGCTGATCTTAAGCTTTTCTCCGGTGGCAATCTGGCTGCGACCGGCAACACTGAAAATGATTGCAGTGTCATCAGCCAGACGGGCATGGACATAGCTTTCAGCGCCAACCAGCTCAACGGCATCAACAGTGACATCGGTTGTGAAAGCGCCGCTTTGCTCACCGATGGTGAAGCCTTCAGGACGGATGCCGATGGTCGCTGTTTCAGCAGGAATTGTTGTGCTGAGCTGCTGCATCCATGGCGCATCTTTACAAGACAACAGGTTCATGGACGGCGAGCCGATAAAGGTAGCAACGAAAGTTGTTGCAGGCTTTTCATAGAGCTCAATCGGTGTGCCGACCTGCTCAATATGACCGGCATTCAGTACCACCAGACGATCCGCGAGGGTCATTGCTTCCATCTGATCATGGGTTACATAAACACTGGTCACGCCCAATGAGCGCTGCAGGCGCTTGATTTCCACACGCATATGCACGCGCAATTTGGCATCAAGGTTGGAGAGCGGTTCATCAAACAGGAACGCTGCCGGTTCACGCACAATCGCGCGCCCCATCGCAACGCGCTGGCGTTGACCACCGGAAAGCTGACGTGGTTTACGCTCCAGAAACTGTTCAATCTCCAGCGCTTTTGCAGCTTTAGCGATACGCTGTTCGATCTCAGCCTTTGGCGTATTGCGGTTCTTCAGGCCATAGGCCAGATTTTGGCGCACAGTCATATGCGGATAAAGTGCATAATTCTGGAATACCATCGCAATATCACGCTCTGCCGGTTCCAGCTCATTCACCACGCGGTCAGCAATCGATACGGTGCCTGAAGTAATGCTTTCGAGGCCGGCGATCATGCGCAGCAAAGTGGATTTACCGCAGCCGGAAGGCCCGACCAGAACAACCAGTTCACCGTCAGCGATTTCCAGCGAGATGCCTTTAATGGTCTCGACATTGCCGCCATAGACTTTTTTTACATTATCAAGAGAAATACGAGCCATTATTTTTCCGTTTCAACAAGACCTTTGACGAACCATCGCTGCATCAGAACCACGACGATGATCGGAGGGATGATCGCAAGGATCGTTGTCACCATCACAAAATGCCATGGTGTTGCGGCGTCGGCGAAATCCACCATTTTACGCAAAGCGATGATGATTGTGTTCATCTTTGCATCATTGGTGACCAGCAGAGGCCAGAGATATTGTGTCCATCCAAAAATGAACAGGATAACAAAAAGTGCTGCAATATTGGTTTTGGACAATGGCAGCAGAATGTCTTTCATAAAGCGCCACGGTCCGGCATTATCAATGCGGGCTGCCTCTACAAGTTCCCCCGGAATCGTCAGGAAGAACTGGCGGAACAGGAATGTCGCCGTTGCTGAAGCCATCAACGGCAAGGTCAGACCGGCATAGGTATCAATCATGCCAAGATCGACGATAACCTTATAGGTCGGCAAAATACGCACTTCCACCGGCAGCATCAGCGTGATGAAGATCATCCAGAAAAACACCATGCGGAAGCGGAAGTTGAAGAACACAATCGCAAAAGCAGAGGTGAAGGAGATGATGATCTTACCGATGGCAATTGCCAGCGCCACGACTGTGGAGTTGAACAGCAGACGTTCAAGGCTCACACCGACGGTGCGTTCCACACCGCCGCTCAGAGCATCGCGGTAGTTTTCAATAAAGTGGTCACCAGGCCAGAGCGGAATCGGAGGGCGGAGGATTTCCGCCGACGTCATGGTTGAGGCCACAAATGTATAATAAATCGGAAAAGCAACAATGATGATGCCGATAATCAGCGCCAGATGGCTGATTGCGATAGTAACGGGATTACGTTCAATCATTGTCTGACCTCAGGAATAATGCACGCGCTTTTCAACAAAGCGGAACTGGAACGCCGTAAGGGCAATAACGATCACCATCAGAATGACAGACTGTGCTGCTGATGAGCCGAGGTTAAGATTGACGAAGCCGTCATTATACACTTTGTAGACCAGTGTTTCCGTGGCTTTGGCAGGGCCGCCGCCGGTTACCGCATGGATGATACCGAACGTGTCGAAGAAGGCATAAACCGTGTTCACAACCAGCAGGAAGAAAGTGGTCGGAGCGAGCAGCGGGAAGGTGATGGACCAGAACCGTTTCACACCGCGGGCACCGTCAATCGCCGCTGCTTCCAGCAGAGATTTCGGAATAGCTTGCAGACCGGCAACGAAGAACAGGAAATTATAGCTGATCTGTTTCCACGATGCGGCAAAGACCACCAGTGCCATTGCCTGATCGCCTTTCAGCAGCGGATCCCAGTCAAAACCGGCATTGCGCAGCAGATAGGCGAGGGTGCCCATTGCAGGCGAAAACATGAACAGCCACAAAATACCGGCAATGGCAGGTGCCACGGCATAAGGCCAGATCAGCAATGTGCGGTAGAGATTTTTACTGCGTACGACTTTTTCTGCAGCGGTTGCCAGAAACAGCGCAACAGCCATCGACAGTACAGCCGTGGCAATACTGAAGAAAATCGTAATCTGGAATGAATGCAGATAATTCGGATCAGCAAACAGTGCAGAGAAGTTTTTCAACCCGACAAAGGTGCTGCGCAGACCAAACGGATCTTCGCGCATCATCGACTGATAAATCGCCTGACTGGCCGGCCAGAAAAAGAAAACAAAAGTGAGTATGAGCTGCGGTGCAACTAATAAATAGGGTAGCACCTTGTTGGGAAAAACAACACGCTGCACAAAGATCTCCTTCAAATTGCAGTACCGCACACCGAAAAGGCACATAAAAGGCACTGCAAGTTTTTGAAATGCTGCACAGTTCCTGTTGCAATGGACAGGCAGAGACTGTGCTGGTCAGTCAGAGTACTTTCAGTTGAAACTAAAGCACTGAAAGCTCTCTGTCTCTTGGATTCTGCACATCCTGTTGCGAAAACAGATTGGTCGTTTCCGCGATGCGCTCTGGCATATAAGCCAATCCTCAAAAGCATTCTGAAGATGGGTTTATATGCAGCATGAAGAAAGCCGCGCGTCCCTCACGGGACACGCGGCCTTTATGAATTAGCGGTTTGCTGCTTCAGCAATCGCTGCATTGCCACGCTCTACAGCGTTTTTCAGTGCGGTTTTGGCATCCTGTTTACCGGCCAGCATCGCTTCATATTCTTCGTTGAGAATATCACGAACCTGCGGCAGGTTTACCAGACGAACGCCTTTGGAATTGGCTGTTGGCTCTTTGCCCATCATCTGCAGGATCGGTGTTTCACGGCCTGGGTTCTTGTCATAGAAACCGGATTTTTTGGTTTCTTCATAAGCTTCCAGTGTCACCGGCAGATAGCCGGAAACCTGATGCAGACGAGCCTGAATGTCTGTCTGCGACAGGAAATTGAAGAACTGGGCAATACCTTTATATTCTTCATCGCTCTTACCTGCGAAGACCCAGAGGCTGGCGCCGCCCGGAATGGTGTTCTGCGGACGACCTTCGCCTTCATAATAAGGCAGCTGGCCGATACCATAGTTCAGGCCGGATTTAACCACATCGCCCAGACCACCCGAAGATTCCGTCAACATTGCGCATTCACCGGAAGTGAAGAGCTGTTTGGCTTCGGAGGTACGACCGCCGTAACGGAAAGCACCGTCTTTAGCGAGGTCTGCGAGACCCTGAAAATGCTGTTCAAACAGCGGAGCATTGATTTCGAGTTTCACATCGAGACCTGCAAGGCCGTTTTCATTGGTGCCGTATGGTACGTTGTTCCATGCAGCGAAGTTTTCAGTCTGAATCCATGTCAGCCATGTGGAGGTAAAGCCACAATTGGAAGCGCCACTGGTTTTAATTTTGCGGGCAGCTTCAAAAACTTCAGGCCATGTTTTTGGCGCTACTTCCGGATCAAGACCGGCTTTTTTGAAAGCATCTTTGTTGTAGTAGAGGATTGGCGAAGAAGAATTATACGGGAAAGACAGCATTGTGCCGTCCGGCTTCGAATAATAAGCGGTGATACCGGCAAGGTATTTCGCTTTATCGAATTTGAAGCCACCTTTTTCGAGCACGTCTGCAACCGGCAGAACTGCACCTTCAGCGCCCATCATCACGCCGCTACCGGCGTCGAAAACCTGCAGAATGGCAGGAGCCTGCTTGGAACGGAATGCAGCAATACCGGCATTCAGGGTTTCAGGATAGGTGCCTTTATAGACAGGAACGATCTTGAATTCGCTCTGGCTTTCATTGAATTCCTTAGAGAGCTGCTCAACAACTTCGTTGTTAGAACCGGCCATACCGTGCCACCATTGCAGCTCTGTCACTGCAAATGCGTTGGATGCAAATGCGACGGACATAGTGAGTGCCGCTACTGAAACAGTCATCAGACGTTTGGACATGACTTCTCCCTGAAGTTCAATGAAACGAAACACCGGAATAAACAGTTGTAATGTCACTTCTGTTGAGTACGGCGGTTCTGTGGTTGTCAAAGGCTCTTTCGTTTTAGCGCATATAACATTTAATACGAAAGAGAAAAGCACAATTACGAAAGCTATTCACGCATAATTCTATACACAGACACATTTTGGCGAAGAGTCTGTCACAAAACAAGCGATAATAAAATTACGTACAATAAAATGCATGATTTCAAAAATATGCTGCATGCTGAGTGATTCTGCCGGGAAACTTGAGAGCGAAACCGTAATTCAGGCAGAAAAAAAGCCGGACTAAAAAGCCCGGCTGAAATTTAAGAAGGCATTTAGATGCCTTCGAGGGGAACACTTGCAGCGCGAAATGGGAGGAAGCGCGCCAGCAAGTGAGCTTCATATGGAGCAAGCTTCAAAGAAGTTCAAGATGCTGTTCACAAGTTTTTTGACCAAAACGTAAAATAATCGCGGATGAATGTCGTTTATCAGACAAAAATTACCCGCGCCTTGCCTGCATGATACCGGCAATGACCACCAGACCACCACAAATTTGCCAGATACTGAGTGGTTCCGAGAGCAAAACCCACGCCAGAATAGCGGCAACAACCGGCTGTATCAGTAGTGTCAGAGAAGAAAATGCTACTGGCAGCCATGCAATTGCGAAAGTGATCAGGCTTTGCCCTGCGGCTTGTGTCATCCAGGCCAGAGCACAGACAATAAACCAGCCAAACAAAGTTAGCGGAAAATATTGTGTTTCGAAAATCAGTGCCAGCGGCAGAATTGTCAGGGTTGCGCTGATGGTTGTGCAGAGCATGATTGTAGATGTGGAAAAGCGGCGGCGTGTAAAACCGAGCATCAGTATATAGGCTGCGTATAAGATCGCCGCGATAAGGGCGACAGCGTCACCTTTCAGGCTGCTATGGCCGGAGAGATCGGGGCCACCCTTCAAAATCAGCACGCCGACAATGGCCAGCGCCAAACCGCTGACAAAAATTTTGCTGATTTTTTGCTTGAGAAACAACCATCCGCCCAGAGCCACAAAAATCGGGGACAGGTTCACGATCAAAGTGGAGTTGGCAACAGATGTCATCGTCAGCGAGATATGCCAGACAACAAGTTCCAGCCCGATCAGAATGCCCGGCACCGCAAGGATAGCAATATCGGCAAGTGAGTTGGGCTTTACCTGATCCGCACCATGTTTCATGCGGTTGTTCAGGATTAGCATCGGAATAACGGCCAGTGCCAAACGCCAGAAAGCCGTGACAATCGGGCCGGTTTCCGCAAAACGCACCAGAATAGGGGAGCAGCTGATCAGTAAGCCGCCGAGCAAAAGCGCAATAATGGCTTTACGCTGGGTTTCAGGCGTATTTTGCAGCAGGCCGGATGTATTGGCGGTGGTGACTTCTGGGATGGTTTTGTTCATTTGGAGTCTGACGCCCGTTGAGGCAGCCTTATATATGAGAAACGCAGCTATTTGCTGCGGGTATTCGTAAAGAGATGGTCAAAAAATGATCTGCTGCCTGCGACAGGCTATGTCATTCAGATGCGGATATTCTGCATCTCTGATATATATCAAAACAGATTGATAAAAAAGCGCGTCTTTTAACAGACGCGCTTTTCGTTATCTGGATATTTCGAGATTATTCCTCGTAGCCAACGATCCCTTTGATCTCGACAAATTCACGCAGACCGAAAACGCCATATTCACGGCCGTTACCGGATTGCTTGTAACCACCGAATGGTGCGGCACCGTCCCAAGGCGCGTCATTGATGTAGACATTGCCGGTGCGCAGACGTTTGGACAGAGCCTGCGCTTCTTTCAGGTCGCCCTGAATATAAGAAGCAAGGCCGTAGACTGTGTCATTGGCCATCTCAACTGCTTCATCCAGCGTGTCATAGGCAAGAATGGACAACACAGGGCCAAAGATTTCCTCGCGGGAAATGCGCATATCATGGCCGACGCGGGCAAAAATGGTCGGACGGACATAATAACCGGCATTGAGTTCTGCCGGACGACCTGTACCGCCGGTCACCAGTTCAGCACCCTCATCAATGCCGGCCTGAATAAGGTCCTGAATCTTGTCAAATTGCAATTGGCTCACGACAGGGCCGAGATCTGTTTCTGCGGCATTTGGGTCGCCTGTACGGAATTTTTCGGCTGCATCACGGGCGATTGTAATCGCATCATCCATCGCTTCCTGCGGTACGAACAGGCGTGTCGGTGCATTACAGGACTGACCGCTATTGCCAAAGCAACGGGCAACGCCGGTACGGACAGCCTTGTCGAGATCGGCGCTGCGCAGAATGATGTTCGGGGATTTACCGCCAAGTTCCTGATGCACGCGCTTCACAGTTGGTGCTGCGGTTTGCGCAACATTGACACCGGCGCGGGTGGAGCCGGTAAAGGACACCATATCCACATCTTTATGGCCGGAAAGGGCAACACCAACGCTCGGTCCGTCACCATGAACAAGGTTGAAAACGCCTTTCGGCACGCCAGCCTCATGCATGATTTCAGCGAACAGAATGGCACTGACCGGTGCGATTTCAGATGGTTTCAGCACCATTGTACAGCCGGTTGCAATAGCCGGCGCCACTTTTGCGGCGATCTGGTTGATCGGCCAGTTCCAAGGGGTGATCATGGCGACAACGCCGATCGGCTCATGTTCAACACGGGTTGTGCCCTGCATATAGGCATATTCAAAGACTTCAGCGGCTTTAATCGCTTCCATCAGATGCGCGGTGCCCGAGCCCGCCTGTGCTGCCTTGGCCATAGCCAGCGGCGCACCCATTTCCTGAGAAATTGCAGCGCCCATTTCATCGGAACGGCGAATGAAAATTTCGAGAATACGCTTGAGCAGTGCTAAGCGTTCTTCTTTACTGGTCTGAGAGAAGCTGACAAATGCTGCTTTTGCTGCCGCAACGGCTTTGTCCACATCGGCAGCTGTGCCCATAGAAATTTTGGTGAAAGGCTGCTCTGTTGCCGGATTGATAACATCCAGTGTCGTTACTGGGCTTTGTACCGGATCAACCCATTCGCCGTTGATATAAAATTTGAGTGCGTGATCCATAGTTCCCATCCTGTTATGCTATTCATGCGATTTTGCAGAGATTTTTGTGCGCAGTTTAGACCTAAACCTTCGTATTACAACCACAGAACAATGTGTGGCGGTCAAAAATTCATAATAATTTCGCATGTCGTATTCAGGATATGCGTCACATTAAAAAAGCCTCCGGCAATAATGCCGGAGGCTTTTTTAAATTTGAAATGAAAGCCTTAGTTATCAGGCCCAGGTCTTTTCCAGAACGCGGATCCAGTTTTTATAAGCGATTTTGTCGATGGTTTCCTGATCATAACCGGCTTTACGCAGTTCTGCGATCAGCAGCTGCAGGTCAGCGGCGCTGGCCAGAGTATCCGGAATGGTAGTGCCGTCGAAGTCGGAACCGAGAGCCACATGATCAACGCCGATGCGGTTGATGATGTAATCAATATGGCGCACCATTTCGCTGAGCGGTGTGGCGGTGACTTTTTGACCGTCTTCGCGCAGGAAGGATACGCCGAAATTGATGCCCATCAACCCGCCGGTTTCCTTGATGGCGTCCATCTGTTTTTCGGTGACGTTGCGGCTATGTGTGCAAAGCGTATGCACATTGGAATGGCTGGCAACGAGCGGTGCATCGGAAATCGCTGCAATATCCCAGAAGCCTTTGTCATTCATGTGCGACAGGTCGACCATGATTTTCAGTTCGTTACACGCACGGATCAGGGCTTTACCTGCATCACTGAGGCCCGGGCCAATATCCGGAGTGCTCGGGAAACGGAACGGAACGCCGTAAGCGAAAATATTCGGACGGCTCCAGACCGGACCCAAAGTGCGAAGGCCTGCCTGATGCAGCACATAGAGTTCATCCAGATCAGCGCTGATTGCTTCGGCACCTTCAATATGCAGCACTGACGCAAATGCGCCATTGGCCATTGCTGTGCGGATATCATCGGCGTCGCGGCAGATTTTCAGACCGCCATTAGACTTGGCTTCAATCTTCGCCAGAAGGGCTGCCATGCCAAGGGTGATTCTCAGCGCTTCACCGTGTTCAGGGGTCGGATAATCGCCATTGGCATCTTTTTCCATCGAAGGGGACGGAACATAGATTGCGCAAAGACCGCCAGCGAGACCGCCCTTTTTGGCGCGCGGCAGGTCGATATGACCGACCTGTTCGCCGTTAATAAAGCGATCAACCGGATTGGCTTCGGTTGATGACCACAGGCGCAGCAGTACGTCATTGTGACCGTCAAAAACCGGTGTGAAATTATCTGCCGATGAAGAACTGGACATAGAGGAGGAACCTTACTTTTCCTGAGTGACGACATAAATTATGTCGCAAACAGAAACATTTAGCGGAATAAATCCTGTTATATATCTGTATCGTAACGGCGCTTTTCTGTCGATTCATGAGAAAGTCAGCGATTCTCACGGTGTTCTACCGCTTAAATCCCGCTGTTACGTGGTTTGCCAGACTGACTATTTTGCCGCAAAAATGCAAATGCCTTTTCGTACAGGCCATAGTCCGTATGCGCATGACGGTTTTTTTATAAAAATATTAAGTTGTAAACAAAAATCTACATGCAAAGCGTGCATAAGCACTGGCAAAATCTGCATTGGCCGCGTTATTGGGCTTCATGATAATTGAACACGACATTAGTCGGTTTTCTTATACACTTTGTTTTGATGCAGTTTAGGGTGGATCGGAGCGGGATAAAACCAGTCCGGTGGATCATCTCCCGCGAAGATAACTCATTTGCAAAACTGTTAGAAAACTTAACCACTGGCAGGGGCGACCCGGCCGGTTTCTTGCGTTTACGGATAGGGAAGAGGAAATCACCGTGATTTCAAGACGTAATTTTTTGGCGGGCGCAGCAGCTGTTCCGTTCCTGTCATATGCCGGTCTTCTGCCTGCGATCGCTGCCGGTCGTCAGGACATTCTGGTTGTGGCAATGCAGCTGGACAACATGACTTCGCTCGACCCGCATGAGAGCTTCGAAGCTGTCGGCAGCGAAATCTGCAACAACATGTATCAGCGTCTTGTGCATCCGAGCTATGAAAACCCAGAGAAGATTGAAGGCGGCGTAGCCTCCTCATGGGAAGGTGATGCTGAAGGTAAGGTCTATACTTTCAAAATCAACCCTGAAGCAAAATTTGCGACCGGCAATCCGATCACCGCTGAAGATGCTGCGTTCTCGCTGCACCGCGCGATCAAGATGAACAAAGGTCCTGCTTTCATTATCGGTCAGTTCGGCCTGACCCCTGAGAATGTTGAGCAGTCCGTTGTTGCCAATGCTGAAGCCGGCACGCTGACAATTTCTCTCGAAACCCCGACTTCCCTGTCGTTCCTGCTCTATTGCCTGTCCTCCAGCGTTGGTAGCGTTGTTGAGAAGAAACTGGTTATGGAAAATGCTGCCGGCGACGATCTCGGCAACGAATGGCTGCGTAAAAACAGCGCCGGTTCCGCTGAATGGACACTGGCTGCATGGAAGCCAAGCGAAAGCGTTATGCTGAACCTGAACCCGCACGGCGCCTATAAAGGCAATGTAAAGCGTATCGTTCTGCGTCACGTTGCTGATCCTTCTTCACAGCTGCTGATGCTCCAGAAAGGTGACGTGGATATTGCCCGTAACCTGACTTCCGAGCAGCTGCGCGTGATTGAGAAAGACGAAAACTTTACGCTCGTTCGTAAAGGCGTTGCCGGTATCGGCCTGATGTCGCTCAACCAGAAAGTTGAAAAGCTGACCAATCCTAAACTTTGGCAGGCTATCAAATGGGCGATCGACTATAAGGGTATTCAGGAAAACATCGTGCCGCTGACCCATCAGCAGCATCAGACCATTATTCCTGAAGGCTTCCCGGGTGCGGTTAACGATCTGCCGTTCCAGAAAGATACAGCTAAGGCAAAAGAACTGATGGCTGAAGCAGGTCTGGCCGATGGTTTCTCCATCAGCATGGATCACTATTCTGCACAGCCTTGGCCGGATATCGCTCAGGCGATTCAGGCAAACCTCGCAGAAATCGGCATCAAGCTGGAGCTGCGTGCTGCTGAAAACCGTCAGGTTCTCACCAAAATGCGTGCCCGCGAGCATGAAATTGCACTGACCTCATGGGGTTCGGACTATTTTGATCCAAACACCAATGCGGACGTGTTCTGCAATGTAACCGACCTGTCGGATGATGCTAAGAACAAGCCTTTTGCATGGCGCTCAAACTACCAGAATGCAGATTTCGCTAAGAAATCTCTGGCAGCACGCGATGAAAAAGATCCGGCAACACGCGTTAAACTTTACGAAGACCTGCAGCGCGAGTTCATGAACAACAGCCCGTTTGTTGTCATGCTGCAGACTGTCATGACCGCTGCTTGCCGCAAAGATGTGACCGGCATGCGTCTTGGCGTTCTGTCTGACACCCACTCTTACGCAGGGATT
This sequence comes from Bacillus subtilis, assembly GCA_021733665.1. Lineage (GTDB taxonomy): Bacteria > Pseudomonadota > Alphaproteobacteria > Rhizobiales > Rhizobiaceae > Pseudochrobactrum. The sequence goes on from JAHREI010000003.1 coordinate 147,901, forward strand.
GCGAAAGCTTGAATAAGAGACTGAAAACTCTGACTGGTACTCTGGGCAGCGTGTTAATCACGCTGTTCGGACTTGCTATTGTCACTTTCATGATCGGCCGCGTTATGCCGGTTGATCCTGTGATTGCAGCCGTCGGCGATAATGCGCCGGAGGCTGTTATTCAGCGTGTGCGTGCGGAAATGGGGCTGGATCAGCCTCTCGTCGTACAGTTCTTCCACTATATTGGTCAGGTTTTGCAGGGTGATCTCGGCAACTCCATTCTGACACGTAACCCTGTTACAACGGATATTGCCCGCTACTTCCCGGCAACCCTTGAACTGGCAACAGCAGCGCTCCTCCTCGCTGCCGTCATCGGTATTCCGCTGGGTGTCTGGGCTGCGGTGCGTCAGGGCACTTTGACGGATCAGACGATCCGCGTGATTTGTCTGGCCGGTCACTCCGTGCCGACTTTCGTGCTGGCGCTGATTTCGCTGCTGGTTTTCTATGCTGCGCTCGGTATTGCACCGGGACCTGGCCGTCAGGATATTATTTTTCAGGACATGATCCCGCATGTCACTGGTATTCTGACCATTGATACGCTGCTCGACGGTGATATGGATGCTTTCTGGGATGCGCTCGCGCATATGGCCCAGCCGGTTATCATCCTTGCTTATTTCAGCATGGCCTATATCACCCGTATGACCCGTGCATTCATGCTGGAGGCGCTTAAAGGTGAATTTGTTATCACAGCCCGCGCTAAAGGCCTGTCGGCAACATCCGTGATCTGGAAACATGCTTTCCCGACTGTGGCTGTTCAGCTGGTGACCGTTCTTGCACTGACCTATGCCGGTCTGCTCGAAGGTGCTGTTGTGACCGAAACTGTGTTCTCATGGCCTGGTCTTGGCCAGTATCTGACAGTTTCGCTGATGAATGCAGACATGAACCCTGTCGTCGGCGCCACTCTTCTGATTGGTGTCATCTATGTCGGGCTTAATCTGCTCGCTGACATTCTCTACAAGGTACTGGATCCACGCGTCAGATGATTTTCTCTAATTTTCATAATTGGGCGCTGGACGAAACTCCGTCCTCGCCGTCGCAGGCTCTCTGGGGCCGACGCTATCGTATCTGGCTCAACCTGAAGTCAAATCCGCTGGCGATGATCGGCCTGTTCATCATTGCAGTCTTTGTTTTCATCGCCATTTTTGCCCCGTGGCTGGCACCGCATGATCCGAGCATTCAAAATCTCGGCAATCGTCTTGCGGCTCCTTCTGCTCAGCATTGGTTTGGTACGGACGAGCTGGGTCGCGATATTTTCTCGCGTATCCTTTATGGTGGCCGCGTAACACTCGGCATGGTTATTGCCGTTGTTATTCTGGTTGCACCACTCGGTCTGATCATCGGTTGTGTGGCAGGTTATTTCGGCGGTATCGTCGATACAATCCTGATGCGCGTAACCGACGTGTTCCTCGCTTTCCCGCGTCTTATTCTGGCTCTGGCTTTCGTGGCCGCGCTGAAGCCGGGCGTTGAAAGCGCGATTCTGGCGATTGCACTCACAGCCTGGCCGCCTTATGCGCGTCTGGCTCGTGCGGAAACCATGACCATCCGTAACACTGATTATATTGCAGCTTACCGTCTGACCGGTGCCAGCGCTGCCCGTATTATCACGCGTCATATCGCACCTTTGTGCGTACCGAGCCTGATTGTACGTATTACGCTGGATATGAGCTCGATCATCCTGACCGCTGCAAGCCTTGGCTTCCTCGGCATGGGTGCGCAGCCGCCGTCACCGGAATGGGGTGCAATGATTGCAACAGCCAAACGCTTCATCTTTGAACAGTGGTGGGTTGCTACAATTCCGGGTATTGCGATCTTCCTCGTTTCACTCGCGTTCAACTTCCTCGGCGACGGTCTGCGTGACGTCCTCGATCCGAAGCAGAATTGAGGGTAAAAATGCTGGTAGATATTCAAAACTTACGGATCGCATTTGAAACCCGCACCACACGCTTTGAAGCGGTGCGGGGGCTCTCTCTGCAGCTCGGTCGTGAAAAGCTGGGTATTGTGGGCGAAAGCGGCTCGGGCAAGTCTCTGACTGCCCGCGCTCTGATGAAATTGCTGCCGAATATTGCGGAAGTCAAAGCTGACAAACTCAGCTTTGACGGACAGGATCTGCTCACTGCTTCTGAAAAGCAGATGCGCCAGATCCGCGGTAAACGCGTTGGTTTCATTCTGCAGGATCCGAAATACTCGCTGAATCCGGTTAAAACCATTGGTGTGCAGGTGGCTGAAGCCTGGCGCACACACAAAGGCGGCAGCAAAAAACAAGCTATGGAAGCGGCAATTGATCTGCTCGATCAGGTTAAAATCCGTAATCCGCGTGAAGTGGCCTATTCCTATCCGCACGAAGTATCGGGCGGTATGGGACAGCGCGTCATGATTGCTATGATGCTGGCACCGGATCCGGAACTGCTGATTGCTGATGAGCCGACCTCGGCGCTTGATGCGACTGTACAGGCAGAAATTCTGCGTCTGATCGATGATCTCGTCGACAGCCGCGGCATGGGTCTGATCCTGATCAGTCACGATCTTCCGCTTGTTTCCCATTTCTGTGACCGCGTTATGGTTATGTATATGGGACAGGTGATGGAAGAGCTGAAAGCATCAGAACTCAATAGTGCTCAGCATCCTTATACCAAGGGTCTCCTGAACTGTATTCCGTCGCTGACGCATCCGCGTGATCGTCTGCCGGTAATGACCCGTGATCCGGAGTGGCTGAAATAATGATTGAAGTTGATAATCTGAAAATTCAGTTCGGTGACAAGCAGGTCGTTAAGGGCGTTTCGTTTAACGTCGAAAAAGGCGGCAGCTTCGGTATCGTGGGTGAGAGCGGCTCGGGTAAGTCGACAATTCTGCGTGCGATGGCCGGTCTGAACGAAAGCTGGAGCGGACGTATTGCCTTTGACGGCAAAGATGCCCCGCTGAAGCGGACGCCGGAATTCTTCCGTTCCGTTCAGATGGTGTTTCAGGATCCGTTCGGCTCATTGCATCCGCGCCAGACCATTGACCGTATTCTGAGCGAGCTGTTGCTGGTTCATAAGATCGACAATGTGGAAGCGCGCATCAAGCAGGCTCTGTCCGATGTGGCGCTGCCGCAGACGGCACGTTTCCGCTATCCGCACCAGTTGTCCGGTGGTCAGCGTCAGCGCGTGGCAATTGCCCGTGCACTGATTGCAGATCCGCAGGTATTGCTGCTCGATGAGCCGACCTCGGCACTTGACGTTTCCGTTCAGGCGGAAATTCTCAATCTGCTGTCGGATCTTCGTGAAGAACGCAATCTGACCTATGTGCTGGTGAGCCATAACCTCGCGGTTATTGCCCATCTCTGCCCGCAGGTTGGTGTGATGCAGAATGGTATTATGGTTGAGCAGCTGAGTGCAGAAGATCTGCGCGCAGGCCGCACCACCCATCCGCATACTACAGAGCTGCGCGAGTTGAGCGTAACGGTTGAAGAACCAAAATAAGACAATGCAACAGGCCGGATTTTCCGGCCTGTTCTTTATGCGAATTTGAATTACAGAACCTGTACGAACAGGGCATGGGAAGAAGCGATCATGGCTATGAACTGGGACGCCGCCTTATCAACCGCACAAAAACTGGCCGCTCAATGGCCTGCCAATGAGCCGGGAGGCGTGATTATCGGCTTTGATGCTGATGGTATCCGTTTTAGCGCCGCAAGTGGTGTGGAAAGTCTGGCAACTCATAAGCCGTTTTCCGCTGACAGTGTTGTGCGCTACGCTTCTGTGACCAAGCATGTTTTCGTGTCCATGGTTTTGAAACATGCAGATAAAATCAGTCTTGATGACCCGCTCGGCAAACATCTGCCGGAGCTGAAAAAGCCTTTGAGTGATGTGACCGTTGGGCGGGCGCTGGATATGAGCGGCGGTCTGCCGGATACCCGCGAATGTCTGACTTTGCTCGGCCTGTCGATCTATACGGAAACCCATAATGACCGGCTGATGGACTTCCACGCAACGATGGAACGTCTCAATTTTGACGCCGGAACACAGGTTTCCTATTCCAATACCGGCTACCGTTTGGTGGAAATAGCGCTGGAACGTCTTGGCCTGCGCTTTGATGACTATCTGCAAAATGAAATCGTACCATTGCTCGGTGTACAACTGAAAGCGCCGGATGTCTGGAATGATCCGGTGGATGGTCTGGTGCCGGGTTACTGGCATGATGGTAAGAAGTGGCAGCTCAGTTCAGCCGGTCTTTATATTTCTGCGGCCGGTAGCCTGACCGGTAGCGGTACAGCGCTGGCGACCTGGGCACAGGCTCTGATGTGCGGCAAAGGTTCGCTTTTCGGTGTGATTGATAAGATCAGCGAACCACGCAAAATGGCTGATGGCCGACTGTCTGCCTATGGTCTCGGTTTTGTTGGTTCTGAGCTTGATGGTTTGAAACTGGTCGGTCATGGCGGTTCGCATCCAGGTTATAAGAGTTATGTGCTGATCTGCCCTGAACATCAGTGTGGGTTTGTTGTTGTTGCTAACCGCGATGACGCGAATGGAGCCAAGATGGCGCAGGCTGCAATGGCCGCGCTTGCAAGTCGTTCGTTACCGCAGGCCGGCAGCACGATTCCGGATGGTTTCTACATGACTGGAACCGGCCATCACTGGGTTGAGATGAAGGGCGGCAACGTCACTTATATTGACAGTGAAGATGCGCTTTATGATGAAGGCAATGGCTGGTTCTCATCTCGCTCGGCTACCTCACCAATCCTGCTGCGCTGGACAGGCGAAGTGCTGGAAGGCGAACTTGGCCATGCGCCGCGTCGGCTTTATCCGGTGACACCAAAGCCGGCCGGTAATGAACTCGACGGCAGCTGGAAGTCAGTCTACGGTGCTCATTTTGAGATCATCAATGGCACTGCAATCATGGGTGTCGGCCCTGTTCAGCAGACAATGCCGATTACCGATCTGGGTAATGGCCGTTATTTGTTTACGCTGCATGACGGCCCGTGGGTAAAACGTGTCTGCATCAATCATCTGAGCGATAACCGCATAGAACTGGTATTGAACCGCAGCCGTATGCTGGAATATACCCGCTAAACCATACCTATTTATATCCGCCCGCTTTGTAGAAGTATCAGCACTTTAACAAAGCGGGCATTTTCATATCTAGTATATGTAAGCCCTTGTTCAAATATGCCTGCATATCGTATAAGGCCTATTCTGAACTTGCATATCTATATGCAAAACAGGCAATCGTGACGAAGGATCAGTATTGTGGAAATTAAGTGGGTTGAAGACTTTCTCGCGCTTGCTCATACTTTGAATTTCTCCAAAGCGGCAGATGAGCGGCATGTGACACAGTCTGCTTTCAGTCGTCGTATCAAACAGCTTGAAACATGGCTTGGTACGACATTGATTGACCGCGCTACCTATCCGTCACGTTTGACCGAAGCCGGTGAAAAATTCATTCCGATTGCGCAGGAAACACTGAAGTCACTCTATCAGGTGCGTCACGGTTTTCAGGCCAATCAGACACTGGAAGCGCAGACAATTTCCTTCATTGCGCTGCATACATTGTCTTTCACCTTCTTTCCGCCTTGGCTGAAAGAGATCAGCGAAGCTAATGCGCCGGTATTCACGCGACTGCGCCCTGACAGTGGTAGCGTTGAGGGCAATGTGAATGCCCTTGTGGACGGTGATTGTGATTTTCTTCTGACCTATGTGCACCCGAATGTGCCTTTACTGCTGGATGCCGCCGAGTTTGATTATAAAGTCGTCGGCTTTGAGCAGATTATTCCGATCAGTGCGCCGGATGCCGATGGCAATCCGCTGCATATGGTGGGTCGTGATGAGCAACCGTTTGATTATATCGGCTATGAAAAATCATCCTTTTTCGGGCATTTGCTGAGTGAACTATTTGTCCTAAAAATGCCGGAGCACCGGCTGGTGCATGAAGGCAGCATGTCTATAGGCCTCAAAGGCATGTCAATGGCCGGATGGGGTGTAGCATGGGTGCCGCATAGCTTGATTGCCGAAGAACTTGCAAGCGGACAACTGGTGCAGGGTGCTGATCCGTCATGGAATATTCCGCTGGAAATTCGCCTTTATCGTTCCAAAAACAATCAGCGTGGTGTGATTGAAAAATTCTGGAACCGGTTGCCGGATCTGCGAAATAGTTCAGATCATAATTGAGCGAAAAGGGGCTGAAGAGTATTTTATATAAAAATACTCTTCTTTTCATTAAGCGCGCATTTTATTTGATCGAAGCAGTATCTGTAATCAGTCCTGTGAACTGATTACCCTGCGCAGACGTTATACACTTTTCGGAATGCGCTATAGCGCCCTTTTTATTATGCCAGTTGTGGCTGTTTCATGCCGGTGAACTGACGTATCAGCACCGGCAACAGCAAGGCCAAGCCGAGAAGTGAGGAATAGATTTCCGGTACGACCAGCAGGATGGCGGCAATGACCAGCAGCACTTGTTCCCAGACTTTTGTTCGAACCAGCATGAAGCCGGAGAGTGCAGCACCAAGAGCAGTAATACCAATCACACAGCCGAGGAATGCGATTACAAATTCGCTCCACGAGAAATTGGCATTGACCAGCAACAGTGATGGCGAGAACACAAAGACAAACGGCACCAGCACTTTACCAAGGCCGAGACGGAAGGCCGTGTTACCTGTTTTAAACGGATCTGCCCCTGCCATACCGGCCGCAGCATACGCGGCCAGAGCTACCGGTGGCGTAATATCTGCGAGAATGCCGTAATAGAACACAAAGAAATGAGCGACGAGTGGTTCAACCCCAAGCATTGCCAGAGTTGGTGCGGCAATAGTTGCCATAATGATGTAGTTAGCGGTTGTCGGAATACCACAACCCATCAAAATACACACAATACCGGTCATAATCAGCGTGAAAAGCAATGTCAGTGTTGCGCCGCCAACAAAAGACGCTGGCAGGAATGTCCCGAACCAGGTGGCAATATCGGCGGCGGTTGTGGTGACAATATAAGAAATTTTAAAGCCGACGCCGGTCAGAGTAACCACGCCAACTACGATACCAACAGTTGCAGCGGCGGCACCAACCGCCAGCGCATATTTTGCACCGTCGCGCAGACCGTCAAAAACTTCTTTAACCGACATACGTTTGCGCGGATTAAGCAGGCCTACGGCAACACAGAGTGTAATACCCCAGAATGCTGCCATGTAGGGTGTATAACCGGACAGCAAGATACCGATCAGCACAACAAGCGGAATAACGGTTGGCCAGTCGCGTTTGAACGCTTCTTTCAGATCCGGCATTTCTTCCGGCGTCATACCACGCAAGCCGGTGCGTTTGGCCTCAAAATGCACCTGCATCAAAACACCGAAGAAATGCATGAAAGCCGGCACAATGGCGGCGATAATAATGGTGGTATAAGGCAGATTGAGAAACTCAATCATCAAAAACGCAGCGGCACCCATAATCGGCGGGGTAATCTGTCCGCCCGTTGAGGACGCGGCTTCTACAGCTGCCGCAAAGTTGCGTTTATAACCAAGGCGGATCATCGCCGGAATGGTCAGTGAGCCGACAGTTACGGTATTGGCAACGGATGAGCCGGAAATCATACCAAACAGTGCCGAACCGAAGATCGAAACTTTGGCAGGGCCGCCGGCATAGCGACCGGCAACCCATGCGGCACAGTCAAGAAACAATTGCCCGAGACCAATACGGGTGGCGAAAACACCGAATAGCACGAAATGGAACACGTAAGTGGCGACAACGCCAAGCGCAATCCCATAAACGCCCTGCGTTGTCAGATAGAGATGATCGACAATCTGTGAAACAGACGAACCCGGATGCACCAGAATGCCCGGCATGGAAGGCCCGAAATAGGCGTAGAGCATAAAGCAAATAGCGATAATCGGCAGCGGCCAACCAACAGAACGTCGGGTGGCTTCCAGAAGCACGATAATCAGCAGGCCGCCAAGGATTACGTCGGTTTGTGTCGGATTGCCGACACGGAAGGCCAGATCATCCAGCGGAATAAGCGGCACATGCATAACTGCAATAACGGCGCCGATCGCCAGTGCCCAGTCAATAATTGAAATTCCAAGAGGCCGTAAAAGTGTTGATTTCGCCGGTTCCGAATAACCTTTAGGAGAAAACGGAAACACCAAAAAAACCAGACCAAGCACAAAGGCCAGATGGATACCGCGATGCATGGTTTCGGATAAAATTCCGAACCCTGCCGTATAATAATGAAACAGTGAAAGAATGATCAGCAGTGCGCCGACAATACGGGCTGTAACAGGCAACAACGGGCGAAAGCGGATTTCGGAGTCGAACTTCTCTTCGAGTTCCCTCGCTTTTTCCTCGTCCAGTTCCATCGGTTTTAACGATTGTTGCTCAGCGGTCATCGGCAAATTTCCTGAAAATATAGCTATAGGCATAGCTGTCATTGGCTGCCTACGCAGACGGGACATCCGAGCCTAATTAAAAATACGTATTGTAAGATTAAGAGAAAGGCTCTGCACCGGAAGCGTTGCCACTCCGGTGCAGAGCTGTGCTGTTATTATTTCAGCAAGCCGGATTCTTTATAGAAACGCTCGGCACCCGGATGCAGCGGAATACCAAGGCTGGTCACAGCATTCGGCAGAGTGATCATTTTGCCTTTGGCGTGACCGGCATCCAGTGCTTTACGGGATGCATCGTTCCACATGGTCTTGGTAATGTTATAAACCAGATCGTCGGACTGCTTGGCATTGGTCACAAGCTGTGCTGCAACAGAAATAGTATTGGTTTCACCAACGCCTTTATAGGTTTCAGCCGGTACAGTATCCTTAGCGAAGAAGCTGTAATCCTTGAGGATTTTCTCCATTTCAGCACCTTCAATCGGCACAAGTGCAATGCCGTTGGTGCTGGCGAGTTCGGAAATCGCACCGGTCGGATAGCCGCCGACAAAGAAATAGGCATCCAGCGCGCCATCTTTCAGGCGGTCACCGGCCGGACCCGGCTTTAGATATTCGGCCTTCACATCTTTTTCTGTCAGACCATAGGCTTCCAGCACGATACGTGCATCGACGATAGTACCTGAACCTGGCTCATCAAGAGAAACGCGTTTGCCTTTAAGATCAGCAACGGATTTGATGCCTGCATCTTTACGGGCAACCAGATGGATGGTTTCCGGATAGAGAGTTGCGATCAGACGCAGCTCTTCCACTTTGCCTTTGCCGTCATAAAGACCGGTGCCGGTATAGGCCCAGTAAGCAACATCCGACTGGGTGAAACCGGCTTCAAGACCGCCGCTCTTTACCGCATTAATGTTGGCGACAGAGCCGTTGGAAGAGACTGCGGTTGCGACAAGACCCGGCACGCCCTGATCGCCATTACCGGAGATCGCATTGGCGATCAGCCCGCCGATCGGATAATAGGTGCCTGCAGTGCCGCCGGTGCCGATGCGGAAAAAGGCCGGTGTTTGTGCTGCTGCAACGGTCACGCCAATTGCAGCTGTTCCAAGAACTGCGGCGGTCATAAAGCGGCGAAAAGTCTTGCCAAATTTCATGTTCTCTCTCCCAAAAGAATTTCCTCTGTGCTGAACATGAAAAGATGAGCGCGAATTGTCAACCTTAGAGCTATAGGTGAAAACCACATTATACTTTAGTATAAGAATAAAATTCATTATTGCTTTTCAAATACATGAAAGGCGTGTAATTTCATCTTACGCGGTCATGTAGGGCGCGAAGTTTGTTTGTGCCTCATCGACTTGAATCGTCGAATAAAGGGCAGGAAAGGCGCGTTGCGGACATTTCTGTCTTTCGCAAATCTTGCACCCGGCACCGATCGGCGTGCGTGCAGCAGGATCATCCAGAATCATGCCTTTGGAATAGACCAGCCGGTCTGCATGATGCAGGTCGCAGCCCAATGCAATCGCAAAACTTTTCGATGGTGCCTTATAGCCGCCTTGCCGGTGTCTGATCATTTTGGCGATCCAGAAATAGGTGCGCCCGTCCGGCATTTCGGCTTGTTGTGTCAGAATACGATCCGGTGAAGAAAAGGCAGCGTAAATATTCCACAGCGGGCAGGTGCCGCCAAAACGCGAAAAGTGAAAATCTGTGGCGGACTGGCGCTTGGAGATGTTGCCTGCACGATCCACACGGATAAAGAAAAACGGCACACCGCGTGCCTCGGGGCGTTGCAGTGTGCTGAGACGATGACAGATGGTCTCGAAGCTCACCGCATAGCGTTGTTCAAGTAATTCAATATCATAGCGTAATTGCTCTGCGCTTTGCAGAAAATGCATATAAGGCATCAGCACGGCACCGGCAAAATAATTGGCAAGGCCGATACGTGCCAGCACCAGCGCTTCGGGGCTGGAGAATGCTGTTTTTTCTAAGAGCTGGTTGAGTAATTGTTTTTGCTCGAGAAATGCGATTTGCGTGGCGAGCTGGAAGGCCTGCTGCCCTTCATCCAGACGCGGAGACAGTGCAAGAAGGCGGGTGCTCTTGTCAAAATGACGAACAGTGTCGGTACTATCAGTACCAGCCTGTTCGACCAGCCGCACACCATGCATTTGCAGCAGGCGCTCTGCCAAAACATGTTTCATCTTGCCGACCGGCAAGCCGAGTTTGCGGCTCAGCGCTTCCCCCTCATGGTCGAGTTCCGGTATGTAATTGCGGTGTGCGTAGAAATATTCCCGCACTTCCTCATAGGGCGTGGAGAGCATCACCGGCAAATCGGCAGAGCGGTCATTGCCCAGCTGGTTCGCAAGATATGCAGATTGTTCCTGTGCTTCGCCCAGTTGTTTATGCATTTCCACAAGCAAGCGCCCGACTGCGGGCATATTGGCGGCTAATTCGCGAATTTCTGTTTTGCCAAGCTGCTCATTGAGGCGCGGATCGGCAAAAACTTCACGCAGATCACTGAATAATCGCGCTTCCTCGGCTTCGGAGAACAATTGTACATCAATACCAAATGCCTCATTGAGGCGCAGCAAAACCTGCACTGTCAGCGGACGCTGATTATTCTCAATCTGGTTGAGATAACTCAAGGAAATACCAAGGCTTTTCGCCAGTGACATCTGAGTGAGCTGACGCTCTTCCCGCAGTTTTTTAAGTTTAATACCTACAAAAGTTTTACGCATTCTTCAGGCCCTCCCGACCTTTCAGATTAACGCTGAGATATGTTGTTCCTTATGCATGCCTGTTGTTCATCAGGCGGTATCGACTTCGCAAACTTCACAATTTCACAAAAAATCACCGCCGTCACTTCGCTTTTTCAGCCATAGTCGCAAAATTTTGTCACGGTATAGTTGGTTTCTGAGGGCATTTGGCTTCGCAAATTACACAATTCACTGTTGTCGGAGGACGGCAGAAACGGATTGTTATCGTCTTTGGCTAAGACAGAGAGGGATTTTTCTGTGAAACTCCATAAAGTGCGTACCTATAAATCGGCTGAACATCTGGCGCGTGAGGATCAGCTGGCATGGAAATTTGCCGTAATGGCCGCCGATGATGTGCCGCTGGATGATGATGTGGTCGAGATGATCGGTAACCGTATCATTGACAACGCATCCGTTGCTGCTGCTTCACTGATGCGCCGGCCGGTTGTCAGTGCCCGTATGCAGGCACTTGCCCATCCTTATAAGCGCGGTGCCACAGTCTTTGGTTTGCCTGCCGATCAGCGTGTATCGCCGGAATGGGCAGCATGGGCGAATGGCGTTGCAGTACGCGAACTGGATTTCCACGATACATTTCTCGCAGCCGATTACTCCCATCCGGCAGATAATATTCCGTCGATGCTGGCGGTGGCGCAGCATTGCGGCCTCAATGGTTCTGCGCTGACACGTGGTATTGCCACCGGCTACGAAATTCAGGTCAATCTTGTGAAAGGCATTTGTCTGCATGAGTTTAAAATTGACCATATTGCGCATCTGGGGCCTTCAGCTGCGGCCGGTATCGGCACCATGCTGGGTTTAAGCACCGAGCAGATTTATCAGGCTATCCAGCAGGGCCTGCATACTACTACTACCACGCGTCAGTCCCGTAAGGGCGAGATTTCCAGTTGGAAAGCCTATGCGCCAGCCTTCGCCGGTAAAATGGCTGTGGAAGCTGTTGACCGCATTATGCGCGGCGAGGGTGCACCTTCTCCTGCATGGGAAGGTGAAGACGGTTTCATCGCATGGCTGCTCGGTGGTCCGAAGGCCGAATATTTCGTGCCGGTGCCGGAAATCGGCGAGCGCAAACGTGCGATCATGGATACTTATACGAAAGAACATTCGGCGGAATATCAGAGTCAGGCGCTGATTGATCTCGCACGTCGTATGCGTTCAAGTGTCAAGGATTTCTCCAAGATTGCCAGCATTGTGCTGCATACCAGCCATCATACCCATTATGTGATTGGTACCGGCGCCAATGATCCGCAAAAAATGGATCCGAATGCCAGCCGCGAAACGCTTGACCATTCGATCATGTATATTTTCGCGGTCGCACTGGAAGACGGCACATGGCACCATGAGCATTCCTATGCACCGGAGCGTGCCAAACGTCCGGAGACAGTTGCGCTCTGGCACAAGGTCAGCACGGTGGAAGATCCGGCATGGACTAAGCGCTATCACAGCCATGATCCGAATGAAAAAGCCTTTGGTGCCCGTGTGGTTATTACCATGCAGGACGGCTCGGTGATCGAAGATGAACTGGCGCTGGCCGATGCACATCCGCTAGGTGCCCGCCCGTTCAAACGTCCGGATTATGTCCGTAAATTCCGCACTCTGGCTGAAGGCATTATCGGGCAGGAAGAACAGGATCGTTTCATTAAAACGGTTGAGCGCCTGACAGAGCTGACCGCCGATGAACTGGCTGGTCTCAATATTACTGCGCTACCGGGCAAATGCGAGCCGGGCAAGGCGCACGGTATTTTCGACTGGCAGGGTTAGAGCCGGTCTCTGCGGGTGCCATATTTGATGGTACCCGTCATCCGCAACGCAAAATCTGAGCTGCAGGCATGTTTTCCGTAATGATCCGGGAGGGATCGGAAATGGTGCTTTGCAGCCAAGGGAGAGAATGATGAGCATTGCAGAAAGTGGAACAAATGCACCGGTAACGCCGCCAAAAAAGAAATCCGTGGCTCTGTCCGGCGTGGTGGCCGGTAATACGGCCCTTTGTACTGTCGGGCGCAGTGGCAATGATCTGCATTATCGTGGCTTCGATATTCATGATCTCGCCTTGCAATGTGATTTTGAAGAAGTCGCGCATTTGCTGGTGCATGGTACGCTGCCGACCAAACGCGAATTGATTGCCTATCAGCAGAAACTCAAAGCGATGCGTGGTCTGCCGACCAATGTGAAAGCGGCGCTCGAATTGCTGCCTGCGGCGAGCCATCCGATGGATGTAATGCGCACCGGCGTTTCCGTCCTCGGCTGTGTGCTGCCGGAAGTCAGCGGTCATCCGCAAGCGGGCGCTAAAGATATTGCCGACCGGCTGATGGCTTCGCTTGGTTCGATGTTACTCTATTGGTATCACTTTGCTCATCATGGCCGCAGGGTAGAACTGGAAACGAATGATGATACAATCGGCGGCCACTTCCTGCGTGTTCTCCACGGTAAAGAGCCGACACCGGCTGCCGTGCGGGCGATGAATATTTCGCTGATCCTCTATGCGGAGCACGAGTTTAACGCGTCTACTTTTACAGCCCGCACGATCGCAGGCACAGGTTCAGACGTTTACTCCTGCATTGCCGGTGCGATTGGTGCGCTGCGTGGCCCGAAACATGGCGGCGCCAATGAGGTGGCGCTGGAAATTCAGCAGCGCTATTCTGATCCTGATGAAGCAGAGGCCGACATTCTGCGCCAGCTGGAGCAGAAACAGGTGGTGATCGGTTTCGGCCATCCGGTCTATACGATTGCTGATCCGCGCAATGAAATCATCAAAAAAGTTGCACTGGAACTGTCGGAAGAAGCCGGTACAACCAAGATGTTCGATATTGCCGAGCGTATTGAAACGGTGATGATGGACAATAAGAAAATGTTCCCGAACCTCGATTGGTTCAGCGCTGTTTCCTACCACATTCTCGGTGTGCCAACGGCGATGTTTACGCCGCTGTTTGTGATTGCTCGCACTTCCGGCTGGGCTGCACATATCATCGAACAGCGCATTGATAACAAGATTATCCGTCCGTCCGCCAATTATATCGGCCCTGACAATCTGACCTTTATCCCGATTGACGAACGATCCGCAGCAACTCCCAAGTCTATTTAACTGAGACAATCTGAGTGAGTATTATGCCTTATTTATCTGCTTCCGATCTGCCAACCAAATCCGCCGGAGAGCGGTTCCGTGAATTGATGAGCAAGCCCGGTATTGTGCAATTGCCGGGTGCGCATAATGGTATGGCGGCCATTCAGGCGCGCAATGCCGGTTTTGAAGGGCTTTACCTCTCCGGTGCCGCGATGACAGCTTCGATGGGCTTGCCGGATCTCGGCATTATCACTGTTGATGAAGTGGCCTTCTTCATTCGTCAGATCGCCCGTTCCAGTGGTTTGCCGCTCGTTGTTGACGGTGACACCGGCTATGGCGAGGCACTCAATGTGATGCATATGGTGCGCACCTTTGAAGACGCAGGCGCTGCCGCTGTGCATATTGAAGATCAGTTGCTGCCGAAAAAATGCGGCCATCTCAACGATAAGAAGCTGGCAACTGCCGATGATATGGCCGCCAAAGTAGCTGCTGCCGCCAAAGCGCGCCGTCATCTCTATCTGATTGCCCGTACCGATGCCGCAGCCAGCGAAGGGCTGGATGGTGCGGTTGCGCGCGCCAAAATGTATATGGATGCCGGTGCCGATGCGATTTTCCCTGAAGCATTGAACACGGCAGAAATGTTCCGCGAGTTTGCCAAGCGTATGCCGGGTGTGCCGCTTTTAGCCAATATGACCGAGTTTGGCCGCACTCCTTTCTTCACCGCGCAGGAATTCGAAGAAATGGGTTATAAAATGGTGATCTGGCCGGTGTCATCACTGCGCGTTGCCAATAAAGCGCAGGAAAAGCTTTATGCTACGCTCAAACGGGATGCCTCTACCAAGGCAATGGTCGATGAAATGCAAACCCGCGCCGAGCTCTATGACACGATTGGCTTGCATCATTATGAAGAGCTCGACCGCACGATTATTAAAACCATCGTGCCGACGCTCGACTGAATATTTTAACGGATATTGATGGGAAAAACGCGGTGACATAGTCATCGCGTTTTCTTTATCCGGATAACGTGGTTTCCGGTGTTGCTTTCGATAGTATCGTCGTTATGAGTAATACCAAAACTCCATGAGTATAACTCATGGAGTTTTGGTTAAACCTGAGTGGCGATTGAACTTTTTCTAGGCGTGATGCGTTAACATCTTAACGCCTTGGTATAAGTACCTGTTTAAATTCTTGCACTTCTCTCATCCGGCACCATACGATTGATCTTATGCAAAATTCCTCAGAAGACATTCCGGTGAGATACAGATGGGGGCTTGGTGCCTCGGTTATTTTGCATCTGCTATTGATTGGTGTTTTGCTTTTCGGTGTGCCGGATGTGTTTCCTCCCGCAGAGGAACAGAGCATTCATGTAGAACTGGTTGAACCTGAAGATAAAGCACCGGAACCTGCACCATCGCCGGAGCAGGTTAGTGAGCCTGAGACTTCTCAGGTTGAGGAGCCTGCCGCTGAGCAGATTCAGGAGCAGAAACCGCAGGCTTTTGAAAGCGCGGCACCGGAGGATGACAAACCTCAACCCGAAGAGCCGGTTGAGACGACACCAATAGAGGAACCGCAGACGCAGGCCGAGGCAGCAGAAGATAAGGTTGCAGAGCCAAAAGAAGAGGCGGTTACTTTGCAGCCTGTCAAGTCCGATCCGGAGTTGAAAAAAGCGAAAGAAATTCACTCAAAAGATATGCTTTCTGACCCGCGTGTCAAACAGGCGATCGGCAAATTACCGATGAAAGACCGGATGGTTCAGGTATGCAGCATTGAAGCGCTGGAGCAAATCCGTCGCCAAAAAGCAGGTGCTTTTCCGGATATTCTGGCACCTATCGGGAGCGAAACACAGGGCACGCGTTTTGAGGTTAAAAACGGTGCTTTCCGCAGTCAGGGGAAATGGTATGAGGTTCGCTTTCAATGTCAGGTCAATGCAGATGCCATGAGCATTGAGGATTTTCGCTATAATATCGGGCAAGCCATTCCTGAAAAAGAGTGGCAGGCGCGAGACTTGCCGCGAGATTAATTACATTCATTTTCGTGATAAAAACTACAAAGCAGATTGGGCAACGTCACAGCTCGGTGCGCACTTTCCAAAGCTCAGGAAATAGCACAACCTCCAGCATTTTGCGCAGATAAGAGACGCCGCCGGTGCCGCCAGTTCCACGCTTCAGGCCGATGATGCGCTCAACTGTCGTCACGTGGTTGAACCGCCAGCGCCGGAAATAATCCTCAAAATCAACCAGTTTTTCAGCCAGTTCATAAAGCTGCCAGTATTTTTCCGGTGCCTGATAAATTTCTTTCCAGGCATTGAGAACCTGTACATTCTCGCTACGCGTTTCACGCCAGTTCGTGCGGTTTGCATCGTCACCGATATCGAAGCCATTGCGTGCCAGTAACAGCAATGCTTCATCATAGAGGCTGGGCGCAGCAAGAATATCTTCCAGCAAAGCCGAAATATCTTCACGATGTTGATGTGGCTGCAGCATTGCAGCGTTACGATTGCCTGCCAGAAATTCAACCATCCGGTATTGATAGGACTGGAATCCCGAAGACTGACCAAGTGAATTGCGGAACTCCGTATATTCACTTGGAGTCATGGTGCGCAAAACATCCCATGCATTGTTGAGCTGCTCAAATATCCGTGCAACTCGTGTCAGCATTTTAAACGCCGGTTGCGGTTGGTCATTGCGGATACAGGTTATAGCCGAGCGGATTTCATGAATGGCCAGCTTCATCCAGAGCTCAGAAGCCTGATGCTGAATAATGAACAACAGCTCATCATGGGCTTGTGAGAGCGGTGCCTGCGCATCCAGAATTTTGTCCAAAGACAGATAATCACCATAGGACATGCGGTCTTTGAAAGACATTTGCGCGCCTTCTTTTGAAGGATCATAAGACGTTGTCATGCCACATATACCTTATTAATTGTCGTATGGATTTCGAAGAAAATCGTATTCTGTTATTTTATGCTGCATTCTGATTGCAGGTAAACATCAAGCGTATAGCCGATATGTTCGCTCATCAGTTTGCGTGCTTGCTCGGTGTCTCGGTTGAGAACTGCGTTCATTAATTCAGTGTGATGCGTCAGCCCCATAGCGTCTTCCAAAGCTGTGCAAGCCCGTTGTCCGGCTTCATCCAGAACCGCTGCAGCACGAATAGTTGGAGCGAGACTTAAAAACCTGTGATGGCGGCGCAACTGATGCCAGATCGTCGTATAGAAATGCTTCAGCCAATCCGATGTAGCAGCACTAAGCAAAGCATAGTGAAAGGCCGTGTGCCGCTCTTCCCATTCATCAATGGCAGTTTCAGTGGCATCAGTCGCTACGATTGAGCATCGCGACAACCGGTAATGGGTTGTGACAATCGCGGCCTCCCAGTCGTCATCGCCATGCTTCATGGCTTCAAGCAAAAGCGGGACTTCAATCACCATACGGGCTTGCGTTAAATCCTCAAGCTCACCTTGTGAAACCGGAGCGACTGCAAAGCCTCGATTGCTGGACGCGGTTACCAGTTTTTCTGCTTCAAGGCGGGATAATGCCTCACGCAAGGGCGTCCAGCCAAAATCGTAATCCTCGAGTAAGGCTTTTAATTTCAACGGGGCACCAGGACGCAGCCGTACCGACAAAATGTCATTGCGCAGCTGTTGATAGGCTTGCTGAGTTTTTGTTGAAGTTTCGTTCTCTTGCATTTTTCCTGCCCCTGTCAGGGTAAAATATATATTTTAAGCCCCTCTAGTCAATAATATATATAATGATTGACACGCGCTTGTAGGAGAATACACTGCAAAAATAAGCAGCATCGCCAATAATGGGGATATAAAATGGGAACGATACGTAAACTTGCTTTTTTGAGCGCTATGTTTGCCGGTGCTTTTGCGGCCTCCACCGCGTTCGCTGATCCGATTAAAATTGGTATTGCAAATTTCGGGGAACATCCGCAACTGAATACTGCAGTGCAAGGTTTCAAAAATGCGTTGACTGCTGCCGGATATGTTGAAGGTAAGGATGTGGTTTACAGTGAAAGCCACACTAATTTCGACATATCACTGGTTCCGCAAATGATTGCCAAGCTGCAATCTGAAAAGCCGAAACTCATTTATACGATTACAACACCGGTCTCACAGGTTGCCAAGAAAGCACTGTGGGGTTCCGATATTCCTGTGGTCTTTGCCGCTGTAACCGATCCGGTGGAAGCAAAACTGGTTCCCTCGTGGGATGCCGGTGATAAAGGCATGACCGGCGCAACCGATTTGCAAGATGTTGCTGCCATTATGGCCTTTACCAAAAAGCTGCTGCCAGAGGCAAAGCGCTTTGGCGTTGCCTATAATCCGGGTGAAGCAAATGATGTGGCGCTGCTTCGTAAATTTGAAGAAGCGGCTTCAGGCGCCGGTTTCACCGTCGTTCCGGTAGGCATTGATAATATTAATGATATCCAGCAGCGCATAACAGCATTTTCCGGAAAAGTAGATGTTATCTATACGCCGGGATCAAACCTCCTGCAGCCAGCCATTGCCGCGGTCGCGGCTGCTGCCCGTCAAATCTCCGTACCGGTAATGAATGTGGATGAGAGTGCGGTCACCAAGGATATTGTGCCGGCAAGCTTCGCTGTGAATTATGAGCAGGTCGGAGAAAACGCAGGTAAAATTGCCGTTGAAATTCTGAAGGGCAAAGCACCTGAAACCATTCCGCCGTCACGTCCGACCTATGAAGATCACAGACCGCTGATTTCGAAAAAGGCACTCGCAACCTTCGGTATAACTCTGCCCGCAGCATTGGCTGATTGTAATTGCATGGTTGAGTGATCTTGTCTCCACATGTGTAGAACAGGCTGCATTGCCCTGTAATGCAGCCCAATCCGGTGCAGGGGAGCAAAAAATGCTTGAAATCAAATTAGCACGTAAGGTTTTTTATAAAGGTCAGGCCGACGAAAAAATTGCGCTTGATGACCTCTCATTGTCTCTGGCCACAGGTGAGTTTGGTATTGTTATTGGCTCAAATGGTGCCGGTAAAAGCAGTATGCTGAATGCCATATCCGGCGCTCTGCAATTGGATAGCGGTCAGATTATTATTAATGGCAATGATGTAACCGCAATGCCAGTGCATAAACGCGCACTCCGTCTTGCACGCGTTTTTCAGGACCCTATGCGTGGCACAGCTGCAAGCATGACGGTGGCAGAAAATATGCTTCTCGCAGAATTACGCAGCTCAAAACGCTCCTTTCGCAAGGGTTTAAATGCGACGCGGATCGCTGCCTATAAAGAGCGGCTGGCGTTGCTCGGATTAGGCCTTGAAGACCGGCTGAATACACGGGTTGAACTGCTTTCCGGTGGGCAGCGGCAATCTCTTTCCTTGATTATGGCCGTCGGCGGTTCGCCTGACCTGTTGTTGCTGGACGAGCATACTGCTGCTCTTGATCCCCGTACGGCGGATATTGTCATGCAGGCAACAATCCGTGCGGTGAATGCGCTGCAACTGACCACGCTTATGGTGACGCATAATATGCAGCATGCCGTTGATTTTGGTCATCGTATTCTTATGCTGAATGCAGGGCGTGTGCAGTTGGAAATTGCCGGTGCGGACAAAGAGCAAACCAGTATTCCTGATCTGATCAATCATTTTTCCGTTAAATCCGACCATATGTTACTGGCGAGCTGAAGCATGGAATTTATTCAAACTGTTTTCGCCAGCTTTATCAGTCTTGTGCCGGTCACACTTGCACAAAGTCTCATTCTGGCATTTGTCGTGCTCGGGATTATGATCCCGTTTCGCATGCTCAATTTTCCCGATTTAACGAGTGAGGGGGCATTCCCGCTCGGTGGCTGTGTCTGCGGCGTGTTGCTGGCAGCCGGCGTTTCTGCCCCGCTGGCAATCGGATTTGCTTTGCTTGCCGGATTTGTCGCAGGCTGCTGTACCGCTTTCATTCATTTACGGTTTCGGATTCACACGCTGCTGGCCGGTATTTTGATGATGACGATGCTCTACAGCATCAATTTGCGCATCATGGGAAAATCCAATCTTTCGGTTTTCGGAACACCAACCGTTTTTGACTGGGTACCATTTACCACGCCGGGCTTTACGGCCAGCAAAATCATTGTTGCAGGTTTGTTGGGATTATTGGTTTTCTTAGGCTTGAACAGTTTTTTCAAAACTGAAAAAGGCACAGGGATGCGTGCCGTTGGCGCAAATCCGGATATGGCCGAAGCACAGGGCATTAACGTCTGGCTTGCCACGATTGGCGGTGTGGGGCTTGCGGGAGCATTTTCCGCTACCGGCGGTGCGCTGATGGTTCAGTCACAAGGTTTTGCCGATGTGAATATGGGGCTTGGTATTCTGATCAATGGTCTGGCATCGCTGATGATCGGCGAGGCGCTCGTTGGTAAACAGACCGTGTTCCGGCAGCTTCTGGCGCCTTTCGTAGGGGCGATTGTTTATTATCAGCTGGTGTCTTTGTGTCTGGCCGCAGGTATGCCACCGCCGGATTTGAAACTTGCAACCGGATTATTCGTTCTTGCGATGCTGGCACTTCCTAGTCTGCGCCGCAATCGGGGACCCGCACTCACCCGTGAAATTCTTCGATAAAGCAGTTTTTCAAAGCTGCTCTGATACAGGAAAGATAAACTATGAAACATAGTCCTGACTTTGCCGAGATCAAAGCCATGGATAGGGCTGATCCGTTACGCGCGATGCGGGATCAGTTCATTCTGCCGGAAGGTATTATTTATCTGGACGGAAATTCGCTTGGCGCGGCTTCCGCTGCGGTTTTGCAAAGCTTGCAGGAGGCCACACAAGAGTGGAGCCAGGATCTGATCAAAAGCTGGAACAAGGCCGGCTGGTTTGAGTTGCCATTGGTGCTTGGCGATCGCATCGGCCAGTTGATCGGCGCAGCAAAGGGGCAGGTTGTCGTCTGCGATACTACATCATCGAACCTCTACAAGGTGTTGCATGCAGCCTTGGCTATGCGACCGGATCGCTCGGTGATTGTTGCTGAAAGCGGGAGTTTTCCGACCGATCTCTATGTGGCAGAAGGCGTGATGTCCGTCCTGTCCGATAAATCGATGCGACTGGAAGGTGTTGATGCACCGGATATTGAAAGCTTGATTGATGGGAATGTTGCCGTGGTTTTGATCAATCACGTCAATTATAAAACCGGTGAATTGCGGGATATGGCAGCGCTCACGCAAAAGGCGCATGATGCCGGTGCCTTGATCATCTGGGATCTCTGCCACAGTGCCGGTGCTTTGCCGGTTCATCTCGACGAAGCCAAGGCAGATTTCGCTGTCGGCTGCACCTATAAATATCTCAACGGCGGCCCCGGTGCTCCGGCCTTCATCTATGCCGCGCAACATTTGCAAGGACAAATCCGGCAGCCTTTATCCGGCTGGTGGGGACATGCGCGGCCATTTGCATTTGAACAAACTTATGATGCTTCCGCCGGTATCGGGCAGTTTTTGTGTGGCACCCAGCCGATCTTGTCCATGCGTGCGCTTAAAGGAGCATTGAGCATTTGGGAACAGGTTGATCTGCAAACTGTTCGTCAAAAAAGCATTGCGCTCACAGATCTGTTTATCAATCTCGTTGAGGCAAAATGCGCTGACTATGGTTTTGAACTGGAAAGCAACCGGAATGGCCAGAAGCGCGGCAGTCAGGTTTCCTTTAGTCATGCGAATAGCTATGAGATCATGCAGGCATTGATCGCCCGTGGCGTTATTGGCGATTTCCGTGCACCATCCAGTATGCGTTTTGGTTTTACGCCGCTTTATACCAGCTATGAGGATGTCTGGCAGGCTGTGCAGGTTCTGGAAGATGTGATGAAAAGTGGTGTCTGGCGCGATGCACAATATGCCATCCGCACCGCTGTTACTTGAAGAGGCGCACCATGTATGAACGATATATTTCAGACTGGGACAATGCCTATGCGAACGGTATTCATATCGTTGGCGGTGATCGGTGGGGCGATATCTGGAAGCAACGCTCGGAGCAGTTTCGTTTCGCGAAACTTGCAGTACAGCGGGCATATCTCGATGTGCCCTACGGGGAAAAACCACGCAATATTTATGACCTGTTTATGCCGGAAGGAGAGACGAAGGGGCTGGTCGTCTTTATTCACGGTGGTTTTTGGACGGAGACAGATAAAAGCTACTGGTCATATCTTGCCAATGGCTCGGTGGAGCATGGTTATGCCGTTGCCATGCCGTCTTATACACTGTGCCCTGAGGCGACACTATCGGACATTGCGGCAGAAATTGCGCAGGCCATTGAACATGCCGCAGCAAGAATATCGGGACCTGTCTATCTTGCGGGGCATTCTGCCGGTGGGCAGCTCGCCTGCCGTATGATGACTGTATCCGGCCCGCTCAGTCCGCTCACGCGGCAGCGTATCCGGCATGTTCTGTCCATTTCAGGTCTGCACGATCTGCGGCCGCTGATGCAAACGGAGATGAATACCTCTTTGCAGATTGATGAGAATGAAGCTTTAGCGGAGAGTCCGGCGCTGTTACGCCCATGTGAGGCAACACGTTTGACCTGCTGGTACGGCAGCAATGAAAGGCCTGAGTTCATTCGGCAATCGAAACTTCTGGCGAATATCTGGCTTGGGCTTGGTGCAACCACAACCTGTATTGAAGAGATGGATAAACATCATTTCGATGTTCTTGATGGTTTATCCGATCCCTTCCATCCGCTCATCAAGCGTTTTCTGTTTTCGGAGTGACGATGCAATAACAAGCTTCTGAGGAGGGGCGGGAGAATGATATCGCCCTTTCTCTTTGACCTTTTCAGGGCTTTCACTTACAGGTGACGGACACGATTTTAGTCTTGCATATATTATTCGTAATACCTTTGGAGCATAATCGCAGTTTTCAGAGTGTTACGCTTCCTGTTTCGGGATGATTATGAAAGTTACCAGACATGCTTGAGCGCCAGCATCTTGCAATCCTGTTTGAAGTTGACAGGCTGGGAAGTCTTACGGCTGCTGCTCGTCAGCTAAACTTGACACAATCAGCATTAAGTCATGCGATCCGTAAGCTGGAAGAGCGTTGCGGTACGGCCTTGTGGGAAAAAGATGGTCGTCAGCTGCGTCTTACTCAGGCCGGTGAATATCTGCTTAAGCTCGCAAAACGAATTTTACCGCAGCTGGAACGCGCTGAACAGGTTCTCGGAGATATCCGCTCCGGACAGCGCGGGACACTGGTCATTGGTATGGAGTGCCATCCGTGTCATCAATGGTTGATGCGGGTAATGCAGCCTTATCTTGAGTCATGGCCGGATGTGGATATTGATCTCAAAACGGCTTTTCATACGGGTGGTGTCGCCGATTTGCTGGCGCATGATATTGATATCTTGATTACGCCGGATCCTTATGAAACGCGGCATATTCATTTCACACCGGTTTTTGCCTATGAACTGGTGCTGGCAGTGCCGGAGCATCATGCGCTTGCAAAGACCGGTTTTGCAAATCCGCAGGATTTACTGTCTGAAACTCTGATTACTTATCCTATCGAACCGGAAAGACTGGATATATTTACTCAGTTCTTGCTGCCTCAACATTGTTATCCCTACAAACATCGTAAAGTTGAAACAACAGAAATGATGTTACAGCTAGTGGCTGCCGGACGTGGTATCAGTGCCGTGCCCGACTGGTTGCTGCGTGAGCGCACAGAAGAGCTGAATATCCGGGCTGTACGGATCGGGCAGGGTGGTATTCATAAAAATATTCACTTAGGCATCCGGACAGGTGAGAATAAGACAGACTATATTGCCGGTTTTCTTGATATCTCCCGCGTGACCAAGGTTACAACTCCGCATTGATCTGAACAACGCGTAAGTTGTTTAGATGCTAGGTTTTATAGGCAATCTTTGATTTTCTTTTATAAGGCGGTGGTTGTTACGGTAATATAGATCGTAACAGTCATTTATTTTTATAAAAACGGAATTTGAAATTATTATTCTTCATATTCCGCAATAGTATTGTCAATCGCTGTGATATTCAGTTCAAGTTCAGCAATTTGACGTAGAAGGCTTTTATTCGGCATACTATTGAAATTGGCGGCTTCTATTAAAAGTTCTCTTTGTTCTGCGCGAATAATGTTGGATAGATTAATAAGTTTATCTTTAATTTTTTTATTAATTTCATTTCCCATGGGTACAATTCTTCTGTGTGGGTTGATTGCAAGCTCAAATGTATTGATGAGTACTATGCATTTAAATCTGCATAGAATTTTCTCTGCGCACTATAATTCATAAAATTGAAAAAAACGAGTCATCTTATGCAATTAATATAATCGTTGTGTACACCGTTTTTGCTTAACAAGCGCTCGCACCTCCGGAGCGTTGTATCTGTATTTTGAGAATACAGAATATGATGAATTTGCGTTAGCACAAAATATGAATTCAATTCTATACCTATACTTTCACATATATGCAGGTTATCGCATATATGGAGAAGCTTTTTGTTTTGAGCGGAGATTGTATTTTGATGCAACCGGTTGAACTTGATGTGCGTGCCGTGCTGCGGGATGGCGGGGAGCCGTTTCCATTGATTATGCAGGCCGTTGCCGGCCTAAAGGCAGGTCAGCCTCTAAAACTGATTGCTAATTTCCGACCGGTTCCTTTGTTTCAGGTCATGCAGAAAAAGGGCTTTTCCTTTGCCGATCGTGAGATTGGACATGGTGACTGGGAAGTGATCTTTACACCAGCCGAACCTGCAATTGCATTGGAGCAATGCAAGCCTGTCAACCGGTCTGCGCAGACAGTTGTACCGGAAATCTGGCCGGATCCGATGCATTATCTGGATTATTCATTGCCGGATCAGGACACGGTTACCGAAGAAATTCTGCGGCTACTTGGCAGAATTGAAGAAGGCGCTGTGATCTTCGCTCTGTTCTCAGCCGAGCCGCATTTTTTAGTACCGGAACTTGAAAAAGCCGGCCATCAATGGGTTGGCAATTTTGACGCCAGCGGTGAAGCCTATCGGATGATGATCCGCGCTGGCGCTCATTGATTGGTTTTTATTCTGCACGCTGGCGGCGATCCTGCAGCAGCATTGGTGCATATTCGATGAGAAATAAAGCAAATGCTGCGATCCATAACAGTGCTGATACTGCCAGAATTGTATGGAAATAATTCAGGATAATTTCCGCAAATGGCCTGAGAAGTGCAGAGGCGATCAGGCAGACATAAGACAAAATAGTGAGCGGAGATGCGGTTAGTGCATTACCGGTATGTCCGCGGGTTGCACGCCCCATCACTGCCAGCATCATCATAGCGACAGCACCGACAGTCAGAATATGCAATGTTGAATAGGCATTGAGCATATCAGCCGCAGACAAAGCGATAGCGATAAAACCTGCGGGAATGAAAGCATAGGCAATATGCAGGATGAGCAGGAGTTTCTCGGGTGCTGTCTCCCAACCGCACCAGCGTGTCAGCCTCGCAATATGCATGACAGCAGTCAGACAGGCGAGCAGCAGTGTGACCATTGTTTCCGGTGCAAATATCCAACTAAACAGCGCAAACGCACCGATAATTATGCAGATGGCATCATAACGGTTAAACGGCACCGGAAAGCGAGCTTTCTGATTGCGGTTGAGCCAGTTACGGGTGAAACTCGGTACAATCCGTCCTCCGATAATCATGATCAGCAGCACATAGGCGCTGACAGCGATACGGCTGGCGAGTGCAATATCACCATCGGTTATCACGCTATAATGGAAGATCAGATTGGCGATGGTGAGAATGGTCACGCCGATCAGTACTTTCAGGTTTTTCCATTGTTTTCCGGCAATAATTTCTTTTGCACAAATGACCAGCAACAGAGGCAGAAACAGGCTTTCCAGTGCGATTGCCGCATAGAAATGGATGAGGTCGGGATAGAGAAAAGCCAGACGACCCGCCAGCCAGAAACCGGCAAGAATGATTAGTGGTGTGCCGGAGACCGGCAGGTTGCCAGTCCAGTTCGGCACGGCGGTCAGCAGAAATCCTGCCAGAACCGCAGAGCCGAAACCGAACAGCATTTCATGGGCATGCCAGTTCAATGCATCATAGGAGCCGCCCAGCGGCATGCCGAGTGTGAGGGATAAAATCCACAACAGCATGGCAAACACAGCCCATATACCGGCACCAAGGAAAAACGGCCTGAAACCATAACTGAAAAGCACAGGGCCGGTCATTTTCAGACCACGCGGTACCGGTTTTCTGGTTTTAGTATTTTCGTTCTTCAGATAGTCAGCGGTATCTGGGGCGTTCACAGCGGTGTCCTCATCTCAACATGCGGGCCGGTATGCAAACCTGCATCAGGCAGGGCTGTTATTTTTGTGCACCGGCAATTGCTTTTTCGAGGCGCTGCTGCACCGGCTTTGGCTTTTTGGCAGCAACGATGGCATCAAGATTAGCCGGATTGTCACCGACAACAATCAGCGCGACCATGCCCATGGAATAATGCGGAGTGCATTTGACCAGATAAGCGCCGTCTTGCTGAACCGTCAGGGTGTAGTTCTCATTGATTTTGCTTTTGAATTTCTCAACGCCTTCAGGGAGCATATCTTTGACGGATTCAACATTATGGCCTTTATCCGTCGGGATGAAGATGATGTTGTCGCCGGGATTGGCTTTGATATAGGCCGGTTCAAAGACCATTGCGCCTTCTGCGCCTTTATTGAGCATATGGACTTCAATATCGGCGGCCAGAGCAGGCAGAGTAAAGAGGGCGAAAACGCCTGCTGTCAGAGCCAGTTTTGTTGCGGTAAGTTTCATGTCACTCTCCGGAATAATATAACCGCTTCAGCGGCTTCCGGATATTTAGGACAATTTACAAACTTGCTCTTTGTCGGGGAGCAAACAAAGTTGAAAATTACATACAGCTTTTTTGCTCAGTCGTTATCGTGTTCTGCAAGCCGTTTCAGGCCGGACAGGTTGGAAACCAGCAGCAATTGCCGGCCGCCTTTGACCAGTCCTTTACTTTCCCAATTGCTGAGTATCCGTGAGACTGTGTGTAATGTGGTGCCGGTCATTTCGGCAATGTCCTGCCGCGAAATCGGGAAATCAATCCGGATATCAGCGCCTTCATGAATTCCGGCGTCTTGTGCCAGACGAATAACCGTATGGGCAATGCGCCGCTCTACTTCCTGCGTGGACATTTCACGGATGCGGTTATGTGCCTGATCCAGCCGCTGGCCGATCATCTGCATCGCATTGATTGCTAAAGTCGGGTTGCGCGCGAGAAAATCGTTCATCATATGCATTGGCCATGCGAGTACAATACTATCGGCAATCGCAACTGGTGTGCCCGGATATTCTGTGCGTCCGATTGCCAGTGCGAAACCGAATAAATCGCCGGGATGCACCACGCGTACAATCAGTTGCTGGCCGTCTGCCGTTACCTGCATGACTTTCAACCGGCCTTGGAGAAGCAGATAGAACAACTGAGCCTTCTCGCCCTGTTCAAAGACCTTTGCTCCTTTCGGGACATTGCGTTGCACAGCATCAGAAAGCAGCTTATCCAAGGCGCTTTCTTCCATGCCTGCAAAGATTGGCAATGTACTGACAAGAGTCCGGTCGATCATACTCATCCCTTAGCTATCTGCCTGTTGCTGAACAGGCCGAATTTTCAGAATGAGTAGTAATGCTTCATGCGTCGCGGTGCAATTCACCGCGCTATGATAATTTTCAGGTATTGATCTTTCGCAGGGTGCCGCCAGCCGTTTTAAGATGAGCAGTGGTTGCAGGCAGATTTTTCAAAACTGTTGAAATGCGGTTTTCGTCCATCAATGAAAAAGCGGTTGCCCATGCATCGGCCGACGCGGCATCGGGAGCGATGACTGTGACACGCTGATAAAGTGATGCGGAGAGATTATTTTCACTCGCGGCTTTTGGGTTAAGCAGATGATTGAAACGACCGGCGGCATCAAAACGGAAACCGGCACTGCCTGATGTCGCTAAAGCATTACCGGAGAGTTCCAGCATTTCATCGGGTTGTTGATCAGTTTCAAGATCGGCGATACCGATTTGCCAAGGGTGCCCGTCCGGATGGTTCGCCAATGTGCGATATTCACCAAGATTGATGAGTGTATTGGTAATGCCGTGAGCCGCCAGTACTTGCGTAATCAGATCAGTAATATAACCCTGCGCAACACCGTTGAGGGTCATAGCCATTTGCGGGCGGTCAAAGACAATCCGCTCTTTACTAAAACGCACGGCATCAAAGCCGATTAAAGACTGCGCTTGTTGCAATTCCTGTGCGGAGGGGCCGGAAGCGGCTGCATGTTCGGCAGAAAAATGCCGCGCAAGATATGCCCAAAGTGGCTGCACGGTCGGGTCAAACAGACCGCCGCTTTTTTCCCAAAACCCACGACATTTTTCCAGTAACTCAACCAGCTCCGGCGATGGCATAGCCAGAGCACCGGAGCGGTTGAGCGAGGCAAGTTCAGAGTCTGGCCGGTAAAGGCTGAAAATACCTTCCAGACGTGCGATTTCCGCGCGAACTTGCCGGAGAAGAGCTTCTGCGGTCTTCTTATCCGGATGATGGAGAATGATTTTTGCCGGTGCGCCAAGGGCAAAACCCTGCCAGATCAGGGTATCTTTCTGCGCTGTTGCGCCAGCATGAAAAGGCAGGAGGCTGAGACCGGCAGCAGCACAGCTGATACCGATAAAACGTCTGCGATTGATACGGCTTGTCATGACAGCCTCCGTGCAAATATTCATGAGATTAGTGATGTGTACTCATTGGTGTTTCAGCAGGCGCGTCTGAGGTGCCGAGAACGTAGTCCTGCGGGATGTCGGCAAAGGTAACGATGTCGCCGCCTTTATCCGTGGCAAATTTCTCTGCCGCTTCACGGACTGAGAACGGTACAGCTTCCTTGGCGCCCATGCCGCCGGTGGCATTGCTGTTGATGACGAAGAAAGCCTTTTTCGCATCAACCCAATTTTGTGCGCCCGGCTGCTCCCAGCTTGGCGCTTTGGCCATATCGGAGACATAGATTGCCGCGATGTTTTTCGGCTCTTCCGGCAACATGGTAAAAGCCAGCGTATCACGGGCAGAGGAGAACCAGATGGCTTCACTTGCCGGATGCAGAATGATCTGTCCCTTCGGGCCGCTATGTTCCAGAACATTCATGCCACAATAGCGCCCCATGGCCGTTTCAGTCAGTGCAAACGGAGCCGGTGTCTCAGCCTGTTTTTCAGGCGAACAGGCGGACAGGGTAAGAGCGGCAATAACGGGGATGAAAAGGGAGATCAGTCTCATAGTTCTTTCCTTGAAAAGATGAGTACGGAAAGGCCGAGCGGGATGGTAGTCCATAGTCCCAGCGCCAGAGTGAGGACACCTGCGCTAAGAGTTGTGGTGCCTGCAACGCCGCCCATGCCGGTGAGGGCACCGGCACCGCCTGTGCCGAAATTGAGCAGGCGATAGGCATCTGTCGGGTTGATAAGCAGCAAAATATTGAGCAGGGCTGTGCCGATCATTTGCCCCTGATCGAAGACCAGTAAACCAAGCAGCGCCATGTCATAGATCAGCACAAAGAGTAGCCAGATACCGATGGCAATACCCGCAGCCGTACTGCGCTCACGCACGATTGTGCTGGCGAAAAAGCCGATGGCGATGAATACCGCACCAAGCAGGACAGAACTGCCGATCAAAGACAGCAGAGCCAGCCAGCTTGCTGCATCGATGCCGCCGCCTGTCAGCGCAAGCACCACGGCGGTGCTGCCATAGCCGAACAGGGTCGCGAAAGCGAGAATAGTGAGTTGTCCGAGAAACTTGCCAAGAATGACCTGTTTGCGTCCGATCGGATAACTCAGCAGCAACAGCATGGTGCCGCGCTCCATCTCGCCGACAACAGCATCATGAGAGATCAGCAGTGCAATCAGCGGGATGAGAAAAATGGTGAGGCTGGAGAGACTGACAATCACCACATCCAGCCGGTTGGAGCCGATGGTGCTGCCGGTCGGTGCATTACCGAGAAAGCTCATGCTGAGCGCCAAAGCCGCCAGCAACAAAGTGGTTGCCAGGACCCAGCGGTTGCGTAACCCTTCCTGAATTTCCTTACCGGCAATATGAATGAGATTTTTCATTCCGCGGCCTCTTTAACTGTGAGGAAATGGGCGTAAAGCTCATCCAGAGTAGGCGCCATGACATCAATATCCATGATGTTATGGTTTTGAGCGATAACGGAATTCAGAACCTGCATTTTGTCTTCTGCTGAGACATCCGCCTGAAAACTTGCAAAGCCGGTTTTCCGCCAGCCTATCCGCAGGAATTGTCCGGCGCTCTGCGGTGCGATTTCACCTTCGGCTAAGCTGACACGGATACGCACCGGCAGACGCGCAATATGGCGCAGATCATCCAGTGAGCCATCTGCGATGACCTTGCCACGATTGGCGATAATTACCCGTCCGACACGATTTTCCAGTTCGGTGAGCGCATGAGAGGACATCAGAATGGTGGTACCTTCTGCACGCATAACCTCCAGCAGATCGTAGAAATTTTTGCGCAAGGCAGGATCAAGGCCGGTTGTCGGTTCATCCAGCAGCAGCACGGCGGGTTTGCCGAGTAGCGCCTGAGCCAGACCCAGCCGCTGGCGCATGCCTTTGGAATAGGTGCCGACACGGCGGTCTGCCGCATGGGACAGGCCGACATGATCGAGCAGTGCAGCGGTTTCCTTCACAGGAACGGATTTGAGCTTGGCGTAAAAGAACAGGGTTTCCCGTCCGGTCAGCGCCATATTGAAAGAGACATGCTCGGGCAGATAGCCAAGCTTGCGCCGTGCCGCGAATTGTCCGGCTGCAGGGTCTTCACCCAGCACCAGCACTTTGCCATGTGTCGGGCGGATCAGTCCCAACATCAGCTTGATCATTGTGGTTTTGCCTGCACCATTATGGCCGACCAAGGCGATATTTTCACCGGCATTCAGCACATAGGACGCATCGCTGATAGCATTGAATGTGCCATAGGTTTTGGTGACACCGGCAAGCTTTACGGTTTCAGTCATGATTTATTTTCGCCTCCGGATTTGACCGGCATCGCAGGCGGTTTCATCAGCGGATAGCTGTCGATGACACCACCTGGCATTAATGCGGGAAATTGCGTCTGCGCCCAGCGGATTGTCTGGATCGCCGGACTGTTGATGAGGATTTTGGCCTGAGGTGCTGTCCACAGCACTTTGTCGATCAGGTCGTTCGGCCGGTAGGGGCTGTCGGCAATGCCGTCGCCATTGAGGTCAAAGGCGGGATTGTCGCTCCAGAAATTGCCGCGTCCTTTGGCTGACCAGTCGAGATTGCGCGTGCCGACATATTTGACCTGAGTGCGGTTGTTGATGAAGGCATTGCCGCTCATCACATTGCCTTCGGAACCGGCAGTGAAATGAATGCCGATGCTGCAATTTTCAAACTGATTGCCGGTGAATTTGTTCTTATTGGCGTTGTAGATGAAAACGCATTTTTCTGGCCCCAGCCGCATACTGCCAGCAGCGGCAGATGAGTCTGTTTCCGGTGCTGGCATACCGTGCTCGGCACTTTGCACACCGGCATCCATCCAACGATCAGCGGATTGCATTCTGCCGATCACCTGATTACCGGTGATAACGGAACTATTGGCATAATTCAGCAATAAGCCGTGATCGCGGTCGCCATCGGAAAGATTACCGGTAATTTTAAGGCGGCTGGTATACATAATTGCAAAGCCGACAGAATTATTGCGCGAGACGTTATCACTGACTTCGCTGTCATTAGTGTACATGTAATGGACGGCAAAGCGCACATTCTCCATGAGATTGCCACGGAAGATATTCTTGCGGCTGGCATTGGTATAAATGCCGTCGCGGCCATAGCGGATGATATTATTCAGCACTTTGGCACCCGGTGCATTCCATAAGGAAACACCGCTGCCGGTTTGTGCCATGCGCACACCGCGCTTGCCGATAATCTCATTGCCTTCGGCCACGGAATCTTTGGCGCCATGCAGATAGATACCATAAAGATTATCAATCAGCCGGTTATTCTCTGCCCGCGCGCCGGTAGCGGTTTTGGCGATGAAAATACCGGAGTTGAGATCATAGAGATTGTCGCCGGAGCCACGGATTTCTAACCCGCGAATGATGGTCTCCGGTGCATTGACGGTGATTGTATTGCCGTTGCCGGAGCCGTAAAGCACGGCTCCGGCTTCCCCCTCAAGCATGACTGTCTTGTCTATGATGACTGACCCGTCATGCCGCCCTTTGAGCAGGCGGATCGTTTCCCCCGCCGGTGCCTGATCAAGGACGGTCTGCAGATTTTGTCCGGCAGCTACGGTGATCTCTCCGGCCAGTGCCGGAGACATCATAGCGGGCAGCAGGCCGGAAAAACACAAAGCTGTGGCAAAAGCATAGTGCTTCAGTGCGGGCGTTGTTTGCTCCGGTAAAGCTGCGGGATTGTGTTTTTCCTTATGGCGCTGATGCTTCATGATGTTTAAGCGCCTTTCGGCTCAACAAGCATACGGCCTTTCATTTCCATATGCATGGCATGACAGAACCATGAGCAGTAATACCACCACACGCCCGGCTTATTGGCGATGAAAGTAACCGAGGCGGTGGCCTGCGGTGCCACTTCCATATTGATCCCGTAATTGATGATCGAGAAACCATGGGTCAGGTCTTCAATTTCATCAATATTGGTCACATAGACAGTGACTTCATCGCCCTGTTTGACGGTGAATTCCTCAAGGCTGAAAGCTGGTGCTGCGGAGGTCATATAGACACGGACTTTATTACCGTCACGGATGACCTCAGCAGCCTCCATCAGATCGACACCATCGGCCTTTGCCTGTGCAACGGCATCGGCGAAGAACGGATCTTCACGGCTCCAGAAATTGACCGGATTGATCTTGGAGCGATGTACGATTGTTGCATCATGCGGTTCGGCGAAACTTGGTCCGTCATGGACAACCACCATTTTATCTCCGGAAATATCTATGAGCTGATCATTTTCCGGTTTGAGAGGCCCCACATTGAGATAGCGGTCTTTGGAGAATTTATTGAGAGAAATCAGCCATTTGCCATCCGCCTCTTTGGTTTGTCCCATTGAGGTGTGGTTGTGTCCCGGCTGATATTGCACATCCAGCTTCTGGCGGATCGGATCAACCTTTTCGCCCTTGAAGGCACGTTTGGCATCCTCAATGTTCCATTTACAAATCTGGCTGTCGATAAACAGGGTTGTATAGGCGTTACCCTTACCGTCATAGGCAGTGTGCAAAGGCCCGAGACCCAGTTCCGGTTCTGCCACAACGGCATCGCGCGGATTAATTTTGTCATCAAACAGGTTGTCAAATTTGCGCACATCGAAAACGGTGACGGTTGGTGACAATTTACCATTGGCCACAATATGGATGCCGTCCGGCGCGGTATTCATACCATGCGGGCTGTTCGGTACCGGAATATAGCGGGTGAATTTGGAGCCCTTACGGCCATCGATCACCGGCACGCCGCCCATTTCCTTGAACTCGCCTTTGGCAACGGCTTCTTCAATGCGTTTCAGGTTGAAGACAACAATCCAGTCCTGCTCGCTGCCCATCATTTCGGCCAGTGTTGTGCCTTCTTCAGAATTGTAGCAGGTGGCAAAAGCATATTTGCCCTGATAGTCACAGTCGACATTGTCGAGATTGCCGCTGACCATCACTTGCCATGCTACCTTCATGCTTTCGCCGTCTACTGCGGTGAAAATCGCATGATAGTTTTTGGTGTCTGTCAGATTGGTACCGTCATTCGGGATCGGCACGCGGTCTTCACCATTACAGAAGACATAGCCGGTTTTCGGATATTTCTGAACGCGCAGGCCATGAACCGTGTGCTGGTTCGGCAGCTGAATGATCTTATCGCACTTCATCACATCAAGACGGATACGGCAGACACGGGTATTGGCCTTGTCATTGGCGTAAAGATAGCGGCCGTCATAGGTTCCGTCAGTAAAAGAGAGATGCGGGTGATGCAGGTCGCCATTGTCGAAAATGCCGCCGCGGTCTTTCATGAACTCACGGTCTTCCGGCAGCATACCTTCGGTCAGGATTTTGCGGCTTTCATTAGTCTGTCCCCAGCCGGTTGCGCTGTCACGGTTGAAAACAGGAATACGCATCAGCTCGCGCATGGAAGGCAGGCCGACAATACGGACTTCACCGGTCTGACCGCTGGAAAAGAATGTGTAATATTCATCCAGTTCACCCGGTTTGACTTCAGCGCTTGCGCCGGATGCGGCACTTGCAGCCATGGCCTGTTTCGGAGCACCGGCCATAACAAGTGCGCCACCCATGCCGCTGGCACCAGCCGCAGCCACAAAGGCCGAGGTGCCGAGTAATTGCCGTCTGCTCATGCGGGTTTTATTTTCTTGCTCAGACATTGCTTTGTCTCCAGTTGAAAATTTCAGGATGCTGCGTCCGGTGCAGGCGCACCGGTAACAGGCTTTCCGTTATGGGTGATGATGGTCTTGGTTTGGCTGCTGCTGCCTTCTGCCGGTGGAATGTAAGGCGCGTTGCGGGCAGCGAATTTCTCACGTTTGACACGCACCTGAATCATATGCGGGCAGCGTTGGTCATCGTGGTAGAGTTCCTGACAATGCATGCAGTAGATACATTCATTGACATTGATCTGGCCTTCCGGATGGATGGACTGCACCGGACATTCGACAGCACAGCGCTGGCATGGCGAGCCGCATTCCGGCCAGCGTTTGAGCCATTCAAACATGCGGATACGGCCGGGTATGGCGAGTGCTGCACCGAGCGGGCATAGATAGCGGCAGAAAAAGCGTTCAATGAACAGACCGGCAGTCAGCAATGTCAGGGCATAGATGACGAAAGGCCATTCGCGGGCAAATTTCAGGATGATTGCGGTTTTGAACGGTTCGACTTCAGCGAAAACTTCGGCCAGTGCCACGGAATAGAGCGACAGACCAAACAGGCCGAGGAAGATAATATATTTGATCGGCCACAGGCGTTCATGCAGACCCCATGGCAGTTTGACCTGTGGTACTTTCAGCCACTGTGCCAGATTGTTGCTCAGCTCCTGCATAGCGCCGAAAGGGCAGAGCCAGCCGCAGAACGGGCCGCGTCCCCAGAATAGCAGACCAGCTGCCACCGAGCCCCACAACAGGAAGGTCAGCGGTGAGGTCAGGAAGAATTCCCAATTGAAACCGGTGATGAGCGAATTGGTGAAAGTCAGAACATTGACGACCGATAGCTGGGTGTTGGTGTAGAAGCCAAGCCAGACAAGGATGAACAGGAGATAGCCGCGTCTGACCCATGCGAAGAAGCGCGGACGTCTGACGAGATGGTTTTGGAAGAAGAAGATCGCGACCAGCACCAGAATGGCGAAGGCAGTAATCACAATATTGATTTTGTTCATCTGCCACATCTGAATCCACAGCGGATTATCTTCACCGAAGAAATCTGGCATGGATGCTTCACCGACCGGCGCGCTGACATGCGGGTTATTTGCTGTGGCAGCATCTTGTGCAGGCTGCACGGGAGCCGGAGCAGGTTTGGCAGGAGCGGTGATGGTCACATATTGGTCTGGAAGATTATAACTGAGGTCATAGAAGATACTGGCTTTGTCGCGGGCGCCGAAGCCGCGCTGTACCAGCAATTGCAGTTCCCACGGCTTCGTTACATCAAAAGTAAAGCCTTCCGGTACTGTGAACAGAGCGATTTCGCGTAATTTAGGTGCGCCGTCGGCAGCAATGTCACCGATACGGGTGTGGTTTTTATCACGGAAGCGGATGCCCTGACCGTCTTGCAAAAGTTCGATACGGTCGAAAATACCGCCGCGTACATAGCCCGATCCTTTGAAAGAATAGGCACCATCACCGGCAACCAACACGGCCTGTTGACCGGGTTTGAGATGTTTTTGCATTTGGTCATAACCGGCCTTGCCAAGCAGGCTGAGACCGATGGACGGCACCGAAACCGGCGCGACATAAAGCTCGATGAACTGATCTTCAGGATCGGATATTTCAGGATTGCCTGCGGCTTGCGGTTGTTTAGCATCAAGAAAAGCTTGCGTTACTTCGCCGACACTGAGTTTCAGGCTGCGGACAGAGCCATCGCCGGTCAGTTCCTGCCAGTCACGGATATCCTGTTTCGACAGATTGACAGTGCGGATTTCTTGCGGAACTGCGGACAGGGTGGCGGAGATTTGATTGCCAAGGCGTCCGCTACGGATCAGCCCGACAGCAGAGCGCACTACACTGTCGCCCATCACCAGAACAGTAACCGTGGCACCGCTGACAATCTCGACCTGAGGCGGCTTGGCAGTGCCGGATGCAACGGCATTGAAATCGCTGTTAATCAGGGAGTTGAGCGCCGCAACGACTTTGGCTTCGGGAATCCCGATCAAAACAATCGGCTCTTTATGATCGACCAGTTTGATACCGCGAATAATGCCTTTAGGATCAATGCCGACAAGAATATGGATCGGTTTGCCGGAATAGCCGACCGCACTGGTAAAGTCCGAGTTCAGATAAATATAGCCGAGCAGATCTTGATTTTTATAGACCGGAGCAATCGGCGGCTCACCTTGCGGCGTGCCGATACGATCGGCATCCTGAAAGATTTCCTGCACTTTCAGCGCAGGCAGATACTTGTCCAGCTGTGCGGCCAGAGCTGTTGATTGCAGACTGATAAAAACGCTAACCAGAACACAGAACAGCTGAAACAGTTTTCTGAAGGTGAGTGCCGGACGGTCATGAAAGCGGTTCATATCAAGTGCTCGCTACAAATCATTACGCGTAGTGGCAGGGCCACTAGGCGATCTATGCAACGGACTTTAATGAAGCGTCAGAAAGCGTCTTTGCGTCAGAACAAACTGGTCATTATTTGATAAATATACCTGTTTTCTAATATTAAATTACTCCACAGCAACCTGAACCGGCAGGTGAGCATTTCAGGCTGATGTGGAGTATATTCATGTGCTCTGTATATTATTGTGGTGGTCGGGATTGTAAAAGCTGACCGGCTGTTATCAGAACAGGCGCTATCAAACTGAACCAGGCTGCCTGATAGCCAAGCCAATCAGCTATTAAGCCGAACAGATAAGGGCCGAGCGCCATGACCGCGAGACAGATTGTCGAGGCGAAAGCAACGGTTGATGCAATTGAGTTTTTTGGCGCAGCTTCTGCGATTTCTAGCAAATAGAGCGGAAACCAGCCAATTCCGAAAAAGCCAAGCAGTACCAGCAACAAAAGAATAGCTGCCATTGGCATGGTGGCTGGTAACAGTGTCAGCAAAACTGTTGTGCCAACGGCAATCAGTGAAATAAAAGCGAGTGAGTGCGCTCTTTTTTCAGGGCGATAATAATCGCTGAGCCATGGCAACAATACGCGTCCCGGAATGCCTACGAATTGTGTTAATGCGAAAAGCAATGCAGCTAACACAATATCAATCCTGAAATGATCGGTTAAATAGCTGATCATATGTGCGGTAAAGGTAAACTGAAAAGCGGACATAGCTATTCCGAGCCGTAAAACCGGCCAGAAATTTTTCTCTTCGCCAACGGTGCGAATAAGCGTTTTCAGAGGGAGGGGTGTTGCTGTTTGGGTGGCAATGCTGTCGGGCTCGCGATAAAGCCCCCAAAATAGAAGAGCACCAAACATTGAAACACCGGCACCAACCCAGGCTGCGCTGTGCCAGCCATAGTGAACGGCGAAATAGGGTAAAACGGCTGCTGCAATCATAGTGCCAAAAGGAACCGCAGCCTGACGGAAGCCAGTAGCAATGCCGCGCTTATGTGGCGGAAACCACCGCATAACTGCGCGGGTTCCGCCAGGTTGTACGGCTGAATAAGTGCCGCCTAAAAAGGCCATGCAGATCAAAAGGCTGACCAGATTGTCGACGAAAAGCGCCGTTGCAGCCATTGCTGCCGCCATCGCTGTCATTGCAAGGCCGACGACTTTACGCTCGCCATACATATCGATGGTACGACCAAAACTATACATTGTGATGATCTGGACACCATTCATAACGGTGACCGCAAGGGAAGCAGAAGCCAGCGTCACCCCAAAGGCCTCCCGCCAAAACGGAACCAGAATATAAATCCCTTGCGATACGATTGATCCGGCTGCTTGTGTTCCAACGGCGATTGCCAGAATGCCCCAGATGCGGGAATCTGTATTTGCGGAGTTGCTGGCGCTTTGAATACCGGACTGAGTCATGAGAAAGTATTTCCTGTTATTTTCTCAATAAGCCCTAAAGCGACATAAACAGAAATGTGCTATCAGATGTTTCAATGATAAATTTTGTTTATGATTGGGATGTGCCTTGCTTGATCCTGAAGCCGTCGAAGCCTTTATTCTTGTTGCAGAATTGCAGTCTTTTACAAAGGCAGCAGGCGCTCTGAATACGACACAGGCCGCGATTTCTTTACGCTTACGGCGTTTGGAAGAAGGGCTGGGTCAGCGTTTGCTGGAGCGTACGCCGCGACACGTGCGGCTTACTGCAGCCGGTGCGCATTTCCTGCAACCGGCCAAAGACTATATGGCCAGCGGCAGACGAGCGGCTGCAATTTTTGCACAAACACCTGCGCGCCTTTCTATTGGCATTACCCATCATCTGGTCGGGCCAAATCTTCCAAAATTGCTGAGCCGTATGCATGAACGGGAAACCGGTGTGACACTGCACTTGCGCACTGCCGGTACAAGGGAACTGCTGGATCGGTATGATGCAGGAGATTTGGATGCAGTTATCATTCTGCGATACGATGAAAGCCGGCGGGATGGCGAGTTTCTGACAGAGGAGCGTTTTGGCTGGTTCGCCGCTCCGGATTTCATAATACCGGACGGAGCACCTTTGCCTCTCGCGATTCAGGCCGAACCCTGTAATCTCCGTGCTATGGCGCTCAAAACGCTTGATAGCGGCAGCATTGCCTGGCGGGAAGCATTTGTCGGAACAGGCGCTATATCTGTCTCTGCTGCTGCGGAGGCTGGCTTGGCTGTGGCGTTGCTGGCATATAAAGCTGCACCTTCTCAACTGGTCGATATTAGTGAGAAAACCAAATTGCCGCCACTGCCGAAACGGGACATTGTTCTTGTTTCAAGTGTTACCGGTGAACGGGCAGCGTCAGTGTTACGCCGCCTCGTCCTTGCATTGCAGGCTTTGTAAAACGAGCTAACTACACCGCTTGTATCTCAGTTTAAGCAACGGATGTTTCATGCAAATGTTTCCATTGCAATTGGGTGTCTATCCTGCTCAGGAAGGTTGTCGCTACGCGCTTTGTTGGTTCGTGGCCTGATTGCTCCTGAATTTCATGATAGGTTACAACCGCGCCGTCAGAACCTTCATAGATAACAGACATATTTTCGAGGGTAATTTTCAGCCCTGATTTTGCACCGGCCTGTGCTTTGAAAAAGGCGCTGATTTCAGGATAGCCAAGCTCTGAACCGCTCATCGTGATCATTGTGAAATCTGCTGAAAAACCGGCCATGAGTTTTTCATAGAGTTTGGCGCTGTTATCTGCACCGCTGAACCAATCTTCAATCATGCTGACTGTGCTGCGGATAAGGTCAAAATACATATCGGATTGCGTCATTGAGTATCTCTTTTGCTTAGTTTCGCGATTGAAGATTGTCGAGAATTTCGCGGTTTGGTAGTCGCGCACATATCGCAAACGGGATTAAAGCAGTCAGGGCGATGATCAAAAAACAGCTATGAAAAGCCTGTATCGCTGCTTTGGTCTGGGACGGGTCGGTTACATCAGCAACATTGTGCCAGGATAAAATGACGTTGAGAAACAACGACAGAAGATCGACGCCAAAACCAAAGGCCAGCTGCCGGTTGATGTTCCAGATTGCGCTGGCATCTGTCAGATCGGATGCTTGAACCTGTATAAAGGCAGTGCTTTGTGCAGTGCTGCTGCACAGACTGCCGCCGAAGCCCATGAAAGCGAAGGCAATTATGAACAGTGAATATTGGTCTGAACTCTGTGTTTGAGAGAGCAGAGCAATACCGCAGCCTTGAAGGACACATCCGATCATAAATAGCGGGCGTGGCCCGCAATGATTATAGAATTTTCCGGTCAGGCTGATGGCAATAAAAGAAGCCAGTGACCATGGGAGCATCAGAAAGCCGGTATTTGCAGCTGACATTCCCAGTACTGATTGAAGATAAAGCATTGTAATCATACTGATGCCGATAAACACACCAGGGATCAGCAAATAAATAAGCATTGATGTTCCCATCAGGAGATCAGCGGTTAAGCGTAAATTGAGGACGGGCTGTGGTTTTATCAGGCTGAGGCGAATGAAGAGGGCTATAGCTGCCAGCCCTGCTACAACACTAAGTGTTCCGTTATAGAGTGTTGGCTGATCGGCGAGTTGCGACAGGCCAAACAATAAAAGCACCAATCCGAGCGAGCCGGTAAGAAAGCTGACAAAATCAAATGGCGGAACAGGGCTGGTATGCTGGTTATCTGTTTTCAGCCAGATACTGGCAAGACAGAGAGTTAAAAGTGCCAGTGGCAGGTTGAGAAAGAATATCCAGCGCCAGCCAAGATAATCAACAATGATCCCGCCTGCCGCAGGCGAAAGAGCTGGCGCGAGTAAGGCAACGAGCATGATGACCGAGGACAATCCGGCTCGTTCATCCGGCCGGTAATGCTGATATGTCAAAGTCTGGCCAACCGGAATAAGCAGACCGCCGCCCAAGCCTTGCAATACCCGCCATGCAATCAGCGCGTAAACTGATCCGGCCATGCCTGCGCCCGCTGTAGCAACTGCAAACAGCGTCAGAGACAGTAGCAATATGGTTCTAGCGCCGTAGCGTTTAGATAACCAGCTGCTTAAGGGAATAATCAGTGTAAGGCCGAGAATATAGCCCGTGCCAATCCAGCTAAGTTCTGTCACCGTTGCATTAAGATCACGTGCGATAAGCGGATAAGCAACACTGGCTACGAAGAGATTAATAAGGTCCAGAAAGAAACCCAGCAGATAAACGGTTGCGATTTTAGTCCGGTATGACATGGGATCTCCTTAAGAAGATCCGTCTATACGCCTTATGATTATGATGATAAGTCTGACAATTGTGAAATAAATAGCAAAAAAATTTTGACAATAGGCGCTGTTCTCATGCTCAATTTACAACGGGTCAATATTTTTGTGACGGTTGTTGATAGCGGATCATTTACAGCAGCAGCGGAGCTGCTTGGCCAGACGCGGGCGGTTATCAGCTTTAATATCAAGCAACTTGAAGCTGATCTCGGGGTATCACTGCTTACCCGAACGACACGGCGTCTAACGCTGACTGAAGCCGGGCAGAGATTTTACACACACGGGCAAAGACTGCTGCAAGATGCCGCTTTAGCTGAGGAGGATGCGCGGAGCGGACATCGGGAACTGAACGGGCTGTTACGGATTTCAACCACGCTCGAATATGGGGTCCACAAAATCGTTCCTGCACTTGCCGTATTCTCTCAAATGCACCCGCAATTGAAAATACAGCACAGCGCATCATCTCATCATGCTAATCTGGTTGCTGAGCGTTTTGATATTGCAATACGTCTGGGACAGATTGCGGATACAGGCTATCGCGCGGCACTGATTGAAACATTTTCCATTCTTCCGGTCGCATCACCGGATTATCTGAAAAATCAAAATGTTCAGGAGCCTTCCAGTCTTCCTGAGCTCAAAGCTTTACGGTGGATGGCACATAGCCGTTTGGACACGCCATTAATCTGGAAGGTTGAAGCGCCAAACAAAATTCAGGAAGTGCTGGATATGCAAACGGAGGCAATGATAACGGCAGATAGTTCTTCAGCATTGCGGGAGTTCGCATTGCGCGGCGCAGGAGTGGCATTGTTGCCCGAATGGTTGGTCGCTGACGATGTCGTTGCAGGGCGTTTAATCCATTTGTTGCCGGACTTTCGTTTTCCGAAACAAGCAGTGTCTGCGATTTATCCGAATACACGTCACATACCGGCAAAGGTCAGAGCTTTCATTGATTTTTTGAAGAACAGGGCTGAATGATGAAATTGCTGTCTGCTTAAGCGGCGTCTGTTGAACGTTTTCTTATGCTTGCCTTGTTGCCTGAACTGAGGTTGGATCAGGTCAGTTTTGTATTAATCTTGCCGATTATGGCATTTGTGATCGTATAAATTTTCTAAAATTGCGTTTTTTATTGTTATCACAATATTTTAATGCGTAATACTCATAAGATATTTTGACAGTCGCAATATTAAAAAATTGAATTTCATATATTTTCTTATTTTTAGAAATATTTTTATGTAAAAAACTGTGCTTGTTGCAATAAATTACCTGTGTTAGCCTGATTTTGAGAATGTAACCACGCATGCATAAATTATCAGCAACAGGGGGCTTTCTTGACCAAGCATATTATCGTTGTCGGAGGCGGTATTGGCGGCACTATGACTGCCAATAGCATCGTCGCTAAGCTTTATCCGGAAGTAGCGCGCGGTTCTGTCAAAGTAACATTATTGTCGGACTCGCCGTGGCACTATTATAAGCCTGCTTTTATGTATGTAGCCTTCGATATGTTTTTTGAAGGCGAATTGCGGCGTAAGCAACAGACACTGCTACGTCCGGAAATTAACTTTCAGGTCGATAAAGTTACCCGTTTCGATTTTGCCGGTTCGACCGTCACAACTGAGAGCGGCAAGACGATCGGTTATGATTATATCGTAGTGTCTACCGGCTGTTTACCGGCACCGGAACGTATTCCGGGTTTGAAACAGGCCGGAGATTACTTTTATCAGCAGAAGCCGGCGCTTCAGATGGCAGAGAAGCTGCGTAACTTCGAAAAGGGCCGTATTTTCATTACGGTGAATTTCCCGAAAACCCCGAATGTCCCGCATCAGTGCGGTATCGCACCGGTAGAAACCACGCTGATGCTGGATGAATATTTGCGGCGTAAAGGGGTGCGTGATCAGGTTGAGATCGT
Source organism: Bacillus subtilis (assembly GCA_021733665.1). GTDB lineage: Bacteria > Pseudomonadota > Alphaproteobacteria > Rhizobiales > Rhizobiaceae > Pseudochrobactrum. The sequence goes on from JAHREI010000003.1 coordinate 190,994, forward strand.
CTATACCTATCCGACAGTTTCCCAGCTTTTGCGAAACTGCCTGTTCCTTCAGCAGGAAGTATGTGAAGTGATGCCTGCGATTTTCGAGAGTAAGGGCATTAAATTCCAGCGTGGCTTTACACTGGCTTCAGTTGATCCGGAGCGTAAAACGGCTGTTTCTGAAGAGGGTAGGGAGGAGAACTTCGATCTCTTGATGTGTACTCCGCCTATCAGAGCTGTGGATGCAGTTCTTGAAAGCGGGGTTTCACAAGCGGCGGATAATGAGGGTTGGCTGCCGACGAACCGGCAAACATTGCAATTGGACGGCTATCCGAATGCCTATGTTATGGGCGATACGGTTGATCTGCCGATCTCTAAGGCGGGTGGTTCCTGCCATAATCAGTGCCCTGTGATTGCCAATAATATTGCCGGTGATATTCGTCTCGGCCGAGTTGTCGATGCTTATGACGGCAAGGTACAGGCCGTCGCGCAGATGGGGCTCGAGGCTGGTATGCCGCTTTGGTATAATTATGATGAGGATGTGCATCCTACGCCACCAACAAAAGTGGGAGGGCTGCTGCGTAAGGCCTTCAACCGCGGCATTTATTGGTCTGTCGCACGCGGTATCATCTGAAGTTTTGGAAAGATGCAGCCTCAGGGGAGGACATGACTTTGAATAAATCCAATCCGGACGAATTTGCGAAATTGTCGCCAATGATGGATGAGGCGACAGAACAGGGTCTGAAAGACCTGCTGGAAAAAGTCTCACCACTTTTACAGGGAAAGCGTCTTCATAATGTGGTCGATCTGCTGTCTCTGGCGTCTGACGGTGTTGATATGTTCGACGATGCTATGGTGCAGAAACTGATGAAAGCTTATGAAGAATCCGTCGGTGCAGCATGGGCATTAGGTAATGCTGCACGTTATGCACAGAACCAGACGGCGACTTTACCTTTGCCGTCATTGTTCGGTTTGTTGAAAGTTGCCGGTAATGAGGATGTACGGCGGGGATTGCATTTTGTATTGCAGTTTCTTGCTGTGCTTGGCCGGCAAATGGACAAAACAACAGAAGAATGACAACTGAAACAGATATCGGGCGTCTTTATGAGAATAATGTGCGTGAATGGGCACGAAAATCTCGTGATGACGCCCGTCTCGTTCCGGCGGACCTGAGTGTTCGGCGCATCAGTCCTGTCTGCGGCAGTGCTGTCACTCTTGATATTTGTCATAATCAGGAAGTGATTACAGCGCTTGGTTATCAGGCGCGGGCTTGTACGCTTGGTATGGCGTCGACTGCCGTTGTTGTGGCAGTAGCGCCGGGTTGCAGTTTTTCAGCTGTTCATGAAATTGGCGAAAAACTTAGCTATTTGCTGGCAGGTGAAGATGTGCGCTTTCCGGAAGAATGGCGTGCATTGGAAATGTTTATTGCTGCCCGCTTATTTAAAACACGTCACGGCTCTATTCTTCTGCCTTTTCAGGTGCTTGAAGATGCTGCTGAACAATTAAAGTGATGGCTATGATATAGTGCATTGAAATGCGGTTCAGTTGCGAAGCCTTGATGCGAAGACCTAGACCGGCTTGCTTGCAAGATATGCGGCATGGGCAACCGCCTCAATCTGATGATCCTGTAATGTGCTGGTTGCAATGCGCACGGCAGGCAGTGGCCGGACTGAGAATTTGGAACCCGGCGCGACCGCAATATTACGTGCAGCCAGTGTGATCAGCGCGAATTGCTCGGATTCTACCGGCATCAGGCAGCACAGGCCATGATTGTCAGGAATTCTTTTGCCATGAGCAGCCAGTGCTTGCTGAAAATGGCGGGCGCGTTGCTGATAAATCTGTCGTGCCTGTTCCAGACTATGTTGTGTTGCCTCATCTTTCAAAAGCCAAGCGACAGCAGATTGCAGAATGCGGCTTGTCCAGCCCGAGCTGAAGCTGCGGTAAGACTGAATTTGCTCCACAAGGCTGGCGGAGCCGGAAAGTACAGCCAGACGTAAATCCGGCCCCAGTGTCTTGGAGTAAGACAGAATATGTACTACGCGGTCAGGAAAACGTGCGCCGAGTGTCTGACGGGGCGATGCGGCAATATCAGCAACGCCGTCATCTTCGATAATCAATGTGTCGTGGCCTTCAAGCACATCGCCCAGCGCCATCAGGCGCTCCTTGCTCATGCAGTGACTGGTCACAGAATGAACGCGTGGCTGGAACAAAAAGGCTGCCGGTTTCTTTTCAAGCGCTGCCGCAAGGGAAGAGGGCAGAGGTCCCTGATCATCGCAGTGTACGGGGATAATCTGTGCGCCAAAATCCTCAATAATATCAAGAAGGCGCATGGCTGTCGGATCTTCAATCGCAATTGATGCGCCGGGGGTGAGGAGAGCGTGTATCAGCGTGTAAGTGGCATTATAGCCGCCATTGGTCGCGAGAAAAGCTTCAGGTTCATAGGGCCAGTCGCGGCGTACAGCCTCTTCAAGTTCCGGCAGGATGCGAACACGCTGATAACTGTTGAGACCTTCCGCCTGTGCGCCATGACGGAGCGCCAGTTCCAGAGACGGCAGTAATGCGGTATCCGGAATCGCCATCGAGAGATCCAGTACATCGTCACCATAATTGCCGAAGCTCATCAAGCGCGCAGGTTTGGCCGCAAAATGATCGCCGCTGACCCAAGTGCCGTTTCGTCCTTTGCCATTAATGATTTTGAGTTTGCGTAATTCGCTCAGCGCTTCCGAGATCGTGGCAGGGCTAATCCCCAACACATAGGCCAGATCACGGATTGGCGGCAATTTGGTGCCGACCGGCAATGTGCCGCGTCTGATCAGGCCAGCCATATCGCGGGCAATACCGCGCATTGTACGGTCTTCGAGGTGGTTGGCAAACCACGCGCTGGAAAAATCAGGCACCATAGCTCATTATCCGATTTAATGTTCAGTAACATAATAACATTTGATCAGTTTAATTTGAACATTTAACCTCATTTGTACAGAGGAAATTTTGAGGGACTGTTTATGACGGTTAAACTGCGTATCGCTGTACGTGATTGGGATTATCTGACACCGCTGGCACTTGGCGATATTCGTTCGGAAAAACTTGATGTGATTGTTGACCGCGTCGGCACATTGGTTTCCGATCCGGGTGAGGATGAAGCGCATGAAGCCTCGGAAATGTCGTTCAGCCGCTATGTTTCATTGCGTGATGAAGGTGATACCAGCATTATCGGAATTCCGAATTTCATCATGCGCGGTTTTCGTCATCGCTGTGTCATTACCAGCGTCGACAGTGGTATTACCAGTTTTGAGCAGCTGGCTGGCAAGAAGATCGGTGTAACCGGCTGGCGTGATTCCGGTAATACATGGACAAGAGCTGCCCTGCGTCGCCATGGTATTGGTGTTGAAGATGCCTATTGGTACGCAGGACGTTTGACCGCCGCACATCCGATCACCGATCGTTTGGATGGTTTTGGTCGTGAAGGCCGGATTGAAGCCATGCCGGGTGAGCAGCCGATGATGGATGCTTTGCGTGAAGGTGTACTGGATGCCGTGTTCACGCCTTTTATGCCGGATGGTTATTTTGGTAAGAATGCAGGTTTCCGTCAGGTCCTGCCTGATTTTCGCAGTGCGGAGCTGAATTACTTCAATGATGTCGGCTATGTGCCGGGCATGCATCTGATGGGTATCAAGCCGGAAATTCTGGCAGAACATCCGTGGGTTGCACAGGAACTGAGTGATCTGCTGGATGAGAGCCAGCATATGTGGACGGCCAAGCGCCGCAAATATGCTGAAACCACACCATGGATGATCGATGAATTGCTGAAATGTGCGCAGGATCTGCCGGAAGACTGGAATGTCAGCGGTATTGCGGCCAATGAGGCGATGATCAATGATTTTGCAGAAGAACTGCACCTGCAAGGCATCTTGCAACGCAAGCTGAGCGTTGAAGAACTATTTCCGTTTTATGCAAACAAAGCGTGATGACGTTTACCAGAGCGTATCCCGTAAAGTGTAAGCGGTTTTCGGATAAGATACGCGTCAAAACAAACAGATAGAGCATTTCCTATCATGGAAGATAAACTGGAAATGCTCAGAACTACTGGGAGAATGAGAATGAAGAAGACCATGCTGGCTGCTGCTGTATTTGGCAGCATTTTTGCACAACAGGCTTTGGCTGAAGATGTGAAGATTCCGGAACAGGCATTGAATGAGGCGCTGCGCGCCCGTCTGCCGGAAGAAATCATCAAGGCCGGTGTTATCAATGATGTGAATTCCGGTTCTTTCCCGCCATATCAGATTATCAATGGTAAGGAAGTCAACGGTGCAGCGGCTGATATGACCGATGCACTGGGGCAGCTGATGGGAATTAAGATCACCCATTCCACAGTCAGTGGTCTGCCATCTGTTCTCAGCGGTATTTCCGCCGGACGTTACCAGCTTGGCTTTGGCCCGAACGGTGATTTCCCGTCGCGCCAAGGTGCCAATGATTTCGTTGACTGGGTGCGTGAATATGTGGTTTTCGCGGTGAAAACCGGCAATCCGGAAGGCATTACTTCGCTTGATACTGCCTGCGGTAAGCGCGTTGCAGTGATGGCTGGTGGTTCCGCTGAAAAAGTGATCAAAGAGCAGAACGAGAAATGCACAGCTGACGGTAAGCCGATCGAAGTGCAGTCTTACAATGATCAGCCTAGCTCCATTCTGGCCGTGCGTTCCAACCGTGCCGATGCGTTCTTCTCTTCGCAGGCGCCGCTGACCTACTTCGTTCAGCAGTCCAACGGCCAGCTGGAACTTGCGGCAACCGGACAGAAAAACGGCTTTGACGACCTGTATCAGGGTGCTGTTTTGCCGAAAGACTCCCCACTGAGCGAAGTCTTCCGCGATGGTATCCAGATACTGATCGACAACGGCACCTATGCCACGATCATGAAAAAGTGGGGTCTTGAAAAGAATATGATTGATAAAGCAGGCATTAATCTGGCCGGAAAGACCGCGCAATGAGCGCGTCTGTCTCCAGTGCAGCTGCGGGTGATGTCGAGCGTTTCGACGTTGCTCGAGCGCGCCCGCCTTTTCCGCTGCGACGGGTGATCCTGTGGGTCGTCATTCTCGGTGTCGCACTCGATTTCGGTATTATTGTCGCCAACAATCCGAATTTCGGTTGGCCGGTTGTTGCTGCGTATTTCTTTGATCCGACAGTGATGGAAGGGCTGACAATAACACTCGGCCTGACTGTTATTGCGATGGTTATCGGTGTCGCGCTCGGTCTTATTCTGGCGATTGCCCGCATGTCGCAGGACAGGCTCGCAAGCTCGCTTTCTAATCTGTTCATCTGGTTCTTCCGTGGCACGCCTTTGCTGGTGCAGCTGATCTTCTGGTACAATCTTTCGACATTGTTTCCAAAAATCTCGCTGGCCATTCCTTTTGGTCCGACACTGGTCAGCTGGAATACCAATGATATTATTACACCGCTGACGGCGGCGATTGTTGGTCTGGCTCTGAATGAAGCCGCCTATATGGCGGAAATTATTCGTGGCGGTCTGCTGTCTGTTGATAAAGGACAGGGCGAAACAGCCGCAGCCTTTGGCATGACACGGGCACGCGCGTTGCGTCGTGTGATTATTCCGCAGGCAATGCGGTCTATTGTGCCGCCAACAGGTAACCAGCTGATCAGCATGATCAAAGCGACATCGCTTGTCAGTGTGATCGCAATGGCCGATCTGCTCTACTCTGTGCAGTCGATCTATAACCGCACATTCGAAGTTATTCCGATGCTGATGGTTGCTGTTATCTGGTATCTGCTGATCACATCAGTTCTGAATGTCGGACAAAGTGCGATTGAGCGTCATTATAACCGTGGCGAACGCGGCGATGCGACCAAAGACGAAGCACCGGCCAAAGTGCAGGAGAATGCATGATGGATAAGACAACCAATATGCAAAAGCCTCTGGTTCGCGCCAATAATGTGCATAAAGCTTTTCATGGTATTGAAGTGCTGCGCGGCATTGATCTCGAAGTGCGTTCCGGTGAAGTCGTGGTTATTCTCGGGCCATCCGGCTCGGGCAAGTCCACATTCCTGCGTTGTATCAACCGCCTTGAGACCATCGACAAAGGCTCGATCTTTGTCGATGAGCAGCAGATCGGCTATCAGTATAAAAACAACCGGCTGCTGCCTTTGTCGGATCGTGCTATCGCCAAACAGCGCAGCCAGATCGGCATGGTGTTTCAGCAATTCAATCTCTATCCGCATATGACAGTATTGCAGAATGTGATTGAGGCACCGGTCGGTGTTCATGGCCGCAACAAAAGCGAAGCTATTGAAACGGCAAAGGAACTGCTGGCGAAAGTTGGTATGTCGCATAAAATCAACGCTTATCCGCGCCAGCTTTCCGGTGGCCAGCAACAGCGTGTGGCGATTGCGCGTGCACTGGCTGTAAAGCCGAAGCTGATCCTGTTTGATGAGCCGACATCGGCACTCGATCCGGAACTGGTGGGTGAAGTACTGACCACGATGCGCAGCCTGGCCGATCAGGGACAAACGATGATCGTGGTCACTCACGAGATTGGCTTTGCCCGTGAAGCGGCTGACCGTGTGATCTTTATGGATGGCGGTAAAGTGGTTGAAGAGGGAACACCGCAAGAGGTGATCGAAAATCCTCAGCATCCGCGTACCCGCAGCTTCCTCAGCCGTTTTATTTGATAAAAAACAACACGCCGGAGACAAAACCGGCGTGTTTTGCATATATAGTGCAGTAGTTTGAGTCTCTGACCGCAATGCAGCATGCCTGCCGATAACCAATACAGGAGATCCCGTTATGATAACGGGAGCAGACCATGACACAGTCCGATAATTTCGCCCGTCTCGCCGATCTTGAACCGCGCCGTGAAGCGCTGGAAGAAATCCGCCATCATCTCCATGCCAATCCGGAGCTTTCTTTTGAAGAAGAAAAAACCGCTGCTTTTGTTGCGGATAAGCTGGAAAGCTGGGGCTATGAAGTCACGCGCAATGTTGGTGGTCATGGCGTTGTCGGCTGCCTGACCGTTGGCACCGGCGGCCGCAGTGTTGCTATCCGTGCGGATATGGATGCGCTGCCGATCTTAGAAAAGACCGGTCTGCCTTATGCCAGTAAATTTGAAGGCAAAATGCATGCCTGTGGCCATGATGGTCACACAACAATGCTACTCGGTGCTGCGGAATATCTGGCGCGTACCAAAAACTTCAACGGCACTGTAACATTGGTCTTCCAGCCAGCTGAAGAAGCCGGTGAAATCAGCGGGGCGCAGGCGATGATCGCCGATGGTCTGTTTGAGCGCTTCCCGTGCGATGCGATTTTTGGTCTGCACAATCATCCGGGTGCACCGGAAGGCACTGTTCTCACCCGTTCCGGCCCGATCATGGCAGCGGCTGACACAGCCTATATTAAAGTTATCGGTAAGGGCGGTCATGCCTCCCGTCCGCATCTGACCGTTGATCCAGTTATGGTTGCCTGCAGTCTGGTGATGGCTTTGCAGACCGTTGTTGCCCGTAATATTGATCCGACAGAAACCGCGGTTATCACTGTGGGCGCTATTCATGGCGGCGAAGCATCCAATGTCATTCCGGATGATGTTGATCTGGCCGTGAGCATCCGCTCTTTCTCGCCGGTGGTGCGTGATCTGTTGCAAAAACGTGTTTGCGAACTGACTGAACAGCACGTGGCAGCCTATGGTGCGACTGCTGAGATCAAATATGAGCTGGGCTATCCGGTCGTGGTCAATTCGGATGCGGAAACGGTCTTCGCAACCGAAGTTGTGCGCGAACTGATTGGTGATGATAAGGTTTCAACCTGTCCGCTTATTCCGGGCAGTGAAGATTTCGCTTATTTCCTGCAGCATAAACCTGGCAGCTTCCTGCGTCTGGGTAATGGTGTGGATTCAGCAGTACTGCACAATCCGAAATACAACTTCAATGACGCAAACCTGCCTGTTGGTTCCGCACTCTGGGCGCGTCTGGCAGAGCGCTATCTGGCAGCCGGCGGCAATGGTGCTGATAGCTGATAAACAGCCATCATATGAAAAAAACGCCTCCTGTCAGATGACAGGAGGCGTTTTTATTTATTGACCCGTGCGTATCAGAAGAAAAGCGAGTATGGCGGCCAGACCTGCCAGTGCTGCGGCTAAGAAAGACAAGTTTGACATCGCTGCCGTCAGCGCAGTTTTTGCGATCTCACTGGCCTCGCCAGCATTATCGACGGTCGTCAATGCGGTTGTGATATCTCCGGATGCAACGCGTTCAATGAAGCTTTGTTCATAATTTGCAAGAGCGCGTGTCAGACTGGCGCTGAATATAGCACCAAGACTGGCAATACCCATACCGAACCCAAGCTGGCGCATGGTATTGCTGATCCCTGATGCCATGCCACTGCGTTCCGGTGCGACGATGCTTATTGCAACATTGGACAATTCCCCGTTAATCAGGCCTGCTCCGACACCTGTTATAATCATGCCGGCATATAATGCGCTTTCTCCATATTGCCCCATTATGCTCAACAGAAATGCACCGCCTGCAATGATGAAGAGACCAAGAGACAGGAATAAACGGGAAGGGAGGATGACTGCCAGTTTCGCGCTTACGGGGCCCATGATGAGCAGGGGAACAGCCATGACAATAAGGGCTAATCCTGTCTGCGACGGACTGTAGCCAAGCACGCCTTGAATATAAATTGGCAAGTAAACGAGCAGGGTAAAAAATGCTGCAGCAATTGCGATTGCAACAATTGATACGCCGGTGAATGTTTTACTGGCAAACAGCGAGAGGTCGAACATAGGGCGATTTTGGAGTAGCTGTTGCCTTATAAAAAGAACAAGCAGCAAGGCTGAGATGCCGAATAGCGAGATGATTATCGGACTGCTCCAGCCTGCATTATTTCCTTCGATCAATGCGTACATGACGAGGACGAACATGGCTGTGAAACTTATCAGCCCGCGCCAATCTATTATATTGGCACCCTGATCATAGCTTTCATCTGCACTCCAAAAACTGAGAGCGAGCAAGGGCAGACAAACAGGCAGGTTTATGAAGAAAATCCAGCGCCAGCCCAGAGTTTCGGTCAGAACCCCGCCGATAAGAGGCCCCAGAGCGGAGCCTGCACCGACGACAACACCCCAAATTGCAAAAGCACGCACACGTTCCTGTCCGTGAAAGACGTGCACAAGCAAAGCGAGACCGGCACTGAGCATAAATGCGGAGCCGATACCGGCTGCAGCACGGCCAATAATCATTAGCAATGATGCTTGTGCTAAACCGCATATTGCGGATGCAAGAATGAAAATCAGAAGACCAGTAATGAATATGCATTTTCGCCCGAAACGGTCAGCCAAAGCGCCGCCGGTTAAAACGAAAGCGGCAAAGGTCAGCACATAGGCGTTGAGCACCCATTGCAGTTCTGTGAAAGATGCATCTGTGGCGCGTTGGATATGTGACAGCGAGACAGTGACAACGGTTGTGGCGAGGGGTTCAAGGAAACTGGCAACGCATACAACGAACAAAAGCCAATATCGCCGGGTATTGAGGGATGAGGGAGCCATCAGATTACTTTCGGATTTATATTGCATCCGCCAGTCATTATTGGTGAATAAGGAGCATATTAAGTGCGAAATATTCCCTTCATTGGGGAAATAAAGTGTGCAATAACATAGGCATGAATATTGATCGTATGAGTGATATTATTGCCTTTGTGCGCACTGCGGATGCTTGCAGCTTTACAGTTGCCGCCGAACAGCTTGGATTGTCACGCTCTGCTGTCGGCAAAAGAATTGTCCGTCTGGAAGAGCGGCTTGGGTTACGTTTACTTCACCGTACAACCCGTCATGTCAGCTTATCGGATGAAGGAGCGGTTTTTTATGAGCGCTGTCAGCGCATATTGGCTGATCTTGATGAGGTTGAGACAGCCATGGCCACACGGAAACAAGAACCGCGGGGACGATTGAAGCTCAATCTGCCGTTTTCATTTGGCCGCTTGCATGTTTTGCCTGTTTTACATCGCTTTATGGCTGACTGGCCGGAATTGGAGGTCAATGTCAGCTTTTCCGACAGATATGTAGATTTAATCGATGATGGAATTGATCTGGCAATTCGTATCGGCGGAAACGAAGACAGCCGTTTAATGACACGTGTTCTTGCATCGCATCATCTGGTGACCTGTGCTACGCCGGAATATCTGAAGGCAAATGGTGCGCCGAAGGTGATTGATGATTTATCCGGCCACAGTTGTCTTGCATTTATGCATAATGGCAGAGTTGCAAATTGGCGTTTCAGTATAGACGGAGAATTACGCACAACATCAGTGCAGGGACGTTTTAGTGCCGGTAACGCGGAAGCGTTACGTGATGGTGTCTTGGCTGGCTATGGTATTGGGCAGCTGGCGACCTTTTTGATCGGTGATGATCTGCGCACCGGGCGACTGGTTCCGCTTCTGACAAATTATGCGATTGAAGGAGAACCGATCAGGGCGGTTTATCCGTCGCCACGTCATTTTTCACCCAAAGTCAGACGGTTCATTGATCTGTTAGTTGAGAGCTGGTCACCACAACCGGAATGGGATCGTGGCTTGTACAGATACAATGCTTTTTAAGTGTTTTTACGAGAAATAATTAGCCGAACAAAGATGAAGGATTGTCCCTGTCAGACATGTTATTATTTGCGATGTGTATGCTGAGCCAGCACTGTCGTCATACTTGCTACAATTACTGCCATCTTCTTGAGAACCTTGATAGTTGTTGAAGCCTGTTTTGGCTATTTGGTTGCGACTGACCGGTTATTTCAGTTGGAAATGTCAAAACGCTCGGCACATAGCACCAGAGCTGATCTTGTTCCATTAAATGGGAACCGTTTCAGTTAATTGCTTGTGAAAGTTGTACCGAGTGGTGATGAAGCGCGTCCACGTAACTGCAATCTCTGGATTTTCTGACCGAATAAAACCACAGACGGTTCACCATACTGATGAATGGCTCGCAATTCGATAACTTCAATCTGTCTTATGTCTACTCTATTGGCCTGCATAGTGCAGGTTTTGATCTGACCGGTTCAACACCGTTTGCTGTTCCGAATGGACAGATTGTGTGGGTGCAACTGCAGAGCCGCTGGATGTGAGCGATCATTTCCAGCCGAAACTCAGCCCTGAGAACCCGCAACAATACTGGAAAAATGATGCATCGCATGTCGTGCACGCCCGTCCTGAAAACTTTCAAGTGAAGGGGGCAGCCGGATGTTACGACGGTTGTTTATAAAAACGATTATAATTGAAGTGTCTTTCCAGTCATAATTGAAGATTGAACAATCAATATCAATTTCGGGAGTGGACAATGGCAGAACCGGAAGCAGCATGTAAGAACGAAAACATGGTGTGCGGCAAAGGCTATGGTCGTTGCCGCAAACGTTAAAAGACTTTAAGCGTCACAGCAGCGATAAATAGATAACGTGCAATTTTGCCGATGGCCACTAAAACGATGAATGTACGTAATGGTTCCCGCATGATACCCGCAACAACAGTTAAAGGGTCCCCGACAACTGGCAACCAGCTAAATAATAGCGACCACTTTCCATAACGCGAATACCAATTTTGAGCCCGCTCTAAAACTGCTCCTTTTGCTGGAAACCATGAGCGATCTTTGAAACGCGCAACACCTATTCCCATCAGCCAATTCGCTATGGCACCAAGGATATTCCCAAGGCTAGCTACGGCAATCAATAATACTGGAGACTGCTTGCCCGTAATAAGCAGTCCGACTAATACTGTCTCAGATTGCATTGGAAGAAGTGTTGCTGCAATTAATGCGCTGCAAAAAAGTCCAATATACGCAGCAATATCAATCATTAGCTATAACTTCTATTTTTAAAATTTAATTGCACAAATTATCCAGATACCTGGGAAATGTACCACTCATAGTATCTGACGTATTGTCATTATATTTTTCATCAAGCCTAACCGCTTCGTTACTGCGGCAACACAAAAGTCCTTTGCTTTAGCGATTTCAGGAACACTCCTAGTCTATGATAAAAATTTTACAATACGGCCGAAAATCCAAGATACTTTTTCAAAGTCGGATATTTTTCGATATCAAAGCCTAAGGCTCTTTCATTATACTTGTGCTAGCAACCAGTTTCGCACAATCGCTACTTCCGGCTGTTTTAAACTCATTTCTGGTGTCATGAGAACATAGGGTAATTTGATTGGTAGCCGAACACCAAACAGGTCAAGTAAACGTCCGTCTGTGAGTTCTTGTTCGATCAAAAAGTGAGGGATCAAGGCGAACCCTCCACCGGCGAGACAGGTTTCGATCGCCAAAAAAATCAGATTAAACGAGAGTCTGAATTTAAGATTGATATGACCCAGCCCTGTTGCCATGAACCAGCTTTCCCATCCTTCATCATGCCAGCCAGGTTCCGAAAAATCGATTTTGATCAGAGGATGCTGCAGAATATCTGCCGGTGTCGGATTAGCAGGCAGTTTATTCGCGAAATCAGGTGAGCAAACTGCAACCAGATGTCCGCCGAGCAGAAAATCCTGCTGCATTCCGGCAACCGCACCATGACTGTGATAAATTGCAAGATCAGGTGTTGGGTCTTGTGCATTCCATTTGTGCGGCAAGGCAGAAACACTGATTGCGATGTCCGGATGGTCTTGATGAAAAGTTGCAAGACGTGGTGCTAGCCAACGTGACGCCAGTGAAAACTGACAACGGATTACGACTTGACCCATTGTTTCGCTGGAGCGAGCCGAAATCGTCGCAGCCATGATTTGATCAAAGACAGCGCCAAGCTTTTTTGAGTAAATACGCCCCTTTTCGGTTAAAACGACACCGTTGGCGCGTCTTTCAAACAGAACTCCTCCCACCCAATCTTCAAGCTGCTTCATATGATGGCTGATCGCACCTGGCGTTACGCCCAGTTCTGCCCCCGCTCGTACAAAGCTTAAATGGCGGGCCGCGGCCTCAAAAGCGCGCAATGCGGATAAGGGTGGAAGATGACGAACCATAGCTAGGCTTAAATTTACTCATCCTAAGAGAAAATAATATTGGTTTGCACCATAAAAGCGCCTCTGCTTTATATTTGTCAATCGTAATGGTGAGGAATATTATGTCTAGAGTGCAAGCAATCACAACGTCACAGGTCTTTTGTGAAGACGGGCGTTTTTTATCTGATTTGGCGAAGAGAGTGGCCATTCCTACGGAAAGCCAGAACCCAAATCGTTTAAAGGATTGTTTTCATTATCTGGAAGAATTTTCTGCGGACTTGCGTTCACTTGGTTTCACCGGTGAGATTATCAGTAATGAAGCCAGCAAAGGCGCTCCATATCTGATTACACAACGTGTTGAGGATGTGACACTGCCGACTTTGCTGGTCTATGGCCATGGCGATGTTGTTCTCGGTATGGAGGGGAAGTGGAGTAACAATCGTGACCCGTGGACTGTTACTGTCGAGGGCGAGAAAATCTATGGCCGTGGTACAGCCGATAATAAAGGGCAGCATACGATTGCAGCTTTGGCACTGGAAGCAGTGCTGAAAACACGGGAAAAACTAGGCTATAATGTTGTATTTTTGATTGAAACTTCAGAGGAGACAGGTTCTGCTGGTCTCTATGAAACGTGCAAAACCTACCAGCATATTTTGAAAGCGGATTGGTTGATTGCATCCGACGGACCACGGCTTATTCCGGATAAACCTACGCTGGATGGTGGTACACGCGGCACTTATGATTTTGATCTGATTTGTGATTTACGCGACGGCGGGCACCATTCCGGCAACTGGGGTGGTTTGATTGCTAATCCCGCAGTCATTATCAGCAATGCGATAGCCAGCCTGATCAATGAAAGAGGGCACATTAAAATTCGTGGCATCCTGCCTGAAAGCGTGCCTGAGACGATCAGTACATGTTTACGCCAGATTGAGTTACGTAAAACGGATGATGGCCCTGAGCTGGATGCATGGTGGGGGGAGCCAAATCTGACGCAGGCCGAGCGTGTTTTTGGTTGGACGGCTTTGGAAGTGCTGGCGATGACTGCAGGTACGCCGGAAAATCCGGTCAATGCTATTCCGCCGCGTGCATCTGCACGAATGCAAATCCGCTATACTGTGGATGTGAATCCAACAACATTTCTGCGAACAATCCGTTCTTATCTGGATGCCAATGGCTTCAACAATGTGCAGGTGGTCAGTTGTTCGGACGATAGTGATTGGGGGGCAACCCGCCTTGATCCGGAGCATCCAATGATGCGCTGGGCGGCTGCTTCTGTTCGCAAAACAACAGGACAGGAGCCGACAATTCTACCGAATGCCGGTGGCTCTTTGCCGAATAATTGCTTTGCCGACTTGTTGGGTATGCCAACCATCTGGGTGCCGCATTCCTATTCCGGCTGTAATCAGCATGCACCAGACGAGCATTTGCTGATGCCGCTCGTCAAAGAGGGGCTGGCTATCATGACTGGTCTATTCTGGGATCTCGGTACAGAGGAACAACCAGCCCGTCGTGCGGATATTTCCGCATAAAAGCGTAATCAATTTTTCAAACGATAATCAGGGGGAAGTTATGATGTCCAAAAGGATACTTGCAGGTCTGTCTGCAGTGCTAATGATGGTTATACCTGGTACAGAAGTTATGGCACAGGACAAGCCGGAAGTGCGGATTGGCACGGATGGCGGTTATCGCCCATGGAGCGGGACAACACCTGCCGGTGAACTGGAAGGTTTTGACATTGAGCTTGCCAAAGCTGTCTGTGAAGAGATGCAACGCACTTGTCGTTTCACCTCTCAGCCTTGGGAAGGCATGATCCCTGCATTGGAGCAGGGGAAATATGACATTCTTGTTGGTGGAATTTCTATCACGCCGCAGCGCGCCAAGCGTCTCTCTTTTACGCAGAGTTACGGCAATTTGCCGATCAACGTGGCTGCCAAGAAAGAAACAGGTCTGAATGGCTCTGCAGATTGGCTGAGCCTTAAAACTGCACTGAAAAATAAAGTGATTGGCGTGCAGTCCGGTACACAAAGCCAAAAATTTGTAGATACTGAGCTCAAAGGCGAAGTTGATGTCCGTCTTTATGACAATCAGGACAGTCTGAATTTGGATTTGCTGGCGGGTCGTATTGATGCCGCTGTGGCGGGTCGTTCTCCATGGATTGATCTCACCCGCACTGAGAATGGTAAGGCTGTGGAAGTTCTGAGTCCTGATCTGGATTTCCAGGACTTTCCATATCTTGGGATTGGTGTCGGAGGATTGCTCCGCAAGAACGAAACCGATTTGTTGAAAGATTGGGATAAAGCTTTGTGCAGCCTTAAAGAAAAGGGTGTCGTCAGCGAGATTTCACAAAAATGGTTTGGCTTTGATATTGCAACAGCACCTGATGCAGAACGTTGCAAGGATAATCAGTAATGGAGGACACATCCCTTTCTGCTTTGCTGGCATGGGATGTACTGGAGTGGACCAAGCCTTTGTTAAAAGGGCTTGGTATCACTGTTATCTGTGCATTACTCGGCTACATGTTCGGCGCCGTGCTGGGCTTTGTTGTTGCGCTGGGTAAATTAAGCCCGCGCATTATCCTCTCAGTTCCGGCCACACTTTATACAATTCTGTTCCGTGGTGTGCCGCCGCTATTGATCATCTTTCTGTTGTTCTTCGGCACCAACGGTTTGCTAATGTGGATTGCAAGTGGTTTCGGCTATACCGAATATATCGAGATTAATGCGTTTTCTATTGGTGTGCTGGCGGTCACTTTGATCGTCGCTGCTTATAGTTCTGAGGTCTATCGCGGAGCGTTTTTAGCGATCCCCAAAGGGCAATCTGAAGCGTGTCAGACATTGGGATTAAAGCCGCTGCAAGCGATGATCCTTGTCATTATTCCGCAAATGTTGCGGTTGGCTTTGCCCGGACTTGGCAATGTGTGGATTTTGGCCATCAAAGAGACCACGCTACTGTCTATTATCGCTGTGACTGAACTCATGCGCGTGGCAGGTATGGCCGGGCGCTCCAGCGGGCAACCATTTATCTTTTACGGCATTGCAGCTGCTGCTTATCTTTGCATTGTCGTGGTTTCCAACCGCTTTTTCTATTCCGTTGAGCGCAGGCTGGAGCATCGGTAATTTCATGGATATGGAAAATTTTCTTTATGCAGCATCTGAGCTGGGCGGTGCGTTTTTTGTCACGCTGGGTTTAGTGGTCTGCGTTGTTCCGCTTGCATTCTTGTGTGGCGCGCTGGCTTGTTGGGCAAGACAATCACGCATTCGAATGATTAGTAAAACAGCTGATTTCTACGTGCTTGTTTTTCGTTCAACGCCCTTATTGGTGCAGTTATTCGTCTTGTATTATGGTTTGAGCCAGTTTGAAGCGATCCGTCAAAGCTTTCTCTGGGTGGTGTTACGCGATCCTTATTTCTGCGCGGTTCTGGCAATGGGCGTTTGCGCCGGTGCCTATGTGGCAGAGATTATGCGCGGTGCGCTGGCTTCGGTGCCAAAAGGTGTAAAAGAAGCAGGAGCTGCTTTAGGCCTGTCCAAGATAAAAACCTTTTGTCTGATCACGGTACCGATTGCTGCACGTAATGCATTGCCTGCCTATGGCAACGAAATTATTGTTACCATTAAATCAACATCGCTTGCATCCACTGTAACAGTCATGGAGCTGACTGGGACTGCAAAAGATTTGATGAGCGAAACATATGCAGTGATTGAAATTTTCTGCATGGTTGCTGCGATCTATCTGATTATCAATGCGATTGTGATGGGCGTTTTTAAGCTGATCGATATGCGTTATGCACTGGTACGTAATTAAGATGGTTTGGTCGCAAAACTTTGCGATCAAACAGGCAGTCACACTTCCAATGACCTTGAAAAGACTGACGCAACTATAAATAACTTTTAGAATTGGTTGGACAGAAGTTTTCCGGCTCTTGGGGTTGATATAGAAGAGGCGACTACTAAAAAATATTGATGAACATTTAGAGAATAATGGAGAATTTTACCTCACATATTAATGGCGGGGTATTGTCGTGTAGTATTAAATGCCAATATTATGGACCTTTGGATTGAACCTTTCTTGAAGAAATAGAAGGAGCACTTCTCTTTGATTGATGATGATTCAGTACGCAATTTGATTGCTGTATCGTTTATTGAGTATCTACCCAATTCGTGTACCAAACACTGGATATTAGATCTGTTAAATCCATAATTACGCCAGCAGTATTTGAGGTTTGCGTCACTAGATTAATTGGAGATAATCATATGAGTGGATTGCTGGCTCTTTTGGATGATGTGGCTGCCATCGCGAAGGTGGCTGCAGCTTCGGTCGATGATATTGCGGCCAATGCAACACGAGCTGGTACAAAAACACTGGGTGTCATCATTGATGATGCAGCTGTAACTCCAAATTATGTTGTCGGAATAACTGCAGCACGCGAACTCCCTATGATTGCCCGTATTGCTATGGGGAGTTTACGAAATAAAGCCTTCCTTATACCGGGCTTATTGGCTTTGGATTATTATTTTCCGATTGGAGTGACCGGACTTCTGATGATTGGTGGCGCCTATCTTTGCTATGAAGGTGCTGAGAAAATTTGGCACAAGTTACTCCCCTCAAATTCTCACGATCGTGATGAGGCAAATGACACTCAAGATCCTACAGCACTTGAAGAAAGCCGTGTTTCAGGTGCAGTAAAAACAGATTTCATATTATCTGCTGAAATTATGACATTGGCTCTTTCAATGATTGAATCTCGGTCTTTATGGATAGAGTTCGTAACCCTATGTTTAGTAGGTATTATGGTTACGGTGCTTGTGTATGGTGTTGTTGCGGTAATCGTTAAACTGGATGACTTTGGTGTACTCTTAGCCAAAAAAGGCAGGCTGTCATGGACGCGTGCATTTGGTCATTGGACAGTACGCTCTGTACCTAAGCTATTGTGGCTACTGACTGTAATCGGAACCGCAGCTATGCTTTGGGTAGGCGGAAACATCTTTATACACGGTATGCATGAATTGGGGATGCATCAACCTTATGGATTCATCGAATATCTGGCATTGTTAGTATCAAGCGAAGTTTCTGAGACCTTTACATCGGTCACTAACTGGCTTGTGACTGCATTTTCCGATGGTGTATTTGGTTTCATTCTGGGCTCACTTCTAATTTCTCTTATCGCAAAGATATTCTCTCCGACATGGAACTTACTAATTACTAAAACTAAATAATGTGCATTATTAACAAGATGAATGATGCTGTGGACTGAAATTTTGGTGAGTTTTCTCCATCCTGTTTGTGTTTATTGCAAAGCCACTCAATGCCAAAGTAACCTTTGACTTCGTAGCCTCCCCAAAAGCCTGACATTTCATCAAGCCGGAACATGGCCATACGTATGCGGTCTGTGCAGCCCTGCGCTCTGCATCGAGTAACAATGCCACAAAGACCGCACCATCAGGTGCGGTCTTTGTGACTGTGAGATAAGATCAGGCGACCGGAGTGTTTACCTGCGATATCTCATCAGGCATTTCCCGTGGCTCTGCCTTGCGGGAGAACAGCTTTGAAACCACCACAAAGAAAGTCGGAACTAGCAGAACGGCCAGCACGGTTGCCGAGATCATGCCGCCAAGAACGCCAGTGCCGATCGCCCGCTGGCTGGCTGAACTCGCCCCCGTTGCAAAAGCGAGTGGCACCACACCGAGAATAAAGGCAAAAGACGTCATCACAATCGGACGGAAACGCAGTTTGGCAGCCTCAATTGTTGCCTCCAGTAGAGGGCGTCCTTCACTCCTGAGCTCTCGGGCAAATTCAATAATCAGGATCGCGTTTTTAGCGGACAGACCAATGATCGTGATAAGCCCCACCGTAAAATAAATATCATTCGGAAGGCCGCGCAGCATCACGGCCAGCACCGCGCCGA
Source organism: Bacillus subtilis (assembly GCA_021733665.1). Classification (GTDB taxonomy): domain Bacteria; phylum Pseudomonadota; class Alphaproteobacteria; order Rhizobiales; family Rhizobiaceae; genus Pseudochrobactrum. Next base: position 209,851 of record JAHREI010000003.1, read on the forward strand.
TTGCACCTAACGGGACAACCAGCATAACCGCAATCGGGATCGACCAGCTTTCATACAGCGCTGCTAAGCAGAGGAAGACAAAGACCATCGAAAGACCGAGCAGGAACGGCGCCGCATTGCCGGATGCTTTTTCCTGATAGGACTGTCCGGTCCACTCATAGCCGAAACCTGCAGGCAATTGCCCCGCAAGTCGCTCCATCTCAGCCATAGCATCACCACTGGTATAACCTGGTGCCGCACTGCCGCTGATTTTTACCGCCTGCAAACCGTTGTAACCAACCACCTGTGTCGGCCCTAAAGCCCAGCGGGCTGTCGTGAACGACGACAACGGCACCATTTCTCCTTTATTGTTCCTTGCATTCAGTTCAAGAATATCGGCGACATCCATACGTTCATGGGCATCAGCCTGCACTATAACCCGCTGCATACGACCGGCATTCGGGAAATCCGCAACGTAACTCGAGCCGATAGATGTCGAGAGCACGGTGTTGATCTCATCAAATGTAATACCGAAAGCATTCGCTTTGCGACGGTCAATATCGAGCAGAATTTGTGCAGCCGGAGGTAAACCCTCAATGTAAGGATATTGAATAACAGGGCTGCTCCATGCACTGGCAAGCAGTTGATTTCCCGCAGCAACCAGTGCAGCATTGCCCATATTTCCGCGATCCTGCAAGCGGAGGCTGAAACCGCTGGCATTGCCGAGTGCTGCAATAGGCGGCGGGGTCAGTGTGAAAACGGAACCTTCAGGACGGTCTGCCAATGCGGCAAGTGCCGAGCCGACAATCGCATCGGAGGAATCCTCCGGACCGCGTTTTGACCAGTCATCATACATAGCGAAAGAAATACCGGCATTCTGACCATTTCCGTTAAAACCATAGCCAAGGATGGTCGCGATTTTTTCAACACCGGAGCGGTTAACAAAGAAATCATCGACATCCTTCAAAAGCGCAGCTGTCCGCTCTGCGGTCGCTCCGGCAGGAAGCTGGGTCGTGGCAATCGCATATCCCTGATCTTCCAGTGGCAGAAAACCGGTAGGCAACCGCATATAAGTATAACCCAAGGCTGCCACGATAGCCGCATAGATCGCCATCATGCGCAGGCCGCGTTTAACCGTTCCGCTGATGAGCCGACCATAACCGCCTGTTGTCGCATGAATAATCCGGTCAAAGCCGCGAAAGAAGCGGTTCTTCTGATGTGCATGACCCGCCGGTATCGGCTTGAGCATCGTAACACACAATGCCGGTGTCAGTGTCAGAGCCATCAGCGCGGAAAAGACCATCGACACAACGATTGTCAGCGAGAACTGCTTGTAAATGATACCGATCGCACCTGGGAAGAAGGCCATTGGCACAAATACCGCAATGAGCACAACCGTAATACCAATGACTGCACCGGTAATCTGCTTCATCGCTTTGATGGTTGCTTGTTTAGGCGGCAGACCTTCCTCATGCATGATGCGCTCGACATTTTCGACCACAACAATCGCATCATCGACAAGAATACCAATCGCCAGCACCATGGCGAACATGGTCAGCACGTTAATGGAAAAGCCGAATACTTGCAAAGCTGCACAGGTGCCAAGCAGTGCGACCGGAACCACAAGTGTCGGGATCAGCGTATAGCGCAGGTTCTGCAAAAACAGGAACATGATGATGAAGACCAGCCCCACGGCCTCTGCCAGTGTATGCAGCACTTTCTCAATCGAAATCGAGACAAACGGGGACGTATCATACGGAATGTCGAATTCCACGCCTGCAGGGAATGACAATGCAAGCTCTGCCATGCGCGTTTTAACAGCTTCAGCGGTAATAAGCGCATTACCGGCGGCATTCAGCTGAATACCGATCATTGCTGCCGGCTGTCCGTTAATGTTCGATGCGATGGTGTAGCTTTGTCCGCCAAATTCAACACGTGCGACATCGGCAAGGCGCACAACGGAACCATCGGCATTTGCCCGCAATACGATCTCAGAGAATTCCTCGGCTGTGGAAAGCTGGCCAGTAGCAGAAACGGTTGCTGTGATCTGCTGGCCGTTCACATTCGGCTGCGCGCCGATACTGCCGGAGGAAACCTGCGCATTCTGCGCAGCAATGGCGTCAGTGACATCTTTTGCCGTCAGATTGAAACCAACCAATTTTTTTGTATCAATCCACACGCGTATAGCGCGTTCAGTAGCAAAAAGATGCGCTTTACCGACACCCGGAAGCCGGCGTAATTCATCGACTACATTTCTTGTGGCAAATTCCCCCAGATCAATCGCGTTGAGGCGATGGTCGGTGGAGATCAGACCGACAAACAACAGGAAGGCATTACTGGTTTCTTCAACCCGCACGCCTTGCTGGCGTACGGATTGCGGCAGACGGGCTTCTACGCGGCTGATGCGGTTTTGTACATCAACAGTTGCCGTTTGCGGATCGGTGCCGGCCTCGAAGGTAATGTTGATCGTTACGCTGCCCTGATTGTCGGAGACAGAGTCATAGTACAACATGCCGGTTGCACCATTCATCTCCTGTTCGATCAGTTTTGTAACGCTATTATAGAGGTTTTCCGGTGTTGCACCCGGATAGCTGGTCGTCACCGCAATCGTTGTCGGCGCTACATTCGGATATTGTGAAATCGGCAAAAACGGAATGGCAATTATACCGGCTAAGGCAATAGCCAGCGCTATAACCCAGGCAAAAACCGGGCGTTCAATAAAATACTGAGGCATGTCGGTTCCTTAGAATTTAGCCTTTTGCTCACAAGCCGTGACACAGGTCACGTCTGATTGTGCGCTTTTGCTGTCTTCTGTGATTGCTTTCGCGGTCACCGGTGATCCGGGCATTGTCTTTTCTGCACCGTCAACAATGACTTCATCACCGGCTTTCAACCCCTCGCTTATCAGCCAGCGGGTTCCGACAGATTGAGAGATACGAACAGGCTGAGGAACGGCTTTCCCGTCCTGAACGGTCATGACCTGTGCCTGACCAAGCGTATCCCACTGAACAGCCCGTTGCGGGATCAGCAAAGCACGCTGACTACCTTCCTGTGCCATGCGTACACGGACATAGGTGCCGGGAAGCAGGGAGTGTCCCGGATTGTTAAACTCAGCACGCAACGACACCTGACCGGTGGTTTCATTCACCACGGCTGAAGAAAAGAGCAAAGAACCGGTTTGGTTGAAGACGGTGCCGTCATTGGTAACAAGCTCGATTTTACTGCCGGCATTGGACTTGGCAGAAGTCACAGCTGCATTTCCCTGTCTGTTTGGACGCAGTTCAGAAAGCGGCGCTGTGAAATCCACATAAACGGAGCTCAGATCACGAATAATTGCCATCTGGGTACCATCTTCCTGACGAACGAAGGCACCTTCCGTTACAAGCGCAGCACCGATACGGCCGTCAATAGGAGAGCGTACAGAAGCGTAGCTGAGATCCAGCTCTGCATCATCAAGATTGGCTTTTGCAACAGCGACCTCAGCCTGAGCCTGCTGACGGCTGGCTATTGCGACATCATATTGCTCTTTGCTGCCGACATTTCTTTGCAGCAGTTTTTCAGAGCGGGTTTCCTGCTGGGCAGCCAATGCGAGCGATGCTTCTGCGCGGGCAAGCTGGGCTTTGGCACTGTCGACGGCAGCTTTAAATCTCGCTGGCTCAATCTGGAACAGGATATCACCTGCCTTAACATCCGAGCCTTCGGCAAAACTGCGTTTCAGAACAATGCCGCTGACACGGGCACGCACTTCCGCAAGGCGAACGGGTAGCAGGCGACCCGGATATTCTTTTTGTAACTGAATATCTTCCGTTTGCAGAGCCATCGTTCTGACCGTAGGCGGCGGATAGGCAGCTTGAGTTGCATCTGCGGAATTATCACAGGCAGATAAAAATACAGATATAATTAAGGGGAAAAGGGTCGTCGATAATTTTAAAGACATGTCGTCATCCGGCTTGAATGAGCCTGCTGCAGGGAGGGAAATCAGCATGGCTCACAGATAAGGTTCGGATGACTTCATAAAACCTCAAGTTCGGTTGAGGTCAATACAACTCTTTGTTATGAATTCTACATGAATACCGCGTATTTCCGGAACTATTTTTCATGTGGAATCTTAATAATAACTCTTTGCAATCAGTGCCTTAAAACACGGCTGTAGATTTTTCTTTATGCACACAATACCGCAGTATCTTCTTATGAATAAGGCTTGGTTGATATCTCAACTGGCAGGGTTGGGTAATAACTCTCTTCCTCCATGAATACCCTTCTTAGATGTCGGCTACATCGCGCAGCCGTACACCAGAGAAATTGGCCATGCTCAATGCATCAAACATAGCACGATCGCAGATGGGAGGAGCTCCCATGTGATCCTGACGGAAGATATGGGCTTCTGCCACAACATCCTGTCTGAACACCAAGCTGGCTCCGCCGACGAGGCTATAAAGTTTCTCGTCCTCGCCTGTCTGATAGTTGTGGTCGAGCTTAATCTTCACGTGAGAGGAAGCTTCATCCAGAGCATCGATTCTGCGCAGTACATTGCCTAGGTAGTACTGAGGGCCGGGACTGCCGTCGGCAAGGCTGAAGTCGCATTCCACAAATGCAAATGCTTCGGTGTCCATTTGCTCAAACAGTCGCTTCAAAGGCTCTGATACAATCCATATGCCAGCGAGTTCTTCCAGATCGCGTGGCATTCCGCCCTTATCCGGTACGTGAAGCAGGTGTGGTCGCTCCGGATATTGATCTGGCATTCCGTTAGGATGCGAGATGACATTCATCCCCGGATGGATCAGCTTCTCTTCATTGGTGATTTCTATGCCGGGAACTCTGCCGTTACCCAAAAAGCTGACGTCGATTAGAAAAAACTTGCCTTTATGAGATGCGGCTTCGGCTGAAATTTCAATAGTGGTTGGTTCGCTCATGGTGGCTTCCATCATGATTGTGGTGGCGGAATGGGAAGGCAGTTGAGCAAATGCTAGTCGGCCTTTAGCGCAGCCACAAGTTCTTTCGGAGCGGTAATATCATCCCCTGCTAAAAAACTCGAATAATTGATCCGATTGCTGGATCCAAATCAAAGTGAAGAGTTTACTCGACTAAGCGAAAGAAGGTTGAAACAAAGCCTGAAGAAGTTTTCAAAACGAGAATAGGCTATTTACGCGAACTTTTACATTTTGGGAGGTTGCAAGCTATGAAGCTAATTTGTTGCGGCTTGCGGCTTGCGCCTGCCAGTGCCAAGATGGCCTACATTATGCCGAGCATCCCGTGGGAAAACGGCTATTGCGAAAGCTTCAATTCCAAACTCCGTGATGAACTGTTTGACAGGGAAATCTTCTATACGCTCAAGGAGGCAAAGATCATCATCGAAGCTTGGAGGCGACACTACAACACTGTGTGCCCGCATTCAGCACTGAACTACACACTACCAATACCCGAAGCCACCATCTGGCCTTGACAAAATGGCTCGACTTCAACTCCGGCAGTGGCGTCAAGCCGAGTATGCGCTAACTTTAAATCCGGATCACCCAATGGGTCAGGCTAACAAACTAAAGAAACTAGAGAGAGCACTGCGATCCAACATGAACATAAACCGCTTTAGGCTCTTTATGAGAGGCCCTGAATTTCGCCGTGTTCGTTCAGTTTGATTTTTTCAGCAGAAGGCACACGCGGAAGCCCGGGCATTGTCATGATGCTCCCGCAGATAGCTATGATGAAGCCTGCACCGGCTGACAATCTGACTTCCCGAACAGGAATTGTATGTCCGGTAGGTGCCCCCAGAGCTGTCGGTTCGGCTGAAAAACTATACTGGGTTTTTGCCATGCAGACCGGGAAGTTACCAAAACCGGCCTTTTCCCATTGCTCGAGCTGTTTCAGAACTTCAGGCTCAATGCGGATCTGCGCTGCACCATAGATTTCCTGAGCAACGGTCTGAATTTTCTTCAGCAGAGGAATGTTGTCTGCATAAAGCAATCGCAACTGAGCTGTATTGGTATCGGCAAGAGCAGCAACAGCATGGGCAAGTTCTTCTGCGCCTGCACTACCTTCTGACCAATGCTTACAGAGAATGGCTTTAACACCTAATTCTTTGCAAACTTCATTCAGAACGGCAATTTCCTCATCGGTATCGGTCACAAAATGGTTGATCGCGACGACAACCGGCAGGCCAAATTTCTGCACATTCTGAATGTGGCGGACAAGATTGACACTGCCTGCTTTTAGTGCTGCCGCATTGCCGATCCCCAGATCGCTTTTGGCAACGCCGCCATTCATTTTGAGGGCGCGGATCGTAGCGACAACAACCACTGCATCAGGGCTGAGATCTGCTTTGCGGCATTTAATGTTGAAGAATTTTTCTGCGCCAAGATCTGCGCCGAAACCGGCTTCGGTCACAACATAGTCGGCAAGAGCCAGACCGGTTCTGGTTGCGATAACGCTGTTACAACCATGTGCAATATTGGCGAATGGCCCGCCATGAATGAGAACAGGATTGTTTTCGATTGTTTGCACCAGATTGGGCTGTAAAGCGTCTTTGAGCAGAACTGTCATTGCGCCGTCAGCATTCAGATCAGCCGCAGTGATCGGTTGCTTGTCAAGATTATAACCAACGATGATGCGGGCTAAACGTGCCTGAAGATCGGCAAGATCATTGGCAAGGCAAAGAATTGCCATAACCTCTGATGCAACAGAAATATCAAAGCCGGCTTCACGCGGGTAGCCATTGGACGGGCCGCCAAGTGCCACATTGATATTGCGCAATGCACGATCATTCATGTCAACGACGCGGCGCCAGGTCACGCGGCGTGTATCAAACCGCAAAGCATTGCCCCAATGAATGTGATTATCAATCATAGCGGAGAGCAGATTATGGGCACTGCTGATAGCGTGGAAATCACCGGTGAAATGAAGGTTGATATCCTCCATTGGCACAACCTGAGAATAGCCGCCGCCAGCGGCACCACCCTTCATACCGAAATTGGGTCCGAGACTTGGTTCACGCAGGCAGATAACCGTTTTTTTGCCTATTCTGTTGAGCGCGTCGCCAAGACCTACGGAGGTCGTTGTTTTCCCTTCACCGGCAGGTGTCGGATTAATGGAGGTCACCAGAATAAGTTTGCCTTTCGGCTTGTCCTTTAACCGGTCGACCGTTTCATGTGTGAGTTTTGCTTTGTCATGACCATAAGGCAGTAAGTCATTCAGATCGAGACCCAGCTTTGCGGCGATTTCAGTAATCGGACGTTTATGTGCCGCGCGAGAAATTTCGATATCAGAATACATTGAAAACTCCTGAGGTGGAATGACTTTGAGTCCTGACGCAAAGCCTTTCGGAACTCATAGCAGAATTCTGCCGGTTTTTGGGAGCTTTGTTATAAGGATTTATTGTGTGTATTGACGACTAAGGTCAGCGAAAACGGATGTTGAAATCAATTGAATGAGTCATTTCGATATCAGTAGCGTTAGCTGCCAATATGTCTCTACAGAGATATAGGATACATACCGGCCGATACCTGTTAATAATCCGGCCGGAATAATCTTTGCTGTGGCATTACACAGTTAGCTGAAGGTCAACCAGAGTTTCAGCCTCATTGGCAAACTCGACCGCATAGGTCAGTTCACCTAGAGCAGCTGCATAGATAGTGAACAAAGACTGTCCTTTGCGCACATAATCACCAAGCCGCACTTCCATCCGTACACCTGCACCGGTTGAACGCGGTGCACCGGCAAGTTTGGCCACTCGTGCCAGATTGCGGTTATCAATGTTCTGCACAATACCGGCAGCAGGAGCTGTCACTGTGTAAAAGTGCGGTGCAATCTCAGGAATTTTCAAACCGCCCTGTGCAATGCAAATATCGCGGAATTTTGCCCATGCGCGGCCATCAGCGATTGTCGCTAAGGCAAGAGCAGTGCCGTGACCTTTTTCTGCAACACCGCCGATTTCGAGCGCTGCTCCTGCGAGTACGGCAGCACGTTCCCGCAAATCCTGTGGCGCTCCGTCTTCATTCCGTAAAACGGCAAGCACATCCAAAGCTTCAAGTGCAGGGCCAATACCGTTCCCAACCGGCTGACTGCCATCAGTATAAAGACAGGCGACGGTCAGGCCGAACTCTTTGCCGACAGTGGTGAGCAGATTGGCCAGCTGGTCAGCCGCCTCAATGCTTCTGACCTTAGCTGTGGGGCCAACAGGAATATCAATCACCACATGGGTGGAACCGGCTGCAACTTTTTTCGACAGGACAGAGGCGACGAGCTGCCCTTCCGTATCAATGTCAAGATCGCGCTCTATGCGAATGAACACGTCGTCTGCAGGGCTGAGCTGGACAGCTCCGCCCCATGCCATGCAGCCGCCTTGCTCTTTGACAACCTGTTTGAGCTTGCCCAATTCCAGATTAACAGGGGTCATCGTTTCCATTGTATCTGCCGTACCGGCAGGGGAAGTGATGGCGCGTGAAGATGTCTTAGGCATAGTCAGCCCGTGAGCCGTGACAATTGCCACTACGAGCGGTGTTGTACGATTACCTGGCAGGCCGCCTACACAATGCTTGTCGAGAACAATGTCTTTGTTCCAGTCTAAGCGCTCACCCGCACCGATCATGGCCTTGGTGAGATAGATCGTTTCTTGTGTATCAAGCGGCGGTGTTGCGCTGGCGGTGAGAAATGCTGCCAGATGCACATCCGTATAACGACGTGCAACCACATCATCAATTATAGCGCTGAGCCCGTTATAGTCGAAACGGTTGCCGTAAATCCGGCTGCGAATATGGGAGAGCGATGTTAATGCAGGCGGATGGGTTACCTCCACCGCATCACCTTCTTCAACGCCGAGCAAATCCCATGCCGTCTGCGATAAGCCGATCGTATCCAGAGCGAGCAAATCACTGTCGATCTGCAAGAGCTCAGCATAAACAGACCGGTCACCGGCATAGACCTGCACATGCGAGCGTGAGGACAGCCCCGCTGAATGACAGGCCGGACAATCAGTACGCATGATAACAACCGCCTGATCATGCGTATAAAGCCCTAATCGCTTGGCTTTCAGCGGCGGGTGATCACAGATAACGCTGCTCATAGTTTAAATTCCTGATCCTGCCGGGGGACAACACTATCCCAGCCCAACTCGCGGCCAATACGGATGCGCAGCCCTTCAGATGCATCAGGTTCACCATGGACGATGAATGTTTTTCTTGGCGGATTTTTAAAACCGGAGAGCCAGCGGATCAGTTCATTCGCATCCGCATGACCGGAAAGCGTATCAATATGCGCCACTTCAGCATTAACCGGCACCCACATGCCATGAATTTTGAGCTCTTTCGCACCTTCACGCAATGTACGTCCGCGTGTGCCTGCCGCCTGAAAACCTGCCAGCAGAATGGTGTTTTTCATATCCGGTGCGTAGTTTTTGAGATGATGGAGAATACGACCACCAGTCGCCATGCCGGATGCGGAAATGACGACTTTCGGATAAGGATTGTTGCTGATCGCTTTGGAATCTTCGACCTCTTCCGTATAGCGCGCGATTTTATAGGCTTCACGGGCCTCATCCGGTGAAAGTTTATGATCCTGCATATGACGGCTCATCAATGTTGTTGCATCAATGGCCATCGGACTATCGAGAAAGATTGGCACTGAACCTAAGCGTCCTGCCTGTTTCAGTTTCCAAAAATAATAAAGCAGCTCCTGCGCACGACCGACAGCAAAAGACGGGATCACTAATGTACCGCCACGCTTGATCGTTTTCTCTGTTATTGCGCCCAGAGCTTCGGCCGGATCGGTATGATCGTGCAGCCTGTTGCCATAGGTCGATTCAACAACCACATAATCGGCTTCTTTGACTGAAACCGGATCCGGCATCAGCGGATGATTATAGCGGCCGATATCACCGGAAAATACAATGCGTTTTCCGCTCCAGTCTATTTGCACATTGGCGGCACCGAGAATGTGGCCGGCATGACGAAAACGAAAGCGCAGATCGTCAAGAATAGTAATGGTCTGATCAAAATCAGCGGTTGAAAAATGTCCCAATGCAATTTCAGCATCACGCGCCGTATAAAGCGCCAAAGCCGGTGCATGTTTTGTCAGTTTGTGCCGGTTGAGAAAATCGGCATCTTTTTCCTGCAAGTGGCCGCTGTCTTTCAGGATCAGTTCGGCAACATCACGGGTTGCGGCAGTTGAATAGATTTTGCCGCGAAAGCCTTCTTTGACAAGACGGGGCAGATAACCGCTGTGATCCAGATGAGCATGGGTCAGAATAACAGCATCAATATCACGGGCAGGAATACTGAGACTTTCCCAGTTTAATTCACGCAGGTTTTTCAGCCCCTGAAACAAACCGCAGTCAATCAGTACATTATGTCTGCCATTTGAGAGCAGATGCTTGGAGCCTGTTACCGTTCCGGCTGCGCCTAAGGATTTTAATGTCAGCATGTTACGCACCTTCCTTTTCAGCAGCATTGATGGCTTCAACCAGTAATTCTGCCACCGAGATCTTGTTACTGATATGCGGAACGCAGTCCGTGGAAACGACTTTCTCCGCAATGGCACTCAGTCTTTCATAGGCATCATCAGCAAAGAGACCATGCACAACAACACAGACAGGCTTAGCGAGACCTTGCTCTGCCAGCTGCCTAGCGGCTTCCACCATTGTGCGGCCGGATGAGGCAATGTCATCCACCAAAACCGGTGTTCTGCCCTGCCACTGTGAAAGATCACCCATGTGAATTTCCACATTGCGGTCACCGTAACGGGTTTTACGCAGAACCGTAAAAGGGGCGCCGGAGAGTTTTCCGATCTGGCTCACCCATTGTTCACTTTCTTCATCGGGGCCGATTAGCAGCGGCTTTTCGATGTTGTGGCTGATCCATTTTGCCAGAACCGGTGCCGAGGCCAGACTGGTGGCCGGAATGGTATAAATCTCTGACAGGGCATGATAGCGATGCAGATGCGGATCGATGGTCAGCAAACTGTCAAAGGATGACGAGACAAGACGCGCGAATGTACGCGAGGTGATCGCTTCACCGGCATTGAACCGTTTGTCCTGCCGCATATAGGCCAGATAGGGTGTTACCAGATTGACAGAACGGGCTTTAAATTCGCGTGCTGCGTCTGCTGCAAAAATAACCGGCAGGAAGTTATCATTGGGATGTGCCAGTGTGCAGATAAGATTCACGTCGCGGCCTTCCACATCATCAAGAAAGCGCAGATAACTCTCACCATCCGGAAAATTACGGGTTTCCAGCGATCCAAGCTGATAATCACCTGCAGCAGCAATAGCACGTGCCAGATCTTCATTTCCAGGCAGAGGAATGGTCAGACGTTTCTCAGCAGAATGCAAAGCCATATTAACATATCCGTTCACTGTTCATCAGAATATAAACTGAAAGACCGGAGTGGCATGTACCGCTCCGGTAAATGCCTGCAATCAGGCTTTGGCACCGCGGCTATGCGGCCATTTCCAGTCACGGATTTCCGGCATATCCTCACCATGTTCACGCACATAATCATGATGTTGCTGAAGCTTTTCCTGAAGAGACGCGATAATCGGCTCTGCTATACCGGCAGCCAAAGGCAGACGGTTAAGCGCTTCAATCGCCAGATGATAACGATCAAGTTCGTTCATCACAGCCATATCAAACGGTGTTGTGGTTGTGCCTTTTTCGATAAAGCCACGCACATGGAAATTCGGATGGTTAGTGCGTTTATAAACCAGTCGATGGATCAGATACGGATAGCCATGATAGGCGAAAATCACCGGACGGTCAGTGGTGAAAAGCGCATCAAATTCACTGTCAGCAATACCATGCGGGTGATGCTGCGGTGATTGCAGCGCCATCAGATCAACAATATTGACAACACGAATGCGCAAATGCGGCAGCGCTTCACGCAACATAGCGGTGGCGGCCAATGTTTCCATCGTCGGCACATCACCGGCGCAGGCCATCACCAGATCAGGCTCCATACCGTCTTCACTGCCTGCCCAGTCCCATTTGCCAAGACCGGCTTCACAATGCTTTTCTGCTTCATCGATGGTCAGCCATTGTGGTGATGGTTGCTTACCGGCAACGATCACATTCACGCGGTTCCATGTTTTGAGGCAGTGGTCGCCCACCCAAAGCAGCGTATTGGCATCCGGCGGGAAATAAACACGGACAATATCGGCGCTCTTATTGGCGACCAGATCGACAAAACCCGGATCCTGATGCGAGAAGCCGTTGTGGTCCTGCCGCCAGACATGGGACGTCAGCAGATAGTTGAGTGATGAAACCGGCTTGCGCCATGGCAGTTCGCGCGCGACCTGCAACCATTTGGCATGCTGGTTGAACATGGAATCCACAATATGGATAAAGGCTTCATAGCAGGAGAAGAAACCGTGGCGGCCTGTCAGCAAATAGCCTTCCAGCCAGCCCTGACACAAATGCTCACTCAGCACTTCCATTACGCGACCATCAGCTGCCAGATGATCATCACTGTTTAGCGTTTCTGCCATCCAGACGCGGTCAGTTGCTTCAAAAACACTGCCAAGGCGATTAGACGCCGTTTCATCGGGCCCGAAGACACGGAAGTTTTTATCCTTATCATTGAGGCGGAGGACATCGCGCAGATAATCACCGAGAATTTTGGTGGTTTGTTCCTGCACAGCTCCCGGTTCGGTGACATTGACCGCATATTTGCGGAAGTCCGGTGTTTTAAGATCTTTACGCAGCAGGCCGCCATTGGAATGCGGAATAGCGCCCATGCGTTTTTCGCCACTTGGTGCGAGCGCGCGCAGCTCCGGTTTCAACTTGCCGGTTGCATCAAACAGGTCTTCAGGATCGTAGCTGCGCATCCAGTCTTCAAGGATTTTGCGGTGGGCATCATCGGCACGGCAATTGGCAACCGGCACCTGATGGGAGCGCCAATGGTTCTCCACCATTTTACCGTCAACCACTTTTGGCCCTGTCCAGCCTTTCGGGCTGCGCAGGATAATCATCGGCCAGCGCGGACGTTCCGGCGACTTAAGATCGGCCTGCTCTTTAATGGCTTTGATACGGTCAAAAGCACTGTCAAAAGTTGCAGCCATCAGCTGGTGCATTTTTTCCGGTTCATGACCTTCAACGAAAAACGGCTCATAGCCATAGCCGGTGAAAAGACTGTGCAGGTCTTCATCCGACATACGAGCAAGCAGGGTCGGATTGGCGATTTTATAGCCATTCAGATGGAGGATCGGCAGCACCGCGCCGTCGCGCTTCGGGTTGAGGAATTTGTTGGAATGCCATGCAGCCGCCAAGGGGCCGGTTTCGGCTTCACCATCACCGACGACACAGGCAACGACAAGCTCAGGATTATCAAAAGCTGCGCCGTAAGCATGAACGAGTGCATAGCCAAGCTCACCGCCTTCATGGATGGAACCCGGCGTTTCCGGTGCCACATGGCTTGGTACACCACCAGGGAACGAGAACTGGCGAAACAGCTTTTGCATGCCGTCAACATCTTCGGTGATGTCGGGATAGGTTTCCGTGTAAGTGCCTTCCAGATAGGTATTCGCCACCATGCCTGGGCCACCGTGACCGGGGCCGCAGACATAGAGCACATCTTTGTTGCGTTCTTTAATGATGCGGTTGAGATGCACATAAATGAAATTCAAACCGGGTGTAGTGCCCCAATGGCCGAGCAAACGCGGTTTGACATGTTCAGGTTTTAAAGGTTCGCGCAGCATCGGATTTTGCATCAGATAAATCTGGCCGACGGAGAGATAATTGGCTGCACGCCAATAGCGGTCGGTCAGTTTCAGCTGATCTGGCGTAAGCGGCTGGGTGCCAGTCTGATTATTCATTCCGGAATTCCTTAACCTGTTGGGAGGATTGGTTTAAAACAGTGAGGGTTTCAGCAGCAATCACTTGCTCTTCATCAGTTGCGAGCATGAAAGCGGCGATTTTGCTTGATTGTGTGCTGATGCGGAAAGCATTCTTATTGTTGGCTGCATCATCCAGTTCGACACCCAGCCATTGCAATTTTCTGGCAATGAGAGCGCGGATTCTAGGCTGATGTTCGCCAATACCGGCAGTGAAAATAATGGCCTCCAACCCGCCAAGACTGGTCGCCTGACGGCTGATTTCGCCGGCAATACGGGTGGTGAAAAGATCAATCGCTTGCTTCGCCTCCGGTGCATCACTTGCCAGCAAGTCTCGGCAATCACCACTGATGCCGGACACACCAAGCAGGCCGGAACGATGATAAAGCATATCGGTTAGCTCATCGGCGCTCATATTCTGCTGGTTCAACAGATGCAGCAGCACACCGGCATCAATATTGCCGCAGCGCGTTGCCATTGGAATACCGTCGAGCGTGGAGAAGCTCATGCTGGTATCAACACTTTTGCCTCTCTCAAGTGCACAAAGGCTGGCGCCGCTGCCAAGATGGGCAACTACAAGTTTCTTACGGCCTAAATCCGGCTCAAGTTCGTTAAAATGTTGTGCAATGGATTGATATGACAGTCCGTGAAAACCATAGCGTTTGATGCCCTGATCGTGCATCGCGCGTGGAATGGCAAAACGGCGGTTCACATCCGGTATGGTGCGATGGAAGGCCGTGTCAAAAGAGGCTGTTTGCAGAATATCAGGGAAAAGCTGGCGGATCGCTTTAATCAGCGCCAGACTTTTGGGTTGGTGGAGCGGCGCATAGACCGACAATTCGTCAATAGCCTGAATTGAGCGATCATCAATCAATGCAGGGCCTGCAAAAACATCGCCGCCATGCACCACACGGTGGCCAATGGCTTTGATGCGGGTAAGGTCAATATGTGCAGAAAGCTTATCGAAGACTTCGCTCAACACACTGACAATATCTGCAGAAGCCTCAGATTGCAGTTGCAAATCCAGTCGCTCGCTGCCGCGCTCCATATGAAAACTCAAAGGAGACGCGGCAAAATCAATGCCAGCCTTAGCGGATTTATGCAAAGACGAGCCGTCCCATTCAAAGCTGCCGATTTTGACGGTCGATGATCCTGTATTGAATGTGAGAATTAAATCATTCATTCCAAGTCTTTCCATAATCAGCAGTTTTGCAGGCAAAGTGAGGCAGGCTTTATTATGTCAGATCACCTCAGGAAGTTACGGAAGCGTTTGAGTGCAAAGAAGAACAGCACGGAACCGATAATCATGAGAGCGAGGAATTGCGGCCAGACCACGCTTAGTCCTGCACCACGGAACAGCACCGATTGCGCGAGAATAACAAAGTGCGTATTTGGCGCTGCCAGCATGATATTCTGAATGATTTCCGGCATGCTCTCACGCGGCGTCATCGCGCCGGAGAGAACCTGCAACGGCAGCAGGATCAGTACAATCAACAGTCCGAATTGCGGCATGGAACCGGCAATGGTTGCCAGATAAATGCCAAGGCTGGTAGTGGCAAAAAGCTGAAGTGCCACCCCGAGCAGGAACAGGATGATCGAGCCGTTGATCGGTACCGACAGCACGCCTTTGACAATGAACAGCAAGGACATTGCCGTGGCAACCAGCACCACGAGCCCCATCGACCAGACTTTGCTGATCATGATCTCGATCGGTGTGACCGGCATCACCAGCAGATGTTCAATCGTGCCATGTTCACGCTCGCGAATGAGTGCCGCGCCTGTCAGAATAATTGACAGCATCGTCACCGAGGCGATCACGTTGGTGACCGCACCGAACCAGCCTTTGTTCAGATCCTGATTGAAGCGCGCACGCAGGTTTTGCTCAACCGGCATTTTACTGGCACTGCGATAATGATTGAGAAACTCGCTCACTTCATTAGTCACAATGGCCTGCACATAGCGCCCGCCGCTGAAGGCCTGACTCATACGTGTCGCATCAATATTCAGCTGAATGGTCGGATTGCGTCCGGCCAGAAGATCTCGCTGGAAGTTCGGCGGAATATCCAGCGCAAATGTATCCAGACCGGTATCCATGCGCTTGTCCATCTCATAAGTGGAAATGAGCTTCGGTGGCACAAAATAAGGCGGATAAAATGCAGTCGTGATCCGGCCGGAGATCGGGGATTGATCTTCATCAACAATAGCGATCGCCGCATTGTTAAGGTTCTCCGGCATGGCTTTGGAAGCCGTATAAATTGCCAGTGTGAACGCATAGACAATCAGGATCATCAGCATCGGATCACGGGCAAGACCGCGCAGTTCCTTGATGCCAAGACGGAATATATTGGAAATCCTCATCTTAGCGCGCCTGTTTCTTGAGAAGAACAATACCCAGCACCATCAGCACCGGAATGGTTATCAGCAACATCAGGAAAGGCATGCCCAGATCAGAGAAGCTGAGCGCTTTCGAGAAAGTCCCGCGCGAGATGGTGGTGAAGTAGGTTGTCGGATAAATCTGACCGATCAAAGCTCCCGCGCCACGCAAAGAGGAAACCGGATCAATAATACCCGAATATTGCACAGCAGGGATCAGCGTCATCAAGGCTGTGCCGAAGATAGCGGCGATTTGACTGTTCATGAAGGTGGAGAGCACCAGCCCCATGCCTGTCGTGATAATCACATAGAGCAAGGCAGCCGTGGAATAGGTCAGGAAACTGCCGGTAAACCGTACCTGAAAGATGAATACCGCGAAGGCGGTCAGCATCAGGAAGTTGAAGAAGGCAAGGCCGATATAAGGCAATTGCTTGCCGATCAGAAACTCGAACTTTGTGACTGGGGTAACGTAGAAGTTGATAATCGAGCCCAGTTCTTTTTCGCGCACAACACTCAGCACCGAGAGCATGGCCGGAATAACCAGCAGCAACAGCGGAATAACCGCCGGCACCATCGCCACCAGACTTTGCACATCCGGATTATAGCGATAGCGGATTTCCATATTGAAACTGGTGAGAGCTGTGGTGTTGCCATAGAGCTCGCGGGCTTTTTGCGACAGCCAGTTCAGGTGCGTACCTTGCACATAACCCTGAATGGTTTCCGCACGCGTCGGCATTGCACCGTCAATCCATGCGCCAACTTCAACAGGGCGTCCATGTTCAACATCGCGGGCAAAGTTCGGCGGTATCTCAATCGCCAGACTGATTTCGCCGTTCCGCATTCGCCGGTCGAGATCGTCATAATCAAGGATCGGGTCTTTTTCGATGAAATAGCGCGAGCCGGAGAACTGACGGATATAGTCACGGCTGATCGTTGTGTCGTCGCGGTCAATCACCGCGAAACTCAAATTATTGACGTCGAGATTGATACCGTAACCAATCACAAACATCAGGATAACACTGCCGAGCATTGCCAATGTGGCGCGGATCGGATCGCGCCGCAGTTCCAGCGTTTCGCGTCTGGTATAAGCGAGCATACGGCGCAGATCAGGCATCCAGCTTGCAGACGGAGCCGGAAGTTCACGCACCCGTTTTACTGTTTGTGCTGTCTGCTCTGTAACTGCTGCATGGGTTGGTTGTGGCGCAGGTGCGGTTTCGCCAATGGCTTCTTCGAGATAGCCGATGAACGCCTCTTCCAGTGTTGCAGCGGAACGGCTGGCAGTGATCGCAGCCGGTGTATCACTGATCAGCACTTTGCCGGCATGCATCAGAGAAATCCGGTCGCAAAGCTCTGCTTCATTCATGAAGTGGGTGGAGACGAAGATCGTTACATTATCTTTACGCGAAAGATCGGCGAGGATTTGCCAGAAAGCATCACGCGCTACGGGATCAACGCCGGAGGTCGGCTCATCGAGAATGAGAATATCCGGCTGATGGATCAGCGCGACTGCGAGCGATAAGCGCTGACGAATACCGAGCGGCATATCATCCGGATAGATATCCATCATCTCTGTCAGGTCAAAACGCTGCGACAGCTCTGTAATACGCTGTTTGGTTCTGGTTTCTTCCATGCCGAATAATTTGGCGTGCAGCTCCAGATTCTGATGCACGGTCAGTTCTGAATAGAGCGAGAAAGCCTGTGACATGTAGCCGACACGGCGGCGGATATCGATATCCTTGGTATCAACTTCACGGCCAAAAAGGCGGGCAATACCGTCACTTGCAGGCAGCAAGCCGGTCAGCACTTTCATAGTGGTGGACTTGCCGCAACCGTTGGAACCGAGAAAGCCAAAAATCTCGCCGCGCGGAATACGGAAGCTGACATTATCAACGGCCGTAAATTTGCCAAAACGCACGGTGACATGCTCGGCTTCAATCGCAATATCCGTGATGCTCTCATCACGCGGCGGGATCACCACTTTATGATGATCGCGGCGCAATTCTTCCGGCAGCAGGGCGATAAAGGCATCATCCACATTCGGCGTGCCGGTTTGTTGCATCAGCTCTTTAGGCGTGCCGCTGGCGAGGATCTGTCCATCATTCATGGCAATAAGCCAGTCGAAACGCTCGGCCTCTTCCATATAGGCTGTGGCAACAATTACGCTCATACCCGGACGGTCTTTGCGGATATCGTCGATCAGCTCCCAGAACTGGCGGCGGGACAGAGGATCAACACCGGTGGTTGGTTCATCGAGGATCAGCAGATCAGGATCATGGATCAGCGAGCAGCAAAGACTGGTTTTTTGCTTCATCCCGCCGGAGAGTTTACCGGCCGGACGATCCGCAAAAGGTGACATGCCGGTGCGTGCCAGCAAATCCGCAATACGACGCTCGCGTTCATGCTTGTTATGGCCGAACAATCTGCCGAAGAATTCAATATTCTCAAAAACCGACAGTGTCGGGTAAAGGTTTTTACCCAGACCTTGCGGCATATAGGCAATACGCGGAAAGGCGGACTGGCGATGGCGCTTGTCAGCAATATCCCCGCCCAGCACGTCAATGCGCCCTTGCTGCATAATGCGCGCACCGGCAACCAGTGACAGCAAGCTGGATTTCCCCACGCCGTCAGGGCCAATGAGGCCGATCATGCGACCAGCGGGAATATCCAGTGTCAGATCACGCAGGGCTTGCTTGGTGCCATAGGACAGGCTGACATTCTGTATGCGGACGACAGGTCCATCGTCCGCGCTGTTATCGCTTGCCAGATCCACGCTCATTGTACAGGTTCCGCAAGGTTTTGTGGCCATGTAGCTTCAGAGTTCAGCTTCACATAGACCGTACCCGGTAGACCGGTTTTGACCTGCTGAATATATTTCTGCAGCAGTTCCTGCGGGATTTTGGCTTTGACGCGGAACACCAGCTTCTGGCGCTCTTCTTCCGTTTCAACGGATTTCGGTGTGAATTGGGCAACATCAGCAACAAAGCTGATTTTGGCCGGAATAACAAATTGCGGTGCAGCATCGAGAACAATACGGGCTTCAGCACCGATAGCGACCTGACCGGCCTGTGCAGTCGGCAGGAAGAAGGTCATATAAACATCACTCAGATCAACCAGATTAAGCACACGGCCACCAGCAGAAATCACTTCACCCGGCTGAGCAACACGATATTGAACGCGGCCCGGTTTTGGCGCCTTCAATGTGGCATCGTTAATCTCAACGGCAATTGTTGAAATTGCAGCTTTGGCGGCATCAACCGCGGCTTCCGCATCAACAACCTGCGCTTTGGCAGCGCTGATACCGGCTTCCGTTGCAGCCAACTGTGCTTTGGCAGCACTCACAGCTGCTTCAACACCACGGGCATTGGCACGGTCGTCATCGAGAATTTGCTGCGAGACAGTGCGGGATTCACTCAGCTGCTGCGAGCGTACCAAGCGGCGCTGTGCGGCATCCAGTTGTGCTTCACGCTGCGCGATGATCGCAGCAGCAGCTTTTTGTTCTGCTTCACGCTGTGCGACCAGACTACGAGCTGTTTCAATGCTGATTTCTGCACGGCGCAACTGGGCTTCGGCCTGACGGCGCTGGCTTTCAGCTTGATCCGTATCCATCTGCGCCAGCACATCACCGGCATTCACAAAGTCACCTTCATCCGCCAGAATTTGACGAATACGACCAGGGCTTTTGGTTGAAATGTCGATCTCAACGGCTTCAATACGACCGTTTCCGGAAGCAATGCCTTCCGGCAGGCTATTGTTATTCAGTTTTTGCCATGCATAGTAACCACCGGCTGCAATTAAAGCCGCGGCTACAATAAATACATATTTTTTATTCGGATTTGATTCACTATTTGCCATTACCGCGCCTGACTATTTTAATATAATTTCCCAACGGACTGGTCTATTAATCAAGCCCCGTCATTGATTATAGTCAATACTAATAATTCTAATTTAGCTTCGCAGAATTTGGCCTGAGGAGATAATTCTTTCTTTTTAATTCCTTGTTGAGCCAAAGTAGAAGTGAAACGGCGGTTTATTCAGTTTAAAACTGCTCAAACCGCGATGACTCTGCTCAAAGAATAAGAAAAATCCGGATTGCTAAGATAATAGCAATCCGGATTCTCACGAGAAGTTGAACTCTGTTTGCAATAACTGCTCCGCTTTTGAAGCAGAGCAGCAATCCCCATACAAAACTTATTTGATCAGACGCGGCTCACCAACATTAGCTGCGCTCTCCGACAGGCCAAACTCTTTCAGAATTTCAACCATACGGCCGGATTTGTGCAGCTCTTTTACAACATCATCGGCGGCAACCAGCAGGTCCGGATTGTTTTTGGAAAGCGGCAGGCCTGCCTGTGCCGGATAGACAGAGCTTTGTACGCGCTCGTCTTTTTCTGCAACCTTGATCTGGATGCCCTTCAAAGCGCCGCCCTGCTGCGCAGCAGTACCGACTGCAATACCATCAACTGCGATTTCGATACGCCCGGCTTCCAAATCCTGATAGAGAGCAACATAGTTGTTATAGAGGCTGAGCTTGTCACCAAGAACGGCTTTCAGCTCGTTTACCCAGAGATAGCCCTGCACGGTGCCGACATTGCGGCCTTCAAGCTGAGTGACTGTCGTTACACCTTCCTTGGAATAGAGACCCATCTCATCCAGATAAAGCGGAGCGGAAAGATTGACCGCTTTCTGGCGCTCGTCAGTACGATAATAATTGCCGATGGCAATATCCGCACGGCCGGAGACTACAAAAGGAATAGCAGTGGCATATTCTACTGCCGCGACTTTGATTTTGAGACATTCTTTGGCAGCGATTTCTTTAACGATTTCGCCGTCAACACCGGTCAGATCGCTCTCGCCTTTCGGAATGGAGAAAGGCGGGAAAGTTGGTGCGGCAATCGTCAGATAACCGGATTCCACAGTGGTGATATTATGCAGCGGTTTGCAATCCTGTGCAAAGGCTGCCGAGGCCAGCATAGTGGTGCCAAGAGCGGCAGCAATTGTCAGAGTGAGATGTTTTTTCATAATTTTCCCCTTTAGTGTTATAATTAATGGTGTGAACGCGCTTCGATAAAGCCGACGATCATTGTCGCCGGAATACAAATGAGCAGGTAGAGAAGACCAGCCAAAACAAGAGCTGGCAGATACTGGAATGAGTTGGTGCCGATTTCATAAGCGCGTGCTGTCAGTTCCGGCAGTGCAATGGCGAAGCACAGCGAAGTGGTCTGAAAAATCAGGATTGCGAAACCGAGCAGAGCAGGAATGGCGATGCGTAATCCCTGCGGCACGACGATAAAGCGCATCATGTCGAGTTTCGTCAGACCAATGGCTTCGGCAGCTTCACGCTGACCTGCAGGCACAGATTGCAAACCGGCACGGATGATTTCACTGGTATAAGCGCCGGTCGTCCAGCTCAATGCCAGAATACTCGCCGACCATGAGGTCAGGGTCAGGCCAGCTGAGGGCAAGCCGAAATAGGCAAATTGCAGCAGAACCAGTGACGGTGCACCACGGCCGACCTCGACCAGTGTGAGTGCTGCCCAGCGGGTTGCCTTGATTTTGGACATCACACCGAGCGAGAGAAAAAAGCCCAGCGGAATACCGATCAGCAGGCTCATGCCGGTGACGATCAGGCTGATGCGTAAGCCTCCGAGCAGCTGCGGCAGCCAGTTATGAAATTGTTCGCTGATAACAGTGATCATCGGGACACCTTCTTTCGCATACGGGCATCTATACTGCGTGACATCCATGCAACCGGCAGGCTAAGCGCGATATAGAGCAGGGCAACAAAGCTGAAGACCTCAAGACCGCGATAAGTAGCCATAGAAGACTGGTTGGCATAGAAGGTCATTTCGGAAACACCGATTGTCGAGGCAATGGCTGTGTCTTTCAAAAGACCAATGGCATAGGTTGCCATAGCAGGCAGTGCCACGCGGATAAGCTGCGGCATGATCACATCAATCCACATGCGGAAAGGATGCATGCCGAGCGCTGCTGCACCTTCCCACTGTCCGCGATGGATGGACAAAAGCGCACCGCGATAAATCTCCGCCATATAGGCAGAGGCAATCAGCCCCAGACCAACAACAGCGGCAGGGAACGGGGCAACACGAAGATAACCGCTGCCGAGCCCGAAAAAGATAACAAACAGCCAGACAATCGGCGGAATGCTGCGTACAAAAGTAATCAGCGCCATTGCTGTCAGACGCAGCCAGAAATGTTTGGATATCCGCGCCAGCATCAACGGCACGCCCAGAACAAGACCGATAGACAGGGCTGCAATCGTCAAACCAATTGTTGACGGCAATCCTCTGATAATATTGAGAATTATGTCCTGCATTAGCGATCTCTCACCGCATGCAGAAACCGGCGTGCGCGTTCCGTTTGCGGATCGCGCATAACGTCTTTACTGATACCGGATTCAATGATGTTGCCATCGGCCATAATCATCACATGGTCGGAAACGCTCTCGGCAAAATGCATTTCATGGGTGACGACAATCATGGTCATGCCGTCTTGCGCCAGCTCGCGCATAACAGCGAGAACCTCCAGTCCCAACTCCGGATCAAGTGCCGATGTTGGTTCATCAAACAGCATGATTTTCGGATTAAGCGCCAGCGCACGGGCAATGGCGATGCGTTGCTGCTGGCCGCCGGAGCAACGATGCGGATATTCTGCCGCCTTGGAATCCAAGCCCACACGTTTGAGCAGTTCAATGGAGCGTTCATCAGCTTCTTGCTGCGAGCGACCAAGGACACGCTTTTGTGCGAGCGATACGTTTTCCAGCACGCTCATATGCGGAAACAGGTTGAAGGACTGGAACACCATACCGGCCGAGCGACGCAAATCGAGAATTTGCTTTTGGGACGGATGCTTTTCAGCGATCAGTTCCATATCACCCAATGTGATACGGCCTTTATCCGGTACTTCCAGATAGTTGAGGCAACGAAGCAACGTGCTTTTACCGGAGCCGCTGGGGCCGATAATCGCCAATACGCCGCCTGGTTGCACGCTCAGGCTAACACTCTTGAGAACCGAGAGTGAGCCGAAGTTTTTCTCAAGCGCTTCCACGTGCACCAGTGGTTTGATGTGATTTTGTGTCTGCTGCATTGCCTTTTCCGTCACCGCCGCCGGATGAAACCTGAACGGCACTGAAATGTGTTACCCCTCGGAACGGCGGTGTGCTGGCAAAGCTGTTTTTATTTTTGCAATTGTTTACGCCGTTCCGTACTGAGGCCAGTGTGCCGTGCAGGACGCGCGTACCAAATCAAGAAAAGTGGCTAAACGACAAGATTTTCTTGATAATAGGGTGAAGCGGAATTTTGCAGAAGCAGACATGTTCGTGCTTATGCCCTGCAAAGTCAGGTTTACATGAAAGAGTGTTGTCAGAGGTTGGTCTGTGGCAGATCAGTCAATAATTTGTGCTTTTGCAAACTGAAATTTGGTTTTCACTTTTGCAGCGAGAATGGCATCATGCAGTCTCCCGCTCATAAAAATATTATCTTCTAATTTGCGCTCGAACCATAAATCTGCGCCTCCAAGTGCTGCTGCTGTTACTGCGATATCATCATCTTCTAGCTTATAAGTTGCCGAGAGTTCATATCCGTTAATTTCAATTCTCCGGCGCGAATAAAGCTTCTTGCTTTCCGAAGGAATAAAACTGTCTTTGATGGCTCCGAAATTCAGCAAATAAAAAGGGCCGGGTAGTTGCGTTGTTTTATCTGCCTCATAAATCGGAAACTCGATCAGCCCACCTTCACCGAGATCAAAATTTTTTAAAACTTCGGCTAATTTGCCTTTTACTGCGTAAAAAGTGCCCGCTGTGAATAAATCACCACAGCGCTTCCAATTTCCCTCAGCAAAGACATACATCGCCTCTGGAAAATCAGTACGTTCGAGTTTTTCACCCTTTCGATGGCGCAAGTGAGCTTCGAAAATGTGCTTAGGGGAAAGCCCAAGATTGAACGTTGGCGGCGCCCAATCCAAACCAAAATGTTTTTCCCGTATACCCTGCCTGTCACCGATTGAAGAGTCGGTCATTACGCTGCTAACCCAGACAGAATTTGGCATAGTGCAATCACTCTTATAGACGCGGTTGTTCGATTGTCTCACTGTGCAGATATAGGGGGCTTGGTCAATGGATTGAGGGCTTTTATATGTTGTAAGGAATGTCGTCAGTGACCATTTCACGGCGCAACATGGCTGACCAGTCTTCGCCTTTGATCCAGTCGCAAAAAGCCGCAATGGTTTTCACACGCCGGTAGCCGCGCGGCACAACCAGATAAAAACCCGGAATATCTTCTTCTTTCATGGTGCTTAAAGCATCAATGCCAAGTGGTGCAATCAGCCGCCCCTGACGCAGATCATCCATCGCATCAATAGCCGAAACCAGCCCCATACCCATCCCTGCCAGAGTGGCGCGGCGCATGGTGGCGGCATCCTGAAACTGCACATCGCCTTTAGCTTCAATATCTTGCAGATCAAGGTGCCGCAGAACTTTTTGCCATAGATTGGTGGCCAGAACCGGATGCAGCAAAGTCATGCTCAGTAAATCTTCCGGCTTGCGCACCCGATGCGCGAGCGCCGGTGCACAGCAGATGATTTTCGGGTCACGCACCAGCAAAGTCTGGTCAAATTCCGCCCATTCGCCAAAGCCCCATTGTACCGACACATCAATATCATCGCGGCCAAAATCAGGGATTTCCACCATAGTGGTCAGCTGCAAGACCACACCGGGCATAGTGGTGCGGAACTGCTCAAGGCGATCCATCAGATAGCGGGTGGCGAAATAGGGGCTGGCATTGACATTGATGCGGTTGCGATGACCGGTCTTGGTAACGCGACGCACACCTTCGGCAAATTCATCAAAACCGGCTTGTACAAAATGCGCAAGCAGAATGGCCTGTTCTGTCGGATCAACGATGCGGCCTTTGCGGTCAAACAGCATAATCCCCAGCGTGTCTTCCAGCAATTTGATCTGCTGGCTGACTGCTTGCGGGCTGACAAATAATTCATCAGCCGCCTTGCGGAAGCTGCGATAGCGCATCACTGCATGAAACACACGTAAAGCATTGAGCGGGGGAAGGCGCGGCACCCTGTCATTCATGGTCTTTAACCATATTGATCGTGACCTGACTGATATGCATTGCCTGCCTCCGCTCTCCCTTATGCTGTTATGGTTTATATCAAATCACAGCCTTTTCAAGGAAAGGCTTATTGGCAATCACGCGCTCATAGCCGACTTCGGAGAGGTCAAGCGTGTGGAACGCATTATAGGTGATCAGCTCGGATACAGCGCGTCCTGTTGCGGGGCCTTGTTGCAAGCCGTGGCCGGAGAAGCCATTGGCATAAATGAAGTTTTC
The DNA here is from genome assembly GCA_021733665.1 of Bacillus subtilis. Classification (GTDB taxonomy): domain Bacteria; phylum Pseudomonadota; class Alphaproteobacteria; order Rhizobiales; family Rhizobiaceae; genus Pseudochrobactrum. The sequence goes on from JAHREI010000003.1 coordinate 235,369, forward strand.
CACCTCGGGATGACGGCCAACAATCAGATTATGATCTAGCACGTTGAAGTCATAATGCCCCGCCCATTGGTTAACGACTTTTATCGCCTCAAAGGCTGGTGAGCGTTCTGCAAGAGCCGGCCAGATGATCTCTTCAAATTCTTCATAACGCGGGGTGAAATCATCCCAATCGACCGCAGGGTCTTCCACTGGCGGACAACCGGTGAGGAAGAAACGGCCTTCAGGGCGACAGAAAACACCACTCGGATCAATCATCAACGGCAGGCGGCCACCATTGACTGTGGCACTGCCTTCCGGTGTTTGGGCGCAGTCATAGACGAATAATGTGCGTTTGCGCGGTTCAATCGGCACGTCCAGCCCTGCCATGCGTGCGGTGAGGGCAGCACTGACACCGGAAGCATTGACGATGGTACCTGCCGAGACACTCTGGCCGGATTTCAGCTCCACACCGGTGACGCGATTGCCATCGCGCTGAATGGCCACCACTTCATCGGTAATATAATCGGCACCGAGTTCACGGGCTTTGTTTTTAAAGCCATACATCAGGCCGGTATTGTTGAACCAGCCTTCACCGGAGCGGCCATAGGAGGCCAGCAGAATATCGTCGGTATTGAGATGCGGGAATGCGCGGCTCAGCTCCTCACGATCCCACAGCACCACATCGGCACCGCAGGCGACCTGCACTTCGTGATTTTCACGCAGAGTCTGCACCTGATCTGCCGTATTGGCGAGGAACAGATAACCGCCTTCGTGGAATTGCAGATCAGGCTTGTCACCGGCAACCTGCATGACTTCCGCAAAATTGCGGATAAATTCTGTGCCGAAACGGCTGATTTCCACATTAATCGGATTGGAAAACTGATTGCGGATCGAAGAAGACGACAGCGATGTGGCCGCGCGCACATAGGTCGGATCGCGTTCCACAACGAGGATTGAGCCGTCAAAATCAGGATTCTGTGACAGGAAATAAGCGACCGAAGAACCGATGACCGCGCCGCCGATAATCACAACATCATAATGCTGTTTCATGATTTTGCCTCATCATCAGGATGGCCGATATCGACGAACCAGCCACCGAGATAGCGGGTGGAAGGCGCATAAGGATCAGAGCGCTTAGTACGGCTTTCGACAGCTGCACGATAGCTTTCCGTATTATCTTGCGGCTGGTAACCGAGATGGCCCGCCTTGCTGTTGTCGACCGGTGATACGCGGTTATCCGACATACCGAAACTGACGGTAAAGCCGACACGCGGCGCAGTGAGGGCGGCGGAAACGAGACGCACGCAATCATCAAAGGACAGCCACGACCACAACATACGGCGGTCAGCAGGCTCAGGGAACGACGAGAATATACGCAGCGCGACTGTCTCAATGCCGAATTTGTCCCAATAGAGCCGCCCTAAGTCTTCGACAAAACATTTGGACAGACCATAGAAACTGTCAGGCCGGTGCGGCGCATCCGCATCAATATGGGTTTCCAGCTCATGATAGCCGATGGCATGGACGGAGGAAGCGTAGATCACACGTTTAACGCCGTTTTTGCGGGCGGATTCATAAATATTATAGCTGCCCTGAATGTTGGAACGCAGAATTCGTTCCCAAGACACTTCCAGCGGCTCACCGCCGAAATGCAGAATCACATCCACGCCTTCCGCCAGTTTCATGATCGCATCAGCATCATCTAGATCGCAGATGACCGCTTCTTCATTCGGCTGCAGATCATTGATCGCAACGCGGTCTGTGAGACGCAATTTGCGCGCCAGCGGTGCTAATCCGCGACGTAGTTCGGTGCCGAGCCTTCCGGCAGCCCCCGTGATGAGAATTGTATCAAAATCCATGATTTATGCCTTTGATGCCGGAATTAAACGTGCAACAGCACCGGCAATACGCCTGATAGCTTCACTCAGCACCTCATCAGATGTTGCCGTCGAGATGCGGAAATAAGGTGACATGCCGTAAGCGGCACCCGGTACAGCCGCAACATGGCCTTCATTGAGCAGGTAGTTTGCCACCGCTGTATCATCACTCAGCACAGAACCGTCCGGACTTTGCTTACCAATCAGACCAGCACAATTGATAAAGGCATAGAACGCCCCTTCCGGCACACGCAGGCTCAACCCCTCAATCGCATTGATGCCTTTAACCACCAGATCGCGACGGTTTTGAAATGCATCGCGGAAGGTGCGGATATGCTCTTGCGAGCCTTCAAGCGCGGCTGCACCGGCGGCCTGTGCAATGGAGCATACGGATGTAATCGACTGGCTCTGCACGGTGGCCATGGCTTTGATGAGCGGCAAAGGGCCAGCGGCATAACCGACACGCCAGCCGGTCATCGCATAGGCTTTGGACATGCCGTTGACGATAAGACTGCGGGTTTTCAGCTGCGGGCAGGCTTTGGCAAGAGAGATAAATTTCAGCCCGTCAAAGATGATGTGCTCATAAATCTCGTCAGACAGAACCAGCACATGTGGGTGGCGTTCCAGTACCGCGCCGAGCGCCTTGAGGCTGGCTTCATCATAGACTGCACCGGACGGATTGCCGGGGGAGTTGAGGAACAACCATTTGGTTTTAGGTGTAATTGCCTGTTCCAGAATATCCGGTGTCAGGCGAAATCCATCTTCCTCGCGGCAATGAGCAATCACCGGTTTGCCGCCGAGCAATTTCGCCATTTCCGGATAGGATACGAAATAGGGCGTCGGCAGAATAACCTCGTCACCCTCTTCCAGTGTTGCCATCAGCGCATTAAAAATGATCTGCTTGGCACCGTTGGAAACGATGATCTCATCAGTGGTATAATCCAGCCCGTTTTCGCGGGAAAATTTGGCGACGATCGCCTTGCGCAGTGCCAATGTGCCGAGCGCTGCCGTATAGAGCGTGTCACCGGCTTTGGCAGCCTGATAGGCAGCCTCGGTAATATGAGCCGGTGTCGGAAAATCCGGTTCACCAAGCCCCAGATCAATCACATCAATGCCTTTGGCACTCAGTGCTTTGGCGGCTTGTGAAACGGCCATGGAGGCAGACGGTTTAACCGCTGCCAGCCGTGATGAAATATAGGTCATTGTCTCTCCTCCGTGACATAACCCTGAACTTTGTCCTGCTCGCGTGCCGTCGCGCAGCGCTGTGCGGGATTGCCATATCCGCCGCCGCCCGGCAGGTTAAGCACCAGTCTTTTACCTGCAGGCACATGCTGCCAGCCTTTGGAGCGCATTGCGGTGCCGTCATTGAGTTTCACGGAACCTGCAGTCCCGTTTTTCCCACCATTGCGACCGCGCGGCGCTTGTGTAACACGGTCAAACATTGCTGAAAAATCAAATTCATGATTATCCGCCGCACCGATTTCGATGACTTGTCCGAGACCGCCGCGGAACTCACCGTCACCGCCGGAATCCGGTCGCAATTCTTTACGCCAGATAATCACTGGTCCCGTATGTTCTGTCGCCTCAATTGGCATCGTGTGCACACCGGACGGGAAGGCGGTTGCTGACAAGCCATCGAGGGCAGGACGCGCACCCATGCCGCCGGAATTGAACATCAGCACTTCGGCATTCTGTCCGTTTTGTCCTGCTACAGGGCGCACGGAAATATGAATATTCCACAAAGCGCCTGCACCTTCAGCCATAATTTGACCCGGCAAAGCCTTGGCCAGTGCACCAAACACCAGATCCGGCACCATGTGACCGATCACATGCCGCAGACTAACCGGCGCAGGGCGTTGCGCATTGAGAATATTGGTCTCGGATGACACGGTGAAGAAAGCCAGCGAGGCGGCATTGTTCGGAATTTCCGGTGCCAGCACGCATTTCAGCGCATAGGATGCATAGGCTTTGGTATAGATAATCGGAACATTGATGCCCCAGCGGCTCATCGGGGCGCTGCCGGTGAAGTCCACATTCACCAGACCGTCCTTCATATCTACCACGGCTGCAAGGCGGATCGGTTCATCATAGCCGTCTGTCATCAGCTCATTTGACCACGAGCCTTCAGGGAACTGGGCAAGACGTTCGCGCATGGCATTGGTGGTGCGCGAGAAGATAAATTCCGACAGGTTGTCGAGCGATGTCAGGCCGATCTCGCGCATCATATCGACAAGACGGCGATGGCCGACTTCGTTACAGGCGGAGAGGGAGTAGAAATCACCGATCACCTGATTAGGCTCACGCACATTGGCACGCAGAATGCGGATCAGGTCTTTATTGACCGCGCCGCGTTCGGCAAATTTCATGATCGGAATCTGAATGCCTTCTTCATAGACGGATTTACCATCTGCGCCGAAACCACGACCGCCGACATCGACAACATGGGCGGTACAGGCGAAGAACGCGACCAGTTCACCATTGAGGAAGGACGGTGAAACCATCGTGATATCATGGAGATGGCCGGTGCCTTTCCACGGATCGTTGGTGACATAGGTGTCACCCTCGAACATTTCATCACGCGGAATTTCATTGATAAATTCCAGCACCGCTTCGGCCATAGTATTCACATGACCCGGTGTGCCGGTGACTGCCTGTGCCAGCATCTGCCCTTGCGGATCAAACACACCGGCGGAGAGATCGCCAGCTTCACGCACCGAGGTGGAAAAGGCCGTGCGCAGCAAGGTCAGCGCCTGTTCTTCCACTACGGAAATCAGGCGGTTCCACATGACCTGCATGCGGATTTCATCCAGTTCACTCATGCGGATTTTCCTTTTTTCACCAGCAGAATTGTGCCGTCATGCTGGATAACCGCATCAAAAGGTGCGGTCACAATGGTGGAGGTTTCGCGCTCGGTAATGATCGCCGGCCCTGCTACACGGTCGCCGGTCGCTAAAGAACCACGGTCAAAAATGCCGGTCGGCAGCATCGCGCCATGGCTCGGATCAAACACATCACGCTGTAAAGCAGGGGCGATGACACGCTCGCCATAGCTGACAGTGCCGCTCTGGGTGAAATTCTGTTTCACTTCCACTTTCACTGACCATGTCACGATTTCAATTTCCGCGCCTTCAATCGGACGACCGAAGAAACGTGCGTAATTTTCAAGGAAACGCTCGCGGATTGTCGCCAGTGCCTGATCATTAAACGGCGGCTGTGGTGCGGTGACCGGAATTTCCCAGCCCTGACCGGCATAGCGCATGAAAGCAGTAACTTCACGCTCCAGTGGCGCATCAGTGCCGCTGCGCACAAAGCTTTCAGCAGCAGTGCTGAGGTCTGCCAACGTGGCATTGACCGCGTCGAGATTGATGCCGGATAATTTGGCCAGATGCGAAACCAGAGCTTCATAGCCGAACGGTGCTTTAAGGAAGCCGATAGCGGAACCGACCCCCGCGCCCTGCGGGATCAGACATTGCTCAACGCCGAGTTTTTCGCACAGGCGGGCAGCATGTAAAGGTGCTGCACCGCCAAAGGCGATCATAATATTATCGGAGATGTTTTTTCCGTTTTCCACGGCATGAACACGGGCGGCATTGGCCATATTCTCATCGACCACTTCGCAAATACCGAAAGCAGCGGAGAGTGGCTTCAGATTGAGTTTGGAGCCGACATCTTTGTCGATAGCCGTTTCGGCATTCTGTAGCGAGAGTTTAATCGCGCCGCCGGCGAAATTATCGGCATCGAGTTTACCCAGCATCAGATCAGCATCTGTAATCGCAGGGCGGGTACCACCACGCTGATAACAGGCAGGACCTGGTTCGGAAGCCGCACTTTCTGGACCGGTCTGGATACGCCCCATCGTGTCGACCCATGCAATGGACCCGCCGCCTGCACCGATTTCAATCATTTCGATCACCGGAATGGAGATCGGCATGCCCGAACCTTTGCAGAAGCGATAGGTACGGGCGACTTCAAAAGTACGTGCGGTTTTCGGTACGAAATTTTCGATCAGGCAAATCTTGGCTGTAGTGCCGCCCATGTCGTAGGAAACAACATTTTCAATGCCAAAACGACGGGCAATATCAGCCGCAAAGATCGCGCCGCCCGCAGGACCGGATTCCACCAGACGGACTGGGAATTCAGACGCGGTATCAACGGAAATCAGACTACCGCCGGAATGGATCATGAAGACAGGGCAGGTTGCGCCCATTTCTTTGAGTCGCACTTGCAGACGTGCCAGATAATCAGCCATTTGCGGACGCACATAGGCATTGGCGCAAACAGTGTTGAAACGTTCAAATTCGCGCATTTGCGGCGAGACTTCCGCCGAAATGGAAATCGGCACGGAAAGTTTGCGCTGCAAAATCGCACGGGCACGGCGTTCATGCTCCGGATTCATGTAAGAGTGGATGAAGCCGATGGCTACCGCGCCGAAACCACCTTCCAGAATGGTGTCGGCGATTTCTTCCAGTTTCGCCTCATCCAGCGGTTGCAATTCCTGGCCTTGCGCATTCATGCGGCCTTTGACCGTAAAACGATGTTCACGCGCGACCAGAGGGGCAGGGAGTTTCAGATTGAGATCATATTGCTCGAAGCGGTTTTCACTGCGCATTTCGATCACATCACGATAGCCTTCGGTGGTCACAAAAGCTGTCTTGGCACCGCGCCGTTCAATCAGCGCATTGGTGGCCAGTGTGGTACCGTGAATAACAATATCGAGCTCCGCAGGACTGATACCTGCCTGTTCCGTGACAATGCGGATACCGTCGAGGATAGCCTGTTCCGGTGCGGTATAATTGGTCAGAACCTTAGTGGAATAGAGCGTTCCGCGCATATCCAGTGCGATATCGGTGAACGTGCCGCCGATATCTGCACCAAGCCGGATGTCGTTTCGGGATGTCATGCCGTTTCCTTCGCTGCCAATGCGGCGGCGCGCATCTGGCTTAATGTCTGGCGGGGTGTGAGGGCTTCCGGTGAAATGTTCAGTTCAAGAACGGCACCGGTTTTCGATGCTGCGGCACGCTCGAAAGCGGCGGCAAAGTCTGCTGTGGTTTCGACCCGTTCCGCATGGAAACGGTAGGATTTTGCCAGTGTCACAAAGTCCGGATTTTCCATTGTGGTGCCGGAGACCCGTGCCGGATAATGTTTTTCCTGATGGGCGCGGATGGTGCCGTAAATTCCGTTATTGAGAATAAGGATGATCGGTTGCGCACCGGCCTGCATGGCAGAGCCGAGTTCTTGACAATTCATCTGGAAATCACCGTCACCGGCAAAGCAGACGACCATACGTTCAGGCGCAGCTACTTTGGCTGCAATCGCTGCCGGAACCCCATATCCCATCGCACCGGATTGCGGAGCGAGCAGCCGTGCTTTGGTACCAAATTTTGCAAATTTATTCGGCCAGACAGTGAAATTACCTGCGCCATTTGTCAGGATCACATCTTCCGGCAGGCGGTCACGCAAATAGGCCATGACTGCAACCATATCCACCGGTGATGGTTGGGCAGGGGCATCAAAGCTGGCAAGGTAAGCGTCACGGGCAGCTTTGCGCCAGTCTGCCCATACACCGCTGACCGGCTGCAGGCTCTGAGCAAAACTGTTCGGGCAAGCGTGGATGCCCAAATCCGGCACATAGATTTTGCCGATTTCCGCATCAGAAGGATGAACGTGGATCAGCTTTTGCTGTGGCACCGGCACATCAAGCAAAGTGTAACCATCCGTCGTCATTTCTCCAAAACGGACATTAATGGCCAGAATGAGATCGGCATCACGGATCAGCGCTTTGACATGAGGCAACATGCCGACACCGGCTTCACCGACAAAGGCTGAAGAGAAATTGTCAAACTGATCCTGATAGCGGAAGGCTGCAACCACAGGAATATCGGACTGTTCAGCGAAGTTTTGTAGTGCCGCACGACCTGTTGCTGACCAGTTGGTGCCGCCCATCAAAGTAACCGGATTTTTCGCGGCCTTCAGCATTTGCTGCGCTGTTGCCATTGTTTCTGTCTGCGGAGCAGGAGATGCGATTTTAGCGGGCGCGGTCAGTGGTGCTTTGTCTGTCAGGCTGGTCAGCATATCTTCCGGCAACGCAATCACCACAGGTCCGGGACGACCGGTTGTGGCTATTGTCCAGGCGCGTGCCATAATTTCCGGAATACGCTCGACCTGATCGATCTGCACTGCCCATTTGGCAACTGTACCGAACATGGCGCGGTAGTCGATTTCCTGAAAAGCTTCACGGCCGGTCATATCGGTGCCGACCTGACCGATAAACAGCAGCATCGGTGCACTGTCCTGCATGGCAGTATGCACGCCAATGGAGGCGTTGGTGGCGCCGGGGCCGCGGGTGACAAAGCAAATGCCGGGGGTATTGGTCAGCTTGCCATAGGCCGCAGCCATAAATGCAGCGCCGCCTTCATTGCGACACAGGATATAGTCCAGCTTGCCCCTCGTGTCGTGAAGTGCATCCAGCACTGCCAGATAGCTTTCTCCCGGAACACCGAAGCTCTTACGCGCTCCAAGCGCGATCAGGCTTTCAACAAGGAGCTGTCCTCCGTTACGCATTCTGACTTAACCTCCCGACTTTATAAACTCATAAATGCCGGCAGCAATGATCTTCCGGCAGTGTTTATAAATGCATGTCGGGATTGGTTCAGAAATCAAGAAAACGCGTTAATCGACAAGATTTACTTGTCTTTTATCGTGCCAAAAAATCAGTAGCGCCATAGTCTGTCAAACGATGGCACTGCTTGTTAATTTCAAGTGTACTTAAAGCTTACAATAATCGCGCATCCGGTCAGCCAACGCTTGTTGACCATTTGTATCCAGCTGTTCGGTTGCGGCTTTCATGTCACCGCTACGTTCATCCTGCCCGAGCTTGAATTTCACTTCCATCTTGTCGATAGGCATGGTGTAACCGAGAATATTCGGCAGACGGCGCCCCATACCACCAGGCCCAAGTTCTTTCATCTGCCACGGCTTGTCACGGCCGCGCTCCATATGGGTCACCAGATCCTGCAAATGCTGAACAGTCTCGGCATCGCTCATAATTTCCGGCTTGCCGTGAATATGCGCGACCATAAAGCTCCATGTCGGCGCACTGTCACGCTGCGGGTAATTCGGATACCACGAGGATGAAATATAGCTGCCCTGATCCATTAGTATGGCCACAGAAGGCAGACCGGCGCGCAAATATTGTCCGTGATCATTATTCATCGCAATGTGAGAGATCAGACGACGGTTTTGCCGGTCAATCATAAAGACCGGATGGGAGATCGCCACGCCGTTTTCATGCGGAGTAAGCAGTGTACCCAGCACAGTGCGGTCAATAAGATCAAAAATCTCATCGTCATTATGCGGCTGAAAATAGTCTTTGGTATAAAGCATGTGTTTGATGTCCTCAGGCGCAAATCGCAGGGCGGCGGCTATCCCACGGATAGACACGTTCAAGTTGAGCGGCCAATGTTAGAAGGGTTTCTTCTTTGCCATTCGCCGCAATGAACTGCATGCCGAGCGGTGTATTTCTTGCGGTTTGCAGCAGCGGAACACTCATGGCAGGCGCACCGGCGGCATTGACCGGATGGGTGAACATGGTCAGTTCCATGAACTGACGGGCAAAATGCTTCCAGTCATTTGAGCGGACATTCAATGTGCCTTTATCGAAAGGCAGACATGGCAATACGGGTGACAGCACGACATCCACGGTGCTGAACATGCGTCCGAAACTACGGGCAGTCGAATTGACCTGATTGCGGGCGCGAAGAATATCCAGACCACTGAGCGAGCGACCATATTCGGCAAGGCCGAGATTGCTTGGCTCAAAGAAGTCGCTGTTGATTGGCTTGTCGAAATCACGCGCCAGATCATCCACTTCCATCGACGTATAGGTGGCAACCAGTTTGGTGAAGGCCGCACTTAAAGCCTGCGCATCATAGTCCGGTGTGATCTCAACAATCTCATGGCCAAGTGCCGCACACATATCCACAGTTTTATGCAGGGCTTCCAGTACCGCCTGTTCGACCGGAGTTTCAAGGCCAGTTTTCTGCCACAGACCGATGCGCAATTGACGCGGTGTCTGATTGACAGCCTGCATGAAAGTGCCGGTTTTGGCCGGTGCACTATAAAGCGCGCCTTGCTCTGGTGCGTCAGTCAGGTCGAGCATTAAAGCACTGTCACGCACTGAGCGGGTGAGGACGTGATGGCTGACCAGTCCGCCCCAGTTTTCTGTCGAAACAGGGCCGCAAGGAACCCGTCCGCGGGACGGGCGCAGGCCAAACAGACCGGAGCAGGCGGCAGGGATACGGATAGAACCGGCACCGTCATTGCCATAGGCCACCGGCACCATGCGCGCGGCAACAGCAGCCGCTGCACCGCCGGAGGATCCACCAATGCTTTTGCTGACATCCCAAGGATTAAGCGTTGCACCATGCAGGCTTGGCTCGGTGGCAATGTTACAAGAGAATTCCGGCAAATTGGTTTTGCCAATGATGACCAGACCAGCAGCGCGATAACGGGTCACCAATTCATGATCCCGCTCAGAGACATTACCGTCTGCGGCGCGACAGCCATAAGACATAGGTGCACCGGCAAAAGACGGACAGTCGTCTTTGAGTAAGGTGGGCACGCCAAACAGCGCCCCGTGGTCCTGCGGGGATTGGGCGGTGAGCTGTTGTAACTGTTCGTCTGCCGCATCACGCATTTCGCAGATAACGGCATTCAATTGCGGATTAATACGGTCAATGGCAGCAAAGGCTTCATCAACCGCTTCACGCGGAGAAAGCACTTTGTCCTTAATGGCTTGCGCCAGACCTGTTGCATCGCTGTCAGTATAATTAAATTCAGGCGCGGCCATAAGAGGTCCTGTTCATAAAGGGGAAAGTGATGCCGGAATGTCCGGCATCACGTATAAAGTTCAGTCTTTTTTGCTCACGCCCCAGAGACGGTGAGTACCGGCCGGCCAGCCTTTGTAATCCGCAACTTTAGGATTAAGCGCTGTAATTGTCGGCAGGTTGAACAGTCCGATAATCGGCACTTGTTTTGCCGCCAGTTGATGCAGCTCATTGTAGATTTTCTTACGCTCTTCGAAATCCTGCGTATTCGCAGCCTTGGTGCGCAGGGCAATGGCTTCTTTGTCATCCCACTGATGCGCAGGTTCCTGTGCTTTGTCGCCAATCAGAGATTGATACATCAGCAGCGGATCAAGGCGAGCGGAATAAGCAAAAATTTCCATTTCATAATCGCCGCGACGATAACGGTCGAGCTGGGTTGCCCAGTCACGCACTTCCAGCTGGGCATTGATACCGGCCATATTGAGCATGGCCTGTACAATGGTTGCGACCTGCACACGGTCATCGCGATTGGAAACCAGCAGGCTGATCGGCTCGCCATTATAACCGGCTTCAGCCAGCAGAGCACGCGCTTTCTCCATATCATAAGCAGGCCATGTGGCGGTGCTTTCATCACGATACGGGCTTTCCGAAGGGATGATTGACGGGTTGGCAACATAGCGTCCTTCACCAACCGCACCGACAAGCTGCGTCAGATCAATGGCATGCGCGATAGCCTGACGCATACGCACATCTTTGAGGCGCGGTGCATTGGTTTGCAAATGCAGTGTCATCCATGACGGTGTTTGCTGAATGTCAACATTCATGGATTTTGCGGTCAGCGTGTCGATCAGTGTCGGATCAACCTCGTCGATCATGTCAATATCACCGGCAACAAGACCATTGCTGCGGGTACTGGCATCAGGCACCGTCATAAAGCGCAGGGTCGGAATAAGTGCCTGTTTGTTGCCGGCATAACCGTCTTTGTCTCCGGCAAGGGCGCTGTAATCATCGAACTTTTTCAGTTCAACATAACGACCGGTCTGCCATTCGTTGAACTGGTAAGGGCCGGTGCCGACAGGCTTGTCAAATTTGCCGTCCGCCGCCACAGAAGAGGGATGGAGTATCCATGGCGTGCACTGAATCGTCGCCAGTGTCATCAGAAAATTCGGTGCCGGTGCGTTGAATTTCACTGTCACCGTATAGTCGTCCGCAGCGCTCACATCTTCAATCGCAGCGCCGATGGTGCCATTATAACGTCCGGCGCACTGGAAATCGGTTTCTGCATTCAGATAGCGCTTGAAATTCCAGACAACATCTTCAGCTTTCATTTCACTGCCATTGTGAAATTTTACGCCTTTGCGCAACTGAAACACATATTCTGTTGCCTCAGGATTGCTGCTCCAGCTCTCGGCCAGCATCGGCTTGATGGTCAGATCTTCACCATAGGCGACCAGACCTTCAACCACATGCGCCAGAACCATATCTGACGGACCATCACGGTTCACGCCCGGATTTTTACTGCCGATATCGGAATGCAGAGCCAGCCGCAGAGTCTGCCCTTCTTGTGCTGAGGCAGCGAAGGAAAGGGTGGTCGCGAATGCTGTAAATGCCAGCACTTTCAAACTGTTTTTAAAGATCATGTTATTCCCCTGTTTTTATAATTTTTAGTAACGACCTTGCACGACATCCGTGAAGAAGGCCTCTGCGGGCTCAATCACACGGAAAGGCTCATGGGCAACACCTGCCACAGTATCGCGACGCACCCGAATGCCCTGTGTTTCAAATGATTTGGCCAAAGCTTCAATGCGATCCAGCCGGTTTTCACCCATCAGATCAGCGCCATCCATCCAGAAGGCACTGTTACGTGGAATGGCGATTTCCCATGTGAGATTGTCTTCGGTGCCGATCAAGGTCTGCACTTTCACATTGCGCATAGCATCGAGGTTGATTGTCTTGCCAAACAGAGCTTCGATATTGCGGGTGCCGACCCACCAGTCATAATCAGAGTTAAGCAGGGTTACGACGCCCGGTGCGCCAATAGACACAGCAGTCAGACGTTCCGGATGCAGCATGAAAAACCGCTGGCTGAACTGACCACCGCCGGAGAAGCCATACATCATGAAACGATTATCTTTGAGACGGTATTTGGCAGCCACCTCATCGACCATCGACAACAGAATTTCATCATAGCGAATATCGTGAAATTTGATGCGCTTGTAATTGGAAAGCTCATCTTTCTGGATAATGCCGACCGGAAACAGCGGTGCCAGAATAATGCAGTCGTTTTTCTCGGCGAAGTCAGCAAAACGGTCACGATATTGCGATGCCGTACGCCCTGTACCATGCACGATCACGGCCAGATTATAGGCTTTGGTATCTGTTTCGCTATAGGATTCAGGTACATAGAGGCAATAGCTGAAGCGTTGATCCTGCTGACTGGCAAAGAACGGCGTTGCACCGAAATCATAAAAGCTGAGCTTAATGCCGTGGCCTTCGCGTTTCACAGTTGATGACATATTTTCCTCCCCAGATGGGTTCATTATGCGGCTTCGTTGCGCCATTTCAGGCGTACGCCACCGGTGCCGGTCGTTTCTAAAATCGGGATAGCCGAGAGCAGCTGACGTGTATAATCCGTCTGCGGATGGTCAAAGATTGCGTCCCGTGTGCCTTGTTCGATAATCTTGCCGTCTTTCATCACCACCACGCGGTCAGCGATCTGCTCCACAACCCCGAGATCATGGCTGATAAACAGGCAGGCAAAGCCATAGCGCTCCTGCAATTCCGCCAGCAGATCCAGCACCTGTGCACGCACAGTCACATCCAGAGCGGATACGGCTTCATCGGCAATCAGAAAAGCAGGGCGGCGTACAAGAGCACGGGCAATGGCAATACGCTGGCGCTGACCACCGGAAAGCTCATGCGGAAAGCGTTCTGCAAAATCACCGCCAAGGCCGACATCCTCCAGCGTGCTTTTCACCAGAGCGCTTTTTTCTGCAGTGCTTAACCCCTCGGATAAACGCAGTGGTTCTGCCACGAGCTGCCCGATCTTCATGCGCGGGTCGAGGGATGAGTAAGGATCCTGAAACACAAGCTGGCAATTGAACCGGTAATCATTGAAATGATTATTTTTACGGCTGACCTGTTGGCCTTTATAGCTGAGTGTGCCGGATTTAGGCTGCACTAGACCGGCGATAACCCGTGCCAGCGTTGTTTTTCCGGAACCGGAGCCGCCGACAATTGCCACGACTTCTTTCGGGAAAATTGTAACGCTCACATCATCCAGCGCGGTTTTAACCGATGCTTTTTGAAACAGGCTTTTGTTACCGATAAAATCGACAATGATATTGTCCGCCTGCATCAGAACTTCACCGCTCGCAGGTGCGCGGGCAGGGATGCGGCGTGGCAGTGTTGAAAGCAGTTTACGGGTATAATCATGTTGCGGGTTGCTCAGAACCTGCTCGGTCATGCCTTCCTCAACCAGATCGCCATAGCGCATCACGACGATACGGTCGCAATAACGTGCAACCATTGGCAGATCATGGCTGATCAGCAAAACGGAGGTGCTGTTCTCGCGGGTCAGTTTGAGCAGCAGCTCCATGATCTCGCGCTGGACAACAGCGTCCAATGCGGTTGTCGGCTCGTCCGCTATCAGCAAATCGGGTTGCAGCAACATGGCCGAAGCAATCATAATACGCTGGCGCATGCCGCCGGAGAACTGGTGCGGATGGGCACTCAGTGCTTTTTCACCATCCTTGATACCGACCTTTTCCAGCATATTGATGATTTTGAGCCGACGCTCTTTTTTGCTTTCCTGCGGGTAGTGCAGCTCCAGCCCTTCTTCCAGCTGCCGGCCAATCGTCAAAGACGGATTGAGCGAGGTCATCGGCTCCTGAAAGATCATAGCAATGCGCTTGCCGCGAATAGATCGAATGGCTGTGCCATTCATGGCCAACACATCTTTGCCGTCGAAGCGAATGGTTCCGTTGATCGGCTGAATGGTTTTCGGCAGCAATTTCATGACAGCGCGTGCCACCATGGTCTTGCCTGAGCCGGATTCACCAACCACGCCGACAATCTCGCCGGAGCCGACGTGAAAGCTGACCTGTTTGACCACCTGCGGGCCACTCTGGCCGACACGCAATGTCAGGCTGTCAATTTCAAGAAGCGGGGTCATGAGCGTTTCCTCAGTCGTGGATCGAGCAGATCGCGCAGGGCATCGCCAAGCAGATTGACGCCAAGCAGGGTGAGCGAAATAGCAAGGCCGGGGAAAATACCGAGCCACATGGCCTGCTCGATATGAGCGCGGCTACCGGCCAGCATATTGCCCCAGGTTGGTGCGGGAGGAGCAACACCAAGGCCAAGGAAACTGAGGGAACTTTCGGCGAGCAAGACCCAGCCAAGCATGGAGGTTGCCATAACTGTGATCGGTGCCAGGCAATTGGGCAGAACATGGCGCAGCATGGTGAAGAACTCGGAGTTGCCCATCAAACGGGACGCCTGAATATATTCAAGCTCACGGATGGACAGTACCGTGCCGCGTACAATACGGATGACCGAGGACATATAGGCCAGCGCCAGTGCGAGAATGATGCCTTTTTCGTTGGCACCAAAAACAGCAAGCAGACCCAGTGCCAGCAACATGCCGGGGAACGCCATTAATGCGTCGTTGACGGCCATCAGAATGCGGTCGAACCAACCGCGTAAGAAACCGGTCAGGGCACCGAGAAACACACCGCAGACAGTGGCGAGAAAAACGGTCAGCAGGCTGATACGGGCAGAAGCCGCAGCACCGCGCATCAGGCGGCTGAGGACATCGCGGCCATATTCATCCGTGCCAAAAGGATGGGCAAGGCTGGGGGCCGTGAGTTTGGCAGCAAAATTGAGTGCCAGCGGGTCATAGGGTGTCCAGAAAGAACCGACCAGCATAACGCAGCCGATACTGCCAACCAGTGTGCCGCCGATGAGAAGGTTTAAAGGCAGATGTTTCATTGTGCCGTCACCTTCGGATCAAAATACGGATAGACGAGATCAACAATCAGATTCACCACCACGTAGATACCAGCGATGAACAACAGGCAGCCCTGAATAACCGGATAGTCACGGGCAAAGATCGCATTGACCAGCAGACGGCCAAGACCCGGAATGGTGAAAACCGTTTCAACAACCGCTACACCGGCCAGAAGATTGCCGAGGATGAGACCCAGCAATGTCCATGTAGGACCAAATGCATTGCGGAAAGCATGGCGCCACATCACTGTGCCTTCAGACAGACCTTTGGCACGCGCATGCATAATATATTCAAGGTTCAGTACTTCCAGTGTCGAAGCACGTGCCATACGCATGATAACGCCGATCTCATGGAGAAACAGCGTCATCACCGGCAGGATCAGATAGATCAGCGCGGCCTTCGGGCTTTCTGAAAAACTGACATAGCCGACAACCGGCAGCCAGCCGAGCTTCATGCCGAAGCCGAGGATCAGCAGCAATCCCATCCAGAATGTCGGGATAGAGAGCAGCAATGTCGCACAGCTGACAACGGTGAAATCTGTGAGGCTGTTTTGCTTCCATGCCGCGATCATACCCAGTGGCACAGCAACCAGAGTTGCCAGCACTACGGCAGTAAATACGATCGTGGCACTGGTGGAAAAGCGGTCAAGGATCAGCCCTAAAACCGGTTCTTTATTGGCAATGGAAACGCCAAAATCGCCCTGCAGAATATTACCTGCCCAGATGAAAAACTGCGTGGCAATACTTTGGTTTAATCCCAATCTTTCACGCAAAGCTTCCAGCGCTGCGGCATCTGCCGCATCGCCGAGCATCATCGCTGCCGGATCGCCCGGGATCATGCGGACGATGACGAAAACCGCCACCGCCACAATGATCAGCGTAGGAATAGCCATGACTATTCTTGTCAGTGCAAATCGAAGCATGGCCTTAGCCTTTTATCGATACAGCCTGCGCAGGTTTTCCGGCATCCGCAGGTACCGGCGTGTCATTGCGCAGCGTATAGCTGGTGAAGGTACGGTTGAGCGCCGGCAAAGGGGCAATTTCCATGAAATTCAATGCGGCTTCCATGATAACCATGGCAACGGTTGCGGTGAGATTGCTGGTGTCGCTCGGGCGTGGCGGACGGCAAACAGCAAAGGGTGTGAGGAAGTCATCAAACAGAGCGGTTTTCAGTGCCTGACGGTCGAGCTTCTTACCCTGCTGTTCAAGGATTTTACGCACGCGCCAGTCACGGTAGAAGCTTTCCGCGACATAAGGGCGGCCGGTATCCACCAGTTTGGACAATGCGACAGGGCTGACCCAATGATTGGCATGCACGATCAGGTCGTTTTCAGGATAAAGCGGGAAGGCCTCATCCGGCGCACACTCAAAATCAATACCGAAACCGGCAGCACTCGCAATCATAATATTGTTAGAGCAGGATTTGGGTGTGGTTGCTACGGTCTTGATTGCTTTGGCAAAATGTTCCTGCTCCAGCACTTTACGGCGCAGCAGACCTAGCGGTACGCCAAGTTTTTTATAGTCGCGGTCGCATTCCAGATAATTGGCAGTGATCGTAATGCCTGCTTCATTGAAGCCGCTGCGTGCCAGACCGCCAGCCTCAACAAAGGTGACATAATCCGGCCCGTCTTCGCGCTGAACGCGCAGCACAACACCGGTTTCTGCACATTCTGCACGCCAGTCCCAGTTCTGTCCGTGTACCAGATTTCCGGTTTTGCTGCGTTCCGGCATGATCAGAGCGCCGGTGCAGCCATCATCCAGATCATCATCTTCCGGTGCGCCGGTCATGGTACGTGCCATCGCCACAACTTCGGTACGGGCATTGATCATCACGATGTCTTCAAAAGCAACGCCGGAGCCATCGCTGATGCCGCGCATTTCTTCCAGATAGAGCGGTTCAAACTCGGTAATCTTGGCTGCACAATCATCAATCAGCTTGCTTTTTTGTGCAGAAGAAAGACCGAAGCCGGTCAGTGTGCCGGTATAGAGTTCAGCGCTGCGTGCAATACGTGATTTCAGCAAGACCCCGTATTGACGACCACGCTCATAGGCTTCTCCGGTCAGGGCTACAAAAGGAAATGGCTCAATCGTCATCGGGTGTCCTGTATTGTATTTTGTATTCATGTAATACACATGATGGCTATTATTACCAAAGTCAACAGAATTTTTGAATTCAACTATACAATATGGAGAGTTTGAAGTTTGCGCCTGCGATAAATGTGAAAAGGAGGTCATCATGTGGCTGTGTGCAAGCGAATTAAAAAATGAGAAAGAAATTTTGGGATTATGGCAACGCAAAATACAAAAAAGCAATGAAATGCAGTCAAGCGAACTCAACCTGTTGTGACGGGGAGCCAATAATTTACGAAAAATGGAGTGATTGATTAAAGCGGAAGGGCAGGTGGTTGTTCGTTCGGCCTATGGGCTTTTGCTCAATAAAATGGTGATCAGAAAATAAATTGTGCTTTGGCTGCATTAAAAATGAAACGTAAAATCATCAAATATGTCAGCATTATCCGGCCGGATAATGCTGACAATTAATAAGCTCAGAAACGATAATTCAGGCCGATTTTGAATGTATGAATATCTAGTGAGTTGGAAGCTTTGCGCCCGTTCTTTACGCTGGATGATCCCTCGTGTTTCACAGTTTTATAGATCGTTTTTTCATAAGGCTGGCAGAACTCTGGAAACTGACTGCAAAACTCAGCCTGATTAGGGTCTTTCGACGGATCAATAATTTCAACGCCAGCTATTTCCTGCGTTTCACGATCACGGACAATGCCTGCAGATGCACTGTTAAATGTGAAACTGGTCTTGCCGAAACGGGTATAGGAATAATCAGCCAGCAGTGACCAGCGATCGTTCAGAGCATACTCCACTCCGCCACCGGCAGCCCAACCAAGACGCGTTGCCTTGTCTTTGTCGGTCTGCACGATTTCGGTGATTTTCTCACTCGGGTCTTCAACCGCGCGGTATTGTTCACGTGATTGACTTTCACGGGCAATGGCCAACCCGCCTGTGCCATAGACCATCAGCTTATTATCAACGGCATAACCGAGCTTGCCCCGCAGCGCCGCTGTCCAGTCGATATCATACAGGGTCTGCGCCTGAACATTGCCGGTACCGGCAAAATCACCTTCGGTCGTGCGGGCTTTATGCGCAGCATTCAGATAGGTTTTGCTCCAGTCTGCACCAATCCCCAGCACGATACGGTTCGGCAACTGCCAGTTATAACCGGCCTGCACGCCGAACAGACCGCTATCCATGCCGAAATCAGCAGATTCCGTTGCAGCAACGGCATGGGAACTGCCATCAAGCGCTGTTGTTGTGCCCCATGTCTTGCCGAAAATGCCGCCGGCATGTGCACCGGCATAAAGACCGGTCCAGTCTGTAAGGCCGCTATCATTATTTGGGCGACGTGTAAGGAAGGATGGTAAGGACGGCAATTGCTGCTCGCCGCCGATATCCGCAGTCAGACTGACATAGAAGGTACGGCCGGGTCCTGGCTGTGTAACCAGTGCGAGTGGGTCAATATAGAATTTATCAAACAGGTTTTCGACACGGAATGCCGCGGTCATATTATCAGTAATTTTATATTCGGCAAAAATATCGACCAGCGTGAATGGTTTCCACAAGACCGGAGAGATAAATTCGGATGCACCCTGTGCCGTCACGTCTCCATGACCGATCGCGCGTGGTCCTGTATAGGAGACGCGGCCGCCAATCATCAGGCGTTCTTCCAGCAGTTTTTGCGACAGGGTCAAATCGACAGAATATTTCGGCTGCACATGGTTAGTTGCGTAGTCACCATAGAGGCTCTTGCCGTCGCAAGTGTCCGATGTGCGGCAATATTCAACATTCAAATAGTAATTTGCTGCCAGATCAGCCGTAAATCCGTCCAGCTCATAACGACCTGAAAACTCAAGACCAGAGAACTTAGCACGGGCAATATTGGCGATGTTCAAACCGAGATCGCTCGGTTTTTTCGGGTTCAGCACCAGATTACGGGCAATGTAGTTTTTAACATCCCAGTTGAAATAGCCAAGCTTCAACATGCTCACATCTTCGTCTGCAAGCAGACTGTTATGAATGATATTGGTGCCCAGTTCCCAATTGCTGGAGCGTTCCGGTTTAACCTCAGAATTCGCCGACACGCTGTTGAAGGCTGAAACAGATTCAATAATGCTCGGTGCGCGCAGTGTATTGGAATAATTGACGTAGAATTGTGTCTGTTCCCAAGGCTCAATCGTAACACCCACTGACGGACTGAAACCGCCGTCATTGGTCTTGGAGCCTGCACCACTGCTCCGCTCAAGCTGATTGCGCTCATAAGGATCAAAGCGGTCTTTCGACCAGAAATGCGAATAGCGCAAACCACCGTTTACAGTCAGCCAGTCGACAGGTTTATAGGCGGCTTTGGTATAACCGGCGACTTCATGACGGATCGCATCGCGGGGCGTCATCCATCCTTCAAGGGCGGCACTATGTTTGCTGCCGCGCGTATCTTCAACACGAAAAGCCATACCATAGGTCAGATCAAGATCGCCCACATCGAATGAGAAGGCGGATTTATTCTGAATATCACCGCCCCACATATCGCTGTCAGAACCCACACGGTAATCGGCAGGCAAACCGATTTTCCCAGGCTGAACACCACGACCGCCACGCACAGGATTGCGCAATTGCAAATGTGTCCAATACAGATTGGCGCGCATATCAATCAGATCATTATCTTCAGGGTTCCACTTATAGCGTGCTGTCACCGTATCAAGGCTGGTGCCCGCTGTTTGTTCCTGCTGTATGGACTGATCTTTAATGCCGCTCAACCGCGAGGCGAGCCGGTCACCCGCTTCACTGCGGAAGCCCATATATCCGAGCTGAACCTCATGATCATCGGCAAAACGAGCCGTGAGCTTGGCGAGCCATGACTCTGTTTCCAGCTGAGTGTTGAGAACCTCTTCACCGGGACGATAATTGGTCAGCCCCTGATTGGCATAATAATCAGTCCAGAAATTTCCTTTGGGTATGCAATTGATAATAACCGCTGAACTGCAATAAGGCTGTCTGCCGAGATTAACCGGATTGGCTGACGTATCACCATGTGTACCGGCGTGGTAATTGCCTTGCTTGCGTCGTGCATAGCCTGCCAGAAGATCGACCGCATCGCCTTTATAGGCTGCAATCACGCTGCCGGAACCGGTTGTCGGCGACAGGAAAGAAGGTCTGTCCATGCCGTCTTTTGAGGCGACGGGCGTTTTCATTGAATCCCATGGCGCATAAGGCCACTGATAACCGCTCAGAGAACCGGCATTCGGCTTCGACGTGTTGCCGCCCATACCGCCTTTAATGCGGATGCCCCAGTGATTGCCATCTTTGACAATGTCATCCACACCAAGTGTGCGCATGCTGACAGAGCCGGCATTGCCCCATGAAGCTGTATCAGCACCTTTGTTGATTTCAACACCGCCGATAAAATCGGGATCAACAAAAGTACGGTTAGAAACGCCCTGGTAGCCCTGATAGACGGTAACAGAATTTTCTGCACCGTCGATAGTGGTCGCAATGCGCCCCATGCCCTGCATGCCGCGAATATTCACATCAATCGCACCGGCGCCATTGCGTGCCTCACCGGATTTTACACCGGGCGTGCCGCGGAACATATCAGCAGGGCTGGAACCGCGAAAACGCTCAATTGTTTCGCCTGAAATATATGTGGTTGGTGCGGCGGTTGCATAAGGGGCTTCCGCAGCACCCGCCACACCACTGCCTGAAATCGTGATTTGATCCAGTTGGATCGCACCATTGATAGCGCCCCCGCTATTGCCGGTAACCGGCTTTTCAGTGATCAGTACGGATTTAGTGCCGGTAAAACTATAGGACAGGCCGGAACCTTGCAGAATGCGTGCTAGCGCCTGCTCCTGACTGGCCGAGCCGGACAGTCCGGCAGAAGATTTGCCGCGCGCCACAGCAGGCTCGTAGGAGAGTTGCATCCCTGACTGGCTGCCGAATGCGGCAAGTGCGCGGTTGAGCGGACCGGAGGGAATATTATAACTGATCTGTTGCTGCGCCTGTGCAACAGACATTGCTCCTGTCAGGGCGATGCCGGTCATTATTGCCGTTGTTGCCAGCAAAGCGGCCATCATAGCCTTGCTGCGGTTATCACGCGTTGCTGCTGCTGTTCTTGTGGCGCCTGTCATGCCAGCTCACTCCGTCAATCGATCATACAGGCGTCAGTCTTCATTCGCTGAAACACCCTCATACTCTTCTTTACGAGTGGGCTTTAAAAATATTCAGTTTTTACTCATATTTTTATACGGCAGAAATAATTGTCGCTAAAGAGGCGATTTTTCGGGCTTTGGCACCAAAAGGTCGAATGACGGCCTCGATAGCCGCATCAGGATCATTGAGGTCAAAAACACCGCTGACCGTGCGCTCTCCGAGCGATGTATCTGCAATAATAACGCGCCCGCTTTTCCAGCGGGAAATCTTTGCGCATAAAGCTGCGACTGTTTCATTCTCGGCAAATAACAGGTTGGAGCGCCAGGCTGCAATTTCTGAGGCATCCTGTATGCCTCTGGCTATCTGATTGGCCGCGCTGTCGAAGGTTAACCATTTTCCGGCGTCGAGCTTTTCACCAGTCAATGTGCGGGTTTTCGCTTCAACTGTGCCATGGGCAACCGTGACAGACGAGAAGCCTTTTTCTGATGACAGATCAAAAGCGGTTCCGAGCGCTGTGACCTGCATCACGCCGTCGGATACGATAAAGGGTCTGCTATGGTCCGGCTGGACCTGAAAATAGGCCATGCCGGACAATAGATTGATGAGACGACTCTGCTCTGAATATGCCAAAGTTAGCGCACTGTCGGGCCCCAGCGTGGCAAGGCTGCCGTCCGGCAGGACAACATCTCTGATTTCTGCAGTCGTGGTGATATGATCAGCCTGTGCGAGCAGCCATAAACGCGGCAGCGTCAAAGCACCGGTTGTCACAGCGCCTAAGCCAAGTGCACTGCCTGCAATAAAGTTGCGGCGCGTGATTTTACCGTTTTTAGGTTTTCGGCGGTTTTCAGTAAAGGCTGCACCGCTAAAACCGTGGACAGCGGCAACACGTGCCCAGGCGGCAGCGTGGGCAGGGCTGCGTGCGACCCATGACTTCACCGTATCGGCCGAAACCGGATTAATGGGATCATTTTGCAGACGGATTGCCAGATCCGCAGCCTCACGAAACAGACGCTGTGCTTCCTGTGCCTCATTATCAGGCTTCGTCATCCGTTATCCATTCAAAGAAAAAGAGCTCCTTATTATGGTATACGAATAAGGAATATAGATTTTCAGTTTTCAGCATTGCATCAGATATCGCGAAGGCGGCTATCAATATATTCATATGCCTCGCGGATGAGTGACCATGTTCTGCCTGTTGAAATATCCAGCTCTGCCGCGATTGCTGCAATGGTCATTTCATCCATACGATGCATCTCAAAAGCTGTGCGTGTGCGTTGCGGTAATTCGTCTAACGCCTGCTGTGTCAGCAAAAGTTTCTGACGATCATAAACCTGTTTTTCAGGTGAGGGGGAAGGGTCTGCAATGGCTGCGAAATCTTCTGTTGAGAGATCAACCCTGCGTAACAGACCCTCGCGTCTTTGATAATCTGTGCCAAGATTTCGTGCTATCCGGAACAAATAACCAACCGGATTGTAAGTAGATTTACTGGCTTTAGGCGGAGAAACCAGAACCCGCAAAAACGTATCTTGTGTCAGGTCAGCTGCAGTTTCTTCAGGCAAACCTCTGCGACGCAAAGCCTGGCGTATATCCCGCGCATGTTTTTTAAAAAGATGGTGGAGATCCCACATCTGACAGCAAACCATTTGTTGAAATAACAACCGCAAATTTTAGCGGCTAAAGAATATATCTTGAATATAATAGTCATGTTTAATTGGCAAGCGGTATGTTGCGAAGACTGCTGTGATGCATGCAAAATAAAGAAACGCACTGTTTGTACCTTGAGGTGCAAACAGTGCGCTTGACACATTGACTTATATCAATGCATGCCCAGCTGTTTATAAACCCGCTGTACATATTGGCCGAAAGGCTCGGTCAGTTTGACCTCCAATGTGCGCGGTGAAGGCAGGTCAATTTTAAAATAATCTGCCATGCGGGCAGGGCCTGCACTCAGCACAGCGCAATGCGAGCCTAAGAAAATTGCTTCCTGAATACCGTGCGTGACGAAGACAAAAGTTTTCTTGCTCTCTTGCCAGATCCGCAGCATTTCAAGGTTCATTTTTTCCCGGGTAATCGCATCCAATGCACCAAAAGGTTCATCCATCAGCACCAGTTTAGGATCGTGGATTAATGAGCGTGCAATGGCTGCACGTTGCTGCATGCCGCCGGAAAGTTCATACGGATACTTATCCATTGCATGGCCAAGGCCAACCATATGTAAAAGGTCTTTGGCACGCTCTCTGGCGGCCTTTTTCGGTAAGCCTAGAATCTGTGCTGGCAGAATAACATTTTCGGCAATGGTGCGCCATTTCAGCAGCAGAGGCTGCTGAAACACCATGCCGATATCCGTGCCGTCAAAGTCGGTTTTTGTTCCGTCGCCAATGGTGACTGTGCCGCCGCTTTCTTTATGCAAACCAGCCAAAATTTTAAGTACCGTGGTTTTGCCGCAACCCGACGGGCCGACGACGGACAAGAGATCGCCTTCATTGATCTCGAGTGTCACATCCGAGACTGCAACGGATTCCTTATTGCCGGTATGGTAGGTTTTGCGCACATTTTGTAAACGGATCAGAGGTGTCGGTGCAACGGCGCTTTGCTGTGTTGATAAGCTGTTCATGCGAGCCACCTTTCGCGATTAGCTGCAACGAATTCATCATCGTTCAGATCAGGATGTGCCTGATAAACGCGGGAGATTTCTTCCGCCTGACCATTGGAAAGGCCTTCCTCAGGATCAAGACACCAAATGCCTTTCAGCAAGCCTTGGCGACGTAAAACTTCGTGGCAACCGGCAATGCAGCCATGAAAATTATTGGCGACATCAAAGAAGGCTGCATTGCAGTCGGTCACTTTTGCATCCAGCGCTAGCAGTGACTGGGAGACCGGCTTGTTATCTGCTATTTCCTGATGGATGCGTTCAAGCAGTTCCACAGCGCGTTTTGTCCAGACTGACCAATGACCAAGCAGGCCACCTTTGAAACGGAGTGTCACGGCTTCATTACCGCGAGCAAGGGTAAAAGGCAGCGTGAGATCAGCAACGATATGATCATCATTGCCGGTGTAAAGGGTGATCTTGTTTTCGGCCTTAGCTTTGACAATACCGCGCAGCACATCCAGTGTGCGATAGCGATGAAATGGCGCTACTTTAATTGCGATTGCATTGTCGATTTGTGCAAATTCGCACCAGAAATCTTCATCCAGAATAATACCGCCAACCGAAGTTTGCATGTAAAAACCAATGACAGGAATTTCTTCTGCAATGGTTTTGCAATGCTGGATCAGCTCCGCACTTGTCTGGCCTTTCAGCGCGCCCATGCTGATGAGAACGGCGTGATATCCGAGTTCGCGGGCAATTTTTGCCTCATTACGCGCTTGTTCGGTCTGGCCTGCAACGCCTGCAATCATAGCGAGCGGACGGTCAGTCCATGCGCGGCTGTCTTCAATCGCAGCTTTGAGTACCGGTTCGTATAAACCATTGTCACGAATGGCAAATTGCGTGGTGTGAACCCCCACCGCGAGGCCGCCGACACCCGCATCTATATAATAACGTGTCAATGCGCGCTGACGCTTGCGATCAAAATTACGCTCCGCGTCTAATGCCAGCGGATGTGCCGGAATAACCGCGCCGCGGCGAATGATATCGAGAACATTTTCAGGCAGTTGTGTGTAGTGTAATCCCATTTTCTGAACTCCTTACGCCCTTTTTGATTTGTTTATAATCAGGCGCTCTACCCAAATTCCGGCCCTGCGATGGCAAGTGTCTGGTATTGTGTTTGTTGAGGTCGATGTGAGCCTTTTTGCATCCGCAAAAATGGCCGTTGTTTGGTAAATCCGAACTGCTCCAGACGTTGTGCAATACTTACACAATCGTCCAGCAGATCAATAAAGACAGCGCCTGACAATTGTTCGATCAGGGCTTCGATGCTCTTTGATGCTTCGGTTTCATCACGGCCGATAACCGGCCCTATCTGCCATGCCAAACGCCCGTCACGAACAAAACATGTTGTCGATGCGTTTGCACTCGTGACTGCTGGATAACGTTTGTTGAAATTTTCCAGCACAAAGCTTCTGTCGGCTCCAAAGGTACAGTTTGCCTGATCTATGGCATTGCTAGAGGAGGACTGTGCTAAGGTTTGTGACGGTAAGCCTTTGCCTGAACCTTGCCAGCGGGTGATTTTGAGCGAAGGCACAAAACCGAGTGCGCGATAAATCGGCTCGCCAGCCGGTGTTGCATCTAAAAAGGCAGCGCGGTTTTGTGCTTCAGTCCATTGCAGGCAATGTTTTAACAAACCCGTACCATAGCCGCGTCCGCGCCATTCTGCTTTCGTGAGAACCATGCTGATCCATGCAATATCATCACCATAGGGTATAATAGCTGCACTGGCGGCCAGTTGTTCCGGCGTTGCAAAAGCGCCGAAAACAATCCCGTGCCGGAAAAACAGGTCCCAATCTTGTTCAGTCTGGTTCCAGCCTGCTTGTGTTGAAAGCAAACAGGCTTGATCCATGTCTTTTTCAGACAGCTGAACAATATTGAAAGCGTCAGTAGGTGCCATCGCGTGCCTCGAAATGCGTCGGCTTGTTATGCGACGGCATCTGCGCCATGACCCAGTCTGTTGTCCATTGCATCATCTGGCCGAGCGAAACGACCGGATATCCGAAAAGACGGTTAGAGAGCGTCGCATTGGAAAGCCATACTTTGTCGGCTTCCTCACCGGTAATGACAACTTCTTTACCCATCATGCGGGCAAATTCATTGGCAAGCCAGCGTACGGAAATCGTTTCAGGACCGGTCACATTAATCGGTGATGTTGGAACTGTGGCCTGAAGCAGGCAACGCAAGGCAATCGCATTGGCATCACCCTGCCAGATGACATTTGCATGCCCCATCGTGACATCCACCGGCAAGCCGTCGCGGACTTTAACGGCGACGTCATGCAGAACACCATAACGCAGATCAATCGCATAATTCAGGCGATAAAGAATACCCGGCGTTTGATGCGTCTGCGAGAAATATTCCAGCAAACGCTCGCGGCCGATGCAGGATTGGGCATATTCTCCCGGAGGGTTTAGCGGTGAATTTTCATTGCTGCCCATGCTGTCGGTCGCTACAAATTCATAAACGCAACCAGTGGAAAAAGCGACAATACGTGACTGGTGGAAGACTTCGGCAACCAGTGCCGGCATTAATGTATTGGTTGCCCAGGTGGCAGCCTGATCGCCGCTGGAGCCGAATTTGCGCCCTGCCATGAAGATAATGTTTTTGATTTTTGGCAGCTTTGCCAAAGCGTCGCGATTCAGCATGTCACAGGCAATTGTTTCAATGCCGTGCATTTCCAACTGCTCGCGGGCGGATGGGTCGCTATAGCGCGCAACTGCA
The DNA here is from genome assembly GCA_021733665.1 of Bacillus subtilis. Lineage (GTDB taxonomy): Bacteria > Pseudomonadota > Alphaproteobacteria > Rhizobiales > Rhizobiaceae > Pseudochrobactrum. The sequence continues at coordinate 262,647 of JAHREI010000003.1, forward strand.
ACAATGCATTTGTCAGGTGCCGCGTTTTTGGCGAGACGTGCAAGTGATGGTCCCATTTTGCCGGATGCGCCGAGGATCATGATATCGCCGTCCAGTTTGCGCATATCATCAATCAAAGCTTGTGTCGGCAGTGACAAGAATGTTTCGAGTTCATCTGTGGATGCAAAGCCAACAGGATGATTGCTTTGATCCAGCATTTTAATGTCTTTTGGTGATGAAGTCTTTGTCATGATTTTCTCGCATCTTGTGGGACGATTATATGCTCAAGCAGCAGCACTGCGAGATAAAGCAGCATGCCAATAAGCGTGATAAGCGTGACGGCCATAAACATTGCCGGTGTATCCAGAGAGGCCTGTACTTGTATCATCAGATAGGCCAGACCGCGGTCAGAGGCGATGAACTCACCGACCACTGCACCGGCAACGGCCAGAATGGTTGCAACCTTCATACCTGAGAAGATAAAAGGCATAGCGCCCGGAAGCTGAATATAGATAAATTGCTGCCATTTGGTGCCACGTAGTGAGTTTACCAGATCAAGCAGGTCAGGCTCGATTTCCCGCAACCCCCGAATGGTGGTCAGCAAGATAGGGAAATAGCAAAGCGAAAAGGTAATCAGAATATTAGTGTTGATGCCGTAGCTGAACCAGACAATCACCAGCGGGCCGAGAGCGACCTTGGGGATCATATTAAGCGTTATCAGCAGCGGAAAAGCCAAAGTACTGAGTGTCTTAGACCATGAAAACAATAATGCTGTTGCAATACCTAAGATGATTGCGAGTATGTAACCGCCTAAGATCTCACCGGCCGTTACTATACTATTATTAAACCAGTCATATTTAGCATCAGTAATCGTCAAGATGACGTCGCTTGGCGGTGGCAGAATAAATCGCGGTACTTCAAACCAGCGAACACCAAACTCCCACAACAATAGTGCCGCTATATGCACGGCGACCGCTATGGCACGGTGTTTATTCGCCTCGCGGCGCTTCAACCGCATCAGCTCTTTCTGCTCACTGCCGGAATCGATTGCCTCGGCCATATTGTATTCCCCTTATTATTGCGAAGAGTAAAACCCGCAATCGGAGAATTGTCAACCAACTAGTTGGTTGATTATGCGTAGCGCAGTTTTTACGGGCGCAAAGCAGATAAGATCAGCTCAATGACATGCGTACGTCTGGCATCAATACTGTCTTTAGCGGTCATATCGCGTTTGAAAATGACAGAAAGCGTTTTGTGATTGGAGAAATAGAAGAAAGATAATCCCGCAATAGAAAGATAGAGATTAATTGGTTCAAATTTTTTGTTGAACAGCCCCGCTGAGATACCTCTTGCCAGAGTTTCCTCGATCATCTTCACCAACGGAGAATGCATTTCGGCAATATTCTCCGAGGCTTTAAGATGACAGGCATCCATACGATTCTCATCATTGAGTAATGCAATGAACTCAGGATGCTCAGCAAGATAGTCAAAAGAAAAAGCAACCAGACGCGCCATTGCTTCCTGAGGAGGTAAATCCTCCAGATGCAATTGCATCTCGCTTTCGCGGATTTCCCGATAGACCTCTTCCAAAGTGAGTTTATACAAATCCGCTTTGCTGCCGAAATAATGATAAACAAGCTGTTTGTTGCAACCAGCCAGCTGAGCGATACGATCAACACGGCCACCTTCAAAACCATATTGCGTAAATTCTGTTATGGCCGCTTGTAGTAATGCTTTTGATGTCGCAACGGGATCGCGCTTTTGTACGGCTTCTTTTTTTGAGGGAGTAGTCAAAACATATCCTTTTATCAACCAACCAGTTGTTTGATTATTGCCTTACGCTAACATCTATGTAAATATTTTACCAGATATGAACGCAGCGCGTCACTATACGGCAAAAGAGCCTTCATTTCTGACAAGTATTTGAATTTTAGCGACGACTTGAACAAATAGACCGGAACATGTTGGGAGGCATATCCATGAAAACGTTCAGTAAGCTTATTGCAGGGTTTTTGGCTTCATGTGTCATGGTTCCCGCAACTGCCTCGGCCGAAAACATCAATATTGTATTGAACTGGGTGCCTACAGCAGATCACATGCCATATTTTTATGCCAAACAAGCAGGCTGGTATGAAAAAGAGGGGCTGACAGTTAATATTGAAAGCGGTCGTGGCTCGGGTGCTGCTGCTCAGAAAGTAGGCGCAGGTTTCTCTGAGTTTGGTGTCGCGGATATGGCAACGGTTCTGTTAGCCAAAGGTCAGGGAGCAGACAGTGTTGCCCTGATGACGGTTTATACGAATTCTCCGCAAGGTTTTTATTGGCTGAAGAGTAAAGGCATTAAGGGACCGGAAGATTTTCCTGCACATTCAATTGGCAACCCTCCGGCGGATGCATCACGTGTGATGTGGCCGATGTTTGCAGAAGCGGTTAAAATTGATCCCGCATCCGTTAAATTCGTCAATATTTCTCCGCAAGCCAAAGTCGCTTCACTAAAAAGCGGTGCGATCGACATTACCAGCGACTTCTATAATGAACATGATATGAAGCTGCGCGAATTTGGTGATGACCTTGGATTTTTGGCATGGCGCGATATCGGAATTAATCCTTATGGCAATTCTATTATTGTGAATGCGGATTATATGAAGAAAAATCCGGAGCTTGTGCGTAAATTTACGCAAGTAACACAAAAGGCTTTTGAAGCTTGTGTGAAGGATAAAGATCCGTGCCTGGATGCTTTGCTCAGTCAGGTCTCAGGTCTGGACAGGAATAATCAGGAAGATCAATGGAAACGTATTCTGGAGCTGATGCGTGATAAAACCACCACGCAAGTCGGGCTTGGTGCTTTTGATGATGAACGAATGAAAAAAGACTATGAGATGGTTGAAAAATATTTCGACTTGAAAAAACCGTTTGACGTGAAAACCGCTTACAGCAATGAGTATCTGGATTTGTTGATCAAAATGCCGGAATAAAAATATTCCTCAGCACTCTCTGTTTGTTTTATTCTGTCAGGCTGCCAGCAGCTTGAAAATTGAAACAAAGAGCCAATCAATGCTGTGTTTCAGATAAAGTCATTTACTCTGAAACACAGCATTTTTGTTTATAGTATTTCTTTTGACAGCGTTACGCTTTCAAGGAAATCATAATCCAGAGTGACACCAATACCCGCACCGTTTGACGGGACCGGCATAATACCATTTTCGGTTTCCAGCCTCTCACAAACAATATCCCGCTCGAAATAGCGCGAAGATGAGGATGTATCGCCCGGACGCTTGAACTGCTCCAGTGTCGAGAGGTGGATGTTATGGGCACGTCCGATGCCGGATTCCAGCATGCCGCCACACCAGACCGGCACATCATGTGCCTGACAAATATCGTGAATTTGACGTGCATTGGCATGACCGCCGACACGACCGACTTTAATATTGATCACGCGACCGGCATCAATGGCAAGTGCTTTGCGGCAAAGCTCCGGTGTGCGGATACATTCGTCCAGACAAATGGCTGTACGCATCATGGATTGCAGTTTTGCGTGATCCTGCAGATCATCCCATGCCAAAGGTTGCTCAATATAATCCAGATCAAAATCATCGAACTGGCGCAGCAGAGCAAGATCGGCCAGCGTATAAGCGCAGTTCGCGTCTACGGTCAGGTGAATATCAGGGAAACGGTTGCGTACTTTTTCCAGCAGTTTTATGTCATGACCCGGCATGACTTTCAGCTTAATACGACGATAGCCCTGCTGTACATGACGTTCAACATCCAGCAAGGATTCCGGAATTTCCTTGATACCCAGTGATACGCCAACTTCAACCTCTTTGCGGGTGCCGCCAAGCGCATGGGACAGCGACAGACCGAGGGTTTTAGACCATAAATCCCAATAGGCCATTTCCACACAGGCTTTGGCCATCTGGTGATCGCGCCAGTGCCGCATCATCTGGGTTAACTCATAAGGTGTCGAGAATTCTTTGCCGATAATCTGCGGCAGGAAAACGTCCCGCATCATCATCATGGATGACACCGTGGTTTCCGGCAGATAATCAGGCAGGGTATCACAGACACCTTCCGCATAGCCTTCAATATTGCCGCTGCGCAGGATCAGAAGCGGGAAGGTTTTTTTGGTTGCCACGCCGGTAGAAATGCGAAACGGGTTGAGGAGTTTCAACTCTACAATACGTAATTCTGCGCTATCGATCCGGATCTTCGGACGAAGTTGTGACGAGGGCTGGAGTAACATGATTGATCTCTGTAATTTCTGTATGCGGGAAAACGGAAAGTGCCGGTGAGGCCGCAGAACAGGCTGCGACCTCATAAGGCTTAGTTCCAGCTCATGTCGTAGAAACGCACGAACTCATCCGGGGTCGGTGTAAAGTTCAGATCTTTCGCCATCACATAATTGGTTGTGTAGGTCCACAACGGCACCCAATAGGCCTGATCAGCGATCTGGCGCAGGGCTTTGCTGTAAAATTCTTTGCGCTTTTCCGGATCAGTGGTGGTGTCTGCCTGCTTGAGCGTTGCTGTCAGGTCGGCATTTTTGACATCATCAATATCGGAGCCGTCAAAGAATTTGGATGTTGAGGCGGAAGCGTCGGCCACCGAGCCGGAGCCCCATGTGACAAAGCCCATCGGGATTTCGCCTTTGAGCTGTTTGTCTGCGAGTGCTGCATATTTCAGCATCTGCAGATCAACCTTTACACCGACATTGCCCAGCATCTGCGCCATAGCTTCGGTGGCTGCTTTATCACGATAGAAATACATCGTGGTGGTAAAGCCGTTTTCATAGCCTGCTTCTTTCAGCAGTTCTTTGGCCTTGGCAGGGTCAAAATTGTAGGACGTCACGTCCTGTTCACAGCCAAATTGCAACGGGCTGCAGATGGAATTGATGATTTGCGAGGAGGGGGCGAAGAAAGCATCACGCACGGCTTTACGGTCAATCGCATGATTGATTGCCTGACGCACGCGCACATCTTTCAGCGGAGTGTCAGCGCTGGAGCGGCCGGATACATCCATAGAAATGTAGCCGAAGCGCAATGTTTCGCCCTGAACCACGTTGAAACTGTCGCGGGTTTTGAGTTTCTGTGTGAGGTCTTCAGGCACCTGCCAGATGAAATCCACGGAACCGGACATCATTTCCGCGATTTGTGTATTGGTATCCGGAATGCTGCGGACTTCCACATTTTTGATTTGTGGTTTCTGGCGCGGGCCACCGTCATGATAGTCAGGGAAAGCCTTCAGCGTATAGCCGCTGCCTGGCTCGATCTTGTCCACCATATAAGGGCCGGTGCCGATTGGTTGTTTGGAAAAGCCTGCATCGCCGACTTCCTGATAATATTTTGCAGGATAAATCTGAATGGCGCTTTCAAGGAAATCGAGCGCAGCAGGGAATGGTGCTTTCAGATGCACGAGAACGATCTGGTCATCAACCTTCTCGGCATTTTTGATCCATGCCACGGTGTTTGGCATAGCTACCGGAGTTTTAGGATCGGAGAAATGATTGAGCGTGAACACAACATCATCCGCGCCAAAAGCATCGCCGTTATGGAATTTTACGCCCTGACGCAGCTTGAACTCAAGGGTCAGATCATCAACCCATTTGAAGCTCTCAGCCAGATTACCAACCCATTCACGGGTTTTAGGATCGCGTTCAACCAGTGTGTCCCAGACGGCATAGCCGAAAATGGTGCTTTCGCGGGCGGAACTGAAATAGGTGTTCGGATTGTCCAGCTCTTTGGCAAAGGCGATATTGACGGTGTCATCCGATTTATCGGCCAGTGCCGCGCCGGATACGCCCAGATACAAGCTGGCGGTAAGGGTCGCCAGAATTGCAAAATTCTTATGAAAGCTCATGTGTCGCTCCACTTCGACGCAAGGTTAAAAAAAGGGTCAGGCAGTTTTTTGTTGTTATCGGGTTGAAGGCTGCGGGCTTTTGCCCTCAGCAATATCGGCAAATATCCCTGCCATGCAGCGCAAGGCATCACGGCAGATGCTTTTCAGAACATGCTCATCCGGCGCATGTTGCGAACAGGCACGGTAGGAATGCGGCACCCAGACGGTGGGCAGGCCAAGTGTCTCCGAGAAACATTCATTGGGCAGTGAGCCGCCGAGATTAGGCAGAATATGCGGCGGATTACCGGAAGTATCTGTCAGCGACTGCGCGACAAAGCGTGCCCAAGGATGATCCGGATCAAGGCGGGTCGCGGTAAAATCATCGTCCTCGCGGCGGGTGATTTTGACATCCGCATAACCGTGCTGATCGAGATGACGGCGCAGTGCCGGTATAATGTCGTTCGCATCAGTACCGACAACATAACGCAGCTGGCAGGTTGCCCGTGCTTTGCCGGAGATGGCATTGACCGGTGCCTCAGGCACGCCGGATGTCATGGCGAGAATGGCAAAACTGTTCCAGCCATAGATCCGCTCGGCGGGTGTCAGACTGGCTTCACCCCAGTCTTTATCAACGCTCGGGCCGGTTTCCATATCCACCGGCAGATCACGGAGTGCCGCGCGGATATTATCGGTCAGGCTGGTTGGTCGCCATTCCGGAATACGGATCTGGCCGCGTTCATCGGTGATTGTCGCCAGCGCCTGTACGAGCCGCATTGCCGGATCGGCAAGCAAGCCGCCCCAATTACCGGAATGATGCGCGCCATCGCGTTTTTCAACAATCAGATCAACCGTGACTGCGCCGCGTGCACCCATGAAAACTGTGGCTCTGTCCGGTTGCAGCCGTGGGCCGTCGGAGGCAATCAGCACATCGGCAGCAAGTTCTTGTTTGTGTGATGCGCAGAAGGCCTGCAAACCCGGAGAGCCGTTTTCTTCGGCCATCTCCAGCAGAATGGTAGCGTTGAAACCGAGTTTCCCATGCACGGCAATCAGGGCTTCAAGAGCAGCGATATTGATCAGATGCTGCACTTTATTATCAGCTGTGCCGCGCCCGTACCAACGATCACCTTCTTCGGTCAAAACGAAGGGTAACAGGCCTTCGCGCCATTGTTCGGTCTGCGCATGAATGACATCGCCATGGCCATAGATCAGCACAGTTGGCAGGGCGGCGTCTTCTATGCGGCGGGCGATCATCAGCGGGCCGCCTTCAGCCACCGGATTGTTATAGATTTTGATCTCAAATCCTGCGGCCTGCAAACGCGGCGTAATGGCTGTATCCAGATAATCTGCCAGCACCGGTTTTCTTTCCGGTACCTGACTTTCTGTCGGATAGCTCACCAAAGCGGCTAGTTCGGATTTCATCGTGCCATTGTCGAAATAGTCTTCGATCCGGCTGATAACAGTTTCACGCAAAGTCATGGCTGTCCTCCTCGGTCACCGCATCACCCCATGGCGACATAATCTCGGTGCAGCCGGAATTCAGATCGCCTTCACGCATCACGCCGGCAGGACAGGCAAAGGCAAACGGCCAGACGGTGCGGCGGGTGGTGACGGTGCGCGCGACTTTATTCAGTTCCGCAATTGTATCCGCTGACAGGCTGTCATCGGCGATGATGACATCGGCGGCAGACATATCGAGACGCGGCTGATGGAAAGCACCTTCAATATCCATGCCGGAATCGACGATGAAAGAGGAAAGCTGGGCAACGGCAGAGACAATCTTACGCCCGCCTGATGCACCAATGGCGAAGCGGCGTTCGCCTTGCTCACCAAGCGCAGGGCAGACATTCATCAGGCACTGGCGTCCCGGTTGCAAGGAATTTGGTTTGCCCTGCACAGGGTCGAACCACATAATGCCGTTATTGAGCAAAAAGCCGGTGGAGGGCGAGACGACTTTTGAGCCGAACAATGACAGCAAAGTCTGTGTCATCGAGACCATATTGCCGTGACGATCCACGACGGAAAAATGGGTTGTGCAGCCCGGTGCTTTCGGCACTTCGCCGTCATCACCCATATTTTCCAACCGCTGCTGATAGGCATGGCGCAGCGCTTTGGCGTAGCCGGTATAGGCATGAGCGTCCGGTTGGCCTTTGCCGATTTCCGGCAGGGCTTCAAAGGCTTGTCTCATGGTCGGGCCGGCGGTCAGATGCGGTGTGACATAGAATGTCGCATCGCTGCGCTTAAAGCTGAGCGGATCGGCAATGGTTGCACGGTAATCACGCAGATCCTGCATCGACAGCGAACCGCCTTTTGCGCGGACATCCTTGACCAGTGCCTGTGCCAGATCGCCTTCATAGAATGTGCGATAGCCCTGTTCTGCCAGTTCGGTCAGCGATGGTGCATAACCGGACATATCAACGCGCTTGTCGGACAGGCTCGTCCAGCCATTGATCATCGGCCATTGACCGTCTTCCAGAAATAGCGCTGCGGCATCCGGATCTTTGGCCAGCTCACGAGTTGCGCCTGCGATAACAAGCGCTGCGTACCAATCGACCGGCAGGCCTTCTTTTGCGAGTTTAATTGCCGGAGCCAGCAGTTCTGCCCAAGGCATGGTGCCCCAGCGTGCATGTGCCTGACCGATACCGTCGACCACACCCGGTACTGCAACGGCAGTTGCGCCCATAATGTTGCGGTCATCGACTACGGCTTCCCACGGGAAAAGATCGGAGTTTTTACCGGCACCGGAGAGCGGATAATCGGCAGGATTTAGCTCCACAGGTGCACGCATGGCATAGGTCACTGCATGGGCTTTACTGGTGGCCGCATCCCAAACCATCATCGCGCCGCCACCGACAGGGCCTGACATCCACGGTTCAAGCACACCAATGGCGAAAGAAACGGCGGTTGCTGCATCCATCGCATTGCCACCTGCTGCAAGCACTGCCGCACCGATTTGTGCCGCGCGGCTGTTTTGTGCAGCTACGACACCGCCTTTGGTGCGGATGACATTCTTGCGAGTAACTTGTGTACGGGAAAGACTGGTTATCATTTCAGTTCCTTAATCAGTTCAGGCAGGCAGTGCAGTGGCATTGGTATAAAGGTGACAGGCGACACAACCGCTGCCGCTTTCCTGCAAGACAGGGCGGGACTGATCGCAGGGGGTAAAGCGGTCAGGGCAGCGCGGATGGAAGGCGCAACCTGCAGGCGGATTGATCGGATTGGGATATTCTGTGCCGAGCTGTGTGTCCGGCACGCCGAGTTCCGGTTCCGGTGTCAGAACGGAATCCAGCAACGCCCGTGAATAAGGGTGGCGGGCATTGCGGAAAATGTCTTCAGTTTCGCGTTCTTCAACAATGCGCCCGAGATACATCACCGCAACCCGTGTCGCGAGATATTCAACAACCGCGAGATTGTGGCTGATGAATAGATAGGTCAGACCGAGTTCACGCTGCAGATCGCCCAGCAGATTGAGAATCTGGCTCTGCACAGAAACATCGAGGGCCGATGTCGGTTCGTCACAAATGACGATCTCCGGCTTCATAATCAGTGCACGGGCAATAGCGACACGCTGGCGCTGGCCGCCGGACATCTGGTTTGGATAAGCGTTGAGCATACGCGAAGGCAGCCCGACGACATCCATAATTTCCTTCACCTTCTTTTCGCGCGATGCCTGATCGCCGACATTATGCACCACAAGCGGCGCCATAATGATCTGACGGATAGTTTTGCGCGGATTGAGCGAGGAATAAGGGTCTTGAAAGATCGGCTGAATACGGCGCGACAATTCAAAACGGTTTTGCTTGGTGATGTCTTCGCCGTTAATTTCGACGCGTCCACTGGTCGGTTTTTCCAGCCCGAGCAAGATTTTAGCCAGCGTTGATTTTCCGCAACCGGATTCACCGACAAGGCCAAGAACCGAGCCGCGCTCTACCGTCAGCGAAACATCGCTGACTGCTGCCAGTGGCTTTTTGCCGGAGAAAAAGCCCTGCCGCACCTGATAGATTTTGGAGACATTGTGAAGTTGTAGAACTGGCTGGCTCATAGCAAAGCCTCCGCAGGCTGACGCATGCCGTTTGCATGGATGCACTGTAATTTATGATGAGCGGAGAGATCGCGCTGCGGGATGGTGCCGGTGCAGGCTTCAATCGCCTCAGGGCAGCGGTCGCGGAAGATGCAACCGGTATGACGACCGACCAGATTTGGCACAATACCCGGAATTGTGCCCAGCCGTTCTCCACGTTTAATGCGCCCAGGTATTGGAATACAGTCAAGCAGGCCGCGCGTATAAGGATGCGCAGGATTACGGAAGATTTCGCTGACAGAACCTGCCTCAACCAGTTCACCGGCATACATCACAGCGACTTTGTCAGCGATGCGCGCAACAACACCGAGATCATGGGTAATCAGGATCATTGCCATGCCCATTTTCTGCTGCAGGTCTTTAAGAAGACGTAAGATCTGTGCCTGAATGGTTACGTCCAGAGCTGTTGTCGGCTCATCGGCGATCAGCAATTCCGGCTCACACATCAGTGCCATTGCAATCATGATACGCTGGCGCAAACCACCGGAAAGCTGATGCGGATATTGGTTGAGACGGCTTTCTGCAGCGGTAATCCCGACCATACGCAGTAGATCTGCGGCGCGTTTCAATGCTTCAGCTTTGCTGACAGATTTATGCAGGCGCAATGCTTCTGCCAGCTGGCTGCCGATCGTATAGGCAGGGTTCAGGCTGGTCATCGGCTCCTGAAAAATCATCGCCATACGGTTACCGCGCAGCGCTCGCATTTCCCGTGCTGTGGCTTTTTGCAGGTCAATGCCGTCAAAGCTCATCTCGGTCGCATTACGCTGAATACCCGGTGACAAAAGCCCCATCACCGCAAGCGAGGTCAGCGATTTGCCGGAGCCGCTTTCACCGACGATACATAGCGTTTCCCCCGGTTTAACCTCGAGATTGATGTTGCGCACGGCATGAAGGGTGCCCGCGGCGGTGGGGATGTCCAGTGTCAGGCCCTGAACTTTAAGAATAGGAGCAGTCATTGGTTTTTCCCTCAGTTCCGTCCGCCCGGCGCGGTAATATCGCGCAGGCCGTCGCCCATGAGATTGATCGCCAGCACCAGCACAAACAGCGCAACACCGGGGATCATCACAAGCCATGGCTCGAACAGCATCATGTCTTTGCCCTCGGAGATCATCAGACCCCAGCTGGCTGTCGGCGGCTGCACACCAAGACCTAAGAAGGACAGAGCAGCTTCCAGCAAAATGGCATGCGCCATTTCCAGCGTGGCAACGACAATCAGATTGTTCATCAGATTAGGCAGGATTTCGGAGATCAGAATGCGCGGCGTGGATGTGCCGATGGCATAGGATGCAGCAACATATTCCCGTCGCGCGATCTGTAATGTTGATGCGCGCATGACTACCGCATAGCGATCCCACAATAACAGGCCGAGAACGGTGGCAACAACAGTCAGCGATCCGCCAAACAAGGCCACAACAGCCAGTGCGACCAGAACAACCGGCATTGCGAGACGCACATTAATCAGGAATGTTACGACCGCATCCACACGGCCGCCGAAATAACCGGCTGCAACGCCCATAGCCGTACCGATAATGCCGGAGATCAAAGCTGCCGACAGGCCGATAAATAATGAGACACGCGCACCATGCAGCAGACGGGCGAGATAATCGCGGCCAAGCTGGTCAGTTCCCAGAACGTGATCGGATTTACCGCCTAAGAATTCCGGTGGAACCATACGGTTTACCAGATCCTGCGTATAAGGATCATATTTGAGGAGCATCGGAGCAAAGATTGCAACCAGTGCAATCACAGCTACGATGATAGTCCCGATCATGAAACCGCTATGACCGAAAATACGGCGGCGCAAAATCGCAGACGGAGATGGTTCCAGAATTTGTTCTGCGGTCGGTATGGAAGAATATGTGGTCATGAGGTCCTCATGCGGGGATCAAGCCAGGCATTCATAATGTCGGCGAGCAGTGTGAAGACGATGTAAAACATGGAGAAAAGCAGGATCAGTGCCTGAACGGTCGGCAGATCATTGCGGGTGATGGACTCCCATGCGAGCAGTCCGGCACCCGGCAATGCGAAGACGGATTCAACTACAATCGAACCACCGAGCATGAAACCCATCTGCACGGCTGACAGCGATACGACAGGGATGATCGCATTGCGCAATGCATGGGTGAATAGCACCCGCCATTCCGATGAGCCTTTGGCACGGGCGGTGCGGATATAATCTGATGAGAGAACTTCCAGCATACCGGCGCGGGTGAGGCGCATAATTGCAGGCATAGCATAATAGCCGAGCACAATGGTTGGCAGGATAAAATGCTGCCATGTCTTGGCACCGGATGCAGGCAGCCAGCCCAGATCAATGGAGAAAACCGAGATCAGTACAAGAGCAAACCAGAAGCTCGGCATTGCTTGTCCGGCGACAGAGATAAACAGCGCCAGCTTGTCGGTCAGTGAGTTCGGGCGTTTGGCAGCAAGTACACCAAGCGGTACAGCAACAAGCAGAGCAAAAACGATAGCAGTCAGACCAAGGCGCATGGTTACACCAAGTCGACTGGAAATGAGGTCTGCAACCGGAAGTTTAAAATAATAACTCTGCCCGAAGTTGAAATGCGCTGCATTCCACAGCCAGTCTGCGTATTGCACCAGCATCGGACGATCAAAACCGTAAAATTCGCGGATTGTCTGAATGTCTTGCGCACTCGCACCTTCTCCCGCGATGGCAGTCGCAGGGTCGCCGCTCAGGTAAAGCAGACAGAAACTGATAAAAGACACGGTCAGCGCAACCAGTAAGGCAAGGCCGAGCCGCTTGAGGATGAAACCAAGCAAGTTCTGCTCCGTCAAAATCGTTTTAGGATATGAAGGTTATGACTGAGATTGATGATGCAGAATGCATCAGCAGCGTATTGATGAAAGGCGCTTGATGCTTCCGGAAACCTAAAGGTTATTGCCTGTACTTGGCTGATTTCCTATGTCGCTTGCCGCACACAAAACGAGATGGTGCAACATGAAACATGTCCGGAATTACTTCTCAGTCATTCAATGTCAAAGCCGGATTGTCAGATATTTGCCTGTGGCAAATTTGATTTACTGAAACCCTCGGCAAAGATTTTGTGATTTTTCATTGATTTCCCCACTGTATCGTATTGCAATACTTGTGATCGCATGTTAATATCGAACCATAAATTCCCCTTCTGCGTCAAGAGTTTTTTGCAATTGGAGCGTTTCATTGAGTGAAAGTGAAAGAAATCCTTTAATTATCAGCTCTTTAGTAAAGGCTATAACCCTGTTGAAAGCCTTTGATGAAGGCAATGCGGTATTGGGTATTTCTGATCTGGTGCGCATTACGGGTATGGAAAAGAGCAGCGTACAACGCATATTGGCAACGCTATATTCCGAAGGCATGCTCAATCGTGACAATCATAGCAGACGCTATCGCTTGTCCAACCAATGGTTGCACATGGCATACGCGCATTACATTGCCGAGCCGCTGACGTCACAGGTCATGCCGCGCTTGTTTGCATTGCAACAGCAAGCCGGACAGTCCTTCAATCTGGCGGAGATATGCGGAACATCGATTATTTATTCGGTGCGATTACCCGTGCAGCGCACGAATTTTGAGGGTACTTTGGTGGGAAGAACCCATCCGGCACTGAATACCTCCGGTGGCCGTGCTATCGTCTCAACATGGGATGCTGCAGCCAGGGAAGAGGCCACACAAAACTGGCCGCTGACGGAATATACGCCACGTACCACTGTGGATCGCACAGAGATTGCGGAACTGGTTGAGCAGGCACGTCAGGACGGCTACGCCTTGTCCGTACAGGAAGTTTTGCTCAATGAAATCGGCATCGCAGCGCCTGTGAAATCTGCAACCGGCAAAGCCCGCGCAGCTATTCATTGCTCTGTTTCTATGGCCGATTGGTCGCTGGAGAGGGTACGTAAAGAACTGGCTCCAATATTGGTGGACGCTGCACGTACTTTTTTTGATCCGGGAGAAGAAATCTAAAATAATCATTTATTTATAATGAGATAAAATAGACTGGCATTGCCTGATACGATGCCAGTCTAAAATTTAATACAGATTATTTAGCAGCCAGAAAATCGGCTACTTCCAATAAAATGAACTCATTATTCGCTGCTTCGCCGATCTGACGTCCGGCCGAGAATGGCAGATTATTATCATTCCCAACCAGAATATGGTTCTCGTCGACACGCATCACATCTTCAATTGTGAAGAACGGGAAGGTGAATTTACCTTTGAGATCGCGGGCGGCCGCAGTTTTCAGGATTGCCTTATTATCCGGATCCTGAATATCCATCAAATTGACATGACCGATACGGTGAATATAGCCGTCCGCATCAATTTTAGCTGTATCAACCAATACGATATTCTTCACTTTGGCCGGTAGCGGATAGCAGGCTGAAAGATCGTCTGTCTTACATGCAAGGCTCGGATCGCCTTCACCATTATCGCGTTCAATCACCAATGCGCGGGTATCATCAATGAAATTGAAATCACCAATCGCTGTTGCACCTTCAGCAAGGCGGAAACGGTAATTGTTGCCTGTCCATTCGCCCTTACCGGTGTCAAAAGTCATGACACGGAGAAAATCGCCTTCCGGCTTGCCGCTTTCGTCGTAAAGAGGTTTTTCCAGCATAGCCCAAAGCTGATTGGTTTTTGGCTGTAAGGCCATGCCTTCATAACCACCGGAGCGCTGAACGCGGTAATCTTTGCCGGCAACGGCCGGTACTACTGTCCCCGGTGTATCCGGCCCTGTCAGTTGCTTGCCGTCAAGCATGGTCGGATAGACAGCTTTCACACGGCCATCAAGACCCGCGCGGATGATATAAGGGCCGAATTCTTCACCGATCCAGATTTCATCATCGAAATACTGAATGCTTTCCGGATCGAAATCCGCACCGGTCAGATAACGGCTGTCTGTGCCTTCATAGGCAATACGGAACGGCACTTTCTTATCCGGATCATGCAGAAATACAGAGTCCACACGCTCAACTTTGCCGCTCTCAAAATCCGGCTTCATACGATGGAAAAACAGTAAAGCATCAGGGCTGTTCGCCTTGGTGCCAAAACCATTATCCGTCAGGGTGAAGATACTGCCGTCAGCTGCACGGTTCATCGCAAAGCCGGACATGCCCTGCACCGGTTGGCCGATAAAAGGGAGAGAGATGCCGGTGGTGTGGCTGCCATAGGCTTTGCCAACATCACCCATGACGCTCATCGGCTTATCATTGCGTGTTTTGCCGGTGAATTTGCCGGAGACCCATGCATCGCGCGGCGCATCGGCCGGAGGCGTAATCAGCGTTAAAGCAGGCAGATAAGCATGACCTGCCAGTTTGGCAGTGAAGATTTCTTCGGCCAGACTTGGCGTGGATAAGGTAATGGCAGCAATGGAAGCGAGCAGATGGCTAAGGCGCATAGGGTTTCCTTAAGTTACGAAAACGAACACGCTGATCCTTAGCTCCGGAGTATGACGCCTGATTATCAGTTGAATAAAATTATCTGCGCATGGATGTGAAATAATCATTGCAGTTTTATGTCGTCTCTATGTCTGTAATGGCATGTTTTAAGCATCAGGATTGTCATTTTAATGTAAAATCCGTCTGATTTCCGGTGATAGCTGAGCCGGATTGCTGAATTTCACAATTCTGTCGGCGGACTGTTATATAACTGTCATCCGAAATTCTTATTCGGGTTCTGTATGGGACTCACTGTAGGAATTTCTGATATGCGCAAATTGCTTCTCGCTCTCGCTTCGGCGACTATGCTTACGACAACAGCCGGTGCTGCAACCGTCTATCCGCTGGACAGGGCAACAATCCTCGTCAATTCACCATTCGATTTCAAAGTTGAGTTCGACAAAGTTGTCAAACCGGAAGACATCAAAGTCACTGTGAATGGTCAGAACTACGAAGCAGTGTTCGGTAGCAAGGCCGAGTTCGTTGCTGAAGAAAAGGGCGCTGAAGACAAAGTTCTGGGCTCAGCTCTCATCCTGCGCGGTCTTAAAATCGGTAAAGCCGGTGATTACAAGGTTGAAGTTTCTGCAGGCGAAGAAACTAAATCTGTAAACTGGGATGTCTATGCAACCGGTTCAGAAGCCAAAGCCAAGAATGTGATTTTCCTGATCGCCGATGGTTTGTCGGTTGCTCACCGCACCGGTGCCCGTATTATGTCCAAAGGCATGACCGAGGGGAAGGCCAATGGCCGTCTCAATATGGATGATATTCCACCGGTTGCTTTCATCGGTACATCCTCAACCCATTCGATTGCAACCGACAGTGCCAATACAATGTCGGCTTATATGACCGGCCATAAATCACGCGTGAACGCATTGGGTGTTTATGCTGATCGTACACCGGACAGTCTGGATGACCCGAAAGTTGAAACAATTGCTGAAGCAATGCGTCGCGAGACCAAAAAATCCATCGGTATTGTGACCAATTCTGAGCTTCAGGATGCAACGCCTGCGGCACTGGTTGCGCACACACGCAAGCGCGCCGACAAAGCTGAGATTGTCGGTATGATTTATGATGTAAAACCAGATGTTCTGCTCGGAGGCGGCTCGGCTTATTTCCTCGCTAAGGATGTGCCGGGCTCCAAGCGTAAAGACGATAAAGATTACATCCAGCTTTTCAAAGATGCAGGTTATGCGCTGGCGACCAGCAAAGATGAGCTTGCCGCTGCAAACACCTCTAATCAGGATAAGCTGCTTGGTCTTTTCCACACCGGCAATCTCGATGTGACACTTGACCGTGAATTCCTCAAGAAAGGTACTGTTGAGAAGTTCCCGAACCAGCCGGGTCTGGTTGATATGACCAAAACCGCTCTGGAAAAGCTGTCCAAGAATCCGGAAGGCTTCTTCCTGATGGTTGAAGGTGCATCGGTCGACAAGATGAGCCATCCGCTCGATTGGGATCGTGCTTTAATTGAAACCATCGAGTTCGACAAAGCTGTCGGTGTAGCCCGTGAATTTGCTGCGAAAAATCCGGATACACTGATTATCGTGACCGGCGACCATACACATGGCGTTTCGATTATCGGCACCGTTGATGATGAAAAACCGGGCGATGATATGCGCGAAAAAGTCGGCACCTATGACAATGCCGGTTTCCCGAACTACGTAGACAGCAATGGCGATGGCTATCCGGACACCGTGGACGTATCCCGCCGTCTGTTCCTCTCGGCTAATAATGGTCCCGACCATTATGAAACGTTCCGTCCGAAAATGGATGGTGCTTTCGTACCGGCTGTGAAGAACGAGAAGGGCGAATATGTAGCCAATGAGGCTTACAAAGACGTTCCGGGTGCGGTTTTCGTTCAGGGTAACATCCCGCGCGAAGATGACACCGGCGTTCACTCTGTCGACGATGTTGTTTTGCAGGCAATAGGCCCGGGTTCTGAAGGTCTGCGCGGTTATATGGAACAGAGCGATGTCTATCGTGTGCTGGCTGACGCCTTGGCACTTGGCAAAGCAAAATCCGAATAAGCATTCTTTGAACAGGGACAGGCGGGGCTACCCGCCTGTCCGGTTTTTCAGCGGAGGGTAAAATGCGCACAGGACAATATCTCAATCGCAGGCAACTTATGCTTGCTGCATTGGCAAGCGCACCTTTGCTGAGCTTGACTAACCGGACATCTGCCAGCGAGCAGCTTGACTTCGACAAACTCTATAAAAGCTTTGGCGTTCTGGGGCTGGAATTTTCCGATCAGGTTAAAAACTCTGCGGGCAAACAAGTCGAAATCAGCGGATTTATGGCACCGCCACTGAAGGCTGAGGCCAATTTCTTTGTCCTGACCGAGATTCCGATGTCGATCTGTCCGTTTTGCTCATCGGATTCCGATTGGCCGGATAATATTATGGTGGTTTATCTCGCTTCCAAACAGACATTCGTACAGTTCAATGCGCCGATCCTGACGCGCGGTACTTTGGAATATGGCTCATGGACAGATCCGGAAACCGGCTTTGTTAGCCAGCTCCGCCTGCGTGACGCTTCATTCAAAACGGTCTGATGATGATACCTGCTCAAGTTTCCGGCCTGCCGCTTGATATCTCAAAGCTGGAGGTTCGTTTTGCCGGACTTCAGCTTCCGGTTTTATCCATTGAAAAATTTAGCCTTGCTGCTGGAGAGCATCTGGCAATTACCGGCGCATCAGGCTCGGGCAAAAGTACCTTCGTTAATGCGATAACCGGTCTTGAAGCAGTTAAGACCGGAAAAATTATCTGGGGCGATACGGAAACCAGTAGCCTTTCTTCTTTCAAGCGCGATGCGTTTCGTGCCCGTAATATCGGCTTGGTCATGCAGGATTTTCATCTGTTTGCCGGTCTTTCAACGCTCGCCAATGTGCTTTTGCCGCTCAAACTTAACCGTGGAGTAAAAGCTGCCGATCGTGAGCGTGCACTTGGTCTGCTTGAAACTGTTGGGATTAGCCGTCCTGCACAACATATCGAAACTCTGTCGCGCGGAGAGATGCAGCGTGTGGCGATTGCGCGTGCCTTGCTGGCAAAACCCGGCGTGATTGTTGCTGATGAACCGACGGCAAGTCTTGATCAGAAAACCGGTGCGGATGTTGCGGAACTGCTGGTGCGTCTTGCAACAGAAGAACAGGCAACGCTGATTGTCGTCACGCATGATCCGCAACTGATGCAATATTTGCAGCGGCACATTCGCCTTGAGGGTGGAAAAATTGTCAGCGACACTGCGAAGGCAGAATTATCATGATCGCATTTATCCTTGTTGATCTGCGCCGTTTTTGGGGTGGTGCTGTTGCTATTATCGTGTTGCTGGCATTGTCGGTGGCGTTAAGTTCTGTTGTCACATTGCAGGAGAGGGCGGTACGGCTTGGCACTGCACGCGCATCAGACAAGTTTGACCTGATTATCGGTGCTGCCGGTAGCGATACACAGCTGACATTATCGTCTGTTTTTTTGCAGCCTTCGCCATTGCCGCTTATATCCGGCGCTATGCTGGACAAACTCAGCAATGACAATCGCGTCGCCTTTGCTGCACCGATCGGTTTTGGGGACAGTGCAATGGGTTTCCCGATTGTCGGCACAACCACGGATCTGATTTCAGCTTTATCACCGGAGCTTGAGGAGGGTAAGTTGTTTTCGCGTTTGGGAGAAGCGGTGATTGGCTCGGCGGTTGATCTGTCTGTCGGCGGCAGGGTGAGCCCTATGCACGGGACAGTGGAAACCGGTGGTCACGCCCATACCGAAATCAGATATAAGGTATCAGGCAGAATGGCGCCGACCGGTACGGCATGGGATCGTGCTATTCTTGTGCCAATGCGTACAGTGTGGCAGTTGCACGGTATGGAAGCGCATGAAGAGCATGACCATAGTGAGCATGCCGATACGCCGCACGATCATGATCACGAGATTGATATTAATGCGCCGCTTGATGAAGTTTTTGATGCAAAAAGTCCGGGTATTCCGGCAATTCTGGTGAAACCTAAAACCATTGCCGATGCTTACCGGTTGCGTCAGGAGTATCGTTCTGAAAATACATTAGCCGTCTTTCCGGCAGAAGTGCTCACGCGGCTATATTCGACACTTGGTGATGCGCGCAGTCTGTTGCTTGGTATTGCTGTTGGTACACAAATTATTGTCGTCTTCGCGCTCTTACTCGTAGCTATTATGCATATCGGCGCGCGCAAACGTCAGATCGGTGCATTACGGGCATTTGGCGCTCCCGTCCGCTCAATTATTGCAATTGTGTGGGGCGAGTTGTTCTTGTTGCTATTGCTGGGAATTTTTCTCGGCCTCGCAATCGGCTATGCGGTGGCACATGCGATTACATTGTGGCTCACGGCGACAACTGCGGTGCGAATGCCGGTTGGATTCGCGATGAGTGATGTTTGGCTGACAACTGGTTTTATCGCGGTTGCTGCTGTTGTTTCTCTGGTTCCTGCGCTTTTGGCTCTGCGTGTGAGTGCAGCGACAGCTTTGCGCTTATAGCAGCTATAAAAATACTGTCCTGCACTTTTTGCATAAAATGAGGTCTCTCTCAGGCATAGTTGTATTAATTAGTTTAAGTATGAAATTTTATGCTTGAAATTATTTTTGAAAGTGACACCATAAGACCAGTTGTTTTTGTGGTGTCAGGATTCCCGCTGGTTTTGGTTCCCTGACAAGTGATGCAAGAGGCGATCCGGATAGCGGATCGCAACGGGGTCATAGGATGAAAAAAGCAGAAGGGCAGTTGGCGGAGCAGAGTTCTGATATCGGGACAGTACCGTCTAAGCAGAGCCTGCGCGCATGGCTGAAACTGTTGAAGTCGACAAAACATGTTGAAGCAGTAATCCGCGAAAAACTGCGCACGGAATTTGATACGACCCTGCCGCGTTTTGATGTGATGGCGGCGCTGTACCGTTTTGAAAACGGCTTGAAAATGACAGAACTATCAGCGGCTCTGCGGGTGTCTAACGGCAATGTCACCGGTATTGTGGAGCGCCTCGTCACGGATGGTCTGGTTTTGCGCGTTCCTGTCGAGAACGACAAGCGCGCAATGCTGGTTTGCCTCACCAAGAAAGGCCGTGAGGAGTTTGCTGCTCTGGCCGCTGCGCATGAGCGCTGGATCCGCGAGATTTTCAGTGTTTTGTCGCCGCAACAGTCAGCCGAGCTGGTCACTGTGATTGATACAATTGAACACGCATTGGCTCTGCAGAACGAGCACGATCATCTGCCTTAAAACAGGAAGAACATCCGTTTTAGTGCCAATATCAGGATATGCATGACACGATAAAAATTTGAAGTTTCTGACATTTTTAAAAAATAACGATGCGAGCATAAGCTTGCCGGGGAACAAAAAATGCTTGGACCAACTGCACATACAGATCAATTTACGCGCAAGAATTTGCCGCCGGAGGAGCTCTGGCCGGAGCTTTCATCGGGCGCGATCAGCTATCCGGAATGGCTTAACGCCGGATACGAACTTTGCGATGCCATGGTGGGAAAAGGCTTCGGCGATCATACTGCCCTTATCGGTAATGGTCGCCGTAGGACTTATAAGGAACTTGCAGACTGGAGCAATCGCATTGCCCATGTTCTGGTTGAGGATTACGGGCTGGAGCCGGGCAATCGCGTTCTCATCCGTTCGGCTAATAATCCCGCAATGGTTGCCTGCTGGCTGGCCGCGACAAAAGCCGGCGCTGTGGTTGTCAATTCAATGCCGATGCTGCGGGCTTATGAACTGGGGCAGATTGTCAATAAAGCGGAAATTTCCATTGCCCTTTGCGATACACGTTTGATGGAAGATATGGAGATTTGTGCGGCTGAAAGCGCCTATCTCAAGCATGTTATCAGTTTTGACGGCAGCGCTAATCATGATGCGGAACTTGACCGGCTGGCACTGAACAAGCCTGTGCGTTTTGAAGCGGTTAAAACCGGCCGTGATGATGTGGCATTGCTTGGTTTTACGTCCGGTACAACCGGTGAGCCCAAAGCCACCATGCATTTTCACCGTGATCTGCTGCTGATTGCCGATACCTATGCCAAGGAAGTGCTGAATGTGCAGCCGGATGATATTTTTGTCGGTTCGCCACCTTTAGCCTTTACGTTTGGTCTTGGCGGTTTAGCGATTTTTCCTCTCCGTTTTGGTGCAGCTGCGGCTCTGCTGGAGCAGGCAACACCGCCTAAAATGGTGGAGCTGATTGAAACATATAAAGCAACAATCAGCTTTACCGCGCCGACCGCCTATCGGGTGATGTTGCAGGCGATGAATGAAGGCGCAGATTTGTCGTCATTACGTATTGCTGTTTCTGCCGGTGAGACCTTACCGGCTCCGGTTTACAGCGCATGGATGGAAAAGACCGGAAAGCCAATGCTCGACGGAATTGGCGCGACGGAGATGTTGCATATCTTCATCAGCAATCGTCTTGGCGATTCCGCGCCGGGTCAGACCGGCAAACCGGTAACCGGCTATGAAGCCAAAATCGTTGACGAGAATATGCAGGAAGTGCCGCGCGGTCAGATCGGGCGACTGGCCGTACGAGGTCCTACCGGCTGTCGTTATATGGCCGATGAGCGCCAGAAGATCTATGTGCGCGATGGCTGGAATTTGACCGGTGACAGTTTCATGCAGGATGAGGACGGCTATTTCCATTTTGCTGCCCGTGCCGACGATATGATTATTTCCTCCGGCTACAATATTGCGGGGCCTGAGGTTGAGGCGGCTCTGCTTGTACATCCGGATGTGCGTGAATGCGCGGTTATCGGTGTGGCCGATGAAGAGCGTGGCCAGATTGTCGAGGCACATGTCATCCTGCGCGATGGTGTGGAGCCATCAGCTGAAATGGCTAAAGCCCTGCAAGAACATGTGAAAAGCATTATCGCGCCCTACAAATATCCGCGTTCGGTACGCTTCATTCAGGATTTGCCGAAGACGGTCACAGGCAAAATTCAGCGCTTTATGCTGCGGCAGAGTGCCTGAAGGAAATGACCATGATTGACGCCGTTACAGTTCGGTCAGACAAAGGGAGATACTAAAGATGCGTATCGTTTGTATTGGTGGTGGTCCGGCCGGACTTTACTTCGCTCTCCTGATGAAGAAAAAACATCCGGAACATCAGATCAGGGTTGTGGAACGCAATAAGCCCTATGACACATTCGGCTGGGGTGTGGTGTTCTCGGACGCAACCATGGATTCCATGAAAATCTGGGATGAGGCAAGTGCCGCAGAAATTCAGGATGCCTTCAACCATTGGGACGATATTGAGGTGCTGTTCAAAGGCACGCGCCAGCGTACCAGTGGGCATGGTTTTGTCGGTATCGGCCGCAAAAAGCTTTTGAACATTCTGCAAAAGCGCTGCGAAGAACTGGGCGTTGAACTGGTTTTTGAAACCGATGTCGATGCGGATACACAATATCCGGATGCAGATTTGATTATCGCTTCCGATGGTCTGAATTCCAAAATCCGTAACCGTTATGCCGATATTTTTGAACCGGATATGGTGGTGCGACCAAACCGTTATATCTGGCTGGGTACAGATAAATTATTTGATGCCTTCACCTTTGATTTTCGCAAGACAGATCATGGTTGGTTTCAGGCGCATATTTATAAATTCGATGACAAAACATCGACATTCATCATTGAAACAACTGAAGAAGCCTATGAAAAACATGGTCTGGGCGATATGTCCCAGCAGCAGTCGATAGATTTCTGTCAGTGTCTGTTCTCGGAAGTGCTGGAAGGCGCGCCGCTGATGACCAATGCAAGGCATCTGCGCGGTTCGGCATGGCTGAACTTCAATCGTCTGATCTGCGGGAAATGGAGCCATTATAACGGCAATTCCCATGTGGTATTGATGGGCGATGCGGCGCATACGGCGCATTTTGCGATCGGTTCCGGTACCAAACTGGCGATTGATGATGCCATTGAACTGACCCGTCAGTTCCAGCTGCATGGCCATGATAAGAGCAATATTCCGGCAGCGCTGGAAACCTACGAAGAAATCCGCCGCGTTGACGTGGCACGCATTCAGAACGCTGCTCGCAATGCCATGGAATGGTTTGAAGTGGTCGGGCATCGTTATGCCGATACGCTGGAACCGGAACAATTTATGTATTCCATGCTGACCCGCTCGCAGCGTATCAGCCATGAAAATCTGCGTCTGCGTGATAAAAACTGGCTTGAAGGCTATGAGAAATGGTTTGCGAAAAAATCCGGTCTGCCGGTTAATACCAATACCGGCACCCGCCATACTCCACCGATGTTTACGCCTTATCGTCTGCGTGATGTAACACTGCCTAACCGCATCGTCATGTCACCTATGGCAATGTATTCGGCGCAGGATGGATTGATCAATGATTTCCATATGGTGCATCTGGGGGCGCGTGCCCTTGGCGGTGCCGGACTGGTTTTCGCAGAGATGACCTGTGTGTCTCCTGATGGCCGTATTACCCCCAACTGCCTTGGTCTGTGGAATGAAGAACAGGCGGTCGGCTGGAAGCGGCTGGTGGATTTTGTGCATCAGAATTCTGACGCCAAAGTGGGTATCCAGCTTGGTCATGCGGGACGTAAAGGAGCGACCAAACCGGCATGGGAAGGCATTGACCAGCCGGTGAGTGATGATCAGAGCTGGCCGTTACTTTCCGCATCAGCTGCCCCTTATCTGGTTAATAGCCAGACACCAAAAGCAGTCGACCGTGCGGATATGGATCGCGTGCTGGCTGATTTTGTCCGCTCTACGGAACTGGCGGTAACCACTGGTGCAGACTGGTTGGAATTGCACTGCGCCCATGGCTATCTGCTCTCCAGCTTCCTGTCACCGCTGACCAATCAACGCACTGATGAATATGGCGGCAGTCATGAAAATCGTGCCCGTTATCCGCTGGAAGTGTTCCGCGCAATCCGTGCCGTCTGGCCGGAAGACAAGCCGATTTCCGTGCGTCTCTCCTGTCATGATTGGGCAGAGGGCGGTAATACACCGGATGACGCAGCGATTTTTGCGCAGATGTTTAAAGATGCCGGTGCCGATCTGATCGACTGCTCCTCCGGACAGGTCGTGAAGCATGAAAAGCCGGTCTATGGCCGCCTGTTCCAGACCCCGTTCTCGGACAAAATCCGCAATGAGGTGAATATTCCGACCATTGCCGTTGGCGCGATTTCGGAAGCCGATCATGCCAATTCGATCATTTCGGCAGGGCGTGCGGATTTATGCGCAGTCGCCCGCCCGCATCTGGCAGATGCAGCCTGGGTATTGCATGAGGCTGCCAAAATCGGCCTGACCAATGTGGCTTGGCCGAAGCAATATTACTCCGGCAAAACACAATATGAGACGAATTTAAGCCGTGCGGCACAGGCAAAGTGAAGTGAGACAATCTATGAATGACACGCAATTTACGGGCAAACATATCCTGATTACCGGTGCCGGCAGCGGCATCGGAGCGGCTATTGCCCGTGAATTTGTTGCTAAAGGCGGTAATGTTACGCTGGCAGGCAGACGGCACGAGCCTTTGGTGGTCCTGGCAGCAGAACTTGATCAGGCAGCAGGGCGTAAAGCCTGCCATGTTGCCGGTGGTTTTGATGTGACGGATATACAGGCAATTCGTAACGGTCTGCAAACGGCACAAGCCTGTTTGGGTGCGGTTTCAATTCTCGTCAATAATGCCGGAGAAGCACCTTCTGCTCCGTTTGAAAAGACCACTGAGGAAATGTGGGCGCGGGTGATTTCTGTTGATCTGACTGGTGTTTTTCAGGTCACGCAGGCGGTTTTACCTGATGTCAAAGCCGCTGAGGGGCATGGCCGGATTATCAATATTGCTTCAACGGCGGGGCTGACAGGCTATGCCTATGTCTCTGCCTATTGTGCCGCAAAACACGGTGTTGTCGGCCTCACACGCGCTTTGGCGCTGGAACTGGCGACCAAGGGCGTGACGGTCAATGCTGTTTGCCCTGGTTTCACGGATACGCCGATTATCCGCGATGCCATTGCGCAGATCATGGAGAAAACCGGCCGCAGTGAAGAGGAAGCGCTAGCGCATTTCGTGCAGAGCAACCCGCAGAAGCGGCTGATCCGGCCTGAGGAAGTGGCACATACAGTATTATGGCTGGCATCATCGGATGCCGCCTCCATCAACGGACAGGCAATTGCGGTTGCCGGTGGCGAGGTATTGGCAGGATGAGTGAACAGACCATCAGCATGAACAGTCATTTGAAAGCGTTCAAAACCTATCAGGCGCGGCATTTTCTCTGGGAAGTGAGCGAAAACGGACGAGTGGCAACACTCACACTGAACCGCCCTGACCGTAAAAATCCGCTGACTTTTGAAAGCTATGCCGAGCTGCGCGATTTGTTTCAGAATCTGACCTATGCCTCAGATATCCGGACAGTCGTGCTGACAGGTGCGGGCGGTAATTTCTCTTCCGGCGGTGATGTATTCGAAATTATTGAACCGCTGACTAAAATGCCGATGCCGGAATTGCTGGCTTTTACCCGCATGACCGGCGATGTGGTTAAAGCCATGCGCAAATGTCCGCAGCCGATTATCGCGGCTGTTGACGGTATTTGCGCCGGAGCAGGTGCAATTCTGGCAATGGCATCCGATCTGCGCCTTGCAACACCGGAAGCCAAAACTGCTTTCTTGTTTACCCGTGTAGGTCTTGCCGGTGCGGATATGGGAGCTTGCGGAATATTGCCACGGATTATTGGGCAGGGGCGTGCCGCAGAGCTGCTCTTTACCGGCCGATTTATGGGAGCCGAAGAAGGCAAAGACTGGGGCTTTTACAATCATTTGCATTCGCAGGAAAATCTACTCGGTGAGGCGCAGAAACTTGCCGCAACGCTCGCTGATGGCCCGTATTTTGCTCATGGGATTACCAAGACCATGATGCGTCAGGAATGGGCGATGGGCATTGAGGAAATGATTGAATCGGAAGCACAGGCACAGGCTATTTGCATGGCAACACAGGATTTCCGTCGTGCTTTTGAAGCTTTTGCAGCGAAACGTCGTCCTGAATTTGAGGGGAACTGAGATGACAGCCAGCCCTTGCCGATCTGCCCCCGTTTTGGAGCATCTGGAACTGCCGTTTTTTGAGCCGCAGCAGCATGAGTTTGTGCAGAAGTTGAATGCCTTTGCGGCTTCCGGTGTTTTGCAGACAATTGATCACAGCGATACCGATGCTGCTTGCCGACAGCTGGTAAAACTACTCGGACAAGCCGGATTGCTCACAGCGGTGACCGGCGACAACGGCCGGACAGAGATTGACTCACGTTCTGTTTGTCTGGCGCGTGAAACACTGGCATGGCATGATGGTCTGGCTGATTTTGCTTTTGCCATGCAAGGGCTTGGCACCGGAGCGATTGGTCTTGCCGGATCAGATGAGTTGAAGCAACAGGTGCTGCCAAAGGTGACATCCGGCGAGTGGCTGGCGGCTTTTGCACTGTCTGAAAAAGATGCCGGTTCGGATGTTGGCGCCATGCAATGCGCTGCGATCCGCGACGGTGATGATTATATCCTTAATGGTGAGAAAACGTGGATTTCCAACGGCGGTATCGCCGATGTTTATACGGTCTTTGCCCGCAGTGGTGAGGCCGCAGGCACCCGCGGCATTTCGGCTTTTGTTGTCTATGCCACGGATCCCGGCTTTTCGATTGCCGAGCGTATTGATGTGATCGCACCGCATCCTTTGGCAACAATCCGTTTTGAAAATTGTCGTATTCCGGCTTCCCGTCGTTTAGGTGCAGGCGGTGAGGGCTTCAAAATCGCCATGCGCACGCTGGATATTTTCCGCGCATCGGTGGCCGCTGCCGCTCTGGGCTTTGCCCGCAGGGCATTGGATGAAGCGTTGCATCATGCCTGCAACCGGCAAATGTTTGGCTCGGCATTGAGTGATCTGCAATTAACGCAGGCACTTCTCGGCGAGATGGCAACGGAACTGGATGCCGCAACGCTGCTGACTTATCGTGCTGCATGGCGCCGCGATGTGCAAAAATTGCCGACAACCATGCAAGCGGCTATGGCGAAAATGACGGCCACGGAATCCGCGCAGATGATCATTGACCGTGCTCTGCAAATGTTTGGCGGACGAGGTGTCAAAAGTGGTGAGATTACCGAAAAGCTCTATCGTGAAATTCGCGCGCTGCGGATTTATGAAGGGGCAACGGAAGTTCAGAAGCTCATAATCGCCCGCGAATTGCTGAAATCAATGTAAGGGCAGATCATGGTATTTCGCACAACCAGACCTTTGCGTTTTGGCGATTGTGATCCTTCGGGTATCGCTTATTTTCCGTCCTATCTGAATATTCTGATCGGCGTGCTGGAGGACTTCTTTGCCTCGATTGGTGCAGACTGGAAAACACTTAACCAGCAAAGGCAGATTGCAACGCCGACCGTGCGCCTTGATTTGACTTTTGTGAAGCCCGGTTTTCATGCAGACCAATTGGAATTTACGCTCAAAGTTATGGCTGTAGGCGGCAGTTCATTGTCACTTGAGCATGAAATTCACGCCAACGGCGATTTATTATGGTCGGCAAAACACAAAATTGTCGCCACTTCTATGACCACTCATAAAGCCTGCGCATGGCCTGACGATATTCGCGCTGCGCTCTCAAATCATCTGGAGACACAGAATGCATAAGATTTTACAACCGGATAACTGGGTTGCGCCGATTGGCTATTCGAATGGTATTTCCGCCCGTGGCCGTACAATTTTTGTCGGCGGACAGATCGGCTGGAACGAACAATGCGAGTTCGAAACCGATGATTTCGTCGAACAGGTACGCCAGACGCTCAAGAACATTGTCGCCATTCTGGCCGTCGACGGGGCAGGGCCTGAACACATCACTACGATGACATGGTACTTCACCGATAAGCAGGAATATAAATCCAATATGCGTGGTCTCGGACAGGCCTATCGCGATGTGATCGGCAAGCATTTTCCGGCAATGGCGGCAATGCAGGTGGCGGGACTGATTGAAGACCGTGCCAAAATTGAAATTCAGGTTACAGCTGTCGTGCCGGACTGACGGGAGTGAACATGCCTGCCAGTTCTGAAACAAAGATCATTCATTTTTCAGATGCCGTTTCGGGGTTTGTTGATCATGGCCTGTTGCATGTCACGATCAGCAATCCGCCGGTCAATGCGCTTTCAGCCGCTATTCGTGAGGGGCTGATGCAGGCAATGGATATGGTCGAGACCTATAGTGTTGTTCACGGGCTGATCATTCGCGGTGAGGGGAAATTCTTCGCAGCGGGGGCGGATATTCGGGAGTTTGATCTGCCACCGTCAGAGCCGACATTGCCACAGGTCACTGCACGGATAGAAACATTAGCAAAACCGGTTGTTGCAGCGATTAATAGCCCTGCGCTGGGTGGCGGCTGTGAAATTGTGCTGGCTTGCCATTACCGGATCGCTTCAGAGACTGCAAAGTTTGGTCTGCCGGAAGTAAAGCTGGGGCTTGTGCCAGGCGCGGGCGGAACTCAACGGCTGCCACGTTTGACAGGGCTCACTGCTGCTCTGGATATGATTGGTACAGGACGCACGATTTCAGCGCAGGAAGCATTGAAGAATGGTCTGATTGATGAGGTCGCAGCTCCGGAAAACTTAATGTCTGCAGCGCAAAATGCTGTGGAAAAGCTGATTGGCACAGAGCTGCGCCGCACATTGGATTTATCTGTAGAACCGGAGAATACAGAGCAAACCGCAGCAAAAATTCTGGGTAAAGCGCGTGGTCGTGTTGCGCCATCAGAAGTACTCCGTCTGGTTTTGCTCTCTGCAACATTGCCAGCGCAACAAGCTTTGGCCGAGGAGCGGGCAACCTTCCTGCGCTTGCGCGAAAGTGATGAAGCCCGTGCTTTACGTTATGTGTTTTTCGCTGAACGCGATGCCGGAAAACAGGGTGCTGACAGCACAGTTGAAACCCGAAAAGTGACAACCATCGGCATAGCAGGCACCGGCCTGATGGGCTCCGGTATCGCAGTCTGTGCTTTAGCCGGTGGCTATCAGGTGATTGGTTATGAGCAAAGCGAAGAGGCTGTGCTTGCCGGATATCAACGCATTGCTGCCTTGCTGGATAAGCAATTCCAAATGGGGCGCCTGAGTGAACAGGCGCTTCAGCAACAAAAGACTAATCTCCGCGTCAGTGCGGATATTGCAGATTTATCAGCTGCGGATTTGGTGATTGAAGCCGTTTTTGATGATCTGACAGTTAAATCTGAGCTATTTGTCAAGCTGGACAAAGTGTTGCGCCCTGATGCGATTGTGGCGACCAATACCAGCTATCTCAACCCTGATGAGCTGGCTCTACAGATCAGCCATCCGTCGCGGGTTGTGGGGATGCATTTCTTTTCGCCAGCCCATATTATGCGGCTGCTTGAGATTGTGAATTGTGCGCAAACGGCACCGGATGTTTTAGCCACAACCGTTTCTGTGGCTAAAAAACTCAACAAGCTGGGCATTGTTTGCGGCGTTTGTGAAGGGTTCATCGGTAACCGGATTTTCTCGGCCTATCGTCGCGAAGCAGAATTTATGCTGGAGCAGGGCGCTCTGCCGCACGAGATTGATGCGGCGCTGGAAGACTACGGTTTCGCGATGGGATTATTCGCGGTCTATGACATGGCCGGGTTGGAAATCGCCTGGGCAAAACGTAAACGGCAGGCGGCAACACGTTCTCCTGATGAGCCTTATTCTCCGATTGCCGACCGGCTTTGTGAGGCAGGCCGGTTCGGTCAAAAAAGCGGTAAAGGCTGGTATCAATATCAAGATGGCAAACGCCAGATCGATCCTGAGGTTACGACATTGATTGAAACCGTGCGACTTGAAAAAAACATTCAGGCACGCAGCTTTACGTCAGAGCAAATTATCAATCAGCTTTTGCAGGTTATGGCCGATGAAGGCACGCAATTGCTTCAGGAAGGCATTGCTGCATCGCCAAGTGATATCGATCTGGTGCTGATCAACGGTTACGGCTTTCCCGCCCATAAAGGCGGGCCGATGTTTGTCGCTTCACAGAGCAAAACAAAAACGACGGGAAAATAGTATGAGCGAAGCCTATATTATCGGCGGTGTCCGCACGCCTATTGGCCGTTATGGCGGGGCGCTTGCATCGGTGCGGCCGGATGATATGGCGGCACATGTTATCCGTGAGGCACTGGCTCGTTTCCCGTCGCTTGGCAATGCTGTAATTGATGAGGTGGTGTTTGGCTGCGCCAATCAGGCGGGTGAAGATAATCGCAATATTGCCCGCATGGCCGTGTTACTGTCAGGGCTTGGCGAGAGTGTTCCGGCCACAACCATCAATCGTCTTTGTGGTTCGGGGCTTGATGCGGTTGGCTATGCCGCCCGTGCGATCAGACTTGGGGAAGCCGATCTTATTATTGCCGGTGGTGTTGAGAGCATGTCGCGCGCACCATTTGTGATGCCCAAAGCTGATGCTGCCTTCCAGCGGCAGAATGCGGTTTATGACACAACCATTGGCTGGCGCTTTGTCAATCCGCTGATTGACGGCAAATATGGTTCTGAATCCATGCCGGAAACGGCTGAAAATGTGGCGCAGGATTACGACATCAGCCGACAGGATCAGGACGCCTATGCCCTGATGAGCCAGAGCCGTGCGAGCCATGCCATTCAAAGCGGTCGTCTCGCACAGGAAATTGCGCCTTATGTGATTGCGGGACGCAAAGGCGCCACAACCACTGTGGCACAAGATGAGCAACCGCGCGAAACATCACTGGAAAAACTCGCCGCACTCGCAACGCCGTTCCGCCAAAACGGGACTGTGACGGCAGGCAATGCCTCAAGCGTCAATGATGGCGCGGCAGCTTTAATTATTGCCTCAAAACAAGCCGTTGAACGCTACGGGCTGACCGTGCTTGCACGTGTTGATGGTATGGCGACGAGTGGTGTTGATCCTCGGATTATGGGGATCGGTCCTGTATCCGCAACACAGAAGCTACTGCATCGCCATAATCTGCAGCTCACTGATATTGGTCTGATTGAGCTGAACGAGGCTTTCGCTGCACAATCACTGGCGTGTATGCGCCAATTGGGGCTCGCCGATGATGCTGCTCATGTTAATCCCAATGGCGGCGCAATTGCACTCGGTCATCCGCTTGGTATGTCCGGTGCCAGATTGGCTTTAACCGCTACAATGGAACTGCAAAACCGCGATACACGCTATGCTTTGGCTACTATGTGTGTTGGTGTCGGGCAGGGT
This sequence comes from Bacillus subtilis, assembly GCA_021733665.1. Taxonomy (GTDB): domain Bacteria; phylum Pseudomonadota; class Alphaproteobacteria; order Rhizobiales; family Rhizobiaceae; genus Pseudochrobactrum. The sequence goes on from JAHREI010000003.1 coordinate 294,160, forward strand.
ATATCGTTATTGATCTCTCAAGCTTAACTTGAGGATGCATATAATATCAGCTGTTGGGGATGTAGTATCACTGCAACCAAGCTCTGAGTATGATGTATTTATGCGTCGGCATTTGCGTGAACTATCTCAATGCTCTGTTTTAAAGTGAGCTGCCACAGTTACGCTGCAGCAGCTCAGTTTAAACAGTTTGTATTTTTAGTTCTAATACTGAAACGGCTTCCTTGAAGCGTATCAGCAAAGCGCCAAGATCAATTATTCGATTATTGGCGGCGCTGGAGGGACAATCGGTTCCTCAAAGGTGCGATACAATTTACCCCAACCCGGATCATGCATGTGCGGACGCAGATTAGCTCTTTCAACTAATGCCTGTGCTTCTTGTTCACCAAAATCCAATGCATCTTCAACATTGGTTGTCAGAACAACGCCATCTTCCATCAGAACTTTACCATCAACAATAACGGTGGTGACATCGCTGCCTAAAGCCTGCTGTATCAGCCGGTGTACGACCATCCAGTTTGGTGTCAGATGGGGCTGACGCATATTGATAATGGCAATATCGGCCTTTTTACCTATCTCAAGCGAGCCGATCTCATGATCCATACCAAGGACTTTGGCTGCATCTATGGTAATCATTTCCAGCATTTTACCTGGCGGCAAAAGATATCTGTCGTGATTATTCAAGAGATGCTGTGTGTATTGTGCCAGACGCGCAGTTTGCAACATATCAAAATGTCTGCTTGGTGCTGTTCCGTCCGTCGTGATCGCAACCGTTACGCCTTTAGAGATCATATCCAGAATAGGCGTTGATCTTCCCGGAGGCGCATGCGTGACATTGGTACCGGTTTCCGCAAGAATATCCACTTCCTCATGGGATATACCCCAGCAATGCTGGATATGAATATCTGGCCCCAGCAGCGCATTTTCCTTGTCCTGATAGGCCATGCGAATTTGTCCGGCAAAGGCGTCAGAATGAATGCGGGTACCCCATTTGCGGGCTGTTTCACGAATTCGCCGCGCTTGCATGCGGTCATTCTCAGTGAGTTTTACCGCCAGATCAGGTGTTGTCGGGTTAGACGGGTCAAGCGATGGCACAATCGTAAAAGGCGTTACAAAGACTTTTATTCGCCCGTCAGCGCTACCGTTTACAGCTTCAATAACTGCTTCCGTCCCTTCGATCATCTCTTCAAAGGAAATATGGCGGCGCTCCGGCTTGCCGCTTTCCCAACGGGTCACTGCATGTGGCCATGGCAAACCCGACGGGCCGACACAGACGATCTCTCTCAGACCAATTTCCGAATAGGCGCGTGCATGATTGATTGCAAATACCGGATCATCACTTCTCGGCATTGAAGTAATGATGCTTGCTCCTGTCGTAACACCGGCGCGCAGGCGCTCAAGTCCGGAAACAAGGCCGTCAGCATACCAAAAATCACGTGTTGTATAGTGATAATATGTCGGTGTAACAATGCGCATCCATAGGGCATTGGTGTCGGAAGCAATGCTTCGGATAAGGCAATGGCCCGCATGCCCGTGGGCATCAATAAGCCCGGGAATAATCAGCTTGCCACGGCAATCAATTACTCTTTTATCCGTATGTTTTGGCTCCAGCTCTTCCGATGCGCCAATGTCAACAATTTTGTCATCCAAAATTGCTATGGCTCCGTCCTCAATAATGCGGCGACTGCTATCAACAGTAACAATGGTTCCGTGCAGCAGAAGAATCCCACTCATATGCTTCCCCTTTTATATTGATTTTGAAATATTTTATAAAATGCGACTGGAGATGACGCAATTTATGCCAACAATATCGTTGACAATAAAGAATACAATATCAATACTAAAATAAATAAAAACCAAAAAATGGTATCTGCAACGAGGGAAGAACGCATGAAAAGAATGGGACGTTTCATGGCTGCAGCATTGACCGCTGCGGCAATCACAATACCTGCATTATCGGTTGCTGAGTCTGCCACGCTACGCTGGGGCGGTCGCGCTGATATTTACTCGCTTGATCCGGTTTCACTTGCATCAACGTCAAATCTGGCGTTTCTGAATCATATCTATGAAGGTCTTGTTCGTTACGACGGTGAGTTTAAAATCGAACCGGCACTGGCGACCAAATGGGAATTGATCGCCAATAAAACCTGGCGTTTTACCTTAAGAAAAGGCGTAAAATTCCATAATGGTGCAGAGTTTAATGCAGATGACGTGATTGCGTCTCTCAAACGTGCCAGTGCGCCGACTTCGCCTTTGCGCGGCAATATTCCGCTCTATGTGGATAGCAAAAAAGTCGATGATTATACCGTTGATGTAGAGGTTTCTGCGCCGACACCTCTGTTTTTAAATGACATGACGAATATCTTTATGTTCGATCATCAGTGGCTTGTTGATAATAAAAGTGAAGCACCGACCGATTACAGCACCAAAACTGAAGGCTTTACGACGTTTAATTCGAATGGCACCGGTCCTTTCAAACTTGAAAGCCGTGTACCGGACAGCAAAACTGTTTTGATCGCCAATGATCAATGGTGGGATGAGAAAAAACACAATCTGGATCGCATCGAGTTCATGCCGATTGCTTCCCCTTCGACCCGTGTCGCCGCTTTGCTGTCAGGGGAGATTGATCTGGTCGACAGCGCACCAATACAGGATTTGCCGCGTCTGGAATCCTCCAAAGGTATTACTGTAAAAAACCGGACAGAATTGCGTACAGTTTTCATCGCTTTTAACCGTAAAGAAAAATTGGAAGATGGTCGCGATAATCCGTTTAACGATATTCGTGTACGTCAGGCTTTTGCAGCATCCATTGACCGCGATCTGATTAATACCAAAATTATGCGCGGGCTGGCACGTCCGTCAGGCTCAGCTGTAGCGCCTGAAATTCCGGGTTACTCGAAAGCGCTTGATGAATATTCACCTGCCGATCCGGAACTGGCACGTAAGCTGTTGACTGAGGCAGGGCAACTGGATCTTCGTTTCAGCTATATGTGCATGAATGATGAGAGCATTAATGAAGAAGATATTTGCTCCGGTGTAAACAGCATGTTGAAGCGCTCAGGTTTCCAGCCTTCCATTGATATGGCTCCGCGTGCTGTGCAATCTCCGAAGCGTACCAACGGTAAAGCAGACGTGTTTAATCTGAGTTGGGCAAATGAGCCGACACTTGATGCCTATTCATTGCTGGCACAGGTGCTTTCAACTCGGAATGATGCGGTCGGCGTTTCCAACTATGGCGGATGGTCAGTACCGGCGCTGGATAAATTGGTTGAAGAGGCTGCAATTGAGCCGGATAATGACAAGCGTCTGGCTCTGGAAGAGCAGGCCTTGAAAATCGCAAAAGACGAAGTGCTGGTGGTACCACTGCATCAGCAGCCAATTGCCTGGGCAATGCTTGATAAAGTGCAGAGCGTTGATTTCCGTGCCGACAACAAGCCACGTCACTGGCTTACACGGATGGCTGAATAAAGAGTTCTGAAGTCTGAAAACGGAATTGTGCTTCATCATTCGAAACGGATGATGAAGCACAATGTTTTGCTGCGCCTATACAAATGTGAACAGTGCCGGCGGTTTTATGAAGAGCGATATAATGGTGTCTCACTCCGTATTGAACGAACTTGTTTTAGGCCAAAAACTTAGTGGCCGCACTTTGCTCACAGCACAATGGGTGCTTACTGAACGCAATGACAATCCTTGTCTTATTCCTGACGGTGAGATTGTTTTTGAGAACGGCGTCATCATTTTTGCAGGCAAAAATTTTGGTGGTGACGTCACCCGTCGGATTGATTTCGGACAGGCACTCATCAGCCCCGGCCTGATTGATCTGGATGCTCTTTCAGATATTGATACATTCGTACTGGCAACGGATAATCCGCCAAACTGGGCTAAAGGACGTATCTGGCCTCGCTCCTATGTGGAGAGGGGGCCTTATGAAATGTATAGTCCTGAAGAACTCGCATTTCAGAAGAAATTTGCTTTCGGTCAGCTTCTGCTAAACGGTATCACTTCGGCAGCGCCTATTGCTTCTTTATATTACAGGGAGTGGGGTGAATCGGTTGCAGAGTTTGATGCAGCAGCTGATGCGGCAGGGGCGTTAGGACTCAGAGTTTTCTTGAGTCCGGCTTATCGTTCCGGAGGTATGGTTTTGGAAAAGCCGGGGCAAATAGTGCCGGTTTTCGATGAAGAGCGCGGCCTGCGCGGTCTTGAAGATGCAATCGCTTTCGTTAAACGTCAGCAGGGGCGTTATGACGGGCTTGTAAATGGCTTGCTAGCGCCGGATCGGGTGGAAACATGTACTCTGAAGCTGATGCAAAATACCATGGCAGCGGCGGAAGAGCTTGATTGTCGCGTACGATTGCATATGGCGCAGGGGCCATTAGAATTACAGACGATGCATGATTTGCATGGCAAAACCGGTCCGCAATGGCTGGCAGATAACGGCCTGCTCAATGAAAGGTTGTATGCACCTCACGGAACCTATGCAACGCAAGAAGATTTTTCGCTTTATGCTGCGCATGGCGTTTCAATAGCCCATTCGCCTCTAGTCTCTGCGCGTACGGGCAGTTATTTGAAATCTTTTTCCGCATGCAAAAAAATGGGCATTAACATTGGTATGGCAACGGACACTGCTCCGGCTGATATGCTTATGAACCTGCTGATGGGACTGGTAACTTGTCGTATCAGTGACCAAACATCGGAAGAAGTCAGGTGTGCCGATCTATTCGATGCCGCCACACGCGGTGGTGCGAAAGCATTAGGACGTACCGATATCGGACGATTAACTGTGGGAGCATGTGCCGATATTGCAGTTTTCCGTTTAGATGATCCGGTGATGACACCGACAGTCGATCCGATAACCACTTTGGTTGTCGGTGGTTCAGGGAAAGTAACTAAAGCTGTTTTTGTTAACGGAAGATTGTCAATGCTGGACGGAAAGCTGGCTGGTTTCGACATGCAGGCAGCACGTGAACAGGCACAAAAGCAGTTTAACGGCTTAATCAGCAAATATCCGGATCGAAGCTGGCAACATCTTCCGGTCAGTGAGCTATTTCCGTCAAGTTTTCCTTTGTGGCCGGATGAAGAATAACACAGTTATTGCTGACGGTAAGCGTTGCTATAAACAGCGCTTACTTTTGCATTATTACTCTAATCCAAAATCATTGCAGTGCATCGCGATATATAAAAGTTCCATAATACACATTATGTAATTTAAACATGTAGCCGGGTACATTCTATTTTAAACTGCAACATCCTGATAAGCGAGATTGTCACTGTATTGATTACATAAGTTGCGTCCTGCTTCACGGGCAATTGTTGCAACAAGCGTAATTAATCGCGTAGCCGACGCCTCCAGATACATAGCGCTGTAGTTGGTGGCCGGAAACATTGTATTTGTATTGAGAACTTTCAGCTCTCCCTGCCGGAGTTCCTTTTGGATAACAACCGGCGGAAGAACCGAAATTCCAACACCCGCAGAGATCATATTGATGGTTGTAGTAAGAGAATTGGAATAATGCACCGTCGCATCTTTAATACGATCTTCTGAAAAATAATTGATGATTTGCTGATGATTATGTGCCCCTCGTTCATAGGAAATAATCGGATAGTTCAGTAAATCTTCACGAGAGAACAGGTCTTCAGGACAAATAAGAACGTCAGGTGTCCGGCTGATCCAAAACATGCCGAATGTGCAGATGTTAACACTACGCAGTGTTGCAGCTGTGTCAGGGCGTATTGCAAACACAATATCCAATTCACGCTGCTCAAGTTGTTGTGTCAGGACTTTGGAGGAATCCGTGGTAATTGAAATTCTGATTTTAGGATAACGCTGACGTAAAATATCTAAAACATCCGGCAAAATTGTCATTGCCAAGCTCGGAACAATACCGAGTTTAAGCTGTCCTTCGACACTGTTTTTTGGGCTAACGCTTTCAACAAGGTTGTGATAGCGCAGCACAATATCCCGTGCCCCCTCAACAAACACCTCCCCTTCGGTTGTTAGGCTGACGTCACGGGCATCACGCTCAAATAAACGGAAGCCGAGTTCTTGCTCGATTGCACCAATGCGATTGGAAATTGCAGCTGGCGTCATGTTCATACGCGCCGCAGTGATCCGGAAATTGCGCAATTCCGAAAGCCAGATCACCGTCTCAAGAAACCGGATATTCATCGATATGCAGTCTCCCCTCCGCATATTATGTAACTGAATTCTTATGTCTTATTTTTTGCTATGATCCTACTGAGAAATAACCGGAGCGGCAGAGTTCGAGGTGGAACATCTGTGCCGCTCCGGCTGTGTTTTTATACAGCCATACGCGCTTTGACTTTGTCGGAAGCGCCTGACACTTCGCCGAGCTTCAGGCCGGTCTTGACAGAAGCTTCACGTTCTTTCCCGCGTTCCTGAATAGCCAGCGCTTTGGTTGCAACTTCGTTGACTTCGCCGCGCGGCAGTACCAGAACGCCGCTTTCATCGGCAAGAATGGCATCCCCCGGATTGACGACCACGCCGCCACAGGAAACCGGAATATTGATCCCGCCGCCCAGATCATAAAGACGGGTGGTGATTGGTGAAATACCGCGTGCCCACATCGGAAAGTCGGAATCCTCGATCTCGGTCAGATCAGTGCACGGCCCGTCGACAATACCAGCCACCGCACCGGCAGCTTTAGCGGCAATGGTTACTCCCCCGCCCCAGCAGGCATAGCGGTCATCACCCATACGGTCGACCACCAGCACATCACCCGGCCGCAACATACCAGTGATATGATGCAAAAGCGTTGAATCCGGCCCCGGAATAGCAATGGTTACGGCAGTGCCGACAATCCGGCGCTTTGGCAATAACGGCTGAATTGAATGGTTCATAAAACCAAAGAAACGCCAGTGACCAACTGTTGCCGTTTCCACGCCGGACAGCAAATCCAGATCAGCCTGTTCCACCTGTTCAGGCATTGCATTAATAACATACATGATGAGATTTCCTTACACTGCACAGGCTTCGTGACGTTTGCCTAACCGGCGGTGCTGCACCATCGGAATTAATGCGCGAACGCGGTTGATCTGCTCACGATCAACTCTGGCGGTGACAAAACCCACACCGTCTGATGCGCGGGCAACGACATGACCCCAAGGGTCACAAACCAGAGAATGTCCGTATGTATGACGTTTCTCGCCGCCGCTCACCACCGCGCCGGTCTGTCCGCAGGCGACAAAGTAAGTCTGGGTTTCAATGGCGCGGGCGCGTGCCAGTACTTCCCAATGGTCTTTGCCCGTTTGCAAAGTGAAAGCCGCTGGCAGAATGATGATATCAACACCGGCCTTTTCCAACTCGAGATACAGTTCAGCAAACCGGATATCGTAGCAAATGGCACAACCGACTTTGAAACCGTCGAGATCATAGACCACAACATCTTCACCAGGTTTCACCGTTGCGGATTCTTTATAGGCTGTGCCATCCGGTGCCACGATATCGAACATATGGATTTTACGATAATGGGCGACTTCTTTGCCCGAGCGGTCAAAAACAAAAGTCGAATTATAAATCCGTGCTTCGCCTTCAACTTTCTCCATAATTGTACCGGCATGAACAAAAACTTTATGTTCACGGGCAAAATCCTGTGCCATTTTATAGGCAGCACCATTTGGTGCGGTTTCAGCCTCATTCAGCTTACCCTCAGGACTGCCACCATAATATTCAAAATATTCCGGCAGAACGATCAGATCAGGCGCATCTGTGCGCACTGCATCTTCCATTAGTTTACGGGTTGTGGCCAGATTGGCGGCTTTATCAGCCTGCGGATTGGTCTGGATCAAACTTATTTTCATCATGCTCCTCCAAGCTCATTGAATAGAAATAAAATCAGGCAATAAGCGCTTCTTTTTTAAGCGCATTGACAGTGGTCATCATGCCCTGACGCAGGGTCATATTCTGTGTGGCAACGACCAGCATTGATGCGCCCTCATCCAAGGCAAAACGACGCTCGGCTTCTGTCCATGCAGGCATAATCCATGGCTTGCCTGCATCTCGGGCAGCTTTGGCGCAGCGGCGCAAATCAGCTTTGTCCGCATCATTGAATTCATAGGCTCCGCGGCCACGGGCAAGAGCCAGATCAGAAGGCCCCGGGAAGAGACCATCGACCGTATCCAGCGCGATGATCTTTTCGACATCTGCAAGGCTTTCAGCCGTTTCAATCATGGCGTAGCATTTGGTTCGCTTATTCTCTTTTTCGAAGGCATCAGATGCCGGACGGCTATAGCCGAACACACGGCCACCGGCATAAGAACGCGTACCTGTCAGCGGATATTTCGCTGCTTTGGTGACTTCTCTGGCATGCTCCACACCTAGAATATGCGGAACAATCACACCATCTGTGCCAAAATCGAGCACCTGCTGAATAGCCTCTGTGGTCGGTGCCAGCACCTTGGTCAGTGTCGGCAGACCTTGCGCCTTGGTGAAAGCCAAAAACTGATCAAGTGTGCCCAAGTCAAATGTACCATGCTCCAATTCCAGCACGAAAGATGTGAAACCGCAGGTTTTAGCAATCTCAAGATATCCGAAATGCGGCTGCGACATCCAAAGGGCGATATTTTCCATTTTCGAGACCTCCTCGTCTCTTCATTCATGCAATGCAGATGCGGTTATTTGGTATTTTCAGAAGACTTGCCGATGGTGCGGGACAGGCCGAGTGTGCGTTCAATCAGGAAAATGATCAGCAAAGTTGCAATAATCAGCACCACAGAAATCGCGGCGGTCATCGGATCTGTACGGCTTTCCACATAGTTGAAAATCTCGACCGGCAAGGTGGTCAGGCGCGGCCCTGTGATGAACAGCGAGATCACCACCTCGTCAAAGGACAACAGAAATGACAGCGCAGCACTGGCCACCAGACCCGGCATCATCAGCGGTAAGGTAATGCGGCGAAATACGGTGAATGGTGTCGCACCCAGCATCGTCGCTGCTTCTTCCACGGAGGGCGGCAGGGTCGAGAAAGCTGTAATCATGATGCGGATTACATAGGGTGTGGTCACAATCAGATGCGCGATAACAAGCCCTATAAATGTACCGAGCAGTTGCATTCTTACAAAGACCAGCAGAATGGCCAGACCCAGCACAATTGACGGCAGCAGCAACGGCGCGGTGAAAATATTGAGCAACAATTCCCGCCCGCGGAACTCATAGCGACGGATCGCATAGGCTGCAGGAATACCGGCTATCAGCGACAGAACAGTCACCACGCTGGCAACCCCAAGGCTGATCCACAAAGCATTGATCAGTGCCTCGTGATGCAGCATTTCACCATACCACCGCACACCCCAGCTTTGCGGCGGAAAGGTCAGATAATTATCATTGCTGAAAGACAGCGGGATCACAACCAGAATTGGTGCAAGCAAAAACAGGTAGAGTGCTGCAACCAGAATTTTAAACGGCAGTTTCATAGTACCAATCATGAGATTTCCCCTGCCGGTTAATCGATGCGGCGGGCAATGCGTGAATACACGACCAAAGCCAGTCCAAAGATGATGAGAACAATGACGGATGTTGCTGCCGCACGCGGCCATTCAAGCTGGATAACCGCCTGATCATAAATCTCGGTTGCGAGCATGAAGACACGTCCACCGCCAAGCAGTTTTGGTGTGATGAAAGAGCTGATCGCCAGCACAAAGCACAGCAGACAACCCAGTGCCACACCAGGCAATGTCAACGGAAAAATCACACGGCGAAAACGGGTGAAGCTATTGGCACCGAGTGAAGCGGCGGCTTCTTCCAATGTCACATTCAGACGGCCAAAACCGGCAATCAATGACAGTGCCATATACGGGATAAGGATTTCCACCATACCGATGAAAACGCCAAGTGTATTATTGACCAGACGAAACGGTTCTGAAATCAGACCGGTGCTCATCAGCATACCATTGATCAGACCCTGGTCGCCAAGCAACACCATCCAGCCATAGGTTCGCACCACGCTACTCACCAACAGCGGTGAAACAGTGATGACAAACAACAAGTTACGCCATACCGGTGATACGCGGTGCAAAAACAGGGCAATAGGATAAGCGCAGACCAGTGTCATCACTGTAATCAATGTACTGATCCACAGAGAGTTGAAAATCAGCTCCCAGTTGAAACTGTCGGTAAAGAAGCTGAGATAATTCTCCAGCGTATAATTGTCGGTCAGAACCCCGCCGCTGCGGCTTTCCAGAAAGGAGATCTGCGCAAGATTGGCTACCGGTACGATGAACGCGATCAGATTGATCAATGCCATCGGCAGTAAAAGCCCGACAGCAATCATAGGAAACCAGCCGCGTTTCGGTTTCGCAAGATTATTGGATGCAGAGGCAAGTGCAGTCATTGCTTACCTCCGAAAACCAGCATGTCTTCCGGCTTCCACTCGCACAGCAGCTTATCACCCAGCTGGAAACCATGGCCGCCACTGGTAGTCGGTACTTCGACCTTCAGGCAGCCGCCGTTAATCTCGATTTCATATTGAACGATGTCGCCGATATAGGTAATCCGCGCGACCTTACCGCGGGCACTGTTGGTGGTCACGCTGATTAGCGACTGGTCACGGTTCGGCGTCAGACTGATACGGTGCGGACGGATCGCAATCTGCCCCTCACCTGAAGTTGCGCCATGAGTGTTACAGCGATAGATATTATCGCCCAGACGGCAGCTATTCTCTGCAATGATCTGGCAAATATGCACATTGGCACGTCCGACAAATTCCGCCACGAACAATGAGGACGGACGCTCATAAATTTCTTCCGGTGTGCCGAGCTGCGCCAGTTTACCATTATGCATCACACCGACCACGTCACACATGGTCAGCGCTTCCACCTGATCATGGGTCACAAAAACTGTCGTGATATTCATCCGTTGCTGGATTTCACGGATTTCGATGCGCATATCATCACGCAATTTCGCGTCAAGATTGGAGAGCGGCTCATCAAGCAGCAAAATGCGTGGCCGGATCACCAAAGCACGGGCAAGTGCAACACGTTGTTGCTGGCCGCCTGACATGTCTTTCGGTTTACGCGGGCCATAACCGGGCAAACGCACCATTTCCAGTGCCTCTTCAACCCGTGCCTGCGCTTCATGTTTAGGCACGCGGCGCATATCCAGCCCGAAAGCCACATTTTCTGCCACCGTCATATGCGGAAACAGCGCATAGTTTTGAAACACCAGACCAATGTCACGCTGATGTGGTGGTTTGCGCGAGATATCCTCGCCATTGATATAAATATTGCCGTCTGTAATCGGCAACAATCCGGCAATCATGCGTAACGTTGTGGTCTTGCCACAACCGGATGGCCCCAAAAGTCCGAGAAGTTTGCCTTTGGGCAAATCAAGATGCAGATCATCAACGGCCTTATAGTTGAGACCATAGAGTTTTGAGACGGCTTTGAGTTGCAGAAATGTATTGTCTGTCGTCATGTCAGAACCCGAATTATTCTGTGCCGTTCCGCCTGAACAGGATCAGGCAGAGCGGTTTTGCAGTCATAAGAAATGGAAGTCAGTCAGCTGAAAATCAGCGGCCGGCAGGGATAATCTGGCGGCGCCACGGATCCAGAATTTTGCCGCGAATGTCGCCGATCGTCATCCAGTCCACAGGGATGAGTTTGTCACGCTGTTCAGAATTCATCATCGGGATGCGGGCGCGTGTGGCCTCATCAACTTCGGCCTTGGTATTGGTTGGCGCATAGAACATCATCTTAGCAAACCGTGCCTGTGCCTCAGGGCTGAGTGCATAATTGATGAAAGTCTTGGTTGCGTCCTGATTTTTACCGTTGGCAATCGCACTGATCACATTAATCTGCGCTGCTGTACCCTCGGAAGGCCCTACAGAACGTAGCTTGCCGCCGGTCTGATCATAGTAAAACTGCGCACGGGCATTATAACCGATCGACAGGTTCGCGGTGCCATTCGCCACCAGTGTATAGGCGTCAGGTTTTGGCTCCCACGTTTGAACCAATGGCGCCAATTCTATAAGCTTTGCCACAGCAGGCTTGATGTTTTTTACATAGTCAGTTTCACCGGCGAGCCGGTTGGTGATGATTGTCAGCAAAATGGCCTGAATATCGCCGCCACCCTGTGCGGCGATAATGACTTTGCCATTTTGCTTTTTATCCCACAGTGCTTCCCAACTGGTTGGCCCTTCCGGAAAAGCATCATGATTATAGATCAGTGATAATGTATCGAATGTAATCGGAATGGCTTTGCCGGCAAGCTCCCTGCCAATATCTGTCAGATCGGCATAATTACTCAGAGCAGCAGTGTCGAGGTCTTCAACCAGCCCTTCATCACTGGCGATTTTAGCAACGGAAAGATCATAAATAACCGCATCGGTTTGCGGAGAGGATTTTTGCGCACGCATATTACCAAGTGATGTCGCAGCATTCTGCACACCGTAATAGGTCACTTTAATATCCGGATGTTCTTTCTGGAAAGGCTCAATAACAGCCTGAATATAGTTATCCTGAAATGCACCGCGATAGCCCATCACGGTAATCTCGGCAGCCATTACCGGCAGGGCCACACCCGTCAGCGCGGCGGCAGCGGCCAAAATTAAAATACGGGATGCCTGATGTTGAGATTGCTTCATGTTCTTCCCCTTTGTTTTTTCAAAGGTGCAAAACATCAGGCTTACCGTCCAACGAGTTATTCTTACCGGCTGTTCGATTTTGCTTTATCAGCCACTCATACGCATATTTGTCTGGCTCCAGAGAATATCTCCAACATCCTTAGTTTTAATAATATGCTGAGTTTCAACCCTATAAAAAAGTAAGAATATGTCCTGAAATAATATTTTTCATTGCACATCTTGCGGAGCCATTTTCTCATGCATATGATGTGAAACAATAAATGGCATTCGAGCCCCGTCAATTCTCATTTTACAATGGGAATGAGCGGGGTTTTTTCATTTTTCTGGGGGAGAAAATGAAGCGCACCATCGAAATCGGCTTATTGCAATCAAAAAGCGGTAATTATGCTGCGATTTCGTGCGCCAGCCGTGCCGGTGTTTTGCAAGGCGTTGACGAGGTCAATGCGGATGCCGGCCTTGATGTTCATTTTCAGATCATTGAACGTGATCCCGAAGGCAAAGCAGACCGTTATGCACCGCTCTGTCGCGATATTTTGCAAAATTCTCAGGCCCGACACATCTTCGGCTGTGTCACTTCCGCCTCACGCAAAGAGGTCATTCCGGAACTGGAACGCTTTGATGGTGTCCTGTGGTATCCGGTTCCCTATGAAGGGTTCGAAGCCTCTGAACGTGTTGCCTATATGCATGCATGTCCTAACCAGCATCTGCTACCTTTGCTGGAATGGGCACTGCCGAATTTAGGAAAACGTGCTTATTTCGTCGGTTCCAATTATATCTGGGGCTGGGAACTGGCACGCATTGCGCGTGAACATATCACTTATGCCGGAGGCTCTGTTCTCGGCGACCGTTATCTTGCGATAGGCGATACCGCGCTTGATCATATACTCCATGATATTGAGGCATTGAAGCCGGACTTCATTCTGAATTCCTTGGTTGGCGACAGCTCCTATGCTTTTCTGGAGAGGCTGGCCGTCTTGAAAGCAGAGTCTCAAAGCGGAAATGCGCTGACGGTTTTGTCCTGTAATTTTACGGAATGCGAGATAGCAGCCGCCAAAGGTGCAGCCAGTGGCTTGATAGCTGCCGGCCCCTGGTTTGAACCAGCCAAGGCACAGGGCGGCTCCTTCTTGGAGATGTCGCGGCAATCGGTCCATGAACTGGCAAATTTGTTGCATGGCCGTGCAGGTGCAGAAAAACTGTCTTTGTCCGAGTTACTTTTAACCTCCATGCGCAACGGTTATCAGCCTAAACTTGACCCGACCAATTTACACGCCGCACAACCCGTCGTCATTGCACGTCTCGAAGGCAATCATTTTACTGAAATCAGACACCTTCCGGCTCTGCGCGCAGACCCGTATCTGACCCATTATACACCGCGACCATTGGGTAACAGCTTTCTGAAGGTGGTGTCCTGATGCGGATCAGAACAGAAAATCTCGGCGGCGCAACGGCATGGATTCTCCACTGCCCTCATCCGTCTGTGCAGGGACTTATCCGTCAGCTGAGCGTTATCGGTTTGCATGTGCGTGAAGCATGGCCGGAACTACCTGCTGAAGCCTTGAATGCCGATTTCATCTTTTATGATGCGGACACCGGACATGATGAGCAATTTCCGTGGAATGCCGGACAATCGCCTATGCCGCTGATTGCCCTGATTGGCTCAGAAGTTCCGGGGCGTTTAAAATGGGCAATGGACATGGGCGCGCATGCGCAATTGCTCAAACCGGTCAGCGATAAAGGTGTTTATGCAGCTTTGCTGGTAGCACGCAGTAATTTCGATCATGCCAAAGCATCGTCAGCCCTCATCGCCGATTTGGAACATCGCTTATCCGCCCGACAAACGATTGTGCAGGCCGTGATGATTTCCATGATGAAGGGCAAGAGCGAAGCTGAAGCCTATGATCTGCTGCGGCAGGTCGCCATGGCATGGCAGGTCACTATTGAAACTGCGGCTGAACGTATTGTCGCCAATCATTCACCAGAGAGGGGCGCCCAAAATGGCAGACGCATCGATCTCGCCTGAACCATTTGCAGCACCAAAGCGTGGCTCTTCCATCATGCGGCGTTTATTGCAGCGTAAGCTTGCTGTCGTCGGATTGCTGATCATTCTGATCTGCGTTGGCGGTGCGGTTTTTGCCCAGTGGCTTGCACCGTTTGATCCGAATGAACAGTTCTTCGAAGGTCTGACAATTGAAGGCGCGCCGATGCCGCCGGGAGAGCAATTCTGGTTCGGCACTGATTTGCTTGGGCGCGATCTGTTTTCGCGTCTGCTTTATGGTGCGCAGACATCACTGGTTATCGGTGTTGTCGCCAATGGTGCAGCCCTGCTGATCGGCACACTGATAGGTGTCACTGCCGGTTATTTTCGTGGCATCACCGGTGCCGTGCTGATGCGCTTTACCGATCTGATGATGGCATTTCCGGCATTGTTGCTGGCGATCTGTCTGGCGGCGATTTTTTCACCATCCTTATGGATCGTGGCGATGGTGATTGCCTTTGTGAACTGGGTTCAGACCGCGCGGGTTATCTTCACGCAGACCTCCTCACTGGCGGAACGCGATTATATTGCCGCTGAGAAAACACTGGGCGCAGGGCATGGCCGTATTCTGTTCCTGCATATTCTTCCGCATCTGATCCCTACCCTCATTGTCTGGGGTACGCTGGGTATCTCCACCACTGTGTTGCTGGAGGCGACATTGTCCTACTTGGGCGTTGGCGTGCAGCCGCCGACACCATCCTGGGGCAATATTATTTTCGAAAATCAGACCTATTTTCAGTCCGCGCCATGGCTGGTGTTTATTCCGGGCGCAGCAATCTTGTTGCTGGCACTTGGCTTCAACCTTGTCGGCGATGCTCTTCGCGATATTCTTGATCCGACACAACAGGGGCGTGACTGATGTTTGCCTATATTTTACGCCGCCTGATCCAGTCCGCTTTGATCCTGCTTGGCGTTTCTTTTATCACCTTTGTGCTGCTTTACGTGTTGCCTGCCGACCCCGTACGGCAGATTGCCGGACGCTCTGCCACGGCTGAAACCGTTGCGAGCATCCGGCAGCAGCTGGGGCTGGATCAGCCGTTTATCGTGCAATATGGCGATTATCTCTGGAACCTCATCAACGGCAATCTCGGCCGCTCCTACTTGCAGAAGACGGAAGTAACGGACCTTATTTTGTCCCGCCTGCCCGCTACATTGCAGTTGCTGGTCGCGGCAATTATTTGCGAATTGCTGATTGGTTTGCCGCTCGGCATTATTGCGGCACTCAACCGTGGCAAGCTTCTTGATAATGCATTGATGCTGACCAGTTTTATGACCGTTTCAGCACCACAATTTGTGGTCGCGCTGTTGCTGTTGTTTATCTTTGCAGTCACACTCGGCTGGTTTCCGATCGGCGGCTACGGTACCTTTTCGCATATTGTTCTGCCTGCCTTAACGCTCGGTATTCTCGGATCCGGTTGGTATTCGCGCATTGTACGCTCATCAATGATTGATGTGTTGCGCGCGGATTTCATCCGCACGGCCCGCGCCAAAGGACTTGGCCGCAGCCGTGTGATTTTCGGTCATGCTTTGCCCAATGCCATTCTGCCGATCATCGCAATGATCGGTATCGATATCGGCATGTTTATGTCCGGTATTGTGGTGGTGGAAAGCGTCTTCGGCTGGCCTGGCATCGGACAGCTTGCATGGCAAGCCATTCAGCGCGTGGATATCCCGATTATCATGGGCGTCACACTGGTCTCTGCCTGCGGCATTGTGCTGGGCAATCTCATCGCCGATCTGATCTCCCCGCTTATCGATCCGCGCATCAAGCTACGTTGAATACTTTACACAGGAGTGAGGCAATGAAGAAACTATTCCTTTCTACCGCTTTGGCGACTGCTCTGACGGGCTTAGTGGCACTGCAGGCAGCGGTTCCGGCCAATGCACAGGAACCGAAGCACGGCGGTAATATGATTGTGACCTATAAGGACGATGTGGCGACACTTGATCCGGCGATCGGCTATGACTGGCAGAACTGGTCGATGATCAAATCGGTCTTTGACGGGTTGATGGATTATAAACCGGGCACCACGGAACTGCGTCCGGGATTGGCCGAAAAATACGAGATTTCCGAAGACGGCAAAACCTATACATTCACATTGCGCAAAGGCGTTAAATTCCATAACGGCCGCGAAATGACAGCGGATGATGTGGTTTACTCCCTGAACCGCGTTGTCAATCCGGCAACCCAGTCTCCGGGTCAGGGCTTCTTCTCGATGATCGAAGGCTATGAAGATGCTGCCGCCGGTAAAGCCGCGACACTCTCTGGTGTCAGTGCAAAAGATGCCAATACGGTTGTGATTAAGCTTGCGCGTCCGGATGCGACCTTCCTGCATATTATGGCGCTGAATTTCTCCTTCATCGTGCCGAAAGAAGCCGTTGAAGCCGCAGGCGCAGACTTTGGTAAAAAACCTGTCGGCACCGGTGCCTTCAAACTAACTGAATGGACACTGGGCCAGCGTCTCGTTTTTGAAAAGAATGCTGATTACTGGATTGCCGGTGTGCCTTATCTCGACAGCTTTACCGTCGAAGTTGGTCAGGAGCCGGTTGTTGCCCTGCTGCGCGCGCAAAAAGGTGAGATTGATATTCCGGGCGACGGTATCCCGCCGGCAAAATTTGTCGAGGTCATGAAAGATCCGGAGCAAGCTAAAAATGTCGTTGAAGGCGGCCAGCTTCATACCGGCTATATCACCATGAATGTGACCAAGGCACCTTTTGACAAGGTAGAAGTGCGCCGCGCTGTTAATATGGCGATCAATAAAGACCGTATCATTCAGGTCATTAATGGTCGTGCTGTGCCTGCCACCCAGCCATTGCCGCCATCCATGCCGGGTTATACAAAAGATTACAAAGGCTATGCCTATGATCAGGAAGGTGCCAAGAAACTGCTGGCAGATGCAGGCTATGCGGATGGTTTCGAGACCGAACTTTATGTCATGAATACCGACCCGAACCCGCGTATTGCGCAAGCTATTCAGCAGGATCTGAAGGCAATCGGCATTAAAGCCGGTATCAAGTCTCTTGCACAGGCCAATGTGATCGAGGCTGGTGGCGCAGGCAATGCAGCTATGGTCTGGTCCGGCGGCATGGCATGGATTGCTGATTTCCCGGATCCGGCCAACTTCTATGGCCCGATCCTTGGTTGCGGCGGTGCTGTGGAAGGCGGCTGGAACTGGTCGAAATACTGTAATGAAGACCTTGATAAAAAGGCGGCAGAAGCAGACTCCATTGTTGATCCGGCGAAAGCCGGTGAACGTCTGGCGAAATGGTCAGAAGTTTACACCAAAGTCATGGAAGATGCGCCTTGGGCACCGGTTTTTAACGAACAGCGCTTCACACTGAAGTCAGCACGTATGGGCGGTGAAGACAGCCTGTATGTCGATCCGGTCTCTATTCCGGTGAATTACGATTACGTTTATATCAAGGAGTAAGCACGCATGTGCAAGCACTGCAATCACACGATCCATGCGCATCAGCATCACTTTGGCTGGGATAACAGCTTTGCACCTGCATTGACTGCTGCACCGGGTGAAACGATCCTGTTCCAGTGCCTTGATAGTTCAGGGGGCCAGCTTGGCCCCCGTTCTACCGTCGAGGATGTCAAAGCGCTGGATTTTGCTAAGATCAACCCTGTTTCCGGCCCGATCTTTGTAGACGGAGCCAAACCGGGTGATGTGCTGAAAGTTACCATTGAAAGCTTTACACCACAGCTTCGCGAAGGTGCGGGCTTTGGCTGGACAGCGAATATTCCGGGCTTCGGCCTGCTGACAGATCAGTTCCCTGATCCTGCATTGCAGGTCTGGAGGTTTGATGCCTCCAGCATGGAGCCGGCTTTGTTCGGCAAGCATGGTCGTGTGCCGCTCAAGCCTTTTGCAGGTACAATCGGTAATGCACTCGCGGAAAAAGGCCATCATTCGGTTGTTCCGCCACGCCGCGTCGGCGGTAATCTCGACATCCGCGATCTCGCGGCAGGAACCACACTTTATCTGCCGGTTGAAGTGGACGGCGCATTGTTCTCAGTCGGTGACACGCATGCTGCGCAGGGTGACGGTGAAGTTTGCGGCACCGCAATTGAAAGCCCGTTTGATGTGGTTCTGACACTTGATCTCATCAAAGATCAGCCGCTGAAAACTCCGCGTTTCACCACACCGGGACCAGTGACACGTCACCTTGATGCCAAGGGCTATGAAGTCACCACAGGTATCGGCCCTGATCTCTGGGCTGCGGCACGTGATGCGGTGGCAAACATGGTCGATCTTCTGGCTACCACACAGAAGATGGATCCGGTTGATGCCTATATGCTGGTTTCAACCTGCGGTGATCTGCGTATCTCCGAAATCGTGGACATGCCGAATGTTGTTGTAAGCTTTTACTTCCCGAGGGTTGTATTCGAATGAGTGCTGCATTGCTTTCTCCCGTTGTTGATGTTCCGGCGGATGTCGTTCTGTCCGTCCGGAATTTACAGGTTTCCGCCCGTTCTGAAGACGGGTTGATACCGCTTGTGCAGGGGCTCAGTTTCGACTTGCGTCGAGGCGAGACACTGGCAATTGCGGGGGAAAGCGGTTCAGGCAAATCGATTACCTCGCTTGCCTGTATGGGGTTGTTACCGCAGCCTCAGGTGCGGGTGACCGGCGGTTCCATTCACTTTGGTGATGTGGAGCTGACCGGCCTTCCCGAGAGGAAAATGCAGGACATCCGCGGTGCGCGTATCGCCATGATTTTTCAGGAGCCGATGACAGCGCTCAATCCGGTGATGACAATCGGGCGGCAGCTGGTTGAGGCAATTCGTGCGCATGAACCGCTTTCAGTCTCCCAAGCACGTGCCCGCGCATTGGAAGCCGTACGGGCTGTAAGGCTGTCGCAGCCGAAAAAACGGCTGGAACAATATCCGCATGAATTATCCGGTGGTATGCGTCAGCGCGTGATGATTGCTATGGCCATCGCGTTGCGACCGGCTTTGCTGATTGCCGATGAACCGACAACTGCACTCGATGTGACTGTCCAGCGTGAAGTGCTGGATTTGTTGCGCGATTTGCAAAAAGAACTGGGCACTGCTGTTATCCTGATTACCCATGATATGGGCGTTGTCGCTGAAATGGCCGACCGTGTCATTGTCATGCGCAAAGGACAGATGGTGGAAACGGCAACAACGGTTGATCTGTTTGACGCACCACAGGAACAATATACCAAAGACTTGCTGGCGGCTGTGCCGCGCATTGGTGCCGGCGCCAAGCGACCGCTGCATGACAATCGCGAAGTACTGGTGCGCTACGACGATGTGTCGGTAAAGTTTGCCATACGGCAAGGCCTGCTGGGGCGTGTTGCAGCTAATGTCCATGCCGTTGAGCATGTATCGCTGGATATTTATCGAGGCGAAACTTTGTCTCTCGTCGGTGAGTCCGGATGCGGGAAATCCACTATGGCGAAAGCGCTGGTCGGACTGGTGCAGCACAGCGGCCGCATTGAGGTTGCCGGACAGGCTCTGAGCGATCTGAATCATAAAGGACGTAAGGCAATACGCCGTGAATTACAGATCGTATTTCAGGATCCTATGGCTGCACTTGATGCACGCATGACCATTGGCGAACTTATTCGTGAGCCATTGGTTATTCACGGTATTGGCACGCCTGCGGAACAAAAAGCACGTGTCTGCGAGTTGCTGGAGCGGGTGGAGCTGTCTGCCGCAGTTTATGACCGCTATCCGCATCAGTTCTCCGGTGGCCAGCGCCAGCGTATTTGCATTGCCCGGGCTCTGGCACTCAAGCCCAAACTGATCGTCTGCGATGAAAGTGTTGCGGCACTTGATGTATCAATTCAGGCTAAAGTGCTGGAATTGCTACGTGACCTGCAAAAAGAAACCGGCGTCACCTATCTGTTTATCAGTCACGATATGGCCGTGGTCGAAAATATTTCTGATAGGGTGGCGGTGATGTATCTTGGACAGATTGTGGAAATGGGAACACGCGCGCAGCTATTCAGCAATCCGCAGCATGCCTATACCAAGCGCTTACTCGCTGCAGTGCCGGTGCCTGATCCGCGTCGCGAACGTGGTGAGGTCTCACGTCTGACCGGAGATATTCCAAGCCCCGTCTGGAAGGCAGGACAACAACCGGAACGTGTTCAGCTGGCGGATATCGGCGGCGGGCATCTGGTTGCCCGCTAAAATCTTGTTGTGCAGTCTATGCTATGATGATGGCCGGAACTTTGTCCGGTAGGCTTCAACCTGCCCGACAATAAAGTCTTTGATTGAGCGGGTGCGTGAAGGATAGCGCGGATTTTCGTGTGTTACGATCCAGTATGACCGTACGAAACTAATATCTCCGGTCAGCAATCGCACCAGTTCAGGATGATTATCGGCAATAAAACACGGCAGCAAGGCTACGCCCAATCCCTGACAGGTTGCATCTACCTGTGTCAGAATATTCGAAACCTGCAAATCTGCATCACGGTGGGGCAGATAATCGCGCAAATAATCATGTGCCGGTGTCGGCAGATAATCGGGAATATAGCCAATGACAAAATGGCGGTCGATATCTGATGGCGCAGCGATATTATCATGCGATTGCAGATAGCTGCGGCTGCAATATAAACCATATTCATAATCGCATAATTTACGTGAGACCAGAGGTCCGAGCGTCGGACGCTCCATCATAATCGCAATATCCGCCTCACGTTTGGTCAGGCTCAGAATAGAAGGATTTGCGATCAGTTCAATACGAACTGCGGCCAGTTCTGCTGGCAGGTGGTATAGCCTGCGCACGAAAAAACTTGAGGAAAAACCCTCGGGCATTGTCAGGCGTATAGGTCCGGCAAGGGCATTTACTTCTGCTGAAACATCCGTGCGGATACGAATAACCGCGCTTTCCATTTGCTGAACTTCCGCTGCAAGCTTTTGACCCGCTTCGGTAATTTTATAACCCGTCGGAGAGCGCTCAAACAACAACACCCGCAGATTGGCCTCCAGAGAGGTTATACGGCGGCTCAGTGTTGAATGATCCAGTCCCAACCGGCGTGCAGCGACAGTCAGCCGTCCCATACGGGCAACGGCCAGAAAAGCCCGTAGATCGTCCCAATCGAGTTCAGAGGTATGGGAATTTTCGCACATCTGCTTTGTTTATCTGCGAATTTACAACAATGCAAATGAGTTTGTAATTTCAGGTCTGTGTCTGACTGGTCTGTGGAGGGAGCAGCCGGACAACATAGTAAGCAAGTCTCTGGGAGCTATCACATGTCAATGTTTGACAAACTCCGCGCGCTCGATGCCGCAGGAAAATCCGTGCGCGTCGGTATTATCGGTGCTGGTAAATTCGGCTCAATGTATCTGTCGCAAGTCAATCGCACACCGGGTGTGCATCTGGTTGGTGTGTCCGATCTTAATATTCCGAATGCCTATGCATCGCTGCGCCGTGTCGGCTGGGCAGACGAGCAATTCTCCGCCAAGTCTTTTGAGGAAGCCTATAAAGCCGGTTCGACTTTTGTCACCGATAATGCCGCAGATATGATTGCGAGCCCTTTCATTGATGTGATTATTGATGCAACTGGTCATCCGGCTGCCGGTGTACGCCATGTTTTGTTGGCTTGCGAACATCGCAAACATATCGTGATGGTCAATGTTGAAGCTGATGTGCTTGCAGGCCCGCTGCTGGCGAAAAAAGCAGAAGAAGCCGGTATTATCTACTCCATGGCAGCCGGTGATCAGCCATCACTGATCGCCGAGCTTTGTGACTGGGCTCGTTGCACCGGTTTCGATGTAGTCTGCGCCGGTAAAGGCACCAAATATCTGCCAGTTTATCACAAATCGACACCTGAAACTGTTTGGGGACATTACGGTTTTTCACCGGAACAGGTTGCCGGTGGTGATTTCAACCCAAAAATGTTCAACTCTTTCCTCGATGGCACCAAGTCAGCTTTGGAAATGGCAGCAGTTGCCAATGGCTGTGAATTATTGCCGCCTGACGACGGTTTGCTCTTTCCGGCCTGTGGCGCGGATGATCTCCAGACAGTACTGCGCCCTGAGGAATATGGCGGCATTCTTAAACGTCGCGGCACGGTGGAAGTTGTGTCCTCCGTTGAGCGTGACGGTCGTCCGGTGTTCCGCGATCTGCGCTGGGGCGTTTATGTGGTGATTGAAGGGGAAACCCAGTATGTCCGTGATTGTTTCAAACAATATGGTCTTCTGACGGATTCTACCGGTCGCTTTGCCGCAACCTATAAACCTTATCACCTGATCGGACTGGAGCTGGGTGTTTCAGTTGCTTCTATCGCTACACGTCAGGAGCCGACCGGTCGCACCAAGGGCTGGAGTGCTGATGTTGTCGCTGTTGCAAAACGCGGGCTGCAAGCGGGTGAAATGCTGGATGGTGAAGGCGGTTACACTGTTTACGGCAAGGTCATTCCGGCCGCGACATCGTCCAGACTGGATGCCGTTCCGATTGGTCTTGCCCACGGCATGAAGCTGAAAAACAACATCGCCGATGGTCAGGTCGTCTGCTGGTCAGATGTTGAGTATGACGCGAATGACGTCACCATTCGCTTGCGCAAAGAAATGGAAAAACAGTTTCTTGCCACGGTCTGACCGCGCGAAACAGATAGAATGCCCTGCCCTGTTTCTGAGGAGATGACAGGACAGGCTGCTTAATAAAAGAACCAGAGGATATCAAAATGTCTGCTGAGATTTTAGGCATAAAGCTCAATAACGGTACCCGTATAACCCATGGCAGCGGTGCGAATGTAAAGATTCCGCTTGAAGGTTTTCCGGTCACCATGCATGAGCTTTATACCGGCCATGATGATGGTGAAAAACTGTCATTCGAGGGGCAGTTCGGTTTTATCGAATTCCATACTGACTGCCGTTTGCCACGTCATATCCATATGATCCGCGATACAGAATCCGGCGAATTGAAAATGCTGCCGGAGCGTATTCTCGTTCTGAACGGTGTGGGTATTACCGAATTATGCGGTGAATATTTTGTCGTAGCACCCGGCAGCCTTGTCGATATTCCGGTCGGTGTTCCGCATACATGGAATGCCTGTCCTGCCGGTGTGAAACTACCGGACGGTACTGTTTCTGATGGTCGATTTACGATGGTTTATAACTATTCGGAGCAAACAAGTTTCTTTCCGACCGAACAAACCGAGCTGCTTACCAAAGCAGATGAGTATGTTGCTTATGAAGGGGACTTGCAATCAATCCGTTTTCCGGTCTTGTCAAAAGAAGACGTCGTCAGCACGGCAAAACTCGTCTGGAACAAAGACCTGCGGGAAGATCTTGAACTAGCCTGACCAAATTCTGACCGCCGGTTCTGAACCGGCGGTTTGCCATCATGTATGAACATATTTCAGGGGAGGAAGAAATGAGTTCAGCACATACAGAAAGCCGCGGGCTGATGAGCTCGCTTGGCCATATTTTAAATAAAATTCCAGGCGCATTGATGATTGTGCCGCTGTTTTTAGGCGCAACAATCAATACTTTCTGGCCGGAAGTGCTGAATGTCGGCAGCTTTACCACTGCGCTTTTCCGTGATGGTACAGGTGCATTGCTCGGCCTGTTCTTCTTCTGCATGGGCGCACAAATCGATTTTCGCCAGACATCTGCTACGTTGCAAAAAGGCGCGGCCATTTTGCTCGGCAAAGCTTTTATTGGTGGCTCCATCGGGCTTCTTGTGGCCTTTTATGCGCCAAGCGGTACATTGTGGGGACTGACGCCGCTGGCCATTATTGCCGGTATGACCAACTCGAACTCAGCGCTTTATGTGGCTCTGACCAAGCAGTTCGGTAATGCTTCGGACCGTGGTGCGGTTTCTGTGATTTCGCTCAATGACGGCCCGTTCATTACTCTGCTGATCCTTGGCACCGCCGGTCTGGCCGCTTTTCCTATGGAAATGCTGATCGGTTGTCTGCTGCCACTGCTCATCGGCTTTGTCGTCGGGAATTTCTCTTCAGAAGCCCGTAAATTTTTGGCATCGGGTGAAAGCCTGCTCATTCCGTTCCTTGGCTTTGTGGTCGGGCGTGGCATTGATTTCTCAATGCTGCTGCAAGCCGGCATGCAGGGTGTCTTGCTGGGTATCGCCACCGTTATCTGCTCAGGCCTGTTCGCCATGCTGTTTCTGCAGATTATGTATGTTATTACCCGTCGCCCTCATGCCACCCGCAATCTGATTTCCGGTGCTGCGGAATCCACCGTGGCCGGCAATGCCGTTGCCACACCCGCTGCAGTTGCTCTGCTTGATCCGAGCTATAAGGCAATTGAAGCCATCTCGACGTCGCAGGTTGCCGCAGCAACGATCACCACCGCCTTGCTCGTGCCGTTTCTGGTCGTGGCTATTTCCCGCTGGCAACATGCCCGCGGCATCTCGCCGGAAGCGGAAGAACATTGGATCAATACCGGCAGCGTAGAAGGTGCCCCCGTTCCAAAACGGGCTCAACCGGTCCGTGCCTGACGCTGCAATCCGGTGCGGAGCACATTTCTCCGCACCGGACACTTCAACATTTCGGAGGATTAACTCATGACCACCAATCGTTTTATCGGCACAGACCGTCTCTACCGCAATTATATCGATGGCACATTTGTCGACCACACAAAGGACAAAATCGATGTAATCAATCCGGCAACTGGCGCTGTCATTGCCCGTGTACCGGAATCCGACAGTGCGGAAGTTGACCGTGCAGTCGCCGCAGCCCGTACTGCACAGGCGGATTGGGAGCGCCGTCCGGCCATTGAGCGTGCCGGATATCTGCGTAAAATCTCTGCGAAAATCCGCGAACATCGTCTTGCCCTTGCCGATATTCTGGTCAAGGAACAAGGCAAAGTGCAGGGACTGGCGCAGGTGGAAGTTGATTTCACCGCAGATTATATCGACTATATGGCCGAATGGGCACGCCGCATTGAAGGTGAGGTTCTCACATCAGATCGTCCGAATGAGACCATGCTGCTGCTGCGTAAACCGGTTGGTGTTGTGGCCGGTATTCTGCCGTGGAATTTTCCGTTCTTTCTGATTGCCCGCAAACTGACGCCGGCATTGGTGACCGGCAATACGATTGTCATCAAACCAAGCGAAGAAACACCTGTTAATGCTTATATTTTTGCAGAACTGGTTGCGGAAACCGATCTGCCAAAGGGCGTTTTCAACCTGATCGGCGGACGTGGTCGTGTGACAGGCGAGGCATTGGCTGCCCATCCGGGTGTTGATCTCATAACCTTCACCGGATCGGTTGGCACCGGCTCGCATATCATGCAGCTGGTTGGCAAAAACCTGACCCGCGTTAATCTGGAGCTTGGCGGTAAGGCACCGGCCATCGTGCTGAAAGACGCCGATCTTGATCTCGCTGCACAGGCGATTTTTGACTCACGCGTTATCAATACCGGTCAGGTGTGCAACTGTGCCGAACGTGTCTATGTCGAACAGGATGTGCATGATGCACTTGTTGCG
This sequence comes from Bacillus subtilis, assembly GCA_021733665.1. Classification (GTDB taxonomy): domain Bacteria; phylum Pseudomonadota; class Alphaproteobacteria; order Rhizobiales; family Rhizobiaceae; genus Pseudochrobactrum. The sequence continues at coordinate 320,220 of JAHREI010000003.1, forward strand.
AAACTGAAAACCCTGTTTGAAAGCACCCGTTATGGTGATCCGTCTGTCGAGAGCGATCTGCATATGGGCCCTCTGGTTAATCAGGCCGGTCTCGACAAAGTGGCAGAAGCCGTTGAATTGGCAAAAACACAAGGTGCAAAAGTTGTAACAGGCGGCAAAATTGCGGATCGCGGTCAGGGGTATCACTACGAGCCAACCCTGCTCACCGGCGCTACTGCACAGATGGATATTATGCGCCGTGAGACTTTCGGGCCTGTTCTGCCGGTTCAGGCAGTCAGCGGTCTCGATGAAGCCATTGCGTTGGCCAATGACTCCGATTACGGTTTGACATCATCGGTTTATACCCGTGATCTTAATGCGGCACTGAAGGCTGCACGTGAACTGAAATTCGGCGAAACTTATATTAACCGCGAGAATTTCGAAGCGATGCAGGGCTTCCATGCCGGTCGTCGCAAATCCGGTATCGGCGGTGCTGACGGCAAGCATGGTCTCTATGAATTCATGGAAACGCAGGTCGTCTATATCAAAGGCGAATAATCTCTGAAAACCCTTCCGGACGCCTCTCATTTCATATGGCGTCCGGTCTGTACTTAAGTAAGGGCAGCGCTATGCGATTAACCGATTGCCATAATTTTCACGACTTCAGACGTCTGGCACAGAAACGACTGCCGCAACCTATTTTCAATTATATTGATGGTGGCGCAGATGATGAGGTTACATTGCATCGCAATAGCGCAGCTTTTGAAACCTGTGATTTGGTGCCGAATATTCTGCGCGGCGTGGATGATGTTGATCTGTCTGTTGAGACCATGGGTGTGAAACTGGAGTTACCGGTTTATCTCTCGCCAACGGCATTGCAACGCCTGTTCCATCATCAGGGTGAACGCGCTACAGCCGCGGCCGCAGAAAAATTTGGCACTATGTTCGGTTGTTCTTCACTCGGTACTGTGTCGATGGAAGAACTGGCAAAGAAACATAAAACGCCGCAGGTCTATCAGTTCTATTTTCATAAAGACCGCGGCCTCAACCGCGCAATGATGCAGAAAGCACGGGAAAGCGGTATCAAAGTGATGATGCTCACGGTGGACAGTATTACCGGTGGTAATCGTGAGCGTGATCTGCGAACCGGTTTTTCCATTCCGTTTCGTTTATCGCTGAAAGGTATGCTGCAATTTGCAGCCAAGCCTGCATGGGGGATCAACTATATAACCCATGAGAAATTCAGTCTGCCTCAACTTGATGCCCATATTGATATGAAGGGCGATACGGTCACAATCGGGCGTTATTTTACCGAGATGCTTGATCCGTCCATGAATTGGGATGATGTGGCGCAGATGCAGGAAGAATGGGCCGGCACATTCTGTCTTAAGGGGGTGATGAGCGCCGCAGATGCACGAAAAGCCGCTGAAATCGGCTGTAAAGGTATTGTTTTGTCCAATCATGGCGGGCGGCAGTTGGACGGCTCCCGCAGTGGCTTCGATCAGCTAGATGAAGTTATTCAGCATGTCGGCAATGATATTGATGTGATGATTGACGGTGGTATCCAGCGCGGCAGTCATGTTCTCAAGGCACTGTCTCTTGGGGCTAAGGCAGTCGGTCTCGGACGATTTTATCTCTACGCTCTGGCTGCTGCCGGACAGCCCGGTATTGAGCGGGCATTGTCCCAGCTCAAAGCAGAACTGCTGCGGGATATGCGCCTGATGGGGGCACGGAAAATTTCTGATCTGACCCGCGACAATCTACGTTTCCGCTAACTTATAAATATCAAAAGCCGGAGTTTTTATGCGTTTTTCCGCCAATCTCGGATTTTTGTGGAATGATCTGCCTTTGCCGGAGGCAATCCGTCAGGCCAAAGCCGCAGGTTTTGATGCTGTAGAGTGTCATTGGCCTTATAATACGCCTGCCGAAGACGTTGCCAGAGCACTGACCGACACAGGTCTGACCATGCTGGGCTTGAATACCAGACGTGGTGCTTCAGGTGAAAATGGTTTACTTGCTTTGCCTGATCGTGTGCAGGATGCCCGTGCTGCTATAGATGAAGCCATTGCCTATGCGGTTAAAATCAAAACACCATCGGTGCATGTCATGGCAGGGAATACGAGCGGAGATGAGGCTCATAGGACCTATCTGGAAAATCTCCGCTATGCCTGCCTCAAAGCCCGCCCCCACCAGATCACTATTCTGATTGAGCCGCTTAATCCTTATGATGCTCCGGGTTACTTTCTCAAGTGTGCAAAGCAGGCCGAAGCGATTATCCGTGAGCTTAATTTGCCGGAACTACGCCTGATGTTTGATGTCTATCATCAGCAAATTACGGGCGGTGATATTTGCTGCAATTTCAAAAAATTGCTGCCTATCATCGGGCATGTGCAAATTGCTTCGGTGCCGGAACGCAGCCGTCCGGACACAGGTGAAATCAACTATCGTTTTATTCTTTCCTATATGCGGGATCTCGGCTGGCAGCGACCGGTCGGAGCAGAATACCGTCCGGCCGGTGCTACAGAAGGCAGTCTTGGCTGGCTTAAGCCTTATCAAAATGAGCTGTAATTTACGCTTTAAAATTCAGCCGTAACTTACTGTTTTGCTGTCTCTTGTTCCGGCAATACCACATGGATTGCGTCGGTATTATCGTTTTCAATTGCGCCCTGTATCATTTCATCCGTGACGCGCAATTCTGCACCAATTGGTGAATAAGGCGTTGCCGGAGCAAAAGGCGCTGTCGGTGTGGACTCCGGTCGTGCACCACGTCTCCAGATGAAAAAGCCAACCATTAGAATATTGAGTACGCTCAATGCCCAGAACAACCCGACGGGTCCCATCACAGCCATAACCGGAGAAATAATCAGCGGACTGATGGCTGAGCCCAAAGAATTGATCAGCAACAAGCCCTGAATCATTCGCACAAGCGCATCGGCCGAGGTGCTGTCCGCTGCAAAACTGACCGCAACCGGATAGATTGCAAAAATAGCGCCGCCCAGAAGGAAGAACACCACAATCAAGAATGGTGATGACTGCGGCAATGTAATAACAAGAGCAGACAGCAGAACACAGGCAATCCCGATCGTAATCAAGACAATTCGGCGATCCTGACGGTCAGACCAACGGCCAACCGGATATTGCAGAACCATGGCACCCAGAATAACACTGGCCATCATTGTACCCACTTCGCTGATATCGCGTCCGGTACGCTGAAGATACAGCGGCAACAATGCGTAAATAGCAGCAATAGCAATACCGGAGCCAAAACAGCCAATCACGCCACTCGGTGTCATGCGTAGCAAATCCAAGGGCTTAAGCGCTTCAACCCGCTCTACCACAGGTGTGACTTTAGGCAGGATCACAATCGGCAGAACAGACAGGGACGCAAGGATCGCCGCGGCCATATAGGGTGCACTCTCTCCCCATGCACCAACAGTGCCGAGTGCTATCTGCCCCAGCATACCGGAGCCATAGAGCGCGATCATATAGAGCGCCAGAATACGTCCACGCATTTTCTGATCTGACGCAAGCAACAACCAGCTTTCAATCACCAGAAAAATTCCGATCGCCGCCCAGCCATAAAGCAGGCGTAATGCAAACCAGAACCAGACATCGAAATACATGCCTTGCAGCAACACGCTTACCGTAATCAACGAAGCAAAGCTGCTATAAGCGCGGATATGTCCGATACGGGAGATCAACCGGTCATGGAAAACAGCGCCAAGTGTGAGACCAATAAAATAGGCCGAAGAAACCAGGCCGATAACGGTTTCTGAAGCGCCTGCCGTATCCAGCCGCAAAGTTGTCAGTGACGACAGAAAACCATTGCCGATACTGACAATAAACAATCCGAGCAACGGAGCGAGTATCATTGCAATAACTTGCGCAGACATGGGAACCTCAAAGCAAGCACACACCCGAAACCGATACACGGCACCGCATTTTTAACGGTCAGTGCGGTCTGTCGCTCCCGGGAGAAATCAAGTTATAATTTTTCAAATAAACGCGGTGCTTTGCTAATAAACCGGATATATGCGGGGAATTAATCGGCGCACAATAAAAATGGCTCAGTAAAGTCGGACCGAGTAGTGCAGAACCAGAAATATGATTCTGGCGTGGCTTATAAACCTTACATTTTGAATTTCAAGCACTGCTTTTATGCCCGCTAATTATGAAAGGTTTGCGACATAGAACCTGCAATAAAAACTCAAAATGAAACAAGGTTTTACACTGCATTATATGGTTATTTTTGTTGCAAGCCGTAGTCCCAGATATGTCGCAATAAAAATGCCCTTCTCAACAGGAATCTCGTTGAGAAGGGCGGAATTTAAAAAATCAAAAAAGGCTCAGTATCAGTCCTGTTCGACAAACTGCAAATGTGTTTCCGGCGTGGCCAAAGCTAAAAACTCCAGTAAGTCCTCTTTGGATAAAGCAGCGCAGCCTGCTGTCGGCGTATATTCAGGACGGGCAATATGCAGGAAAATAGCACTGCCTGCGCCTGATACCACCGGATCATCATTGTGCCCGAGCACAACAACAACATCATAAACATCAGCATCCATCCACATCTTCTCATGGCTGGCAGCAAATGGCAGTTTAACGAGCTTGTTATATTCAGGGTCAGAAGGTGCATCACACCATCCCATGTCCTCGGCAATGATCGTGGACTTCAGGTGGCTGACCGGTTTTTCTGTACGATCTGCGCGATAGAACAACTGACGCAGTGGCCAGCGACCGGCAGGGCTTTTACCGCTGCCTTCACAACTGTCTGAACGGATACCATTCGGACCGACTGCACAACGCCATTTTTTGTCACCAAATTCGGCCTGATAAACATTATCGCCTATGTGTTTAACCACCAGATCCACAGTCTTTTCCTCTTAACAAGAACAGGGTTATATTTGCGCTATACTTGTAGCGGCAGAGGGAAGTAATACGCAACCATTTACCCCGAAAATGGTTGCGATATGATCAATTGCAGTGCACTGACATTTTCAGGAGCCGCGTGAACGGCTCCTGAAAGGTTTCTAATTCTATGTTCAAAATGAATAGTTAAACTTACCGCTCAGGTCATGCCTGCGATCATCAGAGGATAAACGAAGACCATAGCCTAGCCCAAAAGTATAGTTTTCTTTTTTAAAATCTACACCCAGACGACCTTCAAAAGCAGAGCGCCCGATGATGCGATTGTTTGACATATATTGAGCCGATACGCCCGCCATATTAACTCGATTTTGCAAATTAATATCACCGATAGACGCAACATAAGCCAGATCAAGCATAGGGGATATATCAACATTATTCTGCATTTTAAAGATTTTGGAAAGCGTTATACCTACCGGAATTTGCCAAAATTGTTGAGAACTCTGCTGCGTGCTGAACACGACGCCTTTGTTGTTTTTTGTATCAAATCCGGATGTTTTTAAATCAATATAGCGTGCGCCGATATGCGGAATAAAATCCATCCAGCTTGTGTTTATCTTGTATTCTGCACGCGCGCCCACACTGAACATACGTGTACGGACATTGGCCTCCAAGTCGGAAAATTCGAGTTCTGAAGGGACAGACTGGGCTACATCATGGCGAATTTTAGAATAGCTTAAATCGGCAATTAAGTTGATTGTATCCGAGTTCCAACCGCCATATACGGAACCGCCCCAGTAATTAAACTTATTCCGGGTAGGAGAGCCATTAAAGCGGGTATTACTATTACCTTCACCGAAATTACCTGCGGCACCGAAGTGAACATCGCCGCCATAAAATCTTTCTTGAAAAGTGTAATCACTGCCGATCATAAGGCCAACATAATCAGTTTTTACTTTGCCATTAATACTTCCAAAATCAAAAGAATTCGTAATTCTCTCGCCGTATAGAGGGTTCAGCCAGATATCTATTCCGGTGCTATTTAAACTATTATCGGGTTGATTAATATTATGAGACATAGAGAGACGGCGCTGAACCAAATCAGCTGAGGCTAAACCTACGCTGACACTTGTTTGATGTGCGCCCGCAACGGAAGCTATATTTAAGGCAGATTCAACTACACGGGCACCTAACATATCATCATCAGTGTACCGGATATCAAATGCACGGGAAATGAACCTTTGCCCCTGATTAGCTGATGATGTGTTTACCCCTGTGCTTTCCACTATGTTTTTTAAGAACGCTGATGTTGATGTGCTGATGCCCGGTAATGTTGCTTGCGTATTCGCTGCAACAATATCTACCTTGGTAATATTATTACTTGTGGTCACTATTTGATCTAACAAGCGACTACTATTAATATAAGTGCCTTTATTATCATTTTGACCAGCCATAGCTGATTGAATAGATATGAAATTATCCGAGGCCTTAAGATTATCATCAGAAACTATTAAGAATTGTGCCTGCTCATTGATCGTGCCTGTTCCTAAATTTAAAGCGGCGGCGCCGTTATCTACAAATGGCTTTGCTTCAATGATTGTTAGTGAATTGCTTGCAAGCTGATTGTTACGAGCGTCACTGCCAATGCTCCACTGCAGATCAGGTGAAGATAAATTGACGGTTTTTCCTTTCGAAGCAAAAAGAGTTCCGCTATACAGAGACCCTCTTCGTTTCTCCAAATAATTTTGTCCATTTTGCCACCGCTGCCATTCGGGATCAGTCGTGCCGACAATCAACGACGCTCTGCTTTGACCAAATACTTCTACAACACCATGATGTGCATTAAAGCTATCAGTCGCTATGATCCCGCCATTGACCTTCAATGCCCCCCGACTAGTCGTATTGGCTGATTGATTGCCGACGCTGATCGAATTGCTGACAAATCTTCCCGCAGTCTGTGTGAAAAGGCCTTCGCCGGCTCTGGCCGCCAGCGGATTGGTTTCTCCGGCAGCTTGTTGTCCATGGGCGGCTCCGCCAATCTGTAAAGACTGAGCAAAGAAGTTGCCCCCATTGTTGGTGATTTCGCCCTTACCTCCGTTCCCTGCACTAAAAGCCATGCCCGCTTGATTAATCAGGCCTGCTTTATTGCCTCCGGCGCCGCCAAGAACGATATTGGTGGCTAATTGCCCGCTTCCGTTTTCAAAAACTGCAATGCCGTCTCCGCCATTTCCCGCAGCTCCTCCGTTGCCTCCATTGCCTGTAACATCAGGCAGGGCACGGGTGCCTCCATCTCCTGCATCACCGCCGTTGCCGCCAAGAACAAGATCTCCGGTATTTTCAATAATACTATTCTTAAAGATTAATTTGCCTTCGCCTCCGCTGGAGCCATTGCCTCCATTCCCTCCGGTCAGAGCATTATTAGTGTTACCGCCATCTCCGGCATTGCCCCCCTTCCCGCCCAGTATAATGCCTGAACGTATTTTCAGTTGGCTTTGCTCAATCGTTAGTAGTCCGGTGCCAGCGATACCGGCATTTCCACCATTGCCGCCACTTCCACCATTGCCGCCGGTTCCGGCCAGAGCTGTTGTCCCGGCGGCGTTAGAAAGTGCTGTTCCATTCAGTCCGGTTGCGCCTGTATCTCCGCCCCTACCACCATTGCCACCCGTCACTCCTAAGATGAGTTTCTCAGCAACGAGAGTGCTGTTTTGCATCTTTATGATGCCATTTCCGGCATTTCCGCCATTAGCGCCAGCTCCGCCATTTCCTCCGGTGCCGGCATTGCCGCCTGAGCCGCCAAATGCAAAAGCGCCCGAAACAGGAGCGGTGCTATCAAGCCCTGTATTGCCGCCATTACCCCCATTGGCACCATTGCCGCCATTCGAACCATGACCGGCTGCTTCCCCCAGTATGACTGCATCTGTTACTGTCAGTGATGTATCTTTAAGAATGAGGCTTCCTGTGCCGCCATCACCACCGCGGCCACCATTGCCGCCATTTCCACCATTTCTAGCGTCTCCGCCATTGCCCCCATTGCCACCGAGCGCTCCTGCACCACCGCTGCCTGCGATGCCTCCTGTACCACCACTGCCTCCGGTGCCGCCAATGCCGCCTGAGCCGCCTACCCCGCCATTTCCTCCGGCTCCGCCAATGCCACCTGCACCGCCAGCGCCGCCATTTCCGCCGCTGCCACCGCCGCCGCCAGCGCCTGCACCGCCACTGCCGCCATTGCCGCCGGCACCAATAGAGCCGTTTTCACCATTCAATCCGGCTGTTCCCGTTGTACCGCCCTCCGCGCCATTGCCCCCGATGCCGCCATCTCCGCCTTGCCTGCCGTTCGTTGCATTTGTTGCATTGCCGCCCTTACCACCTAATCTCACAGTTTTCGCTGTAAAATTCCCCTCGGTAATGACAACTGTACCTTGTCCTGCGCTTGCACCGGCACCACCATTGCCGCCGGTTGATCCGGCTGCACCGAGAGCACCATTCCCACCATTCGAACCCAAGCCACCGGCACCACCGATACCGCCTGCGCCACCCGCTCCACCAACACCACCAGTTCCGCCAATGCCGCCGGTTCCCCCCGCTATTCCGGGGCTACCTGCTCCGCCACCGCCAGCACCCGGAATGGCATTTCCTCCCGTGCCTCCGGTTCCGCCTGTACCACCATTACCGCCGTTGCCTCCGTTTCCGCCATTGCCGCCATCTCCGCCAGCGCCGCCATTGCCACCATTGCCACCGGCAGCAGCAGAGGAAGCCTGTCCGACAGTGCCGCCATTGCCGCCTTGACCGCCAATGACAACGTTACCAAGATCAGCATTGCCACCACGGATTGTTAATTGTCCTGCGCCGCCCGTTCTGCCATCGGCACCGTCCCCGCCTTTTCCTCCGCTTGAGCCTGAACTGCCATTGCCGCTATTGCTGGCATCTCCTCCAGCTGATCCGGCACCACCGGCACCACCAGTCGCACCGGTTCCACCCGTTCCGCCTAATCCGCCAGTATTTCCATTTGCAGCACCAGCATTGCCCGCATCATTTGGTAACGGGCCAGAGGCAGAGCTCGTATTTCCCACCCCTCTTTCTCCGGCTTGTCCCGGAGCACCTATGTTTCCATTACTGCCGGCTCCTCCCGCTCCCCCGCCCGTTCCGCCGGTTCCGCCTACGCCACCGCTTCCGCCGGTGCCTCCTGCCCCGCCATTACCACCAAAGCTTCCTGTTCCTCCTTTATTACCATCGCCGCCCTTTCCGGACAGGCCGGCAGTACCGGCGTCCCCGCCGGCACCACCATCGCCGCCATTGCCGCCGATGGTAAGATTGTATGACCCGTTAAGTTGTGTTTCAGTTTTTTGATCGGGAATACCGTTTGGACCACTGCCATTCACGGCGCCGTCGTTCACGCCTCCGACATTGGGGCCATTTCTGCCATTTATCGCTGTGACAGGCTTGACGTGGCCAAAGGAGGCATCGCGCCCTTGGCTGCCTTGATCGCCGTCATGTCCGCCATTGCCTCTGTCACCTGCCAGTCCGGATCCGCCGATACCCCCGTTTGTTCCAACGACGATTTCTGATGCTGCCTGAGCGGCAGACAAATTTAAAAGGCCGACAAAATTAATGATAGCCAGAGAACTGCAGAGGCGAATGGTGTTTTTTGTAATTAAACCTGTATGAAATGAGTGTATATTTTTCATAAAGCAATCCGATCATATTATATTTTAATATTAATTTGTCATTTAAATTTAATTGTAATATTGATTTGGCTGATTGATTTCAATGAAAAGAATACTTTAGATTAAGTTCATTACAATATTGCAGGACTTATTTTTTGATATTTCTCATGATGTAGAAGATTATTGATAATGATTGAAGCGTTTTGAACACATATGCTTTAAAAATTACTATGTCTGGATAATATAAATAAAATTACGATAAATAATTGATCTGTATATTGTGCTTTTATCAGCTTTCCCAAAGACCTGCTCTTTCGACCATATACTGGCATCTGCATTTGCGGGTTTTGGTACGGAAAAGGCCATTCGCGTAAAGAGACATTTCCTCAAAAAAAGATGACTTGGTGACAGGACGGCAGTCCTGAAACAAAACGCTGTTGAGACATCGCGCCCTAATCTATAAGCTTTTAATCAACTCATCATAAGCCGATACACTCTGTCCGTGTATAAAGTTCCATATGAAAGCCTGACGCATGAATTCGACCCCTCGCCAGTTTGATATGTTTGAGAGCCAGCCGGAGCCTGTCGTTCAAGCCCCAACTCCCCCTGCTACAGTTCATAAGTCCATACAAAAACCGGAAAATGAAGAAGCACTGGCACAACAGTTAGAAAAGACCGGAAATTTTCGGATATTGCGCAGACTAATCCCGCGACCGGTTATCAGCAGAGCAGAGAGTAAATTCGACAAGCTCGCGGTGTTGATTGATACGGAAACAACCGGCCTTGATCATAAAAGTGATCAGGTTATTGAGGTCGGCGTTGTTGCCTTTACCTATAATGATGATGGTGCTGTGGGGGATGTTGTCGGGGTCTTTAACGGCCTGCAACAGCCTACCATTCCAATCCCTGCAGAGATCACGCGCATCACGGGAATTACCGATGAGATGGTGCGCGGACAGGTGCTGGACTTAAAAACACTGGAAAACATGATCGAACCTGCGGATCTTGTCATTGCACATAATGCCCGTTTTGACAGACCTTTCTGCGAAAAACTCTCGTCTGTTTTTGTGTCCAAGGCATGGGCATGTTCAGTTGCGGAAATACAATGGGCAAGTCTTGGTTTCGAAGGCAGCAAATTGGGCTATCTGGTTGGACAGGCGGGTCTGTTTCATAACGGACATCGTGCAACAGACGATTGTCATGCTTTACTGGAAGTTCTCATCCGCCCTGCGGGTGCAGAACAAACGGTACCCTTTGCTGAACTTCTGCAATCCAGTCGCAAATCACGGATACGCATTTATGCGGAAAACAGCCCGTTTGATATGAAAGATCACCTGAAAAAGCGAGGCTATCGCTGGTCTGACGGCAGCGACGGGCGCCCTAAAGCATGGTGGACAGAGATTGATGAAGCGCAATATGCTGATGAACTGCATTATCTGCGCACAGAGATTTATCCGTGGAAAGATGCGGAGCCGTTAACGATCAAACTCACAGCGGCAGACCGGTTCAAAGCCTGAAAACCTTCCGGCTTTGGCATGGATCACTCTTTGTAGATTGAAAATCCCCCGCAAGATTAAGTTAATACGGGGGAAGTATTCAACAGTCTTACATTTCTTGCAGCGCGGGCGTGGCTGCACTTTCCGTTTTGCGACCGGCAAAAACCATAAGTAATCCGGCTGCAGCCAGAAGGCCGCCTGCAAAAGACACAAAGGCATATCCCAACCCCAGACTGATAACGCCGGCGCCGATTGCTGCACCTACAGCATTACCAAGATTGAACGCACCCACATTGATTGAAGATGCCAGCCCTGGTGCTTCAGATGCTGCCAGCATGACACGCATCTGAACCGGCGGCACAATAGCGAATGCTGCAGCACCCCAGAATAGCAAACCAAGTGCGGCTCCGGTATGGGTGCTGAAAGCAAATGGCAGCACAAACATGATCACTGCCAAAGCGGCCAGAAAAATCTTTGTCGCACCATCCAGAGACCAGTCCGCAAGACGACCACCCAACCAGTTACCAATGGTAAAGCCGACACCGATCAACGCCAGTCCTAAAGTCACAAAGCGTCCGGATGCGCCAGTCAGAGTTTCCAAGGCAGGAGCGACATAAGTATACAGGGTAAACATCGCCCCTGCGCCCATTACAGTTGTTGCCATAGCAAGCAGCACGGCCGGACGGGTCAGCACCCGCAATTCCTGCCGTACATTTGGCATAGTGCCCCGCTCACCTTTAGGAAGAGCAAAGTATAAGGCCAGAATAGCAACAATCCCGATCAGGGCAGTACCGGCGAAAGCCATACGCCAGCCGATTTGCTGGCCAACCCATGTTGCAGTCGGCACGCCGCCGATATTGGCAATAGTCAGGCCCATAAACATGGCGGCTACGGCACTGGCTTGTTTTTCTTTAGGCACAAGGCTGGCTGCAACGACGGCGCCAAGCCCGAAAAATGCGCCGTGGTTCAGGCTGGTTACCAATCGGGCGAACAGCAAAGTGTAATAACCCGGTGCCAATGCTGACATCAGATTACCAATGGTGAAGATCGCCATCAGTAAAATCAGGGCTGTGCGTTTACCGAAGCGGCTAAAAGCAAGCGTCATAACTGGTGCGCCTGCCATGACGCCGATTGCATAAGCACTGATCAAGAGTCCTGCTGCAGGAATTGAGACATCAACGCCTTCAGCAATAACCGGAAGCAACCCCATGGGTGAAAATTCTGTGGTTCCGATGCCGAAGGCACCAATCGCAAGTGCGAGTAATGCCCAGCGGGCAGAAGGCGCTGTTGCGGTCGTCGAAGCTCCCGCCGGAATATGTGTACTCATATTGATAATTCCTTAGACATCCCAGACCGGAGCCAGCCCTTCCGGACTGACCAGACGACCATTTGGACGCGCCAGTCCGGTGATAGCAGCCATATCACTTGCATCGAGTGCAAAATCGAAGATTGCGATATTCTCAGCAACACGAGCGGGATTTGCTGTTTTCGAAAGCGCAACATAACCTTGCTGTACCAGCCAGCGCAGGCCAACCTGAGCAGCACTTTTGCCGTATTTAGCACCAATCTGCTGGAGGAGTTTATCCTGAGGAACAGCACCGTCGGCCATGCTATAATAAGCAGTTGCTACAATATCACTGTCATTTATTACAGTTAAAAGCTTGTTTTGAGAAATATAAGGATGCAGTTCAACCTGATTGGTAATGATTGGCGCGGCAGAGCGTGTCATAGCTTCCTGCATCTGTGCGATATTATAATTGGAAACACCGATAAATTTAGTCTTACTGGCTTCCTTCACGGCATTGAGCATATCAACCTGTGCAGCTACCGGCACCCGATCAGCAGGCCAGTGCAAGAGCAACAAATCGACCTGATCGGTTTTCAGCTTATCGAGGCTTTCATCAACTGATGCTGCGAAGCGGCTGATATCATAATTATCAACCCAGACTTTTGTGGTCAGAAACAGGTCATCTCGTGCGACACCAGCCGCTTGCAGGGCTTTGCCCAATGCTGCTTCATTCTGGTAAATCTGCGCTGTATCAAAATGACGGAAACCAGCTTCCAGCGCTGCGGGAACAACCCGTTCCACCTCAGCATCGGACATACGAAAAACGCCGAAACCAAGCGCTGGGATCGTGGCACCGTGTGTTTTAATAAATTGCATAATATAATTTCCTCATGATGTGATCCGGCAGATCCGCCCGCACAGTTCACAAATGTTTTGCGTTGAGCTTTAAATAAAGTGTCTGTCGGGGCTTGATAATCAGCTCGAATTCCACATCATCTGTGAAACGAAATCACAAATGGGGCTTCAATGGACAATCGTACCGGAGAAATGCAGGTCTTCCTGCGCGTGGTGGAAACGGGTAGTTTTTCAGAGGCAGCGCGTCTGCTGCGGATGACCCCGTCAACCATCAGTAAGTTGATCTCCCGTATGGAAACGCGACTGGGCGTGCGGCTGATTGAGCGTTCGACCCGCCGTTTATCGCTGACCAATGAAGGACGGTTCTACTATGAGCGTGGCCTGATATTGCTGCAGGATCTCGACCAGATCGAGCAGGAACTTGCACAAGGCGCAGCAACAGCAACCGGAGTTGTGCGGGTCAATGTTTCTGTGGGTTTGGGAGCGCTGGGGCTGGAACCACTGCTGCCTGCTTTTTGGGAAGCCTATCCGAATATTATCGTTGATCTTTCTCTGTCCGACGAAATCGTTGATCTCTATCTGGAGCGCACCGATATTGCATTTCGGGTGGCAACATTGCCGGATTCCGGCATGACTGCACGGCGTATCGGAGTAGCACGGCGCAAAATTGTCGCCTCACCAGCCTATTTGGAGCGCTGCGGCACGCCTAAAACTATTGAAGATCTCTCCCGGCATAATTGTATTGGTTTCAACTTCCGGCGCGCTGCACCGGTCTGGCCGCTTAAGGAGAGCGGACGGATCACAGATCGTGTTGTGAAAGGCTCGTTATTAGCCAATAATGGTGAGACGGTACGCCGGATGACGCTGGCCGGTGCCGGACTCGCACGCATGGGCGATTATCACGTGCGGGCAGATATTGCCGCCGGTCGTCTTGTCGAAGTGCTGGCCGATATTATCGAGCCGGATGAAGAGGAAATCCATGCCATTTTTCTGGGCGGGCAACGCATGCCGCAGCGTGTCCGGCTGTTCCTTGATTTTATTGTTCCCAGATTGCAGAACTTTCTCAATGCACCTTTGTAGTCTGAGCGGAAAATCAGTGCGTTATTTTTCATCTCCGCTCAGTCTGGTATTTTACGTTGAAGCCAAAAACTCCGCGCCGCGACCAATAATGGATTGATCTTCAGAACCAATCGCAGCCAGATCGCGTCCTTCATAAGGGAGTGTCAAAAGAATACGACGGATAGCCGCCAATCGTGCCCGTCTCTTGTCATTAGAGCGAATGATCGTCCATGGCGCATAGCCGGTGTCTGTGCGTTCCAGCATCACATTGAGCGCAGCCGAATATTCATCCCAACGGGAAATGCCCGCCACATCCATCGGCGAGAATTTCCAGTGCTTCAGCGGACTGTGCCGGCGCTCATGGAAGCGCTTCAATTGCATTTCCTGCCCGATATCGAGCCAGAATTTAAACAGATGAATGCCATCTGTTACAATCATGCGCTCAAAATCCGGTGTTTCAACCAAGAATGTTTCTAGCTGTGCAGGTGTGCAAAAACCCATGACGGTCTCAACACCGGCACGGTTATACCAGGAGCGATCAAAGGTTATAAATTCTCCGGCAGTCGGGAAATGCGCAACATAACGCTGGAAATACCACTGACCGCGTTCGGTTTCTGTCGGTTTTGTCAGTGCAACATTTCGTGCCGTGCGCGGATTCATATATTCCCGCATGGTGAAAATCGTACCGCCTTTTCCGGCAGCATCACGGCCTTCAAAAATAGCAACGACACGCTCACCGCTGCTTTGCAGCCAGCTTTGCAGTTTTACCAGTTCAATCTGCAAGCGAGTCAGTGTTTCCTGATATTCATCCGACTTCATCTTGGATGTATAAGGATAGCCTCCGGATTGCAGGGCACCTTCTTCAATCCAGTCAGGCAGTTTCGGATCGTCGATATCAAACTTTTTCTTGTTTGCACGTTTTGAACTATCACCCACTGCAAGATCCTTTCGTTGATCTGCATATGATACTTATCGTTTATCATTCGGGTAAAGAGAAAATATATGTATCTTGGTGTATCGTAGTATAGGAAATTTGAATTTTCTTTGAAAGAAAGATGGTGCCCGGAGACGGATTTGAACCGCCGACACGCGGATTTTCAATCCGCTGCTCTACCAACTGAGCTATCCGGGCATCCCTGCGAGCCTGTCTGGCTGCTTGGCGGTGTTGGTTGTCCGCCTGATGTGAGCGCTTTATAGCATTAAATTTTCGCCTGTCCAGCACCCAAAACAGAAATTATGCACAGAACCACCAATTATTTTCGAAAAGCCCAGATTTCCTTGATTTTTAAGGGGTATTTTCTTTTTGCTGTCCACGTTTCATATGTGGAAATGTGAAAATTTTCCTCTTTGAACATGCATTTATACGTGAATCATCCGAATCTGCGGCCTTCAGATTCTGAGGCGTGTTGCATTTAATTGCACATGCTCCGCACATTCGGGTCTTTTTTGATTGTCGCTTGTTCGTGAAAGCTCGAATGCCCCCATTTGAGGCAGGCTGACTCTGAGTTGTCTCAGGTTCTTTTCAGAGAAAAGCATACATTGTCTTATATTGTGCATCGAGTGTCGTCACTGAAGGCGACTTTTATAAAAGACGCGACATTCAATCGCTGCGCAAAGAGCCGCATTATAATAATTCCAGATGACTTCACCAGTCAGCTGCGATAAAAGGCACGCATGTCGAGGAGAGGATCATATCCTGATTCCTGTTTGTCTGCGGGAGAGAGCCGGTAACGGCCACCGAAGGGGAAATCGCCCGAAATCTCTCAGGTACCAAGAACCGCAGATCAGCAAGGCAACTCTGGAAAGTCGGGGGAAACTCCGCGCCGAAGGTGTAAGTAAGTCTCTACAGGCTTGCGAGTCTCTCAGGCTTCCGACAGAGGGGTACATCATGGCTTTCCGCTTTTGCGGAAGGAGGACGTGTGTCTCTGGAGTGAAAAATGGGCGATACAACTTCTTTAAAAACGCTTCCGCTGGAAGAACTACATATTGCATCCGGCGCACGCTTCGGCGGCTTTGCCGGTTGGAACATGCCGCTGACTTATCCGCTTGGCGTGATGAAAGAGCATGTTCATACACGTGAACAGGCTGGTCTGTTTGACATCTCGCATATGAAACTCATTGAAGTTTCCGGCAGCGATGCTGCCGCTTTGTTTGCAAAGCTGTGCCCGATTGATGTTACCAAACTCAATGAAGGCCAGTCGAAATATACGTTCCTTATGAATGATGACGCAGGCATTATTGATGACCTGATCGTCACCCGTCTGGGTGACGAGCGCTTCATGATCGTCGCTAATGCCGGCAATGCCGATATTGATATCGCGCATTTCCAGAAAACAGCAAGCGCGCTGAACTGCACTGTTACGCCGCTTGACCGTGTTCTGCTGGCTATTCAGGGCCCTCAGGCTGCCGAGGTTATGAAGAGCCTCGCTTCTGATCTTGGTTTCAGCGTTGAAGAGCTGAAATTCATGCACGGTTTTGAGCCGAAACAGGGCTGGTTCGTTACCCGCTCCGGTTATACCGGTGAAGACGGTTTTGAAATTGCTGCCCCGCTTGGCGATGCACAGTTTCTGGCTAAAGCACTGCTGGGCGATGCCCGCGTTGCATGGATCGGCCTTGCCGCGCGCGACAGCTTGCGCCTTGAAGCCGGTCTTTGCCTGCATGGTCAGGACATTACTGAAACCATTGATCCGGTTTCTGCAGGCCTGACATGGGCAATTACCAAAGCTGTGCGCGAAACAGCAGCTTTCCCTGCCGCCGCTAAAGTTCTGGAATTGATTGCTAACGGCCCTGAAAAGCGCCGTGTCGGTATCAAGCCGGAAGGCCGTCAGCCGGTTCGCGCCGGCACCAAACTGTTTGATGAAGCCGGCAGCGAAGTCGGTGAAATCACTTCCGGCGGCTTCGGCCCTTCAGCCGGTTTCCCTGTTGCCATGGGTTATGTCAGAGCCGATCTGAAAGAACCGGGCACACGCCTTTTTGCGGAAGTCCGCGGCAATAAAGTGCCTGTAGACGTCCATACACTTCCATTTACCCAACCTCGCTATCACAAAGGATAATCGCATGCCTAAAATCTTTTTTACCGAAGATCATGAATGGCTCAGCGTTGAAGGCGACATTGCAACTGTCGGCATCACCAACCACGCTCAGGAACAGCTCGGCGACCTCGTTTTCGTAGAACTGCCTGAAGTTGAGCGCGTTGTGGAAAAAGGCGAAGCCATTGTTGTGGTTGAGTCTGTGAAAGCTGCATCCGATGTGTATGCTCCGCTTAACGGTGAAGTCATTGAAATCAACGAAGAACTCAATGGCAATCCAGCGCTCGTCAACAGCGCGGCAGAAGGTGAAGGCTGGTTGTGGAAGATGAAAATCTCCGATGCAGGTCAGCTCGAAGGTCTGCTCGACGCTGCCGGTTATCAGGCACTGGTTGGCTAAATCATGGCAGCATCATCTCTTCCTTTTGTAGAGCGCCATATCGGCCCTCGCGCCGGTGAACAGCAGGAAATGCTGTCGGCGCTTGGTCTGCCGTCGCTGGACGCTCTCATCAGTCAGGCAGTGCCGCAGTCAATTCGTCTTGACCGCGCACTCAACCTGCCTGCTCCGCTTGATGAAGCCGCAGCTCTCAGTGAACTGTCCGGCATTATGGGTCGCAACGTGGTTGCCAAAAGCTTCTACGGTGCGGGCTATCACGGCACCCATGTGCCGCCGGTTATTCAGCGTAACCTGTTTGAAAATCCGGCATGGTACACAGCCTATACACCGTATCAGGCTGAAATCAGTCAGGGTCGCCTTGAGCTGCTGTTCAACTTCCAGACACTGGTAACAGAGCTGACCGGCCTGCCGGTTGCCTGTGCATCGCTGCTGGATGAAGCAACTGCTGTTGCTGAAGCTGTTGGCATTGCTTACCGCCATCACCGCGAAAAGCGTCCGAAAATGGTGATTGCCGGTGAGTTGCACCCGCAGACACTGGATGTTCTGAATACCCGTGCGGAACCGCATGGTATGATCATTGAAGTTGGCGGCGAAGTGGATACCACAACCGCTGCGGTGATCATTCCTTGGCCGGATACACGCGGCGTTTACGGTGATTTCACCCGTATTATCGCCAGCGCCAAACAGACCGGCGCTCTGGTTGTGGCGGTTGCCGATCCTCTGGCACTGACCATCACCCAGTCTCCGGGCTCATGGGGTGCCGATATTGCTGTCGGTTCCATGCAGCGCTACGGCGTGCCAATGGGCAATGGTGGTCCTCACGCTGCTTATCTCGGCGTGAAAGAAAACCTCACCCGTATCATTCCGGGCCGTATCGTTGGTCAGTCGCTCGATGCGCATGGCCGTCCGGCCTATCGTCTGGCACTGCAGACCCGCGAACAGCATATTCGTCGTGATAAAGCGACATCGAATATCTGTACCGCTCAGGCACTGCTGGCCAACATGGCTGCATCTTATGCAATCTGGCACGGCCCGAAAGGCCTGCAGGCTATTGCTGATGCCGTTCATGCGATCACTGCCCGCTTTGCAGCCTCGCTGAAAGCTGCCGGTTTTGAACTGGCCGGTGAACAGCTGTTTGATACAGTGACTGTAACGGTTAAAGGTAAAGCACAGGATTATGCTGACAAGGCTCTGGCAGGCGATCGTCTGATCCGCGTCATTGATGCTGATACTGTGTCTGTCACTTTCGATGAAACCTCGCTGGAAGATGATTATCTGGCTCTGGTTGCATTGTTTGGTGCGAAGCCTGTTGAAAAAGCAGCCCGTCTGTTGCCGGATGCGCCGCGTGACGAACATTTCCTGACACAGGCTGCATTCCACAGCTATCGTTCAGAAACCGAAATGATGCGTTTCCTGCGCAAGCTGGCAGACAAGGATCTGGCGCTTGACCGTGCGATGATCCCGCTCGGCTCCTGCACCATGAAGCTGAACGCTGCTGCTGAAATGATGCCGGTCTCATGGCCGACCGTCGGTGGTCTGCATCCTTTTGCACCTCAGGCGCATCTGGAAGGCTACAAGGTTCTGACCGACAATCTCGAAGCATGGCTTTGCGAAGTGACCGGTTTTGACGCTGTATCCCTGCAGCCAAATGCCGGTAGTCAGGGTGAATATGCCGGTCTTCTGGCAATCCGCCGCTATCACCGCGCAAATGGCGACGAAAACCGCAATATCTGCCTTATCCCGTCTTCCGCACACGGTACCAATCCGGCCAGTGCGCAGATGGCAGGCATGAAAGTGGTTGTCGTCAACTGTCTTGAAGACGGTGACATTGATGTGGCCGATCTGAAAGCCAAGGCAGAACAGTATCACGATACGCTGTCGGCGCTGATGATCACCTATCCGTCCACACACGGTGTGTTTGAAGAAACCATCCGTGAAATCTGCACAATCATTCACGCGAATGGTGGTCAGGTTTACTTCGACGGTGCGAACCTCAATGCGCTTGTTGGTCTGGCACGTCCGGCCGATATCGGTGCTGACGTTTGCCACATGAACCTGCATAAAACTTTCTGCATTCCGCATGGCGGCGGCGGTCCGGGCATTGGCCCGATCGGCGTTGGTGCGCATCTGGCACCATTCCTGCCGGGTCACGTGAATGCAGGCAGCGACAATGCGGTTTCCGCTGCACCATTCGGCAGTGCGTCTATCCTCGTTATCACATGGATGTATATCCGTATGATGGGCGGCGCCGGTCTGAAAAACGCAACGGAAGTGGCTATTCTCAATGCCAACTACATTGCTGAGCGCCTGAAGGATCATTATCCGATCCTTTATACCGGTGCGAACAATCGCGTTGCGCATGAGTGCATCGTTGACACCCGCGTGTTGAAAGACAAAGCCGGTGTGACCGTTGAAGATGTTGCCAAGCGTCTGATCGACTACGGCTTCCACGCCCCGACCATGTCATGGCCGGTTGCCGGTACGCTGATGGTTGAACCGACTGAATCCGAATCCAAGGCTGAAGTGGATCGTCTTTGCGACGCTATGATCTCCATCGCCAAGGAAGCGGCTAAGGTTGAAGCCGGTGAATGGCCTCAGGATGACAATCCGTTGGCGAATGCACCGCATACAGTAGCAGACACCATGCTCGACGATTGGAAACATCCGTATTCCCGCAAGGAAGCTGCCTTCCCTGCAAAAAATATGGATCCGGCTTCCAAATACTGGGCTCCGGTATCGCGCATCGACAACGTAGGCGGCGACCGCAATCTGGTTTGTTCCTGCCCGCCGATGGATGCTTACACAGACTAAAAAAATCAAAAGGCCCTGATGAAAGTCAGGGCCTTTTTTGTTGCCCATCCAGTCATGGGAAGCAAATTCAACTCACGGCTTATGCGACATTAGTCTAACCCTATGCAAATTTTGCTTTCCCTTGAAAGCCCGCAGGAGTAATCGCTCAGGGTGTTTGTCTGTGCGAAGGAATCATTACGCACCGGCACACATGCAGAAAACAAAAACAGAATATTTTCTTGGATTTAGGAGGGGAAATATTCTGGCAGATGAATTGTGAGGCATACTGAATGGATACTGCATCCGGGCGCACGCATTCCCACGAGGAAGAGCCCCATCTCGCCCGTAATCTCAAAAACCGTCACTTGCAGCTGATCGCCATCGGCGGCGCTATCGGTACCGGTCTTTTCATGGGGTCGGGCAAAACAATTTCACTCGCAGGTCCTTCGATCCTGCTCGTCTATGCGATTATCGGCTTTATGCTGTTTTTCGTTATGCGTGCATTGGGCGAATTGTTGCTGTCCAATCTGAATTATCGTTCTTTCGCCGATTTCGCTGGTGACTATCTTGGCTCATGGGCACAGTTTTTTACCGGCTGGACCTATTGGCTATGCTGGATCGTAACCGGTATTGCCGATGTGGTGGCCGTTGCAGGCTATATGTCGTTCTGGTTCCCTGAACTGGCATTGTGGGTTCCTGCCCTCGGCCTGATTATTGCTCTGGTAGCACTCAACCTGCCAAATGTGCGCAATTTCGGTGAAATCGAGTTCTGGTTTGCATTGATCAAGATCGTAGCGATTGTCGCGCTCATCATCACTGGTGTGACCATGCTGGCTTCCGGTTATACATCACCGAACGGTACTGCTGCTTCTATCACCCATTTGTGGGATCAGGGCGGCTTCTTCCCGAATGGTTTCTTCGGTTTTGTCGCCGGTTTCCAGATCGCGGTTTTTGCTTTTGTTGGTATTGAGCTTGTTGGTACAGCAGCCGCAGAAACTGAAAATCCGGAACGCAACCTGCCAAAGGCGATTAATTCGATCCCTGTGCGTATTGTTCTGTTCTATCTCGGCTCGCTCTTCGTCATCATGACCGTGATGCCGTGGAACCAGGTTGACCCGTCAAGCAGCCCATTTGTGGCTATGTTCTCGCTGGCAGGTCTCGGCATTGCCGCGCATGTGGTGAATTTCGTGGTGCTGACCTCTGCGGCTTCCAGTGCAAATTCCGGAATCTACTCGACATCGCGTATGATTTTCGGTCTGGCAAGCTATGCGCTGGCACCAAAAACACTGGGCAAGCTGAACCATCGTAAAGTGCCGGTCAATGCGCTGTTTTTCTCCTGCACATTCCTGCTCGCAGGTGTTGTGCTGCTTTATGCAGGGCAGAGCATTATTGAAGCTTTCACGATTGTGACCACAATTTCAGCACTGCTGTTTATCTTTGTCTGGTCGATCATTCTGGCTTCTTATGTGCAGTATCGCCGTAAGCGGCCTGATCTCCATGCAAAATCAAACTTCAAAATGCCAGGTGGTTATGCCGCCGTGGCTATGGTGTTTGCGTTCTTTGCTTTCATCCTCTGGGCACTGGCACAACAGGCTGATACGGCTCAGGCATTGCTGATTACACCGGTCTGGTTCGTGTTGCTGGCCGTGATCTATTTCTTCATCGCGAAGAAAAGAGCTTAAAGAAACTGAAAAGGCCACTCATGAAAGTGGCCTTTTTCTTTACAGCAAAATCCAGCGGATTATCGGCGCGGCAAAAACATTGACCAACCCGACGAGCACCATCACCAATCCGGCAATTGTGCCCTCTTCCTGTCCGATCTGCTGCGCTTTGGCTACGCCTGCACCATGTGCGCCCATACCAAACAAGGCACCACGGGCAAGTCCGGACTTCAACGGCAGAAAGCGTAATAAAGTATCGCCAAGTGCTGCACCGATAACACCGGTGACAACTACAAACAGCGCTGTCAGGTTGGGAATGCCGCCGATATCTTCCGACAAGGCCATCGCGAAAGGTGATGTCACCGAGCGTGGCAGCAGGCTGAGACGCAGACTACCATCAAGACTGAGCAGGCTTGCCAAGCCCCATGCCGAGAAAATGGCAACAGAACTGCCGACCAGAACACCAAACATCAGGACCGGCCAATATTGCCGGATTGTCGCTCTCTGCTCATAAATCGGCACTGCAAAAGCAACCGTTGCCGGTCCCAGCAGCATCACCAGCCAGTGGGTCGCGCTGTTATATTCGGCATAGGACGTGCGGAACAGTAAAACAGCAGCGATCAGCAAAACCGGCGCGGCAACGAGTGGTGAGAACCAGACACGCGGCCAGCGGCGGTAAAGCTTCTTCGCCAGCAAATAGAACAGGATTGTGGCTGCTGACCAAAGCAACATCATCCAAAGCGCAGGGGTTAAATAACCTTCTAACCCGCTCATGATGAATGCCTCATTTTCTGTAAATGCCGGCTCAGGCGCAGACCTGCTTCAACGGCCAGTGCGGTAGAAATCATCACGATCACAGTACCAAGCAGAATAACCGCCAGAATTTTCAAGCCCAGAAGTCCGAAAAACTCATGGTGATCCAGCACGGCAAGCACTGCGGGAATAAAGAACAGCAGCATTTCTGCCAGATACCACTGCGCACCGCGGCGCACAGTCAGCAGGTTCATGCCGCCGGTCATCAGCAATATAAATAACAAGAACAGACCAATCACACTGCCGGGCACCGGCATATGCGTTACTCTGACAATACCCTCACCCAAAGCCCAGAAACCGGCTATCAATGCGATCTGGCCGATCCGGCTGCTTTGCACCCAATGACGGACTCCTCCCGACAGTTGAGCTGGAGACATTTTATGGCACTCTTTTCATGCAAAATAACTTTCCTCTCTTATACGCGAAGATCAATCATGATAAAAATGAATTGATTGAATAGAATTAAGTCCTAAAAGGAATAGTAATGGAGCTGCGCACATTACGGATTTTCACTGAAGTTGTCCGGCAAGGCGGGTTCACACAGGCCGCTAAAACTGTCTTTCTGACACAATCTGCCGTGAGTAAAGCTGTGCGGCAGCTTGAGGACGAACTGGGCTTAATCTTGCTGGATCGCAACGGCCATAAATCCGTGATGACTGACGCAGGGCAAGTGGTTTATCAGCGCGCTTTACGCATACTGGCGGAGCAGGATGATCTGAAAAACGAACTAGCGGAACTGCAGGGGCTTGCGAAAGGTGAATTACGTCTCGGTTTGCCGCCTATCGGCAGTGACGCATTATTTGCGCCAATGTTTGCGATTTATCGCCGTCTTTATCCCGGCATTGATATTCATCTGGTCGAACATGGCAGTAAAAAACTGGAAGATATGGTGCGCAATGGCGAAGTTGATCTTGGCGCCTCCCTGCTACCCGCGCCCGATGAATTTGACTGGCAGGATGTCAGAAAAGAACCGATTGACGTGCTATTACCCGCTTCCCATGAACTCGCCGGTCAGTCACACATTGCCTTGAAACAATTACAGGATATGCCTTTCATCCTGTTTGATAGTGCTTTTGCGCTTAATCCGATTATTCTCAAGGCCTGCCAAAGTCAGGGTTTTACACCGTCAATTGCAGCACGTTCAGGTCAGATTAATTTCATTATTGAACTGGTTCATGCAGGGCTGGGAATCGGTTTTCTGCCGCGCCTGATTGCCAAACAACGGGTGCGCCCTGATGTCTGCCATATTACACTGACAGAACCGGAGCTGTCATGGCATATGGCATGGGTATGGCGTCGCGGTGCTTATCTGTCTCATGCCGCGCGCGCATGGCTTGAACTCGCTGCCCGTTTTCAGCATCAAGACCATTCTTCAAGGATTTTCATCTGAAAATACAGGCCCATCCCCTGACAAACACATCTGAAACAACCGCTCATACAAACTATGAATAAGTAAGTTCATGCGTAGAATTCATGACCAAAGTGCAAATAAGAGTTTGCAGTCTTTGGTCAATCGGCTGAGTATAAGCTAAATTTATCGGGAGATACTAAATGAGTGATATGACAAAATTTTCATGGAGCGATCCGTTCCTGCTCGATGATCAGCTGTCTGACGATGAACGTATGATCCGTGACTCTGCCGCGGCTTTCGCCAAGAGCGAATTGCTGCCGCGCATTGAAGAAGCCTATCTGGAAGAAGCCGTTCAGCCTGAATTGTTCCGCATGATGGGACAGGCCGGCCTTCTCGGCGTTACCCTGCCGGAAAAATACGGCGCAGCAGAAGCCAACTACGTTTCCTACGGTCTGGTAGCACGCGAAGTTGAGCGCATCGACTCCGGCTATCGTTCGATGATGAGTGTGCAGTCCTCCCTCGTAATTTATCCGATTTTTGCCTATGGTTCGGAAGAGCAGAAAGACAAATATCTGCCGGGTCTGGTTTCCGGCGAGCTGATCGGTTGCTTTGGTCTGACCGAACCGGATGCCGGTTCTGATCCTGCGGGCATGAAAACCCGTGCGGAAAAAACCGCAACCGGTTACAAGCTGCACGGTTCGAAAATGTGGATTTCCAACTCCCCGATCGCCGACGTGTTCGTGGTCTGGGCGAAATCCGTTGCTCATGACAATCAGATCCGTGGCTTCGTGCTGGAAAAAGGCATGAAAGGTCTGAGCGCACCGAAAATCGGCGGTAAGCTTTCCCTGCGTGCATCTGTCACCGGTGAAATCGTTATGGACGGCGTGGAAGTCGGCGAAGATGCACTGCTGCCAAATGTGTCCGGTCTTAAAGGTCCGTTCGGCTGCCTTAACCGCGCCCGCTATGGTATTTCATGGGGTGTGCTGGGTGCGGCAGAAGATTGCTGGCACCGTGCGCTGCAATATGGTCTCGATCGCAAGCAGTTCAACCGTCCGCTGGCACAGACACAGCTTTTCCAGAAAAAGCTGGCTGACATGCAGACAGAAATCACGCTCGGCCTTCAGGGCTCGCTGCGTGTTGGCCGTCTGATGGACGATCATAAATTTGCGCCGGAAATGATTTCGCTGATGAAGCGTAACAACTGCGGTAAAGCGCTCGACATCGCCCGTCAGGCGCGCGACATGCACGGCGGCAATGGTATTCAGATTGAATATCACGTGATGCGTCATTCGCAGAATCTGGAAACAGTGAATACCTATGAAGGTACCCATGATGTTCATGCGCTGATCCTCGGCCGTGCGCAGACCGGTCTTCAGGCATTCTTTTAATATTTCGTAATTGCCCGCTTTCTCAGCCTGTACCGGTACGGATTACTTGTCCGGTACAGGCGCGATGAAAGCGGGTTTTTCATATCCGGAGCAAATCTGATGCAGGCGCCGCTGGAAGGCATTAAAGTTGTTGAACTGGCACGTATTCTTGCAGGGCCGTGGATCGGCCAGACATTGGCGGATCTCGGTGCCGATGTCATTAAGGTAGAAAGCCCTGAGGGCGATGATACCCGCCAATGGGGGCCGCCATATATTGATGACGGCGCAGAACAATCTGCCGCCTATTATCATGCCTGCAATCGTGGCAAGCGCTCGATCACCTGCGATTTTCGTGAAGATGCAGGGCGTGAAACCGTTATCAAACTCATCAAAGACGCCGATATCGTTATCGAGAATTTCAAGCTCGGCGGTTTGAAGAAATACGGCCTTGATTATGAAACTCTCAAAGCGATCAATCCGCGTCTGATCTATTGTTCCGTCACCGGTTTCGGCCATGACGGGCCTTATGCAGCCCGCGCCGGTTATGATTTCATGATTCAGGGCATGAGCGGCATCATGGATATTACCGGCGATCCAAAGGGCGAGCCGCAGAAAATCGGTGTAGCACTGGTTGATATTATCACCGGTCTTTACGGCGTTATCGGTATCCAGTCCGCACTGTTACATCGCCAAGCAACGGGCCTCGGTCAGCATATTGATATGTCGCTGTTTGATTGCATGACCGGCGTTCTGGCCAATCAGGCCATGAATTTCCTTGCCTCCGGCGTTGCACCAAAACGCCTTGGTAATGCCCATCCGAATATCGCGCCCTATCAGACATTACCGGTGAAAGACGGCTATTTCATTATTGCCTGCGGTAATGACGGGCAATTTGCCAAGCTCGCCGGTGTCCTTGGCCTGCCTGAGCTGGCAGAGGACGAGAAATTCCGCACCAATGCCGCGCGTGTTCGCAATCGTGATGAGCTGACAGCATTACTGGAAGCAAAGACCAGTCTTTGGCTGCGGGATGATCTGTTAGCGACATTGGAAAAAATTGCAGTTCCGGCAGGACCGATCAATACGATTGCTGATGTGTTCAGCGATCCGCAATTTATTGCCCGCCAGATGCGTGTGGATAATCAGGGGGTTCCGGGATTACGCACGCCGCTGAAATTCTCCAATACAAAGCTTAAAACAGATCTGCGCTCGCCGCGTTTAGGTGAGCATACAGAGGAAATTCTGGCGGAATTAAACGCAAAATAATCCCCTCGAATGCCGCATTCAGAAGGCCGCTTTCAGCGGCCTTTTTTATTGCCCCGTAAAACTGACTCGCAATCCGGCAATTTTCACTGTTTAATCCTGATACCAACCGTCAAAATAACGGAATTATCAGACACCTTCTTGAGATTTTTTTGCAGGACAATTCCATCATGATAAGCTTAAATACTCAAAGAGGAATAATTTATCTATCCCATTGAATAGTAATAATTTTCATAATTTGTTTTATTTTTGTTCTGCGCAACATTATTTTAGAAAAACTCATATATTGTTGCAATTTATAACAGTGTTTCTTTTTGGCATTCTTATTTTCAGACAGACCGCTCAAAGTGAAAAATAAGATGTTTGACTTTAACGTAAAAATTCATACTAGAATCCAGACTGTACTTTAACAGGGAGGGTTATATGTATCGCAAAATTTTGCTCGCAGGTGTCTGCGCATTGACACTAACCGGCGCACTTGCAAGCGTCGCTTCTGCCGAAGTGGTTCTGAACCGCGGCAATGACACAGATCCGGCAACATTGGATCACCACCGCACATCCACCATTTCTGAACGTAACGTACTGCAAGATCTCTATGAGGGTCTGGTCACACAGGACGCCGATGGTGAAGTTATTCCGGGTGCCGCCAAATCATGGGATATTTCCGAAGACGGTCTGGTCTATACATTCCATCTGCGCGATGACGGAAAATGGTCCAACGGCGATAAAGTGACCGCTGGCGATTTCCTGTTTACGTTCCGCCGCATTATGGATCCAAAGACTGCAGCCGGCTATGCCAGCATTTTGTTCCCGATCAAAAATTCCGAAGATGTTGTCGGTGGCAAGAAACCGCTTGAAGAACTCGGCGTAGAAGCCGTTGACGACGCAACACTGAAAATTACCCTCAACACGCCGACACCATATTTCCTTGAATTGCTGACCCATCAGACCGGTCTGCCAATGAATAAGAA
The DNA here is from genome assembly GCA_021733665.1 of Bacillus subtilis. Classification (GTDB taxonomy): domain Bacteria; phylum Pseudomonadota; class Alphaproteobacteria; order Rhizobiales; family Rhizobiaceae; genus Pseudochrobactrum. The sequence continues at coordinate 348,060 of JAHREI010000003.1, forward strand.
GAGCGTTGAGGAAAACGGTGATAAATTCACAACACCGGGTAAAATGGTCACCAACGGCGCCTATGAACTGGTAAGCTTTACGCCGAACGACAAAATCGTCATGAAGAAAAACCCGCATTATTATGATGCTGGCAATGTCAAAATTGACGTCATTAACTGGATTCCGTTTGAAGACCGCGCCAGCTGTATGCGCCGCTTTGAAGCGAAAGAAGTACAGATTTGCTCCGACGTACCGGCTGAACAGCTCGGTTATGTTAAAAAGAACCTTGCCAGTGAATTCCGTCTCGCACCTTATCTCGGCTCCTACTATCTGCCGGTTAAAGGCAAAACCGCTGACAGCAAGCTGAAAGACCCGCGCGTTCGTGAAGCCATTTCCATGGCGATTGACCGCGAATTCATGGCTGAGCAGGTCTGGCAGGGCACTATGCTGCCTGGTTATTCCGTTGTTCCTCCGGGCATTGCCAATTATGTTGAAGGCGGTGTGAAAGCTGAATATGCCGGTGAAGACATGCTGGAGCGCGAAGACAAGGCTAAAGCCCTGTTGAAAGAAGCCGGTGTAGAGCCAAATACACTGTCCATTGAGCTGCTTTATAACACTTCGGAAAACAACAAGAATACAATGGCAGCTATTGCTGACATGCTGAGCAATATCGGCATTAAAGCCACACTGAACGAAACCGAAGGTGCCACATATTTCAACTTCCTGCGTGAAGACGGGCCGTTTGATATCGCCCGCGCAGGCTGGATCGGTGATTATAACGATCCGCAGAACTTCCTGTTCCTGTCAGAAAGCAATGTCAGCTTTAACTATTCCAAGTGGAAGAACAAAGATTACGACGCTCTGATGGCTAAAGCGGCTGTCACCACCGATCTGAAGGAACGCGCCAATATTCTGGCCGATGCGGAACGTCTGTTGCTTAAAGAAACAGCCGTTATTCCGTTGCTTTACTACTCCTCACGTGCTCTGGTTTCAGAGAAGGTTGAGGGCTGGAATGACAACCTGCTGGATACTCATAAAACCCGCTGGCTGTCACTGAAACAGTAAGTATTTTTACTGGCAGGCTGCATATTCACCTATGCAGCCTGTTGCATATCAAGCGATTTTAACTTTGCCGCAGCCATTGTTTTTATGAAGGCTGCAGTCAGGAAAATTATATGTTGAGCTATACGCTACGGCGGCTGGCCAGCGCGATCCCGACGATATTTATTATCATCACGCTGACCTTTTTCATGATCCGGCTTGTTCCGGGCGGCCCGTTTGATCTTGAGCGCCCGATTGATCCGCTGATCCTCGAAAACCTGAAAAAAGCCTATAATATGGATGCGCCTTTATGGCAGCAATATCTGATTTATTTAGGCAATCTGCTCAAAGGCGATCTGGGGCCAAGCTTTGCCCGCCGTGACTTTACGGTCAATGATCTGTTTGCATCAGGTTTACCGGTTTCCATTCTTCTCGGCAGTCTTGCACTCACACTCGCTGCGGTACTCGGCACTCTGCTCGGTGCGCTTGCAGCGCTGCGTCAGAATTCATGGCTCGATTATACGATTGTTGCTGTGGCAACATTCGGCATTACCACACCGAATTTTGTTGTAGCTCCGCTGCTCAGCCTGTTCTTCGGTGTTATTCTCGGCTGGGTGCCTGCCGGTGGCTGGTCATCAGCCAATATGCTGTATTGGATATTGCCGATTACCACACTGGCACTGCCGCAGGTCGCAGTGATTGCCCGTCTCGTCCGTGGCTCAACTATTGAAGCTTTACGTGCCAACCATGTGCGCACAGCCCGTGCCTATGGTCTGCCTGCCCGTATTGTTGTAGGTGTTCACGCATTGCGTGCCGCTTTGCTTCCCGCTGTTTCCTATCTTGGGCCGACAGCAGCGGCTCTGCTCACCGGTTCTGTCGTAGTGGAAACCATTTTCGGTATTCCGGGCATCGGCCGTTATTTCGTGCAAGGCGCATTGGGGCGCGATTATACGCTAGTGATGGGCACCGTTGTGGTCATCTCGGTCTTTGTCGTGCTGTTCAACTTAATTGTTGACCTGATCTATGCTTATCTTGATCCACGGGTGCGCTATGACTGATATTTCAACCAATTTGCCGTCTCACGGCGCACCGGAAGGTAACGCAGCTGTTGCCGGACGATCACTCTGGCAGGATGCATGGATCCGTCTGCGTCGCAACCGCGCAGCGGTAGCGAGTGCGGTTGTGCTGATTATTCTGTCTCTGGTCGGGATTTTCGGGCCGATGATCAGCCCGCATCCGTATGAGAAAATTTATCCGCAGTTCGTACGCGTAGCACCAAGCCTTGAAGCTTACCCGCGTGCGGATACCATTATTCCCGGCCTTGAGCGGGAAATGGCGCGCGCCCGTCTTAAAGGTGGAGAACCGGAACTATCCGGTTCAAAGCTTACGGTTGATGTCACATCAAGCGCAGGTCGCGAGCTGGATGAACGTCTGCTGCGTTATTTCGAGCGCTCTGATCTGTTCAGCAACCCGAAAATTGAACTGGCCGCAGATAAACTGAGCGGCAAACTCTCACTCGATGTGACACGGAATTATTTCTTCTTCGGCACCGATAATCTCGGCCGCGATATGATGACCCGTACCTTTATCGGGGTGCGTATTTCTCTCGCGATCGGCCTGCTGGCTTCCGTGATGGCACTGGTGCTCGGCGTCGGCTATGGCGCGATTTCCGGTTATCTCGGCGGTCGTGCTGACAATATCATGATGCGTATTGTCGATATTCTCTATTCCTTACCATTCATCTTCTTCGTCATTTTGATGCTGGTGTTTTTCGGGCGGTCGATCATCATTATTTTCATTGCCATCGGGGCAACGGAATGGCTGGATATGGCCCGTATTGTGCGTGGTCAGACCCTCAGTCTCAAACGACAGGAATTTGTACAGGCGGCAGAAGCGCTTGGAGCTACGCGGCGGGGCATTATCACCCGTCATATCATTCCGAATGCTCTGGGGCCAGTGATTGTTTTCGTTACCCTGCTGGTGCCGAAAGCCATTCTGCTGGAAAGTCTGCTGTCCTTCCTCGGTCTTGGTGTTCAGGACCCAATGACATCGCTTGGCCTGCTGATCTCTGAAGGGGCGCAGAATATGCGTGGTGCTTCATGGCAGCTGATTTTCCCTGCGGTCACCCTGACACTCATTCTTTTTGCGCTGAACTTCCTGGGCGACGGCCTGCGTGACAGCCTTGATCCAAAGGACCGTTAAGATGGCAGAAACAGTACTCTCTGTACGCGATCTGCGCGTGACATTTGAAACCAATGACGGGCCGGTTCATGCGGTGCGCGGCATTAATCTGGATGTGAAATCCGGTGAAACCGTTGCCATCGTCGGGGAATCCGGCTCCGGCAAAAGCCAGACCACCATGGCGATCATGGGCTTGCTATCCTCAAATGGAAAAGCAACCGGTCAGGCGCTCTATCGTGGTCAGGATCTGGTCGGCATGTCCGACAAAGAGCTGAATAAAATCCGTGGTGCCAAAATCACCATGATTTTTCAGGAGCCGATGACTTCGCTTGATCCGCTGTATAAAATCGGCGACCAGCTGGCAGAACCTTTGCGCTTCCATCGCGGCATGAGCAAAGCACAGGCACGTCCGCGCATTCTGGAATTGCTGAAACTGGTCGGGATTCCGGAACCCGAACGTCGGATCGACAGCTATCCTTATGAACTATCCGGTGGCCAGCGCCAGCGCGTGATGATTGCCATGGCACTGGCGAATGATCCGGATATTCTGATTGCGGATGAGCCAACCACCGCTCTGGATGTGACCATTCAGGCGCAAATTCTGGAACTGCTGGCCGATTTGCAGAAGCGCCTCGGTATGGCCATCGTTTTCATCACTCATGATTTAGGGATTGTGAAGCGCTTTGCCGATCAGGTTTGCGTCATGCGTTCCGGTGAAGTGGTAGAAAGCGGCACAACGGAGAAGATTTTCTCTGCGCCCGAACATGCCTATACCAAAATGCTGCTGGATGCAGAGCCGGAAGGCACCAAAGCTGCGCCGCCGGAAACAGCCCCCTTGCTGATTGAAGCAGACGATGTCTCTGTCTCTTTCAATCTGGCAAAAGGCTGGCTGAAACCGCAAACCGTTCTGCGGGCTGTGGATGGCATTTCGCTCAACCTTAAACAGGGGCAGACCATCGGCATTGTGGGTGAATCCGGCTCCGGAAAATCCACACTCGGCCGTGCTATTCTGCGCCTGCTTAAATCTGAGGGGCGTATTGCTTATCTCGGCCAAAAATTGCCGACAGACCCGCAGGAAATGCGCCCTAAACGGCGTGAGTTACAGTTGGTGTTTCAGGATCCGTTTGGTTCACTCAGCCCGCGTATGACAGTAGGGCGGATTATCACCGAAGGGCTGCTAATCCACGAGCCGGAACTTTCAGCCAAAGAGCGAGATCAGCGTGCCGGTGAAGCACTGAAAGAGGTTGGTCTTGAGCCTTCAATGCGCAACCGCTATCCGCATGAATTCTCCGGCGGTCAGCGTCAGCGTATCGCGATTGCCCGCACCATGATCCTGAAACCGAAAGTCATTGTACTGGACGAGCCGACCAGTGCACTTGACCGCTCAGTGCAAAAACAAGTTGTCACTTTGCTGCGTGATCTGCAGGAAAAATACGGCCTGTCCTATCTGTTCATCAGCCATGATCTGGCAGTTGTGCGCGCCCTTTCCGACTATATTCTGGTGATGAAAACCGGAAAGGTGGTTGAAGAAGGTCAGACCGAACAGATTTTTGATGCACCGCGTGAGGATTACACCAAAGCGCTGATGCAGGCCTCAATGAGTGAAAAGCGCTTCGGAGCGTAAAACATTAAAGGCCGGAGTTAAAGCTCCGGCCTTTTCCATTTCAGTCCAGAACTTTACCCGGATTGAGAATATTATGTGGATCAAGCGCCGCTTTCAGTGTCTTCAAAACCAGCAATTCGGCAGCGCTGCGGCTGTAATGCAGCCAGGGTTTTTTATGCAAACCGATACCATGTTCAGCTGAAACCGAACCTTTGAATGAGCGAATAATGTCATAGACAATATCCTCAATAATCCGCTCTTGAGGCTCAAAATCCGTATATTTCGTGACATCGATATGGAAATTACAATCACCGACATGGCCGAAGAACAGGCTCTGAACGCCGGGATAACGCTCTTCTAAAGCTGCCTGAATGGCATCAACCGCTGCGCCAATCTGCGTTTGTGGTACAGAGACGTCAAAGCCGATACACGGGCCTTCATGGGTCATGATTTCCGCAATGGCATCGCGCATTGTCCAGAACTCTTCTGCCTCGCGATGGGATTGCGCAATGGCAGCATCGGCAATCCAGCCTTCTTCCAGTGCGTGTTCCAACACAGACTGGAAGAGTTCGGCCTCGGTATCAGGCTCGGCGCCCTGCATATCCATCAACACATAAAGCGGGTAGCCCTGCTCCAGCGGTGCGCGGGCATATTTTGCAGCGGTTTTATAATAATCGCCCCACATCGCTTCGAAAGCCGTGACGCGACCGGAAAGACGCTTCTGGGTATAATTCAACAAGTTGAGTGCATTATCAAAATTCTCAAGTGCAACAACCGCGGCATTGGCGCCGCCAACACCCGGACGCAGACGTAATACTGCACGGGTCACAACGCCCATTGTCCCTTCCGCGCCGATGAATAAATGTTTCATGTCCAGTGCGGCATTGTTCTTCGGCATTTCATTCATCATGCTGAGAATTGTGCCATCCGCCAGCACTGCTTCAAGACCCAGCACCAGATCACGCGTCATACCGTAACGGATCACACGATTGCCGCCCGCATTGGTGGAAATATTACCGCCGATCTGGCAGGAGCCACGCGCGCCCAGATCCAGTGCAAAATTCATACCTGCATTGCGCGCCGCTTCCTGAATAGTTTGCAGGATGGCACCGGCTTCAACAATCATTGTTCCCGCTTGAGCGTTAATTGCTTCAATACGGTTCATATTTCGCAGTGACAGCAATACACAACCTTCTACCGGTACCGCACCACCAGCCAGACCGGTTCGTCCACCTTGCGGGACAACGGCAATACGATACTCGTTACACAGCTTCAAAACATTGGAAACCGTCTGCGTATCACGCGGTGAAACCAGAGCCAGCGGTGTGCCGCCCTTCTCATCACTCCAGTCTTTCAGGTATGAAACGTCAATATTTTCACCGGTTTGAATATCTTTCCCGAGAAGTTCCGATAGTTCTTCCAGCACAGCAAGCCGTACAGCAGCATCTTGCATTTTATTCCCCTTAATTGCTGGGATTATCTTTATTGGAATTGTCGCTGATTTGTTATAGGGATTCATTAAAATTATTACGCATCAGGTCGTTCTGTTTTTAAATAGGTTCGGCAGCAATCATTCTGCGGTCAAAATTAATATTGTCCGTCCTTTTTATTGAGGTTTCTCATGCCATTGAATATGTCCCGCTCAGCTCTGGTAAAAACTTTTGCTCTCACCGCTGTTATTGCACCTTTATGGGCCGGTACAGCACTGGCATGGACCGGTGATGATGTTGCAAAACGCCTGCAAGCTTTGCTCAAAGAGCAAATGGTCGAGCTGACATTTTCCAAGGCCGAGACCAATGGTTCCAATGTAATCTTGCATGATGCAAAAGCGCAGATTGCTCTGCCAAAACCTGCGCCTGATGAAACAGAAGAAGCGGAGCAGGATGATAAGGATAATGCTCCGGTTAATCTCGGAACGATTACCCTGAGCAATATTTCAGATGCCGCAGATGATGTTTATCTCATCGAAAAGGCATCTTTTGATGATGTCAAAATTGTTGAAGATAACAGTGTTTTCGCGACATCAGATATCCGCTTTAATAATGTCAGACTGACCAAAGATCCGAAAACTGATCTGATTGGTCGTCTGCAATATGCCGAAAGCTTCCAGATTGGTGCCATCAGTGTCACAGTTCAAAGTAAGCCGGTTTTTGAACTGAAAGGCGTGCATTTCGCGCAAGAGCCTTTCAGCAAAGAAAAAGCCAGCAATTACAGCTGGGGCATTGAAGCGCTCAATATCGATCTGGGGGAAGTAGACCGCATTGATCAGGAGAAGAAAAAGCAACGTGCGGCTGAGCTAGAGGAATCTGTAAAAGAAGCCGCGAAAGCGGCAGAAGAAGCAGCGGAGGAAGCTGCTACAAGTGCGGACGCCACAACCGAAACGACTGAACCAGCAACCGCTGATGCAGCACCTGCAGATAAGGCCGGTGTCACAGCTGACGCCGATGGCAACACGGATATCGCAACAGATGATACAGATGAGATGGCTGAAGACAGCGATCTCGGTGAAGATCTGGCTGAAACCTCCGGCGACATGGACATGGCAGCAATCCGTGCTCTCGGTTTGGAAAAAATCAATCTGACTATGGATGCCAAAGGCAGCTGGTCACCTTATAGCGGCCAATATACTGTCGACCAGATGACCGTGAGCGGTAAAAATATCGGGACTTATAACTACAAGCTCACTATGGGCGGTTATAATCTGAAATTTATCAAAGCGGTGCAGGATCTTCTCTCCAGCGTTATGGAAGAAGGTGGCGATAACACCGCCATGCAGGTTGCGGCTGTAGGTATGTTGCAGAACCTCTCCATCAGCAATATGGAACTGCGCTATGATGATGCAAATTTCTTCGGCAAAGTGCTGGATTATCAAGCAAAAAAACGCGACATAACCCGTGAAGAACTCGTGCAGGAAATGAAAGATCAGCTGCAGATCGGTGTTGATTATTTTGAAAAAGAGCCGGTTGTTGTCGATGCTGCGAAAGCCATGGGCGAATATCTGGACGCACCGAAGTCAATCAGTTTCAAAATCCAGCCGGAAAATCCGGTAACTTTTGGTATTCTGACTGCGGTGGGTATGGCCGAGCCGAAAAAACTCTGGTCAGTGCTTGGCGTTAAGGTCGAAGCCAATAAATAAAACAAAAAAGCCTGCATCGTGAGATGCAGGCTTTTTCTTTATCTTATTATCGATCAAAACTTACCGGATCAAAGCTGGTGCAGGCGCACATCCGGATAGATTTCCCGCGCGATCTCACACAAATGCTGATGATGGGTCAGATAAATCACTTGTCCTTTGTCGGCCATTTGCGTGAAAATCCGGAAAGTTTCACGCGCACGGTCATCGTCGAAAGTCTCCATAATATCATCAGCGATAAATGGCATCGGGCGCTGCGCCACAAATTCATAATAACCGGCAATACGCAAAGCCAAATAGAGCTGAAACCGTGTGCCCTTAGACAATTCATCCGCTGTTTTCGAGCTGCCGTCGGCTGCCACAGCAATCAGAATTTCGCTGTCCTTGTCCGTTTGTGTGGTCAGCTGGCGGTAACTGCCCTGACTGATAGTCTTAAATGCTTCGGATGCCTGTGCCATCATCGATGAACGATGCTGATCACGATACAATCGTAAAGCCTGTTCAGCCGCACTGATACCAAAACGCAGACGCAGATATTGCTTCGACTTGTCCTCAATTTCCAGCAAAAGTGTGCGGCGTTGTTCGTCCAGTTTTGCAGCACTGTCATCACCGGCCTGCGCTTTGCGCAACACTTGTTCAGCCTGCATTTTCAGGCGATATTGCTCCTGCTTATGCTGATCCTGTGCATCATCCTCATCACGCAAGGCCAGCAATTGTGCTTTCAATTCAGTGCTGTCAGCCTGTGCAAGCAATGTTTCCACCTCTGCCAGCTGCGCGACTTTCAGCAAATGCGTAATGGATTGCTCTTCACCTGCAAGGGTCTGTTCAAGCTGGGTTCGCTTGTTCCCGGCCTGAACTTTAAAACCAGCATCTTCCAGTGTATCCGCCTGCAATTGCGTGAGCATCGTCTGTTTTCTGGCATTGAGCAAATCTGCTTGCTGGTTCAGATGTTGCATCTGCTGTTCAGCCTCCGCCAGTCTGCCTTGCAACTCATGTAGTTTTTGCTGCTCAGCCTCTGCTTTGCGAATATATTGCTCACTGCGCTGCGCAAGTTCTGAGACCGGGATCAACTCGCCTGCTTTGTTATGAACAGGAAGATTAAGGCGTTTTGCCAAAGCTTCCGCTTCTTTGCGATAAGCAGCCTGATCGTTGCGCATGGCATCAATACGCTGTGCCAGATCATGGCTGCGCTCCAGTGCCGGTGCCAGTTCTGCCATCAGATTGAGGCTCTCCCGCACCTGATCCAAATCCGCGACAGCATCGCCCTGACCAAGCCATGTTTGCTGGCAGGCCGCACGCCATGCTTCACGCCACTGCGTATCCTGAACCTGAATATCATCCGCCTCTTTGCGGCGGCGTTGCAGTTCCTGTTCCTGTGTGCTCAGTTCTGCCTGTAAAGCGGCAAAATGCTGAAAACGCTCATTCAAATTGACAGCCTGCGCTTGCAAGACATTCAGGTCGGTTTCATCAACGTCGAGACCCGCCTGTTGCAAGGCTTTGCTCAGTTCCTCCACAGCCAGCCTGACATGCGCCTGTTTTTCATTACGCATACGACAGGCACGCAGCCAAAGCTGACGCTTTTGCAACAAAGCGCTGCGCTTTTCCATCCAGCGCAACAGACTGCCAGCCGATAGTTGTTCTGTTGCTACCGGCGCCAATTGTTTTTGCCAGTCAGCCAAACGGGTTTGCACTGCCTGCAACTCTGCTTCTGTTGCAGCTACGGTAGTTTGTGCGCGCAAATTGAGCGCCTCAAGCACGGCAAGACGTTCGCGCAACTGCATGGCGCGGGCAAATTCTGTGGCCTGTGTCAGTCTGCTATGCACAGCCTGATCATCTTGTGCCAGATAGGCTTCAAAGGCATCTGCCGTTGTATCATTCAGGCTCTTGCGATGGTGTTGCCATGCTGTATTGCGTTTATTGCGCAGTTCTGCGGCCTGTTCCTGCGTCATCACCAGACTATGCTGCTGCAAAGCCTTTAGCTGCGCCTGCAACTGCACTATTTCATCTATGTTTTTAGCCTGACTGTCCTGCGTCTGCTGCAGCCGGTTTTGCAGTGTCTGTAGCTGTTGCCCTGCAGCTTCAACCTCGGATACGTCCGGCACCACTATGGCTGCGAGCATATCCAGATCACTGTCCAAATCACCTTGACGATAAGGTAATGACTGCCACAGCTCCCGCAGCTGCGCTTCTTCTTCGCGTGCAGTTTGCTCAGCTTGTCGCAGAGCATTGCTCAGGTTCTCACCGCGCAACCGGCTCAGCAGATCATTGAGGCTACGCATCTGACCGAAGTCTCCCGCTAACTGCCCTATACCGCTTTGTGCCAGCTTTTCCTGCGCCAGTTTCAGCCTGTCCTCCGCCGCAGCAAGTTCTTTACATGTCAATTGCAATGTCGCCGCAATCCCGGAGCGGCGCTCAATCAGACTGCGCAATGCAGTCTCGGTCTGAATATTGATCAGCAATGTACGCGGGTCGGTTTTGACATCCTGCCCGAGACGGATCAGCAGAGCTTCAATCTTATGCTGCTCTGTACGCAAAGCTGTTTCGCGCTCAGGCAAATCTTTTTCAGCTGTGAGATAGCGGGCGCGTGAAATTTGCAGCTGTCCGGCGGCTCCCACCAACTGCAATGCATTTTCGTCTGGGTGAATAGCGCCAGCGTCCTGTTCCAGTGTCGCCAGTACCGTCATTTGGTTCTCAAGCCGGACACGCAATTGCGCATCATCAATCATCAGGCGCGGTAGTTCTTCCGCAAAACCGGCTGGCACCGCAGGAATATCCGCAAAACCATCCAGTTCTTCGCGCAAGCGCAGCAAACGATAATAATGCGGCAGTGCATTGAGCAATGCATCAATCTCGGCAATCCGGTGTCTCGTTTGCCCGTGGGCACTCAGCGCTTGCTGATACTCTGCCTCTGCTTCACGAAAACTGTCGCTTAATTTGCCATAATTTTGTGCTGAGCTTTTTGCATCCAGCTCGGCTTTGAGAGCTTCAATTTCCTGCAGTTTCGCTTTAAGATCAGCCAGTTCACCACTGCGGGCACCGGAACGATAGAACTGGTCTGCACGACTGCGCAAAATGCATAAATTCTGGCTCAAACCGGCAAGACCGGCACTGGCAGAAAACAGCAACTCACCCAGATTACCCTTGCTGGCGAGAATAGCCTCACCGCCCTGCTCCAGCGTGTCATCATCGAGCGAAAACATCATGCGATACGCATCGCGGTCGATATCGCCGAGTTCCGCAGAGATTAGCGAGTCCGGCAAAGCACGGCCTGCATCATCCTGCAGGCTGTTAACACGGGCTTTAGTGCGCACCAGTTCCTGCACAGCGCCCTGCATTTGCAAAGATGCTCCGATTTTCATCGCCGGATAGGGATGCAGAAAATTATAGCGGCTTTTATGCTCAATACCGAAAAGCAGATCGAGCAATGCTGAAAATGTGGTGGATTTTCCGGCTTCATTCGGCCCGTAAATAATATGCAAGTCAGGTTTATTCTGATCTGCAGCACCAAAATCCAGCACATGATCGGTAAACCGGCCATAGCGGGTGAGATCCAGACGATTAATCCGCATTATGCCTGTTCCTCTGCCTGTGCAGCTGCACTCAACTCGGCCAGCACATCCTCGCTGCCCTTTTGCAACAAATCAGCAATCAGTGCCTGTGCCTGCGCTTCATCTCCGCCGAACATATTGCGGATTTCCGCAGGCAGTTTTTTCACTAAAGCATCCATTTGCTCCGCGAGGTTGCTCTGAAACTGAACATTGTCAGCCAGCTCATCCGTGATCAACCTGCCCAGCTCCTGCAGCGGATCAACGGTCAAGACTGTATTTTGCTGGTGAACTTTACGCGGCGGCGTACATTCAATTTCCAGCTTTTCAATCCAGCAATCGCCGGTTTGTGCTGCTCTGTCTTCTGCTTCCGTCAGCAGCAGATCATAGTCACGGCGCATTTGCCATGCCAGCGCTGTCGAACCGGTCAAATGCAGACGGGCAACCAGATGTTCACTTGCCGTTGCTTCACGCTTGGCTTCCAGCGCCTCATGCACTGCCTGAACAAGTGCGCGCCAGTCCTCACAGGCCGAGACATCGACATGCACACGCTCAAATTGTGCAATGGATGTCAGGCGCTCTTCCGTATGGACGGTACCGCTATCATCAATGGTCACAAGTGTTACGGATTTCGCTCCGGCCTCATTAATATCCCGCCCCTGCGGATTACCGGCCATCACCACAGTGCTGTTATACGAACTTGTCGGTGCATAGACCGCCCGCTTATGGATGTGCCCCAAAGCCCAGTAATGGAAACCATGCGATTGCAAGTCAGCAACGCTGACCGGCGCATAAAGATCATGCCCTTCGGCACCATTCAGACTGGTATGCAGCAGCCCGATATTCACCGCACCACTGACAGGCAGGCTATAGCTTGGCAGCAAGCTTTCAGGTGCGTGCGGCTTGGCAAAACTCAGACCATGAAACACCACAGGCTGCTCATGATGTGGTGTGTTCACCGTAATAACACGCGCTTTACGGTCGAAAATCTGCACCCGCTCCGGCAGAATGAGCTCTTTGGTGATTTTTGACAGCGCATCATGATTGCCGCGGATGATAAAAACATCAATACCTGCCTGATCCAGACGGCGCAGCTGCTCCGCCAGAAACCGCGCGGTTTTCATCGAGGTCTGATCGCCGTCATAAAGATCACCGGCAATCAGCACTGCATGCACGCGCTCGTTTAAAGCCAGATCAATAATACGCTCAAAAGCCCGCCGCGTTGCATTGCCGATCAGCGTGGCAAGCTCATTATTACGTAAAGCGAGTGAGCGCAGCGGTGAATCCAGATGAATATCTGCCGCATGAATAAAGCGATAGGTCAAAACGGCTCCTGAAAGTCCGGATCAAAATCTTTGAACAGACTATGCGACGGCACCGTTATAAAAATCAATGCAAGGCCGGTTTTATAGCGCAGATATCGGTTCACAACTCTGCATCACCAGCTCAGCACCCGTTAAATTACCTGAAATACTGTATTTTTTTAAACCAGGCACTTACAATTGAAATTTTGTCTTCCTATATGCGACCAAAGCACTTTTTTCAGGAGACACATATGTTGCGTGCCACCTCTCGTTTAGGCCAGTTCACAATCGCATTGGGACTGGCGCTCGTTGTATCGCTTTCGGCGATGGATATTGCCGATGCCAGACGGGCGGGCGGTGGCGGCTTTGGCAGCCGTGGCAGCAAGACCTATCAAGCTCCTGCTCCAACCCGTACAGCACCAAACACTGCTGCACCGATTGAGCGTTCGATGACGCCGAATACTGGTGCGCAGACACGTCCGGCACAGGGCGTTGCGGCAGCAAATGCAGCAAAGCCTGGTTTCTTCAATAATTTTGGTCGTTCCATGCTCGGCGGTCTGCTGGTCGGTGGTCTGATCGGTATGCTGCTTGGCAATGGTCTCGGCGGTATGGCCGGTTTCCTCGGTCTGATCCTGCAGGTCGCTCTCTTCGCTGGTCTGGCAATGCTGGCTATGCGCTTCTTTGCCAACCGCAATAAGCCGGCAACGGCTGCTGCCGGTGCCGGTTCTGCGAGAACAGCACAGAATTTTGGCAATCAGTTCGGCAAGCGTGATGCGCAGGCACAGAACACTAATGCGCGTTCATCCACATCTGTTCCGTCAGCCGGCTTCGGTGCCGGTGCGGGCGCAAGTGCAAGTGCTGCTGCCGCAAACATGATGCAGCCTGCCGTGGAAGAAAAGCCGCTGACTGTCTCACAGGAAGATCTCGAGCATTTCGAAAAAATGCTGACCGAAGTTCAGACAGCCTATGGTCAGGAAAATTACGGCACCCTGCGCCAGCTCGCAACACCGGAAGCCATGTCCTACCTTGCCGAAGAACTCGGTGAAAATGCCACCAACGGCCTGCGTAACCATGTCAGCGAAGTAAAATTGCTGCAGGGTGACGTATCAGAAGGCTGGAGCGAAGAAGGTAAAGATTACGCCACCGTTGCCATGCGCTATGAAAGCATTGACTACATGGCTGACCGTGACACAGGCGAACTGGCTGAAGGTGAAAGCACTGATATTTCGGAAAGTGTTGAAGTGTGGACATTCGTGCGTCCTGCCAATGGCCGCATTGAAGACTGGAAGCTCTCGGCAATTCAGGCTGCATAAGCATCTGACATTACATCATATTCTGCATAATCAAGCCGCCCTGATCTTCAGGACGGCTTTTTTCATAGGGAACATCTTGTTCTGCAAAACGTTACGGGTTTGAAAAATAATACTACAAATAAATTTTTATGATTGCATTTTTTTGCAATCAATTATATTTAATTAAAATCATAGAAAGCAGGTATGAGATGCAAAAACCAGACATTGCCGCATTTTACGATCAGCGCACCGGTTCTGTGCAATATGTTGTTGCCGACCCTGAAACACTGGATTGTGTGATTATTGATCCGGTGCTGGAATATGATGAAAAATCCGGACAGACTGCTACCAAGCACGCAGATGAAATGCTGGATTATATCGCACGCTGCAGCTACCGTCTGGTGCGTATTCTCGACACGCATCCCCATGCAGATCACTTATCTGCCGCTCATTATCTGCATACCCGCACCGGCGCGCCGACGGCAATTGGTGCGGAAGTGAAAAAAGTCCAGAAAATCTGGTCTGATCTCTATAACTGGCCTGACCTTGCCTGTGACGGCTCGCAATGGGATCATCTGTTTGAAGACGGTGAGACATTCAAAGTCGGCAATCTCGATGCACGGGTTATTCACTCTCCGGGGCATACGCTGGCTTCGATTACCTATGTCATCGGCGATGCTGCTTTCATCCACGACACATTATTTATGCCGGACGGCGGCACTGCGCGCGCCGACTTCCCAGGGGGCGATGCAACCGCACTATGGAACAGTATCCAGACCATACTGCAACTGCCAGAAGATACCCGCCTTTTCACCGGTCATGACTACCGGCCGAACGGTCGTGAAGTGCGCTGGGAATCCCGTATTGGTGAGCAATTACAGGATAATATCCATCTCAGCCGCTATCGTGATGAGGACAGTTTTGTCACAGCACGTCAGGCGCGGGATGCAACTTTACCAATTCCGAAACTGATGCTCCATGCCTTGCAGGTGAATATTCGCGGCGGGCGTCTGCCTGAGCCTGAAAGCAACGGACAGCGTTATCTCAAAATTCCTCTCGGCCGTTTTGACGGCGCACCTTGGGAATAAGCCATGAGCACTCTTATTGAATGCACCGATCTGACAATGGCCACGGCTCCCGATGCCGCTGAACTGCGCGAACGGGTCAACGAAGCCTCGGCCTTCCTGAAAAAGCTGTCCAATTCTGATCGCTTGCAGGTGGCTTGTGCCTTGGTTGAAGGTGAAAAATCCGTGCGCCAACTGGAGGATATGCTGGGTATTCGTCAACCCGGCCTTTCCCAACAACTCGCAGAGCTGAGAACAGCCGGTTTTGTCAGCGCCCGCAAGGAAGGCAAAGCCGTGTTTTATTCTCTCGCAGATGAACGGGTGAAAATCTTCATCCGTACGATGCACCAATTATTCTGTACGCCTAGAGCGGTTTACGCTCATGTTGAATCACAGTGATCGCTCTAGGCTCTTTAGTCTGTCGCATTATCCCGACGCCTAGTTGATCCAACTTGACTGTGAAATGCTCTAACAGAACATAAGGTTTTAAATCATGGAAAATTTCACCCCGTGGTCTGCACTTTCGGGCGGGCTTCTGATTGGCCTGTCGGCAGTATTGCTGATGTTTTTTGAAGGGCGCATTGCCGGTATCAGCGGTATTGTCAGCAGGCTTTTCCCCCCTCATAGCGACAATCGCTTTTTATCCCGCGCAGGCTTTGTGCTAGGGCTGCTGATTGCCCCGTTTCTATACATGCTCTTCAGCGGTCACACGCCGATCATCAGCGTTTCTTCCGATCCGGTATTGATGATTATTGCCGGTTTGCTGGTTGGTTTTGGTGCGGTTTTGGGCAGCGGTTGCACATCCGGTCATGGTGTCTGCGGCATTTCACGTTTGTCGCCGCGCTCCCTGCTCGCAACCACATTATTCATGGCAGCCGGTTTTATCACCGTCTACATCATGCGCCATCTGATCGGGTAAAGGGGATAGCGATGTCATTTCTGATCAATCTTGTTATCGGCTTGATCTTCGGGCTTGGACTGGTGATCTCAGGTCTGGCCAATCCTGAGAAAGTTCAAAATTTTCTGGATATTACAGGTACTTGGGATCCGTCATTGGCTCTCGTCATGGGGGCAGCAGTTGTCACGACATTCATTGGTTTTCGTGTGGTTTTTGCTCGTAAAAAGCCGGTCTGCGCTGTGAATTTTGATGTGCCTGCCAACCGCAAACCGGACAGATCACTGGTTATTGGTGCCATTTTTTTCGGTATCGGCTGGGGACTCGGCGGCATTTGCCCCGGGCCTGCCATCACCACTGTGGGCTTAGCTGCAACCGGCACACTCATCTTTGTTCCGGCAATGATCGTCGGTATGCTGATTGCCCGTAAAGTGAAGGCTTCCTGATTTCTCAGGAAGCCTTCATTCGTCAGCTCATCTGGTCAATCGAATGAAACACAGGGCCATGGCCGAGTGAGCGGCCAGCCTCATCTTTCATGCCTACTTCAAGCCTGTGTGCAGCACTGATTGCCCGTAGCAAATAGCTTTTCGCGTCACGTACCGCATCCGGCAATGAGTTGCCTTTGGCTATTTCAGCGGCCAAAGCACTGGAAAGCGTGCAGCCTGTGCCGTGCGTGTCGGGTGTTTCAACACGCGGCGCTTCAAACCACAGATTATATTCCGCACTTAGCAGCAGATCAGGGCAATGCTCTCCCGCCATATGCCCGCCTTTCATCAGCACAGCCTTACAACCCTTAGCCAGCAAAGCCTGACCTTGACGCTCCATATCCTCACGGTTTTCAGCCACTGGCACGCCAAGAATAGCGGCGGCTTCCGGCAAATTTGGTGTCAGTAAGGTTGCCAGCGGCAACAGTTTTTGCGTGAGGCTCTCCACCGCCAGCGGGTCAAGCAAAGCCGCCCCGCCTTTGGCAATCATCACAGGATCAAGCACAATCTGCAAATCCGGCTGCTTAATCAGCTGCTCCTGCAAGAGCTGCGCCACACGATCGGAAATCTGCGCATTCACAATCATGCCGATTTTAACCGCATCAACCCGCACATCACTGAAAATCATTGTGAGCTGCTGCGCCACGAAATCTGCAGGCACAGCAAAAACACCGGATACGCCTTGCGTGTTCTGTGCTGTCAGTGCGGTCAGCGCAGCCATGCCATAAGTGCCACGGGCAGCAAAAGTTTTCAGGTCTGCCTGAATTCCGGCTCCGCCCGACGGATCAGAACCGGCAAGGGAAAGAACGTTCTTCATGACTTATCCCTTTGCAGCACGAAAACCGGCGATAGCCGCATGGAATGCACGGGCTTCTTGTTCAGGATGAGCCTGACCGCAAATCGCTGAAACCACGGCCAGACCATTAACACCGGTTGCCAGCACATCATCCACATGCGGCAGTTTTATGCCACCGATGGCAACCGCAGGCAGACCATTATGGGAGTAAACCCGTTTCAACCCGTCAAAACCGATGGAAGGCGCGCAATTCTTCTTGGTTGCTGTCGGGAAGACAGGGCCGATACCCAGATAATCCACCACAGCACTATCGGCTTTCGCAGCCAGTTCAGCCGTCTGCACGGAAAGACCGAGGATCATATCCGGTCCGATTTTAGCGCGCACTTGTTCCGGCGAACCGTCATGTTGGCCGATATGCAAACCATCCGCGCCAATAGCAATCGCAATGTCTACATTATCATTGATAATCAGCTTGGCATTGGTACCTTCAAGCGCTGTTTTTAGCGCTTTGGCCGTTTCAAGCATCTCCTGCTGGCTGGCATCTTTATCACGCAACTGCACCATTGTGGCGCCGCCACGAACAGCTGCAATTGCGGTTTCCACCATGCCAAAACTGCCGCAAAGCTCACGGTCGAGAACGAGATAGAGCGACAGATCAAACTGTTTCATAGAATTGTACCTTTGCCTGAGACTGGAATTGTGCGGGTGTGAGCGCATAAAGCGCATCGATAAAGTGAATTTGAAAACTGGCAGGTCCCTGCGCCTGCAATGCCGCTTGTTCTCCGGCCACCGCATACATGGCCAGAGCCGCAGCGGTCGCTTCCAAAGCGGAAACCTTATGAGAAGCAACAAATGCACCGGTCAGACAGGTCAGTGCACAGCCAAGTGCTGTCACTTGCGGCATCAGCGGTGAGCCGCCGTCAATACGCAAAGTGGTGCGGCCGTCGGTCACCAGATCATAAGCGCCGGTCACTGCAACAATGCATTGATGCTGCTGTGCCAGTTGTTGTGCCGCATGATGCGCACTACCGGCATCATCACCGCTGTCTGCTCCTTTGCCCTGTGCGGAAAAACCTGCAAGGGTCAGAATTTCAGACGCATTGCCGCGAATAATTGTTGGTTTCAGCGCCAATAGGGTCTGCGCCGCTTCTCTGCGGAAAGTGGAGGAAAAATGCGCTACGGGATCAAAAACCCACGGAATATTATGCGCATTGGCGGCCGTGATCGCAGCAATCATCCCCTGCACCCAAAGCGGAGAGAGCGTGCCGATATTGATCGTGACCGCACCGCAAAGTTTGGCAAATTCTCCGGCTTCTTCCTGCGCATGCAGCATGGCAGGAGAAGCACCGGCAGCCAGAACCACATTAGCAGCCGTATTCATCGCTACGAAATTTGTGATGCATTGAATGAGAGGTTTCTGGCGTCGCATGGTTTCCAGCACAATGCCGAAATCCGGTAGATCTTTCATATCAGCCCTCCGCCACGGTGAGGGTCTGATACAGGGTGCCACTATTTCGCCTTGCGATAAGCGCCCTTTGATCTGACTCCCTCCGCCGGCATTATCCGGTTCAGGTTCAAAGGGTACTTCTCAGCCGGTATTATCCGGGCGCCCCTGTCTTTGATCTCTATTATGGCAGAGCTGGCAGTGCCTGTCCACCACCTGTCAGATCACTTGATTAATATGGCTCGGAAATCATTGACATTTGTACCGGTCGGCCCTGTCACGAACAGATCGCCACTTACGTTGAATGCGCTCCAGCTGTCATGCCCTGCAAGATATTGCTTCGCATCCAGCCCCAGCTCTGCCATACGTTGAATTGTGCCTCCATCTGCGAAAGCACCTGCATTATTCTCCGAGCCGTCAATGCCATCCGTATCCGCAGCCAAAGCGTGAATATTCTCAGAGCCAGCAATATTCAGTGCCAATGCCAGTATAAACTCACTGTTGCGACCACCCTTACCGGCTTTAGAACTGGAGCCGAGCGTTACCGTTGTTTCTCCGCCGGACAACAACAGCAATGGCTGCTCTGCCTGACGATTACGCGCCTGATATTGTGCCATTGCCCCATGCATCAGTGCGATATCTTTTGCTTCACCTTCAATCGCATCGGAGAGAATATACGTTTCAACACCCTGCTCTTCGGCCAATTTTGCCGCCGCCGCCAGTGACTGTGCTGCACTGGCGATAATATGGTGGTTATGGCGGGCAAATACCGCATCATCCGGCTGCGGTGCATCGGCCTTTCCACTGTGCAGATGTGCCATGACCGTTTCCGGCAATTGCATCTTGTAATGTTCAATATATTTCAGCGCATCATAGCGGGTTGCGCGATCGGCAATGGTTGGCCCTGAAGCGATCAGCGCCGGATCATCCCCCGGAATATCAGAGACAATCAGGCTGACCATACGGGCAGGCCCTGCGAGGGCAGCAAGCCTGCCACCTTTGATCGTAGAGACATGCTTACGGATAGCATTCATCACGCTGATCGGCGCACCGCTGGCAAGCAAAGCGGCATTGACTGCCTGCTCATCCGCCAGTGTCAGTCCCTCCGGCGGCGCAGGCAACAGAGCTGAACCGCCGCCGCAGATCAATGCCACCACCAGATCGTCTTCATGGAGGTTTTTCAATGCAGCTTTCAGCTGTTTTGCTGCTTCCAGTCCCGCTTCATCCGGCACAGGATGCGCGGCTTCCAGCACTTTAATGAAACGACATTCCGCTCCATAGCCATAGCGAGTGACAACCACGCCCTGCGGTGCAGGATTTCCCGCCTCAATCCATAAGGTCTCAAAGGCTTGCGCCATTTGTGCAGCGCCCTTACCGGCGCCGATTACAATCGTCCTGCCTTTTGGCGCTTGTGGTAAATAGGGTTTGAGACAATGCAGCGGATCAGCCGCCTGAACCGCAGTGTCAAACAGAGATTGCAGGAATTGTCTTTCCTGTCCCGATTTCAGTTTAACCTGTACCCGCCCGATCCCCTGCGGCAACTGGCTGCCGTCATCGCTGTAACCGGCAGGTATGGCCCCCACCACATTGATGACACGGCGCTCGGTAATCGCTGCAAAAATCTGATCAACAGCCTGTTTAGCCCCTGCAAGTCGTGACGGGTGGTCGGTATCTGCCGCCGCATGCGGCAGCAACAACATGGCTTCCGGATATTTTTTTGCCAGTGGCAGATAAGGTGCCAACGGCCCTGACAGCACGCCCATTTTTTCAAACAGGTCGGCATCCACCGCAACATTGCGGATCTGACAGTTCTGCATCAGTCTGTCCAACGCCGCGATATCCACCAGCTCACCACGGTCATAATTGATAATCATAGCACCTTCAGCCATTGCAGACAGAACCGTATGATTGACTAGACCCTGATTACTGTAGCGCCCCGTCTCCGTGTCCAGCGCGCCAAGCCCCAGATGCACACTCAGCACATCGGCATTTTGCGCAGCAGCTTCAGGTGTCGCTGCATAGGCATAGCCCTGACTTTCAATCCACTGACGATGATGTTCGCGGGCATAAATAGTGACATGCATAGCAAAGGCTTTCGCCAGTTTTGCGACTTCCATGCCGATATTGCCGCTGCCGAGAATGGCAATCTTGCGGCCTTCAAGCCCGGAACTCGGGAAACGCGCTAGATCGCGACCGGTATCAAAGCTGCCTTCCAGCACCTGCGCATAAAGTGTGGCGGTATCCAGATCAGGACGAAATTGCAGAAGCGCTTTCAGCACCATTTGCGCAGTGATGCGGCTATTGATGCCCGGTGTATTCATCAAAGGCGCTATGCCGGAGACCCATGATTGCGATTGCATATTGCCGGTACCGGCACCAATACGCACACCACCCTCAGCAAACAGGCATTGCGGCGGGATACGCGTTGCAGCAGCAATCACCGCATCATATTGCCCCTGCCCCGCAGCCGTGATCAGCTCTTCTTCAGTACTCAGATCGGGGCAATAGAAAAAATGTAATTTTCCGGCTGTGAGTTTCTGCCCTGCCTGCAAAGCATGATCGTGAAAGACCCCGCCCTTCTTTTCAATATAGCAGCGGATCTCATTCCATTGATGCTTGCCTTGCGCATCAAGACGCAACTCCAGATGATCCGTGATGAGGATTTTGGCAGTTTTGTCCGACATATTTCAGTTCCCTTATAATTATTCAGTACGGGGCGATGCCCAGATTGTAATGATTGGCAATCCGCCAAAACCAGTCTTTGTCGAGATCTTCCTGTCTCTTTTGAACCGTAATGTGTTTTGCACAATGATCGAACAAAGCGTAGCAAAGCTGCTCGTCATCATGGCGGGCATAATAGGCAATACCATCGAGCTTTTCGGGATGATCATGCAGCGCCTTTGACCAGTGTTGCGCTGTATCATAGGGCAAACCGCTATGCAGAACCTCTGCCGTTGCGCCTAAAACTGCGAGGCCGCGTCCGGCAAGTTTCGCCAGTTTCAACGGTGCAGTATTCTCCAGAACCACATGCGCCTTTTTCTGTAAAAGCGCCATATCAATCAGGCTTCGACCCGGTTCTCGTAAGAATGTTTCAGCAAATGCGCCTTCTCGTGCGGCCGCAGTATATAACACCCCGTAGGATGCATCCGGCGCGTTGAACCTGCCCATTGTTGAACGGTCAAAATAAACCGGATCAAAAGCAGCAGTATAAAAACGATAAAACTTGCTCCCCGCAGCCAGAGTGATTAGCTCAGGCTGTCGGGAAGCCAGATTTTGCGGTGGCTTCGGCCCGCTCACGCGCCTTGCAAACCATTGAGCCGTGCTGCTTCCAGCACCGCTTCTGTTTCACCGCGACGCAGCAGCTCAATCGGTTTTTTACCGTTGAGACGTTCATCCGGCCTGCTCAGGAAATTCAGTATAAACCATGGATTAGTACTACCAAGCGCCTGACGCACAGCCTTCAGTCCGGCAACAATACTACCATCATTAAGAAACTGGATTGTCGGATAAGCACGACGGTTAGCCGGCCCCGGCACCGCGAGTAATGTACCTTCCTGAACCCGTTTATCAACGGCCTGACGGGAAATGCCCTGCAATAACAGGCGCACCTGCTCCAGTGTATAAGCACCGCCAGCTTCACGCAGATCCTGCTGAGCAATTTCCACACCACGCAGTAAGGCCAGCGCACGGGCATCCGGCTGGTACGCCTCCTTAGCCAGCGCTTTACCCGCAGGTTTCTGAGCAGGCTGACGCTTCGCACGACTTGTCGACACCCGTGACTTTGCATTTGCAGAAGGGCTCTGCCGTGTTTTCTTATGCTCAGTTGTGCTTTGCGTTGTCTGTGCCATGATCATCTCCTGCTATAAAGATGATGCTGCACAGACTGGTTGTCAAGCTTGCTTATATTGTCAAAGTTGACAAGGTTGCATCTTACATAAAGCGACTTGCAGAATATGGCTCCGCCGGAATGAAAGTTTTCTCGCCGGTCATCATTTCTGCCAGCAAACGGCCGGATGCTGGCCCCAGCGTCAACCCGTGATGCGCATGGCCGAAATTCATCCACAGACCCGGCTTATTCGGCACGGCTCCGATGACAGGGCACATATCCGGCATGCATGGACGCAGACCAAGCCATGGTTGCGCTTCAACTGGCTTACCCAAGGAAGGCAGAACTTTGCGCGCGCGTTTCTCGGCACGATCCAGCAGGATACGATTAGCCGGTGCATCCGGTGAACCAAATTCAATACCGGTGGTCAAACGCATCCCCTGACGCATCGGCGCCATCACATAACCGCCTTCAACCTCAACAACCGAGTGATTGAGAGCCGCATCCTCTTCCATAGAAAAATGCAAATGCGTGCCGCGTTTAACCGCCATAGGCAGTTTGATACCAGCTTGCTGATAGATCAGATGCGACTGCGGCCCCAAAGCTACGACAACATTGCGTGCTGTGACCTGCTCAGATGCACGGACAGACCAGCCATCACTCTGCTGCTGCAAAGTTGTTGCATCTCCATGCTGGAAGATGCCGCCGCGCTGTGTAAACAAAGCCGCATAGGCTTTGACCAGTCCCGACGGATCACTCACCGTTTTCGGATCAAGCCAATGCACCGCACCGGCAATATTGCGCATAGCAGGTTCCGTTGCAGCAAAACCTGCCCGATCCAGCACTTTGTAATTCAGACCAAAACGGTCCAGCGACGGCAGAGTTTTCACGAAAGCGTTGAGTGCTTCTTCACTACAAAACGCTTCCAGCCAGCCTTTACTTTGCACCAGATTTTCACAACCGGCTTGTTCAATCAGGAAATCATGCTCTGTGACACAAGATTCTACCAGTGGCAGCATGGCTTCAGTCGCTTTAGTCAGTCTTTCCGGTGAGGAATTACGCCAGAACTGAAACAGCCACGGGGCCATTTTTGGCATATAAGCCAGATCATAACGTACATCCGAACGATTATTCAGAGCATATTTCAGCAGATTGGCAAAACCACGCGGAAATGAATAGGGAATAACGCTTGAGCGTTCGATCAGACCGGCATTGCCATAGCTGGTGCCCTCGCCCGGATCTTTTTTGTCAATCAGACAAACGGCATGACCGCGTGCTTGTAAATGGAGAGCTGTACTGACACCGATAATGCCTGCGCCCAGAATGATTGTATCGAATTTACGCATGATATGGCCGT
The DNA here is from genome assembly GCA_021733665.1 of Bacillus subtilis. Lineage (GTDB taxonomy): Bacteria > Pseudomonadota > Alphaproteobacteria > Rhizobiales > Rhizobiaceae > Pseudochrobactrum. The sequence goes on from JAHREI010000003.1 coordinate 372,006, forward strand.
ATAAAACGGGGCATAAATTACCTGCCAACACAGTGTGTCCGGAATTTTGCCAGCAAATGACTAAGATCTGAATTCAAGAGAAATGAGCGCACAAAACTGCGCGCTCATTCAACATGTGAAGCAATACTACAAAGATCAATAAATATCGAAGTCGAAATACTTCTGCATGATCTTGGCATAGGTACCGTTTTTACGGATGCCATCAATAGCTGTATTAAACTGTGCCTTCAGAGCATCATTGCCTTTTTTGATAGCAATACCGGTTTCGGTCTGTGTATTCGGCACGTCTTCAAGCATCACGCAGCAATCTTTGCCGGTGGTTTTTGCCCATTCAGCAATCGGAAACTTGTCGGAAATGACCGCATCCAGACGTCCTGTTGCGAGATCAGCAACAGCTTCGTCGTTGGTCGGGTAGAGTTTGACATCTACGCCTGCTTTGGCAAGCACATCTTCAGCATAAATGGACTGAGTTGTACCGCCCTGTGCACCGATGGTTTTGCCTTTAAAGTTTTCTGTCTTCGTATCTTTAATCGGGCTGTCTTTAGGGACAACAATCGCCAGCGGTGTGGAATAATATTTATTGGTGAAGTCGATCTGTTTCAGACGATCTTCTGTAATGCTCATTGATGCGATAACCGCATCAAACTTATTGGACTGCAGACCCGGGATCATACCATCCCAGTCATTGGCCACGATCGTGCATTTTGCTTTCATTTCTTCGCAAAGTGCATTGGCAATATCAACGTCAAAGCCTTTCAGCGAACCATCGGCATCAACATAGTTGAATGGCGGATAGGCGCCTTCTGTTGCAATGCGGATTTCCTTGATTTCTTGCGCTCCGGCAGAAGCTGCAAATGACGCAATCAAAAGTCCTGCAAACAAAACAGATTTACGCATTATACCTCCCGTAAAATAAACCTGATATTTCAGACTCCAGCTAAACAGAAAAACGGGGCAAAGGAAAGCCCTTGCCCCGTTTCTCATTGCATCATGCTATTCCGGTTTCGCATTAACGGTGCAAAAATCGGAATAATCTTCTAAATTAGGCGTAAACTTTACCGAAACGGTTTGCGAGGAATTTATCCAGCGCAATATCTTCCTGCTTCATGAAGCCCTGTGCAGGAATGCTGCCGTCAGCAAGCATATCAACAACAGCACAGATTGCAGAAGCTGTAGTGACCTGAATACCGGTCATTTCCAGATCGCCCTGTGTCTGGTTGTAAACCTTGTTTGCATAGGTTTCCTGAGTCAGACGGCCATCCTTGTAACCGGTTACAGTTACGAAGATTACGATAACGTCCTGCTGGGTGCCTGGAACTGCAGTTTCAAGGATGTCCTTGAATACGTCGCGGCGGTGACGCAGGCCGAGATCGTTGAGCAGAGTTTTGAAGATATCACAATGGCCCGGGTAACGGATGGTGCGGTAGTTCAGGGTGCGAACTTTACCTTCGAGAGTTTCAGCCAGAGTGCCGAGACCACCGGAAGTGTTGAAAGCTTCGTACTGAACGCCTTCGAGCGAGAATTCTTCGCGCTCTTCCATAGCAGGAACCAGTGTCAGCTTACCGTTTACGATAGCTTCACATGGTTCGATATATTCGTTGATAACGCCGTCCGTGCTCCATGTCAGGTTGTAGGTGATGGAGTTGGTCGGGAACTGTGGCAGAGCGCCAACGCGCATGCCAATGGATTCCAGCTTGTCGAATTTCTTGGCCAGATCGTAAGCAACGATCGAGATGAAGCCCGGAGCCAGACCGCACTGTGGAATGAAAGCGGTTTTAGCTGTTTTCGCCAGTTCTTTAACGTGGCGTGTGCTTGCAACGTCTTCAGTCAGGTCGAGGTAGTGAACGCCGGCTTTTGCAGCGGCATCAGCAATACGGATTGTCATCTGGTAAGGAGCAGCGCTGAGAACAGCGAATTTTCCGGCCAGAACAGCTTCAAGAGCGGTTGCATCGGCAATATCAACAACTTTCGTTGTGATGTTCTTTTTGCCTACGAGGGCTTTCAGCTGATCTTCCGAACGGTCTGTTACCGTTACATTATAATCACCGGTGTTACCCAGAAGCTGTGCAATTGTTACACCGATCTTACCGGCACCAACGACGACGACGTCTTTCATGACTGAACCTTTACTGACTGCTCTTGCTGTTCCATCTATCGCCCTCCTGATAAGTCCTACCAGCTTCGATAAATGTAACACATTAATAATACTGCATTATTTTCCGGACATGTTGATTCACGTCCAAAAGATGATGGCATAGAGTCGCAGAATTTTCGTCAAAAAGAAGTATCCAAAATGACGGAATGACGCTATATATTTGGTCGAAGTGACGTTTGCGAGGTTCAAAATGACGACAAAAGCCGATATGGCCCTGATTGCTCTTTTACGCGAGAATGCCCGGGCATCAACAGCAACGCTGGCCAGACGGCTTGGGGTCTCACGCACGACTGTTCAGAGCCGCATCGACCGGCTGGAAAAGCGCGGTATTATTACAGGCTATACGGTTAAATTATCGTCAGAGCATGAGAGCCATCTGGTGCGCGCCCATGTCTTGGTGACCGCATTACCGAAATTCGCACCAAAGGTCGAAATTGGTCTCAAACCTATGATGGCCGTGCGCTCTGTTCATTCAATCAGCGGTAATTTCGATATGATCGTGATTGTTGAAGCACCGTCAATCGGTGAGCTCGATAGTGTGCTGGATCAGATCGGCGCTTTGGAAGGTGTGGAACGCACAATGTCCTCTATCATTCTCTCTACACGAATTGAGCGTTGAGTATCAAAATAGCTTTCTGCGGCTACATCTGGCTATAGGGAGAGTTTCCCGATTTGTGATGTGAAACTGCCACAGCAAGGCAGAAACTTGTCATATCTATCCGGCAAGAATTGCACTTCAAAACTTACAAGCTATATAGAACGTAGTATTTTCAGCGCGATCTATGCGCCTGTTCTGGAAAGGGAGCACGACAATGCAAAGCATTATCCTTCACCCTGCAAGGGTTTCAGCTTAACCCAGTGATTACTGGCGAATGTTGATTGAACTGTTGGTTCCGCCAGCAGATGATATCCTGTATCCAGAGTTTAAAAATTATGGGCATTCACGATGTGAGCATCAGCTCTCCTATAGCCGGAGTCGTTGCTCCGGCAATTTTACGACATTTTTATACGGACAAAACATGGGTGGAAGGGGAAACCCTTCGCCAGCTTAACGACATGGCACAATTAAACGGTGCCATAGCCATCGCAGCATTTCCGGATTTGCATCCGGGAAAATATGGGCCGACCGGCATGGCTTTGCTTGCTGAGCGGCTCCACCCGCTATTGATCGGCAATGATATCGGTTGTGGTATGAGCCTGTTTGCTCTTGATCTGCCATTACGCAAATTGCGGCTTGATAAAGCGGAACAGAAACTGAGAGAATTGGAATATCAAACTCTGTCCAATATTCCTGACAAGATGGCAGAATGCGGGCTTGCACCTGATCTTTTTCCGGAAGGTATGGGAACCATTGGCGGAGGCAACCACTTTTGTGAGTTGCAAGCAGTAGATCAGATCTTTGCTCCATCACCAGAACACCCTTTTGATGAGCAAAAGCTCTATCTTTTAGTGCATTCCGGTTCACGAGGATTAGGGACAACTGCCTTCTCGGCATTTCTTGCAAGTGATAAAACCGGCCATGAAGGGCTGAAGCCGAATTCTCCGACTTTCATAGACTGGAAAAAAGCACATGATCAATGTGTGCTCTGGGCTTCACTGAACCGCAAGCTGATTGCAGAACGGGCAGCAAAAGCCTTGCATGCAGACCTGCAACTCATAGCAGATGTTCCGCATAATCTTGTCCGGTTTACACCGGAGGGAATTATCCATCACAAAGGTGCAGCTGTAGCACATTCCGGCGATTTAATTCCCATTGCCGGATCACGGGCAAGTCTGAGTTATGTGGTGCGCGCCTGCGATGCGGTCACCCAATCTCTGAATGCCGTTTCTCATGGTGCGGGGCGAAAATATGATCGGGCAAGCATGCAAGCGCGTGTGGGAAAACTACGTTCACAACGTGAACATCTGACACGTAATGCATGGGGCGGCAGAGCAATCTGTGATGACCGCGCATTACTAGTGGAAGAATCTGCTGCAGCTTACAAGGATTCAACACAGGTCGTTACTGATCTTCAAGAACATAATCTTGTTGCGCCTATTGCAGCTATGCGCCCACTGCTCACTTATAAGAAAGCACATATGCAAAACAGTACTGAAAAGCCGAAAGACAAGAGCAGGAGAGCACATTATGCAAAGCGTTGATCTGCTTTTGTCATCAGGAACCGGTCCTGCGGAATGCCGTGTTGCGCTAAGTCGACTGGTTGGCATCTTACAAAAAGAAGCAACACAACTTGAGTGCTCATTCGAAATGGCATCTGCCACAGCGCCAGATAAACATGGCCCCAAATCTGTGCTTATCACTTTGGAGGGTGATGCCGCAAACCAGATTGCGCGAGACTATTGCGGTACGATTAAGTTCATATTTAAAAGCCCTGTTCGTCCGCAACATAAACGTCAGAACTGGTTTGTTTCTGTCAGCAAAGCCGAACTGACACGGGTAAGCGATGTGAACATTCGTTCCGAAGATGTGCGTTATGAAACACTGCGTGCCGGAGGCCCTGGTGGGCAACATCAAAACACTACAGACAGCGCGGTACGTATTGTTCACATTCCGACCGGTATTCAATTAACCGCACGCAATGAACGATCACAACACCGCAACAAAGCGGCCGCGTTGGATCGTCTCAAAAGTGTCTTACAGCATTTTCAGGAACAGGAATTAGAAAATGCAAAAGCTGCCCGTCATCAGGATAATCGCAATATCGAGCGTGGCAACGAGATCAAATCTTTTCGTTTCTGATCTTTAATACACTTGTAAAAAGCCCGTGATGTTCATTACGGGCTTTTCCATTTTTATAGAGAGGTTCAGCCTTTGGACATATCCAATGGCGGTTCAACGCCTTCGCTCAGCGGGCTGATATAGGGTGTGCGCGCAGTCTGTGCCGCCAGTGCCGCCTTGGCATCTGCCATGAGCACCGGATCACTCAGCACAGCAAGACCTGTCGCGGCCATTGCTTTTGCCACATGCACCATTGCTTTGTGTGCTGCCGGAGATTTACCCTGCGCCACCACCTGCCATGTATGGAAAGGTGTGCCGATCGCGACTGTCGGTGCATGAACCTGCACAGTCGGCACCACCCAGCTGACATCGCCAATATCAGTCGAGCCGATCTGCGGCTTATGCGGCTGATCAAGCGGCACCAGAAACTCGGCCAGTGGTGCATCCGTCTCCGGCATACCAATCACATTATAGACGGATGAGATTTCTTCCGGTGAGAGAGTGGCACGGATTTTGCGGGCATAATCGCGATCCTGATCGTCAAATTCCGGTGCACCCAGCTCCTGCATGGTGCGATACAGTGCCTGTTCCAGCGGCTTGTTGCCCAGCGTATTGGAAACCGCGCTGACGATCTTCATCTCCATGCGGGTTTCGGTCATCATCGCCGCACCCTGCGCAATCTTGTTCACGCGATTAACCAGTGACAGCATGGTCTGCAAATCCATTGCACGAATGGAATAGCGCACCCGCGCATGGGCTTGCACCACATTCGGCGCAATGCCACCGGTATCCAGCAAAGCATAATGAATACGCGCATCAGATGGCATATGTTCACGCATATAATTGACGCCGACATTCATCAGTTCAACTGCATCAAGCGCACTGCGTCCAAGATGCGGCGCAGCTGCCGCATGAGAAGCACGACCGGTAAAAATGAAGTCCGCACGGGTATTAGCCAGTGATAAAGCGGGAGCCACTTCCCAGAAGCTGTATGGATGCCACGAGATTGCAACATCGGCATCGTCAAAAGCACCGGCACGCACCATAAAAGCCTTGGCCGCACCACCCTCTTCCGCAGGACAGCCATAATAGCGCACACGCCCCGGAATTTTATGTTCAGCCAGATAATTTTTCAACGCCACAGCGGCCAGTAATGCGCCAGCGCCCAGCAGATTATGGCCGCAGCCATGGCCATGACCACCCGCTTCAATCGGCTTATGTTCCGACGCACCGGCTTCCTGACTGAGACCCGGCAGCGCATCATATTCGCCCATGAAAGCAATAACCGGCCCGCCTTCACCGGCTTCGCCAATCACAGAGGTAGGAATACCGGCAATGCCCTCTGTTACGCGAAAACCATGATGAAGCAATTCAGCCTTATGTTCAGCCATAGAGCGCTCTTCGGTATAGCAAACCTCCGGCATTCCCCAGACGCGGTCGCTCATTTCGATGAGGCGCTGCTTTTCGTCCTCAACCTTCTGCCACAAGTCCTGGCGGTCATTCATGCTCATTGGATCATTCCCATATAAAAACTTATAAATTCGTTGCTTCTTCAAAGACCAGCTCGGATGCGGGCGGGATGCGCCCCTCAAACCAGTAAGCCGCAGCGGCACGGGACATGGCAGCTCCGTCATGACCGACACCGGCCACATCAATCAGCTTCCAGTTGAACGGCATGCCTAAGCTTTGAGCTTGTTTTTGCGCAAAGTCATAAACGAAATATGCGCGTTTATAGCGGGAAGGTCCCTGCGCGAATGCCTCCGGCTGATCCGGCAAATTAGGATCAGCCTCATCAATATCCTGATCACCGGCGAAAATATGCATCGGATAGGCAAACCAACGGGCAAGCTGCGCCTCATCCAGACCAATGCCGCCCATACCTTCCGGAAATTTACGCTTCAGATCAGGTAGAGTGTACCAGCCCGGATTGGCCGCAACGACATCCGAGAAAATACCGTGATCCTGCGTGGCAAGCAGACGGTGCGAGAACTGACCGCCAGCCGAATGACCGTATAAACGCGCCTGTTTCTGCGTGGTTACACCACCGGCCTGAAGCGTTGCAAAAACACGGGCAGGCACACCATAAAGCCAATTCTGTTTTTCACGCACAAGCCCTGCACTTTCATCGAGGATCAGTCCGTTATTATAGCTTTCCGCCATCGGGAACTGCGCATCGGGGAAAGTCGGAGCAACGATCAGCAAGCGGTGTTTTTCAGCCGCCGGAATCCAGAAATCGCGATATTCATCACCGTTACGCAACATACCATGCTGCACTATGATGACAGGGTCTTCGGGGCAATAGCTTTCAGGGCGATAGAAGTTTACTTCCAGCGGTCTGTCCGGATGATACTGATCAATAAACGGCAGCGTACTGCGTCCGGCTTCTGGACGAAGAATGGTGGTAGTCATTATGTCTCCGGATTATGCAAATGACAGGCAGCGCTCTGGTCGGCTGTCACACTTTCAAGTTCAGGGCGGCGCTCGCGGCATACCGGCATGGCATGGGCGCAACGCGGATGAAACGGGCAGCCGGAAGGAGGATTAAGCGGTGACGGCAGATCACCGGTCAACGGCTGGAAATCACGTTTACGACGGCTGATCGACGGGCTGGCATTAATCAGTGCCGCACTATAGGGATGCGCAGGCTTGCTGAAAATTGCGGCTGCGGAACCAATCTCAACGATACGGCCGAGATACATGATCGCGATGCGATCGCTGATATGCTGCACAACGCCAAGGTCATGGCTGACAAACAGATAGGTCAGCCCGTAGCGGGCACGCAAATCCATAAACAGATTAATCACCTGCGCCTGAATGGACACATCAAGCGCCGATACCGGCTCGTCGCACACCAGAAAATCAGGCTTCACTGACAAAGCGCGGGCAATGCCGATACGCTGACGCTGACCACCGGAAAATTGGTGCGGGTAGCGGTCACGATAGGCGAGATCAAGCCCCACCTCTTCCAGCGCTTTGTTCACCGCACCGGCAATCTCGGCTTTCGGCATCAGGCGATGCACCTTCAGTGCCTCACCGACAATTTGATTGACCTTCATGCGCGGATCAAGCGAGGCGTAAGGATCCTGAAAAATCATCTGCACTTTCAAAAGAAAGTCGAGCTTTTCACGGCCCTTGAGCTTTTCAACGGCGTGACCGTCATAAAGCACATTGCCTGCGGTCGGCTGATAAATACCTGTAGCCATACGGGACAGGGTGGATTTCCCGCAGCCGGACTCGCCGACAAGTCCCAGCACCTCACCACGTTTGATACTCAGGTCAACACCATCTACCGCACGCAAAACCCGCGCCGGTGCAGCCTGTCCTGTCAGACGCAGAATGCGATCAGCCATTGTGGACTTCGAGTGAAAATGCTTCTTCACCCCGCGCATTTCAAAAAATGCATCACTCATGGTCTTGCCTCCTGAGCAAATGCCTCACGGACAGGCAGTGATACCGGATTGTGACAACGAAAAATCCGCCCGTCGATCACCTGCTGTTCGGGATTAACTTCTGCACAAACCGGCTGGACACGCTCGCAGCGCGTGCGGAACGGACAGCCGTTTGGCCGGTCATCAATACGTGGTGCATTGCCGTCGATCTGGTGCAGGCGTTCCCCCGGTTTTACCATGCCGGAAGACGAATTCAGCAGACCTTGCGTATAAGGATGCAGCGGTCTGTCCAGCACATCATCGACTGCACCGGTTTCAACAATCTGACCCGCATACATTACCGCCACACGATCAGCGAGTTCGGCCACAACGGCAAGATCATGAGTAATCCACAGTACGGCAGTACCGGTTTCCCGTGCCAGCTTCTGCACTTCATAGAGGATCTGGCTTTGAATGGTCACATCCAGTGCAGTGGTCGGCTCATCGGCAATAATCAAATCAGGATTATTGAGCAATGCGGTGGCAATCGCCACGCGCTGGCGCATACCACCGGAGAATTCATGCGGATATTGTTTCAGCCGTACTTCCGGTGAGGAAATACCGACCCGACCCAAGGCACTCGCGGCCTCCTTCATCGCCTGTGCTTTGCCGCATGCCCGATGTTCAAGGATCGCCTCGCACATTTGCTCACCAATGGTAAGCACCGGATTGAGCGTGGAGAGCGGATCCTGAAAAATCATCGCAATGCGGTCGCCGCGCAAATGACGCAGCCGTTCGTCTGATGCCTCACGCAGATTTTCACCGTTAAACAGGATTTCGCCTTCAACGATTTCCCCCGGCGGATCAATCAGTTGCACCAGTGAGAAACCGGTGACAGATTTACCGGAACCGGACTCTCCGACAAGGCACAGCACTTCACCACGCGCAATACTCAGATCAATGCCATCAACTGCCGACCATGCGCCACCCAGCAAGTGAAATACGGTTCGCAAACCCTTTACTTCGAGCAAAGCCGTCATCACACGCCCCTCACATTAAAGCTGCGACGCAGGCGGTCACCGACAAAATTGAGCGAGATAATCAGCAGAACCAGTGCAATCCCCGGAAACACGGCAATCCAGTATTCGCCCGACAACAGATAATCAAATCCATTGGCAATCAGCAGGCCAAGCGACGGCTGCGTAACCGGCACACCAACACCGAGGAAGGACAATGTCGCTTCCAATGTGATGGCACTGGCAATACTGATGGTGGAGATCACCAGCACCGAGCCGATAGAGTTCGGCAGTAAATGCCGGAGCATGATGTAATAAGTCGGCAGACCAAAATTGACGGCCGCTTCGATATATTCCTTACGGCGTTCAACCAGAGCAGAAGCACGCATCAGGCGGGCATATTGCGCCCATTGCACCAGAATAATCGCAAGGATCACTTTATCAACGCCCCGCCCGACAGAGGCCAGCAGCACCAGTGCGACAAGCATTGACGGAAAGCCGAGCATAAAATCCACCACGCGCATGATAATCGCATCGGCAACACCGCCGAGCTGTGCGGCAAGCAATCCGGCACTCACACCGATGGTCATTGCGCCCAAAGTTGAGAGCAGACCAACTAGCAGGCTGGTGCGCAAACCATAGAGAATAGCGCTGACCATATCGCGGCCTTGCGCATCCGTGCCCAGCCAGTAAAGCGAACCCATCATGCTTGTTGAGCCCGGCGCAAGCCGGTTATCCATCACGCTCAAAGAGGCCAGATCATAAGGGTCTTGCGGGGCAATAAAAGGTGCCAGCACCGCCAGCAGAACCAACACCCCAAGCAGGATAGCTGCACCGCGTGTTGTCGGTTTATTGCGGATACTGCGCAGAATTTTCTGACGCAACGGCGTGTTGGCATAATCCGGAATAATCGGCTTATTCATACCATATCTCCGGAAAGTTTGACCCGTGGGTCGAGAACCGCATAAAGTACATCGACCATAAAATTCACGGCGACAAACAGCAGCGTAGCCAGCAGCACATAGGCAACCACCACAGGCCGGTCGAGCTGGTAGATACTGTCAATCAGCAGCTTGCCCATGCCGGGCCATGAGAATACGGTTTCGGTAATGGTAGAGAAGGCAACGAGACTGCCGAATTCAATACCAACAACGGTCACAACCGGTATCAGAATATTGCGCAGCACATGGCGGTTAACGATGCGTTTGCGACGCACACCTTTGGCGCGGGCGAATTTAACGTAATCCTGTGTCATCGCTTCCGTAGTTCCCGCCGCCACGAGGCGGATCATCAGCGCCATATTCGGAATAGCAAGATTAAGCGCAGGCAGGATCAGATGGCGCAGACCGTTGAATGTAAACAGGCTGGTTTGAATGCCCAGTACAGAAACCGTTTCGCCCCGCCCTGCAGTCGGCAACCAGCCAAGCAACACGCTAAACAGTAAAACCAGCATCATGCCTTTCCAGAAACTCGGCAGTGAAAAGCCGATCACCGTACCAGCCATAATAAAACGTGACGGACGGCTATCCGGATTAAGACCTGCGAGCAGCCCAAGCGGAATACCAACAACGGCCGCAACCGTCATCGACAGCAACACCAGTTCAAATGTGGCAGGCAGACGGGCAAGAATGAGCGAAACCACCGGCACACCATGCACGAAAGATGTGCCGAGATCGCCTTTCAGCGCATTGCCCAAAAACGTGAAATATTGCTGCCATACCGGCAGATCGAGACCCAAGCGCTTGATCAGCGCCAGCCGCTCGGCGGCACTTACCTGCGGTGGTACAAGAAGTTCAATCGGATCACCAATGCCATATACGGCAAAGAAAACAGCGACCGACACGGCAAGCAAAACCAATGCGCTCTGGATAAGTCGCTGCAAAATATAAGCTGTCATGACATGCTTCTCGGACTATTATTCTGTCTGGATGGCCGAGGCATATCGCAGAGTAATATATTGATTTAACTGCGATATGTGACCACGAAAGAATCCGGAGCGGTCATACTTGCAAACCGCTCTGGGGTAGTCTTCGGTTACTTCGCCGGTTTCGCAGACATCGCCAGCGTAAACTGATCAGAGCGACCGGTGTAAGCCACATTTGCCTTATGTGCCCAGATGCCAGCTTCAAAATGCAGCGGGATGAAAGCATAATCTTTCATGACTTCAGTCTGTGCCTGCTGCAACAATTCTGAACGCTTATTATCGTCCATTGTTGCCACAGCTTCATAGATCAGCTTGTCAAAAGCAGGGTTGGAATAGCCGCCGTAGTTGGAACCACCCAAAGTGCCTTCTTCATTCGGCTTTGCCGGCCACTGGCGCAGGAAGGATGAAGCTTCACCGCTGGTTGAACCCCAACCGCCGATTGCAACACTCAGTTCTTTCTTAGAGCGTCGTGGGAAATAAATAGCGCGCGTCATCGCATCCACATCCGACTTGATACCGACCTGTGTCAGATATTGCGCCACAGCCTGTGTAATCTGACTGTCATTGATATAACGGTCATTGGTTGTGGAAAGTGTGAGCTGGAAACCGTCCGGATAACCGGCCTCGGCCAGAAGTTTCTTGGCTGCGGCAGGATCATAACGCAGTTCCGGCGGATTAGGCAGCGTACCGAACATGCCGGTCGGCAGGAACTGATAAGCAGGTTCCGCAGCACCGTCCATCAGACGGGAAACAATCGCATTACGGTCAATCGCCAGCGACATGGCTTCACGAACACGCACATCTTTCAGCGGGTTCTTGCCGTCGGCAGCTTTGACATAAGGGCTTTCATCACGCGCCACATCAAGCTGGTAATAAATCACACGTGTTGAAGGTGTGACCGTATAGCCGAAACGCTTGTCATCCTTGATGCGGGATAAATCGCGGGCAGCCGGATTTTCGATAATATCATAATCACCGGCGAGAAGACCGGCGAGACGCGGACCGGCATTCGGTACCGGCAGGAAGCGTACACTTTCCCAAGGCTCAGCATCGCCCCAATATTTATCATTGCGTTCCAGCTCAATAGCAGAACCGCGTACATAGCTTTTAAGCTTGTAAGGGCCGGTACCGATTGTCAGTTTGCCGTCGTTGAAATCGCCAACGACAGGCCATGCGCCGGTCACACCGCAGTTCTTTTCCGGTGCAAAACTAATTTTGTCATGTTTGACGATAGAAGAGCTTAGAATACCTAAAGTGCCAATAAAGGTTGGCAACAGCGGCTCAGGTGCTTTGGTTTTGATAACCAGTGTCTGTGCATCCGGCGCTTCAACTGATTCAAAATTCGCAGTAATATCAGCAAATGAACCGGCAATCGCTGTTTCGTTTTTCAGCGTGCGGCAGAAGGTGAAAACCACGTCATCCGCAGTAAATGGCGAGCCATCCGAGAACGTTACGCCTTCGCGCAGTTTAAACGTCCAGGTATTCTTACCGTCATTTTCCCATGATGTCGCCAGAGCAGGATGCACATTCTGTTTTTCATCCTGATTGGTGAGACCGTCAAATATATGCTTAGTTAAAGCATTATTCGGCGTAAGGTCATGATAATGCGGATCAATTGCAGTCGGCTCCGAGCCCAGTGCAATTCGCAGTGTTTCTGCGGATGCGGCACTGCTCAACAAAGCAGAACTCAGCAGAGTTGTCCCAAGCAAACCTGCCACAAGCATTTTCTTATACATCAAAGTCTCCGTTCCCCAACGAATGTTATCTTTGCTATGATATCCACAATTTGATGTGGTTATTTTCATAATAACAGTATATGAAAATTTTATGCCGTCAACACGGAAACGCAGATGTCACAAACTTTGAATCCTAAATCCGATTTTGCCAACCGTATGGCTGCAGCATATCCGTCACTCAGCAAATCTCACAGGAAGATTGCCGATTTTGTTTTGGCGAAGCCGTTGGATGTTGTTGCGATGTCGATTGAAGGACTGGCTCATGCCAGTGGCAGCTCAACGGCCACAATCACCCGTTTTGTGCGTGCAGCAGGCTATAGCGGCTATAGTGAATTTCGTGAAAAAATTGTCTCAGATTTTCAATTTGAAACACCGGAAAATGATCAAAATAGCTTTGAAAATTGCGAAAACGGGCTGAAAAAATCGTTTTTACATACAGCTTTGTCAGACAGTTCCGACAATATCAAAGACACGATTACCAATATTGATACGGCCTCATCGGAAGCTTTTATAGAAGCACTGGTCAATGCCCGCCGCATCATCATTCTGGGTACCGGCGCGAGCCATTATGCAGCAACCCTGCTGGAGGAAGGGCTGGCACTTTATACGGAAAAAAATGTCACGAATGTTCTCTCCAGAGGCGCATCTCAATATGCCAATAATTTCGTGCGCTCTGTCGATGAAGGCGATGTCGTGATCGCCATTTCCATGCCACGTTATTCCAATAATACCGTGCAGCTTTCCAAAGCTGCCAAGCAAAAAGGTGCTGTGATTCTGGCAATTACCGACAGCCCGACATCCCCGCTTGTTCCTGTTGCGGATGTTATTTTCTTCGCACCCGCACGTAATCGCTTGCTGCCCAATTCTCCCGCAGCAATCTTTGCACTGGCTGATGCTATCGTCACGGCCGTGGCCGAACGCCGTCCTGACATCGTGGCTTCCACGATCGGAACAGCGCCGGACGATTTATTTTTATAGAGAATAAACGCGCGGCTGACCGATTATACAAGAATTGGCACATCTTATAACCTTGAGGAAATGCCGGTGCTCATTCACATAAGCAGACGTAATTGTTTGATATTCAGGCAGTATTTCTTCTAAATAAAAACACTATCAAACATTCGCTATAAACTTCATATTTCAAGATAATGTAAAATATTATATAGGGTCATATTTTACATTAGATACCAATTACTAATTAATTTGACAATTAATTAATCATATTTAAAAAATATTATCATCAAGGATATTTATTGTTTACTTTGCATTGGACATCGCATGACCCGGTTTATTTTTGTAAATGGTATAATTGCAACTGCCAGTCTGTTTATGGCATCGGAAAATGCTTTCGCAGCAGACGTTACATGCACAACAACATTGTATTTTTGCAGTTACGGCCCAGGTGATGTCATTACCGTCACCACCACAGAAACTGCAGGCTATGCTCCGCTGCAAGGGTTTGGTGTTTATTTAAATAATTCGCAAGCTCAACCAAACGATATTACAATCATCACCTCCGGCAATACTTCGGATGCTATTCGCACCAATTCCGAAAACAGCATGTTTCGGGCTAATCGCCTGACAATTAAAACTACGGGTGTAACCGCCGACGGTATTAACCTCTCTTCTAATGGTAATGTTGACGGCGATACCCTCGCCTACGTAAAAAATTACGCTGATATCGAGGTTAACAGCGGTATTGGTGTACGCGCGAATAATTTTCAAAATGCGAATGCCAATACCGTGATAATTTTGCCTGACGGCACACGTGTCCGGCAGACTGGCAACGGAATGGCAACCAATGCAGCCGAAGGTGACGGCTATGCTGTTTATGCCGGCAATCGTGACAATGATATCAATGGCCTTAAGTGGTGGGAAGTACTTTTAGGAATAAACAATAATACACTCGGCAATGCCTATGTTTTTATTGGTGCGAATGCTGACATTGCAAGCTCGATGACCGACGGACACGCTGTTTATGCCAATAAAGGCGGTCTAGTTCAGCTCGGCGATGGCGCAAAAGTCAGTACCACCGGCAACAATGCCTATGCCTTATACGCATCGCGCGAACAACAAGGCAGCCATGCAGACAATATACGGCAAGGTTATATTTATCTGGGCGGCGGCGCTACATTGCGCGCCGAAAACAGCCCGATTGTGATACGTGCAAGCGGTGAAGGTTCAATCATTGCCAATAAGGTGATCGACACACCGGTTATCGCGGATACGCACGACCGTAATGATCGCGTTCAGGGACTGGATAAAACCGCAACCCGCGACACATCCGGCGTTTTTGACGTTATCGGCATTATGGATGCAATTGATGGCGGCACGATTGCACTGAACATGTCTGCAGGCAGTCAGTTTTTAGGTTCGACCAATGCCCATCCGGAGAAAACACAGGCTTCCAATATTTTTCTGAATATTGACGGCATCGGCAGCCAGTGGAAAATGGATGCGGACTCCAACCTCACCCTTCTCACATTATCTGGTGGCGCTACCCTTACCCCTTATGACAGCAGCGGCAATTTGGCCAACCGCACACTGATCGGAGAAGTGCTGAACAAAGGCGGCAATATTGATCTCGCAGGTGCAGCCGATTTGGTTGGCGATGTTCTGACGATTAAAGGCAAATATAGCGGCGCAGACGGCTTTCTGACCCTGAATACCACTCTCAACGATGACAGCTCAGCAACAGACAAGCTGATCATTAACGGTGATACGACCGGAAACACCTTTGTGCGGGTAAAAAATATTGGTGGCACTGGTGCCCAGACAGTCAATGGCATTCAAATTATTGAAGTCACCGGCGCGTCTGATGGCGCATTCAAGCTGAAGGGCGACTATATTCACAAAGGCGATCAGGCTGTTGTCGGTGGTGCTTATGCTTACCGGCTATTTCACAACGGCTTAGAAGGCGATAGCGCCGACGGTAACTGGTATCTGCGCTCCGAACTGAAGGACAAGAAACCGCATTATCAGCCGGGTGCACCGGTCTATGAAATCTATCCGCAATTCTTGCTTGGGTTGAACACTTTGCCAACGCTTCAACAGCGTGTGGGCAATCGCTACTGGAGCCATGCCGGTAATCTCATGCTCTCGCAAGGCGCAGATGCAATTGAGCCTTATGCGCCAAACAGCGAGGCTGGCAGCCACACTGAAACCTCCGGCATTTGGGGACGGGTTGAAGGCTCATATACCAAGATGCAACCGCGCACATCGACGTCCGATGCCACCTATGACTATAGCGCCTATAAAATGCAGGCAGGCGTTGACGGCATGTTGCATGAAGGTGAAGCAGGCAAGCTGATCGGCGGCATTACCGTGCATTACACCCATGGTGTCGCCAGCGTCTGGTCGCCTTATGATTCCGATCTTGGTCGCGGACGCATCAGCTCAGACGGTTACGGTTTTGGCGGTACGCTGACCTGGTACGGCGATGACGGTCTGTATCTGGACAATCAGGCGCAAGTCACATGGCATAAAAGTGATCTCAGCTATCAGGGCGGAGACTCTATCCTCAAAGAGGGCAATCACGCCTTTGTCTATGCGCTTTCAACGGAACTGGGCAAACGGTTTACCCTGAATGATTATTGGTCTGTCACACCGCAAGCGCAGCTGAGCTATACCGTTGCTGATTTTAACAGTTTCACGGATGTGTTTGGTGCTTATGTATCGCGTGAGCGCGCTGCCAATCTGCGCGGACGTCTTGGTGTCAGTCTGGACTATCAAAACTCTTGGCAGAATGGCCAAGGCATGATGAACCGCTCTTATGTTTACGGCATTGCCAATCTCTATAATGAGTTTCTGGACGGCACCAAAGTGGATGTCAGCAATGTCAGTTTCTACAATAAAAGCGACCGCTTATGGGCAGGTATCGGACTTGGCGGTTCTTATAACTGGAACGACGACAAATACTCACTCTATGGCGAAGGATCAGTCAATTCCAGCCTGAAAAACTTCGGAGATAGCTATGCATACAAAGGCAGCATCAGCTTCCGCGTGAAGTGGTAATTACACATAAAAACTGCCCGCAGTCTGGTTGTTGCCGGTGTTATTTCCTTTGCACCGGCACGTAATTGTTTGCTACTAAATTTTACTGCAGCACTCTTTGCACGGGCTAATGCCATTGTCACAGCAGCGGCTGAGCGCCGTCTTGATATCGTAGCTTCCATAATCGGGACAGCGCCGGACGATTTGTTTTTATAGTCCCGTTAAATACTCACAATCTGCACTTTAACTCTGGCCGCACTTATGCGGCCTTTTCCATATCCGCACGCTTACATCACCGACTTGACAGAATGTCGCACGTATATTATCGCCAAACATTAAATATGAGTCAATGAGTCATATTATATAGAATTTGATCAAGCGGGCGACTTCAGACATGAACAGACATTCTCCGATAGCAAACGGACTGGCTATGCTGCTGCTCAGCACTTCAGTCACTGTATTGGCTCATACTGCACAGGCGCAGCAGACAGCCCCCAATAAACCGACATCGCAAACCGCTCTACTCACAGAGCAACAACAGATTCAGTTGCAGCAAATCACGATTACAGCCGCCCGCACATCCGGCACGGTGCTTGACCTGCCCATGACAGTGAATGTTATCAGCGGTGCAGATCTGGAGCGGCGTGTGGTGCGCGATATTCAGGATATGGTGCGCTATGAGCCGGGTGTCAGCGTTAACCGCCTCACCTCCATGACCAATCCTTTTGGTCAGCTTTCCAGTTTCTCTATCCGTGGTGTCGGTGGCAATCGTGTGCAGATGCTGGTTGACGGTTCGCGTATTCAGGAACAGATCACCGATGGCAGCCGCGACTTTGTTGACCCGTTCAACATGAAGGCAGTTGAAATCATCCGCGGGCCAAACTCGGTACTTTCAGGTGCCGATGCACTGGGCGGCGTTGTTTCCTTCCGCACCATTGATCCCGAGGATATTCTCAAGGGCGACAGGGCATGGGGCGGAGAGATCAAGCTCGACTATGACTCCTATGACAACAGCTTCCGCAAGCAGATTACCGGAGCAGCACAGGCCGGTGATTTCAAAGTGCTTGGCTCCTTTGGCCATGTCGGTTCTTCGGAAATCAAGAACCGCAAGGGCTATGCTGACGGCGGCATCTGGGGTTGTCCGCGCCAGAATATTCTCGCCTGTAACAAAGCATTTCCGGCAGATACCGATGCTTATAATGGCCTGATGAAACTGCAATGGAACCCGAACAGCGATAATCAGTTTATGCTGACCGGCGAATGGTTTGACCGCAAAACTTCCATCGATCAGGTCTATGACTCCTCATCTGCAATGATGGGCTATAAATCCGACAGCTGGGATCGCGAGCTGGAAATGCGCCGCTATCGCATTGCATTGGAACATGACTGGCAGGTCGATGCGCCGTGGCTCGATGCAGTAAAATGGAAAGTCTCCTATTCACCGCAGAAGCGCGATACTCTGAGCAACCAGTTCCGCACCTATCCAGCGCGTAAAGAACAGCGCGTTCAGATCCGCAATTACGGCGAAGAATTTATTGAAGCCGATCTGCAGCTGACCACCTCATTCAATCTTGGTGCAACGGATCATACCCTGATCTATGGTTTTGACGGCGATCTGACCAAGACCACCTATGAAGGCACAGATATCACCCGCAACCTGACAACCGGCACCACGACCACCGGCATCAATAAGGGCTTCAACTTCCCCCGCGTTGATACAACACGTGCAGATTTTTACTTGCAGGATGAGATCAAACTGCTTGATGAGCGTCTGACCATCACACCAGGCTTGCGTTTGGCGACCTATTCGATTGATCCGACTAAAGATGACGATTACGTGTCGTTACCCGGTTATAAGCCGCATAAAATCGACAAGACTCGCCTGATCAAGCGTCTCAGCGGTACTTACAAGCTTGATGATACCTATTCGCTCTATGCCTCCTATGGTGAAGGCTTTAAAATGCCCACATCACAGCAGCTCTTTGTCTCTTCGCTCTCGATCGGTTCCACCGGTATGGTTGAGACCATTCCGAATCCAAACCTGAAACCGGAATTTGTGCGCAGTTATGAAGCCGGTTTACGTGGTGAACTGGATCGCGGCTATTTCAGCTTCACCGGTTTCTATGCTGATTATAAAGACTTCATTCGCGGCTTCCAGCGGGTACCGGGCACGGCTGAGCGCTATACATCTGACAATGTCGACAGTGTGCAGATCTGGGGTTTTGAACTCGGCGGTGAATATGAGGTTTATGACAATCTCTTTGCCAATGCCGCCCTCTCCTATCAACGCGGTAATCAGCGCGTGAATGCAGGTTCTGACAAGACCGCCTTTGACGGTGCCGTTCCGCTCACTGTGGTTACCGGTCTGCGTTATTTGATACCGGAATGGAAACTGGAAACCGAACTGGTCGGCACATTTGCCAAAGGCGTAACCCGCCGAGCCGATCCGGATGCCTATAAACCAGCCGGTTATGCCGTGTTTGATGTGTATGGCAAATGGAAACCAACCGAGATGATTGATGTCAATTTCGGTGTGCAGAATATTTTCGACAAGCGTTATTTCCCGAATACGCTGGCCGGCACTTATCTGAACACTCCTTCATCAAGCAGTGTCGCCAATCAGAACCCGCTGGAAATGCAGGTCGCTCCGGGGCGCACCTACAAACTCGGCGCGACAATGCGCTTCTGAGTAGCGGAGACTTCAGATTATGCATGTTCTGCGGCAAATATACCGTCTTGCCCGCCTGTGTATCGCAGGCAAAGGTGCCAAACTCAGCTTGCTTCTGCTGGGTTTGGTTATCGCCCTTGATCTGGCAGGCGTCTGGTTCTCTATCCGTATGATCAGCTGGACTGCCGATTTCTACAATGCACTTGAGAAAGTCGATACTAAAACCGTTATTACCCAGATCGGCCTGTTCGCTCTGATTGTCGGCAGTAATTCGCTGCGCAGTCTGGTCGGCAGCTATTATCAAAAAATACTCGAAATTCGCTGGCGTGAAGTGCTGACCAGTAAGGCGCTTGATCTGTGGTTCACCAACAAAGCCTATTGGCACCTGTCACAAGGCGAATGCAGTCGTGACGTCGACAATCCGGATCAGCGTATTGCCGACGACTGCAAGCTGTTTGTGCGCGGTTTTCTGAGCGAAGGTATTGAACTGATCGGCCGTGTTGTCGGACTGTTTTCCTATCTCGTCTTGTTATGGAGTCTCTCGACTTTTGCGCTGAGCTTCACTTTGATGGGTTTCGACATCACCATTCCGCGCTATATGGTTTGGGCGGTCTTTATCTATGTCGGCCTGTCGACCATGCTGACCTTCGCGCTCGGCAAGCCTTTGAAAAAGCTCTTTGAAACTCAGCAAAAGCGGGAAGCGGACTTCCGCTACTCACTGGCGAGACTGCGTCAGTCCACGGAAGAAATTGCTCTGCTGCGTGGTGAAAATGCCGAACGCGATCTGCTTGACCGCCGCTTTGAAAATGTTCGTGCCAATTGGCGTAATCTGATTGTCCGCGAATTCTGGCTTGGCTGTTTTACCACGCCCTACCAGTTCACCATTTTGCGCATACCGTTATTCGTTGCACTGCCGGCCTATCTGGCAAAAAGCGTAACACTTGGCGGATTGATGCAGGTTGCCGGCGCTTTCAGCAATGTGGCAACAACTCTGTCATGGTTCGTTTTTTATTATAAAAAACTGGCTGATCTCGCCGCCACAGCCGGACGTCTGGATGTTTTTCTTAATGCCGCACAGGACGCAGCACAACGTCGTATCGCTATTGAACACACAGCTGATACAGATGAAATGCTGCATATCAAAGACTTGCACCTGACCACTCCAAACGGCCAGACATTGTTGCATCTTGATCAGCTTACCGTCAAAAAGGGCGAGACAGTCTGGCTGCGTGCACCATCCGGTTTTGGAAAATCAACTTTCTATCGCGCAGTTGCGGGCTTCTGGCCGCACGGGACAGGCATGATCAGCACCAATTTGTATAATGCGCTGTTTCTGCCGCAGAAACCCTATTTCCCGCAAAACGATCTCTATGCTGCGGTGAGCTACCCGCATCCGGTGACGGATTTTAACAAGGGTGATTTGCAGCAAGCGATCACTGATGTCGGCTTGGGTAGCAGTTCCGCAATGTCGCTTGAACAAGAGGCACAAGGCCACCCGCTCATGATCTCCGGCCTGTCCGGCGGCGAGCTGCAACGTCTGTCGCTTGCGCGCGCATTGATCCAAAAACCGCAATGGCTGTTTCTCGATGAGGCAACCTCCTCGCTGGATAAACAGGCCGAAGCGCAGCTGTTGCAATTGCTGCGCACCCGTTTGCCGGAGACAGCCATCATCATCATTGCGCATTCCGCAATGGAAACCAGCATTAAACCACGCATTATCGATTTGAATATTCTCTCAATGCCTGCCAGTGCGGCAGCCTGACGGGCAGAACAGGACACTTATCCACCATGCAAAACCGCCGCGAACAACTCAATGTTGACCTTTTCACTCTCCTGCAAAAACTGCCGGATATCGGCAAGCTGATGGTCAATTCCAAAAATCTTGGCGCCACGCATGAGCGCATCGGCACCGTAGAGCGTGTCTATTTTGCCAATGGCCGCATTGCCATCACAGGTGCCGAGCATCACAGCAGCCTTGATCCGTTTGCTGTTACTCAGATCATTATCGATCGTACCAGTGTCATGCATGATAAATGTTATCCGCGCATTGATATGCTGGATAAGGATAGTGAAGTCGTAGCCAGCGTTATCGGTTTTGACGGGATCGAACCTTTCGATGCAGCCTTGGCAGAATTTGGCGCAGGAACAGCACTTGAAGAGAAAGTCAAAGACGAAACTTCAGCTGAACGCAAAGAAATCCGTGAGGACGATAGCGGTCTAGAGCCTTTTAAAAAGGCCGAAGCTGACAACGCCAATATTCGTATTGAACTGGCTCTGCCGCATTTTCATCAACAGTGGCAGGGTTCTATGCCTGCGGTTAAGCCAAGTATGGGGTTTATCAATGTGATGGTCAGCGATTTTCATCTCCATCTCAAAGGTGACAGCGTTGATAGCTGGCAGCAGCAGGAAACGCATGAAGGTACAAGCTATGCAGCCTATAATGCAGCGCAAAAACCTCTGGGGCTGGTTGTTACTCTGCTGAAACAGGACGGTATCGCAGCATGACCAAAAGCTCTGATAACGTGTTTCACCCGCAAACGACATGGCTTGATCCGGCACAAAAACAACTGACAGATTACCCGCAGCTGATGCAGGAGCTGGCGCAACAGCAAATTGTGATGCTGGGAGAACATCACGACCGCTACGATATTCACCGCTGGCAATTGCAAATCTGCAGTGGCCTGCTTGCACATCGTCAGGATATTGCTGTTGGCTTTGAGATGTTTCCTCGCCGTTTGCAACCTGTGCTGGATGCATGGATTGCCGGTGAGATGGATGAGCCGCTGTTTCTGGAAAAAGCCGAATGGGGCACGGTCTGGGGTTTTGACAGCGCGCTTTATATGCCGATTTTCCGGTTCTGCCGCGAGGCAGGTGTACCAATGCTCGCACTTAACTGCCACCGTCCGCTTGTTACCCGCGTCGGCAAAGAAGGCTGGGATGCCGTGCCTGTTGAAGAACGCGACGGCTTAACGCCTGCCAAAGATGCGACCATGGCCTATCGGGAATATCTTTTTGCCATTACCAATGGCGGGCCGCCATGGATGAAAGACAAGTCCGCTGCCTCACCGGAGTTTGACCGCTTTGTGCGGGCACAACAGGTTTGGGACAGAGCGTTTGCTTGTAATATCGCCAATGCTCTGCATGATAATAAAGCCGGACTGATTGTCGGCATTATCGGCCAAGGTCACCTTGAATATGGCCACGGCACGCCGTTTCAGTTGCGGGATTTAGGTATTGAAAAACAGGCTGTATTGCTGACCTGCGACAAGCCGCTTGATGAAGCAAAATTGGTACAGAATTACGCTAAGGCCGTCTATCGCCTGCCACATAATTTCGTTGTATCAACACCACAAAACTGAACGTGGATCTTCACAATAAAAAGCGCCTGCAACCATTTGGTTGCAGGCGCTTTTTTTGTCTTTAGAGACTTCCGCCAAAGCTGGATAACAGGAAGAAAATAATCATCGACAAAACAGCTGCCGCAGGCACAGTGAATACCCATGCTGCACCAATTGTTAGTACGTGTGAACGTCGCACTAATTTGCGGCGACGACGTTCTTCCGGCGCAATTTTCGGACCACTCGCAGATTCCTGAGATTTCTTCAGGCGACGCTCAGCATCCCATTCGCGGAAGAACCCGACACCAAAAATTGCACCAACAGCAATATGTGTCGAGCTAACAGGAAGTCCCAGCCAGCTGGCCGCGATAACTGTGATAGCAGCAGACAATGCAACACAATAGGCACGCATCGGGTTCAGCTTCGTGATCTGGCTGCCAACAACACGGATCAGTTTTGGTCCAAAGAGAAACAGACCAAACGAAATACCCAGAGCGCCGATACACATCACCCAAAACGGAATGCTGACATCTGAAGTAATCGAACCGGATTTGGCAACCTGCACGATTGCAGCCAGCGGCCCCACAGCATTGGCCACGTCATTAGCGCCATGCGCAAAACTCAGAAGAGCTGCGGAAAGCACAAGCGGTGCGCCGAAGAGAACTTTCAGAGATTTATTACGGTTTTCAAGGCCAGCCGACTGGCGTCGGATAACCGGCACCATAATCAGCCAGGTAACAATACCGAATGCCAGACCGATCAGCATGGCAAGATTAAGCGAAATTTTGATCACATGACCAAGACCTTTCACAGCCAGATAGGCAGCGAAAGTGCCGGCCATAACGCCGACCAAAACCGGCACCCATTTACGAGCAGCAGTTATTTTGTCGTCCTGATAGATGATACGCGCTTTAATGAACCATAAACATCCTGCAGCAATTACGCCTCCCATAACAGGAGAAATAACCCAGCTTGCAGCAATGGCGATCATGTTTTCCCAGTTAACAGCCATGACGCCTGCACCGGCAATACCGGAGCCGACAACACCACCAACAACGGCATGGGTGGTTGAAACAGGCGCACCGATCCAGGTTGCCAGATTAACCCATAAGGCTGCGGAGACCAGTGCGGCCATCATTGCCCAGATAAAGGTCGTGGAATTGGCCATTGCTTCAGGTGCAATAATACCTGTTGCGACCGTTGAGACCACGTCGGCACCAGCGATAAAAGCACCGGCACTTTCAAAAACAGCCGCAATCGCAATCGCGCCCCCCATTGTCAGTGCGTTGGCACCAACGGCAGGCCCCATATTATTGGCCACATCGTTCGCACCGATGTTCAACGCCATATAGGCACCAAACACTGCGACAATGATAATGATCAGCGTATTACTCGCCTGCCCGAATGACAAAGCAGCAAGCAGACCCGCAAGAAGGATAAAAATAAAACCGACACTCGGACCAACCATCGGGCGCGCCATATAAGCTGTCGCGCGTTCCAAAGTTAGGAACCGTCCAAGGTCGCGGTCCAGTGTTTCCAAATGATCTGATTGTGAGCCGTTCTGAGCCATATCAATTCCATAATTTTTCAATGGCTGATTAAGCGGCTTTCACTGGTAATGCAACAAGATTACGTCTCCGAGAAGGTAACGGCCTTGAAGCTTGCACAACATGTTATGTTCAGAACTAACCCCCGTTATGAAAAGCGAGCATATAACGTCGTTTGTATATAAAATACGGCCTATTCATTTTACGCGTCGTTAGGGAGATCACAGTTCACTTCTACTGCTATCAGCATTTTTCAGATGAAAACGGGCTGTCAGTATAGTCTTTCCGGATACGGATTCCACGTGCAATGTGCCGTTAAGACGAGCAATGCGCGTTGTCATGCTGCGCATACCGACACTGAGACCGGATTGACGTACAGCAGCAACATCAAAACCAACACCGTCATCCTCTATTTCCAGACATAATTCAGCTTTGCTGTCTTGCGTCAGCCGGAGCCTGACATGTGCAGCTTGGCTGTGACGCACAACATTGGTCAGCCCTTCTTCGACTAATCGGGTCAGCACCAAACATTGCATGGCATTGGGGCGCGTCAGCCACTCGTCTGGCAACTGCCAGTCACTGCGAATATTGAAATGATCGAACAGAGTGGTAAAGCGATGACGCAGTGGAGCAATCCATTCTTTTGGCGTCGCCGGTGCCTCAGTTCCCTCACTCGAACTTGAATCAATTGTCTGCCGCAGGTCATCGCGCAACAGCTTCAACATTGACAATACCCGCTCACGCTGCAGCATCTGCGAGCTTTGTTCCACCGAAGCCATAATATGGAGAAGTGAGCCGCCCAAGCCGTCATGCAAATCGTGTGCAAGCTGCAAACGATCCTGCAACCGTGTATTGGTCAGTGCCAAACCATATTGCTGTTTCAGTGTGGATGCGAGCTCTGCTTGTGCTGTCGTCACTGCTTCCTGCAGTTCAACATTAAAGCGTTCAATACGGCGCGCATTTTTTGCATGTCGCACAGCCATAATACCAGCCAAACACAGGGTAATTGCAATATTGGCATATGGCATGATCGTCATTGAGCCAGTGATTACTCTGGTGATGGCCAGGTAATCATGCACACTGAAAACCAACAAAGCCAATAAACAAAGTGCCAGCAAAATATGTTCGGGATTACGGCTACGCCATGCCCGTACTGGCATCGCCACACAGTTGCAGGCAAATACAAGCGTACTTATTGAGATAATGATTGCATGCGTTGTGATGGCATAAGCAAATGGTATGCCAAGCATGGCTAAGACCAATAATGCAGTCAGCAGCCATAAAGCCCGTTCAATACGCGGCAATTTTAACCCGCTTAACCGCCAGCTGAATATGCAAAAACAGGATATGGAAAGCACAAGTGCGATCAGATAAACGGAGACCGCGATAGCGGTACTCGGGAAAGGCCAGGGACTTATCGCCAAAATATTGGACGCAAAGATCACCCAGAATATGGTCGATAATGCATACCAGCCATAGGCCGTTTCATTTCGGTGGGCGACCCAAAGCGCCAGAAAGAACAACCCTAAAACACCAGAAACAATCAGATTAATCGCAAAGAGTGTACGGTTACGCCACCATAAACCGTCATAAATCTGCTGCATTGCAGGTATTGTGCCAATAAACACTCTGCCAAGGCCTAATTGCTGTCCCGGTATGCTTACGACCCGAATGCGAATAGAATTCATGCCATCACGCAAATATGGTTCTGACAGGCGTAGCAAGCGCGGCATATTCCAGCTGCGTGAAATAGGTTCTACAAGATGAGCATCACGCCATAACAGCTCATCATTAATATAGACTTCACCGGCCAGAACTACAGATTCCGTGACGACAGCTACCGGATATGCCTGTGAGTTGTCACAATTGCGCTGCCAATCAATGCGGTACCAAATCCCATTATTACCCGCATGTTCATCAAGGTTGTTTCCATTAGAAAAGCGATGCCAGGCGACATCCGGCAAGACCACATTTTCCCACGGTCCATTGACGGGATACTCGCCGCCCTTAAGGGCTGGCGCTGCTTGTATTGCCAGGACTTCAACCGGGCAATGATCTTGTGCCCATGCACCAATGCATAAAGCCAGCCAGACAAATATCGATAAACACCATCTCACGCGAGCAGTCCACGTTGACGGGCTGTATTAACAGCACGGGTGCGCGATGAAACCGCCAGTTTGCGATAAATATTTTTAATGTGACATTCGACCGTATAACGGGAAATTGAAAGCTTTTCGGCAATATCCCGATTAGCCATACCTTCTGCCACCAGTCGTAAAATCTGATGCTCACGCGGGCTAAGCTTTTCAGCCTCGGCTTCCTGTTCACCAGCCGTGTTTTGCTCATTCTGAGAAGAAAATTCACTAATGATGCGACGGGCAAGCAGCGGATCAATCGGTGCGCCACCACGCAAAATACTACGCAGCGCTAAAGCGACCTCCAGATCATCACGCTCTTTCAGCACATAACCGGTTGCACCGGCACGCAAGGCAGCAAAAATAGCCTCCTGTGTTGACCATGCCGAAATAACCAAAATAGCAACAGACGGGATTTGCTCATGCATTATACGGATGAGATCAATGCCACTGCCATCAGGTAAGCCAAGATCAACCAAGGCCAGTGCAACCACCTGATCTGCCAGATACTGCTGTGCCTCGGCAATAGAATTGGCTATCATCAGCGCATCTGCATGATAACCCAACTGCAGCAACAGGTTTTCCAACCGCTGGCTAACCGCCATGTCATCTTCAACAATCAGCACCGGCGCTGGCAGAATGAGATCCGTGGCGAGCTCACTGATTGGCATTGAATGTTCTCTCTCCGGTCGGGTTACAATTCTGTCCTGAACACCAGTCTGTAAGTACCTGATATACAGACTGTAAATTAACAGCTTATCGGGGTTGACGCCGCTTTTATCATCAGCGGCGTCAGACAAAAATCAGAATTTCACACGCAAATTGGCATTCACACTATTCTGCGTCAGTCCCGAGCCAAATTGTCCCTGATAGCTCAATCCAAGCATTGTAGCGGGACTAAGCTGCATATCAAAACCGGTCTCAATCAATGCAGTATCGCGCGCGATTGAGGTTCCAAATGAGGTGAAACTACTGGAAGTGTCAACAAAGCCGGCTGTCGATGCCGGAATGATATCACCATACGCATGACGCCAGCCAAAATCGGCACGTGCGGTACTTACAAAACCACCGAGTTCAAAACCGGCGGAGACACGCATACCCAATGTTGAAAGGGTTGTATCCATAGTGCTGGAACGGACTGACAGCGCTGCACCATTCAAGCCTTTTTCATCAAAACTATCGCTGCGTACATGAACATAAGCAAGATTGGCATAAGGCTCGATGAGTGAACGCTCACTTGTATTGATCTTATATCCTGCCTCACCAAAAATCTGGAACGTGCCCGCATCATAATCAGCTGTTAATTTGTCGTTAAAACCCGCAAAAGCAACTGTGCGGCTCATTTCAACATTATGCCATGAATAGGCCAGACCTGAGCGCAAACCGATTGTTCCTCCGGCAGTCGACCATTCTGTTCCGCTATAGGCACCGAGTGTATAATTATCACTGGAGCCGGAAGCCCCACGCTCTCCGGTTTTGAAAGTGGAACGGCTATAACCGGCCAGTACACCCAATCGCCAATTATCATAAACCGCCGTATCTATACCGGTTGTGAAACCGCCAAGTGTTGATTTCGTGCGTGCTGCATTACTGTCACCCGACTGGCTTGCCCAGCTGCCATAGACAGAGCCCCAAGCTGCATAACGGTTCAGATCGTTCTTGCTGATTACCTCAGGTGCAACGGCTTGAATAGCGCTGGCAGCAGCTTTCGGTTGCGCAGATGGTGCAAAACTCATAACAGAAACGTCCGTCGAAGGTGTACCGCCAAAAGCCTGCTGCAGACGATTATTGACGGCTGAGCGCGTGGCACCACTGGCATTGGCTAACACACCTGTAGCAGAAGCATATGCCTCACCGGACAAGAGTGGCAAAGCAGAGCGAATATACGAACCATCTGTAGCAGAGAAATCCAATGCGGTGATCATTTCGTGTAAGCTTGAGCTTGCCTGATTGACAATACTATCAAGTGCCAAGCCAACACCGCGACCATTTTTATTATCCGCATATTGCGAATAAGCATCGCCTTGACGGCTTAATGAAACTGTATAGCTGTTATGACCATTATCTGTTGCAGTTGCGGTCAATGTCGGCGAGGCCAGCAGCGTCGAAGCATCGGTGAAACCACCGTTAAGTGTATTGGCCTGCAACCATTGATCCGACGTAACAGTAAAGCCGTTCTGATAATAACCACGTTCCGGCGTGAAGGATATTGCACCGGCAATATCGGCACGACCATTAACGATCAGACTGCTGATTTGTTTTGCATCATTAAAAGCGACTTGCAGGCGACCATCCTGGGTCTGATCATAATTGCCGTTAACAGTAATCGCACTGCCGCTTTGAAACGCATAAAGCGTACCATGATTATTGAAATAACGATTATTTGAAATCGTATATTCACCACGTCCAGCCAGAGTTCCCTCCTGATCGACAAGCACCTCGTAAACATCATGATCACCGGTCAGAACAGATACGCCGCCCAGGAATTGCAGCGATATATTACCGCCAACAATATTATCAGCATAGTTGATTGCAAAATTGGCGTCTGATTGATTGGTCGCACGACCCTGATCATCAGCTGTCAGGCCAAAACGCAACTGGGTCAAGCGCAAATTGCTATTGTCATCGAGTTCAGCATAGTCGGAAATAATATCACCGGTAATGCTTGTACCCTGCATTACATTGATATCTTCAACATAAGCATTCTCGGACATAAAAATTGCAGCTTTTTGTCCGGCCACACGACCGGTCAAATCAAAGCTTGAAACCAAAGCACCGTTCAGTTCTGACCAGATGAGTGCGTCTTTCTCCGGTGTGCTCTCGTGAGTAGATAGAATATAAGAACCACGATAACCGGTTGCATCACCACGTGTATTATGGCCGAAATCAAAACTGACTGCGATGCCGTTTTCACCCAGTGCCTGCACATCTCCGCGATGGGTTAAGGTGTGACCTTTACCATAGGCAAACATAATACCACGCCCGTTCGCACCATCAGCATAAATACGCACATCCGGTGCAACAGTCAGATTATTGCCTTGACCGTCAACACGAATACCACCACCACCGGCTCCGGCAGAGAGTAAATCTGCATTTTGGGTGATATTGTTATAGCTACCATAAACATGCAAACCTAAGCCAAGGGTCGCATTGTTGTATGTATTGGCAACATAATCCGTGCCTGCCGCATTACGTGCGTAATAAGGATTATTATTAATGACGGTCTGCCCATCGCCATAAACGGAATTTCCATAAAAATTACGTCTGTCAATCGTGTAGCCAATATCTTGTAAAGCCGCCAGCTCGGCTTCCATCAAGGTATTATAATTGCGATAATACTGATGGCTCATCAAACCATTTTTCAGTTCGATGTGGCTGAAAAGCGGTGAGTCTATTGGTCCGTAATCAGTCGCCACCCTCATAGGTAGACCCTTCATCGCCCCATTCAGCACTTCGCTCACATGCGTACCGGTAAAATAAGCCTGATCAGTCCGGACATCGAATGTATCCAGCCCGAGTTCTTCGGGCGGTACAGCGCAAGTATTACACAGAATAATCTGGTTTGGAGCAGCTGCTTTGTCGTTATCATCGCGCAGATGTGCGCTCCAACGGTTAAAACCATTGGTGAAGGCTAGTATCGGCGCTCCCTCTTCGTCATCATCAAGGTAATAGGCATTTGCGCCGATACCAAGAGCATGCCCGATTTCATGAATGAGCACTGTGCCGAGAGATGTTTCACTGGTGAGGGCTATATGAGATGGCGTATATGGAGCTTCCGACCAGTCCATCGTGCCGACTTTGTCAGCAACCATAATATAGCCATGAGCACCATAACTCAGGTTCGTATAATATTGATTGGTCAATGCCGCTTGCACTGTCGTCGGGGCACCATCCTGCATCGTGGCATTATGACTTAAGGCGGCGGCCCCGTAAGGGCCAATAACTGTACCTACATTAAGTATGGCCGGATTTTTCCCCGGAGCCAATTTAATAAGTTCCGACCAATATTGTGTCGCATCGATGATCTGACTTTTATGTAAATCACTCAAATTCCAGGTTGATTGGGCATTTCCATTATAAAAACCATCGCCAACATCAAAAAAGCGCAGAGTAATAAAAGGGTTCCCTTGCGGGTCGTTCACAATATGAGGCGTAATCGCTGCCGCTGGATTGACCATTGCTCCGTAGAGTAAACCGGTAGACAGGCAAGTTGACATAGTTAGCTTTGCGATCAGTTTCGATGTCATTCTTTTCCCCTCAAAAGCGAAACCGGTGCAGCTTTATCAACACAACCGGAACAATTACTCAGTTCACCTATGAAACGAAGCCGAAAAATGCGCTATCCCTGAAACTAGGGGTTTTCATAATAAGCGCATCTTTGCGGAACATTCAGTTTTGCTTGCAAGCTATTATTTTTTGATAGTCTTTAGCTTCGTATCAGCAGGACGTTCCATAACCGGCTCCCCGCGGCAATCACTGTCAATCCCGATTTGCTGCATTAACGACGCAACAGCGGCTTCCAGTTGCGGATCGGTATCCGTACGGAACCGGTTAGGGTCAAACGGCACTACGATATCCGGAGTGATAATTCCGTTTTCATATTTGCGCCCGTCAACATGGCGATAAGGCAGCACCGGAAAACGATATTGCAGACCGGGCAGCACCTTACTGTCAACAGTTGTGACTGAAGTACCGGTATTGAGAACGACATCGCCGATCAGCTTACCAATTTTCTGATCCTGATAGGCCTGCGGAAAGATCGAACCGTCAGAATAGCTGAAACTATCGACCAGAACAGCACTCGGCCATAACCACACGTTATCCGGTCCGAAATTACGGGCACGCCCGTCCACGCCATAGCTGAAGGCAGACTTGCCATTTAACAGCGTGACCAGTTCGCGTGTCAGATTGCCGCCGTTATTGGAACGTACATCAATCAGGGCGGCTTTGGCCAAACCTCGTTGTGATGACAAAGTACCAAGTAAAGACAGATAATTGTCATTGTCCATTGCATCCATATACTGGTAGGCAATGCATTGATGTGAGAGCTGACTGACCATCGCACGGCGTTTATCGCTTAACGCTCTGCTTGATAAAATCAGTTCATCCCGCCAGCCAATCGGTGTTACTTCAACAAAGCGTTCCACTCCGGTTTTGCCATCAGCAATTCCAACGACCACTTGTCGTCCGGCATTAATGTCAAGCAGGCGTGCAACACCGCCTGCTTCAGGAATGGCTTGCCCGTTAAGTGACGTAACAATGTCACCCTCACGAATACCAAAATTGAGCTGATCCATCGGCCCGCCCGGAAGAATTTCAGCAATCCTCCGCCCTGCTCCGGTATAATCATCATCCCAATAAATACCGAGCGCATCATTTTGAGTGCCCATACCTACAAGTGCAGGATTAGCACCGGTTACCGACGTGAATAAGTGTGACGCCGACAACTCTCCGAACATCGAAGCCAGCAATCGTTCAAGATCACGGCGTCCGGCTATGGAAGGCAAATAAGCACGGTATTGAATGCCGATTTTTTGCCAGTCACGGTTTTCATGAACGGCATCATAATATCGGTCATTCACATCCGCCCAAGCCTGCTCAAAAGCCGCGATCAAAGCTGCATCTTCATTACGGGTGAATAAAATATTGAGCGGTATTTCTAACCTTTGCGCCGGATCACTGACGGAAACCCGAATGATCTGTTTCGGCATTTTGATATCAACCGTCTGCAATGCATCATTATAACGGATGAACTGTATCTGCTCCGGCTCCGCAACAGGAATTTTAGCCACTTCCTGTAACTCGCCTTTATCCAGACTAAGAAAATTAACCGACAAATGCTGATCGCCCGTCATTATGGCAAGTAAATTCTGCCCGTCAGGAGCATTCGTCAATATCTCCGGTTTTTGTAAGTTGGTTGTCAGCCGACCTTCAAGCAGATTATTACGCTGACGATCCGGCATATAGCGGGTGATCTTTGGCTGAGAATCCTGATCACTACTGGTGGTCTCAGACGGATTATTCAGGGAGGCTATATAATCCTGCCGCGCCTGAGAAGATATAAATATCCGGTAGAGATCAAGATTGGCGTCTGCGTGAAAATTATCCGCACTGCGCGCGGTATAAAGGGTCGTATAGCCGACAACCTGTGTGCCGTCGGCACTCCAGACGCCGTCGTAAAAATTAGGCACCATTGCCTGTAACGGCTGCATAGGAACACTGCCATCGGCAGGCGCAATGGCCACCCTGTTAAGTACGGAGCCGTCAATTGTGCGCCAGGGCACCAACAAATCTTTTGACGTCGGTGACCAGCTAAACGCACCGCCCTGATCAAAATAATCAGTATTATAATCACTCTCGCGATATAATGCAGTGACTTTGCCGCTGGCTAAATCGAGAACCTTGATCTCACGCCGGTCAGACCAAAATGCCAGTTTGCTACCATCGGGAGAGAATTTGGGATCAAGAGCATTGCTTTTATCGGAAACAACAAGGGGCATTTCCTGATGCGACAATCCCAACTTGCCTCTTTGCTGAT
Organism: Bacillus subtilis; assembly: GCA_021733665.1. Classification (GTDB taxonomy): domain Bacteria; phylum Pseudomonadota; class Alphaproteobacteria; order Rhizobiales; family Rhizobiaceae; genus Pseudochrobactrum. Next base: position 405,143 of record JAHREI010000003.1, read on the forward strand.
CCTCAGACAGATCAATGCCATAAATACCCCATTTATGATCACGCAGTGCTGCGTAAACCAGCCATTTGCCGTCGGGCGAAAAAGCAATATCCCGTTCTTCGCCAGCCGTATGGGTCAATTGACGATAGTTCCCTTTCAAATCAACCAGAAAAACATCTGTATTCGCAATCAAGGCAAAGTGTTTTCCGTCCGGTGACGACTGAAAGTTCTGACTGGATACAGCCTCATAATTCGGGAGATGGCTCATCCCCTGTTCCAGTGTATTGATGTCCACGACTTCCGGCTTGTCACTTTCCGCTGCAAGTAAATACACCTGGCCTTTGAACGAAAAAGCAAGTGTGCCATCATCAGCAACAGACAAATCCCGTACCGGTGATCCTTCCAGATTGGTCAGCTGTATCTCTTGTCCGGTTTTCAGATTTGTTTTCCAGACATTCAACCAGCCTGAAGCTTCCGAAAGATAATAAAGCCATTTGCCATCCGCACTCCAATGCGGCTTATTCCGGTCAATACCGTCAACTGCAAAGAAGCGTGTATATTTGTCAGTTGCCGGATCATATAACCATAATTGACGCGCATTCGCTGCAACACGATGCTGACGCTCAGCCGGATCTCCTGAAGGATCATAGCTATACACCAACCTTGTCTGATCTTTATTCCAGCTTGCTTCCAGCGCAAAGTTCGGCAGCACCAATCGCTCACGACCGCTTTTTGTATCCACTCCATAAAGTTGTGGTCGCCAGCTCAAGGCTGATTGTACACTGCGCTTTGCATCTCCCAGTCGCACCGCTGTAAACAGCACAGTTTTGCCATCCGGTGAAAAGCTGGTCGGTATCTCTTTCGCCGACGAATAGGTCATGCGTTGCAGCTTCCCTGAGAAATCTGCAAGATAGACATCATCATCGCCATTCACATCAGAAGCAAAGGCAAGCCGTTTGGAATCCGGCGCCCAGACAACACTATGGCTATAGGCACCTGCAGGGGAAACAGGTATCGACAAACCGCCATCATTGTCCGTCAGAAAAATTTGTCCGCGATGCGTGAAAGCAATCAGCGTACCATCAGGCGACAGAGCCGGATTTTGTATCCAACGTGCAGGCTCACCGTCAAAATCAGCAACCGCCTGTTTGGCCGCAACACCTGTCAGTGCGAGGACGACGGCGAAGAATATCAGCCTGCTTTTACCCATGGTTATCCCTCTCCGAATTCCATGAATGGCATATCGGTTAAGCGATCCGAATGAACTGAGACAAACAAATAATTGTCGCCAGTTCCGATCTGTTTCACCTACGATACGATGTCATGCTCACTACCGACAAACTTTTCAGACCACTGGCAGCAAGAGCTGCCCTGCTCATCAAAATCTGTTGCAGAACATAAAAAACAGAATATCGGAAAATAACCATCACTGAAATTAGGTAGAGCAAAGATATAATAAGGTAAAAGTGCTCGTCAGTTTAACCTTTACAGTTTACGTTTTCTGCGGCGGGAAATTTCCCAAACGATTGCACCACCAATTGTCAGTATCATCATTGTTAATCCCAGCGCATTAACAGCAGGTGTAAGGCCTGCACGAACTTTAGCTGCGATAAAAATAGTGAGGGGCGTTTCTGTGCCACGTACGAACAAAGTCGTGTTGTAATTCTCAAAGGATTGCAGAAATGCGATGCACGACGCTGCGAGCAAAGACGGACGCAGATAGGGCAGCAAAATACGGCGGAACACATAGGCGCGGGAAGCACCGAGACTGAGTGCGGCATCTTCCATTGTACGGTCAAATCGCTGCAACCGTGCCGCGATCATCAGCATCACAAAAGAAATAATGAAGCTGGATTGCGCCAAAATGGTCAGGAAAAGGCCACCGCTGATCCCAGTTTTGCGCCAGAACAACAATGTCGCAATACCGATTACCACACCCGGTGTGAGCATTGGCGAGACCATCAAAGCGTAGAGAAAATTGCGCGAACGCCCGTGCAGGCTGGTCAGAATGAGGGCGGCAGCAGTGCCGGCCGGCAGAGAAATCGCTATTACACCTGCCGCAATCAGCAGGGTTTTGCCCAATGCAGTCCACATCTGCGTATCTTTGAACATGGCATCCACCCATTGAAGGGTAGTGCCAAGCCATGGCGTAATCGTGGGAAAGCTGCTGCTGTTAAATGTTGCTGCGGCAAGAATACCAAGCGGCAGCATCAGATAAGTAAAAAACAACAGCATATACAGCGCAAAGCCAATGCGGGGCAGCCTGTCGCTGAGGTGTTGCAACCATGTCGGCTGATAAAAGCGCTGATTGTGACTTGCCGGTTGATTGGCAAAGGACTGAACATGGCTCATTTCACGGCACTCGCAAGATTAACGCGGAACAGACGCAGCGTGCCCAGCACCACAAACATACATAAGACCAGCAAGGTAACAGCATAGGCCGCACCGCGGTTCCAGTTACCGCTCTCAAAGAACCAGTCATAGATCAGCTGCGTAAACCAACGGCTGCCCGGAGCGCCCAGAAGCGCGGGAGCCATATAACTGCCTGCGGACAGCATGAAGGTGAAGACACAGCCTGTTGCAATGCCGACCTTGGCATGGGGCAACACTATGCGGCGATGAATGCGCCATGCACTGGCGCCCATATCATGCGCGGCATCAATCTGGGCATGGTCAAGCGTACTGATCAAATTATACATCGGGAACAGCATAAACAGCAGATAGGCATAGGCCATACCGGCCAGCACACCGCCGTCACCATACCAACGCACCGGCTCATCCAGCAGACCGAGGCTAAGCAGGATCGCGTTCAGCGGGCCTTCAAAAGCCAGAATGATAAACCATGCCAGCCCGCGCAGCACTTCGTTCATCATGTAAGGGATCATGAGAACAACGAGCACAAAAGCGGTTTTGCGCATACTGGCAACCTGCGCCAGCCAATAGGCCAACGGATAGCACAGCACAAAAGTGGTCAGTGTCACAAAAGCACTCGACCAGATTGTCTTCAGAAAGATAGCGCTGTGACTGCGGTGGTTCCACAAATAAAGAAAATTATCAGCGGAATAGACGTCTTTTTCACCGCCCAATTGTGAAGGTGGCAGGTTCGGACGCAGGGCAAAATCCAGCATGGTCAGATTAGGGATCAGCACCAGACACAGCAGCCAGAAGGTAACAATCGCGATGAAAATTGTGCCGAGTATTTTGCCGAAGCGTTGATAGATCTCAGTCATGTGCCAGAACCACCGCATCCTGCTTGGAAAAGCCGGTTGTAAAGCTGCTACCGATTTCCGGCACCTGATGCAGTTTTTTATGCGGTATGGTGACCTGCATATTCAACGGGGACTGCTCATGATGCAGAACCGTATGGGCAGTGGCAAAAGAGCCCTCAAAATCAAAGCGTTTTGAGACAACCGTAAGCTTGTTGTCTTCGCCTTCCGCATCCAGTGTCAGTGCTTCAGGGCGCACATAAAGACGCGCTTTCTGGTTACGCTGCAAGACTGCGCCTCGACGACCGATAAAACGACCATGGATACCTTCCAGCACAACAAAATCGTCAAATGTATCGACGACAGTACCGGAGACAATATTATTCTCACCGACAAATTCAGCAACGAATGAAGTCGCAGGTTTGGTGTAAAGATCGATCGGTGCGCCGACCTGCTGCAAGCGACCGGCATTCATCACCGCGATACGATCGGACATCGCCAAGGCTTCGGACTGGTCATGGGTGATATAAATGAAAGTCACGCCGGTCCGTTTTTGTAATTCACGAAGCTCGGCACGCATATGCTGACGCAGCTTCAAATCAAGCGCGGACAATGGCTCATCCAGTAGCAAAACCTGCGGTTCAATGGCTAAGGCACGGGCAATGGCAACACGCTGGCGCTGTCCGCCCGATAATTCATGGGGCATGCGATCGCCGTAACCCGGCAGGGCAATGAGTTCCAGCAACCGATCTGCTTCACGACGGCGCTGTGTTTTGCTGACGCCGCGCACTTCAAGACCAAAGGCGATATTTTCCCATACCGGCATCAGCGGAAACAGCGCCAAAGACTGAAAAATCATTGCTGTCGGGCGACGATTGGCCGGAACATTGGTCATATCCTGTCCGTTAATCAGGATTTTGCCGGAACTCGGCTGTAAAAAGCCTGAAACCATACGCAGCAGAGTCGTTTTTCCGCAGCCTGAAGGCCCCAGAATAGAGAAAAACTCGCCGGAGCGAACATCCAGAGACATCGATTTTACGGCCGTTGTAGCGCCAAATCGCATCTCAACACTCTGAAGACTGACTGCGTTTGTCATAGGGAATTCTCATTTTTAAATGACGCCGGTTTGCAGTTTTAAGTGCAAACCGGCGTTTGGCAGAAAGGCGGGGAGGTTTTCACAGATACGGGCAAACGTATCTGTTATCCGGTTTATGCGCCGAGGAACTGATCCTGATATTCTGAGCGCAGTTCAACAAACCAGCTTTCCTGAATTGGCCACCACCACAGTTTGTCCAGCGCATCTTTAGGATAGGCAGCGGCGAAGAAGGCTTTGTCAGCTTCCGGCAGCAGTGCTTCAGCACCTTTGGCAGTGGTGTTGACCTTGGCATGGCTTGCATACATCGCACCGGCTTCCGGTGTGAGCATCCAGTTCATGAAAGCATAAGCCTGATCAATATTCTCGGCACCGACCGGCAGTGATACACCTTCCATCCATGCCAGCGCGCCTTCTTTCGGCGAGATATAGCTGATCGGCTGACCTTGTTCTTTCAAGCCGGCGGCAGTTGAATCCCATGTCTGACCGATAATGCAACCATTGGTGAGGAAAGCGCCTTGCGCTTCATTCTGGTTCGCCCAGAACTGAGCAATATTACCTTTACGAGCAATCGCTTCTTTGAGGATCACATCATAATTGGCGCGCATCGCTTCTTCGCTGGCAAAGCTTTCCAGCAGCGGGCGGGGTAGTTTGCCTTCCGCTTCCAGCCACAAGCCGAGACCAACAAGTGCCGAATGGCCGCGAACAGTGGCTTTACCCGCCATTTCTGGCTTCCACAGGTCGCTATAGGAGGCTTCACCATAAACAAGCGGCGATTTTTCAGTATTGAAAGCAATCGCTTCCGTACCCCAATCGGTCGGAACCTGATAGCGCTTGCCATCAACAACCGCACCGAGTTTTTCAGAGCTCTTCAAAGCGCTGTCGATGCAACGATCCCATTCAACCTTGCTTTCATCAATCGGTGCGATGAGCGAGGCTTCAACATAATTCGGTACGCGGTCGAGCGCCGGCCAGATGACATCAAAACCCTTCCCCTGATTAACTTTCATCAGGTTGAGAATTTCATCATTGGTGCCGTAAGCAGTGTAGGTGGCTTTGATGCCAGTAGCTTTTTCAAAAGCAGCAAGCATTTCCGGTGAAACATAACCGGCCCAGGCAGCAATGCGCAGGTTACCGGAAGAAGACAAAGCGTCACCGGCACGCAGTACAAACGGCATGCTCAAAGCAGTGGCGGCTGTACCACGCAGAAATGTGCGGCGGCTGAGCGGGAGTGCAGTATGGGGGGATGTCTTACGGTTAAAGGCCATCAGGCGCTCTCCTGTTGAAGATGAATTTCATCTCATCGGGTTATTCGAGCAGGCACCTAACAGCGGCAGATAACAGTTCAGTGACGGTTTCTTGTGATTTTTTTAAAACTATTTGAACATTTTATGTTGCATCTTGAATCCATCACTTTTGAAGTTCTATGCCGGATGTTGTTTACACAATATCCGGCAATTTTTTATAAGCGTGATCAGAGTTTCACCCGCTCTGATTTCGGATCATACGGGCTGCGCAGATGCAATCTTGCACGATACCGCTTACCAGCAACATCAATTTCAAAATCACCCTGCTCCAGCCAGTCCTTATCGATACCAGCCTCATCACTGACCAGCCCGAGTGCTACAGCACAGCCCAATGTATGCCCGTGTGCGGCTGAGCGGATTTCCCCGACAGGCACAGCATTTCTGAGGATAAGCTCGCCGCCCCACAGAACCACACTTCCGTCCTCAAGAGTAAGCTGCACAATACGACGCCTGATATTGTTTTCAGTTTTGAATTTTGCCAGTGCATCTTTGCCGATAAAACCGCCTGACTTATCCATGGCCACGGTAAAGCCAAGTCCGGCTTCATAGGGATTAATATCCGGCGTCAGTTCGCGGCTCCATGCGCGATAGCCTTTTTCAAGGCGCAATGCTTCAAGCGCGTAATATCCTGCGTCAGACAAGCCGAATTCATGACCTGCTTCGTGCAGCGCCTCATAAACGCCGACTGCAAACTCCACCGGAACAATCAGCTCCCAGCCAAGCTCCCCCACATAGGTCATACGATTTGCATAACCTGTCGCATAACCCAGTGCGATCTCACGCACTTGCCCGAACGGAAATGCCTTATTCGTGAAATCTGTATCGCTCAGTTTTTGCAACACATCACGGGATTTTGGCCCCATCAGAGCCAACACTGAATAAGCAGAAGAAACATCTGTTACAAAAACATGATCATCACTTTTGATATGCCGGTTAATCCAATCCGCATCATGGATTGCCTGTGCTGATCCGGTAATGATCAGAAATTTTTCTGCGCCGAGGCGCAGTACCGTCAGATCCGTCTCATAGCCACCACGCTCATTCAGCAGGCCGGTATAGACCGATGTTCCGACCGGCACATTAATATTGGCAACACAAAGATGATTCAGAACACGACAGGCATCATGCCCCTGCACCAGCAATTTGGCGAAAGAACTCTGGTCAAATACAGCAACACGCTCACGCACTGCCTGCATTTCGCGCCCGACATTATCATGCCAGTTTTGCCGTCCGAAACTATAGACCGTCTCCGGCTGCTGCCCTTTATCTGCAAACCAGTTCGCCCGCTCCCACCCCATTTTAGAACCAAAGCAAGCGCCTTTTGCCTGCAGAAGATGATAAAGCGGCGACCTCCGGAACGGCCGCGCCGTATCCAGCTCTCTGTTCGGCCACGGCATGGCATAGTGCAAACCAAGTGTTTCTTTGACGCGATCATGCAGCCAGTGCTGGTTGTTGTTAAATCCGGCAAAGCGGCGGATATCAACCGGCCAGAGATCCATTGTCGGTGCGCTATTGATAATCCATTCAGCAAGCGCGCGCCCTGCCCCGCCCGCACTGGCAATGCCCATAGAATTGAAACCGGCGCCGACAAAGAAATTCTTGAGTTCCGGCGCTTCCCCGAGAATAAAATTGTTATCCGGCGTGAAACTCTCCGGCCCGTTGTAAAACTTCTTCACTTCAGCATTTGCCAATTGTGGCACGCGTAACAGTGCGTTTTCCATCAGCGGTTCAAACTGATCCCAGTCATCTTCAAGCAAAGCAAATTCAAACTTATCCGGAATACCCTTCATTCCCCACGGTTTGGCCTGTGGCTCAAAACCGCCCATGACCAGACCGCCGACTTCTTCCTTGAAATAAATATATCCGTCGGGATCGCGCATCACCGGCAGATCCGGATGCACGCCTTCAATTTTTCCGGTGACAATATACATATGCTCGGCAGAATGCAGCGGAACCGTAACACCGCACATTTGTCCGACTTTGCGCGCCCATTGCCCTGCACAATTGACAACAATCTCTGCCGCAATATTTCCACGCTCAGTCTCAACACCACAGGCAACGCCATTCTTGACAGTAATACCGGTTACCTGAACGCGTTCCAATATTTTAGCGCCACGCATCCGCGCGCCCCGTGCCAGCGATTGCGTCAAGTCACTCGGATTGGCTTTGCCATCATCCGGCAACCAGACAGCGCCTTGCAGGTCATCGGTCGCCATAACCGGCCAAAGGTCGCCTGCTTCACGGGCTGAAATAACCTCAACATTCACGCCTTGCGCCCGTGCTGAAGCGGCCGTGCGTTGCAGCACTGTCATTCTGTCTTTGGTACGCGCAACAGACAGAGAGCCGCATTTTTTCCAGCCGGTCGCCAGTCCGGTTTCGGCTTCAAGCTCACTATAAAGCTGTGTGGAATAGCGGATCAAGCCAGTCATATTGGCGTGGCTGCGTAATTGCCCCACCAATCCCGCCGCATGCCATGTCGTGCCGCAACTCAGGCTGCCTTGCTCAAGCAGCACAACATCTGTCCAGCCTGCTTTTGTCAGATGATATGCAACAGAGCAGCCGATGATGCCGCCACCAATAATCACAACCCGCGCCTGAGACGGGAAATTATCCGATATTTCTTTATTGCCTGCAGAATGCTGTGCCATGATCTCACTCCCTCCGGTTGAGATCACTATAAAAACAATGCAACAAAAAACAACATTAAATGCAACAAAAAATCACATTTAAGCTATTCGTATTATACCCCCCTTATCCGACAGAGCTGAAACAAACTGTGCCTCAGGCTGGCGATCCGTAATGATGCCTGCGGCCTGTTCAAAATGCGCAACCCGCAATGGGGTCATACGACCGAACTTCTCTGCACTGGCAAGAAACCAAGCCTGACCGGCATTCATTGCCATTCTTGAACGTAACTCCGCACCATTACGCGTAAAATCAGTGATTTCTCCATTGATGGTCACACCACCAGTGCCGAGAAAAGCCATATCAAAACGGAAATTCTCTGCTGCCTGCAAAACATCAATGCCACTGCTGGACTCTTCTGTGGCATTAATCTCCCCGCCAAGGATATGCACACGCACACCCTGCATATGGCAAAGTTGCAGTGCAATACGCAGGCTTGTGGTACAAATTGTCAGGTTTTCCGGCGTTTTCTCTTGCTGGCTCAGTGCCTGTGCCAGTGCCAAAGTTGTGGTCCCTGAGTCCAGAAACACCACCATATCCGAACGGATCAATCCTGCAGCTGCTGTTCCGATTGCCGCTTTTCCTGCCGCATTCTCCTCACTGCGCAAGCCGAAAGCAGGTTCATTCAACTGGGGCTTTGTTGCCCCACCATGAACAAGCGTTACTAACCCGCGCTGTGCCAGATGTTTCAGATCGCGACGGATCGTTTCCCGCGATACATCGAAAAATGTCGCGACTTCACTGATACCCGCAACACCATCTTCATTCAGCCTGCGCAATATTTCATCATGTCGCTGCGAAGCGAGAATGCGATGCTCTGCCGGACCATGCTGTTCAGCTTGCGATGTTTTTTCTACCACAGACAACTCCGGACACAGAAATGTTGCATTTTGTGGCTTTTAACAAAAAACAGCCCTGCAATGCAACATATTCTGTAACTGTCGGTCGTTACAGGCGCATAATGCTACATGCGCCATGTTTGTGTTTTACGCAGCAGCATTTGTGACAAGCCATAATGCACCAGCCGCGCTGCAACATTGGTATAGAAGATCATCATCCCCATTGCGGCAGCAGGTGCCACATCCCCTGCATCATCCATATTCAGCACGGCGACGGAAGCCAGTGTTGTATGCGCTGAATACAGGAACACCACAGCGGACACTGTCGTCATTGCATTAACGAACAGGTAGATTGAAATATCCAGAATGGCCGGCAGGCACACCGGAACCGTCACCCGTGCGAATAACTTATAGAATGGTTGCTTGAGCGACGCCGAAACCGATTCAAATTCCGGATCCATCTGCTTCAGCGCAGTCAGCGCTGTCAGATGAGACACCGTATAAAAGTGTGTCACTGTACAGATAACAAGAATAATCATTGTCCCGTAAATGCCGCTCAGCGGATTAGCCGGATTATTGAAAAAGAAAATATAGGCAAGCCCCAGCACCATACCCGGCACAGCCATAGGCAGCATGGCCAGAAACTGGAATAAGGCACGACCTTTGGCAAAGCCCTCGGTTTTCTCCACCGCATAAGCACCGACAAATACAACCATGGTTCCTATAATCGCCGTCAGAAAAGCCAGCTGGATAGAATTGTAATAGGAACTCCAACCACCACCATCCATACGCCCGAAATCAAAATTGCGCAGGCTGAGGCTCATATCATAGGGCCAGAATTTAACGATCGCAGCCAACTGGCAGACCAGCAGAAGTCCGGTGATAAACAGCCCGATCAGAGTGCAGTAAAGCAAACACAAATTATCAAACAACGGTTTCTTTTTCGGAGAAAACGGCACCGCACGTGCAGATAATAAGGCAACCTGTTTGCGCTGAATGAAACGATCAACAACAAAGGCAATCACAGCCGGGAACAACAGCATCACGGAAACAACCGCACCGATTTCAAAATTCTGCTGGCCGATAACCTGCTTATAAATATCCACGGCCAGCACATTATACTGGCCGCCGATAACCTTTGGCAGACCAAAATCCGTGATAACCAGATTGAACACCACAAAAGCTGCGGAAATCAGACCATAACGTGCGCCCGGCACTGTTACTGTCCAGAATGTGCGCCATTTGCTTGCCCGCAGAGAATCCGCCGCCTCATAATGACGGGCATCCGACACAGCCAGAGCCGTTGAGATAATCATGAGGGCATGCGGAAACGTAAAGAAAACCGAGCCAAGCACGATGCCCAATGGCCCATAAATCGGCAGGCCAAACAGCAGTTCCTTCAAAATCCCCTGATTGCCGAACAGATAAATCAGCGCAATCCCCGGCAACAGTGACGGAACGAGAATTGGCATCACCGCCACCAGCTTGAAAAAACCTTTGAAGCGCATTTTGGAACGGGTGAGCGCATAGGCAAAACCAAAAGCCAGTGAGACGGTGAGCACCATGCTGATAAGCGCAATCACAAGAGAGTTTTTAATCGACTGAAACAGCGCCGGTGATGAGAAATATGTCCGGTAGTTGTCCAGACCTGTGGTTTGCTGCGGCATCAGCATAACACGGCGGAAATTATTGGAATCCACCTCCTGCCATTCCTGTCCCTGATAGGGAGCAGAACCGATCAGAAAACGGCTGTCATCGGTCAGAGCACGGATACGATAATGCTCGGGTCCGCGAAAACTGAAGTCCGGAAACAAGGCAACAGGCGACAAACGACCACTATTTGAGGTTGTCAGCTCATCTTCTGAAATGGTTTTCAGACCGGCATTCAACTGACTTAAAGACTGAGCCGGAGCCCAGTTTCCTTTGCCGTCACCAACCTGAACTTCATAATTCTCCAATTGAAACTGGTAGCTGGCAAAGGATTTGGACAGCATCACATAAAGCGGCGCAGCCAATGTCACCAGCAGATAGGCACCGATAATCAGCATCATGCCGCGTTTGATCCAGTCATCAGAGCTGACCTTCTGACGGATGGCTTTTCCTGCGGGCATTACGGGGGCATTATAATCACTGACAGCACTCATCGTCTGCCCTTTCCGTCAAAAATCAGCAAACGGCTTTTCGGCAGTTCAACAAGAATAGTCATACCTTCTGTCAGGCCGAGGCGACGTTCGGCATTGATGGAAAAATCTGCAATCAGTTGCTGGTTTTGCAAATATGTACTGCGCATATGGGTGCGCCAGAACGAGCCGAGAAACTCCATACTCTCGATCTGGACTTCAATCAGGTTTTCTCCGTTACCGGCTGAGGAACTGGCATCCACAGCACGGCCATGAGGGATCACATCATTCGGCCGGATAACCACGATTGCTTCACTGCCAGCCGGCAGATTATGCTCATGGCATTGCAAAACGAGATCACCGGAAAATGCGGAGCCGTCCGCACCAATCGTAACCGGATATTTATTGATCTCCCCGATGAAATCGGCAACAAACAAGCTGCTCGGCTGGCGATAGACCTCAAGCGGTGTCCCTACCTGCTCGATTGTCCCTTTGTTCATCACCACGATACGGTCAGCCATCGCCAGCGCTTCTTCCTGATCATGTGTGACCATGATTGTTGTCACGCCGAGTTTGCGCTGTAATTCTTTAATCTCGTGACGCAGGTGCACGCGCACTTTTGCATCAAGAGCAGAAAGAGGCTCATCAAGCAGTAAAAGTCCGGGTGAGATCGCAATCGCTCTTGCCAGCGCAATACGCTGCTGCTGTCCGCCGGAAAGTTGTGAAGGGTATTTTTTCGCCTGATCTGCCAGTCCCACCAGTTCCAGCAATTCGGCAACGCGCTGCGTAATCTCGGCGCGTGATTTCTTCATATTTTCAAGCCCGAAGGCGATATTTTTTTCGATGGTCAGATTGGGAAACAGGGCATAGGACTGAAAGACAATCCCGTAATCGCGTTGTGCTGGCGGCAGGCAGGAAATATCTTTGGACGCCTGATGAACTGTCCCCCTTGTCTGCAGATCCAACCCCGCAATGGCACGCAGCAAGGTGGTCTTGCCGCAACCGGAAGGCCCGAGAAAACAAATAAATTCGCCTTCTCTGATTTCCAGATTGATGTCTTTCAGCGCATAAAACTCTCCGAAAGCTTTCCAGAGACCGTCAACCTTGAGATATTCCTGTCTGTTTGCCGCCGCATCGCCGGCATTATATGCCTGCTGACCGATACGAACCGCATCTGTAGCCATTTCATGTTTCACGAATTCATTCCTCTGGACTGACATGTTCACACTCCCTGAACGAACGCGGAAAATCCGCGTTCGCAGTCGCATTATGCGTGTCTGTTAGAGTAGCTTCGGAAAAACACGGGATCCGCCTGTATCCGAAACCATGCAGAAAACAGAACTGTGTTCTGATCAGCCTTTGGATTCAGATTTTGAATCGTAGCGCTTTGACCATTCTTCCAGAATGGCTTTACGGTTATTCGCCGCCCATTCCAGATCATTCTTGATCATTTTCTTTTCAAGATCAGCAGGAATATGCTCTACCGGCTTGGCAATGCCAGGCAGGGCAACCACCGCAAAGCTCTGGTTCAAAGCTGTCATCGCATTGGGTGTCAGCGTCCAGTCCATCAGCGTTTGAGCCGCTTCCAGATTTTGCGTTCCTGCCATAATAGCTACGGCCTCGGACTCCCAGCCAGAGCCTTCCTCAGGAAAAATAATATCTACCGGCGCACCGGCGCTCTTTACCTGAGATGCAGGAAATTCAAAGGAAACACCAATCGGCACCTCGCCTGCACCCGCCATTTTACATGGCTTGGAGCCGGAATGCGTGTAATTGGCAATATTCTCATGCAGGGCATCCATATAATCCCAGCCGCCTTTTTCGCCAAACATCTGCAACCATGAAGAAACATCAAGGAAGCCGGTGCCGGAAGATGCCGGATTAGGCATAACGACATGGCCTTTATATTCAGGCTTGGTCAGGTCTTTCCAGCTTTTCGGCGGTTTCAGGCCAAGTTTTTCGGCCTCAACGGTATTAAAACAGACCGCTGCAACATAGGCATCAAGGCCAATCCAGCTGGTCGGGCGATCCTTATCCACAAAACGCGGATCCAGCTTGTCGACATCCTTCGGAGTATAAGCTTCCAGCATACCTTCATTTTTGAGGATCAAAAGCGATGTCGCTGCAATACCCCAGACGATATCTGCCTTCGGATTGTTTTTCTCGGCCAGCAGTTTGGCGGTCATAACTCCTGTGGAGTCACGTACCCAGTTCACTTTAATATCCGGATGATCTTTATTGAAGGCCTCTGCAAAACGTTGCAGATCAACAGCCTCAAAAGCAGTATAAACAGTCAGTTCTGTTTGTGCATAAGCACTTGATGCCAAAGCAATACCGGCAGCAAGGGACAGAATAAAAGCGCGATGCTTTTTCATTTCATATTTCCCCATTGTTATATCAGCCTTTTATTATGTATTTGATGGCTGATTGCTTATTTTTATACCTGCTTTTGCAGGCTGTTCCCTCTTATGGCTTCTCATAGTGCGAACCATCATTGAATAAGTAAAATCTATTTATTTTATACATCGCCCTTCGAAACTTATAGATTGAAGGGGTTTTCTGCCGGACATGAAAATTATATGCCCGCCAAAATTGCCTTTTCGACAACAGTCAGTGCCTGTTCAAGTTCTTGCTGCGTAATGATGAGCGGCGGCGACAAGGTCAGCACATTGCCCTGACTGATTTTGAAACTGACACCACCCTCCAGACAGCGGTAATAAACAGCCTCAGCCAGTGCATTATCCGGTTCACGACTGTGCCGGTCACGCACCAGCTCCACGCCGAACAGCAAACCACGACCACGCACGTCTCCCACATGCGGTGAGCGCAATTGCAACTCCCGAAGACGGTTCATCGCATATTGGCCAAGCTCGGCCGCACGCTGAACCAGCCCTTCTTCCTCAATAATCTGGATCGTGGTGAGCGCGGCGCGTGTCGTTACCGGATTTTTCTCATGCGTGTAGTGCCCGATGGCATAATCACCGCATACATCCAGATCACGGCGCACAATTGCCGCTGCTATGGGCAGCATGCCGCCACCCAGCGACTTACCAAGCACGATCATATCCGGTGTTACTCCATCATGATCGGACGCAAAAAACTTGCCGGTCTTGCCAAGTCCGGTCGGGATTTCGTCAAAAATCAGCAATGTGCCGTGACGGTCACAGGCCTCACGCACTTTTTGCCAGAAACCGGGCGGCGGCGGATAGGGTGTGGCGCGCATCGGCTCAGCCACCACAGCGGCAATATCCCCCTCCCGTTCCAGCACAAAAGACACAATATCCGCGCACGCAATGCCGCAGCTCTCAGGGCCTTTATGTTTGTAATGACAGCGATAGCAGGCAAAAGGCGGCACATGTTCTGCACCGGACAATAAAGGGCCAGCAATACCCGAACGAAATGTTGCTTCCCCTCCCACAGATGATGCACCAAAGCCCGCCCCGTGAAAGGCATCCCAGAAAGACAGGGTTTTAAATCGCCCTGTGGCTGCACGCGCCACTTTCAGCGCAACCTCAATGGCATCTGACCCGCCGGTGGTGAACAGCGTTTTGCCCAGCTTACCAGGTGCTATTTCAGCCAGTTTCTCGGCCAGTTCAATTGCCGGTTCACAGGTAAAGCGGCGTGGTGCAAAACTCAGATCATCCATTTGTTGCTTCACGGCAGCAATCAGTTTGGGATGGGCATAGCCGATATGATGGGCGCTGTTGCCGTGAAAATCCATAAAACGGCGCCCGTTGGCATCTTCAATCCAGATGCCCTGCGCCTTAACAATCGCTGTGAGACAAGGGCTGGAAAGGCTCTGATGCAGAAAAACATCCGCATCACGGCGCAGCACTTCCTCCATGTGAGGGCTGTTTTGCTGCGCCTGCCATCGCTGCCTTGCCTCGGAGCGATTGGACTCGCCCTCTGTGTGCACTGCCAGTTTCATACTCGCCGCCTCCCCGAACGGTTTTCAGATAATATGGCGGCCACGATACGCATGCCTGTTATAATTTATTGCATTCTGCGTATCGCGAACCTTGTTTTAAGCCCTTCTCCCGCGCCTCACTCCCATGGCAGTGAGAAGGTTTTGACATTGGTGAAGCTTTTCATCGCTTCAATCACACCTTCTTTATAACCATTGCCGGAATCTTTAATCCCGCCGAAAGGCGACATCTCGATACGGTAACCCGGCACTTCCCAGATATTGACCGTACCGACATTGAGCCCGCGGATGTATTTCTGCATACGCCGGTAATCATTGGTGCAGACACCGGACGACAAGCCGAAATCTGTCGAGTTGGACAGCGCAATCAGCGCATCATCATCATCCGGCGCGCGAATAATCGGAATAACCGGCCCGAAAGTTTCCTGCATCACCAGTTCCGAGCTGTGTGATACTTCGTCAACCACAATCGGTGGCAGTAAAGCGCCCTGACGACCCGGATCATAGAGAATTTTTGCCCCCTGCTCGGCTGCCATATAGACCAGTTTTTCAAACCGTGCGGCAGCTTGTTCATGTACGACGGTACCGAGTTCTGTTTTCGGATCCATCGGATCACCAAAGCGTATTTTCTTTGCCCGTTCCAGCACCATCGGTACAAAACGGTCGGCCACGCTTTCCTGACACAAAATACGTTTAACGGCCGTGCAGCGCTGGCCGGAGTTTTTCGTCGCCCCCGCCACAGCAAGATCGGCCGCTTTTGCTAGATCATCGTCACTCAGATCATTGAGAATAATCAGCGGATCATTACCGCCGAGCTCCAGTACTGTGCGTTTATAGCCCGCAGTATTGGCAATCATCTTGCCCACAGGAACGCCGCCGGTAAAGGTAATCAGATCAATATCCGGATTGGTAATCATTTCCGAACCGATATCTTTCGGCAGGCCTGTCACCACTGACAGCATTTCCGGCGGCAATCCGGCTTCGTACATAATATCGCACAGCAGCAATGCAGTCATCGGTGTCAGTTCGGTCGGCTTTACAACCACACAATTATTGGTGGCAATCGCCGGTGCCACTTTATGCGAAACCATATTCAGCGGATGATTGAACGGTGTGATTGCCGAAATCGCACGTAATGGTTCACGGAATGTGAAAATCTTACGGGCCTTGCCGTGCGGTGTCAGATCACAGGAGAATATCTCACCGTCATCATGCAGGCACATCTGCCCTGCAAGCGTAAATACGTCATAGGCACGGCCGACTTCGTAATAGGAATCCATCTTGGAGATGCCCAGTTCCGAAGTAATCAGATCAGCCATTTCCTCTTTGCGTGACACCAGCAATTCAGCAGTGCGCAGCAGGATTTTCTGGCGTTCGTAGCGAGTCAGCTTCGGCTTATAGGCTGCGGCAATCCTGAAAGCCTCGCGGGCATGTTCAGCTCGCCCTGCCGGAACCGTGCCGATGACCGCATTTGTGTATGGATAATGCACATCAAAAACGGCATCCGCATCAACCTTTTTGCCGGCGATACGCATAGGCTCATGTCTGGTTTTAATGATTGTTTCCGGTTTCACCACAAAGGCTCTCCCTTCAATTCACCCCACCGGAAACCGGTCTGATTTTAAAATCAGAAATCGGCTTACCGGCACGGGGGAATGTTTTTCTCAATTTACTGCTGAGCTACAGCAGCTGTAACCGCATAGAAAAACGCATCAAAATTGCGCAGTACCGGTGCTTCCGGCAGGTCCGGCATCTGACGGTTCACAATGAAAGGCACGGCCTGTTCTGTCAGCCCGCCATGCGAGCGCAGAGGCTCATTCAATGCTGCAAGATCATGGCGATGCTCACTGGTGCCGATGGCTTTATTCTCCGATGACACCAGAACAATATCGCCGATACGGTCTTGAGGCAGTTCAAAACGCTCAGCAGCATCAGCATTGTTCAGCACAACATCAATGCCTTCAATGGCAGCCAGCCGCTTCATAATATCACCGATATCCGTACCATCCGGCAGATAGGCTATTGCAAAAGAACCAAGCGCGCCGTGATGCACCACATAAGGATCTGTAATCGGAAGAATAACCCGCGCGGCATCCTTGCCCAGCCAGTCGTCGAGCACATCCTGCACATAGACAACATCTGGAGAACCGTCGGCTTTATGTTTTGCTTTCATGCCGTGATCCGCAGTCACCACAATGGCTGCGCCCAAAGCATCCAGCTCGGCCAGATATTTGTCGAACATTTCATAAAACGCATTGGCCTGCGGCACACCCGGTGCATATTTATGCTGCACATAGTCAGTTGTGGTCAGATACATCACATCAGGCCGGAAAGTTTTGAGCAGCTTCACACCGGCTGCGAACACAAATTCTGAAAGCTCTGCGGAATAAACCTCCGGCACCGGCATACCCAGCCATTGCGATGCATTATCAATGCCGTTTTCCGCTTTCGTTGTCGTATCGGAACGCTCTGCCGAAAAACAAATCGCGCGGTTATCACCGAATTGCAGACCTGCCCCCAGCAAAGCCCGCAGCTTGTCTTTGGCTGTCACTACAGCGACTTTCGCACCGGCATCATAGAAGCCTTTGAAAATGGTCGGCGCACGCAGAAAGCGCACATCATTCATCATCACTTCCGTACCGGTTTCACGGTCATAGAGATAGTTACCGCAAATGCCGTGCACTGCAGGCGGACGCCCCGTGGCGATGGAAAGATTATTTGGATTGGTAAAACTCGGAATAACACTATGGGCAGTGCGTACCGTGCCGGTTTCTTTAATGCGTTTCAGTGTCGGCATCAGCCCCGCAGCAATTGCCTCATCCAGATAAGCCGGTTCGCACCCGTCAAGGCAGATCGCGATAGCAGGGACGTTCGGCCAGTTATAATCACGGCCGTTTACGGTTACGGTTACCTTGGTCATCTTGTTCACTTCATTATCCTCCGCAGGTGGCATTACGCTAACCCGCTGTTTTAAATTTAAAACTCAGGCTGCGAGCTTGGCACGTTCATCCAATGCGGCGGCTGGCGGGGCAGCTGTGTCCACACCCATTTCTGTCAGGCTATCTGCGGCAGCGGCAACGACCTGCCGCATAATATTGGCGTCCATGCGCCCGATACAGCCGACACGGAAACTGTCGACAACGGTCAGCTTACCCGGATAAATGATGAAGCCTTTATCCTTCATCAGATCATAGAAGCGGGAAAACTCGAATTTCGGATGAGCAGGATTGAAGAAGGTTACGATGATCGGCGACAGCCAGCGATCTCGCAGCAGTGTTTCAAAACCCAGCTGGCGCATCCCCTCCACCATCACATCACGATTATTGGTGTAGCGTGCCAAGCGTCCTTCAGCACCGCCTTCGGCTTCATGCATCCGCAAGGCAACCAGAAACGCAGCAACCACATGGGTCGGTGGTGTATAGCGCCACTGTCCGGTTTTGTTCATCGTTGCCCATTGCTCATATATGTCGAGGCTCAGAGAATGGCAGTTGCCCTTAGCGGCTTCCAGCAAGCTTTTGCGGGCAATCACAAAGCCAAAACCGGGCACACCTTCGATGCATTTATTGGCCGAAGAGACCATGGCCTCATAGCGAATTTTATTCACGCTCAGATCAACCGCGCCAAAAGCACTCATACTGTCGACCAGCAGCTTGCGCCCCTTGGCATAAACAACTTCTGATATTTCCGCGACCGGATTGAGGATGCCGGAGCTGGTTTCGCAATGCACCACAATCACATGGGTGATTGCCGGATCGGCATCCAGTGCCTGCGCAACCTCATCCGCACGTGGCGGGAGATAGTCTCCCTTGTCAATTTTACTATGAGCACGCCCCAGATAATTCAGTGTCTGCACAATGCGCTGCCCGTAAGCACCGTTCATCAGCACCAGAATTTTGCTGTCTTTCGGCAGAAATGTTCCGAGCATGGCTTCAACCGCAAAGGAGCCGCTGCCCTGTATCGGCACACAATCAAATTCATGCTTGTCATCACCGGCAACACGCAGCAAGCGCTCACGCATTTCGGCTGTCATTGCACGAAAATCACCATCCCATGAGCCCCAGTCCCGCAGCATCGCCTGCTTCACCGCATAGTCTGTCGTCAGCGGCCCCGGTGTCAGCAAATAGGGTTCTCCCAATGCCGGCGCCAGAAACTGATTGGCTTTCCAGTGCGGAAGCATATCTGCTTCTGACTGCGGTCGTTTTTCACCGGCTGATTGCATTTCCTGTCCCTCCGGATGCTGTGCAAAATACGGATTTGCTTCATCCTCAGGCAAAGGCAATTATTTGTAAAATCGTTATTTCAAATCAAACTATAAGTTTTACAGATGTATATTGTGCTAAAAAATTGCTGTGCTAAGCTTGGCTCTCAAATCAGAAAAACACTCGGGACTAGAGCGTGTCGCATTTAATCATACCCACAGCACTCGCTCTAGATCCTTTTAATTGTCGCATGTTCACAAACGCTAAATGAACCCATTTAGCTGCGACATGCTGTAGGAGAAATCCATGCGCTATGTTCAGTTACGAGCGTTTCATTATGTGGCAATTTCCGGCGGATTTTCCCGCGCTGCGGAAGCTTTATGCCTGACGCAGCCCGCTATTTCTGATCAGGTGCGCAAGCTGGAAGAGGAATATGATGTTCTGCTGTTCAATAGACATAAAAAACAAGTCAGCCTGACCGATGCCGGTGTAAAACTGCTGGAGATCACGCACCGGCTCTTCGAAGTGGAGCAGCAGGCACTGGATTTCCTGTCAGAATCGCGGGTGCTGCGTGCGGGTAAATTGCGTATTATGGCCGATGCAGCACATCATATTCTTGGTATTCTCGGAGCCTTCAGGGAGAAATATCCCTCCGTGCAAATCAGCGTGCAAACCGGCAATAGTGAGGAAGTTATCTCCAGCCTCTATCGCTATGAGGCAGACATCGGCGTGCTGGGCGAAGTACCCAAAGCAAGGGACTTTCTCATCCATAAGCTGAACTCTTCGCCGATCATCGCCTTTGTCGCCAGAGATCATCCGCTCAGCCGTTTCTCCAATATTGATCTCGCAGAACTGCTGCAATGGCCGCTGGTCTTCCGTGAAAAAGGCTCGAAAACGCGCCAGAAGCTGGAAGATCTCGCGCTTGAAAAAAATGTTGTGCTGAAACCTGCTATTGAGGCAGAAGGACGCGAAGCCGTTCGTGAGATTGTAGCAGGCGGTGCCGGTATCGGCTTTGTTTCATTAGCCGAATTCAGCAATGACAGCCGCTTGCATCCGCTTTCGATCAACACACGTGAAGAGCTGATGGACGAAACGCTGATCTGCCTTCAGGAACGCAGCAATGGCACACTTATCAATGCATTTTTTAAAATTGCGACAGAAGAATCATCGCTAACCTCTTCAAATCTTCAATAATCATCCAGAATAGTCAGTTCACATTATTTGGAGCTGCACTGAATCAAGTGATAAGTAAAAATCAGGTGGCATATTTTCTCGTTACAACAACCATTAATTTAAATTGTATTCTTCTTGATTGACACTTGCTGCCAAGCACTCTCTATTTATTTTGCCTAAAAAAAATATGGCTAATAAATATAAGAGGGAACGAATGATTACCACAAATGCGATACGCAGAGTGGGCATAGTTTGCGCCGCTTACAGTGCACTCATGCTCAGCACAGGCCTTAGTCTGGCCCAATCTCCTGCAATGATCCCCGCGCCCGACAGATCCGCATCCGACGGAGTTGGTCCGTTTAAAAAAATGGTTATTCGTGGTGCGACCTTAATCGACGGAACCGGAGGACCACCAAGAGGTCCCGTTGATATTATCATCGAAGAAAATCGTATCACCGATATCGTTAATGCCGGAACACCCGGATTACCGCTGAAAGAAAAGAGAAATCCCACCGATGCCGAGCATGAAATAGATGCTACCGGTATGTTTGTAACACCTGGTTTTGTCGATGTGCATACACATGGCGGGGATCCCAAAAAAGCACCTGAACTCGAATATCCTTATAAACTCTGGCTGGCACACGGTGTCACAACAGTACGTGGTGTTGCCCTTGCATGGGGGCCTCTGGGTGCAGCCGAAAAACTGCGCAGTGAAAAGAATGAAATTACTGCACCGCGCATTTTTAATTATCAAACACTTGGCAGTGCATGGGATAAAGGCCGGGTAACATCTCCGGAAATCGCCCGTGAGTGGGTCAAATGGGCGGCTGCAAACAATATTGACGGGATCAAATTCTTCAACCGTGGTGATGAAACACCGGAGATTATTGCTGCCGCAATAGACGAAGCCAAGAAAAACAAGCTCGGAACCGTAGCGCATCTTTCGCAAAATCTTGCTTTGGAAGTCAATGCAGAGTCAGCCGCAGCGATGGGATTAGGTACCGTTACCCACTTTTACGGTCATTTTGAATCGCTCCTCAAAGATCATAAAATTCAAAACTTTCCGGCCGACTATAATTATAACAATGAGTATGACCGTTTCGCAGGGGTTGCTGATATCTGGAACCAGATTTACGAGCCCGATAGTCCGGAATGGAAAGCCTATCTTCAGAAGCAAAAGAATTTGGGTATCGTTTTTGATCCTACATTTACGATATATGCCGCCTCACGCGATCTCATGCGTGCACGCAATGCCGATTGGCATGATAAATATACGATCCCGAGTTTATGGAAATTTTTCCAGTCAACCCGTGATAATCACGGTTCATATTTTTACGACTGGACAACGCATGATGAAGTCCAATGGAGGAATTTTTATCAACGCTATATGCAATTGGTCAACGACTATAAAAAGATGGGCGGACGTGTAACCACCGGCTCGGATTCCGGCTTTATCTATAAATTATACGGCTTTGGCTACATTGAAGAACTCGAATTGCTTCAAGAAGCCGGATTTTCCCCTCTGGAAGTCATACAATCGGCAACAATAAATGGCGCACGAACATTGATGGAGCCCAAAGGAGAATCGCCCCAGTTTGGTATTGTCCGCAAAGGTATGCTGGCAGATTTAGTCGTGATGCCTGAAAATCCGCTGGCGAATTTTAAAACACTCTACGGTACCGGACATGAACGGTTAAATCCGGCAACCAATGAGCCCGAAACTGTAGGCGGCGTAAAATGGACAATCAAAGACGGTATCGTTTTTGACGCGAAAAAATTGCTCGCTGATGTTGCAGACATGGTAGCGGCTAAAAAAGCCGAGACCAAAAAATAATAATTGCAACGCCATCTCACAAGACAATCTCTGATTTACCTGATTGCATAAAGAAAATGAGCTTTTGCGTCAAAAATCTGGATTAATAAAGAATGCGGTGGCCTTCTTCGTTTAAGAGACAAGTAATGCAATTTACTTGCATTGATGCGCAGAAGGCCACTATGGCTCTTTACAATTCCTGCAAAAAGTCGCCTGCTGTTTCAATGTCCCGCAAGCGTTTGCGTCCGGGAGCACCAGCATGCTCAATAGCCCGGGTTATCATCAAGTGACAAAGTGCCATAACAGAAACATGATTAAAAAGCGGCCCCGGTGCGAGGGTCTGGCACATAAAATGCCAATGAGCACCGGAACGAAACGGAGCTCCTTCATCGGTTATATAAAGTAATTTTGCGCCACTTTTTTCAATTGCACTCAGCAATGCATCCATCTTCGCTATACGTCTGCGCAAAGCAAAAACAACCACCACATCAGCAGAGTTAAAGCTCGCTATATACTCACCTAGAGTTTGTCCTGCACCTGGAATTGAAAAAATATTTTCAGTAACTTGCGTCATTTGCCACTGAAAATAAGCAGCAAAAGGGTGACTGCTGCGAAATCCTATGACCCATGTTTTACGTGCACTGAGGATCGCCTGAACAACAGCATCAATATGGCCATCATGGATAGAGAGGAATGTGTTTTCCAGATTAGTGATGGTCTGCCCGATATGTGCTGCAAGCGGTTGGTTTTTACCTATGGACGAATGATCAGAAATAAAAAATCTTGAGCCGGTTTGCTTTTCATTTCGGGCATGGCGGCGTGCATCCTCATAATTTTCATAGCCGAGGCGCTGAATAAGTCGTGTTACCGTTGCATTGGAAACATGCGCTAATGCGGCCAATTCGGACGCCGAGTAGCTCGCCAGTTCACCAGGGAAATCACACACAAAATCTGCCAGCCTGCGCTCAGCAGGCGGCAAGTCCTGTATTGTGTTTCTGACACGCGTGAGAAAAGAGAGATCGGTAGTAACCATGCCCGTTGTTAAACTTACCCGTTAAAAGTGCTCATATAGATTGATGTAACAAGATTTTTGAGCGTTTGCGAGTAAAGGTGCAAAGAAACTGAAATTATTTTTTCAACTTAAAACGTCACAGCAGTTGTTAAAAATCTATTTTCCATTTATGAGTGTTGAAAACTGATTTTCATACTCAATGGCTATCGGGAGGGATGGCGCATGGCAGGGGAAAATATGATTACAACGGGGAAAAGCTCCCCGCAAATAATACAAATGGAACATGCGCTAAATGATATTGGAGTAACTAATGCGCATAAGCAGATCATTGTACTCATTTTAATTGGTTGTCTCTTTGACAGTTTTGAACAAAATACAATTGGTCTTATTGCTCCTATTTTGAGAGAGCAATGGGGGCTTTCAGGTGCTGATATCGGCCTGTTAAATACAGTAACTTTTGCCAGCGCGGCAGTCGGCAGGTTATTGTCAGGTATCTTGGGTGACAGATTTGGTCGCCGCATCATGCTTTCAATAAATTTATTGCTTTTCACTATCGGATCAGCAGCCTGTGCATTAGCGCCCGATTTTGGCTGGCTTCTTGTTGCTCGTGCAATTGTCGGCTTTGGTGTGGGAGGTGAAATTTCGACTGCTGTCACTATGCTTGCCGAATTCTGTTCACCTAAATTTCGCGGTACAGCTGCAGGCTTAGTCAATGTCGGAGCAGGCGGTTTTGGTAACTTTCTGGCACCTGCCTTCGGCCTATTAATATTCACATTATTCCCCGGAGATGATAATTGGCGTTGGTTATTTGCCGTTCTGGCACTGCCGGCATTCCTTGTGGTTTTCTTTCGACGCTATGTACCCGAAACTCCGCGTTTTCTTGCGTCACAGAACCGTATTGATGAAGCTAATCATGTTTTGTCTGTTCTGGCCTCCGGATCGCTTGGTACAAAGAAGCCGGTTCTTAAAGAATATTTGACCAAGGATAAGGAAGCCAATACGGGCACAACGAAGGGCTCATGGACAGAGCTGTTTCAAATGCCTTATCTTGGCCGAACTATACCGGTCGCGATCGCTATCCTGATGAGCTATGGCGCGCAGCTGTCCGTCCTGACACTGATGCCTATGATATTCGTTTCCATGGGTTACAGCCTGTCAGGAAGCTTGCTTTATAGTATGATCATTCAAAGCGGCAGTGTACTTGGAGCAATCGCGGCATCTGCATTCGGCTATTATTTTCCACGTAAAAAAGTGCTTACAGCGGGAGCAGTTTGTGCCTGCGCGGCTGCATTGGCAATCGTCTATCTGGGCGTAAACATTTATCTGGTTCTGCTTTTTGGAGCACTGTTTCAGTTTTTTGTTTTACTGTTGAATACATCAATCTGGATTTATGCTCCTGAATTATACCCTACTCGTATACGTGGTTTTGGTGTGGCCTTTATTCTTGCATCAGGTTCTGCGGCGGGCTCATTCATACCAATCATTGCCGGTTTACTCTTTGATAACTACGGAATGATGGGTGTGTTCGGGCTTGCAGCTGCTATGTATTCGATTTTTGCGGTCTGCATTCAAATGGGGCCTGAAACGTATGGCCGCTCTCTGGAGGACTTAACATTGCCCGCAGACGGTAATGTAAATGATCCAACTATTGCTACAACAATGACAAAGCAGGCATGAAAATGGCAGCCCCATACGCTCTCTTAATTAATCCAAACAGCTCTCATACTACCAGTGAAATGATGCTTGATATTGCCCGCCGCGTAGCAGACGGACGGGTTAATATGGAAGTAGCAACAGCTACACGCAATCCGACAATGATTGTCACCTATGAGCAATTACAAGCCTCTGCTAAACAGGTGATTGAAATTGCCACTGAGAGTGCATCACAATGCGTAGGGGTTATCGTCAGTGCCTTCGGTGATCCCGGAGCCGCAACTCTCAAGCAAAATCTTTCTGTTCCTGTGATCGGTATTTGTGAGGCTTCGATGCTTGAAGCCTCACGCGGTGGACGTAAATTTGCCGTTGCAACGGTTACACCAGATTTAATTGAGGCAATTGACAGGCGAGCGCATCAATTAGGTTTGAGTGAACTCTTTATGGGAACTTATTGCACGGCTGGTGATCCGGAAATTTTAGCCAATGACCCGTCGCGCTTGCCCCAAGAACTTGGCAAGACAGTTCGCATATGTATTGATGCTGGCGCAGAAGCGGTAATTATAGGCGGAGGACCGCTCGGACAAGCAGCAGAAACTTTACAGCCGATGTTTGAAATTCCGATCATCGCTCCAATATCAAGTGCAGTTCAGCAACTCATAAATATGCTGAACGATAGCAAATCTTTTTCCAGAGCTTATAAAAATAACAATTGATTAGAGGGGATACCGAGGCGGGGGCCATGTCAGACTATGTCTGACATGTAGGGTCGAAGTTGAAAATCAACTTCGACCCTAAAATATTCAGGGCATCGTATTAGATTTTTCCAACTGCACTTTGATTAAGCAGTAAGTGTTGAGAGAGAATTTCACCTTATTATCAAGCTTTTTATTCAAACCTACCATACCTGAATGAATAGGATGAAACGAGCCTTAATGTTTCAACTGTGTATGTTCAGCATATCTCAATCGCGATCAGACATTGCGCCTAACAGCTTTGGTAAATCGCCAAAACGCGCAACAAGACCAAAGATAACCGCTGCAGTCAGTACGAACAGCAAAGTGACCGATGCCATTGTCGGCGTATAGCCATAGCGCAGAGAATTGAAGATTTTGATCGGTAGTGTTTCCATAGTGAAACCAACCGTCATATAGGCGACGATATATTCGTTGAGTGATAAAACGAAAGCGAATGCATATCCGGAAACAATATAGGGCGTAATCAACGGCAGAATGACGGTGCGGAAAATGACCCGATCTTCGGCACCCATAGTAGCCGCAGCTTCAACCAAAGAGCGGTCGATAGAACTGAACCCCAGAGACAATGTTACCAGCGGCAGCGTGACAAAGAAAATACCGTGGCTAATAACCGCCGTCCAGGATTGTCCGTAAAAACCGGTCGTTGCCCAAAACGTCAACAGTCCCAGTGCCGTAATAACCGGTGGCAGCGTAAAAGGTGCAATACCCAAAAGCTGAAAAATATTCGTCCATTTGGCTTTTCGCCGCCAAACGAACCATGCCAATGGCAGGGCAATGGAAACGGCAAAAGCGGCAGATAACAACGCCAAAGTCAGCGATGCGATCAATGCGTTCCTCCATTCCGGATTCAGAAAAATCTCAGCATACCAATGCAATGACATGCCTTTAGGCGGAAAATTTAGTGCCTGTTTTTCATTGATCGACACTCCGGCCACCACAATCAGCGGCAGTGCCAGAAACAGGCCAATCAGACAGAAATATAATTTTCGGAGAAATCCGCTCATGCTGTTTCTCCTTTTTTACCGGCAATCACTGTCAGTGCCACCAAGCCAAGCGTTACCAGCACCAGAAAGACAGCCATTGCTGCTGCAAAAGGCATATTGGACTGGTAAATCGCCTGATCTGTGATCAATACCGACAAGGTCCAGTGCTGCGGACGCCCTAAAAGTTGCGGGAGCAAATAGCTTCCCAGCGCAAAGATAAACACCATGATCAATGTAGCAATAATCGTATTACGCAAGGCGGGAATAACGACCGTTGCAAAAGCTTTGACAGGCGACGCTCCCAGTGTTCGTGCTGCCTCTGTCAGTGTCGGATCGAGACGCACAAGTGCGGGAAATAAAACTAACACTGTATAGGGAAATGCCTGATAAACCATACCTGTCAAAACGGCACCAAAACTCGGCGTTAATGCCACAGGTTCCTGCATCAGCCCTAACAGAACCAAAATATTGGTAATACCTGCCGTGCGGGAGAACAGAGTTGACCAGGCAAAGCCGATGATCACCTCTGACAAGGACAGAATTGACAACAGCGCTACCAGCCACACGACCTGCACTTGTTTCTGCATCCGCGTTAATAAATAGGTGAAAGGCAATGCCATTACGACGCAGCAAACTGCGACCAGAATTGACAACCCCAATGAGAAGCTCAGCACACCGCCAAAAAACGTTGATATGAAACGGGCATAATTATCCAGCACAAAATCGGTTGTATAAAATCCGCCTGCCTGACGCTTAAAAAAACTCACGGCAATCATTGTTCCGAACGGAACCACGAAAAACACAATCAGCATCAATGCCGGAAACAGGATCGGCATATAATCCCTAAAATGCTGTGGTGATTCACGTCTCATTTGCGCAGCACCACACTGTTATCCTGAGAAAAAGCAATACCAACCATCTGCCCGATTTTAATTTGCGTACTCTCTCTTTGCGTTGAAACCGCAACGATTTGTCTGCCGGAAATATCAATAAAAGTCTCTGTTGTTGCGCCCAGATCGCGAATGAAAGACACCTGCCCTGACAGAACGCCTTCGCGCGGCGCAATCAGCTCAATATCCTCAGGGCGTACACATAGAATACCCTTGGCAAGATCGTCAGGCATAATGACAGCCTCAACCGGTTGCCCGAAGGCCAGCACGCGCTGAGCGGCATCTTTTTCGAGTTCCAGCAAATTTGTTTGCCCGATAAAATCGGCCACAAAACTATCCGCCGGCCGACGATAAATCTCGATTGGCGGAGCAACCTGACGAATTTCGCCACCATTCATCACCACAACCGTATCAGCCATTGTCATTGCTTCACGCTGATCATGCGTCACAACAATGGTCGTAATGCCAAGCCGCTGTTGTAACTGGCGCAGCTCAACCTGCATTGCTTCACGCAATTTTGCGTCCAGCGCCGAGAGTGGTTCATCAAGCAAAAATAGTTTTGGCGCTATCGTCAGGGCACGGGCAATAGCCACACGCTGCCGTTGCCCGCCGGATAACTTAGCCACAGGCCGGTCAGCGAACCCCTTGAGATGGATCATATCCAGAAGTTCATCCACACGTTGTTTCTGTTCTTGCTTACCTGCACCACGGATCCGCAACGGATAAGCAATATTCTCTCCCACCGATAAATGCGGGAACAATGCCAGTGACTGAAACACCATGCCGAGTTCCCGTTTATGGGTCGGCATGCGGGTAATATCCTGATCATCCAGCGCAATTTTGCCGGTAGTTGGCAAATCAAGACCTGCTATCATACGTAATAATGTTGTCTTCCCGCAGCCGGACGGCCCCAGCATACATACGAATGTGCCATGCGGCACATCCAGGTCAACATTATTGACTGCGCGAAAATTCCCGAATTCTTTCACAATATTCTGAAGTGCAAGTCCCGACATGCTTATCCTTCTTACCTGCCCTCAAACGCGCATAATATTGAATATTGGCAATTGCCTTAAGGTGCTCCCGTCAGGGGCAAAACCTGACGGGAAGTATGAATATGCAAAACGCGACGGAAGACGGATGTCGCGCTGTTTTTAACCGGCGATCATTTCCGTCCATTTTTGATTAAGCCAGTCAGCGCGTGTCTGATACATGGCAAAACGCGGAATGACCGGATCAATATCAGATGATACCGCCGCAAATTCTCCAGCAGTCAAATCCATACTGTCGCGTTTGACAGTTGGTGATGTACCGACTTTACGGGCAAGCGTCGCCTGAATGACAGGCTGACACATATAATCAATGAAAATATGCGCCTCTTCGCTCTTCTTGGATGCACTGGATAATGCCCAGCTGCCCGCATCCTGAATGCCGCCCTCTTTTGGGAAGGTTGAGCGGACAGGATTACCATCCGCGGCCGCAAGCCCCGTGACATCGTGATAATATTGCCCCATCGGGATTTCACCGGATTTCAGCGCCTGCTCAAACTGTGCCTCATCCCGATACCACAGCCGGACATTCGGCTTTACTTCCGCTAATTTGTCAAAAACCTTGAGAATACCTTCTTCCGTATCCAGAATTTCCGGCCCGTCAAAATAGGTTTTCGCAGTCACGTCCAGCAAAAAGGAGTTAGAAACCAAAGCCAGCAGACCAAGCTTATCCTTGTTGGCCGGATCCCACAGTGCTGCCCAAGAAGTCGGCGGCTCTTTATAAACATCCGTATTAGTGACAAGTGTAATATACCACGACACCGCACCAATACCGGCAACACGACCGTCAGGATATTTATTGATAAAACGGTCAAGCAAATTCGAGCTGTTTTTGATCTTGTCTAAATCAAGTGGTGCCCAAAGCTCATTGGCCTGACCTTTCAGCATCGCCACCTGCGACATCATTGAAACGTCTGCCGGCGCTTGTCCGGCACGGGCAGCCTGCGAGAGCTGCACCAGCCACGCCTCACCTGTAGGCTCTGCGATCGACTCCACCGCAATACCGGTTGCTTTGGTGAATTCCGGAAAAATATTCTTATCAAATGAATCTTTGAAGTAACCGCCATAGACGCCGACTTTCAAGGATTTGTCCTGCGCGCGCAAAATACCAGGCATGGCCAATACTGATACGCCAGCCAATCCCGCGCCCAATACAGTGCGTCGGTTCATCGACATAATCGTCATTATCTTCCTCCCAGCGGCAGATATAAACTGCCGGTCTCCCCAGTGAATTTATGTATAAATTTGAACTTAAATCAATCTCACTTTATCTGACGTATTATCGCAGATCCGTTATTGCAGGCCCGTTATTGAAGGACTAAAAACCATCAGGCTGAGAATTTCAAACAAAACCTGCGCACCGGCATGAGCCGTATTGGTCGTCGCATCATATTGTGGCGCAACCTCCACCACATCACCGCCAACCAGATTAATGCCTTTCAGCCCGCGCAACAGTTCCAGCACTTCGCGTGTTGTCAGCCCTCCCACCTCCGGAGTGCCTGTACCCGGTGCAAAACTTGGATCAAGACTATCAATATCAAAAGACAAATAAGTCGGTCCGTCACCAATAATGGCTTTCGCCTTCTCAATAATAGCCGGAATACCCATCCCCGTCACTTCTTCCGCATGGATCACTGTCATCCCGGATTCATACGAGAACTCCCAAAGATATTCGGATGACCCGCGAATACCAATCTGAATAACACGGGTCGGATCAAGCACACCATCCAGCACTGCATTGCGGAACGGCCCGCCATGATGGAATTTGGTCAGGTCATAGGCACCGCCGGTATCGCAATGTGCATCAATATGGATCATACCAACCGGACGTTTTTTACCCACGGCTTTCAAGATCGGATGCGTTATGGAGTGATCGCCGCCGACAGAAAGCGGAATAACACCTGCATCCACAATCTGATTAACACGTTTTTCAATATCGTCATGGCTCATTTCCAGCCGGTAACGACTGCGAAAAGGCACATCCCCGATATCAGCAACCCGCAATTCATGAAGCGGTGTACAGCCAAGCACATGATTGTAAGGGCCAATACGCTCAATTGTACGCAAGGCGCGTGGCCCGAAACGTGAGCCGGTGCGGTTTGTCACGCCAAGATCCATAGGCACACCAAGAAGCGCCACCTGCAGATCGCCAAAATCTGGTGTTTCCGCATCGACAGCCAAATGCGGCGCAGTCAGCAGTGTTGGCATACCAGCATAAGGCGCAACACGTGTGCCGCTTTCGTTAAATATTTTTGCTGCAACTTGCTGAAAAACCGGATCGAACATTTCGCCGCCATGGCTTTCACCATATTTAGCACGCAGTTCATCCAGCTTATTTGCATCCCATGCCATTACCGTTCTCCTCAGCGCTTCTGACGGGGATCAACAACAATGCTCAGATCAACGGATATTTGATCCGTTTTTATATTTGCCCGTCCCCGCGGATTTTTTTTAAAATCTTTCGATAATTAGGAGGTAATTTCAGATGAAAATCAATTGACATTAACACTATGCCTCGTGTGAGAATATCTCACATATTTTGAGAGGGAGATTTTGCATGACCAATCGCCTGCCACCCCTCAATCCTCTACGTGCATTTGAAGCAACCGCACGCAGCGGATCGGTTACGGCCGCAGCACAGGAACTGAATGTTACTCACGGCGCTATCAGTCACCAAATCCGTGCACTGGAGCTCTTCCTCGATGTAACGCTGTTTGAAAGAGGCGGAAAACGGCTCAGGCTTACAGCGCAGGGCGCATTTCTTCTCCCTGCTGTCAGCCATGCTTTTGCTGAAATTGCAGCCGCAACAACAGCCGTCACCAGACCGGCGACAAGCGGGCGGTTAAAAGTTGCCTGTGTGCCTGCACTGCTCTCCTTATGGATGATCCCGCGTTTACATTTATTCACACAGCAGTTCCCTGAAATTCAACTGACACTGGTCCCGTCCAATGATCCGGCCAATCTGCAAAGCCGCGATATTGATCTGTGCCTGCTCTATGGTGACGGAAAATGCGGTGATCATTGGTCACGCCTGTGGAGCAGGCTGGAACTGTTTCCTGTTATCAGTCCGACATTGCTGAACAAGCAGCCGCTGCGCTCTTTGCGTGATCTTCAGAACCATACGATCCTGCATGGTGATGACGGGCGCGAGTGGAATACATGGTCGACGGCTGCAGAAGCTAAATCTGTCCCTCGCGGCAGACAGCACTATTTCAGCGATGCAAGGCTTGCGATTGAAGCCGCACTCCACAATCAGGGCGTAGCACTGGGAGATACCCTGACAGTCAGCAATCTCATCACCCGCGGCGAATTAATCGTACCCTTTGATTACACAGTTCCAGCCAATGATGCGTTTTTCGTAACCTGCCGTCACGAAGCACGTGCAGCACCGATTGTCCGTGTTTTCATTGACTGGTTGTTTTCAACTCTCGAAGCTGAGGCAGTACCAGTGTTTCAATGAGAGAACAAAATCATCAAAATGACTTCGTGCAAAACATTAATATGTAGTCTCAATGATATCTTTTATCTGCCGGATATTCGAAGCAGAGGTTTGTGAGAAGACTGGCGAGGCAAAACCCAGTTCCACACTTCTCACGTCCGGATTAGGTTGGCTGATGCGTCCTGAGCTGTGAATTTCATATGCACCGGTTACCTGCAAAATCTTTCGCGCATTTTCAACATTCACGCCGCTGCCTGGCATGATTGAAATCCGGCCAGCCGCGCGCTGTACCAGTTGTTGCAGCAGATCAGCTCCGTCAATTGCCTTTAATTGCTGGCCGGACGTTAGAATACGTTCAAAGCCCATCTCAATTGTCTGCTCCAATGCCTCAAACGGATCCGGTACTAAATCAAAAGCCCGATGCAGTGTGAGACCCATCCCCTCTGCCCGCGCAATCAAGTGTTGCAACAGTGCGATATCCAGCCGGTTATCTTGTGTTGAAGCGCCAAGTACCACGCCGGCAAGTCCGGCTTTGCGCATCGCATCTATTTCCTGCAACATGGCTTCGGCTTCCAATGCAGAGAAACAGAAATTACCGGCGCGGGGACGGATCATGGCATAGACCGGAACCGGTGCCAAAGCAGCCTGCGCTATCAATCCGGCTGTCGGTGTTAGTCCGCCGCTATCGAGACTGGAGCAGAGTTCAATTCTGTCTGCGCCACCCTCAAGGGCTGCAGCCAGTCCTTCCGGATCATCAACACAAATTTCCAGCATCTTTTTCATGTCATGCCCCTATGATAATTGCCGCGCGGATATAGCTGCGCCGATCAACCCGCCTTCACTGCGGAACCGACCTGGCACAACAACCGGTTGCTCAATCCGTCGTAAAATGCGCGCTCTGACCGCTTGATCAAGTGCCTGAATAAGTTTCTCAGCACTTGTCAGGCCTCCGCCAACCGGTACGATAGATGCACCGGTAATATTGATCACGGCTGCCAGCGGATCAGCCATAAGGTGCAGATAAACCTCAATAGTGCGTTTGGGCTTTTCAGCCTCCTGCTCCCAGCCTGTCACAATTGTGCGGCTGTCATTTTCTTCATTGTGCAAATACCGATGAAGCCGCTCGATGCCACGTGCGCCGCCAATAGTGTCAACGCACCCCTTTTGCCCGCAACCACAGGAAAAGCGCGGTATATAAAGCGGGTTCGCCTCACCCTTCAACTCCAGCATCGTGTTGAGGATCGGGCCGTGCCCCCATTCGCCGGTAATGCCGCCGGCACCACGTATCAGACGCCCCTCATTGACAAGGCCGCCGCCGACACCGGTGCCAAGAACTGCGCAAAATACAACGCGATGGCCTGCGCCCGCGCCTTCACCAGCTTCGGCCAGTGCCAGACTGTCGGCATCATTGACTGCAACAACCCGACGACCAAGATGTTGTGCAAGCTCCTGATCAAGCACATGGCCGTTGATACACGGAATATTGGCTGAGAATGCCCGCCCGTCTGCCGGATCAATCAGCCCCGCAATCGACAGCGCAAGCGGTGTCTGATTATCCGCGCCATGCTTATTCAGCAATGTTTTGAGCGCCTCCACAAAACCTGACCAGTCATCGACCGGCGTTGTCAGTTTATCAAGAGACACAAGCTCCCCCGCTTTCGGCGAGAATGCCAGACGAATAAACGAACCGCCCACATCCGCTGCGAAAACCGGATTTATGTTTGAAGTTTCTGAATATTGCATCGATGCGTGCCTCAACGGCGCGGATCCAGAAGATCGCGCAGGCCGTCACCAAGAATGTTAAAACCAAGAACGGTTATCATGACCGCGATACCCGGAAACAGCGACATATAAATATTCACACCGAGATAATTGCGACCGCTCGACATCATTGCTCCCCATTCCGGCAAAGGCGGTTGCGCACCAAGGCCAAGGAAAGAAAGGCTGGCCGCCGACAAAATTACCGTACCGGCTGTCAGGGTGGACTGTACGATAATCGGCCCGATGGCATTTGGCAGAATATAATGGGTCATCACCCGCCAGCGTCGTAAGCCGAGGGAAATCGCCGCTTCTACATAATCCATCGAACGCAACCCCAAGGTCAGATTACGGGCAAGACGGGCGTAGACAGGGATGGAGAAAATCGCAATTGCCACCAGCAGGTTGACCAGACTGCTGCCGAGAATGGAAACCAGCAGGATTGCCAGTACGATACCCGGAAAGGCAAACAGCACATCCATGCACCACATGATCACCGCATCAACACGCTTGCCTGCCATGCCTGACAAGATACCAAGCGGAACACCGCTGATTATAGCAAGACCAACACCCAGTGTGACTTCCAGCAGAGAGATACGTGCTCCGTAAACCACGCGCGCAAAAATATCGCGTCCGCTGTCATCTGTCCCGAACGGATGCTCCCATGACGGCGGCAGCATTGTACTTAGCAAATCCTGCTCATAGGGATCGGCACTGGTCAGAAGTGGCGCAAAAATTGCGCATAATACAATCAGCGAAACCAGAAAGCCGCCAATGGTAATGCTGGGATGCTGTGCCAGCCAATGCATACAGCGCATTAATGTGCTGCGGCGCGATGATTCAGCGATAAGATTAGCATTTGTCATCAGTTAAACCTTATGCGCGGATTGAGCGTTGCAATCAGCAACTCAGCAATGAAATTCGCCATGACAACACCGGTCACTGCGACAAGTGTAACGCCCTGAATGACCGGATAATCACGATAGCGCACAGCATCCACCAACAGGCGACCGATGCCGGGCCAGTTGAATACGGATTCTGTGACAACAGCACCGCCTATCAGAGCACCGAAATTCAACCCGACAATGGTGATGATCGGGATCAGCGCATTACGCAGAGCATGCCGCCAATAAATAGCGGTAACAGAAACACCTTTGGCACGTGCTGTACGAATAAAGTCCTGTCCCAGCACCTCAATCATGCTTGAACGCGTCATACGGGCAATAAGCGCAGCAGGCAGCACAGCTAGTGTCACAGATGGCAGGATAAAGCTTTTCCAGCTTGATGCACCGAGCAGCGGCAGCCAGCCGAGCTTGACCGAAAACGTGTTCATCGCCATCAAAGCCAGCCAGAAATTAGCGATGGAAGCGCCCATAATGGCCAGAAACATCACCATTTGATCCGGCCAGCCATGACGGTAAATCGCCCCGAGCATACCCGCCGGTACACCGATAGCCATTGCCAGTAAATAGGCTGTCAGTGTCAAAGCCAGAGTATATGGCAAACGCTCGGATATTTCACTGGTCACCGGTAATTTTGAGCGGATAGACGTGCCGAGATCGCCCTGCACTGCGCTATAGGCAAACTGCGCATATTGTTCCGGCAGACTGCGATCAAGCCCCAGACGGGAACGCATATTATCAACGGCTTCCTGTGTCGCTTCCGGCCCCGCCATCAGGCGCGCCGGATCTCCCGGCAATGCGCGCAGTGCGAGAAAAATCAGCAGAGATACGCCGATCAGGATCAGCGGCAGGCCGATAAGCTTACGGATAATATAGGTTTTCATACATATCCCGTTCCGGATGGCATAAAGAAAATCACAGAGCGCTCATGATGTGCTTTGCACATCATGAGCCTCGTAAAGTCATCAGTTCTTGACAGCGTTTTTCACAACGATCTGCCCGCCCGGAATGACGCTGACATGATCAATACCTTTGCGCAGGGCATAGATATCTTTGGTTGTGTAAAGCAACACATGCGGCGCCTGATCGATGATCTCTTTTTGCGCTTCATTATAGAGCTTGCTGCGCTCGCCTTCATCCTGCACGTCAATGGCATCATCCAGCAATTTGTCGAGTTTGGCATCGCTGAAGAACCCAAGATTGGCACCGGCCGGTGCCGCACTTGCGGAATAATAGAGCGGGCGCAATTGCTGGTCATTACCGTTCATCAGAGTTGACCATGAGGCAATCACAGAACCAATGCCGTCAGCTTCTTTGCCTGCAGCATCAGCAAAGGCGGCCTTGCTCCACACGCCGCTTTCCATGCGGCGCACATCAAGTTTAACACCGATTTTCGCCCACATCGCCTGTAACAGCTCACCGATACGGGCTTCCGGCTCCTGAACGGCGGTCGACATGCTGAAACCATCCGGATAACCGGCTTCAGCCAGCAATTTCTTCGCGCGATCGATGTCAAAAGCTGCCGCTGGCAGAGACTTGTCGTAATTAGCAAAAACCGGCGGCAATGGTGAATTTGCCGGTGTTGCATAGCCCTGCATAATCGCACGCACCAAGCCGTCACGATCTGTTGCAAGGTTCAGTGCCTGACGCACACGAACATCATCCAGCGGCTTCATCTTGGTATTCAGCGATACCCAGAAAACGGCGGCACCATCAGAGCTTTCAACTTTAATCTCGTCGCTGCTGCCAAGCTGTGCAGCAAAAACCGGCGGCAGAGGGCTGACAATATCCGCATCGCCGGTCTGAACGGCCATACTCATGACCGACGGTTCGGATGTCCATGTCCATTTGATCTGATCAACAGTATCGGTTTTACCACCCCAATAATCCGGGTTCTTTTCCTGCAGCACATATTCGCCGGATTTATATTCAGCAAAGCGATATGGCCCTGTTCCGACCGCTTTGGCACCGATGGTTCCGGCCTCATCAGCCGTTGGACTGACCATCCAGCAGGAGGCGGTTGTCAGCAGTGACAGGAATGCGGGATAGCGTTTTTTAAGCGTGATTTTGACAGTGTTGTCATCAACAGCTTCAACTTTATCGAGAATAAGACGCAAGCGGCCGCTTGCTGCAAGGCCGCGCTTGGTATCGAGATGACGGGAGAAATTCTTCACTACAGCATCAGCATTAAACGCCGTGCCGTCATGAAACTTAACACCTTCGCGCAGTTTAAATGTCCAGATCAGACCTGTTTCATCACCTGTCCATTCGGTGGCAAGCGACGGCGCATATGGCTCAGTATCACTGCGGCGCAACAGGCCTTCATAAATAGGATCAAGTACCGCTGCGGTATAGGTCGCGGTCTGATCACCCGGATCCATCGAGCGCGGCGCTTCGGTCTGCATCACGGTCAGTGTCGCTGCATAACTCTGAAATGACAGCAAAGATGCGCTTGCGAGCAGCACACCGGCCATAACAAATTTACGGGCACCTACAGCACTTTGGTGCAGGTTCTGGAATGTTCGCCCCATCATCATGCGTAACCCCTTATTAATTATTTAACACGCTAATGTTTTTTAATTGGATCGAATTTGCACTAATTACCTATTGATTAGTTCATTAATTGAACTTAGTGTCAAGCAAGAAGTCTTTCCTCTTGCTATGTTGAACCAATGTTTTCTTCGTCCCAACGTCAGATACTCCGGGCCATCAGTGAATCCGGCCCTCTCAGCCGCAGCGCGCTGATGTCTATACTTGGCGTCAGCAAGGGGGCGATGAGCGGCTTGGTGCGTGATTTGATTGATCGCGGTATTTTGCAGGAAACTGTGCCGGTTTATGGCTCCGGCCGACCATCGCTGCTGCTGGATATTCACCCGAATTGCGCTTTAACACTGGGCGTATCATTGATACAGGATCCAGCGCCTGTCGTGCTGACCGACCTTGGAGGAACGATTATTGCGCAGGCAACCATTCCTTTGTCGCGCGATCCTGCAACCATTGCCACCAGCATTACTGAGGCTGTAGCACAATTGCTGGCCAGCAATCCTGATGCAAAAGAGCGACTGGCAGGAATCGGCATTGCGCTTTCCGGTTTTGTTGACGAAACGCAAAGTCATTGCATTCAGTCCACATTACTTGGCTGGCAAAATGTTCCTTTAGCGGAAATGGTTGCGGCTCATGTTGAAGTGCCGGTTTATATCGAGAATGATGCCAAAGCTGTTGCAGTCAGTGAGAAGCTGTTTGGCGAAACCCGTGAAATTACCAATTTCAGTCTGGTATCTTTTGGCGACGGTATCGGCTGCGCGCATTTCATCGACGGCCAGCTATATCGCGGTAATCACGGTGGTGCCGGTGAAATTGCCCATCTGACGATTGAGCCAAGCGGGCTGCCATGCCGTTGCGGGAAACGCGGTTGTCTGGACACCGTGTCATCCATGCATGCAATCCGTGAAGCGGCTCGTGCGGAAGGCATGGTCTGCGAGCAACTTGATGATATTGAAGTTCAGGCTGCGACCGGCAATAGCAAAGCCATCCGTATTCTGCATCGCGCCGGATCAGCTTTAGGGCTGGCAATCGCACATATCATTCAGCTGAATGATCCGGGACAGATTCTTGTGACCCATGATGAACATGCTTTTGACGGGCTGTTCGGCACTGTGATGCGTCAAGCCATTGAAGCCAATGTGCTGCCGCAACAGGCGGTGCAAACCAACATCCGCACTTTGCGCGTTGATCATAATGTCTGGGCACGCGGTGCCGCAGCCATTGCCGCTCATCGTTTTCTTGTCAATCCCGCAGGGCCCTATTGACCCGCGCCAACCCGATCTGATTGAGGTTATTCATGCGTATTGCCGTAGGCGGAATTCATACTGAATGCAGCACCTATAATCCTGTGCTCGCGCAAGAGAAAGATTTTGATGTATTGCGTGGCGATGCCTTGCTTGAAGCACCGCGTTTTGCATTTCTCACAGATTATGATGCGGAATTTGCGCCAACCTTACATGCCCGCGCCATCCCAGGCGGACCGGTTTCCCGCGCAGCCTATGAGGCCTTTAAAGCAGAGTTTTCTGAACGCTTGAAAGCGGCACTACCGATTGACGGTCTGTATCTGGCCATGCATGGCGCCATGTTTGTTGAAGGCATGGAAGATGCCGAAGGTGACTGGATCAGCAATGCCCGTATGATTGTCGGCGATGATTGCCCGATCTCTGCCAGCTATGATCTGCACGGCAATGTCAGCCAGCGGATTATCGATGCGCTGAATATGTTTTCCACCTATCGCACAGCTCCGCATATTGATGTTGAAGAAACCATGCGCCGCTCGGTCACAATGCTGGTGAAAAGCCTGGAAACAGGTGTGCAGCCTAGTCTGATCTGGGTTCCGGTGCCGGTTGTATTGCCGGGTGAACGTACTTCAACCGAAGATGAACCGGCTAAAGGTCTTTATGCGCGCCTGCCGGATATTGATGTAATCGATGGTATCTGGGATGCGTCCCTGATGGTGGGCTATGTCTGGGCGGATGAACCACGCGCCACCGCAGCTGCAATTTTCACCGGCACAGACCGTACAGTTCTTGAACGCGAAGCCAAAAAACTGGCACAGGCCTATTGGGATGCCCGTGAAGATTTTGTCTTCGGTTGTGAAGCCGGTACGATTGCTGATTGTGTCAGCCGTGCAATTGCCAGCAAAACAGCACCTGTTATTCTCGCGGAATCCGGCGACAACCCGACCGGTGGCGGCGTTGGTGATCGTGCTGATGTTCTGGCTGAACTGATTAATCAGCAAGCGCAAGACGTAATTTTTGCCGGTATTACCGATGCACCCGCACTGGAAAAATGTTTTGAGGCAGGTGAAGGCACAAGTGTTGAGCTAACCATTGGCGCAACACTGGACACAGCAGGCAGCCGACCGGTCATTGCAAAAGGTACAATTATCCGCCTGCAAGATGCCAATAAACCGGCGGATCGTCAGGCTGTTGTACGCATCGGCGGCATTGATCTGGTTTTATGTGCCAAACGCCGCCCGTATCACAATATTGCAGATTTCACTTTGCTCGGCCTTGATCCTGCGCAGGCGAAAATCGTTGTGGTTAAATCCGGTTATTTGTCACCGGAACTGGCACCTATTGCCAATCCTAACCTGATGGCCTTGTCGCAAGGCGTTGTTGATCAGTTTGTTGAACGCCTGCCGCGCTTGCGTAAAGCACATCCGACATTTCCGTTTGATCGTGATTTCACTTTCGAACCTGTTTCCATTGGGTCAGCCCGCAATCCTGCAACCATTTAGCACCTGCCAACAAAGCGCTTCTGCTTAAGAGGAAACAGCAGCGCTTTGCATAATAGCCCAAATGATATCCGCTTGAGGAGGCGCCGGTCATGTCCCTGCCAGATCAGAAGCAAGTCACATCGCCGGTTCTATCCGTCCGCAACCTGACAACAGCCTTTAACAATGGCGAGCTTTGGAATCCGGTTGTCAAAGGCGTTTCCTTTGATGTGAATGCCGGTGAAACAGTTGCCATTGTCGGTGAATCCGGTTCCGGTAAAAGCGTCACCTCACTGTCGATCATGGGGCTTCTGGATAGCAAAACCGCACGTATTTCCGGTGAGATACTCCTCAACGGGCAAAATCTTTTGTCTCTTAAAGAGCATCAGATGCGTAACCTGCGCGGACGTGAAATGGCGATGATCTTTCAGGAGCCGATGACTTCGCTCAATCCGGTTTTTACTATTGGTCGCCAGATTGCCGAGGCCTTGACCTGTCACGGCGAGATTGATGCGAGAGCCGCAAAAGCCGAGACGCTGCGCCTGCTGGATAAAGTGCGTATTCCCAATGCAGCGTCGCGTTTTTCCGATTATCCGCATCAGTTTTCCGGCGGCATGCGCCAGCGTGTCATGATTGCTATGGCGCTTGCCAGTCGCCCGAAGCTTCTGATTGCCGATGAGCCGACAACAGCGCTTGATGTGACCATTCAGGCGCAAATTCTTGACCTGATAAAAACCCTGCAGGAGGAAGAAGGAACCTCCGTCCTTTTCATCACGCATGATATGGGCGTGGTCGCAGAAACAGCTGACCGCACAGTTGTGATGTATCGCGGGGAAATGGTTGAGAATGGCGCAACCGCCGATCTGTTCCGGCATGCTGCTCATCCCTATACACGCGCCTTGCTTTCGGCTGTGCCGCATCTGGGTTCAATGAATGGGATTGCGGAACCATTGCCTTTCCCTGTGATTGATATGGCCACCGGCGAAAAACACGAGCCCGTGCCGGTTAGCAGGCAAGTGGATATGCAAACACCAATTCTGGATATCCGCAATCTCACCACGCGCTATCATGTGACCGGCGGGTTGCTGGGTAAAGCAACCGGTGCGGTGCATGCGGTTGAAAATGTTTCCTTCCAGCTTTTCCCGGGCGAAACACTGGCTTTAGTGGGGGAATCCGGTTGCGGCAAATCTTCAATCGGCCGCACAATCATGCGGCTTGCCAATGCAACTTCCGGCGAAATTCTGCTCAAAGATGAAGATCTTTTGAACCTGAATGCTGAGAAACTGCGACTGGCGCGCCGCAATGTGCAAATGATTTTTCAGGATCCGTTTGCCTCTCTCAATCCGCGTATGAGTGTCGGCAATGCGATTGCAGAACCTCTTATTCAGCACGGGTTGCTCAGTAAATCCGCAGCTCAGGAGAAAGCAACGGCACTGCTGGAACGTGTCGGCCTTTCCACTGATATTATGAAGCGCTATCCGCATGAATTTTCCGGAGGTCAGCGTCAGCGTATTGCCATTGCCCGCGCCCTGGCACTTGATCCGAAAGTCATTGTTGCTGATGAGGCTGTTTCCGCACTTGATGTTTCAATTAAGGCGCAGGTCTGTAATCTGATGATGGATTTGCAGGAAAGCTTTGGTCTGTCTTATCTGTTTATCAGTCATGATATGGCCGTGGTTGAGCGTGTCAGCCATCGTGTCGCTGTGATGTATCTGGGTGAAATTGTCGAAATCGGCCCGCGATCAGCCGTCTTTGAAAACCCGCAGCATCCCTATACGCGCAAACTGATGGCGGCAGTACCCGTACTCGATCCGGCCAGGCGCCATATGAAGCGTCAGTTACAAACGGAAGAATTACGAAGCCCGATCCGCCCTGTCGGATATGCAGCGCCTGAACGCCAATATTCAGAAATCACAACCGGCCACTTTGTCATGCAAACACAGTAATCCTCCCCTGACGATACATATATAGGAGACCGTATCACCCGTGATGAGATACTGTGACCGGGACACTGTCCGGCAGGAGTGCAGCATATTAGGCGCTGCATTAATCCAAAGGCTATGTCAGCCTTAAAGTTTCGCTTTATTACGAAACTCGACAACATAAGTGAACAACGGGTTTTACAAATTCCTCAAGTAACATAAAAAATGCGCCATATTGACGCAAATGAAAGCACTAGTATCGAAATCTGTGATCACCCCGACAGAGCTAAAATCATCTGAAAACACAGTCCCGACAGACAAGTTATTGAATTGAAAAATTTTAATTCAATTCACTGACAAGCTGCCATAATTACTGTGAGAGTGCACAAACCACTCAGCAGCAGAGCGCTTCCCCTTTGAAAAAGGTTGGGTTTCCAGGATTGTTACTATATGAAAGCCCTACAACTTTTGATCTAGCTCAATTAGATATTGCTTCAATTGCTAATTGTTTCCGGTCTTCATCACTTCGTATTAATTTATTCAGTTTATAAGTTCCGTGTCACGGCATCGGAACAAAGGTTCACACGAATGCAACTCTTCTCCGCAAAGATCCTCACGGGTCACCGTCATCGCATGTCTTTCAAATCCGCAACACTCGCTCTTACAGCCGTTCTGGCCGGTAGTCTGGCCATTGCCGGATGCAGCACTGGTTATAATGTCGCTGAGACACAGGCAACGTCTGTCACCAAAGTCGGTTATGGCCTGCCTGCAAAAACCACTGCCATCGCCAAAGCAGATGATATGAAAGCTCCGCGCACGCAACGTACGCCGCGTGTTGCTGCTACAAAATCAGCGTCGCCTTCAAAATCAGCCAAAGTGGCTTCCGCAAATTATCTGGGACGTGCACCTTATATCTGCACACCAAGCGGTTTCGGCAGCAAAACACGCTGCTTTAACAGAAGCTGACGGCAAACAGGCTATCTGCCGCCAGCTTCATAGTCAGTTGGATGCCATAGCCGGCATCATGCGATCCAGTTGTCTGCTCGCATAATCGCCCCGGCGGAATTTGGTGATTTCATCACCTTTTCTTGCCGGTGCGTGTCTGAAAATATACCAGTCACCGTCCGGCTCTTTTCGCTGATAAATCACGCCGTTCTTTTCGCGATGGCTGAAACAGGTTGTTGCCGGAAAACTGGTACCTTTTTCATACCATGTCGCACGGAAACATAATTTTCCGGGATCGGTGATAAACCAGATGCCCTGCCCCATAGAAGCATTGCGGCCTTTGCCGGACCATGCCTTGAATTGCCGTTTTGATACGGCAAAATAACCGGCCCCGTCTTTCCACATCCATGAGTTATGGCTGTAAATCCGGTAGATTTCAGAACTGCTGAGCGGCTTAGCCGTGTCTGCGCCTGATGCCGTCTGAGCCGTAAAACCAGCAGAGACGCTCAAACCCAATCCGCCGGCTACCGCTGTTATAAGTGTCATTGTACGAAACACTGACATAATCGCCTCCCTCACGCTCAGACAGCGTGATTCAGTTGGTTGGTGCATTTACAACGCGCCATTCAGGCTTTCCGAAACCGTCCGGCCATGGATAAACTTCACGGTCATTGAAATAAACCACGGTTTTCAGTTCAGGAAATTCCGGATGGATCCTGGTAACATTCTCAGCCCAGTTCCGGACATATGAGGCGTCACCGTCATAACCCAGCTCAGCGACCCAGACCGGTTTGCCAAAGCCTTTTACACGGTCATAGCCCGGCGCCAGACGCTCCGAGAAAGTCTGATCCCCGCCCTTGGTTGCACGGTCGTATTTTTGATAGCCAAAGACGGAAAGACCAATAATATCAACATAGTCATCGCCGGGATAAAAGGCCTGAAGCCCCTCATTGCCTTTTGGTGACCACATATATTTGGCATTTGGCAGGCTTTCCCTGCACACACGCACCATACGCTGATACGCCTTTACATATTCATCAGGCTGCCAATGCGCCCAGGTAAACTGGTTGTCTGTTTCATCCATTTCCTGCGCCCAACGGATGATGACCGGACTTTTCAGTTTTGCAGCTTCCGTGCAGACTTTTGCCATATAGACATCCCGCTCCCCGTTCAGAATACTCTGCAAAAGTTGCGGTGAGGAAATACGCCAGTCCGGCGACCACGACCATGGCTCGACCGAAATCAACAGCGTGCGGCCGCGTTTGAGCGCGTAATCATCAGCAAGCGTCAATGATCCCAGCTCGACATCTTCCCACGGCAGAAACAGATGTTCGATTTTTGAATTTT
The DNA here is from genome assembly GCA_021733665.1 of Bacillus subtilis. Classification (GTDB taxonomy): domain Bacteria; phylum Pseudomonadota; class Alphaproteobacteria; order Rhizobiales; family Rhizobiaceae; genus Pseudochrobactrum. The sequence goes on from JAHREI010000003.1 coordinate 449,403, forward strand.
TATCATCCCCGAAGTCCCCGTGCGGATCATACGCACCGAAACCAACCGATGTCTGCGTAATCACCGGACGCTTCGTGGATGCCTGATTTTCTGTTGCTGACATCTCGTCGGGGATGCCCAGCGGAGTACTGCTTGCGGCGTAAGCAGTACCGGATAACATGGCCCCGACGAATGACAATGCAACGATTTTCGATATCTTACTCATTGTCCTTCTCCTGCCTTAATTTGCACCGTTCGGAGCCTCTGCAGAGAACGGTTGCTGTTTGGCATCTGCCTGTTGTGTGAGCGGCTGCAGCTTTGCCAGCTGTGCGCTCACAGTGTCCTCAGCAACAAGTTTTTTGAACTCATCACTGTCTGCGGCTTTGGCATGTTTAAAAACATACCAGCTGCCGGAAGGTTCTTTCTTCTGATAAATCGTGTCTTCATAAATGCGGTGGCGGAAGCAGCTTTTACCGGCTTCTTTGCCCTGCTTTGCCTGAATGCCATACCAGTCGGCTTTCAGGCACATCAGCCCTGTATCACTGAGTACCCAGCGCCCTTCAGCCCAGCGGGTATCATCCCCTGAACCCGACCAGCCGATAAAGGCACGGTCTTTATCCTGCATGCGGCCTGCACCGTCCGGCCATTGCCAGGTTTTATCCCGGTACAGCACATAGAGCTCTGCAGCGGTCATTGCTCTTGCCTGCGCGGGCACTTTGACCGGTTCTGCGGCACCGGCCGGTATTACGGGCACACCCAACATTGTCAGTGCGGCCAGCACAACACCAAACCGGTGTAAGCCTGCACCATATTTCTGAATTCTGGTCTTGTTGTTATCTCTGTTCATAGCCTGCTTCTCCCTGCTGTTCCGGCTTTTTCATCATCGCCGGTGTGAAGCCTGCCTCTTGCGCCCCGTCCCTGAAGGACAGGCTGTATTTCCTTTGCTGCCTTGCCGGCAGAATGTGCTTCCTTGTGATTTCGGGCAGGTTTACCAATCATCGTGATACGGAAGCCCGCTGCCTCTGCACTCTCCTGAGAAACAGCATTACGCAGATCAACAAGAACGGGTGCATTCATGCGTTTTCTCAAGCGGGTCAGATCCAGCCTGCGGATACAATCCCATTCTGTCACGATGACAACGGCATCCGCATTGCGTGCACATTCATAAGGATCATCAATCAAAGCCACATCATCCAGCATCTGCTCGGCATTCGGCATTCCCACCGGATCAAAAGCGCGTATCGTTGCCCCGAAACGCTGCAAAGTCTCAATCAGAGGAACGGACGGTGCCTCACGCATATCATCCGTATCCGGCTTGAATGTCAGGCCAAGAACCGCAATGGTCAGCCCGTCCACATCACCGCCGACAGCATCAAGCACCTTCAGCGCCATTTTGCGCTTGCGTGCTTCATTCGCTGTCACGGTTTCCTCGACTACCCGCAGGGCAACCCCGTAATCCTGCGCGGTGCGCAACAGCGCCAGCGTATCTTTCGGAAAGCAGGAACCGCCATAGCCGGGGCCTGCATTCAGGAAACTGGAGCCGATGCGCCGGTCAAGGCCAATGCCCAGCGCCAGATCACTGATATCACTGCCTGCCAGTTCGCACAGGTCTGCCAGTTCATTCATGAAGGTAATCTTGGTCGCGAGAAATGCATTGGCAGCATATTTAATCAGCTCAGATGTGCGTCGTCTGGTTACGACAACCGGTACGTCATGCGGTGCAAAGACATCGTGATAAAGCTGCATCAGCACAGTCTGTGCATGCATATCCTCAACACCGATCACCACGCGATCAGGCTTCAGAAAATCAGGAATGGCTGCGCCTTCGCGCAGGAATTCAGGATTGGAGGTAACCGAATAGCTGCCGCGGCGGCGCACCGAGCCGATAATCTTGTCAACTGCATCACCGGTGCCGACCGGCACAGTGGACTTAACCGCGACCACTGCACCTTCCGCCAGATGCGGTGCGATTTCCTTGGCAGCCATATAGACAAATGACAGGTCCGCATCGCCGTGTCCGGCGCGCGCCGGTGTGCCGACAGCGATAAACACAATATCCGCATCTTTGACTGCTGCGGCCAGATCACAGGTGAAAGACAAACGTCCCGCCTGATGATATTTGCTGACCAGCCCGTCCAGTTCCGGTTCATAGATCGGCAGGATGTCCTGATTAAGTCCGGCTATTTTTGCAGCATTCTTGTCGACACAGATAACGTCATTGCCCCAATGTGCAAAACAGGTGCCGCTGACGAGGCCGACATATCCGGTTCCTATCATCGTGATTTTCATGATCTGCAACGCCCTGAGGCGCCTCCCTGTTATAATTTCCTAGAGCAGTTCAGTTTTGATTAAATCCGATGAAATGCTCTATCTCTTTGTTTTTGCGCGTATCTTATCCGAAAACCTGTTCCCACTTTTCGGGATACGCTCTAATCTTCCGATATGTTTGTTGATGCGCCGGAGCGCCAATGCGGTCTGAATGTTGTTATGCGCAGCGATTGTCCGCCGACACCGGCACCGGCTGCCGAATAGCGCTCATCAAAAAGCCGGACATGTTTTGCCCCCCAGGCGAGCACTTCGAGGCTTTCACGTCCCCGTTCAAAGGTCGCAATTCCGGGCAGAAGGATGAGAGACAGAATGGTCGCCAACACTGCCGGACGGTAATAGCGCGTGGTCATGCGTACTTTGTTTTCCAAGCTGTGCCGCACCAGCACCACGATCAGCAGCACTGCATAAGTCACGCTGTTGAGAATGGCGAACAGGTAGAAGCCACGGCTTTCGCCGGCATCCGGCACAAGAAACACCGCCAATACGGAACCGAGCGCAACAAAGGCATAGGGAACCAGAACCCTGAAAGGCAGCGGATCAACCTCGGATGTTCCCTTCGGTGTCACGCGGAAATCCACAAAAGATCCGGTCATCCAGTCGCGTAATGCCGCAACCGAGCCTGCCAGTGCCCAAGGCCAGCGGGCGAGCAGAAAGAGCGCGCTCTCCCAGCTCAGAATTTTACCGTTCTCAGGCCGGAATGTTCCGGTTGCCCGCCAGCGATAAGCGAAGACCAGCAGGATCAGTGACAGCGGCACAAAATGCGTGAGAAAGTCAGGATAAGTTACGGCCACGAAATTCTCACCGCGAATAAGCGCAATAACCGGCATGGCAAAAAGTGTTGCTGTGAGCAGCGAAAACAGCGGATACCAGAGCTGCGAAAACAAAAACTGGAAACGCAGGCGCGGCGACAGACGCGGGATCAGATCCGGCGAATATTGCAGCAGGATCATCACAATGCTGCGTGCCCACTGAAATTCCTGTGTAATCAGATCGCCGAAAGTGCGGGGGCCGTCACCATGCGCAATAGCATCAATCGCATGAACACCACGCCAGCCATAAGCGTTCATCATCAGCGTTGTGGAATGATCTTCAGCAAGTTCCGGCCCAAGACCACCTATTTCCTTGAGCGCTACAGTGCGCACCGCATAATGCGAGCCGATGCACATCGGCGCAAAACCACCGCTATAGCCTGCCTGCAAGGAACCATGAACATTGGCTTCGGCATAGAGCCTGCCGCGTGCCGACCAGCTTTCCGCGGCATTGCGGTCGCAAATACTGGGCGCGGAAACATAACCGACAGCCGGATCAGCGAATGGCCGCAACATCTGCCAGAGATAATCCGGTTCGGGCACATGATCGGCATCAAGCTGCGCAACAAAATCATAGCGCGCATAGCCGTAATGATCGTAGAAAAACGCAAGATTGCCTTCTTTGCAGCGCGTGCGGCGCGGCCATGTCTGCCGGTGATAATCGGCGCGGCCTTTACGTGTCGATACGAAAACCCCGTGCTCGCGGCACCATGCCAGTGTTTCCGGTGACGGGTCTTCATCCGCAAGCCAGGTATCATGCGCCTGTGTCTGCGCAAGCATCGCCAGCAAAGTTTCAGTGACAATTGAAAATGGTTCCGACGGTGCCTTGGTCACAACCATCGCAATCCGGCTGTTCTCCGGTATGCGCAATGCACCGACGGGCTTAACCGCAAAATAAAACATGCCCAGAAAATAGGCTGGCAACAATGTGAGCCAGGCCAGCACCAGCGTTGCAACAATACTGCCGAATACACTCACATGGTGTTCAGGCTGCAGCCACCAGACCCAGAAATAGATGAAAGCCGCCAGCCATATGGCAACACCGGCAAGATATTCTGCCCGTCTGTAGCCCTGAAATACGGATGCCAGCAGCGGTTCACCATTCAGCGTGAAGGACTTTTGTCTGTTGACGGCAGGAAGTGTCATGATCTCGCCTCCAGTCCGAAGAAAGGAGCCGCAGTCCGGACGATTATTTCCAGATCCGAATATTGCGGTTCAAAGCCGAGCATATGGCGTGCAAGAGCGGGATCGGCATAAAGAGCCGGCGGATCGCCTGCACGGCGCGGACGGATAATAACGGGAACCGGATGGCCGGTTACCTTGTCAATCGTATTGAGGATTTCGCGGATAGATGAGCCGCGTCCTGTACCGAGATTGACAGCAAGATTGTCACCGCCACCGGCAAGATAATCGTAAGCCAGAACATGCGCGCGGGCGAGATCGGTGACATGAATATAATCCCGCACACAGGTGCCGTCTTCGGTGTCATAATCATCTCCGAAAATCTCAAGCTGCGCAATTTTTCCGGCTGCTGCCAGCAGCGCGCGGGGAATGAGATGGGTTTCCGGATCATGCCACTCTCCCAGTTCACCTTCCGGATCCGCTCCGGCCGCATTAAAATAACGCAGAGCCACATAGCGCAGTCCGAAGGCCAAGGCATAATCAGCCAACATATGTTCAGCAATCAGCTTGGTCTGACCATAAGGGCTGACAGGGATTTGGGCGGCAGTTTCCGCAACCGGCAGATTTGCCGGCACGCCATAAGTGGCGCAGCTCGAAGAAAAGATAACCTTATCCAGCCCTGTCTCGCGACAGGCATCCAGTAAAGACAAAGTCCCGCAAACATTATTACGATAATATTTTGCCGGATCTTCAACGGATTCCCCGACATAGGCGGAAGCAGCAAAATGAATAACCGCAACCGGCATATAACGCAGGATTGTTTCCGTCAGTAACATCGTGTCCAGAATATCCGCCTGAACAAGCGGCCCATAGCGCACCGAAGACCGATGTCCTGTTGACAGATTGTCATAGACAACAGGCTCAATACCCCGTGACTTCAAAAGCTTGGCTGTATGACTGCCGATATATCCGGCTCCGCCTGTAATCAAAATGCGCTTTGCTGTCATTTGACCATCTCCCGTAATTCGGGAGCAGAAAGACTGAGGCGGCTTTCAAAATAAGCAATCGTCTTCCGCAAACCTTCGGTTAACTGAACCTGCGGCTGCCAATCCAGCTCGCGCTTTGCAAGTGCAATATCGGGGCGACGCTGACGCGGATCATCAATGGGAAGCGGGTGATGGACAATACGGGAGCGCGCCCCTGTTAGTTCAATCACCGTTTTTGCCAGATCACCGATCATAAACTCCGCCGGATTTCCCAGATTAACCGGCCCTGTCACGGATGTGTCTGCCGCCATCAGACGGACAAAACCTTCGATCAAGTCATCCACATAGCAAAAGGAACGGGTCTGTGTGCCATCACCATAAATCGTGATGTCATCGCCCTTCAGCGCCTGTACAATGAAATTAGAAACCACACGTCCGTCATCCGGCCGCATATGCGGGCCATAGGTATTGAAAATACGAACGATTTTGATTTCAGTGTTATAAGCCTTGTGAAAATCAAAAAATAAGGTTTCCGCACAACGCTTACCCTCGTCATAACAAGAGCGCGGGCCAAACGGATTAACATTCCCCCAATAGGTTTCGACCTGAGGATGGACATACGGATCGCCATAAACTTCAGATGTAGAGGCCTGAAAAATGCGGGCATTGTATTTTCTTGCCAGTGTCAGCAGACTATGGGCACCCAAAACGCTCGTTAGCGTTGTATGTACCGGATCAGCCTGATAATGTGGCGGGGATGCCGGACAAGCCAGATTATAAATCTCATCCGCCTCCAGATCGAACGGCGTGACAATGTCATGCGAGATAACACGAAACGTATCAAAGCTCAGCAGATGCATAATATTCTGCATATTTCCGGTCGAGAAGTTATCAATACAGATAACCTGATGCCCTGAACGGAGCAGACGTTCACAGAGGTGCGAACCGAGGAAACCGGCTCCGCCTGTAACGATAATTTTTCTCTGCAATATATCCCGATGAACAGCATACAACATCCGTGCAGATGCTCTCTCGGACAGACTGCAGACGAGAGAATTAACCTCACCCATCTTCATCTCCGTCAAGATAATGTTTTATGTTTGCTTATGTGAAAATCAGATATTCATTAATGCAGAAAAATTTAATCAAATTACTCAAGTTATAAACTGTGTTTTAAGAGTAATAATTTTATATACTATATAGCTATGCAGCATAGGGATGTCGTTATCACAGCATCCTGAAAATTATCATTTCGTGCATTTCTTATATAATATGATAAAATAATAGCCGATCTTCCTGTGAAAAGACTTCACAGGTTCTCACTACCCGATCGACAGTGAACAGGAGAAACCGGATGCATAAGCAGTCTGACACTCCGAAAGAAACCAACGGCTCACTGTCCGCGGAAGCAACATGGCCGCAAATTGAACGCCGCCGGTATCCGCGCAATGGGGACGGCATTACCAAGCCGGTTGCTCTTCCAGCTACAGCACCACCTGTACCATCTTTACATTTTTCCACTCAGGGTCTGCCGCCAGCAGAACAATTTAAAGCCTGGCGCGCCTATATGCAGCCGATTATCGATGTACGGCTGCCCGACAATGTCACCCCCGAAGACGGTTTCATCGTGTCACATACAGTATGGCATTTAGGGAGAATGCTACTTGTCCGGCAACGGAGTGACGCTTATAGCTATGCCCGTACAACGGCTCAATTGCGCTATAGCCCGATTGATCATTGGTATCTGGGTCTTCGCCGCAGCGGTGAGGCATGGACAGAGGTTGACGGCAAAGTCATTAAGACCGGTTGCGGACGTGTTGCCTTCCGTACACTCGGGCATCCATACAGAGGGCGTTGTACCCAGTCTGAGATCATATTACTTTATATGCCCTATAGCCTGTTTTCCAGCGAAGCAGGCCTCTTTAAATCAGTCAATAATTGCATTCTTTCGGGAACACTTGCGGAATTACTGGCCAATTATCTGGGGCAAGTAGAAGTACATTTATCGTCTCTGACATTGAATGACTTACCTGGTATTGTACAAACAATCAGAAATATGATTGCAAACGGTCTCGAGCCTTGCCTCCGCTCAGACCCGGATCACACAGAACACTCCGCCTTTGGCACGATGGAACGAGTGCATCACTACATTCATCATAATCTGCACGATCCGCAGCTTACAGCAGATAAAATCTGCCGGTCTGTGGGAATGTCCCGTACCCGTCTTTATCAGCTTTTTGAGGGGCGTGGAGGCGTTTTGAATTATATCCGCAAACAACGTTTGCAAGCGGCATATGAAAAACTACAAGATCCTGATAATCAAGACAGAGTGCTGGATATAGCTCAAACTGCCGGATTTGAAGTTGCAGCAAATTTCACCCGCGCCTTCACCAATGAATTCGGCATAAGCCCAAGCAAAGTGCGCAAAAGCCTAACGTATTTTCCTTCAGAAAATACAGTGGCAACGACTTCGGACAATAAACAGATCAGTTTTGAAAACTGGCTGCGCAATCTTGATTTGTAGCGTCATAAACAAAGAAAACAGCAGTCATTTCCGAATTTCTGATCACCGTTTGTAATTATAAAGCCTAATTTTATTATACCACCTAGAAAAAAGCTGTCTTTGGCAGCGTATAGTTTTCTCCGTACTCTTCCCTTGTAAGTTCTGAAATATTCGGAGCGATATGGCGTTAAACCAAGCGCTCCGCCTTATCAGGGAGGAAGCGTAATGACAAAACTAATGACGCCTTACATAAACCGACGCCACTTGCTTGTAGCTTTGGGTGCCGGAGCTTTTGCTGCAGGATTTGAGACATTTAATCCGGTTACGGCCTTTGCCAAGGCACCCAAGCTCGGCGTTTTTGTGCCCGGCTGGTATCGTTTTAATATCGGCGACATCGAGGCAACAATCATTTCTGATGGTCTGCTTGATCTTGGCTCGGCGACAGATCAGTTTCCGGCGGCACCTGCAGACGAAATCACACAAATCATGAAGAATGAGTTTCTGCCTGTTCAGCCAATGATGCTGGAGCAAAACTGTCTGGTCATTAATACCGGTGACCGGCTCGTCCTTTTTGACAGTGGCATGGGCGCAGATCAGCTCTTTGGGACGCAAGCAGGGCGTATTCTTAAAAATCTCGCTGCCGCTGGTATTAATCCTGCAGATATTGATGACATTGTATTGACCCATGCGCATTGTGATCACTGCTGGGGCATGGTTGCAGACGATAACAGTCTGAACTTTCCGAACGCGCAAGTGCATATCTCACAGGCGGATTTTGATTTCTGGACTGATGAAACCAAACTGCAGGCAGATGGATTTATACCCAAATTCGTCGCTGGTGCCCGCAAAAATCTGCTTCCCTATCGGGACAGAATGTACTTCGTGAAAGATGGTAAGGAAGTCTTAGCCGGCGTTACCGCCCTGCATACACCCGGTCATACTGTAGGGCACACATCTTATGTCATCTCATCCGGTAACAACACATTTCTCAATGTCGGTGATGTCGTTCACCATTACGCATTGTTGTTTCAGAATCCCCAATGGGAGTTTGCCTTCGATAGCGATCCGAAAGTCGCTGCGCAAACACGTCTGAAGCTGTTTGACATGGCTTCCACTGATCAGATGCCGATGATTGGCTATCATTTTCCGTTCCCGGGCCTCGGTCATATAAGACGTGAGGGAACGGCCTTTGATTATGTGGCAATTCCGATGCAACACAGTTAAAAAAAAGACTGGCCGGCAATCCGGCCAGTCTTTTCATTTTCTCAGTTATTCCGATCTGGCCTGCATGGTCATCACGCCATTGGCATCCAATACCCAAAAACTGCTTTCCTCATCCCCTTGTTTTCCATGCACAGTGAAATGTGAACCATCAAACAAGGGTGACAGCCCGCGAAAGCTGAAACAATCAGGAAGACGTCCGTTATTCATCTGGCAAGCCATACGCAGCATATAATTTGCCTGAAGGGGACCATGCACAATCAACCCCGGATAGAACTCTTCGTGAATACAATACTCACGATCATAATGTATCCGGTGCCCGTTAAAAGTAACCGCAGAATAGCGCATCAGTAATGTCGGCGTCGCATCAATCTCCAGCATCATATCTGCAGGCATTGATGCCGCTTTAGCAGGCGGTTTTTTAGCATATGCTTCCAACCCACGATAAACAATATCGTGGCGTTCCTTGAGTATAACGGCATCTTCCACTGTATACTCATGGTGCACAGTCACAAAACATAATGTGCCGCTGCGCCCCTCTTTAAGGGCAATATCAGTGACTTTCGAGATGCGCCGCACCTCATCCCCGACATGAAAAACATCCGAAAAACGCAACTCACCGCCAGCCCACATCCGGCGTGGCAACGGCACCGGCGGCAAGAAAGCACCACGCGCCGGATGGCCATCTGCGCCCAGCTCTGTCATCGGCACAATATCCGGTGAAAGACACCAGTGAATACCAACAGGGGCTATGTCACCATCGACAAGACCACAGGGTTCGTTCAACACTCCGGCCAGACTGTTAGCAAGACGCGGTGTAATCCTGTCCACAGTCTCACGTTCGGAACCCAGCCATTTATTCAAATGTTGAATATCAATTTTTTCAAACATGACTAACTTTAATAAGAACGAGGAAGACCCAGAATATGCTCAGCAACATAGCTAAGAATAAGATTGGTTGAGATAGGGGCTACCTGATACAAACGGGTTTCGCGAAATTTACGCTCAACATCATATTCGCTGGCAAAACCAAAGCCCCCATGGAACTGAATACAGGCATTAGCAGCTTCCCATGAGGCTTTCGCTGCCAGATATTTTGCCATATTAGCTTCTGCGCCGCAGGATTTTCCGGCATCATAAAGACGGCAAACCTGATATCGCATCAGATTAGCGGCTTCAATTTCGATATGTGCTTCCGCAATCGGAAATTGCACACCCTGATTTTGGCCGATCGGGCGTCCGAAAACCACACGCTCCTTGGTATAAGCCACGACCTTATCAGTAAACCAATAACCGTCACCAATGCACTCAGCAGCAATCAGCGCACGTTCGGCATTCAAACCGGTCAGAATATATTTGAACCCCTGCCCCTCCTCACCGATTAAATTGTCTGCAGGGATTTCGAGATTATCAAAGAACAACTCATTTGTTTCATGATTGACCATATTGCGAATGGGACGAACTTCCATTCCCTGTTTAATCGCGTCTTTAATATCCACCAGAAAAATAGACAGGCCTTCGGATTTCTTTTGCACCTGTTCAAGCGGCGTTGTTCTTGCCAGTAACACCATCAGATCAGAATGCTGTATACGGGAAATCCAAACTTTCTGGCCATTAATCACATAGCGGTCGCCTTTTTTAACAGCCACAGTTTTAATACGTGTTGTATCTGTGCCGGTTGTAGGCTCTGTTACCGCCATAGATTGCAAGCGCAATTCGCCCGATGCAATTTTCGGCAAATAATAGCGCCGCTGTTCTTCGGAGCCATGCCGGATCAACGTATTCATATTATACATCTGACCATGGCAGGCACCGGAATTGCCACCTGCACGGTTAATTTCCTCCATGATCACAGAAGCTTCCGTTAGGCCAAGCCCCGCACCGCCATATTCCTCCGGTATCAATGCTGCCATCCAGCCTTCGCGGGTCAATGCTTCTACAAAATCTTCAGGATATGCCTGTTGCTCATCAATATGGCGATGATATTCTGCCGGAAAACTCTGGCATAAAGCACGGATGCCTTCACGAATATCTGTAAAGGCTTCATTCGGATTAAGAAAATTATTCACTGATCATACTCCGGAAGAGTGAGGCAGGTTTTGCTCTGATGCAATCGCGTCAGAAGGCAGCTCAGGCAAAATGGATACGGATATCAGGTGCAGACGGCACATCCTGGATTTTGCGGAAAAGCGTATCGGCATTCATGTTCAACACAGGCTCAGCAAGACGCTTAAATTTAGCGGCTAAAGCCGTGGACGAAGGAAATGTGTCAGGCTCACCGGAAGGATCAGCAATATGACGGCTATAGACTTCGCCATTACTGACAACTTCGATTGTCGCGCCAAAGGGATGGCGCAAGCCTTCCAAGTCACTATCGCGGACAACATGGACACGATCAGAAAGCATATCGACCTCAGGCTTTCCCAGAAGATCATAATCGTCCCAGCCAAACTCTCCGCGCAAAAGAGCAACAGCTGCTGCAAAAGGCATCGAAAACTGCCCCTCAACAATACTGCGTGCGCGACGTTTCTGCTCAAGCGGCGCACCAACGAGCGTTATACCGTTTTTATGTAATCCTATCGTGATGCGCTCAATATCGTTGGTTTGCCATGCATGTTCGCGATGCAATGCAAGCAATCCGTCAACCGCCGCATGAGTATAACGGCAGGCGGGATAAGGTTTTACACCAATCTTCATGGTTTCCCATACAGATCCCAATCCCGCAACCGCACGCGAGGGGGCTGGCGCATCGCTATAACCGGCAAGAAAGCCATGTGTACCTTCAATGGCATCAATGGCACCGACAAATTCTTCAGAAGCAAGCGTTGCTGCCATCAAACCTTTCATGGCTGCTTCGCCTACCTGATAGCGTTTATTCCACGCACCATTGGCCAGAAACTGCAGAGAACCGGAGGCCTGACTGGCCGCAATTCCAAAAGCACTGATCATAGCTTGCCCATCCAAACCGAACAGCCGGCCTGCTGCTGCGGCGGCACCGAATGTACCTGCCGTTGCGGTAGGATGAAAACCGCGGGCATAATGTGCAGTAGGATCAAGTGCCATGCCCAGCCTGCAGCACACTTCAAAACCAGTCACTATTGCGGCCAGCAACTCATCTCCTGATGCGCCGATCATTTCCGCAGCAGCCAAAGCAGCCGGCACAACCGGTGCGCTCGGATGCAAAGAACTGTCTGCATGCGTATCATCGAAATCAAGTGAATGTCCCAGAGCACCATTTAACAATGCGGCAGCAGCTGGCGGATAACGACGGTTGAGACCAAATACGGTGCAGATCCCTTCGCCATCCATTCCCATTTTCGCCAACATCGATAAAATAGCGGGAGTTGAATCTGCCTCATGTGCAGCGCGGATCGCTGAGCCAATCAGATCGGTGACCAGTGCTAATGCACGTTCTTTTACATCTTCCGGTATCTGCGCAGTAGGCGTATTTACAGAAAAATCCGCTAAAATTTGTGTAACAGATAATGTCATCAGTTTTTAATCCCGAAGTCTTTTCCAGCACGCAGTGCGATCTGTTGTGCCCGCATAATCACCGGAGCATCCACCATATGTCCGTCAATTCGAAGAGCGGCAGCGCCGTTTGTAGCAGCCTGTAAAACACGCTGCGCCCAAGCACATTCCTCCTGCGAAGGCATGAAACCATGTCTCGCAATTGCAATTTGCATCGGATGAATAAGTAGTTTTCCGCCAAAACCCAGCTCTGTCGCATGAGCACAGTCAGAGAGCAAAACAGCTTCATCTTGGATAGATGTAGTTACCCCGTCTATGGGCGAAGGCAGATCTGCCAATCGTGAGGCCAGCACTATTTCACTACGCGCTGCCAGCAAAGATTGTTGCGTATGCGCCATCATCAAATCGGCAGCATAATCAATAGAGCCAAAGGCCAACCGGGCTGAAACAGCGGCAACTTCACGAACATTAGCAAGCCCTGTTGCACTTTCAATCAGGGCAATAACGGCATGGCCGCTTCGTTCAGCAACCCGTATTACGTCTTCAGCTTTTTCAGATTTCGGCAAAACGACAGCTGCAATAGCTAAGCGTGCAGCGAGAGCCAAATCATCCTCATGCCATGGCGTCCCCACAGCATTGATCCGTATTGCAAGCGGCACCTCTGAGGGGAGCTCTGCCAATCTTACAATCAAATCATTGCGGGCTGTCACTTTATTCTCGGGCGCAACAGCATCTTCAAGATCAATAAACACCGCATCAGGTCCGGCATTAATGGCCTTGATGAAACGCTCAGGCCGGTCTGCCGGAACAAAAAGCGGTAAAGATAAGTTATCTGCTGGTTTACGCATAAAATGTGACCCGATCTGTTCTCAGGTCAGCATGGGGCAGCCACAACTATATTGGAAATATATTTTTGATCAGCCTTGTATAGAAAAATATGATGGCAAACCGCCACTGATGGCGTCGTCGTTGGTGACCGCTGCAAAATCTCCGCTATAACATTCTTATATATCGGATGGAGGAAGCTGTTATTTGAAGTGATAGCTTATTTCGCCAATTCTAGCACAACCGGTAGTGCTGTATCGACGCTTCGGCCAAACCATCTATATGCTAAATAAAGCCAAGGTGCGCTCTATGACATCCAATGATTTGGCCGTTGCTCCGGCCAAGGACTTAGCAGATCTTCTCGTTGTCTCCGTAGAGCAGGCAGTTGCTGCTCCTTATGTTTCCTCTCGTTTGGCAGAGGCTGGTGCCAGAGTCATCAAAGTAGAAAGACCCGAGGGGGATTTTGCGCGCGGCTATGACAATCTTGTCCATGGCGAGAGCGCCTATTTTGTCTGGCTCAACCGCGGCAAAGAATCGCTGTGTCTGGATTTGCGGCAAGAAGAGGCACGCAATACGCTTGCCAAAATCATCACACAGGCCGATATTTTCATCCAAAATCTGGCTCCCGGTGCAATTGAGCGACTTGGCTTTGCTCCGGATAAGCTACGGGAACAAAACCCCCGTTTAATCACACTTTCGATTTCCGGTTATGGTGATGAAGGCCCGCTCCGCCATCTGAAAGCCTATGACCTGCTCGTTCAGGCAGAAAGCGGCCTGTCCTCAATTACAGGCACCCCCCATGGCATGACGCGGGTCGGTGTTTCTGTATGCGATATAGCTGCCGGAATGACCGCTTATCAGGCTATTCTTCAGGCGTTAATCGCACGGGAAAAAACCGGTCAAGGCAGGCATTTATCTGTGTCTTTGTTTCATGCTCTGACCGATTGGATGAATGTCCCTTATCTCCAGTATGTTTATGGTGGTAAAACGCTTGAACGCAACGGCCTGACCCATCCAACAATTGCTCCCTATGGTGCCTATGCAGGCAGCGATGGCAAAGAAGTGCTGTTCTCGATTCAAAACGAACGGGAATGGCAACAATTTTGCATTCAACTTCTGGAACAACCGGAACTCGCACATGATCTGCGCTTTTCCAGTAACTCCCTGCGCGTTGAACACCGCCAGCAGCTCAATGACATCATTAATACTGTCTTCAAAACCTTGTCACGGGATGAACTGGCCAAACGCCTGCAGGAAGCGAATATAGCCTTTGGTCGCGTGTCCTCTATGGAAGACCTCTCAGAGCACCCGCAGAACCGTTATATTGAAGTCGACACACCAAGCGGGCCTGTAACAATGCTTGCCACAGGCATTCTTACCAATGGCAAAGCGATACAACCAGGGCCTGTACCAGCACTCGGACAACATACAGAAGCACTGTTAGCAGAATTCAAAACAACTCAGACTGTCTGAGTGAAGGAATAAGCGATGCATCAGGAACGTCCGCATAAATATTCATCTTTATCCCGTGCACGGGCAGTGAAAGCTGATACGTTCAATATTATTTCCAATGCTTTGCATAAAGCCGGAGCTCATAATATTATTGATTTTGGCTGCGGGCATGGTGAAATGGCAGCAAAACTGGCTGCAAGCGGATTTCAGGTGACGGGGATTGACCCCTCTGAGGAAGCGCTCGACAAAGCACGACAGATTAATCCTCAGGCACATTACTTAACCGGAACGGCTGAAGCACCGCCCGTGCCATTGGCAAGTTTTGATGCCGCTTACTTTCTAAATTCACTTCATCATGTACCGCCCGCACTTATGCAAAAAGCGGTCTTATCTGCGATTGATACAGTCCATGAGAACGGGATTGTACTGGTCATCGAACCGATGGCCGCAGGTAGCTTTTTCCGTGCTATGCGCCCTGTAGAAGATGAAAGTGAAATCAGAGGCCTCGCTGTTCAGGTGATCGATAAGCTGATTGCGGGCGGTATCGTGCAACTGACCGATTTGCAACGCTGGGATCGGGAGAACAGTTTCAGCTCACTGGAAGATTTCACCAGTTATCTTCTGCGCGTAGATCCTCTTCGCGCTGATGCTGTCACTCAAAACAGTATTCAGCTCGCGAAAGCCTGGCGGGATAATGTTACAATCCGCGAAGGTCGTGCCTATCTTGCCCAGCCTTTAGTATGCTGGACCCTCACGCGCCGCTGAGCTTGTGGTTGCCTTACCGCATAACTATGCCTATGTTTTTATAATATAGCGTATTGATACTCCATAAGGAAACGCGATGGATATACGGCAACTGCGTTATTTCGTTGCTATTGCAGAACAAGGGTCATTTTCCCGTGCAGCTGCATTGCTGCACATTGCTCAGCCTGCGCTCTCCTTGCACGTGCGTAACATGGAGTTCGACCTCGGTACACCATTACTGTTTCGCAGTCCGAAAGGTGTTGTTCCCACAGAAGCCGGTGAAATACTACTCCGCAATGCGCGGATTATCATCGATCAGCTGGCCATCGCTGAAGAAGAAATTCGAGGCCATGATAATGATCCAAGCGGAGAAGTAAGATTAGGGTTGCCCGGTACTATCAGCCAAATTCTGGCTGTACCGCTGATCACTGCAGCCCGAATGCGGTTTCCTAAGATCAAATTACGCATTGCAGAAGCAATGAGCGGCTTTGTGCTGGAATGGATGCTTGAAGCACGCATTGATCTGGCTGTCCTTTATCGCGAGGTCAGTGATCGTGGCATTGCCATGGTTCCTATTCTGGAAGAGGAACTGATTTTTTTCGGCCCTAAAAAACCCGCGACTGACATTCCGCTGCCTAAAGCCGGAGAAATACTCGATTACAATCTGATTGCCCAGTTACCGCTGATCCTTCCGGGAGAAGCCCACGGTCTGCGCGATCTGTTAGAGCGGCAGGCAATAGCATCCGGTATTGAGCTCAACACAATCATTGATGTCGATTCCTATTCAAACATCAAAGAGCTGGTCAGCTCCGGTTTTGGCTATTCCATTCTGCCCTTAAACGCCATAGCCCGCGAAGTCAGTGACGGCACTCTTACAAGCTGGGCGATTGCGAAACCCTCTATTCAGCGCTCCATCTATCTGACGCATTCCATTGAGCGTCCGATGACCAATGCAGTGGCTGCAATTGAAGGACTGGCGCGGGAAGTGCTGCGTGATCTTGCCAGAACCGGTCAATGGGCTGGCGCAACTATTATCCCTGAATAATCAAATGCATAACATAGATACAACAATGTATCTGTTATAAGCTTTTCCAGCGCCATTCGCCGTTGCTAGAACGTTTTTATATGGCGGCAAGCAAATTAATCAATTTGAAACAGTCCCCTCTCCCCAGCACTATAGACCCGACCTTCGAATAATTTCATCTAAAGATCGGGGGCCTTGGGAGGAAATATGGGATCGTTACAACACTTCTTCGGTGTGCAGAGCAGAGCTGTATCCGCAGCGCTCACTCTGGTTGCCACAACCATGCTTTCAACGGCTGCCTATACGGCAGAAAAACCAAAAGAACTGGAAATAGGCATCACCACCTATTCTTCAGGTTCCGCTTCAGTCTTCGGTGTTCCTGCACGTGAAGCCGCTGTCATGCTGGCTGAGCAGCTTAATGCGAAAGGCGGCATTGAAGGTGTTCCAGTCAAGTTACATTTTGTCGATGAAGGCACCGGACTGGAAACACTCATGACTGAATATCGCCGTCTGGCAGAAGATGTCGGCGTGGATGTGATGTTCGGCTCTATTTCATCCGGTGTTTGTAATAAAATCGCACCGCTTGCAGAGGACCTCGAAGTTCTTAACTTCATGTGGGACTGCGGCACACAGCGCATTTTTGAAGATGATAAATATCAGTATGTCTTCCGCACACAGGCCAATGCCACTCCGGAAGTACTGGCACCGCTTGCCTATCTGCTGAAGCATAATCCGGATTTTAAAACCATCGCTGTTGTTAATCAGGATTATGCGTGGGGACGTGACAGCTGGGAAATTTTCTCCAATGCACTGAAAACCCAACGCCCTGATGTTGAAGTCGTTGCTGAGCTGTTTCCGGCCTTTGGCGCAGCAGATTTTTCTGCTGAAGTCTCCCGTTTGCTGGCACTCAAACCGGATGTTATTCTGTCCACCTCATGGGGCGGTGATCTGGATACATTTGTACGTCAGGCCAAACAACGCGGTCTTTTCGATCAATCAAAATTTGTACTGGCGCTCGCGGAATCCTCACTTGAACGCCTCGGAGACGATCTGCCGGAAGGCGTTATCGTAGCCGCACGCGGTGATCATTATTTCCTGCATCCCGAAATGCTCGATAATGAAGCGTTCAAAAAATTCAATGCTGATTTCAAAGCTAAAACCGGCTCATATCCGATCTACTCTGTTTACCACATGGTGCAGGCCTTTGCGGCTCTGGAAGCTGTTTATGCAAAAGCAATTGCCGCCAATAACGGTGAATGGCCGGATAAAGAACAAATTGCAGACGCTATGACAGGCCTTGAATATCAGGGCTTCGGACGTCCGCTTGTCATCCGGGAAGACGGGCAAGCAGTGGAAGCACAGCTGGTTGGCACCACAATTAAAGCTGAAGGCTATCCTTTCAAAGTAATCGACAAAATGGAAATTTATGACGGCGCAGGCATTACAGCGCCGGTTGGTGAAAACTCGATTGAGTGGATCAAAAAGTTTCCTGCCGATCAACTCAAGATCAGCGGCACCAGCTATAGCCACAAATAGGTCATTAAGCGGCCTCCCACGCGATCTTCATCAGTTCGCCACGAGGCCGCACACCTGATTTTACCGCGGTTCAGGCCGGATATATGTAAGCAGGAACAAATCTATGACTTTCAATTTTGCCGTTCTGGCATTGCTCGACGGCATTGCCTATGCGTCGTTGCTCTTTCTCGTCGCGGTCGGTTTGACACTGATCTTCGGCGTTCTAGGCATCCTCAATATTGCTCACGGAAGTCTCTATGCAATCGGTGCTTATGTTGCCGCAACCATGGGACAATGGCTTGTCAATAATGGCTATAATCCGTGGCTAACTTATCCGGCTTTGCTCGCGGCAGCGATCCTTACCGGCGTTGTTCTGGGCGGTGTGATTGAACGTTTTTTACTGCAGAAAATTTATAATAAAGAACCGGTGCTGCAGCTGCTGGTGACGTTTGCAGTATTTATGATCCTGGAAAATCTACAGCGGATGATCTGGGGCGTGCAACCATATTATATGTCCACTCCCCTTACGCTTCTCGGGAATGTTTCGTTTCTCGGTATTAATTACACTGTCTATCAGGTCCTGTTTCTGCCGTTTGCCGCTATTCTGGTGCTGTTGTTTCTGCGGTATTTTCTGCGTCACACCAATACAGGATCACAAATTCTGGCTGTTACAGAAGATCGTGAAGCGGCAACAGCAATCGGCATCAATGCAACACGCGTTTATCTGATGACCTTCGTAATCGGGGCATGTTTTGCGGCGCTTGGCGGTGCATTAGCAACCCCCACTACCTCGTTGGTTACCGGCATGGGGGCCAATATGATCGTTCTGTCCTTTGCCGTAGCTGCCACAGCAGGGCTGGGTCAGATCGAAGGAGCCGCAATTTCTGCACTAATGATCGGAATTGCGCGTGCATTTGCAGTCCATCTGAGCCCTGAGCTGGAAGTCATCACGCCTTATCTGATTATGGTTCTCGTCCTTCTGGTGAAGCCTAACGGTCTGTTTGGCAAAGAAACTGTGAGGAAAATCTGATGGATAAGCGTTTAATAGTCTTTGTTCTCGTTATTCTGGCACTGTGTCTGCTGCCCTTTACAATCGACAATTCAACGACTTTCATGGCCATGGTTATGGCAAAAAGTCTGGCAGTGCTTGGCATTCTGGTTCTGTTGCGCGCCGATCAGGTTTCATTCGGCCATGCCATGTTCTTTGCAATCGGAGCCTATGCGGCATCTTTTTTATCCGCAAGTTTCCGCGGCATTGACCTATCACTACTGATTTTAGCCGCGATACTCGCATCATTACTGTCCGGCCTGATCATCGGTATTTTTGTTACGCGCTATCGCGGCATTTTCTTCGGAATGATCAATCTCGCATTTTCCATGGTTTTCTATTCGATATTGGAGAAGGCGTTTCACATCACGGGTGGTTCTGATGGTATGCGCATCCGTCGTCCGACTTTTCTCGGCATGGAATTCAAACGGGCAGAATTCGATCTCGTGATCTACTTTGTTATTCTGACGCTGGCTGCTTTATGTTGCTATCTGGTCTGGCGTTATCTGCGCTCACCACTCGGACAGGCATTGCGAGCTGTTAAAAGCAATGAAACCCGCCTTGAATATCTGGGATTATCGGCAAAGTCAGTTCTTTTAACCGGCTATGTTCTCTCAGCTGTTCTATGCGGTCTGGGCGGTGTGCTGATGGGCATTGTTCAGGGACTTGCCTCTCCGGAACAGGCATTCTGGACACGATCTTCCGAGTTTGTTTTTATCGCAGTCCTGGGTGGTCCCGGCCATGTTGCCGGTGCTTTCAGCGGCGCGCTGATTTTTGAACTTATCCGTACCTCGGCAGCTTCGCTACTGACCGACAGCTGGCAGCTTATCCTCGGTATCACCCTGATTATAATCATACTTTGGGCACCAGGCGGGCTTGTTGAGCTATGGAGCCGCGTTGTCATCCGCAAACGCCGCAAATCCGAAAATCGCGATGTAAACACTCCATTTTCAGAGGCGAACCAATGACGGATCAGACAAATATGCGACTGTTGCTGAGCGCCGAGGGTCTTAAGCTTCGTTTTGGCGGGATTATCGCCGCTGACGGCATTAATCTCTCACTTTATGAAGGTGAGCATCTGGCAATTATCGGCCCCAACGGTGCCGGAAAAACCACTTTTCTGAATATTTGCACCGGCTATCTGCGTCCGCAGGAAGGCTCTGTAATGTTCGAAGGGAAAGAAATCACTGCACAGCAGCCACGGGCAATTACGCGTCTGGGCATAGCGCGTGCCTTTCAGATCCCGCAGCTTTTTGCCGAACAAACTGTACTCGAAAACATGCTGCTGGCAGCGGCCATCAGAGAGCGGCACTGGAATCCGTTCCGCTCTCTTTACAAAATTCCGGAACGTGATGAAATGGAGGCTTTACTCGAACTGGTAGGCTGCGCAGACATTTGCGATCGTCTGGCCAGTGAGTTGCCCGAAGGCAAACGTAAACTCGTTGATATTGCCCTCGCTCTCGCCCTTAAACCCCGTGTTTTGCTGATGGATGAGCCAACATCCGGTGTTGCCTCTGCGGACAAGTTTGCAGTTATGGAAACACTGATGAATGCGCTTTATCAGGCTAAAGTCAGTTCCGTTTTTGTAGAACACGATATGGAAATGGTGTCCCGCTACGCGACCCGTGTCGCCGTATGGGCACAAGGCGTTATTCAGACAACCGGAGCACCGGAAACTGTGCTTAATGATCCGGAAGTCATTCGTAACGTGATCGGAGGCTGATCATGCTGGTCTTCAAGAATGTCGATGCCTCAATCGGCAATATCCCAATCCTGCGCAATATCAACTTCCATATTAATCCTGCGGAATCCGTTGCTCTGGTTGGTCGCAACGGCGCAGGTAAAACAACATTGTTGCGTACCCTGATGGGCTTTACACGCTCTACAGGTCAGATCAGTTTTGAAGGTGCGGATCTGGCACAGATTGCCCCCTATAAAAGACCAGCTCTTGGTATTGGCTATGCTCCGGAAGATCGCCGTTTATTTTCACGGTTCACCATTACCGAGAATATTCTTCTTCCGGCACAAGTAGCGGGGTTGAGCCAGGCAGAAACTCAGCGCCGGTTAGAACGTATTTATCTGGTGATGCCTGAACTTGAAACTCTCGGCCCCCGCCCTGCCGGATCTGTATCGGGAGGACAGGGCAAGATGGTCGCACTTGGCCGCGCTTTGATGCTCGCTACAAAATTACTCCTGCTGGATGAACCATTTCAGGGGCTCGCGCCCGTATTGGCACATCGCTATGCCGAGGCCTTGGGCAAGTTACGGGAACTGGACCCTACACTGGCTATCATCATCACGGAATCCAACCCGCATCTGCTGCGTAATTTTGCGTCCCGCACCATCACGGTAGAGCGCGGACAAATTGACAGTGATATCGCATTCGAAAGGAACATCGCATGAGCGATCAATATCCTCGTGATCACGAGATTCTTCCCGCTAAAGGCTGCTTTATTAATAACCGCTGGGAGCCGGTTGTCAGTGGTAAAACAGTGCCTGTCATCGCCCCTGCGGAAGGTATTATATTTGCAGAAATTGCAGCATCCGGCGCAGAAGATGTGAACCGTGCAGTGCAAGCTGCACGTGCAGCTTATGAAAACGGTGCCTGGTCACGATTGACAGCGACAGAGCGCGGCCGCTTGCTGAACAAACTGGGACAAGCCATTCTCGCTAATGCGGATGAGTTGACGGAGTTGGAAGCCCGTGACTGTGGCAAACCCCTCAAACAAGCACGCGCTGATATTGAGGCCTCTGCCCGTTACTTTGAATTTTACGGAGGCGCCGCCGACAAAGTTCATGGTGAGCAAATTCCCTTTTTGAACGGCTATTTTGTCACCGGAGAACGTGAACCTCTTGGCGTTACCGGTCACATCATTCCATGGAATTATCCTGCCCAGATGATCGGGCGCACACTCGGGCCAGCGTTGGCTATGGGCAATGCAACCGTACTGAAACCTGCGGAGGATGCCTGCCTGACACCATTGCGCATCGCAGAGCTTGCCGCAGAGGTTGGTTTTCCGGATGGCGCAATCAATGTGGTTCCGGGACTTGGCCATGAGGCCGGAGCGGCTCTGGCCGGACATCCGGATATTGATTTTATCGCATTCACAGGTTCACCACAGGTCGGTGTTCTCATTCAGACAGCAGCAGCACAAAATCATATCGGCTGTGTGTTAGAACTTGGCGGCAAAAGCCCGCAAATTGTCTTTGATGACGCTGATCTTGAAGCATGTATTCCTGTTCTTGTGGCTGCAATCATTCAAAATGCCGGCCAGACGTGTTCTGCCGGCGCCCGTTTGCTGGTACAGCAGTCCATCTGGGACAAAGTTATCCCGCTTGTTGCCGAGCGTTTCAAAGCTCTGCGAGCCGGAGCACCAAACGATAATCCTGATCTCGGCCCCGTCATTAATGACAAGCAGCGCGGCCGGGTTGAAGCATTTATCAATCGCGCTGCGGCGGAAGGTGTCCCCTTACTCGCCCAAGGTCAGCGTCATGACAATGCACCCAAAGACGGTTTTTATGTCCTGCCAACACTTTACGGCCCCGTATCCCGTGACAATCATCTTGCCTGTGATGAGGTCTTTGGTCCCGTTCTCGCGGCCATGCCTTTTGAGGATGAAGCAGATGCCATAGCTTTGGCGAATGCAACGGAATACGGGTTGGTTGCCGGTGTCTGGACCCGTGACACATCACGGGCTGTACGCGTGGCACGCAAGGTTCGGGCCGGTCAGGTTTATATCAACGCCTATGGTGCCGGTGGCGGAATTGAGCTGCCCTTCGGCGGTGTAAAAAAATCCGGCCATGGACGAGAGAAAGGCTTTGAAGCCCTTTACGAATTTTCCGCACTCAAAACACTCGTCATCAAACACGACTAAGGAACCAGTCATGAGTACAACACAGGGACGTCTTGCCGGTAAAATTGCAATTATTACCGGTGCCGGTGGCGGCTTTGGCGAAGGTATCGCTAAACTCTTCGCTGCAGAAGGAGCTAAAGTTGGTGTTTTGGATTTGCGGGCAGATGCGGCAGAACGAGTTGCTGCTGAAATCGGTCTAAATGCTGTTGCGCTGGCTGCCGATGTGACCTCACGGGAACAAATGGAGCAAGCCATTGCCAAAATGACCGCTACATTTGGTATCGCTGATATTTTCGTCAACAATGCAGGCTGGACACATAAGAATAAACCGATGCTGGACGTCAGCGAAGAAGAGTTCGACCGTGTTTATGCAATCAACGTTAAATCAATCTATCACATCACCAATATCATTGTACCGTTGATGCGTAAAATCGGCGGTGGTTCGATCATCAATATCGGTTCTGTTGCCGGCATACGCCCGCGCCCCGGTCTGACATGGTATAATTCCACCAAAGGTGCCGTGAATATTCTGTCTCAGTCTATGGCTGTTGAACTTGCGCCCGATAAAATTCGCGTCAATGCGATCTGTCCGGTGATGGGCGAAACCGGCCTGCTTGAAGCCTTTATGGGGCAACCCGACACGCCGGAAAACCGGGCTAAATTTGTCGCAACTATTCCTATGGGGCGCATGTCACGGCCGGAAGATATTGCACGGGCCAGCTTGTATCTGGCATCCGATGAGGCTGAGTTTATTACAGGCGTTTTACTGCCGGTTGATGGTGGTCGCACAGTTTAGCTCTAATGTACCTGTTGCAGAATCCGTAATTTCCGGAGTTTTGGCTCCGATAAATATGAAAGTACTATGATGAAAACCCGTGCTGCTGTTCTCAGACATTCTCCGGTTTCCGCTCCTTATGCCCAAAGCCGTCCTCTGATTATTGAAGAAGTACAGCTTGATGCTCCGGGGCCGGAAGAGCTTTTGATCAAGATCGGTGCCGCGGGTTTATGTCACTCAGACCTCTCTGTCATTAACGGCAATCGTCCGAGACAAACGCCAATGGTACTCGGACATGAAGCGGCAGGGACTGTAATACAGGTCGGCTCCGCAATTAAAGACCTGAAAGAAGGTGACAAGGTGGTTATGACATTTCAGCCCACCTGCGGTCACTGCCTGCCTTGTGCGGAAGGCAGGGCAGCTTTATGCATTCCCGGTGCTGTTGCTAATGGCAAGGGTGTTTTAATGTCAGGTGCAATCCGTATTCACGACTTTCCGCAAGGGCATGATATTTATCATCATTGTGGTGTTTCAGCCTATGCTGATTATGCGGTTATTTCACGCACGTCTGTTGTCAAAGTAGACAATGATTTATCCTTTGCAGAGCTCGCATTGTTTGGATGTGCAGTCCAGACCGGTGTCGGCGCAATTATCAACACCTGCAAAGTGCAACCGGGACAAAGCGTGGCGATTATCGGATTAGGCGGCGTTGGCCTTGCAGCCTTATTGGGCGCTGTTGCAGCTGGTGCCACTGAAATTATAGCCATTGATCTATCGGAAGAAAAACTGCGAGTTGCCACGGAACTTGGGGCTACCAAAACATATTTAGCCTCAGAGAATGATATTGTTGAAAAAATCCGTAACTATACCCGCGGTGGTGTTGATCATGCAGTAGAACTCGCGGGCGCAGTTCCCGCTTTTGAACTAGCCTATAAAATCACCAAACGCGGTGGACAAACTGTAACAGCCGGCCTTGCTGCACCGACTGCAGAATTTAAAATCCCGGCGGTTAATCTCGTTGCCGATGAGCGTACAGTCAAAGGTAGCTATATGGGCTCTTGCGTACCTCAGCGCGATATACCGCGCTACATTGCCTTGTATCAGGCCGGAAAACTGCCCGTAAACAAGCTGTTGACCGGTACATTAAAGCTTGAGGATATTAATCAAGGGTTTGATCTGCTTGATCAGGGTCAGGCTATCCGGCAGGTTATAGTCTTTGATTAAACGTCAGATAATGCCAGCGTTGCGCCGTCTGTTGGCAAATTTTACAAATTCACATTCAGGTATCAAATCAAACCCTGAATGTGAACTAGTAAGAATAAAAACAGCCAGTCATAATGACATTTATATTTTACGATATTATCAGCACGATAACATTCAAGAATCCGAAAACAATAATATTGCGTCTTCATAATGTTCAGGATTGAGACGTTTTATCAGTATTCCAACGATAACAATGCTGATCATGTGCCATTTCCAGCCTGTAGAAAAGCTTCCTGTTTGTTCATGCAGAACAGAAACAATTAATGGTGGCAGGGCTGCCAGCAAAAAGCCCCCGCCCTGCATAACAGCCGACAAAGCTCCGGCTTGCAGCGGATCAGGCATATGCTCTAACGCCACGACTAACAACAATGAGAAGCATCCGCCCAGACCGGCCCCGACTAATCCGACATACAGAAACGGTGCATGGTTCGGCGCGAATGCAAAACCTGCGAAACCCGCAAATTGCATAGCAAGTGCTACCCACAGCCACGGCCGGCGGTCCTTGCTGCCTCCTTTTGCAAATGCTGGCATTATTAAAGCTGCAATCGCCTGACAAAGTGCCATAACTGCGAGCAGACTACCTGTTGCTGTAGCACTCCAGCCTGCCTCCTGATAATAAGGGGCAAGCCAGGCGATGATCGAAGAATAACCGCCATTCACCAATCCAAAGGTAACCATCAGCAGCCATGATCGCGGGCGCTTGAACACCCCTGTGAACTTCTTAGCCGAAACAGAGGCAGAGTAGTGTGGCAACACAAGCCAGATCAGTATAGTGGCAATTATTCCGGTAAACGCAAAGATACCGAGACCGGCTTGCCATTTTCCGGTCAGTTGTACGACAACAGGGGATAATTGTGCGCCAAGTGCCCCGCCAGCCAGCAGCATAGCAGAATATAACCCCATAATATTGGCGAAACGATCAGGAAAGCGCTGTTTAATAATCGCAGGAAACAATGCCTGTACCGCGGCTACACCAAGACCGATAATTGCTGCTGTAATCAACAGAGCCGATCCTGTGGTTACAACCAACCGCATTAAGGTACCTGCAGTAATACAAATCAGTGCCGCCAGAAGAATACCGCGCATCTCACCCGTGCGTAATAATGCGGGGCCGACAAATGCCACACAGCCCATCAATGCCATCGGTATCAGTGTCAGCATTGCAATACCATGATGGCTGAGCGCAGTCGTATAGCGGATATCATCTGCAAGCGGCCCTATAGCGGCAATAAAAGGCCGGAGATTAAGCGCCACAACAATAACAGCCATCAGGAAAAGATAATTTCTGCCCTCCTTCATATTTGTCTTTCTCCTGATCATTCATTCAACAGCTATCACGAGCCGAACAACCGGCATATTATCGCCGTCGCTGCTAAAACCTGCCTGTGGTCACAGCAATATTGAGTTAAGCCTGTCAGCCAATACGCGCGTAATGTTCAAAGCCGACGCTCTTCAGCGGAATTGCCTCATGCTGATATCCCACAGGGCGGATCGGGCTTTTCAGTTCCCGCGACAAAAGCTTTCGCTCACGGCGCATATCCGGATGTACGATCGGCACCGCATCCAGCAAGCGTCGTGTATATGGGTGTGCAGGTGAACTCAAGACCGCATCACGCGGGCCAATCTCGATAATCTCACCCAGATACATGACCGCGATGCGATCGCTGACTTTTTCAACCACCGCCATATCATGGGAAATGAAAAGGATGGAAATGGCATATTCCTCCTGAATTTCCTCCAGCAAGTCCAGAATTTGCGCCTGAATGGACACATCCAGAGCGGAAACCGGCTCATCGGCGATAATCACCTTCGGGTTCAGAGCCAATGCGCGAGCAATGCAGATACGCTGCCGCTGACCACCGGAAAACTGATGCGGATAGCGGTCAGCTTGTGCCTTTGTAAGACCTACCCTGTCCAGAAGTTGCAAGACCCGTGCCTGTATTTCAGCGGCAGTTCCCAGACCGTGAATATGCAGCGGTTCTGCAACGATCTGCGCAACTGTCATACGCGGGTTCAAAGACGCATAAGGATCCTGAAAAACCATCTGGATACGTTTGCGAATTTCCCGCATATCCGAGGCATTCATGTCTCCCAATTTACGTCCCTGCAGCCAGATTTCACCGCTATTGGCCTGTATCAACTGCATGATTGCTTTGCCGGTCGTGGATTTACCGCAACCGCTTTCGCCGACCAGTGATAAGGTTTCTTTTTCCCGCAGCTCAAAGGAGACATTTTCCACCGCGTGAACATTGGCAACAACGCGCTGAAACACGCCCTGACGCACAGAAAACCGTGTCACGAGGTTGCGCACACTCAAAACAGCATCCGATGTATTCTCAACAGCAATGACATCATCACCGCGCATCTCACCAAGCTTGGGCGCTGCATCCAGCAAGCGACAGGTATATTCATGCTGCGGATTGTTGAAAACAGCGTGAAC
The DNA here is from genome assembly GCA_021733665.1 of Bacillus subtilis. GTDB lineage: Bacteria > Pseudomonadota > Alphaproteobacteria > Rhizobiales > Rhizobiaceae > Pseudochrobactrum. The sequence continues at coordinate 476,762 of JAHREI010000003.1, forward strand.
CTCCCCCCTTTCAACAATTGCTCCGTTCAGCATCACCACAACCTTGTCGGCGATCTCGGCCACGATCCCCATATCATGGGTAATCAGCAGAATGGCCATGCCGGTTTCCTGCTGAATAGTTTTCAGCAGAGCCAGAATTTCCGCCTGCACAGTCACATCCAGTGCTGTGGTCGGTTCATCAGCAATCAGCAAATCCGGCTTGCACAGAATGGCCATGGCAATCATCACACGCTGGCGCATACCGCCTGACAATTCATGCGGATATTGTTTCAGCCTCCGCTCGGCTTCCGGAATGCGCACCTGATTAAGTGCTTCCAGTGCAAGACGCCCCGCCTCAGCTTTGCTCACGCGCCGGTGCTTGATAACAACTTCAGCCAGTTGTGCCTCAATTGTCAGAACCGGATTGAGCGAAGTCATAGGCTCCTGAAAGATCATGGCAATGCGATCACCACGCAGCGCCTGCACCTGCTTTTCTTCCATCGCGTAGAGATCAACACTCTGTCCCGCTTTGTCATAGAGCAGCGCCTGCCCGCCGGTGATTGTGCCGCCCATAAATCCGACCAACCGCATCACCGATTTGGCCGTTACCGATTTGCCGGATCCGGATTCACCAACCAGAGCCACGATTTCACCCCGCCCGATGGCAAGGTCTATGCCCTTCACCGCAAAGGTTGAGGCATCCATACCTTTAAACTGTACAGCAAGGTTAGAAATTTCGAGCAATTTTTCGGTCATCATAATCTCCGGCAAACAGGCTTTTATGGTCTCAGCAAGCGGCGTAAGCGCGAATTTCCACGGCGCAGTCACGCCGTGCCGCATGTCCCGTTACAACCGACAATGCCGGAACACCTTCAGGATCAATCCAGTCATTCCACACTTCGCAAAAAGCGTCATATTCGCTGATATCGAACAGCCAGACCTGCACCATCAAAATGTCTTTGCGCGATGATCCGACACTCTGAAAATAATCACCAATAATATTCAGGATCTGCAAAGACTGGTCTTTGACATCTCCCCCTTTATCCGGTGCTGTCAGGCAGACCGAAGCCAGTTTGTCGGATGCTTTTCCGAGACATATTCTCGGCTGATGTCCTGCTCCGTCGATCCGGCCAAGCTCTCTCAGTTCCATAGGGTTCTCCAGTTCTTAAGGCTTGAGTTCGGTCTGCGTTTCAGCTGCGATAAGCAATCACAACAGCTTCCACGAGCACATCGGAACGATAGAGTTCTCCACTGACGCAGGTACGTGCCGGCGGGTTGGCAGGGTCAGCCCATTCATTCCACACAGAATTCATGGCACCGAAATAGCGCATGTCTTTCAGCCAGATATGAACAACGAAAATGGATTTGTGATCGGAGCCTGCGGTTTCCAGAAGCCGGTCGATCTTCTGCAGCACTTCTCTCGTCTGCTCTTTGATATCGCCGCTTGTGTCGGTTGCATGCACACCGGACAAAAACACCATATCATTATGAACAACGGCCATGCTTTTCAGAGCGCCATCAGTCTTTGAGATTTCAATACGTTCGACCAAAGTAGTTGTTCCTTCTTTTTCAGTTGCAGAATTTTTGGATAACGAAGTTCAGATCATCTCGTGCTCAGACGAGGATCAAAATGCGTTCTGAGAACATCACCAAGCAGATTGATGGCCAGCACCGTGGTGAAGATGCAAAGGCCGGGGAAGAATGCCATCCACCAGGATGTGCTGATGTAAGAGCGCGCATCCGCCAGCATTCCGCCCCATGTCGGTGTTGATGCAGGCACACCCAGCCCCAGAAAACTGAGACTTGATTCAGCAATAATCGCTGTCGCCATGGCGAAAGTACCGACAATCAGGGATGACTGGATGAGATTAGGCAGAATATGTTTCCACAGGATGTGACCGTCCCGCGCACCGAGAGACCTAGCGGCCACAACAAAATCCCGTTCGCGCAAGCTCAGCGCCTCGGCGCGTGCCAGACGGCAATAGGGAATCCAGCGTTGTGAGGCGAGTGCGATAATCAGAATGCCCAGGCTCTGGCCAAGGAAAGCGACAATGGAAATCGCCAGCAGCAAGGGCGGGAAAGCCCAGACGACCTCCAGAAACTTCTGAATGACAGAGTCAACGCGACCGCCGTAATAACCGGAAACTACCCCGAGTGTGACACCAACCAAACCGGAGAAAATAACCACGGCAACAGCAATAATCAGCGATACGCGTGAGCCGTAAATGATACGGCTTAACAGATCCCGCCCGACATGATCCGTACCGAGAAAATGCGGGCCGGTTGGTTGCGGCGGCATCAAAGCCAGCATCAGATCCTGTTTGTTCGGATCAAACGGTGCCAGCAAAGGGGCAAAGAGGCTGGCGATCAACAACAGGCTGACAACACCCAGACCAAAAACAGCTTTCGGTGTTCTGACTATCTCTGTGAGTTTTTCTGTACTGAAGCGGAAAGTCATCGGCGTTACCTCAGACGGATACGCGGATCGACAATCGTGTAAATCATGTCAATCACGAGGTTAATGAAAACGAAAAGCGAGGTGTAGACGAGGACAAGGCCGGTAATCAGCGGAAAATCGCGGAAGGTTATGCCCTGTAACAGCAGATAGCCGATACCGGGCCAAGAGAAGACCGTCTCAACAATGATCGCACCGCTGATGAGTGTGCCGAATTCAAGCCCGATGATGGTGACAACAGAGATCAGAGCATTGCGGAAAGCATGGCGCCACAGAACAACACGCGCTGACATCCCCTTGGCGCGGGCGGTCATGACGTAATCTTCCTGCAGATTTTCCAGCACGGATGCACGGGTAATCTGCATAATGATGCCCGCCATATTGGTGCCCAATACGATAACCGGCAATGTCAGATGCCGCACTGCATCCCACAGCGCATCCCAGCACCCTGCGAGTAACGCATCGATTGTCAGGAAGCCTGTAATAGCCGGAACATCCATGCCCCATGTTACACGTCCACCCGATGGCAGGAGGTTAAACATGCCAGCGAAGAGCAAGATCAGGAGAATACCAAGCCAGAAATTTGGCAGGCTAATGCCGAAAAACCCACCAATTGAGCCGATCGTATCGACAAAGGAGTTCGGCTTGCTGGCAGCCCAGACACCAAGCGGCAATCCCAGAATGACGGCAAGCAGTGTGGAATAGATAGCAAGCTCAATACTGGCCGGCAAACGCTGTAAAATGAGATCCATGACAGGTTCGCGATAGCGGAAGGATTCTCCCAGATCTCCCATCAGTGCATTCTTGATAAAGGTCAGATACTGAATATAGACAGGTTGATCGAGCCCCCAGGCAATGCGGATATTCTGCCGGATTTCTTCAGTTACCTCATCGCTGACCAGCATATCCACAGGATCGCCGGGTGCGAGTTTTATCAGTACAAAAATCAAAAGTGTCACCATGAAGAGCACAGGAATTGTGCCCAACACGCGCTTCAGCGTATAGCCTAGCATGGATAATCCTCGGGAATTGACCGGAGCATGCCAAAGCAGGACGGAGATAAATCTCCGCCTAAGGCATACGCCTGTTAAAAATACAGGTACTTATTCTGGTCAGCACAACCGGCTTTACCGTTTCCCGAAACCGGACAGAAGAACGCTCACTGTCCGGCCTCAGAAATCTTGTATCGGAAATCAACGCAGGTGGATTTCCCAGCCGTTCACACGGTCGGCTTTGCTCGGTTTGAAATCGATATTCTTGGAAACACCCCATGCCAGACGGTGCAACCAGAGGAAACAAGCCGGAGCGTCTTCCGTGATCGTCACCATGGCTTTATTGAGCATGGAAACCCGTTTGGTGAAGTCAAATTCTTCACGTTCAGCCTGCAGCAACTTATCGACTTCCGCATTGGAATATTTCAGACGCGGTGATGCACCGGTTTCAAAATATTGCGCCAATGCAGGGGACGGATCCAGCATATTGCCGCGCCCCATATAATAGAATGATGTGTCGCCGCGCTGTACATTCGTCCACAGAGTTGCCCATTCCGGTGTCTTCAGCGTTGCTTTAAAGCCCGCCTCTTCCAGCATCGGAATAATTGCTTCTGTAATCTGGCGGTCTGCAATATAGCGTCCTACCGGCGTGTAAAGATCAACCGCAACACCGGTTGCACCGGCCTCAGCCAGCAAGCTCTTTGCTTTTTCCGGATTATAATCAAACGGTGTTTTGTAATCTGCGTCATAGCCAAGCTGACCTGCGCCGACCGGCCCGTTCAGTAAGGTTGCCTGATTACCGAGAATAGCGCGGGCAATGCCCTCACGGTTGATTGCATGACATACCGCTTTACGTACACGTGCATCATCCCATGGCTTGGTCTCAGGGCTCATAGCAATAAACATAGCTTCTGCGGAATCGACCATTTCAACTGTCGCGTTCGACATCTGCTGCACACGGTTAATCAGCTGCGGCGGAATTCCCTGTGCGATCTGCACCTCGCCATTGGCAAGCGCAGTCACACGCTGTTCCGGCTCAGTCATCATCCGGTAGAGAATGCGCTTCGGATTTGTCTCACTGACCATCGGATGGCCATCCACACGCTCAATCACAATATGGCTGCCGATGCCGACTTCCACCAATTTATACGGGCCTGCGCCAATCGGGTGCTGACGGTCAGCTTCCTGTGCACCGTATTTGTCATAGATGGATTTGGATGTGATCTGCATGAATGCCAGATAATTCGGCAGCGTGGAGATTTTTTGCGTTGTTGTAATCCGCATACGCAGATCATCAAGCGCTTCAACATTTTTAATATACTGGACAGAGGCTTGCGACATGCTCTGCGGGTCGTTACGCGCGCGTTCCATCGAATGGATCACATCTGCAATGACAACCGGCTCGCCGTTATGACGCTTCTGATCCGGCCGCAATGTCAGAATCCAGTTCAGATCATCTTCAGGCTCAAGGCTCTCCGCTAAAAACGGAACAAATTTGGCCTGCTCAAAATCCCAGCGCGTCAGACAACCATAAATCTGACACCAGATCGAGCCGATCAACACAACGGAATCCGCATAAGGATTATAACCCGTCACACCTTCGGTAATCGCAACAGTGATTTGATCAGATTTCTGAGCCTGTGCTGGTGATCCCGCGACACTGACAGCCAGTGCAGCCCCCAACAGCAGGGCCTTTTTAATTCCCTTAATCATCATTCCCCTCCTCTTTTTATGTCATGCGTGACAAGAAGTAGTTTTATTTAAATAAGTAAGTTATTACTTACTTTCTTGTCAATTGCCCTCATTGCAAAATGCGTAAATATACGCTCTGAAATGTCAGAGCGTCGGAGGATTACAGAATGAGTAAAGTGGATATGAACACTTCCAAAGCTGTGCGCTCGCGCAATGCCCAAGCCACAAGCCAGGCTATTCTCGAATCAGCCATTGTTGAATTTTGCGAATATGGCCTGAGCGGTGCCAGCACATCGCGTATAGTCGAGCGTGCGGGCTGTAATATCCGCATGCTTTACCATTATTTCCAGAACAAAGAGACGCTGTATAAAGCGGCTCTGGAACAGGTTTATAACCAGCTGCGCGGCAAAGAAGCAGAACTGAGCATACTCGACCGCGACCCTATGGACGCAATTAAAACCCTGACGGCATTTACCTTTGATTATATGCGGGACACCCCCGCTTTTATTAAACTCGTACTTGGTGAAAACCTGCTGCAGGGAGAGTTCATCCGTACTATTCCGAGTATACCGCGCTCGTCACGCCCGTTTATTCAGTCGATCCAGACACAACTCGACCGTGGGGTTGCTGCCGGAATATTCCGCTCAGGGATCGATGCCACCCAGCTTTATATTTCTATCGTCTCGCTCAGCTTTATGTATCTTTCCAGCCAATATACGCTGTCCGTTACTTTTGGCGTCGATATCTCCTCGGAGGAGAATATCCGCACACGCCGCCTTCACGTCGTGGATATGATTGAAAAATATCTGAAACTGAGCGCTGAATAAGCCATATAAAACAAAAACTGCCGTCAGATCGTTAAAATCTGACGGCAGAATACAAAGTACAGTCGTACTTACCAATCCATAGTGACTTTACCAGAGATAATATTACCTCTCTCTCAAAGCCTCTCCTGCCTTATTGAATGGTTTCACGAGATATTCAAAAACAGTTTTACTGCCGGTATGAATATCAACCGCAGCTACCATTCCCGGAACGATCGGAAACCGCTCATTATTCTTGTTAAAAAGAGCGTCAGTTTCCGTCTTAATAAAAACACGGTAATAAAACTCTTCCGGCTTTACTTCATTTTGGATCGTATCAGGAGAGATACTGACAACCTTGCCCTCCATCCCTCCATAAATTGCGTAATCATAAGCCGTAATTTTGACGCTGGCCCTTTGTTGCGGGTGGATATACGCAATATCCCGCGGTGAAACACGGGTCTCAATCAGAAGCTGTTCATCAAGCGGAACAATAATCATCAGCTTACCATTTGGCGGAACCACGCCGCCTACGGTTGAGACCTCGATATTTTTAACAATACCGCGTACCGGTGAGCGCAGTGTCATTCGTTGAAGTGAATCTGAACGACCGCGAATAACAGATGAAAGCGCCTCAACATCCGCATTTGCTTTTGCCAGCTCTTCCCGGGCTTTTACAATATAATCCGATTGTACCTCTGTTTCTTTCAGCTGCAGCTCTACCAGCTGTCGTTTCAAGCGAATAACTTCCACGTTACTCGCTGCACCCATTTTAGTCAGCGACTGACTGATCGCCAGTTCGTCCTCAACAAGCTTTTTAGATTCAGCAATCCAATTCAACGACTCTGTTAAGCTGCGGCGACGGGCTTCATATAGTTTTGTTTCTGATGCAATCAGCTCAGGAAAACCATTAAGATCCTGATGAAATGCAACTTCCGTACCATTAACCTCTGAGGTCAAACGGGCAGAGCTGGCAAGTGCCGCCCGATATTTAGCTGCGCTTTCCTGCACCGTCGCTTCCGTAACCGTAGGATCAAGTTGTGCAAGAATTTGACCCGGCTCGACAACGTCATCCTGCCGGACATACAGCTTAGCCAAAACACCGCCTTCCAGTGACTGTATCACCTGCTCTTGTGATGTCGGCACGACTTTGCCCGTACCGGTGGATACCTCATCAAGCACTGCCCAATAAGCCCAGATCAGCATGACGAGGAAAAGCAGAAAGACAAGCCGGACAAGTTTTTTGGAACGGTTCAGTCTTTGACCGTCCTGACTTCCGTTTACCCAGTTTTCAAAATCGTCACCAATGGCAGCCATCGGCTTCCTCACAGTTCTGTTTTGGGCATTGCAACTTTGCTCATGCCGAACAATGTCTGCAAACCACGCTCTTTTGTGTCATCCAAAGCAATCTGACCATTTTCAACGACAAGTAACCGATTAATCAGCTCCAATACCCGCATACGATGTGTTGCAATAACGACCGTGCGCCCCGTACTCCATTTCGAGAATTGTTCGATAAAATGCCGTTCGGTCGCTTCATCCATCGAGGATGTCGGCTCATCAAGCAAAATAACCGCCGGATCACGGATCAATAAGCGAGCTAACAAAATTGCTTGTTTCTGCCCGCCTGAAAGACCGGCTCCGCCCTCCTGAACAAGATGTTCAAGCCCTTCAGGTAGTTTCTTGATAAAGCCATCAACTCCAACCATGACAAGCACACGTTGAATTTGCTCATCAGACGCATAAGGTGCGCCCATAGTAATATTCTCACGCAGTGTTCCGAAGAAAAGCCGTGAGTTCTGCGTCAACAAGCCGACATCGCGCCGCACATCCGCAGGATCAATCTGGGGCAATGACAAATTATCCAGCAAGACCTCGCCGTCACAGGCATCCAGCAATCCGGACATTGCCATCAGTAATGTCGACTTGCCTGCCCCGTTCCGCCCCAGAACAGCAATATGCTCCCCCTGTTTTACTTGTAGTTTTTTCACCAAAAGCACAGGGGGCGTGTCTTGCCCGCCGTAGCGGAACAGCGCATTTTTAAAACTATAGGAACCCGATATATTCGGGCAATGAATGCGGTTTTCATGATCAGGATGATCAACAGGCATCCGCATCAGATCATCAAGACCTTTCTTGGCAATCCTTGCATGCTGGAAACGGCCGGCAATTTGAGAGATTTGTCCCATAGGCGCCAGCATTCTTGAGCCAAGGATTGAAGCGCCCACTAAAGCACCAGTCGTAAGATCTCCGCTGATCACCATAGGCGCACCGATAAAAACAGTCAGCGCATAAACTCCCGCCTGCACATTTTGTGTCCAGACACCCAATGTATTCGTCACAGAACGCAACCGGATCTGCGCTTCACCGGTTACCGCATTAAAATGGTTCCATTGCTGTTGAAAACGGCTCTCTGCCTGCAGGGACTTAATATCTTCAATGCCCTGAACAGTTTCCAGAAGCATGGCATTCCTCAATGAGGCTTCGCGCATAGCCTCATTGGCATGTCTGCGCAGTCGCGGCTGCAAAAGAATTCCCGGCAACAGCAAAGCGGCAAGAGCGGCAAGAGGGATAAAAACAAGTGGCCCTGTCAGCCACCAAAACAATATAAGAAACAGCAGGAAGAAAGGTAAATCCGCTATTGCAGCGACCGTTGTTGACGTCAGCAACTCCCGCACCTGTTCAATGTCACGCAACTGCGAAATAAAAGAGCCGGTGGAGGCCGGTCGGGCACGGTTTTTAATTCTTAAAGCATGCCCGAAAACCACATCAGACATTTGCAAATCTGCTTTTTTTCCAAGCATATCAATTATGCTCATACGGGTTCTGCGCATCATAAAATCAAATGCGATTGCCAGAACGACCCCGCTAAAAAGCACATATAATGTATTAAATGACTGAGCAGGAATAACACGGTCATATATCTGCATTGAGAAAATAATGCCGGCCAATCCCAATGTATTTGCGATGAGTGAAGCAATCATCACATGGCTGTATGACTTTAGATCACTGAAAATTATCCGCTTCAGCCAGTTATCTTCATATGGTTTGATATAAGCATCAACCCGCACATCAGGAGCACTTTTTGATAGACGGGCAAGTAAAACACGCTGGGTTTTTAAAAGCAGCTCGTCGAGCGGAAACTGGTGTTCCAATCCCTGATCGCCGCTCAGCCAGACGCCTGCCATCTGGCCTTGGGAGATTTTATGAACAACAGCCAGCTGCCCGCCTTGCAATTCAAGCACGAAGGGCACATGCCAAGCAGAAAGTTCTATTTGCGGTCGCTCTATGAGCTTAACGCTTAATCCGATACGCCGGGCAATTGTACGGATTTTTACTTCATCGCCGGAACCGTCATCTGCCTGTGCAGTCAGGCGCAAACTCTCCGGGGAAATAGGAAGACGATAGTATTTCGCTATTAAAGATAAAGATTCCAGCCACATATCATCATGAAACTGTCTGTCAGCTTCCTGATTAGTTATGCCGGAGTTTAATTTGAGTTCTTCTCTTGAAACATCACCGCCCTTCATTGAACCGTCGCCCCTCCGCGCAGTGTGTCCGGATTAATACCAAAACTGTTCCTGAGCTTGCCTGAATTATAAAGGCAGCCAATATTTAACAAACGCAAATCATGTTCAGTATTGGCAAGCTGAAAACGGGATTCATGCAGCTCTTGCTCCGCATTTAATAAGTCCAGCAGAGTACGGGTACCAAGCTCTAAATATTGCTCGCGGTAGAGATCTCGTGTCTGTACCATCATGCTCGCGCGCGTCTTTAAAGAACCTTGTAACCGGCTTAATGACCCTATCTGACTACGTGCTTCCATCAAATTGCGCTGCACATCATAACGCGCTCTTCTGATTGCAGCATCCGCTGTTTCCAGAGCATATGCCGCAGCTCTTTTCTTCGCATTGGTTCTGCCGCCATTATATAAGCTGGAAGATACATTCAGCCCCACGCTGTAATCCAGCCGGCGATCACGATCAGTCGTGTTATTATATGATCCATTGAGATCATAGTTTGTGGATGCTTCAAGAGAAACAGTCGGCAACGCTTCTGCTTTATTCATCGACAGCTGTGCCTTAGCTTCTTCTTTTTCAGCCTCAGCCTGAAGCATTGCAGGAACATCCTCCCACACAGGATTAGCCACGTCGCATGATTTGCTGAGCCATGCAGGGACATCTGAAACAGGACGGGCAGAGGCACTGCCAATCAGAGAACCTAATGCGACTTGCCAACGATCAAGCTCAGACTGATATTGCAATTGGGTAGCTAACGCGTTTTCGACACGCGCATCGGCCTGAACTTTGTCCGACATGGTGCTCGCGCCCTTATTCGTCCGCTCTTCAACCAGACCGGCGATACGTTTCACCCCTTCGACTTGTGCCCGTGCAAAACCTGACAGCTGCTCATACCGCTGTACTTCTATCAGCGCATTGGCTGTGTCTCGTGAAAGATTGTCGACTGCGGCCAGAAGACGTGCATGATTGAGATTTTTCCCCGCCTTCTCAAAATTTACCGAGCCTGAGACTTTGCCAAAATCATACAATAATTGCGAAGCGGTAATATTAAAATCCGGCCGCCAGCTATCACGGTTGCGACTTTGATAGCCTGAACCAATACCCGCCTTTAACTGGGGGTAATAACCGGATTCAGCAGCCCGTATACGCTCATCTGCTTCATAAATTCGTCCGGTTGCCTCATCCACTGCCGGATGCCATGCGACTGCCCGCCGAACTGCAGCCTCCAGAGTAAGAGAGCCGTTATCTGCGCGCTTCGAACCCGCTTTACTACTTACGTCAGAATGACTTGAATAATCAGCGGCTGCAGCATTTTTATTGACAGTATCCGATGAGGATATTTCTCCGGCTTTTGGCAGCACAGTTTTTTTTGAAGAAGGTACAAGTTCAGCCTCTGATGTCTGGCAACCAGACAAAAGAAAGAAAAACAACATTATAATTGTCAAACGTCCTAAGACCGTATTTTTCTGCATTTACAATCCGTTATGCTCAGTCCCCTGAAAGCTGCAGTTAACCTCCGCCACGATTTAAGCCGCAGCGGAGGTCAAAATATTGATCAGGCTATATGCATCGAATGTAAGTCATCATCCTTGATCAGAGGGTCCAGGACCAAATGAGCAAGCGGATCTTCCGGTATCATTGTCGTCAGAGGCGCTGTGAGATTTTCTGTGAAAATACTCGCAGGTTCAAATTCATCAGACATTGTATCGCTGAACGGCAGCGTCACATCATTGCCGCCATCATCAAGGGCAAAGTCTTGTAGAAGATCTGCCATATTATGATCTTGTCCGGCCGGAGTGTCATCTGCATCCGCCAGCAAGTCGTTCATAGGAACAACATCCGCATCATCAATGGAGAACGCAACCATTGCCGCACCGGAATCTACAGTGTCACCCTGAACAGTCGTATTGATTGTTACAGTCAGCGTTGCTTCCTGATAAGTTCCGTTATGTTCAATACGGTACGTGAATGTATCCGTATATTCACCCCCAACAGAAGCACGACTATCAGGTGTGTAGGTATATGTACCATCTGCATTGATTTGCAGCGAACCATATGCCCCCTGAACAACCTGCGGCGTGCCGGATACAACATTGGTAAATGTTGTGCCATCATGAGAGATCGACAATGGCGGAATGTCTGCCCCCACAAGATCATTCGCAAACAAATCGCCATGAGCAGAAAATGCGTGAGGATTTGGTGCATATTGATCAAGATGAGTAACCTCAGAAGTAATGTCCACCGAGAAACTTCCGGCAACACCAATCCCTGTGGTAACGGTCCTGATACGATACTCACCCGCATCCAGATCAGGAACCAAAATTTTACCCGGCCCCCCGCTTCCTAACAAGCTTAGCAACTGCGATGAATTGTAGGTCGCATGGCTCGTCCAGGTATTGGTTCCTGGCGTACGCACTTCAACATAAACCACAACCGAACCGCCGAGACCTAACAGATTACCGGCATCAATGGTTAAGGTAACATCCTGAGTAGTATTCTCGGCTACAGTCAGCGATGCGCTTGTCCGTTCACGCGGCGTAAGCGTAAGCAGCCAGCTATCACTAATCGCATCATTCATATTCACGCCGGCCGTCACAAGATACTCATACTCAATACCGGCTTGTGCAGTATCATTCGTTACAAGCGCGCCATCAATATTAATTGTCAGATTTGCAGTTGTCGAATTTGTGCCGTCCGAAATTGTATAGCTGAATGTATCCGATTGCCCCACAGAAGCTGGACTACCATTCGGTGTATAGGTATATGAACCATCCGCATTGATAACCAGAGTGCCATGATTACCCTCTATTGTGGCACTTCCGTTATTGAGCTGTATGACCTCCCCGTCACTGTTCTCAATCTGGGTTACTTTCGTTCCGGGAACAACCTGATCTTCTCCGGCTTCTCCGTCGGCGTTTATATCCGGATCAATCACATTTCCGCTGACCGGTGTATCGCCATCAGCAAAACTGTGCTCAGTCAGCGAGACCGACACTGATGTATCCTGAATAAGCGTCAGTGTATTATTGAGAAGTGCATGCGCAACAGCACCAAGTACCTGATCAAGCAGATGAGACAAACCTAATGCATTCAGGCTGTTACTCAGCACTTCAACAAGATCACCGGCACCAAGTGCAGTCGTTGTATCAAGAACAGGCAGCAGAATATTTTTGACGACTGTTCCCAGAGGCAAATTAAGGCCGGGTAAAAGCGCTCCGTTCAGTGCGTTTTCAATTGCTGCCAGTACAAGAGCCTGATTTTCCTGACCAAGGACAACACCACCTTGTCCGAGTTCCTGCAGCGATACCCCGTTGCCGTCTGCATCCAGCAATGTTCCAAGAGCACTTTCCCCTTTTCGGACCACAACCTTATACTCACCCGGAGCAAGTCCGGTAATATTGGCAACAAGAGTGTTATCACCTGTCAGACCCAATATTCCTGTACCAAGCACATCCCCCACAAGCGGATCGTTACCTGTTGTCAGGACGTGAACAAGATTACCGGCTGCATCGTAGATTTCTACGTTGAAAGCATCAGCAACAGCGATCAATGCATTTTGACTGACCTGGATTACAATATCACCTGTGGAGCCCTGCCCCACAGTAAAGCTGATACCCGCGGCCTGACTGCCATTATCCAGCAACCCAAGAAGCTGCAGATTTTCATCCGACACAGGGGCATGCGTTACGGATTCACGAGTACCCATATCCGCATCAGCCGCATCATTTGCGCCTTGAAGGCTGATAATAGACGTAGCGCCTAACGAGCCGGCTGTTCCTGTATTACCGGCACTGTCGGTTTGACGGACTTGCACTGCACCGGCGGCATAATCTCCCTGCGGCAAGACAAAGCTTGTGCCTGTCCCATTGTTCCAAGTCACACCATTATCAGTCGAGTATTCCCACTGAGCGCCGCTCTCAAGATTGGTGACTGTAACCGTACCGACACTCGATATGCCATCGCCGTCGACACCGGTATCATTTGCCAGTTCAAGAGCAGGTGCACCCGGTGCTGTCACATCAACACTGTAATTGACAGAGCCTGTCACCGGATCAGCATCATTGCCTGCAGCATCTGTGAACACGGCTTCTGCTGTCACCGTC
>JAHREI010000004.1 GCA_021733665.1 Bacillus subtilis
TTCAAGATGCAATCGCATCCGTGACGCGGGGTGGAGCAGCCCGGTAGCTCGTCAGGCTCATAACCTGAAGGCCGCAGGTTCAAATCCTGCCCCCGCAACCAAATCACAATCCTATATCAGCTTCCTATACAAAAGCCCCGATCACTAATGACCGGGGCTTTTTGCATTTATAGTCTGTCTGGCGGCATCAATAATCAAAATCTGAATTTTGGAGAGGGGAGGAGAAGCCTGAAAGCTCCAACTCAACCCAACAAACCTGAAATCCGCAGAGATAAATCAACAGCTAATGCGCTAGCCTCAGAACCACGTCCAGACCAGTCGTCAATCACTTCACCTAAATAAGCAGAGCGTGCATAAGACAATACATTTGCAGAACGTTCAGACAATAACGCTATAGCCCATAAGGCAGCGTGGTCTTTGCTGGTAAACTGGCCAGTCGTCGCGGTGTAAAGCATCCGCGCCAATGTCAGCAAAACATTGCGCTCATCCCCGTGAAGACCCTCCATTAAAGAAGGTAACAGAATACGCATCCCAGCTTTGATATGCTCTGATGTGTTTTGCGTCAGAAGTGTCTGCACTTCCGGACCATAGAGAGCAAATGCTTCATTATAAGCCTGTGCTAGCACTAGTGTGTATTCAGGATCACTGTTGGCTAACGGAACTTCTCCAGCTTCGAAACTATCACGCAGCCATTCGCCATACACAAAATCAGCACGAGCAGGAAATTCATTCGCTGCTAAATCTGCTTGTGTGAAGATCATAACTTCAAGACAGCGCTCATCAATGTTTTGAGCGGGATGACGACCGGAAAGTTGCATCAATGCAGCCAATAATCTTGAACGCTCTTTTGCGGTTAAAGGGCTCTTGATGATCGTTAGCAGATCAATATCACTCTGCGGTTTTAATACGCCACCCAGTGCAGAGCCATGAATATAAATTCCGAGTAGCTTGTCCTGTAAGATTTCTTTTAAAATTGCCGAAGCTGCTAATGTTTGTGCTGTAATCTCAGGTTCAGTCTTATGCATAGTAGAACATTCTCGGAATTGGTATCTATGGCGCAAGTATACGCCATAGATATGTGTGTCGTCTGGTTAAATATATCGTTCTTCTTTGAACAATGCATAGGCGATGAATGCAATAACCAGCATGACGCCTAGATACCAGAATGGTGCCATCGGGTTTTTATTGGTTATTTCCAGCAACCATGTGACGACAATTTGCGCTGTCCCACCAAAAATGGTCACGCCAATCCCATACGTCATAGCAGTTGCTGAGGCGCGCACTGTACGCGGGAAGGCTTCCATAATGATAAGCAGTCCCGTCGTGAGCAAAGCGCCCAGAGCGGCAATGGTTACCAGCAGGCTGATAAAGAACGGCCAAAATTGCGTAACCAGTTGAAATGACAGCCATGAGGATATCAGGCTGATGGCAATAATCACCAGTGCCAGTGGTTTACGCTTTGGAAGCCGGTCGCAAGCAAGACCGGCAAGAAGCGCAAAGATGATCATCACAATACTGGTTGCGGCGCTGATCATATAAGACATGGTTGCGTCCATCTCAGTAATTTCTTTGAGATAGGTCGGCATATAGAAGACCATGATATACATCAGCAAAGTCATCGGCATCACCATAAAAATAGCGATGACGAACTGACGAAAATGCGTGGTAATCAGCTCTTTAACCGGATTGGTCGTGCCTGTTGTGCTGTCATGTTCTGCACCAACAAATGTCTCATTGATATGTGCACGGATATAAAGACCGACGGGAATGATCAACAGGGCGAAGATAAACGGAACACGCCAGCCCCAGCTATGAAGTGCTTCATCCGAAAGAAAATAGGTCAGGCCTGCGCCGAAAAGCGCACCGCACATGGAGCTTAAACCCTGACCGATAAACTGCCAGCTAACGAAAAATCCGCGTTCATTCTTGTCGGCAGATTCCATTAGCAATGTTGTGGCCGCGCCGATTTCACCACCTGCGGAGAAGCCCTGTAGCAGACGACCAAGGACAATCAGCAAGGGTGCCGCCCAGCCGATCATCTCATAAGGCGGAGCAAATCCGATAAGTGCACTGCCAGCAGCCATCAACATAATCGTCAGCAACATTGCCGACTTACGCCCTTTACGGTCTGCATAGGCACCGATAAGAATACTGCCCAGTGGCCGCATGATAAAGCCGACACCAAATACGGAAACGGCAATCAGCAGGGATACAAGCGGATTATCTGACGGGAAAAATACTCTGCCGATGACTGCAGCAAAGAAACTATAGACGGTGAAATCAAAGATTTCGAGAAAGTTGCCGACACCGGCAGCAGCAATTAGTTTGGTTTTCTCAGCGCGGGTTTTCAGTCCGATCTGTTCGTTTCCCTCACCAATTAAGGCATGACTGTTTGACATTATTCTCCCTCCTACAAGAGGAGCAAAGCCTAACCAACAGTTCTGGCTGTGCCAATGGCCTAATTTTATTAATTACTTAGTAAATGAAAGACGGTTTTTTATAAAATATTGTTTTGATAGTTTGTATTTTTAATCTCCGGCAGAGCTCTTTTTTAGTTGTAACAAGGAAAGCTAAAAATCCCTCTTGAGCTATGCAGATGTCTGGCTTATCCCTGATGTCAAAATAGCAAAATGCGGGAATTATACTTATGCAAGCCGTTGATAAATCAGCCATTGATGCCGTTATGCGCAGTCTCTCAGAGCAGTATAAAGGGCCGGGTGGCGTTGCTGCAGTCATCAAAGATGGTGAGGTGATTGCAAAACGCGTCTGGGGCTATGCCGATCTGGATAAAAGAGTGCCGATGAGCGCGGCAACTCTGATGCCGATCTGCTCTGTCAGTAAGGAATTCACTTGCGCCGCACTGCTTGATGCGGTTGGCGAGCCTTCCGTTTTGGATGATGCTCTTGCTGTATATTTGCCTGATTTTGAAGGCGCGCGTCCTAAGGTTGTTGATCTGTGTAATAACCAGTCCGGCTTGCGGGATTACTGGGCGCTGACTGTGATCTGCGGAGCTGATCCGGAAGGACTATTTACGCCTGATGATGCCCGCAAATTGCTGGGTAAACTGCGTACAACCCATTTTGAAAGCGGCACGCATTACTCCTATAATAATGGTAATTTCCGTCTGCTCTCTTTCCTGATTGAAGAGAAAACCGGTCGCTCACTGGATGAGTTGTTACGTGAACGTATTTTTCTGCCGGCAGGTATGAAAACAGCAGGTCTGTTCCCCGATACATCGGTGACACCGGGTGGCGCTGTCGGTTATGAAGGCAATATCGTTTCGGGCTTTACGCCAGCGGTGAACAATATTCATTGGAGCGGGGATGCAGGTGTTTGTGCATCGCTTGATGATATGATTGCGTGGGATCAGTTTATCGACGCAACACGTGATGACGAAAATGGTATCTATAACCGCCTGTCCCGTCCACAATTTTATAAAGACGGAAAACCGGCCTGCTACAGTTTTGGGCTGAATCATCTGAATTTTGACGGCGTGAAAATTACCGGTCACGGTGGTGCTTTGCGTGGCTGGCGTTGTCAGCGTTTCCATGCAGCTGAGCATCGTCTTTCGGTGATTACAATGTTCAACCATCAGGGCGGCGCTTCAGGGGCAGCCGAGCAATTGATGCGGGCTGCGTTGGGGCTTCAAAAAGCAAAGGCGCAAGCTCTGCCTGTAGATGCGGAGTGGTATGGCAATTATTTTGATTCGGAAACAAAGCTGAGCCTCAGCCTTGTACCGGCAATGGACGGACAGGTTCATGCGCGTTTTGCCACGTCGCCTGAAATGATGATAATGCAGGCCGATGGCAGTTTGCGGTCAACTGGTATGGTTTTGCAACGAGACGGCGATGCTATTTCTTTGCGCAGGGAAGCTGAGAACCTGTCAGCGCAGATGCATCGTGTTTCCGGTGAGGGACGTGCGGATATTGCCGGTTCTTACTATTGTGCGGAAATGGATGCGACATTTGTTTGTGAAATTACCGGTGATGCAGCCTATGCAGCATTTGAAGGCTTCCTCGGTAAAGGGCCGATGCAGCCACTTTATGCGATTGCCGAGGATATCTGGTTGCTGCCATGCCAGCGTGGCATGGATGCTCCGGCTCCTGGTGATTGGACTGTCGTTGCCGAGCGTGATGCAACAGGTGCGATCACGGGGCTTACAATCGGTTGCTGGCTTGCCCGCGGTTTGAGCTATAAGAAGCGCTGATATTAAAAAACCGCCGGAAATTCCGGCGGTTTTTATTTGTTCTGAATTCATTTTCAATGGCGAAATTTATTCCCGTTGAAAATGACTGACATCAGAATTTTGATGTCAGAGAGATGAAGTAGCTACGTCCGTTTTCAACGAAATTTGATTCAGATTTTGGCTGCTTATCAAAGATGTTATTTACGCCTGCACGGAAGGTGAAGTTCTCAGTCGGATCATATTTGAACGAAACATTAGCGATATTGTAAGCTGATACGTTTTGAGCTGTGAGTGTTTCAGGAGTCGAAACGTAATCCACCTGCTTACCATAGAATGCCAAACCACCTGTTACACTGAAATCTTCACGAACCTGCCATGTCAGTTCAGTGTTGATGGAGTATTTCGGATCAGCCGAGAGCGGCATACCTGTTTCAAGGTTACGGCTCTCGATCAGATAAGTAAACGAGTTCGTCCATGTCCAGTCCGGATGAGGATTAACAGACAGGTTACCTTCAAAGCCTTGTGTACGTGCACGGTCAATATTGATCTGCTGTACGTATTTTGTACCATCAGGCTGGATCAGTGATGCTTTACGGGCTGATGTGATTTTGTCATCAATTTCATTGTAGAAATATGTCAGACCGGCTTCCCAGTTATCCTGCACATAAATACCACCCAGCTCAAAACTATTGCTGGTTTCAGGCTTCAGATCTGGGTTACCAACCATTTCGCAAGGGCCGCCAACGGCGCCACAGCCACGGCCACGGGATGTCTGCACCCAATTCGGATTCAACTGACGCATGTTTGGCGCTTTAAATGCCTGAGCCCAGCCAGCTTTTAATGTCAGGCTGTCGTTGACATCGTAGTTAAGGTACAAACGCGGGCTTGCATGCGTGCCAAACTTTTCATGGCGGTCAATGCGCAGTCCGGCAGTGAGCTTCAGATCATCGGTCAGCTTGATTTGATCCTCAGCAAAAATGGCAGCAGTCCAGATGCTTGTTTCTGTTGTACCTGTTGTTCCGGTAACAGAGTTTGGCTTGCCGAGATTCTCTGGATCCTTCATTTCTTCGTAACGATATTCAGCACCTAAAGTCAGGTTCTGCTCGAACAAGAAGTCGAGCGGCATTGAGACTTTACCGTCCAGCGTATAGCTGCGGACATTAATTGTCGTGTCGCCGGTGATTTGACCTGCACGGTTTGTGGTGTTGTGGTGATTGTCAGCATCCTCAAGAGAGGCGGTAATTGTAGACGTCCCGAAATCCCACTCTCCGACATGACGCAAAGAAGCTGTCGTACGAGTAATGGATGTTTTGCTGGTGTCAATTTCACCTGCTGCGAGAGATGGTTTGTATTTTTCTTTACCTGTACCGACTTCGAGCTCAAACATCTGAGTGTCGGTTGGTGTCCATGTCAGGCGACCGGCGATATCATAATCATCACTACCACCTGGTGTCTGAATGTCATTGTGGCGCGAAGGATCTGACGGATCTTTTCTGCTGATATTCCCATAGGCTGTGAATGTCAGCTCTTCCGGTACAATCGGTCCGCTTACATAGGCGCTAACTTTTTTTGTGACACCGGTTGCTTTGCTTTCAGGCTGAATCCATTCAGTCGTCAGCGAGCCGGACCACTTGTCACCGGATTTTTTGGTGATGATATTAACAACGCCACCCAGTGCATCTGAACCGTAAAGGGTCGACATTGGTCCGCGTACTACCTCAATACGGTCGATTGCATCAACCGGCACCCAATCCAGATCACCATTATAATGGCGCATGGTCGTCAAGCCTGCTCCCACACGCTTACCGTCGATCAGAATAAGAGTGTAGCCGCTCCCCATACCGCGCATACTGATGCCGCGCGTACCATCACTGCCAAAACCGACATTCAGCCCCGGAACAGTTCTAAGCGCCTCTGTAATATCCGGAGCACCTTTTTGCTGTAGCTGATCTTGTCCAATTACTGAAATACTGGCAGGGGCATCTTTTACGTTGGTTGCAACAGACGACGCTGTAACAACAATCTGTTCAAGAACAATGGCGCCTTCGGCAGGTTTTTCATCGTTCTTTGTAGTTTCTTGTGCAGAAGCTACAACACTGAAAGCCAGCAAACTTGTGCTGAGCGATAGTATGGACTTTAAAACTTTTGTTGACCGCATTGCTACAACCACCCCTGACATTAATATGAGTTAATTACTCCTCTTAATGTCGAAGGAAAAATGGTCAAGCTAAAATGCTTATGAATCCACGATAAACATTTTTAAAAAATTCAGTGTGTGAAAAATACACTAGAGCATTTCACAGTTAAGCTGGATCAACTTGACGTCGGGATAATGCGATAAACTAAAGAATCTAGAGCGAGCACTGCGTTCAATACGAACATAAACCGTTCTAGGTTCGTATTTGTCGTGCTTTACCGGATGCATGTGCCAGCCAGCGTGGCAACCATGCAGAAGATGAGCAACTGCCGCCGCAATTAATCCGCTTGGATGGCGGCTGGATTTTGTCTCTGTGATTTTGCGGCTGCATATGCATCGTTGAACGCTCCGATAGCGTGTTCGCAGGCAGAATATTCAATTTCAATGAAACAGGAATGACCATTCTGCGACTTATTTATGATGAATCGGATTGTCGCCGCGAGTGAATGGCTGGCCGGACTGCATTGTCGCAATCAGAATATTTAGCAAAGAAGCATGGTTAGGTGACATATGCAAATTTTACCGTGCGTTTTGCGCAATTTTTCAAAGAAATAATGATAATTCGGATAGTTTTCTTGCTTTTAATCGGATAAATCATTTCGATCATAATATGCAGACCTGCCGGTTTCCGGCATAGTCCCATATTTCTGAACAAGTATATTTTTGAGACGTTGTTCTGCATTGATATTTCTGCAGGTTCCGTACTGGATCATTTCACAGCCGGAAACCTGTATAAACAGGATAAGAAAATGAGTGTTTCCGGTGCTTCCGGTAAAGCTGCCACTAAAAATGACAAGGCAGCTCCGGTATTGAATTCGCCTGCACGCGTGCTGTTTGCCAGCCTTGTGGGCACTACAATCGAATTCTTCGATTTCTACGTTTACGCCACTGCCGCAGTTTTGGTGTTTCCTGCTGTGTTCTTTCCGGCTAGCGATCCGACCTCGGCAATGCTGCAATCCTTTGCGACATTCTCGATTGCGTTCTTTGCCCGTCCGTTCGGCGCTATGGTTTTCGGTCATTTCGGTGACAAGATCGGTCGTAAGGCAACTCTGGTTGCCGCGCTGATGACCATGGGGCTGTCGACCGTTATTATCGGTCTGCTGCCGACCTATGCTCAGATCGGTGTTGCTGCGCCGCTGTTGCTGGCGCTTTGCCGTTTCGGTCAGGGACTTGGTCTTGGCGGTGAATGGGGCGGTGCCGTGTTGCTCGCCACAGAAAACGCCCCTGCCGGTAAGCGTACATGGTATGCGATGTTCCCTCAGCTCGGTGCGCCGATCGGCTTTATCCTTTCTGCCGGTACATTCATCATTCTCGGCGCGACACTGACCAATGAACAGTTCATGAGCTGGGGCTGGCGTATTCCGTTTGTGGGTTCAATCCTGCTGGTTGCCGTTGGTCTTTATGTGCGTATCAAAATCACTGAAACGCCTGAATTCCAGAAAGCCATGGACAAACAGGAACGCGTACAGGTTCCGCTGGCCGCTGTTTTCAAAGACCACAAACGTGCACTGGTACTGGGTACTTTCTCGGCGCTGGCAACATTCGTGCTGTTCTATCTGATGACCGTGTTCATGCTGTCATGGGCGACCCGTCCGGTGGAGCAGGCAGGTATGGGCTATACCCGTGAGCAGTTCCTGTTCATTCAAATGGTTGGTGTTGCATTTTTTGGTCTGCTGATTCCGGTTTCCGGTCTGTTGTCTGACCGTTTTGGCCGCCGTTTCATCATGATCCTCACCACAATCGGTATTGGTCTGTTTGGTCTCGTTATGGCGCCGCTGCTGAGTGCAGGTGTTGTTGGTGCAGTCTTGTGTTCGATCATCGGTTTCGCGCTGATGGGCATGACCTATGGCCCGATTGGTGCTGCTCTGGCCTCGCCATTCCCGACAGCCGTTCGTTATACCGGTGCTTCGATGACCTTTAATATGGCCAGTATTTTGGGTGCGTCTCTGGCGCCATATATTGCGACATGGTTGGCAACAACCTACAGCCTTGCGCATGTTGGCCTGTATCTGTTGGTAGCAGCGCTGATTACTCTGCTGGCGATTCTCGGTCACAAAGACAAAGAATTCTCCTCCTGATCCAATAGGCAAAGAGAGAAAAAGGAGCCGCTTGCGGCTCCTTTTTTGTTTGTCAGAGCGGTTTCAGTTAATATTGTTTCGTTGAAACCTCTCTATTTTTTCGGAATGCGCTCTAGTCCATAAAAATATCGGGAACTGGTAAGTGGCAGGATTTGCTCTATGTATATCAGAGTACATATGTAACAGGAGAGATGATCAATGGTGCAGGTAACACCGCAGGACATTCTGGGTTTTTGGTTCTCAGAATCCACTGAGGCACATTGGTTTGTGCGTTCTGATGATCTTGATCAGCAAATTCAGCAACGTTTCGGCGCGACCTATGAACTGGCCGTTGAAGGCGGGCTTGCAGACTGGAAAAAGGATGCCAAAAGCGCTCTGGCACTAACGATTATTTTTGACCAGTTTCCGCGCAATATGTTCCGTGGCAGCCCCAAAGCTTTCGCCAGTGATCCGCTGGCCTGCGCCTTGTCAAAATATGCGCTGGAGCATGGCTATGATCAGGCTGTTGATGAGAAGGCGCGTCAGTTCTTTTATCTGCCGCTGATGCATAGTGAAGTTGTGGAAGATCAGGAGCAATGTGTGAAGCTCTACAAGGCGCTCGGCAATGATTTTGCCTTGGGCTTTGCCAAAGAGCATCGCGATATTGTCGAGGAATTTGGCCGTTTCCCGCATCGCAATGCGGTTCTCGGGCGTAAAAATACGCCGGAAGAAACGGAATTTCTGAAAACTCATAAGGGCTTCTGATCCGGCCTCAGGTGGCGGATTGTGCAGCCATACGTTTTTCGTGCTCCAGCAGCCAGCGTTTGCGCCATAATCCGCCGCCATATCCGGTCAGCGCGCCATCGGAGCCGATGGTGCGGTGGCACGGGATGATAATGGATAGCTGATTGGCGCCATTGGCATTGGCCACAGCGCGGATCGCATCGGGGCGGCCGGTTCTCTCTGCCAGTTCGGCATAGGAACAAGTCTGTCCCAGCGGAATTTCCTGCAGTGCATCCCAGACCGAGCGGGTAAAGGCCGGAGCATAAAGTGCCAGTGGTGTTTTAAAACCCGTAAAGCCGCTCGTAAAATAGAGTTTCAACTCTGCTTCAATCTGATCAATCGGCGGCAGACGGCCAAAGCTGATCGAAGATTTGGTGTATTGGCGTAGTTTTTTCAGCTCATTCGGCAGGCCTTTACGCTCAAAAAACTCCAGCAAATGCAGATGATGCTGGTCGGCAACGGCAAGCATGGAACCGATTGGTGTTTCCAGCCAGTCGGCTTTGAGCAGCTCGCGGCCTTTGAGTTGTGCAGGCGTATCGCCGATCAACTGCGTGATTGCCTCACGAAAGCCGCTGCCGGAATCATAACCGGCTTCAAGCTGTGCATCGATAACCGAATGTCCTGCTGCGATGCTTTCCAGACCACGGGCTTTGCGGCGCAGGCGTGCCATATCCAGAAAGGTCATGCCGATATGACGCTTAAAGGCACGGCGCACGGTTGAAGGGTCAAGATCCATGGCAATGATATCGTCTTCACACCAGAAATGATCGGGACGTGCATCAAGACAATCCAGCAGTTTGGCAACGACCGGCTCTTTACCTCGGAAGTAATCCAGCGGGCGGCAGCGCTGACAAGGGCGGAAACCGGCTTCCATACAGGTCGCAGGATGATCGAAGAAACGGCTGTTCTCGAATTTGGGTTTACGTGCCGGACACGACAGGCGACAGAAAATGCCGGTGCTGGTGACGCCGACAAAAACATGGCCGTCATAGGACTGGTCACGGTCGAGAAGGGCCTGATAGAGGATTTTCGGATCTGGTAATGTGAATAGCATAGCTGAACTCTATCATGGTTCGTGAACTGTGCCGCCGAAAATCGGGCGTCTATTTTTCTGTTACATCAGATTACTGGCAGATGCGATAGGTGCAGGATTTGCCATGACACCCCATATCAAGATGTAAATTGGTTTTATGCGCGTCGTCTGCCTCCGGCCCCAGAACAGTCATGAAAAGTGTGCAGCTTTTGGCATGTAATGCACGCCAGAACTGTTTTTGCTTGTCTTTGCCGTTCCAGTCTTTTGCAAGTTCGGTGGTCTCACCATTCACCAGTGTAAACGACATGATATCCAGCGCATTGGCAAAAGCATGCTCTGAGACACGGCCGCCCGCGCCATTATTGATATTGCGGCATTGATAATGCGAGCCGGTGCCAATGGTTTTAATATCGCTGCCAAGATGGGTCTTTGCGAGGCTATTGGCTTGCTGCACCCATTCATTGAGAGCAACTGCCATGGTGCAGTTTGTTGTCACCGGCTGATCGAACTCTATAGCAACAGGTTGGCTGAAAGCGGTAATTTCAAGCGGACTTCTGATCTGGCACTGGCCGTCCTGAACCGGCGGCAGGACTTTACCGATAATCTCCTTTTGCAGCAGAGGCAGGCAAGCCGCCTGATAAACCCGTTCGGATTTTTGTGTATCCGGTTGTTCGGGTGCAGGGCTTTGTTTCGGTTCTGGCTTTGGTAAAGGCGATACGGCCTGAGGTTGCTCGGCAGTGGGTTTTTTGGCCGGAACGGGAATAGGCTTCGCTATTACCGGAGTGGTTACGAAAATGGTTATGAGCATAAAAAGTGATAAAAAATATCGGAAATGGTGCATCACAATCCTTTTCTAAGTGCGGAAACGGTGCAGGTTTTGCGGGTAACGCTTTTTATAAACCGCTGAACTGCCCATTCAGTTCCGGTTTTTCTCAGCTTACCTTCAAAGTCGCTCTTCTATGCAGCTGACAAATTATGTTAGAGGGGGCTATGAGTGCATATTCTTCCGTTTCCCCTGTTTATAATCCGCCTATGGAACCGCTTTCGGTGATCTATCAGGATGCTGATATTCTGGTGCTGGATAAGCCGAGCGGTTTATTGTCTGTGCCGGGGCGCGATCCTGCATTGTCGGATAGTCTGGCAACACGGGTACAGAAGCAGTTTCCCAAAGCTTTGATGATTCACCGCTTGGACAAGGATACATCCGGCGTTGTGCTGATGTCGTTGAACCGCAAAGCTCATGCGCAGATTGCCAGACAGTTTGAAGAACGCAGTACGGAGAAATCCTATGTTGCCGTGGTCTGGGGCAATGTGGCTGAAGATGAAGGGCTGATTAATCTGCCTTTGGCGATAGATCCGGAGAATAAGCCGCGTCACCGTGTGGATTATGAACATGGTAAATCTGCACAAAGCCGATGGCAGGTGCTGGAGCGTAATGAACAGACGACACGTGTGCGTTTGTTTCCGCTGACCGGACGCACGCATCAGCTGCGTGTGCATATGAAAGCCATCGGTCATGTGATGCTTGGCGATGAGTTCTATGCGGAAGGAGCGGTATTGCAGGCGGCAGACCGATTATTGCTGCATGCAGAAAGCCTGAGCTTCCGCCATCCTGATGGTCGCACTGTGAGTTTTACCATCCCTTGTCCGTTTTGAGAAAAGATATGCAGCAAACAGATGACAATGACCTGATTGTTGATTTTGTCGGCGGTGCGGTCGGGCATCGCTTCCGCTCCGGTGAGGGGCGCGGGCAGGCACTTGCCAAAGCGGCAGGACTGGTGCGCGGTGTCACGCCGGACATTGTGGATGCCACAGCCGGACTTGGCCGCGATGCATTTTTGCTGGCCTCACTGGGCGCGAAGGTAACACTGATTGAACGCTCCGAGAAAATGCATGCATTGCTGGCGGCAGGACTGGAGCGGGCGGCAGCTGAAGGCGGACGCTTAGCAGAGACAGTAGCGCGTATGACGCTGTTGCACGGGGATTCTTCTGAATTACTGCCGGCGTTGAACCCGCAAGTGGTGCTGGTCGACCCGATGCATCCGCCGCGCGGAAATACAGCACTGGTCAAAAAAGAAATGCGCCAGATCCGTGAGATTGTCGGCACTGATCCTGATGCGGAAAAGCTGATGCAGGTGGCGCTGGACGTTGCGCTCAACCGTGTTGTGCTGAAATGGCCGCTGCGTGCCGAGCAGATGGCAGGTATTCGCAAGCCGTCGCATCAGATTTTGGGCAAAAGCACACGTTATGATGTGTTTGTGAAAGCGAAGATAGTTTAAGCTCCAGAGCAGTTTACGTCCAGAATGGATAACGGTGCTTGCTCTGGTTCTTTGTTTAGTCGCATTGTCATGCCATTCAAGTTGTTCCAACTTGAATGTGAAATGCTTTAAGCCAGTCCATTATGCCTTCAGCGGCAGCGCGGCCTGTGGCAAAGCAGGCGGTGAGCAGATAACCGCCGGTCGGCGCTTCCCAATCCAGCATTTCACCGGCAACAAAAACGCCCGGTAATTTATGCAGCATGTAGTTGTCACCGACTTCATCCCAGACAATGCCGCCAGCAGAAGAAATCGCCTCCGCAATCGGGCGAGGGCGCAGCAGTGGCACTGCCAGATTTTTAATCTGTCGGGCAAGGTCTTCCGGTGTCAGTTGATGGATATCCGGCACCATTTCACGCAATAATGCGGCTTTTACGCCTTCCAATCCTGTGGCTTTACGCAGGCGATTGGAGAAGCTGCTTTTGTTGCCTTGCTTGGTGATGTCACTGATCAGCCGCTCAAGCGAACGGGCAGGTGTGAGATCAAGCGAGAGGCTGGCTGTGCCATGTGTCTCTAACTGATCGCGCAATGCGGCAGTATGTGCATAGATCAGGCTGCCTTCGATACCGTGCTGTGAGATAACAAATTCACCCTCGATCCGGCCTGCGGGTGAAGTGACAGCAACGGATTTCAGCGGGGCGCCTGCATAGCGTTCGCGGAAAAGCGCGCTCCATTCAATATCGAACCCGCAATTGGCAGGACGGAACGGCGCAATGGCAATGCCTTTATCTGCAAGCCACGGCACCCATGCGGCATCGGAACCTAGCCGCGGATAGCTTGCACCACCTAAAGCCAGCAAAACAGCATGATGCGTTTTCTTGATTTCACCTTCCGGCGTATCGAATAACAGAGCGTCACCACTGAAGCCTTTCCAGCAATGGCGTTTTAAGATGCTGACACCTTGCGCTTCCAGTCGTGCGACCCAGTTGCGCAGAAGCGGAGAGGCTTTCATACGCTTTGGAAAAACGCGTCCCGAACTGCCGGTAAAGACCTCAATATCCAGCTTTTCTGTCCATTCGCAGATGTCGGCGGGTGTAAAACTATCAAGTGCCGGAATTAATTGCTGTGCGGCGGAACCATATCGGGTGCGAAAACGTTCATAGGGCTCTGAATGGGTGATATTGAGCCCGGATTTTCCTGCCAGCAGGAATTTGCGGGCAACGGTTGGCATTGCTTCATAAACCGTAACATCATGTCCGTTTGCGGATAAAACTTCGGCAGCAGCAAGCCCCGACGGGCCGCCGCCGATAATCGCAATGGTCGCGTTGTTTGTGGTTGTGTTTGTCAATGTCATTCGGTTCACCTGCAGTTCAGCTTGTTTTAGCTAAGTTCGAAGCTGACGCAAGTAAGAAGCAACCATGGAGATGCTTATGAAAAAGACCCTGATCATTCCGGCTATTGCTGCTGCTCTTTTTAGCACGGCTTTGTTGCCGGTGGCGCAGGCAAATGCTGCCGGTAAAACTGAGACACTCTATGTGAATCACAAGCTGGTGGATTGTGTTGGTGTGGGCCCGCAAAAATGCATGCAGGTACGTACCAGCCCTAAGGGTGAATGGACACTGTTCTATAACGGAATTGATGGTTTCGATTATGAGCCGGGTTATAAATATAAGCTGAAGGTGAATATAACCAAAGTTAAAAACCCGCCGGCGGATGCTTCGAGCTTGAATTATAAGCTGGTAAAGGTCTTGAGCAAAAAGAAATAAGTATGTTGCTTTTGGTATTTTAGCGATAAAAAGCCTGCTTTAAAGCAGGTTTTTTATTTGTGTAAAACATCGGACGCGGGCCATGCCGAAATCGCAATATTTAGCTCCCTAAATCATGGCAAAAATGTCACATTGATGAAAAACAGATATTGTTTTGTACTCTTTATTTAGGGGTGATTAATTTACGGTCAATGCGATTCAATAAATAAACATTTTTATTTTGAAATTAATATTCGTTGCTTGTGATTTTGTTGTTTTTATTGAATTTAAATCTAAGTTATTGTTATTTTTTATTTATATTGTTATCGTTTGGGTGTTCTGAGTTTTATTTTTTTATTTTTATTGATACTTGCAATAATATAAGGTTTTTCCGATGAACATATCACGGCCGATACTTGATGATGCCAGTTTAACAGATATGCAGGAATTTGAACTTGTCGATATTATCAGTAGCCAGGCTATCCGGTTTGGTTTTGAATATTATAGTTTTGTACTTCGTATTCCTCAATCTTTGACCCGTCCGAAAATACAGGGCTTTGATAATTACTCCGAAAGCTGGCGCCGTTATTATGCGAGCAATGAGTGCATCCTGACGGACCCGGCCATTCAAATGGCTATGCGCTCCTCCAAGCCTGTGGTCTGGACTGAAAAGCTCTATCAGCAGAATAAAATTTTGTGGCAGGAGATGAGACGCGACGGACATTCAATTGGTATTACCCAGTCGTGCTGGGGGCCGCAGTCAATTGCGGGCTTTTTATCATTCAGTCGTGCCAGCGGGGCTATCAGCAAGGCTGAGTTAAAAGAGCTTGAACCGGAATTGCGTCAACTCAGTTTGTCTTTGTTTATGCGGGTTTATGATCTTCATCATCTGGACGAGACCTATAATATGGAAGATCAGATTATTACGCTGCGTGAGCGGGAAATCTTACGTTGGACGGGGGATGGCAAAACCGCCGAGGATATTTCCATCATTTTGAACATCACGCCGCGCACAGTGCATTTTCATATGAATAATGTGCTGAACAAGCTGATTGTTTCTAACAAAGTGCACGCAGTGATGAAGGCGCATCTGATTGGTTTGCTCTGAACAAAAAAAGCCGCTGCAAATTGCAGCGGCTTTTTTTGGGGAGGAATTAATGCTCTTATTTATAGCGCGACAGGCCGAGATCGGATGTATCGATATCCGGTTTTTTGCCGGAGATCAGATCGGCCATCACGCGGGCGGAACCGGCAGACATTGTCCAGCCGAGTGTGCCGTGACCGGCATTGATATAGAGATTGTCGTATTTTGTACCACCGATGATCGGCGTTGAATCCGGTGTCATCGGACGCAGACCTGACCAGAAGGTTGCCTTGGACAAATCGCCGGCACCGCCAAACAGACCACCAACGGAGAGTTCCAAAGTTTCGCGACGTTCTGGCAACAGGCGGGTCACATAATCTGTGACTTCAGCCATACCGCCAACGCGGATGCGGTCGCCGAGGCGGGTAATCGCAATCTTGTAGGTTTCATCAAGAATGGTGGAAACCGGCGCACGGGATTCATCAATGATCGGAATAGTGATGGAATAACCCTTCACCGGATAGATCGGCACATTGAGACCAAGGCCTTTTACCAGATGCGGGGTGAAGCTGCCGAGGGCTGCGACATAACGGTCAGCAGTAAAGGTGCCTTTGTTGGTTTCAACTGCAACGATCTTGCCGCTGTTGAGCTGGAAACCTTTAATATCCACATTGTAGTGGAATTTTACGCCAAGCTCTTCGGCCATTTTGGCCAGCTTATTGGTGAAAGTGAAGCAATCACCGGTCCCGTCATCCGGCATACGCAGGCCGCCGGTGATCATGTGCTTGACATTGGCAAGAGCAGGTTCTGCCTGGGTGCAGCCTTCCGCATCAAGCACTTCAAATTTAATGCCGTCCTGACGCAGGCTTTCAATATCCTTGGTCATAACCGCGTCAAAGTCTTTCTGACTGCGGAACAGCTGCAAGGTGCCTTTTGAGCCTTCATCATAGCTGATGCCAGTATCATTGCGCAGTTCGGTCAGGCATTCGCGGCTATAGTTGGAAATACGCAGCATGCGTGCTTTGTTGGTCGCATAGGCAGATGCCGTGCAATTGGCCAGCATGGACATCAGCCAGCTATACATTGCCGGATTGCAGGTCGGACGGAAAATCAGCGGGGAGTGTTTTTTGAACAGCCACATCGCCGCCTTCTGCGGAATACCTGGAGCAGCCCAAGGGGTGGAGTAACCATAGGAAAGCTGGCCGGCATTGGCGAAACTGGTTTCAAGCGCCGGACCTTCCTGACGGTCAATCACTGTCACTTCATGGCCGGCTTTTGCCAGATAATAGGCGGTTGTTACGCCGATAACACCGCTGCCGAGTATTGTAACTTTCATGGTCTGCCTCTGTCAGAGCTTGGCTTGAAATGCTGCCTATGCAGTCGCGATATATTTTCAAGCAAGAATGTCGTTGATATAAATGCGATGATATCTGTTTCCCAGAGATGTCAGCACCTCATAGGCAATTGTGCCGGCATCCTGAGCCACATGTTCCAGTGTCTGGTGCGGGCCGATCAGTTCTACCAGACTGCCGAGCTTCAATGCACCTTCCGGCAATGCGCTGACATCCAGTGTAATCGAATCCATGGAGACGCGGCCGATAATTGGCAGGCGTACATCACCATAATAGGCGCAGCCTTTATTGCTCAGGTGCCGCAACCAACCGTCAGCATAGCCGACTGCAATTGTTGCAATACGTGTCTCAGCCTGTGTTTCGTAGCTGCCGCCATAACCGACTAAGGTTTTGGCTGGCACAGTGCGGCACTGAATAACCCGCGCTTGTAATGATACGACCGGCTGCATCGGATTTGGCTGGTTTTCCTGCGGAGCGCCGCCGTAAAGGGCAATACCCGGTCGCGCCAGATCATAATGATAGCTGCGGTCCATAAAGGTGCCGCCGGAGTTGGAAAAGGCAACAGCATGCTGCGGCAAAAGCTTGAGCGCTGCCTGCATACGTTCCAGCTGCGCTTTATTCTGCGGGCTTTGAACATTATCGCCGGAAGCCAGATGGCTGATGATGAATTTCACATCCACGCCGTCGAGCAGGGAGAGATCGGCGACGAGAGTCTGCAATTCCTGCTCAGACAGGCCGAGACGGGACATTCCGGTGTCGAGCTGCAGAAGGGCAGGGAGTGTGCGGTTTTGAGATTTGGCTAGAGCTGCCCAGTTGCTGAGCTGCTCAAGGGAGTTCAGTACCGGCACAATATTATGTGCTGCACAAAGCTGTTCTGTCTGTGGCTGCAAGCCGTTGAGAATATAAATCGTGGCATCTTTGCCGATATACGGTTGCAGGTTGAGGGCTTCGCCCAGATGCGCAACGAAAAAGTCACGGCAACCGGCCGCATAAAATTGCGGGGCGACTTTATCCGCACCTAAGCCATAGGCATCGGCTTTGACAACAGCAGCGGTGCGGGTCGGAGCGATCGCATCGGCGACATGCTTATAATTAGCGCGGAGAGCACCGAGATCAATGGTCAGAACGCCGCCTGCAGCCAGTGCCTGCTGGTTATCAGAGGTGTCAACTGACTCAAGTGTACGAGTATCAGCAAAGATTACAGACATAAGCACTTCCGCATGGTCAATGTCTGACCTTTCATGCGGTTAGCCTGAACCTCTGTCTGACGAAACAGCCGGTGCTGTTCCGTGACGGGTCTGAGGTACATACCGCAGAAGGGGCAAACAATTTTGTGTAAGAGGCAGCATCGCTTCAGCGCCGGAATCTCATGCGCGAAATGCTGAGCCGTATCTCTCTCCCTATTTCGAAGTTTAGTCGAATAGTCTTCGAATGTTTTTGCTATTTTTCGTATATTATGCGAATTATGGGTACATAAGAATGATAAAATACTGAGAATTGGAATATTCTGCGTGTCGACCTTAGATGCTATTGATCGCAATATTATCCGTTGTCTGCGCCGTGACGGCCGCATGACCAATAGTCAGCTTGCCACAGAAGTCGGGCTATCTCAATCTGCCTGTCTGCGCAGGGTGCAGATGCTGGAAACAAGTGGGGTGATCCGAGGCTATACAGCAATTATCGCTGCGCCTGATGCCGATGACCGTTTGGTGGCGCTGGTCAGTATTACGCTGGAACGGCAGACAGAAGAATATCTCAATCGCTTTGAAGAGGCAGTGCGCCGTCATCCGGAGATTCAGGAATGTTATCTGATGACCGGTGATGCGGATTATATCTTGCGTGCCGAAGCAGAAAATACGGCGGCCTATGAGGTCATTCACAAGGAAATTCTTTCACGCCTGCCAGGGGTAGTGCGTATTCACTCGAGCTTCTCAATCCGCAGTGTGCTTTTGAGCAGAGCGCCAAAAAAATAATTGGCGCTCTCATTTTTCGAATATAGCTCAGTCTTTATGCAGGATTGAGCTGTCCACATCCGTGATACGGCGTTTGCCGCACAGCGCCATAGTCACATCCGCTTCACGCGCGATGATTTCCAGTGCTTTGGTCACACCGGCTTTACCCATTGCGCCCAGACCATAGAGAAACGGCCGACCGATATAGGTGCCTTTTGCACCAAGGGCGACAGCTTTCAATACATCCTGACCGGAGCGGATACCGCCGTCGAGATGGATTTCCACCTTGTCGCCAACCGAATCCACGATGCGTGGCAGCATGGAAATGGAAGATGGTGCGCCATCCAGCTGGCGGCCGCCATGATTGGAGACGATGATCGCATCGGCACCGGTTTTCGCAGCCATCAGCGCATCTTCTTCATCAAGAATGCCTTTGAGGATCAGCGGTCCGCCCCAGAGATTTTTGATCCACTCCACATCATCCCAGTTCAGTTTCGGGTCAAACTGTTCCGCAGTCCATGAGGACAGGGAGGAGAGATCGCTGACACCTTTGGCATGGCCAGCAATATTGCGGAATGTGCGGCGCTGAGTACCCATCATGCCGAGACACCATTGCGGGCGGGTCATCATCTGCCAGATATGCTTCGGGGTGAATTTTGGCGGGGCAGACAAACCGTTGCGCAGATCTTTATGGCGTTGGCCAAGAATTTGCAGGTCAAGCGTCAAGACTAGAGCAGAACAACCGGCCGCTTTGGCACGTTCAATCAGATTGCGTACAAAGTCGCGGTCTTTCATGACATAAAGCTGGAACCAGAACGGTTTTTGGGTTGCCTCTGCCAAATCTTCAATCGAGCAGATGCTCATGGTGGAGAGGGTAAAGGGCACACCGAATTCTGCTGCGGCCTGTGCTGCCAGAATTTCCCCGTCTGCATGCTGCATACCTGCCAGACCAGTCGGGGAGAGGGCCACCGGCATCGCAACATTCTGGCCGATCATGGTGCTGGCCAGTGAACGGTCAGTCATATCGACCAGTACGCGTTGGCGTAGTTTGATTTTGGCGAAGTCGCTTTCATTGGCGCGATAGGTTGATTCTGTCCATGCGCCGGAATCTGCGTAATCGAAAAACATTTTCGGTACGCGGCGTTGAGCCAGTCTTTTCAGATCAGCGATTTCAAGAACAGTACTCATGGTTGCTTGCTTTCTGAATTTTTTTCTTAAGTTATTTATTAGCATTCAAATTTTATAAAGTCAGGACAAGACTGACTGTTAAAAAACGGATGTTCAGCTATCTTTGCTGTACAACGATGATTTTTAAAAGGTTGTACTGATGATAACCGGTTCGCGTAAGCCTATTCTGCGTCTGTTTTCTCAAGGGATTTTGTTGTTCGTCACAGTTTCTGTTGCGGTAGCACAGTCGCAAGCGGATCAACCCAAAGATAAAGCCCTTTATAGCGCACATCGCGTAGCTGTCAGTGCAGAAACAGTAAAAGTCACGGAATATCGCCCGCAGCTGGTTTTGACGGGAGCTGTTGCTGCCCGCAATTTGATTAATCTTGCCTTTCGTGCCTCCGGTCAGGTGACCGAACGCAACGCAGATGTCGGGCAAAAAGTCGAAGCCGGAGATCTTCTGGCACGAATTGATGCCGTCGAGCAGCAGGCGGTTTTACGTTCAGCACAGGCCTCATTAAACGCAGCGCAAGCACAATTGGTACAGGCGACAGCGAATTATGCGCGTCAGCAGGCTTTGCTGAAGCAGGGCTTTACCACACGAAGTCAGTTTGGCACTGCGGAAGAAAATAAACAGCGGGCAGAATCTGCACTGATTTCTGCTCAGAGCCAGATGAAAAATGCGCAGGATATGATGAGCTACACCGAACTGCGTGCGCCGCGCTCCGGTGTGGTAACAGCGCGCAATATTGAAGCCGGACAATTGGTGCAGGCTGCACAGACAGCTTTTACGATCGCCGCCGATGGCGAACGGGATGCCGTTTTTGATGTGCAGGAGGCTTTGGCCGCGCATGCGGAACAGATTGTGGGGAAAAGCGGAACGGCGGCCTTACCGCAAGTAAGCCTGTCATTGGTGTCAGATCCGATGGTTGCAGCGACTGGTCATGTCCGTGAGATTGCACCGGTCGTGAATGCCACAACCGGTACTGTGCGTATTAAAGTTGAACTGGATACACCACCGGCGGCAATGACACTTGCGGCTCCGGTCACCGGCACATTGTCTCTTCCGGTAGTGCGTGCAGTGGTTTTGCCGTGGAGCACGATGACTGCACAGGATGGAAAACCTGCCGTCTGGGTACTCGATCCGAAGACAAACAGTGTCACATCTGCGCTGATAGATGTTCTGGATTATGAGCGTGAGAAAATTATCATTTCTGACGGCTTGAAGGATGGTCAGATGGTGATCACACGCGGTGGGCAGATGCTTGGTGAAGGCTCTGTTGTTGATCTGCTGATGGTAGATGAAAAGAGTGTTACACAATGAGCAGAGCAAAGACGGTCGTGAGCGTCAGAACAATGCAACGCAAATTTCTCGGTGCCGCAGTCGCAGGATCCTTGGCTATCCTTGCTGCCTGTGGTGAAAAACAGGAAGAAACAGCGGAAGTGGTGCGTCCTGTTTTGTTTGTGACTGCACAGGCAGAGTCATCACAGCAAATGGGGTTTGCCGGCTCAGTGGAGCCGCAATACAGCACTGATCTTGCATTTCGTGTGCTTGGTCGGTTGATCCAGCGCAATGTTGATATCGGTGATATGGTTGAAAAAGGTCAGGTTGTGGCGATGATTGATCCCGCACAACTCGATCAGAACTTACAGGCTGCTAAAGCGGATATGGCCAGTGCTGAGGCGCAATATGCCAATGCGCAGGCCACAGAAGACCGGCAGTTACGTCTGCTGGCTACACGCAGTATTTCTCAGGCACTTTATGACAATGCCAAACAGGCGCGCGATACGGCAGCCGCCGGATTGGAAAAGGCAAAAGCCGCCTTGCGTAAGGCTGAGGACGAGCGTGGTTTTGCACAGCTAAAGCCTGATTTTTCCGGTGTGGTTTCAGCTGTGAATGTCGAGGTCGGACAGGTCGTATCGGCAGGGCAAAGTATTGTGACTGTAGCACGGCCTGACGTGCGCGAGGCAGTTGTCGATGTGCCGGATAATATTGCGGAAGATGTTAAATCCGGCGATAGGTTTATCATTTTTTTGCAAGCGGATCCGGTTGTGCAGACAGAAGGTCATGTGCGGGAAATCGCACCGCAAGCTGATAGTGCAACCCGTCTGCGCCGCGTGAAAATTACGCTGGATGAGGCGCCGGAAGCTTTTCGTCTGGGTACAACCATTACGGCGTTACGCAGTGATGGTAATCATCAGGAACAGATCAGTCTGCCGCTTTCTGCTTTGCTGGAGCAGGACGGCAAGACCTATGTCTGGATTGCCGATGCGCAAAGCCAGACG
Organism: Bacillus subtilis; assembly: GCA_021733665.1. Taxonomy (GTDB): domain Bacteria; phylum Pseudomonadota; class Alphaproteobacteria; order Rhizobiales; family Rhizobiaceae; genus Pseudochrobactrum. Next base: position 22,098 of record JAHREI010000004.1, read on the forward strand.
GTTCGTCGTCAGCCGGTTGAAGTTGTACGCCGTACGGGTCAGGATTTTATTGTTCAGGGTGTGGAAGCGGGCCAGCATATTGTCAGCGCGGGTGTGAATAGTTTGCGTGATGGTCAAAAAGTTAAGCTGCCGCAGGGAGAGAAATAATGAAGAAGTTTAATCTCTCTGATTGGGCGCTCAATCACCGCTCTCTGGTCTGGTATTTCATGCTGGTGTTTTTGATTGCCGGTGTGGCTGCCTATGTCAATTTAGGGCGTGAAGAAGATCCGCAATTCACCATCAAAACCATGCTGATACAGGCCAACTGGCCCGGCGCATCGGTGGATGAGACGATCAATCAGGTGACTGACCGGATTGAGAAAAAGCTGCAGGAACTGGATAGTCTCGATTTTACCAAGTCGGTGACGACGCCCGGTAAGGCGGTTATTTTTGTTAATCTGAAAGCAACGACAAAAGCACGGGATGTGGAGAAAATCTGGCTACAGACCCGTAATATGATCAATGATATTAAAGGGAACTTCCCTGAAGGCGTATACGGCCCCTATTATAATGACCGGTTCGGTGATGTTTTCGGCAATATTTATGCTTTCACCGCAGATGGTCTGAGCCACCGGCAATTGCGCGATTATGTGGAAACGGTGCGCACACAGGTTCTGCAACTGCCCAGTGCAGGTAAGGTTGATCTGATTGGTGCGCAGGATGAGGTGATTTTTCTCGAGTTTTCCTCCCGTCAGATGGCTGCCTTGGGGCTCGATCAGCAGGCGATTTTAAAGAGCTTGCAGGATCAGAATGCGATTACGCCGTCCGGTGTGATTAATGCTGGTCCTGAGCGGCTTTCGGTGCGGGTGAGCGGGCAGTTCACATCGGAAGAAAGCCTGAAAGCGGTTAATCTTCGCGTCAATAACCGTTTTTTCCGCCTCAGTGATGTGGCCGAGATCAAGCGCGGTTATACCAATCCGCCGGAAAGCCTGTTCCGCGTCAATGGCGAACCGGCAATCGGATTAGCAATCGGTATGAAGCCGAATGAAAACCTGTTGGATTTTGGTAAAGCACTGAATGAATTGATGACGCGTGTCGAAGGCGAACTGCCGGTGGGTATTGCGGTGCATCAGGTCGCTGATCAGCCGGAAGTGGTGGATGATGCGGTGTCCGGTTTCACCAAAGCTTTGTTTGAGGCTGTGGTTATTGTTCTCGCGGTGAGCTTTATCAGCCTTGGTGTACGCGCCGGTCTGGTCGTGTCTTTGTCGATCCCGCTGGTGCTGGCGATCACATTTCTCACCATGCAATATATGGATATTTCGCTGCAACGTGTGTCACTCGGCGCGCTGATTATTGCTCTCGGTCTGCTGGTGGACGATGCGATGATCGCCGTGGAAATGATGGTTGCACGGCTTGAGGCGGGTGATCCGATCAATAAAGCGGCGACCTATGTTTACACGCATACGGCCTTTCCGATGCTGACAGGGACGCTGGTAACGATTGCCGGTTTTATCCCGATTGGTCTCAATAGCAGTCAGGCCGGTGAATATACTTATACGCTGTTCGTCGTGATCGGCGTATCGCTGGTGGTATCATGGGTGGTGGCGGTGTTGTTTGCGCCATTGCTTGGCGTGACAATCCTGCCGAAAACCATGAAGAAGCATGAGGAAAAACCACGTCGTGTAACAACCGCTTTTTCCGCTGCTTTGCTGTGGTGCATGCGCTATCGCTGGACAACGATTTTTGCAACAATCGCTCTGTTTCTGGTGTCACTAGGCGGCATGACGCTGATTGAACGTCAGTTCTTTCCGCCGTCGGATCGTCCGGAGCTGGTGATTGACTGGAAGCTGCCGGAAAACAGCTCCATTGCCGAAACACAGGCGCAAATGCTGCGCTTTGAAGAAACCATGCTCAAAGGCAATGAAGATATTGATCACTGGAGCAGCTATATCGGGCAGGGTGCGGTGCGTTTCGTGCTGACCTTTGATGTGCAGCCGGTCAATCCGTATTTCGGTCAGATGATTATTGTTGCCAAGGATGTGGAAGCACGTGACCGCCTGAAGCAGAAATTCGATGCGGTTTTACGTAAGGATTATATCGGTACTGATGCCTATGTGAAATTCCTTGAGTTGGGGCCGCCGGTTGGCCGTCCGGTGCAATATCGGGTCAGCGGGCCGGATATTCAGACGGTGCGTAATTATGCGCATCAGGTTGCCGATATTATGGGTCAAGATGAGCGTCTGGGTGTTGTCGCCTATGACTGGAACGAACCGGCACGTGTGGTGCGGGTTGATGTATTGCAGGATAAAGCACGTAAGCTCGGCGTTTCTTCTAAAGATATCTCGATGACCCTGAACAGTGTGGTCGGCGGTCTGGCGATTACACAGGTGCGTGATGCTACCTATCTGATCAATGTGGTGGTGCGGGCACAGGCGCAGGAGCGTGACCGGATTGAAACACTGCGTAACTTGCAAATCGGTACAGGTAACGGAGATTCTATCCCGCTCGCATCCATTGCCAATTTCCGCTACGAGATTGAACAGCCTGTGGTCTGGCGTCGTGACCGTATGCCGACGATTACAGTATCCGCCGGTATTCTCGACAAGACGATGCCGGATACGGTGGTTGAGCAGATGAAGGGGCAGGTCGATGCCTTTGCGCAGAAACTGCCGCTTGGCTATTCCGTTCATATTGCCGGTACAGTTGAGGAAAGCGCCAAGAGTCAGGGGCCGATTGCAGCCGTTGTGCCATTGATGTTGTTTGCCATGGCGACAATTCTGATGATCCAGTTGCAGAGTTTCCAACGGCTGTTTCTGGTGGTGGCGGTTGCGCCGCTTGGTCTGATCGGTGTTGTTGCCGCTTTGCTGCCGAGCGGAAAGCCACTAGGTTTTGTGGCTATTCTCGGTGTGCTGGCGCTGATCGGTATTCTGATCCGCAACTCGGTGATCCTCATCGTGCAGGTGGAAGATCATATTAAAGAGGGTATGCATCCGTGGGATTCAGTCTTTTATTCTGCCCAGCATCGTATGCGCCCGATTGCGCTTACGGCAGCGGCTGCCAGTCTAGCGCTGATCCCGATTTCGCGTGAAGTGTTCTGGGGGCCGATGGCCTATGCCATGATGGGCGGGATTATCGTTGGTACAGTGATTACGCTGCTGTTTCTGCCAGCACTTTATGTGGCATGGTTCCGTGTGAAAGAGCCGGAGCCGCAGGAGCCTGAAGGTGGCTCTGATGTGCCGCCAGCCGAGCCGGTCTTAGTGCAGTAAATTAAAAAATAAGGGCAGCTTTTTGAAACGGAGCTGCCCTTTTTATTTTCGTGGAACAGATAATTTCAATTGCAACTGGTCTTAAAATGGTATTGTATCGGTGTCATGGATAATACCAGATTACTTCCTCTTCTTCAGCGCGGATTAGCAGCGCAAACGACCGGCGGGCCGCTTTATAAGCAGGTCGCTGTGGTTCTGACCAATTTGATTGAAGATGGCAGTCTTGCCGCTGGCAGTAGTTTGCCACCGGAGCGCGAGCTGGCTCAGGCGCTTGGACTGGCGCGGGTCACCATCCGCTCGGCCTATCAGGCATTGCTGGAAAACCGGCTGGTGGAGCGCCGACATGGCAGCGGCACCTATATTTGCGAGCGCCCGAAAAAGATCAGCCAGCCGCTCTGGCAACTCACCTCATTCTCGCAGGATATGATCGCCCGTGGTAAAGTGCCGGGGGTACGTATTCTTTCCGGTGATATCGGACATCCGTCACCGGAAGAGGCATTTCAGCTTGGCATTTCCATGCAGGATCTGGTGGTGCGTGTTGAGCGCTTGCGTCTTGCCGATGATATGCCGATGGCGATTGAACGCGCTGTGGTACCGCAGCGTTTGCTCGGAACAGCGACGCTTGCGCGCGATGAAGCAGGGCAGAAAAGCGAGTTGGCACAGGCGGTGCTCAGCGGTGCGCTGTCACTTTATGCAGCACTGGAAGATCAGGGTTATAAACCGGTACGAGCTTTGCAGCGCCTGACGGCTGTGGTGCTTGATCCGGTCAATGCACGTTTGCTTGGCGTAGCGGATAAGGCTGCCGCACTGCAAATGGAGCGCGTTTCGCGTACGCAGACAGACCGGATTGTGGAATATACACGCTCGCTTTATCGCGGCGATGCTTATGATTTTATTGCGGAACTTAAAACGGGGGAGGTCCGATGACCGCATCACCAACACTCATGCTTCAGGAAACCGAACAGGCAGCGTCTGTTGTCGCTACGATGCTGAAAGAGCAGAAGCCGGTTTTTGAAGAAATCGCGAAGCTTTTTGCATCCCGCAAGCCTGCGTTGATTTCGACCTGCGCGCGCGGCTCATCTGATCATGCGACGACATTTTTTAAATATCTCGCTGAAATTCAGCTTGGTTTGCCGGTCGCGGCCTTGGGGCCATCGGTCGCTTCCGTTTATGATGCACCGTTGCAGCTTGGCTCTGCTGTGCATTTTACGGTGTCGCAGTCAGGTGCCAGCCCTGATATTGTGGCGATGCAGCGCGCGGCTAAAAAAGGCGGTGCGGTTACGGTTGCGGTGGTCAATGTCACCGACAGCCCGCTCGGCAATGAGGCCGATATTGTGCTGGGAATTGGCGCAGGACCTGAGAAAAGTGTTGCTGCAACTAAATCCTTTATTGCAGCTGCTGCGGCTCTGGCCGGTGTGATTGCTGCGGTCAGCAAAGACAATGAGATGCAGAACGGTCTTGATCATCTGGCGGATGCACTGGCTGCGGTTCAGGTTGATGCAGGCAATGCGCTGGAGAATACACTGGCTGAAAAGCAGTCGCTGTTTATCGGCGGTCGTGGGCCGTCGATGGCAATTGCGCTTGAAGCTGCCCTGAAGGCAAAGGAAACTTCAGCCATTCATGCAGAAGCTTTCTCACTGGCGGAGCTGATGCACGGCCCGATGCGTCTGGTGGAAAAAGGCTTCCCGATTGTGGCGTTTATTTCACAGGATCAGGCTTATCAGCACAATATGCAGGCACTGAAACATCTGGAAAGCATTGGCGGCAATATCCTGACAATTTCGCCACTGGATTTGCCGTGGAGCCAGATTAAAACACCGGCTACGGGTTCAGCTCTGCTTGATCCGCTGGTGTCGCTTGGCGCTTATTATCGTATTATCGAGGCGGTTACCCGCCGTCGTGGTTTCAACCCTGATAAGCCGCTTAATCTGAATAAGGTAACGGAGACTGTCTGATGCATTTTCAGCTGCTGCGTGGTGCGCGCATTTTTGACGGCAATCGTTTTCATGAGCGAACAGCCGTTCTGATCGAAAAGGGCAGGATTGTCCGCCTCGTTCAGGATGGCGATGCTTTGCCGGACAATGTGCAGGTCATTGAACTGGAAGGCGGCATTCTCAGCCCCGGTTTTATTGATGCGCAGGTCAACGGCGGCGGCGGAGCAATGCTTAATGATGGCCCGACACCGGAAATCATGTTCACTATCGCGGCAGGGCATCGCCCTTACGGCACAACCAGCCTGTTGCCGACCCTGATCACTGATACCGGTGATGTAACGGCACTGGCAATGGCTGCTGCGGTTGAAGCGGTTGCAACCGACAAAGGCGTTGCCGGTCTGCACCTTGAAGGCCCGCATCTGGCTCCGGCGAAAAAAGGTGCGCATCTGGCGGAGCTGATGCGCCCTGTGCAACCGGCTGACATTCAGGCGATGATTGCAGCGGCACAGAAAATCGGTTGTCTGCTGGTGACAATGGCTGCCGAGCAGGTGACACCGGAGCAGGTGCGTGAACTGGCTGAAGGCGGTGTGATTGTCAGTATCGGCCACAGCGACAGTACTTATGAAATGGCGATGGCGCGGTTTGATGCCGGTGCGCGTGGCGTGACCCATCTGTTCAATGCGATGAGCCAGTTTGGCCATCGTGCGCCTAATCTTGTTGGTGCGGCGCTGGATCATCCATCGGTGTGGGGCGGCATTATTGCGGACGGTCATCATGTGGAGCCTGCGGCGCTGCGTGTGGCATTGCGGGCAAAACGTGGGCAGGGGCGTTTGTTCTTTGTCACTGATGCGATGTCGCTGGTCGGCTCAGGCCGTGATACATTCCAGTTGAATGGTCGTACAGTCTATCGTGTAGAGGGTGGTTATTGCCCGAAACTGGTGCTGGAAGATCGTGTGACATTGGCAGGTTCCGACCTCGATATGGCATCGGGTATCCGCTATGGTATGGCGATGCTGGATCTCTCCTGCGAGGAGGTTTTGCGCATGGCAACTTCCTATCCGGCAGAATTTTTGCAGCTCAAAGATCGTGGCGTGCTGGCACCGCAAAAACGTGCCGATCTGGTCTGGCTGGATGACCAGTGCCATGTCCGCTCTACGTGGATTTCCGGTGAGCGACAGGATCAGCGGGCATGAGCATTATTAATGATTATTTTGACAAGCTGACAGCCCATCTCACGCAATTGCGTGACAGTCAGGCCGAGGTAATGAAGCAGGCTGTTGCCATGATTGGCGAAGCTGCGCGCAATGATAAGCGCGTCTTTGTATTTGGCACTGGTCATTCGCATATGCTGGCGGAAGAGGTGCATTATCGTGCCGGTGGTCTGGCGATTACCGTTCCGGTTCTCTCAGCCTTTACAATGCTGCATGAGGGCGCGTCTTCCAGCACCAAGTTTGAGCGTATCAATGGCATGGTGCTGCCTTTGCTGCAGCGCTATGATATTGGCGCGGGGGATATTCTGCTGATTGTTTCCAATTCCGGTGTGAATGCCGCGCCGGTTGATGCTGCACGATATGGGCGCGAAGTCGGTGCAAAAGTGATTGCTCTGACATCTGTTTCTTATTCTGCCAGCGCTGCCAATGGCCGTGTGCGGTTGTCTGAGTTGGCTGATCTGGTGCTGGATAATGAAATTCCGGCGGGTGATGCGATGATGCAATTGCCCAATAGCGAGATGAAGGCCGGAGCCGTCTCGACGGCGGTTTGCGCAACTATTCTCCATGCGATCTTTACCGCTGTTGCGGCAGAGCTTGCAGAAGAGGGAAGTGATGTGCCGGTCTATCGCAGTGCCAATATGCCGGGTGCAACAGAAATCAATGAGCGCCTGATTGAAAAATATAAAGCGCGCAACCCGCATCTTTGAAACAGGCAGCGACCTATAATCTCGGAAAACAATGTCTATAGCCTGAGATTATAGGTTCTGCATAATTGTCTGCAAATGGCAGGAATCCGTCAAACAAAAGCGTAATCGGGACTGTTATGCTTGGAAATTCTGTGTAAGAGCTTCATACGGAACCGGAATTTTCGGCTCTGTAATCATTGGAACAGTGAAGCTTAAGGGATACCCCCATGCAGAATTATGTGTTGACCGTCAGTTGCCAGTCACGCCTCGGTATAGTTGCCGCTATTTCCGGATATCTTGCGGGTATGGGGTGTAACATCGTTGACAGCGCCCAGTTCGATGATCTCAGCGCTGATAAATTCTTCATGCGGGTCAGCTTTATTTCCGAACAAGGCAAAAGCTTTGAAGAGGTTTCCGGCAGTTTTCAGGAAACAGCTGACAAATTTGGCATGACCTATGATTTCCATGATACCCGTAAGCCGGTGAAAACCCTGCTGATGGTTTCGCGCTTTGGTCATTGCCTCAATGATCTGCTCTATCGCTGGAAAATCGGTGGCTTGCCGATTGATATTGTTGGCGTGGTTTCCAACCATTTTGATTATCAGAAGGTTGTTGTGAACCATGATATTCCTTTCCACCACATTGCGGTGACGAAGGAAAACAAAGCCGAAGCCGAAGCTAAGATGATGGATATCGTCAACCAGACCGGCACCGAACTGGTGGTTCTGGCGCGCTATATGCAGGTTCTGTCTGATGAGCTGAGCCAGAAAATGTCCGGCAAAATTATCAACATTCACCACTCCTTCCTGCCGTCTTTCAAAGGTGCCAATCCTTACAAGCAGGCTTATGAGCGCGGGGTAAAGCTGATCGGTGCTACAGCGCATTATGTGACTGCTGATCTCGATGAAGGCCCGATTATCGAGCAGGACGTTGCCCGTATTACCCATGCGCAATCGGCTGCCGATTATGTTTCGATCGGCCGCGATGTCGAAGCGCAGGTTCTTGCCCGTGCCATTCACGCGCATATCCATCACCGCGTCTTCCTCAATGGTAACCGGACAGTTGTATTCCCGGCGAGCCCGGGGTCGTACGCCTCTGAACGCATGGGCTAAGAGAATTTCGGCTCTGGCGGGCTGCAAATGGCAATTTTCTCCGCTTCCGGTGCTCATGTACCTCAAAGTACATTCCGCTCCGGTTCTCAAAAATCACCATTTTCGCCACACCATAACCAAAATTTCAAGCGTTGTGCCTTGAAGAAAATAAAAGCCGGAATCTCCGGCTTTTTTATTTATTCAAAGATGACTGGCATTTTTCTTCAACATCATTGCGGAAATCAGACATATTTCTGACCCACGCATTATCACCGTCAACCAACGGTCTCGCATAAGCCTCTCTGATAATGGTCTGAAAAATTTCCCTTACCGCCGGATCAAATTTGACCTTGAGAAGATCAGTCAGAGGTTTGCCCTCCAGGCGTGCCGCCATAGAGCGCCCCGCAAGTTCACCGAGCTTGGTGCAGAACACAGCATTGTTCTCATTCGCGTGAGCTGCGGGCAGAGAAGTGGTAAAAAATATAGTCGTCAGGGCTGCTAAAAATAAACGCATGTAAGCCTCTAAGGCGGAGAAGTCTGACAAGATATGCGTGAATGCTGTGCCTAATAGAGACCCTGTGCAGGATTTTAGTCAATAAAAAAGCCCCGCATAGCGGGGCTTTTCTTTGTCATCAGTACTGATGATTAGTCGATATCGAAGGATACGCCCTGTGCGAGCGGCAGTGCCTTGGAGTAGTTTACGGTGTTGGTTGCACGGCGCATGTAAGCTTTCCATGCATCCGAACCGGATTCACGACCGCCACCGGTTTCTTTTTCACCACCGAACGCACCACCGATTTCAGCACCGGATGTACCGATGTTGACGTTGGCAATACCGCAATCCGAACCGGATGCAGAGAGGAAACGTTCAGCTTCCTGCAAGTTCAGTGTGAAGATCGAAGACGACAGACCGGCACCAACTGCGTTGTGCAGTTCGAGTACATTGTCGAAATCGCTGTATTTCATCACATAGAGGATCGGTGCGAAGGTTTCTTCGAGAACCGGACCTGCCTGTTCTGGCATTTCAACGATTGCTGGCTGTACGTAGTAACCTGTGTCCGGACCAACGGAAACGCGATCACCACCGACAACTTTACCGCCGTGTGCTTTAGCTTCTGCGAGAGCCTTCTGCATGCCGTCGAACGAAGCCTTGTCGATCAACGGACCGATCAGTGCAGGGGTTTCCAGCGGATTGCCGATGGATACGCTCTGATAGGCTTTGACCAGACGTGGTACCAGTGTGTCGTATACGCTTTCGTGTACGAACAGACGACGCATGGTGGTGCAACGCTGACCTGCAGTGCCCATGGCACCGAAAGCAATCGCGCGCAGAGCCATGTCGAGATCGGCCGACGGGCAGACGATACCGGCATTGTTGCCGCCGAGTTCGAGGATAGCGCGTGCGAAACGCTTGGCCAGACGCGGACCTACATCGCGACCCATGCGGGTTGAACCGGTTGCGGAAACCAGCGGAACCTTCGGATGGTCAACCAGAACTTCACCGATTGTACGGTCGCCGATAATAACAGCGGACAGGCCCTTAGGAGCATCTGCGCCGAAACGGGCAGCAGCACGGTTGAAGATCGCTTCACAAGCAAGTGCTGTAAGCGGGGTCTTTTCAGAAGGCTTCCAGACAACAGCGTCACCGGCAACCAGTGCCAGAGCTGCGTTCCATGACCAGACTGCAACCGGGAAGTTGAAGGCGGAGATAACGCCGACAACGCCAAGTGGATGCCATGTTTCCATCATGCGGTGACCGGCGCGTTCAGTCGCGATGGTCAAACCGTAAAGCTGACGGGACAGACCAACTGCGAAATCGCAGATGTCGATCATTTCCTGTACTTCGCCGAGGCCTTCGGAGATGATCTTGCCGGCTTCGATCGAAACGAGACGGCCGAGATCAGCTTTGGAAGCGCGCAGTTCTTCACCGAGCAGGCGGATCAGTTCACCGCGGCGAGGAGCCGGAACATCGCGCCATGTGCGGAAAGCGCTATCTGCTTCTTCGATCATGCGGGCAGTGTCTGCAGCCGAATGAGTCTTGAGGGCGCCGATCTGTTCGCCGGTAACCGGGCTGAACGAGGCAAGATCACCGCCTGTATAGGCAGCGCTGTCAACGCCAAGCTTGGCGAGAATGTCAGCAGCTTCCTGCTTAACGTTCACTTTTTTATTTTCGGTGCTCATAAATCGCATTCCCTATTGTTTATCGTTCAGAATATCAGGTGTTTGTTCGGGTAAGGGAACAAGCTCGATATTCTATCTGATGCGGTGGAGCAGATTACCGCTCCGGTATAAACAGCTGAACGGCAATCTGCTTTGAAGGGCAGATTGCCGTTTTCATATGTTATCTAGTTATTCTGCGGCAGCTTTAAAGGCGAGAGCCTTCAATGCACCCTCAACAGATTCGCGCTCGATGCGGGCATAGTGCTCAAATTCGTTGAGTACAGTCGCGCCGAGATCAGCTTCGAAACGCTTCTGGTTCGGGCTTTCGGTAAATTCCTGCGTATCATCGTCGCCGAGGTTGGACTGGAAGATACCAGCGGCGCTGACCGGCAGGAAGTCTTCATAGACAATCGGGTCGAACTGGATTGCGCCTTCAGCGATCAGATTGCTGAGATTAGCAGCAGTCAGTTCGCTCTTGGCTTTCGAGCGGTCTGCAACGCTGTAAGCGAAATAACCAAGACCCTGTTCACGGATTTCTGCCCATGTATCCGGGAATTCTTCAAAAACTTCACCCAGAATACGCACATATTCAGCAGCATTGGAACCGTCCGGTGCAGGGCGGATGCGTTCACGGGTCTTGTCGAGCAGCGCATCATAGAGTGCGCGGCCTTTTGGTGTCAGCGCAACGCCGCGCTGTTCAATTTCACCAAAACGCGCAGTGTGTGTGCCGGCTTTCCACTCACCTGAAGCATCGGTGAAAGAAACGGCTTCTTCCAGCGCTTTGAACGAAGTCTGACGCAGCAGAACAGCACATTTACGGGTTGGCGGGCCTTCAACAACAGCCTTTGGCGAGATGTTGCGCTCCGGCATCTGCACCTGCACGGCATCAATATCCAAGGTGCGCGGGGTCAGGTGGTTGATATGCGGGCCTTTGAAGGACACAACATCCGCAATCAGACGATGTGCATCATGCAGGCGGTGATAGAGTTCTGCACTTACATTGGCTTTATCGTGCCAACGGAATGTTTCCAGAACTTCCGTTACAAATTTATCGGCCTGTTCTTGTGTGAGACCACCCTGCTTTTCAGCAATCTCGATCAGCTCAACCGCACCGGCAGTGAAGATATTGCGCTTTGCGAGTGTTTCTTCCGCTTCCTTGCGGAGCTTTTCGTCAGCGATCAGGTCGAGACGCAGCAGCGAGGTGAAAACGCGGAACGGATTGATCTTCAGCGATGCATCTGCAACCGGACGGAAAGCTGTGGAATGCACAGGTACACCGGCAGCCGACAGGTCGTAGTAACCGACGGGGAACATGCCCATAACCGCATAAGCGCGGCGCATCATGGAGAGTTCAGCGGCTGTGCCGAGACGGATCGCGCCGTGACGCTCTTCAGAAATACGATCCAGAGAATCGGTATCTTCAAGACGGGCGAGCAGCTCAGGCTGGGCTTTCAGGGTCGCAGCATTCACATCTGCAACCAGTTCCATCAGCGTGCCGTAAGCAGGCACTTCTGTACGGTACATGGCAGACATAGCGGCCGAGAATGCCGCGCGGATGCTGTCGGCTGATACGAAGTTCATGGTTTGCCTCCTTAGGGGCTTTCCGTATTGAGAGCTGTTATCTGTCTTGGGAGAAGATAAAGCCCTGTCTGTTTTGCTCTTGATACAGCTTCATAAAGAAAACCGGATGACGTTTTTCCTGAAACCGCTTTTCAGGAAAGCTCTATGCTCTGAGAGAGTCGCATAAAACTGTCCTGATGTTGTTGTAGATGCCTATCTGATCCGAAAAATGTCAGCCAAAATTCGGGATATGCTTTAAATTTGACACGTAATTTCTTTTTAAATCGATTTTCGACTGTCCGAAACACGTATCAGATGTTGATATCATGACTAAAATTGATCATATCAGTTGTAGTGGCCGCATGATTGCGACGAAATCGACTATGTTTATGCGAGGCAGGAATGAAGCTCAGTCGCCGGCTGATACCGGATATCGCCATTTTGCAGGCTTTTGAATGCGCTGCACGTCATGGAAGTTTTACACAGGCAGCGCATGAGCTGAACCTGACGCAAAGCGCGGTGAGTCGTCAGATCAAGGATCTTGAAGGCCAGCTGGGTGTTTTGCTGTTTGAACGAATCCGTCAGCGCATTCTGCTTTCCGATGCGGGACGTAAATTTTTGCCGGAAGTGCGCCGTCTGTTGAACCAGACCGAAGACACGATGTTGCGGGCGATGGCTTCAGCTCAGTCGTCTTCGGCTTTCAGCGTGGCGACATTGCCGACATTCGGTGCACGCTGGCTGATGCCGCGTATTCCTAATTTCATCGAAGAAAATCCGGGCGTTGCGTTTAATGTCGGTTCACGCACCGGCGTGTTCGACTTTGAAGAATATCCGTTTGATATGGCTATTCATTATGGCCAGCCGGTTTGGGCACATGCCACCTGCAACTATCTTTGCAGTGAAATGGTGGTGCCGGTTGCCAGTAGTGCTTTGATTGAAAGTCACCGCATTGTTGAACCGGAAGATCTGCAGAAAGAGCCTCTGCTGCATCTGACCACCCGTCCGAAAATGTGGACACAATGGTTTGAGCAGTGCGAAGTTGATGCGCGCAGCACCTATAGCGGCCATCGTTTTGATCAGTTTTCTATGGTGATCGAAGCCGCTGCCGCAGGGCTTGGCATTGGTTTGTTACCGGTTTATCTGATCGAAAAAGAGCTGCAGGAAGGTCGGCTGCGTATTCTGTTTGATAAGCCGATGCGTACCGAGAATGACTACTATCTGGTGGTGCCGGAAGGCAAACACGAGAACCCGCTGATACAGACATTTTCCAACTGGATTCGCGGGCAGGTTGGCCAGCATGATTATATGGCGCTGGTGCATCTGAACGCAGAATAGAACTAAAGTGTAACAGGTCATTCCGTGAATGAATGATCTGTTGCGCATAAATTGCTACTGTTGCCAAAACCGAAAGGTGTATGGCTGCTTAGGCGCCAGAAGAAAAAGACTATAAGAACACTGGTACATAACAAGCCGGATGATTTTCCGTGTTGTGCTTCAAATTTCAAACACTCAGAGTGTTGTGTGTGTATCCGCATTATATATACGGCGCTCTTTATCCATTTTGATCGTTGACCTTTTGTCTCGGCGCTCTTGCGTGATGCGTGTATTTTCAGGCGCATAATCATAGGCTTGCTGCTGCAATTCAGGCTGATACAAGTGGCAACGTTGTTTTTGAGAAATGAACTGACATGTTGAATAATCCACGTTCCCACGGTCTTTGGGAAAAATCCGCGCCAGCTGCTCCGGTGACTTCTGCGCTTAAAGGCGATCTGACCGTTGATGTGGTTGTTGTTGGTGGTGGTTTTACCGGACTTTCAACCGCACTGAATTTGAGTGAGCGCGGCAGCAAGGTTGCCGTTCTGGAAGGTGTTGAAATCGGTTTTGGCGGTTCCGGTCGCAATGTCGGTCTGGTCAATGCCGGTATGTGGGTTATGCCGGATGATCTGCCGGGTGTGCTTGGCCAGAAATATGGTGACCGTCTGCTGGAATCTCTCGGCAATGGTCCGAAAATGGTTTTCGAGCGTATTGAAAAGCATAATATTGCCTGTGAAGCGACCCGTACCGGCACATTGCATTGTGCTGTCGGCCAGAAGGGTCTGCGGGAATTGCAGGATCGTGCGGAACAGTGGCAGCGCCGTGGTGCGCCGGTGACGCTGCTGAGCGCTGAAGAAACCGCAAAGAAAGTTGGCACCAAAGCCTATACCGGCTCGCTGCTGGATATGCGTGCGGGTACAATTCAGCCGCTGGCCTATGTGCGTGGTCTGGCTCATGCAGCCATTGCTGCCGGAGCACAGGTTTTCACCGGATCGCCGGTGATCGGTACAGAGCGTCAGGGTAATGACTGGGTAGTGAAAACCGCACAAGGCTCGGTGCGTGCGCAGTGGATTGTTGTGGCAACCAATGCCTATACGCAGGCACCATGGCCGCAGATTCGTGCGGAAATTATGCATCTGCCTTACTTCAATCTCGCGACCAAACCGCTGACCAAAGAACAGCAGGCGCAGATTCTGCCGGAGCGTCAGGGCGTATGGGATACCAAGACAGTGTTGTCGTCCTATCGCTACGATCAGGCCGGTCGTCTGGTGTTTGGTAGTGTGGGCGCATTGCGCAATACCGGCACAGGTATCCATACCGCATGGGCAAAGCGTGAAATGAAGCGTCTGTTCCCGCAGCTTGGCAAAGTCGAATTCGATTATGAGTGGTATGGCCTGATCGGCATGACCAATGACAGCCTGCCAAAATTCCATCGCTTTGATAAGAATGTGATCGGTTTCAGCGGTTATAATGGTCGCGGCATCGCCACCGGTACTGTATTCGGCAATTTGCTGGCGCGTCATATCAGCGGTGAAATCAGTGAAGCTGATCTGCCATTGCCGGTGACTGAGCCGGAAACGCAGTCTTTCCTCGGCGTCCGCGAAGCCTATTATGAAACCGGCGCACAGATCGCGCATTTTACCGGCGCTCGCTTCTGAGCGCCTAAATCAAAGAGCGCGCGCGGTTCTAAGTGCTGAAAATTATCTGAGCGAACAAGTTCAACAGATTTTTAACAGGGCATTGTTGGTTCAATGCCCTGTTTCTTTTTGATTTCTGTGGTGAGTTTATTCTTTGTCATATACTTGTAGTGTTCATTTAATAAATGAGCGGCGAGTAACCGGCTCGCTCCGGTATCGGATGAATGATTTCAGGGATAAGAATCATGTTGCAGAAACGCACGTCACGTAAAACAGTTCTGGCTACTGCTCTGGCGGTCTTTATGGGCGCAACAGCGGTCAATGCTGAAACGCTCAATCTTTATACGTCGCAGCCGGAAGCTGATGCGACCAAAACTGTTGAAGCCTTCCGCAAAGCCAATCCTGATATTGATGTGCAGGTGTTCCGTTCCGGCACCAGCGATATTCTCAGCAAGCTGGCTGCTGAATTTGCCGCCGGTGCACCACAGCCGGATGTGCTGTTGATCGCCGATGCCGTGTCGATGGAACTGCTAAAAAAAGACAATCGTCTGAAAGCCTATGAAGGTGCAAAGACTGATGGTCTGACTGAAGGTTCGTTCGACAAAGACAAAACCTATTTCGGTTCTAAGCTGATCACCACCGGTATCGCCTATAACACACAGGCGAAAAGCAAGCCTGAAAGCTGGGCTGATCTCGGCAAAGAAGAATATAAAGGCCAGATCGTGATGCCGAGCCCGCTTTATTCCGGCGCGGCTGCTTATCTGCTTTCCGGTTTTGCGCTGAATTCAGAACTCGGCTGGGATTATTTCGAAAAGCTGAAAGCCAATGAGCTGATCAGCGTGCGCGGTAATGGTGCGGTTCTGAAATCCGTTGCCAGTGGTGAAAAGCCTTACGGTATCCTCGTGGATTTCATGGCGCTGAATGCCAAAGCCAAAGGCTCACCGGTTGAGTTCGTGTTCCCTAAGGAAGGCGTGCCTGCGGTAACTGAACCTGTTGCAATTATGGCGACTGCCAAGAATGTTGCTGGCGCAGAGAAATTCGTTGATTTCATCCTCTCGGATGATGGTCAGAAACTGGCGCTGGAGCAGGGCTATCTGCCGGCCAAAGAATCTGTTGGTCGCCCGAGCTGGTTGCCGGAAGGTACAAAAATCAACATCATGTCGATTGATACGCTCAAAGTTCTGGGTGTGACAGAAGCTGATAAGAAGCGTTTTTCTGAGCTGTTCGGCGGTTAAGGCATTCTTTGATGTCAGATAAAATATTTGGTCAGAGCCGGGATACGGCTCTGATCTTCCTTGTGGCGGCAGTGGTGTTTACACTGTCTTTGTGGCCGATGCTGCGACTGGCGAGCGAGATCATCGCGCCGAATGGTCAGCTCTCTGACAGTGCATTGCGCTCGGCGCTTTCTTCAACTTCCACATGGGTTGCCACACGTAATTCTTTAATCACCGGTTTTGGCGGTACACTTGCTGCTGTACTTCTGGGCAGTGCTGTGGCGCTGTTGGTAAGCCTGACCAATATTCGCGGACGCGGCGTGTTCGTGCTGATGTTTGTGGTGCCGTTGCTGATTGCGCCGCAGGTGACTGCACTGGCATGGTTGCAACTCTTTGGCCCTGCGAGCCCTTTTCTTAAAATGATCGGCATGGCGCCCGAGCTTGGCAGCCGTAATCCGCTCTATTCGACTACCGGCATTATCGCACTGCTCGGCATTCAGTATGCGCCGCTGGTATTCCTGATTGTCCGCGCTGGTTTGCGTAAATTGCCGCGTGAGTTGGTTGAAGCCGCGTTAAGTAGTGGTGCCAGCAAATGGCAGGTGACGCGGACAATCATTGTGCCGCTGATGACACCATCGGTGATTGGTGCCTCTGCACTAGCTTTCGTGTCCTGTGTGGGTAATTTCGGTATTCCTGCATTCTTGGGTATTCCGGCCAATGTGCTGGTGCTGCCGACTTTGATTTATCAGAAACTCGCTGGTGGTGGCCCGTCTGTATTGTCGGAAGTCGCTGTGCTTTCACTGCTGATTGGTGTGATCGCAATGGCGGGTATTCTCTGTCAGGATTATATGGCACGCCGCCGCGATTACCGTATTGCCTCAACCTCGCTACCTGCCGCGCCTTTTGAACTTGGCTCATGGCGCCTGACTGTTGAGATCGCCTGCTGGCTGCTGATTGCGGTGGTGCTGGTACTGCCGATGTTCGGCCTGTTGCTGACCGCATTGGTGCCTGCTTTCGGTATTCCGCTGAGCTGGCAGACCGCAACACTGGATAATCTGAAATTCGTATTGTTTGACCATGCAGGGGCTCGCCGTGCGTTGGTCAATTCATTCACCCTGTCGCTGGCCGCTGCCGGTTTTGCGGTGCTTGTAGCAGTGCCACTCGGCTATCTCATCACATGGCGTTCGCGCTGGTGGACACGCTTGCTCAATCTCGCCGCCGAATTACCCTATGCTCTGCCGGGTGTGGTATTGTCGATTGCGGCATTGCTGATGTTCCTCAAGCCTTTGCCGGTTGTCGGGTTGCATCTCTATAATACGATCTGGATCATTCTCTACGCCTATCTGGCACGGTTTCTTGTGCTGGCCTTGCGCCCGACCATTACCGGTCTGCATCAGATTGACCGTGCTCTGGAAGAGGCGGCACAGGTGGCAGGCGCAGGACTGACGACACGCCTGCGCACCATTGTGTTTCCGCTGGTGGCACCGGCAACATTGGCCGGTGGTGTGCTGATTTTCATGACCGCTTTTTCGGAGCTGACAGTTTCTGCACTATTATGGTCATCAGGGTCGGAAACGCTGGGCGTGGTGATTTTCTCTTTTGAGCAGGGTGGCGATTCACCCTATGCGGCGGCAGTTTCCATACTGGTCGTGCTGATTACATTTTTACTGATGCTGGTGACCAATATGTTCGCCAGATATCTGCCTGACGGAGTTCTGCCATGGCGGGATTGACTATCTCTCAGCTTTCCAAAAGCTTTAATGACACAAAAGTTTTGACCGATGTGTCACTGGATATCGCTAATGGTGAATTCATTGCGGTGCTGGGGCCTTCCGGTTGCGGAAAGACGACATTGCTGCGTATGATTGCCGGATTTGAACAAGCAAATGATGGCGTGATCTATGTCGGTGATAATCTCGTGACCGGCAAAGGGCAGTTCGTGCCGCCGGAAAAACGCCGTGTCGGTATTGTGTTTCAGAACTATGCTCTCTGGCCGCATATGACTGTTTCGGAAAATGTCGGCTATAGCTTGAAAATCGCTAAGGTAGAAAAAGCCGAGCGTGAACGCCGAGTGCAAGAAGCGCTGAAGCTGGTTGATCTGCAGGGCTATGGGGATCGTCGTCCGGCCAATCTGTCCGGTGGGCAGCGTCAGCGCGTGGCACTGGCACGTTGTTTGGTGGCTGCGCCGTCGCTGGTGCTGTTTGACGAGCCGCTGGCCAATCTGGATGTGCATCTGCGCGCATCGATGGAAGATGAGTTTGCCCGCTTCCATAAGCGTACCGGCACAACGATTGTCTATATTACCCATGATCAGGCCGAAGCGATGGCACTGGCCGATCGTATTGCGGTGATGGACAAAGGCAGGTTGATGCAGTTTGCTTCACCGAAAACGCTCTATAATGAACCGGCCAATGCGATGGTCGCGTCCTTCATCACGCAGGGCATGGTGTTGCCTGCGGAGATTTTGAGCGTCAATGGCAGCGGTGCCTGTGAAGCCATGGTGCTGGGGCAGCAAGTACGTTTGCGTTGTCGTGCCAATGAAGTGGTGCGCAAAGACGCACAGATTTGTATCCGTGAAGATGATCTGGAACTGGTGAAACAGGACGGATTTGCCGTGCGGGTGACACGCTCGGTCTATCAGGGTGGGGCATCACGGATTGAAGCTGTTGCTGAACAGGCACCTGAGCTGAACCTGCATTTCAATCTGCCAGACCCTCTGCATCTCAAAGCAGATGATGTGGCGCAATTACGTATCCGGTCAGGCTGGGTAATACCGGAAGCAGGTGCAGTATGAAGATTAATCTCTATGGCGGTTTCGGTGAAAAGGGACGTTTAGGCGTTGGTATCAGCACAGCTGAGACCAGACTGCTGTTTGATATCGGCATTAAAGTCGGTGCCACAGGGCGCGATTATTATCCGTTGATTGAGGCCGATGCAATTGCGGCTCTTGATGCTGTGCTGATTTCCCATGCCCATGAGGATCATGTCGGCGGGTTGTTGTGGTTGCTGGAGCAGGGTTTTCAGGGACGTATCCTGATGACTGTCGAGACTTTGGCGGAAACAGCTCAAACCTTGAAGAATTATGCCGAGCGACGACATCTGGAGAATATTGCACTTCCGCAGGAACGCATTGAACTGTTCAAAGCAGGCGATGTGCTGACCATCGGTGATACAGAGATCACGACGGGTCGTTCCGGCCATGTGGCCGGTGGCGTGTGGTTCTGTGTTGAGGCCGAAGGGCACAAGGTGCTCTATAGTGGGGATGTGGTGCCGGATAGTCCTGTGCTGGAAATGGATGCATTTCCGCACTGTGATCTATTGTTGCTGGATGCCTCTTATGGTGCTGATGCAGTTTCGGGGGGCACACGGGCACAGCAAGTCAGAGAGTGGATTTTGCAGAACCGTGACGGTTGTCTGTTGCCGACACCACTCTCCGGCCGCTCGCTGGAACTGATGGCGTTGATGCCGGTTAATTTTGCCATTCATGCGGATATGCGTGCTGCACTGGCTGAGCAGATCGCGGCAACTGGTGCCTTACGGGATGGTGCGGCCGGACGGTTGAAACAACTACTGCATAATGCACAGGACTGGCGTGAAGATCAGGCGCTGCCGCGCTGTCCGTTGTTGACATTCGATGCAATGGGACAAGCAGGGCCTTCTGCCTATGCGATGAATCGTGCGCTGCGCACCGGCTGGCCAGTCTTGCTGACCGGTCATGTGCCGGAGGATACACCGGCCTTTGATATGTTGCGGGATGAACTGGCGGACTGGATCAGATTGCCGACCCACCCGACTTTGAGCGGTATGGTCGCGCTTTGGGAGCAGGCGGGTAAGCCTGACATGCTCGGCCATTCCTGTTCTGCTGCACTGCTTCGCGAACTGGCAGAGCATATCCCAGTTGTGCGTCAGGATGTGAAGATCGGTGATGTGATAGAGCGCATTCCGAAAAGTGTGAAGCGGTTTTCGGATTAAAATGCGCGTAAATTTAAAAAAACAAAGCATTTCTAACAATGCAAATTCAACTGGAAATGCTTTGGAACTGGGAGAAGCCTGATGCGTATTTTGCTTTGCAATGATGACGGTATTGATGCCGAAGGTCTGGCTTTTCTGGAACGTGCTGCACGGGCTTTGAGTGATGATGTGTGGGTGATGGCACCGGATGGTAAGCGTACAGCGGCTGGCGCATCCATCACCATCGGCAAACCACTAACTATGGTGAAACGTGGTGAGCAGCGCTATTCATGTTCCGGCACGCCTGCGGATTGTGTTGTGTCTGCGATGAGCTGGTTGTTCAAAGATCAGGCCAAGCCTGATCTGGTGCTGGCAGGGATTAATGACGGGCGCAATGTCGCAGAAGATCTGGCCTATTCCGGTACACTCGGTATTGCTCGCGAGGCAACATTCTGGGGCATTCCGGCCATTGGTTTCTCACAGGTCAAACAGCCGCGCCGTGGCGAAGACGCTCTTGCCGCGCTGGTGCAATTATTGCGCAACCTGTTAGAGCAGCGTGCTGACTGGCAGCGTGAAGGGCACTGGCTGAGCATTAATCTGCCGCATAGTCTGCCAGCGCCAGTTGCCCAACCACGGATCGGTCGGGACAAGATTGCATCTGTCTCTGAGGTGGTCAGCACAGATGGCGATCAGACAGTGCTGATGGTGCCGCGCGGACGTCCGCATTCATCTTCTGAAGGCGATGATAATGACCTGATTGATCGCGGTTTCATCTGCATCAACAGTCTTAACTGGTTTGGTGAGACAGAGCTAAATGAGAGTTTTATCAAATTCTTAGACAGATAAAATCTTCTTTTGATTCAGATATGAAAAAGGCCGCTCAACAGAGCGGCCTTTTTGCTTACTTGCGTTTCATGGCTTCAAGCAGCGCTGCGCCAAAGCCGCCCTGAGCCTCCGTGGGCTTTTCCTGCGGCTTGGCTGTGAAATGTTTCTGTGCCGGACGCTGTCCGCGCTCACCCATAGTCTTGGGGGCAGCTTCACCGCCGCCGTCTTTGCGCATGGTCAGGCCGATACGTTTACGCGGCACATCAACTTCCGTCACACGTACTTTGACCACGTCACCGGCTTTCACCACTTCATGCGGATCCTTGACGAATTTATCGGCAAGCTGGGACACATGCACCAGACCATCCTGATGCACGCCGATATCCACAAAGGCACCAAAGGCGGCAACATTGGTCACGGTGCCTTCCAGCAACATACCGGGTTTGAGATCTTTAATATCGTCGATACCATCGGCAAAGGTGGCAGTTTTGAATTCCGGACGCGGATCACGACCCGGTTTTTCCAGTTCGGACAGAATGTCTTTGACTGTTGGTAGACCAAAACGCTCATCGACAAAGAGCTTCGGATCAAGCGCACGCAACGCACTGGCGTCACCCATCAGCGAGCGCACATCACGGCCGCAGGCGGCAACGATTTTAGCAGCCACGCCATAGGCTTCAGGGTGCACGGATGAGGCATCAAGCGGTTCGGTACCGTTTGGAATACGCAAGAAACCTGCTGCCTGTTCAAAGGTACGATTGCCGAGACGAGCGACTTTGAGCAGGTCTTTACGTTTTTTGAACGGGCCGTTTTCGTTGCGATGTGCAATAATGGCTTCGGCAAGCGATGTGCCCAGGCCGGAAACACGGGCGAGCAGTGAAGCGGAAGCCGTATTGAGATCAACACCAACCGCGTTCACCGCATCTTCCACAACCGCATTCAGCATATGGGCAAGACGTGCCTGATCCACATCGTGCTGATACTGGCCAACGCCGATAGATTTCGGCTCAATCTTTACCAGTTCTGCCAGCGGGTCTTGCAGTCGGCGGGCGATGGAAACCGCACCACGCAGCGACACATCAAGCTGCGGAAATTCTGCTGCCGCTGTTTCCGAGGCTGAGTAAACCGATGCACCGGCTTCCGATACAATCACTTTAAGCGGTTTCGGAGCAGGCATGTCGCCAAGCAGATCAGCAACCATGCGTTCGGTCTCACGGCTTGCAGTGCCGTTGCCGATAGCGATCAGTTCAACTTTATGCTTGCGGATCAGCGAGGCGATTTCAGCCTGTGCACCGCGCAGATCATTGCGTGGCTGGAATGGATAAACCGTTGCAGTGTCCAGCAGCTTGCCGGTGCCGTCAACAATCGCCACTTTCACGCCGGTACGGATGCCGGGATCAAGACCCATGGTCGCGCGGGAACCGGCAGGGGCGGCCAGCAGCAGGTCTTTCAGATTACGGGCGAAAACATTGATCGCTTCTTCTTCCGCACGCTCACGCAGATCACGCATCAGATCGAGGGAGAGGGACAGCGAGAGTTTAACGCGCCATGTCCAGCCGATCACTTCCATCAGCCATTTATCACCGGCCAGCGTACCGCCGACCTGATAGCTATGGGCGATCATGCGCTCAACCGGTTTGACCGGTGATGTATCCTGCTGGTCAACAACGATATCCAGGGTCAGGAAATCTTCATTACGACCGCGCAGCATGGCAAGCGCACGGTGACCGGCAACCTTGTTCCATTGTTCGCTATGGGCAAAATAGTCTGAGAATTTTGCACCTTCTGTCTCTTTACCGGCAACGACACGAGACTGCAGAACCGCATTGTCTTTCATGTGAGAGCGCAGGCGACCAAGCAGATCGGCATTTTCGGTAATACCTTCGGCGATAATATCGCGCGCGCCTTCAAGGGCGGCTTTTACATCGGCCACATCCGGCGTGATATAGGCGGCCGCCAATTCGGCAGGCACCGCAGCGCGGTTGTCGAGGATTGCCTGCGCCAATGCACCAAGACCACGTTCACGCGCGATTTCCGCACGGGTACGACGCTTTGGTTTATATGGCAGATAGATATCTTCAAGTTCGGCTTTGGTGCTGACATTTGCGATTTTCAGTTCCAGCTCCGGTGTGAGTTTTTCCTGTGTGCGGATGGAGTCTAGAATAGAACTGCGGCGCGCTTCTAATTCGCGTAAATAGGTCAGACGCTCGGACAGGTTGCGCAATTGCGTGTCATCAAGACCACCGGTGACTTCTTTACGGTAACGCGCGACGAATGGGACGGTTGAACCTTCGTCAAGCAGGCCGATTGCGGCAACTGTCTGTTCAGGTCTCGCATTGATTTCACCGGCAATGATCGCGGCAATCCGTCTGGTAATGTCTGTCATAAGAATCTCATGCTGATAATAACCGCATGATCATAGAGCTTTGATGCGGCGCATTGAAGGCGGGAATTATCCTCTGGTCTGATTATGCCGGTGTTTAATGATTACGAAGACGGGATAAAACGGTGATGTCATGGTTTGCTATGCAAGAGCTTACCAGTGAAGAAAACAGCGGATTGAAGTTTAGATCGGCAGAAAACCCGAGAAAATGACATTCCTGATGATCAGGCTAGAAACAGGGTGCTGAGAAGGCTGGGGCAGGTCACATGGCAGGGCAGTCTTGATGATGCAAAACTGTGGGGTTTACCTGCCGCGGAATGATTGCTTATAGCAAAGGTCCTTCATAATTGCCCGTAAGGCCATCGATCAGGCGTTGTGGCATTGTCAGATCCCACCATAATTGCTGTATCGCATCCATTAACTGCGGCATAGGTTGCAGGAGTGATGCGTTTTTAAATATCGGAGTTTCTATCGGAAAATCCAGATAAAACCAGCCTTTCTCAAAGCGTGCAGAAAACCTCTGTCGCACACCATACTGAGCGATGGTGAGCAGGGCTTTTCTCAATGCAGGGGTGAGCAAACTCTGATAGTCGGGGCAGTTTTCACCATAGATTTCAAATATTTCATCAAAGTGTTGATCGCCGGTATAGATACGGCTGTCATCCCCGAGCATTTGTTTTATAAAGCTGATGAACGGGTCTGTTACTGAGTTGCGAAGTCTAATTTCAATGCGTCCGCTAAATGAAGCAGGGACTGAAATTTCGGCCATGAGATAATATCGCGGCGGGGAAGAAGGTCTTGTTCTTCGTGCAGGTTGGACGGATACTTCTCTTAGGCGATAGGCAATATTACGGTAATTACCTTCGCTCTGCCATGATGTCAGTTGTTGCTCCTGATTATTGAATTGTGCTGTAATCCAACTTTCAAAATCCCAAAACTCCCACGCATTGCGGATAGTTTTTTGTCCGTAGCGGCTGGCAATCTCAGGCGCGAGGCTGCAAATGGCTAAACTGTGCCACATCCAGTTTGATAATTTCCAGCAAGGAGCAGCAAATATGATTGCTGCAACGTAAGAGCCGATACCTGCAACATCAAATAAGCTGGATTGAAATGCAGCAAACCCTGCAGAAAATGAAAGGCAGATGGAGGCTGACAGTGCTGTTTTACGTTTATCCTCGGCTTGGGTTAAAGCTGTTACAACATTTTCTCTTTCTTGCGAAAAAGAAAGTAATGGTGTGGACCCATCGGGCACTTCGGTTTTCATATGTGTGTTGAGCTCTTTGCCGCATTCGAAGATAGATTTGCAATCTTATGAGGAATTATTGTGTAACGTAAATATCAATGCTGCACAGGAAGGTGAAGCTGTGTTTTTTGATTTTTATACGTCATCTGAGTGTTAAGCATTTTACATTTAAACGATATGTGTCGGCATCTGATTGAGATACAGGAATTAAAACTGATAACTCAGAATGGAAAACAGGCGCCGGGATGACCCGCACGCCTGTGTATTTACTCTTATCAAATATATTGTCTGTCGGGTTTTAGCTTTGTCTCAGAGCTCAAGCTCTTTGATCATGTCTACGCGTGTTGCGTGACGACCGCCTTCAAAATTGGCTGACAAAAATGCATCGACGATATCAAGGGCAAGACCTTCACCAACAACGCGCGCGCCGATGGACAGCATATTTGCATCATTATGTTCACGGATCATACGTGCAGAGAAGGTATCGGAGCAAACGCCGCAGCGAATGCCTTTAACTTTATTGGCAGCCATCATAATGCCCTGACCTGTGCCACAAACAATAATACCAAGCTGGCAGTCACCCGATGCAACCAGCTTTGCAGCTGCCTCACCATGCTTTGGATAATGTGTGCTTTCCGGTGTTGTCGGGCCGATATCAACAGCAGTCCAGCCCTGTTTGGCAATGTGATCGGCAATTGTCTTGCGGAGCTCAATTGCTGCATGATCACTGGAAAGGACGATACGTTTATTGGCGGTCATGGAGAACGGCTCCTGTTTTGTTGTCTGTATTTTGAAAAACGAATCTAAGCGCACAAGTCGCTATTTGAGTAACAGAAAGTCGCTCTGTTATCGCCCTGATTTAATATAAGGTAGATTTAATTGAGTTTTGTGTGATGCAGCAGGTAGCTTAAAAAAGCTTGGCAACGACTGTGTGTATTTTTGAAACATGTGTTATTACAGCGATAAACGCCAGCAACATAGTTTCAATGTAAATCATTAATTTAATTGGGAAATTTGTTGGTAGCGGAGGACGGATTCGAACCGCCGACACAAGGATTATGATTCCTCTGCTCTAACCTACTGAGCTACTCCGCCCCACCGATGCTGCGAAGCATTAAACTGTTTCGCGAAGCACTTGTTCTCGTTGGGAACGGGGGTCGTATAAGTCGGTATGTGCATAGCTGTCAAGCGCTGTTATGCAGAAATCGGTATTGTAATCCATCTTTTGCAAAGTTATTGAGTTTTCAACAAGCAAAGGCAGGAAAACATGGCACCGCGTATCGCAGTTCTCGGTTGTGGCTATTGGGGCAACAACCATACCCGTACTCTAAAAGGTCTCGGCGTGCTGGCTGCTGTCAGCGATATTGACCCGGCACGGTCTGCAAAATTCGCCGCAGATTATGATGTAGCGCAAATCAGTGTTGATGATCTGTTCGCTTCTAAAGACATTGATGCGATTGTGATGGCACTTCCGGCACAGTTTCATGCGCAATATGCCATCCGCGCTGTGGAAAGCGGCAAGGATGTTTTGGTTGAGAAGCCAATTGCTCTGACCGTTGCTGATGGTGAAGCGGAAATTGCTGCCGCCAAACAGCATGGCCGCATCTTTATGGTTGGCCATATTCTGCGCTTCCATCCGGCATTTGAAAAATTACTGGAACTGGCGCAGAGCGGTGAGCTTGGCAAAATCGGCTATATTCAGGCACATCGTATCGGTCTTGGTAAGTTCCATGGCCAGAATGATGCTTTGTGGGATCTGGCACCGCATGATTTGTCGATGATTCTGGCGCTGACCGGCTGTGAGCCGACCGCTGTCCGTGGTGAAGGTGCGGCAATGGTCGATCATTTGAGCGATTTTGCCCATCTGCATATGGAATTCCCGAACGGTATCCGCAGTCATCTTTTTGCATCGCGCCTGAATCCGATCATGGATCGTCGTCTTGCCGTTGTTGGTGACAAGGCTATGGCTGTTTTTGATGATGCTGAGCCGTGGGAGCGCAAGCTGACTCTGTTCCGTCATAAAGTCTGGCAGGAGAATGGTCAGATTGCCTTCACCAAAGCCGATCCGGAATATGTGCCGGTACAGGAAGGCATGCCGCTGACCCGCGAGCTGGAACATTTTATTCAGTGCATTGAAACACGGGAAACCCCGCGTACCAATGGTGAAGAAGCTGTGAGCGTGCTGCGTATTCTGACCAAAGGTACAGTGAGCCATCCGGCAGGCTGAGCGGAATCACAAATATTTGAGATATCCGGCTCTGTGCTACGCTGACGTGTTCGTTAGATTGGCCCATAATATGGCACATAGTGAGGGGCATTTGCCCTGATCTATGTGGACAGACGACGGGAATATAAAAAACAAAGAGATAGAGCGGCTTTTCTGGTGTAAGAACCAAGCTGGCCGCTCATCGCGACTGCAGAGCGGAGTGACGGGAGACGCGACATTCCGCAATTGCTTCAAGCTGTGTTACATTATTTGCTAAACAGTGAATGATCCGACATGGCGAAGTCTCTTTTGAGAGACTAAATACTACTCGATTCGCTGGTGCGCGCGTGCATGGTGCGGATCAATTGATATTGGAGCCGACATGCAATTCATTGATCTTGTGAGCCAGCGCGCTCGCATTGAAGACCGTCTTAACGCTGCTGTTCTGAAAGTTATCGCAGAAGGCAAGTATATTCTCGGACCTGAGGTTGCTGAGTTTGAGAAGCAACTTGCTGATTACGTAGGCGTCAAGCATGTTCTGGCCTGTGCTAACGGTACAGACGCTTTGCAGATGCCGCTGATGGCAATGGGCGTTGGTCCCGGCGATGCTGTTTTCTGCCCGAGCTTTACCTTTGCTGCAACCGCTGAAGTGGTGGCGCTGGTTGGTGCGGAAGCCGTTTTCGTAGATGTTGAAGAAGACACCTACAACATGAACGTTGAACAGCTGCAGGCAGCCATTGATGCCGTACGCAAAGAAGGCCGCCTGACGCCAAAAGCGATTATTCCGGTTGATCTGTTCGGTCTGCCTGCTGACTATCGCGCAATTATGACGATTGCGGATAAAGAAGGCCTCAAAGTGATTTCTGATGCTGCCCAGTCGATCGGCGGCAAGCGTGACAACGCAATGTGCGGTTCTTTCGGCCATGTTGGTGCAACCAGCTTTTACCCTGCCAAGCCGCTCGGCTGCTATGGCGACGGTGGTGCGATCTTCACCAATGATGACGAGCTGAACGATGTTCTGCGCTCCATCCATTTCCACGGTAAGGGTGAAACTCAGTACGACAACGTACGTATTGGTTTGAACTCCCGTCTGGACACTATTCAGGCTGCTGTTTTGCTTGAAAAAATGACCATTCTGGAAGACGAAATGGAAACCCGTCAGAAGGTTGCCAATCGTTATGCCGAAGGTCTGGGTGATATTGTTAAAGTAACCCGTCCGGCTGCTGGTGTGCGTTCTGCTTGGGCGCAGTATTCGATTGAAACCGAACGTCGCGATGAGCTGAAAGCCCATCTGCAGGCTCAGGGTATTCCATCGGTTATCTATTACGTGAAGCCGCTGCATTTGCAGACTGCTTATAAGCATTACATGGTTGCGCCAGGTGGTTTGCCGGTGTCGGAAGCTCTGCCTTCACGCATCCTCAGCCTGCCAATGCATGCTTATCTTTCGGATGAAGATCAGGAACGCATCATTTCCGCGATTCGTGAATTCCACGGTAAATAAGCAACGCGGTCAGCGTGATGAAATGAACGGTGAGGCCGGATGGAAACATCCGGCCTTTTTGCTTTTTCAAAGGGGCAGTGAAAAATGGACAGTATGCCTGAAAATACAAAGATGAGTTGAAAATTCATATTATTGAGTGCTAGCTGGCGAAAACTGATTGGTTTCTGATCAGACAGAAGCAGCAGGAGAGATTATGAATAAGCCTGTTTTTATTGCGCAGACGGAAATTTCCTCAGCACAACCTGAAAAAATATTTGAAAATCTGTTGTCCGGTTATGCTGAGCATTATCCGGTTGAGCGTAATAACAATGCGGCCACGATTGCCTTGCAGATGGGCATTGCAAAGCTGAAGCTAGAGCAAGGGCATCTGGCTGTTGTGACAGAGGCCAAGAATGAGAGCGATCTGTCCTATCTGAAATTCGCTGTCGCGGAAGGCATTATTCACCATGCAGCCGGAGAGGCGTTGGATTTCCGTTGGGAAGGTGATGGTGCCGGTGAGGGCAGTCTGCCGCCGTTTTTCCGCGAGATGACAGTGATTGGTGTGCAGAATGTAACGCCGCATATGCGCCGTATCCGTCTGCGTGGTGATGATCTGGCACGCTATGCGACAGGTGGTTTGCATGTGCGTCTGGTACTGCCGCCAAAGCCGCCGCTAAAACCGCAATGGCCGCATTTGGGCGCAGATGGACGACCTGTTTGGCCGGATGGCGAGCAGAAGCTGACTAACCGTGTTTACACGATCCGCACGATCAATGTGGAAGAGAACTGGGTTGATATTGATATGGTCGTGCATCCGAGCACGGACACTGCCCCCGGTACCGAATGGGCGATGCAGGCACAGATCGGTGATATTATTGGCATGACCGGTCCCGGTGGCGGCGATGCCGGTGAGGCGGATGTCTATATATTGATTGGCGATGAAACGGCGTTACCGGCGATTTCCCGCATTCTGGAGCGGTTACCGGCGACAGCCATGGCGACAGTTCGTATTGAAGTAGCCGATGAGGATGAAGAGCAGGTGCTGGAAACAGCTGCCATGCTGGATCTGGAATGGCTGCATCGCAATGGTGCTGAAGCTGGAACGACCTCGCTGTTGATAGAGGCGGTGCAGGACGCGGCACCGATGCCGATTGATGGCCAGCGTATCTTTGCATGGGCAGGTTGTGAGTTTGATGCCTTTAAGGCCATCCGCGCCTTCTGGCGCAAAGAATGCGGTTTAAGCCGTGATGATCATATGGCTGTTGCCTATTGGCGCCGTGGCGTCGCAGGACGCGATTAACAGCTTTCACGAAATAGCAAAGCGTTGCTTGAAATAAAAACGCTTTGGGTTCGGACGGCAGTGCACTGAAGTGTTGCACTGCCGTAATTCTATCAAACGGATTTATCTTTGATCCGCTTGGCCAGACTTTTGGATTTTCTCTTTTTGCCAGAAGGGGACGGTGCAGATGGCTCAGCTTTTTCTTGCAGAAGTGCAGGAATAGGTGATGTTTCACCTTCCTGCGTCGCTGTTTTTATGACCATTTCGGCTGCAAGCTCGCTGATGGTTTCACGCAGCTTATAATCCTGATCGCTTAAGCCACGGCTGTTCGTGCCGGCAATTTTGCTCTGGTGATCCAGCTTCTCCTGTACATCAGAAAGCTCGGTAATCAGTCTGTGCAGTTTTTCTTCAAGCGCCTGATTGCGATGTTTCTCACTCTCTAGAGATGTTTTCAATGCGGTCACCTGAGAAGCCAGTTCTGAATTAATGCTGTTGAGTTGTTTTTTGTCCTGACGCAGATCATTTGCCTCGCGGCGCAGCCGATCTGCTTCAGTGTCTTTTTGCGCTGTTTCCTGACGCAAAGTTTCAGAGAGCTGGTTCAACGCCTCACTCTGGCGCTGTAACCGGTTATTCTCTGTTATTGCAGCTTCCTGTTTGGCATGAAGCTGTTTCAGATTGTTTTGCAGTGCCGTTAATTGCTGCTTGTCGTCCTGCAGCTGTATTTTTAAAACTTCCAGCTCTTGCTGCAAAGGTTTAATCTTTTCCAGCTCATGACGATCTGTGCTGATTTTCAGCAGAGCCTGTGTATGTTTTTCACGGATTTCTGCGGTTTGCATTTCAGCTTTACGCAGGCTTACGGCATGAGCCGCACGCAACATATCCCGATCTGCTTCAATGGCGGTGAGAGACATTGGTAGTTGTGCTGCCATCTGCTTTTGCCACAGATAATGCGCACGCCGCCAGAACAGCGGCGCAGCCAGCAAAATCAGAAAGGCTGCGCATAAAAAGCCCAGCAGAAAAACCAGTACGGATTGTATCACGATCTGTCGATCTCCGGTGCTTTCAGACGATCATGTGAATGCACGAAAATTCTGTTAGTCAGGCCTGTGCCAAAATTCGTAAACAATTGGCACAGGTACAAATATGGCTGCTCTAAAGGCTTAGAACGGGTTCCATGTGGCGGATGGTGTTAGCTTGAGATAGCCGATATTAACGCCGAGGCGGCCACCTACACCGGTACGAACCGGTACCAGCAGAATATTCCCGCGTTTCAGCACGTTAAAGCCCGCGCCGGCAATAATATAAGCCGAACCGGAAACACCCGCATAGCGTCCATAGAGCATGTTCACATCATCCAGATTGTAAACCAGCATCATGACGCGCGAACCCTGACCACCGAAATCCCAGCCGAGGGACGGGCCCTGCCAGAATGTTTTGTGATCGCCGGCATTTTTTGTATAGAGCGTGCCTTCACCATAGGTCAGGCCGCCGACAAAAGCACCGGAGCCTTCTTCACCCAGAATATAGCCGTTCGGCAGGCCGTAGCTCTGGAATACTTTCTCAATTGCGGAGGCAACGCCGCCCGAAGTCGAGCCGAAAAAACGATGTCCGGAGGCAACAATTTCCTCCATGCTGAAGCCTTCAGCAGCTTTGGCCTGTTGCGGCAAAACGCTGATCAGAGCCATGAATCCTATTATGGCCGATGCAAGACGCATGCGGAAAGAGGACAAGTTTAAGGTAGCCATTAAAAATTCCTTCTGGCTGCTTGGCTCATTCTGTCTGACACGGACAATCAACACTCCTGACGGAAATGACTAATCCTGCTCCTTAAACATGCGCATAGTGTTGCGCATATGCTTAAATCCCTGTCCGGATGAGCAATTCTGATGATGGCTCTGTCCGGTACGCATCCGCTTTGCATTTCGGGATGCTTCATGTGCGAAAACGATTTTTGCTGTTTTCTGCACGGCTATAACGCTCATTGTGCGTCAAAAACCTTGTCGAATTGTTTATATGAAAAATTGTCCTTTCAATGACTTAATGAAAAAGCATTAAAATTGTTTTTGTCGCGTTATTTGGTAATCATTAAGCCTCTTCGCGCATAATTGCGGCACAGGGATGTACTAGCATCCTTTTAGCAGTTTGTGTTCCGGTGATTCGTTTAACGATGTGACAAATCTTTGCCCGTAAACTGAGCCGGATGTTTGAGTTGAGCTTGCCTGCGGGCAGATATGAAATTTGGAGATGCAATCAATGGCCTTGCCTGTTGTTCTTTCTGCGGTTGATCTGGGTGCATTGCTGTGCAGCCGTATTTGCCATGACATTATTTCACCGGTTGGTGCGATTAATAATGGTCTGGAACTGCTGGAAGAGGGCGGTGCGGATGAAGATGCGATGGCACTGATTGCTGCCAGCGCGCGCAATGCATCTGCCCGTTTGCAATTTGCCCGTATCGCCTTTGGTGCTGCCGGTTCTGCCGGTGTGCAGATTGATACCGGTGATGCGCAAAATGTTGCTACCGCCTATATGGCAAATGAAAAGCCTGAATTTACCTGGACCGGCACACGTGCCTTCCTGCCGAAAAATCAGGTTAAACTGCTGCTGAATCTGATCCTGATCGGTATTTCGTCCATTCCGCGTGGCGGCAATCTGGATGTGGTGCTGGAAGACGTGGAAACAGATCCTAAAATCAGTATCAAAACCCGTGGCCGTATGCTGCGTGTACCACCAAAATTCAAAGAACTGCATGATGGTATTGTGCCGGAAGAGGCAATTGATGCCCATGCTGTGCAGCCTTACTACACGCTGCTGCTGGCTGAAGAAGCCGGTATGGAAATCGTGATTGATGTCACTGAAGAAGAAATTATCTTCCGTGCACAGAAGGCCGAAGTTGAACCGGCTTTTCAGGGTGATGTTCCTGAAAGTGACGATGGTGCATTGGCAGCAGACGCCGGTACACTCGCTGACGATTGATTGATCATTCGGTGTAAAATATTGAAAAGCCGCGCAGTTCTATACTGCGCGGCTTTTTCGTGCCTGTTGCGAGGGCAATAAAAAACCCCGCTGAAGCGGGGCTTTTGGATATCGCTGATACATAAAAAATTTATGCGATTTCGCGATGTTCGAGACCATCCTGATCGCGCAGCACATAGCCACGACCCCAGACTGTTTCGATATAGTTCTGGCTACCGGAAACAGCATCGAGTTTCTTGCGCAGTTTGCAGATGAAAACGTCGATGATTTTCAGTTCCGGTTCGTCCATGCCACCATAGAGGTGATTAAGGAACATTTCCTTGGTCAGGGTTGTGCCCTTACGCAAGGAGAGCAGTTCCAGCATCTGGTATTCTTTGCCGGTGAGGTGAACGCGCTGACCGCCGACTTCAACAGTCTTGGCATCCAGATTAACGATCAGATCGCCGGTTGTGATAACAGACTGTGCATGGCCTTTCGAACGACGAACGATCGCATGAATACGGGCAATCAGTTCATCTTTATGGAAAGGTTTTGTCATATAGTCGTCAGCGCCGAAGCCGAGGCCGCGAACCTTATCTTCAATACCAGCCATACCGGACAGGATGAGAATAGGGGTCTTTACCTTGGAAAGGCGCAGTGTACGCAGTACTTCATAGCCTGACATATCCGGCAAGTTGAGATCGAGCAGGATAATATCATAGTCGTAGAGTTTACCCAGATCGATGCCTTCTTCGCCCAGATCTGTTGTGTAAACATTGAAGCTCTCTGACTTGAGCATCAACTCGATGCTTTGTGCAATTGCACTATCGTCTTCAATCAAAAGAACGCGCATCTCAGAATCCCTTTTTTCCGCCGCTTAACCTGATCCAGCAGTTAACTGCCTAACAGCACTCGCTTTGAACCAAGTCTGCCACCGAATGGTTAACAAAATATGATTCTTATTGGCAATAGTAAATATGAGTCTTGTAGCATTTTCATCTAACTATTTGAATTTGCAGTATAATCACTCGAAAAATTTCTTAATAAATTAGTTTAAGAAATCGTTATAAGTGATTCAGCAGATTCATTTTTTCAATGTTGCTGAAAAAACACAGCGAATTTACTTAGCCTTAAGTCCTAACCGCTATGATTAACGCAGTACGTAAAGGAATGGTTACCAAAAGCCCGAAATCTTAATTTTTTGTTTCGAAATTAAGTGATTTCTTTGCGTGACAGGGTGGTCGCAGGCGGAATGCCGTCAAAAACTGCCTGTGAAGTTGGTGTTCAAGGAGTAATGCGTATGAAGCCACGTGAAAGTCTTGTCCGGCTGAAACTGTTTCAGGTTAAAGAAAAGCGCCGGCAAATTGGTCAGCTTGATCTGATGATGGGTGAGTTTGAGCGGATGGCCGGTGAGCTTGATGCGCAAATCCAGTCAGAAGAGCGTAAAGCAGGGATTACGGATACAACGCATTTTGCTTATCCGACCTTTGCTAAAGCAGCGCGCCAGCGTCGCGATAATCTTTTTGATTCGATCCGCGATCTGATGTCTCAGAAAGATGCAGCCGAAGCTGACCTTCTGGAAGCCGAAGCCAATCTTGCTCGCGCCGAAGCCCTCGAAACCCGTGACGGCAAGCTCAAAGAGATTGAAGAAGCTCCTGTCTACGATCATCGCGTCATGATCGGATAAAGATTTCGGCTCTGATGGCCTGCAAATGGCAATTTTCTCCGCTTCCGATGCTCACGTACTATCAGTACGCTCCGCTTCGGTGCTCGAAAATCACCATTTTCGTCTCATCATAACCAAAATCTAAGCCAGTTCTGCTTCGCTGAGACGCTCTGATATAATCAGAGCGCGACCGCAGCCCTATCAATGCATAATTCCTTAAACCCCGCGGTCTAAGGAATTATGCATTTTTTGTTTTTTGGCTGGTGTTGGTGAGGGGGCTGAGATGAGGCGGTATAAGCCCCGGAAAACAAAGAAAGCCGGAGAGCAGAACTCTCCGGCTTGATCTGTAGAATGCGCCGCTTGCGGCATATCCTTATTTTGTTTTCATCTGCGCCCTCAAGGACGGAGATGAAATTAGTGTCTGTATTGTTGAATGCGGGTTGTCCGCAAACCGGCGAGACCATGCTCGTCGATGGACAACTGCCAAGACAGAAACTCTTCGACTGTCAGCGTATAACGCTGACAGGCTTCCTCAAGGCTGAGGAGGCCGCCGCGTACAGCAGCAACAACTTCAGCCTTGCGGCGGATAACCCAGCGCCGTGTATTTGACGGCGGGAGGTCTGCAACGGTGAGCGGACTTCCATCCGGACCGATGACGTACTTTACTCGTGGTCTTACCAGATCGGTCATTGTACTCTCTACACAACACTCAAGGACCTAATCACGCTTCACGATAGCGTCACAGCTTTAAAAAAGAGCTAAGCACTCGGTAAGGCTCTGGTAATAAATAATAATTTTTATTAATCATTAAGTAGAAGAAGCTTGAAAACGCCATATTTTGGTCGTTTTAAGCCTTTTTCGCGTCTTTTCAGGCCAAAAAAAATATTAAAAAAAACGTGTTTAAGCTGCGGCATCTTGGCAAGGCGGGGCACAATGGCCTATATAAGGGGAGAATTTGAAGCAAGATATCGGGCTTTGACCCCGGATATGGATCTAATCATGAAACTGAATAGCCTCGATTTGCCGGGAAAGCCGGAAGATACACGCATTGTTGTTGCAATGTCGGGAGGCGTTGATTCTTCGGTCGTTGCCGGTATTCTCAAACGTGAAGGCTATGATGTTGTTGGTGTAACCCTCCAGCTTTATGATCATGGCGCTGCGGTGCATCGTGCCGGTTCCTGCTGTGCAGGGCAGGACATTGAAGATGCGCGCCGTGTTTCTGAAAGCCTTGGCATTCCGCATTATGTTTTGGATTATGAAGCGCGCTTCCGTGAAGCCGTGATTAATCCTTTTGCCAACAGCTATGTAAGCGGCGAAACACCGATTCCGTGTGTTGCCTGTAACCAGACAGTAAAATTTGCTGATCTGCTGGCCACAGCGCGTGATCTGGGCGCGGCAGCACTTGCGACCGGTCACTATATCCGCAGCGGTGCAAACGGCGACCACAGAGCTTTATTCCGCCCTGTAGATGCAGACCGCGATCAGAGCTACTTCCTTTTTGCCACTACGCAGGAGCAGATCGATTATCTGCGTTTCCCGCTGGGCAATCTGCCAAAGGCGCAGGTTCGTGAAATGGCTGAGGAAATGGGACTGACTGTTGCTAAGAAGCAGGATAGTCAGGACATTTGCTTTGTGCCGCAGGGCAAATATTCCGATATTATCTCCCGCCTGAAGCCGGAAGCGGCGACTCGTGGCCATATTGTTCATATTGATGGCCGTGTCCTGGGTGATCATGACGGTATTGTTCATTATACTGTTGGTCAGCGTCGCGGCATTGGTATCGCTACCGGCGAGCCGCTTTATGTGGTGCATCTCGATGCTGCACATGCGCGCGTTATTGTTGGTCCGCGTGAAGCGCTTGAAACCCATAAAGTCTTCTTGCGTGATGTGAACTGGCTGGGTGACGGCCCGCTTGATGATCTGCCTGCAGAAGGCGTTGAAGTTTTTGCCAAGGTGCGTTCAACTCGTCCGCCAAAGCCTGCTGTGCTGCATCATGTTGATGGTCAGACATGGGTTGAGCTGATTGACGGCGAAAGTGGCATCGCTCCTGGGCAGGCCTGTGTGCTCTATTCGGATGACAGCAATACTGCCCGCGTTTTTGGTGGCGGTTTCATTGCCCGCTCGGAACGCGCTCCGGAAGCTGAGAAAATGCTGCGTGAACTGACAGGAAATGGTGCGGTGACCGGTTCAAGCACAGTATCTGTTGCTTAATTAATCCTGTAATACACCGAAAATCGAAACATTTTGCAGAGCGGCCAATTGAAAGATTGGCCGCTTTTTTATGGTGCCTTACAGGTAGTGCCGCAGATATACTGGTTTTGGTTAAGTCCGAGTAGTGATTGAATTTTTCAAGGCATAATGCGTCGGCATCTTGGGCCGCCTTGGCATTGCAAACATATTATTACGGCTGTTCGCGCTCTCAGGATACGTATTGAGGCATGAGTTTAAGCTGGTAATAGATATCAAGCGTTGCGTTGTTTTGGTTACCCGTATCTGATCAGGGCAGATCGTTCGCGTAAATCACACTAAACATCCGTTACCAGCAACAGTTTTCTTAATACGCCATGCTCTTATAATCGGCATCTATATATCCTATTGAATATCACAAGTTTTAACACTTTAAGCTGAGATGCGCATTCGAGATATTTATATGTCTCATCAATAATATTGAAGTGTAATTTATCAGAAAAAATTATCTTAAATATCATGTATTTAGATGGGGCTAAATTTTTATAATTGGTCAAAATAATGCAGCTTGTGGTTGTATTGCCTTAATTGTAGATTAAGGCGACTGTTTCTTTGTGTGTCTTGATGCAAGCGCTGAAGCGCTTGATAAGCGTTTCGGGTGTGCATTGATTTAAATGAATTTTACTGCTTACTCGAAGTGGTTGCGACTAAGGCAGGAGAGGGCGATGCCGGATGCTGTGGCGACATTTAGACTGTCGAAATGGCGGGACATGGGGATACGTGCGGTTTGTAAAGTGGTGAGGAGGTGCGGCGGCAGGCCGTCTCCTTCCGTGCCGAGTAACAGAGCTGTACGACCATGCGCAGGCAATTCATAAAGCGATTGTGTGCTTTGCGGAGAAAGCGCAATGAGGTTGATTCCGGTTTCCGCTACGGCCTTGATGATGTCATCAATCTGGCCGTTATGGGTATAGGGTACCTGCAGAGTGGCGCCTACCGAAACACGAATTGCTTTACGATACAGCGGATCACAACAAGTCTCATCCAGCAGGACGCAAGAGGCCTCAAAAGCGGCTGCATTGCGGAAAATGGAACCGATATTGTCATGATTGGATATGCCGCAGAGAATAAGCATTAACCCATTCTCCGGTACTGATTCAATCAATCTGTTGATATCACTTGGAGTTTTTCGTTTCCCAACGGCAAGAATGCCACGATGCACATTGAAGCCGGCAATCTGGTCCATATGCGCTGAAGACACCACGTATACAGGCATATCAGAGGAACACAGCGATAATATATCCTGCATTCCGGCCAGTTTGTTCTCTGTGATCAGAAGGGATTCCGCTTCAAATTGCGCGGATTGCAGCAGAACGCGTAAAACAACTTTGCCTTCTGCGATAAAACGAGACTGACGGCCTGTCAGATCTCTCTCTTTAATATTGAGATAAGCGCCGAGGCGCTTATCTGCTAGGTCATTGATAAATATGACGGAATTATTCACAGTCTGATTGTTCATCTATAAAGATTAAGCGAATGCTTCACGTCTTCTTTCGCTGCGTTCCAGATAAAGACCGCCCAGCGTTGATAATACCAGTTCAATATGCGGTGATGAAACAACATAGTAGATCGTCTGTGCGTCACGTCTTGTTGAAACAAGATTAAGTGCGCGCAGCTTTGCCAGATGCTGTGACAATGCTGACTGGCTTAAGTCAATTGCTTTTGCAAGACTTCCGACAGACATTTCATTATGCAGCAACTTACAAAGGATCAACAATCTTTTGTTGTTCG
Organism: Bacillus subtilis; assembly: GCA_021733665.1. GTDB lineage: Bacteria > Pseudomonadota > Alphaproteobacteria > Rhizobiales > Rhizobiaceae > Pseudochrobactrum. The sequence continues at coordinate 60,110 of JAHREI010000004.1, forward strand.
CAAGCGCCGACAGAAAGTCAGCAGCCTGATCCGCGTTATCGACAAGATTTGCATATATATTGTCATGTTTCATGTGCAGTCCTACCCCCGTATGACAGCAGTTTTGATAGTACGCTTATAAGAAAATATCAGCGCACTATTACAACTACCAATAGAATTAATATTTGCAAGAATTATTTTAAAAGTCAGAAATAATTACTGGGGGCTTTCGACAGAAAATTGGCAAGAATGACATTTTAATTTTAGCTGATGAAATTTTATAGCTTAGCTCAAAATAAGCTGGTTTTAATCAAAATGTGAGTAAATTTGTATTATTCGCAATTTCGCAGACGTCTTGTAAAAAGTCTTGTGTGTTTAAAATTCATCGGATCAGCAGAATTAAGTTTTGAATACACATTTTTGTGAAGATAAAAATTTCTGGTCATGCCGGACTGACTGATCTTCGCAGCAGTGTTTTCTTTTATCGAATACTGCTGCGAATGGTGTAATCAGGTATTGTTTGTTCGCAGGGTCTGCTTCGCAGGCATGCCAGGATGATGCTGTAAGTTTCAGTGTTCCAGCACGATATCTTCAGGCTTTAAATGGAATGCTTTGCCAAAACCGCCATTCAGACCGGCACTTTCGATGTTGAGCCGAAAAATTACAAAATCGCCCAGATCAATGTAGAGTTTTACTTTAGGGCGCTTTTGCAAGAATAAATCTCGCAGGCGCTGATAACCTTCATGCTGTCGTGTGAACTTCTCAGCCACGCAGGCGAGTGTAATACGCGGGTGCACAAGCGGATCGCCTTTATCTGCCGGTTCACCCAGTAAAAGCGAGCAGACCGGATTGGCATCAAGGGCTGGTGTATGTGTGGCGAGGCCGGATGCAAGAAGCAGAGGTGTGTTGTCTGTATCTGTCGTAATGGCAACGCGTGTTACACTCGGACGACCTGAGGCGGGATCAAGAACAGCAAGCGAACCATAGGTCGCGTCTACAATCAGTTGGAGCGCAAGAGCACGCGCATCATCGGTTGTTTGTTGAATGACATCTTTTTTTTCACTCATAATTCTGCCTCAAAACTTCATCTTGTTGTGGTCTGTCAATGACTTGCGTAACGATGAGTACGCTATGCGATTCTGGTATCATGTGATGCAAAATGCTTCTGCGCCCCTCTTAAAGGATAAAAATATACTTTGATACTCATGTTTTTGAAACGGTTCAAATTTCAAAATTTCTTTTAAAAATCAATTATATGTTACTATCTGCTAATCGTGACATCAGGAATTAAAATATTGGGTGTTGACCAAGACGTAAAATAAACTTGCCTTTTTGCGATGCACAATGCTTCTTTACCGCTCAGACTGCGACGTAAGGGTCGCAGCTTGTTATCGGGTGGAGGCCTATAATGAAACTTTATACTAAATTTCTTGCTGCGACTGCACTGACTGCTGCCATGATGGCCGGTTACTCAGGCGCGGCATCTGCCAAGACATTTGTCTATTGCTCGCCGGCATCGCCGGAGGGCTTTGATCCGGCACCTTATACCGGTGGTGATACTTTTGATGCCGCAGCTCACACGGTCTATAACCGTCTGGTAGAATTCCAGAACGGCACTACCGTTGTTGAACCAGGTCTTGCTGAAAAGTGGGAAGTCTCTGAAGACGGACTGGAATATACATTCCATCTGCGTAAGGGCGTAAAGTTCCAGACCACAGATTATTTTACACCTAGCCGTGAACTGAATGCGGACGACGTTATCTATTCATTCGACCGTCAGCGTAACAAGGACAATCCTTGGTACGAATATACTGCCGGTATTTCCTATGAATATTTCAACAGCATGGAAATGATCACTCTGATCAAAGACATCGTCAAAGTTGATGACCATACTGTTAAATTCGTGCTGACCCGTCCTGAAGCACCGTTCCTCGCTAACATTGCGATGCCATTCGTTTCGATTATGTCGAAAGAATATATGGATAAGCTGGCTGCTGACGGCAAGAAAGAAAACCTGAACCAGTTCCCTGTAGGCACCGGTCCGTTTACTTTCGTTGCTTATCAGAAAGATGCGGTTATCCGTTATAAAGCCAACCCGGATTTCTGGGGCGAAAAACAGAAGATCGATGATCTGGTCTTTGCAATCACCACCGACGCTTCTGTGCGTGCGCAGAAGCTCAAAGCAGGTGAATGTCATCTGATGTCCTATCCGGCACCTGCCGATATCAAAGGCCTTCAGGAAGATAAAAACCTGAAAGTTGATGAGCAGGCTGGTCTGAATATCGCATATTTCGCCTACAACACCCTAGTTGCGCCTTTTGATAAGCCGGAAGTACGCCGTGCACTCAATCAGGCTGTCAACAAACAGGCCATTATTGATGCCGTGTTCCAGGGTTCTGGTCAGGTAGCGAAGAATCCGATCCCGCCGACAATGTGGGGCTATAACAGCGCGATTGAAGACGACAAGTACGATCCGGAAGCCGCTAAAAAAGCTCTGGAAGCTGCGGGCGTAAAAGATCTGAACATGAAGCTTTGGGCGATGCCTGTCAGCCGTCCATATATGCCGAATGCACGCCGTACTGCTGAGCTGATGCAGGCTGACTTTGAAAAAGTTGGCGTAAAAGCTGAAATCGTATCGATGGAATGGGGTGAATATCTCAAGAAATCAGGCGAAAAAGACCGCGATGGTGCAGTTATTCTCGGCTGGACCGGTGATAATGGTGATCCGGATAACTTCCTCGGCGTATTGCTTGGCTGCGCAGGTGTTGGCGGTAACAACCGTGCACAGTTCTGCTATCAGCCATTTGAAGATCTGATCCAAAAGGCAAAAATTACTTCCGATCAGGCAGAACGCGTGAAGCTGTATGAACAGGCTCAGGTTATCTTCAAGGAACAGGCTCCTTGGAATACACTGGCTCACTCGACAGTTTATGTCCCTATGTCAGCTAAGGTTACAGGCTTCAAAATGAGCCCTCTCGGCGATTACCGTTTCGACGGTGTTGATATTTCCGAGTAACCGCTAAAGGAGAATGACCGGGCGCTGGATGAGAAAATTCAGCGCCCGGTCTTGCTATATTCATGATACGATTCATTTTAAGCAAAATTGCCTATTTGATACCGACATTTTTCGGCATCACTATTCTTGCTTTCGGTTTTGTGCGCGTTTTGCCGGGCGATCCGGTTCTGCTGATGGCAGGGGAGCGCGGCGTTTCACCGGAACGGCATGCGGAACTGATGAAACAGTTCGGTTTTGATCAGCCATTGTGGCAGCAGTATCTGGATTATATCTGGAACCTGCTTCATGGTGACTTTGGCATGTCCATGGTTACCAAAAAACCGGTTATCGCAGAATTTCTTACACTTTTCCCTGCAACAGTCGAATTGGCATTTTGTGCGATTATTCTGGCTGTTCTTATTGGTATTCCGGCCGGTGTATTTGCCGCTGTCAAGCGCGGTTCGTGGTTTGATCAGACGTCCATGGGCGTGGCACTGGTGGGCTACTCTATGCCGATTTTCTGGTGGGGTTTACTGCTTATCATCCTGTTTTCGGGCATTCTGCAGTGGACACCGGTATCGGGACGTATTTCGCTGATGTACTTCTTCCCGCCGGTCACAGGTTTTATGCTGATTGACAGTCTTCTGTCCGGACAGAAAGGTGCTTTCGCATCGGCTGTTTCGCATCTCATTTTGCCGACTGTGGTGCTGGCAACTATTCCGATGGCAGTTATTGCCCGACAGACCCGTTCCGCGATGCTGGAAGTGTTGGGCGAAGATTACGTTCGTACAGCCCGTGCCAAAGGTCTTGGGCAGCGCCGTGTTATCGGTATGCATGCCCTGCGTAATGCACTCATTCCGGTTATTACCACAATCGGTTTGCAGGTAGGCGTCTTGCTGGGCGGTGCGATCCTGACTGAAACTATTTTCTCCTGGCCGGGGATCGGCAAATGGATGATCGACAGTATTTTCCGTCGTGACTATCCGTCGGTTCAGGGCGGTTTGCTCCTGATCGCGATCCTTGTGATGGTTGTTAATCTGGCTGTTGATTTGCTCTACGGCTTAATCAACCCGCGCATCCGGCATAAGTGAGGTTTCCAATGAGTAATTCTACTGTACCACTGGAAAAGCCGGTTGATGTGTCGTTCCGACGTCAGCTTGCGGATTTCTGGTTTTACTTCAGTGTTAACCGCGGTGCGGTTATCGGACTGTTTGTTTTTGTTGCGCTGGTGCTGGTGGCTGTTTTTGCACCTTTGCTGGCACCACATGATCCGACACAGCAATATCGCGATGCGTTGCTGACCCCGCCGGTCTGGCAGGAGGGCGGTAAGGCTGCCTATCTGCTCGGTACCGATGCGGTTGGTCGGGATGTGCTTTCCCGATTGATTTACGGTTCACAATATTCGCTGTTTATCGGTCTGGTTGTTGTTGTTCTGTCGCTTGTTTCCGGTGTGACTGTCGGCCTGATTGCCGGTTTCTTCGGCGGCGTGGTTGATACAATCATCATGCGTGTGATGGATATCATCCTATCCTTCCCGTCGCTTATTCTGGCACTGGTTCTGGTAGCTATTCTCGGACCTGGTCTGATGAATGCGATGATCGCGATTGCTCTGGTTTTGCAGCCGCATTTTGCACGCCTGACCCGTGCAGCAGTTATGGCAGAAAAGAACCGTGAATATGTGGTTGCAGCCCGTCTGGCCGGTGCCAGCCGTCTGCGTCTGATGTTTAAGACCATCTTGCCGAATTGCATGGCACCACTGATCGTGCAGGGCACTTTGTCCTTCTCCAATGCGATCCTTGATGCCGCGGCTCTTGGCTTCCTTGGTATGGGCGCACAGCCGCCGACACCGGAATGGGGTACAATGCTGGCCGAAGCCCGTGAGTTCATCACCCGTGCATGGTGGGTTGTGACCTTCCCGGGGCTTGCCATTCTGATCACTGTTCTGGCCATTAATCTGGTTGGTGACGGTATGCGCGATGCGCTTGATCCAAAACTGAAGAGGAGCTGACGATGGCTCTTTTGGAAATTAAAAACCTGACAGTAGCTTTTGATACATCGACAGGTGCGTTTAAAGCGGTGGATGGCATCGATATTTCTGTCGATACCGGTGAAGTGCTGGCGATTGTCGGTGAATCCGGTTCAGGTAAATCTGTCGGTATGCTGGCAGTGATGGGGCTGTTGCCTAAAACGGCAACTGTTACTGCTGACAAGATGGAATTTGACGGACGTGATCTGCTCAAAATGAGCGATAAAGAACGCCGTGCAATTATTGGCCGTGAAATCTCTATGATTTTTCAGGAGCCGATTGCCAGTCTCAATCCGTGCTTTACTGTTGGTTTTCAGCTTGAGGAAGTCCTGCGCTTTCATCTTGGCATGGGTAAAACAGAACGTCGTGCCCGTGCCATTGAGTTGCTGGAACTGGTTGGTATCCGCGATGCTGCTGACCGTCTTGGCAGCTATCCGCATCAGATGTCCGGTGGTCAGTGTCAGCGCGTTATGATTGCGATTGCAATTGCTTGCAATCCGAAGCTGCTGATCGCAGATGAACCGACAACAGCGCTTGATGTGACTATTCAGAAGCAAATTTTGGATCTGCTGATGCGGTTGCAGGAAGAACATGGCATGGGTCTGATTATGATCACGCATGACATGGGTGTTGTGGCAGAAACCGCAGACCGTGTGATTGTGCAGTACAAAGGCCATAAAATGGAAGATGCGGATGTGCTCTCCTTGTTCGAGAACCCGCAAAATCCTTATACGAGAGCTCTGCTTTCAGCCTTGCCGGAAAATGCGACCGGTGACCGTTTGCCAACGGTTTCCGATTTTGTCCTGCAAAATGCCGCATCGTCAGGAGCTGCCCTATGAGTGAGATCGTTCTTGAAGCCCGTAACATCGTGCGGGATTATCACAGCGGCGGCGGCCTGTTCTCCAAGGCAAAAACCGTCCATGCGGTGAAGAATGTCAGCTTTTCGGTAGAGAAGGGTAAGACGCTGGCGATTGTTGGTGAGAGTGGTTGCGGTAAGTCAACGCTCGCCCGCATCCTGACTTTGATTGACCCGCAGACATCCGGTGAATTGCTGATTGACGGGCATCCGGTGAATATTGCGACCGATGGACTGACCCGCGAAATGCGCCAGCGTGTGCAGATCGTGTTTCAGAACCCTTATGGCTCACTTAATCCGCGCCAGAAGATTGGTGATGTATTGGCAGAACCGCTTTTGCTGAACACCAATATGTCAGCAAAAGAGCGTCAGGAAAAAGCGATGCAGATGCTGCTCAAGGTCGGTCTTGGCCGTGAGCATTTCAATCGCTATCCGCATATGTTCTCCGGTGGTCAGCGGCAGCGTATTGCGATTGCCCGTGCTTTGATGCTCAGCCCGCGTTTGCTGGTTCTTGATGAGCCGGTATCGGCGCTCGATCTGTCCGTACAGGCACAGGTACTGAACCTTCTTGCTGATTTGCAGGAAGAGTTTGACCTGACCTATGTTTTCATCAGTCATGATTTGTCCGTGGTGCGCTATATCGCTGATGAAGTGATGGTGATGTATTACGGTGAGGTGGTTGAATACGGCACACGTGATGATGTGTTCAATAATCCGCGCCATGACTATACCAAGAAGCTGTTTGCGGCCACACCGCGCTCGGATGTTGAAAGCATCCGTCAGCGTGTTGCAGAACGTGCGAAAAAACGCTCTGCTGCTTAAAGCGCATCCCGAAAAGTGTGAAACGGTTTTCGGATAAAATGCGCGTTAAAACAAATGATTAGAAAATGAAAACGCCGCGCTGAGTAATCAGCGCGGCGTTTTTTATTAAGATTTAGACTTCATCTCTGATGACGGGTCAGACTGCGCACTACATCATCCGCAGAGATTTTGCCGACAATTGCACCATTATGCACTACACCGACATCGCCATTATTGCGCACCATCGCCTGCATAATATCCTGAATAGGCGTATCGGGCTTGGCTGTTGCTGCGAAAGGACGTGGCGGTGCACTACGATCAAGTGCTGACATGATGTCGGCTGCCAGCAAAACACTGAGCGGGTTCATATTGGCGACGAAATCTGCGACATAGTCATTGGCCGGTTTGCTGAGAATATCCTGCCCGTTGCCGCACTGAATGATACGGCCGCCTTCCATGATGGCGATGCGGTTGCCGAGCTTCATTGCTTCATCCAGATCATGGCTGACAAAGACGATGGTCTTTTTCAGATGATCCTGCAAATGCAATAGCTCATCCTGCAAACGCGCGCGGATTAGCGGATCAAGCGCGGAAAACGGCTCATCCATCAACAGGATCGGAGCGCCGGTGGCAAAGGCGCGGGCAAGGCCGACACGCTGCTGCATGCCGCCGGACAATTCACCGACTTTACGTGTTGCCCAGTCCTGTAGGCCTACCAGTTCCAGCTGATGTGCAACTGCTTCTGCACGTTCCTGTTTTTTGAGCCCTGCAATTTCCAAACCAAAGCCGACATTATCGGCGACAGTGCGCCAAGGCAGCAGGCCGAATTGCTGGAATACCATCGAGATCAGATGGGTACGCAGATAGCGCAATTCTTTCGTGCCGGCATCGGTGACATTAAACGCCTGATTATCGTGATAAACAGTGACACAACCACGGCTGATCGGGGTAAGGCGGTTGATGGCACGCAATAATGTGGATTTTCCGGACCCGGACAAGCCCATCAGAACGAGTAACTCGCCCTCACGGATATCCAGTGAACAATTATGAACGCCGAGGATATGTCCGGTTTCTTCCTGAATTTCCGTCCGGCTAAAACCCTGATCGGCAAGATCAAGCGCGCGATCTGTTTTATTGCCGAAAACAATACTGATATTTTGAAGACTGATTGAAGCCATGATTATTTTTCCCTGCCCGGACGGAAGATGCGGTCGAGAATAATAGCGACAACAACAATGACTAATCCCGCTTCAAAGCCCAGTGCGGTATTCACGGAGTTCAATGCGCGTACAACCGGCACGCCAAGACCATTGGCACCAACGAGTGCAGCAATCACAACCATCGATAAAGACAGCATAATGGTCTGTGTGAGGCCTGCCAAAATTTGCGGCATGGCGTAAGGTAGTTCAATTTTCCAGAGCAATTGGCGACGGGATGCACCAAACGCTTCACCGGCTTCTTTCAAATGCGACGGCGTTGAAGAAATACCGAGATGGGTCAAGCGCACAGGGGCGGGCAGGACAAAGATTGCCGTGGCCAGCAGCCCCGGCACCATACCAATGCCGAAAAACACAATCGCCGGAATAAGATAGACAAAGGTTGGCAAAGTCTGCATCAGATCAAGGATCGGGCGCAGCACTGCATAGAGTTTAGGCCTGTGTGCGGAGGCAATGCCAAGCGGTACGCCGAGCGCCATACAGATAAAACAGGCTGATAGAACCAGTGTCAGGGTTTCCAGTGTCTGATCCCAGTAGCCCTGATTGAGAATAAACAAAAAGCCCAGAATAGTCAGGACAACAGTTGAGATTTTACGCTGCAAACCCCATGCGATGGCTGCAAAAATTGCAATCAATATAAAGGGATGCGGGAATTTGAGTGCAGCCAGCAAACCGTCAATCAAGGTCTGCATAACGGCGGCAATACCGTCAAACAGCCAGCTCAGATTTTCAGTTAACCAGGTGACAGCATTTTTTGCTGTGCGCCCGACGGGAATTTTTTGTGAAGTCAGCCAGTCCAAAAGTCAGGCCCCCGTTTCCTGTCAGTATATTCCGGAGCATATCCGGTTGAAAAATAATCGAAAATACTGCTGTCAATCTGAAGCAGCCGCCCTGAGGCTCAGAGCCGCTGCTTTTATCGGTAATATTTAAAGGCCGAAAGCTGCTTTCACAGTTGCCAGTCCGTCTTTACCGTCAAAGGTGGTGACGTCTTTCAGCCACGGGCTGAGTGCATCCGGATTGGCTTTGATCCATGCGGTTGCTGCTTTCGCCGGATCTTCACCATCGTCCAGAATTTGCCCCATGATCTGGTTTTCCATTTCAAGGGTGAACTCAAGATTGGTCAGGAATTTCCCGACATTCGGGCATTGTTCAGTGTAACCGTTCCAGACATTGGTTTCGACTTTTGCACCGCCGAGGTTCGGACCAAAAAATTCATCGCCGCCTTCGAGATAGCGCATGTCAAAGCGCGAGTTCATCGGATGCGGTTCCCAGCCTAAAAAGACCACTGGCTTCTTGGCTTTAATATCCTTAGCGACCTGTGCCAGCATGCCCTGTTCTGAGGATTCGGCGAGATCAAAACCTTTGAGGTCAAAGGCACCTTTGGAAATCATATCGAGGATCAGACGATTGCCGTCATTGCCCGGCTCAATACCATAGATTTTATTGCCGAGCTTGTCTTTGAACTTGGCGATATCAGAGAAGTTTTTCAGCCCCTCATCATAGGCAAATGCAGGCACAGCCAAGGTATATTTTGCGCCGGTCAGATTGGTGCGCAGGGTAATGACAGTTTTATCATCAAGATACGGTTGCAAATCCGCAGCCATTGACGGGTTCCAGAAACCGAGGAACACATCAATATCTTTCTTGCTCAGTGATGCATAGGTCACCGGAACGGACAGAATTTTGATGTCTGTTTTATAGCCAAGTGCTTTGAGAATTTCTGTCGTGACGGCAGTTGTCGAGGTAATATCCGTCCAGCCGACATCAGAAAAACGGATGGTTGAGCAGGCTTCAGGCTCCGCAGCCATTGTACCGGAACTGCCGGCGAAAAAAGCGGCGCAGCTCAGCGCCAGAGCAGCAGCCCGTATTTTCGTCATCGACAGTTTGGTTGGGTACAGCTGTTTTGCTGACTGGAAATGCATGAATCTCTCCATTGACCGGACTATATTTATTTATCACAGAGCATTTCCGCTTCCCCGAAACTGCTCTGTTGTTTGTATTTATGCAGTTTGACAGAAAACCGCAGCACAGTTTTGTGCGACATGTTCCGGCCCCTCAAAGTTAAACAAGCATCAAAGTCCGGAGTCTTCAAGCTGTTTTGTTCCTCTAGAATCCGCAAACACGACAATTAAAGTCGGAATGAGGCAGGCTAAAAATAATATGCAGTAATTTCAAGGCTAAAGCTGAAAATTAAATTCAGAATCACCATTGAATGCCGGATGCGCCGTTTTATATCCCGATAAGAATAACTAAATTGACGGTAAGGATTGTGCTGCAATAGCTGCGCTGTCTGTGAGACTGATACAGAGTTTGAAGTGCATTGCCGGACGTGCGGCATTTGGGATTTTAAAAATCCGGTGCTGTTGCGTATTTCTGTGAAACTATGCAAGGGTTTACGGGAAAAATGTTTTGTCCGGTTTAAGGCTGATCAGCATGCCGGATATGAGCTGAAATAAAGGACAAGGCTGTGAGGATCATCGGAAATATCTTTGCTTTTATAGGGCGTATGATTGCAGCATTGCTGCGCCTGATCGCTGTGCCGCTCGGGGTACTTTGGCGGGTTTATCACGGCCGAAGCGTCTTGTGGAAAACCATTATTGCGGTGGTCGTGATCGGCTGGGCAGGGCTCTACGGCTATTTCATGCTTCAGACACAAATCTGGACAAATTTTGATCCGGACTATCCGGCCAAATATGCTTATCAGAATGCTGTTACACCGGGTGAGGCGGTTGATCCTGCCAAAACTGTTGCGCCAATGCCTGCACCGGAACCGGCCAAAGAACCGGTTGAACCAACGGCCGTGCCTGCGGAGACTCAGAAGGATAATGCAGAGAATGTTCCGGCAAATACGGATACTTCTGAGCCGCAACCGGCACCGCAGAGTGCATTTTTACAGTCACAAAAACCACGGGTTTGTGCACCGTCAGCTTTGGCGGAGGTGACTGCTGAGCTGACAGATTTTAACGTCAACCAGAATGCATGGATTTCCTCCATGCTGTTCTACAAAATGGGTTTCTTCGGGCTGGATTGGGACAGAACGCCGTTCTTGGATAACAAAGCCTCGTTCCAGCGCGGCGTACATTCGGCTGTCCGCCGCACAACGATTGAACTGGTTGACTCTCTTGGCCGTCTGCGCGGCACATCGCAGATCGACGGTGATCTGCAGAAAGCCCGCGGTAATGTGCAGTTCCGTGAAGATACATGGTATTTCGGCCTGAGCCCGTTTGGTCCGAAAACACCGACGCCAAGCTATTATCGCTCGGCAATCAAAGAACTGCGCTCGTTCAATACGCGTCTCGAGAATTGTGAAGCGACATTTGATGCCCGTGCCGACAATCTTATTCAGTATGTCGATCGTATTGCCAGTGATCTTGGTTCAACCTCGGCAATCCTGAAGGACCGCTCAGACAATTATCATGCTGGTTGGTTTGATACCCGTGCGGATGACCGTTTCTGGTTCGCCTATGGTCAGCTCTATGCTTATTACGGTCTGATCCGTGCAACGCATTCTGATTTTAAAGCTGTTCTGGCTGAAAAACATCTGGATGGTTTGTGGGATACGATGGAGCAGCAATTGCGCTCCGCATTGGATATGCAGCCGGTGATCGTTTCCAACGGGCGTCAGGATGCATGGTTCACGCCTTCGCATCTGACAACGATGGGTTTCCACATCCTGCGCGTGCGTTCCAATCTGGTGGATATCCGTCAGGTTCTGGAGCGTTGATTGCCGCAATTGTTGATGTTTAAAATTACTCTGCTGCGTGTTAGAGCGCAGCAGAGTTTTTTATCAGGATGAGACTATGGAATTACCAGCTGCATTGAGACAGGCCGTGGATGCACAATTGCAGGGCGTTGCACTGGCTGATTTGCAGAAGGCTTCGGCGGTGTTGAGCCGTCGTTATCGCGCTGAAACCCGTGACGGCAAGTGGCACTTATCTGACGAACTGGCAGCATATGCTTATCTGGCAGCACGCTTGCCTGCGACTTTTGCCGCCGTCACCTCTGCTTTGCAGGAAACCGCGCATATATGTGATGCGTTTTCTCCGCGTAGCCATCTGGATATTGGTGCAGGGCCAGGAACGGCACTGTGGGCTGCCTCTGACGTCTGGCCGGAGATTGAGCAATCCCGTTTGCTGGAGGGCAGCAATGCGATCCGTGCAGTGGGAGAGAAGCTTTCAGCCTATGCACCGGTTGCTGATGTGCAATGGGTCGCCGCTGATGTGACAACAGGTTTGAAAAATGCACAAGCTTCAGATCTGGTAACGCTAGCCTATGTGCTGGATGAGCTGAGTGAGGCAGCGCGACAGCAATTGATCGCGCAATTGTGGAACCTCACAGAAGGTGTGTTTGTGATTGTTGAGCCTGGCACACCGTCTGGCTGGCAGCGCATCCTTGATGCCCGTGCACAATTACAGGCTTTGGGCGCACATATTGCGGCACCATGTACACATAGCCGGTCTTGCGCTGTGCAGTCACCGGACTGGTGTCATTTTTCGCGGCGCGTTGCTCGAACCAAAATTCACCGGATGACCAAAGAGGCGGATGTGCCTTGGGAGGACGAGAAATTCAGCTATCTGGCCGTGTCCCGCCAGCCTGTGGCGCTCGGGGGACAGCGCGTATTGATGCAGCCGAAAACCGGTGGCGGCAAAGTTACGGTTAAACTTTGCAATGCGGATGGTACGGTTGCCGAGGAGCTGATTACCAAGCGGGATAAAGCGCTGTTTGCACAAGCGCGACGTGCCGACTGGGGTGATCTGATCGGCATTGAATAAAATCTGAGATATAAAAAAGCCCGCTGAAAGCGGGCTTTTTCAATGAAATATCAGAAGCGGTAGGTGATACCTGTACCGATCAGCCATGGATCAAGCTTGGCTTTGCCGCTCATTTCTGTTCCGCCGACAGTTACGTCGAAGTTCGGACGCAGATAGAGTTTTTTAACGTCAACGTTGAAGCCCCAATGATCGTCGATCATGTAGTCAAAACCAACCTGAAGCGCGCCGCCGAAAGTATTTTTAACTTTCAGATAGTCTGCATCGTGGTTCTTCTGATTATAGAAGAAGGTGTAGTTCACACCGGCACCGATATATGGCTTGAAAGCACCAAAATCAGTGAAGTGATATTGCAGGGTCAGAGTTGGTGGCAGCAGCCATGTTTTACCAACATCAAGACCATCAATAGCGCCTTTGCCGGTAATGTTGGAATAGGTTGTACCAAGGATCAGTTCAGCGGCAATATTGTTGGTGAAGTAGTAGGAAATGTCGAGTTCCGGCACGACTGTATTGGAGGCTTTAATGCCTGAACCCGGTACTTCATTGACATAACCACGGTTTTCCGGAACGACGCCAAGCGCACGAACACGAACCTGCCACGGGCTGAGCACAACCGGCAGATTTTCTGTAATCTGTGGTTCAACCGGTGCAATAATTGCATCGGCGGCCAGAACAGGCTGTACTGCAAAGGCAGTGAGTGCTGTTGCGGCGAGAAGGGCGCATGTGTGGCGGTTTGCCGAAAATAATGCCATGTCAGATATCCTTAAAGCTCAGGAATGCACAGGTTTAAATTAAGTTGTGCTTATGAATGCATGTAAAATGACAGGCGGCAAGGAACTCTCCATTGATTGAAATCAATCAGGCATAGCAAAACACCGCATTACATATTGATTGTAATGCGGTGTGATAAAATTGACACGTTGAGCAAGGCGCTCTTTTATATTCATTCAGAGTATTTTTATGTATAGATCGTGTTTTTCAAGCAGTTTTTACTTGGTGAATCAAGTTGTATTCACATTAGAAATTAAAATCGATCTCTGTCATGCGGTGCATTGTAGTTTAATTGCGGGCCTGAAGGTACTACGCCGGTCGGATTGATGGTTTTATGGCTCATGTAATAATGATTTTTGATATGAGCGAAGTTAACCGTGCCGGATATACCTTCCATCTGATAGAGCTCGCGCACATAATTTGAGATGTTCGGATAGTCGGCAATACGGGCTTTGTTGCATTTGAAATGCCCGACATAGACCGGATCAAAGCGGATCAGCGTGGTAAACAGGCGCCAGTCTGCCTCTGTGAGGCGGCTACCGGCCAGATAACGTTGCTTGCTGAGAATGTCTTCGATCTTATCCAGCGCATCAAATACATTGTTATAGGCTTCTTCATAGGCATCCTGTGCGGTGGCAAAGCCTGCACGGTAAACGCCATTATTGATGTTCGGATAGATAAAATCATTCAGCGCATCAATTTCACTGCGCAGTTCTTCCGGATAAAAATCCAGTGAGGCATCGCCGAATTCATTGAAAGCAGTATTGAGCATGCGAATGATCTCGGCAGATTCATTGGAGACAATCGTCTGCTGCTGCTTGTCCCATAAAACCGGTACAGTCACACGGCCGGAATAATGCGGATCAGCGCGGGTATAGATTTCATAAAGGCGCTTGGCACCGTAGAGGTGATCCGGCGTTGCGCCGTCTTTACCGGTCAGTGTCCAGCCTTCTTCGGCCATCAGATAATCAACAACAGAAACGCTGATGACATCTTCCAGCTTTTTCAAAGCGCGGAAAATCAGTGTGCGGTGTGCCCACGGGCAGGCGAGGGACACATAAAGATGATAGCGACCGGCTTCGGCTTTAAAACCGCCGGTGCCGCTTGGGCCTGCACTGCCATCAGTGGTGACCCAGTTGCGAAATTGCGATGCTGAGCGGACAAAGCGTCCATCGGTCGCTTTCGTATCATACCATTGGTCGTGCCATTTACCGTCAACTAAAAGACCCATGAGGTTATTCCTTCTTTTGGATGGCGGAACCGGATTGATCATCAACAGTTGCCGCCAATAAATTCATGGCTTTAATGTAGTACAAAATACCGGAAAGTCTCGTTTGATCTGAGCGCTTTTACAGAACACGCTGTCCTGAAAACAGGACGATACTGCGTCTATGGTATTTTCATCATAGCTCTTTACGATGAAAAAGAATGATGCTAAGCAACCTCATCCGCATCAGTTTGCGGCACTTCACCTTTCAGGAGAACGGAATTGACAGGTCTGCAGTTCATCCGACGATGAGATTGTAAACGGTGCGCGGCACCGGTGGACACCTGTTTGCGTTTTACGCCCTTTGACGGCGATCGAAGAACGCGAAAATTCTGAATTTAAAATCTCTGAAATAGTGATGTGCCATGTTGCAGTCTGAATTGACCTACACGCAGGAAACCTGCGCCCACGATGCGGAAATCGAAGAAATTAATGCGCTTGCTTTTGGTCCGGGCAGATTTGTCCGCGCAGCTGCACGTATCCGCGAGGGCGGGGCGCATGATCGTGATTTGTCATTTGTGGCACTGCATGGCGGACGGCTGATCGGCTCTATCAGAATGACACCGATTGCTATCGGCACCACACCGGCCTTGCTGCTGGGGCCTTTGGTTGTGCGTGATGGCTGGAAAAGCCGCGGTATCGGCCGGATTTTGATGAACCAGTCGATGGAAGCCTCAGCAAAAGCCGGACACCGGCTGAGCCTGTTGGTCGGTGATGCCCCTTATTATAATATGTTCGGCTTTGTGAAAGTAGATGCCAATAAGGTCATTATGCCTGCGCCGGTTAATCCGGAGAGATTGCTGGCTTGTGTTTTGCCGGGGGCGGAACATTTGGCAGGGCCGGAGTTGCAAGAACTGGCGGGGCAGGTCAAACACCTCAATCAACTCTAGTCTTAAAAATAAGGCGGTTTCAGATTACTGAAACCGCCTTTTCATTTTTAACGCCCTTCACGATACCACGTCCCGCCGAGAATGAGCAGCAATGCTGCCAAGGCCAGCAGGCTGGTGAAAAGCGGAATGCGATGCACTGCTACCAGACTTGTATCTTGTGTCGGTTTGAAGCCCAGCATATCAGCAGGGTTTTGCGTTTGTGCGCGGTTCATCAGGGTTACATCCGGCATGGTGATTGCCGTTCGTTGTGCTGTTTCCCGCAGGCGCATAATATTGCCGCCGCTGGCTAGCGCTACCGGTTGCAATTTTTGCGTGGTGGAAATGCTGTCACGCAATTCCGGTGTATCCACATTGCCGACATGGGCAAGAACGGAATAATCGCCATTCTCAATCTTATAAAGCCCTTGTTCAGTGACCGGTAGTTGCGCGGTGAACTGACCGGCAACAGATTGCGTCAGTGGTACGTCAATCACTTTACCTGATGGTGTCGTGACTTTGGCAGCAGGTACTTTATCACTCATTGTCTGGCGGGTAATGTCCAGCCGGTCGGAAGTCCCTTTGGCGGTCAGAGCTTCTTCTTCCAGTTCCGGTTCCTGCATCAGCCAATGCGCCATACGACGATAGAGCGATGCGTAGGGGCCGCCACCTTCAAAATCGCGCGCCCAGAG
The DNA here is from genome assembly GCA_021733665.1 of Bacillus subtilis. Classification (GTDB taxonomy): domain Bacteria; phylum Pseudomonadota; class Alphaproteobacteria; order Rhizobiales; family Rhizobiaceae; genus Pseudochrobactrum. Next base: position 76,349 of record JAHREI010000004.1, read on the forward strand.
CCAGCCCTGATCAGAGAGAAGCATGCCAACGCGGCCTTTGCCCTGATGACCTAGCACCATCAATGGTTTGTTGTCTGGGCCTTGCATCACCGTTTCACCTTGCGGTGTGTTGATATCGATAGAGCGGAACCAACGCCCCCATTGCGGTGGTTCCTGTTCGCTACCTTCAAGGCCGCGTGTCACAGGATGACGTTTACCGGCATCAGTCAGACGCGGATAAAAGCCTTTTTCCGTGATCGTGCCGGTTGGCAATGCAGGCAAAACACTAAGCAGCGGTGTGCGGGCGATGGACATGCTGTCCGCATATTCAGGGCCTGCCGCGATCAGCAAAGCGCCGCCATTCTGCACATATTGCGCGATATAATCGTAATAGAGCAGCGGCAGCACATTGCGGTGCTGATAGCGATCGAAAATGATCAGGTCGAAATCTTCAACCTTGTCGACGAATAATTCGCGTGTCGGAAAAACGATCAGCGATAATTCGTTGATCGGCGTATCATCCTGTTTTTCCGGCGGGCGCAGAATGGTGAAGTGCACAAGATCGACAGAGGTGTCGGATTTGAGCAGGTTGCGCCATGTGCGCTCACCATTATTTGGCTCACCGGAAACCAGCAGCACCCGCAGATTTTCGCGGATCGCATCGATCAGCGCGACAGCCTGATTATTGGCTGTAGTAACTTCACTCTCCAGCGGCTCTGTGGCGATTTCCACAATGTTACGACCGGCATGGGGCAGGGTGATTTCGGTTTTGACATCCTGACCAACGGATGCCGGAACTGTGGCAACCAGTTCACCATTGATGCGAATGGTAACAGTGGCCTGCGACGCAGTTACAGGGATTTTACCGGCATCATCAACACGGAAAACCAGTTCCTGCGGTTTACCGCTCAGACCAAAGCGCGGCACACGGATAAAGCGGATGCTGCGGTCAAATTCATCACCTGTACCGGTAATCAGCCCGTGAACAGGGGCTTGGAAATTCAGCTCAGCAGCTTTTGCAGGTACATCATGCACCTGACCATCGGTAATCATTACCGCGCCGCCGATGCGCGATGGCGGTACATCGCGTAAACCTTCATTCAGTGCTGTGAACAGGCGGGTAGTATCGCGATTTTCTGTACCGGCACCGGCTTCAATAATCCGTGTTTCAATATCCGGCTGGGCGTTGAGCTTTTGTGTTAATGCTTCAAGAGCGCTGTCAGTATCTTGTGTGCGATTGCCTTGAGACTGACTGGCGCTGCGGTCAACCACAACGCCGACAATCGTTTTCAGCGGCTCTCGTTGTTCACGTGTCACTTCCGGATTGAACAAGGCCAATGCGAGCGCTGCAAAACCGGCGAGACGCAACAGGCTGCCACGCTTGCGCAAGGTCAAGCCTGTAAGCGTGATGAGCGCCAGCGGCACCAGACAGAGTGCAAGCCAGAGGGGAGGGAGCAACGGAGAAAAGTTGAGGGAAAACAGGCTCATCATTAATTCCCCAACCGTTCCAGCAAAGCGGGCACATGCACCTGATCTGCTTTATAATTACCGGTCAGCACATACATAACCATATTCACACCACCGCGCAGCGCATAGATACGCTGCATCGGATCATTCGGCACTGTCGGATAAAGCGGCTGCCAGTTTTCATCCATCGCCCATGCGCCTGTGAGATCATTGGCGGTGATCAGGATCGGGCTGACACCATCGCCATTGCGCACCGGTCTGTCAGCGCTCTGATCAGCGGTATCTGTGGTTTCAACGGGTGCTTCAGCCCAGAGCGGACTGCCACGATAACGGCCGGGAAAATCGGGCATCAAGAAGAAGGTTTTGCTCAACACATGATTATCCGCGACCGGTGCCAGCGGTGGAATATTCATCGCATCCAGCATTTCACGCAGGCGCTCAGTGGCAGGGCTGCTGCCGCTCAGACCACTCGTATTACCTGAGAGCTGGTCGCGGGTGTCGAAAATAACTGTGCCGCCTTGCTGCATATAGGCATCGATGCGCTGCAGAGCTTTTTCACTCGGAAACGGCGCTTTCTCATCTACCGGCCAATAGATCATCGGGTAAAAAGCCAGCTCATCTTTTTCCGGATCAACACCAATTGGTGCGCCTGGTTCCAGTGAGGTTTTATCAGCAACAAACTGGTTGAGGCCGCTCAGACCGATGCGGCTCACATCATCTGTGGCTTTGTCACCGGTCAGCACATAGGCCAGATGGGTGACATCAAGCACATCAATCTTTGCCTGATCGTCGGGTTTACTGTCATCTTTTACTGCTGTTTCCTGCGCCTGTACCGGTTGGGCGGCGAAAGGTAAGGCAGCAAATGCCACTGACAAAACAAAAAGGATCAGCAGGGATTTGACTGTGCCGGAGGATTTTGCTGTGAAGCCGCGCAACCGCTGACCTGAAAACGTACCGCCAATCCACAACATCAGCAGACCATCAAGTGCCAGCAGCAGAGCAGCCAGTGCAAATAGCGGGCCTTGCAGATTGATGGTCTGGGCCCGTGTGGCCGGAACCATGCTGACATTGCCGGTCATATCCGGTTTGGACAGCGGGTTCAGACCTGTATCGCTGGTCATCAGGTTCAAAGCTTTATGCGCCTGCTCTGTGCCGTAAAGGCCTGGCGGATTGAGAATTGAGCTTGCTGAGGTTCTGCCTTTTTCAATCACCAGCGGACGGGCGGCAACCGGCTGTCCTGTGAGATTTCCGGCAGCATCGAGCAGGCGATAGGCTGGCAGGGTGATTGTCTGATCGGTTGTACCCGCAGCGCTTTGTGCGCCGGAGATTTCCGTAATACGGCGCAGCAGATCGACGAAGCCACCGGAAAGCGGCAAGCTGGACCAGCCGATATCCGGCGCGATATGAAACAGCACCAAGCGACCTGCGCCACGGTTTTCACCGGTAATCAGGGGGGTACCATCGGTCAGATTCAGCCAGCTTTTCTGCATCAGATCCGGTGATGGCTCTGCCAGCACTTGCCGCAGCACGGTCACATCATCGGGGAGTTGGATATTGCGGAACGGGCTGTTTTCCGGTGCGGGAGCAATGGATTGCGGTGTTGACCACGACAATGTACCGCCAAGATTACGTTGGCCGCTGCGCAATTGCACAGGCAGGAGCGGATCACGTTTATTATTCTGATCGCCGCTTTGCGCTGCGGCCAGACGCGGCCCCGCAAAACGCAGCAATGTGCCGCCTTCATCAATCCACTTCGATAGTTTGGTGGTCGCACCTTCCGGCAGACGTCCGATATCAGACAAGATGATGACGGATGGTTTCTTTTCCAGCAGACTATCAACAGACTGAGCCAGATCGCGGTCATTAACACTGATTAGGTCGGCAAAAGGTGCCATGGCGGACGAAATATAATGCAGCGGCGACAGCAGTGAATGTGCCTTATCCGCATTGCCGGCATCGAGAAGACCGACACGGCGGCGGCGATTATTATCATCCAGCAACCATGTTGCAGCGGCGTGACGCATTTGGTCTGCACGCACCATGGCAATATCATTGCGCAGTTCAACCGGTATGGTCAGTTGCGCTGTTGCCTTGTCAGCATTTTCTGCAAATTCCGCTTGGGTCTGTGCTAATACGCGCCCCTGATTATCATAGGCGCTGATTTTGGCTCGCGCAGTTTTACGATCATCAGACGGACGTAACAGGCTGACGGTCAAAGCATCCTGCTGATTGGAAACGCCCTGAATGGCATAAAGCGGCTGGCTTTCAGGCATGATCAGTTGCACGGAAACCGCCTGAACCTTATCAAGCACAGCAAAAGCCTTTTTGTCCTGAGCGCTTTCCAGACCGTCATTCAGGTAAAAAATGCGGGCTTCCGGTGTGTTTTTCAGAGCAGTGCTCAGGCGCTCCGCTGTGGCAAGACGCTCAACGGGAACGGGGCGTGGTTCCAGTGCTTGCAGACGCTCCAGTGCCTGTGCAGCGGTAAACGGCCCGCTTGCAGTATTTTGCGGCTCAGCTGTGGCAGTTAAAAAGACCGGTGCGTCATTTTTCTCGGCATTGGCGATCAGCCATTGTGCCTGATTTTCAAACTCTGCCCAATACGGTGCCGAAGCCCAGCCATTATCAATCATAATGACAACCGGTTGTGCACCGGTGAAAGTGATAGGCTGTGGTTTCCAGACAGGGCCTGCAACTGCGAAAATGACGAGAGCTGCCAGCAGCAGGCGCAATGCCGTCAGCCACCACGGACTTTTGCTGGCTTCCTGATCGTGGCGGGCAATTTTTGCCAGAATAGCCAGCGGCGGAAATGGTTCCTGAGCCGGTTTTGGCGGTGTTGCCCGCAACAGCCACCAGATAACGGGTAAAGTTGCCAGACCGGCAAGCAGCCAAGGGGCCGTGAAAATCAGCGGCATTTAAAACGCGCCTCCGGATAGGGTGTGAGACTGCGCCAAAAAACCATGCAATGTCGTGAGTGCCTGTGCGGCCGGTTTGTCGGTAGGGCTGGTGATAAAGCTCCAGCCAAATTTTGTGCAGGTCTCGCGTAAAAATTCGCGCTGTGCCTGATAGAGCCTGCGATATTCTTCCGCATAGGTTTGCGCCTGACCGGCAATAAGAACCGCTCCGCTGACCGGATCACGAAATTCTGTGCGGCCTGCAAAAGGAAAATCAGCCTCGGCAGGATCGGCAACAGCGATGAGATGTGCGCGGATACCGCGCCTCGCAATCTGATCCAGCTTGGCACTCAAAATATCTGCCGGTTGCAGAAAGTCACTGATCAGCACCAATTCGTTAAAGCGCTGCAAAGATTGTAGATCAGGTTCTGCGGAGACTGTCTTTTGTTGCAGCAATGCAGTTGCCAGCCGCTCAGCACCGTTACGGGCAAGCAATGGCGGCATAATTTCCGGATAGGCAATGCGTTCACCGGAACGGCTGAATAATTCGGCAAGCGCCAGTGTCAGCACCAGCGCACGGTGTTGTTTGGAAACCGGGCTGAAACGGGACTGATAAAGCATGGACGGCGAAGGATCGCACCATAGCCAGATCGTATGCGCCGTTTCCCATTCGCGGTCACGCATATAGGTATGGTCATCACGGGCAGAGCGCCGCCAGTCAATACGCGAGAGCATATCGCCCTGCGCATAAGGGCGGAACTGCCAGAAATTATCGCCGGTACCGCGTTTGCGCCTGCCATGCCAGCCATTGATCACAGAACCGGCAATGTGACGTGCCTGTGTGATCAGATCCGGCATTAGTGCCGCCTGCTGGCGGGAAGGGCTAAGCAGGTCAATGGCCTGTTCCGGACTGGTTATGGTACCGGTTGCAGCCATTAATCGAGAGCCTGTGTCAGTTTGGCAATCACATCACGCACGCTCACGCCATCGGCACGCGCGGCAAAATTCAGCGCCATACGATGCTGGAGAACCGGCTCGGCCAGCGCTTTCACATCATCAACAGATGGCGCAAGGCGGCCTTCATAAAGCGCACGGGCGCGGGTGCAGAGCATCAATGCCTGTCCGGCACGCGGGCCCGGCCCCCAGCTGATGTGGTTTTTCGCGTGAAGATTATCCGCATCAGGGCGGGCAGAGCGTACCAGTTTGAGGATCGCTTCGAGCACGGTTTCCGGCACCGGCATCTGACGGATCAGTTGCTGGATTTCCTGCAGGCGGGTGGCTTCAATTACTTTGACCGGACGTGCCTGTGCTGTGCCGGTGGTGTTGAGCAGCACGGCGCGTTCGGCATCAATATCAGGATAATCCAGATCTATCTGCATCAGAAAACGGTCAAGCTGTGCTTCCGGCAGCGGGTAGGTGCCTTCCTGTTCCAGCGGGTTTTGGGTTGCCAGTACATGGAACGGGTTTGGTAGGTCGTGGCGCTGACCGGCGACGCTGACGTGATATTCCTGCATTGCCTGCAACAAAGCCGACTGGGTGCGCGGCGAAGCGCGGTTGATTTCGTCGGCCATCAGCAGCTGGGCAAAAACCGGCCCTTTAATATAGCGGAAGGAACGGCGGCCATCGCTGTCCTGATCCATCACTTCCGAACCGATAATATCGGACGGCATCAGATCCGGTGTAAACTGGATGCGCTTTTCATCAAGGCCGAGAACAGTGCCAAGCGTTTCCACCAAGCGTGTTTTTGCCAGACCCGGCACACCGACCAATAAGGCATGACCACCGGCAAGCAATGCGACCAGCGTATTCTCAACGGCCTGTTGCTGGCCATAGATGATCTGCCCGATTTGTTCACGTATCCGGTTGATATCACTGACAGCCTGATCGGCAGCCTGTATTACGGCCTCAGGATCAATGTTCGGCGCAGTGGTAAAATTCATAATGTCCTCTTAATTCCTGAACAGATGCTTTATCCGGATTACTTGAATCATCGGGCAAGACTATGTCATGCTGACGAAAGCGTAAATGGTATCGGTCTGTTTAATCGCACATGCATCCGGCGATTAGGCACAGCTCTTAACAGGAAACTGAAATGAACAGCGGCAATATGACGGAAACAAACAAGAATGCCGGTGTTGCAGCTAAAGGGGATGTGGCTGATTCAGGTGGTCTGGATGCGCTGATGCGCCGTGCTGCCAGCCAGCTCGGAGAGGGCAAAGAGAATAAGGGGCTGCCGCCGGTGGAACGCTGGGAACCGGATTTTTGTGGTGAGCTGGATATGGAAATCAAGGCCGACGGCACGTGGTTCTATATGGGGACACCGATTGGCCGTCCGGCGCTGGTACGTTTGTTTTCTACGGTGCTGCGCAAAGATGCAGATGGCAAAACCTATCTGGTGACACCGGTTGAGAAGATCGCCATTCGGGTGGAGGATGCGCATTTCAATGCCGTGGAGATGCATGTTTCAGGTGAGGGGGACACACAGGCTCTGACTTTCCGTACCAATGTCGGCGATGTTGTGAAGGTCGATGCAGAGCATCCGCTGCGTTTTGTGATTGATGATGAAACCGGTGGATTGAAACCCTATATATTGGTCAGAGGACGTCTTGAGGCGCTGGTCAGCCGTGCTGTGATGTATGATCTGGTAGCTCTTGGTGAAGAGCTGCTGATCGACGGGAAGCTGATGTTTGCCTTGCGCTCAAGCGGTCAGGTATTTCCGGTAATGGCAGCTGAAAACTTACAGTGATAACATGACAGATTTTACAGCAGATACGGGGTTTACGGCGCAGGATTTGATGCGCAGAGTTGAACAAAAACAAAGCGCTATGGCGGTTGCCGATGAATTTGATTCAAGCGGCCTGCCCGTGGGTGGTGATCACGCACTCAATCCGCAATGGACTGCTTCTCATGTTATGGCAGGTGCTGATCCGCGTCTGAAGATCAAGCTCAAACCGGCAGCCGTGTTGATCCCTGTGGTGGATCGCGGTGATCATGCCAGCGTGTTGCTGACCACGCGTAATGCGCAGATGCGCAGCCATTCAGGGCAGGTGGCTTTTCCCGGCGGCAAGATTGATGCAGAGGATTTAAGCCCGGAACATGCGGCACTACGTGAAGCTAATGAGGAAATCGGGCTGGATGTGAGGCAGGCTCAGACACTGGGGCGTCTGCCGCAATATATGACTGGCAGCGGCTATACGATTACACCGGTCTTGGCCGTAGTAAAGACACCGTTTGAACTGCGCGCCAATCCGGATGAAGTGGCGGATATTTTTGAAGTACCACTGCACTTCCTGATGGACCCTCAGCAGCATCAGCGCGAGAGCCGCATCTTTGCAGGGCATGAACGGTTTTTCTATGCCATTCATTATCAGAATCGGAATATCTGGGGCGCAACAGCGGGGATTATCCGCAGCCTCTATGAAAGGCTTTATGCGTGAGTGAGAAGACAATGACAGTGCTGAATATTGCGGATCGTGCGGACTGGCTGAATGTGCCGTCTTTGCAGCAATTGCTGGCAGCGCTTTCAGAAGATGGTGAAGAGGCACGTGTTGTTGGCGGTGCTGTGCGCAATACATTGCTGGACGAGCCGGTGGGCGATATTGATATTGCCTCCACAACGCTGCCACAAGAGACCAAGGCGCGTGCTGAGAAATGCGGCTTTAAAGTTGTCCCGACCGGCATTGATCATGGCACTGTAACGGTTGTTGCGCATGGTGTGCCCTATGAGGTGACTACGCTGCGCGGCGATGTGGAAACGCACGGTCGCCAAGCGACAGTTGCTTTTGGCCGTGACTGGCAGGTTGATGCCGAGCGGCGGGACTTTACCGTTAATGCGCTTTATGTGCGTGCCAATGGCGATGTGGTGGATCATGTCGGCGGGCTGGCCGATATTGAAGCCAGAGTTCTGCGTTTTATCGGCGATGCCGAGACACGGATTACGGAAGATTATCTGCGTATTCTGCGCTTCTTCCGTTTCTTCGCATGGTATGGCAAAGGGCGGCCGGATGCGGCGGGTCTGAAGGCTAGTGCCAAACTGAAAAGCCATTTACAGTCATTATCTGCCGAGCGGGTGTGGTCGGAGCTGAAAAAACTGCTCTCTGCCCCTGATCCGTCACGCGTACTACTATGGATGCGCCAGTCCGGTGTGCTTAGCCAAATACTGCCGGAAAGTGAGAAATGGGGCATTGATGGCATTCATGCGCTGGTGCGCAGTGAGCGCGATCTGGACTGGAAGCCGGATGCTTTGTTGCGTTTGCAGACAATTGTGCCGCCGGATGCCGCGCGAATGACAGAGCTTGGCAAACGATTGCGCCTCTCCAATGCCGATAAAGCACGGTTGGAAGCCTGGGCGCTGGCTGATCTGCCAAAGCCTGAATTGTCCGATACCGGTCTGATCAAGCTTATCTATGGCGGGTCGCGGCAGGCCTTTATTGACCGGATTAAACTGGCACTGGTCTTTGCGCGTGCAGAAGCGGAAAATGATAATCAGGCTATGATACGGGCAGGACAGTATAGTCGTTTGCTGGAGGTTGCGGAAACCGCAGATGTGCCGGTGTTTCCGCTGAGCGGTGCCGATCTGATGAAGCTGGGTTTTGAAAAAGGCCCCGAGCTTGGCAAAAGGCTCAAAGCACTGGAGACAGCATGGCTGGCTTCCGGATTTGAGCTCACAAAAGAAAATCTGTTAGCAACTTTATCCTGACATATCGGGGCGGAAATTCCGCCCCGTTTTTGTTTTTATCTGCCGGTACAGGTGATTAATATTTTTTCAGTATTCCGGAGTTGTGTATTATGGATAAAAAATTGCGATCAGCAGTATTATTGGCTTTCGGTTTGACAGGTGGGATCAGCTTTCAGGCGCAAGCCGCTGAAAAGAGTGTCGTAGCTGAGTGCGCAGTGGTCATGGATGCCACAACGCAGAAAATCCTTTCCCGCAAAGGTGTCTGTGATAAGCGTTTTACGCCGGCATCGACATTTAAAGTGCCGCTCGCTGTGATCGGTTATGACAAAAATATCCTTCATTCGGAACATAACCCGGTATGGCAGTGGAAGCCAGAAATGGAAGCACCGGAGCGTGACAGAATTGCTGTTGATCCGGCACGATGGCTGGAGCAATCGGTTGTCTGGTATTCGCGTGAGATTACACGGCAATTGGGACAGAAGCAGTTTTCTGAAGCTGTTACAGCACTTGATTACGGCAATATGGATGTTTCGGGCAGAGCCGGAAAACAGGACGGGCTGACAGATTCATGGATCGGCTCTTCACTGGAGATTTCACCGGACGAGCAGGTACAATTTCTGAATAAGCTTGTGCATGAGACTCTGCCGGTATCCAAGCAAGCACAACAGAAAGCCAAAGCTGCAATGACAGTTTTTGCATCGGAAAAAGGCTGGAAGGTTACGGGCAAAACCGGTGCCGCGAGGCTGCGTGATGCAAAAGGCAAATTTGCAGGTGAGCAGCGCATAGGCTGGTTTGTCGGCTGGGCGGAAAAAGATGGCCGTCAGTTGGTTTTTGCGAATATGCAGGTCTTTGACAAACCGGTAAAAGTAAGCCCCGGTATGCTGATCAGGGCACAATTCCTGAAAAATTTTGATCAGTAAATGTACGGGGGCTAATGCCCCCGTTCTGATATTTATATTAAGGCCATTTGACCACAGGCGGCATGGAGGACAGGATCGAGGCGATATTGCCGCCGGTCTTGAGACCAAAGATCGTGCCGCGGTCATGCAGCAGATTGAATTCTACATAACGGCCACGGCGGATCAACTGTTCTTCACGATCTTCCTCTGTCCATGGCTGGTTGAAATTCTGGCGCACAATATGCGGATAGACCACAGCAAAGCAGCGGCCGACATCGCGGGTGAATGCAAAGTCAGCATCCCAGCCGCCCTGTTCGTCGGCTGAATGCAGCCAGTCATAGAAAATGCCGCCGATACCGCGTGGTTCCTGACGGTGCGGCAGATAGAAATATTCATCGCACCATTGTTTCATGCGGTCATAATCGGCAATGCCTGCATGTTTGTTGCAGACGAAATTCAGTGCTTTATGGAAGGCCTGACTGTCGGCATCTTCCTGTGTCCGGCGACGATCCAGCACCGGTGTCAAATCTGCACCGCCACCGAACCACTGGCGGGTTGTGACAACCATACGTGTGTTCATATGCACTGCCGGTACATTCGGATTTTGCGGATGTGCAATCAGCGAAATTCCGCTTGCCCAATAACGCGGGTCTTCATCAGCACCTGGAATTTGTGCGCGGAACTCGGGTGAAAACTCACCATAGACTGTGGAGACATGCACGCCGACTTTTTCAAAAACACGGCCATGCATCATCGACATAACACCGCCGCCACCACGGCCTTCATCTTTTGCCCAAGGCGTGCGGACAAAGCGCCCAGCTTCGCGATCGCTCAGCGGCCCCGTGACTTCGTCTTCAAGTGTTTCAAACAAGGAGCAAATACGGTCACGCAGTTCTTCGAACCAGTTTTGCGCCAGTTGTTTTTTCTCATCGATATTATCTGGAAGATGAGCTGGAAGATCCGGACGTTGCATGCTTGGTTCCTTGTTATCTTTTGGGCTGCGGATGAAACCGCAGCGCCAGCATATCAGCAGCTGTCAACAGGTTATATAGTCTTCATAAACCGGATTATGTTTATGAAAGCTTTCTGTTTTTTGGAAAAATACAGATTCCGTTCACACTTTATAGCGATAAGATACACGGAAATGACTCGTTTCTAGCGAGATTCTGCGGTAAATTACAATACAGGGTTGTATGGATGATGCAGCTGCGGATTGTAACCCTTTGTAATGACTAATTTATGCCGAGCTTAATATGTCCGCTTTGTCTTTTGACCCTTCGATGGTGCTGTAAAGGAGATCGCTTATGACATCCATTCCGCCAAAACCGCCGCTTGAAGGTCTGCGCAGGCAGATGCGCAAAGCTGCATCCGGTGTTAAGCCGAATATCAGCGATGGCTATATCCGCGAAACATTCTCACTGCCGCGCAGTATTGCCCGTGTGAAAGCGCGCGAGTGGTTTGATGCCTATCCGAAGGCAGCCTACTGGACAGAGATTGAAAGCTGGTATGTGCGGCCGAATGATGTGATCGAGTTTACCATCCGGCGCCTGCCAAGCTCTGATTAAGCTATTTAGCGGCATTTGCTGATGTTCTGATTCAACAGGATCAGAAACAGATTCCGCCTTTTTAGCTAATCGACTGAAATCTAAAGCTTTGTCTTTAGCTTTTCGCCTGTCGAATAAATTCTAACTTTTAGTTTGTCGAGTAGCTTCTCCGGCGGCCATTGCCACTGAAAGTGCGAGATTGAGTGAGCGTGCGCCCTCAACCATCGGAATAATAATGCGCTCTTCGCTGGTTTCATGCACGTAGTCAGGTACGCCGGCAGACTCCCGGCCAAACAGCAAAATATCATCCGGCCGATAGCTGAAATCCGTATAGGGTTGCGCGGCCTTGGTGGAAAGCAAAACCAGCCTGCGGTTTTCTGACAAACGCCAGTTGTTAAAATGCTCCCAGTCAAGGTGGCGGGTCAGAGCTGCCTGCTCCAGATAATCCATGCCTGCACGTTTCAGTCCACGGTCGGAGAGATCAAAGCCGGCAGGCTCAATCACATGAATAGCGAGCCCAAGACAAGCGGCCATACGCAAAATGGTTCCCGTATTGCCGGGAATGTCTGGTTGAAAAAGCGCAATATGTATTGTCATCAGGGCGTCATTTCTTTTGCAAAGGGGCATCGGGGCTGTTGCAGAGTCATCAGATATGGCGGCTATAGCATAGATTCTGTCATGTTAAGAATTGTGTGTAATCTGTCACAGTCCGGTGTGTTCTCGGCAAAGTGAACGGAAAAACTCTGCTTTAAGCTAGCCGCTTAAAAAACATGGTGCTATACGGATCTTCCATTTTATCAGATTGACCATGAAGGAGGCTGTGATGACCATTAAGATTTCTTTGAATCTTTCCCCAGTAGCAGCCGCTCCTGTTGCAGATACACTTATCTGTATTGGATCACCGTCTGCGGCGTTGCAGTGAGCGGGACTGATAAAATGAACGTATTCATCAGATTGCTGTAGCAAACCACCTGATAGCCTGTTTCCGGCGTTGAGTTGTGCCGCCGGACTTGCAGGTAAAATACGATCTTTCTCCATCTTCCGGTTAAATGTTCTCACGCATTTAATCTTCAAACAGCATTGAAGGCTTTCGGGTGTCATGTCCGCTGATCTTTGGTGCTCTCAAAATTGCTCAAGTTTCGTTTTATGTTCTGTCTAAAACAGACAAGACGAAGCCGCACATGAAACAAAGCCGCTCCTGTCATATCCGTTTTGCGGAAAAGGCATAGAGGAACGGTTCGCACGGGATTCCCCGTATTTGAGGTCTGAAATGTTTCGTTGGTTCGAAAAACGGCTGCACGCCTATCCGGAAGTGCCGCTGGAACAGCCGCCAAAGGGCCTGTTCAAATTCTGTATGTATTACAGCCGCGGTGCATGGCCGTGGATCATTGTCATGGCAGTGCTCACGGCGCTGATCGCGATTTTTGAAGTGTCGCTGTTTGCCTTTCTCGGTAATGTCGTGGACTGGCTGGGTGAGCATAGCCGTGAGACTTTCCTACAGCAGGAAGGGTGGAAGCTGGCGCTGATCGGCGGCGTTATTCTGGTGGTCCTGCCATTGATTGTCTGGCTGCAATCACTGGTTCTGCACCAGACTCTGATCGGGAATTTCCCGATGCGTATCCGCTGGCTGATGCACCGCTATCTGATCCGTCAGTCGATGACATTCTTTCAGGATGAATTTGCCGGACGTATCTCCACCAAGCTGATGCAAACTGCACTGGCTGTGCGTGAAACGGTTATCAAACTTGCGGATGTGATGGTCTATGTGTCGGTCTATTTTACTGGCACTCTGTTCATCGCAGCCACGGCTGACTGGCGCCTGATGATCCCGTTTATCGTCTGGCTTCTGGCCTATGTCGGGCTGCTTCGCTATTTCATTCCGCGCCTGCGGGTGATCTCCGAGGCGCAGGCCGATGCCCGCTCTGAAATGACCGGCCGTATCGTCGACAGCTACACCAATATTGCCACGGTTAAGCTGTTCTCGCACACAAAACGCGAGGAAAGCTATGTCCGTGACAGTCTGGAGCTGTTTCAGGATACGGTGAACCGTCAGATGCGTATGGTAACGCAGTTCTTCGGCTCATTGTATTTTATGAACTCTGTGCTGCTGTTTTCAGTTGGCGCATTGGGTATCAAACTGTGGATCGACAATGTTGCCTCGGTTGGTGCTGTGGCCATCGGTATTGCCCTGTGTCTGCGTCTGAACGGTATGTCCCAATGGATCATGTGGGAAATGTCCGCACTGTTCGAGAATATCGGTACTGTGCAGGATGGTATGCGCTCTATCGCGCAGCCACGCAAAGTCGTTGACCATGAAGATGCAAAACCGCTGCATGTGCGCTCCGGTGAGATCACCTTTGATCATATCGGTTTCCACTATGGCAAAGGCAAAGGCATCATCAATGATCTGTCGCTGAATATTCGTCCGGGTGAAAAGGTTGGTCTTGTCGGCCGTTCCGGTGCGGGTAAATCAACGCTGGTGAACCTGCTGCTGCGTTTCTATGATCTGGAACAGGGTAAAATCCTGATCGACGGTCAGGATATTTGCAAAGTTACGCAGGACAGTCTGCGTGCCAATATCGGTATGGTGACACAGGATACATCGCTGCTGCACCGCTCGGTGCGTGACAATGTCGGCTATGGCCGTCCTGATGCAACCGACGAGATGATGATGGAAGCGGTGATTCAGGCTCAGGCCGATCAGTTCCTGCCGCATCTCAGCGATCTCAAAGGCCGTCAGGGCTTTGATGCGCATGTCGGTGAGCGTGGTGTGAAACTGTCCGGTGGTCAGCGTCAGCGCGTGGCAATTGCCCGTGTGATCCTCAAAGATGCGCCGATCCTTATTCTGGATGAAGCAACTTCCGCACTCGATTCCGAAGTGGAAGCGGCGATTCAGGATAGTCTGTACCGATTGATGGAAGGCAAGACCGTTATCGCGATTGCGCACCGCCTGTCGACCATTGCAGCGCTTGATCGTCTGATCGTTATGGATCAGGGGCGTATCATTGAAGATGGCACCCATGAAGAGCTGATTGCACAGGGTGGCGTTTATGCATCGCTCTGGGCGCGTCAGTCCGGTGGCTTCCTCGGTTTTGACGAGGAAGAAGAGGCCGAATTGGCTGAGCCTGCACAGTAGTACTGGTGCAGAGCTAAAAGAAAGGCAGTCGCTTGATAAGGGGCGGCTGCCATTTTCTCTTCTAAAAAACGCTTTGTCCTGTTTGCATAACGGACAGAACTCTTTTTTACTTTACAACGGTTCCAGTTACGACTGAACCGTTGAAACCGCTGCAACTATTTGTTTTTACGCATTATCCGACGCAAAACCGCTCCGCACTTTTGCTGGAAATGCTCTATACTTTAAGATAATTTGCAGTATGCCTGATGGCACTCGTTTACATGCGCCTTCCCGTTGAGAGCTTTGATTATGTTGGGTTGCGGGGTGCTGCGGAAAGGCTTTTCCGATGAATATGATTTATCGCTGGTTTGAAAACTGGATTGACCCGTTACAGGATTTTGACGGTAAACGTCCGCCCCAGACGACGATGCGTTTTTTGATGCATTATATGTATCAGGCACGATGGCCTTTGCTGCTGGCTTTGTTTGTCGGCGGTATTCTGCCACTGCTTGAAGCAGGGCTGTTTTATTTTACCGGCCGTATTGTGGATATTCTTGATCAGAGTGCTGTGGAGCGCAGCTGGCATGGCCTCTATGTTTCTGCCGGTACTGAACTCCTGCTGATGGGCTTTATCGTATTGATTGTGCGGGTGCTGATGACCGCACTCAGCTCGCTGTTGGATGACCAGACGATTACGCCCGGTTTTTACAATATGATCCGCTGGCAGGCGAACTCTTATGTGCTGCGCCAGTCTTACGCTTTCTTCCAGAATGATTTTTCCGGACGTATCGCTACCAAAGTCTGGCAGGCAGGGCAGGCGGCAGGCGATTTGATCACCAGTTTTATTCAGGTGGTCTGGTTCATGCTGATTTACAGCGTCACAACGCTGTTGCTGTTTGGCCAGCTGGATTGGCGGCTGGCCGCGCTGGTGGTTGTGTGGATGGTGCTGTTTGCATGGATCGCACGACTTTATCTGCCTAAGATGCGCAAACAGGCAGAGGCCAGTGCGGAAGCCGGATCGTTGATCAATGGTCGTATTGTCGATAGCTACACCAATATTCAGACAATCAAACTGAACACGCCGGATATGGATCAGGCTTATCTGCGGTCAGGATTCAGCAGCTACATCACCACCATGCTGCCTTTTATGCGTACTCTGACGGGGATGCGCGTGGCTATGACCGCACTGTCCAGTTTGATGATCGTGCTGGTGGCTGTGTTTTCCATGGACTTGTGGACGAAGGGGCAGGCAACAGTCGGTGAGGTTGCTTTCACGCTGGGTCTGGTTCTGCGCATGAATATGTTGCTTGGTCGTCTTATGATGCAGATGAATGGTATGTTGCGCTCTTATGGTGTGATCGAAAATTCGATGCGGCTGATTTCCACTCCTTTGGGGATGGAAGATAAGCCTGATGCCAAGCCACTGACTGTTACCTCCGGCGCGATTGATATTGATCATGTGACGTTCCGTTACGGATCAGAGAATGAGAATAAAGAAAAAGCCGGTGTCTTGAGTGATATCAGCCTCTCGGTTCGCCGGGGTGAGCGCATTGGTCTGATCGGTCATTCCGGTGCCGGTAAAACCACTCTGATCAATCTGATGCTGCGGCTCTATGATGTGGACGAGGGGGCTGTGCGTATTGACGGCCAGGATGTGCGTGATGTGACGCAGAGTTCTCTGCGCGCTGCGTTCGCGGTGGTCAGTCAGGAGACCGCGCTGCTGCATCGCTCGCTGCGCGATAATATTATGCTCGCAAAAGCAGATGCGTCAGAGGAAGAACTGCGTTTTGCTGCCAGTCAGGCGGAAGCTGAAGAGTTTATCGGTGCGCTGGAAGACTATAAAGGGCGTAAAGCTTATGATGCTTTTGTCGGCGAGCGGGGCGTTAAACTTTCTGGCGGGCAACGACAGAGAATCAGTATTGCCCGTGCGGTGTTAAAAAATGCGCCGATTCTTATTCTGGACGAGGCTACATCCGCATTGGATTCCGAAGTGGAGGCAGCCATTCAGGAGAATCTGACAAAGCTGATGACGGGCAAAACCGTGATCGCCATTGCGCATCGTCTGTCTACGATTGCGCAGCTGGATCGTTTGGTGGTTCTGGATCACGGGCGGATTGCAGAGAGCGGGACGCATAATGAGCTGGTTGCACGCGGCGGTATTTATGCCGGTCTCTGGGCGCGTCAGTCCGGTGGTTTCCTTGGCGAAGCGGAAACGGAAGCCTGAGTTTGGCTTGATATTTCTGAGCCATTGTCTTTCAGCCATAAAAGCACAAGCAGATTTTTTGTGCTTTTATGGCTGAATAAAGGCAGAAAACTACGATTTTATGATGGTTTTTTTAAACATTTTAAAAATGAACCGGATTATCGGCTTTATGCGTTTTTATTTATTTGCCGTACTGCGCATCGCGCATTTATTTTCGTTCGCATATAATTTTTATCCGATGAACAGGTGCGGAAAATACAATCTGAAGATCACCTGCCGGTTCTTTGTCATGAGGAAAGGACAGGTTCGGTATGATGTGCGCTGCAGGTTTTATGCATATTTGAGCGACACTTTTTCAGAGCTAAAAGAGATATATCGGCGTAGTTTCAGTGCCTGCGACATGGTGCCGTAAGCGCTTCTGACGACTGGACAAGCTTTTTTATCCTGCCTACACCTTGAGATAGGTGGGGGTTTTATGTCCGGTTTGTACCTGTTTTTCGGGTCTTTCAGCTCTCAGCACATGAGATCATTATAAAACGGACGCATGTGCTCGCGGACAAAGAGGACAGTTCAACATGCAAGTCAAAAAGGAAGTGGTACGTGAGCACACACGACACAGCTGAGCCGACACGGCGTGATTTTCTGTACATAGCGACGGGAATGGCCGGCGTGGTCGGTGCTGCCGGCTTGGCATGGCCGTTTATTGACCAGATGCGGCCGGATGCTTCGACCCTTGCGGCAGCATCTATCGAGGTGGATGTTTCCTCCCTCGCGGAAGGCGGATCGCTGACAGTAAAATGGCGCGGTAAGCCGGTATTTATCCGTAACCGTACGGCTAAAGAAATCGAAGATGCCAAGAATACGCCGATGTCGGCACTGAAAGATCCTCTGGCGCGCAATGCCAATCTGGCAGCTGACGCTCCGGCCTCAGATCTTGAACGTACTGCCGGTGAAGGCAAAGAAAACTGGATTGTTATGATCGGTGTTTGTACCCATCTGGGTTGCGTGCCGCTTGGTGAATCCGGTGAATTCGGCGGATGGTTCTGCCCGTGCCATGGTTCAACTTACGATACGGCAGGCCGTATCCGCAGTGGTCCGGCACCGGAGAATATGCATATTCCGGAATTCGCATTCATTTCCGATACCGTCATTAAAGTCGGTTGAGTGGTCTGAGGAGAAATTTTATGAGCGGCGGACACTCTTCATATACGCCAAAGACCGGTATCGAAAAATGGGTCGACGCACGGCTGCCTTTGCCGCGCCTCGTCTATGACTCGTTTATTGCCTATCCGGTTCCGCGTAACCTGAACTACATGTATACATTCGGCGGTATTCTGGCCTTCATGCTGATTTCTCAGCTGCTGACCGGTATCGTTTTGGCTATGCATTATGCAGCATCCACCCAGCTGGCTTTCGGCTCGGTTGAAAAAATCATGCGTGACGTAAATTCAGGCTGGTTACTGCGCTATATGCACTCCAATGGTGCATCCTTCTTCTTCATCGCGGTTTATCTGCATATTGCACGCGGTCTTTATTACGGTTCCTATAAGGCGCCGCGCGAGCTGCTGTGGATCCTCGGTGTGGTGATCTTCCTGCTGATGATGGCAACCGCTTTCATGGGCTATGTGCTGCCATGGGGACAGATGTCCTTCTGGGGTGCGACCGTTATTACCGGTTTCTTCACGGCGTTTCCGATTATCGGTGAGCCGATCCAGCAGCTGCTGCTTGGTGGCTTTGCCGTTGATAATCCGACGCTGAACCGCTTCTTCTCGCTGCATTACCTCCTGCCATTCATGATTGCAGGTGTGGTTGTGCTGCACGTATGGGCGCTGCATGTGACCGGTCAGACTAACCCGACCGGTATTGAAGTGAAATCAAAGACAGACACACTGCCTTTCACACCTTATGCGACGATTAAAGACGCATTCGGTTCGGTCGTGTTCTTCATCTTCTTTGCTTATTTCGTTTTCTATATGCCAAACTTCCTTGGCCATCCGGATAACTATATTGAAGCAAACGCGATGGTAACGCCTTCGCACATCGTGCCTGAATGGTACTTCCTGCCATTCTATGCAATGCTGCGTGCGATTACCTTCAATATCGGCCCGATCGACTCCAAACTCGGTGGCGTTCTGGTGATGTTTGGCTCGATTGCAATTCTGTTTGTGCTGCCTTGGCTTGATACGTCAAAAGTACGTTCAGCGGTTTACCGCCCTTGGTTCAAAATGTTCTTCTGGGTATTCGTGGTTAATGCGATTTTCCTCGGCTGGCTCGGTTCGCGCCCTGCCGAAGGTATCTACACCTTCATGGCGCAGATCGGTACGTTGTATTACTTCGCATTTTTCATCGTTATTCTGCCGGTACTCGGTTTGGTTGAGAAGCCAAAGCGTATTCCGAACTCCATTACTGAAGCGGTTCTCGGTTCAGATGATGAAGTTGCAAAAGCAGAATCCAAAGCCTGATTGCAGCACAAGATAGGAAGAGTACAGCTATGAAAATGTTCTTTACCGGTCTTGCTGCTTTTGGTCTTGCCACAGCGCTCTCTTTGGGCGCTGTGCAGGCTGAGACCGCAGGTAGTGAGGCAGAACCGGCACATTTCCCGATTAAACATCCGGTACAGCAGAACTGGTCGTTTTCGGGGCCTTTCGGTACCTATGACAAGGCACAGCTTCAGCGTGGATTGAAAATCTACAAAGAAGTCTGTTCGGCTTGTCATTCCATGAAACTGGTATCGTTTCGCACATTGAGCGATCTGGGTTATAATGATGACCAGATCAAAGCGTTCGCGGCTGAATATGAAGTTCAGGATGGACCGAATGCAGATGGTGAAATGTTCACCCGCGCAGCACGTCCGGGCGACTATTTCCCGTCACCTTTCGCCAATGCGGAAGCTGCAGCTGCTGCGAATAATAATGCAGTGCCGCCGGATTTCTCATTGATTGCGAAAGCACGTGGTGTGGAACGTGGTTTCCCGACATTTGTGTTTGATATGTTCACACAATATGCGGAAGCTGGCCCGGATTATATTCATGCCCTGCTGACGCATTATGATGAAACGCCACCTGCCGGTATGCAGATTCCGGAAGGCACGCATTATAATCCTGCGTTTATTGCCGGTAAATCTCTGGCAATGGCTAAGCCGCTGAGCGATGGTCAGGTGACTTACGATGACGGCTCACCGGAAACCGTTGAGCAATATGCAACTGATATTTCCGCATTTCTGATGTGGGCTGCAGAGCCGCATATGGAAGAACGCAAGAAAATCGGTTTCCGCGTTATTGTGTTCCTGCTTCTGTTTGGTGCACTGGTTTATGCCGCAAAACGTCGTGTTTTTGCCGGTGTTAAACACTAATACGGGCTTCACACATATTGTGTGATCATATAAAAAGAAAAAGGACGCTTCAGGCGTCCTTTTTTATGGGATGCGTTAAGCCTGTCTCTGATGATGGCAGGACCAAAAATTGCAAGTCAGGCTTGCAGGTAAGGATTTGCCATGAATGATGAGACCAAAGAGTTTCTGAAGATGTCACTGCGTACAATTCCGGACTATCCGCGGCCGGGCGTGATGTTCCGTGATGTGACAACGCTGATGGGCAATCCGCAGGCTTTCCGCCGTGCGATTGATGAACTGGTCTTTCCTTATGCTGGTGGCAAAGCAGACAAGATTGCCGGTGTTGAAGCGCGCGGCTTCATTCTCGGCGGTGCGATGGCGCATCAGCTGTCTGCCGGTTTTGTGCCGATCCGTAAAAAAGGCAAGCTGCCTTACGAAACTGTGCGCATTGCTTACAGTCTTGAATATGGCATTGATGAAATGGAAATGCACCGCGATGCGATCCAGCCGGGCGAGCGCGTACTCCTCGTTGACGATCTGATCGCTACAGGCGGCACAGCGGTTGCAGCAGTGAACTTGCTGCGCCAGATGGGCGCTGAAATTGTTGCAGCCTGCTTTATCGTTGATCTGCCTGATCTTGGTGGCCGTAAGAAGCTGGAAGAACTCGGCGTCAATGTCCGCACATTGCTGGAATTTGAAGGCGATTAAGTTTGCTTATATGTGAATAATAAAAAGCCTGCCTGAGCAATCAGGCAGGCTTTTGGATTTTATCAGCGGATTATTGCTGCGGCAGCATCACAAGTGCTGCCCCGTCAAATTCCATAACCTGTTCACCATGCTGATTGGTGCCTGTCGCGTGATGATTGAGCATAGACCAGCCTGGTTTCGACGCCAGCGGCCTCAGAGCAGTGATCTGAGCGGTATAAGCGATAACATCCCCCGCATAGACCGGATGCGCCCAGCGCAGGTTCTCAAAGCCCGGTGAGGGGCCAAATACCGGCAGTTTTTCACCGCGCTCCATGCAGGTTTTAATAATACCCGCCATGGACTGAACATTCAGTTTCATCCAGACGGCTGTGGTATGCCAGCCGGAAGCACAGAGCGCACCGAAGATACTCTCTTTGGCTGCGACAGGATCGGTATGAAAAGGTTGAGGGTCATATTTTTCAGCGAAACGAATAATGCGCGCTTCTGTAAATTCGTAAGAGCCGATGGTAACGATTTTACCGATGCTCTCTTCCAGCAGCGAAAGTTTTGCTGTGTCCGTCATCGTTATGCCTCCTGAGTGTCCACGCGCATGAAAATTGAACCCTGCGCTTCACAAACCGGAATATTATGCTGGTTGGTAATTTTATGGTTCATCCGTATGATGCCCAGTGCAGACTGCGAACGGGAAACACGTTTTTCCAGTACAGTTGATGTTGCCGAGAGCGTATCACCAGCCAGTACCGGCTTGAGCCATTTGACATATTCCAGACCGGGCGCGCCCTGACTGTCTGAATGACTGATATAGCTGTCAGCCATCATCCGCATCAGCATCGCACAGGTGTGCCAGCCGGAGGCTGCCAAGCCGCCGAGAATTGTTGCCTTGCCGGCTTCTTCACTGAGATGAAACGGCTGAGGGTCGAACTCACTTGCAAAAGCGATAACCTCTTCTGCCGTAACCTCTTTCGAGCCAAGCGGGATGCTCTCGCCGACAGTGAAATCATGATAGGTGAAGTGATGACGGGATTGGTGCAACGGCGTTCTCCTCCGTTTATGCAACAAGCAGACTGCTCCTTATACGATGGGAGCCTGCTTTGCTTCTGATCCTATCCTATGATTTTTGACGTAAACGTCAAATAGTGTTTGTGTGATAAACATAATAAAAAAGCCCACGAAAATCGCGGGCTTAAAGTTTTTCTGAAAGACAGATCAGGTGTTGAATTTGAACAGCATCACATCGCCGTCCTGCACAACATATTCCTTACCTTCATCGCGGGCTTTGCCGGCTTCTTTGGCGCCGACTTCGCCTTTAAAGGCAACATAGTCGTTGAAGGCGATGGTCTGGGCGCGGATGAAGCCACGCTCAAAATCAGTGTGGATCACACCGGCAGCCTGCGGAGCTTTGGCACCGCGATGAACTGTCCATGCGCGTGTTTCTTTTGGTCCTGCAGTGAAATAGGTGATCAGATCGAGCAGGCTATAGCCAGCACGGATCAGGCGGTCGAGACCTGGCTCTTCCAGACCCATTTCGCCGAGGAACAGCTGTGCATCTTCATCAGGGAGCTGCGAAACTTCTGCTTCGATTGCTGCGGAAATGATTACGGATTGTGCACCCTGTTCCTGCGCCATTTTAGCGACAGCTTCAGTGTGTTCATTGCCTTTTGCTGCATCACCTTCGGCGACATTGCAGACATAGAGAACAGGCTTGGAAGTCAGCAGGTTCAGACCCTTGAGGATCAGTAGATCATCCGGTGCAATGCCTTTCAGCAGCATGCGAACGGGCTCACCGTTCTGCAGCAGCTTCAGGGATTCTTCCATCATCGGCAGAACGGTCGTTGCTTCTTTGTCTTTACCGGTCGCGCGCTTGCGGATCTGTACGATACGGCGCTCAAGGCTTTCGAGATCGGAGAGCATCAGTTCTGTTTCAACCGTCTGCGCATCGGATACCGGATCAATACGGCCTTCAACATGGGTGATGTCATCGTCTTCAAAGCAGCGCAATACGTGAACAATGGCGTCGACTTCACGGATATTAGCGAGGAACTGGTTGCCCAGACCTTCGCCTTTGGAAGCGCCACGTACCAGACCGGCAATATCAACAAAGTTGATACGGGTCGGGATCAGTTCTTTTGAACCAGCAATATCGGCGATCTGACGCATGCGGCTGTCCGGCACTGCAACTTCACCGGTATTTGGCTCAATGGTGCAAAAAGGATAGTTTGCAGCCTGTGCAGCAGCAGTCTTGGTCAGTGCGTTGAAGAGAGTGGACTTGCCAACATTTGGCAGACCAACGATACCGCATTTGAAACCCATGGTAGAACCTTATCCGGTCTGGTGCGAATTTTAAGAACGACCGGCAATAGTGCGGCTCTGTCCTTATCCTTCAGCATGAAACGTAATGAATATTGCCATTGCCTATGCGCTATGGGGCAAGCACAGGTCAAGGGCGGTGGTACGAATTACGGGAAAAAGCCGCTGAAATTTAGCGGCTGTGACCCAAAAATCAAATTAGCTGTCTTTTTTACCGAAGAGTTTGGCCAGCATATCAGCCATAGGGCCTGAGGCAGGCAGCTTCGGCGTGATAGTATTGTTCTGTCGTGCCTGACGAATATGGCTTTGTGCTTTTGGCGCAGCTTTTGCCGGTGCTTCTGCTTTGGTATCCTGCTTGCCGCCCATGGCAAGCGAGAGCTTATTCATGAAGCCGTTATCGTCTTTTTTGACGAGATAGGACAGATTGTCAGCAATGCCGGTAAAGAGCAGATCCAGCCATTCATTGTCGGCTTTGGCAAAGTCGCCCAGTACATAATGATGCACCAGATCTTTCGAGCCCGGATGACCGATGCCCAGCCGCATACGACGATATTCCTTGGAGTTCAAAAGCCCGTGCATATGCTGGTCAATGGATTTGATGCCGTTATGACCATTGGCACTGCCACCGGCTTTGACACGCAATTTGGCCGGCGGCAGATCAAGCTCGTCATAGATCACAACAAGGTCATTGATTGCCAGTTTGTAGAAGCGCATGGCTTCACCGACAGATTGGCCGGAGAGGTTCATAAAGGTTTGCGGCTTGAGCAGCAGTACCTTTTCACCATCAATCATACCTTCGGAAATCAAGCCCTGAAACTTTTTCGACCATGGCGAAAAGCGATGGCGGGAATGAATTTCATCCACGGCCATAAAACCGATATTATGACGGTTTCGCGCATATTGCGCACCGGGATTGCCGAGGCCGGTTATCAGCAGCATGGTCGTCTCCGAGAATTAGATATGGCAAGCGTTTTATCAGGCTGTTGCACTATCACAAACAAAAACATCTCCGGTTTGCACCGGAGATGTTTGATAAATCAGAAGCCTGAAGGCCTGAAATTTATGCTACGCGGATGAAGTCTACGTGCAGAGGCGTGTCTTTAACGCGATCCATCTGGTAGTCTTTAGGCTGAGCTTTGATGGTCTGACCGTCAACTTCGATGTTGAAAACGGTAGATTTGAAGCCGCCGCCATAAATCAGGTAATAAACTGTTTTATAGTCGATAGCGACCGAAAGAGCAGGCTGCTTGTCACCATAGATGACTGCTGGAATCTGACCGTCGTTGCGAAGTGCACGGGAGGACCCCTTACCAGCCCGTTCGCGTTTTACGGCCTTGAGAGTTTTAACTTCGCTCATGGCTTTTCCTTATCAAGTAATTTGGAGTGTTCCGCAAAATCAGATGAGATTCCGAAACATGATACATCCGCGAAATACGCAGCAAAAACAGCGATAATGCGGGCATATCATTCCGCGTTGCCTCCAAGGGTGTCTACGCGGATGCGCTCTCATAGGGGATTAAGCCGGATTATGCAAGGTTTTGTGCAGAATCGTGGTCACTTTTACAGCATAAGCCCTGTGGTTGTGTATTGCGGGGCAGGGCGTGACAAATGCACAAGCTTCGTGACTTGGTGTTATGATACATAACTGATAGAGAATACCCATATCCCGAATCTTAATTTATACGCACCCGTTTTGATGGGAGCTTTTTCACGTGTATTTCAGGAGGTCATATGAAGGTCGGCATCGACATGGGAGCCACAACCAACGGCACCGCGGCTATGCTCGATCTCGAAGAGCTGCTGGCCACACGTCTGCTGGTGCAGGGGAATTCCGGTTCGGGTAAATCCTATCTGCTGCGCCGTCTGCTGGAGCAGAGCGCGCCGTGGGTGCAGCAGTGTATCATTGATCCTGAAGGTGATTTTGTCACATTGGCCGATGTCTACGGCCATGTGGTGGTTGATGCTGCGCGTACCGAGGCCGAACTGACCCGTATTGCCGCGCGTATCCGCCAGCATCGTGTTTCTGTGGTGGTTAATCTTGAAGGGCTGGATATTGACCAGCAGATGAAAGCCGCCGCCGCATTCCTCAATGGTATGTTCGATGCGGATCGTGACTATTGGTATCCGATGCTGGTGGTTGTCGATGAAGCGCAGCTTTTTGCACCGGCTGTCGGTGGTGAAGTCTCCGACGAAGCGCGCAAAATCTCGCTGAGCGCGATGACGAACCTGATGTGTCGTGGCCGTAAGCGCGGACTGGCGGGTGTGATTGCCACGCAGCGTCTCGCCAAGCTTGCCAAGAACGTTGCAGCTGAAGCCTCCAACTTTCTGATGGGGCGTACTTTCCTTGATATTGATATGGCGCGTGCGGCTGACTTGCTGGGTATGGATCGCCGTCAGGCGGAGCAGTTCCGTGACTTGCAGCGCGGTCATTTTGTGGCGCTGGGGCCTGCTTTGTCGCGTCGCCCGTTGCCGGTGAAAATCGGAAAAGTGGAAACCTCTGCACGTTCATCCAGCCCGAAGCTGATGCCATTGCCGGATTCGCCGGTTGATGCCGCTGATCTGATTTTTACGCCAAGTGCGGAAGAGGCGAAGATGATTGTGCGCCGTCCGCCACCACCACCGCCACCACCGCGCCCTATTGCTGAAATTCTGGAGCAGGTGGTCAAATCCAAGCCGGAAGCTGAAGTGCCGGATGAACCACTGTTCCCGGGATTGGTGGAAGCCGAGCGCGAGGAGTTGCTGGATAAGGTGATGACTGAGATCATCGAAGATCCGGAAGCGGCCTATCGCACAGTTGCTGTTCTGTATCAGGATTTTCTGGTGCGTTGCCGTATTCATCGTGTGCCGGGTGAACCGCTGGCACTGCCTGCATTCCGTCGTCGTCTCGCTGTGGCGCAGGCCAGCGGCGGGGATGAGCTGATTGATGATGAGAAATGGCAAACTGCACTGCAATTGTCAGAAAGCCTGACCGATGATGTGCAGGGTGTCTTCCTGATTGTGGCGCAAGCTGCGGTTAAAGCTGCGCCATGTCCGTCTGATGCCACATTGGCGCGTGCCTATGGCAGTCACTCCACCAGCCGCGCCCGTCGTCTGCTGACATATTTTGAGGAGCGCGGCTTATTGGTTGTGCGCAATGACTTCAAAGGCATGCGCGTTGTGGCTTTCCCCGACATGGGCTGTGAAACCGCAGCCGGTGACCCGAATGGCCCCGATGAAAGCGCAGACAGCGCTGAGGCCGCGGAATAATCAG
The DNA here is from genome assembly GCA_021733665.1 of Bacillus subtilis. Lineage (GTDB taxonomy): Bacteria > Pseudomonadota > Alphaproteobacteria > Rhizobiales > Rhizobiaceae > Pseudochrobactrum. Next base: position 102,721 of record JAHREI010000004.1, read on the forward strand.
GTTTTAATCTTCGCCATATCGGCATCATCGAGTGCTGTTGCCCGTTGCAGGGCGGCGCGCTCTTTCAGCCTTTCGCTATAGGCGAGAAAGCTCGGCCGTGCGTCGATTGTTTTGAAGCCCAGCCCGAAGTTGATTTGCGCACCGATATAGACATCGGCAGCGGTAAAGCGCGATCCGGTGATATATGGTTTTGCCGATAAGGCCTGATCCAGCACATCCATCACTGTTTCATAAGAGCCGTAGCCGACGAAACGGCTTTGCTCTTCTGTGGGATTAAAACCGATGGCATGATTGCTGATCGCCGCTTCCACAGGGCCTGCGCCGAAAAACATCCAGCGGTAATAGTCAGCGCGCTCGTCTTCGGTGGGCCATAGCTGTGCATCCGGAAATGTGTCTGCCAGATAAGCGCAAATAGCAGCGGTTTCAGTAATGATATGCTGCTTGTGCTTGAGAGCAGGGACTTTGCCCATCGGATTGATGGTGCGATACTCTGCACTTTTCATCTCGTTGAAAGGCACGATGCTGGTTGTATAGGCAGCGCCGGTTTCTTCCAGCATCCAGCGGGCAATGCGGCCACGCGACATCGGATGGGTATAGAGAATAAGATCTGTCATGAGAGACTTCCTCTGCTAATTCGCAGCAGAGAATGCACTCTCTTGCGGCAGAAGAAAACAAAAAAGCCGGATCAATGATCCGGCTTTTTTAAAAGTAAATATCTGCTGTCTGTTAGTCGAACAGGCTGGATACGGATTCTTCAGCGGCGGTGCGGGCAATCGCTTCGCCGATCAGACCAGAAATCGACAATACGCGGATATTATGCGCCTGATCGATTGCAGCGGTTGGCTGAATGGAATCGGTGATAACCAGTTCTTTCAGCTTGGAATTGGTGATACGGGCAATCGCGCCGCCGGAAAGAACACCATGCGTGATGTAGGCAGTAACGCTGGTTGCGCCTTTGGCCAGCAGGGCTTCAGCCGCATTGCAGAGTGTGCCGCCGGAATCAACAATATCATCGAACAGCAGGCAGTCTTTGCCGGTTACATCACCGATCACGTTCATCACTTCCGATTCACCCGGACGGTCACGACGCTTGTCAACGATTGCCAGCTGCGCATCAATGCGCTTGGCCAGCGAGCGGGCGCGAACCACACCGCCAACGTCCGGCGAAACAACCATGCAGTTGCCGGTTGCGTAATTGGCTTTAACATCACGGGCGATAACCGGAACCGCATAGAGATTGTCGGTCGGAATATCGAAGAAGCCCTGAATCTGACCGGCATGAAGATCAAGGGTCAGAACGCGGTTTGCACCGGCTTCAGTGATGAGGTTAGCAACCAGTTTAGCGGAAATCGGTGTACGCGGGCCTGGTTTGCGATCCTGACGGGCATAACCGTAATAAGGGATTACTGCTGTGATGCGGCGCGCTGAAGAGCGGCGGAATGCATCGATCATGATCAGCAGTTCCATCAGGTGATCATTGGTCGGATAAGAGGTGGACTGCAGAACGAAAACGTCCTCACCGCGCACATTTTCCTGAATTTCTACGAAGATTTCCTGATCGGCAAAACGCTTCACAACGGCTTTGCCGAGTGGAATATTGAGATGTTTTGCGACGGATTCTGCTAGGACACGATTGGAGTTGCCCGCGAAAAGTTTCATGCTTTTTTGCCTCTGGCGCTGGTTTGCCTAACGCATGAACCTTGGATGCATTTCGCATTGGTCATGCGCGGATTCCCTGTATCCGGGTTTTCATCGGAATGTGCGGTTTATAAGGCCGTGCATCCCGTATTGTTAAATTCCATCAGTTTTATACAAGTCTGCATAAAACTGGTCTGATGAGCGGCCTTTTACAAAGCTTGGCCCGTATTGCAAGGGTACAAAAGCCGCAGGGCAGCATTAATGCCCCGATATTTTATAAAACCTGTCTTTTCCCGCCCTCTATAGGCCAAAAAGACACGCTTGTGTGAAGTTTTTTGCAACAGGCTTAACGTGACAAGCCAAAACCGGTGAGAGTGAGTCTCACCGGTGCAGGCATTTATTGCGCGTTGGCTGAAACCCAGCGGAAATAATCTGCCATCGTGTCATCGGCAATTTTGCTCATGACAGTTGCAGGCACGGCCGCCCAACCGTTTTTGCCGGACACTTTCTCCTGCCCCTGCAAACGATGGACACGATTGCCCTGTTTGTCCATCACATCCCAGACATAGAGCACGGTGGTCTGATTGTTCTCAGTGAGGTTGGAGAAATAGCCTTTGAGAATGTAATCGGCATCCGTTTCCATATTGGCAGCCAGCGTAATGGACTGCGTTTTGACGATTGAGTCAAAACGCAGGGAAAGCGGTGTTACAACCTCCAGCGGTGCGCCGATGATCGGTGCGATGAACAATTTGTAATTGCGCACCTTGGACATATTGACTGGCGCTTTGCTGGTCTGTGCAGGCTGGCCGAAATCGGATGTCAGCGGAGCCAGATTGGCATTGCCACCGGTAGGGGACGTACAGCCCGCCAATATGAGAGCGCCAGCCGTAGCTGAAAAGAATGCAAGTTTTTTGAAAGAGGTATGAACAGAGGCAGATACGCACAATGGCATCAGTTTCAGTCCTTTTCAGAGCGTATCCCGAAAAGTGTGAAATGCTTTTCGGATAAGATACGCGTAAAATAAATCGATAAAGCATTTCCTATGCTTCGGGATAAAACGGAAATGCTCTAGATAACCATCAGGTCGAGGCTGCTTTTTGACAGGCTCTCGGCAGGGCCGTTGGTTGTCAGATAGGTCTGGCCGAGTGTCATGGCTGTGTTGGTCTCGGAATCCATGATGATCATATGAGCGAACAGGGTCATATCCGGCTCAATCCGTTCTGCACTACCCGCATAGAACATTTGCGGATCCATCCATGACGGTGTGAACCGCGCGCCTACAGAATAGCCGCAGGCATTGAGCCGGTGGCGTGTAAGCGAGTGCGCCTCCAGCACTTTGGCATGGGCTTCAAAAACATCGCCGAAGGTTGAGGCAGGGGTCAGAGCCGCTTCTACTGCTATCAGCGCCTCATGCGCGGCATTATACAGTTCTTCATGGCGCTTGGTCGCTTTGCCAGTCAGCACTGTGCGCATCATCGGTGCGTGGTAGTGACGGAAAACGCCGGACCATTCCAGCGTGAGCTGGTCATTTTTATACATTTGCCTGCGGCCGGATTTGTAACGGCAGAGCAGGGCATCAGGGCCGGAGCCGATAATATATTCATTGGCAGGAAAATCGCCGTCGCCGAGGAAATTGGCTTCCATCATTGCTGCGAGAATATTGGCCTCATTGGCACTCTTGCGCATTTGCTCCAGAGCGGCATCATAGATCGCATCGCTGAGTGCCGCCGCCTTACGGGTATAATCAACTTCCGCAGGGCTTTTGAGCAGGCGCAGACGATCAACCATACCCGAGGCATCAATCACCTTGGCAAAGCTGTTGAGCTGTTCGTCGAGTTTACGACCATTGGCGGCAGTCAGACCGTGGGTCTGATATTCAACGCCGATGCGGGCGCCGAGCAAATCCATATCATTGAGCAGATTGCGCAGATCAATCGCAGGATTGGCGTTCTCACGGTCTGTCCATTGGACGATATGTTCAATCGTGGAGGTATGACGTGCCTGTCGCAGGTCTGCGGAGCGGGTCATCAGTACCATGCTGCCATCCTGCTTGACGACCAGACACTGGAAGAAGCAGAAACCGAACGTGTCATAGCCGGTGAGCCAATACATGCTCTCCTGCGAAAACAGCAGCATTGCATCCAGCTTATTTTCGGCCATGCACAGCATCAGCCTGTCTCGGCGTGCTGCAAATTCTTCCGGTGCAAAGTGAAGTGCCATCATTATCTCCGCATTGAACACATGCCCATGCGGGCTGAAATCACTATCCAGCCTCGCAGGATCATGCATGTTCTCTGAACCGGAAGCACTTACTTCCGGATTGCAATAGCGGCGATCTGGCGACCGTAATCCGGTTCCTTGCGGTGGGTGGTGCGGCGATAGGAGAAAAACCGCGCTTCATCCGCATAGGTACAAAGATTAAGAGATGCAGCCTGTACACCGCTCTTTGTCAGACGATCAACGATAAAGCTCCAAAGATCAAACATTTTACGCGCCGGATCTGTAGATGGGCGGAAATATTGTTCATAAGTCTGGTCGCGCGCGGTGAATTCTGCAACGAATTCAGCCCCGACTTCATAATTGTCCTGACCGATGCAGGGCCCCAGAACTGCGCGGATTTTTGACCGTTCCGCGCCCAGATTGACCATGGCCTCGACTGTGTTTTCCAGAACGCCGGCTAAAGCTCCGCGCCAACCAGCATGAGCGGAGCCGATAATGCCTGCTTCCGGCTCGCAAAACAGCACGGGGCCGCAATCGGCACTCAATGCACCCAGAATCAGTCCCGGCACATTGGTCACCATCGCATCGGCCTGAGGGCGGGGTGAAGGAAGGGCTTCAGTAATGGTCAGAACGGTTGGAGAATGCACCTGATAGAGTGTCTGCAGATCTGCCGGTTGCAGATCAAAATAAGCGGCAACGCGGCGACGGTTTTCCGCCACAGCTTCAGGTTCATCCTTGGAGCCAACACCGACATTGAGACTGTTATAAATGCCGGATGATACGCCACCAAGGGTGGTGAAAAAGCCGTGCGCGATACGGTCATTGGTTTCAAGCAAAGGAGAGCGGATCGGATCAGGCATATCGGTCATGATAGTCTCTCTGGGAAATGAAATGTCAGATTGTTTTCAGGTCAGGGTAAGTGACGCTTAAGATTTTAAAAAGGCTGCCCATCTGGTTCGGTGCAGCCAGCCGCTCCACATCATCGCGGATTTGTTCCTGCACGGCAGAAGATTTACCGGCACCAAGCTGACCGGCACGGCTGAGCAGCCCCATTCTCAGCAGAAAATCGCCTTGCTCTTCTGCCTTGATCGCGCAGCCAAGGCTGCGGGCGATTTGTGCGAGAGAGGCAAAGTCGACATGGGTGGTGATATCGGCCTGACCGGGGGCAGTAAACACATCCTGATAGGCATGCTGATAGAGTGCCTGCAAAGTGTCGCCGAAACCGGCCTCATGTGAGCCGTAATCGATCAGCAGAGCTGCACCCTGATATTTACGGATATGCTCGCTGATTTGCTGCATCAGAGCCGCGCGTGCCGGTGACGCCTCAAAGATTGTGCCTTCCGGTGTTGCTTCATGTCCTTTAGGTAGCAATGCGGGATCAATGCCGCCGGTGCCGGTTGTGAAGCAAAGCTGCGGTTCGGCCTCATTGTGGGTCGCGACCATGCGTTCGACAAAACGGCCTTCATGTTTGATATATTGATGATCCGGCAGGGCATCGAACAACTCATTAGCAACGAGGATCAGCGTATTCTGCGGGATTTCCTTGAAGCTTTTATACCAAGCTATATGCGGCGCGGCACCTTCAAGCTTCTTCTTTTGCACGCCTGTCAGGCGGTCGCTGGTCTCCACCATCGCAATATGGACACTGCGCAGCATGTCCGGTACGAGTTTACCAGCGGCGCGCAGCAGGTCACTCATCAAAGTGCCGCGACCGCCGCCGATCTCACAGATGGTGAAGTGTGCAGGCTTGCCCAAGGCCTCCCAATGGCTGACGACCCAGACGCCGATCAGTTCACCGAACATCTGGCTGACTTCCGGTGCAGTGATAAAATCACCTTTCGTACCGAATGGTTCACGGGTCATATAATAGCCGCCATCATGATCGGCGAGGCAGAAAGCCATATAATCTGCAACGCTGATCGGCCCGCCATTGCTGATGAGACGGATCAGGCGTTGTTTTAGTTTGTCAGCAGCGGGAATTGTCATTTCAGTCATCAATCAGGCCTTTGCCGCCGCATGGTTGCCGCGCCACATCGCCCAGACACCGAGCAGAACCATTGGCACGGACAGAACCATACCCATGGTCATCCAGCCGCCAACTAGATAGCCGAGCTGTGCATCCGGCTCACGGAAGAACTCCACCAGAATACGGGACAGGCCGTAACCGGCGACAAAGGCACCGGCAATGAAACCCGGAGCTGTGAGCTTGTTGCCCTTCCAGATCAGGAGGGCGAGTACAAAGAACAGGACAAAGCCTTCGAGTGCCGCTTCATAGAGCTGGCTCGGATGGCGCGGTAATGGTCCGCCATTCGGGAAGTAAACTGCCCATGAGACATCGCTGACACGACCCCAGAGCTCGGAATTAATGAAATTGGCAATACGAACAACGCCGAGGCCGATCGGCACACCGGCAGCAATAGTATCAAACATGCTCCAGACCGGAATGCCGCGCTTTTTGGCAAACAGGATCATGGCAACGGTGGTGCCGAGAATGCCGCCGTGGAAGGACATGCCGCCATCCCAGACCGCCGGTATTTCCAGCGGATTGCTGATATAAAAGCTGAAATTATAGAACAGCACATAGCCAAGGCGGCCGCCGAGCACCACGCCAAGAGCTGCCCAGAGAACAAAATCGTCCAAAGCAAGCGGATCCATCGGCGCGTTATTGTTCGGCCACAGACGGGCATTGTTGACGAGTTTTTTGCCGTACCACCAGGCGAATAAAATGCCGATGACATAGCCGATACCATACCAGTGAACGGAGAGCGGGCCTACCGAGAAGAGAACAGGGTCAATATTCGGGAAGGGGAGTGCAGCCATCATGATCTGCGGTTCGGTCATTCTTCTCTCCGTTATGGCTGCGCTTGAAAGCCGTTACAGGCATACGCATTAAGATCGGCATCGGTTTGCTTCGCCGTTGATGAGGCATAGCGAATTTTTGTTCAGGATAAAAGTCCGTTGCTTTTATGGCTTTATTTGGCTGTCAGCCTTAAGCCGGTCTTAAATGTGCGGCAAAGTAAGATTTGTTTAGTCTTGCATCCTTTATATTGCAGGCTTATCTCAGAAGCAGAGATTGATTTCCGTCATAGCGGATTTTGTAATGATGCCGTCTGTAGCGGCTTTAAAAGAGGTGATCCAATGAGTAATGCAACCGGTAAAGTTCTTGATGAACTCGCAAAACTCGTCACTGACGCTGCGGGTGCCGCTCAGGGCGTACGTCGTGAAGTTGAAACCGCGATGCGCTCACAGGGCGAAAAACTGCTCAACACTCTGGATGTTGTGCAGCGTGAAGATTTTGAAGCAATGCGTGAAATGGCGGTCAAAACGCGCACTGAAAACAGTGCTCTGACAGTCAAAATTGCAGAGCTGGAAGAGCGTATTGCTAAAATTGAAGCATCGCTCGCGGAAAAGCCTGCGAAAAAAGGCGCTTAAGGTCTAAAAATCTAAAAGATTTTTTAACTTTTTATTCACAGGGGCGAATGCCTAAAAGCCCTTATTCCAGAGTCGGTTACAGCGGCGCCCCATCGGGCGCCGTTTGTTCTTTCCACATGGTTTCTTAGTGTTTTGACAAAAAGGGCTGGTACTCTGACTCAGCATCAATAGACTGAAAACACTGCATGATTCGTAATTGAGTCATAATGCAGGGCAGAGACGGGGAGTGGCGAAGCGAAAGATTCAGCCGCACAGATCCGATTGATGCCTCAGTGTAACAGTCATGTGTTTGCGCGTGTGTTGGAGGCGGGGTTGCAGCGTTTAGCAACTTTTGTCTCGGCCTATTAACCAGTGTGTCTTTTTTGTGGCAATTGCTGCAGGGGATACATTCCGGCTGCGTGTTTATGACAGCCGGAATCCGGGTTTTACTTTTACGGGTAAACCCAAATACAGGGAACGAACATGAACCTTCTTGAGCTCGATATCGCTCGCGATGCACATCCGGTGGATGTCATTGAACAGGTTGCGCACGCAAATGACTGGGCCTTTGACCGTACCGGTGATGATGAGATTGCGGTCTCTGTTGTCGGTAACTGGACGGATTATCATCTTTCCTTTTCCTGGATGGAAGAGTTTGAAGCGCTGCATCTGGCCTGCGCTTTTGATGTGAAGGTGAGTGAGCCGCGCGTCAATGAAGTGATGCGCTTGCTGTCGCTCATCAATGAGCAATTGCTCATGGGGCACTTTGATCTGTGGCGGCAGGAAGGGGCGATTATGTATCGCCAGTCCTTGTTGTTGGCAGGCGGCGCAAAGCCGACCAGCCGTCAGGTTGAGGTTCTGCTGGCCAGCGCACTGGAAGCCTGTGAATGTTATTATCAGGCATTTCAGTTTGTTATCTGGTCCGGTGTTCCGGCCAAAGAAGCCCTGCAAGGCGTATTGTTTGAAACGGTTGGTCGCGCCTGAAAATTAAACAAGCGCTGTCCTGTTCGGGCAGGCAGCGCTTTAATAGACTATAGATATGTATGGGGGATCGTGTGTCTGAGCATCAGGAAATTACTTTCGCGGATTTCGAAAAAGTCGATATCCGTACCGGTACAATTATTGAAGCAGAAGTATTCGCTCAGGCTCGCAAACCTGCCTATAAGCTGAAAATTGATTTTGGTGACACGATCGGCGTTAAAAAGTCATCGGCACAGATCACAGTGCATTATACACCGGAAACACTGGTCGGACGACAGGTTCTGGCTGTTGTCAATTTTCCGCCGCGTCAGATCGGTCCTTTTATGTCCGAAGTTCTGACACTCGGATTTTCGGATGAAAATGGCGATATTGTGCTGGCAGCAACTGAGAAGAACGTACCGAACGGACGTAAATTGATCTGATATTCTTGTTGTGAATTAATTGTTTTAATTAAAATCACATAAAAATATTCGCTTTGAAATGTCCATAATATTGTCATAAGACTTTATAAATCTCCGAATTATTTCTTTCGGAGATTTTTATGTTTAATATTAAAACTACATTTTTAACATTATATTTATTTGCTGTTTCCGGCGGAGCTTATGCTGCTGTACCGGATCAGAATGTTCAGCCGATGGTTATTTCGTCTGTCCGGGAACATTCAACTACAGTTTACGGTGATAAGATTGAGTATAATATAACCTTTGACGTTGCGATCTCTAATTTAAGCAAAAAGCCTCTTGATCTGAGCAAAGGCTGTTTTGAGGCTGTCATGCCTGACAACAGTACGCGGTCTCTCAGTATGATTGATGAAGATCTGACTGAAGGTTTGCTAAAAGTTGGTGACAACCGTAAGAGCTTTGTCGAGTTCTCAGCGGGTGATGACAGTATCTACAAAGCTATAGCCGTTAAATATAAAACAGTTTGCCAATAATACAGTCTTATGCCGGAATGCTGATAATAGCGCGCAGCCCGCCTGTCGGGCTGCTCTCCAATGTGATGTCGCCGCCGTGATTGCGGGCAATATCACGGGCAATTGCCAGCCCCAATCCGGTGCCGCCGGCATCCTGATTGCGTGCTTCATCTAAGCGTACAAAAGGCTTGAAGACTTCTTCCCGTTTATCTTCCGGAATACCCGCACCATCATCATCCACCGTAATGGTGAGCCAGTCGCCCTTATGTATTGCAGTCAGATGCACCGATTGTGCATAGCGGAAGGCATTGCCCACGAGATTGCTGACCAGCCGTTCGAATGCGTTCGGGCGCACTTGTATCTGACTGCTGCCATGCATTTCGCTTGAGAAGCTGCGATCACGCAATCTGGCTTCTTCTTCCAGCTTGCGGAAGAGGATTTGCAGATCAAGGACATCCTGTTCCTCGCTGCCTTCACCGCGTGCAAATGCCAGATAACCCTCCAGCATATTCTGCATGTCGGTAATGTCTTGGTTGAGCGGCACGGTATCAATCTTGGTGCCGGCAATGGCCAGCTGCAATTTGAAACGGGTCAGAATGGTACGCAAATCATGGCTGACACCGCTCAGCATGGCTGTGCGCTGTTCAATCTGGCGCTCAATACGCTCTCGCATCTGTATAAAAGCAATGCCTGCCTTGCGCACTTCCTCCGCGCCATGCGGGTAGAAATCGGCTGGCATCGGTTGCCCTTTACCAAAACTCTCCGCAGCCTCGGACAATTGCTGGATCGGTTTGATCTGATTGCGCAGGAAGGCAATCGCAATGGCCAGCAATACCAAAGCGGTGCCGATCATCCATGTCAGGAATATCAGTGTATTGGACGCATAAGCCTGACTGCGTTTGGCAAAGACGCGTAGCACTTTATCTTCCAGCTGAATACGGATTTCTACCAGATCGGAATCTCCGACCGTATCAATCCAGAACGGGCGGTTGATCTGGCGGGTGATTTCCTCATTCAGGAAGTAATCCAGTATAGAGAAAAACGGTTTTGGCCCCGGTGATGGTAGTGGCGCAGGTGGCAGAACCGATACATTGAGATCCAGTCTTTGCTGTGCAATACGGATAATATTGGCATAATCCGGCTCTTGCGGATAAGTCTCCAGAATATCAATAATCGCCGAAATATCACGAACCACGGCTGTTGAAAGCCGCTCGGTAACCATTTGCCAGTGCCGTTCCATGAACACGAAGGCAATAACCGACTGCAACAACACCATCGGAGCGATGATGATGATGAGCGAGCGTGCATAAAGCCGCTTGGGCATGCGCAAGGCCAGCCAGTCGGAAAACCGTCTCAGCAAAAGCTAATGTCTCCTGTTATACCGCATACAAATCTGTTTGCTGGCTGCTCTTATTGCTCAATGCTTAGTTTGTAGCCGATGCCACGCACAGTTTGCAGCCAGATCGGGTTGGCAGGGTCAACTTCGATTTTACGACGCAGGCGGTTGATCTGAACGTCGATCGTGCGTTCTCCGACCTCACCATCCTGACCGGTCAGCTCATGGCGTGGCACGGTTTCGCCAGCACGTTCCGCGAAGATTGTCATAATATCCTGTTCACGATCCGTCAGTTTAATAACTTCGCCGCCCTGTTTGAGTTCCTTGCGCGGAATAGAAAATGTGTAAGGGCCGAAAACAATCTGCTCGATAATATGCTGTGTCGGCTGGGCGCCACGGCGCAGAATATTATTGATGCGCAGTGTTAGCTCGCGCGGATCAAACGGCTTGGAGAGATAGTCATCGGCACCGGCTTCAAGGCCGTTAATACGGCTGTCGGTTTCCGATAATGCTGTCAGCATCAGAATTGGAACAGATTTTTTCTCGCGCAGCGAACGGGTCAGTTCCACACCGCTTTCACCTGGCATCATGACGTCGAGGACGATCAGATCAAAATCAATGCCTTCCAGCTTGCGGCGGGCTTCCTGTGCATTTGCGGCCATCGTCACACGATAGCCGGTGGTGCTCAGATATTGCGACAGCAGGCTGCGGATACGGGTATCATCATCAACCACCAGCAGGTGCGGTGCATCGTCGGACAGAATTGTGTCTTCGCTGGTCATTGGTTTTACCCTTTCAGTACAGAGCTTTTGGTGCCTTTTAACAGGCGTGAAGCCAGTCATTTCATTCTTTATTGCTAGTCTTTACCTGCGTGATTGGTTCGCGGATATACACACTATGTGAATGATGGCTGTTTATATTTACCGGTTCAGTTTGATTGGTTGATAGGAAGGCTGTCGATCTGATCGCGCTGGTCACTGTTGACCATGGCTTTCAGGAAATTCTGGATGATACGTTTTTCAGTGACATTGCTTTCAGCCAGTGCCGCGGCAATGCGGTTTGACTGCGGTTGCGTGAGCGACAGAATAAGCTCGCGGCCGGAAGTGGTCGGATAAAGTTCTCTCTGGCGGCGGTCTGCTTCGCCGGTCAGCTGAATAATATGGCCGTTATCGACAAGCTGCTTGAGAACACGTGCGAGGCTCTGTTTGGTGATTTTCAGCACATCCAGCAATTCGGCAACGCTCATGCCGGGTTTGCGGTTGACGAAATAGAGGACACGGTGATGCGCGCGGCCAAAGCCCATGGTTTCAAGTTGTTTGTCGGGGTCAGCTGTAAAATCACGATAGGAGAAAAACAGGAGCTCAATGATGCCCAGATCGTTGACCTCATCTTCTGACAGGGCTGAACGAATAGTTGTATCATTGGTATTGAAACGCACGTTGGTCTCCGGCCGGTTTAATAAATTGCTGTCTGTTTCTCTATCAGCGCTTTCACTGTGCGGATAGAATATCTGTATCTTACCCTCAATTATCTGCTTTAGCGTTATTTATAGCAATATCGGTTACAGGAAATGCAGCATTTTATCCGATTTATCAGTGCAGGGATATGCGGTGTGTGGTGGTTCAATTTATCAGGTGATTATTATAAGAATTGACAGACGTCTATTTCTTGGCATCATCAGCAAGTCAGAGTGTTTTACTTTGATGTGAAACAATATTTGGGGTGACAATTATGGATGCGATAGTACCTATTCTCGTGCAGTTGGTCGCCGGTGCCGTTGGCGGTAATCTTGCTGGCGCAATTAAAAATCTTAGTCTTGGTACAACAGGTAACACGATTGCCGGTGGTATTGGTGGTCTGATCCTGAGTCAGCTACTGCCAATGCTGACAGGTGGTGGTATTGATTCCGCGCTGAACGGTATTGTCGGTCAGTTAATCGGTGGCGGTGCCGGTGGTGCTGTGCTGACGGCTGTTGTCGGCCTGATTAAGAATAGTATGTCTAAAGCTTGAATGTTTTCTCACGGCTAAGCTGATAGCTGACAGGATGTTTTGTCCTGTCAGGCGCTGCAATTTTATTTTTAAAAGTCTATATAAAGGGTAGCTGCGGCTATCCTTTTCTTTTTTGCACGGCAGAGAAGCAAGACAAGATGGCCTGTTCGGACAAAATAAACGGGTGAGAAATGAGCCAGCTTCAGGCAATTATAATTGCGGTAACGCCGTTCCGGCAGAATTGTACCATTCTTTTTGACAAGGATAGCAAGACCGGTGTTGTTGTCGATCCGGGCGGTGATGTTGATGCGATCAAAGAAGTGATTGAGAACAATCAGCTGAAAATTGAAGCAATCTGGATCACTCATGGCCATGTGGACCATATTGGTGCCGCTGCCGATCTGCGTGATGCTTTGCAGGTGCCTATTATCGGCTCACAGGAAGAAGATGCATTTCTCTATGATAATGTTGAATCTTCAGCGGTCAAGTATGGTCTAGGCAACGGCTATCGGAATTTTCAGCCGGATCGCTGGTTGAAAGAAGGCGATGTTTTAGAGGTCGCCGGAGAGAAGTTTGAAGTTCTGCATTGTCCGGGTCATTCGCCGGGGCATGTGGTCTTTATCAATAAAGCCATGCATTTTGCTATTGTCGGCGATGTTCTGTTCAACGGCTCAGTCGGGCGTACGGATTTGCCTGGTGGCGATCATGAAGCGCTGATCCGCTCGATTAAAGAAAAACTGCTGCCGCTGGGTGATGAATACAGCTTTATCTGTGGCCACGGCGCAGGCAGCCGCTTTGGTGATGAACGGCGTGGTAATCCGTTTTTGGTCGGATAAACCTTCTTGTTATACTAATAAAAAAAACGCCGGATAATCCGGCGGTTTTTTTATTGAGGGCATATCACTTATTTTACGACGCAGAAGTGATCACGGCTGTCATAGCCCCGGAATGTACCGGTCTGTGCATTAAATGAGCGGTATTTCTGCGCACACCAATTATACCATTCGCGTGTCCATGGCTGGTAAGAACCGCCATAATTATTGCCGTAGTTTCCGCGTGCCGGCTGTGCAGGATAGTAATTGCGCGGCGGCGGCGGTGGTGCGTTATAGATCGGTTCACGATAGACCGGCTGTGGCTGCGGCTGAGACATTGCACCGGCAATAATAGCGCCGGCTGCAAGACCGAGAACACCTGCGGCTATAGCATTGTTACGGTCACGGCGACGGTCACGACGATCCCAGTCTCTGTCACGGTTGCGCCAGCCATTATCGTGGTTCCAGCCGCCATTGTTCCAGCCGCCACCATGGCGGCGTCCCCAGCCATCAGCGGATGCGACTGAGAGGTTGCCGGCAACTGTAGCTAAAGCGAGACCTGCGATCAGGGTGGTCTTAGCCAGTTTGTTCATCATAATCTTTGCCTCCTTACGAAGCTATGCATTCAGCTCTGTCGGCATCTTGCCGTTTGGTCTTCTCTGATCCGCGGGCTGTTGGGCTGCTGACCGGATGTTGACCTATCAATAAAGCAGGGCACATGAATGCTTGCTGAACAAGAGATAGGGGTAGTGTTCAGCTTTTCAAAGAGGCCTGTCTTTCACATTTGGTAACGGAAAAACATGAAGCGGATTATGCCATGGGATAAGGGGAGAATGTACAGGCAATAAAAAACCCCGGCATAACCGGGGTTTCTGTTTAGAAGCACTGATTGCATAGCGGCTTAGTGAGTTTGCTCATTAAGCAATCGCATAGCTAAACGTGTTTCTTATTCAGTGATGCTGATATCAACTGCTTTAGGGCCTTTGCCGCGACGATCCGGTTCAGTTTCGTAAGAAACTTTCTGGTTGTCGGCGAGATTTGTCAAACCTGAAGCCTGAACAGCAGAGATATGAACAAAGATATCTGGTCCGCCATTATCCGGTTTAATAAAGCCAAAGCCTTTTTCACCATTAAAGAATTTGACTATGCCGGTCTGTGCCATGGGATACGTTCCTTTTCCTTGGCGCCGTTAAGGTTTTATCCAAAACGGAATTTTTCGAACCGCTATGCGCACCACACGCCCAGCGGTAGGGGTATGCAGGCAGTTATCGAAATCAGGAAAGGAGCCGATCATTGTCAGTTGCCTGACCCGGAGCTTGTAGCGGTTCCGGCGCGCCGTTCTTCCAGTCTTCCATTGTTCGCCAAATGCCCGAACATTTTAAGAGTGATCTATTGAAAGATATTTGGCAAGCAAATTTTTGTTACAACTATGTTTTTTCTTTGCCAAGTTGGTTTATAATAAAGAAACAATAGTCATAAAGTTAAAGATACTTCATTAAAAAGCATAATAAGATAAAATAAGTTGTATTTAGTTTTATTAGCCTTCACAAAATGAGAATGCAGTGTAGTTCAGTGTACTAAAGAGAGTGAAAATCACTTAAATTTTCACCATTTTGCGCTAAAAATATACAAAAAATGCCTTTTTCATTAGCGCGTACGCTCTTTTCATTGCGGCCTGTAATTTTTCAGCGTTGCTTTTGCGTAAAAATTTTCTCTCTTTAAGACAAGTCGCCGCCAAAGTGACGAAATAATATTTCGTTTGGGGCGATCTTGTTTGGCGGTTGAATATTTACGTTCACGTTATTCCCGTTATGCAATGATAAATGGTTCCAGAAAAACGGAACCTCTGTTTAAATGCTCTGAATTTATCGGTTTTTACGAATAACGCAGGAGCCGCCACTGATTCTGATCTGCTGGCAAAGTGCATCTGCTGCCTGACGGTTATTCGCACCAAGGCGGGCAACATAAATCCCTCTTTTGCCCATCGGGCTGCGAATGCGGGAAATGTAGACTTCACGTCCGGCAAAAAGTTTCGGGTTTTGTTTGCGCAACCGGTTCCACTGTGCACTGACTGCACTTTGCCGGAAATTTCCGGCGACCTGTACCGCCCAAGGGAAGGGATTGAGGCGTGCCATCGGGATTGAGCGGGTCTGCATGATTGGCAGCAACTGGCAAGCCTGCTCAAAGGGTAGTTTTTCGTCCAGCGGTGTGTCGGTCAGTTCCTGTCCGGTGCTGAAATGATCCACGCTTTTTCCGGTGATCGAGAGAACGTAATTTTCCGTCTCCAGCGGCAGGAAGCCGCCATTCTTCATCCAGTTCGACAGGCGCGTTGGGCCAGCATTATAGGCGGCGGCGGCCAGCCCCCAATTACCGAAGCTACCATGCAGGTCTTTGAGGAAGGACGCAGAAGCGGGAAGTGCCAGTTCAATGTTAAAGGCATCTGTCAGGCCGCGCTCTTTGGCTGTGTAAGGCATGAATTGCGCAATACCCTGCGCGCCGACCGGACTGACCGCCAGATGATCAAAGCGGCTTTCTTTCCAAATCAGACGTGCGAAGAAATTAGGCGGAATGCCGTGTTTGTCGGCTGCGCTGGCAATCAGGCCGCAAATTTGTGCAATAGTTGGAGCCGCGGGTTTATCTGCTTTTGTGTGTGTTTCTTTTACGATTGCGGGCGATTTATCTTCCGCAACAGCTTGCGCAAAAGCAGCCGGCAAATCAACGGCCGTAATGGACAGCAGTACTGCAGTAAGTAAACCGGCCGAAAGGCGCATAGAGTGACCCTGTCAGAGCGTATTCTGCATCCCTGGAAATAGTTCAGGCAGAATAGATGTTAAGCAAATCATGAAGAACGCAATTTCTTTCATGCGTTCTCCGTTGTTTACTGTCAATATCTCTGCCAAGGCGATAAAATTACAGCCTGAGAAATACTTACTTGCCCGGACGGCCGGTTTTACCCGAGCGACGGGTTTTACGTTTTACATCCACCGGATCTTCATAGGAGCCTGCACCGGCACGGTGTCGGCGGATCGGGGCAGGGTCGTCTTCGCTCTGTGGACCGAGCGGTTTTGCCATATCCGTGCCGGGGCCCATATTGTCGAGCGATGGTTTCTTGAACAAGGATGGCGAAGGCGAGGTTCTGCCTCCACCACGTGATGGCCGTTCAAGCGATATTTCTGCCTCGCGCGCCAGAGGGTCATCAGCAATCGCCAGTTCTTTTTCACGCAGACGTTTGATTTCGTCGCGCAGTCTTGCCGCTGTTTCAAAGTCGAGATCAGCCGCAGCATCACGCATTTTCTTCTCAAGGTGCTCAAGATGCGCGCCGAGATTATTGCCGACCATGCCGCCTTGTTCCGCAAAGCCGCTGATGTCAGCACGGACATGATCCCGCTCATAAACGGAGTTGAGAATATCCGAGATATTTTTGCGCACCGAGGCCGGTGTAATGCCATGCTCTGTGTTGTACGCAACTTGTTTTTCGCGACGACGGTTCGTCTCGCTCATTGCGCGTTCCATAGAACCGGTGATTTTGTCGGCATAGAGGATAACGCGACCATCGACATTTCGTGCTGCACGGCCGATTGTCTGTACCAGTGAGGTTTCGGAGCGCAGGAAGCCTTCTTTATCCGCATCGAGAATCGCGACGAAGCCGCATTCCGGAATATCCAGCCCCTCACGCAGCAAGTTGATGCCGATGAGAACGTCAAATGTGCCGAGGCGCAGGTCACGGATGATTTCGATCCGTTCCAGCGTATCAATATCCGAGTGCATATAACGCACGCGTACGCCTTGCTCGTGCAGATATTCTGTGAGGTCTTCTGCCATGCGCTTGGTCAGCACGGTTACCAGTGAGCGGTAACCGTTTTTCGCGGTCTCGCGGATTTCACCCAGTACATCATCAACCTGCGAACGGGCAGAGCGTACCTCCACCGGCGGGTCGATCAGGCCTGTCGGGCGGATCAGCTGTTCAGCAAACACACCGCCGGATTGTTCCATTTCCCATTTGCCGGGGGTTGCCGATACAGCAACGGTTTGCGGACGCATAGCATCCCATTCTTCAAAGCGTAGCGGGCGGTTGTCCATACAGGAGGGCAGGCGGAAGCCATATTCCGCAAGGGTTGCCTTACGACGGAAGTCGCCTCGATACATGCCGCCGATCTGCGGTACGGTAACGTGACTTTCATCGATGAAAACCAGAGCATTATCGGGGATATATTCAAACAAAGTCGGAGGTGGTTCACCCGGCTGGCGGCCGGTGAGATAACGCGAATAGTTTTCAATGCCGGCGCAGGAGCCGGTTGCTTCGAGCATTTCCAGATCAAAGGTTGTGCGCTGTTCAAGACGCTGGGCTTCGAGCAGGCGTCCGGCATTATTCAGCTCGACGAGGCGATGTTTCAGTTCTTCCTTGATAGACTTGATCGCCTGATTAAGCGTCGGGCGTGGTGTTACATAGTGCGAATTCGCATAGATTTTTACGGATTTGAGATCGCCGGTTTTCTGACCGGTCAGCGGATCAAACTCGGTGATGGTCTCAATCTCATCGCCAAACAGTGAGATGCGCCATGCACGGTCTTCCAAGTGGGCAGGAAAGAGTTCAATCGTATCGCCGCGCACGCGGAAGGAGCCACGCACGAAATTAATATCCTGCCGCTTATATTGCTGAGCTACCAGATCGGCGAGCAACTGACGTTGATCAAGGCGATCGCCGATCTTCATCTCAAAGGTCATTGCCGTATAGGTTTCGACCGAACCGATACCGTAAATACAGGAGACGGAGGCGACGATAATCACATCATCGCGTTCCAGCAATGAACGGGTGGCGGAGTGGCGCATCCGGTCGATTTCTTCATTGATCGAGGATTCTTTCTCGATGAAGGTATCAGAGCGCGGCACATAGGCTTCCGGCTGATAATAGTCATAGTAAGAGACAAAATATTCGACCGCATTGTTCGGGAAGAAGCTTTTGAACTCGCCGTAAAGCTGGGCTGCCAGTGTTTTATTCGGTGCAAGGATCAGAGCAGGGCGCTGGGTGCGCTCAATTATATTGGCAACGGTAAAGGTTTTACCTGAACCGGTAACGCCAAGCAGAACCTGTGTCTGATCATTATTCTCAATACCTTCTACTAGATCGGCAATGGCGGTCGGCTGGTCACCGGAAGGCGTATATTCGGTTTCCATTTTAATCTGGATGCCGCCCTCGGATTTCGCAGGGCGTTCCGGCCGGTGCGGTGTCCAGAGTTTGCCATTCTTGAACAGCGGATTGCCTGATTCAATCAGAGCTGAGAGTGCCTCAACCGTTGCGGTTGCGCCACTGGATGGCATATTGGCAGCATCTTCCATGGTGATGTCCATGCCGGAAACCGGATTGAGACCGGCAGCAACGCGCTCTTTCAGCGTGGCGGCTTTGGCTCTGGAGGACGGTGCTTTTGGGGTTTCAGTCTTTTTTGCTGCCGATTTTTTAGCTGCTGGTGCGGAAGGCATAGCTTCCGGCTGTTCCGCCATTTCGCTGATCATACGTGACCAGTCGCCAACCGAAGAGGAAAGCGGGATGCCGGAAAATTCTGCCTGAGGCGCTTCGCCGAAACCTGAATTATGAGGCGCTTCACTGAGACCTGAGTCGTTCGAAGGCGTGTTCACATCCTCAGGCTTTTGCGATGACTTATCTTTATTGGACATGTCAGAACTCTCTCGGCGGGCAGAAACGGAAGTCAGGGTGCTCAGATATACCGAATATAGGCATATAAGTATAGAACGAAAAGGGTACGTGTAGTTTGATACGCAATTTTACAAAATGAAAAACGCCGCAGAAGTTGCTGCGGCGTTTTTCATTTGGATTGCGGCTGGTTTAGCGGCCGGATTCGGTTCTGCCATGTGGACGCGGTCTTGTCGAATGTCCCGGACGATGGCCGTTTTCCCAGCCAGGTCGGCCTGGACGATGTCCGTTCCAGTTTGGACGCCCAGGGCGATGTCCGTTCCAGCCAGGCCGGTAATGTGGGCGACCCGGACGGTAGTAAGGACGATCCCAGCGGTCATACCTGTCATTATTCAGAGCTGATCCGATAACAACACCGGCAATTAACGGGATACCTATTGCGGCTGCAGTATTGCCAAAGTTATTATTGCTGTAGTTGCCGGAAGAACCTTCACGGACTGCGAGATAACGTGATGATGCCCAACCGGCACGTCCTGCATAGCTAACCTGACACCACCCGTATCCACTGGTGCAGCCACGTACGTCAACGCGCGCGCCGTTCGGTATAGAGCCAAGCGTACGGTAATTGGTTCCGGGGCCGGTACGCAGGTTAAGATTGGTTGTTACAATAGCATTTGCGGCTTGTGCAGCTGTTGCGGAGAATAAGGCAAATGCGATAATTGCCGATTTTATAACTTTTTTCATTTTTTCGGACTCCCCGTGATGAAATCACTATCAAAAGCACTGATGGTATATAAACGAATAAGTACCTGTGCTGGTTCCATCTTGTTGATATTCAGAAATAGTCAGGCCGACGGATACGGTCTGCTTTGCATTTCGTAATTTACTATACGGGATTATGTGAATGCAGCCTGAATGCGCAATTATTTAATATACTGCTTTGCTGGCGCAAATAAAATAAATATTTGAATATATTTATGCTGAAAAGAGAGTGCTTAATGCATCATCCCCTTCGTTATTTAATGAAGGGGATGATGTAATCGTGGTGGGTGTTATTGCTGGAAACCGCTGGCCGCTGCTGTCAGGATTCGTCCCGGCAGATAAATGACCATAGATGCGGCGCCGGCCACAACATTGGTGCCGTCTGCCAGCATCGCCTGACCTGAGGTTTGTCCTTCACCTTGGAGCGTATCAAAGGATAGACTACCATCGCTGACCAGAGCCATCAGGGTCGGGGAAGATGCA
Source organism: Bacillus subtilis (assembly GCA_021733665.1). Lineage (GTDB taxonomy): Bacteria > Pseudomonadota > Alphaproteobacteria > Rhizobiales > Rhizobiaceae > Pseudochrobactrum. Next base: position 122,916 of record JAHREI010000004.1, read on the forward strand.
AAGACGCTATGGTCGCCTCCGTCCACCTTGCTGGCATCAAGTACGGCAATGCCGTATTTCTGCAGTGTTGCAATGCCTGTTCCGTCACCCACACGGGCATGACCACCGGTAATGCGACCGGAAATATTCAGTGCGCTGTCATTGCGCGATACCATAACGCCCATTGGCGGCAATGGCTTGACATCCTTGACCTGATTTTCAAACACATTCAGATCAATATCCGGTGCTGCAAGTAACACATTGGTCAGTCGTTTGAGCGTACGCTGTTCTTCATTGAGTGAAAGAGTGCGCAAGGCTTCCATCGTCACAAAGCTACCCATGGAGTGGCCAACCAGCAGAATACGTTTGGCTTTGGTTTTAGCAGCCAGTTTCAGCAATTCGGCCAGTCCGTCACGAGCAAAGTTCGCACTGTCACGATCATACACATAAAGGCCAAGCGATGCCGCTGATGGCCAGGCATAATGGACTGTTACAGATTTCAGACCGTAGTCGTGGGTAAACTGTGCGGCGCGGAAGGTGCTGTCAGCAAAGTTATTATTGTAACCATGAACAAAAACCAGCAATTCCTGATCTTTAGCGTCACGCTGATCGAGGGCCTGATTAAGCTGATTAACAAAAATATTGCCACTGTCGAAATTCTGCATGCTGACGGCAGCAAAATGTTTGGCCGGATCAGGTTTGTAGCCGGTTTTCTCGACGACGCCTTTCACATGTGCTTTCGGAATGCCGACATCAACACGTGCGAAGTTGAGATGATCCGAACGTTTTGAGTTAAACGGCAATGAGAAATCATTGCTGTGCTCACGGCTGGTTGCAACAAACACAGGCACAACAGCAGCAGGTTTGGCAGGTTTATTAATCGCAGCATTACCCGCAGCAATTGATGCAGGGCTGGAATTAGGCCCGTGCCAGAGAACGGCGCGGTTGCCGGTGCAGCCACTGATTATAATGGATACGAATGCCAGAAACAGAATACGAGTCATTCGTTGCTTTATCCTTGCCGGTAATTGAAGTCTGAAACTACGAGGAAAATTACGAGTATTATTAAGTTGTGCATCCCTATGGTTGCAGAAAAGCACAGCTTTCTAAAAGCAGTAATTGGCGGCTCTGGCAATCTGTTTCAGCGCAGTACACAGGCTTTTGAAAGAACAGCGTGTCTTTTAGGTCATATTTTGTATTGCTAAAATATCAGTCTGAGCTGTCAGCAAAAGCTGTTTTTGTTTTATTGAAGCGCAGGCGCGGAACAATTTCCACCATCAGCATCGACAGGAAAATCAGGGCGCAACCGGCAAGACCTATTACGGGTAAACGCTCGCCCAAAAGAATAGCGCCGAATAATGCCGCAAAAAGTGCTTCGGATGACAGAAAAATCGCGGCTTGCGGAGCGCTGGTATAACGCGTGCCGATCGCTTGCAATGTGAACGCGACACCTGAGGAAAACATGCCGGTAAAGAGGATTTCCGGTGCTGCAGCCTGAATGGCATGCCACTCAATTTGCTCGAAAGTAAGTGCAGCGGCGAGCCCGGCAACAGCGACAACGGCAAATTGAATGCAGGCCATAGTGATTGGCCGACCGATACGAAGAGCGTAACGGGCAATGAACAGGCCTTGCAGAGCCCAAAAGATTGCGCCTGCGATCATCAGCCAGTCACCTTGACTGAAGCCGTCAAGAGAGCCTCCGGAGAGCAGGAAAATGCCGGTCAAACTAAAGACGGCAGAGACCCAGACAACAGGATGAGGCCATTGCGAGAAGAGTAAAACACCTAATAGCGGAACCAGAACGACATAAAGGCCGGTCAGGAAGCCCGCATTGGTTACAGAAGTTGTCAGCAGGCCGGTTTGCTGTAAAACCATGCCGGAAAAAAGCATGCTGCCGAGAATTGCAAAGGCTTTATAATCAGAGCTGGTGAGCGGTTTGGATGCACGCGCAGTTTCGCGCAGAGCAAATGGTAAAACGGCTGCGGTCGCCACAATAAATCGCAAGCCAATAAAGGTCAGTGGCCCGATATTTTCCATAGCTGTGGACTGGGCGACAAATCCAAGCCCCCAGATCAGGCCGGCAAAAAGAAGCAATAAATTAGCACGTGTCTGAGTCATGAAAGGCCTGTGGCATGCAGAAAGAAGCAAATAATGTTTCAGTCCTGTTGGTCATCGCTTGCATAAAGCGCTGCTGTCAGCCTGCCGAAAAATGAAAAAGCTGTTTTTTAAATGAAACAGAATTCAATAGATGTCCGGTCAAAACGTTCAGGGTAATGGTCTGAAGCGCGGTCACTATGCTGTATTATTGCAGGAAATCAAGCAGCATTTAGATGGTGATCAGAGTGTTTTGACGTATAGGTAAAATGATTCTCAGATGCTTTTTGATAGTTATCAGGCGAAGTCTGCCTTTATAATACTTAATACTGAAGTCTTGTTGATTGTCTGACTGCTTTTATGATAATTAACTTATGTAAAAGCTGGCGGAGAATTTGAGTAAAGAAGATAAAGGTTTATAAATTTTTGTTTCGGAAAAACTTGTTGAGAGGTTGGCAGTGGCCAGCTTTTTCACAAGTTTTTTGACGTTGTTTTTTGCTCTTTCTTTTTGCTTGCAAAGCTGGCACGATAACCCAAATAGGTGATGAATGGTGAACGGTTCCGAGGCACTGCTTCGGTGACCGTTTTATTTTTGAGTCTTGAGGGCATCTTCCGGTTAAAATGCAGGCGGATGCTTTTGGTTTTGTTTCTGTATATTCGCAGTCAGTGGCTGCGGGATGGTTAAGCGCGATTGAAAAACGCGTATCAGGCATGGGAAAGGACAGGGCATGGATAAGTTCCCTATGACACAGGCTGGCTTCGATCAGCTGAAAGAGGAACTGCGCTGGCGTCAGCAGGAGGAGCGTCCGCGCATTATCGAAGCGATTTCGGAAGCGCGCGCGCATGGCGATCTCTCGGAAAATGCCGAATATCATGCAGCGAAAGAAGCGCAGAGCCTCAATGAAGGCCGCATCGGCGAAGTGGAAGATTATATCGCCCGCGCTGAAGTGATTGATGTTGCTAAGCTGTCCGGTACGACGATTAAATTCGGCGCGACAGTAACGCTGATCGATGAAGACAGCGAAGAAGAGCGCATTTATCAGATCGTTGGCGATCAGGAAGCGGATGTTAAAAAAGGCCGTATTTCGATCTCGTCACCGATCGCACGTGCTTTAATTGGCAAAAGTGCAGGTGATACTGTAGAGTTCAATGCGCCGGGCGGTGCCCGTTCCTATGAAATTCTTGGTATGAGATTTATTTAACCAGTGCGTGTACCCCTGACCGACACAGATATTCTGGCTCCCAATTTTAAAAAACGCCTCTCCGGTGTCACCTCGACGATTGTCCAGCTGGTGCCGGTGCAGCGCAAAATGGGGATCAGGATTGCGGCTGTCGGAAGGGGTTTGCCGGATCAGCTCCCGCATGTGAATTTGCGGGATCTGACCGGTTTGTGGCGCAAGCCTGCCTCGGGTAAAAAATTTCGCATCTGGCATGCCCGCCGCAATGTTGAAATGCTTGCGGGTATTATCATGCGCGATGTACTGCGTATGAAGCTGAAAGTGATTTTCACTTCGGCTTCACAGCGTCATCATAAGAAATTCACCAAATGGCTGATCCGTCGCATGGACGGCGTTCTGGCAACCAGTGGCCGCACCGCGAGTTATCTGGAAGTGCCGAATACTGTAAGTATGCACGGTATTGATCTGGAACAGTTCCACCCGCCACGCAGCGAGCAGGATCACTTTGCTGCAAGTGGTTTGCCAGGTAAATATGCCATTGGCTGTTTCGGACGTGTACGTCACCAGAAAGGTACAGACCTTTTTGTCGATGCAATGATTGAGCTGTTGCCGCGCTATCCGGACTGGACTGCGGTTGTGGCAGGGCGCGCTACGGCGGAGCATGTCGGCTTTGAAAAAGAGCTGCAGGAGAAGGTTCGCAAAGCCGGTCTGGCAGAGCGGATTGTTTTTTTAGGCGAAGTACCGTTTGTGAGTAACGATCCGCAGGCGGATAGCATTAGTTCATGGTATCGCCGTTTGGATGTTTATGTTGCTCCGTCGCGTACCGAAGGCTTTGGACTGACACCGCTGGAGGCGATGGCCTCTGAAACAGCTGTTGTCACCAGCGATGCCGGTGCTTATCCTGAAATCGTGATTGAAGGCGAAACGGGATATGTTGTGCCATCGGGTGCAACCATGGCACCTGCGATTGAAAATTATCTGCGCGATCCGGCGCTCGCTGCCAAGCATTCCGAGGCGGGTTTACAGCGGGTACGCGAGTTCTTCCCGCTGGATCGGGAGGCGAAGACGATTGGCGACTTTTATGAGCGTATTTTCGAGCAGAAATAAATAAAGCCGGTTTTCACCGGCGTTTTTCATGTTCAGAGCAATTTGTAATTAGAGCGCCGTGTGCCAGGTCTGGCACACAAAGGACGCTCTAACACTTTAAAATTAGAGCATAATTTTACCTTAAGCTGATCCAGTTTATGGAATTGTGCTCTAGATTGCAATCAGCACTTCATCTTTGACCGGTTTGATGGTCAGCGCGGTGCGCACCGAATCCACATTCGGCGTTGAAGTCAGCTCTTCAATCACAAAGGTCTGGAAAGCATTGAGGTTCGGCGCAACACAATGCAGCAGGAAGTCGGATTCGCCGGATACCATCCATGCGCGGCGTACCAGCGACCATGATTTGGTTTTCTCGGCAAAGGCTTTCAACTCGCTGTCTGACTGATGTTTCAGGCCGACGGAGCAGAAGGCAACCAGATCCTGACCAACGGCTTCGCCTTTGATGATAGCCTGATAGCCTTGAATAATGCCGCTTTCTTCAAGCTTGCGCACACGACGCAGGCATGGCGGTGCCGAGATGCCGACGCGTTCCGCCAGCTCGACATTTGTCATCCGCCCGTCATTTTGCAGTTCCCGCAGAATTTTCCAGTCAATATCATCAAGATCAACCTTAATCGGCATAGGAACTCCATAAGAGAGGCAATAAAAATGGTGAACTGCCACGTGGCAGCATGAAAGTCGTTTGTATGCATAAAGCAATTATATAACAACAATGCAAGGCGGCATGCCATTGGCGGCATTTCCAAGAATTGCTTTAGAGTCTCTGCATTATAACATGAATGGAAAAATGAGAATGGTTAATTGAAATTATCAACCATTCTGCGTCATTTTCTTTTTTATGGTCAGATCAGTTTTTCGTGAACACTACCGTTTACCGTACCCAAAAGGCACGCGTGAACAGAATAACCACGGTAATCAGTTCGAGACGCCCTGCCAGCATGAGATAGCTGAGCACCCAGAGCGCATTGTCGTTGATGGTTGAGAAGTTACCTGCAGGGCCAATCGTTTCACCAAGGCCAGGGCCGACATTTGACAAAGCGGTAAGTGCACCGGTGAAAGCGGAGATGAAATCCAACCCAAAAATCGCCAGTGCCATAGTGCCAAGTACCAGCGAGGCAAAATACAGAAACAGGTAGAGCAGGGCGCTTTGCGCAATATCCGGTGTGATTTCTGATGTGCCGTAGCGGGCTTTTACAATCGCATGGGGCATGACCAGACGGGTCAGGCTGGCCTGCGTTGTGCGCCACAAAATGATGATACGGTTGATTTTCATGCCGCCGGATGTCGAACCGGCACAGCCGCCGACAAAAGAGGCAAGAAAGAAAACACCGACAGCCGCAGGACCCCACAATGTGTAATCTTCTGTGGCAAAGCCGGTCGTGGTGATCACAGAGATAAAGTGAAAACCTGCTGTCATCAGAGCCGTGCCAAATGGCATGTCTGCACTAATGCGCAGCAGAATAGCGAGACCAAAAGTAAAAATCGCAACCAAGGCGAGGAACAGCTTGATCTGCGGATCCAGCAAGTTAGAGATTTGCTGCGGGATAACGGCTTTGATGTAGAGAATAAACGGGAGTGAGCCGAGGATCATGAAGATCATGGCAACAATCATAATCGCTTTATTGCCTTCAAAGAAACCGAATGAAGAATCGTGGGTTGAATATCCGGCAGTGGAAATTGTTGTCAGGCCATGATTGATCGCATCGAACATAGTCATGCCTGCTGCGAAAAATGCCAGAATACAAAGGATCGTCAGGCCGCAATAGGCGATGATAATACCAATAGCCAGCTGGTTAACGCGCGGCAGGATTTTCTCTGATTTATCTGAGGATTCCATATGAAAAAGCTGTACTCCGCCGATGCGCAGCGATGGCAGCAGCAAGAGCGCCAAACCGATGAACCCGATACCGCCGATCCAGCACAGCAATGAGCGCCAGATCAGAATGCCGCGTGGCATTTGATCAAGGCCGGTGAGGGCTGTGGAGCCGGTTGCGGTAATACCGGAGGTGGATTCAAACAAGGCTGTCGCAAAGCTGATCGGCAGATGCGAGAAATAGAACGGGATGGAGCCCAGCAGTGCAGCTGTTACCCACAGGGAAACCGTGAGCAGAAAGCCAAGACGTGGCGAAAACCGAATATGGCTGTTTTGCGTTGAGAGAAAAACCAGAGACGATACAACGGCAGTAAACAGCGATGAACGGATGAAAATCAGCCAGTCCGGCGTTCCGTCGCGCAGGTCAAACATTGCCGGAAACAGCATGGCAACTGCCATGATCATGCCTAAGCGCGCACAGATATTGCTAACAAAGCGAAATATGGTCCTGCCCTCTCGGCTCTAATAACTCTTTCCCCGAGCAGGACTTTTTCAGCCTACGCAAAACAGCACGGGTTTAGCGGCTTTATAGGGAAACTATAGGAATCTAGCAAAATATTTATGGATTTCCTATGGGGCACAAAGACAAAAGCGGGTTTGTGACTTCTCAGAAACACCCCGTCATATTTTCACTGCCGGTACAAACTTGCCTGTGATTAAGCCTGACTTCAGCTTGTAATCGGACACAGCCAAACCTAGTTTCACAATATCGCTGCACGGCATGCCCTTAACCCATGTCACAAGCAGTCAGAAAGTTATGCGGAAAGAGAAGAGTTTATGACACAGCGCCATGTTCCAGTCCTCATTATCGGTTCGGGCCCTGCCGGTTATACGGCGGCCATTTATGCAGCCCGCGCCATGCTGAAACCGGTTATTATTACCGGGCTGGAGCAGGGCGGTCAGCTGATGATTACGACTGATGTTGAAAACTATCCGGGCTATGCCGAAGCTGTGCAGGGCCCGTGGATGATGGAACAGATGGCAAAGCAGGCAGAGAATGTCGGCGCTGAAATCGTCTATGATCTTGTGTCGGAAGTTAATCTTTCCAAGCGTCCGTTCACAGCTAAAACCGATAGCGGTGTGACCTATACCAGTGACGCGCTGATTATCGCGACCGGTGCGCAGGCAAAATGGCTGGGTCTGGAAAGCGAACAGCATTTCATGGGTGGCGGTGTGTCAGCTTGTGCAACCTGTGACGGTTTTTTCTATCGTGGCAAAGATGTGATTGTAGTCGGCGGTGGTAATACTGCTGTTGAAGAAGCACTGTATCTTTCACATATCGCGAAATCGGTGACTGTTGTGCATCGCCGTGACAGTTTCCGTGCGGAAAAGATTTTGCAGGAACGCCTGTTGTCCCGTGAGAATGTGAAAGTGATCTGGAACCACGCGGTTGAGGAAATCACCGGCAATCCGGCAACGCCGCCAATGGGGCCAGTTGTGACCGGTGCTCGTCTGAAAGACACGGTGAGCGGCGCGGTCATTGAGGTTAAAACAGATGGTGTATTTGTCGCAATCGGTCATGCGCCAGCAGTGTCATTGTTCAAAGATCAGCTGAAAATGAAGGATAGCGGTTATTTGTGGACAGCGCCGGATTCAACTGCGACCAGTATTGAAGGTGTTTATGCCGCTGGTGACGTAACGGACGATATTTATCGTCAGGCAGTAACGGCTGCGGGTATGGGTTGTATGGCAGCGCTGGAAGTCGAGCGCTGGCTGGCAGCACAACCGGCTGTTTAACTTGTAAAAAGGTTAAATTTACAAATAAATATGGCCGGTATCTGATATTTCCTGCGGTTGCTCTTTAAAGTTGCCACAAAATTTTGTTGTTTATCTTGTGGTAGTTATTAGCTGATTCTGATTTATTGTCGGATATTAGTATGAAGTGAAATGGGAAGTGCAGGGCGGATGACCGCATTGTGCCGGAGGATGAAAGGCAATGTCCGTTTAAGTGATAACGGGCATTGCATGAAAAGGGGATCGTGTGGTGGCACCACTTGACTGGGATAAGCTACGCATTTTTCATGCCGCTGCTGAGGCCGGATCGTTTACCCATGCGGCGCAGACCTTGCATTTATCGCAGTCAGCGATTTCGCGTCAGGTGAGCGCACTGGAGCAGGATGTCGGTGTGGCGCTGTTCTATCGTCATGCGCGTGGCCTTATTCTGACTGAGCAGGGTGAAATCCTGTATCGTACAGCACATGACGTGCTGATGAAGCTCGAAAATGTTCGCTCCAAGCTCAATGAAAACCGTGAGAAGCCTTCCGGTCGCCTGCGCGTGACGACAACGGTGGGGTTGGGTTCCGGCTGGCTGATTGAGCGGATGGAAGAGTTTGCTGATCTCTATCCGGATGTGCAGGTGCAGCTGATCCTCGATGATGAGGAACTGGATCTGACGATGCGTCATGCGGATTGCGCTTTGCGTCTGCGTCAGCCACAGCAGCCGGATCTGATCCAGCGCAGGCTGTTTACCGTGCATATGCATGTTTATGCATCGGAAGGCTATATTGCCAAATATGGTAAGCTGAACTCGATAGAAGAACTGGATGAACACCGTATCGTGACATTCGGTGAATCTGCGCCGTCTTATCTGATGGGGCTGAACTGGCTGGAGACTGCCGGTAAATCCGATGGTGGTGAGCGCATTCCGACATTGCAGGTGAATAATCTATTGTCGATCCGCCGTGCAGTGCTCGGTGGCGTTGGCATTGGCGTCTTGCCGGATTATATGGCGGACAAAACATCCGGTCTTGTGCGTTTGTTGCCTGCTTTGGGAGAGATTCCTTCCTTCGATACATTCTTCTGCTATCCGGAAGCGTTGAAAAACGCAGCTAAACTGCATGTGTTTCGCGATTTTATTTTCTCGAAAGCGAGAAACTGGTCGTTTTAAAACTTAGAAAATAGTCTCAGAAAGCCGGTTTTACCGGCTTTTTTGCTGTTTAAGGGACTGAAATACGCATCTGTGCAAAGAAAACTGTTTCAAGATGCTGAGCTATTCGAAAATGCATAGCTGCCCTGCAATATCGTCCGTTGTGATTTCGGGCGGGAAAAGGCATATACAGGACATCTTAGTGATGCGTCTCCTCCTCCCATTGCGCATCCTAAGTGTTCCCCTCGAAGGCTTGTCCATATGACGCCTTCAAAATTCCAAGCCGGGCTTATGTCCGGCTTTTTTTTGTCCAAATTTCTGTCTGTCTATGCGCGCATTGTTTGTTATGCGACGTGCTAATCTGTCGGCATCGTTGCGGTATTTATACGATCACTATGTAGTGCGCACTTATCGGTGATCTGCATAAAGAAAAACTCCCGAACGGTGCGTACCGTTCGGGAGTTTTGGATGCTTAACAATAAAGCGGATTAGCGCAGGGAAGCGCAGAAACGCTGAATGCGGATGCAGGCTTCTTCAAGCAGAGCTTCGGAAGTTGCATAGGAAATGCGGAAGTTTGGTCCGAGACCAAATGCCGAACCATGAACAACGGCTACGCCTTCTGCCTCCAGCAGTTCGGATACGAAATCTTCGTCTGTTTCAATAACCTTGCCCGACGGGGTGGTTTTGCCGATCAGACCTGCACAGGACGGATAGACGTAGAATGCGCCTTCCGGTGTCGGGCAGGAAATGCCGTTAGCCTGATTGAGCATGGAAACAACGAGATCGCGGCGACCCTGGAAGATTGCCTTGTTCTTTTCGATGAAGTCCTGCGGGCCGTTGAGTGCTTCAACTGCTGCCCACTGGGAGATCGAAGATGCACCGGAAGTCTGCTGACCCTGCACCATATCCATGGCTTTGATCAATTCCAGAGGGCCAGCTGCATAACCGATACGCCAGCCGGTCATGGAGTAGGCTTTGGAAACGCCGTTCATAGTCAGTGTGCGGTCATAGAGCTTTGGCTCAACCTGCGCAGGGGTCATGAATTTGAATTCGCCGTAGACGAGGTGCTCATACATATCGTCTGTCAGGATCCAGACCTGCGGGTGTTTCAGCAGTACATCGGTCAGCGCTTTGATTTCGCTTTCCGAATAGGCTGCACCGGTAGGATTGGATGGCATGTTGAGGATCAGCCATTTGGTTTTTGGCGTGATCGCTGCTTCCAGATCAGCTGCCTGCAGCTTGAACTGGTTGTCCATTGTAGTTTCAACAGTTACCGGCGTTGCGCCGCACAGGGCAACGATTTCCGGATAGCTGACCCAATAAGGCGCAGGAATGATTACTTCATCACCAGGATTAAGGGTTGCCATTAATGCGTTGAACAGGATCTGCTTACCGCCGGTGCCGACGATTGTCTGTTCCGGTGTATAGTCCAGACCGTTTTCACGCTTGAACTTCGCAGCAATTGCCTTGCGCAGCTCAGGAATACCGGAAACCGGGGTGTATTTGGTTTCGCCGCGGGTGATCGCGTCGATGGCAGCCTTTTTAATATTCTCAGGGGTATCAAAATCCGGCTCGCCCGCGCCAAGGCTGATAACATCTTTGCCCTTGGCTTTCAGCTCACGTGCTTTCTGGCTGACAGCGATTGTGGCAGATGGTTTTACGCGGGACAGTGCGTCGGCGAGGAATGCCATGATCATTACTCCTGAATGGAACTGGCGATCCGGCTGATAAGCCGGAAAATAAAGGAAAACTCAAACAATGCACAATCTCCTCAACTGCGCTTATTTAAGCGTTGTAACCGGTGACTGAGCAACCGCTATAACGCGTTGTTGAGCCCTTCGCGAACGCAGATTGATCTGGTCGCATAATGTATCCGGAGAAGTGACAGTGAATACTGTTTTATGCCGGTGGGGAGCAACGCTGATATAGAGCCGGACTGTTCAGACAGAGGCTACAGCTTTATGTCGCAAAGCCGGAGAAAGTGCAAGGAAAGCTTTTAGGTAGCAGATTATTTGCGGTGATTTAAACGGGATTTCAGGCTAAAAGAAAAGGCGGGTAAACCCGCCTTTTATTCGATCCCAGATTGTCAGTCAGTGTGACCAGAACGCCCTGTATCTCAACCCTGAGCCGCATAAATGCAGCTCTGAACCTATTGCAAATTACATTGCAACGAGGTTGTCGGCAGATGAACGACCAGAGCGGCGGTCCTGCACGATTTCGTAAGAGACTTTCTGGCCTTCATCGAGCTGAGCCAGGCCAGCGCGCTGTACAGCGGAGATGTGAACGAACACGTCTGTGCCGCCCTGATCAGGCTGAATAAAACCGAAACCCTTGGTCGTGTTGAACCACTTAACTGTTCCCGTAGTCATGGGAAATTCCTTCAAGTTCATAGTAAATTCAGGTTCACCCATGAAGGTGTTCCCGGTGGATCGAAGTAATTGATGGAAGATGATGAGATGCAAGGCGTTGCCGTGCGGGCCGCAAAATCACTCGACCGAAAATTCGATGAAGTTAACATATGCGACATTATTGACCAATACAAGGCGGGCGCTCACGAATTCTCGCACGAGGTGAGAATAATTTTTTGAGCTATATCTGTAACTTGCAGGATTATTCACTTGAAGCAATGTTTGGCGGGATGATTTATTTTCTTAAATTAAGGTAAGAAAAAAGGCAGCCGGTAAAGGCTGCCTTTCTGAAATGGTCTTTAATTCAGCCTTATATCAGGCTTTCTTGAAGTAGTCCTGCAATGGGCGAACTTCGAGAGAACCGGCCTTCAGCGCAGCGATTGCTTCTGATACGGCTTCAGCACCGGCCATAGTGGTATAATATGGCAGCTTGTGCATCAGGGCGGCACGACGGATCGACTTGCTGTCGGAAACCGCGCTCACACTGTCTGTGGTGTTGAAGACGATGTGAACCTGACGATTGCGGATGGCGTCTTCAATATGCGGACGGCCTTCCTGAACTTTGTTGATCTTAGTGGCTTCGATGCCCTGTTCGGCCAGATAGCGCTGTGTGCCGCCGGTTGCCAGAATTTTGAAGCCGAGATCAGCCAGACGCTTAACGGCCGAGACGATACGGGATTTGTCCTGATCGCGCACGGACACGAAGAGTGTACCGTCACGCGGCAGATCAACACCCGCACCGAGCTGTGCTTTTGCGAAAGCCAGCGGGTAATCATAGTCAATCCCCATGACTTCACCGGTCGAGCGCATTTCAGGGCCGAGCAGGGTGTCTACACCCGGGAAGCGTGCAAACGGGAACACGGCTTCTTTAACAGCGATGTGGCGCTGTGCTTTCACGTCTGGCTTGCCGCCATAGGCTGCGAGTGCCTGTTCAAGGCTTTCACCGGCCATAATGCGTGCTGCAACTTTGGCAATCGGAGTACCGTTGGTTTTAGCAACGAAAGGAACGGTACGCGATGCACGCGGGTTGACCTCAAGCACATAGATCACATTGTCTTTGATCGCATATTGCACGTTCATCAGACCGCCGACATTGAGCGCCTTGGCCATAGCAATGGTCTGGCGTTCAAGTTCAGCAACGATTTCATCGCTCAATGTGTGAACCGGCAGGGAGCAAGCGGAGTCACCGGAGTGAATACCTGCTTCTTCAATATGTTCCATGATACCGGCAACATAGGCGTCTTTACCGTCGCAGAGGCAGTCGACATCCACTTCGATTGCATCGGTCAGATAGGTATCAAACAGCAGCGGGTTTTTGCCCAGCAGCGTGTTGATCTGGCCGGTTTTATCGTTCGGATATTTGGCTTTAATATCTTCTGTTACCAGTTCAGGAACGGTTTCCAGCAGATATTTCTGCAGCATACGTTCATCATGAATGATCTGCATAGCGCGGCCACCCAGAACATAGCTTGGGCGAACAACCAGCGGGAAGCCGAGATCGCTGGCAATCAGACGTGCCTGCTCAACAGAATAAGCAATGCCGTTCTTCGGCTGGTTAAGGCCAAGCTTGATCAGCAGTTTCTGGAAGCGGTCACGGTCTTCTGCCAGATCAATCGCATCCGGCGAGGTGCCGAGGATCGGAATATTGGCTTTTTCGAGCGCATTTGCCAGTTTCAGCGGGGTCTGGCCGCCGAACTGTACGATAACGCCGTGCAGAGTGCCTTTTTCCTGCTCTTTGCGCAGAATTTCGATCACATCTTCATCGGTGAGCGGTTCGAAATACAGACGGTCAGACGTATCATAGTCTGTCGAAACCGTTTCCGGATTACAGTTGATCATGATCGCTTCGTAGCCGGCATCGCTCAGCGCGAAGGCCGCATGGCAGCAACAATAGTCAAACTCGATACCCTGACCGATACGGTTAGGGCCGCCGCCGAGAATAACAACCTTTTTACGATCAGACACACCGGCTTCACAGGCATCACCTGCTGCAAATGGTGTTTCATAGGTTGAATACATATAGGCGGTCGGGGATGCGAATTCCGCAGCGCAGGTATCAATGCGCTTGAAAATCGGATGCACGCTCAGATCCGCACGATGCTTGGCAACATCTTTGGCATCTTTACGGATAAGACCGGCAAGGCGGCTGTCCGAGAAGCCCATAGCTTTCAGATGACGCATATTTTCGGCATCCTGCGGCAGGCCGTGTTCGCGTACACGCTCTTCGGTCGCAACGATTTCAGCCATCTGCTCAAGGAACCAAGGATCGATTTTGCAGGCTGCGTGAATTTCATCCAGCGGCATGCCAAGGCGCATAGCCTGTGCAACCATACGCAGACGATCCTGCGTCGGAGTACCGATAGCAGCGCGGATTGCGCTTTTTTCATCGCCGTCTTCGATATTCGGAATAGCGATTTCATCAAGACCGGTCAGGCCGGTTTCAAGGCCGCGCAGGGCTTTCTGCAAGCTTTCCTGGAAAGTACGGCCGATGGCCATAACTTCACCAACCGACTTCATCGCGGTGGTCAGAACATTGTTGGCGCCCGGGAATTTTTCGAAAGCGAAGCGCGGGATTTTGGTGACAACATAGTCAATGCTTGGTTCAAACGAAGCAGGTGTTGCGCCGCCGGTAATATCGTTTTCCAGCTCATCCATGGTGTAGCCGACAGCCAGCTTGGCAGCAACTTTAGCAATCGGGAAACCGGTTGCTTTAGAGGCCAGAGCAGACGAACGCGATACGCGCGGGTTCATTTCGATAACGATCAGACGGCCGTTTTCAGGATTAACTGCGAACTGCACGTTTGAGCCACCGGTTTCAACGCCGATTTCACGCAGAACTGCGATCGAAGCATCGCGCATGATCTGATATTCTTTATCAGTCAGCGTCAGGGCAGGGGCAACTGTGATACTGTCACCGGTGTGAACGCCCATCGGGTCGATATTTTCGATTGAGCAGATGATGATGCAGTTGTCCGCTTTATCACGCACAACTTCCATTTCGTATTCTTTCCAGCCGAGTACGGATTCTTCGATCAGTACTTCGGTGGTTGGCGAAGCATCAAGGCCGCCTTCTACAATTTCAAAGAATTCGGAGCGGTTATAGGCAATACCGCCGCCGGTGCCGCCAAGGGTGAAGCTCGGGCGGATAATCGCCGGCAGGCCAACATGATCAAGCGCCTGCGCTGCCATAGCCATAGCATGGGTCATATAGCGCTGCTTGCGATCAGTTTCGCCGAGCTGCCATTCGGTTTCCAGCTTGTCGAGCGCTTTGTCGAGATCGTCGCCGGAGAGCTTGGTTTTTAGCTCTTCACGTTTGATCTTATGCGCTTTGCGATCTTCGTCTTTTACATCCGTGGCATTGGCCAGCATAGATTTAGGTGTTTCGAGGCCGATTTTAGCCATAGCTTCGCGGAACAATGCGCGGTCTTCAGCTTTATCAATGGCTTTGGCGTCTGCGCCGATCATTTCCACATTGTAGCGGTCAAGCACGCCCATGCGTTTCAGTGAAAGCGCTGTATTCAGCGCTGTCTGGCCGCCCATGGTTGGCAGCAGGGCGTCCGGGCGTTCTTTGGCAATGATCTTGGCAACAACTTCCGGTGTGATCGGTTCAATATAAGTTGCATCTGCCAGATCTGGATCTGTCATGATGGTTGCCGGATTGGAGTTTACCAGAATGATCCGGTAGCCTTCTTCTTTGAGGGCTTTACAGGCCTGTGTACCTGAATAGTCAAACTCACATGCCTGACCGATAACAATTGGTCCCGCTCCGATAATCAGAATCGATTTGATGTCTGTGCGTTTTGGCATGGCTCTATCCTGTGTTTAGCGCTTATTTGGCTCTGCGACAAAAGCCCGAACGGTAAGACCGTCGGGTTCAGAGGCTGTATGATGCGTCTGGGCTAAGCGTGTCTTATAGGTAATCAATCCACGGAAAGTAACCCCTTAAATGCGATATTTGCGAGAAAAACCGAGTTTATAACAAATCTTATTGAAAATTGACCGGCTTGAGAGCGGTTTTAAAATGATCTGTGTTTGAACTTGGCTAAATTACATCGTGACAGAGTAGCGGGCACGGCTTTTCCGCTTTATTATGGCTAACACGGAATTGTGAAAAATAAGGAGAGCGCTGATGCGCTGGCAAGGTCGCGAAGAGAGTGACAATGTTGAAGATCGTCGTGGTAATGGCGGAGGTTTAGGTGGTGGTCTAGGCCGTGGTGGTATGCGCGGCGGTGGTCTCGGTGGCCCCGGCTTTCGTGTTGTAAAAGGCGGCGGTTTCTCCGGTATTGTTATTATGGGTGTGATCGCGCTTGTTCTGTGGATGGCAGGCATCAATCCGCTGCCAATCCTGTTCGGCGATGGTTCGATCCAAAGCACACAAGGTTCCGGCAGTTATTCGAGCGGTGGGGCAACCGCTCCGCGCGCTGATGACGAAGCTGCTAAATTCAGCCGTGTTGTGCTGAAGGAAACCGAAGATGTCTGGAGCGGTATTTTTCAGGCTGCCGGTCAGACTTATAAAAAGCCGGTTTTGGTATTGTTTGATGGTCAGGTTAAATCTGCATGCGGTTTTGCCGGAGCTGCCTCGGGGCCGTTCTATTGCCCGGGTGACAACAAAGTTTACATCGATCTGAGCTTCTATAATGAACTGGATAAGCGTTTCGGCGCTTCAGGTGATTTTGCCCATGCCTATGTGTTGGCGCATGAAGTCGGCCATCATGTTCAGAACCTGCTGGGCATTCTGCCGAAGTTCAACCAGATGCGTCAGAGCATGAGTGAAGCACAGTCCAATGCCATGTCTGTGCGTGTGGAGCTGCAAGCGGACTGCTTTGCCGGTGTCTGGGGTAAATATACCGAGCAGAAGGGCCTGCTGGAGCAGGGCGATCTCGAAGAAGCTCTGAATGCTGCCCATCAGATCGGTGATGATACTTTGCAAAAGCGTTCGCAGGGCTACGTCGTACCGGAAAGCTTCAACCACGGTACTTCCGAACAGCGCGCCAAATGGTTCAAACGCGGCTTCGATACCGGTAAGGTGGATGCCTGCGATACCTTCAACAACCCCGTATAAGTATTCGGGCTCTGGCGGTCTGCAAATAGCGCCTTCCTGCGCTTCCGGTACTCACGTACTATAGTACGCTCCGTTCCGGTTCTCGTAAGACACTATTTTCGCCACGCCATCATCCCGAATACAACCTCGCGCTTGATAGAAAATCAAACTACGAACATAGAAAAGGCCGGTAAAAATCACCGGCCTTTATTGTTTGTGCAATGTTTAAACTAAGCTGCGTCGCGCACCCTTTTAAGCTCAGGCCGCGTCGCGTTCCGGCAGCGGATCCTGACCCTTGCGTGCGCGGATCAGGTTGATGAAGCGACGGAACAGGTAGAATGAATCTTCCGGACCCGGCGATGCTTCCGGATGGTGCTGTACCGAGAAGACCGGCTTGCCGATAATGCGCAGACCGCAATTGGTGCCGTCAAACAGCGAGATATGTGTTTCTTCCACGCCAGCTGGCAGGCTGTCTGCATCCACTGCAAAGCCGTGGTTCATCGAAACGATTTCAACTTTACCGGTTGTATGGTCTTTAACCGGATGGTTGCCGCCGTGATGACCCTGATGCATCTTCACAGTCTTGCCGCCTGCTGCCAGTGCCAGCATCTGGTGGCCGAGGCAGATACCAAACAGCGGAATGTCGGTTTCGATCAGTTTCTGGATGGTTGGTACGGCATATTCACCGGTAGCAGCCGGATCGCCAGGGCCGTTGGACAGGAACACGCCGTCCGGATTGTGTGCCAGAATATCTTCAGCCGATGCGGTTGCCGGAACGATTGTTACTTTACCGCCCAGATCAGCAAACAGACGCAGAATATTGCGTTTGATACCGTAGTCTACAGCAACAACATGGAACTGCTCATCAGCCTGATTGCTGTAGCCTTCGTTCCAGACCCATGACTTTTCTGTCCATACGGAAGACTGGCCGGATGTCACATTTTTGGCGAGGTCGAGATCAACCAGACCAGCCCACGCAGCCGCGCGCTTTTTCAAAGCCGGAATGTCGAAGTTGCCGCTCGGATCATGAGCGATGACGGCATTGGCTGCGCCTTTTTCACGGATCAGGGCGGTCAGTGCGCGTGTATCAATATTGCTGAGGCCGATAATGCCATGCTGTTTCAGCCATTTGTCAAAATCCTGCGTGGAGCGGTAGTTTGACGGTGAGGTAATATCGGCTTTGAGAATGGTGCCGACTGCACCGGAGCGGCTGGCAGGATTGAGGCGCTCGCTGTCTTCTTCATTGGTGCCGACATTGCCGATATGCGGGAATGTGAAAGTTACGATCTGGCCTGTATAGGACGGATCTGTCAGAACTTCCTGATAGCCGGTGAGGGAGGTGTTGAAGCAGACTTCCGCTTCAATCGCACCGACTGCGCCGACGCCTTTGCCTTCGATAACAGTGCCATCTGCCAATACGAGAACAGCTGTAGGCTTGGAGGTCGTCCAGGGTGCAGTTTTCGGTGTGGTTTCGGTCATAAAGGCACTCCTGATCAAAATTGCGCGCTGTGCTGTTGAGCATGTTGCGTCCGGAACCGGCTGGATGGCCGGCGGTCTGAACGGCAACTATGTATTATATGTGCAGAGTCAACCCGGTATGATAAACACCAGGTGTGCAAAAACGCGCCGGATACAATAAGCCCCGTCGCGAGAATGAATAAAATCTTCTGCTAAGATTAACAATGTAAAGAAAACTGAGCCTGCGGTCAATTCCTGATCGGGGTGTTTTCCCGAGAAAAGCGGATGAAGAGCTGAAAAACGACCGGAAAGCTCGTAATTATCTGTTTTCAGCCTATATGAAGCAGACAGGGACTTGAAGAAAAATCCCGTGTGCACTTTCGCCTTGATAGTCAATTGCGCTATAAGGCCAGTGATTTGCTTATTCCGGCCAGCTTTATCGACTGCAGAAGCGTTTCGCTTTTACGCATAGCGCATGTTTCTGTTCCTTTAAATGCAGCGCGATTTTTGCACTCAAAAGACTGTTTGAGTGCTGCGACTTCTGTGCTGAGCCTGTGCCGGATTTTATAAATTTAACAGACCGGATAACGAATATACGATTACTATCCTGTCCAAGGAGATAAGACATGCTGCGTCAGGAAATTTCTCAAGCTCTGACAACGGCTATGAAAGCCCATGAAAAAATGCGTGCTTCAACGCTGCGCCTGATTATGGCTGCACTGAAGGATCGCGACATTGCCAATCGCGGTGCAGGCAAAGATCCTGTGTCGGATGATGAAATTCTGGCGATCCTTGCGAAGATGATCAAGCAGCGTGAAGAATCCGCCAAAATGTACGAAGAAGGCAATCGTATTGAACTGGCAGAAACTGAACGTGCGGAAATTGCCATTATTAAAGAATTTCTGCCGCAGCAACTGAGCGATGAAGAAGTTCGCGCCAATAGTGCCGCAGCAATTGCAGAAATCGGTGCTGAAGGCCTACGCGATATGGGTAAGGTGATGGCGGTTCTTAAAGAGCGCTATACCGGCCAGATGGACTTCGCTAAAGCCAGTGCTGTTCTGAAAGAATTGCTGGGTAGCTAAGTTTAGCAGAATATACATTTTACTAAAAAAGCCGCGCTGGTGACAGCGCGGCTTTTTTTGATGGAACGGAGAAGTGTTTTAACCTTCTGTAACAGCTTTCAGGCGTGTGCCGCCAAGCATGCCTTTTTCTTCCAGCACCGGGTAGGCCATCGAAGCCAGCAGCGAGTTGATCTGTTTGAGATCGCGGATCGTATCCAGATGGATTGAACTGGTTTCAACGCTGCGCACTGTTCCTTCACGAAGACGCTGGAAATGCATTTCACTGGTGCGTTTTTCCATATCCCGCAGGTGGTCTTTTTCACGCACAAGCTGACGCGCGGTATAGCTGTCGCGTGATACCAGCACGTTAAAGGCCAGATGCGCGTTGGATACGACCATAGCGTGGAATTCTGTCAGCTCGTCCCAGCCTTCTTCGGTGAACTCCAGTTTGCGATCCATTTTCTTCTGCACATGCACCAGCATGTTACGCACGATAATGTCGCCGACCTGTTCCAGTTTAACGCAGGCACCAAGCAGTTCCTGAGTGCGCAGGGCTTCGTCTTCGGTCAGCTTTTGTGTTGCCAGCTTGGCCAGATAGAGTTTGATCGCAGCATGGCGCGCATCCAGACGATCATCCAACTTGGCCAGTTCATTAATGCTCACCTGATCCGGCTTCTCATACAGATCAATGATACGGCGCAGCATAACGTCAACCGTTTCACAGGTGCGCACAACTTCGCGTGTGGCATTGCCGAGTGCCAGCGGCGGCGAGGTGATCACACTCATATCCAGTGCGCTGATTTCCTGCGTGAAAATGGTTTCACTCGGAGCTTCCTGCTTGGCTTTAAGATTAACCAGTGCTTCTGTGGCACGCAGAACCAGACCGGAGAGCGGGATACCCGCAACCAGTATGATCATGTTGAACAGGATATGCGTGTTCACAACCTGACTGACCGGATCAGAGCCGATGAAGTCGACAGATGGTTTAAAGGTCAGGAACAGGATCAGAATAATCAGCGATCCGGCACCGCGCATCAGTAGATTGCCCAATGGCACAACGCGGGTTTCCGGCGGTGCGTTACGGGTGAGCAATGGTGCGATAATAGACGAGCCGAGATTGACGCCCAGTACCATGACGACAGCAAGATCCGGATGGATCAGTCCGCGTGACGCGAAAGAAATCAGCAGAATGATGGCGGCAATGGAAGAGTGAAACAGCCATGTCATCAGCGCTGCAAGCAGATAGGTGGTGACCGGATCGCTCGCCAGATAATTGACAATGACCGGCAGCAACTGGCTGTCGCGCAGCGGTGTAGTTGCTTCGCCTGTCAGTTCCAGCGAGAGAATAAGCAGGCCGATGCCGACTAGAATTTTACCATTCTGCCGCCAGAACAGGCGCTCGGAAGACATGGACAGAAAAGTACCTGCCACCAAAGCCAGCGGCACCAGAAGAGTCAGGTCATAGCTGAGGATCTTAACAACAAGGGCAGAGCCAAGCTCGCCGCCGCGCACAGCCATAAGGCCTGCGACGCCGCTGACAAAGCCTGCGCCGACAAAAGAACCAACCAGCAAAGTGACGGCGGTGGAGCTTTGCAGGCATACGGCCAGCAGCACGCCAAAGCTCACGGCGAGTAGTGGGTTTTGCATATATTTGCGCAGTCGTCGTCGCAAACGGTCACCATAGGCGCTTTCAACGCCTGCCCGAACCATACGTGTTGCCCATAACAACAACGCGACTGCTCCTGCCAGATGCAGGAGAACGACTGAACCATTCAAATGCGTATTCCTTTTTATTGCTGGATGATTAGCTCATCCTTGTTTGTTCCCGGTTTTTAGCTCCGGATGATCCGTTTCTGGACACACTGCCAGCGTATAGAGGGCGCACTTGCAGAATGTTCGGGACGGATAATTGCCGTGCAAAAATCATGCACTGGCTAATCAATTTAGGCATATTATCTTTAATTTGGAAGAGGGGAGATACCTCTGAAAGATGATATTTAAAGTTTTCATGACAAATTTATGACATTTAGCCGACTAACGCTTATTCCTTTGTTTTCAGGCTGCAAGGCGTATTATTGTGCATGATTGAATAAGATCATAAGCAATAATTATGACAGTTGTGTTGTTTACTTATAGAAGGAGCCGCACCAATATGTGTGTAGCGGGGAAAGATATGGCTGACAGGCGTGTTTTTCCGTAATTCGTGCTATTACATAGAAGAGCAGTCAGACTGTTCAGGCTTACCGGACTGTTGCCGGTAAGATAGTTTAGAGAGAATTTAGAGGCGTATGCGTTTCCCCCCGTCCTTCCTTGATGAAATCCGCGAGCGCGTTCCGATATCGACAGTGATCGGGACACGGGTGAGCTTTGATCGCAAGAAAACCAACGCATCCAAGGGCGATTACTGGGCATGCTGCCCTTTCCACGGGGAAAAGAGCCCGAGCTTTCACTGTGAGGATCGCAAAGGCCGTTACCATTGCTTCGGCTGTGGTGTGACCGGTGATCATTTCCGTTTTTTGACCGAGCTGGAAGGTCTGAGCTTTCCTGAAGCTGTGACCCGCATTGCTGACATGGCCGGTGTGCCGATGCCAGTGATGGATGCGGAACAGCAAAAGCGCGAAGAAAAACGCGGCACACTCTATGATGTCATGGAACTGGCGGCAGGCTTTTTTGAAGATCAGTTGCAGGCTTCCGTTGGTGCCAAGCCGCGGTCTTATTTGCGCGATCGCGGATTGAGTGCCCAGACACAGGCCGAATTCCGCATCGGTTATGCGCCGGAAGGGCGCAATATTCTGAAAGAATATCTGGCATCCAAAGGTGCAACGCGCGAGCAGATCGAGGCCTGTGGCATGGTGGTGCATGGCGAAGGCATTGCTGTGTCTTATGACCGTTTCCGTGATCGCATTATGTTTCCGATTACCGATAGCCGTAACCGCGTTATTGCTTTTGGCGGGCGCGCGATGTCGGCGGATGCACCGGCCAAATATCTCAACTCGCCGGAAACCGAGCTGTTTCATAAAGGGCGTGTGCTCTACAATATGGTACGAGCACGTCGCGCTTGTCAGGCGCAGCATGGCGAGGAAGCCAAACCGGTTATTGCTGTTGAAGGCTACATGGATGTGATCGCGCTGGCGCAGGCAGGCTTCAATGAAGTTGTG
Organism: Bacillus subtilis; assembly: GCA_021733665.1. GTDB lineage: Bacteria > Pseudomonadota > Alphaproteobacteria > Rhizobiales > Rhizobiaceae > Pseudochrobactrum. Next base: position 145,139 of record JAHREI010000004.1, read on the forward strand.
GCACCGCTGGGAACTGCCTTGACCGAAGAGCAGATGGCTTTGCTCTGGCGTATCAGTCCTGAGCCAGTTTTGTGCTTTGACGGTGATCAGGCAGGTTTACGCGCGGCTTACCGTGCAGTCGATACCGGTTTGCCGAATTTGCAGCCGGGCAAATCGCTGGCTTTTGCTCTGCTGCCTGATGGCAAAGATCCGGATGATCTGGTCAAGGAGCAGGGGGCTTCTGCTTTCAGAGCCGTGCTACAAGACGCTAAACCACTGGCAGAAATGCTTTGGATGCGTGAAACCGCTGGCGGGAATTTTGAAACGCCGGAACGCCGCGCGGAATTAGATGCGCGGATGCGCACCCATGTGGCGCGTATCAAGGATGAGAGCGTCAAACATTATTACAGCCAGCACATGCGTGAAAAATCGCAGAGCTTTTTTGGCCCGAAATGGGGGCGGCAGAATGCTGGTAAGCAGGCCGGTGGCTTTGGCGGTAAAGGTAATTTTCAACCGCAGCGCGGCAAAGGTGGCGGCTTTGGCGGTGGTTTTGGCAATGCAACGTCAACCAAGGCTTCTGATAGTCTGACTCGATCGGCGATTGTTAAAGGCGGATCATCTGCACCAAGTCTGCGTGAAGCGACGATTGTGCTGACACTGATCAATCATCCGCCATTGATTGATGAGAATTTTGAAATTGTAGCAACACTGGAACTTAGTCATGCGGGGCTGACAGCATTGCATGCAGCGGTTCTCGATGTGATGGCCAGTCATCTCGCAGAAGACGGCAAAGCCATGCGCAAGACGCTCAATGAAAGCGGTTTTGCTGAATTGCTTGATGAGCTTGAGCTGGTTGTGCGTCGTGCGCGCCTGTGGCCTGCCACGCTTTTGGCAGCAGAGGATGATGCCCGCGAGGCGCTCAAACAGGCGATGCACTTGCATCTGCGGGCGCGGACACTACATAAAGAACTAAGAGCCGTAGAGGAGGCTCTTACTACTGAAGCTTCAGCGGAGGTTTTTGCACGTTTGATTGATATTCAAAGTGAAATTCGCAAGGCTGATGCGACTGAGGCGCTGATTGAAGGCTTCGGGCAATCTTCAGGACGACCACCCGGCGGATTTTAACGGGAACCTGAAAATGAGCGAAAATGAATATAAACACGTCAAAAAGGGGTGTTTGAACTGAAATTCGCCGAAAATTGAACTCTTTAGTGGTTAACCGGCGTCACACTGTCGCGAATCTACATAAATGATTCGCTTTTTTCGAACGAATCATATGAGTCGCATTCTTTGACTGTGTCGGTGAAGACGTGTCAGCTGCTCAAAAGATGAGCACGGACAAGATAAGAACAATGGTTCATTACCGTTACAAGGTCAATAAGGGGCTGAACAGCCTCTGTAAATACGAAATTTGAAAACCGCTGTTTTATTTGCCGCAGGTTGCAATGAACACGGTTAATCCGGTTTTAACGTGAAAGCGCTATTGCCGGTACTATCGATAGTCACGGGGCATAACGCGAATCGCTCGTTTTGTTGTTCATTCTGCCCGATGGACAAAACGAACTGATCGTCTGGAGATAAATATATGGCAACGAAGACAAAGGAAAACGAAGAAGCTGAAGTCGAGCGCGATGGCGCGACCGATGGGCCGCTTCTCGACCTTTCAGACGACGCTGTCAAGAAAATGATCAAGCTCGCCAAGAAACGTGGCTATGTCACGATGGACGAGCTGAATGCCGTGCTGCCTTCTGAAGAAGTTACATCCGAGCAAATCGAAGACACAATGTCGATGCTGTCCGATATGGGCATCAATGTTGTTGAGGACGACGAGCAGGATGCCGACGCAGAAGAGCGCGACGATGACAGTGAAGAAAGCGGCGGTGATCTGGTAGAAGCCGGCGGCACCGCGCTTGCAACAACAACAACCAAAAAAGAACCAACGGATCGTACCGACGATCCGGTGCGCATGTATTTGCGCGAAATGGGTTCGGTTGAACTGTTGTCGCGTGAAGGTGAAATCGCGATTGCCAAGCGTATTGAAGCTGGCCGCGAAACAATGATTGCCGGACTTTGCGAAAGCCCACTGACCTTTCAGGCTCTGATTATCTGGCGTGAAGCGCTCAATGATCAGCAGATTTTGCTGCGTGAAATCATTGACCTTGAAACCACTTATGCGGGTCCTGAAGCCAAACAGGCACCGGTTATTGAGCGCGTTGAAGAACAGCCTGCACGCGGCGATGAAAAGCCTGGTCGCCGTTCGCGCGATGATGATGACATCACCAATGTCGGTGGTGAAGTTCAGGAAGAATATGACGAGGATGAAGACGATGAGGCCAATCTGTCGCTCGCTGCGATGGAAGCTGAATTGCGTCCTCAGGTCATGGAAACGCTCGATCTGATTGCCGACACCTATAAGAAACTGCGTAAATTGCAGGATCAGCAGGTGGAAGGTCGCTTAGCTGCTGCCGGTGAATTGTCGACCTCGCAGGAGCGTCGCTACAAGGAACTGAAAGATCAGCTGATCAAGGCCGTTAAGTCGCTGTCGCTGAACCAGAACCGTATTGAATCGTTGGTTGAGCAGCTTTACGACATTAACAAGCGCCTTGTTCAGAACGAAGGTAAGCTCCTGCGCCTTGCAGAATCTTTCGGCGTGCGCCGTGAAGAATTCCTCAAAGAATATCAGGGCAATGAGCTTGACCCGAACTGGACTGACCGTCTTGAAACCCTGACAGCTCGTGGCTGGAAAGAGTTTGTTGCTAAAGAAAAACGCGGCATTGATAATCTGCGTTCGGAAATTCAGAATCTGGCCACTGAAACCGCGATTTCAATCGGTGAATTCCGCCGCATTGTTAATCAGGTGCAGAAGGGTGAGCGCGAAGCAACCATTGCTAAGAAAGAAATGGTTGAAGCAAACCTGCGTCTCGTGATTTCGATTGCCAAGAAATACACCAACCGTGGTCTGCAGTTCCTTGATCTTATTCAGGAGGGCAATATCGGTCTGATGAAGGCGGTTGATAAGTTTGAATATCGCCGTGGCTATAAGTTCTCGACTTATGCGACATGGTGGATCAGACAGGCGATTACCCGTTCTATCGCGGATCAGGCACGCACCATTCGTATTCCGGTGCATATGATCGAAACGATCAACAAAATCGTTCGTACATCGCGCCAGATGCTGCATGAAATCGGCCGTGAACCGACACCGGAAGAACTGGCTGAAAAGCTTGCTATGCCTTTGGAAAAAGTGCGTAAGGTTCTCAAGATCGCTAAAGAGCCTATCTCCCTTGAAACGCCTGTTGGTGATGAAGAAGATTCACATCTGGGCGATTTCATCGAAGATAAGAATGCGCTGCTGCCGATTGATGCGGCCATTCAGGCAAACCTGCGCGATACCACGACCCGCGTTCTGGCATCGCTGACCCCGCGTGAAGAACGTGTTCTGCGTATGCGTTTCGGTATTGGTATGAATACCGACCATACGCTTGAAGAAGTTGGTCAGCAGTTCTCGGTTACCCGTGAGCGTATCCGTCAGATCGAGGCAAAAGCCTTGCGTAAGCTGAAGCATCCGAGCCGCTCGCGTAAATTGCGCTCGTTCCTGGATAGCTAAAAAATAAAAGATGCCGTCATCCCTGTGGTGGCGGCATTTTTCTAGAGCGTGTCATGCCCAAGCTGGATTACGGTGATCGCTCTCAATTCTTGTAACTGTGAAATGCTCTGGGGGATGGAATGTCTTTTCTGAAACGTCTTTTTGGCCTTGGTGGTTCTGAAGCTACTGACAGTAAAGAACAGGCTGAACCGGTAAGCAGTGAGCATAAAGGCTTCATCATTCTGGCAACGCCTTATAATGAAGGCGGACAGTTTCAGACATGCGGTCTGATCCGCAAAGAAATTGATGGTGTTTTGCAAGAACATAAATTCATCCGTGCAGATCGCTTTGCGACAATGGATGATGCAGTGAATATTACCCTCATCAAAGCGCGTCAGATCATTGATGAGCAGGGTGAGGGCTTGTTTCGCTAAATATCTGATTTAAAAATGTCGAGCTTGCCTGCAAATGGCGGTTTTTTCCGTGTCCGGTGCTCACGTACTTTAGTACGCTCCGCTCCGTTACTCAAAAATCACCATTTTCGACGAAGCCCGACGTTTTTCTATTCAGATACTGTCACAGGTAAAGGCCCGGTCTCCGGGCCTTTTATTTTGAAATTGATTTATCCGGCCGCAGTTAATTTGTTACAATCATGCGGAAAGGTGAGGATGTTATGAGTAAACCATTCTGGCAGACCAAAACGCTGCGTGAACTGAACAAACATGAATGGGAAAGTCTTTGTGACGGTTGCGGTCAGTGTTGTCTGCATAAGTTACAGGATGATGATACGGATGAGATATACGGTACTGGTGTCGCTTGTACACTTTTAGACGGAACAAGCTGCCAGTGCTCGGATTATCCGAATCGCAGGAAAACTGTGCCGGATTGCGTGTTTCTGACGCCTGAAATTATTGAAACTGTGCGCTGGTTGCCTGAGACTTGTGGCTATCGCCGTGTGTCTGAGGGCAGGGATCTGGACTGGTGGCATCCGCTGGTGTCAGGTTCAAAGGAAACAGTGCATGAAGCCGGAATTTCCGTGCGTGGCAAAATCACAGCTTATGATCATGATCTGCCGGACGAAGAAGCTTTCTTAAAACATATGACCGGCCATATTGCCTGATAAAAAGTGATCTGATGAACTGCACATGAATGATTGATTGCTGCTGCATTCAGAAATAGCCTGCTATTTATTGGATATTGAATTTCACAATAAAAATAATCCAAGGAGGATGCTATGTCGGGTTTCTCAATGAAAGCAGCAGTTGTTTCAGGTCTGATTGGTCTTGCAGGTGTTTTGTCTGCCGGTGCTTCAGCGCAGGCCGCCACGCCGATGGTATCGGTCGCAGTGAGTGGCACGAGTGTAGGCGCGCCGGTAGTGCAGGTCAATCACCGTCATGGTCACTATAACCGTCCGCAATATCGTCCGAACCGTTATGCATGTTCGCCACGCGATGCTGCATCAAAAGCTTCGCGTATGGGTATCCGCAGTACGCGTGTTCATAGTAACCGCTCGACAATCCGCGTCTCGGGCTACCGTCATGGCCGTCCGGCAAGCGTGCTCTTTGGTAAGGCGCGTGGTTGCCCGATTCTGCGCTAAGCAACTCCAGTTTCAATGAATTAATAATGAGCCGCGAATCTTTGAGCTTCGCGGCTTTTTTGCTTTGAAATTGTTGCCAGTCTGTAAGGCGTGATATTTATAGAAAAATATTATTTTACAGCAAGATATGCTGTTGTTCCTTCTGATTTAGTCATTTGATTAAAGAGGAAATGATAATGTTTCATTCATGATGCTTGTTGGTCTTGCGATCATGTATAGATTCAGGTAGATCGGAATTGTGTGGGCCTGTAGCTCAATTGGTCAGAGCCGGCGGCTCATAACCGCTTGGTTGGGGGTTCGAGTCCCTCCGGGCCCACCATCATTCTATTTCATATAATAAATGCATAAATAAACTTGATCAAAAATCAATTAGCCAGATGGCTAGTCTAGCGGATCACTTATTTTTATAAGTCTGCTTTTGAAAATTACTTTTCAAATGAGTGCAAAAATGCCCGAAAGGCTTCACATAGTCTGCGTAAAGCGGTTTCTGTATTTTTTATTGCAATCAGCTCTTTTGCTTTAATGAAAAAACAGGCTGCTCACCATTTAGTTTTTTGGTGAGCAGCCTGCGATATATTCTCGGTAAAGTATCAACTAGCGTTGTGATTCAATTATTCAGCGGTGTTGAACTGATAATTATAAAGCCGTGAATAGATGCCTTCAGAGGCGAGGAGCTCGCGCTGTGTGCCTTCTTCTGCGACTTTACCGTCTTCCATCACGATGATCTTGTCAGCACTTGTAATAGTCGTCAGACGGTGTGCAATAACGATCGTTGTTTTGCCCTCTGTCAGCCGCTGCAGAGCCTCTTTAATTGAAGCCTCCGACTCTGAATCAAGCGCGCTTGTTGCTTCATCCAGAATGAGTATCTCACTATTGCGGAGCATAGCGCGGGCGATTGCAATACGTTGTTTTTGTCCGCCTGAGAGTTTGTTGCCGTTGTCGCCGACCTGAGTTTTATAACCGTCCTGCATTTTCATGATAAAGTCATGAGCATTAGCAGCTTTTGCTGCAGCAATAATATCTTCTTCAGTGGCGTCCGCATGCCCCACACCAATATTATACATAATGGTATTGGAGAACAGGAATGTATCCTGTCCGACGTAGGCCAGTTTTTCTCTTAAAGATTTGAAAGTGACAAACCGTATATCCTGACCATCGATTTCTACAGATCCATGATCCGGATCATACATACGCATGATCAGATTAATAATCGTAGATTTTCCGCTGCCGGAAGCCCCGACCAGAGCAGTCATTTTTCCTGCAGGGAATTGTAAGTTGACAGTTTTCAGGATTGGTTGATTATTAATATAGCTGAATTGCACATTTTTGAAATTGATTTCTCCCTTACCCTTCGGAAGGTCAATAGCATTTTCAGCTTCTTCAAGCGTAATGGGCTTGTCGATCAATTCATACATCATACGAACGCCGATCATGCCAGCTTCGATGCTCACACGCATTCTTGCCAGACGTTTAGCTGGTTCATAGGCAAGCAAGAGTGCAGTAATGAACGCCATCATCTCACCTGGCGTATTGCCTTTCTCAAGCACCCAGATTGCGCTGAGCGCAATGGCGCCAGCAATTGCAAGCCCTGCAAGGGTTTCCATAATCGGACTGGTAGCTGACTCCAGAACCGCAATACTATTGGCGCGTTTCTCTACGGCCTTGACCGCAGAGTCCATTTCTTTTGCCATGATATGTTCAAGCGAAAAGGTTTTAATAACGCGTATGCCGATTGTGGTTTCCTGAACAATCTCTACAATTTTTGTAAGGGATGAGAGTTCAAGCTCCATGATCTTGCGTACTTTTTTCATCAAAATACGTACGCCGAAAATGGCCATAGGACCAAAGATGAAGGAGATCAAAGAAAGCATGGGTTGCTGGAAGAACATGACTGCAATCAGTCCCAGCAGTGTAAACATATCTCTGACGAAGGATGTAACGATAGTGTCAATTATCGAACGGGCAGCCTGAGCATTATGAGTTACACGCACCAATATGTCTGATGAAGGCATATTGTTATAAAAGGACACGCCTTGCTGTAGCAGGCGGTTGTAGATTTTGCGCTGTTGTTCCGCAATAATACTGTTGCCGGCTCTGCTGAGAAACATACCCTGAAAAAAGGTTGCAAAGCCTTTAACCGTAAAGATTACAGCGACAGCGATTGCAATCTGCATAACCTGCTGAATGTCGCGAGAAACAACCATCTCGTTAACGATATCGCGCATAATCCATGCACTCATAGCTGTGGTTCCAGCTACAACCAGCATTGCGATGATGGCGATGACATACAAACGTGCATGCTTAGAAAAATTATCTTTTAAGAGGCGATAGATAAGACTTCTGTCTATCGATGATAAGGACTTAGAAAACATAGTGAATTTCTTAGTTTCTCTAATTTTTACTATTCAAAAATAGACATATTTTTGATGTTCGGCGCTTATTTTTAACGGCTTTAAACCAGTCATAAGCACTTATTTACATGATTTGTCAAAAGCTGCTTTCTTCTGTGGTTGCTTACAAGCAATTTATAAATGACGTTTTTATGGCTGTGCTCTCAAGTTTTATTGAACTTTGAGCTTGCTATGCGGTTTTCTGTGTCACCTATTTTATTGTGAGTTCTTTCAGTTGCCACGACCATCGGTGGTCAAATCGAGAATCCTGTAGTTCATTATGATCATCACGTGGATAAACCAGCCAATACGGGCCTTTATCTTTAATCGTCAGTCGAGTGCCGTCCATAAAGGCTGCTATCAGGGTGTTGTAATTTGTCGCGTCGCTAAGCGGTATATCAACGATATAATCATTCCAGGCAGTCAGGCGCAGTAAGGTTTCCGGACTAAATGTGCTGACGTCGATGTTTGCTTTTTTGAGGACATCGGTGAGAGTAGCACCCTCAAAATGATGGACGCCTTCAGTCCAGGCGGTTTGGGTTTTAATCGAGGAGCGAGGTAGTTTAAGCAGTTCTTCCTCTGATAGTGTGACAGATCTTCCGGATGAATCTGTAATCCGTAGGTCACCAAGTTTTTCAGCACGGGCTGTATATGTACCGACCAGCATGAACATGATGCACCCGTAAACCACCGTAAGGGCTAAACTTTGTAATATATCGCGCCTTAAGACTTCCGCCATGACGTTGCCCTTTTGTAAGACCTATTTTTAGAAGATCATAATCAAGAAGTATACTGGCCTTGATGTTCGGACAAGGCAGTTGTGCTATACACGATAATTTTCTGTTATTATGCTATTCGATTATTGCTGGCTTTTATACAACACGCTGAAGTGGCATCAGCTAATCCGACAGACCGTCACAATGAGGCTTACTGCTGTTCCCAGAACCAAAACCCAGTTGGTAACGATGATTGCGGATTGTTGTTTTTCAAATAACCGTAAAACACCCCAAACGACAGCCCATGTAATCAGGGTGCCGATAATCGCGCTTCCGGCAAAAGCCGTGATTATTCCTGTGACACTGGCACCTGATGCCAATTTACCCAGGGCTTTGCTGGCGCCAAAGAGGAGTGCCAGTATTATAAGCATGGTGTTAGAGTGCATGTCCGGTTTCATCCGGTGTGCCTTTGTTGAGTCCGCAACATGGTTGTTTTACGAGGCAGCATATAGCTTAATACGTGTCGTCTTCATCTTCATCGTCGTCAGCCTCTACGACCTCCCATAGAAATGCACGTAAGCGTTCTTCCATGTTTTTCCGCGATGTGCCGGATTTTTCCATATCGCGCTTCATTTTGAAAAAGCGCTCTCTGTCTTCAGGGGAAAGATATTTCGTTGCGGATTCTAAACTTGATAATTCATTAGCCATAAATATTTTAAGCTTCTACAAGAGACGTGGTCGTAATTTGTTGTATTTCTTCAGTACGGCATTATATGGCTTCTGCCCAGAGCGTTTTTGATATGGCGGTCAGCTTATGACCTATGAAGAATATAACAAGTTTTGCGGATCATTGCCAGCGACGACCCATGTTGTGCAATGGGGCGGTGCCTATGTCTGGAAAGTTGGCGGTAAGGTTTTCGTCATTGGCGGCTGGAATAAGGACGAGCCGAGTTTCAGTTTTAAAGTCAGTCACATAGCTTATGAAATTTTGCAGGAGCAGCCGGGATTGCGACCTGCGCCATATCTGGCTTCACGCGGGATGAAGTGGATTCAGCATTATGCTCAACCTGGATTAAATGATGAGGAGCTGAAAGACTATATCAGGCAGTCTTATCAGCTGGTCGCGCAGGGTCTCACGAAAAAATTGCAAAAAGAACTTGGCTTGCTCGTGTAATTTTCGACCGGCAGCAATGCTCAGCGTTTTTTCATAATCAAAGCATCGCCCGATCTGGGGGCAGTATAGCTCATAACAACGCGTATCGTTCTGGATTTGACGTCTGATTTGCTGGCGCAATCAAGCAAAGCCTGCTGTGCACTGAGGGCAAAAATCTTGCCGGCCTCACGCACGGGCTGATATTCGACAGCAATGACCTCTGTGAGATCGCCTTCGGCGTTGTAGGTAACTTCAAAAACAGCGCGGGCTTTTTGATAGTCCATTTTCTCAGGAAAAACCCAACACTTCGCCGCCATATCAGCAATGACTTCCGCAATGGGGGCGGCATACAGCGTGGACGGAAACAGGCTGAGCGCCACAATAATAGCTAAACAGGTCTTATTCATATCTCTCCGGAAGCATTGTCACGCATATGTAATACATAGGCATAAAACGTGTGAAGCGGTAGGGCTTTGTCGTTTTATTCGCTCTGATGCCGTGAATATGATCGGGCGGGGGATACGGATTCGCTCAAATAATTGTAGCGTCTGTTTGTAAGGGCTGTTGCCGAATTTTTATAATAATGCGGTGATTATAAAAGGGATCACGCAGGAGGAGATGAATGCCAATAAAATTATTTCATGGGCTCTCAGCGTTTCCTTTAACGCCTGTAACAGCGGATGGACAGATCAATAAAGACAGGCTGGCTCAGATGCTGGAGCGGCTGGTAGCGGCCGGTGTGGATTCCATAGGTCTGCTTGGCAGTACGGGCACCTATGCCTATCTGAGTGCAGATGAAAGGGCGCAGGTTTTGGCTGCAGCCGTTGAAGCGATTAACGGACAGGTGCCGTTGGTTGTCGGGGTTGGTGCGATACGCACAGACTGGGCACAGCAATTTGCACGGGACGCAGAAAAGGCCGGTGCAGACGGATTGTTGCTGGCGCCGGTTTCCTATGCGCCGCTGACTGCCAATGAGGTGGCGCTGCATTTTGAAGCCGTGGCCGGAGCAACGGCTCTGCCGCTTTGTGTTTATAATAATCCCGGTACAACGCATTTTACATTTACGCAGGAATTGCTCGCACGGATATCTGCACTGAAGAATGTTGCGGCAGTTAAAATGCCGGCACCGGCAGATGTTGATTTCGCGGGTGAGATCGGGCGCTTGCAATCTCTGTGCGCGCCGGACTTTGCAGTTGGCTATAGCGGAGACTGGTATGCTGCGCCTGCTTTGCTTGCCGGAGCCAAGACCTGGTATAGTGTGGTGGCAGGTTTGCTGCCGGTTCCTGCATTGCGGATGACAAGAGCGGCGCAAGCTGGTGATAAAGAGGCGGTAGCCGCATGGGAGAGGGCTTTTGCACCTTTATGGGCGTTGTTCCGCCAATATAGCAGCTTGCGGGTTATGTATGCGATTGCGGAAGAACTCGGCTTGCCGGCAGGTCTGCCGCCTGCGCCGCTTAAGCCAATTCCATCTACTGCCAGAGAGGCAGTTGCACAGGCGCTGGAGGGGCTGGTCTGACGGCGGCGTTTCATGAGGTATCAGAGATATTTGCTCAAATGCAGATACAAAAAAGCCCCGGAAAACCGGGGCTTTCTTTTTAATCTGCCGTAACAGATTAGAACTTGTAGTTTACACCAACGCGAACGGTGTGGAACGGAGCTTTAACTTCGCCAAAGCGGTTGCCGTTAACATCGTCCAGTTTCAGCTTGCCGAGGTCGGTGTAGAGGTATTCCGACTTCAGAGTTACGTTGTTGCTCAGTGCGTATTCTGCACCAGCACCTACAGTGTAGCCAACTTTAGTGTCGGACTGGGAGAAGCTGTTTACGCCATCAAAAGCGGAAGCTTTGATCTTACCGTAAGCAACACCACCTGTTGCATAAACCATGAAGCGGTCAACCGGTGTGTAACCGAGACGTGCACGTGTTGTACCGAACCAGTTGATTTTAGCTTCTGCGCCAACGCCGCCAACTTCAACATCAGATTTCAGGCCAGCGCCCTGAATGTCGGTTTCAAGACCAACGATCATCTGGTCGAACTGCCAGTTGTAACCAGCCTGAATACCGCCGAGGAAACCATTAGAGTTGTCTTTAGCGGAGAAGTTTGTGCCGTATTCGTTGTACTTGTTCTTGCCACCAGCATAGCCGGCGTTAAGACCAACATAGCCACCTGTCCAGGAGAAGGTGTCTACTACAGCAACAGGAGCTGGTTCGTTGTATACGATAGCATCAGCTGCAAAAGCGCTTGTGGAGGAGAGAAGCAGAGCAGCTGCCAGAGTTGTATATTTCATGTGATGAACTCCTTTTAGATTTCGTTAGAAACATAAGATGTAGCTCCCGAAATGTCTGTCACAAATATGCAACAGCAAGTTCTTATCGTCTTGAAGTAAATGTGATCGCATTGACACTTTTCGGCCATAATGTAATTGTGCGCGCCGCTCACGGAAACGTGTTATTTCTCACGATAATATTATGCGACCTGACCTGCGCTATGGCCGGATGCCCATGCCCATTGGAAGTTATATCCGCCCAGCCAGCCGGTTACGTCTACACATTCTCCAATGAAATAAAGGCCTTGCAGCTTTTTGGATTCCATCGTCTTCGAGTCGAGCTCACTGGTATTAATGCCGCCAAGCGTAACTTCTGCCGTGCGGTAACCTTCGGAACCTGCCGGTTTAAAATGCCAGTCCTGAATTGCAGCAACGAGATTAGCCAAAACCTTGTCGGACAAATCAGCCAGAGGCTTGTTCAATTGTGTCTTTTCCGTGAAAAACTGCGCCAAACGGCGGGGTAATTTTTCTGCAAGAGCTGTCTGGACAGACTGTTTCCCGTTCATTTTTCGTGCATTTTTTAACAATGCGAGGAAGTCAAAGTCCGGTTCGACGGTCAAAACGACCTCATCACCCTCACGCCAGTAGGATGAAATCTGCAGAATCGCCGGTCCGCTCATGCCGCGATGGGTGAAAAGCAGTGCTTCGCGGAATCGGGTTTTGCCGTGTCGCAGCTCTGCATCAACTGCGATTCCCGATAACGGGCTGAGTTGCTCGAGCAGATTTGGTTCCAGCGTTAGCGGTACAAGCCCCGGACGCGTTTCAATCAGGCTGTGGCCGAACTGACTGGCAACCTGATAGGCGAAGCCGGTTGCTCCCATTTTAGGGATAGATTTGCCGCCGGTGGCAATGACCAGAGAGCTGGCTTCGATTTTGCCATAGCTTGTTGTAATCGCAAAACCATCTGTGGTCTTGGTGATATCGGAAACGGTGGTGTTCAGATCGAGCCGGACATTGGCCTTCTGCATTTCTGCCCGCAGCATATTGATAATGTCTTTGGCACTGTTATCGCAGAACAGTTGTCCTAAAGTCTTTTCATGCCAGTTGATGCCATATTGGTCGACCATGGCGATGAAGTCCTGCGGCGTAAAACGCGCCAGCGCGGATTTGCAGAAATGCGGGTTCTCAGACAGATAATTCTTCGCTGTCGCGTGAATATTGGTGAAGTTACAACGGCCGCCACCGGAAATACGGATTTTGTCGCCTGCTGATTTGGCATGATCAATCAACACAACCGAGCGTCCCCGCTGACCGGCGCGGATCGCACACATCATGCCTGCGGCACCTGCACCAATAATTACAACGTCTTTTTTCTCTGTCACGGTGAGGCTCTCTGATCCGGCTATTAAGGGGAAGGGCTTATATAAAGCAAAAAAGGCAGCCGTCGAGCGCTGCCTTTCATTGCGGAAGTTTGTCCTGATTGATATCAGCGGAAATTGACGCCTGCATTGCGCATTTGTTTCATCATGGTTTGCAGTGATCCGTCGATATCAATCGCGCGGCTCAAATCCGGCAGAACGGTAACATTTAAACCCTGTGCTGCGGCATCGAGAGCGGAATAGGCGACGCAAAAATCAGTGGCCAGACCCGCCAGTGTAATATTTTTGATACCGCGTTCTTTTAAATAACCGCCGAGCCCTGTCGGGGTCATGTGATCATTCTCAAAAAAGGCGGAATAACTGTCGATGGTTTTGCGGTAGCCTTTGCGGATTACCAGCTCGGCTTTTGTCCATTGCAGGTCTTTATGAAACTCGGCGCCATGCGTCCCCTGCACACAATGATCCGGCCATAAAGTCTGCTTGCCGTAAGGCATTGTGATCATTTCATAAGGTGAGCGATCTTGATGCTGGGATGCAAAGCTGGAGTGATCCGCAGGATGCCAATCTTGTGTCAGGATAACATGGTCAAAGCGCTCAATTTCCTGATTGATGCCAGCAATAATTGTGTCGCCGCCAGCGACGCCCAATGCGCCCTCAGGACAAAAATCATTTTGAATATCAATAACGATAAACGCACTGGTTTTTTGATCGCGTTCCGTCATGCTGCTCTCCCGTCGCTCTCACTTCTGTCTGCGATCAGTGACGAAAGAGCAGCCAAAGGTCAAGCCCTCCGCTGTCAGGCTTCGATCTCGACACGGCCAAGCGGATGCGAGCAGCAGGCGAGAATATAGCCTTCCTCAATCTCATCATCGCGGATGCCGCCATTATGGTTCATTGAAGTTTCACCGCTCAGGCATTTGACTTTACAGGTGCCGCAGACACCAAATTCACAGGCGCTCGGAATTTTCAGGCCGCCGTTACGCGCTGCCAGCAGAACTGTATCTGTGGGGCTGCATTGAACTTCCATGCCGGAGAGCGTGAAAATAACGACGGGCGCTTCGGTTTCCACGTCACTTGTTGCTGCATCGGTGGCGGCAGGAACAGGGATGGCCGGTGTTTCTGAGGCTGGCTGAAAGCTCTCCTGATGATAATTATCCATATTGAAGCCATTGGCTTCAAGCATGTCACGCACAGCCCGCATAAATGGCTCGGGGCCGCAGCAAAACACTGTGCGATCGCGGAAATCAGGAGCGGAAATATCAATCACACTATGACTGATACGTCCGTGTACGCCACTCCAGACATTACGCGCAATGGAGCGCTCAACAACCAGTTGCAAGCGCAGATTATCCATGCGGCTGGCAAGCAGTTCCAGCTCTTTGCGGAAAATGATTTCATCCGGTGAGCGGGCGCAGTTCAGAAACACTACGTCGCTGTCAGGCTGTGTATCATAGAGAAAGCGCGTCATCGACATCATTGGTGTGATGCCGGAACCGGCTGAAATAAAGAGGTATTTTTTGCCCGGATGCGACACCAGCGAGAAGTCACCGGCGGGACCAAAGGCTTTGAGCTGCATGCCTGGACGCATGTTATTCAGCATCCAGCGCGTGCCGATACTGCCGATCTGCGCTTTGATGGTGATGGAAACGGAGTAAGGGCGCGACGGTGTAGAGGACAGCGTATAGGTACGCATAACCGGTTCAGGCGTGGCCGGAATCTCAATTGTAATGAACTGACCCGGCATATAGCGGAACCAGTTATTATTCTCCGGCGTGCGGAACGAGAAAGTCATCACGTCCGGCGCTTCTTCAATCGCCGCATCACATTCCAGAACCTGAAGCCTGTCGTTCCACGGCAGCATTTCATCAAGGTATTTCATAGGTGCTGCTCTCTGCTTGATATTGGGCTTGAATGGGTTCTGGAGCGCACAAGGGTCATTTTAACACTCTATATTATAAGGAGGCATTCATGCGCATTATGTCTGGCAGGTTTCCGGAATGTGAGCACATTCCGGAAACCTCTATTACGATCAGGCTACGCGGCTGAGTTTCGCGACTTCGCCCTTCAGGCGTGGAGTGATGAAGTTGTCGTACCATTCGATGAATTGCATGACGCCGCCTTCATGTTCCACAGAGTAAGGACCCGGCTGATAGGCCGGTGAGCGGATGCCGCGGGCATTTTCTTCCACAATTCGGCGATCCTGATCATTGGTTTCAATCCAGACATGGGTCAGCTCGTCGAGATTATAATCAACGCCTTCAACCGCATCTTTATTGACCATCCATTTGGTGGTGACCATGGTTTCCTCGGCGCTGATCGGCAATACACGGAAGGAGATCGCGTGGTCGATCATCACATGGTTCCATGTGGACGGATAATTGAACAGCAACATGGCGCCGATCTTGGAGGCAGTGACCTCTGAGCTCAGGCTTTTCGTTACAGCGGGCTTGCCGGACATTGTATAGCTATCGGCGTCGCGCAGCAGCGGAATACGGGCAATGCGGTACTGGCCACTTTCCGCCATGTTGAATTTGGCTGGCAGGCCGGTATCTTCACAGCGTTTCCAAAGCTGGTTGGTTTCCTCATCATCCATCATGCCCTGTACGCCGGTAGCACTTGGTGCTTCAGGATAGGTGCGGCACAGTTCCGGATGGTTGGCGGCGCAGTGGTAGCACTCGCGGTTGTTTTCCCAGACCAGCTTCCAGTTGCCTTTCTCGATGATGGTGCTTTCAAAGGCAATTTTTGCATCTTTGATCTGGTGCGGCGCTAAATAAGGCTCAACTGTTGCGCGGAATGCGTTAAAATCCGGTGCTTCATCTGCGACACAAATATAAATGTAACCGGCGACCGTTTCGCAATGAACGGTTTTCAGGCCGAAATCTGCCGGTTTGAAATCAGGGCCAACCTGACGGGCAAACAGCAATTTGCCATCCAGATCATACGTCCACTGATGATAAGGGCAGACGAGACGTGCGGCAGTGCCTTTTTCAGCTGTGCAAATACGTGAACCGCGATGGCGGCAGGTGTTATGAAATGCGCGGATACTGCCATGACTGTCACGTACAACAATCACCGAATACTCGCCGATTTGCACGGTGATATAGCTGCCAGCTTTCGGCAATTCACAATCATGACCGGCGAAAATCCATTCGCGATACCAAATATGTTCAAGATCCAGCTTGTAATAGTCGGGATCAGTGTAAAACTTCTGTCCAAGACTGAAATTCGGGTCGCGCCCCAACAAGTCACTCAGCATTTGATTGCGGACGTCCATGATATGCCTCGCATAGCGTTGTTCATCGGGGGTGCCAGACGGCTTTTTCGGGGCTTTGTTGTCGCTTTGATATAGCTTGTGAGCGACATGCCTTTGCGTCTGATCCCGTATGGGTCTGGGTTGTGTTAAGTCTCAGAATATTTCTCTCAAAACTGCTCTGATTACGCACATTCAAGCATTGAAAAATCATAGAGGCGCATATGAAAACGACATGGGCTTCGCATAAAGACGACACGCCAAAGCGTCGCAGAAATAATGCCTGTTCAGCCGCGTGCTGCTGTGCTTTTCTGTTGCCTTAGTGAGAGCCGTATCAAACAGATTGCCGGTGGAGGAAAACGCCCATGAAACGCTCGGAAGTTAATGAGATTATCCGTGAAAGCGACCGCTTTATCCGCTCGTTCGGGTTTGTAATGCCGCCTTTTGCCTATTGGTCGCCGGAAGAAATGCGCATCCGCGTCAAAGATGACAGTGCGGCGATTCACAGTGCGCGCCTTGGCTGGGATATTACGGATTACGGACAGGGGCGTTTTGATGAACTGGGGCTGTTTCTGTTTACCGTGCGCAATGGTCAGACCGAAGATTTAAAGCGCGGCACCGGTATGCTCTATGCTGAGAAGATTATGATTTCGCGGGAAAATCAGTTGTCGCCAATGCATCGTCATGTGATGAAAGCGGAGGATATTATCAATCGCGGCGGTGCCAAGCTCGTGCTGGAGATGTTTAGCTCCAAAGCGGATGGCTCAATTGATGAAGAGGGCGATGTGGTTGTGGCTTGCGACGGGCGGATTAAACGCCTGTCTGCGGGTGGCAGGCTCGCGCTTGATCCGGGTGAGAGTGTCACTTTGATGCCCGGTAACTGGCATGCTTTCTGGGGTGAAGGCGGAGACGTGCTGATCGGCGAAGTTTCAACCGTCAATGATGATCTGACGGATAACATCTTCCGTGAACCGATTGGCCGTTTTTCGGACGTTGAAGATGATGTACCGCCATTGCATTTGCTGGTGTCGGATTATGATAAGTGGCTGGCCTGATATAATGTCAGGCAATTGCCTGTAAAGCCCATGTCGTAAAGTCCTGCATGAAGCGTGCTTTGTCTGTTTCATGCAGGCTCTCATGGCGCATATCGGGGTAGATGCGGGTGGTTATATTGCTGAAACCGGCTGTTTTCAGTCTTTTCTCGAGCGCGATGAGAACCTTGCCGTTTTCTGTAGAAGGGTCTTGTCCGCCGCCTTGCAAATAGAGCGGCAAGTTCAATGCAATAGCTTGCCGCGGGGCTGATCCTTTGCAACGGCGCATGAAACGGAAAACATCGATCCACATACTGACAGACGGCGCAAAACCGCAAAGCGGGTCATTATTATAGAGTGCAACTTCTGCCGGATCATGAGACAGCCAGTCAAACTGTGTCTGATAATTTTCTATCTGCTTTGCCCATGTGCGGAATGTCATGCTTGGAAGAAAGTTACTCGGCACATCAGAACCGAGAAACATCCGCTCTGCTTTAAGTAATGTGAAGGCCAGTGTCTGGTTCAGCGCATTGGCAAAGTTTGAATTACAGATCGCAGCAGCATCGGGTTTGCAGAACCTGCCGCACAGGGCAGCCAGTGTGATCAATCCGCCCATGGAATGGCCGAACAAAATGAGCGGCAAACCCGCATGGCGCTCACGAATTGTCTTCTCAATAAAACCCATGTCCGAAAGTGTTTTTTCGTCACCATCTCGCACAGCAAACTGGCCAAGGGGAGCATCGGGTGCGCTGGTGTGTCCGTGGCCGCGATGATCATGGGCATAGACGTGAAAACCGTGATCCGCCAAATATCGCGCAAATTCCTGATAGCGGGCAGCATGCTCCGCAAGGCCGTGGCTGATCATCACGATGCCGGTTGCTGTTTTATCCGAGGGTTGAAAGCGCAGTGCCAGTTTCGCACCGCTTGGACTTGGCAGTATTTCAGCAATATCAAATGACATTATAATACCTTGCTCCCTGCATGCAAAACTATGTGACTGATAATAATCGTTTATTGCGCCTTTAAACAGGGGAGTGCTGCTTTTCGCGCTTGCTTTAAGCGCGTTGTGGCATTGCCCCTGCGCGATATTTAGCCTAAATAGCGCATCAAAGCGAATTCCCGCATAATACGGGCTCAAATTCTCGGAGAACAGCCACCCAATGGCACGTCAATTTATTTATCATATGTCGGGTTTGAATAAAAACTACGGCACAAAGAAGATTCTCGAAAATCTGCACCTGTCATTCTATCCTGATGCAAAGATCGGTATTCTCGGCCCGAACGGTGCCGGTAAGTCGACAATTCTCAAGATTATGGCTGGTCTCGATAAAGATTTCACCGGTGAAGCATGGCTCGCCGATGGTGCGACCTGTGGTTATCTGGCTCAGGAACCGTATCTTGATCCGGAAAAGACAGTATTCGGCAATGTGATGGAAGGTGTGGCTGACAAACAGGCCATTCTTGACCGTTATAATGAGCTGATGATGAATTATTCTGATGAAACTGCCGACGAAGGTGCGGCGCTTCAGGATATTATCGACAGCCAGAACCTCTGGGATCTGGAAAGTCAGGTTGAAATGGCGATGGAAGCTCTGCGCTGCCCGCCTGCCGATGCTGATGTAACCAAGCTTTCCGGTGGTGAGCGCCGTCGTGTAGCACTTTGCAAGCTGTTGCTGTCCAAGCCGGACCTGCTGCTGCTTGACGAACCGACCAACCACCTTGACGCTGAAACCACTTCATGGCTGGAAAAGCACCTGCGTGAATATAAGGGCGCTGTATTGCTCATCACGCACGATCGCTACTTCCTTGACAATGTGACCGGCTGGATTCTTGAACTCGACCGTGGTCGCGGTATTCCTTACGAAGGCAACTACTCGGCTTATCTGGAAGCCAAAGCCAAGCGTATGATTCAGGAAGGCCGTGAAGAAGATTCCCGCCAGAAAGCTCTGGAGCGCGAACGCGAGTGGATTTCCGCTAGTCCGAAAGCCCGTCAGTCCAAGTCAAAAGCTCGTATTAAGGCTTATGACAAGCTGGTTGAAGCTGCAGAAAATCAGCGCCCGGGTGATGCTCAGATTCTTATTCCTGCCGGCGAACGCCTTGGTCAGGTTGTGCTTGAAGTTGAAGGCCTGTCCAAGTCCTTCGGCGAACGCCTGCTGATTGATAATCTGACATTCAAACTGCCTCCGGGCGGTATCGTTGGTGTGATTGGTCCGAACGGTGCCGGTAAATCGACCCTGTTTAAAATGATCACCGGTCAGGAAAAGCCGGATGCCGGTACGATGCGTCTCGGTGATACTGTGCAGCTTGGTTATGTTGATCAGAGCCGTGATCATCTGGATTCGAACAAAACTGTTTGGGAAGAAATTTCCGGCGGTAATGACATTATCAAGCTCGGCAAATTTGAAATGAACTCCCGCGCTTATTGCGGTGCGTTCAACTTCAAGGGCGGCGATCAGCAGAATAAAGTGGGTAATCTGTCCGGTGGTCAGCGTAACCGCGTGCATCTTGCCAAGATGCTGCAGAAGAGCAGTAACGTTCTGCTGCTCGACGAACCGACCAACGATCTGGATACAGAAACATTGGCCGCGCTTGAAGATGCGCTGGAAAAATACGCCGGTTGCGCTGTTATCATCTCGCACGATCGTATGTTCCTTGACCGTCTGGCCACACATATTCTGGCATTCGAAGGCGACAGCCATGTTGAGTGGTTTGAAGGTAACTTCGAGGATTACGAAGCGGATAAGATCCGTCGTCTGGGACCTGAAAGCGTCAATCCTAAGCGGGTTACTTATAAGCCGCTGACACGCTAAAAGATTAAAAGGCCGGTGCATTGCACCGGCCTTTTTCATTTCAGAAAGGGAAGGCAATGAAAGACTGGTCGGCACAGCAATATCTGAAATTTGAAGACGAACGCACGAGGCCGGTAAGCGATCTTATCGCCCGTATTCCTCTGGAAAATCCGCAGGCGATTGTTGATATTGGCTGCGGACCTGGTAACTCGACAGAAGAGCTGAAAAGACGCTGGCCGCAGGCGCAATTGTCCGGTTTTGATTCATCCCCTGATATGATTGAAAAAGCGCAGGCACGCTTGCCGGATGTATCTTTTACTTTAAATGATGCAACGCAATATCAGCCGGATGCGGCAATTGATCTGCTGTTTTCCAATGCGGTTTTTCAATGGGTGCCGGATCATATTCAGCATTTGCAGCGCTTGCTGAAAGAGTTGAAGCAAGGTGCGGTGCTGGCCGTGCAAATGCCCGATAACTGGAATGAGCCGTCACATCGGATGATGCGAGAAGTGGCGAAAGACAGTCGCTGGATTGAGCGCCTCAATAAAGCGTCCCGTCCGCCGATGCCGAGTGTAAATGCTTATTATGATGCATTAGCACCTTTTGCTTCCCACATTGATATCTGGAACACAATTTATAACCATCCGCTTGATGGTCATGCAGCGATTACCGAATGGGTGAAAAGCACTGGCCTGCGGCCGTTCCTCAATCCGCTGAATGAAGAAGAACAGCAGGACTATCTGGAGGAATATACCGAGCGTCTGGCCGAGCATTATCCTTTGACTGTTGACGGCAAGGTGCTGCTGCATTTCCCTCGTGTCTTTATTGTAGCCGTTCGAGGTGCCTAATGTCTGATTTGCTAATGAGTGAGCATGGCAAGCGTTTACCTGCACGCAAACTCAATGGCCTTGTTCATTCGGTTTATATTGCAGAGGGTCAGGATTTTCTGACCCGTGAAACAGACCGGCTAAACTGTGATAGTGGTGGTATTATCGGTGATTACCATCATGGATATACTCGCAAGGCTGGCGGGCGTGAGCCGTGGTATGAGCGCGGCACGCCTATTCGTAATGACCGGCAATTATCACTGGTGAGCAGGGTTGAACTGGAAAAGATTGCCACAGCAATGGGCATAGAGCATGTTGCAGCGGAATGGATTGGCGCGAATATCGTGGTAGACGATATTGATGATTTCACACTGCTGCCTGCAGGAACTCTGTTGTTTTTTGAAGGCGGTCTGACACTGAAACTGGATGGTGTGAATGCACCGTGTAAATATGCCGGAGCCAGTATCGCGCAACATATTAATGCTGAAAATGAAGCTCTTGTAGCTCTGTCTTTTGTCAAAGCGGCGAAATATCTGCGTGGACAAACCGGTTGGGTGGAGCGGGCCGGGCAGGTAAAGGCGAGTGATAAAATCTCGGTACGGATACCGGAGCAGGTTTATTACGCACTTTAATGCAGTGCATAAGCATTTTGACTGTTGTGAATAATGGCAATTCTATATCTGCATAAAAATCTGTTCCAGAGCGCCATGCGTTCTCTTGGGTGCACGGCACTCTAACATTTTATATTTACAGCATAATTTCACCTTAAACTGATCCAAGTTTAAGGAGTTATGTGCTAGCGTCAGGCAGTAAAGCCGCTGCCTGCCATTGATTGAGTATCTCTGTGACCTGATCGTTGACCCAGTATAGAGCGCTGTCTTTATCCAGCCCTTCATCGCGTAACTTGTCGTAATCCGTGTAGGTATGACGAATATAGGCCAGCGCTGCCAGTCGCACGGCATTTTGAGCGGTGAGCGCCCGCATATGCGGCGCAGATGCTGCTTCTCGGATTTGTTCGGCATCATAAAAAGGCATGCGTGGCGCCAGTAATGTAAGCGCCTGTGCAATATCTTTCCGGCGTTTGGCAGAGACAGCCATGGCAATCCTGTTTGTCGTGAAGGGGTAGGAACACTGATACACTGTTTTACGCATTGTTTGTGACGATTATTGTTGCAATGTCGATACGCATTACATAAACATATCTTTATGTGTTTTAAAATTGTGGTGCGGTATGACTGGTAAGCCTCTGGCTCTCGAAGAAATGGTTGAAGTGCTGAAAGCGGCGGCTGAACCCAGCCGTTTGCGTATTCTCTCGCTGCTTGCTGGAGGTGACCTCACAGTCTCCGATCTTACCTCAATTCTGAACCAGTCGCAGCCGCGTGTATCGCGTCATCTCAAGCTGTTGAGTGAAGCCGGACTGATCAGCCGTTATCAGGAAGGTTCATGGGCATATTTCCGTCTGTCCGAAGCGCCGATCCAGCAGGGACTATCCCGTGCGCTGATCGGCTGGCAGGATAGTCAGGATCCGTTGCTGTTGCGCGATCAGGAACGTCTGGCACAAGTGAAAGCTGAGCGCCATGAACGCGCGACGGCTTATTTCAGTGCCAATGCCGAAAGCTGGGATCAGATCCGCTCGCTGCATATTGATGAGGCCATGGTTGAAGATGCACTGCGCAAGATTATCGGTGAGCAGAGTTTCCAGTCTATGCTGGATATCGGCACGGGTACCGGCCGCTTGCTGGAAATGTTCAGCCCGCTTTATGTGCGTGGTGTCGGTATCGACATTAATCGCGATATGCTGACTGTTGCCCGTACCAACCTGGATCAGGCGCGTGTTGCCCATGCGCAGGTGCGTCAGGGCGATATTTATGCCTTGCCGGTTGACCGTGACGGCTATGATCTCGTGACAATCCATCAGGTCCTGCACTTCCTTGATGAGCCGCAATCGGCCATTCGCGAGGCAGCACGGGCGCTGCGCCCGCAGGGGCGCTTGCTGGTGGTGGATTTCGCTCCGCATGATCTGGAATTCTTGCGCGATGAACATGCGCATTTACGCCTTGGTTTCAGTGATGAACAAATGACCGGCTGGATGAAAGCTGCAGGTCTTGTGCCGGAGAAATCTGTGGCACTGGAGCCGCAGGGTGGTCAGGCTTCGGGTCTGGTGATCAAAATGTGGCTGGCGCGTGATCCGCGAATGCTGATCGCCGATGCTGCTTGAGGCGGCATTGGCATTGATTGTGCATTTTAGCGTTCAGTTTTGATTACCGCATGGAAATACCATGGCGGAGAGAATAACGGAGATTTCCGATGTCTAGTTTTGGTCAGCAGCGTCGCTCGGAAAGCGCGCACCCGATCCGTGTTTCCTTTGAGTTCTTCCCGCCGAAGACCGAGGAAATGGAAACACGCCTGTGGGAGACCGTCACACGGCTTGCGCCGCTCAATCCGGCCTTCGTATCGGTGACTTATGGTGCAGGGGGCTCAACCCGTGAACGTACCAACAAAACCATTGCCCGTATTATTAAAGAAACCTCGATTACCCCTGCCGCGCATCTGACCTGCGTTGATGCGACCAAGGAAGAGGTCAACTCGATTGTGCGCTCTTTTGCATCGTTGGGTGTGACGCGCTTTGTGGCGCTGCGTGGTGATCCGGCGGGTGGCATTGGCGAGGCTTACCAGCCAACGCCAGACGGTTATCAGAATGGCGCCGATCTGGTGGCGGGGCTTAAATCCATTGCTGATTTTGATATCAGCGTTTCTGCCTATCCGGAGAAGCATCCTGAAAGTCCGGATTTTGCCACTGATATCGAGATGCTCAAGCGTAAGGTCGATAATGGCGCGACCCGAGCGATCACACAGTTCTTCTTCGATAATGATTTGTATGAGCGCTACGTGGAGCGTGTGCGCCGTGCAGGGATTTATATTCCGATTGTTCCGGGTGTATTGCCGATCCATAATTTCAAACAGGTGGCAAACTTCTCCAAACGTGCAGGGACGCGTATACCGGCATGGCTGGCGGATCGCTTTGACGGGCTGGATAATGACCCGCAAACCCATATGTTGGTGTCAGCGGCGCTGGCAGCCGAGCAGGTCAATGATCTGATTGAGCGTGGGCTGAATGATTTCCATTTCTACACCATGAACCGCTCAGATCTGGCCTTTGCAATTTGTCATCTGCTTGGTGTCCGTGCGCCGGTCGCAGCCTGATTAAACTTTGAAGCATGTTCCCGAAACCGGGGACCTCTTTTGGGAATATGTTGAAGAAAAAGCCCTGCGGAAAAAAGTTTCCGCAGGGCTTTTTTGAATCTTTAAAACACAATATTTTCTAATGAAGTTTTGCGGAGTGCCTGCGATGATTGTCGTAAAGCGTATATCTGCAAAAAACTCTGTTACTGAAATCAATCTCTGAGAAATTGGGATGGTGACAGTGCGCTATGACTATCTGAACGTCATCAGTGTTTCAGAGAAGGGAATGCGAGATCAGGGAAATACACCGACAATCATTGCTGCGACGAAAACAAAAGCTGCGCAAAATACCAAGGCATTGATTGAACGCGTTAAACCCATATGGATGCCTCCTGAGCAGGTTGTAAGTTCAGTTCTATATGCTGTCTATGCAGCACATAAAGTCCGGAAACACATTTCTGAAAAAGTAAAATTCAGAAACATTTTTCTTACCTCAAACCGGAAATTTGCAGCAATCAATCGTTTCAAGCTGTTGCGCCATTGGCACGATGCAGGGATGAAATTGACTGTTTCTTAACTTTGCCAGCAAGTTTCCTGTTGCTGTCATTTTACCGACATAATCAGTCAAAGAAAAGTCTAAATTTGAAGGCGGAGTTTTAGAGGCGGGGTGCGTTTTGTATAATTGTGTATTTTTAAATTTTAAATTTATAATAATTACAATGCATTGCGTGGTTACGATTAGCTTTGATGCCGCCGTAAATTATTTTACGAACGGCATCAAAATACCACTAAAATTATAGCTTTTCGAGCAATTCACGGGTCGGCCATGAATCCGCCGGCATGCCTAAACGCAGCTGTTCTGTGCGCACAGCATCACGGGTTTTGGTGCCGAATACACCATCGATTCGACCCATGTCATAGCCATGCGTAACCAGTTTATTTTGCAGCTCGGTTAGCTCTTCTGTTGTCAGGCCAGGCTCCGGTGTTCCGAGAACAAACGGTTCGCTGCCAGCCAGACGGGTGGCGAAATAAGCGGCCGTTGTCGCGTAAACGATAGACTTGTTCCACTCGACGAAAATATCGAAGTTGCGGTAAGACAAGAACGCAGGGCCTTTGCGTCCCATTGGTATGAGCAGGGAAGCATCACCGTCGTCAGCACCAAGTGTGGCGCCGTCGGCTGCTTTTACGCCCCAGCCGCTCCATTTGGAATGTGGCAGGCGATAGGTGCGGATCGAGTTCTCCCAAGGCATATCCTGTGTGAGCTGCACAACTTCCAGCCAAGGTTCGCCACGCTGCCAACCCAATTCAGATAACATGCGTGCTGCCGTCATGACTGCATCGGCCACGCTATTGCGTAAATCCACTTTGCCGTCGCCATCGCCGTCAACACCACGTTCCAGATAGTCTTTTGGCAGCAATTGCATCTGGCCGATTTCACCGGCCCATGCGCCCATAGTGCCGGCATCGACAACGCCTTTATCAATCAGCTGCAACATTGCCATCAATTGCGGGCGGAACAATTCAGGACGGCGGCAATCATGGGACAGGCTAACAAGAGAGTTTAGGGTGTCAAAATCACCCTGAATGGCACCGAAGTCGGTTTCCAAACCCCAGAAGGCTGCAATCACAGGACCTGGTACGCCATAGGTCTCTTCTGCTTTTTTGAAAATGTCGGCATATTTGACGAGGTTTTCACGGCCCTTTTTAAGGCGCTGTTCTGAAATCAGACGTTTGGAGAATTCAGCAAAAGTCAGATTGAACACAGTCTGAGTGCGGTCGCGCTTGAGTGTGCGCTCATCAATTGTCGCTTTGTGAAGCTCTGCAATGGCGCTGTCGGAAATACCGGCAGCTTTGGCTTCCGCTATAACGCCTTCAAGCCAGACATTATAATCACCGCCACAAGCAGGCGTTTCAACCTCGGCTGTTGTTGCCGGTGCAACAGGAGCAGCAGGTTGTGCCTGATTGGCAAAAGTAAAGCTGGCACTGGCGAGGAGGGTGGCCGCAGTCAAAAGCGGCTTTAAAACTGATCGGAAGGCATGCGGGGAGGCAAGGCGTGACATAACTCAGTTCTTTCTACAGCAGGCTTTTGAGAGCCTGACTGGTGTGGGTGATCCGGCTCTATGCCGGAGCGTTCGAAATTTCTGAATTATGTCCTGCCGAAATATTTTGTGAAAAAGAAGATGATAAAGTCAGATTCTGCAGCCAAAGCTGCTTTTATCTGACTTTGTTGCTTTCCAGCCACTTTCTCCATTGTGCATGATTGCCGGAGAATACGTTGATATCTGCATCGCCTTTAATGCCGGGAATGGTGCCGGTGCCGGTATATTGCCAGAATACCCAAGGGTGCGGGCCATATTTTTCATCCGGATGACCGGCTGTCGAACGCAGCCAGAACGGATAATCGCTGAAACTGCGCAGGTCATTATCATCGAAGAAATCGACAGTGGTATAAATGACCGGTTTCTTGCCATAATGGCGCTCAATCATGGTCAGGAATGTACGCATTTCCTTGCGTACCACGGCCGGATCTGGGCGAAGCTTACAGGATGGCGACAGCGGGTTCCATTCCATATCGAGAACCGGCGGCAAAGCGCCCGGATCTTTCGGTACGTTACGAATGTACCAGCGAGCCTGATCTGCGGCTGTGCGGCAGAAGTAATAGAAGTGATAAGCGCTACGCGGAATACCGGCAGCACGGGAATTTGCCCAATGCTCAGCAAAACGGTCATCAACACGGTCGCCGCCTTCAGTTGCCTTGATGAAGACAAAGGAAACACCACTGTTGCGTACCTGCTGCCAATCGACTTTATCCTGATATTTGGAAACATCGGTTCCGTGCACCGGATAATGCCATGGTGTTTTGCCGGTATAATCATGCGGTTTGCGGTCGTAGAAACGCGGAGCTTTGGCGCTTCCTGATGGCAGAGCGATAGCCGTACCTGAGCCTGAAGCAGAACCGGCCGATGGTTTCACATCTGAAAAATCATAATCCATTGATGTGCAGGCACTCAGCATCAGACTGAGAACGGCAAGAACTGCTGGCTTCATTAATTCTATCTCACACAGGTCGCAGGGAAATCATGAATGGTTTCTTACCGTAAAAGGTTAAATTTTTCCTTTAGATCATCAATATTGCATTGCTGGTCATTCCGCTGCGCTTGCACTTTTTTGAGGCTGCTGCATGTATAAAAGTGACTGAATATTTGTTCTGAATATATTTTTTGTGCGGCGGATCATAACTTATGCGGCATAATATGGTGCCTGTCATAATTGTCGTGATCCGGCGCGGAGGTGATTAGATGTATCGTTTGCTGGTTTTGATTGTTGCTGTTGTGTTGCTGGGCGCTGCCGCATTCTGGGGCGGTTTTTTATTCTCGAATAAGCCAGCGCAAAAGCGCACAGATAATATTGCTGCAATTATTGCTGACACTGAAAAGTCAGTACCCGCTGGAACAGAACAGGGTGTGACGGAAGGTGACGGCAGTTCGGTGCTTAATCTTGATGCGCTGAAACTGGATAAGCCGCTGACGGCGGAAGATGTGCAAAATGTTGTTCAGCAAGCCGGATTGGACGCTGAGCAAACCGCTTTGCGTGTCGGACATAATGCAGAACAGGCTGCTCTTGCGAGAAAAACGGCTGAAGATGTGGTGCGTGTCCATATGGAGCGCCGGATGCGGGATGAGCAGGCCGGCAATAAAGCCTTGTAACGAGAAGTATTTCGTTCACGCTACTATTCTGCCGGACACATTATTGGGATATCGTCCGGTTGAATACGCTTCATGGTTTTCTTCATACTTGTTTTGAATTACAGAAGCTTATGTCGATTTGGTCCAGCATTGCTGATTTTTTTACGCAGACGGCTTACAGCGCATTTTCCAATGTGATTGAAGCTGTGCGCACGTATTTTGAGGGCGATGCCGAGACCCGTCGTCGCGTGGCTTTTTCCATTGCGATGATTGCTCTCTCTGCCAAGATGGCAAAAGCGGACGGTATTGTCTCCGAGCAGGAAGTACGGGCGTTTCAGGATATTTTCGAAGTGCCGGAGAAAGAGGCGGATCACGTCTCTCGGCTTTACAATCTTGCCAAGCAGGATGTTGCCGGTTTTGAAAGTTATGCCGGTCAGATTGCCTCTTTGTGCCGCAGTTCGCAAACAGATGGTATGGAGGTTGGTTGTGATGCGCTGGCCGACGTGCTTGACGGTCTGTTCTATATCGCCAAAGCTGACGGCTATGTGCATGACAAGGAAATGGCCTTTTTGCGTCGCGTAGCAGAAATCTTTGCGATTGAAGAAGACGAATTCTTGCTGATTGCCGGCCGGCATGTGAATTTAGGCCCCTCTGATCCCTATGCTGTGCTTGGCTTGACGCGCGGCGTCACGTATCAGGAAGCGAAGCAGCATTACCGTAAACTTGTGCGTCAGAACCATCCGGATCTGGTTATCGCGCGCGGTATGCCCTATGAGTTTCAGAAGATAGCCAATCACCGTCTTGCAGCGATTAATGCAGCTTGGGCGACGATAGAGAAAAAATTGGATCAGCATGACTATGCAGGATAATCAGATCGCAACCCGCGCTTTATTGAGCAAAGCTGATTACACGGATGCGATTATTGACGCATCAGCCAATTTTGGCCCGCGCAAAGACGGCAAAATACCGCGCTTTCTGATCTTGCATTACACTGGTCTGGCAACTGCGCAGGAAGCGCTCGATATTCTGAAATGCCCTGAGCGCGAAGTCTCTGCGCATTATCTGGTGCATGAGGACGGGCAGGTTGTGCAGATGGTCGCGGAGAGCGAACGCGCATGGCATGCGGGGAACAGCTGTTGGAAAGGCGAGCGCGATATCAACTCCGCTTCAATCGGTATCGAGATCGTCAATCCGGGTGTGCTGGAGAATTTCCCGCCATTCCCTGAGAAGCAAATTAAATCAGTGATTGCGCTGTGCCGCTCGATTTGTGAACGCTACAATATTGCGCCTGAGCATGTACTTGCCCATTCCGATATTGCGCCGGAGCGTAAGATTGATCCGGGTGAAAATTTCCCTTGGAAAGCCCTGTTCGAAGCCGGTATTGGTCACTGGGTTGAGCCTGCGCCGATCCGTGGCGGGCGTTTTTTTGCCATGGGTGACCGTGGTCAGCCGGTGGAAGCCTTGCAATCAATGCTGGCCATGTATGGCTATGACATCATGATTAATGGTGAGTTCAACGAGCAGACCAAGGTGGTTTTGAGCGCATTTCAGCGCCATTTTCGTCAAAATCAGATCGACGGCGTTGCCGATACCTCGACAATTGAGACTTTACACAGGCTGATTTCAACGATTTTGCGTGAAAGCGTAACTAGCTGATTTTTAAAATAGCTTACTGTTTTTTGATAATCGTATTTCCGTAAATGTTACAGGTTTTTGCAATCTGTGATTTGTAGGAACAATCTTCGGCTGCAATCAGACGTCAGATACAACCTCAATTTCCTTGAGCAGATCTGACGATGGGGGCGGACTGTTTCCTTTAAGGAAGACGTTGAAAGACGGTTTTGCGTGAGCGCAAATCCTTTCGGCGGATGTATACAACAGTTCCAACGGTAAGGTTTATGATTAAACAATTAGGATTTTTATGCGCTCTCAGCGGAGCGATGGTTTCGTTCGCTCTTGCACCAGCCATGAGTGCGCCGGTACTCGAGAAAACTAATCTTGTGGATCTTTTGAAAGCTAAAAATGAAGCTTCTGAAAAGACCACCAAGAAAAGTGAAAAAGCTAAAGATAAATCTGGCACCAGCCGCACTGCCTACCAGAAACAGGCTTCCGCTAAAATGCCGGTGATTGAACGTCGTTCAGCACGTACCCGTATTGATCTGAATAAACAGATCAAAGGTCAGGCTGAAACCAAGCAGGCACAGGCAAGCAAATCCGCTAAGTCGGGTCGTCCATATTCTGCGATTATTGCCCGTTATGCCTCGAGCTATGGTGTGCCTTTGTCACTGGCTCATGCCGTTGTGCGCCATGAGAGCAATTACCAGCCAAATGTTCGCGGTCGTGCCGGTGAAATCGGCCTGATGCAGATCAAGCTCGGTACTGCCCGTGGTCTTGGTTATACCGGTTCTGCTAAAGGTCTGTATGATCCGGCAACCAATGTGCAATATGGCATGAAATATCTGGCGCAGGCTCACAAGCTTGGCGGCGGTACAACCTGCGGCACAATTTTGAAATACAATGCCGGTCATGGCGCCAAGCGTATGAATCCGACATCTGCAAAATATTGCAGCAATGTTAAGACTTACATGGCCAAATTTTAAGCCTGTTTATATTCAGGCTCTGGCGGGACAAATGATGCGCCATAACCTAAATCTAAACAGCCCTTGTATGACAGGGCTGAGATTTTAAACAAAAGCTGGGTTTCCGTTTCGGAAGCCCAGCTTTTTTATTGCGTTTTGTGACGGATACAGCCTATAGAGGCTTGTCAGCCGGTCGGGCAGCCGCGCTTGTTCAATGCCGAAAGGTGGCAAGTGAGGAAAGTCCGGGCTCCATGGAAACACGATGCCGGGTAACGCCCGGCGAGGGTGACCTCAGGGAAAGTGCAACAGAGAGCAGACCGCCTGCCATTGTCCTTCGGGACGCAGGGCAGGTAAGGGTGAAAGGGTGGGGTAAGAGCCCACCGCGCTGCCGGTAACGGGAGTGGCACGGTAAACCCCATCGGGAGCAAGACCGAATAGGGACGGCGCATCAGGCTTCGGCCTGATAATCAGTTTCCGGATAGCCGTCCGGGTGGGTTGCAAGAGGCGGGTGGCGACATCCGTCCCAGATGAATGGCTGCCGCGTCGGGCTGGTAACAGTCCGGCCATACAGAACCCGGCTTACAGACCGGCTGACACTTCTGTTTTAAATAATCGCCCGCATTGATGGGCGGTAAAAAGTGTCATTTTAACCGATGATAAAGCATAAATGCTTTCGTAAAATAACCCTTCCTTAATATTAATATTGGATAAATTATTCACGGCATGTTGTGCGCTCTCACGGGCGTGCAGCCGAGTAACCATATAATACGGCAGCGGGCGGAGCGGTTTCTGTGCCTCCGTTGACGCCTACCTTGCCCCGGTGGTATTTTTTAATGCAGTTTGTTGCGTCCAGACTTTGTTCAGTTTCCAGACATTTTTTGCTGTATCCGGCACAGGCTGGTATGCAGATTTCTAAAATCTGTGGTTGTGGTGATGTTGCCTGCATAGAAGGATTTGCTGCTGTTCAGCGCGATCCGGCAGGACAAGCAAAATAATGACAGGGCGGGATGAAAGCATGATCACAGGCGCAGATAATAATAAGACAACTCAGGTTGCCGATGGTGCCGCATCTGCCGGTGAAGAGGATTATTCCCGCCATATTCCGGTGATGCTGGAAGAAGTTGTCAGCGCTTTGCAGCCGGAAGCCGGTAAGCTTTATGTTGATGGTACATTCGGTGCCGGTGGTTACACAAAACGAATTCTCAAAACCGGTGCGGATGTTCTCGCCATTGACCGCGACCCGAATGCCATTGCTGCAGGACAAGCGGTGGTTGCAGATTATCAGGGGCGTTTGCGTCTGGTACAGGCTCGTTTTTCGCAGATGGAAGAGGTGCTGAGTGATGTGCAGCCGGATGGTGTTGTGCTGGATATCGGTGTTTCCTCCATGCAGATTGATGAGGCGGATCGCGGTTTTTCTTTCCAGAAAGACGGGCCGCTGGATATGCGCATGTCCTCACACGGTCTGAGCGCCGCTGATGTGGTCAACCAGTATAAAATGGGCGATCTGGCGCGTATTTTTAATTTCCTCGGTGAGGAACGTCATGCCGGACGCATTGCGCGCATGATCGAAAAACGCCGTGAAAGTGAACCTTTCAGCCGCACCCGTGATCTTGCCAATGCGATTGAAATGCTGGTCGGGCGCCATCCGAAAGACCGTATTCATCCGGCGACCCGCGTTTTTCAGGCGCTTCGTATTTATGTGAATGATGAGTTAGGCGAATTGGCGCGTGCTTTGATCGCTGCCGAGCGCTCATTGAAACCCGGCGGTCGTTTGGTTGTTGTAACCTTCCATTCACTGGAAGATCGTATTGTGAAGCGCTTCTTTGCTGACCGTGCCGGTGGTGGTGGTGGTTCGCGCCATTTGCCGGAAGCCCATATGCGTCATGGCAGTTTTAACCCTGCCGTTAAAGGCGCGGTGAGTGCCAGTGAAGAAGAAGCTCTGCGTAATCCGCGTGCGCGTTCTGCCAAACTGCGCGCCGGTATACGTACAGAACATCCGCCGCTTAAAGCGGATTATAGTATTTTCGGCCTGCCAACCCTGCCTGTTCTGCCAGAAACTGATAATGCGAAGAGGAAATCATCATGATGCGAACTATAGATATTATATTGATCGCAGTTATGCTGGTGGCCGCTACGGTGACTTATAAGATCAAACATGATGCCGAAAAGCAGGTCGT
Organism: Bacillus subtilis; assembly: GCA_021733665.1. Classification (GTDB taxonomy): domain Bacteria; phylum Pseudomonadota; class Alphaproteobacteria; order Rhizobiales; family Rhizobiaceae; genus Pseudochrobactrum. The sequence goes on from JAHREI010000004.1 coordinate 177,725, forward strand.
TGAGATCAAGAAAATTCAGCGCCAGATTGCGTTTGAAAAAGACACGATCAATTTGTTGAAAGCGGACTGGAGCCTGATGACGCAGCCGAACCGCTTGCAGCGTCTGTCGGATATTTATCAGGCGCAGCTTAAGCTGCAGCCGGTTGATGTGACGCAGATCGGTCTGTTTGACGATATTCCGATGAAACAGGCAGATGATATTGAAAAGCTGATTGGTGGCAGTGCTGATCTGGTAGCTTCGGTTGATTCAATGAGCACAGGCAGCATTGTACAGAGTGCGGCAGCCCCTATGCGTATTGTTGTTCCGGGAGTGCGGCCATGATCGGGAAAAAAGGCTGGTTCCGGCGTCAAAAGATTTCAACTGATGCAGCTCCCGTTCTGGGGCAGGCACCTGAATTTGATAATGCCGCGCTTGAGGACGAGCGCGGTATTGCTACTTCTCCGCTGAATGACAGTGTTGCTTTTTCGGGCAACCGCAAAAAGCATGGTAGCCGTGCCCGTAACCGCTTGTATATTGCGATTACCTGTTTTGTCAGTATTTATGCTGTTATCGGCGGACGCCTTGTTTATTACGGTATGCAAGGTGATGAGAATGAAGGCTATCGCGCCGGTGCGGCCAGCACCCTTGCAGCACGGCCGGACATTCTTGACCGCAATGGTGAAGTGCTGGCGACTGATATCAAAACAGCTTCGCTTTATGCGGAACCAAAAAAGATTGCCGATCCGGACGAGACACTGGAGTTGCTGGCAACCGTCTTGCCTAATCTTGACTGGGAAAGCACCTATCGTCGTCTGAAAAGCGGTGCGGGTTTCGTCTGGATTCAGCGCGGTCTGACACCGCGTCAGCAGAGTCAGATTATGGCATTGGGTGTGCCGGGTATCGGTTTCCGCACTGAGAAATCCCGTTTCTATCCGGGCGGTCCGACCGCTTCCCATATTCTCGGACTGGTGAATATCGACAATCAGGGCATTGCCGGTATGGAGAAATATATCGACAGTCAGGGGTTGAGCGATCTGCGTATGGCTGGTCTTGCTCAGCCGGATAATCTGGAACCATTCCGCCTGTCGATCGATCTGCGCGTACAGCATATTATGCGCGACGAGCTGGTGCGCGCTGTCGAGAAATATCGTGCGATTGCTGCCGGTGCCGTGGTGCTGAATGCCAAGACCGGTGAAGTCGTTGCTATGGCTTCGGTTCCGGATTTTGATCCGAATAACCCGTTCAATGCATTGGAAAAAGACCGTCTGAACCGTATGTCTGCCGGTACTTATGAAATGGGTTCGACGATTAAAAGCTTTACCACAGCCATGGCGCTGGATTCAGGTAAGTTCAATCTGGAAAGTAAATTTGACGCGACCCGTCCGATTACGATCGGTCGTCAGACGATTCGCGACTTCCATGGTAAAGCCCGTTGGCTGACACTGGCCGAAGTGTTCATTTTCTCATCGAATATCGGTTCCGGTAAGGAAGTTGATGCGATTGGGATTGAAGGCCATCGTGAATTCCTGAAACGTGTCGGTTTGCTGGATCGTATGCAGACAGAACTGCCGGAAGTGGCGCGTCCTGTAGAGCCGCGCGTCTGGAAGAAAGTACACTCCATCACGATTTCCTATGGTCACGGTATGATGACCACACCATTGCAGACAGCCGTTGCTGCTGCTGCGCTGGTGAATGGCGGCAAACTTATTCCGCCGACATTCCTGCCGCGCACGCAGGACGAAGCGAATGCTGTTGCCACACAGGTGCTGAAGCCTAAAACCAGCGATGACATGCGTTATCTTTATCGTCTCAATTCCGAGATCGGCTCAGGTCGTCGCGCTGAGGTGAAGGGCTATCGTGTTGGCGGTAAGACCGGTACAGCGGAAAAAGTTATCAACGGCCGTTATTCGAAAGACGTACGCTTTAACGCATTCCTTGCGGCTTTCCCTATGGATGACCCGACTTATGTCGTTTTGACCATTATTGATGAGCCAAAACCGGAAGAAGGTAAACTTTCTGCGACCGCCGGACTCAATGCTGCCCCAATGGTTGCAAATATCATACGCCGGTCAGCATCTTTCTTGGGTGTGTCGCCTGACTTTGCGCAGGACAATGCGCCAATTCTGGCCGCGTATGAAAATGACTGATCTGAAACGGGTGTTGTCCTGATGCTATTGTCCTTAAAAAGGAAATAGATCAGGCAGAGTGAATGCAAAAATCGGGAACTGAATGGCATGAAACTTCAAAGTATCGCAGCCTATGTAAATGATATGGCAGACTCAGTTGCACAGACTGAGATATCCGGATTGAGTTCCGACTCCCGTACCGTTCAGCAGGGTACTTTGTTCGCTGCACTCAAAGGCGTAAAAAATGACGGATCGGCCTATGCGGCAGATGCGGTCAAACGCGGTGCAGTTGCCATTCTCGCTGATGAAGATATGGACGCCAGTGGTATTTCCGTTCCAGTTCTGCGCAGTAAAGACCCGCGCCATGCGCTGGCAATGGCCGCAGCCGTTTTCTATGGCAAGCAGCCGCAGATTGTGACGGCAGTTACCGGCACCAGCGGCAAAACCTCTGTCGCTTCTTTCACCCAGCAAATCTGGGCCTATGCAGGTTTTGCTGCGGCAAGTATCGGCACGACCGGTGTTTTCTCACCGACACGCAATGAATATGGTTCGCTGACCACGCCGGATCCTGTGGAATTGCAGAAAGTTCTGGCCGAGCTGAGTGATGAAGGCGTTACCCATGCCTGTATGGAAGCCTCGTCACATGGTCTGGATCAGTGCCGCTTGGATGGTGTGAAGCTGACAGCTGCCGCTTTTACCAATCTTGGCCGTGATCATATGGATTATCACCCGACGGTTGAAGATTACCTCAACGCTAAAATGCGTCTGTTTGATACGCTGCTGCCGAAAGGTGCTCCGGCGATCATTTTCGCCGATGATGTGTATTCTGCTCAAGCTATTGAAGCGGCGACTGCAGCCGGTTGTGCTGTCAAAACTGTTGGCCGTAAAGGCGATTTCATTACGCTGAAGCGCGTTGAACATGAGCGTCACCGCCAGCATATTGAACTGAAACATGACGGCAAAATTTATGAAATTACTCTGCCGCTGGCTGGTGATTTTCAGGTTGCCAATGCACTCGTAGCTGCCGGTCTGGCGCTGGTTTCCGGTGTGCCTGCGGATGCTGCTTTTCGTGCCTTGGAGCGCCTGAAAGGTGCGCCGGGTCGTCTGGATCTGGTGGGGTCAACGGAAGAGGGTGTGCCGGTTTATGTGGACTATGCCCATAAGCCTGATGCGCTGGAAAATGTGCTGACCTCGGTTCGTCCGTTCACCACCGGTCGTGTGATCGTGGTATTTGGCTGCGGTGGTGACCGTGATAAGGGCAAACGCCCGATCATGGGTGAAATTGCAACCCGTCTGGCCGATGTGGTGATTGTTACTGATGATAATCCACGCTCAGAAGTACCGGCTACTATTCGCTCAGAAATTCTGGCTGCGGCACCGGATGCACTGGAAATCGGTGATCGCCATGAAGCTATCCGCCATGCTGTGCTGCTCGCACAGGCAGGCGATACAGTTATTATTGCGGGCAAGGGACATGAAGAAGGGCAGACCATCAATGATGTGACATTGCCGTTCTCCGATCATGCTGAAGTTGCCCGTTCGCTTGAGGCGCGTTTTAAATGAGTGAAATTCTTTGGAAATCGACAGACATGGTAAAAGCGATGGAAGGGCGGCCTGTTGGCCAGCTTCCTGAGGGCATTACCGGTATTTCAATCGATTCCCGTACATTGCGTAAGGGCGAAGCCTTTTTCGCGATTAAAGGCGATGTTTTTGACGGCCATGATTTTGCAACCGCTGCTATGGCTGCCGGTGCAGGTTTGCTGGTTGTGACCGAAGCGCGTTTGCCGGCACTTGGCAAAATGCAAGTGCCGATGATTGTGGTGGATGATGTGCTGGCTGCACTGACCCGTCTTGGCCTCGCGTCGCGTGCACGCTCCAAAGCACAAATCATTGCCGTAACCGGTTCGGTGGGAAAAACCACCACCAAAGAAGCCCTGCGCCATGTGCTCTCAAGTTGTGGTAAGGTTCATGCCTCCGCTGCGTCTTTCAATAATCACTGGGGTGTACCGCTGACATTGGCACGGATGCCGGAAGATGCCGATTATGGTGTCTTTGAAATCGGTATGAACCATCATGATGAAATTCGCCCGCTGGTGAAAATGGTGCAACCGCATGTGGCTGCAATCACTCTGATTGCTCCGGCGCATCTGGGACATTTCGCTAATCTTGAAGAAATTGCGGTTGCCAAAGCCGAAATTTTTGAAGGTGTTTTGCCCGGCGGTTACGCTCTTCTCAACCGCGATGATAAGCGTTTCAAGCAGCTTGAAGCACTGGCAACCGCTGCCGGTGTCGAGCATATTGCCACTTTCGGCGAAAATGCCCGTTCGACCTATAAGCTTCGTGATCTGGTGATGAAGACTGATTGCTCCTGCATCACGGTATCCATTGCCGGACAGGAAGCAGCGGTGAAAATCGGCGCGCCGGGACGTCATATCGTTCAGAATATGCTGGCGGTTCTTGGTGCTGCGCATCTGGTTGGCGCAGACATGACGCAGGTTGTGCTGGCGCTTGGTACATTGCAGGCAGAGGCTGGTCGCGGTGCGCAATATCGTTTGCGACATGGCGATGGCACCTTCACGCTGATCGACGAAAGCTACAATGCCAATCCGACATCTATGCGTGCAGCGCTTTCCCTTCTGGAAGCAACGGAACCGCAGCATGAAGGTGAAGAGGCCGGACGCCGTATTGCTGTTCTCGGAGATATGCTTGAGCTTGGCAAACAGTCTTCCAAATTGCATGGCGATCTGGCGCGGCCGATTGTCGATGCAAAAGTGAATATGCTGTTTATCGGCGGCGCACATATGAGTGCCCTGAAATCCGCAATGCCGGCAGAAATTCATGTTGAGTATCGGGAACATGTTGACGAACTGCTGCCACTTGTAGTCAAAGCAGTGCGTCCCGGAGATGTTGTGATGATTAAATCGTCAAAGTCGATCGGCTTTGTGAAAATCGTCAATGCATTATTGAAAAAATATGCTGTCTCTGAGGCTGCAGAATAGTTTATAGCGGCTTTGTAATTTTCTTGCGAAATCGCTTGTCATCTACAGTCCTTGCGACTGCTTAAGAATAACAGGAACTAAACATTGTATTTTCTAATAAATACAATGTGTTAAAGTGCCGATACCGACCGAAGGGCATTCACCCGATGCTGATGTTATTAGCCTCTGTTGCGGATCATTTGTCGTTTTTCAACGTCTTCCGCTATATTACTTTCCGCACCGGTGGCGCGCTGATTACATCAGCAATGCTGGTCTTCCTGCTTGGACCAAGCATCATCAACAGTTTGCGCGTGCGTCAGGGACGTGGTCAACCGATCCGTGCTGACGGCCCGCAGACTCACTTCAAAAAAGCCGGTACCCCGACCATGGGCGGGTTGATGATCCTGTTTGGTGTGCTGGCTTCGGTCATGCTTTGGGGTAACCTTAAGAGCGTTTATGTCTGGGTTGTGTTGCTGGTAACAATCAGCTTCGGTGCCATCGGTTTCTACGATGACTATCTGAAGGTTACAAAACAGTCGGATAAAGGTTTTTCCGGTAAAGCCCGTCTCGGTCTTGAGTTTATTATCGCGGCAATTGCGGCCTATGTCATTATGCGCACCGGTCAGGAACCGTTTTCGTCTTCGCTGACATTCCCGTTTATTAAGGGTATGTTGCTGGATCTGAGCTGGTTCTTCATTCCGTTTGCTGCTTTTGTGATGGTCGGTTCCGGTAATGCGGTTAACTTTACCGATGGTCTCGACGGTCTGGCGATTGTGCCGGTGATGGTTGCCGCAGCTTCTTTCGGATTTATCGCCTATCTGTCGGGTAACGCGATTTTTGCTGATTACCTGCAAATCCATTTTGTACCGGGTACCGGTGAACTGGCGGTTATTCTTGGCGCCGTGATTGGTGCCGGTCTTGGCTTCCTTTGGTTTAACGCTCCGCCAGCCGCGATCTTTATGGGGGACACCGGCTCGCTCGCGCTGGGCGGCATGCTGGGTGCAGTTGCGGTTGCAACCAAACACGAAATCGTATTGGCAATCATCGGCGGTCTGTTTGTGATGGAAGCGCTGTCGGTGATTATTCAGGTTGGCTGGTTCAAGCTGACCGGCAAGCGCGTGTTCCTGATGGCGCCGATCCATCACCATTTTGAGAAAAAAGGCTGGACGGAAAGCCAGGTGGTTATCCGCTTCTGGATCATTGCGATTATTCTGGCGATGATTGGTCTTTCAACGCTGAAACTGCGTTAAAACTGAAAACAGATGAGCTGCCTGTTAAACAGGCAGCTTCATTGTTTATAAAGGTGCCGGAGCGATAATCCGGCGAATATGTTTTTACAATATTGACTGAACGCATTGTCGACTGGCGGCCTGATCATGATCCCAACCCTGACCCTGAAAGATAAAACTGTTGCACTGTTTGGCCTTGGCGGCTCCGGTATTGCAACAGCGAAAGCCATGCTTGCCGGTGGCGTGAAGGTTGTGGCATGGGATGATAATCCGGACAGTGTTGCTCGTGCGAACGATGAGGGCATTACCACGCAGGATTTGCGTGATGCTGATTGGTCTGCTTTCAGTGCTTTTGTGCTTTCTCCCGGTGTGCCGCTGACCCATCCGCAGCCGCATTGGAGCGCCGAATTGGCGCATCAGGCTCAGGTGCCGGTTATCGGTGATGTTGAGCTGTTCTGCCGTGAGCGTAATGCTGCGCTGGTTGCAGGCGATGATGTGCCATTTGTTGCCATTACTGGCACCAATGGCAAATCTACAACGACTGCTCTGATCGCGCATATTATTAAAGCGGCAGGGCGCGATATGCAGCTTGGCGGTAATATCGGCACAGCCGTGTTGTCGCTTGAAGCACCGGTTGATGGCCGCAACTATGTGGTCGAATGTTCTTCCTATCAGATTGATCTGGCACCATCACTAAATCCTGCCGCAGGTATTCTGCTCAACCTGACACCAGATCATCTGGATCGCCATGGCACAATGGAAAACTACGCCGCGATTAAAGAACGTCTGGTTGCCGGCAGTGATACTGCCATCGTGGCGGTGGATGATGATTATTGCATTGCTATTGCAGACCGCCTTAAAAAATCCGGTAAGAAGCTGATCCGTTTCTCAAAAGATCAGGTGCTGGCAGAGGGCTTCTATGCACAGGGTGCGGATATTTATCGTGCCGGTAATGGCAAGACTGAACTTCTGTTGTCACTGGACGGGATCGGTTCGCTGCGCGGTGCGCATAATGCGCAAAATGCTTTGGCTGCACTTATCGCCTGTCTGACCGTTGGCTTGTCGCTGGAAGATATCCGCGCAGGCCTGCGCAGCTTCCCCGGCCTTGCGCATCGTATGGAGCAGGTAGGGCATCAGGGCAAAACCCTGTTTATCAATGACTCGAAAGCGACCAATGCGGAAGCAACGGCGCCGGCCTTGTCATCCTTTCCGAAGCTTTACTGGATTGCTGGTGGCCTGCCGAAAAGCGGTGGTATTGATAGTCTGCGTGATTTTTTCCCGCGTATTACCAAAGCCTATCTGATCGGTGAGGCGGCAGCGCAGTTTGCTGCAACCCTCGGCAATGATGTGCCGTTCGAAATCAGCCACACGCTGGATGCTGCCATTGAACATGCAGCACAGGATGCAGCTCTGGATACAGCAGATGAGCCGGTGGTGTTGCTGTCTCCGGCTTGTGCCAGCTTTGACCAGTTTCCGAATTTTGAAAAGCGCGGCGCGGCATTTCGCGATAAGGTGATGACGTTGCAGGGATTTGCACCAATAGGGAGAGCCGACTGATGGTTAGCCGCGTAGACAGAGGCCCTGTCGCCAATTGGTGGTGGACGATTGACCGTTACTTCCTTGCTGCTTGTCTGGCGCTGATGGGGCTCGGCATCTTGCTGTCCTATGCGGCAAGCCCTGCGGTGGCGGAGCGTATTGGTCTCGACAGCTTTCACTTTGTGGAACGTCAGATATTCTTCATGATCCCTGCGCTGATCGCGATGATCGGGACCTCTTTTTTGACACCGCGTCTGGTTCGTCGTGCGGCGCTGATCCTGCTGGGCGTTTCACTCTTGTTGATGGTGGCTGCGCTTTTCTTTGGTATCGAAGTGAAAGGTGCACGGCGCTGGGTGTCGCTAGCTGGGATTTCGATTCAGCCATCAGAATTCATGAAGCCTGCCTTTATCGTGATTTGTGCATGGTTGTTCTCTGAGCGTGAGCGTAACGGGGACATTCCGGGGCACACATTGGCAACGCTGTTGTTCTTTGTGGCGGCCGGATTGCTGATGGCGCAGCCGGATTTTGGTCAGACAATGCTGACAGCGGGTAGCTGGGGCGCAATGTTCTTTATCGCCGGTATGTCATGGATGCTGATCATTGTTTTTGGTGGCGGCGGAATTGTTCTGGGGCTGGGTGCTTATACGCTTCTTCCTCACGTGGCAGGCCGTATCGATCGATTTATGACTGGTGAAGGTGACACGTTTCAGGTTGATACTGGTCGCGAAGCTATTATTCGTGGTGGCTGGTTCGGGCAGGGACCGGGTGAAGGTACGATCAAACGCATTATTCCTGATAGTCATACGGACTTTATTTTCTCTGTAGCAGCAGAAGAATACGGCATTATTCTCTGTATTTTGATTATGATGTTGTTTGCCTTTATCGTTATTCGCGGATTGATCGTGGCTATGCGTGCGCGTGATGCTTTCTCGCGATTGGCGATTTCGGGCATTGTTATTCTGTTTGGTTTTCAGTCGATCATCAATATGGCGGTGAACCTGCACCTGATGCCTGCTAAGGGAATGACATTGCCGTTTATCTCTTATGGTGGTTCGTCTTTGGTCGCAGTTGCCATTACAATGGGCTTTTTGCTGGCATTGACGCGGAAAAACCCGGAACGCCGGATGTCTGCCTCGTTGAAAGGCGCAGGCGAGCGTATTCCTGCGCTTTAAAAATTTAATGCTGAATTGAGCAGTTCCGCCCCATGATTTCGGAACTGCGTGTTTAAAAAAATACAGAACGGATGATGATGACAAAAGGTGTTATCGTTTTGGCAGCAGGCGGTACCGGCGGACATTTGTTTCCTGCCGAAGCGCTGGCGCATGAACTGACAAAAGACGGCTATGATGTGCATCTGGTAACCGACAAACGTGCGCAGCGCTTTGTGTCCGGTTTTGACGATCATCATGTGCATGTGGTGCGCTCTGCAACCATTGCCGGTAAAAATCCGATTGCTCTGGCGAAAACGTTCTACAGCCTGTGGCAGGGTAATCTTGATTGCCGCAAATTGTTCCGCCGCCTAAAGCCGAAACTGGTCGTCGGTTTTGGCGGCTATCCGACCTTGCCGCCGCTCTATGCAGCCTCGCGTATGGGTATTCCGACGATTATCCATGAACAGAATGCGGTGATGGGGCGTGCCAATAAAGGTTTGTCTGCCCGCGTGACAGCGATTGCCGGTGGTTTCTTGTCTGAGGATAGTGGTGTGCATGCGGCCAAAACCGTGCAGACCGGTAATCCGGTGCGCCCGACTGTTCTGGCTCAGACTAATGTTGCCTATAAGCCTTCTGCAGAGCCGGATGTGTTCCGTTTTCTGGTGTTTGGCGGCAGTCAGGGTGCGCAGTATTTTTCGACCGTAGTCCCTGCCGCTGTTGCGTTACTTGAGATTGATGAACGTGAAAGACTGTTTATTACCCAGCAGGCGCGTCCGGAAGATGAAGTGATTTGCCGTAAAGCTTATGAAAAGCTTGGCGTTAAAGCGCAGGTTGCACCTTTCTTCGGTAATCTGCCTGAAATGATGGCGCAGGCGCATTTTGTACTGTCGCGCTCCGGTGCTTCCACGGTTTCTGAAATTGCCGCTATTGGTCGCCCGAGCTTGCTGGTGCCGTTTCCGTTTGCGCTTGATCATGATCAGGCTGCGAATGCCGAGGCACTGGCAAAGGCTGGCGGTGGTGAAGTGATCCGTCAGTCTGAGCTGAAGCCGGAAAAACTGGCACAAATTCTGATTGCTGCGCTGAATGAGCCGCAAAGATTGGCAGATATGGCGGAACGTGCAAAAAGTTCCGGTCGTCCTGATGCAACACGGTTGCTTGCTGATCTTGTCGAGGCTATTGCAGCGGGATTGTCTGTTTCTGATTATAAGCAAGGAAAACGCGTATGAAAATGCCTCTGAATATTGGTCTGGTTCATTTTATCGGAATCGGCGGCATTGGCATGAGCGGCATTGCAGAAGTGCTGCATAATCTGGGCTATAAGGTTCAGGGTTCCGATCAGGCTGATGGTGCGAATGTGCAGCGTCTGCGCGATAAGGGCATTGAAGTTTTTGTCGGCCATAAAGCCGAGAATATCGGCAAGGCTGATGTGGTTGTGGTTTCCACCGCTATCCGCCCGAATAATCCGGAGCTGGTTGAGGCGCGCGAAAATCTGCTGCCAATCGTACGTCGTGCAGAAATGCTGGCCGAACTGATGCGCTTCCGTCAGGCGATTGCCATTGGCGGTACCCATGGCAAGACCACCACCACCTCGATGGTTGCGACATTGCTTGAATCCGGTCGTCTTGACCCGACCGTTATCAATGGCGGTATCATCAATGCCTATGGCACCAATGCCCGTATGGGTGAAGGTGAGTGGATGGTGGTTGAAGCCGATGAGAGCGACGGCACCTTCCTGAAGCTGCCTGCTGATATTGCCGTGATCACCAATATTGATCCGGAACATCTCGATCATTACGGTTCGTTCGATAATGTCCGCGCTGCCTTCCGTCAGTTTGTTGAGAATGTGCCTTTCTACGGTTTCGGCGTGATGTGTCTTGATCATCCGGAAGTACAGGCACTGGTTAGCCGCATCGAAGATCGTCGCGTGATTACCTATGGTGAAAACCCGCAGGCCGATGTGCGCTTTTCCAACCATCATATGGATGGTGCGGTTTCTGTATTTGATGTGGTCATCCGTGACCGCAAGGGTGAGACTGTTGAGATCAAAGATCTGCGTCTGCCGATGCCGGGTCGTCACAATGTGTCCAATGCGACTGCGGCGATTGCTGTTGCCCATGAACTTGGTCTGACTGCCGATGATATCCGCAAAGGTCTGTTCGGTTTTGGTGGTGTAAAGCGTCGCTTTACTCATACTGGCTCGTGGAACGGCGTGGAAGTATTTGACGATTACGGTCATCATCCGGTTGAGATCAAAGCTGTGCTGAAAGCTGCCCGTGAAGCCGCGCAAAAGCGCGTGATTGCAATTGCACAGCCGCACCGCTTTACGCGCTTGGCGAGCCTGTTTGATGAATTCTCAACCTGCTTTAATGATGCCGATACTGTGCTGATCGCGCCGGTCTATACCGCCGGTGAAGATCCAATTGAAGGCGTGACATCGGAAACGCTGGTGAGCAAGATCAAGACCGCCGGTCACCGCGATGCCCGTTATCTGGAAAGCCCTGAGCAGCTACCTGAAATCATCAAAGGGCTGGCACAGGAAGGTGACTTCGTGGTGTTCCTCGGTGCAGGTAATATCACGCAATGGGCTTATGCATTGCCTAAGCAGCTAGGCGGTATCAGCGCTGCCTGAGGCAATGCGGGTGGCTTATGCACTGCCTAAGCAGTTAGGTGGGACCTCCGCCGTTTAAGACTGTGCGTGTAGTTTATATGCTGACTAATGCACTCGGCAGGGTTTGAGGAATAATGCCTTGATCCTGCCGTGTTTTTCCTGACCTTATCCGAATTGTTATGACGCTTATAATCCGGAAAATTTGAAGTCCGGATTGTTTTAAGAGAGATGAGTAGAAATGGCTGTAAAGCTCGATGGTGAAGCGCTGCTCAAGCAGCTTGAAAAACCTCTGTCTGGTATTCGCGGACGTCTGACGCCAAATTCCGGTATGGATAAGATCACATGGTTCCGCGCAGGCGGCCCTGCTGAAGTTCTGTTCCAGCCGGCTGACGAAGATGATCTGGCAGAATTCCTGAAAAATGTACCAGAAGAAATTCCGGTCATGACTGTCGGTATCGGTTCCAACCTTCTGGTGCGTGAAGGTGGCATTCCGGGCTTTGTAGTGCGTTTGTCTGCCAAAGGCTTTGGTGAGGTTGAGCGTGTATCTGATACGCGTCTGCGCGCCGGTACGGCGACACCGGACAAACGTGTGGCGGCTGCAGCACTTGAGGCTGAAATTGCCGGTTTCCATTTTTACCACGGTATTCCGGGTGGTATCGGCGGCGCTTTGCGTATGAATGCCGGTGCGAATGGTGTTGAGACCTGCGAACGTGTGATCGAAGTGCGTGCCTATGACCGTAAGGGAAATCTGCATGTGCTGAACAACGCGGATATGGGCTATGCCTATCGTCATTGCTCTGCACCGAAAGACTTTATCTTTACCTCAGCATTGTTTGAGGGGTCGCGTGGCGAAGCTGCTGCTATTCGCGCTGCGATGGATGAAGTGCAGAACCATCGTGAGACAGTGCAGCCGATCCGTGAGAAAACCGGCGGTTCTACTTTCAAGAATCCTGAAGGCACATCCTCATGGAAAGAAATCGATAAAGCCGGTTGCCGTGGTCTGACCATTGGTGGTGCACATATGTCGACCATGCACTGCAATTTCATGATTAATGGTGACAATGCCACTGGTTATGATCTGGAACTGCTGGGCGAAACTGTACGTAATAAAGTACGCGCTAATTCGGGTATTAAACTGCACTGGGAAATCCGCCGTCTCGGCCAGTTCCTTGAAGGTCGTGAAGTCACCGAATTTTTGGATTGATCATCCTGTTTATTTCAGCAGTTGCCTCCTAAACGGAAAGCTGCGGATTATCTTTCTCATCACCGCTGTTTTTTCCATTTGGAGAGGGCAGCGGTGATTTGTTTTATGGGGCTGAAATCATCGTTTTTGAGGTGATTTGCCCCTGTCAAGAGTCTCGCCTTTGCATTTTGCTAAAATAAATTTCCGAACTAACTAATTAATGAAAAACCTTAATAAATCAGTGGTTTCCGGCAAAAACGATTCGGGTGCCTTCAGCGTAATATTTTGTAAGGGCTTGCCATAGAATCAACTCTCTGATTCTTATAGTGAACAAGCGTTAGTGATTTGGGTCGGCAAGTTAATTTTGCCTTGGGGTTCTGCGGAAATCTTCCGCCGGAGCGCTGTATGATTGTCTCTGAGTTCGGGGAGGTTCGGGCTTTTGGTCATGCAGGTCTCAAGGGGTATTTTTAATGAGTTTGGCGTATCTGCATGATGCGCGCGAACCGGTTTCGGCGGGTTCGAAGTATTTTTTGTTTTATGTGTATCAGCGTTGCCGGCAGAGGGGATGTGATTAAAATGACAGGTAAGCATGTTGCTGTCTTGATGGGCGGTTTTTCATCGGAGCGTCCGGTTAGTCTTTCTTCCGGTGCGGCTTGCGCCAAGGCTCTTGAAGAGCAGGGCTATCGCGTAACGCGCATTGATGTTGATCGTAATGTTGCTGCTGTTTTGGCAGAGTTGAAGCCTGATGTGGCTTTTAACGCTTTACATGGTCCTTTCGGTGAAGATGGTGCCATTCAGGGCATTCTTGAATATTTGCAAATCCCTTACACACATTCCGGTGTGCTGGCTTCGGCGCTGGCAATGGATAAGGGGCGCGCCAAGCTGGTGGCAAGCGCTGCCGGTGTTGCTGTCGCGCCATCGCGCGTGATGAACCGTTTTGATATTGGCAATGAACATCCGATGCAGCCGCCTTATGTGGTGAAGCCTGTTCGTGAAGGTTCAAGCTTTGGTGTCGTGATCGTACGCGAAGGTCAGAGTGTGCCGCCGCAGCTTCTCGGTTCGGATGAATGGAAATACGGCGATGAGGTTCTGGTCGAGCGCTATGTTGCAGGGCGTGAACTGACCTGCGCTGTGATGGGTGATCGCGCTCTGGGTGTCTGTGAAATCATTCCGCTGGATCATTCTTTCTACGATTATGATGCAAAATACGCAGATGGCGGTTCAAGACATGAATGTCCTGCGAAAATTTCACCAAATATTTACCAAAAAATACAAATAATGGCACTTCAGGCACATCAGGCGGTCGGGTGTCGCGGCGTGAGTCGTTCCGATTTCCGGTTTGATGAGAATGGCTCCGGTGATGGTGAGCTGATCTGGCTTGAAGTGAATACGCAGCCGGGCATGACGCCGACCTCTCTGGTGCCGGATATTGCCAAGGCTGAAGGGTATTCATTCGGTGAGTTGTTGAGCTGGATGGTGGAGGATGCCTCGTGCATGCGTTAAAAACGAGATCTGACAGAAGTGGTCATGATGCGATGATGTCCCGTACATCACTGTCGCATGGTGGTGCTTTTGTTCTGCCACGTTTTCTTCGTAAGCCTTTTCGTATTGCCTCGCGCCTGTTTGGCGGCGGGGTGAGTATACCTCGCTATGCCGGTACTCTGGGGCTGGTCAGCTTTCTGGGTGCCACCGGCATCTACGGTATGATTGTTGGTGATCATACCCATACTGTTGTTAAGGCAACTGCCTCCACTTTTGGTTTTGCAATCGAGAGAGTGAGTGTTGCCGGTAACAACGAAACATCTGAAATTGATATTCTTGAAAAGCTTGGTCTGGACGGGGAAACATCCCTGATCGGGTTTAATGCTGATGAGGCGCGTCTGGCAATTGAGACGCTGCCTTGGGTTGCCGGTGTTGAAATCCGCAAAGTCTATCCGGGTTCCGTTGTCGTTTCTCTGGAAGAGCGCAAGGCATTTGCCCTCTGGCAGAGTGGACGTGACCTGCTCGTTGTCGACGAAGCCGGTAAGCCAATTGTACCGCTGAATGGTTCCCGCTATGCTTCGCTGCCGCTTGTTGTCGGTGAGGGAGCATCCAGTCGCGGTAAGGCTTTTATTGAAACTGTGGCCGCTTACCCTGATCTGGCCGCTAAGGTGCGTGCCTATGCGCGTGTCTCTGATCGTCGCTGGGATTTGTTGTTTGATAATGGTGTGCGGGTTTTATTGCCGGAACAGGACGTGAAGCGCGCTCTGGCCGAAGTTGAGACTCTGCAGCGGACTAAAAATATTCTGGGGCGGGATATTCTCAGCCTCGATATGCGGTTGGATGATCGCGTGACAGTGCAGCTTACGCCAAGCGGTATGGAACAGCGTGAGAAAATGTTGAAAGACCGCGAAAAGGCTGCCAAGGCAGCGGGTAGGCGCGCATGAGTATCTGGTCTTCAAAAAACACTTCCGGTTCCGCATCTTCAGGTCGCCGCACGCGGCTTTTGACTGTGCTTGACGTTGGTTCGTCCAAAGTTTCCTGTGTGATTGCGCGTCTGCGCCCGCGCGATGAGAGTGCATTCCTGCCGGGTCGTACCCATCGTATGGAAGTACTGGGCATCGGTTACCAGAAGTCGCGCGGCGTTAAATCCGGTGTAGTGATTGATCTGGATGCGGCTGAACAGTCGATCCGTCTGGCTGTTGATGCGGCTGAACGTATGGCCGGTCTGACAGTTGAATCGCTGATCGTGAACATTTCTTCCGGTCGCCTGAAAAGCGAAACCTTCAATGCCAGCATTGATCTGGGCGGCCACGAAGTCGAAAAGACAGATATCCGTCGTGTGCTTGCTGCCGGTGCAAAACAGGCTTTGCAGGCTGAGCGTCATCTGGTTCACTCTTTGCCGATTGGTTACACGCTGGACAGCGAACGCGGCATTCGTGATCCGCTGGGTATGCTCGGCGATACGCTCGGCGTTGATATGCATGTGCTGACTGCGGATAGCGCGCCTTTGCGCAATCTGGAGCTCTGCATTAATCGTTGCCACCTCTCGGTCGAAGCAATTGTTGCCACCCCTTATGCAAGCGGTCTGGCGGCTCTGGTGGATGACGAAGCGGAAATGGGCGCGGCCTGTATTGATATGGGCGGCGGCACGACAACGATTTCCGTATTCTCGGAAGGCAAATTTATCCATGCGGACGCCATTGCCATTGGCGGTATGCATGTAACAATGGACGTGGCACGCGGGTTCTCCACCCGCATGGAAGATGCTGAACGTCTCAAGGTTATGTATGGCTCGGCGCTGCCAAGCGCTGCCGATGATCGTGATATGATCAGCGTGCCGCCGATTGGCGACGACGACCGTGATGTGCCGAACCAGTATCCGCGTTCTGTTCTGACCCGTATCATTCGTGCCCGTGTTGAAGAAACACTGGAGCTGGTTCGTGACCGGCTTAATGCTTCGGGACTGGGACATATTGTCGGTAAACGTGTGGTGCTGACAGGTGGCGCGAGCCAGCTGACCGGTATGCCGGAAGTTGCACGCCGTATTCTGGCGCGCAATGTCCGCATCGGGCGGCCGTTAGGAATTGCGGGATTACCGGAAGCTGCTAAGGGCTCCGCTTTCTCGGCAACAGTAGGCCTGCTGATTTATCCGCAGGTTGCAGGTATTGAGGAACGCTCGGTTCGGGCTGCTTCCGGAGGACGCCTTATAGGGTCCGGCGGGCGCATCTCACGGGTCGGCCAATGGCTGAAAACAAGTTTTTAATTAGAGAGGTATCGCGGCTTTCCTGAGGAGTAAAATTGAAGGAAAGCAGTTTTGAAACAAGGGTTTGAGATTTTTCATTTCTGACCCGATTACACTCTGGGCTTTTTGCCAAATCATGGTAAATGACCAGATAATTTCAAAATGCAAACGCGGTTCCTTTCAGGGTAAATGCGTACAAAAAAACAAATCAGAATACGGCACCGCGGCGGCGAAGCGGTGAAAGGCAAAAGGAACGAAACTGATGACAATCAATCTGCAAAAGCCGGATATTACCGAGCTTAAGCCGCGCATTACCGTTTTCGGTGTCGGCGGCGGCGGCGGTAACGCTGTCAACAACATGATCAACGCGGGTCTGCGCGGTGTAAATTTCGTTGTCGCGAATACTGACGCTCAGGCTCTGACTATGTCCAAGTCTGAACGCATCATTCAGCTGGGCGCAGCTGTGACGGAAGGTCTGGGTGCAGGTTCCCAGCCGGAAGTTGGCCGCGCTGCTGCAGAAGAGTGCATCGACGAAATCAATGATCACCTGAACGGCACCCATATGTGCTTTGTAACCGCCGGTATGGGCGGTGGCACAGGTACAGGTGCAGCACCGGTTGTTGCCCGCGCAGCGCGCGAAAAAGGCATCCTGACTGTTGGTGTTGTTACCAAGCCTTTCCACTTCGAAGGCCAGCGCCGTATGAAAACGGCTGATATGGGTATCGAAGATCTGCAGAAGAATGTTGATACTCTGATCGTCATTCCGAACCAGAACCTGTTCCGTATTGCCAATGACAAAACCACCTTTGCTGACGCTTTTGCGATGGCTGATCAGGTGCTCTATTCCGGTGTTGCCTGCATCACCGATCTGATGGTTAAAGAAGGCCTGATCAATCTGGACTTTGCTGACGTGCGTTCTGTAATGCGCGAAATGGGCAAGGCGATGATGGGCACCGGTGAAGCTTCCGGTGACGGCCGTGCAATCGCCGCTGCTGAAGCTGCTATTGCGAACCCGCTGCTGGATGAAACCTCCATGCGCGGTGCACGCGGCCTGCTGATCTCGATCACAGGCGGTCGTGACATGACCCTGTTTGAAGTTGACGAAGCTGCTACCCGTATCCGTGAAGAAGTTGATCAGGACGCTATGATCATTCTCGGCGCGACCTTCGATGAAGGTCTCGAAGGTGTGATCCGTGTTTCTGTCGTTGCTACCGGAATCGATAAGCAGATCGGAGACGCGGCGCCTGCGCCGCTGGAATTTCGCCAGCCAGCGAAACCAGTAGCTAAACCAGCAGCGCCTGTTGCACAGGCTCCGATCCAGCAGCCGGTAGCACAGGCTCAGCCTGTTGCGCAGCCAGCGCCTGCACAGCAGTCTCTGCATCTCGGTGAAAGCGAGCAGCGCTCCTATGCGCCGCCTGCAGCATCCGCTGAAGCAGACTTCCAGCCGCAGAGCCGTATTTTCCAGGCACCTGCACCGGATATGATGGAAATGCGCCAGCAGCCAGTTGCACCGCGCCCGCAGATGCAGGCACCGGTTCAGCCACAGATGCAGCAGCAGGCTGCACATAATCTGGCACCGCAGCCGCAGTTCCAGCCGCAGCAGCACATGGATCCGGTTCTGGCTCCGCAGCAGCGTCAGGCTCCGCGTATGCCAAGCGTTTCGGACTTTCCTCCGTCGGTTCAGGCGGAAATGAATGCCCGTCGTGCACCGGCTCCACAGCAGGCAGCACCTGCGCACGAAGAACGCGGTCCGCTCGGTCTGCTGCGTCGTCTGACAGCCAGCCTGTCCCGTCGCGAAGACGAACAGCCTACCGCTCGTCTGGAGCCAGCGCAGAAGCGCGAAATGCCAGCTGCTCCGATGCAGGCGCGTGGTCCGGAACAGCGTCGTCCGCTGTCGCAGGATGCGTCGATCTACGCACCGCGCAACGGTCAGCTCGACAATCAGGGCCGCGCACAGCCGCGCGTGGCTTCTGAAGATGATCAGCTTGAAATTCCGGCGTTCCTGCGCCGTCAGGCCAACTGATCAAATAACTACCTTTTGCTTTAAACTTCACCGCGTTCTGTAAAGAACGCGGTGTTTTTATTTGTGGGGATGGTTGAGCCTGTGTTTTGTGCGCTTTATATAAAGCTGATACTGGAATGCGTCATAGCAAAGTTCATCGAGTGAAACTCATTGGACTTTGGTTAAGCCCGTGTGGCGATTGAACCTTTTCAAGGCGTGATGCGTTAGCATCTTGGCGCCTTGGTACCAGATGACAGAGAGCAGGATTGTGATGAAGACTTTGCAGACAACGATCGCCGGATCATTTTCGCTTGCCGGTTTCGGTGTGCATGGCGGTAAGCCTGTTACACTGCAAATCAGCCCCGCGCTGGTGAACCATGGCATTGTTTTCATTCGACATAATGCTGAGGGACGGCGGGAGAGCATTCCGGCACTGTCTTCCTCGCTTGGCTCGACAACATTGAATACATCAATCGGCTCGGTAGATTTTGGTGTCAGCACGATTGAACATCTGATGGCGGCGATTGCAGCGCTGAGCATTGATAATCTGAACATTGAAATTGACGGGCCTGAAGTGCCGATCCTTGGCGGTGGTTCTGCAGAATTTATTGCAGCATTTCGCAAAACGGGTTTGGTTGAGCAGGATGCACCACGCCAATATTTGACAATTTTGCAGACTGTGCGCGTAGAAGACGGGCAGAACTGGGCTGAATTCGTGCCGTATGATGGTACGCGCTATGAGGTGGAGATTGATTTCCCTGTGGCCTCAATCGGCCAGCAGTCTTTCAGTTTTGAACTGGATAGCGACGTGTTTGAGAGGGAAATCTCTAAGGCGCGCACCTTCGGCTTTATGCGTGATGTTGAGAAGCTGCGCTCTATGGGGCTGGCACTTGGTTCGTCACTCGAAAATTCCATTGCGATCGGTGATGAAGGGCAGGTGCTTAATCCGGATGGTTTGCATTATCCGGATGAATTTGTGCGCCATAAGCTGCTGGACTCCGTTGGTGATCTGGCGCTGGCCGGTCATCCGTTCAAAGGATTGTTCCGTTCTTACCGTGGTGGCCACAAGCTGAATGGTGCTTTGGTCAAAGCATTGCTGGACAATCCGGTGCATTATCGTCTTGAAAGCTGAGCTTTCTTGCCAGATAAAAATTACAATACAGAACTTTAAAACTAAACCGGACACGAAGTAGAATGATTCTTCTGCATTGCATGCTGTCAGCCATAATTGAGCCGTGAACACGTGTAGTGTGGTGACAGTTTGTAAGAGATTTTGCTGTTTTAAGGACTTTCGGGTTGAAAAAGTCGTGTCCGGCAGGCATTGCAGTCTCGATGCAGTGCGAATAAACTTGTATTAACATTGCCGATTGTTCTCAGCTATGGTTTATGAACCCTCTGACACAGGAATGATTTGCCCATGATTTGTGTTGCCGAAACACCGGAGACAGCATGACGATTTCTAAATTCCCAGATAATGCAGCCAATCTTGTTGGTGCAGAGGGTTCTCAAATTCGTAAAATGACAAAGCTGGCATTGGCATCTGGCGCTGTTATGCTGACAATGGCACTTGCAGGTTGCGCGTCCGGCGACAAAGACATTGACCTGTCCAAATATGTTGAGAGCATTGATCCGGCGGATAAGCTTTACAATGAAGGTCTTGCCAATCTCGAAGCAGGACGTCTTGATGAAGCGTCGAAGAAGTTCGCAGCCGTTGATCGTCAGCATCCTTATACCGAATATGCGCGTAAATCACTGGTGATGGCCGCTTTCACCAATTACCGTAAAGGTAATTATGAAGAAGCGATCTCCATGGCCAAGCGTTATAACACGCTGTATCCGACTTCGGATGAATCTGCATATGCCTATTATATTATCGGTCTGAGCTATTTCCGTCAGATTCCGGACGTAACACGCGATCAGGCGGCGAGCCGCCGTGCAATTTCTGCAATGCAGGAAGTGATCGACCGTTTCCCTAAATCGGAATATGTTGAAGACGCTAAAACCAAGATCCGTTTTGCCCGCGACCAGCTCGCCGGTAAGGATATGCAGGTTGGCCGCTATTACCTTGAGCGCAAGGAATATCTGGGCGCGATCAAGCGTTTCCGCAATGTGGTTGAGGAATATTCCAACACCCGTCAGGTGGAAGAAGCTCTGGCTCGTTTGACCGAAGCTTATTATGCGCTTGGTCTGGTTTCGGAAGCACAGACTGCTGCGGCAGTTCTGGGTAAAAACTTCCCGGACAGCCCTTGGTATAAAGATTCCTATAAGTTGTTGCAGGGCGGTGGTCTTGAGCCGCGCGAAAACACAGGTTCGTGGCTTTCCAAAGCATCATCGCTCATTACGGGCGGCGCTTAATTCATAAATAAAGGCAGCCATGCTAGCGCAACTGTCGATCCGCGATATTGTCCTGATTGAGAAACTCGATATCGAGTTTGAAAAGGGACTGTCTGTTCTCACCGGTGAAACCGGTGCGGGTAAATCTATTTTGCTCGATAGCTTGTCTCTGGCGCTTGGCGCCAGAGGCGATGCGTCCCTTGTGCGTCACGGTGCCGATCAGGGGCAGGTGACGGCGGTGTTTGATGTTGGTATCAACCATCCCGCACGCAATTTCCTCAAAGACAATGAAATCAGTGATGACGGCGATATTATTCTGCGTCGCGTGCAGAATAGTGACGGCCGTTCGCGTGTTTTTATCAATGATCAGGCTGCAAGCGTTGGTTTGCTGCGTGAACTCGGCCGCCATCTGGTCGAGATTCACGGTCAGCATGATGACCGTGCACTGATTGACACAGATTTGCACCGCACATTGCTGGATGCGTTTGGTGGGCTGGACGGGCAGACACTGAAGCTGCGTCGCTTGTATAAGCAATGGCGGGACAGTGAGAGTGCTTTGGTCAAGCATCGCGCCAAGGTGGAAGCTGCAGCGCGTGAGGCTGATTATCTGCGTGCTTCAGCGGAAGAGCTCTCCAAGCTCGATCCGCAACCGGATGAAGAAGATGAGCTGGCTGAAAAGCGCGCCATCATGATGAAATCCGAGAAGATCGCGACGGATGTCAGCGAAGCCAATGATCTACTTTCAGGTCATGAATCGCCGGTACCGTCATTGGCTGCACTGGTGCGCCGTCTTGAGCGCAAAATGCCGGAAGCGCCGCATCTGCTTGAGCCGGTAATTAAAGCGATTGATGAGGCACTGGATCGCCTTGGCGATGCGCAGAGCGGTATTGATACAGCAATGCGTGAGATTGATTTTGATCCGCGCGTGCTGGAAACTGTTGAAGAACGTTTGTTTGCATTGCGTGCAGCATCGCGCAAATTCTCTGTGCCGGTGGCTAATCTGGCTGCATTACGTGACAAGATGGATGCAGATTTGCTCGATCTTGATGCAGGTGCGGAAAAGCTGGAGCAACTGGAAGCGCAGGCGCAGGAAAACCGTACGATTTACGATGCGGCAGCTATTGCGCTCTCGGCAGAGCGTGCAAAGGTTGCACAATCACTGACACAGGCTGTGATGCAGGAATTGCCGGCTCTGAAGCTGGAGCGTGCGGAGTTTATCGTCAATATCGAAACTGATGCGGAAAACCGTAGTGCTGAAGGTATTGATATTGTTGAATATTGGGTGCGAACCAATCCGGGAACACGCGCAGGGCCAATGATGAAAGTGGCCTCGGGTGGTGAATTGTCCCGCTTCCTGCTGGCACTCAAAGTGGCGCTGGCTGATCGTGGCTCGGCACCGACCCTTGTTTTCGACGAAATTGATACCGGTGTCGGTGGTGCTGTAGCTGATGCGATTGGTCAGCGTCTGGCGCGTCTTTCTTCTAATGTGCAGGTGCTTTCTGTCACCCATGCGCCGCAGGTTGCTGCACGTGCGACGACACACTTCCTGATCGCCAAAGCACAAGGGGAGAGTGAGCAGATGCGTACCTCTATCCGCACGATGGAAGTCGCTGAGCGGCAGGAAGAAATCGCGCGTATGCTGGCTGGTGCCAGTGTGACCGATGAGGCTCGTGCAGCCGCTGAGCGTTTGCTACGGGAAAACGGCGCTTTGACTGTATAAAGTTCAGTCTTGAATATTTGATTTTAACTGTCTGTGTTATATTCAATCCGTAAACGGAGACGGGTTGAATATGAGTGAAATCAGCGTTGAACAACTGAGCGCAGAGCAGGCCGCAATTGAGCTTGAGCGGCTGGCTAAAACCATTGCTGAACATGATTTCCTTTATAATACGCAGGATGCACCGGTTATTTCCGATGCGGATTATGATGCGTTGCGCCGCCGCAATCAGGCGATTGAACAACGCTTTCCGCTGCTGATCCGTGAAGATTCGCCTTCGCTGAAAGTCGGGGCAGCCGTTTCCGAAAAATTCTCCAAAATTACTCATAAAGTACCGATGCTATCGCTGGACAATGCTTTCAGTGATGAAGATGTTGGTGAGTTTGTCGGGCGTATTTATCGTTTTCTCAAACTCTTTCCGGGCAGCCCGCTGGGCATTACCGCAGAGCCGAAGATTGACGGGTTGTCGCTTTCACTGCGTTATGAGCAGGGGCGGCTGGTCAGTGCTGCAACACGCGGCGATGGCTCGGTGGGGGAGAATGTCACCAATAATGCGCGTACGATTGCGGATATTCCGCAGGTTTTGAATGGTACTGCGCCGGACGTGCTGGAAGTGCGCGGCGAAGTCTATATGAGCCATGCGGACTTTGCGGTGCTCAATGAAAAACAGGAAAAAGACGGCAAGCCGGTTTTTGCCAATCCGCGCAATGCGGCGGCAGGGTCGCTGCGTCAGTTGGACAGCAAAATTACCGCCAGCCGTGTGCTACGCTTTTTCGCCTATGCATGGGGTGAGGTGAGCGAAATGCCTGCCACTACGCAAATGGGCATGGTGGAAAAGTTCAAATCCTATGGCTTCACCATTAATCCGCTGATGCGCCGTTTTGAGAGCGTGCCGGAGCTGGTTGCCCATTATCATGCGATTGAAGAACAGCGTGCCACGCTCGGCTATGATATTGACGGTGTGGTCTATAAAATTGACGATCTGGCTCTCCAGCAGCGCCTTGGCTTCATTTCACGCAGTCCGCGCTGGGCAATTGCCCATAAATTTCCGGCAGAGCGTGCTTTTACCATTCTCAAAGGCATTGATATTCAGGTCGGACGTACCGGTGCGCTGACGCCGGTTGCACGTCTGGAGCCTATTACGGTTGGTGGTGTGGTGGTGACCAATGCCACGCTGCATAATGAAGATTATATTCGCGGCTTTGACCAGAAGGGCAATCTATTGCGTGAAGGGCGCGATATCCGCGTTGGCGATACCGTTATTATTCAACGCGCCGGTGATGTGATCCCGCAGATCGTGGATATTGTTGCAGATAAACGCCCTGCGGAGAGCGGGGCTTATGAATTCCCGCGTTTGTGTCCTGTATGCGGCAGCCATACGGTGCGTGAAGAAGGTGAAGCGGTGCGCCGTTGCACCGGCGGCCTGATCTGTGAGGCGCAGGCGGTTGAGCGTATCCGCCATTTCGTTTCGCGCAATGCTTTTGACATTGAAGGCTTGGGTGAAAAGCAGGTTGAATTCTTCTTCAATGCTGAGGATGAGAGTTTAAAAATCCGCACACCGGCTGATATTTTCACGCTGGAAAAACGTCAGGCGGCATCACCGCTGAAGAAGCTGGAGAATATTGAAGGTTTCGGCGCAACATCGGTGAAGAAACTCTATGCCGCGATCAATGAGCGGCGCGAGATTGCGCTGAGCCGTTTTCTGTTCGGGCTTGGTATTCGTCATGTCGGTGAGGTCAATGCCAAGAAGCTCGCGCGTGCTTTTGGTTCTTATGCCAAGCTGGCAGAAGTGGCGCTGGCCGCTCTGGTGCCGCAGGAAAAGAGCGATAAGGGCAATGATGCATGGCGCGAACTGACGGATGTGGAAGGTATTGGCACGATTGTCGCTGAGGCAATTGTGGACTTTTATCAAGAGCCGCATAACACCGAGGTGCTGAGTGCCTTGCTCGCAGAAGTGACACCTCTGGATGAAGTTCACGAAGTTGTGAGCGGCTCTCCTGTTGCGGGTAAAACAATTGTCTTCACCGGATCACTGGTGCGCATGTCCCGTGATGAGGCCAAGACTATGGCGGAGCGCTATGGCGCAAAAGCAGCAGGCTCTGTTTCAAAAAAGACGGATTTGGTTGTTGCTGGCCCCGGCGCGGGCTCAAAACTGGCAAAAGCTGCGGAACTTGGCATTGAAGTGATTGATGAAGATGCGTGGTTTACGCTTGTTGGTGCCGATTAAATTAAACAAAGCATTATCTGATAAGGCAGGGCAGGTGTGTCTGCCCTGCACTTGATTGGTTTTATGCATCAGCCTATTCATAACCAGAGGGGGAACGGAAAATGTTTTTCTGGTTTAGTCCATTCCTCGATTGTGAACGCGGTCTTTAACAACGCGTTTTAAAAAATACTGGTAATGATGATGGATGGATGTAATCCGAAAAGCCTGTCTGATGCGCAGACAGGCAAACTTGTGCAATTCTGGGATGGCGCAAAACGCGGCGGGCCTGTTATGGCCGCGGTCGCACCTTTTGGCATTTTGTTTGGTGTGGTTGCCGTCGATAACGGCCTGAATGTCAGCGAATCCGTGTGGATGAGCGCGGCTTTGTTTGCCGGTGCCAGTCAGCTGGTGGGCATGGAGCTGTTTGGCAAACATGTTGCACCGTGGATGATCCTGCTGTCGATTTTTGCAGTGAATTTTCGCCACGTGCTGTATTCCGCAGGCACCGGACGGCTGATTAAGCATTTCACCCCTTTACAGCAGATTGTAGCGTTCTTTTTCCTGACCGATGTTCAATATGCGGAAAGTGAAAAACAGGCTGAGCAGAAGAAGCCGATTACCTTTGTCTGGTATATGGGGCTGGCCATTCCGCTTTATCTGTCATGGGTGGTGGAAGCCTATATCGGCGCGACTTTCGGCGGAATGATCGGTGATCCGAAGTCGATCGGCCTTGATATGCTGCTGCCGATCTATTTTCTCGGACTGGTTATGGGCTTTCGTTCCCGCACCAACTGGTTCCCGATTGTTGCAGCAAGTTCTGTGACTTCCGTTGCTGCTTATTTCTGGATCGGTTCCCCGTGGCATGTCACCGTTGGTGCAATTGGTGGTATTGTTATGGCTGTTGTGATTGCCAAGCCGCTGGCAGGGCGTGAAACCGTAATTACGCTGGATGATGAGCCTGCACAGGCTGGCAAGGAGCAGGCTCAATGAGTTCAACTGTCTGGATTATTTTCGGCGCTGCGGTGCTGACTTATATCACCCGTATCGGCGGACATCTTATTCTCTCGCAATTCGCACGTGTGCATTATCGCGTTGAGGCCGGTCTCAATGCTGTTCCTGCTGCTGTTTTGACAACGCTTGTTGCACCTGCTGCATTTAATGCAGGCTGGAAAGAGTTCGTGACGATGGTGATCTGCACCTTAGCGGCATTTCGCATCGGTATCATTCCGCTGTGTATCTTTGGCGGTGTGCTGATTGTGTTATTGCGCCAATATATGCCGTTCTGAGATCGGTATGCGTCAGATAATAAAAAACCGGCGCATGCGCCGGTTTTTCTTTGTGCAGATGGATATGATTTACAGTGCTGCAGTCGCTGCAATCAGCCAGCTCTTTTCATCTTCCGAGCAATGCGGCAGCAGCTTGTCGCGTGTCTGCGCATGATAATCATTGAGCCATGCCAGTTCGTCTGCATTGAGCAGAGAGACATCAATGAGACGACGATCAATCGGGCAGAAGGTCAGTGTCTCAAAGCTATGCATAGCGATATCGCCGCCATCAATTGCTTCCGGCTCTTTGACAATGATCAGGTTTTCAATACGGATGCCGAATTCGCCCGGACGGTAATAGCCCGGCTCATTGGAAAGGATCATACCGGTTTTGAGTTCCTGCGCACCGCGCTTGGAGATGCTCTGCGGTCCTTCATGAACCGCGAGATAGGAACCAACGCCGTGGCCGGTGCCGTGCGCGTAGTCATAGCCATGCTGCCAAAGCGCAGCGCGGGCAAAGGCGTCAATATCCTGACCGCGTGTGCCGACAGGAAAGCGCAGGCGGGACAAAGCGATCACGCCTTTCAGCACCAGTGTGAAAGTCTTCTTCTCAAAAGCAGAGACTTCACCAATTGCTACGGTGCGAGTGATATCCGTGGTGCCGTCACGATATTGCGCGCCGGAATCAATCAGATAGAGTTCGCCGCCATTGAGCTTGCGGTTGGTATCGGTATTAACGCGGTAGTGGATGATTGCGCCGTCTGAACCTGCGCCGGAGATGCTGTCGAAAGACAGATCTTCCAGAGGCTTTTGGAACATTTCACCAACAGTACGGCGGCTTGTCTCAAGTTGCTGTGCGGCACTGATTTCATCCACGCTGCCAGCAGGCTGGCTGTCGAGCCATGAGAAGAACTTGACCATGGCCACGCCATCACGCTCATGCGCTGCGCGGGAGCCATCAAGCTCGGCTTTGTTTTTCATCGCGCGGGGCAGGCGGGCAGGGTCGGTGCCTTCAACCACTGTGCCATTGGCTTGCGTGATGATCATGCGCAGCTTTTCTGCTGCCAGTGCCGGATCCAGCATGAAACTGGTGCCTTCGCCTGCCAGTTGCGCCAGCGTGCTTTCCATCTGATTTGGAGCAACGATCTTGGTCAACTGTGTGAGATAGGCTTCGGTTTCAATCGGCAGCTTGCGCTTATCAATAAACAGAATGTGCTGACCATCTGCCGCAATCAGTGCAAAGCTCAAAGGCAGCGGTGTATTGCTGACATCGCGGCCGCGAATATTGAATACCCAAGCAACGGAAGACGGATCAGTGAGGATGGTTGCATCGGCACCACTTTTCGCAACGGCTTCGCTCAACTGGTTGAGTTTGGCAAGTGGTTCCTGACCGGCATATTGCAGTGGCTGAATGGTCACCGGCTCTAATGGTGCGGCAGGCTGGTCAGTCCAGACCAGATCCACCAGATTGTCCTGCACCGGCACGAGTTTGCCGCCCTGTGTTTCCAGAGCTGCTTTCAGAGCACGGGTTTCTGCCAGTGTGTGCAGCCAGGGATCAAAGCCGATCACCAGACCTTTGCCGTTTTTCTCCAGCCAGGTGGCCGGCGGATTATCGACCAGACTTTCAATGTCGAATACGGCCGGATCGGTCTGTGTGCGAACCTGCAATGTGTAGCGCCCGTCAACAAAGACATAGGCTTTATTTTTCAGGATCAGCGCTGCACCGGCAGAACCGGTAAAGCCTGTCAGCCAGCCAAGGCGCTGAGCACGCAGCGGCACATATTCGCCCTGATGCTCATCGGCACGCGGTACAAGAAAACCATCCAGTTGCAGGCGGTTTAACTCCTCGCGCAATTTGGCTACACGCGGCGCACCGGTTGCCGGATTGCTGCTGACTTCAAAGTTCTGAAACATGAGATTCTGATCCTGAAAATTTCCCTCGAAGTCCGATTATAATCAGAGCTTTGGCTTGAGGTGAAGAGCAACCCAGCTTTCTTTGTAAATAGTTTTGTGATGTTCGATGCCTGCAGCTTCATAGGCAGCCAGAACGCTGTCGCGCTGGGTTTCCAGAATGCCGGACAGGATCAGCGAGCCATTATCTTTCACATGAGCGCGCATCTCATTTGCCAGTTCAATCAGCGGATTGGCGAGAATATTGGCCACGATCAGGTCAAAAGGAGCGCGTGCCTGCATTGCCGGATCATCAAAACCGGTGGCAGTGAGGGTGGAAACCCATTTATCGGCACCGTTTTTGACCACGTTTTCCTGCGCAACATCGACTGCAACAGGATCAATATCGGTGGCAAGAACCGGAATATCACGCAGTTTAGCAACTGCAATGGCGAGAACCGCGCTGCCTGTGCCCAGATCGAGCACATTTTTCGGCTCTTCAAGCGCGACGATTTCTTCAATCATTTCAAGGCAGCTGGCAGTGGTGCCGTGGTGGCCGGTACCAAAAGCAAGGCCTGCATCAATTTCAATGCCGATATCGCCATCCTGCAGCTTGTCGCGGTCATGGGAACCGTGAACAAAGAAGCGACCGGCGCGCACCGGCTTCAGGCCTTCAAGGGAATGTAGCACCCAGTCAATATCCGGCAGTTCTTCAATGCTGATTTCATCCGGTTTCAGACCGAGGCAAGCAGCCATACGCGGCAAGGCTTCATCAGCACCGGCTTTGTCTTCCGTGTAAAGCGAGATTTCATAGATCTGCTTGTCTTCATCAATTTCAGTATTGGCAAGCGGCAGACCGTCTTCTTCAAATACCGGTTCCAGCAAATCGAAAATCTGCTCAGCCTGATCTTTGTCCCGTGTAAGGTATAAGCGGTACTGTGCCATGTTGGTTCTCTGAATTGGAGTTATAAAAAAGCCCGCTTACCATGAAGCGGGCTTAGATGCGAATGATATCAGGTATACTCAGCCTGCAGCCAGACGTTTCAGCTTGGAAATTGCGGTTTCAGCCGGTTCGCCATAGGCAATGGTTGAACGCAGGCGGCCGTTTTTGTCGAGAAGCAGAATGGATGCTGTGTGATCCATAGTGTAGTTCTCACCATCTTCATCGACTTTTTTGGAATAAATATTATAGGCTTTCAGCATGGTTGCGATGTCTTTCGGATCGCCGGTGATGCCGGTAATGCGGTCAGACACATTGGTAATGTATTTTTCAATATATTCCGGTGTGTCGCGCTCCGGATCAACAGTAACCATATAGCCACGAATGGCTTCGCCTTCAGGGCCGAGCTGCTTCAGCCAGCTGTCGAGGTCGAATAGAGTGGTCGGGCAAACGACAGGGCAGTGGGTGTAGCCGAAGAAGACCGCAGAAGGATTGCCGCGCAGAGACTGGTCGGTGATTTCCTTGCCATTCATGGCAACCAGCTTAAATGCGCCGCCATAGGCACTTTCTTCACCCGAAGCCATTTGTTTATCGCGATAGGCCTGAAAACCGACAATGCCGATTGTGAAGGCTGCTACGAACAGCACCAGAACGGGAAGATATTTGCGCATAAATCAGTTCCTCAGAAGCACCATGAAACACCATCCATCAGCATGGTCATGAATATGGTGTCGCTGTAATTCATCCAACCTGCAAACAAAGCACCTGCAATCAGTGCGGTGATCAGCACCACACTGGTAATCCAGAGCAATTTTCTGTTGTCTTGCCTGTCGGCCTGTCTGTCAGCGGTCGTCATATTCATGTTATAACGCGGACTGATCTGTTTGGCAAAGGTTGTCTGACTGGAATTCTCATCTTTAATGAAATTTCAGAAAGTTTTGAAATTTACTATGTGCAGGAATGAAGTGCTATGACTGAGGATGCGCCGGAGTTCTCGCGCGATGTGCAGCCGAAAATTCACCCGAGTTCGCAACTGAAATCGGTTAAACTCGGAAAATATACCGAAATCGGCGAACGCGTGATTTTGCGCGATGTGCAGATCGGCAATTTCACTTATCTGGAGCGTAACGGCGAGGGGATTTATGCCGAGATCGGGCATTTTTGCTCTATTGCCTCGAATGTGCGCATTAATGCGCTCGAGCATCCGATGCAGCGTCTGACCATGCATAAGATGACCTATCGTCCGAATGAATATTTCCGCAATATTGGCGTGGATATGGACTATCGTGCGCATCGTTCTTCCCGACGGGTGACAATTGGCAATGATGTGTGGATTGGTCATGGTGCGGTGATTTTACCCGGTGTGACTATCGGCACCGGTGCGGTGATCGGTGCGAATGCCGTCGTCTCTAAAGACGTGCCGCCTTATATGATTGTTGCCAGTGTACCGGCGAAAATTTTGCGGCCGCGTTTTGATGAGAAAACCGTGGAACGTTTGTTGCAAAGTGCGTGGTGGGACTGGCCGGTAGAACTAATCTACAAAGCACTGCCGGATATCCAGACTATGGAGATCAATGCGTTTCTGGATAAATGGCTGCCACTGGCAGAGGGCATATAAGCTGCTTATATTGAACCTTGCACTTTGTTTCTGATCCCGAAAACAGGAGATGCTGATGAAACGCTTTCTGACTGTCGCTGCTCTGGGTACAGGTCTGGTCTTGTCTGCTCTGGCAGGCACTGCGCAGGCTGAAGAGGTCGGAAAAGTCGGTGTGGACTGGCTTGGCAATGATATCGTGATTGATGCGGTTCAGGATCCGAAAGTGCAGGGTGTGACCTGCCATCTCGCCTCGTTCTCGCGCGGAATGATTGACCGTCTGCAAAAAGGCAACTGGTTTGAAGACCCGTCCAATGCGTCGATTTCCTGCGAACAGACAGGGCCGATTACCATCGGTGATATCAAGTTGGGCAAAGGCGGTGAGCGGGTATTTTCCGAGCGCACCAGTCTGATCTGGAAGAAACTGGTGATTACCCGTGTGTATGATCAGACAAATAATACGCTGGTTTATTTGGCACATGCCTCACAGGTGCAGGATGGTTCTGCCAAAACATCTATTGCGACAGTGCCGCTCTATCGTGGTGATGTGATGTGGGAAAAGGGTAAGCCCCAATAAACAGATTATAAGAAAATGCCGGTTATGACCGGCATTTTTTATGCCTGCTTTTTGTATAAATTTCACTTGACGGAAATTAAAATCAAGCGCCTAGTTGCAAATGAATTTCATTACCAACTGTTGCAATGAAGATAATTTGATGAAGACAGATGAATTTATTTTGGCAGAAAGTGCGGAGAAATCCGCAGGCTGGCGGCAACAGGGTGCAGCCAAATCACTGGCTGAGGTGAACGGATCAATTGCGGTTCCGCGCCACGGTAGTCGCTGGAGAAAACTGATGGCCTTTACGGGCCCCGGTTACCTCGTGGCCGTGGGTTATATGGATCCCGGCAACTGGGCAACATCCATCGCCGGTGGTTCGAAATTCGGTTATACGCTACTGGTTGTGGCGCTGGTTTCCAATATTATGGCTATCCTGCTGCAATCACTCTGCACTCGTCTGGCTGTTGCCACGGGGCGTGATCTGGCGCAGGCGTGTCGCGATGCCTATTCACCGGCAATGGCCTGGTTCTTATGGATTGGTGCAGAGATTGCGATTTGTGCGACTGATCTTGCCGAGGTTATCGGCACGGCGATTGCCCTGAATTTGTTGTTCGGTATGCCGCTCGAGCTTGGTGTTTTGCTCACGGCTCTGGACGTCTTTGTTGTTCTCTATATGCAGAGCAAAGGCTTTCGCTGGATTGAGGCCTATGTGCTGGTTTTGCTGGGCGTGATTGCCGCGTGCTTTCTGGTGCAGATTGTACTTGCCGATCCGGAGTGGGGCGCAGTTTTGCGTGGTTTTGCGCCGACAACCGAGATCGTGACCAATCCGGAAATGCTCTATTTGTCGCTGGGGATTATCGGCGCAACGGTGATGCCGCATAATCTTTACTTACATTCGGGTATCGTGCAGACGCGTAAATATGGCGGTAATTTAGAAGAAAAACGCGAGGCGATTACCTATTCCACATGGGATTCCACCATTGCGCTGATGCTGGCGCTGGCGGTTAATGCGTCTATCCTCATTCTGGCGGCGGCGACTTTCCACAAAGTCGGCCGTACCGATGTGGTTGAGATTGAGCAGGCCGAAGCGCTGATTGCCCCTCTGCTTGGCAGCACACTCGCACCAATCCTGTTTGGTGTCGCTTTGCTCTGTGCGGGGCTGAACTCAACAGTTACGGCTACCTTGGCTGGTCAGATCGTGATGGAAGGCTTCATCAATTTCCGTATACGCCCATGGATCAGACGGATGATCACGCGCGGGCTGGCGATTATACCGGCGATTATTGTGACGATGCTTTACGGGAATAAAGGCACGGCCAATTTGCTGATCCTCAGTCAGGTGGTGCTGAGTCTGCAACTGCCTTTTGCGATTGTACCGCTGATTATGTTTACGTCGGATCGCAAAAAGATGGGGGCTTTGCGCTCACCTCTCTGGCTGACAGCCAGTGCATGGCTGGTGGCGCTGATCGTAATCCTGCTGAACCTGAAGCTGATTTATGATGTGGCCACGGGATTAGCCTGACAAGTATAATAAAAAAGCCGGAGAAAACTCCGGCTTTTTTTGTGTCATATTTTAAGCTGCAACGCCTTGCGCTGTCAGATGTGACGGATCGATATCGTCGATGTTTTTTTCGCTGTTATAGACAGCTTCATCGAGAATACCTTCGCGCTTGGCAACAACTGCCGGTACCAATGCCTGACCAGCAACATTGACTGCTGTACGTCCCATATCGAGGATCGGGTCGATGGAGAGCAGCAGACCAACACCTTCAAGCGGCAGACCAAGAGTGGAGAGGGTGAGGGTGAGCATCACTACCGCACCGGTCAGACCGGCTGTCGCTGCTGAACCAAGCACGGAAACAAAGGCGATCAGCACATATTCTTGCAGGCCGAGCGGCAGGCCGAAATACTGAGCGATAAAGATAGCCGAGATCGCCGGATAGATTGCAGCACAGCCATCCATTTTGGTTGTTGCACCGAGCGGCACAGCAAAAGCTGCATATTCACGCGGCACACCGAGATTGCGTTCGGTCACGGCTTCTGTCACCGGTAAAGTGCCGACGGACGAGCGGGACACAAAAGCCAGCTGGATTGCAGGCCATGCACCGGCAAAGAAGCGTGATGGTTTCAGGCCGTGGAAGATCAGGATTGCCGGATAGACCACAAACAGCACGATTGCCAGACCGATATAAACGGCCGCTGCATACCAGCTGAGCTGAACCAGAGTTTCCCAGCCATATTGTGCAACCGCACGGCCAAGCAGACCGATCGTGCCGAGCGGCGTTAGGCGGATAACCCACCACAGAATTTTACGCACGACCACCAGCAGCGACTGGTTAAAGGCAAGGAACGGCTTCGCAGCATCACCGGCTTTCAGCGCGGCAACGCCAAAGGCGATGGCAACAACGAGAATCTGCAATACGTTGAAGTTCAGCGAAGTGGTGGCGGCATCTTTGCCCAGTTTGGTGCTGGCTTCTAGGCCGAGCATATTGGCAGGCACCAAGCCTTTGAGGAAGTCGAGCCATGAACCGGCAGAGGCAGGCGCTTTGGCAGCTTCTGCAGCAACACCGGAACCGATACCTGGCTGAATAATCAGGCCGAGGGCAATACCAATCAGTACTGCAATGAATGAGGTGATCGCAAACCACAGCAGGGTCTGCCAGACCAGTTTGGCGGCATTGTTAAGCGCAGCCAGATTGGCAATGGAAGCTACAATCGCGGTGAATACCAGTGGCGGCACCAATGCGCGTAGCATCTGCACGAAGATCGAACCGATTGTCTGCAGTGTTACAGAGAGCCAGTTGGCATTGCCGTTAATATCAGGCCCCATATTGCGGGCAAGAAGACCAAGCAGCAGACCAATAACCATTGCGGTCAATACCTGAAAACCGAAATTCAGATAGAGTGGTTTGGCCTGCGCAGAAGATTTTTTCACATGAGCGTCGGACATGGATTTTTCTTTCAAAACAAGTGAAGCGAAGGGGCAAATTTGCTCCTCCGCTTGTTGAGTTGAAATTTATCCGAGATTTATATGCCCGTTAAGCAATGGGATGCTGCTGGCGAGCTGCCTTTTATGACGCTATGCTCTTATACGGTGCAATATTGGAAAATTATTCCGTTTTTCTTTTTTGTACGGATTTTTATCCTGATCAGAGACTCTGTATATTCAGTTCTTCCCGCAGCTCACGGATTGCAGCCTGATCGTGCGTTTCACCACTTTCTAGATGGCCGCCGAACAATGCCCAGCAATTCGGGTATGTCCGGCGGTGTGGTGATCTTTTGCCTAGCAGAGTTTGTCCGTTGCGATAGAGCAGGACATTACTGATAGGGCTCATACAGGGCTTACAAAGCTGTCAATGACGCGTTTTTGTCCGGCATGGTCAAAGTCGATTGTCAGTTTGTTGCCGTCAATCGAGGCGACATTGCCGTTGCCGAATTTCATATGGAAAACACGGTCGCCGACCTTAAACGCAGATGCAGTTGAGGAAACGGATTTTGCAACCAGTTCACCATCAATCACTTTGCCTTTGACCGAACCGCGGCCGGCACCGAAGCCGGAATCCGTTTCTCCATAACCGATACGCTCGACATTGGCACCCGAGCGCGAGCCCCAATTGTTACGTGTCGCATCGGAGCGGTTTTGTTGCGCGCGCTGCCAGCCCGGTGTGGAGTAGGAATTGGCGAACGGATCACCGCGCCCCACACTATCAAAACGTGACTGGCCGTAGCCGCCGCCATAGGAACTGTCAGATTCTGCAATATCCACATGCTCTTCCGGCAGTTCTTCCAAAAAGCGGGAAGGGATCGTGGTCTGCCACATGCCGTGAATACGGCGGTTGGATACAAACCAGATATGCAGATTTTTCTTGGCGCGTGTCACGCCGACATAAGCGAGGCGGCGTTCTTCTTCCAGCCCTGAGCGGCCGCCTTCATCCAGCGCACGCTGATGCGGGAACAGACCTTCTTCCCAACCCGGCAAGAAAACGGTTTGAAATTCCAGACCTTTGGCAGAGTGCAGCGTCATGATGCTGACGGCATCCATGCCTTCATTCTGTTCCGTATCCATGACCAGAGCCACATGCTCGAGAAAACCGCGCAGGCTTTCATAGTCTTCCATGGAACGGATCAGTTCTTTCAGGTTTTCCAGACGACCCGGTGCTTCAGCGGAGCGGTCATTCTGCCACATCGCCGTATAGCCGGATTCATCAAGAATGATCTCTGCCAGTTCCGTATGGGATTTATTATCAAGCAATCCCTGCCAGCGCCGGAAGTTCTCGACCACTTCGCGCAGTGCTGAGCGGGCTTTTGGTTTCAGCTCTTCCGTCGCAATCAGATCCTCTGCCGCAAGCAGCATCGGCATATTTTTTGCACGTGCATAATCATGCACCAATCGCAGGCTGGCTTCACCAAGACCGCGCTTTGGTGTGTTGACGATACGTTCAAAAGCCAGATCATCAGCGGGTTGCGCAACCACGCGGAAATAAGCCATGGCATCACGGATTTCCTGACGCTCATAGAAGCGCGGGCCGCCGATAACGCGGTAATTCAGGCCGAGTGTTACAAAGCGGTCTTCAAACTCGCGCATTTGGAACGAAGCACGTACCAGAATAGCCATATCATTAAGCAGATGTCCGCGGCGCTGTGCCTGTTCAATCTCTTCACCGACTGCGCGGGCTTCTTCTTCAGAATCCCAAGCCGCATGAACATGCACTTTCTGGTCATCATCACTGGCTGCCTGCGGCAATAGTGTCTTGCCAAAGCGCCCTTCATTATGTGCGATCAGATAGGATGCAGCTCCCAGAATATGCGGTGTGGAGCGGTAATTACGCTCGAGACGGATGATCGTCGCGCCCGGAAAATCTTTGTCAAAACGCAGAATATTGTCGACTTCCGCCCCGCGCCAGCCATAGATCGACTGATCATCATCGCCAACACAACAGATGTTAATCTGTTGTGTAGTATTCACGCTGTCGTTGCTACTTGGTCTCTGCGCCAGCAGTCGCAGCCACATATATTGCGCGGTGTTGGTATCCTGATACTCATCCACCAGAATATAGCGGAATTTTGCGTGATATTCGCGCAGGATGTCCGGATATTTGCGGAAAATCCGGATCGGATGCAGCAAAAGATCACCGAAGTCACAGGCATTCAGTGTTTTTAATCGTTCCTGATAGGCATAATAAAGCTCACGCCCTTTGCCATTGGCAAAAGCACGCGCATCACCTTCGGAAATTTCGGACGGCCCATAGCCCTTATTCTTCCAGCCATCGATCATCATCGAGAAAGAGCGTGGCGTCCAACGTTTGTCGTCCAGTCCTTCAGCCTGAATAAGCTGCTTGAGCAGGCGGATCACATCATCCGTATCAAGAATAGTGAAGTCAGAACGCAGTCCTGCCAGTTCGGCATGACGACGCAGAATTTTGACCCCGATCGAGTGGAAAGTACCAAGCCAAGGCATGCCTTCAACGGCACCGCCGAGCAGATGGCCGATACGCTCTTTCATCTCGCGTGCAGCTTTATTGGTAAAAGTCACTGCGAGAATCTGGCTCGGAAAAGCGAGATGTTGTTGGATGATATGGGCAATACGAGTAGTCAACACACGGGTTTTACCGGTGCCAGCGCCAGCCAGAACCAGAACGGGCCCTTCAGTCGTTTCAACTGCCTGCCGCTGCTCGGGATTTAACCCTTGCAGATAGTCTGGTTCACCGCGCTGCTGGTTACGCGCCTGCATAGCCCGCGCAGCAATACCTGCCGATGGGCCAGCTTGCGGTTTAGGTGTGGCCGGTACATCCGGCTCCCCGAAGAAGGGAATATCATCTGGAAAATCTGACATGGTTCCGAATGTAATGATTCTTAAGCGAAACGCCATAGACCAGAACAAATAAAGTACCTGTATTTTAGGCAGGTACTTTATTCAGGTCGTTTTAATGGAATTGTGGAATAGAAACGAGGCTATTCCATCTGTGTAATGCGGCGGTCTGTGAAGTTGAGGCGATGGGCTGCCAGTGCTTCCACCAGTGCCCGCATTTCCGGTTCACGCAGCAGCAATTCATCCAGCTCGGTCATCTGATTCATGGCGACGAGGCGCAGAATATCTTCACGGACAGAACCATCTGCACGGCGCGGCAGATGCGCTACCGGCTGAAGCAGCTCGACTTTATAGCCTTTCAGACGTGCACGCAGCGATTTCTCATCGGCATTCAGGGTTTCAACAAAAGCATAAATCCCTACGCCTTTGGCTGGCAGAGAATAGAGGCTCAGGGAAACATCCTTCACGCGCGGATCAGATTTCAACGCGGAAATAATTGCCGGACCTTCATTATCAATACGGTCACCGGTGCCTTCACCATCAGACCAGTTGAAAATGGTGCGGGTGATAAAATTATAGGCTTTTTTGCCCGTAGCCAGCCAGATACGCGACGGCAGGGAACGGCGTGCTAGAATACGTTTTTCCGTCGGGGTCATCAGGTCCGGTGCAAAATTGCGCTTCTGTTTGATGAGATGACGGAAATCTTCATAGGCCATCAGGCGGTAATAAGCACCACGACGGCGATGAACAGAAGCCAGCTGGAAGTCAATCACAGCGGCTTCGCCTTCCGGTGTCATGAGCCAGTTTTGCGGCTTTTGCAAATCATTATGGGTCACCCCCATGCGGCGCATGTCACGCAGAATACGATGCGCCGACAAATACCATTCGCGATGGGAAGGGCGTGCCAGATGCAGTGGTGTGCCATCTGTCCATGAACGATACAGGCCGTCTTTATCTGTTGCCAGTAGCTGTGGAGTGCCTTTGATACCACGCACTTTCTTCAGGCCGCGAATTTCCCGCCGCGCCAGCCACCAGGCCAGTGGGCTGGACCACCATGGGGCAGCGCTGACTACGCGGCGGATAATGCGGGTTTCCGGCTCGCCTTCAAAATAGCCGGCACGGGTTTCCGAGAAAACATCCCGCTTGAAAACAGCAGTCTCATAGAAAGCCGGAATGGTTTCCATGAGTTGGGCATCGGTCTCGGATGTTGAATAATTCATGATAATGTCACAGATATAAAGTCAATTGAGTGATGAGCTTTTGCTGCCCGAAGAGCAGAAAAACAAAATGATATTGGCTGTTATATGACACCTGTAAAGATTAGCGCGCGGCGGATCAAGTCATGTGATGGTCTTTGGCAATTTGTTTCAAGCTTGTGGACAGCGGCGCTCAGGCTTTTCAGATGTGAAATTACCTTGGTGCAGCAGGCTTTGTGCCGCTATGGTGCGCACTGAAATGTGATTCATGCCAGCTGCTATGCAGCTATTCTGATAATTGCTGGCTAGCAGCTTTGTTGATTAATGGCTGCAAGGCAGCCGGAGTAAGACTTTGGGGCGTTTGTTCGTTGTTATTGGTGGTTTGCTGGTTCTGGTGCTGACTTTGGCGCTGGTCGTGCCGCCATTTATCGACTGGACAGGCTATCGTGACCGTTTTGAGCAGGAAGCCAGTCGTATTTTAGGCAGCCCTGTGCATGTGAACGGCACTGCCAAAGCCCGTCTTTTGCCGTTTCCTTCTGTGACATTTTCCGATGTGCGTGTTGAAGGCGAAGATGGTCGTGATGCGCTGACGATGGCTCAGTTCTCCATGGATGCGGAGCTGATGCCATTTTTACGCGGTGAAATCTTGATTTTTGATATGCGGATGGAGAAGCCGCATCTGTTTGCCGGTCTCGATGCACAGGGCAAACTAAACTGGACATTGCCTGAAAACAGCAATCTGGCTGGATCGAAAGTCCGCATTGAAAAACTGGCGCTGCGCGACGGGCAGATTACGCTGCAAGACGGTATGCGTGGCCGCCAGCAGGAATTGCAGAATATCAATGCGACACTGTCGGCGGATAGTCTGGCAGGGCCTTGGCGGATTAACGGCCGCTTTCAGGCCGATGGTCAGCCTTTCGGTTTTGAAATCAATACAGCCGAGAAAAAAGCGGACAGTCCGCTGCGCTTGCGCATTGGTTTGCAGCCGGTCAATCTGGCTTTGTCGCTGGAAACAGAAGGCGATGTCACCATTGCTGATGGTCAGCCTCTTTATAAGGGTCAGTTTTCTTTTCTGACTTTGAGCGATGAAGAGCGCAAGAAACAAGGTAATGCACCGGCTGTCACTTTGGACAAGCTGCGACTGACCGGAAAGTTTGAAGCGCAGAACAGCGGCTTCAATATTGAAGAATTCCGTATGGAGCAGGGCGAGGCTGATGCGCCCTATGTGATTAATGGCAAGGCACAGCTTGATCTGGCGGATAATCCGCATTTTATGATCAGTGCGGATGGCCAGCAGGTTTATCTCGACGGGATGAAGCCTGATATCAGCGTGAAGGATGACAAGGCTGTATCATCGCAGCCGGTATTGTCTTTCCGTGAGAAAGTGGATTTTCTGCAGGTATTGCTGGAGCGCATTCCGGTGCCGGATATTCCTGGCAATATTGATCTGCGCTTGCCCGCAATTGTCGCCAGCGGCACAACGATCCGCTCGGTGATTATTCGTGCCGAGCCGGATAATGGCGCTTGGAATATCAGCCAGTTACAGGCCGATTTGCCGGGGCGTACTCAGATTGAAGCCAAAGGCAAATTGCAGCTAGGTTCGGATTTCGGTTTTCAGGGGAACTTCCTGCTGGCCTCGCGTCAGCCTGCCGGATTTGCTGCATGGCTTTCTGGTGAGAATGGCAAACCTGCGCTAGCGCAGGTACCAGCGGCGGGTTTCTCCGGAAAAATCAATCTGAATAATGATGTTCAGAAGATCGATGATCTGGAAATTGTGCTGGGCGAAACAATACTGAATGGCAGTTTTGAACGCAGTGGCGGCGAAAAACGCGCAACATCCTCGGTGCTGAATATTCAGGGCAAGGCGCTGGATGCCGGTACGATGCAGTTGCTGAGCGGGTTGTTTCTGCGGGAAGGTGATTTATCAGCACTTGCCGGAGAAAATCTGACAGTCAACCTAAAGGCAGGGCCGGTTAAATTTGCCGAGCTGGAAGCTGAACAGCTTGATACAGCGTTTCGTCTGAGCAATGGCAAGCTGGATTTCGACCGCTTGCTGATCAGTGATTTGGACGGCGCAACAATTACTGCGACCGGTTCATTGCGTCCGTTTGATAATTCGGTGAATGCCAATCTTGATGCGACCATTCTGGCAGATGATCTCAGCCCTGTCTTACGTCAGCTCAATGCCAGCTTCCCGCGCGAGCCGCTGATCTCGGCATTAGCAGCGCGCGCTGCATCCTATCCTGATTTATTTTCGGGCACAAAGCTCGACCTGCTGGTTAATGCAGTCAATTTATTCGGCGATGGTGACAATGCAGAGCAAACCGGTGAAGCAGATACGAAGCAGCCAGCTGCAGAAGTTGAAAAAGCACGTGGTAGCCGGGTTAAACCCGGCGGCAAAGCGGCCAATGCTGACAAGAGCGATATTGCCGAGTTTTCCTTTAGTCTGAACGGGCAGAGCGGTGCTCTGATGCTCTCCGTTGCGGGGTCATCAAAGGGTACTTTGACCGGTGCTGAACCGATGCAACTTTCTCTGACAGCCAATGCGAAGGCGGATTCCGGTGAGGCGGCTCTAGCATTACTTGGCTTACCGGTTGTGCCATTGGGGATGATGGGTGAGGCGGAGCTGAATTTGCAGGCACAGGGCGCGCCTGTTGCCGGTATGAAAACGGC
This sequence comes from Bacillus subtilis, assembly GCA_021733665.1. Taxonomy (GTDB): domain Bacteria; phylum Pseudomonadota; class Alphaproteobacteria; order Rhizobiales; family Rhizobiaceae; genus Pseudochrobactrum. Next base: position 218,425 of record JAHREI010000004.1, read on the forward strand.
ACTGGAGATCAGCAGCGATGACGGCAATGCGCGTCTTGATGGTGTGATTACGCTGACCGGTGATGAATTGACCGCCAGTGGTAAAGCCGTTTTGAAAAGTGATGACCTTGAGCCGTTTCTGGCGACCGCCGGTTATGCCTTGCCTTTTGGTCGTGGCTTTGGTGCCGGATTGCCGGTGGATATTGCCAGTGATTTCCAGTTTGGAAAAAACATTGTCCGTTTGCCGAATTTGCAGGGAAAAATCGATGATGAGGCAGTGACTGCGCGGCTGGACGGGTCGCTGAGTGATCAGGCTGTAGCGCAATTGCGTGGTGAGATTAAGCTGGAACACTTTGATCTGGCTGCACTATTTGCAGGCATGACCGGTCTGCCGCTTACAGATATCTCTGTGATGAATGGCAAGAACTGGTCGCAAACTGCTTTCGGTAAAAGAAGTAGTCTGCCGCTCGGACTGGATCTGAAAATGATCGCCACAGAGGCAGCGCTCACAGACACGCTGGCCTTAACGGACTTTTCTGCCCGTCTGGTTAAAAATGATCAGCAATTACAGGTCAGTGACCTTGGCGGCCAATGGGCTGACAGCAAATTATCGGGCAAGCTGGAACTCAATAATGCCAATGGCACAGTGCTGGTGAATGGCGATCTGCGCCTGTCCGGTGGGGATATGGCAGCACTCTATCAGCCTGAAAATATGCAGGCACCAATACGCGGTGAAAGCGATATTAAACTGGGCTTTACCGGCAGTGGCAAGTCTATGACTGATCTCGTTCATTCATTGGCGGGAGAAGGGGCGCTGACAATTGAAAATCCGGTGATTGCCGGATTGAATATTGCCGCAATGCCGGAAATGTTACGCCAGTCTGATGAGCTAACAGGGTCGGGAAAAACACCGGTTGAGCCGAAACAAGCAGAGGCCGAGCGTACTAAGCTGTCACAAATGTTGACGCAAGGCAGGCAGATGAATGCCAATGCGGTGCAGGCGCAGCTGTCGCTTGCTGGTGGTATTCTCCGTGCACCGTCCGTTAAAATTGAGAGCGATCAGGCGGTGTTGCGTACAGATATTCAATTTGACCTTAACCGTTTTGCTTGGGGCGGTTCCGGCGCTTTGGATATGGTGCTGCCGCAGCATGAGCGTAATGATGTGGCACCGCAGGTGCAGTTTGCTTTGTCCGGTGCCTGGAGCCAGCCGCAAATCCGTTTCGACTATCAACCGATGGTACAGTTTTTAACGCAGCGCAGCCTGCTGCGGGAGCAGCTGCGGGTAGAGGCCGCACAATCGCTGATCATTGAAAAACAACGGCTGAAACGCGAGGCGGATTATTATACCGCACGGGCAGAAGCACGGAAGCGTCAGCGTATTGAGGCCGAAGAAGCGGTGCGTAAACGGGCTGAGGAAGCTGCGGGTTCCGGCACAGTATTGCCGCAGGAACAGCCAAGGCAGCAAGGTGTGACACCTGGTTTCAAGCCAAATTTGGATGAGTTTTTGCAGACGCTGCCGGAAACAACAATCCAGTAAGAGCTGGATTTACAGGCCGGTTTTGCTCAATACCCAGTCCAGTGCATAAAGGCGCAGGCTGGAGGAGAGGTTATTGTCACGGTCGCGTTCATCATCAATCATCGCGATCAGTGAAGCGAGAGACTGGCCGTTTTGTGCTGCGATCTCTACGATAATATCGTAAAAGGCATCTTCCAGTGAGAAGCTGGTCGCATGACCGTGCAGGGTAATGGAATGCTTGCGCAGGCGTGCTTTGCTGCGGGCCGTTGTGCTGGCAAGAGGAGCGGCTTTTTCGCTCATTCTGTTTCAGTTTCTGATGAGCCGGGATTGCGCGGTTCCAGCTTGTTCAATTCCAAAAACCTCTCATCTTTCGTAGACTGATTTTTGTCGAAGGTTTTCTCCGCCTTGGTGCGCCCGAACAGAATGCGGTTGGCATTGGCTTCCATTTCTTTGGAAGCGCGGGCTTTGCGTTTTTTGAATTGTTTGAGATTGATAATGTCACTCATGACTATGCCTCTCAACAAGCAACAGAGATGCATTCCGGCAATGGCCGGAATGCGGATATTGGATTATTTTTTGCGGAAAGCGTCAAGAGACACAACATCGGCTGAAGGCTTTGCAGCATCTTCTTCTGTTTCTGCCGTCTCAGTGCTGTCATCCTTGGCAGCTGTTTTACTGCGGTCAGCTTTTTTGGCTGGTTTCTTCACAGGCTTGGCCGCAGTCTCGGTATCATCCACTGTAATGCTCTCATCCTGAGGGCGCAGTTCAGAGACGATTTCGAGATTGTCCGTGTCATTGTCGCCGGTTGGCAAAGCAACGGACACATCAAATTCCAGTTCGAAATTTACCGACGGATCATAGAAGCCGCGAATAGCCGAGAACGGGATGACCAGTTTTTCAGCGATTTCGCCGAAGGACAGACCAACTTCAAAAAGCTGCTCGGTAACCACCAGATCCCAATACTGGTGCTGCAGAACAATTGTCATCTGCTCAGGATATTTTTCCTTCAAACGAGATGAAATACGGACGCCCGGTGCTTCAGTCAGAAAGGTGATGAAGAAGTGATGATTGCCCGGCAAACCGGCCTTATTCACTTCCATAAGCACTTTGCGGATAACGCCGCGAAGCGCATCCTGAGCAAGAATATCGTAACGGATAAGATCCTGAACCATTAAATCCTTATCCCGCGGATTCGAGGAGTGTTGTCATAAATGTTGTCTAAGTCAGCATTGCCGCATGATCAATCGATAATCAATAACGGTTTGCCGCCAAAAACAGCATCGTCTGATGCATTGGTACAGCAGCTTTTGTCCTTTGTGTGAAAAAAGCTGCTGTATCCCTGTCTCATTATCAATATACCGCTGTAATGAAAGGTGAAAGGGATTTTTATAATTATTACTTTTTCTAACGAAACCTCTCATTGTTTTACATGTATTTTATCCCGAAAACCGCCGTATATATTTCGGAACAGTTCCGGTGTTTTAACGTTTTAAGAGCTGCATTTGCCGGTTGACCATTTGACTTGCTGTCACTATTTTCGCACTCCCTTTAGGCCGGAATAATGGCTGACACGCAGAGGCAGAGCGGTAATCTGTCTGCTATTCTGAAAGATTGTTGAGATGTCTGTTCATTTGATACGCACTGCGCTGGTGCTGGGCTTTATATCGGCAATCGGGCCGTTTGCTATTGATATGTATCTGCCCGCATTGCCTGCAATTGCCAAAGACTTGCATGCTAACGAGGCTGCGGTGCAGATGAGCCTGATGGTCTTCTTTCTGGCTACGGCGCTGATGCAGATGTTCTGCGGGCCGTTCTCCGATATTTATGGCCGTAAATTGCCGCTTTATCTGGGATTGGTGCTGTTTGCTGCCGGTAGTGTCGGTTCAGCACTGGCAACCAATATTGAGATGCTGATTTTCTTCCGCTTTGTGCAGGGGATTGGTGCCAGCGCCGGAATGGTTGTGCCGCGTGCTATTGTGCGTGACCTTTATACCGGAGCGGATGCTGCCCGACTGATGTCGATGCTGATGCTGGTTTTCTCGATCTCGCCAATTCTCGCACCGCTGACCGGTAGCTTTATCATTGATGATTTTGGCTGGCGCGGTGTGTTCTGGGCGGTATTACTGGCAGCTATTATGGGGCTTGCTCTGGTGTGCTTCGCGCAGGAAGAAACACGACCTGTTGAGAAGCGGATTTCAGGCGGGGTAGGGCGTGCTTTGCGTGGCTATGCGCTTTTGATCCGCGACAGTAAATTTATCGGGCTGACCTGCATCGGTGGGTTTTGCATGGCAGCATTTTTTGTCTATCTCGCCAATTCGTCCTTTATCTTCATGGATAAATACGGTTTGAGCCCGCGTGAATATTCGCTGGTTTTCTCCGTGAATGCGATTTCGTTTTTCGGTGCTTCGCAGCTCAATGGTATGCTGGCCAGCCGTTATGGTCTGAGCCGTCTGGTGGCCTATGCGATAACCGGCTATCTGGTGACGATGATCGCTATGGTGCTGGCTGCGCTGCTGCTTTCGCAAAGCTTGTGGGTGATTATGGCATTCCTGTTTATTGGTAATGCTTTTCTGGGGCTGGTTCTGCCCGGTACCAGCGTTTTGGCACTGGATGATCATGGTGAGATTGCCGGTACAGCCGCGGCATTGCTCGGAACCCTGCAATTGTTGGTCGCAGCAGCTGCGATGGGGCTTAGCTCATTCATCATGAACGGGACTGTGCTGCCGATGCTGGTGGCGATTGCTTTGTGTGGTTTGTCCGGCTGGGTGCTGGCTTACATGACAATTATGCGCCACGGTTTAAAGAAGCCTGCATCGCCCGAGACAATTATCCGATAATTTATCGGCAGAAACAAAATAAGGCATCGGGGAAATCCGGTGCCTTTTTCATATGCAGGTATAGAAGAGAGAAAGTGGAGGCTTCTGTTGCCAGGTGCCTCCGAACCCCGCCTTAAGGGGCTAACCCTAAGGACTTAGGTCGGGTTTCCCGCACCGCCATTAGGCAGCGAGAGCGTAACCCTGAGCTTTGTTGTCATTTGCAACTACTCAATTAGCCCGATAACGGTGGTACAATGCCGAGTGAAAGATCAACCTTTACGCCCTTGTCGATCCTATTTCGCCCCCGCCACAATACAACCGTTTCAGTCTAAGCTGTATTCTGGTGGAGGCGCCGGGTACCGCCCCCGGGTCCAATAGGTTTATTACGTAGTCCATTTATCACCATAGCCGGTCAAGCCGACACTGGTTATATAGGAGGCTTCTGCCCGCTTGAAAAGAGGGCAAAGCGCTTTCGATGCTTTTGTGTTGAGAAAAATATACGGTTTGGCGAATTTATAGCTGCGCCATCATTTATCAAAAAAGACTGAAATAACAGTTTGATGCGTTTTCCGGTACTCTCACGATATAACGCATTGACAGCTTCTGCGTGCTGGTCAATTCTTTCATAATATACAGGTAATTAAATTAAATGGCGATTCATAAGCCATTGAGCAATTACCCTGTTTAGATTGAACGGCCGTAAAAGCGGTCAGATTGAAGGAGAATGGTTTCATGACTGATTATCTAGCCGATGTGCGCCGTTACGATGCAGCTGCTGATGAGGCTGTTGTTGACAAGATCGTAAAGCATCTTGGTATTGCACTGCGCAGCCGCGATGCGTCGCTGGTTGCTGCTTCTGATCCTAGCGAACTCGCTACTGTTCGCACCAGCTGGCTCGGTCGCAAACTCGGCGTTGAAGATGATGCCAAAGCTGAAGCAGTTATCGCCAGCGTGGTAGAAACCATGAAGGGCGATCACAACAAGCAGCGCGTGACTTTCTATTACCTCTGCGCGAAGTCGCTCGGTAAGCTGGAAAGCCTCTGAGATTTTTTAAAAGCCCTGCGCAAGCAGGGCTTTTTTTATAAAGGTTTTCAAAATATGCGTGTGCCTATCGTGAGACTCTGAACTGCTTTGATATAAATTAATGATGGCATTTTGAATGAAAGAGATTAAATAGCGCCTATGCGTACATATCTTGATCTTCTTCAGCACGTCCTCGACAATGGCACAGATCGCGGTGACCGTACCGGCACCGGAACACGGTCTGTTTTCGGCTATCAGATGCGTTTTGATCTCGCGCAGGGCTTTCCTGTTCTGACGACCAAAAAGCTGCATTTGCGCTCTATCATCCACGAATTGCTGTGGTTTTTGCGTGGTGACACCAATATTTCCTATCTCAAAGAAAATGGTGTGAGCATCTGGGACGAGTGGGCTGACGAGAATGGCGACCTTGGTCCGGTCTATGGTGCGCAGTGGCGTTCATGGCCGGCGCCGGATGGCACACATATCGATCAGATTGCGAATCTTATGAAGGATTTGCAGCAAAATCCTAATTCAAGACGTTTGATTGTTTCTGCATGGAATCCTGCACTGGTCAATGAAATGGCCTTGCCGCCATGCCATTGTCTGTTCCAGTTCTATGTGGCTGATGGCAAACTGTCTTGCCAGCTTTATCAGCGTTCGGCGGATATTTTTCTCGGTGTACCGTTTAATATCGCTTCCTATGCGTTGCTCACCATGATGATTGCGCAGGTTGCCGGTTTGAAACTGGGTGAGTTTGTACACACGCTTGGCGATGCGCATCTTTATCACAACCATTTTGATCAGGCGAAACTGCAGCTGAGCCGCGCGCCTAAAGCGCTGCCGGTGATGGAAATCAATCCGGAAGTTCAAGACCTGTTTGCGTTCCGCTTTGAGGATTTCAAACTAGTTGGTTATGAAGCTGAACCAAGCATCAAAGCGCCGATTGCGGTATAAGATATGATTGTATCATTTGTTGTCGCAGTTTCAGAAAATGGTGTGATCGGGCGTGATAATGGCATGCCGTGGCGTCTTTCCACGGATTTGCAGCGCTTCAAGAAACTCACGCTCGGCAAGCCGGTGGTGATGGGGCGTAAGACATGGGAATCGCTTGGTCGCCCGTTGCCGAACCGCACCAACATTGTCATCACCCGTGATACGGATTATGCCGCAGAGGGCGCGCTGGTTGTGCCCTCAATTGATGAGGCGCTGATTGCCGGTGAGCAGGCAGCGCAAGCCGCGGGTGTTGATGAAATCTGCATCATTGGTGGCGCGCAGATTTATGCGCAGGCAATGGATAAAGCTACGCATCTGCATGTGACGCATATTGAAGCGTCAATTGATGGCGATGCTTATTTCGGTCCTGTCGATCCGCTCGTTTGGCAGATCACCAGTGAAGAGCATGTGCCTGCGGGTGAGAAAGACAATTATCCGACCCGTTATGTGGTTTACGAGCGGCGTTAAAGCATTCGCGAGCTAAAAATGGGCGCCGGTTTTATGCAGGATAAGGCATAAGAATAAACAATCAGATCGGATTCACTGTTTTTGTCATAAACGAACCCGCTCTAATTGCCTGATCATGGTCAGGAAATGCCTGTTTTTTACCATGCTGATCAACTAATTTGACTGAAAATTGCAAAAGCGTGATGAATCTTCGTGTCTTGCGTTGAAAGAGTGCTTTTGCGTACCTATAAACGGAACATACTGATTGATGAATAGAGGTGTTCCGCCTCTGACATCTGGCACGAGAGGTGAGGATGCCCTGGAGTAATCAAAATGGCGGCGGCCCATGGGGCGGCGGCGATAAAAATGGCGGATCCGGCAACGGCGGTTCCAATAATGGCGGCTCTAATCAGGGCGGACCATGGGGACAAGGCCCTAAAGGACCGCGCGGAGGCCCCGGCGGAACTCCTCCGGATTTGGAAGATATTCTGCGCAAAGGTCAGGATCGTCTGAAAAAGGTGATCCCGGGCGGTGGCGGCAATGGTGGCGGTCCGGCTATGTTCGTGATCGGTGCGGTTGCGCTGGCCGGTTTCTGGCTGTTTCAGGCCATGTATACTGTGCAGCCTGATGAGCTTGCTGTTGAAATGCGCTTCGGTGTGCCGAAGGAAGTCGTTTCTGAACCGGGCCTGCATTTCCATCTCTGGCCGATTGAAACTTATGAAAAAGTCTCAACCGGTGAACGCCAGATCAATATTGGCGGTCAGGGCACCCGCGGTGCCACACAGGGTCTGATGCTGACCGGTGACCAGAACATTGTTAATGTTCAGTTCTCCGTGCTTTATCGTGTTTCCGATCCGCGTTCTTACCTGTTTAAGGTACAGGATCCTGACAATATGGTTCGTCAGGTTTCTGAAAGCGCGATCCGTGAAATCGTCGGCCGTCGTCCGGCTCAAGATGTGTTCCGTGATAATCGTGCTGCCATTGCTGAATCGGTACGTGATATCGTTCAGGCAACATTGAACGGCTATGGCGCGGGTATCCAGATCACAGCACTTTCCATCGAAGATGCCGCGCCGCCGCGTGAAGTGGCCGATGCCTTTGATGAAGTGCAGCGTGCAGAACAGGATGAAGACCGTTTCGTCGAAGAAGCAAACCAGTATTCCAACCAGAAACTGGGTCAGGCTCGCGGTGAAGCTGCGCAGGTTCGTGAAGATGCTGCCGGTTATAAAACCCGTATGGTTCAGGAAGCAGAAGGTGAAAGCCAGCGCTTTAACTCTGTCCTGAATATTTACAAGCAGTCGCCTGATGTTACCCGCGATCGTCTCTTCATTGAGACCATGGAGCAGGTGCTGAAAGACAGCAATAAAGTGATTATCGAAGGCGGCAATAATGTTATGCCATATTTGCCCCTGACTGAGCTGATGCGTCAGCAGAATAAAGCGGGAGGCAGCCAGTAATGGGTCAGAATCGTTTGCCTTTTATCGTTGGTGCGCTCGCTGTTGTCGCATTTTTGGTTTACTCCTCAGTTTTTGTGGTCAATGAACGCCAGCAGGCGATTGTCTCGCGCTTTGGTCAGATTGTTGATGTGAAAGCCGAGCCAGGTATTTATTTCAAGCTGCCATTTGCCTTTGCTGAGGCAGATAACGTGCAGCTGATTGATGATCGTATGCTGCGCTTTGATCTGGACGATATCCGCGTTCAGGTTTCCGGCGGTAAGTTCTATGATGTGGATGCGTTCCTCGTTTACCGCATTACCAATGCCCGTAAATTCCGTGAGACTGTCTCGGCAAATACTATGCTTGCTGAACAGCGTCTGCGTACCCGTCTCGATGCGGCTCTGCGTCAGGTTTACGGTCTGCGCGGCTTTGAATCGGCTTTGTCGGAAGAACGCGGCAGCATGATGCGTGAAGTGCGTGATCAGTTGCGTCCGGATGCGGAATCCCTTGGTCTGACCATTGAGGACGTACGTATTCGCCGTACTGACCTGACTGCTGAAGTTTCCCAGCAGACTTTTGACCGTATGAAGGCCGAACGTCTTGCCGAAGCTGAACGTCTGCGTGCGCGTGGTCGTGAAGCAGCACAGCGTATCAAAGCTGTTGCGGATCGTCAGGTTGTGGAAATCGTTTCCGAAGCCAGCCGTGACTCTGAAGTCCTGCGCGGTGAGGGTGAAGCAGAACGTGGTCGTATTTTTGCGGAAGCTGCAAATCAGGATCCTGACTTCTACGCATTCTACCGTTCGATGAATGCTTATCGTCAGGCATTGCAGGCCGAAGGCACAACCATGGTTCTGTCGCCGGATTCACAGTTCTTCCGCTTCTTTAAGGATGCAGCCGGTAAACTGGCACCGCAACCTGCGAGCGCCGGACAGACCGCTCAGTAAGGGTCGGATACGATTGTGAATGATCTGATAACAGCCATAGGATTGCTTCTCGTTTTAGAGGGGCTTCTCTATGGCGGCTTTCCGCACTTCGCCAGACGTATGGCCAGAGACGTGTCAGAAGCACCGGAAAATTATCTGCGCACTGCAGGTATGGTTGCGCTGGTTCTGGGTGTCGGTGTGGTATGGCTGGTCAGAGGCTGATCTGCCGAAATTGAACAAAAAAGGCGTATGGTTTTCCATACGCCTTTTTATTTCCGGAGCGTGTTGTCTTTCATCTAATCGCTTAAAGCATGTCGCAGCTAAATGTATCCATTTAGCGTTGGCGAACATGCGACAATTAAAGGAATCTAGAGCGAGCGCAGTGGGTACGATTAAACGCAACACGCTCTAGTGAAGTGAAGGTGTTTGACCGTGACATGCTCTGGCCTTATTTTACTTCCAATCGGTTGTAAGCATCAAAAAATAACAGAAGCAGGCGGAGTTCCAGATGGTTCGCATTCAGAATAAAAGCACGGGTTTGTTTTCTATGCGTGCGGCCTTTGCTGCCTTGTCCGTAAGCACAGTGCTGTTGAGCTCTGTCAGCGGCTATGCGCAGGATAAACCTGCTGCAGTGGCACCACAGACACCGCCGGTGATTGCGGGCAAGCTCGCGCCACTGGGACAATCAGTTGCGGGGCCTGCTTCCGTTGCTGACATGGCAGAGGGCTTGCTGGATGCGGTTGTGAATATCTCCACCTCGCAGACCGTGAAAGACGAGAATGGTGAGGAAAAGGCTGAGCCAGCACCGGAAGTGCCGGATGGTTCGCCGTTTCAGGAATTCTTTGATGATTTTTTCTCTGAAGAAAATCAGAAAGACGGCGGCAGTGCCGCACGTAAAATGCAGTCGCTTGGTTCGGGTTTTGTGATTGATGCCAAGAAGGGTCTCGTTGTCACCAACAACCACGTTATTGCGGATGCTGATGAGATTGAGGTGAATTTCACTGATGGTAAAAAGCTTAAAGCTGAACTGCTCGGCACAGATACCAAGACCGATATTGCGCTGCTGAAAGTTGATCCGACCAAACACAAGCTGACCGATGTGAGTTTCGGTGATTCTGAAAAATCGCGCATTGGTGACTGGGTCATGGCGATCGGTAATCCGTTTGGTCTTGGCGGAACAGTGACCCTCGGGATTATCTCTGCGCGTAACCGCGATATTCAGGCGGGGCCATATGATAATTTCATTCAGACTGATGCGGCCATTAACCGTGGTAATTCCGGTGGTCCGCTGTTTGATATGCATGGTAAAGTCATTGGTATTAATACGGCGATTATTTCGCCGACTGGCGGTTCTATCGGTATCGGTTTTGCTATTCCGTCCGAGCTTGCTGTGTCAGTGATCCAGCAGCTGGAAGAATTCGGTGAAACCCGTCGCGGCTGGCTGGGTGTGCGTATTCAGCCGGTAACGGATGATGTGGCAGAAAGCTTCGGCATGAAAGAAGCCAAAGGTGCTTTGGTCGCCGGTCTTATCGCCAATAGCGGCGTTGAGAATAAAGAACTGATGGCCGGTGACGTTATTCTGAAATTCGACGGTAAAGATGTGGAGAATGCCCGCGAATTACCGCGCGTTGTAGCGGAAAGCCCGGTCGGCAAAGAAGTCAGTGTTCTGGTGCTGCGTAAAGGCAAAGAACAGACTGTGACGATCAAACTCGGCCGTCTGGAAGATTACGAAAACAAAGACAAAACCGCAGATGCTAAAGATGGTGCTAAGGCGAAAGAAGCGGCTGCCGTGACTGTTCTGGGCATGACGCTCGGCAAGCTGGATGATGCACAGCGCAAGCAGTATGAAATCTCTGAGGACGTTGAAGGCGTGCTGATCAGCGCGGTTGAAGCCAAATCAACCGCAGAAGAAAAGCGGGTTAAGGCCGGTGATGTGATTGTTGAATTCGCGCAGGAAACCGTGAAGGCGCCTGCGGATATTCAGAAGAAAATTGAAAAACTACGCCAGCAGGGACGTAAAAATGCATTGCTGATGCTGGCGGCTCCAAGCGGTGAGCTGCGTTTTGTGACGCTCCGTATCGATTGATCTGACATTACAGCGGTTCCAGTTAAGAGTGAATCGTTGGAACCGCTGTAACTGTTTGTTTTTACGCATTATCCGACGCAAAACCGCTTCGCACTTTTGCTGGAAATGCTATAACAAGAATGCAGAAAAGGCCGGAGGATGTGCACATCCTCCGGCCTTTTAATTTGTAAAGACTTGAATCAGATGAACGGCTTAGACGCCGGACTTGCCATGTTGATTCAGCCACTGCTGTTTGCTGATGGTATAAAGTACATGGCGCTTCAGCTGCGGATGGCTGTCTGGTACACTTGGGTGGTCAAAGTCGCGCTTCGGATCGTTGACCATGCCAATGCGTTGCATCACTGCAGTTGAACGATGATTATTATGGACAGCGAAGGAGACAACCTCATCCTGTCCGCGTTCATTAAAGGCATAGGCGAGAGAGGCAAGTGCAGCCTCAGTCACATAACCTTTGCCCCAATAGCGTTGCGCCAAACGCCAGCCGATTTCCAGTACACCCTTTGGCATGAATGGCTCAAGGTCGGTTCTCATCAAACCAGTGAATCCGACAACATCGCCGCTATTCTTGTCCTGCAAGGCATAGAAGCCGAAACTGTCGTCATTGATCATCGCGACAACACGATCCATCAGCGCATCAGATTCTTCACGGCTGCGCAGAGCCGGAAAAAACTCCATCACTTCCGGATCAGAATTGATCTCGTGGAAAAATGCACGGTCATCTTCCTGCCAGTTGCGCAGGAGCAGGCGGGGCGTTTCAATAATGGTGCTCATTTTACAAAATCCGTTTTTCTGTAACCCTGAATATAGAGCAGTGCTGTCAGGTCACCATGATCAATGCGGATACGTGCCTGTGCTGCAACTGCAGGCTTGGCATGGAGGGCAACGCCGCTGCCCGCATGTTTGATCATCGGCAGATCATTGGCACCGTCACCGACTGCCATTGCCTGCTGAGCTGTAATGCCGAGTGTGGCACAGATTTCATCAAGGCTGATTTTCTTGGCATCGGCACCGAGAATTGGCTCTGCAACAAGGCCGGTAAGATATGTGCCGTCATCCAGCAGAAGATTGGCACGATTTTCGTCAAAGCCGAGCATGGCGGCAATACGGGAGGTAAAGCTGGTGAAGCCACCGGAAACCAAAGCCGTATAGGCGCCGTTTTTCTTCATGGTGGCAATCAGTTCATGGCCGCCTGGTGTCAGAGTGATGCGGTTGGCAATAACCTGATCAACAATGCTGACCGGCAGACCTTTGAGCAGGGCAACACGTTCGCGCAAGGCTGGCTCAAAGGCGATTTCGCCATTCATCGCGCGGGCAGTGATACCGGCAATATGCTTGCGCAGGCCGACTTCTTCGGCCAGCTCATCAATACACTCCTGCTGGATCATGGTGGAATCCATATCGGCAATCAGCAGTTTTTTGCGACGGCTATCCTGTTCCTGAATAACCACATCCACAGGAGCGTCACCCAGTGCCGCGCGGATATTTTCAGCGATCTGAGCGGCATTCGAGCCGGTTTTCAGTGGCAGATCACAGGCAATACCGTCTGCAAGCCAGTAAAGGGCTTGCGTATCAGCAGCCTCGCTGGCTTTATGCGCCAGTTCAGGTGTGAGAACCGGATTAGCAGGATTGCAGATCAGTGTGGTAACAAGTGAGGCAGGCTGGGACATAAAACCGGTTCCGCTTTGTGCGTTTGGAGAATGTTTGAGTGATAGAGCAGAGAGACAGGCAAAAGGCAATTCTGATCGCGGGGCCGACTGCCAGCGGTAAATCAGCATTGGCACTGCGTCTCGCAAGGGATTGCGGCGGCTATATCATAAATAGTGATTCCATGCAGGTTTATGATGTTCTGGATCAGCTGACGGCGCGCCCGCAATCTGATGATCTGCAAATTGTGCCACATTATCTTTACGGGTATGTTTCGCCATTGCAACTTTATTCGACCGGCCGCTGGCTCGAAGAAGTCGAGGCATTGCTGGCCAGACCGGAATTGCAGGGGCGCATACCGGTTTTTACCGGTGGCACAGGTCTTTATTTCAAAGCACTGCTCGGTGGTCTTTCAGACATGCCGCAGGTGAAAGATGAAGTGCGCGACTACTGGCGCAACCGGATGCTGGAAGAGGGCGCACAACGTCTGCATGAGGAATTGCAACAGCGCGATCCGGTAATGGCAGAGCGGCTGAAAGCGGGAGACAGTCAGCGGATTGTCCGCGCTCTGGAAGTGATCGACAGCACCGGACGTTCGCTTATCGAATGGCAGGAAGCCAAAGGTAAAGCACTGATTGATCCGCTGCATGCGGAAAAACTGGTACTGATGCCGGACAGGGCATGGCTGCGCCAGCGTATTGCTCAGCGTTTTGATCTGATGATGCAGGGTACTGCCGTGCAGGAAGTACAGACTCTGTTAGCTTTACAGCCGGATGCGGCTCTGCCGGTCATGAAAGCCATCGGTGTGCGCGAGATTGAAAGCTGGCTCAAAGGTGAAATGTCACGCGAAAAGGCGGTGGAGCTGTCAGTGATTGCCACACGCCAATATGCCAAGCGGCAGATGACATGGTTCCGTAACCAGTTCGGGGATGAATGGCGGCGGCTGGAACGGGCTGAAGACTACTTCGGCTGATCCTTTTGGCCGTTAACGTGGGTGAAACACTTAAGTTTTAATCTCGGTCAGAAATCTGTTGTTTTAGGACAGTGGGTCGGCGGGGGATAATGCGTTTTTTCAGAGCAGAACTGTTTTTCATCATTATGCTTGTGCTGCTGTGCGGCGCGGGCTTGATGTTGTTTATGCAGTATCGCCTGATCCACGATCTGGGCGAGACGTATAAAGCGTCCGGATTATCAGACGCACCGTTGGGCATTGCGCTTATGTTGCTGGTTGCTGCCGGTGTAACCGGAAGCCTGATGTTGCTGCCGCAAATCCGTATGCAGGTGAAAAACAGAGGTCAGCTGAAAATCATCACATGGATGATTTCCCGCAATACCAAAGATCTGGAACAGATCAGCTTTACTGATCCTCTGACAGGTTTACAGAGCAAGGCTTATTTTGATTCAGCTTTGCATGAATATTTGCTGCAATTTGCTAAAATCAAACATCCGGTTACGGTGGTGATGATCGGTGTTGAGCACCTGCAGCAGCTCTGCGAACAGCGCGGACGTGATGCGGCAGACCGTTTGCTGATGGAAGCGGCCTTATGTATCCGCAACTGTACCCGCTATCATGATGTGCTGGCGCATATGGGGGATGGTGAGTTCGCGCTGATCGTGCCGGATCTGGAAGCGGCTGATGCCAACAGAATGTCGGCGAGAATCTGCAAGGCACTGGAAGAATGTGAATTGCGGATGGGACATGACAGCCATATCATCCATGCAGTTTCTGCCGTTGCCGAATGGAATGGCACAGAAAAAGCACCGGCATTATATAAAAGAGCCCGTGCAGCCTTGCAGAGCGCAATCGGCACATCTGTTTAATTATATGATTTTCAAGATCTTGTTGATGTTCGCTATGAGAATGATTCATCGCGGAATGCAGTTTTTGCCTGATGATGTTTTTCGGCATAAATTTGCAAAGAAAATAACAAGATTACGTTTTTTGCCATTGACGTGAAAAAAACTGCTGTTTAATCTCCCCTTATGGCTAAGAAAATTATTCTCGTGGTGGGTAAGCGTATGGGCAGGATGGTGTAACCATCCGGCGAAAGCTCCCATGCGCGAAACACAGGCTCCCTCAGGGGGCCTTTTTTATTATCTAAACACAACGAATAAAGCTAAACAGTACGGGACTTCCGGTGAAATCAGGGAAGTAATCACCGGCACAGCAGACGGGACATCGAAAGACAATGAGTACAGATACAAGTGGCGCAGCTGCCGCAGCACAAAAAGAAACCGGTAAACGGGAAATGACTGGTGCCGAAATGGTTGTACAGGCTCTGATCGATCAGGGCGTGGAACATATTTTCGGCTATCCGGGTGGTGCTGTGCTACCGATCTATGACGAGTTGTTCCAGCAGGAAACTGTCGAGCACATTCTGGTGCGTCACGAGCAGGGCGCAGGCCATGCGGCTGAAGGTTATGCGCGTTCCACCGGCAAGGTTGGTGTAATGCTGGTAACCTCCGGTCCGGGCGCGACCAATGCGGTAACACCGTTGCAGGATGCGCTGCTGGATTCTATCCCGCTGGTTTGCATCACCGGTCAGGTCCCGACATCTTTGATCGGCACCGATGCGTTTCAGGAAGCTGACACTGTCGGCATTACCCGTCCTTGCACCAAGCATAACTGGCTGGTTAAGGATGTAAATGATCTGGCGCGCATTCTGCATGAGGCTTTTCATGTTGCGCGCACCGGTCGTCCGGGCCCTGTTGTTATTGATATTCCGAAGAACATCCAGTTTGCGACCGGCATGTATACGCCGCCGGCAACCAGCCCGCGTACCAGCTATAATCCGGTTCTGAACGGCGATCAGAATGCAATCCGAGCGGCAGTTGAACTGCTGGCCAATGCCAAAAAGCCGGTGATCTATAGCGGTGGTGGTGTAATCAATTCCGGTCTGGAAGCCTCGAAGCTGCTGCGTGAGCTGGTTGAGATCAGCGACTTTCCGATCACCTCGACACTGATGGGCTTGGGTGCTTATCCGGCATCAGGCAAAAATTGGCTGGGTATGCTCGGCATGCACGGCACGTTTGAAGCCAATATGACTATGCATGAATGTGATGTCATGCTGTGCGTCGGTGCGCGTTTCGATGACCGTATCACCGGTCGTCTGGATGCTTTCTCGCCGAATTCCAAGAAAATCCACATTGATATTGACCCGTCTTCGATCAACAAGACTGTTCGCGTGGATGTGCCGATTATTGGTGATGTTGCCCATGTTCTGGAAGATATGGTGCGCCAGTACCGTGCATCTTCCAAACGTCCTGAAAAGGCCGATATGGCTTCATGGTGGAACCAGATTGATAAATGGCGTGCGCGCAACTCGCTGGCCTATAAGCACAGCCGCGATGTGATTATGCCGCAATATGCGCTGGAGCGTCTGCAGGAACTGACCAAGGATCGCAAGACCTACATCACCACAGAAGTTGGCCAGCACCAGATGTGGGCTGCACAATTTATGAAATTCGAGGAGCCGCATCACTGGATGACTTCCGGTGGTCTGGGTACCATGGGTTATGGTTTGCCGGCAGCGCTGGGCGTGCAGATTGCCCATCCGGATGCATTGGTGATTGATATTGCCGGTGATGCTTCTATTCAGATGTGTATTCAGGAAATGTCGGCGGCTATTCAGCATAATGCGCCGATCAAGATTTTCATTCTGAATAACCAGTATATGGGCATGGTGCGCCAGTGGCAGCAGTTGCTGCACGGTAACCGTCTGTCACATTCTTATACAGAAGCGATGCCGGATTTTGTTAAACTGGCTGAAGCCTATGGCGGCACAGGTATCCGTTGCTCCAAGCCGGATGAGCTGGATGATGCAATCATGAAAATGATTGAAACAGACGGGCCGGTGATCTTTGACTGTCACGTTGCCAATCTGGCGAACTGCTTCCCGATGATCCCTTCAGGCAAAGCGCATAATGAAATGCTGTTGCCGGATGAAGCGACTGATGAAGCTGTTGCTAATGCCATTGACGCTAAAGACCGTCACCTAGTCTAATACCGGAACAAGGATATTCATTATGAACGCACAAAATGCAGCTTCCGGTTCAGCTTACTTTCTGACCGAAGAAACCCAGCTAGTTGAAACACATACACTATCGGTACTGGTTGACAACGAACCGGGTGTCCTTGCCCGTGTTATCGGCCTGTTTTCCGGTCGCGGTTATAATATTGAGAGCCTGACCGTTTCTGAAACCGAGCACGAAAAGCACCTGTCGCGTATTACTATTGTAACGCGCGGCACAGCTAATGTGCTGGATCAGATCCGTCATTCGCTGGAACGTATTGTTCCGGTGCATCGGGTGGTTGATCTGACCTATCATGCCCAGCAACTTGGTCATGAGCGTCCGGTCGAGCGTGAACTGGCGCTGATCAAAGTGGTGGGAAAAGGTGATGACCGTGCAGAAATGCTGCGTCTGGCCGATGCTTTCAAAGCCAAGGTCGTGGATGCAACGGTTGAGCATTTCATCTTTGAAATCACCGGCAAGGGCGCAAAGATTGATCAGTTCATTGCGATTATGAAGCCGCTTGGTCTGATTGAAGTGTGCCGTACCGGTGTTGCGGCTATGATCCGTGGTGCTGAAGGCATGTAATCGTGTCTGATCTAAAAGTCGCCTGACTTGGCTGCAAATGGCAATTTTCTGCGCTTCGGTACTCACGTACGATTAGTACGTTCCGTTCCGATGCTCCAAAATCACCATTTTCGCTGTCGTCTGACGCTTTTTGATGCAGACACTTAAAGTGCTGATCGTTTGTAGCACCGCTGTTCTCAAAAGAGGCAGTGGTGTTGCTTTTTATAAATAGATTGTTTCTTCAGATGTTGCTTTCTTATGATATATTCATGGCGCTGGTGGTGTTTGCGTTTGTTACATCTATCACGCCGGGGCCGAATAATCTGATGCTGCTGGCTTCCGGAGTGAACTTTGGTTTTCGTCGGACAATTCCGCATATGCTGGGAATTGGAGTCGGTTTTCTGACACTGTTGCTGGGTGTGGGCTACGGACTTGGTGCAGTTTTGGAAACGGCTCCGGTCCTGTATCTGGCGCTGAAATTCGCCGGTGGCGCCTATATGCTCTATCTGGCTTATAAAATTGCTACTTCAACTTCGGTCGGTTCAGTTGCGGATAGTGCAGCCAAACCAATGAGCTTTATGCAGGCTTTGCTGTTTCAGTGGGTGAACCCGAAGGCCTGGGTGATGGCGGTCACTGCTATGGCAAGCTACACTGTGCATGATGCCTATACGCTTTCAGTGCTGGTTATTGGCGCTGTTTTTGCGATTATTAATTTGCCGAGTGTGTCGTCATGGGCGGCATTTGGCAGTCTGTTACGCCAATGGCTGGAAGATCCGGTGCGGCTCAAATGGTTCAACCTGACCATGGCTCTGCTGCTGGTTGCCAGTCTGTGGCCGATGCTGAGGTGATAAAACTTGCTCTTTAGGCGCGAATCCGGTCAATCAGTGCCATGATGGAATTTTCACCGGAACAGGACAACGCGCTGCAAGCTGTGGCGCAATGGTTGGCAAAAGGCGGCTCCCCGATTTTCCGCCTTTTTGGCTATGCGGGAACGGGTAAGACGACGCTTGCGCGCTATTTTGCCGAGCATGTGGATGGTGAGGTGCAGTTTGCGGCCTTTACCGGTAAGGCTGCGCAGGTGCTGCGCTCCAAAGGTGCGAGTAATGCCCGCACATTGCACTCGCTGATCTACCGCCCGAAAGGCGAAGAAGCGATTGAAGATGAGACGACAGGTAAAACCTCGATCTCTCCGACCTTTTCGCTCAACCGTCAAAGCCCTGTGGCAAAAGCAGCTCTGATCGTTGTCGATGAATGTTCGATGGTCGATGAGCAACTTGGCCGCGATCTGATGACATTCGGTACGCCTATTCTGGTGCTGGGTGATCCGGGGCAGTTGCCGCCGATCAGCGGTGGCGGTTTCTTCACCGAGCAGGAACCGGATTATCTGCTGACAGAAATTCACCGTCAGGCACAGGATAACCCGATTATCCGTTTGGCGCTGGATGTGCGCGAGGGGCGGGACATTCCCTATGGTGATTATGGTGCTGCGCGCGTCATCAGCAAAGCGGAAGTGACACAGGAACTGGTGCTCGATGCTGATCAGGTGCTGGTTGGCACTAATCGTACGCGCAAGCGCTATAACCAACGTCTGCGCGAGCTTAAAGGTTTTACCGCCGAGTATCCGCAATCCGGTGACAAGCTGGTTTGTCTTCGCAATGATCCGGCCAAAGGTTTGCTCAATGGTTCGCTCTGGAAGGTGATGACATCTTCCAAGGAAACCGTGAAGCCCGGCATTAATTTGCTGATTGCACCGGAAGATGAAGAACCGGGGCGCGGTGTTGCCAAGATCAAATTGTTGAAGGCGCAGTTTGAAGATCCGGATGCGGAAATTCCGTGGCAGACTAAAAAGCGTTTCGACGATTTTGACTACGGCTATGCGCTGACCACCCATAAAGCGCAGGGTTCACAGTGGAATAATGTGGTATTGTTTGATGAAAGCTATGCCTTCCGCGATACGCGTGAGCGCTGGCTTTATACGGCCATTACCCGTGCAGCGGAAAAACTAACAATCGTTCGCTAATTAAGCATATCAGGGAGTTCGGATCGTGGTTGCAACCTTGTCGGTTAATCTCAATGCTGTGGCTATGTTGCGTAATCGTCGTGATTTGCCATGGCCGAGTGTGACAGGCTTGGGGCGCGTTGCGCTGGATGCAGGTGCATCCGGCCTGACCGTGCATCCGCGCCCTGATCAGCGTCATATCCGTTTCTCTGATCTTGGTGATCTACGCGCTCTCATCGATGATGAGTTTCCGCAGGCTGAATTCAATATCGAAGGCTATCCGTCGGAAGAGTTTCTGGCGCTTGTCGAGCAGCACGAGCCGGAACAGGTCACGCTGGTGCCGGATGATCCGGCACAGAACACCTCGGATCACGGCTGGGATTTTGCCAAGCATAAGAGCATGCTGAGTGAGGTGACCAAACGTCTGAAATCCCACGGCATGCGCGTTTCAATGTTTGCTGATCCGACGCCGGATGGTCTTGAAATTGCAAAAGAGACCGGTGCTGACCGTGTGGAGTTCTTCACCGGCCCTTATGGTGGTGCCTATGCTGATCCGAAGGCACAGGCACATGAACTGGCATTGCTGGAGCGTGCGGCGCTGAAAGCTGTTGAACTCGGTCTGGGCATTAATGCCGGTCACGATCTGACGGTCGCTAATCTGCCTGCATTGGTGAAAGTTATGCCGACATTGAGTGAGGTTTCAATCGGGCATGGTCTGACGGCAGATGCGCTGGAATATGGTATGCGCCAGTCAGTACAGCGTTTTATCAAAGCACTCGGCTAAAATCGTTTTTTGTTTTTTGATTCAATTTAGTTTTATAAATTACTGATTTTAAATAATTTTTACAGTTTTATATCCTGGTGAGCCATCTGTATTTGTGATGGCTCATCAGTGCAGATATGCATTTCTTTGCTCTTGTCATTCAGAAAAATTGAGCATTTATATACTGCACTCCGGCCATTTCTTTCACTTGCGTATAAGGCTAAGATTGAAACACAGACCGGCGTATTGATAGCATCACATAGTTATAGGTTATGTATGAAGCAGTCGCAGCGTGAAGAGATTGCCCATCAGGATATTCCGGTCAGTTCCGATGAGGATATGACCGATCCGCACAGCCAGTCAGGTAATCTGAAGCTGTTAATGATGGGGGCACTTGGTGTCGTCTATGGCGATATCGGTACCAGCCCGATTTATGCTTTTCGTGAAGCGCTGCATGCTTCTCTCTCAGACGGCAATTTGCTGCGGACTGAAATTCTCGGTGTGATATCCCTGATTGTCTGGTCTCTGGCGCTCATTGTGACAGTGAAATATGTGCTGTTTGTACTGCGGGCAGATAATAATGGTGAGGGCGGTATTCTTTCGCTTATGGCGCTGGTGCGTTCCAGCTTTGCCAGCCGTCCGGATATTATTCTCGGTATCGGGATTATCGGCGCATCACTGTTTTTCGGTGATGCAGTCATTACACCGGCAATTTCTGTGCTTTCTGCGGTGGAAGGACTGGAGATCGTCGCGCCGGACATGACGCCTTATGTGGTGCCGATTACCATCACAATTTTGCTGATACTGTTCTTTGTGCAGCGGCACGGTACAGGGCGTATGGCCAGTATTTTCGGCCCTGTGATGTTGCTGTGGTTTCTCGCATTGGGGCTAACCGGTTTCATTCATATATTTGATGATCCGGGCATTCTTGCAGGGCTTAATCCTTATTATGCTTTTGCTTTTCTCAGCGGTAATCTGACAACCTCTTTCGCGACCATTGGTGCGATTTTTCTGGCCGTTACCGGTGCAGAAGCGCTTTATGCCGATCTTGGTCATTTCGGGCGCAAGCCAATTGTACGTGCATGGTTGTGGATTGTGTTTCCGAGTCTGATCCTGAATTATTTCGGGCAGGGGGCTTTTATTCTTTCGCACAGCGCGGCAACCGGTGAAGCGGTGCAAAATCCGTTCTTTCAGATGATGCCGCAATGGGCATTGTTGCCGATGGTGCTGCTGGCAACAATTGCCACAGTTATCGCCAGTCAGGCGGTGCTGACAGGTACCTATTCACTGGCACGACAGGCGGTACAGCTGAATATTTTACCAAGGCTTGAGGTCTTGCATACATCTGAAACACTGCACGGGCAGATTTATATGCCGCGCATTAATCTGCTGCTTGGCATTACAGTGATCCTGCTGGTGGTGACTTTCCAGAAGTCCAGCAATCTGGCTGCAGCCTATGGTATTGCGGTAACCGGTAATATGCTGGTGACAACGACGTTGTTGTTTTTTGTAATGCGTCGTCTGTGGAAGTGGAGCCTGCCGGTTGTGCTGGTGCCGATCATTGGATTTGCTGTGGTTGATCTGATGTTCTTCAGTGCCAATCTCGTCAAAGTGCATCAGGGCGGTTGGGCATCGATTGTGGTCGGAGCGCTGGTTTTGCTGGTTATGTGGACATGGGTGCGCGGCAGTCGCCATCTGTTTCAGAAGACCCGTAAGACAGAAGTGCCGTTGGATTTGATTGTCAATCAGATGGCACGCAAAGAGCCGGTGATTGTGGCAGGCACAGCGGTTTTCCTGACCGGTGATCCGGCCAGTGTGCCGACAGCGCTGATGCATAGCCTTAAACATTATAAAGTTCTGCACGAGAATAATGTTATTCTGACTGTGGTGACGGCACCACGCCCTTGGGTGCCGGCGGATGATCGTGCTCGGATTTCGCAATATAGCGACCGTTTCATGCAGGTGACACTGACTTTTGGTTATATGCAGTCGCCGAATATTCCGCGTGCATTGGGAATTTGCCGCAAGCTTGGCTGGAAATATGATATTATGACGACGTCATTTTTCCTCTCGCGGCGTGTTTTACGAATATCGCCGCGCTCACCAATGCCGCATTGGCAGGCGAAATTATTTATTTCGCTGGCACGCAGCGCTTCAGATGCAACGGAATATTTCCAGATTCCGACCGGTCGTGTGGTGGAGATTGGCACGCAGGTTAATCTTTAATTGGTGCACTGAATAAAATTTGGCGATGGAATAAAAATCCCTCTTGCATTGTTGAGTTTGTGACGGCATAGTCCGAACCGTAACGTACGGTACGCATGATGAGAATCTGTGAGACACGTATGAAATAGGTATAAAAGGAGCGTGGAAGCGTGCAGTTGCAGCAGCCTGATAATGTCGTGAGCAATGTCGGAAACGGCCTCGATCTGACAGATCGTCAGAAAGATGTCCTGAATGCTGCACTCGAGCTACTCGTTGAAGGTGGCGACAGCCTGACTATGGCTGGCGTTGCGCGACGGGCAAGCTGTTCCAAAGAAACGCTCTATAAGTGGTTCACCGATCGTGATGGTTTGCTGACCGCAACAGTGCAATGGCAGGCGTCTAAAGTGCGCGTTGTGCCGGTGGCGAGGGAAGGGCTGGATGAAGAGTCACTCTTTACCAGTCTGGAACATTTCGCCCGTGACTGGTTGCTGGTTCTGTCGGGCAGTACATCGATTGCATTGAACCGCTTAGCTGTGAGCCATGCCGGTTCCGGCAAATCGGATCTCGGTGAGATCGTGCTGAATAATGGTCCGATCGCAATGGCGCGTCGTCTCAAGCCGGTTCTTGAAACTGGTCGCGATGCAGGCCTGCTGGACTTTGATGATATTGATGAAGCATTCGCTTCATTCTTCGGCCTTGTGGTGCGCGATATGCAGATCCGTCTGCTGCTCGGCGATCATCATGAAGTCAGTGATGCAGAAATTATTCGCGATGCGAGAACAGCAACGCGTCAGTTTTTTGCTCTTTACGGAAATAAAGCCGGTTCCTGAAAAGCCGGATAAGAAACACCGGTTTTTAAAGAAGCCGGACATAGCATAGAAGGAAGGGAATATCCTATGCGCGTTTATTATGACAGCGATGCAGACGTAAATCTGATCAAAGGCAAGAATGTTGTTATCGTTGGTTACGGTAGCCAGGGTCGCGCGCATGCGCTGAACCTTAAAGATTCCGGTGCAAAGCATGTTCGTATTGCGCTGCGTATGGATTCTGCCACTGTTAAAAAAGCTGAAGCTGATGGTTTTGAAGTTCTCAGCGTTGCAGATGCTGCTAAATGGGCAGACCTGATGATGATGGCAACTCCTGATGAACTTCAGGCTGATATCTATAAAGAACACATCCACAACAATCTGCGCGACGGCGCTGCTATTGCTTTTGCTCATGGTCTGAACGTTCATTTCGGCCTGATCGAAACCAAAAAAACTGTTGACGTTGTGATGATCGCGCCTAAAGGCCCGGGGCACACTGTACGCGGCGAATACCAGAAGGGCGGCGGCGTTCCTTGCCTTATCGCTATCCATCAGGATGCTTCCGGCAACGCACATGATCTCGCTCTGTCTTACGCTTCCGGCGTTGGCGGCGGTCGTTCGGGTGTTATCGAAACCACATTCAAAGAAGAGTGCGAAACCGATCTTTTCGGTGAGCAGGCAGTTCTCTGCGGCGGTCTGGTTGAACTGATCCGCGCTGGCTTTGAAACACTGGTTGAAGGTGGTTATGCACCTGAAATGGCTTACTTCGAGTGCTTGCACGAAGTGAAGCTGATCGTTGACCTGATCTATGAAGGCGGTATCGCCAACATGAACTATTCGATCTCCAACACTGCTGAGTGGGGCGAATATGTAACTGGTCCGCGCATCATCACTGCAGAAACTAAAGCTGAAATGAAGCGCGTTCTGCACGACATTCAGACCGGTAAGTTCACATCCGACTGGATGCAGGAATACCGCGCCGGTGCTGCACGCTTCAAGGGTATCCGTCGCATGAACGACGATCACCAGATCGAAGAAGTTGGTGCCAAGCTGCGCGCCATGATGCCTTGGATCTCCAAGAACAAGCTGGTTGACAAAGCCCGTAACTAATCCGGTTTCGGTTTATGGCGATCCAAGTTTTCTTTTTCTCGGCATAGCCGAGGGTGGATCTCCAAGAAGAAGCTGGTTGACAAGGCTCGCAACTAATCCGGTTAACAAAGCCCGCAAAGAAGCTGGCATTGTTTAATCACTGAATATCAGGCCCGCACAAAGTTTTGTTTGTGCGGGCCTGACTATTTATGGCAGTACTGCTGACGGGAGGAATGAGATATGAGTGAAATAACGATCCGGCAGTTGAAATCCGATGACTTTGCTATCCTTCGGGACATCCGGCTGGAAGCGCTGCAACTGCATCCGGAAGCCTATAGTTCTGCCTATGAAGACTGGGTAAAATTCTCTGAAGCTGATTGGCGTGCAAAGTTAAACGCACCGGTTTTTGCGGCCTTTGACGGCAACAAGGCTGTTGGTCTGATTGGTCTGTGGCCTCAGGATGGCGCACGGACATCGCATCGTGCAATTGTCGTGATGGTCTATGTGAAAAGCGAAATGCGCGGCCGGAATATTGGCCGGAAGCTGATGCAGGCTGTCGAGGCCTATGCGCGTGATAATGGTTTCAGCCAGCTTGAACTCAGTGTGCTCGCAGAAAATAAATCTGCTTTGCAACTTTACTTGCGCGAAGGCTATACGGAATTCGGACGCCGGCCGAACTGGATATCGCTGAATGGTGAAATGTATGACGAAGTGATGATGGTGCGTCCGGTCATACTAGGTGCATGATTATTAGTTTTTGTCGGTGATTTTTGTACGAATATGACCGAATTTACACCAATCTCGCAACAATGTGAATAAAAGGTCAGTATTGCTGACATATTTTGCTTGTTTTGTTGTGAAATACGCATAAGGTGATACCCAAAGGCACACAGCTTTTGGTTAAGTTTTATGGTCTATTCGACGGCATCTTTTTGAATTAATGAGGAACTCCCCATGTTGGATTGGGAAAAAATATTCGCAACGCGCTCTTCGCGTATGAAAGCGTCTGAAATTCGTGAATTGTTGAAACTGCTTGAGCGTCCCGATATTATTTCTTTCGCTGGCGGTATTCCTGATCCGAAGCTGTTTCCGGCGGAAGAGTTTAAAGAAGCCTATGCTGATATTTTCGCATCCGGCAAATCCGATGCAGCACTGCAATATTCGGTAAGTGAAGGCTATAAGCCGCTGCGCGAATGGCTGCAGGGTGAAATGGCAAAGCTCGGTGTACCATGTGCACCGGAGAATATTTTCATCACTTCCGGCTCTCAGCAGGCATTGGATTATCTGGGCAAACTGTTCCTGTCGCCAAATGATACGGCGCTAGTTGTTCGCCCGACCTATCTCGGTGCATTGCAGGCTTTCAATGCCTATGAGCCGACCTATGATGATCTGCAGCCAAACGGCAATCGCACACCGGCTTCTTACGAAGAAGCTGCTGCCAAGGCTGGCGGCAAGGTCAAGTTTGCTTATTTCTCGGCAGATTTCAGCAACCCGACCGGTGAAACCATTGATCGTGAAGGCCGTGAAAAGCTGATTGATCTGGGCGATGAAATGGATATCGCACTGATCGAAGATGCTGCCTATCAGTATCTGCGTTTTGACGGTACACCGATCCCGCCGGTTCTGGCGTTGGAGATTGAGCGTAAAGGCTCGATTGAAAATACCCGTACCATCTATTCCGGCAGTTTCTCCAAGACGCTGGCACCGGGCCTGCGTGTTGGTTATGTTGTGGCCAACAGCACAGTTATCCGCAAGCTGGTGCTGATGAAGCAGGCTGCTGATCTGCATTCTTCAACCATCAACCAGCTGGCTGTTCATCATGTTGCTGCCAATGGTTTTGATGCGCAGATTGCTAAGATCAAGGCTGTATATTCCCATCGCCGCAACAAAATGCTCGAAGCGCTGGATAAATATATGCCGAAATCGGCTACATGGACCAAGCCTGAGGGTGGTATGTTCATCTGGGTAACCCTGCCGGATTATATGAATGGCGCTGACCTGCTTGCCGCAGCCATTGAGACTGAAAAAGTCGCCTTTGTGCCGGGTAAAGCATTCCATGCCGATGGCAGTGGTGCCAATACAGTGCGTCTGGCCTATTCCTGTGCCAATGACGAGATGATTGAAGAGGGCATCAAACGCCTTGGCAATCTGATCCGAGCGCACCAGAAATAATACTAGAGCGCCGTGTGCCAGACTTGGCACACAAAGGTCGCTCTAACACTGTAAAATTAGAGCATAATTTTATCTTAGACTGATCCAAGTTTAAGGAATTATGCTCTATCTGTTGAAATTGGAAAAGCCGGAGCCTTGCTCCGGCTTTTTTATGTCTTCAGAGCAGAGTTTCAGCTTAAGCATATCGCCGTTAAATGGATGCATTTAATAGCGATATGTCTCGGTGCTTAACTTACTGAATTTACGGCTTTCTTTATAAAATATGCTTGGCTTTAGCGGGCAATCCTGTAGCTTGGATACGCAATAATTTTATAGGCTTGAGTCCGGATATTGGTGAGCGGTTCAGGCGGAGAATGAGGGGAAACTCATGACTTTAATCAAAAAATACACTCTGGCTCTGGCCTGTGCATCCGTACTCGGTATGAGTGCAGGGGCTTATGCCGCAACACCGGCGAATACGCTGGTTGTGGCCATGGCCATTGACGACGTAATTTCTCTCGATCCGGCAGAAATCTTCGAAATCACCACATCCGAAATTCTGACAAACACCTATGAGCGTTTGGTCACAACCGATCCGAAAGATCCGACCAAGATTATCCCGCAGATTGCAGAAAGCTGGACGATCTCTGAAGATGGCAAGACCATTACATTTAAAGTTAAGCAGGGGCAGAAATTTGCCTCCGGCAATCCGCTGACAGCACAGGATGTGGTTTACTCGCTGCATCGTGCAATCAAGCTGGATCTCAGCCCTGCATTCATCATCAGCCAGTTTGGCCTGAACAAAGACAATGTCGACAAGCTGGTAACTGCACCAGATGATTATACTGTCGTCTTCTCTACAGAAGAAAGCTTTGCACCAAGCTTTGTGCTCAACGGACTGTCTTCCAGTGTTGCTTCTGTCGTAGACAGCAAGCTGGTTAAAGAACATGAAGTAAAAACCGAGAAAACGGATACCAAGCCATTCGATACAGATTTTGGCTATGACTGGCTGAAACGCAATTATGCCGGTTCTGGTGCGTATAGCCTGAAAGAATGGCGCCCGAGCGAAGTAATTCTGCTGGATCGCAATGAAAATTACAGCGGATCAAAACCGGCTGTTGAACGCGCTATATATCGTCATGTGAAAGAAAGCATGTCACAGCGTTTGCTGTTGCAGGCCGGTGATATTGATGTGGCGCGCAATTTGGAGCCGGGCGATATTGCTGAATTTGCTAAGAACAGCGATTTCAATGTGTTAAGTGCCCCTAAAGGCCGCACATATTATCTGACAGCCAACCAGAATGTGCCGAATCTTGCCAAGCTGGAAGTACGTCAGGCGATGAAATATCTCATCGATTATGATGCGATTGAAAATACGCTGATTAAAGGCATTGGCCGTACGCACCAGTCTTTCCTGCCACTGGGCATGTTCGGTGCAATTGAAGACAAGCCGTTCAAGCTGGATGTTGAGAAAGCTAAGCAGTTGCTCGCTGATGCCGGTCTTAAAGATGGTTTTAGCGTGACACTTGATGTGCGAAATACACAGCCGGGTGTTGGTATTTCAGAGAGCATTCAACAGACTTTTGCCAAAGCGGGTATCAAGGTTGAGCTGTTGCAGGGCGATGGTAAGCTGACCACAACGAAGGTTCGTGCCCGCAAGCATGAGCTCTCGCTGGGTATCTGGGGGCCTGATTATTGGGATCCGCATACCAATGCGTCCACCTTTACCTATAATCCGGATAATGGCGATGATGTTTCGATGAAGACAACAGCATGGCGCAGTTCATGGGATATTCCGGAAATGTCCAAGGAAACCATGGACGCGGCAAAGGAAACGGACACTGCTAAGCGCGAGCAGATGTATCACAAAATCCAGAAGGATTTTCAGGAAACCAGCCCGTTCGTCATGCTCTATCAGCAGATCGAAACAGCTGTTGCAGCTAAAAACGTGAAGAATTTCAATATGGTTGCTGATGCCAACTATATTACAGAGGTCAGCAAAGACTAATCTCTCTGTTTTTTATTAGACGCAATAACGCCCCTTCAGACATCGGTTTGAAGGGGCGTTGTTTTTTTGAGATCAGAAAGGCGAGTTGCAGGTTTTTCGCACACCGGCAAAAGGCTGATAGCTATTGTCGGAAGCGCGATAAGAGCGGTACTGATTGCTGCACCATTGCATATGGTTGCTATTGTCACTGACAGTCGGTGAGACATCAGAGCCGATCCGTTTTGTAGCGCCGCGCTGTACCAGCGGATCGCGGTTCTTATAATTGAGCACGCCGTCTTCGGTGTAGTAGGAGCCGCTTTCTTTACACAAAGTCGAGCCATAGCAGTTGCGGGCTGCAGGATCGGTGCGGTTGCCACCAGCAATGCCGCCGATAATCAACATGCCGGTCGGGTTGAGTGAGGGAATGCCACCGCTGATCTGATTGCCGCCTGCATAGGCAGAAACGCCTGAAAACAGGGCAATGCTCAGCGTTAGAGCGGTTTTTATAATGGATCTGGACATGGCAATATCCGTTCATAAATCTATAAAACTGTCTCTTAGAGCGCGTTTCGATCTGATTGAATCAGATCGGCGCTCTAACGCTCTGATTTGACGCGCATCTTGTCCGAAAACCGTTCTACACTTTTCCGGATGCGCTCTAATATAACTATTAATTGCCGCTAATTTAAGAGGCGGGCACAGCGCCACAAAAATGTTACCGGTCATATCAGCGATTGCAATTCATGTGATGCTGTTTAGGTTGGGGAAAGTCGCTGATGAACGCAATGATGGTACCATAATGTCTGATATAATTTCTGCGCAGGTTGAGCCGGTAAGCGATAATGCTTCATCTGAAAAGCCTGTTTTATTTACGCTGGCGACATTCAACATTGAAAACCTGATGCGGCGGTTTGACTTTACAGGCTATCGCAATGAGAACCGTCAGGATCGTTCATTGCAGCTCTTTGCCATTGATAATGAGGCGCAGTACCGGTTGCTGGAACAGGCACGCATGGTGGCGCATACGGATGATACCCGCCAGCTTTCGGCTTTATCAATTGCACAAACCCGCGCGGATATTCTCTGCCTGCAGGAGGTTGATGATCTCGAGGCACTGAATGCTTTTGAATATGGCTATTTGTTCAAAATGGTCGGGCAGGGTTACAAACATAAATATCTGATCGATGGTAATGATAGTCGCGGCATTGATGTCAGCGTAATGATGCGCGATACGACAAAAAGCGGACATGATATTGAACTGGTCAAGCTGGAGAGCAATGCGCATCTGACCTATCAGGATTTAGGTATTTATGATCCGGTACTGGCAGATATTGGTATTGAGGCGCATGAGCGCGTATTTAAACGCGATTGTTTAATGCTTGATTTGCGGATTGGCGGTAAGCCGCTGACACTGTTTGTCTCACATTTTAAATCCATGGGCGGCGTGCGTTACGGGCAGGATCCGAAACTGACGACCTTGCCGGTGCGTATGGCAGAAGCCCGCGCAGTGCGTATGATTATCGAAAAGCGTTTTGGTCGTGAAGAAACCGCAAATGCCCGGTGGGTAATCTGCGGTGACTTTAATGATTATTATGAAAAGATAGCGATCAGTGGTGACCAGTGGGATGGTTATCAGTTTACGCCGGTGCACGAACCTGAAAACTGTCTCAATGTTTTTCTGGAAGACGGTTTCGCAGTGAATTTGGTAGAGCGGCGACCTGAGCTTGATCGCTGGACGCTCTATCATACGCGAGGGCCGCAGGAGCGCCATCTGTGTCAGCTGGATTATATCTGGGCATCACCCGCTCTGGCGCAACGCAATGCACATGTTGTGCCGGAGATTATCCGTAATGGGCAGCCTTATCGTACGGTGTTTCCTGAGGGGCAGGATGTCGCGCGCTTCCCGCGCATTGGCTGGGACAGGCCGAAGGCAAGTGATCATTGTCCTGTTGCTGTCACACTTGAGTTGTAAGGCAATGCACGGTGTAACGGAGCGGCAAAAATGCAGGATTTAACCGAGAACAAAATTTATCCGGTGCAGGACGTAAGGGTTCTGGTTGAGGCCGGTGAACCGGATTATGTCGTGCATAACAGGCAGAAAATTGATGAGAACTGGCAGCAGGAGGTTGCTGCTAATTCTTCGCTCTATGATGGTGAGATTTATCTGGCGACACGTGCTGAATTGCGTGACGGGATTTTGACGGCTTCTTATCAGCGCACGTCTTTCCGCAGTCTGCTTTATTGGCGCAGAGATAAAAGCAAGGATAAGCCGTTTCATATTTTTGGCAGTGGTGTGATTGTTTCATCCGACAATAAATTGCTGCTCGGACAGATGGCCTCGCATAATGCTGTGGCCGGACGTATTTATTTTCCGGCCGGTTCCAATGATGATCAGGATATCGTTGACGGACAGGTTGACTTTGCCGGCAATGCCCGCCGCGAAGTGCTGGAAGAAACCGGCATTGATCTGGCCGATGCACGACGCACGGGCGGTTATAGTTTGGTGATGAGTGAGCGTAGTCTGGCACTGTTTTGTTGCTATTATTTCGATCGGACAGCGGTGCAGTTAGAGACGCAAGCCAGACAGTTTATTGCATCACAGGAAAAACCGGAATTGTCGGGCGTGCTTATGATCGGGCAGGACGAGGCGCTGGATGAACGTAGTCCGCCTTATATCCGTGCTTTTATGGACTGGTATTTTACGCAATAATTTCAGTCTGTGTTGACTGCGATACTCTGCTTGTTGAAAAGCAGTTCATGAATCGTTTGAATGTTTTAGCAGGGAATGCAAATGTGTTGAATCAGATGCCATCTTTTTTAAAGGCGGCAGTGATCATCATAGGTCAGTGGGAAGGGCAGAGATTATGAGCAGTAAACGGATGCAGGGGCGTTTCTACGAAATCTACGATGTTTTCACAGAAAAGCCACTGGCGGGAAATCCGCTCGCCGTTGTTCATGATGCTGACGGGTTGGATGATGCCACGATGCTGGCGATTGCACGGGAGTTTAATCTCTCTGAAACCGTCTTTGTCTCGCCGCCGGAAAATCCGTTGCACTCGGCATCTATCCGCATATTCACGCCGGAATATGAGCTGAATTTTGCCGGTCATCCAACGGTAGGGACAGCAATTGCTCTGGCCTATAAAAACAATGACGGGCAGAAGCCGCAGACTGATTTGATTATGACCTTGGAAGAAAAGGTCGGTCCTGTACGGGTTGCTGTTCATTGTAACAGCAATGAGCAGTCATCTGCTTTTGCGGAATTTGATCTGCCGCGTCTGCCGGAGCGGGTGAATATCACAGTTGAAAAAGAGCAGGTCGCTGCTGCTTTGCGTTTGAATACGCATGAAATTGGCTTTGAAAACCATGTGCCATCTGTGTGGAGCGGCGGTAAACCATTTGTACTGGTGCCAGTCAAAAACATGATTTCAGCAGCCAAAGTCGTGGTCGATCCGGTTTTTGTTGAAGATCATATGCAGGCTTTTGAAGGGCGCGCGATTCCGTTTTACATCTATACCCGCGAAACACGGCTGTTTGAGAGCAGCTATCATGCGCGTATGTTTACATCGGGCAAGCATGTTTATGAAGATCCGGCTACAGGGTCAGCTGTTGCGGCTTTTGCCGGTGCTATTCATGATTTCGACAGACCGGTGGAAGGGCTGACACAGTTATGGATTGAGCAGGGGATACAGATGGGTAGACCATCACGTATTCGTCTGGAACTGGATGTAGCGGGGAAAAAACTCACTGGCGCTCGCATTGGCGGTAGCGCGGTGAAGGTTGCAGAAGGCTATCTGCACATTTAATGTAAGTAGGCTGGAAATATCAGGCGCAATAATTAGGTGGCTGTCCGCAGCTTTTCGACAGTCTGTATTTGGGAAATCTGAGTGTGAAATTGTTGGTGTGCATCTGAGTGTCCGTTTGCTTAGTGATATGTCGGTTCTGGCTTGAGAGCCGGACATGTCTCTGCGTCACGCTCATTGAGCAGATCTACCATTTGGTCAGTTTGAGTAATATTCAGGCCGATAACATTGGTGCCATTATGCTTGGCTACAATGCCGGTGAAAATGTCATAGACACACCATTGGCCATTGGGTAGTTTTTTCATATCGTAACGAATTCGCATTACCGTATCTTCTCCAAGGATATTGCAATTATTGTAAGGCGAAGATCAACAAAAGTTGCGCAATTAATTATTGTTATAAATGTGTATTTTTTGTGAGACTGATAAGGCTAAGTCGTGGCAATCAGTAAACACAAAGTGTGTGCGAGAAGCATCATCGCTGCATAAAGTCGAAGCCGCAAGATGCTCATATATCACATCGAATATCATTTGTAACAGTTCGGCATAGTCAAGTGATAGAGGTGCAGGAGCATCTGTAAACACTTGCTATGAGCGAATTAGGGCACGAATAATTATTGTAAAGTAAGATTATCGACAGATTTTAAGAGTTATGTGTTTTGTCGATCAGTACAAGATGGAAGAGCTGTGTTCCTAGAATAGCAATCGCAAGGATGAGCAAAGAACGGGTTGTGATTGCTTCGTGTCCGCTGATGCCGGCAAAAATAATGAATGCAGCAATAAAAGCATATAGTGCAGGGAAAAGCGCGAGCCCATAAGCTCTAGGCGCTGTCCGGTTTACTTGTCCGGAAAGTCCCCATTGCATAGGTAGTCTTTGCAGATGCCGGAGCTTATAATTTGCAATAAGCGCGATGAGGACTGAGATTATGAAAACGGAAATTCCGGTGACATACATAGCATGGTTTCCATATCGAGGCTTATTTTAAGGTATGTTTCTCATCGTCTTTAAATGCGCTTGGATAAAATCAGCTTTTCCGGCTGTATATGCTTTCCGGTTATTGTAATGCAGAGCTGCTAAATCTTCTTTCAATTGTTCATAGTCTTTTCGGATATGCTCATTAGCTCTGAGAAGATTGCGCAGATTCAGATAATCTGTCCAGTGCTGACTGGATAGTTCAAGAATATGAATGCAATGGGTTCTTTTTCCGTCAGACAGACGCTCAAGGATTACGCCCATCTGTTCTGATCGAAAACCTAAATTACTATAATTATTCTTACTTAGAATATCGGTGATGATCTCAATGTTGTATTTATCATCAACGCCAATGCCGATATCCAAAATTGGTTTTGATCTTAAGCCCGGAACTGACGTACTGCCGATATGTTTTATCACAACAGATATGCCGCCTAATGCCTGTTTCAGAGCAGCTGCTTCCTGTTCAAAAAGCGCTTTCCAGTCCGGATTGTAATTCTCCAGTGTGACCTGATGATTTGCAACACCAATATTCATATTTCCATCCTGTACCTATGTTGGATAGTCTGAATGATTGTCGCGTAGTTCATAGCAAAACGGCGACCCGAAGGTCGCCGTTTTTAAAGGCTTAGTTGCGTGGCAACCGGTCTCTGATTTCTGTCAGACGGTCATAAATCCGGAATGACAGAATGATGCCTTCACAAGCAACGCGCCAGAAAATTGTACCGGCAACGAGCATGAAAAGACCGCCAATTACTTGCTTAATCCCGCCGCCCATAAAACTGAATGCTGTGAAGATAGTAATCAGCGAAGCAATAACAATTGCTGCAATGCCCAGCCAATAAACAATCTTGATAAGGGATGGCGTTAAAAATTTATCGAAACTGGTCATGTCTTGAAAGTTCATATGGTATTTCTCTGTCTATTGGTGGTTGTTGAGTTATGTATTATTAAAGACCACATTCGTGTCAATAAGACTATGTATTGTATTCAAACCAGCAGAGCATAGCACTCTGATAAATTTCTCTGAAGGGGGCATTACCCACTATATATTTCCGACAAAAATTGCCAATGGTGACCTTTTGGGCAAGGTGTGGCGGGCAATTACCTCGGATCTTTATAGCGCTCCTGTGGGTGTCAATGCGGAGAAGTCTATATAAAAATCACGTATTCCCGAAGCTAAAAATTGCACAGCAATACAAGTAAGCAGGAAACCCATGATTTTTGAAATTGCTTGTGTGCCATGTTTTCCCAGCAGTTTCTCAATCCACTTGGATGCGGCCAAAGTGATATAAGCAATTGATGCGACTATAGCGATGCCGATCAGAATATGGATATGGCCCATAATCATTTGCCCTGCCGGAATTTGTGAGCCCAGGCCCATTACCACAGCAATGGAGCCGGGTCCCGCCAGACTTGGCATGGCCAGTGGCGAAAAGGAATAATCCATATCAGCTTTTTTGATATCAGAAGCGGATGAGTCAACCTCGGAAGACGGATCGCTTCCAGAAAAAATCATCCTTAGTGCCAATATCAGGATGATAATACCACCGGCAACTCGAATGCCCGGCATAGAAATACCGAAGAGAGAAATAATACCTTTTCCAAGCAGCAGAAAAGTTGCGAGAATACTGAAAGCATAAATGCAGGCCTTGGCAGCTTGCTTACGTTTATTTTCAGCAGACATGCGGTTTGTTAGTGACATGTATAGCGGGATTGTTGTGAGCGGGTTCATAATAGGCAGAAGCCCGATCACTACAATCGCTGTGTATTTAAAAAAATCTGCAATATAGGTCATTAAGCACTTCCTTTTAGAAGTGCGTATGGGAAATTTCTCAACAAATGGCAAATCTGAATAATAATTCAGAGAATATATCAGTTTATTATTGGTAAGATGGTCAATTGAAGGGTTGGCAGGACAGGCCTTCGCCAGTTTGCGAGTGAAGAGGGCTTGCCGCTTCAGGCATCATCCAGAATGTTTATACAATCTGGATGTATAATGGTAACATAGACAGGCTCGATGCTACACGAATTGCAACAAATCGCGTTCTGAAGGTTGAGGCTATCTTAAGCGCGGTCTGCTTGCTTTGGTTAAGTATTATGAAATATGTTCATGAGCATAAAGTGCTTCATTCAAGAGCTTAACAAGAGCATGAATGAGTGTCATCGTTTGTAGCATCGGGATAATCCGATTTGTAAAGGCAGCTTAATGACTGCCTTTTTTATTATAGGCTGGCTAAATCAATAAACTAGGGCGTCCCTGTTACAATGCGGATCAGCCAAAAAAAGGCGACTAGAATATCTAATATGTCCACGACTAAACCTCACTCTTGATGAAAAATCTGATCGCCCTAATTCGTTAGATATCACCTAATAGAATGGAGGGTTATATGGGCGACGCGGGAATTGGTTGGATTGCTGCAATTATTATCGGCGGCTTGGCAGGCTGGATCGCTTCAAACTTTATGAAAAGCGATACAGGTATTTTTCTCAACATTATTCTTGGAATAATTGGCGCTTCGATTGCCAGCTTTCTGTTTGGGTTAGTTGGTGTTTCGTTCGGTGGCTGGCTTGGCTACCTTGTAGCTGGTTTTGTCGGTGCCTGCATACTCATTTGGGGCGGCAGGCTAATCAAATCGTAAATGAACGTCTAGCGCTTGAATGAAGCTTCGCTCCGGCGGAATTTGTATAAGCTATGACAGCATTAAACGAGCCCTGACAGTTTACACCCTGTCGGGGTTTCTTATTTGCGGCTGCGATTTAATTGGGAAAAAGCAAATCCAAATACCATAGTAAGAGATACGCTAACACCAATACCAATCGCTGGATTGTTTGGTGATGAGGTTAGAAGCGCTCATCCTGCGCCAAGGCCAATTATAGCCCCGTAAATAAAACCCGAAACAGTCATGCTCACCTCCTTAAGGTGATTGATAATATCTAGCTCCAGTAGCCTCACCAAGTGCGGGGTTTTTTATCGTCCAAACATAGAGAGAGATTGCGAATTGCACGCAATATCTATGCGCTTATACTCCAATAAGAAATAAGAAAAGCCCTGATGCGAATGACGCAAAGCCAGACCAGCTCCACCACATGATTTTTGGGTCCTGGTACCAGCTATAAATAACTTCATCTTCTGTCGGGTATTCTTCAGGCGATGGGCGCTTTGGATCGATACTTAATCTATCCTCGATGTTGGTTAATTTCGGATATCTGGCCATCCGGATAACACTCGCAATCGTATATAACAGCACGCCAATACACATTAAAAGTAACCCATACATGGTGTCACTCACCTGTTGTTATAAGAATTGATATTATTATGCGGCTTCATCTCGCCGCTCAGGATGGATGCTCATTTCTATCTCCTCAGGTGAGGGGATTGATGTGAGAGGATGGCGTTAAAGACGGCCTATTTGTCTGATGGGTCATAATCATCATATTCCCATGCCATGTGTCGCGAAAGTCGTTTTGCTGCTTTTGACCATTCACCGTGGCCATCTATGTTAATCAGTCTCTCTATCGTTTGTCGGATGGTAGCTGCATCGTATTCGAGTACAAACAGATAGTGAGTACCGAACGCAGTCTCATAGAAGGTTTCATGCGTTAGGTCTTGCTTCTTGAGGGTGAGAACATTTTCAGCGAACCATATAGGGGTGCAAACCATAGCTGAAAAGCGTTCACTACCCGCACGATCATCGGGGCCGATCTCTGCTTCGACTATGCCTGCAAAATTCTGAGAGTCCTCTGGAATGAGAGAGTTCATATCTGTGTCATATATATTTAAATCTTTAAGCACGGCACGCATGAATTTGTTTCCTGAGAAGCTAAAGTTTCGCGTTTTTCAGTGACGCTACCGGTGGATTATTACCAAAGCGATAAGTGTCTGCGCGCCGGCGAAATGGTGGTTCATCACTTTCCTTGAACGCATCTTTCGATCATTCTGTCAACTTTAGCGGAATGGTTATTTTAATATGGGCGGTATCCGCAGGCTTTGAAATGGTGCTGCAACTGTAAAGGGGATGCCAAATCAAGCCATAATCCAGAAATGCAAGAGGCAGCTTGAAGGCTGCTTTTTTAATTTTTTGATGCCGTTTGATTTGATTTCAAGGTAGAGGGAAATCAATCCGTTCAGTGCGTTCATCGGTATATATAACCTGTATAAACGATTTCGGACGAAATTCATGGGATGCGAGAGTGTCTTTTGCTTTATCTAATGCAGTTTTGACATCGTCGGCATGAAGCCGGATGACAAAATACCCACCGCCAATTTCGTGTCCATCAAAAGCTGCTGTTTCACCAATTGCTTGCTCGATGTCATCCTCGAGTGGATACAAGTCAAATGTTTCGCTCGTTTCACCAAAATTATCATTAGAAAGCTTGATATGGATAAGTATCTGTCCTGAATTAGTTGTGGCTTGAGCTTCCTTGAACGGAAAGATTGCAGTTAGGAGAAAAGTAAAAAAAACGCTGGAATATAGTTGCAAATTGAAAGACCTTTTGTAAGTATATTTTAATATTACGTATCTCATGGAATGACTAATCCGCAAGTCATCCCAAGCATCTATAGTTACACTGAAATGCAATGTAGGATTAGCTAGTGCGTCTTTGTTTTCCGTCTTTACCTAAAGGTGGGACAGCTCACTCTGTATTGCCCGCCGTGGTTGTGAACGACTTCAGCTCTGGTAGCAATATCCGTGGCTTACTGTGGCGTTTTCTTAATTAAGAGTGGAGCGATTTTTGGGTGCGTGTCCGGAGCGCTAAAAAATGACATTAACATGAGTTTGCAAAAGGCTTCTGTTTCCTTCTCTGATTCAGCCATATATCTGCTGAAATCTGGATGCAGCGGTACTTGTATATCGAGTAAGCCTGTTGCATCTAGAAAGCCTTGCACATAGCCAGGGCTTACCATTACATTTTCACAACGAAGTTCTGCGACTGCAGCCATAGCAGAATATGACAAAAATTCCTCGTGCGTGAGTTTTGGCTTTCTAGGTTCGATGATTGGTTGTGACCAGGCCGTAGCTGTCATGGCAAGTAATGCGATCAATGTAAAAGATGTTCTCACTATGTACCTTGATTGAATGGTTGGGGCTTGGCACTGGTGCTTAATGCAATTACCGGAGGAGAGGGGTCAATTAGCCAATATTATTCGTGGCGCTTCTATGGAGACAACTTCGACACATTCAAAATTGCTGGCTATGATAAAGCTCCAGCCGCCGGATGTTAAAAATGTCACTGGGCTTTCTTGCGACCACTGATCATTGTGAACCTTGAATGTACATAAATTGAGACGCCCCCCAAGCTCACTCGTCTTCGACCATACTTCCCGTAGTTCGTGTTCTGTGTGCCCGCCAGTTTCAGTACAAGATTGTAGAGAGTGTCTAGCTTTTTGTGTGATCTGCAGGGGCGCAATCTTCTAGCTATCGATTAGGTTTGTTGTCAGACAACAACATGATTGTTTGATCGCTTTCAATCGTTTATGCCTCGTCTATTCGGAGGCTCCCATGAAATCATTATTCACGTCTGCTCTTGTGTCGGTTTTGGTTCTCGCATCCAGCTCAGCCTATGCTTTGGATGCCCGCAAAGATTGCTCCACATTGAAGCAGGTCATCAAAGACACGAAGGTCAGCTTCAAGAATATCGCGGCTGATGTGCCGCCGATGGACGTGGATGTTTACCCGTCAAAGCTTACATTAACCGGCAGTA
This sequence comes from Bacillus subtilis, assembly GCA_021733665.1. Classification (GTDB taxonomy): domain Bacteria; phylum Pseudomonadota; class Alphaproteobacteria; order Rhizobiales; family Rhizobiaceae; genus Pseudochrobactrum. Next base: position 257,347 of record JAHREI010000004.1, read on the forward strand.
ATTCTTGCCGTGTCGTTCTGCGAAAAAACGTATCTTCGGTCAGCTGGTTGTGTGTAATAGAAGATACGACGGTGAAAGAGGTAGCGGCTTTCGTTTCGAAATGTATTAGCAAACGTGAAACACCTGATCAGACTTATCAGAGAGTTGGTGCCAAAGTATTCCGCCTAAAACCACAGGCTCCTGCTGAGATAGTCGTTTCAGAGCTGAATCGCGCTAATATTGCTCTGCACGTCAAAGCACTGCCAAAGAAGTAATATCAGCTCAGAAAGGGCTTTTTGAAAGATATTATCTGGATCGTCCATATGTGACCAGCTTAATTTCAAGCTAGGGTCTTTAGCCTTTGCGTTACGGCACAAAGTTGGAAGCGAAGGTGTGCTTAAAACCTACAGACAGAATAAAAAGGCGCCTCGGCGCTCAGTGATGATACGACTATTTTAAGCTTGGGAAACCCTGTAGGCGCTCATTGTGGTCTCCAGAGTTTGTACTGAAATAGATTGTTCGTACTTTTGCAATAATATTCTCTTTTGAGACAAACCCATTATTATAACGGCTATCATTAGAGTTATCGCGATTATCTCCTAGAATGAAATAATGACCGTCAGGCACTAAAAATTCTCTCATATTATCACCAAAACCATCATCCATTAAATCGATAATGATGTGGCTTTTATCAGAGTTTAGAAGAAACTCCCGAAAGAATGTACACTTGTTTTCTTGTGTTATCCCTTCAGGACATTCGGTATCAGGTAAACTATTTATTTTAACAAGTGTTAGCGGTTGGTCATTGATGTAGACCGTCCCGTCTTTTAGTTGCACCTTTTCTTGAGGGAGACCAATAACACGCCCGACATAGGTATTATTTTTGTTTTCCGGTGTAGGGTGATAGGTAACAACATCTCCACGATCTATTATTTCATTTTTCATATATGTACTTGCAGCTATTAAATCGCCGGGCATCACCGTAGGATACATATTTTCACTCGGTATCGAATGACTGAAGACTTTGGCAGAAGCACAAATTGGGTATGTGAATAAAAGCAAAGCAAGGATGACGTGAAATCTCATATTTTGTCTCTTACTTGTAAATACCACAACCATATAAAGAACATACGTTTGATGCAGGTTTTATTTTTTAAAAACAATATCATTCTCAAAAATAGCAATACCCCCGCAAAGCAGATTTTTATCGAAGATCAATTATGCCCTCTGATGTTAAAGTAAAGAATACGACCTGACAGCTTCTCAAGTTTGAGCCGGAATTTTATTGCCGCACTGTTTTATTGCGGTCTGATCATCTTTGTAAAATTTCAAAATAACTGGCTACTTTCATTGCGCTAAAAATCAGTACTAATATGAATGCTGTTCGTATGCAGGAATGTAAAGCCTGGAAATTAAGTGGAGATGACTATGTCTGAAAAGCTGAACACGGAAGCTGGTGAAAAGTATCGCTTTTCTGAACAGGCAATCCATTATCTCGGAAAACCGCTGGAATCCCTTACAGACAGGGAGATGCGAATTTTTAAGCGTTTGGTTGAGCGTCAGACTATTTCACGTAATGTGAATGCTGCATTCGATGATAAGCTAACCATCGGACAACGGCTGGCAGACAATGTTGCCCAGTTTGGTGGTTCGTGGACTTTTATCCTTATTTTTGCTGTTGTGCTTGTTCTGTGGGTAGGGTTGAATTCACTTGCTGCGAGTAAGGCATTTGATCCTTACCCTTATATCTTTTTGAACCTCATACTATCCATGCTGGCTGCAGTTCAGGCGCCTGTGATTATGATGAGCCAAAACAGACAAGCTGCAAAAGATCGTATGGATGCAGGTCATGATTATGAGATCAATTTAAAGGCCGAAATTGAGATACTGGCTCTGCATGATAAATTTGACAAGGTAATCCCAACTGACCTGAGTGCGCTGATCGAAAAACAACAGCAGCAGATTGATCTGCTCTCAAAATTGGTTATGGAGCAAAAGTCATAAACATTGCTCACATCACATTTGAGGTGCTGAGAAACAGGTGCTTGAAGCCCTCTTTAGTTATCAATAAAGCCATTGCTATTGAGATAAGTTTATCAAGAATATGAAATTTAAAAATAAGAAATGCATAGTCCGGATATGATTATCATACCTATGAATGGCTCCGACATAGGAGATACTCAATGGGACTATTGGATAATAAAGTAGCCATCATTACAGGTGCGTCATCGGGGATTGGTCGCGCTGCTGCGTTGCTTTTTAGTGCGGAGGGTGCCGCGGTTGTGCTGAACGCCAGAGGCGAAAAAGGCTTGCAGAATGTGGCCGAAACGATCCGTACCGCTGGTGGTCAGGTTAGCATTGTTATGGGGGATGTAAAGCTGATGACGACGCATGAAAGGCTGGTCAGTGAAGCTGAGAAAACATTCGGAGGCCTTGATATTGCCTTTAATAATGCAGCAACAATTGGCCCTGTGAAGCCGTTGGCAGAGGTTGCCTATCTGGAATGGGAAGACACGCTTGCCTCGACCTTAACATCAGCATTTTTAGGCGCGCGCAGCCAAATTCCCGTCATGCTGAAGCGTGGTGGCGGTTCTGTTATTTTTACATCCAGCTTTGTCGGCACCAGCGTCGGATTGCCGGGCATGGGTGTTTACGCTGCTGCTAAGGCAGGTTTGACGGGCTTAGTAAAAGGGATTGCGGCAGATTATGCTGCTAAAGGAATTCGTGCGAATGCTTTAATGGCGGGCGGCACCAATACGGCGATGGCAGGTGATGCGGCTCAAAAAGAATGGGCGGCCAGCTTACATGCTATGAAACGTATTGCTCAACCGGAAGAAATCGCCAAAGCTGCACTTTTTCTTGCATCCCCGATGTCCAGTTTTGTTGCTGGTTCTGGTTTGTTTGTCGATGGCGGGAATTCCGCTGTGAAACTGTAGAGCGTAGCTTTGGGCTTTTGAGCTTTCTGTGGGGCTCTGCTGTACTTAGAAACGTAATCATAGCCCTGCTATCGTGCAGGGCTTTTTTGTAGTTGGCTATCAGGAAAATTCAAACGAACCTCAATCTTGGTGATGCTCGCCAGATCGTTTCCGCTTTATTTTATATTTTTAATGTTTATATAGATGGCAACACTATTAGATTAATCGTCGTTATGATTTTTGTATTTCATTGTATGCCAATGTGAATAGCTGAGTGCATTCTTCTATTAAACAAATAATGCTCTCTATATCGCGGTTTAATGCTGCATTTTTGATCTCTGTATAAATATCAATTGTATATAATGATCGTAATGATGAAGACTTTAATGCTGCAAAAGAAAAATCATGCGCCACTCCTGCTGGCCTCATCTTGAACAATGCTCGACCTTGTCGTCTGACATGTTCAGTTAATTGTACGTAAAATCGAAATAACCAAGGAGATTTGTGGGCAGATAGTAATGCATCTGTAAAAGCATCATGTGCTCGTAGCCATTTATCATAGTCATCTTTATCTGGCATAGCTTCTTTAGCAAATAAATAATGCTTGGCGACTATTTGGGTTTCCCAGTTTATATCACCAAATTGTAATGATTCTTTTATTAATTGCAGTTTTATTATATTTCTTGCGTTAAATATTTCTAGAAATTCTTTAAGTGATGTGGAGGCTGTATAATAACCTTTGTTAGGTACTAATATGACTAAATAGTCTTTTTCAAGACGAGACAAGGCCTCACGTATAGGTGTCATTCCAAAGGAATATTTTTCCTGTAGCCATTTTATTTTTAAAGGATAATTTGGGACAATTCGAACGTTTAATATATCATCTTTCAAAGTATTATATACACTATCAGTTTTTGAAATTATATCGCTTTGCAAAATTTGCCTCTTAGTAGAATGTATGCCCATTGGATCTTATATCGCATATTATGTTTGTATCAATTTAAGCGATAAAGAGTAATATTTTTATACTCCGAAGACCAATAATGATGGTAGAGGTGTTTGTTTTCTTTTGTTCGCTCGTATTTACGGGGGCGTGGTTGGGTATCATCACTTATGAGCGTACGTCCTTGTTCAAAATAGTCCCCTAGTAACTCTATCGTCGACATAAACAAAGTACTCTCCGTTTATGTCGACCTGACCGGCAAGGATTTCAACTTTGTTTCGCCGTGATAGCGGCAAACATGGCAACGCAGACGGTAGGGTAATGTACTCAGTTGTGCTTCCTCCCCCCGCACTTCATAGCCATCAAACGTGACGGGATTTCACGTGTCCGTTCGTAACCGCCACAGCTGATGCGCAGCAAATCCAAATGACTGAGGCTGATTAATATAGCCATCACTCCAGCCTGCCGACAAAGCCCGACATTTCAACTTGTCTATTCATAGCCATCCGCATGCGACCTCTGCAGCCTTGCGCTTTGCATCTTTCAGGCGCTCAATTTTGTGGCGTGGATATAGAAGTTCTGAAAGATGGTCTTCGTCTGGTCATTGCGAGGCGCACAATCGGCAAGTTTCTGAAATGGATGATTGTGGCTGTCGTCGGCACGCTTATTGATGCAGTGATGTTATACAAAACATCCTCGAAGTGCATAATTGGATTAATCAATCATAATAATGACATTGCCGGTCAGCCTCACTGACCGGCAATGTCACCAAGTACTATAAAAATCATGCGACAGACGGATTATATTATATCCATCAAGCGGACTTATCTTTATTCGTGCTCAACTATTAACTGCGGTTCGCCATCCGAGGTATGGTAATGTGAACGACCGTGTTCATTGATTGTGGCCTTGATCTGGCGGCGCAGGGATGAGAAGCTCTCAAACTTGACTACATCTACCGGTGTATCGAAACGGATTGTAATCTGCCGATAGTTATTAGACCCAGAGAGGCCGACTATCTGACCGCTGAAAGATTGGCCAAGATAGCGACCGCGTACCCGATCGTTCAGAGCCAGCTCTGGTGGTGTATTGCGCATTGATAATCGGGCATGGAATGTGTTCCAGTCTTTTGCGCCGTGCTGTTTGGCTATCAGCTCCAGCGCTTGTGCATGGCTGATTACAGTTCCTTGTGCCGCAAGAGCAGCGCGCAAGGCTTTAGCCTGGGCCTTCGCGTCATCTATGGTCATCTGTATTCCCCATTATTAAAAGTCTGAATGCTTGTAGTGCGTAAGACGTTGCGCCCGATCACCACAGCGAAGATCAGCATGATTACCTCTGCCAACGGAAATGCCATCCAGATGCCAGGCGCTCCAAAACTGGCAGAAAGCGTCAATATGAACAGAGGTGTCAGCAGCCAAGGCTTCACCAAAGTTAGAGCTGCTGTTCGTCCGGGGTGACCAAGACTTTGGAAATACAGTGCCAGGACAAGGATCGGCCCGGATGATGCGTAAATTAGCATCATTGGTCGGAGTATCTCCGCAATCGCGTTGATCACGGCGGGATCATCGCTGAACCAGCTTCCGATGGCGGTTCCTGCGAAAGTGCCGGTTAACGCCACTGACATGCACCAAAGAAAAGCTGCACTTATTGCCAGTCGTAGTGTGGCTAATGCGCGGTCATTTCTTCCTGCGCCAACATTGTTACCGGCAATGCTTTGGGTGGCCAGCGCGATTGCCATTTGCGGCAGAAAAGCAAAGCTTAAAAGTCGTGTAACTACACCATAGGCAGCGACAAAGGCACTATATTGGGCTCCTGCATGAAGCCGAAGAGATAGCATCACGGTACTGACCACTACAGCGATGCCGATGAAACTGAGGCATAATGGCAAACCTAATCGAATGATCTGTGACCATCCTCTTAGCCAGTTGTGCGTGCGTAGGACTGACAGCGGTAACAGTCCCTTGCTATATCTTCTCACGCTAAGCACGAGCACTAACCCAAGGGCTAGGGCTGCAACTGTACCAAGTGCTGAACCAGAAACTCCAAGGCCCAGTACTACAATCCCCAACCAGTTCGCGCCGATATTGAAAAGGTTAACCAGTACAGACAGGATGGCAATCAGACCAGCCTGTCCTTCCGTACGCAGTGCGTCGGCATGGATACCAAGCATAAATTGTATTGGTGTGCCAATTATCGTGATTTGCAGATAGCCCTGTGCTAATTCGGCGACTTTGGGATTACCTGCGGTCATAGATCCAATCAGCGCAACTCCGACCACTGGCCATAGTGCGATAAGAGCAATCGAAATCGCTAGCACTAGCCCATGTGCTTCGGCAAAGACACGTCCAGCGGGTATGTGATCTCCGGCTCCAAGATGCCTCGCCATCAGGCTAGACATGCCGCCGCCTGCAAGAGTCGATAGCGCTGAAAGCACCATAGCAATCGGAAAGGCTAGGCTCACAGCCGCGAGTGCATCAGATCCGATGAACAGGCCGACGAAAATTCCATCGACAATATTAAGAACTCCCCCCATCAACATGACCGCTGTCATTGGAAGGGCATTTAATAGAAACAACCGCCCAATCGGGACGGACAAAAAAGGATTAACTTGTTTGGTAGCGTGTCGCATAGACATCGCTCACTCCTCATGTGAGGCATTTCAAGGTGGAATAGGAGCCTGCATTGCCTACCGCGCGAAATGCATCGAGGGTGAGGTGTCTTATCAATCCGAACTTCACCGTGACTTGCGTCTGCAGGCGGCAGGTGTCGGAACCTTATGTGTATATATAGGGAATGTGGACTTTTCAGTCAAACGTTCCTTGAGATTGATGCCGGTATGCGATCTTTGGTGTGTTGAGGCTAATTGCTAATGCCAAGCCACTCACAAAGACTGACATTTCATTAAGCCAGTACATAGCCATGCTCATGCGGTCTCTGTAGGCTGATGAGGTGGATGACTGTCGTCACCGTTGGGGCGTTTATTGGCGCCGTGATGTTATATGAAAATATATTCAAAGTGCTTATTTGGATTAATCAATCCTAATAACACCATAGATACCGCTTTCACATGGTTGCTGTGGCGGGATCTATGTATGGAGGATGGAGGGTTATTTAATTCCGGCTAACCCGGATTTCAGTCCTTTGAGCGGAGCAACTATTTCAAACGACTGTCCTGACACTTCAGTGAAAGCAAACTTTACATCATTGCCCTTGTTTATATGTTCGCGTGTTATAGAGCCAACTGGCATCATAGCTATGCAGACAGTTTCATTACATCCTTTGTACGCGACGGCGATTGCTGTGTCTCTGCCCGAAAATTTTACCTTAAGCGGTATCTTTTGATCAGTATTAGCTGGCACCCTTAGTATCAGAAAAGGATCGCCATTTGCGGTTGCTGCTAACGACCAGCTAAAAACTTGATTGCCTGAGGCATCAGAGATGATCTGGCTGAGATTGCAAACTTTTTCTTTTTTCTTCAGGTTCTCATCGCAAATAAGCGTCCAGTTTTCGAATGGTTGGATGGTTCGTTTATATTGCCCCCATCCGACGCCATCAGGTAACTGAACCTCGGAGCTTTTAATGAAGTATTTTGGTGCTAAATCCCGTGCAAATGCAGTGTTCTGCGTCAAGAAGCTGCTCACTGCAATTACCAGTATATAGGTTGAATGATTGCAGGTGTTTCTCATCATTAGTTTAGCGTGAAGCTCAGACCTGCACCAACACCCCAGTGTCCGCCTGATGTTGTTGCTGAGACATTCGCCCGTATATTACTGTCTTCATTGGTATAGCCAGCACCAAAGGCAAATGCGCTTTGGCTACGCCAAAGGCCGCCACCGGCTGCTACGCTCCATTTGCCCGGATTGTCATCATAACGCAGAGATGCGGCTGCAAGACCTATTGCGGCTGCACGATTTGCATCGTCCCTCACGCTTTCAATGCTCGTGTTGAGTTCTGAGAACTTCTGATCAGTATAGTTTTTGGAAACGTTCACTGCATTTTTAATGCTGTTATCAATATAGGCGTAATTCTGCATGATTGTTGTGTCCACAATCCCTTTCAACTGACTTACATTGACAGCGTCAGTATCTTTTACGCCGGCCGCCACATTTGAGATGACAAGGGGTTTATTCGGGTCGCCGCCGAGCAAGGTAATGGAGTTTGCTTTTGTATCATCGGGATTGGTGTCGTATTTGACAGCAATATTATCCAGCTTGTCCAATGCTTGATTGGTTGCGTGTAATTGAGAACCATTGACCGCATCGGTGGATGTTTCCGACAATCTGCCTGCGGCAACATTTGTTACAGTTCTTTCATTGTTGACGGATCCGACGGATATTGTGCCAGTCGGAGCGCTGCCTGCGAAATTGTACTGATTACCAGCTATGGTTGCTCCTGTTGTGGCAACTACAGCTGAAGTAATTGATCCCGCTCCAAGAGCTACACTATTATTGGTTTCGGCTGTGGCCCCTGAGCCAATGGCAACAGAATTCGTACCGGTAGCGCTGCCGGTCATGTCGCCAATAACAGTGGCATTGTTGCCAAGTTTTGAAGCGATCCATGCACTGAGGGCAGCCCCATCAATTGAACTTCCGTCAGAGCTGGCAGGAACGCCACTGATAAGTGCTTGTCCGCCATTGGGAGTTGGAACCGTACAGGTTCAGGTTCCTTGGTTCGGGCCAAATCCAGCGCGAGTACAAAATGCACTTGGGTGGATGGTTACTTCTGCAAGTGCGATGTTTATATCAATGGTCAGCAATGATGATATGCCTAGAGCATATATCGTCGCTTTGAATAATTTTATTCGTTTTTGAGCGATTTTTGTTTTTTGCGTAGCGCAAAGAGTTGACGTAATATTTAACGTCATTTGTCCCCCTGAAGGATTTAATTCAAAAATACTCAGACGGAACGCTACTGATACTGATTTAATTGTTTGCACTATGTAAAATTTGATTGTGCAAATAATTTTCATAAATATGTCTTGGTGGATTACTTGATTGCTTGACCATATTTTGTATTCGATGAACTTAAATAAAAATTCCATTAAGTAAGAATATTGTCAATGGGGAATTTATTCTCGAAATAAAAAAGTAAAATTTCTATTATTTTTAAAGACTTACGATAATTTTTTGAGTTGGTATAAATTCAACTTGCTAGAATGAAGTGTTGTGCCACTGCTCGTATAAAGTAGGATCTGTCTTGCCAATTACAGAGCGATGACGGTCATTCAATCGTTTCTGGCTTACATATGGTTGAACAAATCCGTGGCGCAAACGAGTGCGCAAAAGGCAGATTTTTAGATATCTTTAATTCACCCTTTAAGTGTTCTTGCTTTGAAAAGCAGGCAAAGACCATCAGGGGGGAGAGATATGTTTTTAAGGTGTGTGTTAGAAAAACTGTAAACTGCTGCGGTTCGTTCTTATGAGGAAATCACTAAGCTATTCAAAAGCTTGGTGGGTGCGACAGGGATCGAACCTGTGACCCGCTGATTAAGAGTCAGGCTTTATAACCTGATAAGATTAGATTTTTTTTAAACTTTGCCGTCTCTTTGATCTAATGAATTCAGTATGATATATAAAATCTGTAAACTTTACTTCAAAGAAAAATATCGTTTAAATTAAGGCATTATAATTATTTTCTCAGTCAAAAAACGCAGTTGCACTGGATGAGAAAATAACTCTTGGGCGCTCGAGATTCATGATGTCCTCTTTTGTCGTGTCGCCATTGATGGATCTTATAATATTGCTAGGGATTCCTCTTTTTATTTTAAATTTACTATTGATATTTCTATTTTCTGTGTCGTTTAATTGAGATTTGTATATTTTATTTAGCCTTCTCACAATGAAACTTGGATGATTCCAGTAGTTTTTAGTAAATAGGTTCGCATGTATATATTTATGAGATGGTTTTGCATTGCATGAATGACATAGAATATTTGATAGTGGCATGAAGTGTTTTCTCCACCGATCTACTTTTTTTTCGTTTACAGTGCAGCCATTCTTTATGACTGGAGCAATAAAGTCAGCGAATACGAGATTAATACCTTCAATTGCGGGTAAGGTACCTTTTGCAGGTTCGGTGGCGGAGAGAGGGTTGTAAAACATGTATAATGGTGCCGTAGCACCCTTGGTAGACTTGGTGTAATTTATTAATGTCTGTGCTTGTGACCCAGCGGGACTTCCATGGTCAAGATGGTCATAGAGCCAATAATCGCCTTTTTTGCGTTTGGCTAGGCGGGCACGTTTTGCCTGTATGAGAAGACTAAAAAATGCTCCGCCATTAAGCTGATTTGGTGCTACGAATATCCATTCCATGTCTCCGCCTGTAACGGGTTCGTTAGGGAAGTCGACATGAATGCCAAATGACTTAAATGTGCTGAGGCCTGCCATTAGCATATCTGTGATGGATTCCTCCCGAAAGTTGCGCTTTAAACTGCGATCGCGTTCAAGTATTTTGGCAACAAAGTGAGGAAATGTGTGTGCGAAGTTACAAAGCGTCATTAGGTATGCACTCTATTGATCATTAATGTTACTTTAATGCTTTTCTTCCTAAAAGATAAAATAATAAAAATGATAAAACGAGACAGGCCACACCAACACTTTGCGTCTCGATATTTATTCCAGCTATATTTATTTTTGATATGGCATTATCTCCAGATAAAGTAACTAAGTATAATCCTGATGCGGAGATTAATGCTGATAGCGCAAACGCTAATATCATAATAAGTCTATTATTGCTTGATGTGCTCATGGAAATTTTCGTATCTTGATCAAATTGATGTAGAGTAAGTGCAACTGTTACAAAATGCTCAACAGCTGGACTTAACTCTGGAGGAAGGGAAGATAGCTTTTCTTTAAATACTGATAGCCTTTTTTCAGCTGGAGTTTTACTTAGAAGTTGAAGGATTTCATCGCTGAGTTTACGCCAAACGTTATCTGGAATGGTCATGCTGGCGCTCTGTAAATAGTTTCGACATCCTTTTCGATATTTACAGCGAAGTAATTGTCAGCGGTGTCATCATAAATTGTTTCTGGTATATCAAGAATTGATCGAAACTCTTTAATACCTGCACCGGTTAGAGGTGAACGAATGCGATAAAAGACCTCTAACTTGTGTTCGAGTACAAGTTTAGAGAGTGCTAGATTTAGCACCGTGGAACTGGGTGCATCAACAAGCTCTAAAATTCGGTTGAATGGATACTCAAGGCGTTTGCTGCTATTAGTCATTGAAGACACTAATTTGTCTAGCAGTGTTAGCCAAGTGACTTTATTTTTCATACATTGTTCTCTAGAACTGTTCTTACAATGTATTGATACTCCAATTCGGATACTTTGCTAGTTATTGCCATCTCATTAGGTTCGCCGCTTATTAAGAGTCCTATTGATCGGTTCAAGCCTTCATTTTTCATTAGCATCACGCTAACTTTTTCGCAGTGAGCATGATCTTTTTTCTGTAGAAAGCGGTCTACACTAGCTACTGCTTCGCCATCATCGTACATACTCGCACCGGGCATGCCTACTGCTGCGGATAATCGTGTGCCGTCCGTATTTGAATGTTGAGTATGACGTAGTCCAAAGATTTTCTGCAAGTAAGCACGTTTATCATTATCAAACAAATTTGCTTTCAAATTGTCGAGCTTATGATCTTTCCAGCTAAGGCGATTAACTACTGGATCTAATAAAGTGAAAACACTTTCGGCTAATCCCTTATAGCTTGTTGAATCGCTATGAGATTGCAATCTAATTTCTGCGGTGCCGTCCGCAGATATTTTTAAGAGATTGACCGCTCGGTAGGGAATCTGGTCATAAGTTATAACAAGTTGTCCGTTTGTTGCAGTGTCAGATACTTTGTTTAATATCGTGCGCTTTTCAACTAATTTAAAGATAATTGATTGAGTTTTCTCATTTGTGTAGCGTACTTCGACTACGGTTGGTTTTTCGGGTAAATCAACTATTGAAGTTGTTCCAAGCGCGGGAAGTTTATTGCTAATTAGTGTTTGAGCAAAGTCTTTTTTAAAAAAATGGGAAACTTCGTGACTATCAATTAACTGATAGAAGAAGATGTGTTGAGAGCCATATTCTTCCGTTTGACGCAGCAAATTGATTAAATCATGTGATCCTAATTGATTATTTTCAAATAATTTCCTCAGGCGATTATCGATCATGTCACGCCAGCTGCCAGCTGATGATGGCAGATTTTTCTCTTTTAAAAAGTGACTAACCTGGTCGATCGTTCCTTGCCGTTGGATCAATTTAAATAGCAATTCAGATTCTTGCATGTATGCCTCCAAAAATATATTCAATTTGAAAGCTGAGTCTTAACATTAATACAAGTCTTATTAAGTGTTATTAGATTTGACTAAAATATTATTTCTAATTTTTTAATAGCTGTCTCTGCTAATTCATGCTGCCCGCCAAGATAATGAGTGTCCAAAATGTTTTGAACGTCTCGGAGGCTGTGCCCTGTAATGGCGCCGATCTGGCTGGTGTTGCAGCCAGCCAGTGCAAGACGGGTTACAGCAGTTCCACGAATATCATGAAACGTAAGGTCGGCAATACCGGCCTTTTCGCATGCTTTGCCCCATGAGGTGCGGAAGCCGTCTTCAGTCCATGCATTGCCACGGCTGTTTACTAGAATTGTCTCGTCGTGCTTCTGTGGATGTGTGAGCCACTCCTGTAATGGTTGCCCGACAGGTATGCTCACACGTGCGCCGGTTTTACTTTGCTTGATGCGGAAAGTTTTGCCATCATACGCTGACCATTTTAGTGCGAGCAGATCGCCTTGGCGCTGACCAGTCCACAAGGCCATCATGAGTGCCATTTGCAATGATTTGGATGCTACCTTCATGAAGCGAGTGATATCGTCTGGCGTCCAGATGCTTTCGGCACGATCTGCTTTGTACAGACGACCGCCACGTTCACAGACGTTAACACCGATCATTCCGCGATCCTTGGAGAAGGATAGGATGCGAGCCAGTGTTGTCCATGCATAATCAGCAGTGCGTGGGCGGTCAGCCATTGTATCGCGCCATTGCTTGAACTTGCCGCGTGCGCGTGGCGATTGGATATATTCCAGTGATAAATCACCAAATATGTCCTCGATCTCAGTAAGAAACCGCACATAGGCGCGTTTGGTCTTATCGGACTTTGATGTGAAGTCTGATGAGCGGGAATATTCTTTAATAAGGTAGGAGAGAGTGCCATTGGGCGCTTTTGCTTGTGCTTTACAAGCTTCCGCATAGGCGGCGTGAAATTCAGGCTCATGCGGTTGAAGCGGTTGCCCCTCGATATCTTTCAACAATGGACCACCACGCCAAGCATAGAAATATACGCGTACGGATCCGTCAGCGAGACGCTTTTTTACTTTGTGAACGCCTTTGAGCAATACGCGCGTCAATTTTGGCCTCCATTTCATCAAATTCTAGTTCAGGCATTTTGGTGGTGAGTGGAATACCAGCAAGCTTATCCAGGCGATAATCGATTGCCTTAATATCCCATCGGTTTGTGCCAGGTACTGGTTTGGGGAGTGTTCCTTGTTTAACCCAGTGGGCAAATGCTGATGGGCTTACGCCGCAATAATTAGCAGCTTGTGCTTTGCTGATCAGGCGAGGGGCTTGCGAGGGAATGACCTGGCTCAAGTTTCACCTCCTCTCATCAAGACTGTACGGCCGTAATTAGATTGCCATGTATCGTGTGCGACGCGAACGAATTTGGGAAAACACCACCGGCAGTAGGCTTGATCAGATGCTTGATTGCCATCTGGATCTAATAAGACAGCATCAAGTAATTTGGCATCTGTCAGTTGTCCGCATCCATCACATTTGGATAATTCGCTCATATTTTATCCCTTTCCAGGGGATTAGGATCTGCACGAATAACCTCAACGCCGACGACATTATGATAAGTGTAGGGTTCTTTTTTTGTCAGGAAGCTAACGACTTCTGCCGCATCTATTGAGAAGGTTTTATATGTTTGATGCACGGCGCCTTGAGCATGAACCGCATTGGTCGTGTTATTGGACTGAATGATAATTCTTAGTTTCATTTCCCTGCCTCTTCATTCAAAGACGAGGTCACAAACATTGGGCGTGGTGGCAGTGCTTTGGTAAGTGCCGGCTTTGGTCGTTTCCTGCCTGCCAGTGCAGATTTTGATCGTACCGCACCACTGGCCTTGTCACGCTGCCGATCTGACTTTCTGACACGCCGAATATCATCAGTTGTCTTTTCAACATGGCAAACACGGCAGAGCAGGCGGCCATTGGCCACGGTTGCCTCGCCACCAAGTGCACAAGGCAGAATGTGATCGACTTCGCCTTCGCCGGTTTTGAGCATGGCAGAGCATTTTTCACACTTGCCGTTTGCTCGAGCGATGATCAGCGCTTTGATTTTGCGGCTAAATTCCATGCGCTTGCTCATTTTAAACTCCGCAAAATTTGGAACGTATTTGACTTTTGCGAGTTGAGTTTAGGAGAAGGAGTTGATTTATGACCTACCCAAAAACTGCAAGCCAGAACAAAGCTACGGATACAAAAATTGAGACAGTGGAAGAACCTGCAAAGAGCACTGTGAATAAGGAGGGGCAAATCCCGTCTAAAGCCCAAAAGGTTGAGAAGCGACTTAAAGAAGCTGTGAAAGCCCTTGATGCCCCATCGAAGAAGTAAATGCTTGCTCATGCCTTGATCTCATTGAAGTTGAGGGCAGACAAAGCTGCAGCCAGTTCATCAGCCAGAATATCGGAGATCCGGTCGTTCAGGCGCTTTTGACGGTTGGCCAATACTTCCGGTGCGTTCATCAATTCAGTTGTTGAGCGGATATGAGCCTGCGCCAGCTTTTTGCTGCGTCGAAACTCATAAGGAGCAGTAAGGGGAACTGTCTGTATCATGCTGCACTCCTTTCATCATTGAAAACCACACTGTTCTCAGCACCCCATGCCGACATGAATTCAATCAGATCGGTCATTTCTTGCTTGCTGAGATCGGATGATGATTGCCCATATGGAATGAAGCCATGACCATCGAGCGCCGGCAGTAGCCGCATTTCACGGCCACAAGCATGCATGAAAATGACTTTCCATTCGTCAGTTGTGTAATCAGTGCCGCGCTTCCTCATGACTGTTGCGATATCCGTGAGCATTGCCCACATGCGGTCATTCTGAGGTGTGGTACGCTTTGGCATTTTGAACTCAATACGCATGCCTCGTGGTGCTTTGCGTAACCAGTTGATGGCCTTTTGAACCGTCAGATCATTATGGAGTATGAGTGTCCATCTGCTCATGCTGCGGCTCCTGTATTGATTGCAGTAAGGCAGCGCTCTTTGATTTTAAGAGCGACATCCTGCGCATGATCATCACCTTCGAGAACTGACAGCGGGTCATGTGACGACCAGATATCCTCGAGTGTTTCAATGTCGCCGGCCACAGAGAGCGCTTCCTCGAGCTCGGTGAGAAAAGCTGTGCTATCGAATGGATCTGTTGGGGCTTCATGATCGGCCGACATGGTTGGTGGAGGAGCCATAACCACTGCGTGAGTAATGACTTCCGGTGAACGCTCAGCTTCATCCGGATCAATGATCCCTGCAAAGCCGAAAGCGTAACGAGCACATTGAATTGCAGCTTTGTGGCGAAGCATACGCTTTGGCCACTTTTGCCATGGCTCGGTTGGCCGCTTACATTCGTCCATATATTCGGTAACGATTGTCGGACGGTTGCGGTCTTTGCGGTAGATGGAGCATTTGACCGCGATCAGATTACGCTTGTCGTCAAACTCATCTTCAAAATCGATGCCGTCACACTGCGGATGTGAGTTGATCAGATTGAACCAGCCATCCACGCCAACGATTGGCTGAACACCGCCACCCTTCTTCGGGAAGGCATAAATCTCGCGGGTGATTGGATTGAGCCCGTATTCTTTGGCCACCATCAGAAACGCTGCAAACTCTTCGTTGCTTGCGGTATTGGGCATACAGGTAGCTTTTACAGTATCTGCGAAAGCCTTAGGCTCCATCCCGTATTGAGAGGCCATAGAGGTAATCAGTGATTGTTTGGCTGCAGGAATAGTTGTGACTTGTGTCATGCTGCTTTCTCCGGCCATTTTTCATTGGCGTGCCAGTAGGCATACTCGTGATAGGTGATTGGATATTTGGCGACATACGGCCATGCCTGATCGATCTCGACGGGCTGACCTGCTATCTCTGCTTTGAAAGCGCCGTTCGGCTCTTTCCAGATGGCTGCCGCAATGAACGGGCGCTTGATCGGCGCCAGATCTTTGTTCAGTCCGCGCCGGTCACGGATTTTGAAGTACCCGCACTGAGGCTCGCCTTCGTGAATTGGCATTTGCCGGCCGTCGAGCAGATTGCTCCACCATTGATAATCCGCATTCACGTCAAAGCTCCGATATAGATGACCGTGACTGTTACGAAGATGATGATAGAGACGAGGGCGCAGAGGTCTTGGATAAAGCCGGTCATGCGGCCTCCTTCGGTGCCACCATGTATGCAGGTGGACGAGGTAACTCTGCTGTCTGAGGCTTCCACAGATGCAGACAGTTTTCGTGAAAATTTACATGATCAGAAGGCGGTACATGGAATTGGCAGGCGGTTTCATCGTCTTTAAAGAATAGACGTTTTACATGATCCATTTCAGCCCAATTTGGGCATCGGTTTCGCCGAGATACTGAAACGTGATCCCATCCTTCACCATTGCTGGCGATTACGATCATGGTGGCGCCGTCAATAGGAGATTTCACATTGAAAATGCCGTTTCCTTCGTCGCCAGCACATCCATAGATACGTTTTTCATCTGAGTGATTGCGATAAGCTGTAAGCAAGAAAAGATTGCGCATTACGCTGCCCTCAGTTCTGGTGTGTTGATTTTTTCGATCTTGTAGCCTAGCGCTTCCGCAAGGCGTTCGAAATGCTCGGCAACGTGTGAGCTAGCCATTGGCCAGTCCTGAGTTGCGCCGGACAGCCGGAATGCATGAGCCATTGCGGCATCTTGAGAAATGTTAGCTGCGAGAGTGGAAACGCGATAATAATTGATCATCATGCAGCCTCCTGCATTTTCATCAGGCAGTCAGAGCCGATGAACTGAGCTTCTTCACTGGTGATGTAGACGGTTCCCATCGCTGCAATGCGCATGGTCTGGTAGGCATTGCGGAGGTACATATTGAACTGAGCGCGGTTAAAGCGGCCTACAGGTTCACCGTGTTCCTTGGCAAAATCAGCTTCCCATTTACGGTATCTTGCCCATGCCATTTTCATAGCTTTTGTCTGTTTTGAATAATCGCGAGGGCGCTTTGCAGGCTGCACGGCATTCGTGGCAGAGACCTTCTGTGCGCCTGTTAAGTCTGTGTGTGCAATCTGCAAAGCTGAGGGCATTCTTAACTCCATCGGTTTAGCAACTCGGTAGTGAGTGCGCGCATCGCGCTGCGGTTCACATGGCTTCCTCCATTAATGAGAAGGCTTGTCGCAAAAGCGGATCGGCGGGTGCTTCTTCGCGCTGTTGATGAGAGTAAAATACCAAGTTGGTATATTCTGTCAATACCGATTTGGTATTTATTTTGGTATAAAATACCATTGAGAATTGCCTCACACCCCAACCATGCTAGAATCAGTGAAGCAAAAAGCCCGCACGAGGCGGGCTGGGTGAGGGTGGTAATTTGAGAGATACAACAGAAACCGTATTGATAATGGTTGTCACTTATTGGCTGCTTGAAGGCATCAAATACGTAACATCGCCAGTGTATGCGTTTGGGGCATCAGTCTTGGGGTTGGTGCTGTATCTTTGGCTGGAGTTGCGCGACGAGAGGCGCAAAAGAAAAGCGCCGGAGTGACCGGCGCTGGAGCTTGAATACTAGCGGTTATTATTGAGTAAAGGCTTGGCTAAGCCTTTAATTTTTCAAGCTCTTTTAAAAGAGTTTTGGAAAATGCTCTAGATGCTAGTCCGGCCGTTTTTCTTGTGGCATTCTCCAATACCTTTTTTTGTTCAACCAGAGATGCACTGCCCCTTGCTTGGTCTTTTCGGCCAGTAGCGATCTCTTTCCGTTCAAGCATCGTCAGCATTTTGCCCTCCAGCATTGTTTGGATTAACGCAGTCCATAAAATATGAGTTAATATATCGTAAATTTCTATCTGGTGGGAAGTAATGTTTTCGTTTAACCCACACGAAGCCATCTCCTTTGGAGATCACTGCAACATCGACCGCTCCTCCGACGGTTTCTATTTCTCTTGAAACCCGTCTTTGTAGCGAAGTTAGACTAACTAATGATTCCGCCAAATTTGCAAGCTCATCTTTTGGAAGACTTGATACCATTTCAATTATCGGTGACACATATCTTTCTCGCCTATGGCGCTCATGCGCAGCCCAGAAAGTATCAACAGATTCACCTGCCGCGACATTAAACGCCTCTAGAAGAACAGCAAGACGTTCACCATCTATACCAAGAGCGCTCGCTGTATTGATCGCATTGTCAATTAAAAGCTGATTTAAGCTTTCACGGACTAATGTTGCATATTCTGGATCAATGCCTTCCATAAAGCGATAGACCATATCTGTCTGGGCAAATGGAATAATAACCCCATTACTTTTTCTTGTGATGTCTATATTATTGGTTTCTATGGCTTTTATACGACCGCACAATATTCCATCTATATCATGGGATACTAGTGAGGGTAATAGTTCTCTATCGCCAAATCCCGCGATCACTATGCCGGATGTTGCGGGAGATGCAAGTTTTTTAGTTATTCCTAAGGTAAGAAGTCTATAAAGCTCAACTTGTCTGTCTTTTAAGTCATGGAGAGGTCCGGATGAGCATAAGCTTAAGAGCGCTGCTCCAATTCTTGCTTCTATAGTTTTCCACTCTTCATCAGATAAAAAAGCTTCCGCTCTCTCTAGCTCAACAAGATACGTCTGTAGTGCCTCTAATAGGTTGGTATTAAAGTCTTCCATACTGGCTGATTGTTGAAAGGACTGGTCGACAACACGTTGGAACCAGGAGTGCGCAATAGTTAATGCAGTCCTATCTTCATCGTCAGTAGTAAACGGAAAAAAATCGACAAGAAATGATTTAAAGTCTGCCGCAACATCGATAATGGTATCAAATTTTGTATTAGGGCGCCTTCTACGGTACTCTTTAACAATTGTTTCCCAAGGGAAGCCGACAAACTCCGCATTGCCGTAAATCATAGCCCCAACCGGTTCTGTTTTTGATAGGGCAAAAAGCTTATTTACGGTATCATATGTTTTTTGTTTGCCTCCATGGGAGAGTGTAACCTTACTATCCGCAGCAAGCGCTATTGCGCCCCTATTAATAATTGCTATTTCTGCCGTCAATTTTGCCCCCCAAAAATAAATATTCGCTTAGAGCAAGCTATCTGATTCCTATTTTATCTCCATTCTTTAAAAATGATTGTTGATAAGGCTTCGTCTGCCTGAGTTCTCGTATTTGTGTTCCCAAAACCTCAACACCACCACATCTAGTGCATCCTTAACTATCCGTTAAAAATCTGTTCGTTTGCGTTAAATCGTTCTTGCTATGTTCTAATTTTCTGGAATGATAGACGTTTGTGGGAACGGAGATTCTGATGCTTTCACAGCGTAGCGTACCTGATGGAATTGCAGCAAACCCAACAGATGACGATGTGAAGATTGCGCAACGACAAATTCAATCGGTCGAAGATCAAGCGGCAGCATTAACGCAGGCTATGCAGAGAATGCACGGCGGCGAATGGCGATACTTTATTGATCCTATTGCGAAGAATGTATTTGTAACTCAGTTTTCGCCTGCAGGCGTGGTGAGAAAGCGAAGATAAGATAGAGCTTGGGCTTTCTGCTGATCATTGAGGCGAGATACGATTGCCATAATGTCAGAGTCCAGATCATCACCCTTTGGAAAGAGTAGGGCTTCCGCTGTTGTGTTCAAGTGCGGGGCAAGACGCTCTGCCCATTGCTTGGTTAGAGTCCTATCGCCATCTTCAAGGCGCTTTATTTGCGGCTGAGATGTTCCAGCAAGGGCGCCTAACTCTTTTTGAGTAAGGCCTGTTTTTTCGCGCAAGCGCTTCAATTGTGACATGCGGACATTGTACGGGAAATACAAACGGTCATCAAAAACCATATTGGTATTTTTTTCTTGATTATAGATACCAATTTGGTATTGTTGCTTCATGTTGAAGCTCAAACAGTATCTTGAAAAACATAAGATCACCCATGCTGCCTTTGCGGAAAAGGTAGGCGTCTCACAGGCGACAGTTAATCGTTATGTGAGTGGTGACCGCTCCCCATCAAAAAGAACAATCCTCAGGATTAAAGAAGCGACTAAAGGCTTCGTGAAAGAGCGGGATTGGTTCATACAAATGGATCGCGCAGCATGAGCCACGCGACCCCCTCAATCAGTTTCCTATCACCGGTCACTCCTCCCGCCGGTGAGGCCGAGGCGGCTCTTTGCCCCCGCTTGATCGTCTCGGCCATCAATTCCCGTCCTTTGGCGGTGTATCTGCGCATGCCTGTTTTTGTTCAATATGCGCAGCGCAATCTTTCCCACTGGCTCCATGCACTGGTTGCTCCTGTTTGGTCTCAAATCGTCGCTGATTTGAAACGTAACAAAGGAGCCACCCATGAACGTGGGAATTTCATCCAAGAACGTGGATTTTTCAGCCAAGGAGCCGACGATGACTGATGTCGATATGGCCGCTTCTCTGCTGGACGAAATCATTGGTCAGCGCGGCGTTCGCGAAACGATCAAGTCCATGCTGGAGCGGGCGTATTCAGATTTGAGTAAGCGCAACGGTGCCTGGACGCGCCGCAGAGTGAGGGCTGTCTTCAACAAAGAAGCTAGCAGGATTGAAAACAGAGAAATCGAAGAAATGAAGGCAATCCTCGATGGGAGAAGAAAACAAGCCGCATATCGCGCCGAAACCGCCCGTATTGCTGCGATGGCTGTCATTCAGCCGGCGGCACAAGATCGCCGTCAGTTTTAGAACTTGGGCTGCAGGTGCAGCTGAATGGATTTGCCCGGAGTTGAGAGAATGACAGAGGAATTGAAAATGCCCCGCTTCACCAAGCCGGTTCTTTCTCGTCTGGAGGGGGGGGGCAACGCTAGTGCGTGAACATTCACAAGAAACTCGCGCCGTCGAAAAGGGCGGCGGGTATGTCTATTTCACATTGCCTGATTGCCGAACAGTGCCGGTCATCGTTGGCCGCTGGCTGATTGATAGTGGTCTTTTGCAGCCTGCTGGCGATGATCTGTTTGGCGGCTCTCAAACGTATCGGGTGCCGCATGTCTGAACGCATATCTCACTCTGATATGGCCTTTGCTATGCAGAAGATGCTGTACAGCAAGGAGCTATGGGTGAAAACGCATGGTGGCGTGAAAACTCCACGTCCTTCACATGAAGTCGAGGAGCAGCGCAGCCTTTGTGATGCTCTACGGCAAGCCGTGTCCGATTACTCTGCTGCGGCTTCCAGAGAGAGGAGCGCGACATGAGCTTTCAGGCAATGGCATGGGCTGTCCAGCAAGATTTACCAATGCGTGAAAAGATGGTTCTCGTGATGCTCGCCAATTATGCAAGCAACGAACGTGGTGATTGCTACCCATCAATCAATGCTCTTTCGAAGGACTGTGGAGCAGGGAAGGACACGATTATTCGAGCGATAAAGATGCTTGAAGAGGGTGGGTATTTGTCCATCAATCGTCGACAGCAAGAGGGTGTAAACCTCCCTAATACCTATACTCTCAATATGCAGGGGGTAGTAGCTAATAGCGACTACGGTAGTCGCTCACAGCAGGGAGGGGTAGTAGCTGAAAGCGACTGTAACCTATTATTAGAACCTATTACTTCTTCACTACGTTCAGAAGTTAAGGCGCGAGCGCCTGAAAAAGCATCTGCTCAAAGCGAATTGATGAAGGTCTTAGATCAGGATCACGCCAAGGCAGTGATTGATCACCGCAAAGCTCTCAAGAAACCACTCACTCCGCATGCCGCCAAACTTTTGGCCGCTCAATTTTTCAAATGTCCTGACCCGAATGCCGCTGCCGATGCGATGATTGCGCATGGTTGGCAAGGTTTCGACCCGCAATGGCTGCAGAACCGGCAGCAGGCAGCGCAACAGCGTGCCAGTCCGGCCAGCCGCAAATTAACCCACACCGATATCTGGGCTGATGCCCTGCGCGAAGAAGGGATTCTCCCGAATGAACCAGATAGCCACAGCACAGACGTACTCGATGCAAGTTACGGAAACCGACATCAAGAAAGCAATGTACATTCTCTCCGTATTGCCAGCGCGGGGCGCTACTGATCCGAACCTGACCCGTGGTGTTTATCTCAAGGCGCTGGAAGGCGTGACCCGTCACAGTCTGGAAGTTGCGACCGATAATATCATCAAAGGCCACTCCAATCTCGAGCATGGTTTTATGCCGTCACCACCAGAGCTTCGCCGTGAGTGCGAGCGTGTGATGAAGCCCATCAATGACAGTGCGCGATATGTGCGTGAGGTTGATCAGGCAACGGCAGAAGCCAAAGGTCGTAAGTACAGCAGTCCGGTCGATGCGACCAGAAACCGAGACATTCTCGCGGTGAATATCGATCACGGCACATGGACAACCACGGGCAAGCGAACATTCCCAGATGGTTCGCTGTGGGAGGCTAAGACAGGCACGGTTTATGGGCCGGCCAACAATACATTTAGTCAGGTAGGAGCAGCACTATGAGTGACGACATTACAGGTGACAGCGCACAGGCGATAGCAGTTGGGCAATTGCGTGCTTTCATCGAGCGTATTGAACGGCTTGAAGAAGAAAAGAGCACGATCAGCGATGATATCAAGGAAGTGTTCGCGGAGCTGAAAGGCTCAGGCTTTGACACCAAGGCTGTTCGCGCAATCATCCGTGCTCGTAAGAAAGAAGCACATGAGCGTCAGGAAGAAGAAGCGATGATCCAACTTTATATGGATGCGTTGGGGATGGCATGAGCGAGCAGGCCAAAGATAAGCACCCAGCAAAACTATGGACGAGCAAACTGTTCTGGCATGACCGCAGTGAACAAACAGAGGCAATCCAGATAATCGATCTTTTGCACGATATCAGGCTCTTGCTTCTGGCTCTTTGCATCATTTTATATTTAACGCGATAAGGGAAACCCATGGCGGTACCATCTAAAGAACAGAGAAAAGCTATCTCTCGCGGGGAGGTGGGGACACTCAAATCGGATATTCGGGTGCATCGTGTACCAAACCCGTTTTACTCACCAGATCATTCCGGTGAGAGCTGGAACCCGCCGAAGATCAAAGCCTATGTGAATATTAAGGAGAGTGCTGTGGGCACGCTCTATTCACGCGGGCATATCAATGATGCACAATGGGCGGCAGCTGGGCGGTTCCGGCAGTATTGGGAGCGCTCAGGTGCGAAAGGTACGGTTGCTATCGATTATGGTCGTGAGCAGGTGGATGGCGGCAAAGGCATCGACCCGCTGCCGGATAGCATGATTGATGCGGTACAACGGCTCAATGAGTGCAAGCCGGTGCTTGGCCGTAAAGCCTTTGACCTGATGATCAAGGTTGTCGGGCAGGGCATGGAGATAAAGGACTTGGCCGAAAGCCAGCGTGACCGGAAGACGATTGGTGACTATATCAAAGATGGTTTGGATGAGTTGGCTGTGCATTGGGGGTATAAAACACAATAGGCTGTTGCCCGTGTACGCCGAATATACTATATTTTGTATCGTGGTGATTTGCGTGTAGCGCGAAATCCGATTTGAGAGGCAGCTTAAAGGCTGCCTTTTTGTTTAGATCGGCTTCTTCATAGAAGGAGCTGTGTGATAAACGAAGTTTTGTGCTTCATAGAATGGTATGGCTTCTTTTCTGGCATCCAGAAATATGGCTGTCATATCACGTGCCTTCGCGTCTTTCTCAGCATATTCCAGAAGCAAGCGTCCTGCGCCGGTTCCTCGCAGTTGGGCATCAACAACAAGATCATCGATATGCAGATGTGAGCCTCTGGTAAGCGTATGAACCGGTCTCATTCCCA
This sequence comes from Bacillus subtilis, assembly GCA_021733665.1. Taxonomy (GTDB): domain Bacteria; phylum Pseudomonadota; class Alphaproteobacteria; order Rhizobiales; family Rhizobiaceae; genus Pseudochrobactrum. Next base: position 281,194 of record JAHREI010000004.1, read on the forward strand.
TTACTCCGATGAGTACACTGTCTTTAAATGCGCCGACCAGTTCATACCCGGAATAAGACTGACGTTTTACTCTGGTCAGAAACTCAGCTTCATCAAGAGAACGGAGTTGAGCGATAATAGGGAAAGCATGCGGCCACTCAGCAGGGGTTAATCTGCGTACAGTCATCATTATTTTAGTACCTTCGGTTTCCGAGTGAAATCGAATGCAACAATGACACTATTGCTATGCTGATCCAATATCTTTGATTGCATGTGCTTATGCATAGACTTCATAAGTATGCGAAAACTTATTAATAATGCGCCGGTCGTTGTTCGATAGCATGAGGCGGAACCAGTTCAACCCTGTTAGTGATGACGTGGCTTTTGTATTAGTTCAAATTAATTTTATAAAAATACTAAATGTTGCAATAATATCATATTCGCATGCTCTTTTTTAGGTGATTACTTCCGTATTCAGTATTAACTGAGGGGAGAACAAAATCATGAGAATAACAGCTTTAACGGCCTGTGCATTACTAGCATCCTCAGGAGCATTTGCTGCTGATGCGATCGTACCTTACGTACCAGAGCCAGCGCCTGTTGTAGCAGACACCTTTTCCTGGAATGGTGGATATGTTGGTTTGAATGCGGGTTATGCTTGGGGGAAATTTAAGCATAACGTAGAGACAAAACGTCCAGAAGGTAAATCGCCGCTTCCAGGCACACCTGAATCTGAAATCGACTATGAAATCTTGGATGCAGCTACGTACAGCTCCTCTCCAAGCGGCTTCATAGGCGGTGTTCAGATTGGTTATAATTGGCAGTTTGATCAATTTGTCTTCGGTCTTGAAACCGATTTTCAAGGTGGGCGTCTAAAAGATAGCGTTTCCGGTGGTGTAGCTCCTTACACTTTCAATGCAGAAACAAAGATTGATTGGTTTGGTACTGCTCGAGTTCGTCTTGGTTACGTGCCAACAGAACGCCTTATGATCTATGCAACCGGTGGTTTGGCGTATGCTCATGTAAAGTCATATATGAATTATGCTGGATATGAATCTGCAGTTTCAAAGACAAAAACCGGCTACACAGTAGGTGGTGGTGCAGAGTACGCTATTGATAACCATTGGTCACTGAAAACAGAGTACTTATTCACGGATCTTGGAAAGATCGATACCTTAAACGCTCAACGCGGCTACACCAAGTTCAGTGCAGAAACGAAAGCCAACTTCCATACCGTGCGAGTTGGTCTGAACTATAAGTTCTGAACTTAAACACCTATAATCATTAAATTTACAATTAGCCGCCTTTATGGGCGGCTTTTTTGTTTCTCAAGTGGGAGACAGTGAGTGATGGTGCTTACATCTAAGCAAGAGCGTTTTGTCTCAGAATATCTGATTGACCTGAACGCTACTCAGGCAGCGATACGCGCCGGATACAGTGAGAAAACCGCTCAGGAACAAAGTTCGCGCTTGTTATCAAATGTTATGGTGCAGCAAGCGGTATCTGATGCTCAGAATAGAGTAGCTGAGAAAGCCGAATGGAGTGCTGCTGACAGGCTTCGCATGCTTGCGGGTATCGCTGAGGCCAACATCAAAGATGATCCACGGGTAGCTGTCTCTGCCATTGCGGAAGCCAATAAGATGCAGGGCAGTCATGCTCCGACCAAGACAGAACACACCGGCAAGGATGGGAAGCCGATAGAGGTTAAGACACTTGCAGACTTCTACGCCAACCCTCAATCCGGCACTTCGTGATTTCTGGCTGACGCCGGCACGTAACCGTGTTCTCTATGGCGGGCGTTCAAGTTCTAAGTCATGGGATGCAGCAGGGTTTGCAGTCTATCTGGCAACACAGTGTAATATCCGTGTTCTGTGTGCCCGCCAGTTTCAGAACAAGATAGCGGAATCTGTTTACACGCTGCTGAAAATCCAGATCGGGCGCTTTGGCCTAACTGACCAGTTTGTCATCACTGAGAACACTATCCGGCATAAAGTGACCGGAGCGGAGTTCATGTTCTATGGTCTTTGGCGTCATATCGATGAAATCAAGTCGCTGGAAAGCATCGACATATGCTGGATCGAGGAAGCGCATAATCTCACGCAGGAACAGTGGGACATTCTGGAGCCAACACTCCGTAAGGAAGGTTCGCAGTTCTGGATCATCTTCAATCCAAGGCTGACAACGGATTTTGTCTATAAGCGGTTTGTGCGAAACACACCGCCGGATACGATTAAACGGCATATCAACTTCAACGAAAACCCATTTCTGTCTCAGACCATTCTCAAGGTCATTGAGGCTAAGCGGGCAGAGGATGAAGAAGAGTTCCGGCATATCTATCTGGGTGAGCCATTGGAAGATGACGAGGCGGTTATCATCCGCCGCTCATGGATACTGGCAGCAGTTGATGCTCATAAGAAACTCGGCATTGAGCCTAAGGGTATACGGCGCATTGGTTTTGACGTTGCTGATAGCGGCAATGATAAATGTGCGACGGTGGCAGCTCATGGCTTTCTGGCCATGCAGGTGGACGAATGGAAGGCGAGAGAGGATGAGCTTCTCAAATCAGCCGGCCGTGTTCATGCCCTAGCACGCGAACTCGATGCCGAAATTGATTATGACAGTATCGGGGTCGGAGCCTTCGCCGGTGCGCATTTTCAGGCGCTGAATACCGAGCATGAGGTGAGGATCGGTTATTTCCGGTTTAATGCCGGCGCCGCAGTTTTAAATCCTGATGCGCAGGTTGATCCGGATGATCCTAAATCGCCGAAGAACAAAGACTTCTATGCCAACCTGAAAGCACAGGCGTGGTGGAGCGTCTCCAAGAGGTTTCGCAATACTTATAACGCGGTGACCAAAGGAGAGGTCTTTGATGAGGACGACCTGATCGCGATCTCGAGCGATTGTGAGCATCTGGACGGTCTCATTGATGAGCTTTCTATCCCGCGCAAAGATTTTGATAACTCCGGCCGCTCAAAGGTTGAGAGTAAGAAGGATCTCGAGAAACGTGATGTGCCTTCTCCCAATAAGGCAGATGCATTTGTAATGGCCTTCGCACCACGTGATAAGGCTCCGTCCGCCGGCATGTTCCTGACCAAGAGGCACCGATGAATGTAATCCGAGCTATGGCAAACGCTGCAGCACGACGCCTTGATGTGATGTTTCCCGGATATTTTATGGCGGCCAAACATAATCACTACAGGGATTTCGGCTATCCGGATAAAGTCACCTTCGACATGCTCTATGCCATGTATGCCCGTAATGGCATTGCAGCAGCTGCCGTTGATAAGACCATTCTGAAAACATGGCAGGATGTTCCGTTTTTGCAGGAGCAACAGCGTGACGGTACGCAAGGTGCCCATACCAAGGAAACAAAAGCTGAAGGAGAGATCCGTCAGCGTTTTGAAGATCTGCGTTTATGGTCACGTATTGCCGAGACTGACCGGCGCTCACTGGTCGGATCATATTCAGGTCTGATCCTGCGGCTTGCTGACGGTAAGACATTCGATATGCCGGTTGACCGCGTGCCGGGTGGTCTTGCGGGGCTGGTTGAAATCATCCCTGCATGGGAAGGTCAGCTGGTTGTATCCGAATGGGACACAGATCAAACCAGTGACACTTACGGCGAGCCGAAGTTGTTTCAGTTCAATGAGGCCAGTGTCGGTGATGATGTCCGTCAGCCAAGACAATTCATGCTCCATCCGGATCGGGTTATCATCTGGTCACGGGACGGGACATTGGATTGCCGGTCGTTACTGGAGGCCGGTTATAATGACCTGATGACTTTGGAAAAAGTCAGCGGATCAGGAGGTGAGGGATTTTGGAAAAATGCCAAATCCGCACCGGTGCTGGAAGTTTCGCCTGAAGCACGCATTGATGAAATGGCAAAGGCGATGGGCGTCTCCGTAGATGAGATAGCCGATAAGATGAATGAGCAGGTGGCAGGCTGGCAAAAGGGTTTTGACCAGCTGCTGATGATACAGGGCATGGAAGCCAAAAGCTTAGGTGTTACCCTGCCAAGCCCTGAGCATTTCTTCTCAATCGCGCTGCAGTCATTTGCGGCTTCGATCTCAATGCCGGTTAAGATCCTGATCGGGTCACAGTCCGGAGAACGAGCCAGCACAGAAGATGCCAATGAGTGGTCTCAGACCAATATGTCCCGCCGTAATAACACTGTGCGGCCGAACATTATGGCGCTGATCAACCGGCTTGAACGATTTGGCATTCTGGCTGAACGCGACTGGTATCTGGACTGGTCAGATCTGACCGAAGCATCGATGACTGAAAAGATCGAGCGGGTGTCAAAGATGGCAGACACCAATCAGAAAATGCGGGAAACGGGTGAACTGGTCTTCACACCGGATGAATTGCGTGAGGTCCTGGGCAAAGAGCCACTGACTGATGAACAGCGTTACCGCAATGAAGATGATGATGACGAAGCGTCAGTGACGCCGCGTAAACCTCCTGCGGCTGAGGAAAAATAACAATGAAGACAGTTCGGGTGAATATCCGCACGCTGGCCAACGCCGGCGCGATACGACGTGAAAAACGCAATGGCCGTGATGTGGTGATTGTGCCTGGTGCAACGCTGCCGGACAACATCGTTATGAACGGCATCATGTATCCGGCTGAGGAGATTGAAAAGAGTTTCAGCAGTCTCAGCCGTAAGCCGGCACCACTCGGTCATCCGGTGATCAATGGCAAATTTGTATCAGCCAGTGATCCGGAGGGGCTCAATCTCGGCTGGATCGGTGCGTGGAACGAGAATGTCCGGCGTGAAAACGGCCGTGTTCTGCTTGATAAGGTTATTGATGTTGAAATGGCTAATCGCAGTGAGGGCGGCAAGGCTGTACTGGCCGCGATCGATAAGGGCGATCCCATCCATACCTCAACCGGCCTCTACTGCATGATGGAGGCCGCTAACGGTGACGTTTCTTATAAGAACATCGCCCGCAATATTCAGTTCGACCATGACGCTATCCTGCTGGATCAGGATGGTGCGGCCACACCTGAACAAGGTGTGGGGATGCTGGTCAATTCAAGCGGTGATCCGGAAGACATCGAAGTCATTAACTCCGCACTTGATGAGGCAGAGCGTGATCTCGACTGGGCATTGGATTCTGCAGTCCGCGCATTGGAGAAGCGTCAGAGGGCACCACTGCTGGAGCGTTTGAAATCCACATTAATTGAGGCTTTCGGCACAGGTCGGGAAACCTCTGTAAACAGAAAGGAAACAGACATGACTGTATCGAAAGAACAGTTTGATGAGCTGTCCGCTAAGGTGAATACCCTTTCGGAAAGTCTCAGCACGATAGGCAATACCATCTCAGAGGCCGTCGCAGCTGCGGTCAAACCTCTGACGGATAATCTTGCAGACATGCAGGCCAATCAGAAAGCCAAAGATGACGCAGAAAAAGCCGGTCTGGTTGAAAAGGTCGTAAAGGCCAATCTTCTGACTGAAACGGTGGCCAATGAGCTGACGCTTAATGCGCTCAAAGAACTGGCACCTAAGGCAGATCCGGCTCACGCAGCTGCACTCAACAGTGCTTACAAGCCCGATAACGGTAAACCTGCCTATCAGCTTCCGGAGGGTAATTGATCATGGCGCGTTATAATAAGATTTTTGCGGGTCCCGTGACCCAGACTACGCCACAGGTGACAGAGGCACCGGCCTCTGCAGATATTCTGCCAGGCTCTGTTCTCATTTTGACTGACGGTAAATTCGCTCCGGCCGGTGTGGCGACCACAGGCAAAGTCTATATCGCTCAGGATAATTACCTGACACTGGGCGGTGTGGATGAGGCTTATGCTGCAGGTGATGTAACCATCGGCATGGAAATGCTGGATCAGCAATTCTTCAATGCCCGTGTAGCCGTCGGCAGCAATCTGTCAAAGGGAACAGCTCTTTCGCCCGGTGCGGATGGTGCGCTTGTGATTGCTGCCGCCGGCTCGAAGATGGTGGTCGCCTTCTCTGATGAGACTTTCAACAACACAACCGGCTCAGCTCAGCTTGTTCGCGTACGCGCGGCTAAGGGCTACCTGACGGCTGCAGAATAAGGAGAACCGGTAATGCGTTACTTTGATAAAGAGCTGGTTGCCAACTCTAAGGAGCATGCAGCCTGGTGGGATGAAGTTACTGCAAACCGTGAGTGGTTTCATCAGAGCGAAACTGCAATGGCTGCAGTTCAGAATGCTGCCTCTGTCTTGCCGCGTGATGCGTGGCTGGATCTGGACGGTATTACCCGCCGTGTTATGCGCAACGATGAAGGTCAGGCCTATATGACGGATCTGATGCCTTTGGCAAAGGCCGTGAATATCGGCAAGCTGGTACATATGAACCGTGTTTCTTCGGATGCCGGTGCTGTGGTGCGCTCGCTCTCAGGTCAGGTTCCGACTGCGATGGATAAGGTCGTTTACGACTATCGCGGTTCACCGGTGCCGATCTTCTCGACCGCTTATGGCCGTGAATGGCGCGAGTGGAATACGCTGCAGTCTGAAAACTTTGACGCACTGTCGGATGATCAAGAAGCACATACAGCCAAGATCCGTCGTGATATGGCGCTCTATGCACTGGACGGTGATACGAATATCTCTGTCAAAGGCTATAAGGCCACCGGCATTCGTACCAGCCCGTATTCCAAAGCGATCAATCTGGGCACTGCTGCCGGCGGCGCGGGAATTGATCTGACTACAGCCGGTTCAGATGAAGTTGATACCTTCATCACCCAGACCCTCGGTGCGATGCTGGATGCCAACCTGATCACTGCTAAGGTCAATCTGTATATCTCACCGGAGATCGGCCGGAACTTTGATAAGTCTTATTCCGGATCGACAGGCTTTAAGGGCGGCACACTGCTGTCTTATCTTCTGACCAACCGCCGTATCAATAAGATCGCGGTGACGCATGAGCTGAAAGGCAATGCGTTCTTTGGTTTTGTACCAAATGCGGAATATATCCGGCCACTGGTTGGTATGGCTGTGAATACGACGGCTATGACACGGCTTAATCCGACCGACAATTACCAGTTTCTCATCATGGGGGCGATGGGGATGGAAATTCGTGCGGATTATAACGGTAAATCCGGCGTGTTCTACTCCACTGTTGTCAATTAACCGGTTGCCCTGTCTTCGGGCAGGGCGTCTCTGTTCAGGAGAGCATTTATGAAAATTCGTATTACAGGCACCGGTATTTACGGCAAATCCGGTGAAATCGAAGTGGGCACCGAACTCACAGTTCAGTCTGAGCCAAAAGGCTGGGAAGGCCGGTATCAGGTCATCGAGGGCGATACTGCGGGTAAGACCGAAGTCATCAACCGTGACGAACTGAAGAAACAGGCTGATGAACTCGGCATCGAATATGCGCGTAATGTCAGCAACGAAAAGCTTCAGGAACTCATTGACGCTAAACTGGCGGAATAACGCACATGGCCGGTTACGGGACGGATGATCAGTTCACACAATGGCTGACCGATAATGGTTACACGCTGCCGGCCGGTTCATCCGCGCTGGCAGTCTTGCGTCAGCGGGGTAGTCAGTATGTTGATGCGCTTTATGGCGACCGGTTTATTGGTACCTTAGCCGGGTTTGATCAGGAACGGGCATGGCCACGCACAGGAGCATCTCTGCGTAGTGTTCCGGTGCCTGCAAGTGCGGTGCCGCTGCCGGTTATTTATGCTTCATTTTATGCGGCTTTAACCGAAGCCCGCAATCCGGATAGCTTAAACACTATGGGTTCTGCTTCTTCAATCGTTGTGCGTGAGAAGGTCGGAGCACTGGAAACACAATTTGCCGGTGTTCAGGGATCTGATGTGGCTGCTGCACTCACTCCATTGATTTCGATTGTAGACGGTATGCTCACACCATATCTGCGCAATCCTCATGCCGTTTGCTTCGGCATCCGATCGGTAGGCTGAGATGGTTGGTTTTAATTATGCAGCAGGTAGGGCTACCGCAGATCGCCTTATAGCCCGCTTTGGTCAGACCGGAGCAATCCGGCGCACGGAAGATAAACCGGATAATCCAGAGCCCTGGAAGCCTGAGCGAACTGAGGTGGACTATCCGTGTAAGCTGGTTGTGCTTGAATACAGCGCTTATGAGCTGCAAGGCACACTGATTGAAGCGAATGACCGTAAGGTTTACGTGGCAGCAGGTGGTCTGGCAGTTGAGCCGGCGGTTGCTGATAAGCTGATTGTCGGTGGATCCGAGTTCACAGTCATTCGCGTGTCACCGCTTAATCCGGCAGGTGTTGTTGTTTATTATGAACTGCAGGTTCGGAGTTAGGTTTTATACACTTCGCACACCACGAGCCTGCAAAGAAAAATAACAAAAAGAATCCTCCTAAAACTATGATCATACCTTGCAAGACATATACTGAGTGAGGTGGCTGGAAGGCAATAATTACGAATATGCCAAGTATACCAGAGCCGAACGTTGTTGCTGCAAGATTCGAGAAAAAGCTCGCAAAATATTGGTATTGTTCATTACTCATTTTCATTCCTTTTCTTATTCATGCAGGAGTAATAACGGATGCTTAAGCGATTAAGTCAACGTGATCGCTTTGAACTACTGATTGCGAATTTTGAGCCGTTGATCCGTTCAGCATTCATGGATGCTATTGAAGATATTAAATCCAATGTGCAGATGCGCCGGATTGTTGAACGACTGGAAAAAAACGATATCAGCGGTGCAATGGACGCTTTGCATATTGATCAAGCTGCTTTCCGGCCATTGGATAAAGCGATAGCAGATACTTTTGAGGGCGGAGGAATTGCCGCAGTATCCGGTTTGCCGAAGTTTCGTGATCCGGACGGCAATGTGCTGGTGATCCGTTTTGATGTGCGTCACATCGGTGCTGAGCGTTGGCTATCCGGCCAGTCAGCAGGATTAATCCCTGCAATCACCGATGACATGCGCAATGCGGTTCGTAATGCACTGGCCGCGGGTATGGAGGCAGGCAATAATCCGAAAACAACAGCTCTCGATATTGTCGGGCGTATCAACCGGGCTACAGGCAGACGTGAAGGCGGAATACTTGGCCTGACTGAGATACAGTCACAATATGTCCGGAATGCCCGTCTGGAACTGCTCTCCGGAGATCCTGCTTCATTGCAGAGCTATCTGACGAGAGCACGACGGGATAAGCGCTTTGATCGCACTGTACTGAAAGCAATTCAGACCGGTGAAAAACTACCGGCTGATACAATCGTTCGGATGCTCGCCCGTTATGAAGACAGTTTATTGCGTCAGCGTGGTGATACGATCGCCCGAACGGAAACGCTATCTGCATTGAATGCTTCTAACCATGAGGCTTTCAGGCAGGGACTTGAGAACACCGGATACACCGAGCAAGATGTTACCCGCGTATGGAAAACAGCTTCAGATGAGCGTGTGAGACATGATCATCATCTCATGGGCGGTGTTGAGGTGCAGGGGCTTAATACTCCTTTCACTTTGCCTGACGGCTCTCAGATGATGTATCCGGGTGATACCAGTCTGGGGGCATCTGCCGGTCAGGTTATCCGATGCCGGTGTACACAGTTCATCAGGCTGAACTTTCTGAAAAACATAGACTAATGGTTCAACAGAACTTTGCTGCACAGGTGGATGCATTCGTGATGCAGACACAGCGCCGGATGCTGGCTGCATTCCGGACTGCCGCACAATTTGTCATTGAGGATATGATTGATCGTGTGCCGGTGGATACAGGCTTCCTGCGGGCAAGCGTTGTGGTATCCCTTGATGGTGCCAGACCTCCCGACAGACCGTTATCAGCCGGCAGTAAGCCGAAGCAATATGAACTGAACCCGCAATACACACTGGCAATTGCCGGAGCGGAAATCGGTAATACGATCTGGGCAAGCTTTACCGCGAATTACGGGGCTCATGTTGAGTACGGTACGAATGGCCGGCAAGGGCGCGGCATGGTGAGACTGGCAGCTCAGAACTGGCCGGTTCATGTAGCGCGGGCATCAGATGAAGTCAGAAAGCAGAGTGGCGCATGAATGTTGATCTGATCATTTATGAAGCTCTGCTTGAACAGCTCAAAATAGTCAGTTTCGCGCCACATAAGGTCGATATTGCGTGGCCTGGTACAGACTATAAGCCAAAAGCCGGTGTCCCGTATCTGCGGCCGTCAGTTTTGCCAAATACGACCAGATCTCCATTTCTATCACTCGAAGCTGAAAACCACTATCTCGGACTGTTTCAGGTTCTCATCTGTGATGTGAGCGGGAGCGGCGGCATTAAAGCCCGTGAGATTGCAGGCCGGATTACACAAGCGTTTGCACGCGGTTCGGTCATCACCAGAGACAATGTTTCCATTCATGTCGGTGCATCGCCGACGGTCGGTAATGACATGCAGGAACCGGACAGGCTCATAGTTCCGGTAACAATCCCTTATTTTTCTTTTGCCTAACAGGAGACTTCACCATGGCAAATACCAACATGGGTACAAAGTTTTATATCAGCGCAACAATCGCGCCGAATGATCTGGCGCTTACTGATTTCGAAGCTATTGATGACTGGGTTGAGGTCGCAAAGGTTGGTAATATCGGTGAAACCGGCTCACAGGTGAATATCCTGAACTATGACACCATGGATACGACAGTGACCCAGAAAGCAAAGGGCATTATCAATGCCGGTGATCCGACGATTGAGTGCTCTTATGTCCCGACAGATCAGGGGCAGTTGGCCATGCGGGCGGCAGCGAAGACGAATTTCAACTATGCTTTCAAGATCGTTCACAATGATAAGCTGACGCCGGCTGGTACCGGCACAACGCATTTCAATCGTGGTCTGGTAGCGGGGCCTTCAACACCAAATGGCGGTGTTGAGGATTTCATTCTCAACGTGTTCACATTGGCACTTAATCAGGAGCAGCTTACAGTTGCTGCAACATGATGGATAATCGTAAGTGTTAAATAATAATGTGCCGTAGTATATTATAGTCTGGCATTTCCTTCGAATTGTGATTTTATTGTCGTGATTCATGGGGTTTAAAAATGTCTTCTAATGCAATTAGCTTTCTTGCTGCGTTTATTTTTATAGTTATTCCGTTTTTACTAATTTATATTATTTATAGATTGCTAAAAAATAAGAAAAAAACTGCTATGCGATTGCAGGAGTTAGAAGCACGTTTTAAACCCATACTGACTTTGGATGCCGAAGTTCTATCTCTTGAGAAGGAGATAGAAGAAAAACGAAATGCAATCTCGGATATTCAGACATCATATGCGACTAAAAAAGTAATCTATGATCGTCTCATTAAAGAAGTCGCTGTCTTTGATGAAAAGCTCGCATTCGCAGAAATGGGAATATACGAACCTCATTTTGATTATAGTGATAGTGAGGAATATAAGGCGGCTATTATTGCTGTTCGCGAAAAACAAAAAATCATGGTTAGCGATAAAACAGCTGTTCTTTGTCCTACAGAGTGGTCATTAGGTGGTAGCAAAGCCCAAGGCCAGACAATGACCAATCGAAATATTCGCCTAACATTGAGGGCTTTTAATAGTGAGTGTGATGCATCTATTGCTAACGCAAGATGGAATAACGTTAATGCAATGGAAAAGAGGATACTTAATGCGCACAATCAAATTGATAAACTGAATGCGTCAAATACTACATATATTTCAGATGGATATCTAAAATTAAAACTTCAAGAACTGTATCTCACACATGAATATCGCGAGAAGATAAAATTGGAGCGTGAGGAAAAAGCCGAGGCCTCACGTCTTGCACGCGAAGAACAAAAACTCATTAGAGATATGGAGCGTGCCGAAGAAGAAGAAGCTCGCTATCTTCGATTATTGGATAAGGCAAAAAAAGAAGCTGAGAAATCTGTTGGACCAAAGCTTGATGCTTATAATGAGCAAATTAAAATGCTTGAAAGTGATCTTTCTGAGGCACATGCTCGGTTTGAACGAGCGCAAGCAATGGCTGAGCGAACTCGCTCCGGTTATGTTTATATAATATCGAATATCGGATCTTTTGGTGACGATGTTATTAAAATCGGCCTTACAAGACGTTTAGACCCAATGGATCGGGTCAGAGAGTTAGGTGATGCTAGTGTCCCGTTTGTTTTCGATACTCATGCCGTAATTTACAGTGACGATGCTCCAGCTTTAGAGCGCGCTTTGCATGGTGAATTCGAGCGAACTCGAGTTAACGCGCAAAATTACAGAAAAGAGTTTTTCAGAGCTTCGTTGGATGATGTAGAAAAAGCTGTGAAGCGACTAGCGCCGGAAGCATCTTTCTTTAAAGATGTTGAAGCTCAAGACTATCGTGAAACACTGGCTCGTCGTCATCAAACTCTGGTAAATACAGAGAATACAACGATAGAGCCAATGCCGGCTTTTATTTGAAATCTATAAAAGGCGCCTGGGCGCCTTTTTCTTTGCCTGCTTTCAAGAAGATGGGGCATGACACCCATTGGACATAATCGTGACTAGTAGTCTATAGGCAGGGGCTATCGCTTACATAAAGAGGTACGAGAGTTCGAGACTATAGTGGGCAAAATAAAACCCCGCTAGGCGGGGTCTTTGTCGTTGGTGTCTTAAGCGGCATGCAGTTCGTGTATCTCCGCAAGCTGATCCTGAATAGCCGCTGCGCTTGTTTTCAAGTCAAAGCTTGCCTGCATGTTCATCCAAAACTCAGGCGTGGTGCTAAAAAACTTAGCAAGACGGAGTGCTGTGTCTGGTGTCACGGCAGTCTGCTCGGTTGCCAACCTCTCAATACGAGTGCGCGGAACATGCAAATTCTTGGCGAGCGAACCGGCGCTCATACTAAGCGGAATAAGATATTCTTCACGAAGGATTTCGCCGGGATGTACCGGAGGTAAATTAATATCCGCCATGATTGCCCTCCTTGGCTTGTCGTGGCTAATCTAATGGTAATCTACGATTTCAACTTGTTCAGCGCCTGCGTCTGTCCAGATGAAGCAAATGCGCCATTGATCATTTATACGGATTGAGTGCTGGCCTTTGCGATCCCCTTTCAATGCTTCCAGTCGGTTGCCCGGAGGAGAACGAAGATCATCAAGGTCTACAGCATGTTCAATCATAGTGAGTTTGCGAATTGCTGATCTTAACAAATCAGACGGGAAGCCTTTCGGGGCTTTGCCGCTGGCAACTGTTTCTGTCGTGCTGTCTTTGTAGGATCGGATCACAGCGTAACTCCCTATGTATGTATCAATACGTGATACATAAGGGGAAGTCAAGAGAGTTGTATCATTGTGTGATACATTTGTCGGCTGTTATTGCCGTTGTAAGAATTTTTACAGCCTCGCTTTTGCGGGGCTTTTTTATTGGAGGCCATAATGGCGATTTCAAATATCGTAAAATATGAAAGCTCATTCGATTATGAGCTGTTGCACCCTGTGAATGGTACGGGGCTGAAAATCTGGTTCACGCTTGTGTCGTCGGCCTCAGATAGCGTGAAAAGCGTGATCCGTCGGCAGATTGATGCCAATTATGAGCGACAGCGTAAGGGAAAGTCACTGAAAGCCAGTGATGGTGAAGTTCAGATCATTGATCGCATCGCTGCATGTTTTCAGTCATGGAACTGGAACGGACAGGAATTCCGTGACGGGCAGGGTGTGCCGGAGTTCACACGGGAAAATATTCTGGATGTGCTCTCTGTTGACTGGATCTTTGATCAGGTCAACAAACAGGTGAATGACATTGAAAATTTTACCGGGAGCTAGAGGCGGGGCTTGTTGAAGCCGTCTCGACCTTTATCCGATATGATACACCGGATGAAACCGGTGAAACACGGCGGCAGCGCAATGAACGGTTTTTCGCTGCTGATAAAAACAAGAATGTCGTGATACCTGAAGCCGGTCATCATTTGTGGGGCTGGTTCTGGCAGCTCTCCAATGTACGGGCGAGTACAAAACAGCCAATAAGCTATCCGGATATTGATAGCTGGGCACGGATTACCGGTACACCGGTTACGCCTGAAGAATGTTCAATCATCATCGCTATGGACGCCATGTTCCGTAAAACTCTTGAAGAAGAGATTGCGGCGAATTCTGCGCGTGCTGAAGCTCGTCAAAAACAGGGAAGTAAATCTCATGGCCGGTGATATTGCCTCTCTTGGTATCTCTGTTTCTGTTGACGGTGTCAAACAGGCAGTTTCAGATCTGGATAATCTGTCGTCGTCATCCGGAAAGGCGGAGAAAAGCGCTGCAGGGCTTACAAGCGGACTTGGACTGCTAAAAGGAGCGCTTGGTGCTCTGGGTATAACTTTGGGGCTTATGGCTGTTAAAAATGCTGCGGACGGCTGGTCAGATATGACAAGCCGGCTGGCTCTCACCGTTGGTAGTGCTGAGAAGGCGAGCGCTGTTATGGAGCGTCTGCAGTCTGTGGCCAAGAATACCTATTCGGACATCAATACGACGACTGAAAGCTTCATTGCGAATGCCGGTGTGTTGAAGGAGTTGGGTAAGTCAACCGCACAGGCACTTGATTATACAGAGGCTTTGAATAACGCTCTGGTCGTCTCCGGAGCCAAGGCAGAGACTTCTGCATCAGTTCAGGAAGCACTGTCCCGAGCCATGGCGCTTGGCAAATTGCAGGGCGATAATCTGAATACTGTTTTGGCGAAAGGCGGCCGTGTCACTCAGGCTTTGGCTGATGAGCTCGGCGTTTCAACACTGCAGCTCCGTCAGCTTGGCGCGGATGGTAAGATCACCGGTGATGTTCTTTATAATGCGCTGACGAAACGTGTTGTTGAACTGCGTGAAGAAGCTGAGAAGATGCCGGCCACTCTTGGCGATGCGGGAACGGCCTGGGGCAATGCGTTTACCGTGATCATCGGGACAGTTGATCAGGCGACCGGTGCTTCCGGAGCGCTCGGGCAGGCTCTGTATGACATGGGCTATGAGTTTGCCGGTTATGCCAATAAAATTGCTCAGGTCTTTGTTGCAGCACAGATCATTATTGGCAATGCATATACTGTCATCTCAGGGGCTCTTAGTTCTCTCACGGGTGATTTTGATAGTTCAAGTGCACTGATAATTGCCGGCACCGGTTTGCTATCTATGGCCTTTGCCCAGCTATCATATGTTCTGCTGACATCAGTAGTCGGAGCTTTTAAAGCTGTTGGTGCGGCCATGCTGGCCAATCCGTTCGGTCTGCTGATCGGTGCAATCGGAGCTGCAATTACAGCGTCATATCTGTTCCGCGATGAACTGGCTCAGATATTCGGTTTTGATGTGATCGATGCTGCCAAAGACAGCGTGAACAAAATTATTGGCGCGTTTGTTGCCGGCTATAACATTATCGTAAAATACTGGGAAAACTTGCCTGCCATTTTCTCGGCGATCGGTGCAAAGGCATGGAATGCTCTGATTGAACAGTTTGAGGCCGAAAGCCTTTGGATTGAAATCGGCGGCAAAAGGTTCACGCTGTTTGACGGACTGGACTTGTCAGGTTTCAAGAAAAACGTGACGGATACTCAGAAGGATATCATCGCAGATGCGAAATCAATCTGGGATGACGCATTAGCTGAGGATTATGTTGGTGCACTTAGCACAGGACTTGAGAAAGTCTGGAAATCCGCTGATGAAGCCGTCAGTAAGATCAAAGACCTGAATGCAGAACTTGAAGGCGATGCCAAAGAGCCGGCAGGCGGGGCACTGGGTGCATCCGGCGATAAAAGCAAAGGCGGTAAAGGAGGGCGCTCCCGTGCAGATCGCGCTGCAGAGAAAATCGCCCGTGAAATGCAACACCGGCTTGAAGCTTTACAGGATGGTTTGCGTACAGAAGAAGAGGCGCGGGCAGCGGCCTATTTGCGTGACCTTGAAACCCTGCAATGGCATCTGGAAAATAAGAAGCTGACAGAGCAGGAATATCTGTTCTGGCGGGAACGGCTTGAGGCAGATCATCAGGCTAAACTGAATGAAATCCGTGTGCAACAGTATACGGGCGCTCTGGATGCGGCCTCGGATTTCTTTGGAGCCATGTCCTCCATGCAGGATAGCGGTAATGCAGGCATGCTGAAGGCTCAGAAGGTCTTTTCAGCTGCTTCTGCATTGATCAATGCTTATCTTGCAGCGTCTCAGGCTCTGGCTGATCCGACAATTCCGTTTTGGGGTAAGTTTGCAGCCGTTGCAGCGGTTCTGGCAAAGGGTATGTCCCTTGTGGCGGCAATCCGTTCAGGATCAAAGTCCTCATCCGGAGGTGGCGGAGGCGGATCGGCCTCTGCACCGCAGGCAAGTGCGGCACCACCGGCAAAGCAGCAAAATACGCAGCAAGCCATTGAGCTCAAAATGCATGGCGAAGTGTTCACTAAGCAGACGGTTGCGGATCTCATTGAGAAAATCAACGAGATGGGCAGCGACAATCATCAGCTCATTATCAGGACTGCGTAATGTCAGTTGTTATTTCTCAAAATATTGCTCTTACACAGCTGGAAAGCGGTGGAGCGAATAAACCTCTGATTGGTTGGCATAACCTGGTGCAAAGGAGCAATATCCGGGCAGATGTCGAGGATCAGTATTTTCCTGCGATTAATCTGGCCAATCCTTCAACCGCACAGCAATGGCGTTCAACGGCTAAAACAGAACAGTCGCTTTATGTGAGTGTTCAATCAACCGAACCGGTGGATTATATCGCTATTGCCCGTCATAATTTTGGAAGCAGCGCTGCAGCTGTTTCTGTTGAAGTGCGTTCTTCAGATCATCCGGACGAGTGGCGGGTGGTGTTCACCGAAACTATTTTGCCGGATGACAGCCCTGCTATTTTGCGCTTTGAACCGGTCATCGCCTTAGAGGTGGCCGTCCGGATTAAACCGGCATTTTCCCCGCCACGAATTGGCGTGCTTTACGCCGGCCGGCTGACTGTCATGCAGCATGGGATGGCACAAGGTGTAACTGCACTGCCATATGCATATGACACTGAGGTGGTGACCGGACAGGCCGAGAGTGGTGATTATCTCGGGCGCATTGTTACGGGACAATCAAAATCCCTGAGCTTCGAGTTCGAATATATCAGCTACAAGTGGTTCCGGCAGCATCTGGACGGATTTGCAAACGCTTCCATGGCGAAGCCTTTTTTCTTCGCGTGGCTTCCCCAGGAGTTTCCCCGTGATTGCGGATTTGGCTGGTTGGAAAGCGATATCCAACCCGTCACGGAGCGGTTTGAGAACGAGCTCATTGTGAGTTTCTCCCTGCAAATAAGAGCGATAGCCGTATGAAACGACTGACCTTCATTGAGATTGATCTGGATTACTGTGCTCTTCGTTTTGGTGAGGGCGCTTGTAATGCTACTGCCGGAGAGAAATGCTTTAACACCAAGGCGACTTGCAAGGCGCGGCCGCGTTTTGTGAATGAGCCTGTGACGCTACGCTTTGCCATAGGTACAAGTTATCTGCCTGAGAGCGGTATCGATTATACGGCGGCCTGTATCGAGGATATCTCCTTCATGCCGGCAACAGTTTCGCTTGGCGAAAATCTTGGCACGAGAGCGTCTTTGGATGTCACGATGAGTGATTTTCTGTATCCGGATACGGGGAAAGGCTTCGATAAATATGTGCAGGAGCGCAGCTATGATCCTTTTGAGAAAGGGACATTCTGGGGGAAGTTTCGCGCCCGCCATCCTTATCTGCGCGGACGGGCAATCCGGCTGATCCGCGGGGAGCTCGGACAGTCTCTTGAGCAGATGGAAACCCGTCACTTTGTGATGGAGAGCTTTCAAAGCGCTTCACTTGACGGCCGGTATAAGATTGTCGCTAAAGACGCTTTGAAAATGGCTGACGGTGACAGAGCAAAGGCACCAGTGGTTTCCCGAGGGTTTATTGTATCGGGTATCACAGCGAGCGCTACGACGGCCGTTATTGCACCTGTCGGTATCGGAGATCTGGAATATCCGCAGTCAGGTGTGGTGAATATCGCGGGTAAGGAGATCTGTTATTTCACCCGTTCAGGAGACACACTCGCACTGACCCGAGGGCAGGAAGGCACTCAGGCTATTGAGCACAAGGCGCAAGATCGTGTTCAGGTCTGTATCCGCTACAATGGTCAGGATCCGGCAGATATCATTCGTGATCTGTTCGTGAATTATGCCGGTGTGCCGGCTGAGTATATCCTGCTTGATAACTGGAAAGCGGAGACCGGTGCGTTCCTGCGCCGGCTCTATACCCGAATTATTGCTGAACCGACTGCCGTTGATAAACTGGTATCAGAACTTATCGAACAGGCGGCTTTGTCTGTATGGTGGGATGATGTCAGCCGGACGATCCGTCTCGCGGTTTTGCGCAAGATCGAAACGGATGCTGCAGTGTTTGATGACAGCAGTATTCTCAAAGGTTCGCTTCAGATTACTGAACAGCCGCAGCGCCGCTTGTCTCAGGTCAGTACATATTTCGGTATCACCAGTCCGCTGAGTAAGGCGTCTGAGCCTACATCTTATCACTCAATGCAGTTTGATGTGAACTTAGAGGCGGAGGATGATTATGGCGGTGCAGCAATCAAAACAATCTATTCGTCATGGGTACCGCGCTTCGGCCGGCCGATTGCTCAGCGTGTGAATGAAATCATGCTCGGCCGGTTTGTGGATCCGCCACGGCAGTTCCGGTTTAGCACTTTTCTCGATCCTGATATTCAGCCGCCGGTTCTTGGTCGCGGCTACCGGTTATTTGCACGTCCGCTTCAAAATGCTGCGGGTGATCAGGAGGCTGTACCGATCCAGATCACACGGCTTCTTCCGACCGACACCGGCTTTGACATAACCGCAGACGAAATGCGCTTCGTTGAGTTCTCAAGTGAAGATCTGGATAACCGCACCATCATTATCGACAGCAATACGCTGAACTTTAACTGGCGCGTGGCTTATGATCAGCTGTATCCGGCGCCGACCGCTAATGATGATATCGTTTGTATTGTTTCTGCTGGTGTCATTGTTGGCTCGCAGAGTGTTTACCAGCCGGCATTCGATGTTGGTAACTGGCCATCCGGATGTAAGCTGACCTTGCAGGTTAAAGGCCGCATTCAGGGTAAAGGCGGTAATGGTGCTTTCATAAACCCTGATATTCAAGCTGAAACTGGTGGTGATGCCCTCTACACACGTTATCCCGTTCGCTTGAAAGATAATCATCAGATATGGAGCGGTGGTGGCGGTGGTCTTGTGCAAACTGCCGGTGGTGGTTTCCGCTATGGCGGTGGCGGCGGGCAAGGGTATCTCGCCGGATCGCAGATGCTGAGCAATCTTGCAGCAAGCGCAGAACAACCGGGAATGCCTTTAATAGGATATCCCGGTGGTGCTGCAGGACAGGCAGGTGGTGGCGGTAACCCCTTTGCAGACTGTGGCAAGGCAATCAACGGACATTCATTTATTATTTTCGACGGTGGTCAGGGCGATATTCGCGGGCCACGTGTGAACTGACGGGATTGAGCTATGGCATTTGCAAAGTGGCATTCAACCATCACTGATTTGCAGGGCAATGTTATTCCCCGTGCATTTGTGACTGTACGGGATGAAGCGACCGGTGCTTTGGCCGTACTGTACGAGGATCGGGAAGGCGCCACCGGTCTTGGTAATCCGTTTCAGGCTAATAGCGAAGGACTGGCAAGCTTTCATGTGCGTGGCGGCGCTTATCATATCGCAGCCTCTTTCCAAGGCTCAGTGCGTGAATGGCGCTATGTTGGTATCGGTACTGCTCAGGAGCTGGATGCGGGCGCTTATGGTGCAGCGATTGGCTGGGATGCAACGGAATTAACGCCGGACGGTCTGACTAAACATAGCGGTGCTGTCACAGGGTTTCGTGTGTTGATTATCGATACCGGGGATCAGCGTGCAGCTGTTTATGAGAAAATTGCAAATGGCTGGAGCTCGCCGATCTATCTTACAGGCACACAAGGCAAAGACGGGGCTCCGGTACGATTGTCTATCGGTACTGTGGCTACAGGTGATACTCCATCAGCAACAATTACAGGAGAAAGCCCGGATCAGGTGCTTAATCTTGTTTTGGTTCCAGGACCCGTTGGTGATGTTACTCCGGCAGCACTTGCAGCTCAGACCGGAGCGAAAAAAGCTGAGAATAATGCAGCTGCAAGCGACCGGTCTGCAGCACAACATGCAGCGGATGCAGAAGCCTCGCAGATGCTGGCGGATCAGCAGGTAGTCTTTGCTCGTGAATGGGCTCAGGCATCGGTTGATGAGCTGGTGGATGATGGTGAACATCAAGGGTTCTCAGCTCGGCACTGGGCTGAAAAAGCAAGAGAGAATGCTGGTAGCGGCGTAAAAAGCGTAAACGGTCACAGAGAGACCGAAGTTCATCTGACGGCTGCTGATGTTGGCGCGGCCACAACAGAACAAGGTGAGTTAGCGGAAACCGCTGTACAGCCGGAAGACTTGAACAATTATTACACCAAACAGGAAATTGACCAGCTGCTCAGTGATTATGCGAAGAGCGCAAACCCTCAGTTCACAGGAACTGTGAGAATTGACGGAGACCTCATGGCAAGTGGTGACATCGGAGCCAATATATCATGACGCTACCTCTTTCCGGTATGATGACGGCAGCGATGATTAATGCAGAATTAGGGCGCGCTTCCAACGCCCCTTTTTCTTTAAATGATCCTGCTGTCCGAGCCTTAGCTGAAAAACCATTAGGGAAGATCATGTTCAGCGACTTCTATGGCAAGACCAATGAGCTCGTTGTTAAAGTCACAAGCGCCACGCAATATAACACCCTGATTAAGAGCTTTTTCACGCCCGATGACTGGGCAAGTGACAAGGCTAAAAGGCTTATTATCAGTGGTGTTGATTTTGGCAGCATGTCGGGAGAAGCCGCATTAGCCATTACAGATGCAGTATCAGGGCAAGCCGGATCTTTCGGCGGTAAACTGACACTTGAGATTGAGGCCGGAGCCTTCATATCGGGGAATGGCGGTAAATGGTCGCCAGCGGGTTCAGGCAATGGCGGGGTTGCTCTTCATGCTAATTTTAAAGGCAAAGACGGCAACAATCTTCAGCTGATCAATAAAGGGATTCTTCGTGGTGGCGGCGGATCCGGCGGACAAGGCGGGAAGGGCGGCGGTGGGTACTACGTTCAGAGCACAACAGTCAGAGAGCCTCAGGCAGGCGATTATTACATTGAAGGTGCTACAGGCGCCTATATGTGGATACAATTCAGAACCGGTATAGACGTATATTGGAACGGTGTCCGTGTTTTTAGCGGCCTCAATGATGGTCAGTCTGTTACGGTCAATGGGATTACTTACTGGCGTGCCGCAATGCATCATGTTGCCGGAACGACTTTATATTATTATATCAACAGAACATTCCAGCAAAACCAGAATGTTTATACCGATGGCGGTATCGGTGGTGCAGGTGGCATAGGGCAAGGTTTTAATACTATTCCGGCTGCTGGTGCAGCTGGTAGCGCCGGTGGAACGAATGCCGGCCGCGGTGGTGCTGGCGGGCATGGTGGTACGTGGGGAAGTTCAGGAGCCAATGGTGTTACCGGTATAAACGGTAACAACGGTAATGGTTTGGCTGGTGCATCGGGCGGTATAGCCGGCGCTGCAATCGACGGCATAGCAAATGTCGACCTTATCGAAAGCAGCGGACAACTTATTGGCCGTCAGGGGTAAACATAAATGGATAAAACTGGGACAACTGTCGCGGCAATCCTGCAGGTCTTCATTTTGGTCAATTGAAGCAGGTTTTGACTGTGCGTTGTGTGCTTTAAAATTCTAATATAAAAATAATAAAAATGCTTTTTATATTGACTTTTGTTGTGTTATATAAATCCATGTATAGCGCGTTTCGTTGCGCATGGGTTTTCAAGTATAGATTACGAATTATTGTCGTAATATTAGTAAATTAAAAAACTATGTCTATTTTCGCAATGTTAAAACTGATTTTTGCGAAATTATTCATGGTGTAATTTTATTTCATTTGATTTATTTGTAAAGTAAACAATATTTTGTGTTGATTATTAGTGCTTTGATTGGATGTAAGAGTTGTAATTTGTCTTTCAATGTGTCGAGGGGGCACGATTTTGACGCCATTAAAACATTCATTTGATAACTCTTCTAAGGAAAATACTTTTATCTACCGTGGTGGGCGCATCACCAAATGGCGGGGCAAAGTTGCTTCGGTTGCAGGATTCTATAGTTCTGTTGCCATTTTGGCGATGGGTGGAATAACTATGCCATCGCTGCTTCCCTGGACAGAAATCGCCAACTCAGCATGGGCTGCCTGTACCATTCAACCTGATAGCAGTTACCTGTGCTCTGGTGGTTCCGCTGGCGAAATGATAATTGACACAAGCCCGCTAACAATTATCGCGGATGGCACATTCAATGCTCATAATCCCGGAGGGGAGGGGCTAATTATTAGCTCCGCGGATGGCGGCATCAATTTCACTCAGCAAAGCGGCAGCGCTATTACCGGTTCAACATCGGGTGTTTTTGCCGATTCAGATATGCCTGGCTCTCTTGATTTAACCCTTTCGGGGAATGTCACAGGGGAGAGTGAAGCCGCAATTTGGGCTATAAACAGATCTTCATCCAGCAATGTCTCGGTAACTCAGGAAGCGGGAAGTACAGTAACCGGTTACACACACGGTGTACGGATCGATAACTATGGTACTGGGTCATCTACAATTACAACATCAGGAACAATCGTTCAAACGCAGACTGGTGCGGCTAATTTCGATACCTATGGTGTTTACGCCTATAATGCAGCTTCCGCGACCGATATAACCCTTACACAGAAGGCCGGATCAATTTCTGCTAACTGGTTCGGTATGTTTGCTAACAATCGCGGGATCGGGTCTACAACTATCATCAGTTCCGGTGATGTCACGGCAATAGAACGTGCCGGGCTGTATGCCTATAATGCGGGTACTGCAAAAAACATTGTCATAGAGCAGACCGGAGGCACGGTTAAAGGCGGTACTTATGGTGTTTTTTCAGATAATGACGGAACCGGCTCAAATACAGTTACATTAGCCGGAGTAGTGAGTGCCACAGGTGCTTATGGCGTTTCTGCCACCAATGCTAATAGCGCTACTGATCTTATCGTTAATCAAAAAGCAGGTGCGGTCACTGGCCAGAATTACGGTATCTATGCTTCAAACGCTGGAACAGGGGTAACAAGAGTTACAGTGGCCGGTGATGTCAGCGGGGCAGGTGGATATGGTATTGCAGCACTAGGTGAAGCGAGCACAACTGGTGTTACTGTAAAGCAGACGGCCGGCTCTGTAATAGGTAAAACCGGTATTTTGCTTTCAAATAAAGGTGCGGGTGCATCCTTAGTCAGCGTTGTTGGAAAAGTGACTGGCGGCGAAGGTGCAGGTATCCAAACAATAGCATCTAATGGTGCTACTATTGATATCGCATCTAGCGCGAAGCTTACTGCATCGTCGGGAATAGCCATACGAGATGGTGGTGTATCTGGTAATCCAGCCGCGTCGGATACAGTTGGTGGCAATGTCATTGTTAATACCGCTGGCACTATCACCGGAGACGCAATCCTTGGCCTTGGTGATGACACGTTTAATCTAACCGGTGGCACCTATACAGGTAATATTTACGGTGATGACAGGGATGATGCTCAGAGTAATGATGGCATTGCCAATCATGAAGGTAATGACGCCTTCAACTGGACTGCAGGTAAACTAACAGGCGGTTTTTACGGGCAGGATGGTTCTGATACCGCGATGGTAAGTGCATCGGCCTATGATGGTTCGCAAGTTCTTGATGGCGGAGACGATACCTCAATTGCCGATGGTATGATTGACACGCTTACACTCAAGGGTGTGGCAGCGACTACGAATGGCGGCAAGATTACTAATTGGGAAATTGTCAAACTAGATAGTACAAATTTATCCATCAGCGATGGATCGTGGCATGTCGGAGAGCCTGACGAAGAAACGACCGGAGTGTTCCTGAACAACGGATCTACACTGGATGGTATGTCGTCCCTCGACTTTAACGGCAACATGACAATTGACACAACGTCGACGTTCGTAGGTACAGGTGGCGGCACAGGTCTATATTCATTTAGTGGCGATGTTACGAATGCAGGTACAATCACTACAATGGGTGATGCCGCCGGCGATGTTATAAACATTGGTGGAAATTATTACGGGAATGGCGGTCAGATGCTGTTCGATGTTGTTCTTGGCAATGATAGTTCAAAAACAGATATGGCCATCATTGGTGGCGATACGTCTGGCATTACAAATGTCGGTGTTAACAATGTTGGTGGTGCTGGTGCGCAGACCAGTGAAGGTATTCGTATCATCGAAGTGAACGGAGCGTCTAACGGTTCATTTTCTCTTATTGGTGATTATAAAATCAACGATAAGTCTGCGGTCGTAGCAGGCGCATACGCCTATCAGCTTTATCAGGGGGCTACGTCAGCGCCCAATGATGGCAACTGGTATCTGCGCTCGCAATTAAAGCCAACTGAACCGAAAGAACCACTTTATCAGGCTGGGGTTCCAACCTATGAGGCTTATCCTCAGGCATTGCTAGGTTTAAATGGCGTACCGACATTGCAGCAGCGCGTCGGCAACCGCTTTTGGGCAGGCAATGGCAATAAGGTTATTTCGCAAGGTGCCGATCCGGTTGGACAACCCTATGCAGCGCCTGCTGAAGCTGGAGTTGCAATTGAAGGCAATGGCATTTGGGGCCGCATCGAAGGCACACATAATAGTATTAAGCCACGCTTCTCCACCTCCGGTACCGATTACGATCAGAATGTTTTCAAAATGCAGGCCGGTATTGATGGCTTGTTGCATGAAGGCGAAAGAGGCAAGCTGATTGGTGGTATCACTGTTCACTATGCCCATGGCAAAACCGACATGGGGTCAATCTATGGTGATGGTGAAATCAAAACGGATGGCTATGGTTTTGGCGGTACATTGACGTGGTATGGTGAGAACGGTTTCTACCTTGACGGTCAGGGGCAGGTGACATGGTATAAGAGTGATCTGAATTCCATTCTCGCTAATACCAGCCTTGTCGACGGTAATAATGGATTTGGATATACCCTCTCTTTGGAGGGTGGTAAGCGCATTGCCATTGATCCAGATTGGTCCCTAACACCGCAAGCCCAGTTAGTATATTCCCATGTCGATTACGATACGTTCCCTGATGCATTTGGCACTGATGTCAGCCTTGATCGCGGAGAAAGCCTGCAAGGCCGTCTCGGCCTGACGCTCGATCACGAAAACTCCTGGCAGAATGATCAAGGCTTGCTTAATCGCACCCATGTATATGGAATTGCCAATCTCTACTATGAGTTTCTCGATGGAACGAAAGTCGATGTTGGAGGCATAAGTTTTGCGAGTGAAAAAGAACGTTTGTGGGGCGGGGTAGGTGTTGGCGGTACTTACAACTGGAATGATGATAAGTATTCGATCTACGGCGAAGGTCTGATTAATACTAGTCTAAATAACTTCGGGGACAGCTACTCCTTAAAGGGAACAGTTGGTTTCCGCATGAAGTGGTAATAGCCTTCAAAAGCAGGGTATAGCGCGCGACGCTCCTGATTAAATTTCAAATGTAACTATATAGCCCCGCTCATGCGGGGCTTTTTTTAAAAGTAGCGCCATAGGTGAATGCGCTTTTATTGTTTAGCATTTTTATAAACTGCGGACGCCACGGAAGGGAATATTGAGCGAACAACTAAAAGCCCGGGCATTTACGTGCTCGGGCTTAATAACAGACCTATTAGGCTTGTAACTGGCCATTATTGGCTGATGATTGGCTCATCCATGGCATAGGAACTTTGGGCTCATCAAGAATGCCACGCTTGCGGGCAAAGCCTTTGATCGCATTTCGTGCGACTTCTAAAGGTTTAACACCATCATGCGCATCACAGCATGCTTTCCAAGCAGTATCATATATCAAGTCACGATCATCTTCTGGCCATTCATGCAAAAAGATTAGTGCATCATGAATGTTGGCAATTTCTAACGTCAAATAACTACCGCTCTTAACGAAAACGGGCTTGTCAAACAAACGGTCGCTCACAGAAGCCTCCTTAATCCGAACGATGTGTGTTGGTGTGACGATCCCGATTTAGTATGCGAAAGGACTATTTCAAGAGCTGAGTGAATTGATAAATTGCGGCGATAAATCTTATCTCTGCCTCATCATGAGTTTATTCGACAATGGAACTTTACTCTTACTCTTTTGTTCTGTCGGTGGGAGGAAGTGCTATGGATAGCCAAGATTATGCGTCGGCCTACTATTTGATAGTGCCAATCTTAGGTGTACCAATCGTCATGTTGGTTTTCTCTATGTGGCAAATGCGAAAAACGTGCTGGCGTGACAGGCATAAAAAATGATCATGCCATGATGATACGGAACTTTCTTAGCTGAATCCTCTTACTTTAGAGGAGGTAAGGTATGAAGGTTTATGAATATATGTCCATTTACAACGGCTCGATTGTCTTAATTACGATTGCGGTTGTAATGCTAGTGTTTCTAGCCTGGCAATTCCGCAGGCGAAGAAATCGCAATAGAAAACCATGAGAATTTGACGAGACCCCGCTAATGCGGGGTTTTTTATAACTAAGGAAAACACCATGAATATGAACCTTGGCGATACCCGCCTCTTGATTGAGGCGGGGCGAAAGCATGGACTATTGCGCAATGAGGCTATCTATGTGTTGGCGACTGCGTCCTTGGACACTGCCCGAACCATGAAACCGGTGCGCGTGAAGCGGCGAAGGGTAATCCAGATTTTTCAACGCTTTGGGAGACATTAGCTGGCGAGATTGCATTGTTGAATGCAGCAACAATCATTGCAATCTCTGAATGCAGTCGGAGCGCATGTAAACAACGTCTTTGGCATTTACGCGCAGGTACTTCCGCAAACTTTGGACGGCACAATTACCGATCTAACTTAGATCGACGCTGCTGTTGCCTGGCTGGAACAATCGCCGTTTCTGACTGCTAGCTCGTTCGTTAATGTCTGTAGGGTTATGTAATATTCTATATATCAGCATAATAAAACTATTCTCGCATAAGGGCGATTTGGCATTCAATCTCCTTTTATGGTAAAAAATAATGCTTTTTCGAGGAATAGGTGACCAAGTGCCTATTTCTGATCAAGTTATACAGTGGGGATATATCTTTGATTAATGTGATAGTCGCATTTCATTGCCGTCTTGTGGGGGTGGTGTGAACGAAGTTCTGCGTCTTCGGGATATACGCGCTCACAATACGTTATCTACTTCTAGCAAAGTAACGTTTGTGGCAATTATGATGTGGTTGCTGTCTGTGGCTGCCATCGGCTGGTGGATATCGCAGACTATTATAAAAGCAGAACTCAACGACGTTGCTGCGAGTGCTGACTATGAGTCAACTACCACATCACATGTAATGGATCGCGTGTTCACTGAAATGTCCAGTATTGCCAACATGGTGGCGGGAAATGCTGATGTCATAAGACTTGCAGTAAAATATCGAACAGATCCACCTGGATTTGCCAATTTGACCCGCCAACAACGGGCTGTTGAATTCACGCGTGATCCGTTAGTACGCAAAGTTGGCGATGTAATGAACAGATTGGCGGGTGATCTTCGTTATGCCCGCATTTATATGAATAATATGTCTGATGATACGGTAACAGCTAGTAACTGGGCTGAAAGTGACACTATCGTAGGCATGATTTATTCGGGACGACCTTATCTGATCGAGGCACTTCGTACCGGCAAAGGTTCTTCATTCGGTATCGCACGTTTGAATAAAACCCCTTCCTTCTTTGTGACCAGCCGTATTGATGATGAAGGGGATAAGCCGCATGGTTCGGTTACAGTCAAGTTTGATGCGCCAGATGTTGCTACTTACCTGACAGGACGTCACACGGCACTAATTGTGAACCGTCAAGGCCGCGTTATTACTTCATCAGCTCCGGCATTTATGTTGAGAAATGTTGCCAGGCTTTTGCCAGAAGGCACTGTTTTACCCCCGGATGGTGAGGAAGAATTGGGTGAGGCGCTGAATGTGCAGGCCATTTCTCACCAAGCCTATGAAAATCTATGGTTCATTGACGGCAAGCAGTATTTGGTAAAGCGTCGACCATTGAGTGGCACGCATTATCAATTACTTACATTGGCTTCACTGGAACAGATAGAGCCTATGCGAAGACAACACTTCTGGATAGCAGCATTCATTGGCTTGCTTGGCATTGTCTTTATTGTGCTAGCTGCTCTTGCGATCAGGCATTGGTTGCTACGTCGTCAAGATGAGCTCTACGCAGCTAATTATGATGTTTTGACAGACCTGCCTAATCGTCGTGCAATTTTAGTGGAGTTGGACAGATTGTTTACTCTGGCACAACGCACAGGTCGGTGGGTACTCGTTGTTTTTATTGATATGGATGGTTTTAAAGCGATTAATGATACGCATGGGCACGAGGTAGGGGATAAGTTTTTGATCGAAGCAGGACGACGCTTATCAGAGGGGCTCCGTGCGAATGATATGCTGGGGCGCTTTGGTGGGGATGAGTTTATTGTAATCGGGCAGGTTGTTCCTCCAAGTTCAGATAATCTGGAGGGAAGTGTTGACGTAATTCGTAATCGGCTAGCACCATTGTTGATCGGCACATATCACTTTGAAAGCTGCAGCTTTGAATATTCGGGTGCAAGCATTGGAGTTGCCTGTGTAGACCCTTCCGTCAGTTCATTGAAGGCCGCTCTAAGAGAAGCTGATCAGTTAATGTACGCCGATAAAAAGACCCGCCGGAAAACATCGCACATTACGAACTCTATCTGACGATATAGATTTGGCAGAATATTATCTTGGTGCATATTAAGCCTCGCTCATGCGGGGCTTTTTTTATGAAAGGAACGCTATGCGTGAGACCTTAACAACCGCGCTTGACCTGATGTTTGGTCATGAAGGCGGATATGTGAATAATCCGAAAGATCCGGGTGGCGCTACAAAGTACGGCATAACACATAGGACGTTGGCAGCACACTGCGGCGTACAAAGTGTTACGCCTGCGGAAGTGAAAGCACTGACCAAAGAAGAAGCTACCGAGATTTACCGGCGCTCTTATTGGGTGCAATCCGGTGGTGATCTTCTGCCGGTCGGCATTGACTTCATGGCGTTTGATTATGGGGTGAATAGCGGTCCTGCACAGGCAGTTAAGTCGCTCCAGCGTGTGGTTGGTGTGACAGCGGACGGCATTGTTGGCGAGCAGACTGTCGCTGCTGTGAAGGCTTATAAGGGCGATCTGATCGGCGCTTATGCGGCTGAGCGTCTGCGGTTCATGCGGTCATTGAAAACATGGCCGGTGTTCGGGCGAGGTTGGCAAAAGCGGGTGATGAATGTGGAGACACAGGCACGTCAACTTCTCCAAGGTGATGTTGTAGTTGCTGACACCCCGACGGCTCCGGCTAAAGCCAACCCCAAAGACCAGTCAATCACAGAAACGCTAAAAAAACCAGAGGCGTGGGCTTCTTTGGGCGGATTGCTTTCTGGCCTTGGTGGCATGGCTTCCGGTGCGGGGCCGATCCAGTGGGCGCTTGCTATCTTCATGGTCGGGGCGTTCGTCATCGGTGCTTATTTCCTCATTAAGCGCATGCAGGATCAGGCGGCATGAGGCTCAACTTTCAACACATCATTGGCGCGATAATCGGAGGGGCAGTTTCAGGCCTCTTTTTTTATGCGCTTGGGGTTCATGACGGCAAGCAACAAGCGGCATTGAAAGCCGCCCAAGCTGTGACACAAGCAATCCAGAACAGGGTAGGGATTAATGAGAGAATCGACAATATGGATAGCATTGCTCTGTGTATTGAGCTTGGCGGGTTGCGCGACCAGTGCGAGCAATTGCGCAGGTTGGCAGAAGATCAGCCTTAAACCGGAGACGGCGTTCTATCTGGCCGGTAACGACCAGATCGCAGGCAAGGGTGTTGCCGGTCATAATGCCTATGGAAAAAAGGCGGGGTGTTGGTGATGTCACCAACTGAGAATGATTTGGATCTGCGCTCGCGCGTTGTCAATCTTGAGCAACAGCTTACCGGCATGTTACCGCGCGTTGTTGTGCTTGAAAAATTTCAGGTTCAGTCTGAAATCGCAGATGCTCGTAAGGACGAGCAATGGAAGCACATGGATAACCGGTTCAACGATCTCGAAAAGAAAATATCCGGCGTAAGCGATACTCTGGCGAAGGTCGTCTGGCTGATTATTAGTGCGCTGATCCTTGGCGTTGTCAGCTTCATGATAAAGGGTGGGTTTAATGTGCCTTGATGCTGCTCTTAGGTTTCGTTTTTCTTGTTTTTGAAGGTGGCATAATCTGGGCTTGAGCTAGTCTTTGTGCTTTTAATCGAGCGGTTTTTTCATCGCGAAGCTTTATGCCTTCTTCGATTTCATCAAGGGCACGGTTATGCGCGTTGTTTTGGATCTGTGTCTTTTCAAAAGCAAGTTCTGCGGTTTGACGCAGCAAACTGTGCATAGGTTTCATCCAGTGGCCAATCTTAAAATGAGAAATAAAAAAGGCCAGACATAATGCCTGACCTCTATTGGTATGTATTCTCTCCTGTGCCAGTACATCCGTGGTCACGGGAAGGAGTTATACCGAATTATGCGGCCTGCAAATTGCAAGCTGACATTTTACCTGACTTGTTGTCACGCTGAAGTTCAAAGCCAAGCTTCTGGCCTTCAACGATTTCACGCATTCCAGCGCGTTCAACGGCTGAGATGTGAACAAATACGTCTGCATTGCCGTTGTCGGGCTGAATAAAGCCAAAGCCTTTAGTGACATTAAACCATTTAACTGTGCCAGTGGTCATGATGAACCCTTTCATAGCAAGAATAGAAAACTCACGCGGAAATACGCGGTGAGAGTGATAGCGATTTTTTTGAAAGGAAGGTTCGTCAAAGGCGCCAATGGGGCGCAGAAAGCAAAGCTAAACAAGCAAATATCGATATCATTAATGTAGTGGCTTTTAAAACTATGTCAACCGCGGGTTTGATTTATTTTACATTTCTACTTTTGGTTGCTGTTGGGCGTTGGATAATAAATATCCAAATTAACGAAATCTAGAAAGCCCGCCGCCGGTATTTTTAAGAATGATGCCTAGAGTTCTGTTGTCGCTTTTAATATGAGGCACGCTAAGTGTTGTTTGTATTTCAGGCGCAGCGGCCAAAGGTGCACGGTGCAGTTTTTGTGAAACATTTAGTTTCGCTGATGGTTTAATAATATTGTTTTCGAAATTATTCATAATTATTTCCCTCCTATATTCATCAATTAATTTTATTAAGGCCATGATTTAATATCGCTAATAGCTTTTGCAGTATTAGCGTGTCAGATGAAGACCTGATTTCGAAATGGTTTATTAATTAAGGTATTATTTAATTGTTAATGCGTAATTGCGACTTATTAATGTTTATTAATAAATTATATTAAAATAAAAAGCCCCCACAATGGAGGCTTTTCAATCACCAGTTTTGGCTTGTATACCAGTCATCAATATCTTTTTTGACACGGTCTTTTTCTATTCCGTAGCGTTCCTGAATCTTGCCTTCCAGTTGCTCTCGGCGGCCATTAATTTGGTCAATGTCATCATCAGTGAGTTTCCCCCCCCCATTGCTCTTTGACCTTGCCTTTGATCTGCTTCCAATTACCTTCAACTCTGTTCCAATCCATGGGGATTCTCCTTCGTTTAATGGTGTTGGTACATGGTAGTAACGGTACAGTTCGGCAATGGTTCAAAATAAACTGAAGAAACTTACAAGTTTAGCAATGTCTGCCAATGCTCCGCTTCTTATATGTCGGCTACATCGCGCAATCGTACACCGGAGAAGTTGGACGTACTCAATGCATCAAACATCGCGCGATCGCATATGGGAGGTGCTCCCATGTGATCCTGGCGTAAGATATGGGCTTCGCACACAGCAGCTTGAGCACAAGATTGATGATCTGGACGTGAAGGTTACAGAAATGCATCTGGTGCTCACACAGGCCAAAGGTGCGCGCTGGATGTTGATGCTCATGATTGGCGTGGCTGGCTTTGTTGCTGCAAAGATCACTCCGCTTTTTCATTTGGTTGCGGGTAAATAGAATCCTCTTAATTATGATATTTAAAATAATTTGTAAAAAATTCAATAATATAGCTAATGCTATATTTGTAATTTATCATTAATCTCTTTGTATGCATGTAAGGTAAGTGATGTATATTTATCTGTTAAGGATTTTATTTCTTTAGAATTACGACTTAGAGCTGCGTCTTTTAATTCGGTGTAAATTTCTATTGCATAAAGGTATCGAAGTGCAGGAGATTGTGTCGCTGCGACTGAGAAATCTTGTGGCGCGGTCTCGGGCATTATCATTAAAAAAGCTCGACCTTGTCGTCTAATATGCTGGGTTAGCTGAACATTAAATCGGTGCATCCAAGGGGAACGATGCGCAGATATTAAAGCCTGATCAAAAGCGTCGTGAGCCTGTACCCAACTGTTGTATTCCTCAGGAGTGCATATTTCATTAGCTGGAGACACTTTACGCGATAAGCGATAATGAGTGGCGACAATATTTTCTTCCCAATCTGCATCGCCATACAGTATTGATTCCTCCAAGAGGTGCTTTCTGAACTGCTTTCTATTAGTATATAGTTCTACGAATTCTTCATATGAAGCTGGTGCGGTAAAATACCCCTTATTAGGTACTAATTGAACTAAATGCTCACCTTCCAAGCGAGAAAGTGCTTCTCGCAATGGCGTAGCACCAAAGCCGTAAGTTTCTTGCAACAATTTTATTTTCAATGGAAAATTAGGGGCAATTTTAAGCATAAGAATATCATTCTTTAATGCCAAGTATGCAAGATTCACTTTGGATGGTTCCTCCCTAGACAAGTTTAATTCCTCTCAGATATTGAGTATATTATGTAGGATCAAAAGAATCATATATAATGATTTTATAAGATAATATTCTAATTTGAGGAGCTTGCTATAGCTCTTTCAAATGTTGTGCTGATAGCGGTCGTTGCAACTCCACTGCAATCTCCCAAGGTGCTGTCATTGCTGGTCACAATGCATAGGCACACAAGTGAGGTACTGGTGCTGGCGATGGATCTAAGTGCAAATCCGGCACACCGGTTTAATGAGTTGCCAGATGAGACGCAGGAGTTTTTTCTCAGCTTAGCAAAGATGATATTGAGACCCTGAAAGATGGTCTTCGACTGGTCATTGCGATGCGGACGGTCGGCAGGCTTATGAAATGGATGATTGTCGCTGTTGTTGGCACGTTTATCGGCACAGTGATGATATACGAAAACATCCTCAAAGTGCTCAACTGGATTAGTACGAGTAAATAATGGGTTAGCTAATTTAAGTTGCCCCCAACCGAATAAGTATCGGTTGGGGGTATTTTTTTATTTCAGCATTTCAATGTCGTTTAAAAGTGAAGCTAGAGAGCGCCCAACAGCGAATGCGAGATTTACAGGAACGGCGTTACCAATTTGCTTGTACTGAGCTGTCACAGTGCCTTCGAGTTTCCATTCATCCGGGAATGTCTGAATGCGGGCATACTCACGCACAGTAAGTGGGCGAGTTTCTTCTGGATGGCAGCGCTCCGTCTGTTTTTGAGCTGGGGCTGTTGTAAGGGTCAGGCTTGGCTCATCCCATGATAGGCGTCGCGCCATACCTGTTTTGCCGCCGCCGAGGTAAAAGCTTTTCTGCATGTATTCTTTTTGCAGGTCGATAGGTAGGTCTCTCCAGTATCCGCCAGCAGGGACATGAGAAAGTATCTCTTGTTTACGTGCTGGGTATTTCTGGCCAGGCGCATCAGGCACATCACATGGATAAAGATCGCCGGCTTTGAGGGCGTCTTTCATAGTCATGATGCGCTTATATGGGGATGGCCATTTGAACTCGACCTTCTTTGCCAGGTCCTTACGGATACCGATCAAGAATAGGCGCTCTCTTTTTTGAGGTACTTGATAGAAGATCGCTTTCAAGACGCGTGGCTCAACCAGCTCATATCCGAGCTCGTCAATAACGTCCTTAATCGCTGTAAGGGTCTTCCCGCCTTCATGGTTCAGGAGGCCGCGTACATTTTCAGCAATAAAGACTTTTGGATTTGTTTCTTTTACTGCCCGGGCAAACTCGAAAAACAATGTTCCGCGAGTGTCTTCGAAGCCAAGTTTCTTGCCAGCGTAAGAGAATGCTTGGCAGGGAAAGCCGCCGCTTAGAATATCAATCTGGTCTTTGTAGTCTGTAAAATCCACCTTAGAAACGTCACCTTCAACGACATTCCATTCAGGCCGGTTTTTACGCAGTGTCTTGCAGGCGTGTGGATCAATTTCGTTTAGCAGGACGGACTCAAAGCCTGCTTTTTCCATGCCAAGTGCAAGCCCGCCGCAGCCGGCGAATAGCTCTACAAGCTTATAAGGGCGGATTGGCTTGGTTTTGAATTCTTCGTCCCAGCGACTGTTAAATAGCAGCTGGACAGGCTCGAGATGCTCAATCTGATCTCTGTGATAGACCCTGTAATTATTCTCAGGATGGCGCTGAGGCACGAGTTCGCCCTTAGCATCCCAGCGACGCAAGGTATCCTTTGATACGCCCATGATATCTGCGACTTGAGCCAGGGTAAAATAATTAGAATCCATCAATAACCATCCAAACATTATGCATGGTTACTCTATTGATGGTGGGGGGGATTGTCAATCAAATATTCTCAATGATA
Source organism: Bacillus subtilis (assembly GCA_021733665.1). Lineage (GTDB taxonomy): Bacteria > Pseudomonadota > Alphaproteobacteria > Rhizobiales > Rhizobiaceae > Pseudochrobactrum. The sequence continues at coordinate 315,828 of JAHREI010000004.1, forward strand.
ACCGTTATTTGGCATATATGAACTTCCGAAGTAGTCTCTGAGAGTAAAGACGATTCTCTAAAAGAAATATGATGGTTAGTGGCATGACTGAAGCAGAAAAAGCTGAAATTATTGAAAAAGCTAAAAGCTGGTTTCGCGATAGTGTTGCTTCTAATCACATGGCAAATACACGAAAGTTAGTCGATGCTAAAGAGTTCAATGTGAACCCATTCACGGCAGTGTACTTAGCTAGTTTCTTAAAAGGGAAATTAGATGCCGATGGTATTGCTCGAGCTTTAATTTATCCGCGCGTATTTGGTACTAGTATCGCAACTACATTCGGTGATCAGGTACAACGGTTCACTAGCGAAGTGCTCAGTGGCTTTAAAAGTATTGTGTCCGGGATCGACATTGAGTTTGATGACCACGTGGATGGTAAGCGGAAATATTGCCAATTGAAATCAGGTCCGAACACCATCAATAAAGATGATGTCGTGAGTATTGATGGTCATTTTCGAGCCATCAAAAATCTTGCACGCACAAATAGGTTTGACCTGGCTATTGATCAGTTGGTGGTTGGAATTGTCTATGGTGAGAAATCACGAATTAACGGGCATTACAAAAAGATCGAGCGTGACTATCATTATGATGTGCTGGTTGGCGAGGAATTTTGGTATCGCTTAACAGGGGATCAAGGGTTCTATTCTGATTTGTTGGTTGCCATAACTGAAGTGGCCGTCGAGGCAAACTTCAAAGAAGAGTTGGAGGATATTATCTCCACCTTAGCTAAGGATCCAATTATTGCAGCGATGGCTGTTGAGCAGGATTAAGCATTGTTTGTCCATTCTTTGATTTCTAAGGCAGTCATAACGGTGGATTATGTCTTGAATTCATTGGCGCGGTGATGAGCTAAAAACATTTTATTTCCTTCGCTTAAGCTCTTAATTTTAGCGTTTTTGTTAAGGGCGAGAGCTGTAATCGTTTCGTTGCTCAATTTGGGTGAGAGCAAGAGTGACCCGTCATCATTGAAGGAAATCAATCCTTTATCGAATAAGCAGTCAATGTGGACAACTAAAAGCAGCCCATTGTCAGGGTTATGCCGCTCCAACGGGGTGCTTTTAGACCACGGTTTTATATGCGAAGCTCTGAGTATTTCGGGCATTTCGATATGGGTTAAGGCGCATTTTTTATCCCACATCCTTAGTAAATCATTGCGGAATTTTGTTTGCCCTAACCGTTGAGCCCTGGTTGCCTCTGTCTCAGTTACTGGATCTATATCCATGCCGGACGCTTTGAGCGCAGTGGGGCTGGCTAGTTTCTCAATAAACCGTTCTATGGCTTCCTGTGATGTAAAGGCAAAGTCTAATCCATGATGGATAGAAGATTGGCCTTCATTCAATCTCTTCGGAAAGCCTGTCATGTTTGAATTGTGGTAATAATGATCATCCAGAAGAGGGCGATGGACACCTGCAATATTGATCAAATCATCATAAGAGCTGACATCATTGTGGTTGATCACAAGAGGCATATTGTCATTCTTTTTGATGTAAAATTTTATCTGTTCGCGTTCTGCAGAATATAGTTTTTTGCTTTTGTTGCCTATCGTAAAGCCGTGCTTTTTTAGGCTCTCAAGAATATTGGATACTGATACCGTCGATGGCTGTTTATTAACGATTTTCCAAACAATTTTTACTGGTTGATTGCCGCTAACAGATTTTGCCACGGCTAACCCTTTGTAGGTAAATGGCGATCTATCCGTTACACGATCGAAAATATGAACAGGGTATTGCCCTCCAAACATTGAGATTATGTGAGGTTGAGTAATATTGGTCGTGTTGTTTCCGTGCCAAATGAGGTCGCCGTCAATCCACTCATTGTTATAGTTGTGTCCTGTCCGGCCGGACGACTGAATGTTTGCAAATATGAAAAACTCATCGTTAACTTTGGGATGTCCGGTAAACCAAGCGCCCCCTGAGTTTTTATCTTGTCCAATAATCTCACTGATTTCATCTCTGGTATATTTTTGACCAGTAGTGAAGGCAGGTTGCTTCTCGGACAATGTATGTTCCTTATCCAAATAAAAGCCAAAAGGGCCTTAAAGAATCGTATGGTGTATGGAGAAGCATTTGCCCGCGGCTAGTGGAATTTCAAGCCTAATTATATTTGCAAGTGGCTTCAATGAGAGTAGCTGAAGGGAGCAATGTCTCTAGATTTTAACGCAACTTTACGCAGTCGACGTTCATTGGAGAAGCCAATAACTGTAAACTAGATGTAAACTACAGCGGTTCGTTCTAATGGGAAAATCACTAAGCTATTGAAAAGCTTGGTGGGTGCGACAGGGATCGAACCTGTGACCCGCTGATTAAGAGTCAGCTGCTCTACCGACTGAGCTACGCACCCACTTTTCTGAATTGTTATTCAGTAAGTGAGCGGTTCTATAAAGTGGTGCTGTAGCTCTGTCTAGTCATGAAATTATTTTTTTACAAAAAATATGAATTCGGTTGATTGGTATTTGTTAAATTTATGAGCCAATCGCCGGTTTATGCTGTGTTTTTCCTGCTCTTAGAAATTTCATGATGCTGCTGATTTGTCCAGCACTGCAGGGGGTATAATCTTGATGTGTGATAATCAACTGCACATATATCTTGCATTATGGCTATACGGGTATATCAGACTGGATAAAGAGTGCGCTGTGGATCTGATTATTAATAATATAAGCGGTATAAGCAGACGATATGTGTGATGCGGGATGTTTTGTCATCAGAGTTTTATCTTTGCGCCATAATTCGGCGCGGAAAAAGTGACATAGCGTCTGCAGCGATATTGGTTAAGTAGTCTGTTAGGCAGTCTTAATCTTTTAAGAAATTGATGGCGAAGCACGCTTGAGAGCAATCTTTGTGCTTTGCATGATCTGAGGGTTCAATGGACGGTTTTATCGGTGATCTCGGACAGTTTATTTCGGCTAATCAGGCATGGGCCGGACCGATTGTCGGATTGATAGCTTTCGGTGAATCGCTGGCTGTCGTCGGTATGCTGATTCCTGCAACACCAATTATGCTGGCAATCGGCGGTTTGGTCGGGGCTGGCATTATTGATCCTATACCTGTGATGATCGGTGCCGTTATCGGTGCTGTTATCGGCGATATTATCTCTTATTTCCTTGGCTGGTGGCTCGGTCGCCGTGTGATTCATCAATGGCCGCTCAATAAATATCGTTCACATATTGCGCAGGCGCGTCTGCTGTTCCGTAAATATGGTTTTGCTGCGGTGTTTTTTGGCCGTTTCTTCGGCCCTGTTCGTTGTACCGTGCCGCTGGTTGCGGGCATGATGTCCATGGATCAGAAGCGTTTTCAAACAGCTAATATTACCTCTGCGCTTGTTTGGGCGCCGGTCATGATTTTGCCGGGCTGGCTTGCCGGTAAAGGGGCAGGGATCTTCGCTCGTCTTGACGGCAGTGACTGGGTTTGGATGGCGGTTGTCATGACGGTTGTTGCAACGCTTGCCAGTATTATCGGTGTCCGCTTTATGCGTGCTCGTCCGAAACATGAGCGCAAACGTGGCGTGAAGAAGAATAAAGTTTCTGCCACTCCTGCGGAATAAGTTTCATTTGGTGTAAATGAACCGAGAAAAATGCAAAAACGGGCGGCGAGTGCTTTGTTTATGCTGCCCATTTGCCTTTCAAACGTGAAATATTGATCAGAATAGCTTGATTGGGCTTGCATTTGTAATCATTATAAATGCAATTTATCAGGCATCAGTTTTAGTATGCTCTGAGATGAAGATACAGCATAAGAACATAATTCCATAAACTTGGATCAGTTTAAGGTAAAATTATGCTCTGCTTTTAAGGTGTTACAGCGCCCTTTGTGTGCCAAGTCTGGCACACGGCGCTCTAATGTTGTACAGAGAATTTTTAACCGCGCATTTGCGCCTAACAGGGGTCTTTAAACACTCTTATGCCGGAAGATACTTCTGACGATTCGTCTATTACGGATTGTTGCCACACTCAGTCGGTAACAATCCGAAACAAGTTTACATTGCACGGTGATAACCGAGGGAACACGCCTTTGAGCAATCGGGCTGATGTTTCTCAACTCGTGCAAAAATCCTGCTATATACCAAAGCTGCACCATATCACGTCTGTTTGGACGAAGATGTTTGCACGCCCGTTTTCTGCAAAGGAGACCGGCCAGCGGGATAAAATCCTCCTGTTTTTCAAAGTGTTTTTTGCAAGCCCGCTTGGGATTCTGAAAAAGGATCAGCGAAACGGGCTATCTGGCTTTGTAATGCCAGCACTCAAACACTCTGCAACGAAGCATTTCCGGCACTTTGATTTCAAAAGTGACTGTGGTGCGGGGCTGAAACGGTTTTTTATGATCGCTTTTCGTTCCGAACCAATGCTTGCGCGCTTGTTCGGCATGGAGCTGGCATACAAGCGCATCCCGCAACAGAAATTCTAGGAAACGACAACCCATGGAATGGATTGCCGATCCCAATGCCTGGATAGGCTTGGTTACTCTGATTGTTCTTGAGATTGTTCTTGGTATCGACAATCTCGTATTTATTTCTATTCTTGCAGGCAAATTGCCGCCGAGCCAGCGTAATAAAGCACGCCTGCTTGGTCTTTCGCTTGCGCTTTTGATGCGTCTTGGTTTGCTGGCCTCGATCTCGTGGATCGTAACACTCACCAAACCTCTGTTTACCGTTTTCTCTTTCGATTTTTCCGGCCGCGATATTATTATGATCGTCGGTGGTGTGTTTCTGCTTGCCAAGGGCACGATGGAGCTGCACGAGCGTCTTGAAGGTAAGGGTGCCATAAAAGAGGGCAATCCGGTTCATGCCGTATTCTGGCAGGTAATTGCTCAGATCGTTGTGCTGGATGCGGTGTTCTCGCTCGATAGTGTGATTACAGCTGTTGGTATGGTGCAGCATTTGCCGGTTATGATGATTGCCGTGGTTGTTGCCATGGGCGTTATGATGCTGGCTTCCAAGCCGTTGATGTCATTCGTTGAGAAGCATCCGACAGTTGTTATCCTCTGTCTCGGCTTCCTGATGATGATCGGTTTTAGCCTTGTGATTGAAGGCTTCGGTTATCATGTGCCTAAGGGCTACCTCTATGCTGCTATCGGCTTCTCGATCCTGATCGAGGCTGCTAACCAGATTGGCCGTCACAATCGTGAAAAACGTGTGACAACCAATGATCTGCGTGAGCGCACAGCCGGTGCTGTTCTGCGTCTTCTCGGTGGCGGCCGTGGCAGCGATGCTGCCTTGTCGGAAACCGTTGATATGATTGCCGAACATACAGCCGCTGCGGATGTATTCCGTCCCGAAGAAAAAGAAATGATCCGTGGTGTGCTGGATCTGGCTGATCGTCCGGTACGCTCAATCATGACCCCGCGTAACGAAGTGGAATGGCTGGATCTCGATGCGAGTGAGGAAGAGTTGCGTAATGAACTACGTCAGTTTGCTCATTCCCGCGTTATTCTTGCCCGTGGTCAGGTGGATGAATTTGTAGGCGTCGCGCTGACAAAGGATCTGCTGCTCTATCTGGCGGATTCCAAGCCGATTGACTGGCAGGGAGCTATGAAACAGCCGCTTGTGGTTCATGAGCACAGTAATGTGTTGCGGGTCATGGAACAGCTGCGTGGTTCTCCGGTGCAGATGGCTGTTATCGTTGACGAACATGGTTCGTTTGAAGGTGTGGCAACGCCGACAGATATTCTTGAAGCAATTGCCGGTGAGTTCCCTGATGAGGATGGCGACACGCCAAGCGTTGAAACCCTTGAAGATGGTGTCTGGATCGTTGACGGCTTCACGGATATTCGTCGTCTGAGCGGTGTTTTGGATACCGATCTGGTAGACGAGGATGACCGCTATACGACATTGGCGGGCTATGTTCTCTGGCATCTCGGCCATATCCCGACAGGTGGTGAGAAGTTCACGGCAAATGGTTTCGAATTCGAAGTTCTGACCATGGAACGCCGGAATATTGCCAAAGTTAAAATTACGGCTGTACCTGCTTACGATATTTAAAACCTGCCGTATTCTGCTTTAGAGCGGTTTACGTTTAGATTGGATCATGGTGCTCGCTCTAGTTTTTTAGTTTGTCGCATTATTACGACGTCAAGTTGCCTGTAAAATGCTCTGGCAGAATGTTCAACAAATGAAGAAACCGCGCTGCTATTAGCGCGGTTTTTTGTTTTATGCGCTGTATTGTTCACTAATTCGTACCGCAATGTTTCATAAAAGAATGAACATGAGCACTTGCAGTTCATACAAAACGCTTTAAGTACAAAGGCGAATTGGCAGCTATCTATCCGTCTGCCTGCTTTTCTTTTGCTCATATTGACGGGAAATAATTCCGGGCCTGCGGGAGCAGGGCAGAATGTTTTCGTGTCCAGATTATATAAGGATCAGCCTTATGGCTCCTAAGCTGTTTACAATCGTCACCAGCACCCGTCCTGGCCGCAAAGGCCCGATTATGGCGCAGTGGTTCCATGACTATGCAACCGCACATGGCGGTTTTGAAAATGAAATCGTAGATCTCGCTGAAATGGGTTTGCCGTTCTTCAACGAGCCTAACCATCCGCGTATGCAGAAATATGAACATGAGCACACCAAGAAATGGAGTGCAAAGATTAAAGAAGCAGATGCGTTTGTTTTCATGATGCCGGAATATAACAGCTTCCCACCGGCAGAATTTACCAATGCGCTCGACTATCTGTTCTATGAATGGAACTACAAGCCTGCTGCTATTTTCAGCTATGGCGGCGTTTCTGCCGGTACCCGTTCCGCACAGATTGCTCGCCTGCATCTGGCATCCATGCGCATGACACCGCTGCCGGAAGGCATTAATGTTCCTAATTTTGCAGCGCATATCAGCGATGAAGGTAAATTCGTTGCCAATGAACTGATTGAAGCCAGCGCGAAAACTGTTCTCGATGAACTTAAAATCTGGAACGAAGGTCTTCAGGTTATCCGCAAAAAATAAGATCATAGCTTATTGATGCCTATAGAAAAACCGCTGCAGTGATGCAGCGGTTTTCTTGTTTGTAGTCTCAATACTTGCAGTTTTAAATCTCATAAATTTAATGGGATTATTGACAAATGCACCTGATTGGCAGAAATTAACGAAATATTAATTCTGTTTAACTGACGATACAGGAGTGTTATTCATGCCTCTTTTTCAGTCTCTGAAGGGAATGATGAAACAACGCCGACAAGCGTTTGAGAAGTTCTGGCAGGAAATTTCTGCAGATGAGAAGACCATTGAACGACGCCGTCAAAACCGCCTTGCTCCGAACCAATCTGAGAAATTCGGCTGCTGGCGTCATCGCGGGATCTGGTAAAATCTTCTGAAAATCCGGATTTTCGCCCCCGTTTCCGGAAATCATATTGCGCTTAACCCTTTGTTTCTAGCAAAATCTTGCTCATTCGTTTTTACTGCGATTATAGATTTCTGTTTTTGATTTGAAAATTAAATTATCTATTTAAATCAATGATTTAATATTGATTTTAGCCGATCGTTGTCTGAGTATCGGAGCCATCAAGAGTTCCATCCCGTTTGCACTCAGCAAAGATTTAGCGCAGGTATTTTATGAAAAAGCTTCTGTTGACGGCCGGCCTCGCGCTCGGTTTCACACTTCCCTTGACTGCGGCACAAGCAGACGAGCCGAAAGAAATCCTCAACGTCTCCTATGACATTGCCCGCGAACTTTATGAGCAGATCAACACTGCTTTTATTCCGGTATGGAAAGAGAAAAGCGGCGAAACCATCGCAGTTAACCAGTCTCATGCCGGATCTTCAAAACAGGCCCGTTCTATTCTGGAAGGGCTGGAAGCGGATGTTGTGACCTTCAATCAGGTGACGGATGTGCAGGTACTGCACGATAAAGGCAACCTGATCCCTGCGGACTGGCAGAGCCGTCTGCCGAACAATTCCTCACCTTATTATTCTCTGCCTGCTTTCCTCGTACGTGCAGGCAATCCGAAGCAGATCAAAAACTGGGACGATCTGGTGCGCGAAGACGTACAGGTGATTTTCCCGAACCCGAAAACCTCCGGTAATGCTCGCTATACCTATCTAGCGGCAACCGCCTATGCGCGTGAAGCCTTTAACAAGGATGATGCCAAGGTTCGCGATTTCATCACTAAGCTGTTCAAAAATGTTCCGGTGTTTGATACCGGTGGACGCGGTGCGACCACCACTTTCACCGAGCGCGGCATTGGCGATGTTCTGGTGACATTTGAAGCTGAAGTGTTGGGTACTCAGAAGCTGCTTGGCAAAGACAAATATGAAGTCGTCGTACCGCCAATCAGTCTGCTGTCCGAGTTTCCGGTGACAATCGTTGATAAGGTTGTCGATAAGCGCGGCTCGCGTAAAATCGCTCAGGCCTATCTCGATTTCCTCTATGCAGCACAGGGGCAGGAAATTCTCGCCAGCAACTTCAACCGTGTGCATGACGCTGCAACCATTGAAAAGCACAAAGCCAATTTCCCTGAGGTGAAACTGGTACGTGTGGAAGATGAATTTGGCGGCTGGGCAAATGTCACCAAAGAGCATTTCGCTGAAGGCGGTATTCTCGATCAGCTGTTCACGGGCAAATAACGTGACTTGAAAATGATACAGCATAATTCCTTAATCTTGAATCAATTTAAGGTAAAATTATGCTGTAAATATAAAGTGTTAGAGCGACCTTTATGCGCCCAAGAGGGCGCACGGCGCTCTAACCGGTGCGTCCTCAAAGACGCGCCGGTTTTTCCCGTATCCCATACAGAGCAGTCCGGTTATGAAAAGACCAATCTTTAAAGTCAGAAAAACAGTGATGCCGGGCTTTGGCATTACAATGGGCTGTACGCTGCTTTATCTGACAGTGATTGTGGCTCTGCCGCTCTTTGCTCTGATTATGAAAACGGCCAGTCTCGGATTTGCGGATTTCTGGACGATTGTCAGTTCGCCGCGCGCTGTGGCGACATTCAAGCTGACCATACTCACCTCTGCCGCCGCTACGGTGTTTAATGCTCTGTTTGGTCTGCTGATGGCATGGGTGCTGGTGCGTTACGAGTTTCCGGGCAAGCGCCTGCTGGATGCTGCTGTTGATCTGCCTTTTGCATTGCCGACCGCCGTTGCCGGTCTGGCGCTGGTAACCGTTTTATCGAAGAACGGCTGGATCGGGCAATATACTGAACCGCTTGGCATGTACCTGGCCTATACGCCTGCGGGTATAATAATCGCGATGGCTTTTACCAGTATTCCTTTTGTTATCCGCACGGTACAGCCGGTGCTTGAGGATCTGAATCATGATGTTGAGGAGGCGGCGGAGACGCTTGGTGCCAATCCGTTGCAGGTTTTTGCTCATGTGATCTGGCCGATGATCCTGCCTGCATTTCTGGCAGGTAGTGCTTTGTCCTTTGCACGTGGTTTGGGTGAGTTTGGCGCGATTGTTTTCATCTCTGCCAATCTGCCGTTTAAAACCGAAGTGACTTCGCTGCTCGTTTTTGTGCGGCTGGATGAATATGAATATCCGGCGGCGGCGGCTCTGGCGATGGTGATGCTGCTGATGGCATTTGCCATGCTGCTGATAACCAATCTGATGCAGGCACGGCAGCTGCGCTATGCGGAGCGAAACTGATATGGCGATTTTGGCTTTTCCTGCTTTAGCTTCTGAAAAAACTTCACCGCAGTTTCGACGCAGACTTTGGGGGCGGCGCTTTTTAATCGGACTAGCCGTTGTTCTGTCACTGATCGTGCTCGGCATTCCGATGGCAGTGATTTTCTCTGCAGCCTTTGGCAGCGGTATGGGACGCTTTTGGGCAGAAATTACCAAGCCGGATACGATGCATGCGGTGTGGCTGACTGTGCTGACGGCGATTGTGGTTGTACCGATCAATATGGCGTTTGGTGTTTGCGTGGCATGGCTGGTAACACGGTTCCGCTTTCCCGGGCGGCGTTTGTTGATCAGCTTTATTGAGATACCGTTTTCTGTATCGCCGATTATTGCCGGTACAGCCTATCTGTTTCTCTATGGCGCGCAGGGGATGCTGGGGCCTTTGCTGGAGAGCTATGATCTCAAGATCATGTTCACAATTCCGGCGATTTTTCTGGTCAGCCTGTTTGTCACCAGCCCTTTCGTTGCCCGTGAGCTGATCCCGCTGATGGAAATGCAGGGCGGCGAGGATGAAGAGGCGGCATTGTCGCTCGGTGCCAGTGGTCTGCAAACCTTCTTCTATGTGACGCTGCCGAATATCAAATGGGCGCTGCTCTATGGCGCTGTGTTGTGTAATGCGCGGGTGATGGGCGAATATGGCGCTACATCAATTGTCTCTGGCGCCATTCGCGGTAAAACCAATACGCTGCCTTTACAGGTTGATCTGTTGTTTCAGGATCAGAATACGGTTGGCGCATTTGCTGCGGCTTCAACATTGGCGGTGCTGGCACTGCTGACGCTGGTGGTGAAAGTCTGGCTGGAACGCAAACAGATTGATTAAAAAAACGAAGCCGCCTCTGAAGCTGATTCAAAGACGGCTTTTATCTTTTTGTAATTGTTTATTTTATTGCGGCTGTGCTGCTGTCTTGCGCTGGGTCAGGATCATCACCAGTGCAATCAATATTGTACCGACAATGAAGACAAAGGCAGCGGCAGCAATAGCCGGACTGATATTCTCGCGGATGGTGGAGAACATCTGCCGCGCCAGTGTGCGCTGGTTCGGGCCTGCGACGAACAAAGTCAGCACTACTTCATCCAGCGAAGTTGCAAAAGCAAACACTGCACCGGAGATAATGCCGGGTTTTGCTAGCGGCAATGTCACTTTTTGCAAGATGACATAGGGCGGAGCACCGAGGCTGGCAGCGGCTTGTTCCACCCGCCGGTCCACGCTTTGCAGTACGGCCAGCACATTGATAACCACGAATGGCACAGCCACAACCGTGTGGGCAATGATCACGCCGGTATAGGAATTGAGCAGGTCATATCGCGCAAACATCAGCTGCATGCCCACGCCGAGTACCACAGCAGGCACGACCATCGGCAGTAGAAACACTGTTTTGATAGAGTTGAACACGAAGGAATATTGATTGCCGCGCAGCCCCAGTGCACCGACGGTTCCCAGCACCGTTGCTAGTGCCGTGGTGCCGACGGAGATAATCAGGCTGTTGATGATTGAGCGCCGCCATGCGTCCGCCTGCACCAGTTCCTGAAACCAGCGTGTCGAGTAGCCTTCCATCGGATAGCCGAGCAATGCCCCGCTGGTGAAAGCCAGCGGCAGAATTGCCACCAGCGGTGCCAGCAGGAAAAACACCACCGCTGCGCCAAACAGAAGTTTGAGGAGTTTGAAGCCGTTCATGAACGTACCTCCTTCTCGGTCGAGAGACGCATATAAATCGTATAGAGCAGAATGGTTGCAATCAGCAGAACCATGCCGAGTGCACCAGCCATACCCCAGTTTGCCGCGCCCATTGCGTAGAAGGCGATGACCGAGCTGATCAACTGATCTTTTGCACCACCAATCAGAGCAGGGGTGATGTAATAGCCAAGCGCTGTCATGAAGACGAGCAGCGAGCCGGAAACCACACCGCGCATAATCAATGGCAACAGCACATGAAAGAAAGAACGCAGCGGATGTGCGCCGAGCGAGGCGGCAGCGGGCATCAGGTTCTTCGGAATGCCGATCAGCACACTGAACACCGGCAGTACCATGAATGGCAACAGCACATGGGTCATGGCGATAATCACACCGGTGCGATTGAAGATCAGCGCCAGTGGTTCACTGGTGATGCCGATCGAAATCAGCGCATTATTAATCAGCCCCTGATCCTGCAACAGGATAAACCATGCGGCAGTACGCACCAGCAGCGATGTCCAGAGCGGCAGCAGTACCGCGCCGAGCAATAGCTGACGCTTCCAGCCTTCAACGGAGGCGGCAACCATAGCGAACGGAATGCCGATCAGAATACAGGCAATGGTGACGCTGAGGGCAGTGATGAAGGTGCGTACCATAATGGTGACATTGGCAGAGGCATCCGCTGGCAGAGAGCGGATTTCGCCGGAAATATCGCGCTCCATATCAATGGCTGCCAGCAGGTTGCGGTCTGTTATTGTGCCGGAGGCTGCACTGGCAATGGCTTGCCAGTAAGGCTGTTCGCCCCATTTTTTATCAATCGCGACCAGATCAACCTGATTATAATCAACCGGTTCTTCAAGCTTGGTCAGTTGATTGCGGGTTTTGCTCATCAATGTGCGGAAACCGGGCTGCGCACTGTTGAGACGACGTACCAGATCGCCGTAAAGTTGGGCGTCATCATTGTTGCGGATATCTTCCGCCAGCGCGGCCTTCATTTCCGGTGTCGGTGGCGTTTCTGGATTCCAGCTGCTTACTGCCTGCGCGGTGAGCGGCAGGGCTTTGGCGGCAACCGGATCGGATACGGCCTCTTTCATCATCGTCACCAGCGGGATGATGAAAAACACCAGAAGGAACAGGCCCAGCGGTGCGACAAGTGCGAAGGATTTTAAACGTTGTCGTTGTATTTCGCTCATGCCGCTGCCTTTGCAGGTTTGCTCTGAGCCGCAATTGGCCAGCAATCAGCAGGCGAGAAAGACAGCGTCACCGGATCACCGGCTTTAAGCGTATGGAAACTGCGGTCGGCTTTGGTGACAAGGCTCTGGCCCGCAAAGTCCAGCGCTACACGCAGATGATCGCCGTGATAGACGATATCGCTGACCGTGGCAGATAATTTATTGGAAGTACCATCGTCGGTGTTCAGCCGCACACGTTCGGGGCGCAGCGACAGGCGGATATCCTGACCAGCCAGCAGCGGTGCTTCTGCATCAACGCGAATATCCTGACCATTGCTCAGGCGAATTTGGGTCTGACCGTTAAGCGCACCGGAGACTTTGCCGTCGATCAGGTTGGTTTCACCGATAAATTCCGCAACAAACTGTGTCGCCGGATGGTCGTAAATCTGGGATGGCGTGCCGATCTGTTCAATCTTACCGCGATTGAAGACGGCAATGCGGTCGCTCATAGTCAGCGCTTCAGACTGGTCATGCGTCACGAAAACAATGGTCAGGCCGAGACGGTGATGCAATTCGCGGATATCAAGCTGCATCCGTTCGCGCAATTGCTTGTCGAGCGCGCCGAGCGGCTCATCCATCAGCACTACTTCCGGCTCAAAGACTAATGCGCGAGCCAAAGCGACACGCTGCTGCTGGCCACCGGAGAGCTGTGAAGGTTTGCGTTCCAGCATGGTGCCGAGCTGCACCATATCCAGCGCTCGTTTCACACGATCCTGCATATCGGACTTGGAAAGCCCGCGCATTTTCAGCGGGAAAGCCACGTTTTCGGCAATGGTCATATGGGGAAACAGCGCATAATTCTGAAACACCACGCCCATATTGCGCTTATGCGGCGGGAGCTGATCTATGCGTTTGCCGTCAACACTGACCGTGCCGCCGGTAGGGCGTTCAAAACCCGCCAGCAGCATCAGCAATGTGGTTTTGCCTGAGCCGGAAGGGCCGAGCATGCTGACGAACTCGCCTTTGCCGATTGTCAGATCCAGATTATCGACAACTGTCAGTGAGCCGAATGCTTTGCTCACCTTATCAAAATGAATGAATGGATTATTCACGCGTAAAACCTCTAATGGAGCGGATCACCGGTGTAATTGCTGCGGGCAAAGCTGTTTTCGGGATTAAAACAGGACCGTGACTGCTGTTGTCTGCTGCGGGGCGGCAACAGGAAATGCGCTTGTAAATAAATGACCGTGAAGCGGTCTGAAAATCGTGTGATTTGTTATACAGCCGGAGTAAGGAAAGCTGCTGAGCGCAGCCGCTCCGGTGCCAAGCAACCTCACGGGGGAAAGGTCACACGCGCCAAAACGGCTGCATAACCGAGCATGCAATGCCGGTTTTCAGATCAGCTTACTGAGCAAGCCATGCGTTGAACCGCTGGTTCAGGCTTTCCGAATTATCAGTCCAGAACTCCACGCCGATTGCTGCCGCATCGGTCATATTGGCCGGAGTGGTCGGAAGATCCTTGCGGTATTTCTCATCGACGAATTTATCGGCTTCGATATTCGGCAGACCATAGGTGATATATTCAGGCAGTTTGGCCTGATTGTCGGCTTTGCTGGTAAAGGCGATGAAGTCCATCGACTCTTTCGGGAAAGGTGTGCCTTTCATGATTGCCCAGCTATCGACGGCATAGATGCTGCCAGGCCAGACAAAACCGAAATTCTTGTTTTCCGTACGGTTCAGGGCGTTGATACGGCCGTTATAGACCGAAGCCATCACAACTTCACCGGAGGAGAGCAGCTGTACCGGCTGTGCACCGGCTTCCCACCACACAATATGCGGCTTGATTTCATCGAGTTTTTTGAACGCGCGCTCCACACCTTCCGGTGTTGCCAGCACATCATAAACATCCTTGGCAGCAACGCCGTCTGCAATCAGCGCAAATTCAAGAGAATACTTGGCGCTTTTGCGCAACGAGCGTTTGCCCGGGAATTTTTTTACATCCCAGAAGTCAGCCCATGATTGCGGCGCTTCTTTCATCGTGTCGCCATTATAGGCAATACCGGTTGACCAGACGATCGCGCCGACGCCACAGTCATGCACTGCAGCCGGTATGAACTTGTCTTTGCCGCCGAGTTTTTCCCAATCGATTGTTTCATAAATGCCGTCGGCACAACCAAGTTCCAGCTCTTCGGCTTCAACCTGCACGACGTCCCAGTTGGTTTCACCGGCTTTGACTTTAGCCTGCAGCACGCCGTAGCCGCCATCCCAGCTTTCATCAAGCACCGGTTTACCCAGTTCTTTGGCAAAAGGTTTGAAATAAATTTCGCGCTGACCGTCTTGATAACTTCCTCCCCAGGAGACGACAGTGAGGTCGCGTGCCTGAGCAGAACCGGCTGCGAGAGCCAGACCGCCAAGCATGGTGCAGGCAGTGAATGCAATATGCGTAAGCTTCATTGATTATTCCCCACAGTTTATTGTTATGAAATTTGTTGCAACAAGTTATTCATAGGAAGTGCAGAGGGGCAAGTGCTGATTATGCGGTTCGCGTACAATTAATGTCGCATAAGTGATGAGCTAATTTAGTGCTGTTCTCATTTAAATCATGACCTTTTGTTGCAGCTTCTGCGTGTTGCTCATCAATTTTTGAACCTTATCTGCGGTTGAAAATGGTTTCTGATATATGAAACCATGCGGGGAATGGTGTTTGTTTTCCGGCGCTTGAAATGCTTGTCTTCCGTAAACGTCAGTTTACCGGACTGTGTGTTTCATCTGTTGAAGTTGATGCAGTTTCGGAATGAATTTGTGCGCTAAAATGATGGTTTGCTGATTTCATTGAAGCTTCTGCACACAGGAATAAATTTTAAAAATACCTGATTTTAAATTGCGTAGTTGCACTTCCCTAGAAGAATTTTATTGTAATTCGTGCATGCGGTGGGGCAGGTGACCGGTCATAATTGACGGCACCAGCCGGTTCTTGTGTTATGCAAACCATCGCAGCAGGCCGGAATTTGTTAGAGACAGGTTTCCGGAATTCAGTTTGATTCGCATATGGAGAAGTGACATGGGCCAGATTGGTCGCAGCTGGACATTTTATAAAGGCAAATGGCATGAGGGCGATGTGCGCATTCTGGGCGCATCTTCGCAGGCAACCTGGCTTGGTTCCCTTGTCTTTGACGGTGCACGCGGTTTTGAAGGCGTGATCCCTGATCTTGATCTCCATAGTGCGCGTGTGAACCGCTCTGCAGTAGCACTCGGCTTGAAGCCGACCTATACGCCGGAAGAAATTATGGAGCTGACCCGTCAGGGCATGGCGAAATTCGGTGAGAATGCTGCGGTCTATATCCGTCCGATGTATTGGGCGGAAGAGGGCGAAGCCAATGTGGTTTTACCGGCGGCTGAAAGCACTGACTTTGCACTGTGTCTGGAAGAAATTCCGTTAGGTGAGCCGACCGGCTTTACGATTACGACCACCCGTTTCCGTCGCCCGACGATTGAAACCATGCCACTGGATGCAAAGGCTGCCTGTCTTTATCCGAATAATGCCCGCATGATCCGTGAAGCGCGTGCCAAGGGTTTCGGCAATGCGCTGGTATGTGACATGCTGGGTAATGTGGCGGAACTGGCTTCCTCTAACGTTTTCATGGTTCGTGACGGTGAAGTGTTTACGCCTGCGCCAAACGGCACATTCCTCAACGGTATTACCCGTCAGCGTGTGATGGGGCTGCTGCGCGATAATGGCGTGACCGTAACTGAAACGACTTTGCGCGTGGAAGATTTCCGCGAAGCAGATGAGATTTTCTCAACAGGCAATCATTCCAAAGTTGTGCCGGTGATCGGCTTCGATGACAAGCAACTGAGCTATGGTCCGGTTGCGCAGAAAGCCCGTAAGCTCTACTGGGATTGGGCACATTCATAAGAATGTCCCTCTAATGATAAAAGCCGCGAGACTGAGTTTCGCGGCTTTTTTGTTGTTATGATTTGATATCAATTTTGCGCTTTTTAGAAAATTCACTTTTCTCAAAAACCAGCACCACGATGAGAGAAATACCGAATGGTATCAGCAGATAGAGCAGGCGGAAGACAATCAGCGCTGCCAGCACATCTGCCGGATTAAGATTGGGCAGACCGGTGATGAACAGAAACTCCAAAACGCCGAGGCCACCCGGCGCGTTGGAGATCAAAGCCGCCGAGAAGGAGATCAGGAAAATGCCCAATACGATCAGGAAGCCCGGATGGTTCGCTTCAGGTAGTACGAAATAGATAATACCTGCCGCGCCGATCAGTTCCAGCGGTGCAATTAGCAACTGCCATTTCACTACGGAAAGGCGCGGATAGGATAGCTGGAATTTGGAGCCGATACGCAGCGGGCGCAATTGCATCCAGCTGCCGAATACATAGAGCGCAACCAGTACCAGAATAACAATACCTGCAGCAATTGCGAGGCTTTCAGGGATATCGCTGTTAAAACGCTGCAGGAGATCAGGCTCGATCAGCAGGACAATCGCGCTCAGGATCAAGGTGCCGAGCGCAAAGGTGAAAGAACAGAAACCGACGAGAACTGCAACTTCCGCACCGGAAAGACCTTTGGACGAATAGGCACGATAACGGACAACAGCACCGGAAATCACTGATGCACCGATATTATGCGACAGTGCATAGGCGGTGAAGGAGCATAGGCTGATAAACAGCCATGAGATTTTCTTATGCAAATGCTTCAGCGCAATGCGGTCATACCCGGCCAAAGACATATAGGACAACAAAGCACAACTTGCGCTTAGCAGCCATTGTTTCAGCGTAATTGCGGCAAGACTGTCAATTACATCTTCAAGAGAAATGCTGCGCAGTTCTTTATAAAGAAGCCATACGGATATGGTAACCGCACCGAGGCCGATTGTCGGCCAGATGTAATCTTTCCATTTCATCTATCAGATGACACCTTCTTGCTGTTGGTGTGGTCACTTATGTAATCGCCGGATTGCAGACTTTTAAGGGCCGGTTCTCTGTTGATTGATTCCACATCACCTATTTGTAACAGGTATTCACATGTTGTCAGTTTTACTGCTTCGCACTTTTAACGATTTTTATGTCTTAATCATTAATTTATGGAACTTAAGGGTTCTTCAGGTGAAGTTTCTGTCTGTTTTTTCTGTTTTCCGGCATTATTCTCTGCAATTTTTTCAAGAATACCGCGTGCGATTTCTTCTTCAGCCAGAATAATAGTGCCGATACCGAGGTCACGCAGGTAGTCGGCCTCTACAACTGATTCAGCGCGGGCAATAATATGCAGGCCCGGATTCTTCTGGCTGGCCTGTGCAATGACGCGCGCTGTCTCAAAAGCATAAGGCAGTGCGAGGATAAGGCATTGTGCATCGGCGAGACCGGCGCGGGTCAGCGTTTCCTTTTCGGCGGCATTGCCGAGAATAACTTCAACGCCGGTTTCACGTAGTTCAATCGCCGGTTTTTCTGCATTCTCAATCACTACGATCGGGCATTGTTCTGCGAGAAGCTTTTCCGCAACGCGTGAACCGACCTCACCGTAACCGGCAATAATCGTATGGCCGGTCAGGGATGTTGCATAGGCGCTGAAGGATTTGATGGTGTGATATTCATCATCTTCAATCGTCAGCTCTGTGACATCCGGTGATTGTTTGGCGCCAAGTTTACGTTCAATGAAAGGACGCAGTTTCTCGAAACCGATAAACACCAGCGGATTGAATAGAATAGATAGAATAGCGCCTGCCAGCACCAGATCCTGTGCTTCCTTTGGCATTAGTTTCAGCGAAACGCCAAGGCTTGCGAGAATGAACGAGAACTCACCAATCTGCGCAAGGCTGGCAGAAATGGTCAGTGCAGTGCCTGTCGGATGTTTAAATGCGCGGACGATGAAGAAGGCAGCAGCGGATTTTCCGATCATGATAATCAGCAATGTTGCCAGCAATGACAGCGGATTGTTGATCAGAACCATCGGGTCGAACAACATCCCGACAGAGACAAAGAACAACACCGCAAATGCATCACGGAGTGGCAGAGATTCTTCCGCAGCCTGATGGCTGAGCTCCGATTCACTCATCACCATACCGGCAAAGAAAGCGCCGAGCGCCAGTGAAACGCCAAACAGATTGGCCGCACCAAAAGCCACACCAAGCGCAATGGCCAGCACACCAAGACGGAACAACTCACGCGAGCCGCTGGCGGAGATAACTTCCAGAACCCAAGGCACAACGCGCTTGCCAACCACCAGCATCAGCGCGATGAAAAGCGCAATCTTGATAAGGGTCAGCACAATGATGCCGGTAATGCCAAGCCCCAGATAAGAAGCAATCGGGTCGGACGGCACAGTGCCGGAACTGCCATGTAACAAACCGGCAATGGCAGGCATCAACACAAGTGTCAGCACCATCACCAGATCTTCAACGATCAGCCAGCCGACAGCGATGCGTCCGCGATCAGTTTCCATCAGGCGGCGTTCCTGCATGGCACGGAGAAGCACAACAGTGGATGCGGTGGACAGTGCCAGACCAAAGGTGACAGAACCGGTGAGATCCCAACCTATAATCAGTCCAAGACCGGTGCCGAGTGCGGTGGCTGCAAAAATCTGCGCCAAGGCTCCGGGAACGGCAATGGCTTTGACCGAGAGCAGCTCTTTAACCGAGAAATGCAGGCCGACGCCAAACATCAGCAGGATAACGCCGATTTCAGCCAACTGAAGTGTCAGCTCCTGATCGGCCACAAAGCCCGGCGTATAGGGGCCGCACAGCACACCAGCCAGCAGATAGCCGACCAGCGGGGAGATACGAAGACGATTGGCAATGGCTCCGAAGAGAAAGGCCAGACACAGACCGACAACAATCGTGGCGATGAGAGGTGTGTCGTGAGGCATGGCGGCTTGTCCTTTTGAAACCAAACTCCATTAAGTGATACTCAGTGGAGTTTGGTTAAGCCCGAGTGGCGATTGAACTTTTCAAGACGTGATATGTAGAATCTTAACGCCTTGCGATCAGTGTCTTTTGCCGTTTGTCTCAACTGCAATATCGGCGGAATTATGCAGTTCAGAAAAAGGGCGGTAAGGGAGGAATATCACGCGGTATTTAAACCGCGTGATACGTATTTGTGCCTGATTACTTGGCGGTAACGGTCGTATCCGTATCGCCAAGGCCGCGCTTATGTGTGCGTTCCCACCATGTGCCGAGCAGCATCAGAATTGGTGCCGCAATGAAGATCGACGAAGTTGTTGCAATGAACACACCGAACAGCATCGGGATAGCGAAGTTCTCAACCGCGCTACCGCCCCAGATTGCCATCGGAAGAACGGCAAGGAAGGTACAAAGCGAGGTATAGATACAACGGGCGAAAACCTGATTGATACTCATATCAATGATTTCACGCAGCGGCTTGGACTTATACATGCGCATGTTTTCACGCATACGGTCATAGACCACCACCTTATCGTTGACGGAGTAACCGACCAGCGTCAGCACTGCGGCAATCGCCGTGAGGTTGAAGTCGAGCTGTGTGATAACAAAGAAACCAACCAGCTTGGTCGTATCCAGCACCAGCGTGGCAATCGCACCAATGGCGAAATACCATTCAAACCGCCACCAGAGATAGATCAGCATAGCGCCGGCAGCCAGTACCAGAGCAATAAAGCCGGAACGGGCAAGCTCGCCACTGACCTTTGGTCCCACGACTTCGGTACGTTCAATCTTGACATCTTTGTCGATGGCAACAACCGCATCACGGACTTTATTAACCGCAACAGTCTGCGCTTCTTCACCGCCGTCCTGACGCTGAACACGGATCAGAACGCTCTGATCGCTGCCTGCATTTTGCAGGGCAACTTCACCCAAGCCTAGACCGCCGAGGGAGGAACGTAATTGTCCAAGATCAGCCGGTTTAGAGGTTGTGATTTCAACCTGAATACCACCGGTAAAGTCGAGACCGTAGTTCAGCCCCGGTTTGAAGAACAGGAACAGGGAGGCAATAGAGAGAACCACCGATACGAGAATCCCGAAATAACGGGCTTTCATGAACTGGTAGTTGGTGTTTTCCGGTGCAACGCGAATCCAAGGTTCAATTTCAAGAACTTTGAGTTTACGACGACGAACCGACCAGGCCATGATGATACGGACTACCGAAACAGCCGTGAACATGGAAATACCGGTACCGAGCATCATGGTAATAGCAAAACCGCGAACAGGGCCGCTACCGAACATAAACAGCAACAGGGTTGCAATCACCGAGGTGACGTTAGCGTCAACAATGGTTGAGTAGGCGAAGTTAAAGCCTTTATCGAGCGCAGCCATTGCGCCCATGCCTTTTTTGGTTTCTTCACGGATACGCTCATTGATGAGAATATTCGCGTCCACAGCAATACCAATACTGAGGATAATACCGGCAATACCGGGCAGGGTGAGTGTCGCACCGATCATCGTTAGCGCTGCAAAAGTCAGCACGATATTGAGCAGCAGCGCGAAATTCGCGATCATACCCCATACGCCATAGAGCATGACGATGAAGACGGCGACCAGAATAAAGCCGAGAATACCGGTATAGACACCCATTTTAATGGCGTCGCCACCAAGATCAGGGCCAACGGTACGTTCTTCAATAACAGTCAGCGGGGCAGGCAAAGCACCGGCACGCAGCAGAGCAGAAAGCACAACAGTATCTTCTACTGTGAATGAACCGCTGATCTGACCGGAGCCACCGGTAATCGGTTCACGGATGGTTGGCGCTGAAAGCACTTTGTCATCGAGCACGATAGCGAAAGGACGATTAACGTTCTTTGTGGTGATTTCAGCGAACTGACGAGCGCCTTGGCTATCGAAGCGGAAGGATACGATCGGTTCATTGGAGCGCTGATCAAATCCGGCGCGGGCATCAGTCAGACGTTCACCGCTGAGAGCGACCTGATCTTCAATCGGATATTTGATATTCGGATCTTTGGAATCTTCCATAATGGTGACGCCCGGAGGCGGCGGGCTGTTCGGATCTGCATCCGCAACCATGTGGAAGGCCATTTTAGCAGTAGAACCAAGCAGCTGACGCAGCTGTGTCGGATCCTGCAGACCCGGCAACTGAACCACGATACGATCACTGCCGACGCGCTGGATGGAAGGCTCGGACACGCCGACCTGATCCACACGCTGGCGAATGATTTCAAGGCTCTGTGTCAGTGCGCTGTCGAGACGATAGGTAAAGCCTGCATCTGTCAGAGCCAGCCGGATCTGCTCGCCCGGTGTGGTGACATCGATATCATTGATCGGTGTACCAAAACCGCTGGTCGAGATCGGGTTGATCAGCGTTTTCAGGGCTGTCACCGCACGCTCACGCTGTGCAGTATCCGCAATATTCACCAGAACCGCATCGCCTGCGAGGCGGATGGACTGTGGCTGGATACGCTCGGAGCGTAGCTTGCTGCGGGAATCGTCGAGAAGTGAACGCAGACGGTCTTTTTTCAAACCCGCCGCATCGACTTCAAGAACAAGATAAGAGCCGCCGCGAAGATCAAGTCCGAGTGTGACCTGATTTTTCGGGAACCAGCCAGGCATATTGGCTAGTTGCTCTTTGGTAAAGAGATTGGGCAGGGCGATAAGCATCCCTGCCAGAATGATGAAGCTGTAAAGATATACAGCCCATTTGGGTGTACGCATGAGAAATATCCGGTCTGAGTGTTCGCTAAATCCGCATTTGAGTTCAGATGCGGAGAAAGTGCGACAGATGGAGTTTAAGGAAACCGGTGCCGAGACAAGGTTGCCTGAAGAATAGCTGCAAAAGCAGTATTAAAGGGAGTTAAGTGCGGGCGGCGCGCGCGCGCGAACAATATGACGGCAGGCTTGGGCTGCCGGATTGTTGCGCGAACGGGCAACAAATAATGCAGTAAAGGTTGCCAGAAGGGTAAACAGCGCAGGGAGAATGAATGTCCCGTTGCCGCTGAAAGGCAAAGCTTTATTGCTGAAGTACAAAACAGGGGTCAGAATAGCTCTGACCGGTGCACTCAGCGTGCCATTTTGTGATCTGCCAGCCGGATCAGTTGTCTGAACAGTCTGACGCTCCTGCAGAACGGCTGCAGTCTGGTAGCTGAGAGAGGCGGGGTCATTGGCACCGATCAGCGCAGATTGCAATGCGAGTAAGCCGCTCAGAAACCACAGCAGGCCAAAAGAATAAAGCACAGAGCGAAGCGACAGCTTCCGCTGTTCCTCCCATGTTTTTTTCTTTATATCACTGCAAAGTCTGGATCTGAAAATTGTTCCGGCCCGTTCTCTGTGCTGATTTGCAAAATAAACTTTACGACTTCATTAACCATTCATCGCCGTAATCACAAGAAAAATAGCGGCTTTGTACATCATTGTTTACCTGTGAACCGCTGTTCCGGTGCTGAGTAATTTTTGTTGTAAAAATTTTATGGAAAACTACAGGTCAGACAGCGCGGGGCAGGCTATTTGTCAGGTGCACTTATTTGCGTCTATATTCTTTGTGAAAAGTGCTGCCACAGGCGGCATATTCAGATGTAGTTTTTGCTGGACTGTCAGGCGCGAAAAAGCCAATGAGTTGAATCAGAAGCAGCACTTTATTGAGAGACAGATTTTGAAGTATTTACCGGTGATATCCCTACGGTTCCTTTTATGCCTGCTCTTAATGACAATTGGGCTGACTGCCGGAGATATGGCCGGTTATGGCCGGAATATAGCTCAGGCACAAACCTTACCGCAAAGTGTTGACACTCCTGCAGCTCCTAAAGCACCGGAAGCACTGCAAAATGCAGTTGTGCAGCCAAATCTGGTGACGCAGCAAAAAGCTGTTGTGGAGGATTTGCGCAAGCAAATCGAGGATATTGCCAAGTCACTCGACAAGTCGAAAAATAATGACGAGGCGCTGGCCAATATTAAAGTTAAACTGGAAGCTATCTCTAAGAAATTACTTGATGCAGGTATCGCATTCCGTCCGCGTTTGGGCGAAATCAATTCCCGTCTGGACCAGATCGGGCCGCCGCCTGCAGAGGGAAAACCGGCCGAAGCTGAAATTGTTGCTACTGAGCGCGCCCGTCTGGCAGCGGAAAAAGCTGAGATCAATACGGTTCTCGGTTTTACTGAAGATGCATCAGTTCAGACCAGTCAGATAATTGAAAAAATTGGCACTATGCGCCGCGATCTGTTCACACAGACCCTGTCGCAGCGGGTGGATATTAACACAGCACTGGTCACAGAGGTGGTCAATGCGGCCGGTTATGAAACCAAGACATTTTATTATCTTTTGAAATCCTGGTGGGATTTCACACTTTATCCAAATCTCTGGACGTTGCTGGGTGTGATCGCCGTTTCGGTCATTCCTGCATTGCTGATCCATCTTGGCGCAAGGCGCTGGCTGGCAGAGCTGTATGAACGTGATCCGCTGGAAGAAAGACCGAGTTATCTCAGCCGTTTATCTGTGGCTTTCTGGTCTACGGTTATTCCGTCAGTAGCGATCGTCGTGTTTCTTGCGCTGGTCTATGTGCTGTTTGAGCGCTTTGATCTGTTGCGACCGGATGTGGCGAAATTGCTGGCAGCATTGTTCACGCTCTTCTGTGTGGTGCTGTTTATTTACAGGCTGGCCTGCGGTGTGCTCAGTCCGGATATGCCAAGCTGGCGTTTGCTGCCGATCGCACCAAAACCGGCGCGTATTCTGATCTGGTTACTGACCGCAGCGGCCATTACGCAGAGTATTGAATATTTTCTGGAAATTCTGAATGGCGTAATGTCATCACCCTTGTCGCTGACCGTGGCGAAAAGTGTGATCGGTACGGCCATGGTCGGTGCTTTGCTGCTGGCAATCGCCTTTCTGAGGCCAATCCAGAACCCGAGGACGGGGGAACTGCGCGCATGGCCGAAGCTTACCAAAATTATTCTGATTGTGCTGGGTCTGGTGCCTATTCTGGCAGCGATATTTGGTTATATCGGCCTTGCCCGATTTGTGGCGCAGCAGATTGTGGTGACGGGTGCGTTTATCGTTACCATGTATCTGGGCTTCCTCACGGCGCGTGCGATTACGCATGAGAAGGCTTTTGCCAATACCAGTCTGGGGCGGAAGCTCCGTGATAAATTCAATGCCACTGAGGCAACGCTGGATCAGCTCGGGCTTGCCGCCGGTATTTTTATCAATCTGATTGTACTCTTTATAGGTGTGCCGCTGGTTTTGATGCAGTTCGGCTTCCAATGGTCGGAAATGCGTACAACCTTCGTGCGTATTATGACCGGTTTTCAGATCGGCACATTTTCAATTTCATTACTGAGTATAATCACCGGTATTCTGCTGTTTGTTTTCGGTTACTTTCTGACCCGCTTGTTCCAGAACTGGTTGGACGGCAGTGTGATGGCACGAGGCCGTGTTGATCCGGGTGTACGTAACTCTATTAAAACAGTGGTTGGTTACGTTGGTCTGGCGCTCTCGGGGCTGCTTGGTATTTCTGCTGCCGGTATCAATCTCTCCAGTCTGGCACTCGTGGCCGGTGGTCTTTCGCTCGGTATCGGTTTCGGCTTGCAGAATATTGTCTCGAACTTTGTTTCGGGGTTGATCCTGCTGGCGGAACGTCCGTTGAAAGTGGGTGACTGGGTGCAGACCGGAACCGTCAGCGGTTTTGTGAAAAAGATCAGTGTCCGTGCGACTGAGGTTGAAACCTTCCAACGTGAGACGATCATTGTTCCGAACTCAACGCTGATTAATGATAATGTTGGTAACTGGACGCATCGCAACAAGCTCGGCCGTTCTGATATGCAAATCTTGATCGGCTATCGCACAGATGTGCGCAAAATTCAGGCGATGCTGTTTGAGATTGCCAAAGAGACGCCGCTGGTTTTGAAAAATCCGGAGCCGATGGTGTTCCTGATCAATATGACGGAACTCGTCAGCAGCAATATGATGATGCGTTTTGAAATTCGTATCTTCCTTGCGGATATTACCAGTGCTCTCGGTGTGCGTAATGAGCTGCAATTCACCATTGTTGAGCGTTTCGCAGCAGAAGGCATCAGCGTTATGCCTTTGCCGTCACCGATTCTTTATCCGGAACCGCATGTGAATTCGGAAGAGGAGGCGGAAAGTTAAGAGAGACTTATTCCCGAAAAGTTGTTCGATTCTTTTCGGGATTAAGCTTTTATTAACCGGCCATTCAGTTGCGGTTCATCGGCAATGATTATAAATAAGGCCATGAAATGATGCACTGTAGACAAAAATGTGACTGATGACAGGCCATTTATGTGTATCAGAGTTCAGGGATTGAGGAGTGCTATGGTGAATATCAAAAAAACCGGATTTGGCAGCCTTGTAATGGTTGCAACTATTTTGGCCGGATCAGTGTCCGCCTTAGCTGCATCCGTTCTGAACAGTGACAGCACAGCGCAAACGCTTGTGGTCACAGAAGGTTCTTCCAAGCAACAGGTAACAGTGCAGCCGGGTGAAAAAGTAACGATCTGCCCGAGCGGTTGTTTCGTGACATTTCCGAATGGTGACCGCGAGGCGCTGACCGGTAATGAAGCCATTACTATTCTGAATGGCGGCGGCACCCATAAATAAGTGCAGAAAGCCTGAGAGATTAAATAAAAAGCCGCAATGGTCATCACCGTTGCGGCTTTTTTATTGCGCAAAATTTTGCGGATCAGAGGCTGCGTCGCGGCGCTTTTCGGCTGTGTCGCAAACAGACCTTACAACGCATTGAACTGACAGCATAGTAAGCGAAACCGGCTGCGGGCCTGCTTTGGGAGGAGTGCTTGTAACGGGAGATTTGCGCCCTGCCACGTTATTGCTGTGCCGGTTGAAGGCACTGAAATAACAGGCTGTTTCAGAGTGATGCAGTGCCGGACCGCTTTCCTCAGGAGACGCGGCATTGTCGGTTCAGAGGAATAGATTTCATGAAGACCCATGCCCGTGCGGTGGTTATTGGTGGCGGTGTGGTAGGCGTATCAACGCTCTATCATCTGGCGAAAAAAGGCTGGACAGATTCTGTGCTGATTGAGCGCAAAGAACTTACGTCCGGTTCGACATGGCATGCGGCAGGGCTTTTGCCATTGTTTAACCTGAGTTATTCGGTTGGGCAGATCCACAAATATTCTGTCAAATTTTATCAGGAACTGCAGGAAGAAACCGGCCTGAATGTCGGCTTCAGTAATTGCACCAATATCCGTTTGGCGCGTACCAAAGACCGCTGGGATGAATATATGTATTATGCCAGCGTTGCCGAAACCATTGGGGTGCCGGTTAAACTGCTGACACCGGATGAGGTCAAAGAGGTTTGGCCGCTGGCAGAGACAGACGGCATTCTCGGTGCGATCCAGCATCCGGATGATGGTTATATTCAGCCTGCCGATTTGACGCAGGCACTGGCCAAAGGTGCCCGCGATATGGGCGCTACGATCTATCGTTACACCACTGTGACTGATATTGAGCAGCTGCCGGATGGTAAGTGGCTGGTCAAAACTGATAAGGGCGATATTACCGCCGATCATGTTGTATCAGCTTCGGGCAGCTTTGCTGCAAAAACCGGTAAGATGGTTGGTCTGACTGTGCCTGTGGTGCCGGTCGAGCATCAGTATATTGTGACTGAACCACATCCGGCGGTGATGGAACGCAAGGCCAAAGGTCTGCCGGAAATGGGCGTGCTGCGCGAGAGCGACAGCTCATGGTATATGCGCGAGGAAAATGGCGGCTTGTTGCTCGGACCCTACGAGATCGGCGCACCGGTTTGCTATCAGGACGGCCCTTCTGATGAGAGCGAATATGAGCTGTTTCAGGAAGACCTCGAACGCCTGATGCCTTATATCGAAACAGCGATTGCGCGTGTTCCGGCCTTTGGTGAAGTGGGTATCAAGAAAGTCTATAATGGCGCGATTGCCTATACACCGGATGGTAATCCGATTATTGGCCCGGCACCGGGGCTCAAGAATTTCTGGCTCAACGAAGGCCATTCCTTTGGTGTGACTGCCGCCGGTGGTGCCGGCTGGCAGCTGGCGGAGTGGATTGTCGAGGGTGAACCGTCGATTGATATGATGGGTGTCGATCCGCGTCGTTTCGGCCCTTATGTGACAGAAGGCTACCTCAAAGAAAAAGCTGAAGAAGCTTATGCGGATGTGTTTTCCGTTCATTATCCGGATGAAGAGCGCGGTGGTGCCCGTCCGCTGAAGCGCTCACCGTCCTATGACCGCCAGAAGGCGCTGGGTGGTGTGTTCGGTTCTGTCTATGGCTGGGAGCGTGCCAACTGGTTCGCACCGGAAGGCTATGCTATTGATGTCGCTTCGCTCGACAAGCCGGATGTGCTGTTGAATCAAAACCATCCTGATCCGGATGCCAATGGCAAAGTACAGGAACTCTGGTCATTCCGCCGCTCGAATTATTTTGAGCATGTCGGCAATGAGGTGAAGAATGTCACCAATAATGTCGGCCTGCTGGATATGTCCGCTTTTGCCAAGATGGAAGTGACAGGCTCCGGTGCCCGCCAATGGCTGGAAAGCATTCTGGCCAATCGTGTGCCGAAGAAGCAAGGTCGTGTGGCGCTGAGCCATTTGCTGACACCGCAAGGTGGCGTGCAGAGCGAGTTCACCGTTTATGAGTGGAAACCCGGCACATTTTATCTGGTTTCTGCCGGTGCTTATGAGAATATCGACCATGATTATCTCTATAAGTTGGCACCGAAGGATGGTTCAGTTATTCTGCGCCCGATCACGCAGAAATATGGCGTGCTGGTTCTTGCAGGGCCAAATAGCCGTAAAGTCTTGCAGAAACTGACCCGCACCAGTCTGTCCAATGCGGATTTCCCTTGGCTGACAGGTAAGGAAATCAGTGTTGGCACGGCAACCGCTCATGCCCTGCGTGTCAACTTTGTCGGTGAGCTGGGTTGGGAACTGCATCATCCGATTGAGCAGCAGAACACGATCTATGATCTGGTGATGGAAGCAGGGGCGGAGTTCGGTATTAAGCCGTTTGGTATCCGCGCTATGTCTTCGATGGGGCTTGAAAAATCCTATCGCCTGATCCCGCGTGAAATGTCCGTTGAATATAATGCTCTTGAATCCGGACTGGATCGTTTTGTTCATCCGAGTAAGGGCGAGTTTATCGGTCGTGATGCCGTGGTTGCTGCTCAGGAAAAAGGCTTGCGCTGGAATTTCGTGACACTTGAGGTTCATGGGGTCGATGATGCCGATGCCCGCGGCTCTGAAGCGATCCATAAGGACGGCAAGCTGGTTGGACGTGCAACCAATGGCGGTTTTGCATGGCGTCTCAACAAGAGCATTGCATTGGCTATGGTGAAGCCGGAATATTCTGCAGTCGGCACAGAGCTGGAAATCAGCATTCTGGGCAAAGACTATAAAGTGACGATTATTCCTGAATCACCATTTGATCCGGAGAATGAGCGTCTGCGGGGATAAGTTTCAGGCACTGAATTAAAAACCACCGGCATTTCTCACGAAGTGCCGGTCGCTTTTTTATGTGCGGATTGATAGTAGCGGTATCAAATACAGGCAAAGAAAAAGGCCGGTTAAACCGGCCTTTTTATAGATCACGCTGCAATGAGTTGTTTTCTGTCGGCTCGTTCCTGCTGCGGTGAGCGGCCATAAAGCTCACGATAACATTTGGAAAAATGCGAGGCAGAGACAAAGCCGCAGGCAACAGCAACTTCTACCACCGGCATTGAAGACTGGATCAGCAAGTGACGGGCACGGTCAAGGCGGATTTCCAGATAATAGCGGGCAGGGGAACGTCCCATTTCCTGACGGAACAAGCGCTCTATCTGGCGGCGCGACAGACCGACATTGCCAGCCACATCCAGCAGTGACAGCGGCTCTGTGAGGCAGCCTTCCATCATTTCAATGATAGACAGCACTTTGGAATTCTGAACGCCCAGACGCGCGCGCAATGGCAGACGTTGGCGGTCATGTGGTTTGCGCACACGGTCGGTCAGAGCCTGTTCGCAGATGCTGTTGACCAGATTTTCATCGAAGTCATCGCCGATCAGTTTCAGCATCATATCCAGTGCCGCAGTGCCGCCTGCACAGGTGTAGAGATTACTGTCGACTTCAAACAGATCCGCATAGACCTCAGCCTTCGGAAAGGCTTCAGAAAAGCCCGGCAGGTTCTCCCAGTGGATGGCGCAGCGTTTGCCGGACAACAGCCCTGCAGTGGCCAGAATATGCGCACCGGTACACAGACCGCCGACAGAAATACCGCGATTGTAGGATTCGCGCAGCCATGCCAGTGCGGACTTATTCTGGTAGCTCTCCACATTCACGCCGGAGCAGACAAAGACCATGCTGGGGCGGTTTTCACCGATCAGGTTACGGCGCTCATCATCCAGCGAAGTATTGGCGGAAAACTCAATGTCGCTTGAGGCCATAACCGGCTTGCCGTCAGCAGACGCTAAGCGCCAGCGATAGGCCTCATAGCCCAGCATACGATTGGCAATACGCAACGGCTCAATCGCCGTGGCAAAGGCAATCATCGAAAAATTTGGTACCAGAAAAAAGACAATAGACCGCTTAAGCCGCGCTTTATCATTCATGGCCGTGTTCCCGCACATTCAGAGCTGTTTTGCCTGAGGGCAAAATGCTCAATTATCTATTTTAAGCAGCACCGGACTGAGCAGAGAGAAAACGGATCTCATCCTGAAGGATAATCTCCCCGCAAAAGCGGCCTCTGTTGTTGTCGTCACTACTTTGTATCGTTGATATCTTGTTCCGCCTTATCTCTGTCCCATACAGACGACGCAATCAGGATATCGGTATTGAGACATATTCTTCGCAGTTAGGGAAGTGCGGCCAAATGCCTGTCGCTAAATGGTATTTTGATATCGAAAAATGGCGCGCAAAAGCAAATTTTTTGTAATCTTAGAATGGCTATAAATTATAAATATGTCGCGAACGGTATATGATTTGTACCGGAAACGATTTCCTCCCGTCGCAACACGCAGGAAAAGACCTTCATCCTTCTCAAAATATGATTTTATTGTGCAACCATAGCGGGCTGTTATGCGTTCATAAGAATGAGACTGTTTTGTCTGTTGATGCGCATCTGTGCTGTCTGAGGTTTGAAATATTTCAGTAAAGCAGCTCAGGGTTGAAAACAGGGCAGCCTTTCCGGTTATGTTTTTGGGAGATAAATTGATGAAGACTTCTGTATTTACCCCGCTTGTACTTGTTGTGTGTGCTTTCGCTCTTGCTGCCTGCGCGAATACTGTGCGTGGTGTGGGCAAAGACGTGAAAGATACCGGCCGCGCTGTGCAGCAGACAATTCAATAAAGAACTACATTTCTTAAACATAAAACCCGCATTGCCAGAGCAATGCGGGTTTATTGTGTGAAAATATTTTGATTATTTAGCGCCGTACCATGGCTGCCATCACGGAACTGACAGATGTCTGACCGATGATTGTGCCTTTTTCACAGCAGATATTGATCTGCTCTGCCTGTTCCTCAACCAGTTTGCGCATGGCTTCTTCCAGCAGGCAATCACAACGGATCACCGGCAGGTTGGTGTTATCACCTTGCGGTGGCGACATGATTGTATCGACACGGATAACGCGCCCGCGATTAACTTCCTGCACAAAGCTTTCAATATAGGCATCGGCCGGATTGAGCACGATATCCTGCCCTGTGCCTTGCTGAATGATCTCGCCGTCACGCAGAATTGCAATCTGGTCACCGAGGCGCAGTGCCTCATCAAGATCATGCGTAATGAAAACGATAGTCTTTTTGATTTCCTTCTGCAGGTCGAGCAACACAGTTTGCATATCAACCCGGATCAGCGGATCAAGCGCGGAGAAAGCCTCATCCATCAGCAGGATCGGCGCATCATTGGTGAGTGCGCGGGCAAGGCCGACACGCTGCTGCATGCCGCCGGAAAGCTGGTTCGGATATTTGGCTTCAAATCCTTTGAGGCCAACACGCTCAATCCAGCGATGGGCTTCTTCCAGCTGTTTAGCGCGCGGCACGCCCTGAATTTCCAAGCCGTAAACAGTATTTTCCAAAACTGTACGGTGCGGTAGTAGTGCGAATTTCTGAAACACCATCGCAGTCTTGTGCCGACGGAATTCCCGTAACTGTACGGGAGACATGGTGACAACATCTTCATCACCGACCAGCAACTCTCCGCTGGTCGGGTCAATCAGCCGGTTAATATGGCGGATGAGGGTGGATTTTCCGGAGCCGGACAGCCCCATCACCACCTGAATACCACCTGCTGGCATGTCGATATTAATATCGCGCAACCCCAGAATATGGCCATGTTTGTCGTTAAGTTCAGCTTTGGTCATGCCGTCTTTGACCAGTTGCACAAAGGCTTTCGGGTCATGACCAAAGATTTTGTAGAGATTGCGGATGGAGATACCAGCCGCTGGCTGTTCCGAAGCCGATGAAGCAGGATTATTGGCCATGGGTGATCTCCAGATGTTTCTGCAGTCTTGCGCCGTAAGCCTGACTGATGCGGTCGAAAATAATAGCGATGCCGACAATGGCCATGCCGTTGAAAATACCCAGCGTGAAATACTGGTTTGAAATCGCTTTAAGCACCGGTTGTCCGAGACCCTGCACACCAATCATCGAGGCAATGACGACCATGGCCAGCGCCATCATAATTGTCTGGTTGATACCCGCCATAATGGTTGGCAGAGCCAGCGGCAGCTGTACATTTTTCAGTTTCTGCCATGGCGAGGAGCCAAAAGCATCGGCGGCTTCCAGAACATCGCGGTCTACCTGCCGGATGCCGAGATTGGTGAGACGGATAATCGGTGGAATGGCATAAATCACCACCGCAATCAGCCCCGGAACACGGCCGATGCCAAGCAGCATCACCACCGGAATAAGATAAACAAAGCTCGGCATGGTTTGCATAATATCCAGCACAGGGCTGATAACGCTTTGCAGCCGGTTCGACTTGGCCATGAGAATGCCGGTCGGGATGCCGACCAGAATGGCAATGACAGTACAGACGAAAATCATCGAGATGGTTTTCATCGTATCTTCCCACATGCCGAGATAACCGATGATAAACAATGTGATGACAGAGCCGATGGTGATTTTGATGCTGCGGCTGGAGAACCATGCAATCGCGGCAATCAGCAACAGGATCACCGGCCATGGTGTGCCGGTCATGAAACGCTCAGCCTGAATCAGGAAATATTGCAGCGGATTGAAGAAGCCCTCAATGGCATCCCCGTAAGCACGGGTAAAATTGCGGAATGTCTCGTCAATCGCTTTTTTGAGATTGGTGAGCGTAGCATTGTCGAGATTGGGGAAGCGGTACAGCCAGTCCATAAAGCGTCTGTTCTCCTGTTATTTTCAGGCATAAGCGCAACAAAAAGATTATGCTGCGAAGCCATGAAAATATCTGCGTTTTTGCACTTCAATCGCCCCTGACAGCGGCAGATACCGGTGATCGGGCAGGCATGCGGTTCTGTGTAAATTTTGACAGGATATCCGGAGGGAATGCCTGTCCGGTATTGAACACCGGACAGGTCGGATTGGCTGGTCAGATTGCGGCTTTTACTTTCTCCGCAACATCGGCAGGCACCCATTTTGTCCACATATCTTCCTGTGTTTTCAGGAAGTGGACGGCTGCCTGTTCACCGGTTGCCTGATTATCAGTCATCCATGCGAGCAGCTTGTTCAGCGTGTCGTTCGACCATGAACGGTTTTTCAGATAATCAAGTGCAGGACCGGCACGGTCGGAGAACTTCTTGGTAACAAGTGTTTCCACGCGGTCTTTTGGCCAGCCGTTTTTCTTCGGATCAGGGCAATCGAGCACAGTATTGCAGCGCTTCCACTCGGCCTCATCAATGTCATGACCGGTTTTCAGCATGACCATCTCATACTTGCCGAGCAGGGCGGTTGGTGCCCAGTAGAAGGCAACAATCGGCTCATTACGCTCATTGGCTTTGGCAATAGCGCCGTCAAGACCGGCTGCCGATCCGGTATCAATCAGATTGAAACCGGCTTTTTCAAATTCAAACGCCTTGTAGAACTGACTGGTGACAACCGTTCCGCCCCAACCTGGTGCACCATTATAAATGGCACCTTTGGACGGGTTTTCCGGATCAGGGAAAAGATCGGGATGTTTCAGCAGATCGTCAAAGGTTTTCAGGTCAGGATTTTTATCGGCAATATATTTCGGAATCCACCAGCCCTGTTCACCGCCGTCAGGCAGAGATTCGGACAGAGCAATAATTTTGCCGTCATCAAAACCTTGTTTGACAATATCCGGCAGCAAGTCGACCCAGCCTTCCGGCGCGATATCCGGCTGACCTTTTTCCACCATGGAGGTGATGGTCGGCACTGTATCCCCGACAACAATCTCGGCATTGCAGCCATAACCGGCGGTCAGAATAATTTTATCAAGATTGGAAAGCAGTTCAGCAGACTGCCAGTTCATATTGGAGATGGTGACATCACCGCATTCGGCAGCTTGTGCAGAGGCGGATATCAGGCCGGAAGCGCTTAGAATTCCGGCGGCAAGAATAGTTGAAGCAAGAAGCCTCTTCATGTTTATTCTCCTGTTCCCCGTGGTGCCGGTTATTTTCTGTGTCCGGTGGCACCGGTGCCGGAAACAGTTATTTTTCACTGCCTATATGCAATATTTTAAGGAAGAAACTGTGCGGTTCCCCAACGACGAACTGTAACGAATTAACGACATTTGTTTATTTGTTGCCGGAAAAGACGATTATTTCAGTGTTAAAGAATTCAATAATTGCGCTGTATTTGAGATTTTAAATAAGACTGTTTTTGTCGGATTAATTTTGTTTTTGATTATTCTGAATTCTATGAAATTGATTCAGGATTTGTTTTTATCCGTTTGAATTTTAATGATATTTACGGATGTGAAATTGAAAATAGAGATATTTAATACTTGAATACAATTAAGCGACCGCTTCCTGCGGAGACGTCGGGAGAATAGTCTGAAATGGGATTATGAAGCCTTGGGGAGAGGCAGGCAAGAGCTACAAATAACCGGATTAAACGGGAGCTGCATTTGCGACGGCAAAAACCGCGCTGTCGCTGAATAGCTTGCGCGGTAATTGCCAAAATACGCTTGGCTCATCTGCCTCACTCAACGCGGCAGATTAAATAACAACTCCGGTACGCAGTACCTGATCCGGAGTAGGAGACATCGCTGTCCCTTATCCACTCTTTTAAAGACACATCGTTACCGTTCGGTTATCAAGAGTTTAATGACTGGTAAATATTGAAGTTTTTTGGCTATTTTTCACCTGCAATACAGATTATTTCTCATCAAAAATGCAATTAAAGATGAGAAAGCCGGTTATTCTTGTTAAAACCTTCAGAAAATTCAGAAGGTTATTCATTAAAAACCGGATTACCTGAGTTAAGGAAAAGATGATGACGGAAAGCTGGCAGTTCTGGGCGCTGGTATCGGCGGCATTTGCGGCACTAACTGCAATTTTTGCCAAGCTGGGCATTGCCGGTATTAATTCGGATTTTGCGACTTTCATCCGTACATTGGTGATTATTGCGGCGCTGTGTTTGTTTCTGACGATTAGTGGGCAGTGGCAGAAGACTTCGGATATCTCCGCGAAAAGCTGGGTGTTTCTGATCTTGTCAGGTCTTGCCACCGGCGCATCATGGATTGCTTATTTCCGCGCACTTAAAATCGGTGATGCTGCACGCGTTGCACCGGTGGATAAATTATCAATCATTATGGTGGCGATTTTCGGCGTGCTTTTCCTTGGCGAAAAGCTCTCAGCAATCAACTGGGCAGGCGTTGTGCTGATCGCCGGTGGCGTTATTCTTCTAACTTTAAAAGTTTAGAACCCCAACCACAGACGCAGCGGATTGGTTGGTTCCATCAGCAGCCGCACGGTCAGCAAGACGCAAGTGATGATCAGCAATGGTTTAATCAGACCTGCGCCAACACGCATCGCCAGATGTGCACCGGCAGTCGCACCAAACATCTGTGCTGCGCCCATCACCAGACCGATCTTCCAGTTGATTGCGCCAAAGGCCAGAAAGGTCAGGAAGCTGCCGAAGTTGGAAGCAAAGTTCAGCAATTTGGTATGTGCGGTTGCTTTCAGCAGCCCAAAGCCGGCCAGCGACACAAAGCACAGCATAAAGAAAGAACCGGTGCCCGGGCCAAACAAGCCGTCATAAAAGCCGATCAGCGGGACAATAGTCATACCGAACAGAAACGGTTTGATCCGCTGTGTACGGCTGACGTCGCCGACATTCGGTTTCAAAGCAAAATAGAGTGCGATGGCAATCAGCAGAACCGGCAGCAGGCCATAGAGCATATCGCCCGGAATATAGGTGGCGAGCAGGGCACCCAGTACGGCACCGAGACCGGACATAACCGCCATCGGCCATTGTTCTTTGATATTCACATGCCCTTTGCGCGCATAGGAAATTGTAGCGGATGACGAGCCGAACAGGGATTGCAGTTTGTTTGTGCCCAGTGCTTCGACCGGCGGAATACCGGCCAGCATCAAAGCCGGAACGGTAATCATGCCGCCTCCGCCTGCAATAGCATCAATAAAACCGGCAATAAAACCGGCAAAGGCCAGCAGGAGAAGCATGGAATCAATGGAAGCGGACATGGGAACCCGTCGAACTGTCAGAATTTCAAGACTGTGCTGGAGGCTTGCAGGTCGGGGCAAAGCGGGCAGCAAAGATAAATGCAATCCAATCCATAAAGATTGCCGGTTTAGCGTGCAAGATACTGCCGCATGATAACAGCTTTGTTTCTTTAAATCTGAGACAGATCTAAAGAATTGCGGGCGAGGGCTTGTCATTTGGTCACAGTCTTGCCAACACTGCATTTCTTAAAAGAATGCATTTTTCGGGGACGAGTGATGAGTGAAACGATTTTTGAGCGTATCAGCGCTTATTTGAGCAAAAAGACTGCTGTACAGCGCTTGTCAGAAGATCCGGCTCTGGTTTCTGAATTGCTGTTGCTGGTACGACTGGTTTTTGCCGACGGGCAGAAAGATCAAGCTGAAATGAATGCACTTTTGCATATCATGCAGCATGAGTTCGATATTAAGCCGGAAGAACTGCCGGAAGTGGCGGATTATCTCAAGACCTATGCCTATGAAACAACCAGCACGCAGGCAGCTGCTTTGTTTAATGAAATGGTGCCGGAGCGTCGTTATTCATTGGTCGGGCATCTTTTGACAATTGCAAAAGCAGATAATGAAATCCATCCGGCTGAAAGTGCTTTGATTTCCCGTGTGATCGAGCAGCTCAATGTCACACCGGAAGAGCTGTTTGAGCGTCGTCAAAATAACAATCAGAACAATAATTAATCACCTGTTTTATGTCAGATACGAAAAGAGCGCATCGTCGGATGCGCTCTTTTTTATTTTAGCCTGCATTCCAGCACGGAAAGAGATCATTCTCTTGCGGCGTTGCCAGATAAACGCCGCGGGCTACAGCGCGCGCCATTGTTGAGGCTGCAGAAGCGCAGAGATCAATAAACTCCTCAACGGTTGGTTCAATGCCACTGGCACCGGTGGCAAGCGCAAAGATCAGATCGCCGTCAAAAGGCGTATGCGCTGGCCAAATTGCGCGTGAATAACCGTCATGGGCGGCAATGGCGAGGCGCTTGGCCTGCGCTTTGGTCAGAACCGCATCAGTAGCAATGGTGCCGATGGTCGTATTGGCCTGCGGTGGCATAGTTGGGGCACTATCACGGAATTTAATCCGCAGATCAGCGGCATCAGCGGGCAGTGGATGCGGATAGCCTAACCCGCCAAATTCATTATTTTGCTCAAATGGTGCAGCCCAGAAGTGTCTGCCATTGCCGACTGTCACGGAACCAACGGCATTGACCGCGACGAGTGCGCCCATTGTTATGCCGTTCGGTAGAATATGGGACGCGGAGCCAAGACCACCTTTAAAACCAGCGACCAGTGCACCGGCTCCGGCACCACAACTGCCAAGGCCAAAGTCTTCCGCAGCACTGTCTGCGGCCTGATAGCCGAGCTCACGATAGGGCGGGTAGCGTCCCCAGTCTTTATTGCCGCCATTATGCATATCAAAGAGGATGGCAGAGGGCACAATAGGAATATGGTGACCGGCCGCTTCAAAGCCAATTTTGCGTTCACGCAGATAGGCTTGCACACCGGAAGCTGAATCCAGCCCGAAAGCCGAACCGCCGGAAAGCACAATCGCATTGATCGTCTGCACTGTATTATGCGGTTCCAGCAAATCGGTTTCCCGTGCACCGGGAGCGCCGCCCAGAACCTGCACAGCGGCGGTTGTGGCACGGTCACAGAGAATAGCGGTGACACCGGTTTTGATATGATCATTCTGCGCATTACCGACCCGAAGCCCTGCAACATCGGTAATGAGATTGCGCTTGCCTGATCTGAGTGAACCGGATGTTCCCTTAGCCGGTTGTGTCATTGCCATTCCTCCTCTGTGATTTTATTCGGCCGGTACAAAGTCCTTGCCGTTATAGCGCATCAGCCGGTACGGGTTTTGCTTTCTCAAACCTGCCGGTGAAAAGCTTACAGCACCAATGGCTGTGTCAAACTGTGTGCTGCCCAGAATTTCAACCGGCTGTTTGGGCGGATTGGATTGATCCGCTAATGCCTGCGCTACAATTTGAACAGCGCTATAGGCTGGCAGCGCATAGCCATCGGCCAGTATGTCGCCGGTGTCCGTTTGTTTTTGTGCCAGCGCTGATATGGCTTTAACGGCACTCTCAGCCGAAACTTGTGTTGACATGTCGGGAAGGCCGCTCATTAGCAAACCGACTGGCAGAGGGTTTTGCGGATCGAAGCGCAACAGGCTTTCCGTACCGGCAATGGTCAGCGGCCAGCCCGCTGCAGCAGCGCTACGGGCAAATATCGCAGCATCATCCCCTTCACCTCCAAGCAGAATATGGTTGATACCGGCGCGTTTCAGCTGCGCGATCAAAGCACTTTGCGAGGTCTGGGCAGGGCGGTAAGTATCGTTTAGGGCAGGCTCAATGCCACGGGCTTTGAATGCCTGCAGGATTCTTCGCGCAAAGTCACGTCCCTGCACAGTGCCGTCTTCCAGCAGAGCGAAAGGTGTTTTCTGCCATTGAGGTGCGAGCTTATCCGCAAGAACATCAGCTGCGAGCTTGCGATCCGGAGTGAGGCGGAAAATACCTAGATTTTGTCTGTTTTCCAGCTCTTGAAGGATCGGTTGACGGCTGCCGAGGCTGAGGATGGCAATGCCGTCCTTTTCCAAAACCGGCGCTGCACCTTCCAGCGATTCACTGCACAGATAGCCGATGACATATTTGATATTGGCCTGTCGGATTTTTTCTGCTGTGGCTGCATCCTGATCGGCTTTGCAAGCTTCCTTCATATAAACAAGGCTGACCGGATATTGATTTTGTAACTTTGCCGCCTCGGTTCCAAGCCGGATTTGCTGTGCCAAAACGGCATAAGGGCCTTCAAACGGAGCGACGACAGCGATCTTCTGCAGCTTGTCATCGGTATTTTCCTGCCCGTAGGCATAACCCGTTGTCAGAACGCTCAGTCCTGTAAAAAGACAGCAAAATTTGGCAGCCAGTCTCATGCGTTTATGTACAACCCTGATGAACAAAAGATCCTGCACCAGAGGTAGAATGTTCTGTATCCGCTTGCAATGGCATAAGTTTGCAGGAGAGGGCAGATAATCTGTTGTTAAGATGAGTATTAAACTCAGAATTTAGTTTTTATGAGTTGCAAAATCTGACATCACTG
The DNA here is from genome assembly GCA_021733665.1 of Bacillus subtilis. Taxonomy (GTDB): domain Bacteria; phylum Pseudomonadota; class Alphaproteobacteria; order Rhizobiales; family Rhizobiaceae; genus Pseudochrobactrum. The sequence goes on from JAHREI010000004.1 coordinate 355,001, forward strand.
TCATTTGATTGCCGAAATGAGACACATGATGCTGTAAAACGCGCACCGGACGTGTAAGGGTGTGCTAAATCTATACGCATTTATACAAACAGAGCGACGCAGATGAATATGGTGAAGTCTATCGTGACGACAAATCAGGCCGTGGATCCGTTGAGCTATCGCAATGCGATGAGCCAGTTTGCCGGTGCGGTCAATATTGTAACGACAGACGGGTCTGCAGGGCGCCGTGCTCTGACGCTTTCTGCCGGTTGCTCGGTCTCAGACAATCCGGCAACGATTTTGATCTGCTTGCAACGTATTCATACCGATAATCTGATGTTTATTGAAAATGGCGTCTTTGCTTTCAATGTCCTTCATGCAGGGCAGAAAGATCTCGCGGAAGCTTTTGCCGGTCGTAATCAGCTGACAATGGATGAGCGTTTTGCATTGGGTGAGTGGGATACGCTTGAGACCGGTTCACCTGTGCTGAAAAATGCACTGGCAAGCCTCGATTGCAAAATTATCTCCTGTCAGGATCATGCAACGCATCATGTGCTGTTCGGCGAAGTGCTGGCGCTGCGCCAGATTTCAGCAGAGCAGTCGCAGGCTGACGGTAATGAAGCACTGGTCTATCTCAACCGCGCCTATCATCAGCTTAAAATCTGAAGCCTGTTAATTAATAAAGACATGGTTTGACAATGAAGCCCGTGCGCAGCACTCTGCGCGCGGGTATTTTTATTATGAGAATGCTCAAGGACTAAAAGGGGAGACTGCAAAGGGAGATTGCAGTGGGCATTTTACGTAATTCATTGCAGCCTGCGGGCGCGATGGTTCTGGCCGCGAGTTTGTTCGCATCGGGCATGGCTTATAGTCAGCCGTCTGTTTCACCATTTAAGGATGACTTGTTTTCTGCGCAGACCGTGTTGAAAAGCGCGGATAACGGCAATTATCTCATTCTTGATTATAATGAAATGCGCGACATTAACGGGCGCGATACGATTGTCGAAAAACGCGTTCAGGATAAATATGTTTCGCTGAAAGTACGTGCGCAGCAGAAAGACCTGACTGTGCAGACTACGGCAGGTATGGTCAAAACCTACCAGATTGGCAAACTGACACCGCAGACCTCAATGATTGTGCTCTATCTGCATGGCAAGGGTGGCAGCCGTCATCAGGGGGCGAATGATTTTACCTTTGGCGGGAATTTCAACCGGCTGAAAAATCTCGTCACACAGGCCGGTGGTGTTTATCTGGTGCCTGACTTCTCCGACTTTTCTGCCAAAGGCACTGCCGAAATTGCCGGTTTGATCGCAGTTGCAAAACAAAGCGCCCCAAAGGCCAAAGTATTTGTTACCTGCGGCTCTGCCGGTGGTGTTTTGTGCTGGCAGCTGGCATCCGATGCAAATGCCTCAGCGCAGATTGACGGGCTGGCATTGCTCGGCTCGCTTTGGGATGATCAGTTTCGCAAGAGTGCTGCCTTCAAACGGAAAATACCGGTTTTCTTAAGCCATGGCAGCCGTGATCCGGTTTTTGCTATTGATAGCCAGGAAGCCTTTTATCACTCGCTGCGGAAAGCCAAGGGTGGGTATCCGGTGGTGATGCATCGTTATGAGACCGGCAATCACGGTACGCCGATCCGTATGACTGACTGGCGGGTTGCATTGAACTGGCTGGCGAGTAAAGCGCCATGATGATGCAAGGCTAAAAGTGGGTTTGAGTGTTTTGTTTGTGGAGCATGAAGGATTGTTTACCAGTGTGACCGTGCTGCCACTCGACATTTCAGAAAAACCGAATAGTTTCGGCTCGGAAAATGTGAAGATTTCACACAGTTATTATCTGTTTTATTGAATGAGGCATGGTATGCGCACCAGCACCGGTAACGCAAAACGTTTGGTATTATTGGCAATGTTTGCCCCGCTGGTTGCTGCTTGTACAACCACATCCGGAACTCCGACACCTTCGCCGACAACGGCTGCAGCTCAGGCTCCGGCACCGGTTGCTTCTCAGCTGCCTAGCTTCCCGCAGCTGGTACGCAGCAATGTGGCTCCTGAATTGGCCAATCCGTGCATTACAGCGGCTGCAAACCGCTATTTCATTCCTGAGCGTGTGATCACTGCTGTTGACAGCCGCTCCGGTGGCGGCGGCAATACAGATGTTATCCTGAAAGTGGATTCACGCGATGCACGCTGCACCATCAGCGCCAACGGTACTGTGCGCTCGGTCGTTGATACCAGCCCGATGAGTGCTGATCAGCGCGCAGCCAATGAAGCTGCTGCAAAAGCTGCCAGCGCACCGGCTGCTGTACCTGCTAAGAAAGCCGCTGCAAAGCAGAAAAAAGCCAGCTGATATTGAAGCTGTCTAATAAATAAAAAAGCCGCTCTGTAACAGGGGGGGCTTTTTTATTTGAGAAAATTATTCCGGTTTTTCATGTAAGGTACTGAAATTTCTGTTTAAATATAAAAAGGCCGCAGTCGTAAGACATGCGGCCTGATTTGTTTTATATACGTAAGATCAGCGTTTGAAGCCTTCACTCGCATTCATCAGATTGCGGGTGTAATCTTCTTTGAGATTGCCTTTGGCCAAATCGTCTGCCTTCAGCTTTTCAACAATCGTACCGTTTTGCATCACAGCCAGTTCGTCACACATATGAGTGATAACGGCCAGATCGTGACTGACCATAACGAAAGTCAGCTTACGGTCGCGACGGATCTGCTCCAGCAGATTGAGCACTTCCGCCTGAACGGAAGCATCAAGTGCGGAGGTCGGCTCATCCAGCAGCAGAATGCTCGGCTCTACGATGAGAGCACGGGCAATTGCGATACGCTGGCGCTGACCACCGGAAAGCTGGTGCGGATAGCGGAAGCGGAATCCGGAACCTAAGCCCACTTCGTCCAGTGCACGCACGATACGTTTTTCTGTATCCTTGATGCCGTGGATTGCCAATGGCTCCAGCAACAGACGGTCTACAGTCTGGCGCGGATGCAGGGAACCGTAAGGATCCTGAAACACCATCTGCACAGTATTGTAGAAAGCCTTGTCGCGTGGTGTCGGTACCGGTTTGCCGTTGATCTCTACCTTGCCGGAGAAAGTCGGTGCCAGTCCTGCCACTGCGCGCAGCAGCGTGGACTTGCCGGAACCGGATTCACCAACCAGACCAAAGGAAGAGCCGCTTTCAACCGTGATTGAAGCATCTTTCAGGGCATGGAATTCATTGAACATCACATTGAGATTTTCAATGAAAAGAGCCGGTGTTTTTGTGCTGTTGCCGGTTGTCATGTGCGCCACTCCGCCTGACGTTGCAGGGTTGGCAGCGGATGACGGTCAGAACCGATCTTTGGCATGCAGTTCAATAGTCCCTGAGTATATGGATGTTTTGCATTGGCCAGATCGCTTGCAGCAATTTCCTCAACAATACGACCGGCATACATCACGATGACGCGGTCGCAGAAAGAGGAAACCAGACGCAAGTCGTGGCTGATGAAAATCAGCCCCATACCGCGATCAGCCACCAGCTTGTCGAGAATGCCGAGCACTTCGAGCTGCACAGTCACGTCAAGAGCTGAGGTCGGCTCGTCAGCAATCAGCAGTTCAGGCTGGGCAATCAGCATCATCGCGATCATGACGCGCTGACCCATACCGCCGGATACTTCATGCGGATAGAGATCAAAAACGCGTTCAGGATCACGGATCTGCACCGCTTCCAGCATTTCCAAGGCCTTTTGACGGCCTTCGGATTTGTTGATACGGGCATGAGCCGAAAGGGTCTCAATGATCTGGCGACCAATGGTCATTACAGGATTGAGCGAATATTTCGGATCCTGCAGAACCATAGCCACACGGCTGCCGCGCAAAGAACGGCGTTCTTTTGCAGAGATGCCGAGCAGATCAATGCCGTCAAATTCCAGACGCTTGGCAGTGATCTGAGCGTGAGGTGGTGTCAGCCCCATGATGGCACGGCCGGTCTGGGATTTACCCGAGCCGGATTCACCCACAATGCCGAGACGCTCGCGGCCAAGTGTGAAAGAGACGCCGCGAACGGCTTCAATCGAACCGGTGCGGGTAGGGAAAGATACCCGCAGGTCGTCAACGTAAAGTAATTTGTCACTCATTGGTTGTTGCCTCGCGGATCAAGAGCGTCACGCAGGCCGTCACCAAGCAGGTTGAAGCCAAGGCTGACAATGAGAATAGCCATACCCGGTACAGCAGCAACCCACCACTGGTCGAGAATGAAACGACGGCCGGAAGCAATCATTGCACCCCATTCAGGCAGTGGCGGCTGAGCACCAAGACCGAGGAAGCCGAGACCGGCAGCAGTCAGAATAATACCGGCCATATCCAGCGTCACACGAACGATCAGCGAGGACAGGCAGAGCGGCATAATATGACGGATAACGATACGTGCAGGCGATGCACCCATCAGTTTAACAGCCGAGATATAATCCGAATTGCGCAGGGTCAGTGTTTCCGCACGGGCAATACGGGCATAAGGCGGCCATGAAGTGATGGCGATGGCGATAACCGCATTTTCAATGCCGGGTCCGAGAGCCGCAACAAAAGCGAGCGCCAGAATGAGCTTTGGAAATGCAAGGAAAATATCGGTAATACGCATCAGCAGCGCATCAACCCAGCCACCGGCGTAACCGGCAACGGTACCAACCAACAGACCGACCGGTGCCGACAGAATAGCAACCAGCAGCACAACATAGAGTGTCCAGCGGGAGCCATAGATCAGGCGGGAGAGAATATCACGCCCCTGATCATCTGTGCCCAGCAGGTAGCCCGGTGAGCCCATAGGCAGCAGGCGTGAATTGGCCAGATCACCGACAACCGGCGAATGCGGGGCCAGCAGTGGTGCAAATGCAGCCACAAAAACCAGCAGGCCGATAATTGCCAGACCGAGTACCGCGAGTTTATTCGCGGTAAAACGGCGCCAGATCATATAGGAGCGGCCGAGTTTGGCTTGTGCACGGGATTGCGGACGCTCGGAGAGCAGCCATTCCCGCCATGATTCTTTAGGAAGTGTCGTCTCACTCATCGTGCGCGCGTCCGTGGGTCGAGTGTCCGATAGAGCAGATCGGAAAGCAGATTAAGGGCAATAAACACAGAGCCGATGATAATGGTGCCGCCAAGAACAGCATTCATATCAGCGCTTTGCAGAGAATTGGTGATATAGAGGCCAAGACCCGGCCATGAGAATACGGTCTCAGTCAGAACCGAGCCTTCAAGCATACCGGCATAGGACAGAGCAATCACGGTGACGAGCGGTACTGCAGCATTGCGCAGAGCATGACCCCAGATGATTTTTGTCTCACTCAGACCTTTTGCACGGGCAGCAACGATATATTCCTGATCCAGTTCATTCAGCATGAATGAACGGGTCATACGGCTGATATAGGCCATCGAGAAATAACCGAGCAGCGATGCAGGCAGAATAATATGCGAGATAATATTGCCCAGTGCATCCCATTGACGCTGAATAATCGCATCCAGAATGTAAAGACCGGTGATTGAGGTGAAGGTATATTCATAGGCTACGTCAATACGACCCGGACCTGCAACCCAGCCAAGCTTTGCGTAGAAAATCAGCAGGCAGATCATACCGAGCCAGAAAATCGGCACAGAATAACCGAACAGGCCGACAACGCGTACCAGCTGATCAATAAAGCTGCCGCGCTTTACAGCTGCGAGCACGCCAAGCGGAATACCGAAAACTGCACCGATCAGTGTACCGATGGTGGCCAGTTCCATGGTTGCCGGGAAAACGCGTTTGATATCTGTCATGACCGGATTAGAGGTCAGAACCGACATGCCGAAATCGCCGGACAGAGCCTTCTGGACATAAATAATAAACTGCTGCCAGACAGGTAAGTTAAATCCTAACTCTTCGCGGGTGCGCTCAATAACATGAGCCGGTGCGCGGTCACCGAGAATTGCAAGAACCGGATCAACCGGAATGACGCGACCGATAAAGAAGGTCACTGCGAGCAATCCGAGATAGGTTGTGATGACGACCAGCAAGAAGCTCCCGATGCCGAGAGCCCATTTGCTGATCCGGGCGTTTTTGCGCCCGGATGTTGTTACAGTAGTTACACTCATACCGTGTTATTTCTTCGATACGTTGTAGACAGAGTTGGTAGTGAAGGTCACGCCCAGCTTGTAGTTTTCAACATTGTTGCGATAAGCAGCAACTTCGGTCTGCTGGAACAGCACCACAAACGGACCATCATCCAGCAGTTTTTTCTGCAGGTCGACATACATTTGCGCACGCTTTTCTGTATCACGTTCCAGAACAGCAGCCTTGGTTTCCTTTGTCAGCTCAGGAATATCCCATGCGTTACGCCATGCGAGTGTTTTAGCCGATGCATCATCTGCATTGTCAGGATTGCTGGCAAAAGTATCCGCATTGGTGTTCGGATCCCAGTAGTCTGTACCCCACTGACCGATATAGAGATCGTGCTTACGGGCACGATATTTGGTCAGGGTCTGTTTGCCGTCACCCGGAATGATTTCCATTTTGACGCCGGCCTGAGCAAAGGTCTGCTGGATGGATTCAGCAATACCGGTTACCGGCTGGGAGGAACGAACATCCATGGAAATGCTGAAGCCGTCTTTCAGACCGGCTTTTTCCAGCAGTTCCTTGGCCTTGGCTACATCGAGCTTGTAAGGCTTTTCATCGGATGCACCGAGCAGACCTTTTGGCAGGAATGTCTGGTGCTGAACACCGATATGTTTCACCAGAGTTGATGAAATCGCATCGTAGTCAACCAGATATTTCAGAGCTTCACGAACTTCAGGCTTGGCCAGAGTTTCGTTTTTCTGATTGAGGCTGAAGTAATAAACAGTGCCTTTTGGCGAAGCAGACAGGGAAATGCCGTCTGTTTTTGTAACTGCATCAATATCGCCCGGCTCAAGGTTACGCGCTACGTCGATATCGCCCTTTTCAAGCATCAGACGCTGGGTAGCGCTTTCCTTGACGTAGCGGTAAATCGCGCGTTTCAGCGGGGATTTGTCACCGCGATAATTATCATTGCGCTCAAGTACGATAATTTCATTGGCGCGCCAGTCGCGAACGATCATCGGACCGGAACCGGCATAGTTGGTTTTCAGCCAGCCATAGCCGTAATCATTGTCTTTGGCGTTTTCTTCAACCAGCTTCTTGTCAACAATGGATGCCACGTCAGCGGTAAGGCAGTTCAGCACGAAGCTTGGTGCATAGGACTGGTCAACAGTGATGACGAGAGTGTTGGCGTCTGTTGCCTTGACTTTTTCTTCAATATTGTCCGGTGTGAAACCGAACTGTGTGAGGATGAAAGACGGGCTCTTGTCGATCTTGACAGCGCGGATGAGCGAGTAAGCAACATCTTCAGCGGTCAGAGGATTGCCGGAAGCGAATTTCTGGCCTTCACGGATTTTGAATGTATAGGTCAGGCCGTCTTCGGAAACTTCCCAGCTTTCCGCAGCATCGCCGATAACCTTGGAGGCGTCATTCGGGTCAAGACGCAGCAGACGGTCATAGGTGTTGCCGAGAATTTCGCCGGTGGACAGCTCGAAAGATTCCGCCGGATCCAGCGTGATCATATCATCAAATGTCCAGCCCAGAACCAGCGTGTCAGCCGGTGTTGCAGCCTGTACCGCTGCGGCGCTGACAAAGACGCCGAGAGCGGCGGTTGCAGCCAGATATCCAAAACGATTTAAAGATTTAATCCCAGCGGAATTTTTAATCATTTTATACCCCATATTTCATCCCAAATGATTAACCGGTCACCCGGCTTACGATAGTTAAAACACGTCTATCGTGCCGTGTATTCTGTTTCTGCCGATACTCTCCGGCAGAAATTTTATTATGTATCATATGACTGAATTGCAGGACTCCGCAAGCAGGCCAACATTCGTCGTCAACTGTTTGTTTTAGTGCTTTTCATGCCATGCGGAACGCAGCACACGCAGCCAGTTGTCACGGCAGATTTTTGCTAGATCATCTTCACCATAGCCTGCTTCACGCAGTGCCTGCACGAGGTTCTGTGTTCCGGCAGCATCCTTAATACCATCCGGTATCGGACCGCCGTCATAATCTGAACCGAGCGCCACGCCGTCGATGCCGACTTTGCCGACCAGATAATCAATGTGGCGTACCATATCGCTGAACGGTGTTGCGGTGTTAACCTGACCATCCGCACGCAACATAGTGGTGACATAGTTGAGGCCGACCAGACCATTGCTTTCAGCAATTGCATCAAGCTGTTTGTCGGTAAGGTTACGTGCAACCGGTGTCAGAGCATGGGCATTGGAATGGCTGCAAACGAGCGGCTGATTGCTCAGTTTCGCGACATCCCAGAAGCCTTTTTCAGTGATATGCGACAAGTCAATGAGAATGCCGAGGCTGTTACAGGCCTTAATCAGTTCGCGCCCGGCATCAGTCAGACCCGGAGCGGTATCAGGACTCATCGGATAGGAGAAAGGCACGCCATGTCCGAAAATATTATGACGGCTCCAGACAGGGCCAAGTGAACGCAAACCGGCCTGATAGAACAGTTCCAGTGCTTTCAGGTCTTTATCAAGCGCTTCACAGCCTTCCATATGCAGGACAGCTGCAAAGTCACCGTCGACCAGCGCATTGTCGATATCCTGACCGGTACGGCAGATTTTCCAGCCGCCGGCACGTTCAAGCTTATAGGCAATGTCAATAAATTCGCTGGCGATATCGAAAGAATAGGTGCGGTCAATCGGTTCGGCCAGAGGTGTATCATAATGGCCGTTGCTGTCCGGTTCGTCGAAAATGGTTTCGCCGGTAGCAGGGTTGGGAATATAAATGGCACACAGACCGCCAGCCAGACCGCCTTTGCGGGAGCGCGGCAGGTCGATATGCCCCTGATCTGTTCCCTCGATAAATTCCTTTACCGGATCTTCGCCTTTATTGCGGCTCTCCCACAGACGAAGCAGCACATCATTATGGCCGTCAAAAACTGCTTGCATGATATAATTCCCAATTTCCTCAGCCTTACATAAAATCAGGGAGGCTGTTTAAGTCAAGCAGGGGGAGAGAAGCTGATTGTTGATGTCGTTTTGCGGCATATGCGACAGATTATGAAACTGTCCAAAATGACGAAGACGGAGCACAAAATGCTGGAAAAAGAGGTGAATGTTTCATTTTTCAAATAGATGCATGCAAAATACGCATAGCTTTATGCTGAAAAAACAAACCATATTCAGAGTGAATGTCTTCATTCAAGCTTTTGTTTTTTATAATAAAATCAATGTATTTTAGCAAAATTTCTGAAATAATGAAAAAAGCGCCGTATTTTTAAAAATACGGCGCTTTGCGTTTTTTGACTAAATTATCAAGAATCAGAAGCGGTAGTTCACACCGGCCTTCAGGGCGTGTGTCTTCAGATTGTTTTCATAGCGGGTGTCATTCACGCTGGTTTTAACACCGTTGTGACGCATGTAGTTGTATTCTGCTTTCACAGAGAACGGACCGGAAAGCTGCTGTTCAACACCGGCGCCGAGCTGCACACCACCAGCCCACTTGGAACCGGATGTTACATTGTCTTTTGGCTTGAACTTAGTGGTGCCATAACCAACAGTACCGTAAACAAGGGTCTTATCCATTGCATAACCGGCTTTGACTTTAGCTACACCGCTCCAGGACTGCTGCAGACGGCCGCCGTTCTGAATTTTGTGCTCGGCTTCACCGAAGTTACCTTCGAGTTCACCACCATAAACAAAGTTGCCGGACTGGAAGTTCTTACCGGCTACGATGCCGCCCAGAGCCGAAGTGCGGCTCGAGAACGGGCTAGGGGTCTTGGAAGAGGTTGTTCCAATCTGCGCACCGACATAGTTGCCTTCCCATGTCGCAGGAGCATCATAGCTCGATGAGCTGTCATTGTAGCTATAGTCGTTGTTGAAAGCATCTGCTGCCAGAGCAGGAGCCTGTGTGAGGGCCAGTGCAAATGCTGCTGAGCTGAAAAGAATAATGTTACGCATAGTCCGGCTCCGTCTTTACCTTAAACGGTAATGGGTGAAATCTTTATAGCGCTGTGCCTTTCAGATGAGTCTTTCGGGACGTGCGCCTTTGAGCCGGTTATGAAGGTTAATTGTGACCAATTTGGTTTATGTTTGCCATAATCGCTGGTCAGAAACCTTATTGTTTTGTTTATCATTAACAGCGGGTTAACAACAAGAACCGCTGCATAATTGTCAAATCAGCCCCAGCCCGCGCATGCTGACATGTCCGGCTTTGCCGATAATAATATGATCATGGACAGCAATATTCATCGGGGATGCAATCGAAATAATTAGCTTGGTCATATCAATATCAGCCCGCGACGGGTTGGCATCACCTGAAGGATGATTATGGAACAAGATAAGGGCTGTAGAAGATAGTTCCAATGCCCGTTTAATGACTTCACGCGGATAGACCGGTGTATGATCGACCGTACCGATTTGTTGAACTTCATCGGCGATCAGCCGGTTTTTCTTATCAAGAAATAAGATGCGGAATTGCTCGCGGTTTTCATATGCCATTGAGGTCATGCAATAGGCGATGACCTTGCTCCATGAATCGAGAATATCCTTTTTCATGATTTCGCTTTTGCCTGACCGGCGGGCACAGGCATTGAGCAATTTAATGTCCTGAGCAACAGCTTCGCCACAGCCTGCAACTTCCCTTAGTAATTGCGGCTCAGCGCCAAGAACACCCGCAAAGCTGCCAAAGCGGTTGAGTAAGGCTTTGGCCAATGGTTTGGTATCTGCCCGTGCAATTGTGCGAAACAGCAGCAATTCCAGCAACTCGTAATCAGCCAATACGTCATCGCCATGATTGACAAAACGCTCACGCAGGCGTTGACGGTGACCGCTATAATGCGGCTTGGCCTTTTTAGGTGTGGTGACAGGCCGAGCTGCTTGTGGCTGCGAGAAAAAGCTATCAGGTGGACGGGCTGGCTGGTTCTCCGCCAGCCCTTTTAAAGCAGAAAGGCTATTGGGCACCTGACGCACCGCACTAACTTCGTCAAAACTTTGTAAATGCTGGTCGCCTTCATCTGGCAGGTAGTGCTCTGCATGATCATCCGCAGGCGGAAATTGTTTGGCCATTCTGTAACGTGCCCCCGAATGCACAGATGGCTACCGCATCGAGAAGCGGTTTCCGTTTTCAAATTAAACGGAATTTTACAGAATGGTCTATGGAAAAAAGCGTTGAAACAGGATTGTTGAACAATTTAAGTATTTGATTGTATTTCTTAAATTGATTTTACACTGTCTTTTCATCGGGTGCAGGAATGAGACCCGGCCAGTAAAACGCATCGGCTGTCGGGCGTGCGCCAAAGATTGCCTGACCAACGCGGACAATATCCGCGCCTTCTTCGATCGCCGCTTCGAAATCACCGGACATCCCCATAGAGAGTTTGGTGATACCGGAATGGCGCTGTGTCGCTTGATCACGCAAACTGCGCAGCAGCCGGAAGCAAGGGCGCACTTTATCAAGATCAGAGCTGAACAAAGCAAGGGTCATCAGACCGCACGGTCTCAAACGCGGATAATCCGGCAGACGCTCAATGAAAGCCAGCAGATCGTCGGGATGAAGGCCATATTTGCTGATCTCCCCGGATGTATTGACCTGAACATAGACATCCAAATCTTTATTTTCACTTTCCAGCCGGCGGTTTAGCTCTTCTGCAAGACGGATACTGTCGAGCGCATGAAACTCTGTGGCGAAGCGCGTGAGATATTTGACCTTATTGGTCTGGAGATGACCGATAATGCTCCAGTTAATTGCAAGATCATCGAGTTTCTCACGTTTGTCGCGGGCTTCCTGAAGTTTGTTCTCGCCGAAATCCGTGATCCCTGCAGCAAAGGCATAGCGCAGAATATGTGCCGGTACTGTTTTGGTGATAGGCAGCAGACGTACATCTTCTGGCTTGCGGCCACTGCGCAAGGCTGCCGCAGCGATACGTTCTCGAACCAGTTGTAAATTCTCAGCAAAGCGAATTGCCGGTGCTTCACCGAAACGGGCGACATCTTCAGGTGAAAGGCTGGAAAGCAACTGGTCCATGGCACATATCTTTCATGCTTGTTGCCTTGCGTGCAGGCAAAATACGGCATCAAGCGTACTACGGAGACGATTGCTTTTAACCGGCCGCTTTTCATTTCACGGGCAGGCCATTTAAACCACTGGCACTTTGATGTTCTGAAAAGCCGTTTTGAGCTTTTTAACCGCACCTTCAAGCTCTGCCGGTGTATAGGCTGCAAAGCCCATCAGAAAACCGGCTCTGCCGGTGCCGGATGCATGCAGCGGGGATAGTCCCAGCAGTTCAACACCAACGCGTCTTGCAGCATCAATCGCTGCACGCTCCGATATTTCGCAGGTAAGCAGGCATGGCATTTGCAGGCCGCCGATCGGTACGCGGGGTTCAACAAAATCACTCAGATGCGTTGTGACAAGCTTTGTGAGAACCTCAAGCCGCTCTGCATAGATATTACGCATGGTACGGATATGGGCACCGAAATGTCCACCTTCCATAAAACGGGCGAGGGTAAGCTGTGCAAGTGATGCTGTGTGGCCGTCCAGCAGGGTGCGGGCTGTGGTCATGGGTTTAACCAGTTGCGGCGGCAGCACGATGTAACCGATACGCAGACCCGGAAACAGAGATTTGGTGAAAGTACCGATATAGATCGTGCGGTCATGGGGATCGAGCCCCTGTACACAGGCAGTGGGTTTGCCGGTATAACGAAATTCGCTGTCGTAATCGTCTTCGATAATCCATGCCTGATGGCGCGATGCCCATTCGATCAGGGCCAGCCGCCTGTCCAGCGCCAGTGTTGCACCGGTCGGAAACTGATGGGACGGGGTGAGAAAGACAGCTTTTGCTCTGAGCGGGTCTTCAAGAATATGCTCGGCAACAATACCCTGCCGGTCAACGGGAACTGGCACGGGGATCAGACCGGCGGCATCAAAAGCTCTGCGGGCACCGTAATAGACCGGATCTTCAATGAAAATACTGTCACCTGTATCCAGCAACATATTGGCGCAAAGTGTCAGTGCTTGCTGCGAACTGGTCAAGACCAGCACACGGTCGGCCGTTGCGCGGGCTCCGCGTTCCAGATTGACATAATCGGCAATCGCACGGCGCAATGGCTCTGTGCCTTGCGGATTGCCATGCAGCAGTGCTTGTGTGCCGGTTTCTTTGAGAACCTGCCGTTCAAGCCGTTCCCAGAGCTGGATCGGAAAACTGCATGTTTCCGGCAAACCCGGGGCAAAGGGGCGGGGAATCAGCTGTTCACGCACACCGCCGCTACGAAACATGGCATTGCCGCGTTTACTCAGGTTTGGTGCCTGATTACGTGCCAGTGCATCCCGTTGCGAAAGCCTGCGCCCCGCAGAGAAATCAGTCATCTCAGCCACGAAACTACCGCTGCCGACGCGACGCTCAATGAAACCTTCTGCATGGAGCTGGCTATAGGCGGCCTCAATCGTATCGCGTGATACATCCAGCGATGTAGCCAATGCGCGGGAGGCGGGGAGCGGTTTGCCCGGTACCAAGGCGCCGTTGATGATCAGCTGGCGGATAGCGCGCTGTATACGTGCATGAAGCGGCATCGCGGCGTTCGCCGGATGCGCGATCCATGCTTTGACAGATTCAAGTTGGGAGTGCCTGAACAATTGGTCTGGTTCCGATGAGATAAGTGGATGGAGATAACAGACCATTCACAGGTTAAAAGTCAAGCGCATCATGACGAACCTGTGGCTCGCCGCTTTTACACAGAACCGGCGGAACCGCAGCCATATTAGAAAGCCTGTTTTATGTCCCAGACTATTCCGCCACCGTCTCCCTTGCGCTTCAGCGATCTGACCCATCCGATTGTTGCAGGGCTGATTTCTGTGATCGTCAATTACGGGGGAACTTTTATTCTTGTTTTTCAGGCGGCAAAGATCGCCGGTCTCAGTCCCGAGCTGACAGCGTCATGGGTGTGGTCTGTGTCTATCGGTGTCGGTGTGACAGGGCTGATGCTGAGCTGGTATTTTCGTGAGCCGATCATCACCGCATGGTCAACACCGGCGGCGGCCTTTCTGGTCACAGCGCTGGCCACAACGCCTTATGCAGAAGCTGTCGGTGCCTATATTATCTCGGCGCTTGCCTTTGTGCTGCTCGGGCTTTCCGGCACCTTTGAAAAAGTAATCCGGCTTATTCCGGCAAGTATCGCTTCCGGCCTTCTGGCCGGTATTTTGCTGCAATTCGGTATTGGTGCCTTTGGTGGTGCAACAGTTGATCCGCTGCTCGTTGGCGGGCTGATTGTGGCTTATGTGTTGCTCAAGCGCTTTACTGCCCGTTATGCGGTGGTCGGAATTTTAGTGCTGGGCATCGGTTTCCTGCTGGTGCAGGGGCGTGTGGATTTCTCCAATTTGAGCCTCACGCTTGCGGCTCCGGTGTTTACAATGCCGGTCTTCTCGTTGAATGCATTGTTGAGTGTTGCCCTGCCGCTATTCCTCATCACGCTGACCGGCCAATATATGCCGGGCATGTTAGTGCTGCGCAATGACGGCTTTAAAACCAGTGCCAATCCGATAGTCACAGTTACCGGCCTTGGCTCGCTGATCATGGCACCATTCGGCTCGCATGCTTTTAATATTGCTGCGATTACCGCTGCGATTGCCACAGGCCGCGAAGCGCATGAAGATCCGCGCAAGCGCTGGATTGCCGGTATCGCTGCAGGCGTTTTCTATGTGCTTGTTGGTGTGTTCGGCGTCACACTTGCTGCGGTCTTCATGGCTTTTCCGGCAACATTTATTACCACGCTGGCTGGTCTTGCTTTGCTCGGTACTATTGGTGGCAGTCTGGCAGGGGCGCTGGCTGATCCGAAAACCCGTGAAGCGGCATTGATCACCTTTCTGGCCTCCGCTGCCAATATTAATCTGCTGGGGATTGGCGGGGCATTTTGGGGACTAGTGATTGGTCTGGTTGCCTATATTCTGCTCAACGGACAGTTACCAAAGCGGGATCGTGAAGCGCTGGTCGCTGCCAAAGAAGGAGTAAAGTAATGTCGTTCCCGTTATCAATGCAGACCTCGGTCATTTCTATCCAGAGTCAGGTTGTCTATGGTCATGTCGGTAACAGTGCTGCGGTGTTGCCAATGCAGGCGCGCGGGCTGAATGTTGCTGCCGTGCCGACGACATTGCTCTCCAACCATCCGGGTTATGAAACCATGCGCGGACGTGTACTGGAGCCGGAACTGGTGAGTGATCTGTTGCGCGGCGTGGAAGAGCGCGGACTGATCAGCACCAGCCGTTATATTGTTTCCGGTTATCTGGGATCGCGTGCCAATGGTGAAGTCGTTGCGGATTTTGTCAAACGGGCGCGCAAGATCAATCCTGACATCATCTATATTTGTGATCCGGTGATGGGCGATACCGGCTTAGGCGTGTTTGTGGCCGATCAGGTGATGGAATGTATCATCAATGAGTTGGTGCCGCTGGCTGATCTGCTGACGCCCAATCAGTTCGAAGTCGGACTGATTACTGGCAGTGAGATTTCATCTTTTGATGTTTTGCAGGAAAAAGTGCGTCAGATACAGGCATTTAACAATGCGCGACTGGTGGCAACGGGCTGTGTCTTTCCCGATACGCCCTATGGCTCACTGGAGAATGTTGTGTTTGAAGGCGGGGAAGAGACAAGGCTGACTTCGCCGCGTGTGCCGATTGTACCGGTGGGAACCGGTGATCTGTTCACAGGTCTGCTGACTGCTAATCTGGCGCATGGTAGCACTTTGACCGAAGCCGCCCGCAATGCCGCGTCAACCGTGCTCAACGTTGTCGGGCGCACTGCTGAACTAGGCGAACATGAGATGCAGTTGGGTGGTGCTATTACCGCCCTGTTGCCTACGATTTAACAATCTTTCACATTAAAAAATTATGGCCGCATCATTCTTAAACGATGCGGCCATTTTTTATTTTGAAGTCGTTGTGTAGAAAATATCTTTTGGCGACAGGGTGAAGATTTCACAACCGTCTTTGGTCACACCGATTGTGTGTTCATATTGCGCTGTCAGCGAGCGGTCGCGGGTGACGGCTGTCCAGCCGTCTTTCAGCACTTTCACATCCGGCTTGCCGAGATTGATCATTGGCTCAATAGTGAAGATCATGCCTTCACGCATTTCAACACCGTCTGTTGCTTTACCATAGTGCAGGATATTCGGGGCATCGTGGAAAAGCTGGCCAACGCCGTGACCACAGAAATCGCGCACGGCAGAGCAGCGTTCTGATTCCACATAGGCCTGAATGGCCGCACCGATGGCGCCGGTTTTTGCACCGGGCTTCACGGCTGCAATACCACGCAGCAGGCTTTCATAGGTGACTTCCATCAGGCGCTCTGCAGCACGCTTGATCTGGCCGACTGCATACATGCGGCTTGAATCACCGTACCAGCCATCCTGCAGAAAGGTGATGTCGATATTGACGATATCGCCTTCACGCAGCGGCTTATCGTCCGGAATACCGTGACAAACAACATGGTTGATCGAAGTGCAGGAGCTTTTTGTATAGCCGCGATAGTTCAGCGTGGCAGGCACAACGCCGCGATCAGCACCGAATTCAAAAACAAAACGGTCGATCTCATTGGTGGTGACGCCCGGTTTGACAATATCATTCAGTGCATCAAGACATTCAGATGTAATTGCGCAGACCTTGCGCATGGCTGCAAAACCTTCAGGCCCGTAAAGCTTGATCTGGCCTGTATATTTAATCGGGGCGCTGTCGGCGTTGACATAGGTTACCATCGGGTGATCCGTATATATGTTAGGACAGCAGCAATGCTGTGCCGGAAGTTGTTGCCTTGCGAATCCCACAGGACAAAAATTTACAGGGTCAGAACGGGTACCGTCTGATCCGCGATAATTGATTCAGGACTTATTTGGCACCGAATTGCGTAAGCCTCAACCCCATGCTGCCGCGCATTCGCAAATGCGGCGGCATAAACAGGATCGAGATCGCCGCAGATCGATAAAGAATCGCAATCCTGACGCTGGATAACGAAAACCATCACACCACGATGACCGGCTTTGACCATCTCGCTGAGTTCAACGAGATGTTTGGCACCACGGGCGGTTACACTATCGGGAAACTCTGCCAGTTGTCCTGTGCGCTTAAAATGCACATTCTTGACCTCTACATAGGTCTGCTGACCGCTTTCTCCAAGCAGCAATAAATCAATGCGGGAATTCTGCCCGTATTTTTGTTCGCGTTTCAGCGTGCTGAAGCCGGAGAGTTGCGGAATCATGCCAGAGAGAATCGCTTCTTCGGCAATTTTATTCGGCAGACCGGTATTGATTCCGACAAGCGTGTCATCGGCACGCACAATTTGCAGCGTATGGGCGTATTTACGAGTCGGACTGTCGGAGACGCTGAGCCATGCTTCAGAGCCTGGTGTGGTCAGTCCGCGCATAGAGCCGGTATTGGGAACCGAGGCAGTAATAGATTCGCCGCTATCAAGCCGGATATCAGCCAGAAAGCGTTTATAGCGCTGCAATAATGTGCCGCGAACGAGGGGGGAGGGAAAAAGCATGTTTCTGCATAGATCAGACTTCATCTGAATGCAAAACTGAAATTTTACTCTGGAAGGTTTGTTCCGGTATCAATGCTTCTCTTGAAGAAAAGTGGTACGCCCAAGGGGAATCGAACCCCTGTCTGCGCCGTGAAAGGGCGCTGTCCTAACCGCTAGACGATGGGCGCCTGCCGGTGAACGCTGTATAGCTAAGCCGTATTGAATACGCAATAGGGAAAATGCAAAAAAATACAAAATATGTGAAAAAAATCTGATGCTTATGAAAATATCTGTAAATGCGCGTGAAACGAATTGCGCAGCATTTTTTCAGTGCTGTGATGGTATTTTATGAGCTGTTTTTTCATATCGTCGGGGAGAGTTTTTATCTCATTTTTTGAGATGTTCAATCTTCTACTCAGTGGAGAAGATGGTACGCCCAAGGGGAATCGAACCCCTGTCTGCGCCGTGAAAGGGCGCTGTCCTAACCGCTAGACGATGGGCGCCTGCTGGTGAACCGGCTTATAGCGACAGGATATTTATCGCGCAAGTGGGTAAAATAAGAAATTTGAAAAAAATGCAGATTTTTTTGTTCTGTACGCTCCTCTCTGTGCATAAACTATAGCCGAAGCCGTGTTTTGCGTTTGAAATGAGGTGTTTACGGCTTCGAAAATTTTGAAAAATGTTTTGGCTGGGCAAATTTATCCCGAAAAATAAATGCAAAAGCACTCGGGTGAGGGAGAAATATCTCAAAAAATGATTCAGGCCGGAATCAAATGATTTGATCCGGCCTGCGAAAAAATGCTGTTTTGTGTTTTTGAGCGGCAAAAAAATTATTTGCGACGGCAGCGCCAGTTCCAGTCACGCTCAGGGCCAACGTCAATATGTACCGATTCTGTATGGCAATAGGTGCCGACACCGCCGCGACCTGGCCATGTGCGTACCTGTCGGGCAATTTCCCATTTGGACACGCCAGGAATTTGCAAGTCCGCTGCAGCGCAAGACATATGTAAAGAGCGCTTGGCACCACTTACAGAGCGATTGTGTGACGGACTGCGATAACCGGAGGTGATGACAACCGGTTTGCGATAGTGGCTTTCAAGACGCTTGATCATTGAGACCAGCTGCGGCTTTAGGCAGGAAACCTGTACTTTATCATGTTGGGTACGCAGGCCGTTTGGTGCAAGACGTGCCATGCCGCCGGCAGAGGCCAGTGTGACCGGTGCGCTGAAATCATCTTCATCAAGATCAATGTCGCTCTCGTCGAAGACTTTGTTGCTATGACGAATCTCGATGCCGCCATTCGCACGCACACCCGGCAGGGTATAATTATATTCACTTGTGCGTTTTGCAGGCGCGGCTGACGCTGTTACCGTCGCCTCTTTACTATTACCGCGCGGGCTGTTTTTGCCCGATGAGAACAAACGGGCTGCAGCACCTGCACTCTGGCTTGTCCGGTCAATATTCGGTGCGGCTTCTGCCGGTGCAGTTCGTGCTGTGGTTTCAGGTTTTGCAGCTTCGGTTTGTGCTGTGGTTGCCTGCGGTTTTGGCTGGCTTGCAGTTGTGGCATTGACCTGTTCGGCGGCTGCCAAAGCTGCTGTTGGCTTGTTTCGTGTGCCGAAGAGGGCTGCCAATGTTGCAGGTTGTTCCGGCTGAGCTGCTGTTTCCGGTGCCTGAGGCGTCTGTACTGTTGTAGCGACAGGTGTATCTGCGGAAGCAATTTGCACAGGTGTTTCAGCTTGCGTTGCTGCAAGCTGTTTGGCTTCATTGGTTGCCGGTACAGGTGTGTTTGTCGCTGCAGCTGCCTTTGTTGCAGTGGCGCCTTTGGTACTTGTGCTGTCGCCGGAAGTTTCACTTGATTCTGTTGCCGCAATATCTGCCGCGGCATTCTCGAGCAGGTTTGTGCCTGAGCTTGTCGTACAGCCGCTGATACTTAAAGCGAGAATAATAGCCGAGCCGCAAAAAAGCTGAGCGTTTTTTTCTCGTATACGTTTTATCGTATCGAACAAAGCAAACCCTTTATAATGCTGCGACATGACTGAGTACATCTGCGGAAACCGAGACTAGTCTTAGATGTTTCCAATGCAGCCTGTTGCACAATTTACCTGTAAGAAGAGGCTCTGCTTGTGCGAAACTTCGATATAATTATGTGCGAACTGACCAGTTTAGTCAGGAAAAAAGTGTTAATTCTTTATTAAATTCTGTGCAAGTTACGATTCGTAACAATTAGTTTCATTATAATAATAATTGTTACATTCCGTGTTCGCTGAAACTTGTGCCAATTGACAGCCTATAATCACGTTTTTCTTAGCAGAAACGGAAGCTTCCTGTTGCCAATTGCGTTCATACGTTTATTGTCCGCTTATTCGGCTAAAGTTTCGAAATGCAGGGAATGTCCTTTATGAGCGCACAACAGAATAATCACTCCGCAACGCTGCGTTTCGCACTGTTCGCTGTGGCTGCTCTGGCGCTCGCGGGTTGCACAAGTGCTCCTTCGGGTGCTGTGCCGCAGGAAGGGGCACTGCGTACTGGTGTTTATCCGAATTTCGGTATTATGCCGCGTGGTGAAACCAAGCAGCTGACTTTCCAGGAGAAAGATCAGATCACCAGCACTCTTAGCAGCGCTAAAGCCCGACAGGGCTCAGTAAGTGCCAGCGGATCAAGCCGAGCGGAGATCGAGGCGCAGAAGCGCCGTATGCTGGCCGAAACCGATGCCACATTAAAGGCAATCGAATCCAGCCAGTGATTGCTTGGCGTTATTATACGCCATAAATTTATTCGCATTTCAGTATTTACAGATCGGGGTGTCGTTTAAGGCGCTCTGGATTCGGGTCAAACTGATCCGGACTTTTAACAGCCATGCAGATTTTAAAGATGATGACGCTGCATTGGCATTTTAATTAATGGAAGAGAGATATGTCGGAAGAATTCCATAAAATCCGCCGCCTGCCACCTTATGTCTTCGAACAGGTTAACCGCCTGAAGGCGAGTGCGCGAGCGGGCGGAGCCGACATTATCGATCTTGGTATGGGCAATCCGGATTTGCCAACGCCGCAGGGCATTATTGATAAGCTTTGCGAAGCCGTGCAGGATCCGCGTAGCCACCGCTATTCTTCATCCAAGGGGATTCCGGGTTTGCGCAAAGCGCAGGCCAATTATTATGCACGCCGTTTTGGCGTGAAGCTCAATCCGGATACACAGGTTGTCGCAACGCTCGGTTCCAAAGAAGGCTTCGCCAATATGGCGCAGGCGATTACTGCGCCGGGCGATATTGTTCTGTGTCCGGACCCGACCTATCCGATCCATACATTCGGCTTTATTATGTCCGGTGGTGTGATCCGCTCTATCAGCGCAGAACCGGACGAAAGCTTTCTCGTGTCGCTGGAGCGCGGCGTTAAGCACTCGATTCCGAAGCCGATTGCATTGATTCTGAGCTTCCCGTCGAATCCGACCGCGCGCGTGGCAACGCTGGACTTCTATAAAGAAGTCGTGGCCTTCGCCCGTAAGCACAATATTATCATCCTGTCCGATCTGGCTTATTCGGAAATCTATTTCGACGAAAATAACCCGCCGCCATCGGTGTTGCAGGTTGAAGGCGCTATGGATGTGGCTGTTGAATTCACATCGATGTCTAAAACTTTCTCGATGGCCGGTTGGCGTATGGGCTTTGCCGTTGGCAATGAAAGACTGATTGCAGCGCTTACCCGTGTTAAATCCTATCTCGATTATGGTGCTTTCACACCGGTACAGGTGGCTGCAACGGCTGCACTGAATGGTGACGGCAGTGATATTGAATATGTGCGTAATGTTTATAAGACACGTCGCGATGTTCTGGTCGAGAGTTTTGGCCGCGCCGGATGGGAAATTCCGGCACCTGAAGCGACAATGTTTGCCTGGGTTCCGATCCCAGAGCGCTATCGTGCCATGGGTTCGCTCGATTTTTCCAAACTATTGATCGAAAAAGCGGATGTAGCTGTTGCGCCCGGCCTCGGTTTCGGTGAACATGGGGATGAATTTGTGCGCATCGCTTTGGTGGAGAACGAACATCGCATTCGTCAGGCCGCGCGTAATATCAAGCGTTTTTTAGGGAATGCTGACGGAACTGCCTGAACCGGTGGTTTCAGAGGATTGATCTGAGCGCGTATAAATTGAGGCGGGAACATACAGTTCCCGCTTTGTCCGAATAGTATATATTGCTGAGGCACAATAATGAGTAATGCATTGCGGATCGGTGTCGCCGGACTTGGCACCGTAGGAGCATCGGTTTTGCGCATCCTGCGCGATAAAGCCGAAATGATGACAAGGCAATGCGGACGCGAAATTGTAGTGACTGCGGTCAGCGCACGTGATCGTACGCGCGACCGTGGTGTTGACCTTGGCAAAATCGAATGGTTCGATGATCCTGTCGCTCTGGCTAAATCCGAAAATATTGACGTTTTCGTTGAGTTGATCGGCGGATCAGAGGGCACAGCCCGCGCCGCTGTTGAGGCTGCGCTTAATGCCGGTCGTCATGTGGTCACAGCCAACAAAGCACTGCTGGCCTATCATGGTGTGGAACTGGCGAAAATCGCTGAAGCCAAAGGCGTGTTGCTGAATTTTGAAGCTGCGGTTGCCGGTGGTATTCCGGTGATCAAGGCAATGCGTGAATCGCTGACCGGTAATACAGTGTCGCGCGTTTACGGTATCATGAATGGTACCTGTAACTATATCCTGACCCGTATGGGTGAGGAGGGTATCTCGTTCAAAGACTGTCTGAGCGATGCGCAGCGTCTGGGCTATGCGGAAGCTGATCCGACATTTGATATTGAAGGTAATGATACAGCGCATAAGCTGGCGCTGCTGACCAGTATTGCTTTCGGTACGCAGATTGCTGCCGATGATATTTATCTGGAAGGTATCAGCAATATTTCGCTGGCGGATATCCGCGCTGCGGAAGAGCTGGGCTACAAAATCAAGCTGCTCGGCGTTGCTGTTAAAACCGAAACCGGTATTGAACAGCGCGTTCACCCAACACTGGTACCGACATCATCCGTCATTGCACAGGTACATGGCGTGACTAATGCGGTGGCGATTGAGACTGATTTGCTTGGTGAATTGCTGCTGTCCGGCCCTGGTGCCGGTGGCAATGCGACAGCCTCTGCCGTGATCGGTGATATTGCGGATATCGGTAAAAGCCGTCCGGGCTTCCAGCACGGACCGGTTTTCGGCACGCCAGCAAAGGATTTGAAGCCGACTTCGCGTGCGAAAATGCGTACCCATGCGGGTGGATATTTCATTCGTCTCAATGTGCATGATCGCGCAGGCGTTTTTGCAACCATTGCCAAGCGTATGGCTGAGAATGATATTTCTCTGGAATCCATCGTTCAGCGTGGCAGCGGTGCCAGCGTTGAAGATGCCGTGATTAAAACAGTGGTTCTGGTGACCCATGCGACTACTGAAACGGCTGTGAAGCAGGCTTTGGCGGCGATTACGGAAGATGGTGATCTTTATGATAAGCCACAGATGATCCGTATTGAGCGCGCGGGTTAATAAAAATCATTATGAATAAGAAAAGCCGCCGTAATTTACGGCGGCTTTTTTGTTGCTGTTATGGCTTGTCAGTAAAATATGTTTTTGATAAAAAGCGGCTAGTTCAAACGCAGTAAAGATAAGGAGGGCCGTAAGATGTTTTCTCTGCGACATCAGCATCATCACACTTTCGGTCCTGATTACGCCCTGCATCATTAATTCGTGCAGGGCCGATTAAGACCGTAAAATCTGTCTTTTTCAGCCTTTCTTTAAAGGTACAGCTTTGTAACAGGCAAGCTGTATCTGATTGAGCCATTCCGTAACCAGTTCTGTTTTTTCGCAGATTTTCTGATGTGTACGGCTATGGCAAATTTTGAGCTGAACCTATGTCTTTATTGAATCTCCAAAATCTTTCTCTCTCACTGTCCGTTGATCTGTTTCGCAATTTGAGCCTCGTGGTAGGGGAGGGCGAACGGCTTGGTGTGGTTGCCGCCAATGGTCGGGGCAAATCCAGTCTGATGCGTGTGATCAGCGGCGAACTTGAACCGACAGATGGTATGGTGACCCGCGCCCGCGGTTTGAAAACCGGTGTGGTGCCGCAATATGTACCGCAGGACTGGCTGGATATCTCATTATATAATGTCGTTCTGGGTGGGCTGGACGAAGATGCGCAGATGCATGAAAGCTGGCGTGTCGATATTATTCTTGATGATCTGAGTGTTCCGCAGGATATGCGCGACCGTGCAATGCGGCACTTGAGCGGCGGCTGGCAGCGCCTTGCACTGTTAGCCCGAACACAGATTGCCGAACCTGATTTGCTGCTGCTGGACGAGCCAACCAACCATCTGGATTTAGAAAAAATCGCTTTGCTGGAAGGCTGGCTGAATGATCTGCCGCGTTCAACTGCGGTGATTATGTGCAGTCATGACCGTGCTTTTCTTGATGTTGTGACCAAGCGCACATTGTTTTTGCGGCCGGAAAATTCGCAGATTTACACTCTGCCTTATAGCCGTGCCCGTCTTGCTCTGGATGAGGCCGATGCTGCTGATGCCCGCCAATATCAGAAAGATATGAAAACGGCGCAGCAGTTGCGTAAACAAGCAGCTAAGCTCAATAATATCGGCATCAATTCGGGCAGTGATCTGCTGGTGGTGAAAACAAAGCAGCTGAAAGACCGTGCGGAGAAACTGGAAGATGCAGCCAAGCCTGCGCATCTGGAGCGCTCTGCCGGTGTTATCAAGCTGGCAGGGCAGAGCAGTCATGCTCGTGCGCTGGTGGTGATTGACAATCTCGATGTGGTCACGCCGGATAGCCGCGTTTTGTATAAAACCGGCCGTTTATGGATCAATCCGGGTGATCGTATTGTTTTGCTTGGTGCCAATGGTACAGGCAAAACACGCCTGCTGACTATGGTGCGTAATGTAATTACGGGTGTTGAGCCGGAAAGTGCTGCGCTTAAAGCCACGCCGTCTCTGGTGTTGGGCTATAGTGATCAGGCATTGTCCGAGCTGAATGATAAACTTACGCCGCTGGAAACCATTATTCGTCGCTTTGATATTGGTGACCAGAAAGCCCGCTCGCTTCTTGCCGGTGCAGGTATGAATATTGATATGCAGGGCAAGGCGGTTGCACGGCTTTCCGGTGGACAAAAAGCGCGGCTTGCCATGCTGGTACTGCGTCTGACGCATCCGAATTTCTATATTCTTGATGAGCCGACCAACCATCTGGATATTGAGGGGCAAGAGGCGCTGGAGGTGGAGTTGCTCAATAGTGATGCCGCTTGTTTGCTGGTTTCTCACGACCGCAGTTTTGTGCGCAATACCGGCAATCGTTTCTGGCAGATTGTGAAGAACAAGCTGGTGGAAGTAGAGAGCCCTGAGCCGTTTTTTGAAGAAGCTGCACTGACCGCAGGCTGACAGAAACGCGTTTCGTTAAACAGGATACCGGCAGTGAATTTTCACAAAAATACACTGCCGGTATCATTCGTTTTCAAATGTGATGGTTTTTCAACCGAGTATAATCGATTTACTTTCACTTCGATTGCTTTGTCTCTTGCAGGGAGAGCCCGACTTTGACAAAAGATGGCGACCATGTCTGACAATCCCCTGTCATCATAATCGGCTACAGCAGTTTTGTATCCGTTGCGCAGAGATACCATACCGGATTGCAGGCATAACTTTCGATAACGAATTTAGGACTGTTTAAATGGCCAATTCTGCAGATCAGACCCCGCAGGGTCTCGACCGTATTCTGACACTTGAGCTGGTTCGCGTGACCGAGCGCGCCGCTGTGGCTGCTGCCCGTCTGCGTGGTCGCGGTGATGAAAAAGCTGCGGATCAGGTTGCTGTTGACGCAATGCGCAAAGAGCTGAACCGTCTGCCGATCTCCGGTACTGTTGTTATCGGCGAAGGTGAACGCGACGAAGCGCCGATGCTCTATATCGGTGAAGAAGTTGGTACCCGTAACGGTCCTGAAGTTGACATCGCGCTCGACCCGCTGGAAGGCACCACCATCTGCGCCAAAAACCTGCCAAACTCGCTGGCTGTTGTTGCAATTGCTGAAAAAGGCAACCTGCTTTACGCACCGGACGTTTACATGCAGAAAATTGCTGTAGGTCCGGGCTATCCGCGCGGCGTTGTAGATATTGATGCTTCCGCCACTGAAAACCTCCACGCTCTGGCCAAAGCCAAAGGCGTTAAGGTCAACGAAATCACTGCCTGCATCATGGATCGTCCGCGTCACGCACGCCTGATCGAAGAAGTACGTGCAACCGGTGCTGCTATTCGTCTGATCGGTGACGGTGACGTTGCCGGTGTTATGCACACTACCAATCCTGATGAAACCGGCATTGATATCTATCTCGGCATTGGTGGCGCTCCTGAAGGTGTTCTGGCAGCAGCAGCTCTGCGTTGCATTGGCGGTCAGATGCAGGGTCGTCTGCAGTTCAATTCCGATGATCAGATCGCCCGCGCTCTGAAAATGGGCGTTACAGACCCGAACAAGGTTTACCTGATGGAAGAAATGGCGAAAGGCGACGTTCTGTTTGCGGCCACCGGTGTAACCGACGGCAACATGCTCTCCGGCGTTAAATTTGCCCGCGACTACATCCAGACCCACACCATCGTCATGCGTGCCCAGTCCCAGACTGTGCGTGAGATTAAGGCGCGTCATCAGGATCTGTCCAAGTTCTCTTAATACGTAAAAAACGCCAGCTTGGTCTGCAAATGGCGTCTGTCTCGAAATCCGGTGCTCACGTACACACGGCAACGCACGTCCTTTGGGACGTGCAAAGTATGCCGTGGCTTTTAGATGCTGCATAATCTTATCTTTCATCTGTAAGATGAAAGGATTATGCAGAAGTACGCTCCGCTCCGGTTCCAAAACAGCCACCATTTTCGCCGCAACCTGACAGTTTTTAACCTCGGCGCTACAAGAACAGCTACGAGAGTGGCACGACAATTAAATTCTGCTATAAGGCGACATTGAAAAATGTCGCCTTTATTGTTTGTAAAAGCAGGAGTTGCCCGCGTGGATATGAATGAGCGTTTGTTTCTCGGAATACGTTCTTCTGCAACGGGCATGAAATGGGTGGATCGTTTAGGCCTGCGTGAAGCTAATACCGCACTGGCGATCGCCCAGAATTACGGCATTCCCGATCTGGTTTCCCGCGTTATGGCCGGTCGTGGTGTTGGTCTTGAAGCCGCCGAAGAATTTCTCAATCCGAGCATCCGCTCCCTGATGCCTGATCCGTTGACTTTGACGGATATGAAACAGGCTGCTGTGCGTATTGCCGATGCTATTCAGCGCCGTGAGAATGTAGCCATTTTCGGTGACTATGACGTCGATGGTGCCTGTTCTTCAGCACTCCTGTTCCGCTTTCTCACTGCCTATGGCATTAAAAATCTGATCTATATTCCGGATCGTATCTTTGAAGGTTACGGCCCTAATCCCGATGCTATGCGGGAACTGGTTGCTAAAGGTGCTTCACTGATCGTGACTGTGGATTGCGGCACCAACAGCGCTGTTTCAATTACAGCTGCGAAAGATGCCGGTGCCGATGTTGTGGTGCTGGATCACCACCAGCTTGGCGGTGCCTTGCCGGAAGATGCTGCCGCCATTGTCAATCCGAACCGCGAAGATGACATTTCAGGGCAGGGGCATCTCTGTGCTGCCGGTGTTGTTTTTATGACCTTGGTGCAGGTGGCGCGGGAATTGCGTGAGCGTGGCATTAAAGCGCCAAATGGTACGCCGGATTTACTGGGTTATCTCGATCTGGTGGGCTTAGCCACGGTTTGTGATGTGGTGCCGCTGATTGGTGTGAACCGCGCCTTTGTGGTCAAAGGTTTGCTTGCTGCCCGTAATCAAAGCAATGCTGGCTTGGCAGCTTTGGCGCGTGTGTCGCGTATTGGTGAGCCACTCAATAGTTTCCATTTCGGTTTTCTCATCGGCCCCCGCATTAATGCCGGCGGGCGTATCGGTAATGCTGCTCTGGGCAGCCGGTTGCTGACATTGGACGACCCTGTTGAAGCCAACACCATTGCAGAAGAACTGGACAGGCTGAATGCCGAGCGTCAGGCGATGGAGGCTGTGATGTTGCAGCAGGCTGAGGCGGAAGCCTTTGCTGAACTTTCCGGCAAGTCAGGGCCGGCTGTACTGGTCACCGCGAATGAAGAATGGCATCCGGGTATTGTTGGTCTGCTGGCTTCTCGTCTGAAAGATAAAGCCAAACGGCCGGTCTTCGCCATTGCTTTCAATGCCAATGGTATGGGCACTGGTTCCGGACGTTCAATCAGCGGTTTTGATCTTGGCAAGCTGGTGCGCAAAGCTGTTGAACAGGGATTGCTGGTCAAAGGCGGTGGCCATGCTATGGCGGCGGGTATCACTGTGGAAAAATCCAAACTTGGTGCTTTGCGGGCATTTTTCGAGGAGCAGGCCGCTGAGCAGGTCGACGAGTTGCGTTCAGAGCAGAGTCTGGCGATTGACGGTGCTGTTTCTGCTACCGGTGCGACTGTTGCATTATATAATGCATTGGAAAAGGCAGGACCTTATGGGGCAGGGCATGTGCAGCCGTTGCTGGCATTGCCGAACCATACGATCGCCGATGTGCGCACTGTCGGGCGCGACCATGTGAAGGTTGCGCTGAAAGGACTGGATGGCAAGCGTGTGGACGGCATTGCCTTCCGTGCTGCTGACAGTGATCTCGGGCGCTTCCTGTTTGATCAGGCCGGACACATGGTACATGTTGCCGGCCATTTATCGCTCAATCACTGGAACGGGTCAGTCTCAACCCAAATCCGTATTGTGGATGCGGCGAAAGTTGATCTCTCGCGACAGTAATATGGCTTACCTGATATAGTCTGTTTTGGTGTCAGCTCACCAGCTTCCGGTATTTTCCATGGATGCCCATGGTTCCTGCGGTGCGAGTTTTTCACCCTTTTGCAGGATTTCGATGGAAATGCCGTCCGGTGATTTAACAAAAGCCATGCGGCCGTCACGTGGCGGACGGTTGATCGTGACGCCTTTGTCTTTCAGGTTCTGGCAGAAGTTATAAATATTATCGACCTCATAGGCGAGATGTCCGAAATTGCGACCGCCGCTATAGGTTTCCGGATCCCAGTTATAGGTCAGCTCCAGTTCTGGTGCGCGGTTGGTTTCGGCACTTGCCTGATCCTGTGAGGCGCTGAGGAAAATCAGGGTAAAACGTCCCTGTTCGCTTTCCGTGCGGCGGGTTTCAACCAGTCCGAATTTATTAACGTAAAAATCCAGGGCTTCATCGATATCGCGGATACGAACCATTGTATGCAAATAGCGCATGCTTTGCTCCTCTGTGATCTGATTCCTGTTTGTTGTAACAGGTCTTGGCTAAGAAACAGGTCAGAACGCAAATGGTTCATCACTATTTTTGCGGTAACACTCATAAAGTCTGTGATCGAAACAGAAATATTGAAACTTTGCTCTTGCCGGATACGGTTAAGGAAGTGTTATCTTGGAAACGAGAATCAACCTGATTTGCCTTGCAGATGAAAGGAGGAGAGTGCCATGACCGACAAGTCTTTGTCCCGCGAGTTTGTGGACGGTGCCAACTCCGCTGATAGCGCAACGGATATTGTTGAAATTTCCGGGGTTATTAAATGGTTCGATGTAGCCAAGGGCTACGGCTTTGTCGTTCCTGATCAGGAAGGCTACGGCGATATTCTGGTTCACGTTACAATTCTGCGCCGTGACGGTTTTCAAACCGCACAGGAAGGTGCGCGTGTTGTTTGTGAAATCCGCCGCGGTGAACGCGGCTGGCAGTGTTTCCGCGTTGTTGCGCTTGATCTGTCGACTGTTGCACATCCTTCGACCTTGCCGCCAGCACGGACTCATGTGGTTGTTACCCCGTCGAGCGGTCTGGAACGTGCCATTGTTAAGTGGTTTAACCGCACCAAGGGCTTTGGTTTCCTGAGCCGTGGTGAGGGGACTGAAGATATTTTTGTGCATATGGAAACGCTGCGCCGTTTCGGTATGATGGAACTGCGTCCGGGACAGGTGGTTCTGGTGCGTTTTGGTGATGGTGATAAAGGTCTGATGGCTGCGGAAATCCATCCGGATATCGGTTCACCTTTCACAAATCCTCATTAAGAAAACCGGTCACTGACCGGTTTTTTCATATGTGCTATCATGCATGGCGCTCTAATTTCTCTGAAACTCGTTTTGAAATATGGTTTGCCCGATGAAACAGTGGTTTGCTTTTGTTGTTTTTATTGCTGCTCTCATAACCGGCAGTGTGTCTGTCTCCGCGCAGGAAGCGCCGATGCAGCTCGCCGTGGATGCGCAAGTCCTGAAAATACAGACGGCTGCGGGTGAGAAAAATTTTGCGTTGGAAATTGCCGATACTGACCAGAGCCGTAGTGCAGGGCTGATGTATCGCACGGATTTTCCTGCTGATCGGGCAATGATTTTTGTTTTCGGTGAAGAGCGTCCGGTCATGATGTGGATGGCCAATACGCCGCTGCCATTGGATATGCTGTTTGTGCATAAGGACGGCACCATTGCCCACATTGCTGAAAATACAAAACCTTTTTCAAAAGATATTGTTTCTTCCGGTGTGCCGGTGGCGTTTGTCATCGAAGTGAACGCAGGCATTGCTGAGCAAGAGGGCATCAAGGCTGGCGATAAGGTGCGGCACCGGATAATATGCAGGCAATGTAAATAATATGAGTCCTGTCTGATAGCAGGGCGAACTGGAATAAGATTGCGGAAGTGAACTATGGTCGTGAATGTGAATGAAGTCCGTTATTTCGAGCATGACGGATTAAAGCTGGCTTATCGTGATGAAGGGCAAGGTGAGCCGATTTTGCTGATCCACGGTTTTGCTTCCTCCGGTATGGTCAACTGGCTTAATCCGGGCTGGATCAAAACACTGACCGATGCAGGCTATCGTGCAGTTGCGATTGATAATCGTGGCCATGGCCGTTCCGATAAGCCGCATGACCGTGAACTTTATTATCCGTCACTAATGGCTGCTGATGCTGTTGCACTGTTGGATCATCTGAATATCGAAAAAGCCCATGTGATGGGGTATTCGATGGGCGCGCGCATCAGTGCTTTTGCTGCGCTGGAACATCCGGCACGCGTGCATAGTCTGGTATTTGGTGGTCTGGGGATTGGGATGGTTACCGGTGCCGGTGACTGGGATCCGATTTATGAAGCACTGCTGGCGGAAGATGTGGACAGTGTTACCCATCCGCGCGGCCTTATGTTCCGTAAATTTGCCGATCAGACCAAGAGTGATCGTTTTGCACTGGCTGCCTGTGTTATTACCTCAAAAGAACTTATTCCGGCACAGGCGATGGGTATGATCAGCCAGCCGGCATTAGTGGCTGTCGGCACAAAAGACGATATTGCCGGTGACGCGCAGGAGCTGGCTGATTTGATGTCGAATGCATCTGCTGTGGATATTCCGGATCGCGATCATATGCTGGCGGTTGGCGATAAAGTCTATAAGCAGGCGGTTCTGGAGTTTTTGAAAGAACATCCTATCGTTTGATGTTTGTCGGGTGAGGAAATTCCCTGCAAGGGCGACAGAGGTATTTTCATCTCTTGCAATGAGGGGTAAACTTCCCAGATAAAGGCTCAGGTGAAGGTGATGACGGTTTTCTGTCTGCCGTGATTTGAGTTTGAAGATATCTGCGTTGAAAGAGATGCAAAGCAGGAGGCATGCTATGGCCGCACAAAATTCTCTGCCGGTAAGCAAGATCGTCGATCATATGGATCCGATCTGGCATTCGGTACGTGCTGAAGCGGAAGCTGCAGCATTGAAGGAGCCTTTGTTGGCTGCATTTCTTTATTCCACGGTACTTAATCAGGACAGTCTGGAAGATGTGGTCATGCATCGCATTTCCGAGCGTCTTGGTCATGCGGATGTTGCTGCTGATTTGCTGCGCCAGACCTTCGTTGCTATGCGCGATGCCTCGCCGGAATGGTCACAGACACTGCGTATTGATTTGCAGGCAGTTTATGATCGCGATCCGGCCGCAAGCCGTTTTCTTGACCCGTTGCTCTATATGAAGGGCTTTCACGCTATTCAGACCCATCGCTTAGCGCATTGGCTGTGGAAGGACGGGCGTAAGGATTTCGCTTATTATTTGCAAAGTCGTTCTTCTTCGATCTTCCAGACGGATATTCATCCGGCTGCAAAGTTCGGCAGCGGTATCTTTCTCGATCATGCAACAGGACTGGTTGTTGGTGAGACGGCGCAAATCAGCGATGATGTCTCGATCCTGCATGAGGTGACACTAGGCGGTACCGGTAAGGCTGGTGGCGACCGTCATCCGAAGATCGGGCGTGGCGTGCTGATCGGTGCCGGTGCAAAAATTCTCGGCAATATCACCGTTGGCGAATGCTCAAAAATTGCGGCGGGTTCAGTCGTTGTGAAAGCCGTGCCGGATAATGTCACAGTTGCCGGTGTACCGGCAAAAGTTCTTGGCGGCTGTGAATGTGCAGAACCGTCGCGTGCTATGGATCAGCTGATCAGTGCAGCCGAGTAATACACAGGCGACATGTTGCCCCTTTACTTATCGGGCGCAGAGGCGCATGAGACAGCCCGTAAAAATGAAACAGGAGAATCCGTTTGAAACCCGAAGAAATTAAGAAACTGGACGCCTATTTCAAGCGGACTTTTGATAATCAGGGTCTCGCTGTTAAGGCGCGTCCACGTAAGGATGACTCCTGCGAGGTTTTCCTTGATGATGAATTCCTTGGCCTGATCTACAAGGATGAAGACGAAGGAGAGCTGTCTTACAACTTCTCCATGGCCATCCTGGATATCGATCTGGAAGGCTGATAGATTTTATTTGTATCTTTTAAAGATATGAATTTATCAGTAAAAATAATTACTTATGGCGGTTTGTGCGTGAAGAGATTCACATATGCAAGCCGCCATTTTTTATTGTTATCGAAAATCGGCTTGTCAAATGTAATTGTATAACATATCAATCTTGTCGCTTCACAAAATGCAGACGCCGCCGCAGTCTGCAATTTCTGCTATTCAGGAGATGTTATGGATCAACGATTACCCGTTACGGTGCTGTCCGGATTTTTAGGAGCCGGAAAAACCACCTTGCTCAATCATATTCTGAATAATCGTGAACAGGTGCGCGTTGCACTGATCGTCAATGATATGAGTGAAGTGAATATTGATGCTGCATTGCTGCGTGATGGTGGTGCCAATTTGTCCCGCACGCAGGAGCAATTGGTTGAACTGACCAATGGCTGTATCTGCTGCACCTTGCGCGACGATCTTTTACAAGAGGTGACGCAACTCGCCAAACAGGGACGCTTTGATTATCTGCTGATTGAATCGACCGGGATTTCCGAACCTTTGCCGGTGGCGTCGACCTTCGAGTTTCGGGATGAAAAGGGTTTCAGCCTTTCTGATATGGCACGGCTGGATACGATGGTAACGGTTGTGGATAGTGTTAATCTGTTACGTGATTACGCATCGCAGGACTTCCTGAAAGATCGAGGCGAAACAGCCGGAGAGGGCGATGAGCGCGGTCTGGTGGATTTGCTGGTTGAACAGATTGAATTTGCCGATGTGGTGGTGCTGAATAAAATCAGCGAAGTGTCTCTTGAGCAAAAGCAGGATATTTATAAAGTTATCCGTGCGCTCAATCCGGATTGCGATGTTGTGGAAGCCGATTTCGGACAAGTGCCGTTAGCGCGGATTATGAATACCGGACGGTTCAGTTTTGAAAAAGCCGAGCAACATCCGCTATGGTTCAAAGAGCTCTATGGCTTCAAGGATCATGTGCCGGAGACTGAGGAATATGGCATCAGTTCGTTCGTCTATCGGGCACGTCGTCCGTTTGATCCGGCAAAGTTCCATGATTTTATTCAGGAGAGCTGGGCAGGGCTGATCCGCTCCAAAGGTTTTTTCTGGCTGGCGACACGTCCGCGCTATGTGGGGGAGTTAAGTCAGGCCGGTGCATTGTTGCGCACGGGCAAGCGCGGCCTGTGGTGGGCGTCAATTCCCAAGCAATATTGGCCGGAAGATGAGGGCTGGCGTCAGTCTATGCAGCCCTCTCTTGATCCGTTCTGGGGTGACCGGCGACAGGAGCTGGTTTTTATAGGCACAGCGGCGATGGATGAGGGGGCAATCTGTGCGGCGCTCGATAATTGTCTGGTCGAGGCTGATAATTTTGTGCCTGATGATTGGGCATCGCTTTATGATCCGTTTGAATCATGGGATCAGTGCGCAGCATAAGTTTATTATTGTAAAACAATATTCTACGCCTTTGCGTGAAGAAATAGATTCACGCAAAGGCACAGTGTTTTGCTTCGGATCTAGTGCGTAGATTAACCCTGCGGTAGCCGGTTGTAATGCTTCGCTGATCGCAATAGGCAATAATTATCATTGCCGGTGGGGAGACTCACCGCAAATGGCTGATCTGCGGCTTTACGGTATTTTAAATGCGCATAGCATTTTATGGTTCTGACGACTTGAGAGCGGATTTTCTTTATTCGCTGTCACACAGCAGAAAATTTCGATTTTTTAAAAGATTCGCCTGCCATACATTAAGTGTTGCGGGCAATTTTTATTTCACACTTATGCACAGAATTCTGTTGACGAGATTTGCAACCCAAGGTAGCTTAATTCTTGTACTGAAAAGCATATTTTACCTATTCATTTTAGATCTGAGCATAATATTTTTTTGAAATTAATTGCTTTGAAATGAGGGACGGGCAGCTTCCTCTTTTATTATGGCCCGCCTGACGGTTCGCAATATCGGACAATTTAACCCGGATCGATTTATGGTCCGGGTTTTTCTTGTGTGTGCGATTTCATTGATTTTAATTGTATAATTTTGTTATTTAAAATATTTTTTGTATTTATATATGCTGAAGCGCTTTCTCGTGCGTTAGGCTTCAACTGATATGTTCAACAGCAGGGATACGAGTGGTCTTGATTAAGGCTGTTTATCTGATTGCTTGTTGTGGCATGTGACTGTTGGGTGATTAATTATATAAGTATCTACAACTTTTAAGGGTGTTTTGTTTTTCAATAAAATTCTGAATGGACAGAAAAACACGACAATCGGTCTTGCATGCTTTGCTTTGCGGAGATAATAATAGGGCATGATTAAATTTACTTTTGCATTTCTTGTTTG
The DNA here is from genome assembly GCA_021733665.1 of Bacillus subtilis. Classification (GTDB taxonomy): domain Bacteria; phylum Pseudomonadota; class Alphaproteobacteria; order Rhizobiales; family Rhizobiaceae; genus Pseudochrobactrum. The sequence continues at coordinate 389,667 of JAHREI010000004.1, forward strand.
GTGGTGGGCTCGCTTCTAGCGGCCAACGCAGGCATTTGCATAAGTGTCATTCAGGTCGCTCAAGGTTTCACCGGGCGGCCATTTTCATTTTCAGCCCAGAAATCTTGTAGCTCCTGATCGTAATTTACGAAAACAGAGCAGAAATGCTCTTTTGAAAAACAGGTGCGAAACCCGCCATTTGGCATTATAGGGATCGCAACAACAGGAGCGGGCGATTATGGCAAAGACTGCCGATCAGGATCAGCACGATTACAGAACGCAGGGCGGGGTCACCGTCGCGCGTCGCCGACATGCAGTGGAATATAAAACGGCTATTGATAAGCGCATTGATGCGCTGGATACGCGACGTGGTGCGGTTTTCTCTTCCAATTATGAATATCCGGGTCGTTATACGCGTTGGGATACCGCTATTATTGATCCGCCGCTGGTTATCACTTCCAAAGGCCGCTCAATGCGCATTGAAGCGCTGAATGCCCGTGGTGAAATTTTGCTCGGTGGTATTCGTCCTGTTGTTGCAGCCTTGCAGGAAGTGACAATTAATACGGAGAGTGAGCAGAAGCTTGAGCTGACCATTGCTGAACCGACACGGCAATATATGGAAGAAGAACGCTCGCGTATGCCGTCCGTATTCACCGTATTGCGTGAGATCGTAGCGCTGTTCTTTTCCGAGGAAGACAGCAATCTCGGTCTTTATGGTGCTTTTGGTTATGATCTGGCCTTCCAGTTTGAGCCGATTACCTACAAGCTGAAACGGCCGGAAGATCAGCGCGATCTGGTTCTGTTTATTCCGGATGAAATTCTTGTCGTTGACCATTATTCCGCTAAGGCATGGGTCGACTCTTATGATTTTACCGTTGGTAATAAAAAGACTGATGGTTTGCCGCGCGAAACACCGGCAGATGAGTTCAAAGCGGCCAAAACACTGGCGGCAAAAGGCGATCACCAAAAAGGCGAATATGCTGCTTTGGTTGAACGCGCCAAAGACAGCTTCAAATGCGGTGATCTTTTTGAAGTGGTGCCGGGGCAGATTTTCTATGAAAAATGCGAAAATCAACCGTCAGCCATTTCCCGCAAGCTGAAAAGCATTAATCCGTCACCTTATTCCTTCTTCATCAATCTGGGTGATCAGGAATATCTAATCGGTGCTTCACCAGAAATGTTTGTGCGTGTGAACGGTCGTCGTATTGAGACCTGTCCGATCTCTGGCACCATCAAGCGTGGTGAAGATGCAATTTCAGATTCCGAGCAGATTCTTAAACTGCTCAATTCGAAAAAAGATGAATCCGAACTGACCATGTGCTCCGATGTGGATCGCAATGATAAAAGCCGCGTTTGCGAGCCGGAATCAGTGCGTGTAATCGGTCGTCGCCAGATCGAGATGTATTCCCGTCTGATCCATACAGTTGATCATATTGAAGGTCGTCTGCGTGATGGTATGGATGCTTTTGATGGCTTTCTCAGCCACGCATGGGCTGTGACTGTGACCGGTGCGCCAAAGCTCTGGGCAATGCGCTTTATTGAAGAAAATGAGCGCAGCCCACGTGCATGGTATGGCGGTGCAGTTGGCATGATGCATTTCAACGGGGATATGAATACCGGCCTGACACTGCGCACTATTCGCATTAAAGATGGTGTGGCGCAGGTGCGGGCAGGGGCAACCTTGCTCTATGATTCAAATCCGCAGGAAGAAGAAGCCGAAACCGAATTGAAGGCATCGGCAATGCTGACAGCGATCCGTGAGGCGCATATCAAGCCGGAATTGCAGGAGAAGGCGCAGTCTATGAAAGCAGGAACCGGAACGTCTGTTTTGCTGGTCGACCACGAAGATTCCTTCGTGCATACGCTTGCTAATTATTTCCGCCAGACCGGTGCGAATGTTGCAACAGTACGCTCGCCGGTGAGTGATGAAATTTTTGATCGCTTTAAGCCTGATCTGGTGGTGCTTTCACCTGGGCCTGGTACGCCGAAAGATTTCGACTGCACGAATACAATCCGTAAAGCGCGTGAGCGCGATTTGCCGGTCTTTGGGGTCTGTCTGGGCTTGCAGGCACTGACGGAAGCCTATGGCGGCTCGCTGAAACAGCTGGAAATTCCGATGCATGGCAAGCCGTCGCGGATTAAAATCCTGAAAAACGGCGTGGTGTTTGATGGTCTGGGTTCAGAAGTCACCGTTGGCCGCTATCATTCGCTTTATGCGGATAAGGCGACATTACCAGCAGATTTCACAATCACAGCGGAAACCGATGACGGTGTGATCATGGGGCTGGAACATAAGAGTGAGCCGGTTGCGGCTGTGCAGTTCCATCCGGAATCAATCATGACGCTCGGCGGCAATGCAGGTATGCAGATGATTGAAAATGTGGTGTCAAAGCTCGTTAAAAAATAAGCATTGCTGATGCTTTAAGTGAAAAGCCGCGTAACATCAGTTACGCGGCTTTTTCTATCCTATGTAAGGATTGATCAGGCTGAGTTTCGCATGGTCTGTAATTGTGTACGGGCATTTTCTTCCCGTACCGCTTTGGCCATTTCGATGCTGACAACGCGTCTGCCAACCGGCCATAAGGAGATGCCTGCCAGTTTGAAGGATTGGATGCCGAAAGGAATGCCAATGATGGTTATGCAATTGATGATGCCGGCGATGATGTAAGAAAAGAACAGTACGATGCCGAATGTGCAAGCCCAAAGAATATTAAAAATAAAGCCGATTGTGCCTGTGGTTGCTGTAATGGCTGTAACGCCTTTACGGTCTAGTTCCCGAACATGAACAACGTCTTTCCCAAACGGAAAAGCAGACATTTTTGCCATTTCAAGTGCCGAACGGGTGAGTGGTAATCCCACAATGGAGATGGCGAAAACTGCAGCACCTAACAGCCAGATCAGGGCAGTAATCGCACCACCAAAGACAAACCAAATAACATTTCCAGCAAAACGCATCATTATATCCATTGTTGTGATCGGAGTTATCTAGGGTAAATTGATTATTTTGAAATATCAAATGCTTGGCGTGGAGACTTTAGTATTGGTATTTTATTGATCCTAATTAACATTCTCGCCGAAAAACATTGTGATCTTCAGCATTTTCTTTACGGCGAGAACGTCAGAGGCGATATTTAAATCCAAACCTCGTCACCGGTGAAACTCACCGTAATCCAGCGTTGCGGGCCTGCACCGCCGATTTCTTCTGCGATTTCTTCGCGAATAGCATCGAGTGTCGCGATGGATGCAATCGGGAAGTTGGCCGGCAGGACAATGTGAATTTCGATGAAACGTGCACGACCGATTTTGGCAACATAACTGGCATATTTTTTGAAGCCGTGTTTGACCTTCATTTCATCGAGAATTTTACGTACCCGCAAGTCCATGCGCTCTGGCGTAACCAGCAAAATTTCTTTGAAAGCGGAAACAACAGTTTTCATAGGTACAAAAATCAGACCGGCAGAGAGAACCATCAGAATGGCCGGATCAACATAGGCTGTCCACTCCTGATAGCTGGTTCCCTGAAATGCCCATGCAATGCTGAATGCAATCAGAAGGGCCAGGGTAATCAAAGCGGTCATCAGCCAGCTTTGTGTATCAAGCGCGATGAAGTTGGATTTCAGGCGTTTGTTGATTTTCTGCTGATAGACCATCATTGCAAAACAGATGACGCAAACAATGACGGCATAGATGATTGCCCAGTCAAAACTTAAATCTGTTCCGCCCTGAAGCAGGGTGCTGATGGCATTGACGAAAGCATAGAGACAGAAAAGGATGAGGACGACGCCGTTAAATGCCAGTACCAGCGGTTCAATATGCCAGAAACCATGCTGGAAACGGCGGGTGCCTTCACTTGTCAGCAGGCGGGCAACAAACAGCGCAAGAATAGACATTGCGGCATCGGTGGAAGAGAACATGCCGTCGAAAATAACAGCGCTGGAGCCTGAGATCAGGCCGAAAACAATCCCGAAGAGTCCGATAAAGATAGTTGCATATATTGATCGTCGTAAAATCAGTTGTTCAAAACGTGCAAGACGTTGCATTTAAAGATACTGCCTTTGTAGAAACAGCAGCCGCTAAGAAACTGCAGGGCACAGAAACTTATACCGTGAAGCACGGTTTATGGCTGCTTCTTAATTTTGCATTCTGATGGCGCTGATCCGCAGGAGGTTGTGCTGACAACCAAAACAGAGGGCGGAGTGTTAATTTAAAACTGCGCACTGAAGAATAGCGTCTCTATATAGTATTTTGATGAAAAATGGAAGCTGAGGCACTTTTCTCGCGCTTTCAGAGGTTTACTTTACTGATTCGTTTGAGATGTTTTGATAAAAGTTTTTGCAAATGATTTGCAGTACAAATGATTTTAAGTCTCTGAATTTGCTGATTTATTGTTTTAATAAGGCTGACTGAAAATCAGTTGCAACTGGACGTAAAAAATAAACGAAAATTGACAGGTCTGGTACTTTAGAGATTTGGAATTGGCGCGTTTTGCGCTAAAGACGGTTAGTGCTTCAGCAGATTGCTGAACTGAATTCATTTTCGATGATGGCGGCGATGGACGGCTGTTGAACAGTCTCCGCATAGGCGCTGAATTTTATAAAACTGCAAAATTGTAAATCTCCGGCTGTACCGTCGTTTCTCATCAGAACGGCGCAATATGCTGTCCGGCGATATAAAAAGGTTTGGATATGGAAGCTAATCTGAGAATCCGGCGACTGGCTACGTGGACAATTCCCGTATCCATTTTCGTAATGGGGCTTAAATATCTGGCCTATCTGCTCACAGGGTCTGTTGCGCTTTATTCTGATGCACTGGAATCCATTGTGAATGTTATCGCCTCAGTTGGTGCATGGTGGGCGATCACTGTCAGTATTATGCCTGCGGACGATAATCACCCGCATGGACACCATAAAGCGGAATATCTCTCGGCTGTCGTTGAAGGCGTGCTGATTGTTGTTGCTGCTCTGCTGATTGTACATGAGGCCTGGGGCGCTTTACAGCACCCGCGCACGATGGATGAGCCGTGGCTCGGGCTTGGTATCAACCTGATTGCCGGTGTGATCAATATGGTTTGGGCGGGTATTTTGATCCGCGCAGGGCGTGCTGCAAAATCTCCGGCATTGCTGGCTGATGGCAAACACATCATGACTGATGTGGTGACTTCGGCGGGCGTGCTGGTTGGTCTGGTGGCTGCTATTGTCACCGGCTGGGCAATCCTTGATCCGCTGCTCGCTATCATTGTAGCAATCAATATTCTCTGGCAGGGCTGGCATGTTATCAATGCTTCCGTGCAGGGGCTGATGGATGTCGGTGTTGAGCCTGCCGAAGAAATGCAAATACGTGATATTATTTCCACCAATGCGGAAGGTGCGCTGGAAGTTCATGACCTGAAAACGCGTATCGCCGGACGGGTCACTTTCATTGAATTCCATCTCGTCGTGGCGGCAGATATGACTGTTGGCGACTCGCATATTATTTGTGATCGCATTGAAGATGCCTTGCATAAAAAATATGAAAACTCGCAGGTTGTTATTCATGTTGAGCCGGAAGATGAAGCCAAACTACCTTTAGGAACGGCTGCTGTGCCTTTTGCCTGATGCTTTTTCAAGATATTGATATTCAATGATAAAATGCTGCCGCTCAATTCTGTGTGGCAGCATTTTTAATTGACGATAAAAAACATAGGTAATTTTATTTCGTTTATGGGGAAGTCTCTTGCAACTTGTTGCCAAGGCGTATAGCATTTGCCCCATGAACAACGCGCATCAACATATCAGCTCTTTTATGAGCTTTGGAGCAGATCAGGGCTTTGCAGCCGCTGATACTTGCGCGCGTCCACTCTCGCTTCTACTTCTACTCGGCCTTAGCGGCGATCGCCGGGCTCGTTGATTGGAGCGTCCGGCGGTCGTACAGAGCCGTCAGACTCACGCTCCGGTCAAAGAATCCGTTTCGATTGTGCCCGATATTTCTGCATCCTCATTTCATAAATTGAGCAGACAGGGCGAGTATAAGTCAGCTGTTATCCGGTTATAGCAGTTGCAGTGCTGATGAGAGTTCAAAATGACCAATATTGCTTCCGTTTCCAAGTCTTCCCGCAAAGGTATGCCGATTGCGGCAGAAAAGTATAACCCGTTCAGAACCACAATCTTGCAGGATCGCCAGTGGCCTTCAAAGATGATTGAAAAGGCTCCGATCTGGTGTTCTGTGGATTTGCGCGACGGTAATCAGGCGCTGATTGATCCGATGGGGCATGACCGCAAAGCCCGCATGTTCCAGCTGTTGCTGGATATGGGCTTTCCGGAAATCGAAATCGGCTTTCCTTCGGCTTCCCAGACAGATTTCGATTTCTGCCGCTGGTGCATTGAGCAGGGCAATGTGCCGGATGATGTGGATTTGCAGGTGCTGGTGCAGTGCCGTCCGGAGCTGATCACCCGTACATTTGAAGCACTGGAAGGTGCGAATACACCGATTATCCATTTCTACAATTCCACCAGTGAATTGCAGCGTCGCGTGGTATTTGGCAAAGATGTTAAAGGCATTAAGCAGATTGCGACCGATGCCGCTAAAATGATTATGGATATGGCTGCGAAAGCCGGTGGCGGTTATCGTTTCCAGTATTCGCCGGAAAGCTTTACCGGTACCGAGCTGGAAGTTGCTCTGGAAATCTGTAATGCGGTGACAGAAATCGTTAAGCCGACAGCAGAAAACAAGCTGATCCTCAATCTGCCTTCCACTGTGGAAATGAACACCCCGAATGTTTATGCCGACCAGATCGAATGGATGTGCCGCAATCTGGATAATCGTGAAAACCTGATTATCTCGCTGCATCCGCATAATGACCGCGGTACGGGCATTGCAGCAACGGAACTGGGTCTGATGGCTGGTGCTGACCGTGTTGAAGGCACATTGTTCGGTAATGGTGAGCGTACCGGTAACGTGGATATTGTAACGCTGGCGCTGAACATGTTCACGCAGGGGATTGATCCTGAGCTGGACTGCTCGGACATCAACCGCATGAAAGAAGTATACGAATATTCCAATCAGCTGGTTATTCCTGAGCGTCACCCATATGTCGGCGAACTGGTTTACACTGCTTTCTCCGGCTCCCATCAGGATGCGATCAATAAGGGTATGAAAGCCAAAAAAGGTGCCAACTCGCCGGTGTGGGAAGTGCCTTATCTGCCGATTGATCCGCAGGATGTCGGCCGCTCTTATGAAGCGATTATCCGTATTAACTCCCAGTCGGGTAAGGGCGGTATCGCTTATATCCTGCAGCAGGATTATGGTCTGAACATTCCGCGCAAAATGCAGGTGGAATTCCGTGAGATCATTCAGCAGATTACGGATGATGAAGGTAAGGAACTGCAGGCAGAGCGTATTTATGAAGAGTTCAAGAAAGCCTATGTGAGCCAGCCGGGTTCGCGTCTGGAATTTGTTGATCACCACACTTTTGCTGATCCGGATAATAAAGCTGTCCGTATTATGCAGGCTGAGATCATTGATAATGGTGTGACCAAGACCATTGAAGGTCGCGGTACCGGACCGGTTGACGGCTTTATTGATGCCCTGTCGAAACATATCGGCATTGATATTTCGGTAGCAGACTACTCGGAGCATTCGCTCCAGCGCGGTTCTGATGCTTCTGCGATCAGCTATGTGGAGCTTTCACATCCGCAGGGTGTGGTCTTCGGCGTCGGGGTCAACCATAATATTGTGACCTCATCGCTTGCAGCGATTGTTTCTGCTGCGAACCGTCTGATCAAATAAGATCAGTCTGAATATAGATTAGATGAAAAGGCCTGAAACCATGCAGTTTCAGGCCTTTTTGCTATTATTCGGCTTTAAAGCCATAAAATCGCCACGCATAAGTCTGCCTGTAAATTGAAAGATCAGACAAGAGCGCGGCATGAATAAAACCGAAGATGAGTTCATTGCATATCCGTCATTACCTCAACCGGAGAAAGACTTATCCGGTGAGGAGCGGCTGAAGACTGCGATCAGACAAGCAAAAACTGCACAGGCAGATCGTCTGGACAGTATTTCGGATATCAGAGAAACCGATATTGTCCGGCTTGAATTGCTGTTGCAGGATTTGCAGCCGTTTTTTGATGCTGTGCCAGCGACAGACGAGCAATGGGATTTTTGTCTTAATAAAGGGATGCAGCCGCGGCTTTGGCTGGATGCCAGCGCTTTTATTATGATCGGCCGCGACCGGCGCAGTTATCGTTTCGTCCGCGATACGCGGTTGGGACGGGTGGTTTTGTCGGAGAATAAAGACATCAAGGTCATCTCTGATGCTGTGACACGCTATATCGCATCACGCATTTTGGAGCGTGAGCGGTTAATGGATGATCTGTCTTTTCAGTCTGTTGAACAGGCAGGGCAGCAAGCGGTTTTGTCTGAACCGGTGGTCGAAATGCACGTGGCAGCAGAGCCAGTAAAAAATGCTTTGCCTGCCAAACTTTCATGGTTTGCAGGCGGTGCTTTGCTCGGCAGTTTAGTGCTGATTGCGATCTTGCGACTTTACGGTGTTACTCTGCCGTTTCTGTGGGAAGCGATGCCGCACTGATTTGCGGTGCAGCTTTGCCAAGCATCAGTTCCTGATCTGAAAGTAAGGACACTTCATTGTTTTCATTGGTAAAACCATATTGTTGCCAATGACATTTCCAGCTTTGCGACTGGCTGAGCGCCTCAATAGAAAACATATTATAGCGTGCCGGTGGCTTACGTCCTTCCTGACCCGGTGCATAGGGAGCCTGACTTGCCGATGGTACGCAGATAACCGGAACAGTACCATTAGGCGCAGCAATTTCGTTATGCGTTGCCAGATGGGTATGGCCGTGGAGCACGAGCTCTGCACCGGCTTCGCGGATCACTTTCTGGAAGCGGGCAATACCAAACAGGCGCTTATAAGCCGGTGTTGCATTGCGTATCGGCGGATGGTGGATCAGTATGACGCGGCACAGACCTTGCGCACCGGTTTCTAGCAGGGTTTTTTTAAGCCGTTCGGCCTGCGCCGGCAGAAAATCACCGCTGGCCATAAAAGGGCCGGTCGCACGTGCCGAGCTGACACCGATAATGGCAATGCCGTCACGCACCCGTAAATAAGGAAATTGCGGACATTTTTCAAGATTGTTGATGCCGTCACCGCGCATCCACGGTTCCCACTTGCAACAGCTTTTGTTTAGCGCACCCGGTACATAAGCATCATGATTGCCCGGCACAAAGGAAACGTCCTGCTGATCGCCCAGTTGTTTCAGCCATTCATAGCCGTTGTCAATTTCCAGATTAAGCGCGAGGTTTACCAGATCGCCGGTCACGGCAATATGGTCAGGCTTTTTGCTTTTCAGATCTTTAATCAGGCTTTCAAGTACCCAGTCATGCATCGCACCTTTGCGGTGGCGCTTCCAGTTAATATAGCCGGTGATGCGTTTGGAGGCCAGTTCACGCAGGCGTACCTGTGGTAAAGGCGACAAATGAATGTCTGATATATGGGCAAGTCTGAACATTGGCGAAGATTTAGCCTTCATAGCTGCATAGTCAATGAAAAAGCATGCATGCAGAGAATGAAAATGCCTGTAGCCTGTTCATATAGTATCGGCATCTGTTGAAAACAAATCGGCCTGAACAGCAAGTTTGTTTTGCGTTTCAGAGCAATTTCCGGTCTGACTACAGAACTGTATTATCCGGAAAATTCTATGAAATTAAAAAGCTGGCTGTTCCATACTTATTTTTTATTGCGTCGCCCCATGACTTTGGGTGTGCGTGCTGTTGTGCTGGATGAAGAGGCGCAAAGCGTTTTCCTCGTGCGCCATACCTATGTTAAAGGCTGGCATTTACCGGGTGGCGGAGTGGAGCGCGGAGAAACATTTATGCAAGCGCTGATTAAGGAACTGCGTGAGGAGGGGCACATTGAGCTGACAGCGCCGCCGCAACTCTTTGGCTTGTATAAAAATGCACATGTTACAAACCGCGATCATGTCGCGCTTTATATCTGCCGTACTTTCAGACAGATGAAACCACGTATGCCGGATCGGGAAATTGCTGAAGCCCGCTTTTTTCCGCTGAGTGACTTGCCTGAGGGCGTGACACAGGCCACGATGCGCCGATTGCAAGAAGTTGCCACCCAGACCTCACCGGACGAATTATGGTGAGACGATTATAGTGATTGAGGAGAAGTGCCTGATGCCGGTCTATGTTCTTGATGGTCACAGCCCGCAATTTGATCACCGTGCCAGCAATTGGGTGGCACCGGATGCCACGCTGATCGGTAAAGTACGGTTAGGCGAAAATGCAGGGATCTGGTTCGGTGTTATTGCCCGTGGTGATAATGAGCTGATTCACATCGGTAAGGACAGCAATGTGCAGGAGCATGTTGTTTTGCATACGGATATCGGCTTTCCGCTGACAATTGGTGAAGGCTGCACAATCGGGCATCGTGCGATGCTGCATGGCTGCAGCATTGGTGAAAACAGCCTGATCGGTATTGGCGCGATTATTCTCAATGGCGCGAAGATCGGTAAGAACTCTCTGGTGGGTGCCGGTGCGCTGGTGACCGAGGGGAAGGAGTTTCCGGATAATTCACTGATTGTTGGCTCGCCGGCTAAGGTTGTCCGCGAACTTTCTGCCGAGCAGATTGAGAAATTGCGCTTGTCAGCACAAAATTACGTGGCCAATGGCCGCCGTTATCAGCGCGGACTGGAAGTTGCTCCTTAAAATCAGTTACCCAGAGCATAATTCCTTAAACTTGGATCAGTTTAAGTGAAATTATGCTCTAAATTTAAAGTGTTAGAGCGACCTTTGTGTGCCAGCTATGGCACACGGCGCTCTAGTGCCGATGTCGGAATATCGCTCAGTAGCATCTGCGGTGCATTACGGATATCAACCCACTGGCCGGTATGACGGGTCGACTGACGCTTCAGATAGGTGTAGTCGGTCTGATTCCAGTTTTTGACACTATCCTCCAGATTGTCGAGGATGAAGTCACCGCGGTCTGTGCGGACTGTCAGCACGGCATGACCTTCACCATTGCTCTGGCGCACAACAGTGATCAGCAGGGTATTGACCGGAAAGCCGGCATTGATGAGCATACGGCGCTTGAGCAGAACATAATCCTCACAGTCACCATATTGGGTCGGGTAGGACCAAACCTCTTCTTTACCCCACATTTCCATATCGGTGCGTGGCATAATGGCAGTATTCACCTGCGCATTGACCTGAACGATCTTATTCCACAGACCCTGTGTAAGTTTCAGCGGGGCTTCGTTACGGCTGGTCTGGTTGCATTCTTTTTTATACTGTTTGCAAAAATCGTAATGGCCGACAGGCTGGCTAGTGCGGCCACCGGTTTGCATCCACGGATTAGCGTTCTGTCCGGCCTGACCGGCCGTTGTACCAAATACGCTTCCTAACACTGTCATTGTAAGCAGCAGAGTTGCGGTGGCCAGCTTATGCTTTGCTGTTGTGCCATGCGCACTCTTTTTATGTGCTGTCTTGTTATACATTGTGACGCTCCTTGTTGAGAGCACCATGGCAGTCAGAAATTGATACTATCCAAAGGGATATGCATAAGACAAAGTAAACGCGAAGGTGAGTTTTCGTAAACCTTAACTACCTGTGAAATCAGTGTTTTAACGAAAGTTAGGACTTACTATACGCAAAATTCATGCAGGTTTCGGTTGTATGAAAGCTTGAGGTTAACAGAGCGTTGTGCAGTTAACAGCGGGTTGAAATTGCTAAGATGTCCACAGGCGCTGGTTAACAGGCCGTGTAAACTCTGCGCTTGCTGATAAGCTTATATTTACCTCGCCATTTTGGCTTCAGAAGAATTTAAGAAAATTATTTTCAGCCTTTGCTAACTATAGAAAGCAAAGCATGGCGGCTGTGGATTAAATTCTGCAGAAATTGCGAATGATTATGCAGTTTCTGTCTTTTCTAAGAGGCTGGGTCTTTATCGAAAGGGCTGAGAATCGCTGAAATTGTGCTGATTTTCTTGTTCACAGGGCAAAAATCGCATTTCAGAAGCGGCGGTAGCATAAAATGAAGAGCTGAAGGTGCTCATCTGCGCTGAATATTAACAGCGTAAGGCATGAGAAGAGCAAAGGCGGATTCATCTGATGTCTGCGTGTGTTCACCAGAGCGGTTTACGACAGCTCATTAATTGAAAATGGGACGCTGGAAGAGAGGCGGTCTTAATTTCTCGGCAAGTCGGTTTGCAGAACCAGAAACTCAATGCCGATGCCTTCATCAAAATGACGCATCACTTTAGCCTGACTGTTGCCGAGCGTTACGATACTGCGCAGAGGCGGGCGCAAGCCGGTTTCAACGGCAGCACCGGATAGCGATAAATCTAAAATTTTACAGGTATGTTCTGTGCCGTCGCTGAGTGTGAGCACTGCTTCAGAGCGAGCCGGTGTATAACGAACATGCCTTCTTTGTTCTGCCTGTTGCTGATCAGCATTATTGCTGAGCCAGTTGATTTTGGTGATCAGTTTATTTTTCTGGTGATCACTGTGCTGTAATTGCAGGCTGAAATCATCACGCTGAATATTGATGATCGTACCTTCGAGACGACCTAAATTTTCAATGTAAGCGATAATATGATCATTGAGTTGCAGCGTTTTTTCACCGTCGGCTATGGTGAAGTCCGCGTTATTGGCAGAGATGCGCCATAATCTGCAGCTATATTCGCTGCCATCGGTACGCATGAACCGGCCTTTCAAAGGAGATTCCAAAGTCAGACGGACTGTGGCACCGGATTGCTCCGCTGTCTTGGCAGGCGATGTTTCTGATGCGTGCGAAGATGCAGGTATATGTGCCGACATATGCTTGAAATGTGCCTTTGAATGATTCTGTAATGTTAAAGCCGGTGTAACAATGTCACCGGCTTTTTTATTATTCTACAGCAATTTCTGTCGATGAGCTATTAAAAGCTGGTTTTACATCACTTGTACTTAACGCAGTGACGATTATTGCTGTCAGCCTGTTGAAATGCTCAGTTTTGCCGGATCGCTAATATCTGATCAATTTTTGTCTTTGCCGCCGGTGATCAGCGTCAGGTGTGCTGCTTTTGCAGTTGTTTGCACTGTTTCACTTTGCGGGGCAGCGGGGTGAATGCTTTTGATTAAATCGGCAACCGTCAGCGGGGCAGGGATGATAGCAGGTGCAGGTTGAGCTGAATGCTGAACTGTATCGGATGGCCGTGCTGAAGGCATAAGCGCTTCAATCTGTGGCAGAAGTGCTCGGGCAAAAGCTGTATCGGCAACGGCGCTGTCATATGAAAAGGCTTCGCCCGTTGATGTCAGGCTTGTGCCGACCAAGGGGGTGTTTTCCTGCACTGGATTTGTTTGCGAGGCAGGCGATAATTCATGATGACGATCGAGCAGAACCTGCAGGACAGATTTCATGCCCTTTGTCGCCTGAACGCTGTCGACTTGTGCGGGCACTGCGGCGGAGATCAGTCCCATATAATTGGAAATCAGCGGTTCACTACCCAGCCAGAGCGGCTGATCAAGTGCAACCATGCTGCCGATCCATGCCAGCGAGCCGTCACTCTCATGTAATGGTAATAATAATGTCTCGAAATGGCAGCTTTTTTCATTCAGCGTCAGGCTGGTGTGTTCCAGTCTTAACGGGCGATAGTCCATGCCGGAAAGATGAAGCTGTTCAGCAAGCCATGAGCGCACATCTTCATGCCAGAGCGAAAGAAAACGCGTATTGCGTAATTCTCGCCCATAGATTGTGCAAAGGCGCGTTCCTGCAAGTCTGAATTGCCATTGCCGGGCGCGCGGGATGCCGGCTAATTCCTCATGAATAATGTCTTCATTGTCGCTGCGAAGGATAAAGATATTCGGCAGTTTGCCGCTCAAATCGCGTGGGCTGATGTCACGACGATCCGGCGCCGCGCGGGTGCCGCGCAACCTGTCCCAATAGGTGAGCAGATCTGCCGTCCAGTCATGTTTCATGAGGTGGCGCTTCCTCGATTATCCCAAAGATCCGGCATTTACAGTGCTTGTCTGAAATGCTGAAATCCGTTTAACATATTGCGTGCGCTTGTCTTTCAGATTGAAACAATGCTTTCGCGAAACCATTAAAATTTTAAACGCTGTATAAAAAGCCATCATCCGTGGTTCGGACAACGCATTTCGGCGTCTTTTTGCTGGCGATAATATGCGCGGATGATTGTAAACAAGCCATGATCATGGCCTGAACATCCACGAACAATAAAATTTATGGTTAACGCTTTGCTTCGATTGCATTAAGAAATTAATTATGTTTATATACGTTTAGGCATAAGTTGCAGGCTCATTATAGGGAATGACCCGCTGCTTTGGGTGCCTAACTCCAGAATTTATTTGGGTTATTTATGCCCGTTCACCGCCTGTTTTGCAGGCGGTTTTTTCTTGTCTTGATTTGGCTTTCTTCCTGCTTCAAAGATCAAAATAGTATTTTGCTGATCACAGAGATCTGCCGGCATGTACGGTGATGGAAGCACGCAGACAGATATGTAGTCATTAGAGGATAGTATGCAGCAACCGGTCAACGATTCCCGCGATAATTTTGACAACGGGCAGGGCGGCTCACAGCCGGTCTTTAATATGCCACCGGTTGTTGTCGCTCTTATTGGTCTTTGTGCCGCTGTATATGTGACGCAGAGTTATTTGCTGAGTGATCAGCAATATGTCTGGTTTTTGCTGAATTTTGCCTTCATCCCGCAGCGTTTTAGTGAGTGGGGTGGTTTTACGGATATTACGGCATGGTTCACCGCGATCACCTATTCCTTCATGCATGGCGGTTTTGCACATTTGGCTGTGAATAGTGTGTGGTTCGCAGCTTTTGGTTCGCCTCTGGCAGGACGGATTGGCGTGCGTAAATTTTTACTGTTTTGGGTGCTGACCTCTATCGTTGCAGCTTTTACTCATTATGCGCTTTATCCGGACAGCAATATTCCGCTTGTTGGTGCCTCTGGCGCTATCTCGGGGATGATGGGGGCTGCCGCGCGTTTTGGTTTTCGCCGTGTGACTTATTACACAGGAGCCGGAAGACAGGTCCCGGCTTTTGGCGGGCCTTTGCTTTCTGTTGCGCAGACACTGCAAAATAAAACAGTGCTGACTTTTGTCGGCTTCTGGTTGATTATTAATGTGATAACCGGTGTTTACGGTGTTGCGCCCGGAGAGCTCTCGGGAATCGCCTGGGAGGCACATATTGGCGGCTTTGTTGCAGGCTTTTTCGGTATTGCAGTTTTGCTGCGTGGCCGTTCCTAAGCAGACAGTGAATTATGTTTCATTGTAATTTGTGTTATAGTGCCGGAGCGGTCTCCGGTACGCAGCCTGCATATTCAGTATAATTATAGTCATTCCGCATTTTTCGTGCCGGTAACTGATCAGATACACAGCCGCTCCTGTGACGGGGTGAGGTTGTGATTTGTTTTTGTCGGGAGGAAAGAATGACTGTACGCGCGATTCTGGAACAAAAAGGCAGTAGTGTCTTCACTGTGAAAATTGATGCAGATCTGGAAACAGCTGCAAAGCTGCTATCCCAACACCGTATCGGTGCTTTGCTGGTTGATGAAGGCAAGGGGAAATATGCAGGGATTCTTTCTGAGCGTGATATTGTGCGCGCTTGTGCCAATCATGGCGTACAGGCTTTACAATTGCCGGTATCTAAAGCCATGACGACGAAGGTTCTGCACTGTAGCCCGCAAGATACTGTGCATTATGTGATGGAGATGATGACCCGTCATCGTTTCCGCCATTTGCCGGTGGTCAGTGATACAGGTGATTTGGTCGGGATTATTTCTATTGGTGACGTGGTTAAGCGTCGTATTGAGCAGGCCGAGCAGGAAACAGCCGAAATTATTCAATATATCGCTACGGCCTGATTTTTGATTTGTATAAAAAAGCCCTGCCTGTGTGATCGGGAGACCATGCAGGCAGGGCTTATTTTATCGCCTGGTATTATTTGCTGAGAAAACGTTGTGCTGCATAAAGGGAAATTGCTGCAGCATTAGAGACGTTGAGTGATTTAATCGCGCCCGGCATATCAAGGCGTGCCAAAGCATTCACTGTCTCGCGGGTTTTCTGACGCAGGCCTTTGCCTTCTGCACCCAGCACAAGAGCAACTTTTTCACCCTTTAGGGTGTGTTCCATTTCCAGCGGGCCTTCTGAATCAAGGCCAATGGTCATGTAACCAAGTTCATGCAGTTCAAGAATCGCCTCTGCAAGATTGCGCACTTCGATTTGATCAATCATTTCCAGTGCGCCGGAAGCTGATTTGGCCAATACACCTGATTCCTGCGGGCTGTGACGCGAGGTGGTGATCAGCGCATCGGCACCGAAAGCAACTGCGGAGCGCAAAATAGCGCCGACATTATGCGGATCGGTAACCTGATCCAGAATCAAAAGCAGCTTGCCTTCTTTAAGATCCTGTAATTTGCGTGGTTTCAGCGCTGCTGTTTCGATCAGCACACCCTGATGTACGGCATCTGAGCCGGTTAAAGCATCAATATCGCGCGGCTCAACCATTTCAGGTGCGAGACGGGCAATCGTTGCTTCGTCCAAATCAAGGCGGGCGAGGGCGTTTTTCGTCACCATCATACGGAAAATCTGACGGCGAGGATTCTCAAGCGCTGCTTTCACCGTATGCAGGCCATAAAGACGGGTGATTCCGTCGCCTGCCGGCGTACCTTTTACAGGCTTACGCTTATTGAACCGCTGGTTTTGCGAATTTTGTTCGCTGCCACCGGTTTTTTGATCACGAAATTGGCGCCGCAGACGTGCATAATGCGAATCTTTTGGTGTGCCGGAGGATGAGCCGGATGAGTCCGGTGACGATTTTTTATCTTTCATGGGCTTTCTATAGCGATTTTTATGCTCTCAAGGTAGCATCTTTCCTTATTCACAGGCGGGAAAGTTTCGGGATACGGAAAAAACAGGCGCAAAAACCCTGATATTGTGGATTATTGATAAGCCTGTGAAAATTTTATGCATTTTTTTCAAAAAGAGCTGTTGACTTATCAGTGTGTTATCGGCATAACCCGCCTCGTTCATAGCGACAAACGAGCCAAGCGCTACGGGGTCACAGTGAACGGAATGCCTAGTCGCTCAACTCTGCTTGCAGTGAGTTTCTGGAGGAGTGCCCGAGTGGTTAAAGGGGGCGGACTGTAAATCCGCTGGCTTAGCCTACGTTGGTTCGAAACCAACCTCCTCCACCACTGCCAGAGCAGGAGTTTAGAGTGCGCGGGTATAGCTCAATGGTAGAGCAGCAGCCTTCCAAGCTGAATACGCGGGTTCGATTCCCGCTACCCGCTCCAGATTATTTCAGAGCGGTTTGGCGTGTAGTAACTTGGCGGGCTTTGAATTAAGCTAAGCCGGAAGCGAGTTGATAAAGTTTCGCGTCACTATGGTGCGGAGCTTTAGTTCTACTATATAATTTCTTGGTCGAAAGATCGGGAATAAGTTATATGGCAATTAAAATTATTGCAGCGCATTTAAATTAGCGTTGTGGTGAAAGAGAGCGACAGCGATGGCAAAGAGCAAATTTGAACGTAATAAACCGCACGTCAATATCGGTACAATCGGTCACGTTGACCATGGTAAGACCTCGTTGACAGCTGCTATCACCAAA
>JAHREI010000005.1 GCA_021733665.1 Bacillus subtilis
ACCCCACCCAACCAAACTGTCAACACGCACAAACACCTTTTATGGAATTTTTATAACAAAAAACACAAATCCACAGCCCCAACCCCGTTTTCACACCAATCAGCACTGTGAAGAACGTATAATCCCACCTCAGTCTGTGTAAAACTACGCCTCATATATCAAAAACAACACCCCAAACCCATGTTTCGACTCGCAAATCCAGAATCGAAAAGCCCCTTTTGAAGAATCGACACCAATTTTGAATCAAACAGATACTGACAGGCACCTCTTTGAGAGTGTCCACTCAATGCTCAATCGCACCGTATATATATAGAGAGAGAGTGTGTGTGCGTGTGCTCCGATCAGGCCGCAGCCTCAACAGCCAGTCCGGCCGCTTTCCATTCCGGAAATCCGTCCTGCAAACGACGAATGCGATAGCCCTTGCTGCGTAGTGCTGCCACAGCCTCAAAAGACAAGACACAATAAGCACCACGGCAATAGGCAACAATTTCTGCGTCTTTCGGCAATTCACTCAGGCGTTTTTCCAACTCATCCAACGGAATATTGACCGCGCCCGGCAAATGCCCCAGCGCAAATTCCTCATCCGGCCGCACGTCAAGCAAAGTCACGTCACCATCACGCATTGCGCTGATCAGTTCCTGACGGGATACCGGCTCCAAGCTGTCCAGATTGTCAAAATAATCGGAAACAACTTTACGGACTTCAGCTTTATTCCGTTCGGCAAAATAGCGCAGAGCCGAGAGCAATGGCAAAACGGGCCCGTCGCCCAGACGATATAAGACCCGTTTGCCGTCACGGCGCGTATTTACAAAACCACCACGACGCAATTGCTGCAAATGCGCGGATGTATTGGCAACGGACAGGCCAGTGAGCTCTGCCAGTCTTTCGACCGCGCGCTCGCCCTGCGAAATATGCTCAAGCAAATCCAGACGGTGTGCATGCCCGAGCACCCGTGCCAATTCAGCCAGTTGTTCCAGTAAATATGTTTTCGCCTTGGTCATTGACCGTCTCTCTAGCATGACTTAAACAATCAAACAAATCTTTGAATGTTTATAATATGCGATATCATGAGGGGGAATTCATGGCGGCTGTAACAGTAAAAGGGCAGGTTTTTCTGCTGGCAACAGCACAGGCACTGTTTCAGACAGCATCCGTCATGGTCATGACCATTGGCGGCCTGGCCGGCGGACAGATTGCCTCCCGACCGGAACTAGCCACCATGCCGGTTGCCGCCATGTTTCTGGGTACGGCTATCACTATGCTGCCTGCCTCGCTGTGGATGGCACGTATTGGCCGGAAAACCGGTTTCATCGCCGGAGCCTTGCTTGGTACCAGCGGCGGCTTGCTTGCAGCATTCGGACTATGGCAATCATCATTACTGTTGCTGTCGCTCGGTACGTTTCTGGTCGGCTCTTATCAGGCCTTTGCGCAGTTCTACCGCTTTGCAGCAGGTGAAATTGCAGATGATGCCTATCGCTCCAGAGCAATTTCTCTGGTTCTGGGCGGCGGTGTTGTGGCGGCTCTCGCAGGCCCCCTCCTTGCCCAAGCCGGTGGTAAACTCATGGTTCCGCCATATATGGCTTCGTTCCTATTGCTTGCTTTGGTGTCGCTGATCGCTGCCGGTATACTCAGCCGCTTACACAGCCCTGCCCCATCTGCACCAACGACCACGGTTCAAAGCGGACGAACATGGCGTGAGATTGTAACGCAACCCGCCTATCTGGTTGCACTCTTTGCTGCGGCCACCGGTTACGGCATTATGATTTTGGCGATGACCGCCACGCCGATAGCCATGGGGCATCATCAGCATGAGCCGTCTGCGTCGACAATGGTTATTCAGCTGCATGTGCTGGGTATGTTTCTGCCGTCATTCTTTACCGGTTCACTCATCGCCCGTTTTGGCGTCATGCGTATTATGATGACAGGTCTGGCGCTGTTCGGCGCCCATGTGGCGCTGGCGCTGACCGGTACCGGCTTTGTCTCTTTTGCCAGCGCCTTGATCATGCTCGGTATCGGCTGGAACTTTCTGTATATCGGCGGCACAACCCTGCTGACAACAACCTATACATCCGCAGAAAAGGGTCGCGCACAGGCTACCAATGATCTGACGATTTTTATTGTCGGCTTGACCTGTTCATTCAGCGCCGGTGGCCTGCTGCAATATTTCCGCTGGCAGACATTGAATATGCTGCTGATCCCGTGGATTATTATCGCGGTTTTTGTGCTGTTGCGCTTTTCCAGCCATTATAAAAGAGCTGTAACATCTCATCGGATCGGCTAACTGCTTATAAAAACTGTCCCGCAGGTCTGCGGGACAATTCATCTTCATCTGACTTTCAATTCAAAATATCAGGCAATTTCTTGCCATGATACAATTATACAACATATTGATTTTTATGAATTAAACTCCCAATTTTTGCGTTTTTATTACCCCTTCAATCACCGATTGTCTCCTCATTCTAATTCTGGAGATATCAATGACAATTAAAACAATACTCTTCTGCTCCGCTGCGACACTTCTTGCGAACTCTGCTGCTCATGCTGCAGATCCTGTCGTCGTAGCCGAACCGGAAGCCGTAGAATATGTCCGAGTCTGTGACGCTTACGGACAAGGCTATTTTTACATTCCGGGTACAGAAACCTGTCTGCGTATTCATGGTTATGTGCGCTATGACCTGACCGGCGGTAATGATGTCTATGGTCGTGGTTTTGAAGCTCGTGACGGCAAACTCTTTGCAAAAAACAACAAGCGCGACACCTATGAAGGCCTTGCACGTTTTAGTCTGAGATTCAGCACCGCATCTGAAACCGAGCTTGGTACACTGAAAACCTATTCCGACCTTCGTTTCCAATGGAAAGATGGAGTTGACGCCAAATCTACCGGTACATTGCGCGCCGGATATATCCAGCTTGGCGGTCTGAAGATTGGTTTGGATGACTCTGCATTTATCACCTTCCCTGGTTACCTTGGTAATGTGATGAATGATGATGTGATCCTCGCCGGTAGCGGCCGCACCGGCCAGATCAGCTATACTTTTACCGGTGATAACGGTCTGTCCGCAATTCTGTCGCTGGAACAGGGCGGCAAAGATGACGTTGACGAACAGCCAAAAGACTGGGCAGGCAAAAAATGGGGTGCGGTCATCAAAGATTACACACCGCATGTTGTCGGTGGTCTGCGTTATGCGCAGGGCTGGGGCTCACTGACTGCCGTTGCCGCTTATGATGCCTATAATAAAGAATGGGCCGGTAAAATCCGTGGTGACCTGAATGTAACCGACAGCTTCTCTGTCTGGACAATGGGAGGTTACAAGTCTAACAAAGACAATTACATCGACGTGTTAGGCGACAATAATCAGGTTATCGGTCAGGTTCGCGCCATCAGCAGCTTCTACGGCACATGGGGCGGAGACTGGGCAGTATGGGGTGGTGCAGCCTATAAGCTGACCCCGCAGGCAGTCCTGAATGCCCAGCTTGCCTATGATGCTTCCAAGACCTTTGCGGCAACCGCGAATGTTTCTTATGAGCTGGTACCCGGCTTTTCCATCACACCGGAAGTTTCTTACACCAAATGGAAGGATAAAAAATCCATCCAGAACGGTAAAGATGCTGTTCAGGGTATGATCCGCTTCCAGCGCAGCTTCTGATAGTGGACGGCGGGTGCGAACCCGCCGTTTTTACCCTTGCGATGGGGCAAAACGAGCAACCAGCGCATGGCTGTCGCCGCTATAGGTCAGCCGCACATAGGTCACAGGCTGTCCCGCATTCCATGTCTGGCGCTCGATCACCAGACAGGCAGCACCCGCCGGAATCCCCAGAATTGCCGCCACATTTTCGTCAGCAGCCACCGCACGGATTGCGTGTTGCGCATTGCTCCACGGCACGCAGGCTACCAGCCACGGGCTCGGCGATTGTTTGGAAAAATCCGTTTGAGCAGCATCCGGTACAGCCAGCAGATTGATAATACGCTCTTCCAGCGCAAAGACCCGCTTGCCGGCATAATGACGGCAGGTCAGCTCAATCAGCGGAGTATTGCGTTCAATCTCGAGTTTCTTACCGTCAGCTGCCGTGCTTTTACGACTCACGGAATTCTGCAATTCGTAGCGATAAGGCAGATCGAGCTGCTCAACTTCATCACGGATATCATGAATTTCCAGCACCGCCGCCTGCGACTGCGGCTTGGACACAAAACTGCCGGAACGGCGCTTACGCTCGATCATTCCGGCTTTTGCCAATTGTGTCAGCGCTTTATTGACGGTCATGCGAGAGCAGGAATATTGCTCGGTGAGCTCGTGTTCAAACGGAATACGATAACCGGGCTGCCACTCGCCGGAGAGAATCCGGCTTTCAATATCATCCAGAATCCGCTGATGCAGAGATGACGCCTGTTCGCTGTCTCCGGATGATAATGTCTGCATTACCCGCTTAAGCCCGTTCTTTAATTCAACCCGTCAGTCTTCCAAGAGTGCACCTAAAACCGCACGGAATCCTGCTTCTGCTTGTTCATGCAGGTGATGACGACCATTTTCAACCTGTTTTATGCCTCGTACCCAGACATGTGCCGGTTTGGCGCGGTTGGCAAAGATCATACCATCCAGCACCATATCCCCTTGGGTATGAGGAAGACGGCTGACATCCAGCGCTACAAAATCTGCTGACGCACCGGTTTTAAGCCCCTGCCCGCGCACGCCCATAGCAATATTGCCACCTTCAAGCGCACCGTCAAACAACGCACGACCGGTTGAACCTTCCGCAACCGCCATCACATTACGTGCGCGGTGTTGCAAACGCTGCGAATATTCGAGCTGGCGCAATTCATCACCCAATCCGATCAGCACATTGGAGTCTGAGCCGATACCGAACTGACCGCCTGCCTGCGTGAACACTCCGGCGTTGAACGTGCCGTCACCGAGATTGGCCTCGGTTACAGGGCACAGACCAGCGATCGCACCGGCTTTTGCCATACCTGTTGTCTCGTCATCGGTCATGTGGGTGGCATGGATCAGGCACCAGCGATCACTCAGATTGGCATTGTCCAGCAGCCATTCAACAGGTCGCTTGCCGGACCATGTAATGCAGTCTTCAACTTCTTTGACCTGCTCGGCCACATGAATATGCACCGGTGTTTCCGGCAGCATTTGCGTGACGATTTTCAGCTCATCCGGCGTCACCGCCCGCAAGCTGTGGGGCGCAACACCCAAAACCGCGCCGTCCATATCTTTGAGCGCAGAACTACAACCATCCAGCAGGCGCTCATATTGATCTATACTATTGATAAACCGCCGCTGACCTTCATTCGGAGCAGCGTCACCAAATGTGGAGTGAGCGTAGAAAACCGGCAAAAGTGTGAGGCCGATGCCGCTTTTATTGGCAGCAGACGCAATACGTTTGCCCATCTCGGCCACATCCGCATAAGGCGCACCGTCACGGTCATGATGCAAATAATGGAACTCACCTACGCGGGTGAAGCCATTTTCCAGCATATCCACATAGAGACGAAGCGCCACGGCTTCCGCCTGCTCCGGCGACATAGTCAGGGCAAAGCGATACATCACATCGCGCCAGCTCCAGAAACTATCGGCAGAAGGCCCGCGCTTTTCTGCCAGTCCCGCCATGCCATACTGGAAAGCATGGCTGTGCAGATTGGGCATCCCCGCGATGATCACCGCATGGCGCTCATCGCCCGATTGCGCCTGCACGCCGCTTTCAATGCTTGTAAATTTTCCGGCTTCAACCGTCAGGCGGACATTCTCAGCCCAGCCGCTTTCCGACCCGTTATTCAACAGAGCCTGTTGCGCATGGATGACATATTTTTGCTGAAGCACGGTTCTCTCCTCCTGAATCCGGTTTCTGCAAACAATGCAGAACCTGTGCAAAAATTTCCTTTGCCATTTTTTAATATGTATATACATTATAGCCGGAGAGGGGAAGTGGGAAAACACTCATGACAAAAGATACGCTTAACAATAGCGGCCATATTTTCACCCATGCGCGCGTTGCTACACTGCGTGAAAATGCGGATGGTCTCGGCCTGATTGAAGATGCGGCAATCGTGGTTGAACAGGGCAAAATTGCCTATGTCGGCCCGCAATCCGAAATGCCTGCGCTCTATGCGGATTATCCCGCAACCAATTGCGAAAACCGGTTGATTACCCCCGGTCTGATCGACTGCCACACACATCTGGTTCACGCGGGTAACCGTGCCCATGAATTTGAGCTGCGCCTCGAAGGTGCATCCTATGAGGAAGTTGCCAAGGCTGGCGGCGGTATTGTTTCTTCCGTAACGGCGCTGCGTGCGGCCAGTGAAGATGATCTGGTACGTGAGAGCCTGCCGCGCCTCGATGCCCTGATTGCTGAAGGCGCAACAACCGTTGAGGTTAAATCCGGTTACGGTCTCGATACAGAAAATGAAATCAAATCGCTGAAAGCAGCCAGGCGTCTGGCACAGGAACGTAATGTTGCGATCCGCACCACATTCCTCGGTGCCCATGCGCTGCCGCCGGAAATGAACGGCGACAAGTCAGCCTATATCGATGTGATTATCAATGAGATGCTGCCTGCCATCGCCGCTGAGAAGCTCGCCGATGCCGTCGATGGTTTCTGTGAAGGGATCGCCTTCCTGCCTGATGAAATCGCCCGTGTTTTTGATGCTGCAAAGGCGCATGGCCTGCCGGTCAAACTCCATGCAGATCAGCTGTCCAACCTGCATGGTGCCAAATTAGCCGCCTCCTATAATGCGCTTTCCGCCGATCATGTGGAATATACTGATGCGCAAGGTGCGCAGGCGATGGCCAAAGCCGGCACAGTCGCAGTGCTGTTGCCCGGAGCCTATTATTTCATCCGCGAAACCCAAAAACCGCCGGTTGAAGCCTTCCGTCAGGCGGGTACAAAAATGGCATTGGCTACCGATAATAATCCCGGTACATCTCCGCTGACCTCCCTGCTTTTGACCATGAATATGGGCGCAACCCTGTTCCGCCTCACTGTCGATGAATGCATTGCCGGTGTGACCCGTGAAGCTGCCCGTGCGCTCGGTATTCTGGCTGAAACCGGTACGATTGAAGTCGGTAAACATGCTGATCTGGCAATCTGGGATGTGCATCGCCCTGCAGAGCTTGTCTATCGCATTGGTTTTAACCCGCTCTGGAAGCGGGTTTTCCGCGGCAACTGAAAATTTATCCGAACACTCACACGTCATTCACATATACCTGAAGAAAGTATCCTCCATGAGCATTATTCTTAAACCAGGTTCCGTCCCGCTTGCCACGCTCGAAGATATTTACCGCAACGGCACCATTGCCCGTCTTGATCCGTCTTTTCATACGGGCATTGCCAAATCCGCTGCCCGCATTGCGGAAATTGCCGCTGGTGATGCACCAGTCTACGGCATTAATACCGGCTTCGGCAAACTGGCTTCCATTCGTATCGAACTGCAAGATGTGGCAACACTCCAGCGCAATCTGATCCTGTCCCATTGCTGCGGTGTAGGCGCGCCTCTGGCTGAAAATATTGTACGCCTCGTCATGTCGCTCAAGCTGATTTCACTTGGTCGCGGTGCATCCGGCGTACGCCCTGAGATCATTGCGCTCATCGAAGCCATGCTGGAAAAGGGTGTCATTCCGGTTATTCCGGAAAAAGGTTCCGTCGGCGCGTCCGGCGATCTGGCACCGCTGGCACATATGGCTGCGGCCATGATCGGCGAAGGTGAGGTTTTCTATCAGGGTGCACGTGTTTCCGCTGCTTCCGCATTGAGCAAAGCCGGTCTGACACCGGTTGTTCTGGCCGCCAAAGAAGGTCTCGCCCTGATCAACGGCACGCAGACCTCTACCGCTCTTGCACTGGCCGGTCTGTTCCGCGCTCATACAGCCTTGCAGGCAGCGCTGATTACCGGCGCTCTGTCAACCGATGCTGCCATGGGCTCCACCGCTCCGTTCCACGCAGATATTCATAGCTTGCGCGGTCATAAAGGCCAGATCGATACCGGTGCAGCTCTGCGCAAATTGCTCGAAGGCTCGATTATCCGCGACAGCCATCTGGAAGGCGATCAGCGCGTGCAGGATCCGTATTGCATCCGCTGCCAGCCACAAGTCGATGGCGCTTGTCTTGATCTGCTGCGTCAGGTCGCGGTTACGCTTGAAATTGAAGCCAATGCGGTCACCGATAATCCGCTGGTACTTTCCGATGATACAGTGGTTTCCGGCGGTAACTTCCATGCCGAACCGGTGGCTTTTGCCGCCGACCAGATTGCGCTGGCAATTTGTGAAATCGGTGCCATTGCCCAGCGTCGTATTGCACTGCTGGTTGACCCTGCCCTCTCCTTCGGCCTGCCTGCATTTCTGGCGAAAAAGCCTGGTCTCAATTCCGGCCTGATGATTGCAGAAGTCACTTCTGCCGCCCTGATGTCGGAAAACAAGCAAATGTCCCATCCGGCCTCGGTGGATTCGACTCCGACTTCCGCCAATCAGGAAGATCATGTGTCGATGGCCTGTCACGGCGCCCGCCGTCTGCTGCAAATGACCGACAATCTCAATGCAATTATCGGCATTGAAGCCCTGACCGGTGCCCTCGGCGTGGAACTGCGCGGCCCTCTGGAAACCAGCCCTGAGCTGAAAGCGGCAATCGCCGTGCTGCGTACCAAAGTGCCGACACTCGAGGTTGACCGCTATATGGCTGATGATCTGGCTGCCGCTGCAGAAATCGTTGCTGACGGCTCGCTGAATGCAGCTATCACGAGCGGTATTCTCCCTGCACTGGAGGCCTAAATGAGCGCGTTTGAAGTTCATCAGGGAACCTCGCCGGTCATTCTCGGTCTGCCCCATACCGGCACGGAAGTGCCGGAGGATATTTGGGCGCGCCTCAATGACAATGGCCGGATACTTGCCGATACGGACTGGCATATCCACAAGCTCTATGACGGGCTGCTGGATAATGTGACGACAGTGCGCGCCACATTCCACCGCTATTGCATTGATGCCAATCGTGATCCGGCGGGTGTGAGCCTCTATCCGGGGCAGAACACAACGACACTAATACCGGAAACGGATTTTGATGGTCTGGCGATCTGGAAAGGCGGCGAGCAACCGGCTGAGGCCGATATTGCAGATCGCATCAGCCGTTTTCACAAGCCCTATCATGAAGCACTGGCGGCTGAAATCGAGCGTGTAAAGGCCATTCACGGCGTGGCCATTCTCTATGACTGCCACTCGATCCGCTCGCATATTCCGTTTCTGTTTGAAGGCACTCTGCCGGATTTCAATATCGGAACGGATAATGGCAAGACCTGCGCGCCCGTCATTGAAGCAGCAGTCTTCGGTGTAGCGAAACAGGCTGAAGGTTACACGTCCATCCTCAACGGCCGTTTCAAAGGCGGCTGGACAACGCGCCATTACGGTCAGCCGGAAACGGGCGTGCACGCCATTCAGATGGAACTCACGCAATCAACACACCTAGCCACAGAAGCCATGCCTTTTGCCTATGACGAGGTCAAGGCAACCGGATTGCGCAGCCATCTCAAAAACATTTTGCAGCAGCTTGAAGCCGCCGCTGCCAATCTCAAATCTAAATAAGGGAACATTCGATGAATAATCCGCGTCACAATGAGCGTGAAATCCGTCCTGCAATCGGCACGGAAATCACCGCCAAAAGCTGGCTCACCGAAGCGCCGATGCGCATGTTGATGAATAATCTGCATCCCGACGTTGCCGAGCGCCCGCATGAGCTGGTGGTCTATGGCGGTATCGGTCGCGCCGCCCGTACATGGGCAGATTTTGACAAGATTGTTGCCAGCCTGAAAGATCTGGAAGGCGATGAAACATTGCTGGTACAGTCCGGCAAGCCGGTCGGTATTTTCCGTACCCATAAAGATGCGCCGCGCGTTCTAATCGCCAATTCCAATCTGGTGCCGCACTGGGCAAACTGGGATCATTTCAACGAACTGGATAAAAAGGGACTGGCGATGTATGGCCAGATGACCGCCGGTTCGTGGATTTATATCGGTGCGCAGGGCATTGTGCAGGGCACCTATGAAACCTTTGTCGAAGCCGGTCGTCAGCATTTCGGCGGCAATCTCAAAGGCAAATGGATTCTCACCGGTGGCCTCGGCGGTATGGGCGGCGCACAGCCGCTGGCCGCTGTCATGGCCGGTGCCTGCTGTCTCGCGGTTGAGTGCGATGAAACCCGCGCGGATTTCCGCCTGCGTACCCGCTATGTTGATGAAAAAACCCACAGCCTTGATAAAGCGCTGGCACGTATTGATGCATGGACAAAAGCCGGTGAAGCCAAGTCGATTGCCCTAATCGGCAATGCGGCAGAGATTTTCCCTGAACTGGTGAAGCGCGGCGTC
Source organism: Bacillus subtilis (assembly GCA_021733665.1). GTDB lineage: Bacteria > Pseudomonadota > Alphaproteobacteria > Rhizobiales > Rhizobiaceae > Pseudochrobactrum. The sequence goes on from JAHREI010000005.1 coordinate 10,343, forward strand.
AAACCGGATATCGTCACCGACCAGACTTCCGCACATGATCCGGTGCATGGTTATCTGCCGATCGGCTGGAGCGTTGCTGAATGGCGTGCAAAACAGGAAAGCGACCCGAAAGGCGTTGCAAAGGCAGCGCGCGCCTCGATGAAAATTCAGGTCGCAGCGATGGTTGATTTCTGGAATATGGGCATTCCGACCCTCGATTACGGCAATAATATCCGTCAGATGGCACTGGAAGAAGGTCTGGAAGACGCATTTGCCTTCCCGGGCTTTGTACCTGCCTATATCCGCCCGCTGTTCTGCCGTGGTATCGGCCCGTTCCGCTGGGCAGCACTCTCCGGTGATCCAGAAGATATTTACAAGACCGATGCCAAGGTCAAGGAACTGCTGCCGGATAATAAGCACCTGCATAACTGGCTGGATATGGCGCGTGAGCGCATTGAGTTTCAGGGGCTGCCTGCCCGTATTTGCTGGGTTGGCCTTGGTGACCGCCACCGTCTCGGCCTTGCCTTCAACGAAATGGTCAAGAACGGCGAGCTGAAAGCACCAGTTGTGATCGGCCGCGACCATCTGGATTCCGGTTCTGTGGCTTCGCCAAACCGTGAAACAGAAGCGATGCAGGACGGCTCCGATGCCGTTTCCGACTGGCCGCTGCTCAATGCCCTGCTCAACACCGCATCCGGTGCCACATGGGTATCGCTGCATCACGGCGGCGGCGTTGGCATGGGCTTCAGCCAGCATGCAGGCATGGTGATCTGCGCTGACGGTACCGATGATGCCGCCCGCCGCCTTGAGCGCGTGTTGTGGAATGACCCTGCCACCGGTGTGATGCGTCATGCCGATGCCGGTTATGACATTGCCGTCAATTGCGCCAAGGAACAGGGTCTGCGCCTGCCTGGCATTTTGGGCAACTAACGAAATGAATACAAAGGCAGCCTGCGAGGAGGCTGCCTTTCTTTTTCACATTTCCGGCTTTGGGAGAGGCCGTAACAGACAAGGGCAAAACAGCTTCTGAGATTACGGAACCTCCTTCTGCATGAATAACAATAATCAGGGGTCATCATGTCAGATATAACTGTTGGCAGCAGCGGCGGTTCGCGCGGCTCAGCTGCATTCAAACTGATCTTTTTCAGTTTTCTCGGTATTTTTTTCTTCTTTGTTCCGGTCACGCTCAGTGGAAAATCCACAATCCTGCTCGACCATGCTGCGACAGCAGTTGCGGTGCAATTGCGTCCTGTCGCACTGACCTTCGTCTGTCTTTTGATTGCCTATGGTGCGCTCAGCCCGTTTATCCGTGGCACATGGAACAAAACCCTGACCGAAAGCATTTTCTCCGTGCTGCGCGTGCTGGGTCTGGTACTCACCGGCATGTATCTCGCCGGTGTCGGGCCGGAACTGCTTTTCACACCGGATATGCTGCCATTTCTCTTTGACAAGCTTGTTCTTTCCGTCGGTCTGATCGTGCCGATCGGCGCTTTGGCGCTGGCGTTTCTGATCGGTTACGGATTGCTGGAATTTACCGGCGTCATCGTACAGCCGGTCATGCGTCCGATCTGGCGTACACCGGGCTGGTCAGCCATTGATGCGGTAGCTTCTTTTGTCGGCAGTTATTCGCTGGCACTGCTGATTACCGACCGTGTATATCGCGAAGGCAAATATACCGCGCGTGAAGCGGCAATTATTGCCACCGGTTTCTCGACTGTTTCAGCGACTTTCATGATTATCGTCGCCAAAACGCTTAATCTGATGGATGCGTGGAATCTGTATTTCTGGACAACTTTTTTTGTGACCTTCATCGTTTCCGCAATTGCTGCGCGTCTCTGGCCGCTGGCGCAAATGGACCATCCGGAAACCCGCGACACACCGCTACCGGAAGGTAAATCCCGCTTAGCCACCGCAATCAATGTCGGTCTCGAACAGGCTGAAAAAGCACCGCACATTCTGCCGATGCTGCGTGCAACCTTTATCGATGGTCTGCGCATGGCTTCGATGATCCTTCCAAGCATTATGGCCGTTGGTCTGCTGGGTCTGCTCGCCTCGAAATATACCCCGCTCTTCGATGTGCTGGGTCTGGCGTTGTATCCTTTCACATGGCTGGCACAATTGTCGGAGCCAATGCTGGCAGCGAAATCCATGGCAGCCGGTCTTGCTGAAATGTTCCTGCCAGCCATCCTGCTGAAAGATGCCGATGTGGCGCTCAAATTTGTAGCCGCAGTGGTTTCTGTCTCGCAGGTACTGTTTCTCTCGGCATCCATTCCTTGTGTGCTTGCAACTTCAATCCCGCTCAAATTCCGTGATCTGATTGTGATCTGGTATATCCGCACAGCGCTCAGCATTCTGCTGACAGCACCGGTGGCTCTCTGGGCGGTTTCCAACGGCTGGTTACAGTAAATGCAGCTTCTCAAAAATCATCAGCACCGCCGTATGCCGTGGAAAAACGGCGGCGGTGTTACCGTTGAAATCGCGGTTTTTCCAGAGGATGCGTCAGTCGATAATTTCGACTGGCGTATCAGCACCGCAACGGTAGCCAGTGACGGGCCGTTTTCGGTTTTTACCGGCATTGACCGCACTTTATCCGTGCTTGAAGGCGACGGGATTACCCTGTCCGTCGAAGGTCTGACAGATCAGGAACTGAAAGGTGAAACCCCGCCTTTCTCCTTTCCTGCGGACAGCCCGACCAGTGCGAAATTGCTCGGTTCCGCAATCACGGATCTGAATGTGATGACACGGCGCGGGTACTTTACGCATCAAGTCAGCCGTTATGGGGTGACAGAGCCTGTCAACTTGTCTCTGAACGGAGCAACTTTGCTGATCTTCTGCAGCAAAGGTACTGTGCAAGCCGGAGATACACAGCTTGAGCTCAATGATTGTCTGCGGTTTGAGCACTGCAACAATGCAGAACTTCAGCTTTCCGGCAATGGCATAGCATTTGTGATTGTGCTCAATCCGGCCTGATCTTCCAGCCATGTTTTGCAGGTTGCAAGCATCGTGTTCACGGGCTGGTCGCAGGACAGTAGCAATGTCACCGGTTCACCTTGCGGGATTTCAAAACTGGCCAGTTGCGAAGTGAACAAAGATGCGGGCATGAAATGCCCGTGTCTCGCCTGCATTCTCGCAGCGATGGTGTTGGGATCACAGGTCAGACAGATGAAATATAACGGCTCGCCGGTCTGCTCACGCAGCAAATCCCGATAGGATTTTTTGAGCGCTGAACAGCTTGCCACAGCGCCCTCTGTCCCGTTTGAAAGAGCTGCTGCAATGGCTTGCAGCCAAGGCAGGCGATCTGCATCATTCAACGGCTGACCGGCCTGCATTTTCGCAATATTACTTTGCGGATGCAGATCATCCCCCTCAATAAAGGGCAATGTCAGAGCCTGCGCTAGTGCTGAAGCCAGTGTTGATTTACCGGAACCGGAAACGCCCATCACAATAATCCGCACCGGTTCCTGCTTGCTCATTCATTGTTCCATTATTTAAGGCAGGAAATCATTGGTAAAATAGCTCAAAAAGTCCGGTTTTTCCTGCAACACTGCACCTTCCTTATCATAGAGAATACCCGCCTTAAACAGGAACTCACCCAAAGCCAGCATGGTTTCCGGTCGCATGTTACCGATTGTACCATCGCTATCGCGCAGGAAATGCCCGTCATTCAGAGCTTTCAGTGAAGCGCGGATAAGCTTGTCATCCGTCAACACATCCTGATTGCCGCGAATGAGAATATCGGCTGCTTCATCCGGATGATCCGCTGCAAAAGCAAATCCGCGTTGCGTGGCACTTAAAAATGCCTTTGCCGTTTCCGGATTGTCTTTGAGGTATTTGCCGGAGGAAACCAGCAGCGTGGTATGCTGATCCGGTATACCGTAATCCGAGTGGCGGAACGCCCGCTGCTTCACACCTTCCAGCTCGTTTTTCACCCCTTCCCATGTGGCAATTTCCAGCGTGAAATCCACGGCACCATTGGCCAGTGCCTCGTAGGCGGAAGTACCGAGTGTCACAATCTCAAACTCGCCCTTGCCACCATCGGCACGGATCAGGGTTTCAATCAGCTTACGCTCCCAATTGGAGCCGAAACCGGCATAGGTTTTGCCGTCGAGGTCTTTCGGCGACTGAATATCCTGCCGCTCATCCATAAACACCAGACGACCGGTTTCGTGCTGCACCACAGCATAAGTGCCGACAAGATCAGCCCCCGCCGTACGCTGCGCAAACAAGCCGGTTGAACCAACAATACCGAAATCCGCCGCACCATTAGCGACCAGCAATCCGGCTGATGTGTCGGAATAAGGCAGGATCGTCACGTCTAGTCCGGCTTCTTTGTAAAAGCCCTGATCACGGGCAATGAACATACCGATATGATTGGTATTTACTGTCCAGTCGAGTGCAACAGTCACTTTCGCCGGTTCTTTGGCGAAAGCAGAGAGTGGTAAAACGCTCATCGCGCCGGACAGAGCCAGTGCGGAAAGCAAGCGGCGGCGGTTCAAAATTGCCATGGTCATATCCTTATAAATTCAGCAAAAGGTCTAGAATTTCAGCTTCAAGCACAGCCGCTTTTTCCAATGCGTTTTTGTGCAGTGAGTCCCGTCTGGGACGCGGCAGATCGACGGTCACCTCATGCACAACCCTGCTGGGACGTGCTGACAACACATAAATCCGGTCTGAGAGATAAACGGCTTCACGCACATCATGGGTGATCAGCAAAGCCGTCCAGCGATGGCTCTGCCACATGCTCTCCAGCCAGTGCTGCATCGAAGCGCGGGTCAGGGCATCAAGCGCACCAAATGGTTCATCCAGCAGCAGCATTTTACGTTGCTGAATAACGGTTCGCAGCAAGGCTGCCCGCTGACGCATGCCGCCTGATAATTCCGCCGGATAGGCCTGTTCAAAACCGGCAAGGCCAAATTCCTTAAACAGCGGTTCGGCTAATTTGCGGGCATCCTTGCGGCTCATGCCCTGCACTTCCAGCCCCAGTGTGGCATTATCAATCATCCGCCGCCACGGCATCAAAGCATCGCGCTGCGGCATGAACGCAAACGCATCGCATGCTTGTGCTAATGGTGCGCCGTCAAAGATGATGCGCCCCTGCGAGAGCTGTTCCGCACCGGTCAACAGATTGAAAATTGTAGTTTTTCCGGCACCCGACGGCCCCAGAACCGAGACAAACTCACCCTCCGCCACATGCAGAGAAATGTCGCGCAACACTTCCAATGAACCAAAAGATTTAGCGACAGATTGCAATTGCAGACGTATCATTATTCTGCACCCCGCTCTGTTTTCAGCCACGGGGCGACCCATTTTTGTATCAGATAAGTCAGGCCAAACAGGCTTAATGTCAGCGTCGCGCTGATGAATACCGCTGCCAGTACCAGATCGGGCCGGAAGTTGTTTTTGGCATTGAGGATATAAATGCCTAAGCCTTTGAAAGCACCGGCATATTCAGCAAAAATTGCGCCAACGACTGCATAAGTGATTGAAATGCGTAAGCCTGCGAAAAAATATGGCAAAGCTGACGGAATGCGCGCTAACCGGAAGATCGTCCATCTGCCTGCACCCATTGATGACAGTAAATGCTCAATCTCTTTATCCGTCGAGGCATAGCCCTGCACCAGCGCCACCAGCATCGGAAAAAAGGTGACGAGAGAGACCAGCAGAATTTTCGGCAGCAGACCAAAACCGAACCACAGCACAATCAGTGGTGCAATGGCGATCAGCGGCAGAGTCTGGCTGATGATGAAAACCGGAAACAGTGCCCGCCGCAGCCAGATATATCGATCAATCAAAACGGAGAGCAGACAAGCGGTAATCACAGAACAGCTGAAACCAATCAGCGTCGCACGGATTGTCGGCAGGGTATTATCCCATAAAGCCTGACGATGCAGAAACATCTGCTGCAAAATCCGGCTCGGTGCCGGCAATACGGACGGTGCTATGCCGGACAGTGCAACGTAGCTTTCCCAGAACAAAAAGACTGCACCGACAGACAAGATTGCAGGAAGAATTCTGGACAGATGAGCCGATGACTTACGTACAGATTGCGTGCAATCTGCAGCGGCAGCTTGATAAACAGACATGTTTCAATTCCACAGATAAGAATAAAATCAGTTTTGCTGTGAAATTCTTCAGGTCAGCCAGAAACACGCCGCCGGAATTGCCGTGACAAAAGAAGTGGAAATTTGTGCGCCAGAAAACATGGTCCGCCTCGCTCCGCTAGAATTACCCAGATCAGCTTTAGAGTCCGTCAGTTTGTCACTGACATCTCAGCCCCGGCACTACGGAGCCCCCCTGTGGATGCGCGAGATTAAGCACATATTGCAGCACTTTGAAAGAGCAATAAATAAAAACGGCGCATGTGATTGCTCACATGCGCCGTTTCATTTCAACCTTTAGAAGAAATTACTTCTTCACTTCAGCAGCCACTGTGTCCAGTGCCTTGGCAAAAGCACCAACCATTTCATCAACCTGTTTTTCATTGATGATCAGCGGCGGGCAGAATGCAACCGTATCCAGCATGTTGCGGCAGATAACACCGTTGTTGAGCAGCGCATTATTTGCCATCAGACCGAGATTACCAGCTTTTTCCAGAGGCTCTTTGGTCTGCTTGTCAGCAACCAGTTCAACCGCTGCGATCAGGCCTTTACCGCGCACTTCACCCACCAGCGGATGATCGGCCAGTTCACGCAAACGTTTCTGCATGTGCGCGCCGACTTCACGGGCATTCGCAACCAGATTATTTTCTTCAATAATCTTGATATTTTCATTGGCAACAGCAGCAGCCACCGGATGTGCACCACCGGTATAACCATGACCGAATGTGCCGATCTTGTTGCTTTCATCAGCCAGCGGTTCAAACACCTTGTCATTCACAACTAGCGCCGAAATCGGAAGGTAGGAGGATGACAGCTGCTTGGAGAATACCATAATATCCGGCTGCATTTTGAAGGTTTCTGTACCAAACATATTGCCGGTACGGCCGAAACCGCAGATCACTTCATCCGCAATCAGCAGAATGTCGTATTTCTTCAAAACAGCCTGAATTTTACCCCAATAGCTGTCCGGCGGCACTACAACACCACCGGCACCCATGATCGGCTCACCGATGAATGCAGCAATGGTTTCAGGGCCTTCGGCAAGGATCATGGCTTCCAGATCAGCGGCCATACGGTCTGTGAACTGCTCTTCCGTTTCACCCGGCAGCGCTTCGCGCCAATAATGCGGGCAGGATGTGTGCAGAATATTGGCAATCGGCAGATCGAAGGACAGCTGGTTTGCCGGCAGGCCGGTGAGGCTTGCAGCAGCAATGGTCACACCGTGATAACCGCGCTTACGGCTGATGATCTTTTTGCGCTGCGGCTGGCCAAGCGCATTGGAGCGGTACCACAGCATTTTGATTGCGGTATCATTGGCCTCGGAGCCGGAATTGGTGAAGAAGGCTTTGCTCATCGGCACCGGCGCCATCGTCACCAGTTTTTCTGCCAGATCGATCACCGGACCATGCGATTTATGGCCGAAATTGTGATAATAAGGCAGCTTCTGCATCTGCTTGGTGGCAGCATCAACAAGACGCTGTTCCGAGAAGCCGACACCTACGCTCCACAGACCGGCCAGACCTTCAATATAGCGCTTGCCGTTATTGTCCTCGACATAGATCCCGTCACCTTTTTCAAGGATCATCGGTCCGATTTCCTGATGACGACGCGCATTCGTGTAAGAATGAAGGTGATACTGAATATCACGCGCTTCAGGTGAATTCGGCTGCTTATCCATAGTTCCCTACCTGGTTTTACTCCAGAACGGCCTGATCTCCCGAACAGGATACCGTTCATCGCTTTGCTCGGCGCAGCTTTTCACACAAAAACATTGCTGTTTCCGGCTCAAAACTACTCTGAAATTTCTCCGCTGAAGCGATGATCTGAAATAAAATCCCGCCTCCCATTTGATGCATCATGTTTTTAATATAATAGTTTGTCAAGCATAGTCATGATGCCAAATTATTGTTGCGATATGGCTGATAAACAGCGTAATCAATACATTGCCGGAAGAATATTCACGGTTATGATACTGCATATTATTCAGGATAATACGGCTGTAAAAGAGCCGGTTATAAAGTGAAACGATAAAAACAAACAGTTCACTCACTGCGGGGGAAACATCTTGCATGAATGGCATTTCAGAACTTCAGACGCTTGAACATCATAATCTCGGCGAAATCGTCTATCGCAAACTCTCTCAAGCGTTGATGCGCGGACAATTTGCACCCGATACTAGACTAACCATCCGTGAGCTTGCCGCTTCGCTCGGCACCAGTGTTACACCTGTCCGCGATGCCTTATTAAGGCTCATTCAGGATGAAGCACTGACCCAGAAAACGCCGCGTGATATTCGCGTCCCCGTACTGGATCAGCAAAAATATGAGGAAATCCGCTCTATCCGCGTGCGTCTTGAAGGATTAGCAGCCAGACAAGCCGCAGCCCTCGCCGATAAAAAAGACATTGCGAAACTCTGGAAGCTGGTCAAAGACAATGACAAAGCCATGGAGAAACAGCTCTGGGGCGATGCCTTAGCGATGAACCATATTTTCCACTCTGCACTGGTGGAAGTGGCCGCCATGCCGGTGCTCAACTCCATTATCAACCGTCTCTGGCTGCAAATGGGACCTCTGATTGCCGATGCCTATAAGCATGGCGGACGGGCCATGATTGATGATCATTATAAAATTGTTGAAGCAATTGAGAGACGTGATGCCGATGCCGCCGAAGCGGCGATTGCCCATGACATTCTCACTGCCAGTGATTTGATTATCAGCCGCATTCATTCCTACGCGCTCAGCGCGTAGGACGTTGAAACCAGCAAAATCCTGACAATTCATCCGCTTTTTATGCACATTCAGGCGTTTTAAGATTACAAATCGTTAAGCTTGGTAAAAAAACGCCTTTCGTGCTTTTTTTCAGCGCCAAGCTGTGACAAGACTGCAAACACGGCATGACAGCGGGGTTTGCATTGCTGTTTTTATTTTTCAGGGATTTTGCCATTTCATGACTGTGCTGTTTCTGCGCCTGGCAACATTATCAGCGATGCTACCGGCTCTTGCCGCCTGCGTGGCCGTCGGCCCCGATTATCAAACGCCGTCAACCGTTTTACCCTTGTCCTGGAGCGGGCAGAAAGCTGCTCCCGCCAAACCGGCGCAGCTCGCACAATGGTGGAAGCGGTTCAATGATCCGGTGCTCGATAATCTGATCGAACAGGCGGTCGCGAACAATAATGATGTGGCAAATGCCAAAGCCAAAATCCGTGAAGCCCGTGCCTCTGTTCAGCAGGCAGGTGGCGCGCTTTATCCGACATTGGACGGTAAAGGCAGCGCCCAGCGCTCCAAAGCCAGCGGTGGCGGTGAAAGCACCAGCCTGAATGCAGGCTTAAATACCAGCTGGGAAATTGATCTGTTCGGCGCCAATCATCGCGCAATCGAGGCTGCCCGTTATGGCCTTGATGCCGAGCAGGAAAATATGCATGCGATACTGGTCACGATGATCGGTGATATCGCCAGCAATTATGCTGATTTGCGCGGTTTGCAGGCACGGATTGCACTGACAGAGCGCACGGTTGCCTCGCAGCGCAAAACTGCCGAACTGACCCGCGCACGGTTTAATGCCGGTGATATTTCTGAAGTCGATCTCGCTAATGCGGAAGGCCAGACCAGCAGTACGGAAGCACAAATTCCGGAGCTGAAAACCGCCTATGCCAAGAGCCTGCATCGCCTGTCAGTCCTCACCGGACAAGCACCGACGGCGCTGACATCACTGCTGACCAAGCCCAAAGCCGTGCCAAATGTACCCGCGATTGTAACTGCCGGCATTCCGGCAGATCTGTTGCTCAACCGGCCGGATTTGCGTGTGGCTGAGCGCGGCTATGCCCGTGCAACAGCGACAATCGGGCAAAGACAGGCAGCACTTTATCCGAGCATCAGCCTTACCGGTAGTATCAGCACCGCCGGTGCGCAAATCGGCGATCTGGGCAAAAGCTCGTCAATCGGTTGGGGTATCGGCCCGAGCCTGAGCGTGCCGATCTTTAAAGGCGGTCAGCTCAATGCAGCGGTTGATATGGCAAAAGCCAGCCGTGATCAGGCCTTTATCAATTATCGCAAAACAATTCTGACCGCTTTGGAAGAAGTTGAAAACGCCAGCGTTTCACTCAATCAGCGGCGTATTCAATATGCCAAAACACAGAAAGCCGTGCAGTCCTTCCGTCGCGCCACCAATCTGTCACGCGATCTCTATACAAACGGCTCCAGCAGCTTTCTTGATTTGCTGACGGCTGAGCGCTCGCTTTATTCCAATGAAGGCAACCTGATCCAGCTCAAAGTCAGCCTGATGCAGGATTATATCAATCTGCACAAAGCCCTTGGCGGCGGCTGGAACGGAACCATCAATGCGGACAAGCCTGAAATTCAGGACGGTTACACCGGCCCGCATTTGATTAAAGCATTACCAGCAAAAGTGTGAAGCGGTTTTGTGTTGGATGATGCGGCAATAAAGAAACAGAGCGGTTCTGATCATTCAATTTGAACTGAACCGCTCTACAAAAGACAACACCCTGACACCGCAAGTGCAGGCTCACGAGGTATAGATGAACGGTCGTCCGAAAAAGAAACGCGGTTTTGCTAAAAAATGGCTCTTCTGGCTGCTTGTAATCGCAGGGCTGGCTGCTGTTCTCTATTATTTCACTGCTGATTATTTCAAAACCGAAGCGCCGCAGGTGATGACCGCAACCGTGCGCAAGGGCGACATTGAAACCACTGTGCTGGCCACAGGTATCCTGAAACCGGCACGGCTGGTAGCAGTTGGTGCGCAGGCCTCCGGTCGTGTTCTGAGCCTGAGTGTAAAAGCGGGTCAGCAGGTTAAAAAAGACGACCTGATCGCTCAGATTGATGCAACCACCCAGCAAAATGAGCTGCGCAAAGCCAAAGCGGACGAAGTTCGCAATCAGGCAGACCGCACCGATAAAATTGCCAAGCTGGAATTGGCCAAGCAGGATCTGACGCGTCAGCAACAAATGATTTCGCGCAATGCGATTTCCCGTGCCGATTATGACAAGGCTGTCAGCGCCGTTAAATCTGCCGAAGCACAGATTGCTTTAAGTGATGCACAGATTGTCGCTTCGAAAATTGCTGTTGAAACAGCCGAGGCCAATCTCGGCTATACGCAAATCCGCGCTCCGATTGACGGCACTATTCTGGCAACCGTTGTGCAGGAAGGCCAGACAGTCAATGCGGTACAATCCGCACCAACCATTGCCATTATTGGTCAGCTCGACACAATGACCGTTGAGGCTGATATTTCCGAAGCCGATGTAATCAATGTCAAGGAAGGTCAAGATCTCTATTTCACAATTCCGGGGCAGAGCGACAAGCGCTATACCGCGAAATTAGAGACATTGGAGCCAGCACCGCAATCAATCGTCAGCGATAAAAGCTTTGGTTCCAGTAGTTCTGCCAGCAGCAGTACGGCAACGACTTCAGCCATCTATTACAAGGGCATTTTCGATATTGCCAATCCTGACGGTGTGCTGAAAACCTATATGACAGCCGAAATTCATATCATTCTCGGCAATGCAAAAGACGTGCTTCTGGTGCCTTCGACTGCCTTGTCCGAGCCGGACAAAAAGGGCCAGATCACTGTCAGCGTGATGGATAAAAACGGCTCGATCATCCAAAAACCGGTTGAAATCGGCCTCAATGACAAGGTGATGGTGGAAATCCGCTCCGGTCTGACCGAGGGCGAAAAAATTGTTACCGGTGATAATGCAGGCGGCCCTGCAGTTCCGCGCAGTAATCGCGGCCGTTCCATAAGGTTCTGATCATGGGTAAACCACTGATTACCCTTGAGCATCTCTATCGGCATTATCCGTCAGGTGATGGTTTTACCACCGTATTGAAAGATGTGAACCTGACAATCGGCCATGGAGAAATGGTGGCGATTGTCGGTGCATCCGGCTCTGGCAAATCCACACTGATGAATATTCTGGGCTGTCTCGACCGACCGAGCGAGGGCAAATATTTCATCTCCGGTCGCGAAACATCAGACCTTGATGCGGATGAGCTTGCGCAATTACGGCGTGAGCATTTCGGCTTTATTTTTCAACGTTATCATCTGCTCAACGAGTTGTCTGCCGTCGGCAATGTCGAGATTCCAGCGATCTATGCGGGGCACAGCCGTGAAGAGCGTCAGGAACAAGCCGTCCATATCCTTGATCGCCTCGGCATGGGAGAGCGTACCCACCACCGCCCTGGTCAGCTTTCGGGCGGGCAGCAGCAGCGCGTTTCTATTGCCCGCGCTTTGATCAACAATGCCGATGTTATTCTGGCTGACGAGCCGACCGGCGCTCTGGACACCCATAGCGGTGAAGAAGTTCTGAAAATTCTTGAAGAACTGCACCACGAAGGCAAAACCATCATTATTGTCACCCACGACCGCAATGTTGCTGCGCGCGCTGAACGTATTATTGAGATCAGCGATGGTGAAATTATATCAGACACCAGCCGCGCACCAGTTGAACCGGCGACCGAAAAGCCTGCCAGCGATATTGCCAGCGGCGGGTTGAAAACCAATGGTAATCAGTCCTCTGTCGGCACCTTAATCGACCGTTTCAGCGAAGCCTTCCTGATGGCGCTGCGGTCAATGAATGCGCATCGTCTGCGCACATTTTTAACCATGCTCGGCATTATTATCGGTATTGCTTCGGTTGTTTGCGTAGTGGCGCTCGGAAAGGGCTCACAAAAACAGGTTCTTGACCAGATCAGCAGTCTTGGCACCAATACGCTGGAAATCTTTCCCGGCCGTGGTTTCGGCGACAGAATGTCTGCCCGCATCACAACGCTGACGATTGATGATGCCAATCAGCTTGCCAAGCAACCTTATATTATGGCGGCAACGCCGACCGTTTCTACCTCGACAACAGCCCGTTTTCAGGGGATTGAGGCCAATGCGCTCGTTAATGGTGTGAGCGATCAGTATTTTGTCACCCGTGGCAGCAAACTGGCAGAAGGCCGCTTTTTCGACGAGCAGAGCATTCACGATATAGCGCTTGAAGCGGTGATTGATGCCAATACCCGTAAAACCCTGTTTGCCAATTTTGAAGGCAGTCCGGTCGGGCAGATCATTATTCTGAAAAATGTGCCAGTGCGTATTGTCGGTATTATTCAGCCGGAACAAGGTGGCTTTGGCTCCAGCGAAAATCTGTCGATCTATTTGCCTTATACGTCGGTGCAGACCCGTATGACCGGCTCACGCGTGCTGCGCAGTCTGACACTGCGCATTAATGACGACACCTCGCCGGAACTGGCCGAGAAAGCCGTCACCGCGTTTCTGATCCAGCGTCATGGCGAGCAGGATTTCACCATCCTGAACACGGACGATATCCGCAAAACCATCACCAGCACCACACAGGCGCTGACACTTCTTGTCTCCGCCATTGCGCTGATCTCCCTGCTGGTCGGCGGTATCGGCGTGATGAATATTATGCTGGTTTCGGTATCAGAGCGGATCAATGAAATCGGTGTGCGTATGGCTGTTGGGGCAAGACGCAGCGATATTTTGCAGCAATTTTTGATTGAGGCAGTGCTTGTCTGCCTGATCGGCGGCTTGCTGGGCATTGCACTGGCGATGAGCTTCGGCTGGATCTTCACAATGTTCAACACACCGTTCGAGCTGATCTATTCGCCGTTCTCAATCATCGCAGCCTTTATCTGCTCAAGCCTGATCGGTATTTGTTTTGGCTTCCTGCCGGCACGTAATGCCTCCAAACTCGATCCGGTGGCAGCGCTCGCACGCGATTAAATCCTGATAAAAAATGAGCTGCATGATGTTTTATATTAAATCATCATGCAGCAATTTTGCTTTTGAAAAGGCTCTTTGTCTGGTAACGCTCTCAAGATCAAAGGCTTCTTTTGCAGCAACAGAAGTCGGGATTTGACGGCTCAAAACTTCAAAGAGTGCTCAATGTCACTGATCGATATCGTATTTATCGTTATACCACTGGCGATTGCTATGGTGATCGCGCTCTTTGTCAGCATGAAAAAGCTGCGCCGGGAATATTATTGGGCTGTCATCCCCTTCGCTGCTATCGCGATGATCACACTGCTGCTTACAGCCTGATTATCTGAGCAGCACCTGATGCTCACTTTGATTTATGCGCTCGGATTGTGGTATTTTTCACTTCCCCTTCCCCCGTCAACATCACTGGATACCTGCTATGCAGAGGATGGCGATATTGCGCTGTCACAAAAGTCCATTGAAGACTGGACATTGCTGCGTGCCAAATGCTCGTGCTTCATCGCTTTGAAGAGTTCGGATCAAAGCGAATTTTCCATTGTTGTGGTCAAAGCGTATGCCGAACAGAAGCAACCGCGTTTGTCCGCGATACTCTCCGCTGAAAAACCATTTCCAAACAATGTGAGTGCAATGGCTGTCAGGATAAACGGCCGGAATATTGATGCAACAGCTTTGCCAATAGCAGGCATGACAACAATTGAGCTTGATGGTTCAATAGACTGGATTACTGCGATTGCTGACGCTCAGACACTGCACATTGGTGGTTATTACTTCACGTCCAAATTCTCACATACGGCAATGCAAGAACTTCAAACCTGCTACGCATCGCTGAAGGGCAAATGAGCAGCAGAAAATTTCATAGATTTTCCAGCCCTGCACCGGCAACAGCACAACTATAAACCAAAGCAGCGCCTTCCGGACAATCTGCAGTCAAAACCTGTGCAGATACTGCGCCTCTAATACCGCTCTCATGCGGCGTTTCGTGCCTGACACCGGCACCTTGCAAAACGCATTCTCCGGTTTTTGCCAGCAAAATACCTGACTATAGAAATTAAAAGACATCACCGGCAAAAATAAAGCCATCTTCATGCACTGCCCCCCAATAAACGTTTACTATTTTAATAATCGCCCCCTACTTCATGATAGTTACTGCGGCACAATATCACCTAATATTAAACAAACAATCCATAATTATTTCATAATAGTTACAATATTCGAGATGATATTTAAGATGATACTTTTATTTGGTGTCATTATTACTAACAATTATTTTAAACTCATTTACAATATGGAGACAATATTATGGAAACACGTCCAAATAATAGAGTTGAATATGTAAACTCTCTGAAACTCAGCCCGCTTGACCCAAATTTTCCTCACCTCAGCCCAAGTCAGCTTGATGATTTATTAGATGCAAATACGAAAGGGGCAGCTGTTGATGCCGGCTCGGCACAAAGCTTCGCTGCCGGCGTCACCGGAGAGCACAGGCAGGCAGTACTTAACACCACTCTTCTTGCGCAATTAGCGGCAAATGCCGTCGCCAACAGAGAGAAGGAAATAGAAAAGTGGTACGCAAAGTATCATGAGGTCCTAGAAAATGTGGGATGGAATATTGATAGTTTTTCATTTCACACATTTGATAGCCTGGAAGCTAATTTCACTGTTGATTCAGTTATTCTTGATCTGCTGGCAGCCATTGCATCAGGTGATGATATGGCAATTATTAAAGAAGTTATAGATGCACTAAAAAAACTTGATAAAGACGACTCTCGTCTTAGGCTTTTTAGCGAGTCTTCAATTTCTGAAAAACTTGGTAATTTTCAAATTGCTCACTGCAGTGAAGCAAGTGGTCTGGTTACAATGAAAATCGGAGCATTTCACTTCCAGACGGATAGAACCGTCGTCAATTTCTTTTGGTTTCACTTTAGCAGTGGATCGACTTCATTCTATCAAGGTGCACAAACCGTAACCCTTAACGATCAAATCTATAATTCAGTCAAAACCGCCATTAAAGATAAACTCAAAGATAACGCTAAAAAATACATTAACAATCTGGATATTTAAATAATAAAAAATTGAATTTTAAATTATTACAAAATAATTACTCATTGCAATGAGATCTTACAAATATACTTAAAATCAACTCATCATTACAATCAATTTTCACCTTTATTTATTTTAAAGGAATATACAATGACATTTAAAATTCTCAGTTGCGACGGCGGCGGCATTCGCGGACTAATCACGGCGCTGCTTATTCAAGACCTTGATCAGAAATATGGTCTTATCAAAAAGGCAGACGGCTTTGCAGGCACGTCGACCGGAGGACTTATTGCCTTGGCGTTAGCCAAAGGAACCGCTATCGCCGATATTGTTGAAATTTATCAAACAAAAGGTAAGGAAATTTTCGAATGTAATGGATGGTGTTTTGGTGAAGTAGAAGAGAGCTTCACAAACGAGGCGAATTCAAATTTAGAAAGACCTGGATATCGAGCATCTATGTACACGAATGCCGGGCTTTTAAAGATTGCTAAGAATTTATTTCATGATGCTAAGCTGAGCGATTTGTCTAAACTTGCGGTTATCAACACAGCGCGCCTGTGGGATCCAAAAATACAAAGCTGGGCGCCCTGTACATTTTCCAGCGATAAAAATAACCCTTTTAGCAACATCAGTCTGTGTGATGCAGCACTTGCTACCTCTGCCGCCCCGACCTATTTCCCACCATACCAAATATCCGGCCTTGGCTATTTTGTTGACGGAGGTCTTTTTGCCAATAATCCCTCTGTAACCGCGATTGCAGAAACATTATCCAGCAGAAAAATACAATCACTCGATGATATGCGTTTACTGTCCATCGGCACCGGAATGAGTCCGGAAGGCATTACACCAAAGAGCATAGGGAATCCCTTGGATTGGGGCATATCGTCTTGGCTCTGGCCATTCAAATCAGGAACCGTGCCTAGTGTCGCTTTACTTAAATTAACAATGGATGCGACATCGAAGAACTCAGAATTAGAAGCAAAGCGTTTGCTCAACGATAAATATCAGCGCGGTAATTTTACACTTCTCAACCCACTGGCATTGGATGATTGGAAAAACACAGCAGATTTAGTGAAGCAAACCCAAGCATATCTAATGACCGATGATTGGAAAACTGTTTGCCAATGGGTTGAAAAGTGCTGGGGTTAAACCCAGCCACGTACCTCCAATAGGCGGAATGGTGCGTACAAAGGCTACAGATGTTATTTACCATCTTCCTGCCTGAACCTGTAATACTCATCATCATATAATTCAAACACAATATAAAATTAAATACATCTTAAATATATTATATTACTATAAGGATTTTTATTATGACTAAAATAAATAATTCTATAAATGCTACCGACGATGGTATTCGTATAGGTGATTACACATCTTCATTTTCACAAACGGGGCCTATAGGTGATATACTATACGCTAAGGATATGAATCCCGATGCGACAAGCATTTTGTCAATGCAAAATTTTCGTCTTGCTAAATTCATGAAAGAAACAAGCTCTATTGCTTTTGAGGATCTACAAGAGGTACCGCAAGATGACGGAGATACATGGTATACAGCCGAATCAGTAATTGATGGCGAGGTTTTCTCATTTCATATTTCCAGATATGAAATAATTAAAAGTATAAAACTTACACCTGTTAATAATGAACAAGAGATAGAACAACGTGCAAAAAAATATAAAATTGATCAAGAAAATACTTATATTGTAATTGATGGAAAAAAATATTTTGTCGATACCAGTATTCCATTGAATTATGGAATAGCAGGAGGCGACGCGGCTTTTAAATTAAAGGCCGAGGCAATGGTATCAGCATTGGCACCTATAGTTAGTCTTATTGCACAACTTGTAAAAAAGTTTGGCTTTGAAGCTATTTCCAAGTATATCGGGCGAATAAGCTCCGGTCTATTAGAAACACTTTGGGGGCTCTTAAAAAATACAGTCCGCGTAGCGTATCGCTTCATATTTTCATTTTTTAGCCGCGTATGCAGCGGAGCGGAGGTTGCCGAAGCATATGCTGAAGCGATGGAAGACGCTTCTGCTGGCGAGATTTTAAGCGGCCTTGAGTTGTCAACATTTCTCATTGGCGTTGTGGGGGCAATTTTTTTGATTGCAATACTGCTCATAATTATATTCGCACTTCATACTTCTTATCAAATTATCACAATATATAATCTTACAGATTGTGACCTGCATTTTAGATTTCCATATATCTATGAAGGGGAAATGCCTAGGGAGCCGTCTTCATTAATACCAGCTCAATCTAAAACTAAAAACCTCGGAAACTGGTACCATGCAACTGGTTTTATGTGGAAAAGCAGTAATGTTTTCACTGGCATCGGCTATGCGATCGGATTGAATATCGTAAATCCTGAGAAAACCTCATCCAGAAATTATGCCGCTATGTTTGACATTCCATGGACAGGAGAAAATTCGCTTTTTGCATCAATAACAGAACCTTCAAACTACAAAAATTTCTACAAAGAAAATGAAGGCGTACATAAAGAAAGAATGCTTTCCGTCAGTGATGACAAGTACGAATTAATTGTTACATATGATTACTTGCAGGGGGAGCATCCAAATCCGGATACCGGCGAGAACGTATATTTGTACAATACTATGGTTATTGTTCGTGATAAAGTATAATTATATTAAATAATGATCTTATGCATGGATGATTTATTGGACACACATGACAATAATTCATCCATGCAACAAAGTTCAAATTGTCAGGATAAGTCCCGCACCGGCCAACAGCACAACAATAATCCACGGCTGGACCTTCCAGACTGTCAGCAACAAAAAGCCGGTAAGTGCCAGCGCAAAATCCTGCGCACTTAAAACCGCCCCTGTCCACACCGGATCATATAAGGCAGCGCCGAGAATACCGACAACGGCAGCATTCGCACCCCGCATGGCAGCCTGTGCATTCGGGCGTAATCGCAACTGATCCCAGAATGGCAACATGCCGTAGACCAATAATAACCCGGGCAAAAATATTGCTGTCAGTGCAATCAGCGCGCCCGCAATTCCGTTGGGTTCCGGCTGCATGACCGCACCGAGATAGGCTGCAAAGGTAAAAAGCGGCCCCGGCACTGCCTGTGCCAGTCCGTAGCCAGCCAGAAATGTTTCACCGCTCACCCATTGTGGCACCACAACTTCGGCCTGTAACAGCGGTAAAACCACATGGCCACCGCCAAAAACCAGCGCACCGGCACGATAAAACGCATCAAAAAGTATAAAACCTTGCTGACCGGTCACTATAGCCAGCAGTGGCAGCAGGCCAAACAACGCCACGAACAGCAACAAAGCTATCACAGCATGAAAACGTTTCACCGGAAACTGCAACTGACCAGTCAGTGCTATGCCATCAGTACGGCACAACCAAAGCCCCAGTAATGCTCCGCCAAAAATTGCAACCAGTTGCGCTATGCTACCGCCAACAACAACCAAAACACCAATCGCCAGCAATGCAATCGCCGCACGCGGTTTATCCGGCGTCAGACTACGCGCCATCCCCCAAACCGCCTGTGCAACAATCGCGACCGCTACCAGTTTCAGTCCGTGCAATAAACCTTGCACAGCGGTGCCGGTCATTGAGGCAGCGCCCAAAGCCAGCAGAACAAGCACCAGTGCAGACGGTAAGGTAAAAGCCAGTGATGCTGCTAATCCACCTATAAGGCCATTGCCGCGCAGCACACCCAGCGCAAACGCTACCTGACTGGATGCTGGTCCGGGTAAAAACTGACAGAGTGCCACAAGATCGGCATAACCGGCTTCACTGATCCACTTCCGGCGGACAACCAGTTCATCTCTGTAATAACCCAGATGGGCAACAGGTCCGCCGAAAGATGTCAGACCCAGTTTAAGAAAAACACGAAACACTTCCGCGCAGGAACCATAATCCTCCCTTGCCTCAGCACGTCTTTCATATTGTTCCTGCACCATAGCCTGCCCGCAAAGCCCCGTTCACAATGCTCACTCCTTATCTATTAGCAGTCACATATGCGTATGCCAAATACAGAGGATTGAGCCGGATATGCTCCGGCTCATAATCAACCTCAATGTCAGGCACATGACACAAAGCCTAAAACATCTCTTTGAAACACCAAACGCATCAGGAGCCGGATTTAATCAGCGCTGCATAGACGCCGTTCAGGCGCTCCAGTTCTTCATGTGTGCCTCTTTCAACAATTCTTCCCTGTTGCAGAACCACAATCTGATCTGCCCGTCGAATAGTCGACAAACGATGCGCAATGGTAATGGTTGTGCGATCCTTGGACAGGTTGGCCAAAGCTGCCTCCATCGCCCGCTCGGTTTTAGTGTCCAGCGCACTTGTTGCCTCATCCAGCAGCAGCACCGGCGGATTACGCAAGATTGTACGTGCCAATGCAAGGCGTTGCTTTTCACCGCCGGAGAAACGGTAGCCGCGGTCACCGACAATCGTATCATAACCCTCAGGCAATGCAGCGAGACTGTCGTGAATCTGCGCGATCTTTGCCGCATTGATCAGCTCTTCATCCGTTGCATCCGGCTTTGCAAAACGCAGGTTTTCCGCAACGGAGGCATACAGCAAATACGGCTCCTGTGTTACCACACCCAACATATCCGCCAATGTGTCAAAGCTCAGATCACGAATATCAATACCGTCATAGCGGATAGAACCGCCCTCAACATCATAGAGCCGTGCCAGAAGATAACCCAGCGTGGTCTTGCCCGAGCCCGTTGAACCGACAATCGCGACACTGGAGCCTGCAGGCACATCAATACTGATCTCTGACAAAGTCGGCTTTTCACTCTCAGGATAAGAGAAACTCACATTTTCGACACGCACGGCGCCCCGCATCTGAGACCTATCAAAGGTAACGGCATCCACTGTTTCTTTAATCTCAACAGGCTTATCAAGATACTCAAACACACGGGTGAACAAGGCGCGGGTCTTCCGCACCTCACGCCCGATCGACAACAATTCTTCCAGCGGCCAGAGCAATTGCTCCTGCAGAGCAATCATGGCAACCAGCGTCCCGATCGTAACCGGAACGCTGCTATTCATCAGAAAACCACCAAGCAGCAAAGTCAGAGCCGGCAGAATGGACAGGATGAGATAGATCATCTGCCATTGCCACTCACCAGCCGTATGGGAGCGTACTTCAAGCCGTGCCACATCCTCGGATGTGCGGGTAAAACGCCGTGTCAGATGTTCCCCGCGCCCCATCGTGCGCGCCAGAATAATACCGGATATGGACAAGGATTCCTGCACTGCCGCAGACATATCACCAAGACGAACCTGCTGTTCATGCGTGATGGTTTCACGCAATTTACCGACACGATCACTGAGCAGAATTGATACCGGCACCGCGATCATAGAAAACAGCGCCAGACGCCAATCCAGAAAAAACATCGCGACTGCCGTCATCACCACAACACTGGTATTACGTGCCAGTTCATTCGCGGTATTGGTGACCAGCGTTTGCAACCCGCCAATATCGCTGGCAATGCGTGACTGAATCTCACCTGAGCGCGTTGCTGCAAAAAACGACAGGGACAGCGATTGCAAATGCGAGTAAAGCCGCACGCGCAGATCATGCATAATCGATTGGCCAATTTTCGTAGACATCACAATCTGCAGCGTATTCAGTCCCGCAGAAAGAGCGGCAATGCCAACCAGACCACCGGCAAGATAAATCAGCAATTGTATATCCGCATTTGGCAAGGCATCATCGATGATAGCACGCAGCAAAAACGGCGATGCCATACCAACAGCAGAGCCGAACAGCAGCAAAATAACCACGCGCAGGATCTGCCGTTTATAGGGCTTGAACAGAGCTAAAATTCTTCCTGCCGACACATGGTTTGCAGCCAGATCGTGATAAGCATCATCTCTTGAAAAGTCAGTTTCAGACATAGGTATTTCCCGGCCAGTAAGGCCTGCTATAGTAAAATCTATCGGCACTCTCAGAGGTGCCCAAATTTTTTGAATTTAAAGCGAGGTGCCGTTGCCACAGCTGGCGAGCGGAAAAAACAACTCAACGATAATCCCGCTGCCATCATTCGGCCTGATCTCAGCCTTGCCGCCATGGCTTTCAGCTATGGCGCGTACCACTGAAAGTCCGAGCCCTGAGCCGCCACGGGCACGGGTACGGGACGTATCCGCACGCCAGAAACGCTCGAAAGCATGATCATACTCGTCCGGTTGCAATCCCGAACCTGTATCGCTCACCCGTAACACCGCGTCTTGATCAATGATCAGGGTTTCCACCCGTACATCCGACCCTGTTGCATAGCGGCAGGCATTTTCCAGCAAAGCCAGTAAAGCCTGCCTGATCCGTGCTGCATCCGCCTCAAGCCGAACGGGTTTAAGAGCCGTATCAAGCGTAATATCTGCAACGGCCAGATCCGGTGCCATGGAGCGCAGCACAGCCGCCGCTTCCTCAGCAAGATCAACAGATTGTGTTGTCAGCTCCAGCCTGCTGGCAGAAAACAAGCCTAGAATACGCAAATCTTCCACCAGTCGTGACAGGCTGTCGACATGCGCGACAAGGGAGTCAAAAAGCTCCGGCTCCGGTGTGAAGACACCATCGTTCAGCCCCTGCAACCGACCCCGCAAAATTGTCAGCGGTGTGCGCAGTTCATGGGCTATAGCCGTATTCGAATAACGCAGTTCTGCTTCTGCCGCTTCGAGACGAGCGGCCATTGCATTAAAATCAGTCAGTAACTGCTCGGCTTCACCGAAACTTTTCTCTTTTGCTTGTGCTCGTGTACTAAAATCACCTTCTGCTACAGATCGTGCAGCCATGCCGACAGCAGCCAGCGGCGCCGTAATTTTTCCGGCCAGACGCCAGCCGACGACAGCCGCAGTCAACTGCCCGATCAGTATAATGGTGCCAAACACCACAATGTCGAAAGCTGCCCAATCTTCAGGATAAGGTGTTTTAGGAAATAACCAGTCATAAACGGCGATAAAGATCATCCAGCCGAAAACCATGGCTGCAAGAGCGACAATATTGACGATCGTCATGGCCAGAACAATCTTCCAGATCAGACCATTCTTAGACAAACCGTTCCTCCAGCCGGTATCCGACACCGCGAACACCGGTTAGCTGATTGTCAACGCCTGCCTCATGAAGCTTGCGCCGCAATTTACTGATATGGCTATCAACAGTACGATCAACGGCACCGCCTTCGGGCAAGCAGGCATCAACCAGCTCACCTCGCTCAAACACACGGTTTGGCCATTGTGCCATATGAGCAAGCAGACGGAATTCTGTGCGGGTCAGATCAAGATTATGTCTTTGATGATTGACCTCGGCAATTGCTGTATGGGCATCCATATCAATCAGCAACGCGCCGACCCTCATAATCCTCTTGCGATTATAGCCTGCACGCCGCAACACAACTTTTGCCCGTGCCACAACTTCCAGCGGATTAAACGGCTTCACAACATAATCATCGGCACCACTGCGCAAAGCCTGAAGCTTATCAATATCTTGTGCAAGTGCTGTCACCATAATAACCGGCGTATCACCACGCTGGCGCAAAACAGACAAGACCTCAAAACCATCCTGACGCGGCAGTTTGACATCCAGCACCACCAGATCCGGTTTTAGCCGCAAATGATGCGATAAACCTGTCTCTCCGTCACCGGCACTCACCGTACGGTATCCCTCGCGCTCAAAATAACGGCGAAGAATATCTGCAATTTCCGGTTCGTCTTCGATAATGAGTATCAGTGCATTTGTCATAGCCAATTGGTGCCTTTCTTACGATATAAAATCAGGCATTCCATGCTGGCCGTCAATCTGCCGTGTTGTATCTGCACGCAATCTACACAATCACTGCACATTGCCTGCATAAAAACACTAATAATGAATGGGGATACAAGCAGGACTTTTATCCTGCACCTTGGCTCTGTTCGTTACAGTCCTCAGCTCTGACATGAGAAATTTTATGTTTTCCTCCATCATTACCGCATTTTGGAAACAGTCCTTTTCAACAGGTGACAAGCTTTACAGCGATGCTGATTTTTCAATTTATGCAGATGCGGAACTGAATGAGGGCGAGAGTGGTACAATCTTGGTGACAGAAAGTAAAATCGCTGTCAGCCTCTGTCCGCCACTGGCTGACCGTCTTGATCTGAACTCTGAGCCAATGTCGGATGCAATCTTCAGGCAAAAACTCGTGGAACATAAAATCGCTCTCCACGGTGCAGATTATCTTTTCTACTTCCCTGCCGGTGTGGCTGCTTCTCTTACTCCGGCAGACCCGTCACGCAGTGTGCGCCGATTGACTGCAGATGATGAAGCCGCATTTACAGAATTTTGTGCTGCCTCATCGGAAGACGATCTCGATGCCGCCTATGTAGAGCTGAATCATTGGCTGGTCTTCGGTGCTTTTGACGGAGGCCGCCTCGTATGTGCTGCCAGTATGTATCCGTGGCAAGAATCCAAAATCGCGGATATGGGGATACTGACACTACCCGCCTATCGGGG
The DNA here is from genome assembly GCA_021733665.1 of Bacillus subtilis. Classification (GTDB taxonomy): domain Bacteria; phylum Pseudomonadota; class Alphaproteobacteria; order Rhizobiales; family Rhizobiaceae; genus Pseudochrobactrum. The sequence continues at coordinate 34,691 of JAHREI010000005.1, forward strand.
CAAAGGCTATGCCCGCGATACCGTCCATGCGATCTGCAAACATGCCACTTCGCTGGGTTTTGAACCGCAATATCGCTGCCAGCTGGATAATCAGGCGTCCGTAGAACTGGCAAAATCTGCCGGCCTCGCTCTGTTCGGCACATGGGATAATCTTTTATCTGCCGCAGACAAAGAGAATTGCTGATGAGCGACATGCGGGAAATTATTGCTGAATTTCCGGATTTGCCGGAGCCGATGCAACAACTGGTGCAAGGTCGCATTGCCAGGCGCAATGTAGTCGGCATGTCCGGCGGTACAGTCTACAGACTTTGCGGCACATCCGGTGAGCCTGATCTCTATCTCAAACAGAGCCGTGGCAAAGTTGCGACGGATATTACAGATGAGATGGTACGGTTGAACTGGCTGGGACAGTATATTCCTGTACCGCAGGTCATCGCTTTTACAACTCAGCAGGATCAGGCATGGCTGCTGATGTCAGCGCTAACCGGCCGTACCGCTTATCAGCGTCTTACAGAGGAACCGGAAGCGCGCCCGCAAATCGTCGATGCACTTGCAGAATTTTTGCACCAAATTCACGCTATTCCGGCTCAATCGTGCCCTTTTAACAGTGATCATCAGCTCCGCCTTGCCCACGCACACCAGCGCTTGCAAGCAGGCCTCGTTGATACGGATGATTTCGGTACGCCTTATGAAGGGCAGACTGCGCAACAGGTCTGGGATGATATAACTGCTCTGTTGCCGCTAGAAACCGAAACAGTGGTTACACATGGCGATTTCTCGCTGGATAATATTCTTATGGACGGCAACACCGTGACTGGGTGCATTGATACCGGCCGTGTTGGCCTTGCCGATCAATATCAGGACCTTGCAATTTTATGGGACTGTCTCGGGGAGTTCAGCCCCGCCCTTCAGGACAGGCTGTTTCCGGCCTATTGTATCACAGCGCCTGATCAGAAGAGATTACGCTTTCACCTCGGGCTGGATGAGTTTTTCTAAATATAAATATAATTTATTACTAATTATAATAGTATACCGGAACAGTATCAATCATCTTCTACATATAGTTCTTTATAGGTAGACAAAACGAGATCCAGATGCTTGTTCACAAATGTCTTAACCTGATCGAAATTACGATCGAGAACTGCATCCTTTAGTTCTGTATATCTTTCTAATGCATATAACGAACGAAGTGCCGGAGATTTTAACGCTGCACTTGAAAAACTCTGTTTTTCAAGGCTTGGCATCAGCAACCGAAAGACCCGGCCTTGTCGCCGTATATGTTCAGTAAGTGATAAATTGAAACGGTTCAGCCAAGGTGAGCGATGAGCCGCAATTAATGCATTATCAAATGCATCATGTGCTTTTGTCCAGGAAATATAGCCATTATAGTCACATTCCTCATCAAAAGGCGATAATTCACGCGAAAGTCTATAATGGGTTGCGACAATATCAGATTCCCAATATTTATCACCAAACTGCATAGATTCATCTAAAAGATGAAGTTTAATTATTTTTCTTCCTGTATAGAGTTCCATTAACTCGTCGATAGATGCAGACGCTACAATGTAACCTTTATTGGGCTGCAGTATAACCAACTTATCACGCTCAAGACGTGTCAATGCTTCACGCAGAGGTGTTGCCCCTAAATTATACTTCTCTTGTAGCCACGTCATTCGTAAAGGCGTGCTCGGGGGAATGATGACATTCAGAATATCATTTTTTAACAACTCGTATGCACAATCAACCTTTGTCAACTTATCGTCTTGCACCACTGCCACCTTCATCAAATTTCCACCTGCATCACATCATATAAATAGTAATATTTGATTTACGTGCAGCACTAAATTGCTCTGACATCGCCTCTCTCCCGCACCTTATAGCGCTCTCACTCATTATTTTATGAGTAGCTATCATATCGTGGTAAATCTTCTGTCTTCAACGTTGTGACAAATGAATGAGATGGCTCAATCTGCCGCCATAATCTGCGCTGAAACCAAAACAAACCTGCAAGCAATCTTCACACTCTTCTGATCTCAACAACGAGTTGAAATTTATCAAGGACAGACGTAAGGACAGCGTTTCCCGTCTCTGAGCGAACGCTCGCGGGAGTTTATGAAAGTGCAGGAATAAAATGGACGCGGTTCAGATCGAACGGAGCAGCGAAAGCAAACAAACACTTACAGCTGTCGGACTGACACTGGCAGCAATGATCAGTATTCAGCTGGGCGCAGCAATATCCAAGCCGATTATGCAGCAATTAGGAACATTCGGCACCACATTTGTCCGCCTGTCCTTTGCAGCAATCATTCTTCTGATCTGGATACGCCCGTCTTTCCGCAGCTATAACCGCTCACAATGGCTTTCCGCTTTTTCGCTAGGCGCTTCCATGGCCTTCATGACCATGTGTTTTTTTGCTGCCATTGAGACCATTCCGCTCGGCCTCGCCGTTGCGATTGAGTTCATGGGACCTTTGCTCGTCGCCACACTTTATGGCAGCGGCAGATTTCGCCTCATCTGCCCGATGATCGCTGCTGCAGGGATTATCTGCCTCACATCCGGCAGCAGCCTCTGGGGCAATGACATGACCGGCATGCTGTTTGCCTTTTGCGCGGCAATCGGCTGGGGTGCTTATATTATCCTGACCAAACGGGCAGGTGAAAAATTCCACGGGCTGGAGGGGCTTGCCGTTTCGATGATGTTTGCTGCTCTTGTGGCATTACCGGTCGGTTCCGGTCAGCTCTATACCAATTTCAGCACCGAAGCCTTTATTATGGCCGGTCTGCTGGCATTGCTAACCCCGCTTATTCCCTACGCCTTTGAATTTATGGCACTGCGTAACCTTAAACCATCGGCATTTGGTATTCTCGTCAGTCTTGAACCGGCCATTGGTGCCACCGTTGGCTTCCTCATGTTGCATCAGGCTCTGTCCATTGTGCAGATTGCCGGCATTGCACTCGTTATTGCGGCCAGTGTGATCAGCACTCGCTGAGAAGTTGATCTCTTCGTTTGACGCATTGGCCTGACAAAAAATGCAGGCCAATGTTTCACGGGAATCATTTTGCATCACGCAACTTCCATTCAGACATCAGCCGTATAGTACACTTCCGATATTATTTTCTCCTGAAAGATTTTTTACCTCAATTCAGGTGTTTTTATCTTTATATTTCTTAAGAAATTTTCTTCACAATGCAAATGTTGGATTTTAATTATGATTATATTAAAAAGCCTGATGTGCAATTCGCCACGCTCACCGAAATAGAGGGCGTTACCTGCGAGATTGAAAGCGATGGCTATAAAGCCACTGTTAAAACACCGGCAGAAGTGCGGGTGCCGAACTACGGCTATGCATCAAGGCTGATTTCTGCCCGCTGCAATGCTCCCGGTTATAAACCCGGTTTTGAGAGTGTCAAAGCCTATAACAAAACCGGTGAGCAACGCATGAACAGTGCCAGCGGCGGCGGTCTCGCCGGTGTTGTGCTTGTTGCTATGATCCATGCTGCAACAGACGAAAAGAAGCATGAATTCGCCTATCCGCCGCTGAAAGTGACAATGACAAAGCCAATCGCAGCCTCTGCAAAACAGGTTGCCCGCAAATAACACGGGAACGGCTTACAGCGTTCACTCTGTTTTTGTAAAACTCCCGCTTTCTCACCTGACAAAACCTCGGGTGAGAAAGCAAAATCCGGCAGTCAATTGTGCTTACAAATGGCGTTCCAATAACTGACCTGGCCAGCCTTCAACATCAAAGGTTGAAAGCCGCGTATAGCCGCAGCTCTCATAAAAGCGAACTAAAGAGCCGTCACCGCCGCCATAGCAATCAACACGCATATAGTTCAGACCAGCTGCACGCGTTTGCTCATCAGCAAACCCCATTAAACGCCGCCCGATCCCGCGAACACGCGGATCACGCGAAGCAATCAGCAATAATACATAATTTTCCGGTCGCGTTGCTGCCGCCACATAGGGCATGGCATCGCCCAGCACGATAGACCCGCAAATGCCCAGTTCCGCATCTTCAGCAACCCATGCGCCGGGCAAAGAACAGGCATCGGTAATGCGCTGTACCCTCTCCGGTGAAACAGACCATGGTTCACTGCCCCACTGACCTTCATTGCCGATGCTAACAAACCAGGCGATCACTTCATCAAAAATCCGCAAAACCGCCGGTGCATCAGCTGCACTTGCGCGTCTGATCGTCAGTTTATCTGTTATTAAATGCATGTCCCGAAACTCTCCCATTCGCCGGTTGTCCCTCTGAACCGGCCGTAAATATCATCATCGCGTGATGTTCAGGACATCAACCTTGCTGTTCCGGACACACGGATAGAGCCGCCATGCGGGGTGAGAATATCCGCATGCAGTCTGGAAAGCATGCCCATATCTTCGCCCTGTATAATGTCGATTGCACTATGATGCGGCCAGTTCAGGTCACGTAAATAGCCAGCGAGTGCAGCGGTCGCTGCACCTGTTGCAGGGTCTTCATAAACACCGCCCGCTGCAAAAATATTGCGTGTATGGAACAATTGCGGGGTTTGGGCATAGCTCAGCACAATGGTGACCCAGCCGTTTTTCAGCATCAATGCACGGCCGCTGTCAAGATCATAGTGCATGGCACTTAAAGTCTCGCGTGCATTCAGCGTCAGCGAAAGATGGTCAGCACCACCGTGGATCAAAGCAGGCGGCAGATCCGGATTAAGATCACGCTCCGACAGCCCAAGCAAATCCAGCGCCTCTGTAATCTGCGCCTGAGGCGCCGCTTTACTGAAAGTCGGCGGGGATTGCAGAGCAGCCTTCAGCACATCACCATGACTGCTCCCCTCCACCGTAATCCGGCTTTGATTGAGAATGAGCGGAAAAATACCGTCGCCCTCGCGCATTGCCAGCGCTGCGCCTAAGGCAATCGTGGCATGGCCGCAGAACGGGACTTCAAAAGCCGGTGCAAAATAGCGGGTACGCCAGCCGTCTTCTGTGCGTGCCGCAAAAACAGTTTCAGAAAAGCCGACCTCTGCCGCCACCTGCTGCATAATCTGTGCTTCCGGCAAGGTTTCAGTAATCACCACACCGGCAGGATTGCCGCCGCTGTTGCCTTCTGAAAATGCTGCGATCCGTAAAATATCCAATTGCTTGCTCCCCTACCCTTCCCGCGATCAGGAAGCCTGAATTGCTACCTAAATTCAGCTACTCCGCCAAGACAAATAAACTCTTCTTGAAAAGAAGAGACTGCACTGAAACCTTACGTTTCGGTCAGCCAGCCGCGGCTGCGAAAAATATCCTGATAAATCGTACGCACTACATTTTGCTTACGGGCATTATAATCCGTTGCATTGGTCACACCGTCTTTTGCCAGCAATTTGGCTTCTGCATAGCTCTGCCTGTCAGCGGGATGGTCGCGCAACCAGTCTCTGAATAGAATATGCCGGATATGCTCCGGACAGCTTGGCCCGAAAACATGCAAATTCACCCGCGGGTTCTCATGGCGCAACATACGATGTTGATACCATGAGCGCTCTCTGATCTGCAGCCGGTAGCCAAGTGCTTCGAGAGCGGGAACATAGTTGTCCTCATCCTCCGGATCAGCCACTATCAGATCAATATCAATCACCGGCTTTGCCGCGAGATCCGGCACAGCAGTGGAGCCGACATGCTCAATATGCAAAGCCCTTTGTGCCAAAACCTGTTCAATCTCAGCTTTTTTTGCAGCAAATATCTCAACCCATTGCGGATTACTGGGCTCCACATGAATATTCTCGGGTGTTGGCTTGCCAGCAATCCACGGGTTTTCATGCGGGTCGCCATCTTCAAAATGCATAATCTCTGCGCGCTGCGCCCAATTTGGTGAATACTGCGTCATAGCTCTGCCCTCAAAGAACCAAACGGGATAATTTCAACAGCATCCTCATGATAAGGATTGCCCTGCCAGTCGCCGAACCAATGATTCACGTGAAGCTTTGTCTGCGCGACCAGCGCCGCAATCTGTTCCTGCGACGGAAATGCAATGCGGGATTTCGAGGAATATACCCGCCCGTCCGCGATCACTTCATAATAAGTGCCATATTCGACAATCATCGCCTGTGGATCAAAACTATAGTCATTCCATGCGTTTATGGTTCCGAACTCCGGATGCTCAATCGTCCGGCCGGACTCCTGCGGGTTCCATTCCTGCCATTCTCCGATTTTGGGATTGCGGCTGTCGAAAATGAAATGACCGCCCTCTTCCAGATGCCGTTCGATGGTTTTGAGCAGTGTGAGCTGCGCTTCCGCAGTCAAAAATACCTGAAAAGCATGACCGCTCAGCACAATAAGATCAAATTTTTCGTTCAGATTGAGAGTTGCCGCATCACTTAGCACCCATGCGACCTGATCGCCGCCCTCGCGCTGTTTTGCAATATCCAGCATTGGTTGTGCCGGATCAGCCCCGACAACACGCTTCGTACCGTCTATAGCAATGCGTGCCGCCAGCAATCCGGTGCCGCAACCTATATCCAGCACCGAACGGGCATTATCAGCAAGCTTCAGCAAAAACGCACAAGCCGGACTCCACTCATTTTCAAGATCATAAAACTGCGCCAGTTCCGGATCATTATACAGCTTGTCCGTCTTCATGCGTTTTGCTTCTTTTCCTATTATCTCATAATTATTGAACAATGACTTTATGGTTGGAATTACCCCATATCGTATTCAGCTCAGTAATATCGGTATTATTACTCGCCTCAGCTTCTTGTTCGCTGATGCAGTTATGGTGTTGTGCACCATATAAAACAACAGCATCATTTGCACGAATGTCAGGGAAATCAGTAACATCAACCATAATCGTGTTCATAGTTACACTACCAACAATCGGCACTTTATGTCCCTGAATAAGAACAAAACCTTTATTCGAATTGGTTCTGAAAAGACCGTCCGAAAATCCGACGGGAATATTGGCAAGCTTTGAAGCCCGTTTCAGCTTATAGGTTGCCTCATAACCGACGACATTGCCGGCCGGATAGTCATTCACAACGGCAACACGTGACTTAAATTGCATGACAGGGCGATAGTCTGTTCTGCCCGATGCGCCATTGCCAAAAAGCAAATTACCCACACGCACCATATCCAAATGGCTTTCCGGAACTTCAAGCGTAGCAAAGGTATTTGCTGCGTGGAACAATATATTATTTCGGTCGAGACCAGCCGCATTCATCAGCCATTTTGCTTGTTCTTTAAAATTGCTGAGTTCCGCCCTGACTGCATCTTTGTTGGTTAAATTAAAATGCGTCATTATCCCAACAACATTGAGACCTGGCATCTTTACAATATTTAAGGCCTCAGTTTTTCCGTGTTCGGCAGAGAGTTCAAGCCCGTTACGGCTCATATTGCCAGTATTCAAAGCCAAATGAATATTAATTATCTTATGAGTTTGTTGTGCCAAAACCGAAACTTCTTTGGCCTGATCGATATTTCCTATTAGCTCCTCCATATTATATTTCAGAGCATCTTCAATTTCACCGCTGCTGGCCGTGCGTACACGCATCAGGCGTTTATCAAAACCGCTTTGCCGCACTAACCGCGCCTCATCATTGCTGGCGACAGCAACACATTCCACGCCCATTTTCAGAATTGAGGGCATGACAAGTTTAATGCCGTGGCCGTAAGCATCAGCCTTTAAAACCGCACATAATTTCGATTTTTCAGAGATTATTTTATTGAGATTGGCAATATTACTTTCAAAAATGCCGGTATTGATCTCAACCCACGCATTTAAAGTCTGAACACCATGACTTAGAACCGCGTCTTCGCTATTAAATTTTTGTGCTGAGACAGCAGGATAAGCGAATGTAACACCAATAATTAAGCTTATAATATGTCTAGAAATAATCATATAACTCTCAACTAAAATAGAATTGAATGCCCAGACGGTGAGCCGGAAAATTTAAAGGCTGCGGCACATAACAACAGAAAGCGTTTTAAAGCCTTCCCGATGGAATAATTCATGAGCCCGTGTGTTGTGGATATTGCTTTCCAAAAACACTTTATCAAAACCAAGAGCCCGGCATTCCTCACTAATCCAATTCAGCAGCGAAGAGCCCAGACCTTGATGACGCATATTACTTTTGATGATTAGATCTTCGAGGATCACAAATTTTGAAGCTTCCCCCTGTCTGAACGAAACAAAAGCCATTCCGAGCAGAACAGAGCTCTGTATGGCCGTTGCCAGCCATATGCCTGAAACCGTATGTACCGCTCGTCTGTGATCAGCGGCCTCTTTTACAAGACCGGCTATTTTCTCATGTAATAATGTGCTCCAGCAATCCGGTGCAATCGCCCTGCCCCACTGGATATCAGTATGAGAAATATAGTCTGTACTCACATTCGCAACAAAAAACTGAGCCGTTTGTTCAGCTTCCGCATCATCACAACACCAGCGAAATTCAATATTGGCAGCCATTTGATTCAGTATCACTTCTTTCAAATGCAATATTTCGGCTAAAGGCACACGAACATCTCGTTGACAAACAGAGGGATGGTCAATCCCAACTTTTTGACCTCCCCATCAGATTTTCTCATTCAGCAGCTTTTCCCCCTGCCTGCGATCTTCATCCGTCACAGAGGTCAACCTGCCCAGTTTTTTCCCCAGCCAGAGCTTCAGATCATCCATAGCGGTAAACATAACCGGCACAAAAACCAGACTGAGGACTGTAGAGGTCATCAGTCCGCCGATCACCGCAATTGCCATTGGCGCACGGAAGCCCGCATCCCCGCCAATTCCGATTGCAGCCGGAACCATCCCTGCCACCATAGCAATCGTCGTCATGATAATCGGGCGCGCACGCGTCATACCGGCTTTGACCAGTGCATCATGGCGGTTCAGCCCCTGATGCCGGCATTCAATCGCATAATCCACCAGCAGAATAGAGTTTTTACAAACAATACCCATCAGCATCAGAATGCCGATAACCGAGGGTAAATCCAGTGATGCGCCATAGAGCAGCAAGCCGAGCGCTGCCCCGCCAATGGACAGCGGTAAGGCAATCAGGATTGTCAAAGGTTGCAAAAAGTCCTTAAACAACAAGACCAGCACGGCTGCCACCATCAAAATACCGGTCAGCAGCGCCACACCGAAATTATTGAACATTTCTTCCATATATTCGGCATCACCATATTCAATCTGGCTCACACCGTCCGGCAGGGTTTTATAAGCATCAAGTCGGGCAATTGCTTCCAAAGCCGTGCCCAATGTCGCGCCGTTATTGAGATTGGCCTCCACTTCGATCAGTCTTTTACGATCAAGACGTTCCACACGGCTTTCCGCTGCTCCGAAAATAATATCCGCCACTGCTGACAATGGCACCGGAACACCTGCAGCGTTACTCACCTTGAGTTGACGCAGCAGATCCAGATCGCCACGGGCAGAGCCTTCCAGCAAGACACGGATCGGGATTTGCCGGTCACCAAGATTGAATTGCGCTGAATTGGAATCCGTTTCTCCCAGCGTTGCAATACGCACGACCAGACCAATGGATGCCGGAGACACGCCAAGACGTGCCGCTTCATCAAAACGCGGCTTGACATGCAGTTCCGGCGCAGGCAGCGGTTCGGAGGAGACAACACTGGCCAGTTCCGGCAATGTCCGCATTTGCGCCTCCAGAGCCCGAGCGGCACGAATAAGAGCCTCTCCGTCATTGCCGACCAGCGCAACTGACACTTCCTTGCCGCTATCATTGGTAAAAGTGAACTGAATATCCGGTATAGCTGCGATAACCGGACGTATTGATGCCTCAAATTCCTTCTGACTTATGCCCCGCTCATCTCGCGGTTTCAAATTAATCAGCAAAGAAAAATCACTGACACTATCCGAAGCTGTGGCCAGCACATCCTTGACCTCAGGCCGTTTCAGCAGTTGAGCGGTGATCATATCGGCAATACGGGCTGTTTCTTCCAGTCTGGTGCCCGGTGTCAGCGTGACTTTAACCTGCGAGACATCCGTATCACTCTGCGGCATGTAACCGGAGGGCAGCAAGGACAGCAGATAAACCGAACCGGCAAAAATCATGGCCACAAATGCAAAAGTTATTTTGCGATGATGCAGTGTCCAATTCAGCAGATTCAGATAAAACAGGCTCAAACCTGCAGGTTCTGTCTCTTTATGGACAGTTTTATGCGGTTGCAGCAGATAGGCTGCCATAAGCGGTGTCAGTAAACGGGCAACTGCCAGCGAAATCAGCACGGCAATCGCCACAGTCAATCCGAACTGGCGGAAATATTGACCGATTGCGCCACCGATAAAGCTGACCGGCGCAAAAATAGCGACAATAGTCAGCGTGGTGGCTACAACGGCCAACCCGATAGCATCGGATGCCTCAAGAGCCGCAATATAGGGCCGCCGCCCCATTTGCACATGCCGTTCGATATTCTCGATCTCAACAATCGCATCATCGACGAGAATACCGATGACCAGTGTCAGCGCCAGCAAGCTGATACTGTTGAGCGTGAAATCGAGCCAGTACATTGCAGCAAAGGTCGGCAGAATGGACAGTGGCATGGCCACAGCCGCAATCAATGTTGCCCGCCAGTTCCGCAAGAATAGGAACACCACAACAATGGTCAGCAAGGCGCCTTCGACCAGAGCCGAAATTGCATTATTATAACTCTGCAATGTATAGCCGACGGTTGAACTGATCTCTTTGATCTCTGTGCCCGGATATTGCTGCCGCAGCACTTCCAGATGCGCCTTAACCCGTTCTGCAACAACAGTATCGCTGTGCCCCTTGGCACGCGATACGGAGAAACCAACCACGGGTTTACCATCCAGACGCGAAAAGCTGCGCGCTTCCGAGGCCGTATCTTTCAGTTCCGCAATCTCACGCAGCGGTATCCAGCGATTGCCCGGCAAAGCAATTGTCAGGCGTGACAATTCCTCAACTGTATTAGCGCTCGCAAGGGTGCGCAAAGATTGTTCTCTGTCACCGATATTGCCGCGCCCGCTCGGAACATTGACATTAAGCTCGCGTAAAGCGCTGTTTACCTGATCGGCAGAAACACCCAGCGCCAATAACCGCTGCGGTTTCAGTGCAATGCGGATCTCGCGGTTCACACCGCCCAGCCTTTGCACTTTCTGCACGCCGGTTACAGTCAGCAATTCACGGCTGATCGTATCATCCACAAACCACGACATATCCATATCGGATTTTTGCGGCGCAGAGATCATATAATACAGGATTGCGCCGCCCTCGACATCAATACGGGTGACCAAGGGCTCCTGTATCGTTTGCGGCAAGTCTAAGCGGATTTGTGCTACCGCTTCACGCACATCATTGGTTGCGCGATCCGGATCAATACCGATCCGGAACTCAATTACCGTATTTGATGTACCGTCAGCAATCGTTGAGCGGATATGCTTGACGCCGGCAATACCGGACACAGCCCCCTCAATACGACGGGTAATCTGCGTTTCCATCTCGGAAGGCGCGGCGCTGGCCTGCGTGACCGTGACATTGACCACCGGAAAAGACACATTCGGATTGGCATTGATCGGTAATTTACTGAAAGCCATCCAGCCGGTCAGGGTCATAACGATAAATAACACCAGAACCGGCACCGGCTTGCGGATTGCCCAGGCAGAAATATTACTGGTCATCGGATATCTTTCACAGGGGCAGGTCGGGTGCAGCGCTGACGGCTTCGCCATCGCGCAGCAGCGGCCCTGCTCTTTCAATAATCTGGTCTCCCGCCTGCAAACCGGAGCGGATTTCAACCTCCCCGTTCTTATGCCGCCCCAGTTCGACTTTGCGTTTTACTGCCTTACCATTGCTGATAATGAAAACAGCCGTCTCTCCGGCGCGGTTTGTGTCACGTAAAACGGCAGAATCCCTGACCAGAATGGCCTGATTTTGCGCAAACACCACTTCCGCTTTGCCAAATGCACCGGAGGACAGCGCCGGATGATTGTCAGTCAGCGTGATAAAAACCGTACCTAAACGGGTCTGACGATCAATTTTCGGAGAAACCAGCCGGACATATCCTCCGGCATCCTTACCATCCGGCAAATCTAGCTGTACCATTTGTCCGGCCTTCAAAAGCCGCAATTCGCTTTCCGGTACTTCTGCTGCAAATTCAATCTCGCCGTCACGGATCAGGTTCACAAGCGGTGTGTTACCGGCCAGAGCACCGGCACGGGCATGACGTTCTGAAACAATCCCACTGACCGGCGCAGTGACTATTGCCCGTTCTCGTTCGCTTTTGGCATCAGCCAGTTGCGCTTCAGCCTGTGCCAGCTCAGCCTTAGCCACATCAATACTTTGTTCAGCAAGATGTAATGCTGCTAATTTATCATCATAAGATTGCTCGCTGATCGCACCATTGCCGCGCAAGCGCTTCGTGCGGTTCAGATTGGATTGTGCCTGTTCGTGGCTTACTTCCTGTTGCACAAGGGCAGCGCGGGCACGGGCGACCCGCCCCTCATTCTCACGCAACTGAATATCCAGTTTCAGCGTATCAAGCCGCACCAGCCCCTGCCCTGCACGGACATAATCACCGACCTCAACCTCTACAGTCGCAATCCGCTGATCCTGCAAGGTTGTACCAATTGCAACTTCCTCGCGCGGTACAAACAGCCCGTTAAAAGTCAGTTTCCACTCAACTGCTTTTTGTTGCGCGATGATGGTTGAAACAGTACGCACCGGCGCGAGTGCTTCAGCACAGGCTCCCGCAGGTAATAGTAAGATTGGTGCGGCAATTGCGAGGTGAGGAAGAAACCTCATTCATCGATATCCTTTGTGCTGGACACCGGACAAAAAGCGTTCCGGAGCACAACACAAACAATATGATTGTTAAGGATCAGCTGAGAGAATACGTACAGATCGCGCAAAAAATCTGTAGTTTTAATCTTTTAATGCAGAACAACATTATTGCTTTATGAACAAAATATAGCGCTTAATTTATTGATTTTATTCAGTAATTTTATTTTTTCGTGTGAGTTCATAGCGGATCAGAAATATGGCTGCGCCAAGAACCATCAGAGCCAGAGTGAACCAGGTCAGCGCATAAGCTAAATGATTATCCGGAAATTTGATTACAGTCAGTCCGCCTTCCGGACGATCTGCACGGTTTTGATCGGTATTCGCATCAATAAAATAGTCCGGTACATTGACGAGATCAGCGCGCGTGGCAAAAACCTCAATATCGCGGGCATGCCAGATATTCTTTTCCGGATTATTCTGGCGCAAGAAGAAGCCTTTAGGCTCTGTTAGTCTCAAAAGGCCGGTAACCGATGTTTCACCTTCAATTTGCCCGCCGGCACGGCTTTCCGGCGTACGTTTTGCCGAAGTGACATAGCCGCGGTTGATGTAAATTGTCTCTCCGCTGTCACGCTGAAATGGCGTTACAATCCAGTAGCCGGAGCCTCTTTCTGTCAAAGCGGCAACGGCTACTTCTTTATCATTGAGATAATGACCGGTAACGCTGACAGCGTGATATTCTAATGCTTTCTTATCAGCCTGTTGCCAGCTGTTCAGATCCGGTGCTGCAATGGGAGCAGCATGAATGTTTTGCTCTACCCGTGCAATCAGATCATGTTTCCAGCCAAGACGCTGTACCTGCCAGCTGCCGAGAGCGGTTAATCCACTGATGAGCAGGCCGGCGATCACAGCGACCAGCACAATTCTGCCGCGTCTTGTTTTCACAGATGGTGCCTGATTATCAGTCATAATTATGCCTATCTCCATTGAATTGAAAGCGTGTCTTTAGCCTTCAAACTTCTTTTATCCAACAATTATCTGTCTAGCACATAGCCATTTGAATAGGTGCTGATCATCAGTATATTTCAATGCTTTGTCTGTGAGAGCGCTCTTAGAACGGGTTGCACAGAATATTGGCCAATTTCTGCTTTTTGACTGAGTTTTCGCAAATATCCGCCAGCAGAGTGAATTGTATCGGATCGCTCAAGCAGTGCCGCTACAGTCACTGCAGCATTGATTTCTCCCATGCTTTCACATGCTTGCTGCCAGGCAGACAGAGTTATTCCAAGCATCGAGCGTATATGCCCTGCTGTAGTCACTAAATCTTTCCAGTTTTGAATACCATGAACCGCATAATTTTTAATTTGCGGACAACGGTTCAAAATTTCATTGAGATGAGGGGTTTTGATTTGAGCTCTGGCTGTTGTTGGTTTGTCTGCAATTTGAATTTCTGATTTTTCCGTTTTTATGGGTTTTGTTTTATCAAAAGATTCTATGCTTGAATTCTGAATGTGGTGCTCATTTTCACGCTCATTGCCGCTCATTTGTGGCTCTGAAACATTTGAAAGATAAAGATTTTCCACCTGACGGCGTAAATTGCTCAGTGCTTGTTCACGGATCGTCAGACTTGACAGTGTTCCGTTGCGCTCCACGCGGCCGGAGAGTGCTTGTAACTGGTCATAAAGCGCTTCCCAGTCCCCTTCCCTGTTCTCATTGAGTGCAGAGAGAATGGTTTTGGAAATATCACGTAAATGAATGGTAATGCTGAAGCGCAATTGTTGCCGGATGCGGTTCTCTTCGCGAATTTTTTCAGCCTGCGTTTCAATCTCTGCTGCTCTGAATGTCAGCGGAGCAAGATCAAAGCCAAAGGCCATTGCGATTTCCCCATTGCTATCACGGCGAACGAAACGTTTTCCATTCGGGCTATCACGACGGAGAATGAATCCGATCTCGACCAGCGTGGCAATGTGACGGCGAATAGTTGGCGCAGACATACCACGCAAGCGCATTGATAATTCATGATTTGATGGAAACACAATCAGCGGAACACTGCCGTCGAGTATCTTATCTGGATAAAAGCTCAACAAGGCTTCAAGCACCGCAATGCTACGCGATGATAGCTGATAGGCTTCACGGGCTTCTGTTAAAGCACGCAAGAGTTTCCAGCGATCGACGCATACAGCTGTTCGTTCTGAAGTATTTTCAGTTTGTATCGAGTTCTGCCGCAAATTTTGTTTTTGTTGACGAAGTTTTTCGTAACTCAAAAAATGCGCAGCATTTATCATTCGCCCGCCAAATGGGGACGTCGCAAAATGCTCAGTCATTTGTTACCTCATAGAGGCAAGCAAAAACACTGCCGGAACTATGCCGACTCTTGACTTTTGGTCTCGAAAGTGATTCTCTCTAATTGCTACATCGAAAGAGGGCTTCCGGTTCGGTAACGTTCAGGGGGCCTTTTTTCTTGCCGTTTTTTCCTATTTGTTAAAACTGGTTCTGTTGTGTTGGGCTCTCAATCATTAAAATGCCCTGTATCTTTGGTTCTTCCCTTAATTCTCTAATCATGGTTCAAAGCGTTTCGGTTGAAACACCTTAATACTCTTCGATACGCATACTAAACGTGGAGCAAAAGACGGGGATAGATTTATCCGTTTTTCTCTTGCCGGTATTTTTCATAAAGCTCTGTCATCTCACGAGCGAGATATTCAGCGAAATCTTCTGCATCATGGCGCTGCAAATCAAATTGCGCCCTGCCCTGCTGCAGACGTAAGAGCCCGAGACTTTCACCATTTGCAGTTTGTAACTTGTGCTCCGCAGGCTTTGATGCTTCTGCTTTTTCGACATGGGTCAATTTTTGCAACAAATGCTGAAAACGTAAATCAGTTTCCGCATCAGTAAACTCATGCTCGGTGATAATCCGTTGCGCTTGCTTCAACAGCACCTTATCGCGAAGTGTCTCTGCCAGTTGCATCCAGCGAGGACGGCCGACTTTAGGCGCAGGACCAATGGCTCGGATAATCTGCTCCGGAATGGCTGCTGCGACTTGGAGGAACCGTGTCATTTCAGCTTTATGTAAAGACAGCGCATCCTGTACCACAGAGCGTTCAAAGCCGCGCTCAATCAAAGCTTGCGCAAATAATGCACGTTCAATGAAAGAAAGATCACGGCGCTCGCTGTTTTCTTTACCTTGCGCAAGAACGAGTTCTGCATCGCTTAACGGCTTGATAAGCGCTTTGACGGGCATACCAAGGCGTGCTGCTGCACGCATACGGCGGTGGCCATAGGCTGCCTGAAACCGCCCAGCTTTATCAGGATGCGGACGCACCAGAATAGGGACTTGCTGACCATGCTGATGTAGGCTCTGGATGAGCGCCAAAAATTCAGGATCATCTGTTTCCTGACGGGTCAGTCGATCTTCGACAAAAGACCCGTCAATCAGTGAGGCGTTAAGTTCAACAACCTGATCACCCTTTGCAAGACTATCAGACAGCTGTTTTGCAGATTCCAGCTCACGGGACATATCGGCAAGCGACAGTCCCATAGCTTTTACGGCACCGGAGCGGCTTACCGCTGTGCGTATCGGATTATCAGCAGGTCTTTCAACTGCCGGCGTTACTGTTTCGGTTGATTGTACGGGCGCTGGTGTCTCATTGCTTGTGACTTCCGGCGCAACCGGCAAAGGTGCGCCGAATAGTGCTTTCAGCTGATTTTTACGGCTTGAGCTGTTCATACCTTAGCTCCCTTCCCCGTACGGTTCCATGCGGAGTGGATCAAAGCTTCAATTTCACCGTTGACAGCTGTCAACGATTCCATTGCCCGGTCATAGGTGACACGGCTGAAGTTTTCCCGCCCGACTTCATAAAGTGTTTGTTTGGTCAAACCCGCATCAGAAACAGCGGTGGATTTCACCATAGGCGCTGTAAGGACGCGATCGCCGAACTGGGCACGCAGGAAGCCTGCAATCTGTGCCTGAGGTCCGTCATTTGGTTCGTAACGGGTAATGAGATAGCGCAGAAAGTCGAAATTGAGTGTGCCGCCGGCTTCACGTACAACCGAAAGTAAATCCGATGTCATGAAAAGAAACTGGCTCATCGAGGCAACGTCGAGCATCTGCGGATGTACGGTAACGATCACCGATGTTGCCGCGCAAAGTGCAGACAGGGTCAAAAAGCCGAGTTGTGGCGGGCAATCGATAACCACCACATCATAATCATCTGCGACAGATTGCAGAGCTGCCTGTACACGGGTGAAGAACATGTCTGTTGCAGGGCCGCGACGCTCGGCAAGAACACGCGGTGTGGTATGCTCGAATTCCTGTAATTCCAAATTGCCTGGCACGAGATCCAGACCATCAAAATATGTTTTGCGGATAATGTCACGCAACGGGCGCTGCGCTTCATCATAACGGATCGCACCGTAAAGCGTGTCATTGCCGGTGAGGTCGAGTTCCGGCTGATAGCCGAACAAGGCAGACATTGATGCCTGCGGATCGAGATCAACTGCAAGAACGCGCAGACCTGACAAAGCGAGATGCTGTGCCAGGTGGGTTGTTGTTGTTGTCTTGCCTGAGCCGCCTTTGAAATTTGTTACGGCAAGGATTTGCAAATGCTCACCGCGTTCCGCATCGCGCCAAGGCAGGTAATTGCGATTCTTAGCATTTTGCTCAGTCAGTAAATGACGCAGAGCATTGATGTCTTCAAGTGTATAGAGGCGACGACCGGCAGTGCCGGTTTCGGGCTGCGGGCCTTCGCCGGCAATAGAGAGCTGGCGAAGGTAGCTGTCAGATACGCCGATCAGTTTTGCAGCTTCACTGCTGCTGAATTTACGAAGAACCTTGTTGGAGGCGGGCGCAAACAAACGTTCGCGCATTGCCTGCAACTGGGCAGACAAAAGCTCGGCATCAGCAGCGATCGCCCGATCGGCTGCTAATGGTGCTTCATTCACTGTATTTGTCACTGCCATATGCTGCTGAGCATCAGCAACGATATCTGCCCAATTTGTCGTCAATTTCTCTAGCCCTTATATGCAGCGGTTACGGTCTTACGCATTCCGTCGCTTATTCTGCGCCTAACATGCTACGATTCGGAGAAAATTACTAATCTGTTAACGCAAGTGTTTAAATCAACACTGGAAAACGCAAATAACAGCAGTAAGGCCGAGTAACGGAAATGCGAAGATTATGCGTAAATTGTCGTTACAGGATCAGGATTCTTGTGCTGAAAGTCAAACGATTTATGGTTAATAAGGCTTAACCTTTATGCAACCGGTTTTGTTATTGCCGAAATAAGCTTTGCGGAATGCTCGATCGTCTTTGGCTGTCAAGTTTCACAGCTGTTTCTGGTTCGAAACAATGTGCAGATTATAACGGTATTATAAAGTTGCGACAGGGTAATGAATCGCTCTCTTGTTTGTATGAGTGCTGACATCAAGCAGAGGGTTTCGTCAGAGCCTGCCGTTGCCGCTTATTTAATATTCTGTGGCCGTTGCTTTTGCTTAAGATGAAAGAGCTTGGTTAGGGTAAAATCAAGGGAGGGTGAAGGCAGGCGCACTCAGGTTGACAGCTGTCAACGATAGAAAATTTCAGAAACTTAAATCTTCGGCTTTGTCCGCAATCTGCACGCGTCCGGCAGTGACGTCCGTGAGCATGCGTAATACATTCTCTTTGTGTGCAACCGGGATTTCGAGACGAAGATCTGCACCGGTATTGTGAAATGCCTCAGAGCTGATGGTGAGATGTTCAGTTGCTGCAAGTCGGGCTTTGATTAAAGCCAGTTCAGAGAAATGTGTACGGATATAAATTGTTTCTGTCGGGATAAGTTCAATCAGTTCCGCTGCGCGTAAGCAGAGAGCAGCAGTTCCGCCATAGGCGCGGATCAGTCCGCCGCTCCCAAGCAATGTACCACCGAACCAGCGCGTGACGAGCACTACGACATTGTCGAGTTCCAGACCGTCGATCGCTTGCAGGATTGGTTTGCCGGCAGTGCCGCTTGGTTCACCGTCATCATTGAAACGGTAGTTCTGTCCGATGCGCCACGCCCAGCAATTGTGATTGGCATCACTGTAGGATTCACGGGAGATAAATTCTTTAGCAGCATCTTCATCCGCAACAGGAAGGGCAATGGCCAGAAAGCGGCTCCTTTTAATTTCCTGCTCAAATTCCTCTCGCTGGCTTAGGGTAAACATGGCGTCTCAATTTCTGCGGATGACTGCGAATAGGGTACGACAGCGTTTTATAACTGCCTGAGGTTATGTTCATTCTGATAGCAGATAAAGCAGGCAGAGCAAAATGTGCCACAGTTATGTCTCTGCCAAAGGTTTCTCATCGCAAATTTGCAGGGCTTTGACGCGGTTGATTTTATTGCTGACTGGCGGGATGGCGTTGCTGAAAATTTTCAAGTTCTTGTTGAGAGGGCAGGGCACCGGAAAAGATTGCCACATAGGAAGGAACGCGAAGCAATCGCGTTGCTGTATCTTCCTGTGTATTCATGCTGATGTAACCGATCTGGGTCAGATAGAGTGCACGGGAGCGAACATCGGCGACCAGTGGTTCACTGCCGTGGCGGATAAACATCAGTTTGATCGCTTCCATACGGAGTGTGTCGGCTTCTTTGAGAGCTTGAGCAACAGCGGGAGATTGTACACCCCAACTGCGAATAGCGTGTTCGAGTATGCTGTCGAAGAGTTTATTATCAAGCCAGCAGTCAAAAAGATTGAGCGTTGCATCTGCAAGACTGGCAGCGGGTGCCTGAGCCTGACGAAGCAGAGAGCTGGTGTTTTTCTCCTGCCACAACAGAAGGAGCGCATCGAGTAAAGCTTCGCGATCTTTAAAGAACCAATAGAAGCTGGTGCGGGAAAGTTTCAGCATTTTGGCCAGAGAAAGAATACGGACATTGTCGATTCCGCCTTCTACAAGCAATTGATAAGCAGCTTCAAGCCAGAGCTCTTTTGAGCCGCGCCAACCACTTTCCTGTTCTCCGGTCACTGCAATCATGCACCAATCTTTCAAATATAGTATTATTAATCAATAGCTTGTAATCTATCGGCACAGTAAGAATATCGTACCTGCGATAAAATGTACACTGCTGTATATAAAATTGACAGTGCTGTACATTTTGCATAGGCTTTCTCAAAAACAAGGGGAACGACTATGCAGAATGACCCGCTTTTGCAGCCTTACCAGCTGAAACATCTCACCTTGCGTAACCGGATTATCACGACATCACATGAGCCTGCCTATCCGGAAGACGGCATGCCGAAAGATGCGTATCGGGCTTATCATGTCGAACGTGCCAAAGCCGGCGTGGCACTGACAATGACAGCAGGCTCGGCAACTGTGTCTCGTGACAGCCCGCCGGTGTTTAATAATGTGCTCGCTTATAAAGACGAAGTTGTGCCGTGGATGAAGGCCTTAGCTGACGAATGTCATGAACATGGCGCAGCTGTGATGATCCAGTTGACCCATCTCGGGCGCCGTACGCGCTGGGATAAAGGTGACTGGTTGACAGCTGTCACCTCGTCACATGAGCGGGAAAGAGCCCATCGCGCATTCCCGAAACGGCTTGAAGACTGGGACATTGAGCGGATTATCAAAGACTTCGGTGATGCGGCTGAGCGGATGCAGGCCGCTGGTCTTGATGGTATTGAGTTGCAGGCTTATGGACATTTGTTACAGCAATTCTGGTCACCGTCGACCAATGATCTGACCAATGCCTATGGTGGTTCTCTGGATAACCGGTTGCGCTTTACCTTTGATGTCCTCAGTGAAATCCGCAAACGCGTCGGACAGGAATTTATTGTCGGCATACGTTATACCGGTGATGAAATGATGGAAGACGGCCACGGCGTGGAAGAGGGGATTGAAATTTCCCGCCGTCTTAAAGATTGCGGTATGATTGATTTTCTCAATGTGGTGCGCGGTCATATTGATACTGATCCGGCGATGACCGACCTTATTCCAATTCAGGGCATGGCAGGGTCGCCGCATCTGGATTTTGCCGGAGAAATCCGCGCCGCAACGAATTTCCCGACATTCCATGCCGCCAAAATTCCGGATGTGGCAACGGCACGTCATGCAATTGCTTCCGGCAAGCTGGACATGGTGGGGATGACCCGCGCCCATATGACGGATCCGCATATTGTGCGTAAAATCATCGAGGGCAGGGAAGATGATATCCGCCCGTGCGTTGGCGCAAACTATTGTCTCGACCGGATTTATCAGGGCGGTGCGGCCTATTGTATTCATAATCCGGCGACCGGCCGTGAACTGACAATGCCGCATATGATTAGTAAAACGCAGAATAAGAAGAAGATTGTTATTGTCGGCGCAGGGCCTGCGGGGATGGAAGCAGCACGCGTTGCCGGAGAACGTGGCCATCAGGTTGTGGTTTTTGAAGCAGCGGATAGTGCAGGCGGGCAAATTCGTCTGACTGCGCAATCACCGCGCCGGCGTGAAATGATCAGCATTATTGACTGGCGTATGGCGCAATGTGAGAGGCTGGGTGTTGAATTCCGTTTCAATACATGGGCAGAGCAGGCCGATATTGACGCAGAAAATCCGGATGTGGTGATTATCGCCACCGGCGGATTTCCGCATACGGAAATTTTAAATGAAGGTAATGATCTGGTTGTTTCTGCTTGGGATATTCTGTCGGGAGATGCCAAAGCAGGGCAAAATGTGCTGATTTATGATGATGCAGGCGATCATTCAGCCTTGCAGGCGGCGGAAATGCTGGTCAAAGCCGGTGCCAAGGTCGAAATTATGACGCCGGATCGCAGTTTCTCGCCGGAAATCATGGCAATGAACCTTGTACCCTATATGCGTTCGTTACAAAAAGACGGGGTTACTTTTACGGTGACTTATCGTCTGGATAAGGTTACGCGTAATGGCAATCGCCTTACAGCGCATATCGGCAGTGATTATGGCGGTGTGGATAAGCAGCAGGATCACGATCAGATTGTGGTCAATCACGGCACAAGGCCACTGGATGATCTCTATTTTGAGTTGAAGCCACAGTCGAAAAATCTTGGCGCGGTGGATTATGATGATCTGATTGCCGGACGTGCACAGCAGGTCAATACCAACGGGCAGGGGAAGTATCAGCTCTTTCGTATTGGTGATGCCGTTGCGGCACGCAATACCCATGCTGCGATTTATGATGCTTTGCGGCTTGTAAAGGATCTTTGATATAAAAAAGCCCCCTGCCCTTCTCAGAGGAGGGCAGGAGGGATAGCATTTCCAGCAAAAGTGGGAACCGGTTTTGCGTTGGATAATGCGTAAAAACAAACAGTTACAGCGGTTCCAACGATTCAGTCTTAATTGGAACCGCTGTAAGTTAAGTGACTAGCTCTTTTGTGCAGCCAAAGCCTGCTCGCGCATCGCACTGAGGCTCATTTTCGGCGTAATCGCTTCCTGATCAATACGGATTTCAATCAGCGCCGGTTTGCCGGACGCAACAGAGCGTTCGAAAGCGGAAGAAAATTCATCTGTATTTTCAACGACTTCACCATGAAGCCCATAGGCTTTTGCCAAAGCTGCAAAATCAGGATTGGCAAGCGCAGTACCGGAAACACGACCCGGATAAGTGCGTTCCTGATGCATACGAATGGTGCCATACATGCCGTTATTCACGACGATGAAGACCACACGGGCATCATACTGCATGGCAGTCGCCAGTTCCTGACCATTCATCATGAAGCAACCGTCACCCGCAAAGGCAATGACAGTGCGGTCACGATCAGTCAGTTTGGCTGCAATGGCTGCCGGTACACCATAGCCCATAGAGCCGTTGGTGGCGCCGAGCTGCGTGCGGAATGTTTTATACTGATAGAAACGATGCGGCCATGCAGTGTAATTACCTGCACCGGTGGTCATGATTGTGTCCTCAGGCAGATTTGCCCGCATCCACTGCATGATTTCCCCCATCTGCACATTGCCCGGAATTGGTGCATGTTGCAGATTATCGTTGTAATTCTTATTCAGCTCTGCCGTCCATGAAGCCCATTTATCAGAGCCGACTTTGCCAAGTACCCGTAACTGTTTGGCAAAAGCTGCCATTGTCGCATTGATTGGCAGCGTCGGATAATAAACGCGGCCAAGCTCTTCAGCGCCGCTATGGACGTGGATCAGTTTCTGATCAGGTACAGGAATATTGACCATTGTATAACCGGCGCTGGTCATTTCACCAATGCGTGCACCGATCACCAGCAACAGATCACTGTCTTTAATACTCTGGATGAGTTTCGGATTAGCCGAAGTCCCCAATTCACCGGCATAATTGCTCAAGGCGTTGTTAAAGAGGTCCTGACAGCGGAAAGAAGTGGTGACAGGCAGATTATTGGCTGTACAGAAGGCCTCCATATCGGCAACTGCCTGTTTATCCCAGCCACTGCCACCGAGCATAACAACAGGGCGTTCTGCCTGTTTTACCAGCTCAGTCAGTTCCTGTAATTGTTCTGCACCGGCAGAAATTTCGATCTTTTTATGCGCCGGTACATTAGAGATACTGGCATGATCTGTCAGCATATCTTCCGGTAAAGCGACAACAACTGGACCCGGACGGCCATTTACTGCACGGTGGAATGCCTGTGAAACCAGCTCCGGAATACGGGCAACATCATCAATTTGTACAACCCATTTGGCCATCTGGCCAAACATCCGGCGGTAATCGACTTCCTGAAAAGCTTCACGCTCAACCTGATCGCTGGCGACCTGTCCGATGAACAGGATCATCGGTGTGGAATCCTGAAATGCAGTATGTATGCCGACAGAGGCATTGGTGGCACCCGGGCCACGGGTTACAAAGGCGATCCCTGGCTTGCCGGTCAGTTTGGCATAGGCCTCAGCCATATAAGTTGCGCCGCCCTCCTGACGGCAGACAATCAGCTCAATATCTTCTTGTGCATCATGCAATGCATCGAGAGCTGCCAAATAGCTTTCACCTGGCACACAGAACGCTCTTTCCACGCCATTGATGCGCAAAGCATCAATCAGGATCTCTCCGCCCGTCCGGTGATTGTTTTTATGTTTCATAGCCGACATTTCCTCAATAATGTTTGCCTGCAGTGACTGTAACCGCACAGATGTCGCCCCGGCCCCTCCCGGATCACCTTATTTGCAGCTAACTGCTGTCCTAACCCGTCTCCCAACGGATATAAGATCACAGAAATACAGTTTGAAAATTGAGCTTAGTCAACAAGCAGCAGAATGATTTGTGATGAATACTGATCACATTGTGCTGTCAGAGCATCATACGCAGCAAAAGCCGGTACAGAACAGCCGGTTTACTAGTGTTTCGTTCTGATTATCGGATTTTGACACGGGCATGCAGGCGCAATGCCAGAACGGCTGCAAGCAACGAGAACCAGACCTGACCACGGGGAGCAAAGAATGGTGATTCCAGATTGGCATAGAGCATCATGAACACCCAGATGCGCAGATACATCGTTGCAAGCGCCGGATCGTTGCCGTTCTTCTGTGAGCGGTTATAATCCAGCAATGGTGAAAACAGCATCCAGATTGCAAACAGAATAACACCGATTGCCCCTGATGAGAGCGCCAGATTGATATAGCCGTTATGGGCATGGCCGGCTCTGGCTGCCCATGTCTCAATATCGTAGCCGCCATTCACCAGATTTGACATATTCCAGAAGGTATCAAATCCGAAACCAATCCACGGATGTGAACGCAACTGCTCAAACGCAAACTTCCATATATCCGTTCGTCCGGTAAAACTCGGGTCGGAAATCGCGCTGCTGACAAGGTCATAGAGCGAGAGATTGAGAACCGTTCCGACCGTCAGGGCAGCCATAAGAATGATAGGAATGAAAAACGCCAATAATTGCAGCGGTAAAATACGGACAGTGCGAATAAGCTGTGCCACCAGCAATGCGATCAAGATCAGCCCGATTGAGGTTTTATTATTGGAATAGATCAGAAAGATGGTTGCCAGAATGATATTAATCGCGGGTATCAGAAAATCCTCTTTGCGTAGCAGATAGAGGTTATAAATAATCAGCACAATCATGGCAGGACCGGCGATGTTTTTATGGGCAAAATGCCCGCGCCAGGAGCCCGCATTCACCAGTTCCAGTACTTCCGCCATATTATGAATGGATATTTCCGGCATAAATATTACGCCGAAATAGGACAGCAGCAAAATAAACAGGCTGAGATATTTGATCATTCTCTGAAAATGCTGCGTGTTTTCAGGCAAAATAACCCAAGCCATTGCGGTAACAATGGCTGTTATGCTGAAAACATAGCGGCGAAACGCAATGGCAGAATAATCAGAAGTAAAAACCGTAACGAACTGCCAGCCGAGCAACAGGATGAGCAGGGGAGAGAGCATTTTCAGCGCGATCTGCCAATTTTTAAGCAAATACAGCCCTGAAGCAGTAAATAATGATAGTGACACCAGCTGTTGCAGAATATTGCCTTGTTCCTCAGCCAGCAGAACTGAGGGGTCACGTAAGTCTGTGAATGGCGTCACGGTGACCCAAAACAGCAGGAAAATCAGAATAAACAGGATGGATCTGCCTGTCCGGTTCACTGTTTTTCCTTTCAGAGTGCTAAGCGATGCACTTAAAGCTCATTTTTGAAGCAGATGTTATTTGTTATGATTATAAATAGAATTCTTTAAAATTTCATAATTGGAAAATCGGGTTTGGCCCTGATTGCACTTGCGCTGTTTTCAGACTTAATCCTTTCATGCAGGAAGCGAAGTAAAAGATCGCCTCCTGCCGGATTTAATAGCCGCAGAGTTAATTAATGGAATTAAGAAAGCTTTCCCAGCTTTCTGACCAATGTTGCCGGCTTTTTTCATCAGCGGAGCGGATATTGCAGGTTTGCAGGTCACTTTCCGGTACGTCTTTTTTGGTAGCTTCACAGGTCCAGACGTCATCTTTCTCCGGCGTGAAAGGAGAAACAAAGCTTACAATTTTATCGTCTTTAATGCCGAGCAGAATATCAAAGTCGGATTCTTCATTGTTTAAAGCCCAAGAGCATAGCTTGTCGAAATCCGGATGATTTTCGATAGGGGCATCGCAGGCTGCGATCCCTTCAGGATTCAGCTTTTCCAGAAAAGCTTTACCGGCTGCCGAGGTAACCACAAGGTCTGCATCCGACAAAACGCTGATTGTTTTTACAGCCCATTCCGGTGATGCTGGTTCCTCAGCAGCAGCAACTCCAGCCGCCATGACGCCCGTTGCCAGAATGACAGAGCGAAGAATTTGCGTTGATTTTTCAAACATTTATTTGCCTTTTAGCAATATTGTGACTGAAAATGAGTTCTGAAGTTAGCATTCAGGGACGCGGCTTTTGCCTTCGAGCTGGAAACGCCCGTCTGTGCCGCGTTTGTAAACCTCTTGAAAGCTCTCTGAGCCACTGTAAGAAACGGTGATGCTCTGACCTTTGTTTGCAGCAACAATCTCACCATCAAAACTGGCGGCTTTGTCTTCACTGCTGGCATCGGACATATGCAGCGGGATACGGGCGATTTCGACAGGTTCTTTGGCGGTGAGTTCTGTCAGGATCGCAAATGTGCAGGAGCGTCCCTGCCATGTGCCGCCTGCTTCCGTGTAGAGAACTGGCGCGTCTGCAATCTCTTTGCTCCAGCCCCAGCGACTTGCGGGGTTGCCCATCACACCGCTCATCCCGACATCGAGCCATTCGCCTTTCAGCGTATACGGATATTGCGGTTCCCCGGCGGAATGCTCCAGATAATGAACACTGTTTGTGCCGGAACATGCCTGACTGGTGCAGTCACTGGCGCCGGTGCTGACCAGCGCAACCTGCGTATCGGAGAGGGGGATGAATGCTAAAGGAACAAAGCTGAAGGTATTTTCGCCGATTTTACGCTTTGCTTCGCTGAACTGGGCATTTGGGAAAGCAACCTCAAATGCGGCCGGTGTGCCGGCCGGTACAACATCGCGATTTACATCATCCGCATTGAACAGAGATTTCTCTGAGGCCGCCAAGGCGGGCATTGCGGCAAGCAGGGAAAGGCTGCAGGCAAGCGCGATATTGTGATATTTCATTAATGTCAGCTCCAAAATTGTTTGGTTTTGATCGTAATTTTATAAACTTCGGATGGAATAAACAGGGTTCACCGACTAAGCGCAATAAAAACATCTGTCGTAAGTTTTGTTTTTAACTGCCAGCAGTCTTTCTTTGTGCCTTAATCGGCGCTCAAGCCCAGCGTAATTCTGCTTCCATGCCTCGTCTGTCAGTGCGGTTGCGTAAGGCGAAGCTGATGCCCAGCCTTTTGGCCGCTGTTTCTACAATTGTCAGGCCAAGACCGGTGCCGGTCTGGCTTTTATTGCTGCCACGATAGAAACGGGTAGTCAGAAGCGGAATTTCCTCTTCTGCAACACCATTGCCGCAGTCGCGCACCACAATACCGCTACCATTTTTAAGGCTTTCCCAACGGATAGTTTCTTCCGCAGGCGAATAATGCGTAGCATTTTCATAGATATTACGCAGGATCAGGGTCAGACTGTGGCGATCGGTCTGTAAATTGTGTTCATACAGAGACGGATCAATGTGATTATTGATTTCGCGACTGGCGATTGTGTTCTGTGCAATAATTTCCTCGACCAGCTGGCCGAGATTGACCTGTTCCGGTGTCACCGGTGAAGCATCGGCATCCAGTTTCGCCAGCGCCAGTAGTTGCCGTACCAGACGTGTGGTGCGGTCAACGGAAAGCAGAATTTGCTGCAAAGCACCTTCTTGTATCTCTCGATCGGTTGTGGCCAGCGCAATTTGTGCCTGTGTTTTCAGACCTGCGAGCGGTGTGCGCAATTCATGAGCGGCAAAAGCAGTCACCTCGCGCTCATGACGGCGGGCAGCCTCCACTTTAATAAACAACCCATTCAGAGAATCCGCAAGCGGTTTGACCTCAGAGGGAATATTCTCTGCCTCTAACGGACGCATATCATCGGCATCTTTCTGGCGGACTTTATCGGCCAGCTCATGCAGCGGCCGCAATCCGCGACCAAGACTGATCCAGATCAGCAGGCCAAGCAAAGGCAGAATCAGAATAATCGGTGCAACCAGACCTTTTACCAGATCGCCGACAAGACGATCGCGCAAGGCCAGACGGTCAGCGACAAGAATCCGCACACCTTTGGCGGGATCGACAATCGTATAGACACGCCATAATTCGCCCTGGACGATTTCATCGGAGAAACCGGTACTATTACCACTGACTTTAATATCAGGCGCACCGGTCGAACTGCCAACCAGTTCTCCGTCCAGTGACCAAATCTGGCACGATAAATAACGCTCATAATTACCGTGTTCATGGGGCAGGCTGATGGCCTTGGTGGTATTCATACCGGTGGAAGCATTGCCAAGCAGGGAATGCACCATGCGTGCGGCTTCCTGCAAGCGGGTATCCAGCACATGTTCAAGCTGGTTGCGGCTGTTGAAGTAAGTCCAGGCAACAGCGCTTGCCCAGATAATACCAGTGGCGGCGACCAGAATAATAAACAGTCTTTTATGCAGCGAAGTCATTATGTTACCCGCATCCGGTAGCCGAGCCCGCGCACGGTCTCAATGGCATCACGGCCGACTTTATTGCGCAGATTATGAATATGCACTTCAACAGTATTGCTCTCGACCTCTTCCTGCCAGCCATAGAGCCTATCTTCAATATCGCTCTTAGAGCGGATAATACCCGGCCGCTCCATTAAAGCGGAAAGTACGGCAAATTCCCTGCGCGATAAAGGCACACGCTCGCCTTTGACCTTGGCACTGAGGCTTGACGGATCAAGTTCGACATCACCAGCAACCATAATGGCGCGCGCACGTCCCGTACCACGCCGTGCAATAGCCCTGACCCTTGCAGCCAGTTCATCGAGATCAAACGGCTTGCCCATATAATCATCGGCACCGCTGTCGAGACCGGTAATGCGGTCGGAGGTTTCATCAAGCGCAGTCAGGAGAAGAACGGGTGTGGAATCTTTGTCAGTCCGCATTTTTTTGAGAACATCAAGACCGGAACCATCTGGTAACATCAGATCAAGCACAATCGCGTCGAAAGTAGATGAAGCCAGCGCAGCCAGCGCATCGGCACAGGTTGAGACCTGATCAACAGTCGCACCGGCCAAACCTAAGCCGACTTTAAGACCGTTGGACAGAACCGGATCATCTTCAACGACCAGAACGCGCATAATATTCTCCTGAACCATCGACCATAGTTGCAGTTGCCTCAACAGGGAGATGGTTTTAACCATGACTGCGATATTACAGCAATCTTGTTGCTGTAGCGCTGTCAGATTTGACGTTTCTGCCTTAAGGCTGACTTAAGGTCATAAGATAGTATGGACATTATCACAGATCACTGCCTATCTGATTGAACTGGCATGATCTTGCACTATTAAATCGCATGAAAATTATCAGATCCGTAGGATAATATGATCCGGCATTATTCCCGACAGCTTTTCAGCCTGCTTTTTTTGAGTCTTGTATTAACGGCTGTTATTGCACCGCATTTCCCTGCTCAGGCGCAATCGGTACGCAGCGTGGACGAGGTGATGCAACTGACTGTTGCGCGCGATGAAAACTATGCGCTGCAATTGCAATGGAATATCGCACCTAAGATTTATATGTATCGCGATAAAATCCAGCTCGAAAAGCCGGATGGTACGCTGGTGCCCGTGGATATTAATGAAGGTGTTGTCACAGACGATATGAATTTCGGCCGCACCGAGGTTCTGTATAATCATGCTTTTGCGCAAGTGCCGCAAAAAGACCTGCCGCAAGACGGAAAATTGCTGATCCGCTGGCAGGGCTGTGAAGAAGACAGTATCTGCTATCCGCCGGTTACCAAATCGCTTGATCTGCAAACTCTTGAAGTGACAAAAGTCGCTTTGGGTTTTGGCGGTCTGTCCCAGAGCAATGGGACAGCAGGCCAGTCGCTTGCAGAATTACCGACAATAAATTTGTCAGCGACGGAAGACGTTGCAACAGATAATAATACCGTCATCTCAACCAGTGCAGAACCAGCTGAAACCGGTTTCTGGACTAGTCTCACAGATGCGAGTGCAGAAGATGTCAACGCATGGCTTGGCTCGAATTTTACGTTGATGCTTGCCGGTTTCTTTGGTTTTGGCCTGCTTTTAGCGCTCACACCTTGTGTATTTCCGATGATCCCGATCTTGTCAGGGATGCTGGCAAAATCCGGTGAAAAATTATCGTCCGGTCGTGGTTTCGTTTTATCGACGGCTTATGTGGTGGCAATGGCAGCTGCCTATGCCTTGCTCGGTTTCGCCGCTTCGTGGTCCGGTTATAATTTGCAGGCTGCATTGCAGACACCATATGCGCTGGGTTTTATGGCGCTTGTTTTCGTCGCGCTCGCTTTTTCAATGTTCGGTTATTATGAGCTGCAATTACCGCAGGGCTGGACAAATTTCTTCAGCAGCAAAACTGTAGGTAAAGGCGGGGCAATCAGTGGTGCGCTGGTGCTCGGTTTTGGTTCCGCGCTGATTGTCGGCCCTTGTGTAACACCGCCTCTTGCTGCGGCGCTGCTTTATGTTGCGCAAACCGGCGATGCCGTGCGCGGTGCTTCGGCTTTGTTCGCACTCGGTCTGGGTATGGGCGTACCGCTGATCATTTTCGGTACTTTTGGTGCAAAATTCCTGCCGAAATCCGGCCCTTGGCTCAATACGATCAAGCAGATTTTCGGCGTCGTATTTCTCGGGCTTGCGCTTTATATGATCCTGCGTTTGCTGTCGGATGAAAATGCGATGCTGCTGTTGGCACTGACAGCTCTGGCATGCGGTGTATTCCTTGGTGTGTTTGATCGTTTGAGCGCTAAAAGCACAGTTATGATGCGGTTGGAAAAAACCACTGGTATTGCCGCTTTAATTTACGGCACTTTGCTGATGGTCGGTTTTGCCGGCGGTTCGACTGATCCGTGGCAGCCGCTGGCATTTTTGCAGAGTAATGGAACACAGATCGCGCAGAGTGCGGTTGCACCATCAGTTAAAATTGTCAAAACCACAGCTGAATATGATCAGGCACTGAGTGAAGCCGTAGCGACTGGCAAGCCAGTCATGGTGGATTTCACTGCGGATTGGTGCGTGACCTGTAAAAGCAATGATAAGGTGATGAAACAGCCGGAATATGCGGCAAGGCTTGAGCATCTGACGCTGATCAAGGCGGATATCACCGAATATTCCGATGCAAACCGTGATCTGATGCAGCGTTTTAATGTTGTCGGGCCGCCAACTCTGATGTTTTTGGAAGCTCAAACGGCAGCCGAGCAGAAACAAAATCGTATCATCGGAGAGCTGACACCGGATAAGCTGAATAACCGGTTACAGGCTCTCGGTCTCTGATCGTTCATCAATACACATCCTGAAAAGCACGCAATGCTTTTCAGGATGTTCACTATATTAATTAAGCAGAGCATTTCTCACGGTCGTTTTAAACCGGA
Source organism: Bacillus subtilis (assembly GCA_021733665.1). GTDB lineage: Bacteria > Pseudomonadota > Alphaproteobacteria > Rhizobiales > Rhizobiaceae > Pseudochrobactrum. The sequence continues at coordinate 65,838 of JAHREI010000005.1, forward strand.
AATGGTCTGGATCGACAGATTGCATTACAGGAGAACCTCATGCAACGCCGCCAGTTTCTTCAATTCTCATCCGGTATCGCGTTGAGTGCTTCTTTTTTGCTCGCTGGTCAGCAGGCTGCTTTGGCACAGGAGGTTGATGTCAACGGCATTCTCTACGATCCGGAAGCGCCGGTGGGCGGTAATCCGAAAGGCGATCTGACGATTGTGGTTTTTACGGATTATAATTGTATTTATTGCAAGAAATCCGGTGTTGATCTCGCAAAGGTCGTCAAAGAGGATGGCAACATTCGTCTGGTCTATAAAGAATGGCCGATCCTGACTGAATCCTCAGTTTATGGCTCGCAGTTGGCTCTGGCCGCCCATTTTCAGGGTAAATATGAGCTGGTTCATAAAGCGCTGATGTCAATTCCGGGTGGTAAAGTCTCGAAAAAGGCTATGCTCGATGCGGTGAAAGCCTCCGGTATTGATATGCAGCGTTTGCAGGCTGATCTGAATAAAAATAACGGTAAAATTACTTCGCAGTTGCAGCGGGTTATGTCTCAGGCTGAGTCAATCGGCGTTGAGGGCACACCAACTCATCTGATTGGCCCGTTCCGTGCTATGGCGCTGGATTATGCCGGTTTTAAAATGGCTGTTGCTGATGCCCGTGCGCGTGAAAAAGCGACCAAATAACAAGACAGAGCGGTTTGTCTGATGTTTACCGGCTGTATCGGGCTGCTGAATCCGGACGGATTGACCTTTATACTCGCATTTTGAACGGCGACTAAAGTGGTTGCCCTTTAACCGGAGCATGAAATGAATGACCCGCTGACACTGAATCGCTATCAGATAATTGAGCAGCGGGTCGTTTATCATAATAACGGAGCTTCGGTGCAGGCCTCTCCGGTCGAGACAAAAGTCTATATGGCGGCTTTGCTCACCTCTCTGACCAATCATGTGAATGCTTTATGTGCCGGATCTGCTGAAAAACCGGCTTTTACCATTCATGTTGTCTGCCATGGTGCAGGGCTAGATTTGTTTAGCATTGTGCAGAGAGATGATGCTCTCAAACAGCGCTTTGACGATTTATGTGTGCAGGGAGTGCGCTTTCTGGCCTGCGCTAATACGCTTCGCGGACGTAATCTGAAACCTGCAGATCTTTATGGCGTGACTGATCAGGATGTGGTGCCGAGTGGTGTTGCAGAGCTTGGCTATCTGCAAATGCAGGGTTTTGCCTATATTCATCTGTGATGAACCGGTCGCCGCAGACATTTCGATCTTTATTCAAGGCACAAAAAGTAAACGCCCGACGCTGGGAGGAGCATCGGGCGTTACAATGAATGACCGGTTGGGAGGAGGGAGACCGGTCTTCGATCAAACCTGAGTTGGGAGGAGGAGGGAGGCTCAGGTTTGATATCTCGGGAATTCTATTAGCGCTGAGCTGCCTTGCGAGCTACGAACGGAATTTCTGCAGGCAGGATGCCGAGATCGTTCAGTTCGCGGGTTGAGAGGCGGTTCAGTTCGTTTACTGTGCTGCGATAACGGCGCCAGTTGTTGTAAGAGCGGATCAGGTTCATGTTTCTCACCTAGAAAATTTTATGTCGTTGTTTGTTGAGTTGTATATAGCTCTATTGATCCGAAATGAGCAGAGACAAATTTGCATAGCTGCGTTGCTTATTCATACGTGTAAAAGAAGGCCGTCAGGCATCAAATTGTCATAATCATCGTTTTAAGTAGAAAACTTGCCCAAAAAGCTCTGTATGCAGCCCTGAAGCGGTCACAATTGCCTTCAATTTGTTATGATATCTGCAATTTACGCAAAATATGCGTTGAGCTATGCAATCTTTCTCAGAGACCGCCCCGTTTTAGCTGCGGATTTTGCATGAAGTGCAATTGTTCGCGATGAAACGCTTGGAGCTATGCGTAATCGTTGTTGAAACGCTCAGAGAGTTTCAGTTTGTTTTTGAAATATTGGAAAATGCAGGACTATAGCATGTCTCGGTCAGGTCGGATCAACTTGATTTCGGGATAATGAGACAAGCTAAAAAATCCAGAGTGAGCACTGCGATCTTACATGAATGTAAAACGTGCTGGCTAAACTGTCGGGCAGAATACGTCATATATCTGCGCTTTATAAATAGGTACAATATATCTGTATAAATCAGCCGCTCAGACTCATGATTAAGTAACTGAGCGGCTGAGAAATCGTGTCAGAAATGAATTAGGATGCTTTGGTGCCCGGTTTACGGCCAAGACCGATGGTTTTGGCAAGCGCTGATCGTGTTGCGGCATATTCAGGAGCAACCATCGGGTAATCTGCAGGCAGATTCCATTTCTCACGATATTGCTCAGGTGTAAGCTCATGTGAAGACATGATGTGACGCTTCAGCGACTTATATTTGGAGCCGCATTCAAGGCAAGTAATCTCATGATCTGCGACCGACTTTTTAACCGGTACAGCAGGAGCTTTCTTTTCTTCAACAATTTCAACAGCTTTGAACTGGCTAGGCGTCAAATTTTGCAGGGACTGATAGACGTCACCAATCAAAGTCGGGATATCCCCGGCTGAGATTGAGTTGTTTGCAACATAGGCGCAGACAACATCGGCGGTCAGTGATTTTAGATCGAAAGAGCCATCGTGAGCCATCGAGTGAACCTTAATTAGTCATGTATCATGTTTAGAAAAGGTCTTATGTGTTATATGGCTGGATATAGCAAGCCGTCGAAATGAGCGTTTAATAGCTTCATAATGTCAATTTACTTCGGCAATATGCTTAATTTAAGTAATTTTTTTTCACTAAGTGCTGTTTTTTGAGAAATTTATTGATAACATTCAATATGTTATGAGAAGTATAGATAAACCTTTGAACACCCTGTTCAGGGATAATATTTATTTTAAAAATCACGCAGTTTATTCGGTTTTGAATAAGTAGCGCATAAACTTTATTTAACTGACTGTAAAAACTTCAATTTTTGCAATTGACCATGTCTATGGCAAGTTGACTGGTTTTTGAAACATACACAGTGCTGTGATGTGAAGGATATAAAGTCAGCTATTTTCCTCTCACACATTACATGAATATCTGCTCAAGCAGTAATTCGGTATGACAAACTGAACAATCCCCTTAAATACGGGGGAGAATCAATCATTATTATAATAACGTATTAAATTATATATATTCAATGTTTTATTATTTTATTTCGGGGTTTTAGTGGCGAGTACATGATTTTTCATGGGATAATAGACTGTAAGGGAACAATTTCATCGCATTGAGCATTTGAGGCGGACAGCGTATTTCTGACTTGTTTTGGATCATAAATATGGCATTCTGAAACTGATATATAATAAAATTCCGGTAGCCTATTGTCAGACTGATTTCTATGTTTCATAGAAGTCAGTCACTTTTTCACTGCCAGATTAAATTCGTCGTTTCTTCCGTTTGGGATGATGATTTTACGATGGCTTGTATCCGATAATAACAAATTTATATTTTTGCGTTTCCTTCATCATAAGGCAAATTATAAAAAATGCGGGAGCAATATTCGTGAGCACTAAAGCACGCACGAAGTCTGAAGATGCCTATAACAGTTTACGGCGGGATATTCTGGAAGCCCGTTTAGCACCTTCTACACCGCTTAAATTGCATAAAATTCAGGAAATGTACGGGTTAGGCTGGACACCGCTACGCGAAGCACTTTCGCAGCTTGAAGCAGAGCATCTGGTTATTTCAATACCGAACAAGGGTTATGTTGTTACTCCGATTTCATTAGCTGAACTTGAAGATCTGACGAAAACAAAAAAGATCCTTGAATTACCATTGTTGCGGGAAGCTATGGAATTTGGAGATACAAGCTGGGAAGCAGGAATTGTTGCTGCACATTATCGTTTGTCAAAAGAGGCCAGCCCGCTTGATGGTCATATTGATATTGAAAACTATATCGGCTGGGCGCAGGCTCATAATGAGTTCCATAGTGCACTCCTCTCAGCCAGTAAGTCTGCCTGGCAGCAGCGGTTTCATTTGCAGGTAACTGATCATATGCGCCGTCATGGGCGGGTCTTGTGCGCATCCTTATCTCATACACAGCCTGAAAATTATTTGTTGGCTGTAGAAGCTTCTCCTGCATTACGCGAAGCTTATTGTCTTGAGACGCATACGGCGCTGATGGATGCCGTACTTAATCGGGAGGTTGAAAAAGCTTGCGAGATGACAGCGCGTCAGATTGAGCTGATAATATTATCTTATAATGAGTTGAGAGCAGCAGGAATGACCGAGATCATTCCAGATTAAGATGCTGCGCAAAAGCGCATAGCTTTATTTGAAGCGCCCCGATAAACGGGGCGCTTGTTGTCTCAGGCGTGGCCACTGGCAAACATTGGCCCGCCGCGCCAGCGCGGAAAGCCATAGCCGTGGATTTTTACCAGATCAATATCCACGGCATCCGTGGCAATGCCTTCATCAAGAATAGCTTGTCCCTCAGCTGCCATCTCGCCCACAAGGGCTTCGGCAATTTCTGTAGCTGACATCGGGGAGCCGTTTGTGACATGGGGTTTTAAAAGCGCTGTGACCGCAGCGGAAGGCTGTCCTTTGCGACTGCCGTCGGTATAGTCGTACCAGCCGCCAGCTGTTTTTTGCCCCTTACGACCTGCTTCAACCAGAATGTCACCCAGCGTTTGCGGGACAGTCTGTCCGGCGGCACGGGCACCTTCACGTTGCAGATAGGCAATATCCAGACCGCCCAGATCCTGCGCTTCAAACGGCCCCATTGCCAGTCCGTAGCTACGCATAGCGGCATCAATATCGGCAATATTATTGCCTTTAAGGAGTAAGTTTTCCGCCGCCGCACGGTAGCGTTTCAGAATACGGTTGCCGATGAAACCTTCGCAAATACCGGCACGTACCGGCATTTTCTTCAGTTTGGCGGCAAGGCTGAAGCTGGTGGCCAAAACTGCATCTGATGTTTCCGGAACCGGTACAATTTCCAGCAGTTTCATAATATGTGCCGGGCTGAAGAAATGCAGGCCAATGAAACGTTCAGGATATGGCAGCCCCTCGGCGATGGCACGCGGATCAATATAAGAGGTATTTGTCGCCAGAATTGCATCCGGACGGCAAACTTGTCCGAGCTTTTCGAACACAGCGCGTTTCACGCTGATTTCTTCAAAAACCGCTTCAATCACCAGATCTGCTTCGGCGAGGTCAGCATAATTACTGCTTCCGATAATGCCTGCAAAGCGCTCTTGTGCCTGCGCTTCGCTCAGGCGGCCACGTTTAACACTATCGTCGAAAATTTTGCGGATATTGGCAAGGCCACGCTCCACAGCAGCTTCATCCTGCTCGGTGAGGATGACGGGATATCCCGCCTCGCGCAGAGCCGCAGCAATGCCTGCACCCATTGTTCCGCCACCGATGACGCCAATGGTTTTGAGTGTAACAGGTGTAACATCCTGTAAAGCCGCAGGTCTGGTCGCACCACGCTCTGCAAAGAAAATCCGGCGCAGGGCTGCGGCTTCACGGGAGTCGCGGCGTTCAAGAAAAGTTTGGCGTTCAAATGCCATAGCCTCATCAAATGGCAGGATCGTGCTTTGATGAACAGATTCTAAAGCCATGAGAGGCGCGCTGGCACCGCGTGCAGCTTTGCGGACACTTTCCTGTTGCGCCTGCCAGAATGCTTCATCAGCCTGTGGAGCAGGGCGGGAGGAGATTGGCTGTGGCAGCGGCTGTTGCACAGCATTCCGGGCAAAGATCAGTGCGCCGTCTTTCAGATCACCTTCGATCAGAGCATCAATAAGGCCGTCTGCGAGCGCTTGTTTTGCACGAACCGGTTTGCCGGATGTGATCATGGCAATCGCGTTTTCGAGGCCGATCAGGCGCGGCGTTCGCACAGTTCCGGATGCGCCCGGAATAACACCGAGTGTGACTTCCGGCAGACCGAGCGATGCGCTTTCAACAGCAACACGGAAGCGGCAACCGAGTGCCACTTCCAGCCCGCCGCCAAGCGCAGAGCCATGAATTGCAGCCACCCATGGTTTCTGTGCAGCTTCGATTTTTGTTACCAGATCAGGCAAATGCGGCGGCTGAGGTGTCTGGCCGAATTCGCGTACATCTGCACCCGCAATAAAGGTACGCCCTGCGCAAATCAGTACGACAGCTTTAACCTGATCATCGGCATCAAGGGTGGAGACAGCGTCCCACAGTCCTTGACGCAGTGCCTGACCAAGAGCATTCACAGGCGGATTATCGACGGTTACGAGGGCGATTTCACCTTCACGAGTGATGGTAACTGACATATCAAATTCCCAGATAGGCTTCACGGATTTTAGGATCTGCAATCAGCTCCTCAGCGGAACCTTGCATTGTGATGTTACCGGTTTCCATCACATAACCTCTGTCGGCAACTTTCAGAGCGCCATAGGCATTCTGCTCGACGAGAAGAATAGTGACACCTAAGGATTTCAGGCTGCTGACAACATCAAAAATTTGCTGAACAATAATCGGCGCGAGCCCCATTGACGGTTCATCCAGCAACAGGCAGGCTGGCCGTCCCATCAGAGCACGTGCCATTGCCAGCATTTGTTGCTGGCCGCCTGAAAGGCCGCCGGCGGGAAGATTGCGCTTTTCTTTGAGGATAGGGAACATGGAAAAAGCATCTTCCATATCCTTTTCAACGCGGCTGTCGCGAAACAGAAACGCGCCGAGACGTAAGTTTTCCTCGACTGTCAGATTCGTGAAAATCTGACGTCCTTCCGGCGACTGGGTCAGACCGCGCGACGGACGGCGATAGGCTGAAAGTGTGGTGATCACCTCGCCACGAAAATTAATGCTGCCGCCGGAGACCGGCTGCAAGCCGGAGAGACAACGCAACAGGGTGGTTTTGCCTGCGCCGTTGGCGCCGACAACCGTAACGATTTCACCGGAATCGACCGTCAGATCGATACCATGCAGTACTTCAATACGCCCGTAACGCGAGCGCAGTCCCTCAACTGTCAGCATGCGCGTTCTCCTCTCTGTAGTCTGCACCCAGATAAGCGGCAATCACTGCCGGATTTTGGCTGACCTCGGCTGGCAGGCCTTCCGTCAGCTTTTGCCCGTGATCGAGAACGACAATATGATTGGAGATACGCATCACCATTTTCATGTCATGCTCGACCAGCAAAATCGCTACGCCAGAGGCCGCAACCTCGGCAATCAGCCGGTCGATTTCATCGGTTTCCACAGCATTACAACCGGCGGCTGGTTCATCCAGCAGTAGCACGGATGGTTGCAAAGCCAGAGCGCGGGCAATTTCCAGCCGTTTCAGTGAACCATAGGACAGGCTTCCGGCTTCACGCTCGGCCGCGCGTTCAAGACCGACTTTTTCCAGAAGCTGCATGGCATTGTCACGGGCTTTGGCTGCTCTGCGGCGCGATCCTGGCAGGCAGAACAAGTCACTGATAACCGAGCCGCGCTCGCTTAAGTGAAAACCTGCAATAGCGTTTTCAATGACTGACATATTCTGAAAGATCTGCAGGTTTTGGAATGTGCGTGACATACCGCGGCGCGCCAGCAGATCAGGGCGCATGCCCGTTACGTCTTCACCTTTGAGGAGCACACGCCCCTGCGATGGCTGATACACACCGGAGATCATATTGAACAGGGTGGTTTTACCGGCACCATTGGGGCCGATGACGGATGTAATTTCACCCTGTTTAACCTGAAAGCTGACATCATCAACCGCTTTCAGACCGCCAAAGCTGATACCGAGATTTTCAATTGAGAGCAGGGTCATTCGCCGGTCCCCCTGAATTTACGTAGTATGGAAGGGAGCAGACCTTCCCGTAAGAAGATCATGACCAGCATCATGACAAGGCCGAGGATAAGCTGTTCATATTCGGCAAAAACCGTCAGCACCTGCGGCAGAATTGTCAGGATAGCTGCGCCCAAAATTGCACCGAGGACGGATGCGGCACCACCGAGAACAGCCATTGTCACCATTTCAATCGAGTGCATGAAACCGGCAATATCGGGCGTGATGAATTTGTTTTGCAAAGCAACCAGCGAGCCTGCGACAGAAGCGAAAACGGCAGAGATTACGAACGCCATCAGCTTGTAGCGGGCAATATCAATACCAACGGTGCGGGCTGCAATCTCTGATCCGTGGAGCGCACGCAAAGCGCGTCCCATCGGGCTGTTGTGCAGGTTCAAGACAATCCATGCGCCGATCAGCAGCACGATACCGCAGAAATAATACCAGAATTCGCCGTTGCTTAAGTTCAACCCCATGGTTTTCAGCCAGCCACGCAGGCCCAGTTCCGGCACAGCCATTCCGTCCGGCCCGCCGGTGAGGTCGCGTTCATTGCTCAGAACCATAGAGACAAGAATACCAAAGCCCAGTGTTGCAACGCCGAGGTAATAGCCTTTAAGCCGCAGGATCGGACGACCGACGAGATAGGCAAGTACAGCCGACACGATGGCACCCAGTACAATGGCAAGTCCCGGATGGATGCCAAGATGGATAGGTGCAAGGGCACAGGCATAGCCGCCGATACCGGCAAAGCCTGCATGGCCGAGGCTGATCTGTCCGGCATAACCGGTCAGAATAACAAGGCCGAGAACGGCGAGACCGTTAACAAAGACCAGTGCACCGATGCGGAAGTAAAACCCTGATGGAAAAAACAGTGGTGATAAAGCAACAATCGCTGCAAGCACCAAGAGGGTTGCGGTTTTGCGTGAAATGAAAGGCATCAGACACGCTCCGTCGTTTTGTTACCAAACAGGCCTTGCGGCATGAAAAACAGCACCAGAAGAATGACGATGAAAGCGGCTGCTTCTTTATAGGTCGAAGACAGATAGCCTGCGGTCATGGCCTCGATCAGACCGATCAGGAATCCGCCGACCAGTGCGCCCTTCGGGTTACCCATGCCGCCGAGCATTGCACCGGCAAAGCCTTTCAGCGCAAAGCCGATGCCGACATTATAGGCGACGAGAGTGATTGGCGTTGCCAGCACGCCGGCCAAGGCACCGATACCGGCTGAAAGTGCGAAAGACAGCGTCATGATAAAGGTCGTATTAATCCCGACCAGCTGTGCTGCCTGACGATTATTGGATGTGGCAAGCACCGCACGGCCGAGCAGGGTGCGGGTGAAAAACAGCCATAGGCCGATAAAGACCACTAAAGCGCCGCCGATGACCCACAGGCTCTGGGTTTGGATGGTCGCACCGAGAAAATTCAGCGGAGCATCACCGGAGAAAGCCGGGAAGCTATGGATTTGCTTGTCAAAAATGATTTGCGCGCCGCCCTGAATAAACACCGAAGCACCGATGGTGATGATGATCAGGGATACAACCGGCGCACCACGCGCCGGTTCGATGGCGAATTTATTGATCGCAACACCCAGGGCTGCTGTCAGAATAATGGCAATCAGCGCAGCCAGCGGCAAAGGTAAACCGGCGGCATAGGCTGCCCATGTGATCATGCCGCCCAGCATGACAAATTCGCCTTGTGCGAAATTGACCACGTCTGAAGCATTATAGATGATCGTGAAACCAAGGGCGACCAGCGCATAAACTGCGCCAACTGTTACCCCTGAAGAAAGGAATTGCATAAATTCGGACATAAGCTCTCCGGCGTCTGTCTGGGATGGCGGATATTGCGACAAACAAAGACTGAGAGCGGTTCTCCGGTTCCGTGTTCATCAGAACCGCTCTGAGATGTTACCCGCCTGTCGTTGACAGGCGGGAGCAGGGGCAAAGCTTATTCAGCCAGTGTCCAGCCGCCGTCCTTGATTTCCAGCATACGGAAAGCTGACAGGTCGAGACCCAGATGATCTTCCGGCGAGAAAGTATAGATACCTGTGGCACCGGCAAGGCCGCTGGTCTTCTCAATGGCATCACGGATGCCTTGCGGCTCGGCGGAACCGGCGCGGGTCACAGCATCCGTCAGGATGAGCAGGGCATCGTGGGCATAGCCGCCAAAGGTGCCGACCGGCATTTTAAAGCGGTTTTCAAACTTGGTTTTATAGGCGGTGACCAGCGGCTGCTGAGGATCGTCTTTGCTGAGAAGGTCAGCAACCAGCAATGCAGTGCCCGGCAGGCGCACGCCATCCGCGGCCTGTTTGCCGGCGAGCTCGATAAAGCCGGAAGATGCAACGCCGTGCGACTGATACAGTGGCAGTTCAATGCCAAGCTGATGATAGTTGCGGGTTACAATCGACGGTCCCTGACCAAAGCCCGGATTGAGCACTGCCTGAATGCCGCCGGTATTACGGATTTTTGTCAGCTGCGCTGTCATATCCGCATCTTTCGGATCATAGGTCTCATCAACAATGATCTCGATTTTATAATCTTTGGCAACGTCCTTACACTGCGCTTCCATTGAGGCGCCAAAGCCGTCAGTACCGGAAATCAGACCGATTTTGGTGATGCCGCGCTTGCCCATATCTTCATAGATTTTCTGGCAGGCCATGCGGTCAGTATGTGGTGTTTTGAATGTATAAGCACGTACCGGTTTGATAATTTCAATCGCACCGGCAAGGGCGATGAATGGAATTTCAGCATCTTCGGCCACGGACAGGATCGACATGGCTGTACCGGTGGTGGTGCCGCCGATAATCGCCACTACCTGATCATCTTCAATCAGACGGGTTGCGAAAGTGCGTGCTTTATTGGCATCGCCGCCGTCATCATACATGACCAGTTTGATCTGCTCGCCATTGATGCCGCCTTTTTCATTCAGCTCGGCAACCAGCATTTCCAGCGTCTTGGCTTCCGGATCACCCAGAAATGCAGCAGGGCCGGTTGCTGAAATGGAAGCACCAAGGCGGATTTCCGCCTGAGCAGCCGACCAGCCGCCTGCAAGACCGAGCGCCAGAATGGTTGCAGGAACCGTTGTTTTTAAAAACTTAATCACGTTAGTCTCCTCCCAGAGTGTTGTTAGTCTGTAACTGGACGGCGCCACATTGCACGGCGGAACCGGCTTGCCACAAAAGCGGTATCAGTCAGACAAGCATTGCCCGCAGGATTTGCACCGGTAACGTGGAAATCGCTGAAAGCAGCTGATTGGTTGACGAAAATATTTCCTGTCAGATTGACCGACAGATTCACGCCGCCACGCGCAAAGGCGATGGCAGCTTGCTGAATACGGGTTTCATCCGTGTCATAGAGCGCTGCGGTAATCGCGCCTTTACGACGTGCCAATGCGGATGCGGTTTGGATCGCGCTGGTGGCATCCTTTGACGGAATGGCGAAAATGATCGGGCCGAACCACTCATCCTCGGTCACCTTGTCATTCTCCTGCATGGCAAGGATCAAAGGTGTGGCGCTGCGCGCAATTGGCAGCGATACGGAATCACGGATGATACGGCCAAGTTTGCGGGCAGCCTGCACACGATCGAGCGTTGCCGGATTGGCAATCGCACCGCAAATACCTGCTGCACGGTCTGGATCGGCGAGCAGGCGATCAATCGCATCGCTCAGTCCCTGTACAACTTGTTCAAAGCTTTTGTGGCCTTCATCAGTTTCGATACCGTCAGCCGGAATGTAAATATTCTGCGGTGAGGTACACATCTGGCCGGAATAGAGTGCAAAGGAAAAAGCCAGATTATCGGCCATAGCTTTGAAATTGTCTGTCGCGGCAATGGTAACCGTATTAACACCGGCTTCTTCGGTAAAGAGCTGCGCCTGACGGGCATGATCGCGCAACCAGCCGCCAAAGGCGCTGGAACCGGTATAGTCGATGAGGCGAATATCACTGTGAACCGCAAGTTTGTCGGCAATCGGTGCCTCTGGACTGTCAACAGCCAGCAAAATCGCATTGACCGGCAAGCCAGCTTCCGCGAAAACTTCACGGAGGACTTTGATCGCAATGGCTAAAGGCAGGACAGCGGACGGATGTGGTTTGACAATGACCGGATTACCGGTGGCAAGACTGGCAAAAATCCCCGGAAATGAATTCCATGTCGGGAAAGTGTTGCAGCCGATAGCCAGCGCAATACCTTCCGCTACCAGTGTCCAGTGTTTCTCAATCCGCAAAGCCGGATTCTTGCCCTGCGGTTTTTCCCATAATGCATCGGCCGGAAAACGGTTCATCTCTTCCCATGCCATTGCCACTGCTTCCAAAGCACGGTCCTGCGCATGAGGACCACCGGCCTGAAAAGCCATGGCAAAAGCCTGGCCAGTCGTATGCATCACAGCATTACCCATCAGGAAACTGTCACGGTTAAGACGCGCTAAGACTTCAAGCAAAGCGCCGATACGGGTTTTAGCATCTGTTTCGGCAAATACACCGGCGGCAGCATTGGCTGCTTCCATCAGCTGTTCAACAGTTGCGGCGGGATAGGTGATTCCCAAGGCTGTGCCATAAGGGGAGGCCTCAGCACCTGAACGGGTGCTTTCAGGATGATCTGCAAGTATAAATGGGTTGTTCAGCAGGCTTTCATAGGCATTGAGTCCGTCTTGTTTTGCGGTCTCGCCATAGATCTTGCCTGAAGGGATTTCAGGATAGGGCGTCCAGAATTCACGCTTATACAGTGCTGTCAAAGCAGCCTCAAGCACTGGAAAATGGCGGTCCCAAAACATCGTGATCTCATCCCTCGTTATTGTTGGATATTATTATTGACCGTCCGGTCGGTTTATGCAACAAAAAAAGAGAGAGCTCCGAAAATATGCCGGAGCAGGGAGTGAAAATATGTCGGATACGGTTCTGGTGGATCTGGCTGACGGCGTTCTGTCTTTGACATTGAACCGCCCTGAAAAGCTGAATTCATTTAACGAGGAAATGCATATTGCTTTGCGTGCAGCCATTCAGCGCGCGCATGATGATAATGCTGTACGCGCGGTGTTTTTAACGGGGAGCGGCCGGGGTTTTTGCGCTGGTCAGGATCTCGGAGACCGCGATCCGCGCAAGGGTGGTGCTGCGCCTGATCTGGGAAAAACCCTCGAGACTTTTTATAATCCGACTCTGCGTCTGATCCGCTCATTGGATAAGCCGGTTATTTGCGCGGTCAATGGTGTTGCAGCCGGTGCGGGTGCGAATATTGCTATCGCATGTGATATTGTTTTTGCAGCAAAATCGGCCCGTTTTATTCAGGCATTTTCAAAAATTGGATTGATTCCCGATGCCGGTGGTACATTTAATCTGAGCCGTATTCTGGGTGAGCCGCGTGCCAAGGCACTGACCATGCTGGCGGAACCTTTATCCGCGCAGGATGCGATGGATTGGGGACTGATCTGGAAGGCTGTCGATGACGAGGTTTTGCAGGCTGAGGCAATGGCAGCAGCACGTAAACTGGCATCAGGTGCAACATTCGGACTTGGTTTGACCAAGCGCCTTATTCAGGAAGCGGCAACCAATACACTTGATAAGCAGCTTGATGCAGAGCGGGATGCACAGCAACAAGCAGGCAAGAGCGCTGATTATGCGGAGGGCGTGACCGCTTTTCTTGAAAAGCGTCAGGCGGAGTTTAAAGGCCGATGAAAAGTGCTGCAGAGATGACGCCACAGGAACTGGCCGAAGCTTCTGCTGAGGCGATGTGGAGCACAGATCATGCCAGTCAGAAGCTTGGCATGAAGCTGGAGCATGTCGCGCCTGGCGAAGCTAGATTGTCGATGACGATTGCGGATTTTATGGCCAACGGACACGGCAATTGCCACGGTGGCTATATTTTCACACTGGCGGACAGTGCCTTTGCTTTTGCCTGTAACAGCTACAATCAGCTGACAGTCGCCCAGCAATGCTCGGTCAGTTACATCAATCCGGGCAAAATCGGTGACCGTTTAACCGCAGTAGCCCGTGAAGTGTCCCGTCGCGGGCGCTCCGGTATTTACGATATTCGTGTCGTCAATCAGGACAATGACCATATTGCAGAATTTCGCGGCCTGTCGCGCAGCGTCAAGGGAACGCATGTGCCGGACTGATTTGCCGTAAGTAAGACCAGGGAGGTTCCTATGAAAGCGCTGCCACCGGATCCAAAGATCCTCGATCCGATTGAAACTGCCTCGCGCGATGAAATTGAAGCGCTGCAGTTCCATCGCATGAAGCGTTCGTTGAAGCATTGCTACGAAAACTCACCTTTTTATCGCAAACGCTTTATTGAAGCGGATGTTCATCCTGAAGAGCTGAAAACACTGGCGGATATTGCCAGGTTCCCTTTCACCTATAAACAGGATCTGCGCGATACCTATCCGTTCGGTATGTTTGCCGTGCCGCAGAATAAGGTTGTGCGTATTCACGGTTCCTCCGGTACGACCGGTAAACCGACCGTTGTCGGCTATTCCCAGTCCGATATTGATAACTGGGCAAATCTGATCGCACGCTCGATCCGTGCTGCGGGTGGCCGCTCCGGCGATATGCTGCACAACGCCTATGGCTACGGGTTATTTACGGGTGGTATTGGTGCGCATTACGGTGCTGAACGTCTGGGCTGTACGGTTATTCCGATGTCCGGCGGTCAGACAGAACGTCAGGTTACGTTGATTAATGACTTCCGCCCGCGCATTATCACGGTAACACCGAGCTATATGCTTTCCATTCTTGATGAGTTCCGCAGGCAGGGTCTTGATCCGCGTAAAAGCTCATTGGAGATCGGTATTTTCGGCGCGGAACCATGGACAAATTCCATGCGCGAAGAGATTGAAGATGCCTTTGATATGCATGCTGTCGATATTTACGGCCTATCTGAAGTGATGGGGCCGGGTGTGGCGATGGAATGTGTTGAGACCAAAGACGGTCTGCATGTATGGGAAGATCATTTTTATCCGGAAATCATTGATCCGGTGACTTGTGAAGTGCTGCCGGACGGTCAGATGGGTGAGCTGGTCTTCACCACCCTGACCAAAGAAGCACTGCCGATGGTACGTTATCGCACGCGCGATCTGACCCGCATCCTCCCGGGCACTGCGCGTTCCATGCGTCGTATCGAGAAAATTACCGGCCGCAGTGATGATATGATTATCCTGCGCGGGGTTAATGTTTTCCCGACGCAGATTGAAGAGCAGGTTCTGAAATGCGCTGGTCTTGCACCGCACTTCCAGATTCAGCTGACCCGTACAGGTCGTATGGATTGTATGACTGTGCATGTTGAATGTACACCGGACATGACAGATGATGCTGCACGCGCGAAATCTTCCCGCGAGTTGTCGCATCATATTAAGAGCATTGTCGGCGTTTCGGCTCAGGTTGTCATCAAAGATCCTAATTCGATGGTGCGTTCTGAAGGAAAAGCCAAGAGGGTTGTCGACGACCGCCCTGTTGAGTAAGTGTTGTGTACACTGTGACACGATTTAAAAAGTGATTTTCATATCAGGGGGCTTTAACTGCCCCCTGATCTTTTGCCGGTGGGGCATGATTTATACGATAATAAGGGGGCACTATGTCTCGAACCAGAGCCACTGATTTTGAAGAGAAACAACGCGGTTTGCTGATCAGCGCTGCAGAAGTTTTTGCCGATTTGGGTATGGAAAAAGCATCAATGTCATTGATTGCCAATCATGCCAAAGTGTCGAAATCACTGCTTTATCATTATTATCCGAGTAAAGATGAGCTGATTTTCGCTATTATCACCACGCATCTGGAAGATCTGGTTGCGGCGATTGAAGAAGCAGATGATGAAGCGCTTGATCCGCGCAAACGTCTGCGTCAGTTGGTTGGCACTGTGCTTGAATGTTATAAAGGTGCTGATAACCAGCATAAGGTTCAGCTGAATGCCGCATGGGCACTGCCTGAAGAACAGCGCAATCAGATTTATGCAATTGAAAGACGAATTGTTAAACGCTTTTCACGTGTGCTGCGTGAGATTAATCCGGAGTTGGATAATGCAGAGCGGCCGCTGTTGACCCCTGTGACCATGTCATTGTTTGGCATGATCAATTGGGTCTATATGTGGTTCAAAGACGGCGGCAAAATTACCCGTGAAGATTATGCCGATGTGGCCACGACGCTGATCCTCGAAGGGATCAAGGCTGTTCGTTAAAGTTTTTCCGCTCCAGTAAGAGCGGATCATAATCGGAGCTTTTGGCGCGTTTACGTCCACGTTCGGCCTTGGTTAAAGCCATAGCTGGTGTCAGTTTATGCTGCGCCTCACGGGCAAGCTGCTGATAAATTAAAGTGCCGCGGCGTTTCCATTCAACTTCGTCTTCCGTGAGCTGACGAAGCACTTTGGCGGGAGAACCGACGGCCAGACTATTGGCAGGAATCTGCGCACCGGCTTTGACAAATGCCATGGCGGCGATGATTGCGTTTTCACCGATGACTGCTTCATCCATGATAACTGCGTTCATGCCGACCATAGCATTGCGCCCGATATGGCAGCCATGTAGCACTGCTCCGTGGCCGATATGGCCAAATTCTTCAACGATTACGTCTTTTTCAGGAAAACTGTGTACCACACAGGTTTCCTGAACATTGCAGCCTGCCTGTAAAATAATACGCCCGAAATCCCCGCGCAGAACACATCCGGGTCCGACATAGACTGTCGGCCCGATATGGACATCACCGATGACGACTGCCTCCGGATGAACGAAGGCGGCAGGATCAATTACAGGGATAATACCGTCCCAGGCGTAAACGCGGCTCATTGTGCCACTTCAGGCAGAGGCCATGATTTCGCAACCATGGTCAGCACGTCATATTGCGCAACAATGTCACCGCGCTGGTTGGTGACACAGCAATCCCAGCGGACTTCACCATGTTGCGCATTGAGGCGCGGATTGATCTCCTTACAGGTCAGACGCACCTGCAATGTATCGCCGAAATAAACCGGCACGAGGAAGCGCAGATGATCCACGCCGTAATTGGCCAGAACCGGACCTGCATCCGGATGCACGAAGAGACCTGCCGCAAAACTTGCGATCAGATAGCCATGTGCTACACGATCATCAAAGAACGGATTGGCTTTCGCTGCTTCACTGTCCATATGGGCGTAGAATGTATCACCCGTGAAATGAGCGAAATGCTCCACATCTTCCAGAGTGATGGTACGCTTATCTGTAATCAGCTGATCACCGATTTTAAGCTCTGCCAGTGATTTACGGAACGGATGCTCGTCCTGTTTTGCCGGTGCGCCTTCAATCCAGCGGCCGGTGACTGCGGAGAGTAGTGTCGGAGAACCCTGAACGGCTGTACGCTGCATGAAATGTTTGACGCCGCGAATACCGCCCATTTCTTCGCCGCCGCCTGCGCGACCCGGACCGCCATGGATCAGACCGGCCAGAGGGGAGCCATGACCGGTTGAAGTCTTGGCGGTTTCACGGTTGCCGATCAGCACGCGGCCATGCCATGGCGCAACGCCGAGAACGGTTTTCTCTGCGGTTGCCGGATCATTGGTAAAGACTGAGGAGACCAGTGAGCCTTTGCCTTTGCGGGCAAGCGCAATGGCTTCATCCAGATCATCATAGGCCATAACGGTTGATACAGGGCCAAAAGCCTCCACATCATGAATGGCATCGGCTTCAAAAGGCTTGTCTGCATAAAGCAGAACCGGATTGAGGAATGCACCTTTTTCAGCATCGCCGGATGTAATGTTGACCACATCCGGATCACCGGCAACAATTTCAGCGCCTTTTCGCAGTTCCTTAATACGTTCGCGCACTTCCACGCGCTGATCGAGGCTGGCAAGTGCGCCCATGCGGGTGGCTTCATCCCCCGGCAGGCCGACAGAGGTTTTGCCCAAACGATCACGCAGTGCTTCAATCAAAGCATCAACTTGCGAGCGCGGTGCAATGACGCGGCGAATGGCGGTGCATTTCTGCCCTGCTTTCGAGGTCATTTCGCGTGCGACTTCCTTGACGAAAAGATCAAATTCCGGCGTGCCTGCAACAGCATCTGTACCTAAGATCGAGGCGTTCAGACTGTCGGCTTCCATTGTGAAGCGTGTGGAGTTGGCCACGATGGCTGAGTGGTTTTTCAGCATGCGGCCAACTTTGGCCGAACCGGTGAAGGTCACCACATCCTGTTCTGTGACATGGTCGAGCAGATCGCCGACCGAGCCGCAAATCAGCTGCAATGCACCTTCCGGCAGAATGCCTGTTTCGATGATACGGCGTACCATCAGTTCAGTCAGATAAGCGGTCTGGCTGGCAGGTTTGACGATGCACGGTACACCGGCAATCAGTGTTGGTGCGATTTTTTCCAGCATACCCCAAATCGGGAAGTTGTAGGCATTGATATGCACTGCAACGCCTTCCATAGGGGTGAGAATATGCTGACCGATAAAGCTGCCGTCACGGGAGAGTTGCTCAATATCACCTTCAGCCAGAACACGGGCGTTTGGCAATTCACGCCGTCCTTTGGACGAATAAGCGAGCATAGTGCCGATACCGCCTTCAATATCGACCCAGCCGTCACTGTGGGTGGCGCCGGTGCGCAGACTTTCTGTGTAGAATTCTTCTTTCTGTGCCATCAGCGCCAGACCCAGCTCTTTTAAAAGTTGGGCACGCTCATGAAAGGTCATATTGCGCAGTTTCGGCCCTGCAACTTTGCGGCCATAATCCAGCGTATCAGCGAAATTCACGCCTGTTGAATCAATAAGCGCTACCGGTTCACCGGTGGCTGCATCCAAAAGTGTCTGTCCTTGTTTGGTGCCGGAGACCCAGCTTCCGTAGACATAGCTTTCAAGGCGGCGTGGTTGAACAGCCGTATGGCTCATTGCATATCCTTCCAAATTCTTTATCGGGAGCAGGGCGCTGTTAGAGCGCTGCTGTCAAAGACCAAGCGGGGTCAAAATTGCGCTGCATTCACTCTGCCAGCGGCTGAGCAGGGCGTTGTTGGGGCTACGGCGCAGTCCAAAACGCGCCAGAATTTCAAAACGACCGGATTGCGGATCGCCAAAACCGGCGGCAACACGCGGGCGCCAATATGCGATACTGGCTGCGGCTTCTTCCCGGTCTGCATCGGTGCGGACAATGCTTGCCAGTCCTTCTAACCCAAGCTGCATATGGCGGGTTTCGCGCGGGGCAATCTCACGGAAAACTTCGGCCAGAGGGGCGTAGGAAATGCGGGTAAACTCGGTCATCAAAACGCCGGTTGCTAAACCCTGCAGGACATTCATCACCACGGCATCTGCCCAGCTGATAATCGGGTAGTGAAACACCGAAACCCGCATATCACCTTCTTTACGGGTGGTGCCGAGATCACTGTCGCGCGGGACACGGGCTGCCCAGTCATATTGGGACTGATAGCGGCGTTTATCGGTGCCGAAATCACCCATAATATTGAGAACACGCTCGGCGTGATCCGCTTTTTCCAGCGTGATACGGCTGGCGGCAATGCGTTCTTTAATAGCAGGTGCGAAATTGATCGAGGATGCAAAACCGGCAGAAGCTGCCAGTTCGCTGTCGACAAAGCTCGACATCATCCGCATCAGTTCGCCGCGATAGCGTGCAGGCACATTGTTCGGAGCGGAGAGAACACCGCCTTTTGCCAGATAGTCTTCAATATTCATTGTATCAGACATGGCATTTCCCCTTATTCATCATAGCTGACGACAACACGGTCGCTCAGCACAGATGCCTGACAGGACAGAACGTAACCGGCGCGGACTTCATAATCTTCCAGCGCGTGGTTGATGGCCATTTCGACTTCGCCCTCAATCACTTTACAGCGGCAGGTCGAGCAGACACCGGCTTTACAGGAGTAGGGTGCGTCAAGATTGTTTGCGAGGGCTGCTTCCAGAATGGTTTCGCCGTTCCGTTCCATTGCAAAGCTGCGGGTTGTGCCATCCAGAGTAATCATGGCCTGTACGCCTGCACCGGCAGTCGCGGTCTGTTTGGAGACAGGGCGCTGTTTGGCACGTCCCTGCTGGCCGGAGGCGAAGAGTTCGAACTTGATCTGCTCGTCTTTCAGGCCGTGTTCACGCAGGCTTGCTGCGATGCTCAGCATCATCGGCTCAGGGCCGCAGATGAAGGCAGTGTCAATGGATGTCGGATCGATCCAGATACGGAACATATCTTTCAGCTTGGCTTCATCAATGCGACCGGTGAAGAGGTCAATTTCCTGACCTTCCTGCTGCAGTACATGAATGACAGAAAAACGGCCGAGATAGGTGTTTTTCAGGTCTTCCAACACTTCGCGGAACATGATCGAGCTGATCTGACGATTGGCATAAATCAATGTGAAACGGGATTTAGGCTCACGTGCGAGTGTGGTTTTGATGATCGAGAGCAGCGGGGTGATGCCGGAGCCGCCGGCAAAACCCAGATATTGTTTTTCGCTGTCCGCGGTAATTGGCGTAAAAAAGCGCCCCATCGGTGACATGGCTTCAATTTCATCACCAAGGCAAAGGTTCTCATTTGCCCATGTGCTGAAGGCACCGCCGTCGACGCGTTTGATACCAACCTGCAAAACACCGTCATCAAGCCCTGCGCAGATCGAATAGCTGCGGCGCAGTTCTTCGCCGTCAAAAGCGCGGCGGAAGGTCAGATACTGACCCTGCGTGAAGTTAAACTGGTCGCGGTCTTCATCGCGTGGTGTCAGTGTCAGAACGACTGCATCGCGGGTGTCGCGCTGAATATCGGTGACTTTAAGGGTATGAAAGCGTGCCATTGGGTATCTTTCTTAAAACCGGCCTAAAACGGGCGCATCCTCAGATGCATTTGAAATAATCAAAAGGCTCCAGACAATCTTTGCAGCGATAGCTGGCCTTACAGGGTGTCGATCCGAACTGGCTGATCTTTTCCGTATGGGTGGACGAACAGCGCGGACAGGCGATAGTTATATTGCCGCCTGAAAGACTGCGGGCACGGTCAAGCAACACGCCGTTTGCGGCAGTACCGTCAACAGGTGGAGTAATGCCATAGGCACGCAGCTTTTCGCGGCCTTCTTCGCTCAGCCAGTCGGTTGTCCATGCGGGAGAGAGCCTGCGTTCCAGACGGAGTTGTTCAATCCCTTTGGACCGCAGTGCCGTTTCAATATCGAGATTGATGATGCTCGTAGCCGGACAACCACTATAGGTCGGTGTAACCGTAACAACGAGCTCATCTTCCTGCCATGCAACATCACGGATGATGCCGAGATCTGTCAGGCTGATAACCGGGATTTCCGGATCGGGAACCTCGGCAAGCCAGCCCCAGATTTGATCGAGAGAGGGACGGGCAGTGTTCTCCATGGCGGTTACCAGCTCGCACCAGGGTAGGCGCGCTGCAACCATTGCATCTGTGTCAGCATATGCCCCAGATGTTCGGTATGCATGCCCTGACGGCCGCCTTTATGGGCAAAGGTGCTGTCGGGAATATGCAGCGTTGCCTCATGAAGAACCGCACGGATTGTGCTTTCCCAGATCGGGCGCAACTCTGCCGGATCCGGTGCTATGCCCTGTTCCGCTGCTGCTTTGTCGATCTCGTCTGAGAGGAACATCTCGCCTGTATAGGGCCACAACGCATCCAGAGCCTTCTGCATGCGACGATGGCTTTCATCCGTGCCGTCACCCAGACGGATGACCAGATCGGAGGAGCGTTCCAGATGATAAGCGACTTCTTTAGCGGATTTCTCTGCAATATCCGCAATACGCTGATCAGACGACTTCTTCAGTGCTTTCAAGAGTTCCAGATGAAAGGCATCAAACAGGAACTGACGCATCAGCGTATAGCCGAAATCATCATTCGGGCGCTCGGTGATCAGGAGATTTTTGAAGTCCCATGCGTCACGCAGGAAAGCCAGATCATCTGCTGAGCGACCTTCGCCTTCCACTTCACCTGCGAGACCAAGCCAAAGCTGGGTCTGACCGATCAGATCGAGGGACACATTGGCCAGAGCGATATCTTCTTCCAATGCAGGCGAATGCCCGCACCATTCGGAAACGCGGTGACCGAGGATCAGAGTATTATCGCCAATACGGAGCAAGATTTCAAAAGCTACATTGCGTGTGGTCTTGTCTTCCACAGGAGGGCGCACATTGCGTACGATTTCTTCCTGCCTTGCGCGATCCAGTACCGGCGCTGTTTTACCGTGGGCAGCGCTCATTACATGCTCCCTACTTCTTCAGGAATCTCGAAGAATGTCGGATGGCGATAGACTTTGCTGTTGGAAGGCTCGAAAAGCGGGCCTTTTTCCGACGGGCTGGAGGCGACGATATCATCCGAGCGTACAGCCCAGATGGAAACGCCTTCATTGCGGCGGGTATAGACATCACGCGCATTGTTGATCGCCATTGCAGCATCCGGTGCGTGCAGGCTGCCTACGTGACGATGGTTCAGCCCGTGCTGACCACGGATAAAGATCTCCCAGAGCGGCCATTCTTTGGACATGCTATTCTTCCTTATCTTGAGGGCTGTTATTCGGCTGCAACGCGGGTAGAACGGCTGGCTGCCTTGTCGGCATGCGCAACCAGTGCTTCGCGGAACCAGGCACCATCGTTCCATGCTTTAACGCGAGCGCCGAGACGATCCGTATTGCAAGGGCCGTTACCGCTGATGACATCGAAGAATTCAGTCCAGTCCGGCTCGGTAAAGTCGTAACCGCCTTTTTCTTCATTCCATTTCAGATCAGGATCGGGCACTGTCAGACCAAGATATTCAGCCTGCGGAACTGTCTGATCGACAAATTTCTGACGAAGTTCGTCATTGGTATTCATCTTGATCTTCCAGGCCATAGACTGGACAGAGTGCACTGAATCTTTGTCGGACGGGCCGAACATCATCAATGACGGATACCACATGCGGTTCAGCGCATCCTGAGCCATCCGTTTTTGTGCAGGTGTGCCGGAAGCCATTTTCATCATCACGGCATAACCCTGACGCTGATGGAAGGATTCCTCTTTACAGATGCGGATCATCGCACGGCTGTAAGGGCCGTAGGATGTACGCTGCAACGGCACCTGATTCATAATCGCCGCGCCGTCAACCAGCCAGCCAACCGCGCCCATATCGGCCCATGTCAGTGTCGGATAGTTGAAAATCGAGGAATATTTCATCCGGCCTTCATGCAGGCGCTCAAGCAGATCATCGCGTGAGACGCCCAGAGTTTCAGCGGCAGAATAGAGGTAGAGACCGTGACCGGCTTCATCCTGCACCTTGGCAAGCAGGATCGCTTTGCGCTCCAGTGTCGGCGCGCGGGTGATCCAGTTGCCCTCAGGCAGCTGTCCGACAATTTCACTATGGGCATGCTGGCCGATCTGGCGGATCAGCGTCTTACGATAGCCGTCCGGCATCCATTCTTTCGGCTCGATCTTTTCACCGCGGTCGATACGCTCCTGAAAAGCGATTTCCTGCGGGCTCATCTCGGCGCGGTTTTTTGCACCTTCAGACGTTACAAGCTGTGCATACATAGCTGGCTGTCCTTTCCGGTCAGACGCGTTCGATAATCATGGCGATACCCTGGCCGACACCGATGCACATTGTGCACAAGGCATAGCGGCCGCCGGTGCGATGCAACTGATACATCGCTGTTGAAACCAGACGCGCACCGGACATGCCCAAAGGATGACCGATTGCGATGGCTCCGCCATTCGGGTTTACATGCTCAGCATCATCCGGCAGACCCAGATCACGCAGTGTGGCCAATGCCTGACTGGCAAAAGCCTCATTCAGTTCAATCACATCCATCTGCTCGATGGTCAGGCCGGCGCGTGCCAGAACTTTCTTGGCTGCTGGCGATGGGCCGATACCCATAATGCGCGGTTCAACACCGGCTGCGACCATGGCGACAATCCGTGCCTTTGGTGTCAGTCCCTGTGCTTTCGCAGCCTGACCGGAAAGAATGGTCAGGGCAGCCGCACCGTCATTGACGCCGGAGGCATTGCCTGCGGTCACGGTCAGATCAACGCCGTTAATGGCTTTGAGTTTGGAGAGGGCATCTGCGGTCGTGCTTGGGCGGGGATGTTCGTCTTCTGCAAAAATCACCGGATCACCACGACGGGGTGTAATTGTAACCGGCGCGATCTCATCTTTGAAAAGGCCCGAAGCCTGTGCTTTTGCCCAGCGTGCCTGACTGCGCGCTGCAAAAGCATCCTGATCTTCACGGGAAATATTAAAATCGGCGGCCACGTTGTCAGCGGTTTCCGGCATTGTATCAACGCCGAATTTCGCCTTCATCGCCGGATTAACAAAACGCCAGCCGATGGTGGTGTCATAAACCGCATTGCTGCGGGAAAAGGCGCTGTCAGCTTTCGGCATAACAAATGGTGCACGGGTCATGCTTTCAACGCCGCCTGCGATAACGAAATCGCAGTCACCGGAGCGGATGGCGCGTGCAGCCATACCAATGGCATCCATACCGGAACCGCAAAGACGATTGACGGTGGTGCCCGGAACGCTGATCGGCAGGCCTGCAAGCAAAACAGCCATGCGGCCGACATTGCGGTTGTCTTCACCGGCCTGATTGGCGCAGCCATAGATCAGATCATCAACGGCAGACCAGTCTACGTTTGGATTTCTTTCAACGAGAGCTTTGAGCGGCAATGCTGCAAGGTCATCTGCACGTACCGAGGCAAGCGCCCCGCCATAGCGACCAATTGGAGTACGCACTGCATCGCAGATAAAGGCATCTTGCATTGCCTTGTCCTTTCCTACCCTGAAAAGCCGGTGAATCTCCTCATTCATCGACCGATTGGTCAGGATTATATGGTCATCAAACATTACAACGCAAGCAGTTTTTTAGAATTTTTGTAATGTTTAAGCGCAAAACAAATTTTACCCTTGTTCTGACAGGGAAAGTCCGTGTTGGCGGGCGGCAGTTTGCGGGGTTGTTGCGGACAGAAGACCGTCCACACCTTCGCATTGTGAGGCAATCCAAACTTCAGATTTTGGCGACAGTGCCAGATACAGACTGCGAAACAGATCGCGGGCATTATGTCCCTGCCAGTCAGCAGGCAGAGCCGCTGTAGGCAGTCGCGGGTCGCGTAATAAAACACCGCGATAGGCATGCACCAGTAAGAGCCGTACCATCATGGCTTCTTCGGCAGAAAGTTGAGCGATCTTGTTATGCAGGGGCTCAAACCGTGTCAGCAGATCGCAATAACGCTGATGCAGGATGGACAAATCCCAGAACTGTGTCAGCCAGTCCATATCTTTAGGATCTGCAGCACGCAGAACCTGCGCACCTTCCGGTAAAGCCTGTCCGCGATCCGGCCTGATAAAAACGCAAGCTCCCATGCGCCCCATACGCAGACGCGAGGCTTCAGCGTCAGACAAGTCAGGTGCAAAGATAATTTGCCAGCCATTGATAACTGTATCGGGTTGATAAAGCAGTTTTGCGGCCTGATCGAACTCCTGCTGGGCGGAGGCATCAAGACTATAATAGCTGCGGCGTCCGTTGCGTTCGCCTTTCAGGCGTTGGGCGGTGACAAGGCGTGAAACAGCGGTTCTGACAACGGATTCGCTCAAACCTGCACGATTACAAATTTCAATCAGCGAGCCTGTCCAGAGAATACCGCCTCTGGGCAGAACAATATCGCCATAGACCGTGACAATGAAGCCGGCAGCCCGCAATTCCTGTCCATTCAGCAGCTCTGTGATAACAGTTTGTGCAACCATCGACAGGCTACCTTTCAAGCATTGAGGGCTAATCTGAATAGAATGTAGTTTCGCAAATAACGGAGTTTGTCTGATCGTTCATAGACCAGCTGCATCAGGATAGCAAAACAGCCTTGTTTGTATTTTTCAGGCTAATTTGCTTAGAATTTCATCGGCTTTGGTCCATAAAATGGCACTGCCCTCATCTTCAAAGTGATGCAAGTGCGCATTTTTAATCCGTTTTGTAAGGGAAACGCCGAAATCCGGAGAATGCACAGGGCTTGTATCTTTTAGTCCGTACCAGAGATAAGCAGGGCAGGTGATGTCTTCCAGTTTGAATGGCCACGGCGCCATCGCCAGAATTGTGTCACGGGCATAACCTGCAGCGCCCTGTTGAAAGCCTGCATTCAATGCTGCCCTGTAAGCCGGAGCAAAATTTTCGCTGGCATAGATCAGACGATCCTGCTCACCGCTCATGGTTTCAATCATATGCCATAGCCAATCTGTGGTAGCGAATTCCGTCATCTCGGCTTCCAGCTTTTCTGGATCACTTTGTGCCCGCTGAACCATGGCTGCGACAGGTTCCGGCAACAAAGAGAAGATGGCAGGATGGCACAGTTCATCCTGACCGGAAACAACAGAGACAGTGCGTGCAAGATTGCTGGCGCCAAGTGCAAGCGCAAAAGGTGCGCCTTGCGAGAAGCCGATGATATCGGCGGTTTCAGTGCCGATATGGACAAGGATAGTCCGGATATCATCACACCAGCTGGCAAAGCTTTTGGCTGTATCCGGCGCAGAATTGCCAAGGCCTGCACGATCAACAGAAATCATACGCAAGTTCAGCTGACGAGCATGATCTTCACCGAACGGTAGGGCGCCTGCCATTCCCGCACCAGGACAAATAATGACCGGACGGCCATGTGGTGCGCCCCATTCATGCCAGCTGATTGGACGGTTTTGTGCTGTGTGTACTGTTTTCATCATTCAGTAATCGTAGTTCATATTCATTCAAGCGGTTTAAATAACAGATCATAATAGAGCAATAAAGCAGAACTATTTAAATGAGCGAAATGATGAATTGATGCGTGCAGACAGGTTCTGCCAATATAAGGCGAAAAATAAGAGGGTGATTATAAAAAATCGAGAAGCTTAATGCTTCTCGATAAGTTGGTTCTGGAGTTCATCTGCAAGAGAGCAGCATAATGAACTGGCTACCTGATGCAGGTAACTTCGAATTATTAATATCTAAATTAGTTAACAATAAATTGTCATTATGTGCAAGTTTAAGATTTAAGCGAAGTAAAGATCAGGTCTGTAAAATAATAGAGATTTATATAAAAATATTGAAAATACAGATGAGTGCTAAATGTGTTTGTCGCAAGAATTTTCTACCAAAATATAGAAGAAAATGCGGCCTCAACAACATTGTTGCTGATAATGAGGCCTATTGTTGTGAGCACTAAAAAAGCAATAAAATCACTCATATAGCTCTCCTTTTCAAGCGAAGCCTGAATTGATTGTACAACTTTAGTATTATAAAGTTAAGCCTGTTCGCTTAAGCCTTAACTTGTTTGCCGTGTCGCTCAGGATAATGAACGACGCGAGTGACGCGGTTCGGACATTTTTCCGGAATGTGTAGCAATTGCCATTTCAAAACTGTCGGCGATGCGACGCGCGCGATCGATAAACAAAAAGGCTGCGTCTTCGGGAAAAATCTCCCTTGCTGTCTGAGCAAACAGGTCGAGCCAGCGGTCAAAATGCTCCGCTTTCAGATCCAGCTTCAGATGCGGTGGCAACGGGCGCCCGCCATAGGTGCCGGTTTTAAGAATGATTGCTGCCCAAAATTCTGCGATCTGGGCAATGTGATGATCCCAGTCATGAACTGCTTTCGCAAAAATCGAGCCAATGAGCTCATCTTCACGGGCGCGCCCGTAAAACTGTGCCACTAATTTTTCAATCGATGCTTTATCAATAGAAGGGTGCGGTTGTTGAATAAGGACGTTCATTATCTCGTGCCGGAACTCTTTAAGTATCGTGCATCAATCATAACCACATCGTATGCTGTGATCCAGAACTCTTTCTCAGGGCTATGAGCAGGGTTGTTTCATACTGACTGCAGTGCTGAGAAGAGACATGACAGAAAGCCATGCGAAAGAGCGCGGCTTTGATTGAAGCCGGAGTTACGGGCTTTGGTGGCTGGATCCCAATTTTAAGGATTTTTTCAGATGCAGCTGATTGTTTTCGGTTCTTTACCGGCCTAGAGGGGGGGGCACGTTAAGTTTTGATGGTGAGCTTGATGCGGGTTCTAAATTTCAGACGAGACCAGCTGCACTTCTCCATGCCTTGAACGCTTCGAGGCATGGAGAAGTGCAGCTGGTCTCGTCTGAAAATTCAGGAGCTTCACATAATTCGCATCATCACAAATTTAAGGTGACAATACTCAGGGAGTGCTTGTTCTCTACGTAATTCAGTCTCTTCTGGATGCGATTTTCTATAAAATAGATAATCCATCGGAGGCTAGTCAGAGACTATGATGAAAATTTAGTGTTTGTGTTGTTTAATCTTCACCGTAGAGATCACGTGTATAGACTTTTGTGAGTACATCTTGAAAATCATCCGTTAATCTATTGGCAACGATCACACTGGATGTTTCTTTGAAAATATCTAAGTCAGTTATTACTTCTGATTCAAGAAATGTATCTTCGTTTAGTCTCGGTTCATATATGACAACCTTAATACCTTGCGCTTTAATGCGTTTCATAATTCCTTGAATGCTTGAAGAGAGAAAATTATCAGACTTCGTCTTCATTATTAATCTGTAAACACCCACTACTTTTGGTGCGCGCTTTATTATGTCGTCTGCAATAAAGTTTTTGCGTGTAGAGTTAGTCGCAACGATAGCTTGAATAAGGTGTTGCGGAACATTTCGATAATTGGCGAGAAGTTGTTTCGTATCTTTAGGTAAGCAATAACCACCATACCCGAATGACGGATTATTGTAGTGCTGGCCAATGCGGGGATCAAGCCCAACGCCTTCGATAATTTGGCGTGAATCAAGATCATGCATAATAGCGTAAGTATCTAATTCATTGAAGTATGCCACTCGCATGGCGAGATAAGTATTTGCAAAAAGCTTGATTGCCTCCGCTTCTGTCGCGTCGGCTAACAGCACAGGGACATTCTCTTTCTTGGCGCCTTCAATCAGAAGGGATGCAAACAGTTCCGCGCGAGTGGACTTTTCGCCGATAACAATACGCGATGGGTAGAGGTTATCATATAAGGCTTTGCCTTCACGTAGAAATTCAGGTGAAAACATAATTTTTTTGCCAAAAAGTTGGGATATGTTCCCAGTGAAACCCACAGGTACTGTGGATTTTACCACGATGTGAGCGTCAGGGTTTATATTAATAACATCCCGAATTACAGCTTAAACTGATTCTGTATTGAAGAAATTCGCTTGCGTATCATAGTCAGTCGGGGTGGCAATAATGACGAAACTAGCTCCGTCATAGGCATGATTTTTATCGGTAGTGGCTTTAAGATTTAGAGGCTTATTCAGGAGATAGTCTTGGGCTTCTGCGTCAACAATTGGGCTCTGGCGCTTATTAAGCATGTTCACTTTATCTTTGCAGATATCCAAAGCGACGACTTCGTTATTTTGAGCTAAGAGGATTGCGTTGGAAAGGCCAACATAGCCAATGCCTGTAACGACGATTTTCAATTGCTATTTCTTTCTATTACGGGTGCTGTCTGAGAACGTCAGTCAACTCCAAACTTACGTAAACTTTTTAACCAACGTCGCCGCCCTAACTTAATGGGCAAAGAGGGGCTTTTTAGGTATAGTTTTCACGTTGAGTGGTTAGGCATTAAACCACTATGTTGGCATGAAAATTGTCTCTTAAAACCATAATTAACATTCATGACTCTACAATTGGGGAGGAGACTTAGGACACATATCAAAGCACAAAAAAATGCAACGTTTTAAAGTGAGATTAATTATATGAAAAAATACTGGAGCGCAGTTATATTCATGGTTACCACTTAGAGTGGAATTTAAATTTCAACTTATGTTCAATACAGATGCATTAATCCGAGTGCTATTTATACATGGTAATGCTTTGGCCACCTGGTCAAAACAGCTTCACGCATTGACTGCAAATGAACGTTCTCCTCCATGAAGGTTATTGCTTTTTTAATCCTGTCTTCTCCATGTTTTTTGCTGAAATTCAACATGCCTTCGCGCATAAACTGTACGCGATCTGATGACGTGTAACTTTTTGATTTGGCGTGAAATATAAAAGTATTAACGGCCAGAGCAAGTACAAAACCTGCGTCTTCTGCACGAAAGCAGAAATCATTTTCCTCTCCATAACCGCGAGGAAAAGCCTTTTCATCAAAAAAACCAATTTCATTTAAAACGCTGTCTCGAATAGTTAGACAAAAGCCATGGACCAGAGGGACAAATGGTACAACTATATCAGATCCAACTTGCTCAATATAGTTTGCAAAACTATCTACCGTAACCTCAGGGGGTAGATCGTTAATAGCTGTCTGATCTTTGGTGCTTTTGATAAATGGAAGAGACTGTGTGCTAGCTGCATTGGACAGCGGTCCAACAATGCCTATTACTGGACTCATGGTAAAAATATTTTGAATTTTTAGCCACCAGTTTTTTGTTACGATGGTATCACTGTTGAGCAATGTACGTAAGTTAGCTTCGCTTGTTTTAAGTCCGGCGTTGGCTGCCTTGGTATAGTAATGTTGGCTTTGAAGATGAATGACATCAACGAAATCAAAATCAGAGGAAAATCCGTCGAGGAAAAATCTCGTCTCATCATTCGAATAATCGTTAACAACAATAAGCTTGCCTAGCCGGTCTCTATTCCAATGAGAAGTTAGGCTGCTTAAGCATAGCTTTACGTCGTCTAGTCCATTGTGGACGCAGACAACAACATCATGAGTGAATAGATCCGACATCGCCGTGGCCCAATTAAAGAGTATTCTTTATCGCGGAAATAATATTTTCACGATGGCAGTTCTTATGAGAAAACAATATAAAATCTTGATGATCTCGCGCAGAGCGACCAGGTCCAAGAAGCGGGGTCCATCGTAGGTTAGTAGCTTTTGCTGCATAATTAACGCTTAACTGATCACGATGAGTGAATTTATTTAGCTCTGCCCACCACGTACCCATGAATTTATGTACTGTTTTGGATGATGGTCTGGAAACCATGAAATTCGTTTCGAATAAAGGCTCATTTAAAAGATTCGGATCAGACAGATAACGTGTTATCTGTTTGGTAGCGATCTCATAATCAACTATTTTATTGGCTGAAAGGATTTTAGACTCCTCTACGAAATTGCTTCGCACAGGATGTATGATGAATCCGCAATCAGCTTCAACTGCCTTCAATTTCTGAGTGTAATTCCGAAGATCCCCTAAGAAATGTATATTGGAGTCTATCCAAAAGACGAAATCGTAATCATGAAACCAGATGTGGGGGTGTGTCTTCGCAAAACGCGCAGTTCTGACAGATTCAGGATTCACGTAATTGGATACGATTTTTGTGAAGCCTTCGGGCACTCGGACGTTGTGATTATCAACGATAAGAAATTTATCAATGCTTTCATCGTTATCGATGAGCGGTATTGCTTGTTCATAAGAACCCGAAAGACAGCTATATACAGCAATCTTGTCAGACTTTTTACGGTATACCTGTGGGGTAGTTGGATATCGACTCTTCCATATAGGTTCTGGAACATTCACTCTATCATTTCCGAAATAGCGAATAAGATCATAGGCAACATTCACAGTTGCTTTTTTATAGGTCATTCCAGACAGTGATGGGAGTAAGCCTATAACACGCTCGATAGCATGGGCAATCGTCCCATCAACTTGCCCTTCTTCTGCGGGAAAATCAGTTATATCAATGTCGAGATTCAATAACGGTTTCAATACTGTTGTCCGCGCCCAAAAGAATGAGCCCGCGGGATAATCTTGGCATATTGTAGGTAGTTCAGTATCGGAAAGTCGACTGAAAAACTCCTCACAAACAAGTCTATTTTTTCCGTAGTTGGGCTGATTAGCTAATGACCAATGATAGCACGGTGCAATGATACCTATTTGGGAATCGGACATAAAGGATTGAAGAATTTGATTTACAGTGGAAGGAGACCCTAAAGTGGTATGACGTAGATAGCGGAACCATCCAGCGTGGGATTTATTATGCTGCGATTTCTTTGTGTGAACGTGTAAAAAGATTGTGCTACAAAGAATTTCATCACGAAACCAGACTGCCCAAGAGGCGACATCTCTTCCGCGATTTTCAATAACTTTAACGATTACCTGATTTACATTAGGCAGTGCACTGGAGAATAGATCGTGCACTTTATCGGAATTTACTTCGGCCATAACGGATATCAGTAGCGTAAATGTCTGCCGGATATTTGACAAGTAGCGGATAAAGTCATCGCTCATATCTGTGTGATACAAGTGAAGATGAACAGCGATGCGTTCGTGATCGATACCAACGACTTGCTTAATTGGGGCATCGTAGTCCAGAACGATATCCGGGGTTCCAACTTCGTCGGGTGTTAGACGCTGAAACGGAGAGTTGTGAATACGGCTCGGAGGATTTGGCATACGCCCTTCAAACCGACCCGCAGAAAGATAATGAGTTAAAGGATTAATTCCTGCAGACTTAACGTCGTGGTAAAAATCTAGATAGCCGAACGTTGAAAATTGCTCCGAAGGATTAAAGCCAAGCTTCCATCCTACAGAGTTGTAGTGGTCTAATGGACTTATTCCATCTTGTAATGAGGTAGAGTATTTTTCTTTATACCAGTCAGCGTCAAAGAAATCTGTTTGAACTGTCGTTAATGTAGTTGTCGTAATGGCTGCCTTAATCTCACCTTTTAGAATGAGAGGTACCCATCGGATATTTTTAGATAGAGCCATCAATTTTTTAAATTGAATTTTTTTCTCTAATTTTTCTTAACATGAGAAGCTCTAGCTTCCTAAATTTCATAAAGACGATGGGCTTATAGTCCTATTACCACGATACTCTGGTATGTCAATTAACGTCATTTTCAAGTCTCTTTTAAAAAAGAGGAGGTTTTGTGCGGCAAAAACGGCAAAAAATTGATTTATTCATAATATAAAATCATTATAAATAAAATTTCAAAGTTTTATTTATAATAAATATTAAATTAAAAGAAAAGTTAAACTATTCCATTTAGAGTTGGAGTTTTGCACTTATAATCTCTTGTTAGAGAGAAGGAGAGTTTGATGTAAGCGTGCATATTTCAGGGGCGTAGATCGCGTTTGTTTTGAAGCAAGCCGAGGGGGGGCACCGCTTGGAGAGGTCTGCCGTAAAGCCCGGTATTACAGATGCTACGTTTTATAATTGGTGCAAGAAGTATGTGGGATTATCATAAAGGTGTTGTGCTCGATTTCACACGACCGGATACGCTGACGGATTGCGGCTATATCGAGAGTTTCAATGGCAAGTTCCGAGGCGAGTGTCTGAATACGCATTGGCTCATCAGCATCACAGCCGCATTGAGCCTTCAACCCGGAAAACTCCAGTTCTCCGTGGGGGGGGGCAGGTGCGCGCGTTAGCAGTATACTTTATAATCTGCGTATAATAATGTTGATCATGGAGGCGATGGTAAGCATAGATTTATAGTAAAATTTTACTGCCATAATTATCCGATAATTATAGATCGGTTGTGAAATATTGACGATCGAAAGCGCATCAGGAATATTGATGGGCTATTTTCAATAGAACGTTCCGAAACAACTTCAATGTTGCTTTTATTCTATATTGGACAAGCGATGGAATATGCAGTCGCCGAACCACATATTTTTCCATTCCAACGTATCGCCATCTGCAGATAAAGTGAGCAATGGAACTTTATCGTCTGGCCCTGACCACCGATCCGGTGTTTTTAGTGAGCGAAGAGGAAACGCACCAGAACTATCCGGTTGCATCAGGCAATATTGATAGTCAGGTAATAAATCCAGCGAGGTCACAAGTTGGTCGTTATCCGCATTAATGCGCAGCGTACCCATGACACCGCCATCATACACGCCGGCGATGGCGATGGCAGAATTGACCGGAGCAGGCTTTGCGCCTTGCCAAATGGACTTGCGGTAGTGAGACTGCTTTTCCTTTAAATTTTCAACAGCCTGATCATAGAGCTTCTGTGTTTCATCGGCATGACCCCGCGCAAGCTCAACCGCAAGATTAACTGCTGCATTGCGGAAATCTTCAATTTCTGTACCGCTGGCATTAATGGAGATGAAAATTCCGAATTCAGCATCCGGCACTAATCTGGTGATAGAAAGAACCCCGCTGATCGCACCGGTGTGGTCAATGATAGACATGTCATTGCCGTTACCGATCCGCCAGCCGAGGCCGTAACCGAGAAAATTATTTTCAGCAGTTGTGCGGGCGTTAATACGTTTCAGATCTGCGAGTTTGTCGGCAGGCAGAAAGCTTTCGCTATTTGGCAATGCACCCAGATTGAATAACAGCCATTGCGCAGCGTCATTCGGGCTTTGTGATACAGAACCGGCGCCAATGAGGTTGGACAGGTTGTCCAAACCAATCTTGCGCATTTGGTTGCCATTGCGAACATGGGGAAGCGCAAATCTTGGGTCGCTTTCCAGTTCCGGCCGGTCAGCTGATGCGGTTTTCATTTGCAGCGGAGCAAAGATGTATTCTGCCATTGCCTCTGCAAAATTCATATTATTTACACGATTGCAGACTTCTGCCGCGACGGTGAAATGCAAATTGCAATAAGAATAACGATCACGGAATGGTGCGATGGAAGGAACACCACCGGCGCCGTTAACGACCTCATCAAAAGAGAGGACAGAGCCATATTCCATTGCACTCGCCTGACCAACGCCTGTTCGGTTTGAGCAAAGGTCACGCAGGGTCACTTGTTTGGAAATATCCGGAGAGCCGAATGCAAAATTCGGCCAGATTTCATGGATCGGCCGATCCCAATCCAGTTTCCCTTGCTCCGCCAGAATAGCACATAGGGTTGTTGTGAAAGCTTTTGAACAGGAAGCGATTGCAAAGAGGCTGTCTGCCGTCACAGGCCGGTCTGTCCCTGCTTCCAGAACACCTATGCCTCCGGTGTAGAGAATTTTCCCCTGCCGTACAACGGAAAGCCCGATGCCAGGAATTTGCAACGATGCGCTTTGTTCACGCAAAAAAGTGATTAGTCGGTCGACAAGAATATCGTCAGCTATGCGGTTCATTTGTATCCATCCGTTGTAATGCTCCGGAATTATCATGTCACCAGAGCGGATTACAAAACGTGTCATTTCAGCAAGGTGGGCATATCATTGCCCGCATGGTTTTAAACTGCTCTTTGTGTTTCACTGATTTGCAGTCCCGGAAAATGGCAGGCCGCACGATGCCCGCCATGACTGTCGAGAACAGGCTCGCTGCTACGGCAAATATCCTGCACATAAGGGCAGCGTGTGTGAAAACGGCATCCGCTCGGCAAATTCATCGGGCTAGGTATATCGCCTTTCAAGAGCGGGCGAACACGGTTGCGCTGATGCGGATCAGCACGCGGAACTGCAGAGATCAGGAACTGCGTATAGGGATGCTGAGGATTGGTGAAAATTTCTTCAGTGGTGCCGACTTCAACCAGTCGACCGAGAAACATGACGCCGACCCGATCTGCAAATTGCCGTACGACACTGAGATCATGCGTAATAAACAGATAAGTGAGTTGAAGCTGTTCTTGTAAATCTTTGAGCAGATTCAGAACCTGCGCCTGAATAGAAACATCCAGCGCAGAGACGGCTTCATCGCAGACGATAAATTCCGGATTATTTGCCAAAGCACGTGCAATACCAATACGCTGGCGCTGACCGCCACTGAATTGGTGAGGATAATGATTGATCAGATGCGGACGCAATCCTACCATATCCAGAAGTTCTTTGCAGCGGGCTTCAATTTGCTGGCCAGTGCCAAAATTATGCGCGCGCAAAGGTTCGGATAAAATATCCTTCACCCGCATACGCGGATTGAGAGATGCATAAGGATCCTGAAAGACGATCTGGATATTTTTACGCAATGCGCGCATTTTCTCTTCATCAAGCGCGTAAATATCCTGATCCTTGAACTTTACTGATCCGCTGCTGCGTTCCAGAAGGCGCAGCATAACGCGACCGAGCGTTGATTTTCCGCATCCGGACTCGCCGACAAGAGCGAATGTCTCACGCTCATAAATCTCGAGCGACACATCATCGACCGCGCGAACCACTTTTTCGTTAAAGGAAAACAGGCTTTTACCAAAACGAAAATGCTTGCTTAAATTTTCTGTAGAGATGAGGACTTTGCTCATAGGGTGGCTCCAGTCTCGTCATGCAGCCAGCAGCGTGCTTTATGCTCATTTTCCAGTTGCACTAAATCCGGAGACTTCACACTGCAAACCGGCATGACATCGCCGCAACGGGGATTGAAACGGCATCCTGCAGGCAGTCTGAACAGGTTGGGCACAACACCATTGATGCTTTTCAGGCGGTTGCCGTCCGGCTTTTCATTGGCTTTAGGGATCGATGCCAGCAGACCGCGCGTATAGGGATGCGATGCACGGTCAAACAGATCATAAACATTTGCCTGTTCAACAATCTGACCGGCATACATCACATTCACTTCGTCACACATTTCCGCAATGATGCCGAGGTCGTGAGTAATGATGATAATTGCTGTGCCAACACGGTCCCGCAATTCCATCAGCAGGCGTAATATCTGCGCCTGTGTCGTCACATCCAAAGCTGTTGTCGGCTCGTCGGCAATCAGTAATTTGGGTTCGCAAATCAGCCCCATGGCAATCATGGCACGTTGGCGTAAACCGCCGGACAGTTCATGCGGATAGGCATCAAGACGTGCTTTCGCCTCCGGAATACCTACCGTTTCAAACATTTTCCAGACTTTGTCGCGTATATCCCGCTTGGAGAGATGGCGATGAATCTGCAACGGTTCGCCGACCTGCTGAACCATTGTCTTTACGGGATTGAGCGAGGTCATAGGCTCCTGAAACACCATCGACATATCCCGCCCGCGTTTTTCGCGTAGCTGATCTTTTGTCAGTGCAGTCAGCTCAACACCGTCAAGCATGATACTGTCGGCTGTTACCGTTGCGGACGGAGGTGTCAGCCCCATCAGGGATAAAGCTGACATACTTTTACCGGAACCGGATTCCCCGACAAGGCCGACAATACGGCCGGGATCGACACTAAAAGACACATTGTCGAGGATACGAACCGCACCACGGTGTGAGTTAAATTCTGTACGCATATTGCGTACTTCCAGCAGAGGCTTTTGATGGGTCATATCAGCCCCCTTAATCTTTCATATAAGGATCAAGAGCGTCACGTACTCCGTCACCAATAAAGTTGAATGCCAGCACGGTGATCAGGATCGCGACCCCGGGCATAATGGCAACGAGCGGTGCGGCGAACAGGTATTCTTTGCCTTTGGCAACCAGCAGCCCCCAACTTGCTTCAGGCGGCTGAACACCAACGCCAAGAAAGCTGAGGCTGGATTCCCACATGATTGCTTCCGGAATGCTCAGGGAGAACAGAACAATCAATGTCGGCACAACATTGGGAAATAAATGACGGAACATAATGGTTCCGTTTTTGGAGCCGTTGGCGCGCGCCGCTTCAATGAATTCTTTTTCCTTCAGTGCCAGTGTCTGTGAGCGTACAACACGCGCCACACCTGCCCAGCCAACCAGACTGAGAGCAATGAAAATATTGAATAAATTGGCGCCTAAAGTGTACATCACCACCATCGCCAACAAGAGCGAGGGGAAGGCGATCATCATATCAGCAAGGCGCATGATGGCGAAATCAATACGACCACCGAAATAGCCGCTGATGATCCCCATGATCGTACCGATAATCAGAGAAATGAAACTCGGAACAATGCCTACGACAAGTGA
This sequence comes from Bacillus subtilis, assembly GCA_021733665.1. Taxonomy (GTDB): domain Bacteria; phylum Pseudomonadota; class Alphaproteobacteria; order Rhizobiales; family Rhizobiaceae; genus Pseudochrobactrum. Next base: position 103,214 of record JAHREI010000005.1, read on the forward strand.
AATACGTGCACCGTAAAGGATGCGTGTTAAGACATCGCGGCCAAAATTATCTGTACCAAGCCAATGTGTGAGAGACGGGGGGAGAAACTGCTCGTCCATCACAACGCGGTAAGGATCATGCGGGCTGATAAACGGTGCGAATACTGCTGCGAAAACCAGAAGGCCAACGATGACTAAGCCGATCATTGCCATGGTATTACTTCTGAAGACACGGATTGTGTCTTTCAAAAAGCTCGCACTTTGTTGCTCTTCAACATAAGTGTCTTTTGCCTGAGCCAGTTCAGTCATTTCGAACCTCCCTTCATCTGATGGCGAATACGAGGATCAAGGACAGAATAAAGCACATCTGCGATCAGATTGCCGATCAGCACCAAGACTGTCGCGAATAAAACGGAGCCTTGCAGAAGTGGCATGTCACGCGCCTGAATAGCGTTGACAGAAATACGGCCAATACCCGGAATACCAAAAATTGCCTCGGTAATAACCGCACCTGATAAGAGACCGGCAACCTGAATTGCCATGATTGTCACAACAGGAATGAGCGCGTTTTTGAGAGCGTGACGGAGAATAACCATAATTTCGCGCAAGCCTTTTGCGCGTGCTGTTCTGATGTAATCATTGCGCATAACTTCGAGCAGGCTCGAGCGTACAAGGCGGGCAATAACACCGGCAGAACTCCAGCCGAGAACAATGGCTGGCAGAATGACATATTTAAAACCGTAAAAGCCTGAAACCGGCAGCCACTTCAACTGCATGGCGAAAATATATTGCAGCAACAATGCTGACCAGAACACCGGCATGGAAACGCCGAGCAGAGAAAATCCCATGAAGAAATGATCGACGGCTGAATCACGTTTTACGGCTGAGATGATACCGACCGGAATTCCGATAGCCCAGGATACGGCTGCGGCACAAGCTGCGAGATAAAGCGTGTTAGGAAATGCTTGCAGGATCAGTTGTGTCACATCGCGGTTGAGCTTGATGGAAACGCCTAAATCACCTTGCATGGCAGCAAACAAAAAGCGGAAATAGCGGGTGATCAACGGGTCATCAAGATGCATCTGAGCGCGTACGCGTTCAATAACCTCGGCGCTGGCATGCTCTTTCATCAAAAGAGCAATCGGATCGCCCGGAATGACGTTCATCATGATGAAGAGCAATACAGTTACGCCGATCAGAACCGGAATAAAAACTGCTATACGCTTGATCAAAAAGGTTAGCATTATACGGAAGCTTTCATTTATTCAGGCAAAACAAAGCGACCAGAGACATTGTTGCAGGCAACAGAGCTCCCGCTGGCAGGACTGATGCAGCCCGAGCCTGTATTTCACCAGAGATTTACGACAAGTGATCCGGAGAGTACTCAGTACTCTCCGGATAGAGTTGTGTTACTCTTCAACTTCCATTTTGTAGTAGCTCATGCTTGTCCAGCCGTTCCATGGAACGACGAAGTTCTTGACCCGCGGCTGTACAATAAACAGATGGTTGAGGCTAAACAGCGGTACCCATGCAGCGTCGGTCTGAACAATCCGTTCTGTGAGCTGTTCATAAAGCTTACAACGCTCATCAGGGTTGGTCATGCCGCGTGCTTTTTCAATGCCGTCGAAAACTTCCTGATCCTCATTATTGAAACCGCGCACTGATGTGCCTGATTTACTGAAGAACGTGTAGAAGAAGTTGTCAGGATCGTTGAAGTCAGCAGACCAGACCTGCGGGTAGTTATTGATCGTGCCGCCTTTACGCATGTCGTAATAAGCAGACTCATCAACAACCTTGATCTCAGTATTGAAACCGGATTCTCTCAGCTGTGCCTGCACGAGCTGATTGAGATCAACCCATTTTGATGACCAGCTGCTGACTTGCGAGAAGGCAATATCAACGCCGTCCGGATAACCGGCTTCAACCAGCAGTTCCTTGGCTTTTTTCGGATTATATTCGATTGGCGTCGCGGGTGTGTAACAAGCTACGCCACTTGGAAGAATGCCATTCTCAAGCTGCCCTTCGCCGTAAAACATCTTGTCGAGAATTTCCTGACGGTTGATGCCCATCTGAAAGGCTTTTCTGACCCGAACATCATCAAACGGCTTAATTTTCTGATTGATGTGGTAGTAATTCAGCCCTGCAACCGGACCCTTACGGATCTGATCCTTCCATTTTTCACTCTTTGTGAAATATGGGATCTGTGTGATGGCGGAATCCGTGTCAAAGACATCAATTTCGTCAGATTCAAACAGCATACGCATTGTTTCCGCGTCGGGAACAACACGGATAAGAACGCTGTCCAGCTTGGAGCGGCCTTTAAAATACTTCTCGTTGGCTTCCATGCGCTGGCTGTCATTGAGGGTATAATCTGTCAGAACAAACGGGCCGGTTCCGTTAACGGTGTCGGGAGACAATCCGTATTTATCACCAAGCGGTTCGGTGAATTTGCGGTTGTAAATTGAAGCCTGCGGACTGGCCAGCAGTGCGATGAAGGCTGCATAAGGCTGTGTGAGAACAATTTTTACAGTATATTTGTCAACCGCTTGCAGGCCAGAGACCGTTGGAGCCGTTCCGTCCAAACGGGCTTTTGCACCTTCAACGAAATCCAGAATATCGGTATTGAGCGCTTTCGTTGCCGGATTAAGCATGCGGTCGTAAGTATAAACGACATCGTCGGCTGTCAGCTCTTCACCATTATGGAACAAGACACCTTTACGCAAATGCAAAGTATAGGTCTTGCCATCCTCGGAGATATCCCAGCTTTCAGCAAGGGACGGGAGGATTTTTGACTGACCGGGAGCGATTGTTTCAGCTTCAACCAGTCGGTCATAGACGTTCAGGGGAATTGTATATTCGTCAGTGGTCATCTGGACGTCGATGGTGCGGGGATCGCCGGTGATGGCCAGACGCAGCATCTGATCAGCAAGTGCTGGTGATAGCAAAACCAAACTTGCTAACCCTGTTGCCAATAATAGTTTGGTACGATTTTTCATCATTCCCCCCATTGTAGAACATTGAATTGATGTTGTTTTTGTATGTATTTTCTATAATTCAGTATTTTAGAAAGATCCCCATCAATAAAATACTGATTTTTTCCTGTTGTAATAATTCAATGCTTTTAATGATTTACTTTATGGCATTGAATTTGTTTATTTTTCCATTGAATTAATCTGAATTACAGCAGTAAATTTTAATTTTCTGCAGGTTCTTTCTTAAAGGATGGCGCACTCAGGACTGAATGTAAAATTCTATTTTGCAATGGTTTCCATTCAAATTCGATATGATAAATGAATTGAAGTTAGCTTCACTGTGCAGCAGTTTATGATTGCGCGCTATAAAAGTGGCGTGGCTTTATGCGCAAGAAATCATGTGGCCTTGTTGATATTTACTTTGGTGCTGCCAAGTTGTTTACGGAGCCTGAAGCGGCCGCTTTGAGAGCGATAAAATGGTGGGCAGTTAAAGCAGCGAAGCAAGCGCAAAGATATAAATATAAGTGTCTAAAGGGGGGGGCGGCTCTAAGGCCGCCTTAATATACTAGATAATAGGTCTGTTTTCGCGTCTGGCTTCCGCCCATTCGCTGAAAAAGGAACGCAGCAGAAACAATAGAACGCCAGCCACGATAACCGGCCATACAAGGACATATGCTGTTAACAACATGGGAGACATAATCAAACTCCTTCCATTTCTTGTGTATCCGGACAGGTGTCAAAATGTCCGGTTTTTTGTGCAATTGTTGTAAAGTCAAAATTGGTTTCTGAATTCCATGACAACAAAGTGCAGATGATTGTGCTGACTGCATAAGCGAGCAGGGAGGCTGTCAGAATGGTATAGTTACTGATGGAGCCGTAAGCGTATGGTGCGCATATCAGCGCTGCCAGTGATCCGATGATAAGAGCGGCACGTTTACCAAAAAAGCCGAACGCCATCAGGCCGGCAACAACACCAATTCCGATGATAGCCAGAATATCACTAATGATAGCGAGCGAGCCGTTCAGCGAGATAAGGCCAAAGCGAACCGGGAAAAAGACAATCAGTGCTGAGATGACGGCAAGACCAAAAGCCTTGTTTGTTACTTTATCCCAGTAGAAACTGGCGATCACCGGAAATACAAGAGCTCCCCAGATAGCGCCGACCAGAACCAAAAGCTCCAGAATATTGAATTGTTTGGTTGCCAGATACAGTGCAAGCGCCGTGGCTACAATCATGGTTATCCGGCCAATAAACAGCATGAGTTTGGCATTGGCTTTTGATTTGTCAGTAAATTTACTGCCATAAATATCTGTCATGACGATTGATGAAAGCGCGGCAAGATCGGAATCTGCCGTTGATGAGAGTGAGCCAATCACCATGATGATAAAGATGCAGAGCATCGTTTTGCTCAGATAGGTTGAGGCCAGCTGGGGGATGAGATTGTTTACATCACCATCAATAGGCTCAATCCCGATATAGAGCGCAACAACCCCGAGAATACCGACGCCAATGACTGTGGCGCCGTAGCCCAGAGTTGCGGTAACAAATGTGCGCTTAATCATATCCTCTCGGACTGAGAACAAGCGTTGTGCAATTGTTTGGTTGCCGATTGCATAAGCCAGAACAGCTGCAATATAGGGCGCGCCTTGATTGAGAAATGCCTCAGAGGAGAAGAAGGAGCTTTGTTCGGCTGTCAGGTTGTGCGCGCCGGCAATAAAAATTTCAGTGCCGCCTGCTGCGAAGAAAACTGCCGGTACAATTATCACGACTGCACCCAACATGGCACACACTTGAATAAAATCTGTCAGAACCGAAGCTCTGAAGCCGGACCATAAAGTGTAGAGCAAGACACCTGCGGCAATAATCAGGATGCCGGCTCCAAAGCTGAGCGGAGAAAGCATAGAAATAAGAGCGCCGCCGGCAATGAAATTAGAGGTCAGGCTTAGCAGGCTCCCGAGAATATTGGAGCCAGCAAGTAGCATCTGGCTGGAAGGGCCGTGCCGCGCTCTTAGAATTTCGGCCAATGTGTGCGCGTTGGGGGCAAGTGCCCGGATCCGTTTGCCAAAAGGGTAAATGAACAGGATCATCAAAGCGCCCCACAAGCCGTAATGAATGGGGCCGGATACGCCATATGTGTAACCTGAGGTTGCAGAGGCGTATAGAGAAGATGCCCAAATCCAGGTTGCAGTCATTGAGGCGGCTGAAATGCCAAAACCAACATTGTTCCCTGCGGTCATATAGCTGTCGGCATTTTCTTTTTTTTGACCTATGGAAAGAGATATAAGAAATGTGCCGCCAAAAAATACAAAAAGTAGTATTAATATAAGACTAGTTTCCAATTGTTGAAATTGCATTTCACATTCATTTCTTTTTATTGAATAAGCAATAGTTCAACCAAATTAAAATTTGGAAGATATAGCATTGCTTTAGGTTTTAAAAAATTGCATATATTTAATTATATTTTTTATCATGCAAATTTGATTGGTTGATTTGTTATATATCTATAATTTTTACAAATCTACTAATAAATTTATTATGCAGTTTTTTGCTTATTTGAAAAATATAATTGATTTATATACTTTGTATTTCAAAATTATTATTTTGTTGTTTTTTATTTATTGCGGAATTCTAATATTTGTCATCATGATTGGTTGTTAAGTTTCGTAAAATTATTTAAATATTGTTGAATTTTATCTTCTTGTGAGATTTTTCTGGCGTGAGATGTCTTGGATAAAAAAGTATAAGTGAGATATTCAGGCGGGCGGGATGCGTTTTTGAGAGTTTCGTTTGATTCGTGAGTGCCTGGAATATCTCTTCTTTCAAAATCGACTTTAAACTGTAAATTGAATTTTAAATTCAGAGTAAAAACTTCATTTCCCTCGTAACCTTTAGAGTTGAACGGTAGCCATGATCAATGATCGTGCTTACATAACCGTATGCTCGTTCATTAGGGTAAGACGGGCTGCGAGGAGACCCGGATTGGTTATCACGTAGCTGATCCGTCGATGCGTACTGGGAGTATGCTCGGTACAGCAAGGGGCGATATCGGGCACAGTTTTTCTTGATATTGTTATTGGCTTTGGTGCGCAGGCTTGATTAAAACCTTTGCAACTCAATAACTTTGCGACTGACACGTGCTTGTTCTGCAGCCAGTGCCATTAAATGACTTGTGACTGATTTATGTGCAGCGGTTCTGATCTCGTGACCGAGTGGTGCACGCAGCGCAGCAGCAAAGTCTTCCATCAATCGCAGATCACCGCCCATATGATCACCGGTAAGTGTTTCAATCTGAATTGCCATATCCGGCCGGTCATCAAAGAATTTAATCACCAGACTGCCGTCTTCAAAACAGCCAGCCAGCTCTCCCTCGCTGCCGCCGATGTGGATATGGCGTTCGGTGCGCTTGTTGAAGGCGTGCACTTCAAAACTGGCGGTAATATTATTGGTAAATTCAATGCCAACAATCTGCCGGTCTACCACCGTATTGTCACTATGATAAACACAACGGCCATAGGGGCCGTTAAGGATCGCCTTTGTGCGTGCTTCAATGCTGCTATCAACTGAAATCATCGAAACCGGCCAGCCGGTATGGTCTCCCAAATAAATCCGACGTGCGGAATAGGGGCATGTCGTCTCAACCATACAGCCATCGAGACAGCGCTCAGCAGCGCCCTGCGGGGCATTTTCCGGTGTAAATTGTTTGAGGCTGCCGAAACTGGAAATACGTAACGGTGTTTCGTCGGTCAGCCAGTGCAGAATATCCATATCATGGCTGCATTTCGCCAAGATTAGCGGGCTACCATCCTCTAAGCGCCGGAAGTTACCGCGAACATAACTGTGTGAGTGATGATAATAGCCAATATTTTCGGAAGCACGGATACTTTGCACCGTCCCGAAAGTCCGGCTCTCAATCAGCTCTTTGATTTTGGCAAAAAACGGTGTGTAGCGCAGCACGTGGCAGATCATCAAAAAGCGCTGGTTGCGCTCCGAGGCTTCTGCCATGCGCTGACAGGCTTCAACCGTGGAAGCCATCGGCTTTTCCAGCAGCACGTTGAATTTGCGATCAAGAGCGGCAACGGCAACAGCTTCATGATCCTTGTCGAGATTGGCCACGACAACTGCATCAATATTTTTGAGTGTATTGAGCATGGTGATGCTGTCTGAAAAGCAGTTTTCCGGTGCGATACCATGTTTGCTAGCGAAAGCAGCAACTGCATCCGCTTTGATGTCGCAGACGGCGACAAATTTCATGAGACGCGGGTTTTTCAGGGCGATATCGCCATAGGCATTGCCGCGGTAACCGGCACCGATAAGAGCAACCTGCGGGATCTGTGTCATATTGCTATCCGCTGTAACGGGAAAAAATGCGGAGCTTTAGAGCACTGTATATCTGATAGACACACAAGGCTGCAGGCTCCGCAGTCTGGGGGTGAAGGTGTAATGGTTATGATTTGCGTGCGCCGACCAGCTCATCCCACTTGCGGAAAGCCTGCACCATTTTGTCGGGCTTTAGCGGTAGCTCAATCGGATTATTGGCGATCAGGTCATCATATTCAGGGCGGCCGAATTGCTTGATAATGTCCTGACTATGCTGTGGCGCCATGGAAAGCGGTACATTTTTCACCGCAGGCCCCGGATAGAGCGAGCCTTCATTATAGGCAAAGGCCTGTGCTTCCGGTGTGAGCAGGAAAGCCATAATATCCAGCGTCACCGCCAGAACATCATCTTTTACGCCTTTCGGAATGCACATGAAGAAGGCATCGGAAACCCAGTGGAAGCCTTTCAGTGTGGAGATTTTGGCTGTTTCCGGCACAATGCCGACCGCGCGCGGATTAATGTCCCAGCCGGTGGTGGTCACGATAATATCCCGTGAACCCTCGCCGAATTCCTTCATCGTTGCGCCGGTACCTGCCGGATAATAATCAATATGATCACCGAGTTCCGCGAGATAGTTCCATGTCTTCTCCCAGCCGTTGATCGGATCGGTCGGGTCTTTGTCACCGAGAATATAAGGCAGCCCCATCATGAAGGTGCGGGCAGGGCCTGAATTTGTCGGACGGGCATAGAGGAAACGTCCCGGATTTTCTTTTGCCCAGGCCAGCAATTCTTCAGCGCTTTCCGGTGCTTTTGCCACGCGCTCCGGTGCATATTCAAGCAGCGGGCCCGAAGGGTAATAGGTGACAACCACACCGTAACCGGCCCCCTGAATTTTATGCAGGTTCAGGGCTGCAGGCTCGTAATTGGCTTCAATATCAGGGAAAGTTTCATTAAACTCCGGCAGAATTTGCATCCATGTATCTTCGACAAGTCCGGCTGCGAGACCGTCACTGCCGGTCAGCACAAGATCAATATCAACACGGTTACTCTTTTGCTGCACTTTGAGTTTACCGGCGAGTTCGGTTACTGGTGCTTTCAGAAACACAATGCGGGAAACCTTATCCGGATTGCGTGCGGCATAAAGTTCAAGAGCAGGTTGTACGAGAGACAAAGCCCCGCCGACATCCATCAGCTTTACTTCAACCGGTTTGGCAGGCAGCGGCATTTTGCGGGCAAAACTTAAATCGCTTGCCATTAGAAATGCGGTGGCGGATGCACCTGTAATCAGCACGCGCCGGTTCATTCTCAGATCATTGATTTTCATCCTGTTCCCCTTTTTATTTTTATAGGTTGAGCGGTCTTGATGCTTATGCGTCATGCTCCGGAAAGGTTGCTTTCCGTATAAACAGATCAGATGTCCATTCGATGAAACTTACAGGCTGCTTAATGCCTCGGGCAGCGAGGGCAGGAGCCAGAAGTGCCTCAACATTACCGGATGCCATGCGCACTGCTTCTTCAAAAGAGGCAATGTCCCATGTCACAAGATTGCGCACGGCCTGATCGAGACACAGCGTTGAACCGGCAAGACCGGCACCATTCGGATTTTTGACCATGCCATTGTCATGGCGTTCAATCCGCATATCCGCGAAATGATAAAAACCTGTCTCAGCCGCTGCTGCGGAAACCGCATCGGTTACCAAAACGGAGCGTGAAATCCCCTTCGCCCGTATCATTACTTTGAGCGCTTGCGGCGGAATATGGAACCCGTCGGCAATGAAGCAGGCGGTGAGGCGGTCTTCGGCCAATTGAGCAAACAGCGGATTATCCAGCTTTGGCATATGCTGCGGCAGGCCATTGCCGAGATGGGTGGAAAGGCTGGCTCCGGCCGAGGCCGCTTGAGCTGCAGTCTCAAAGTTACAATCAGAATGGCCGATAGCCGTGAGAATATTGCGAGTCTTCATTGCTGCAATAAACTCTTCAGAACCGGACAGTTCCGGCGCCAGCGTCACCAGCAGGATCGGTGTGGTGATCCGCGCCTGCAACTCCTCAATCAGGCTGGCATATGGTGGTGTCATAACGCCAGCCGGATGGCATCCGGCAAAACCCTGTTGCGGATTAAGAAACGGCCCTTCAATATGCAGGCCTAAGCACATCAGACGGCCAAGTCTGCTATGCTGAATGGCATTATCCAGCACTTGAATACGCTGCAGCAACACATCCGGTGCAGCAGTGATCAGCGTCGGCAAACAGGCGGTGACACCTGTCGCGAGCATAGCTTCTAATGCATGGTCGAGTTCAGATGCGGTAAGCTTGCCGGAGTTGAAATCAACACCGGCAAAGCCGTTGATCTGAAGATCGGTTAAACCTTTGGTGTGCATGATAAAAGCGATGCTGATTGTGTGTCGAGCAAAGCCACAGTGTTGTTGTGGTTTTGCAAGATGGATGCCGGATGAAGCGGCGTTACTGATCCTTCAATGGCATTTTTAACAGCCTGCGCCTTGCGTTGATCCGGCACAGAAAGAATGATCAGGGACGATTTCATAATCTGTTTAATGCTCATGGAGATGGCCTGAGCAGGTACATCTTCCAGTGTGGCAAACCAGCCTTCACCCATTTGCTGGCGGCGGCAGGCTTCGTCCAGATCGACAATAATATAAGGTTTGTCGGTCTCGAAATCGGCCGGCGGGTCATTAAAAGCCAGATGGCAATTTTCGCCGATACCAGCAAAGCAAACATCAATGGTTTCATCCATGATCAGCTTGCTGAGCCTGCCGGCTTCTGCTTCCGGATTATCTTCGGCATTGATTTCGTGGAGTGTTACTTTACCGCCGAGGGGCTCAACAAAACGCTCAATCAGATAGCGGCGAAAGCTTGCCGGATGGCTCTTTTTCATGCCGACATATTCATCCAGATGAAAAGCGGTGACTTTGGACCAGTCAATATCCGGTTCGCGGATCAGTACTTCCAGCATTTCAAACTGGCTGGCACCGGTCGCAACAATAATTGAGGCTTTCCCCTTGTTGCGCAGAGCCAATCTGATGGCTTCCGCACCACGTTTTGCCGCGGCCTCTCCCAATTGCTGTTTCGTGTCGAAAACACGTATTTCCACGCCATTCTCCCCGTTTTAAAAGGCAAAGCATCAGCATTCCCGCGCATGACGCAGGCTGCAAAGCTCTGATTGTAAGGCTGATCGGTAATGTCGCTTTTTTAAGCTGACAATGACCTCTGCCTCCTCCTGATTAAAAGAATACACCTTCATTTTAGGCTTGCAAGTTATTTTTGAATAATATTATTCAAAATAATAATATGGGATGAGTTGCTATGCAGAATTTTCAGAATCTCCGCTTTTCCGATGCGCATCAGCGTGATTGTGCCCGTGTTGTCAGCAGTCTGCTGGAGGCAGACGGGCAGTCCCGTGCCAATCTTGCGGCTACGCTTGATCTGACATCCATGACAACCTCCCGCATCATTGCAGATTTGCTGGATAATGGTTTTGTAACGGAAGACGTGGCTGAAAGGCGCGGGCGTGGGCGCCCCGGAACACTTGTACGGTTGAACGCACAGCGGATCGGCTTCACTGTTATTAAAATGACCAGCTATCTGGTGGAAGGCGCTTTGCTGGATTTGCAGGGTAATATTATAACCTTGCAGACAAAGCGTTTGAACGATGATGCTGATAATCAGCAGATGACGGTTTTTCTGCAACAAATGATACAGACATTGCGAACTTCACAACCGGATATGATGGTGCATGTCGGCACGACAATTCTCGTGGCCGGTATTGTTGATGTTAAAAGACGGGTCTGGCTGATTACATCCCGCTGGCCGCAGGTACGGGATTTTAATCTCGCTGAAGCCTTGAACCCTGTTACACCGCTTGTCTGTTTGTTCCGCCAGCTGGATATCGAGCTGGATGTGCATTTCAAATCAGAGACTGCGCCGGTCAATACCGCCGCATTATTGCATTGGGGCTGGGGGATCGGGCTTGCCTATTGTTCCCGCGATGTCGCCAGCATTGCCCATCAGGGGCCTTTTGGTGAGATCGGCCATTGGCGTTTCGATACATTGCAGGATCGCCCTTGCGGTTGCGGAAACCGAGGTTGTCTGGAAACAGCCGTTGCCCTGCCGGTCTTGTTGCAGCAATTGGGGCTGGATGAGCTGATCAGCTTGGGTCAAGAGCAGGATATCGGCGGATATTTGCAGGATGCATCACTTGCAGATCATGCTGATATGCAGCTGGCAACCCGTCTTGTGGCGCGGGCACTGGGAAATATGTGCCGCATTCTGTTTCCTGACAGAGTGTATCTGACAGGACCATTCACCTCAAACAAGGCTGTTTTTACTCAGCTATGCAGTCAGTTTCAGGCGGAAGGGCTGGTTGGTGCTTTAAAATTGCCCGATGTGATTATGGTACAAACCGAAAATCAGGACATTTTGCACAGCGCTATTCGTCCGCTGATTGAGAGTGCTCTCGGAAACTTACCCGCTATTGCAGCGGGGGAATTATAGCGTATCCCGAAAAGTGTGAAGCGGTTTTCGGATAATATACGCGTTGAAACAAAGAGTTAGAGCGATTTTACCGATTTAATTTTAACGGGAACCGCTCTAAATCCGCCGTCAGATCATGTTATCTGACGGCGGTCATCTTTATTAGTTGTTAGACTGTTTGGCGCGGGCAACAATCTGTGTCGGATTGACAAAACGCAGTGCCAGCAGCAGCCATACCAGAGTGGTAATCATATAGATCACTGCCATGGCATCAATAGACTGGACTGAGCGTACGCCCGAGGCAAAAACGGAATAATAGAGCGCCACAACAAGGGTTTGGCTGGTTGGTCCTGCGGTGAGGAATGTCAGTTCAAACATGGCGACTGTGCGGACAAGCACCAGCAGCAATGCAGCCAGAATGCCGGGCAGCAGCATAGGCATCAGCACATAGCGGAACAGCTGGAATTTATTCGCACCGAAGACATGCGCGGCTGCTTCCACTTTCGGGTCAATCTGCTCTATGAACGGGATCATCACCAGAATAACAAAAGGAACGGTCGGCACCAGATTGGCCAGCACAACGCCCCAGAATGTCCCCCCGACACCCGCCTGATAGAGCACAGTTGCCAGCGGAATACCAAAGGTGATTGGCGGTACCAGCAAAGGCAGCAGAAACAGCAGCATCACCAGATTGCGGCCGGGAAAGTTACGGCGCGCCATGGCATAGGCTGCCGTAACGCCGAGCAGACCGGACAGAGCCACAACCGTGAAGACGATCTGGAAGGTGACGATCAGCACATCGCCGAGTTGGAACTCCCGCCAAGCAGTGAAATACCAGCGCGTTGTCAGTGCCTGCGGCAACCATGTGCCGAGCCAGCGGGTTGAAAAGGACGAGAGCACGACTGTTGCGATCATTGCCAGCAGGTTGATGACAAAAAAGGCAACAATGACCCAGACGGCGGTGATCCATAATTTGGATCCGATAGAGGTATCTCTGATCATATTAGCCTTTACCTCCGCTGGTCGCGCCGCGATAAAACAGACTGCGTATGCCAAGGACTGCCGCGACAATAGCGAGCTGTACACTTGCCATAATCATGGCAACAGCGGATGCCATTGAATAATCATATTGCTCAAAGGCCGCCTGATAGGCGGCAATGGAAATGACGCGTGTCGGCCCTGCCGGAGCGCCAAGCAACACGGCGGACGGGAAGACTGCGAAAGCCAGCACAAAGGACAGGCAGAAGGTAATTGCCAGTCCCGGCATCAACAGCGGCAGAAGGACGTGGCGGAAGCGCTGCCAGCTTTTGGCACCATGTGTTGCTGCGGCCTGTTCCAGTGCCGGATCAATACCGGTGACATAAGACAAAGTGAGCAAAAAGGTGAATGGAAATCCGGTAATAATCAGCGATGCGAAGACGCCCCAGTAATTATTGGTCAGCTTTAAAGGGCTGTCGACAAGGCCGATAAACATCAGCGTGCGGCTAAACCAGCCCTGAGGCCCAAGGTAATTGAGCAAGCCTTCGGCCACCAGTACTGTACCCAGTGTGACTGGCAGAACAAGAATGGTGGTGAGCAGGCGCTGACGGCGCATCAACCGGACACGGAAAGCCACCGGCACAGCAATCAGCAGACTGATCAGCGTGACAGGGATGGCCAGCCACAATGTCGTTCCGATGGTTTTATACAAAAACGGATCGGAGAAGAATTTGATATAGTTGGCAAACATACCTTCGCCCTCTTGCGGGGTGAAGGAGAGCAGCAAGCCATAGATGAAGGGATAGATAAAGACCCCCAGCAGGAAGATAACCGCAGGCAGAACCAGCATGGTTGTGCCGTCGATCCCTTTGACGGCGAGCCTTTGTCGTAATGACAGTTTTTCAAGATCGGAAGAGGTGTTCATGTGTCACCTCACGCCGGAAACACAAGGGCACGGGCAGGGTCGATAGCCAGCGCGATAGCGCTGCCGGGTGCTGCATTTGCTGAAGCGTGAAACACTAGCTCATGTGCATTATCGGTGCTGGCGGTGCCGACAAAATCTCGGCCGCGATATTCAATAGTCTCAACTTTAGCCAGAATATTTGATTGGATGGTTGATGCGCTTGCGGCTGTCGTGCTCACATCATCCGGTCGCACTGCAAGAACAGCATTTTGCCCGACGGTCAGCGGTACCCGTGCAGTACCGGAAATATGGGCATTGCCGATATCGAGTGTCACCTTGCCGTTCTGTTCGGCGATAACTTTACCGGAGAGGCGGTTGCGGTAGCCCATGAACTCGGCCACATCCAGATGATCTGGATGTTCATAAAGCTCGACCGGTGAACCGACCTGCCGGATTTCACCGTCGCGGAGTACCACAATCCTGTCGGCCAGCGACAGCGCTTCATCCTGATCGTGAGTCACATAAATTGTTGTGGCACCAAGCTGATTATGAATGCGGCGGATTTCAGCACGCATTTCCAAGCGCAGCTTGGCATCAAGATTGGATAATGGTTCATCCATCAAAACCAGAGGCGGTTCAATCACGATGGCGCGGGCAATGGCAACACGCTGCTGCTGACCGCCTGATAGCTGCCCCGGCAGTTTGTCTTCCTGACCATGCAAACGTACCATGGCAATGGCGGCTTCCACGCGGCTGTTCATTTCCGCTTTGGGGGTGCCGCGCATTTTCAGGCCGAAACCGACATTCTGGCGTACAGTCATATGCGGAAACAGCGCATAATTCTGAAACACCATGCCAAAACCGCGATCTTCTGGCTTCAGGGTGTCGATACGGGTTTTATCGATATAAATACCACCACCCGTTGTCGCGAGCAGTCCGGCGATACAGTTCAATGCTGTGGATTTTCCGCAGCCGGACGGGCCGAGCAGGGCAATAAATTCGCCTTTCCTGATCGAAAGGGAGATGCCTTTTAATGCCTGATGAGCTCCGAAAGACCGGCTGAGCTTTTCAAGCCGGATTTCCTCAAAGGGTAGTGACGCAAGTTGCATGAAATACCTCATTGCCGGATGTCACCTGAAAGGCAGATGACATCCGTCGTTTACCGGTTTTATTTTGGCTGGCTGGCGACTTCTTCGTCCCAGCGGCGGAACGCGACGACCATGGCATCCGGATCAAGCGGCAGCTCCACCGGATTACTGGCGATCCAGTCTGCATATTCTGCGCGGCCATATTCCGCGATGGCATCCTGACTGGATTGCGGTGCCATGGAGAGCGGCACATCTTTGACCGCAGGACCCGGATAGAAATAGCCTTCATCATAGGTGTATGCCTGCTGCTCAGGGGTGAGCAGGAAGCTCATCAGATCGAGCAGAACAGCGAGTTTTTCATCGCTGACACCCTTCGGCACGCTCATGAACTGCGCATCGGCAACCCAATGGAAGCCATCCAGTTTGGCAACGGCTGCCTCTTTCGGCACGACGCCAAGCACGCGCGGATTAATATCCCAGCCGGTTGTGGTCACAGTCATATGACGGGTGCCTTCGCCGAGCTCTTTCATCAGAGCGCCGGTGCCGGTCGGGTAATATTCAACATATTTATGCAGCTCTTTCAGATAAGCCCATGTCTTATCCCAGCCTTTGACCGGATCACGCGGGTCTGCATCACCGAGCAGATATGGCAGTCCCATCAGGAATGTGCGGCCGGGGCCGGAATTGGCCGGACGGGCATAGGCAAATTTATTCGGGTTTTCTTTCGCCCATGCGAGCAGTTCTTCCGCATTGGTCGGCACTTTTTTTACATGCTCAGGCATATATTCGAGCAGCGGGCCCGACGGATAATAGACGACTGCAACGCCGTGATCTTTGGCAAAGGCCTGCATACGCCATGCCGGTTCCAGATAAATGGATTGGAGATCCGGCAGCGCACTTGCGTGATCCGGAAAGAGTTTGACCCACAGATCCATTTCCAGTCCGGCAGCCAGCGCATCTGCACCGGTTAAAACCAGATCAATATCGAGACGTTTGGCGGCCTGCTGCGCTTTCAGCTTGCCCGGAAGTTCAGGTGCCGGTGCTTTGGTGAAAGTGATTTTTGAAACCAGTTCCGGCTTGGCCGCAGCATAATTTTCAATTGCTTTCTGGGTCAGCGCCAGATTGCCGGCGACATCAACAATGTTGATTGCGACCGGTGATGTCGGCAGTGCCAGTTTGCTCTGTGCCCAGAGCTTTGTTGCCGGAAGTGTAGCAAGAGCTGCCAGACCACCCAATGTCTGTCTGCGTGTGAAATGCATGACTGTTCCTCCCCGTTGATTTTTATTGGTCGTACGGCCTGTCTCCTAAGAAAGACCGTCTTTTATTTTAATATATTAGTCTATCAATTTTGCAGGGCAAGCAAAAAATATCCCGTTTTTACGGCTTGGTGCTTACGGATCTGAAATTCTGAACTGTTTTAGCCGCGCCGCTTGTCAGTAATGTTTCAAGCTGCTGTAAAATGACGGATTTGAAACGTGCATTTTGAGCGAGTTCAGGTGCGAAAATGCTATCAAAAGCCAGCAATGCATTCAGTATATCCTGCACAGTGGTGAGCCCCGCCGTTGCTTGCAAGAGTTGATTACGCAGCGGATCGCGAATGTCGATAGCCTGTCCGTTTTCATCTTTACCGGTTACAAAGCGCATCCATCCGGCAACGCCCAATGCCAGACGGTCAAAAGACTGACCGGCCAGAAGACGGTTCTGGATTGTATTGAGCAGGCGTTGCGGCAGTTTTTGCGAGCCGTCCATAGCAATCTGCGCAGTTCGGTGATGCAGAGCCGGATTACAGAACCGTTCAATCAGTTGGTCTTTATAGGTTGAAAGATCAAAATCCGGCAGAGCGGGCAGTGTCGGCGTTATTTCCTCATCCATCATGGCGCGGATGAATGTTTTAAAGCCGGCTGCGGCCATGGTCGCGGATACGGTTTCATGACCGGCGAGAAAGCCGAGATAGGCAAGTGTGGAGTGACTGCCATTGAGCAGACGCAGTTTCATCAGTTCAAACGCGGCGACATCGCGGACAAAACTTGCCCCTGCTTTTTCCCATGAAGGGCGACCGGAAGGGAAATGATCTTCAATCACCCATTGGCTGAACGGTTCTGTGCAGACCGGCCATTGATCTTTCACGTTCAAAGCACGGCTGACGCTTTCACGATCCTGATCGGTGGTTGCCGGTACAATGCGGTCGATCATACTGGACGGGAACGCAACATGTTCCGCGATAAAGCGGCCAAGTTCCGGATTGATCAGCTCGGCAAGCCGGACGGTCACACGCTTCAGTGTTTCTCCGTTGGCTGGCAGATTATCGCAGGAGAGAACTGTGAAAGGCTGTAGTTCTGATACGTGTCTTCTCCTGATAGCCTCTACGAGAAAGCCGGGGGCAGAGCGCGGCTCATGCGGGTGTTTCAGGTCATGGACAATATCGCTGTTGCTCTCATCCAGTGTACGGCTGGCAGGGGCGTAGCAATAGCCTTTTTCGGTCACAGTCAGCGTGACAATGCGGATATCTGGCTGGCACATGGCTTGCAGCACGGCTTTCGGATTTTCCGGTGCAACCAGTATATCGGTCAGGCAGCCGATAACATGCAGTTTTTCACCGGCACCATCACGCACGGCAACACTATAGAGATAATCTTGCGGGGCGAGCGCATCTCTGGTGTCGGGGCTGCGCAGAGAAACACCGGTAATGCCCCAACTCGTATCATCCTGCAGGATATTCTCCGTGTAAACTGCCTGATGCGCACGGTGAAATGCACCGATGCCTAAATGAATAATCCCTGTTTTCAGATTTGCACGATTATAGGTAGGCTTGCCCACAGTTGCAGGCAGATCGGCCAAGGTTTTATCGGATAGAGAATTGAGTGTTCCGGTCATAATTTATAAGCCTGTTTAGCCAGCCGGTAGCTGAGATCATGAGCGACTTCATAGGCTTCTTCCTCATCAAGGCGGTGCTCTGCAACAAGACGGGCAAGGAAAGCGCAATCCACACGGCGTGCCATATCATGGCGGGCGGGAATGGAGAGATAAGCGCGGGTGTCGTCATTGAAGCCGACAGTATTGTAGAAACCGGCGCTTTCCGTCGTCAGTTCACGATAGCGTCTGATCCCCTCCGGACTGTCATGGAACCACCATGCGGGGCCGAGCTTAAGGGCAGGGTAATGCCCTGCCAGCGGTGCGAGTTCGCGGCTGTACGCCGTCTCATCCAGCGTGAACAGAATAAGCGTCAGGCGCGGATCATTGCCGTGGGCATCCAATAGTGGTTTGAGCTCTTTTACATAGCCGGTCTGGTTCGGAATATCCGCACCCTTGTCAAAGCCGAAAGCGGAGAAAACTTGCGGATTATGATTGCGGTATGAGCCCGGATGGATCTGCATGACCAGCCCGTCCTCAATGCTCATACGAGCCATTTCGGTCAGCATCTGCGCACGAAATAGTTCTGCATCTTCCGCTTTGACCGGCTGTTTGATGATGCGTTCAAACAGTGCTTCCGCTTCCCCTGCCGAGAGATTGGCTGTCTGTGCAGTCGGATGACCGTGATCTGTGGATGTTGCGCCGCGTGCCTTGAAATAGGCGCGGCGGTTGCGGTGCGCTTGCAAATAACCCTGATAAGTCATCGGATTATTTGTCAGTGCGATAAATTTTTCCAGTTCACTATGAAAGTCCGGTCGGGATGCATCAACCACTGCATCCGGCCGGTAGGCGGGCACAACGCGGCCATGCCAGCCTGAGCTAAGGATCGCATCATGATGTGTCAGCGGATCATTGGCGGAATCCGTAGTGGAGATTACTTCAATATTGAAGCGGTCATATAGTGCACGCGGACGCATTTCCGGTGTCGCCAGCTTCTCGGAAATCAGGTCATAAAGCCGGTCGGCATTGTTCTCGCTGAGACGTTCTGTAATACCGAAAACGCTCTCCAGAGAATGTTCAAACCAGAGGCGTGATGGTGTGCCACGAAACAGAGGCCAGTGTTTTGCAAATAATCGCCAGATGGTACGGCTGTCGGTTTCTACCGCTGCGCCATCCAGACGGGCGATGCCTAATTGCTCCAGCGGAATACCCTGCGAGTAGAGCATACGGCAGATATAATGATCGGGTTTGACAAACAGGGTTGCCGGATCGGGAAAAGCGGCATCTGTTGCATACCATGACGGTTCGGTATGCCCGTGCGGGGAGATGATCGGCAGTTTTTCGACCGATGCGAATAAGCGTTGCGCTATGGCGCGGCTGTCTGCTTCCGCAGGCAGAAGGCGATCCGGATTGAGTGCCATTGCTGGTCTTTTCCTCCCTGACAGACTTTGAGGTCTGTTTCCCGTCATTGCTGTCCGGCTTTTTCTGTCTGCGGTTTTTGATCCGTCTTGTACAGAATTTGCATCCGGCGCTTGGCGAACAGTAAATAATAATATATTAGTATGTCAACAGCGCATGGATTTTTTGTTTCGGATCGCAGTTGCGAGCGGATAAACAAGACCTGAAGACTTGAGATTCAGGCAGGAGAACAAGATTGAACACGCAGCCGACATTCGGGCAGATATCCTCAGGAAGGCGGCCGGCCGCAGGACGTGAAACCGCAGCAAAGCTGATTTATCGCGCATTACAGGCGGATATTGTTGCAATGAAGCTGCTGCCTGGCACGGCGCTGAACGAGAAAACTTTTATTGAGCAATTCGGTGTGAGTCGCACGCCGGTGCGTGAGGCACTTATTCGTCTGGCTGAAGAAGGGCTGGTCGATATTTTCCCGCAGTCCGGCACTTTCGTGGCGCGCATTCCGGTTGATCTGATACCGGAATCTGTGGTGATCCGTCAGGCGCTGGAAGGAGCGACGGCGGAACACGCGGCATTATCATCGACACCGGAAGCAGTCGCTAAGCTGGATGAGCTGATTGATATGCAGCAATTCCATGCCAGCCGTGAAAAGCTGGGACTGTTTCATGAAGCAGACGATGCTTTCCATGAGACTGTTGCGGAAATCGCCGGTTATCCCGGTATCTGGCAGCATCTGAAACTTGTGAAAATCCAGATCGACCGTGCACGACGTATGACCGTTCCGGTGCTGGGGCGTATGGATCAGGTTTTGCGCGAACATAAACTTATCAGGGATGCCATTGCCGCTAAAGATGCACCGGAAGCGATAAAGGCAATGAAGCATCATCTCAGCGCGGTTCTGCCGGATATTGACGAATTGCGGAAAAGCCATCCGGATTTCTTTGTCTGATCAGGCGTTCGTCCGCTGCCGCAGATTTTCAAAATCATAAAATATAAAAACTTATTCGGAGGAGGGGTTAATGCGTCAAGCGTGGAGATGGTTCGGGCCGGATGCCGGTGTGCCTTTGGATGCTGTACGTCAGGCCGGAGCGACAGATATTGTATCTGCTTTGCATGATGTGCCGATCGGACAGGCATGGACGTCCAGCCAGATTGCAGAGCGCAAGACACTGATTGAAAATACCCCTGCTGACCGCATGCCGCTTGTCTGGTCTGTGGTGGAGAGCATCCCGATTTCGGATGCGATCAAGCGTGAAGGCGGTGCCGCAAAACAGGATATCGCCGCATGGATTGCCTCAATGGAGGCATTGGCGGCACATGATATTAAAGTCATTTGCTATAATTTCATGCCAGTTGTTGATTGGTGCCGCACCGATCTGGACTATGTAACGCCAAGCGGCGCGACAGCCATGCGTTTTGATCAGGATCGTTTTGCTGCTTTTGATCTGCATATTTTGCAGCGTAAAAATGCGGAACAGGACTATTCCGAAGCTGACCGTCTTGCTGCCCGCGCAACCTATGAGGCGATGAGCGAGGCTGAGATTAATCAGCTGATTTTCAATATTGCCAGTGCTTTGCCGGGTTCCACAACCGAGCCGCTGACGATACCGGCTTTCCGTGACAAGCTGGAAACCTATGCGCATGTGGATGCCAATAAGCTAAGACAAAATCTGATCGCTTTTTTGGAAGAAGTGACCCCCGTTGCGGACGAGCTGGGTGTACGCCTGACCCTGCATCCGGATGATCCGCCGCGCTCCCTGTTCGGACTGCCGCGCATTGCTTCAAATGAAGCCGATTATGCTGCGATTTTTGATGCGGTGCCGTCTCCGGCCAATGGTATGTGTTTCTGTTCCGGCAGTCTTGGTGTGCGGGCGGATAATGATCTGCCTGCGATGGCGCGCCGTTTTGCATCACGTATCTATTTCTCGCATTTACGGGCAACCACGCGACAGGGTGACGGACGCAGCTTCTATGAAGCCGCGCATCTTGAAGGCGACGTGGATATGGTTGCATTGCTGCGTGCGCTGGTCGAGGAAGACCGCAAGCGGGATAGCGGATCAAAGATTATTTTCCGCTCCGATCATGGTCACCGTATGCTGGATGATCTCGCAAAGCAGGTGACACCGGGTTATCCGGTTATCGGCCGGCTGCGTGGGCTTGCAGAATTGCGTGGTGTGATCACTGCATTGGATGCCGGTGCTTTGTGTCCGGCAAAGGCGGGCGGGTGAGCGATGACCCGTCAGAACAGTCCGGTTATTGTCCTTCATCCATCTGACCATGTGGCGGTTGCGCGAGTGACAATCCGTGCCGGAGAGCCTGTCGGCAGTGGTGAACTTGTAGCCGCTAATCTGATCGGCAAAGGGCATAAAGTTGCACTTGTACCCATCACAAAAGGACAGGAAATCCGCAAATACGGCAATGTGATTGGTGTCGCGACAGAGGATATTGCTGCGGGTGCACATGTGCATCTGCATAATCTGGCAATGCTGCCATCACAGCACGAGCATGAATTCTGTGTTGATTATGTGGAACCGGAACTGTTTCCTGAAGCGGAAAGACGCAGTTTTTTGGGTTTTGACCGCGGTGCAGGCGGGGTTGGTACGCGCAATTATATTGGTGTGATTGCGACGGTGAATTGTTCCGCCACAGTTTCGCAATATGTGGCGGATCATTTCAACCGCATGGGCGGCTTGAAAGGCTATGACAATATTGACGGTGTTGTTGTGCTCGGACATGCGGGCGGCTGCGGGATCAATACACAGTCGGAAGCCTATCGGGTTCTGACCCGCACGATACAGGGCTATGCCCGTCATCCCAATTTCGGCGGCGTGTTGCTGATCGGGCTGGGTTGCGAGACCAACCAGATTGCTCCGATCCTTGAACATTACAAGCTGGAAGAAGGTGAGCGCTTGCAGACGCTGACCATCCAGCAATATGGCGGCACACGGAAGACAATTGAAGCGGCGATTGCAGCGATTGAAGCTATGTTGCCGGTTGTGAATACGGCGCAGCGCACGCAGCAGCCTTTGTCGCAGCTTAAACTCGGTTTGCAATGCGGCGGCTCGGATGGCTATTCGGGTATTTCCGCAAATCCGGCACTCGGCTATGCATCGGATTTGCTTGTGCGGCATGGGGGCACCAGTGTTTTGTCGGAAACGCCGGAGATTTACGGTGCTGAACATTTGCTGACCCGCAGGGCGGCGCGGCCGGACATTGCTGAAAAGCTGTTGTCACGGATCGATTGGTGGCGCGATTACACGCAGCGCAATGGCGATGAGCTTAATAATAATCCGTCTCATGGCAATAAGCTGGGCGGGCTGACCACAATCCTCGAAAAATCGCTCGGAGCCGTGGCGAAAGGCGGCTCTATGCCACTGTCTCAGGTTTATGAATATGCGCAGACAATTGATGAGGCGGGTTTCGTATTTATGGATACGCCGGGTTATGATCCGGTTTCTGTGACCGGGCAGGTGGCAGGGGGATGTAATCTCATCTGTTTTACCACGGGGCGCGGGTCGGTTTCAGGTTTCAAACCGGCGCCGAGTATTAAAATCGCAACCAATTCAGATATGTACGAGCATATGAAGGAAGACATGGATCTGAATTGCGGTGAGATCGTTACCGGTGAAGAGAGTATTCAGCAGGCAGGCGAACGTATCTTTGAGGAGATTATCGCTGTTGCTTCCGGCCGCAAGACAGTGAGCGAGATTTACGGCTATGGCGACAATGAATTTGTGCCATGGCAGCTCGGGGCAACAACCTGACAAACAAATAGCATGACGGGGGAATGGTGAGGAAAAAGCTCTTTTTGTCTGCCGGTGAATGCATGATTGAAATGTCCTCACTGGGAGGCAGTGAGTTTCATCTTGGCTTTGCAGGCGATACTTTAAACACCGCTTGGTATGCGCGCGCTTGTCTGCCTGTGCAGGAGTGGGATGTGTCGTATTTTACCCGTATCGGTACGGATAGTTTTTCTGCAAAAATGAAAGATTTTCTGAACCGGAACGGGATCTGTACTGACTATATTGAGGAAGATGCGCAGCGTCAGGCTGGTCTTTATTTGATCGAAGTCGAGAACGGCGAGCGGCATTTCACCTATTGGCGTAATCAATCAGCAGCACGCCTGCTGGCAGTTAATCAGCCCTTGCTCGCCACGGCTTTTTCCGATGCCGATATCATCTATTTTTCTGCGATTACGCTGGCTATTCTTTGTCCTGAGCAGCGGGCAGTTTTTATCTCTCATTTGCGAGATGCTGCCCGCGCCGGAAAAACGGTGGTGTTTGACACCAATATCAGGCCGCGTTTGTGGGAGAGCCACGATATTTTACGCGAAACGATTATGCAGGCGGCAGCGGTTTCACAGATTATTTTGCCGAGTTTTGATGATGAAGCGGCAATGTTCGGTGATCGCAGTTTAGAAGATTGTGCTGCCCGCTATCGCGCTGCAGGTGCACAGGTCGTTGTGGTTAAAAACGGCGGCGGCACAATGCAGGCTGCTGATGATAATGGCATGCGCCAGATCACCGATTTTGAACCGCTCATACCGGTAGACACAACCGGTGCCGGAGATTCATTCAATGCCGGTTTTCTCGCGGCACTGCTGAGTGGCAAAGATATTGAGACTGCTGTCAAAGCCGGTCATGTTGTTGCCTCTCAGGTGGTGATGCAGCGCGGTGCATTAATGCCGATGGAACAGCTGACTTTTTAGTGGTTGCCTTGCAGGACTTGGTACGGATTGCCGGAGAAGGATCGGGCAAAGATAGCAGATCATCACCTGATCATTTCTCCGGTCATGCCAATGCTAATGGTCTATTGATTACAAACATCTTCCGCCGTCAGATTGGACGGAGGAATGGTTTCAGAGCCAAAACCAAAAGGTTCTGTAATTTTGGTGACGGTTCCGTTGGCCAAATTTTGCGCGAGCCAACTATTCCATGCTTCACGCAGATCTGTGTCATCCTGACGAAATGCCATTGCACCATAGCGGGTTGCGGGCATACCAGACTTGGTTTTGGGTTGTTCGGTGAGGCTTGCATATTCAATTGCCGGATTGGCTGCACGGGTAATGGCATTGTTAATTGTGATTGTTGAGGCAACAACAGCATCAACACGATCTGCCTGAAGGCCTGCCATAGCGGTGGCCAGATCCGGAAACAGTACCTGACGGTCTTTAGGAATATTGGCGTTCGCGGCCAAAGCAATCTCACCGGAGCCGGAAATCATGCCAAACCGTGCCGCAGGCGACTCCATAACTGACTGATAACTTGTCAGTCCAAGCGGGTTGCCATGTTTAACGGCAAAAGCGTTATCTGACCGGTACTCAGGATTGCCGAAAGCAACGACACCGCACCGGTCATGCTGGATCAGCATGCCTGTGCTGACAATGTCAAAATGCCCGGCACGTAAGCCGCCGATTAAAGCGCCGAACTCAGTGACAACAGGTGTGACCTCAACATTTTGTTCTGCAAAAAAGGCTCGTAATAATTCTGCCGACTGTCCGGTCACGCGTCCTTCGCCATCGACATAACCATAGGGATTGATATTGGCGATACCAACTTTGACTTTGCCTGAAGCGCGAATGCGTTCCAGAGTTGTCTCGGCTGCGGCCATTGAGATCGTGCCGAGTGTGAGTGCCGCAATGAGCGGCAGCCATAACAGCTGCATGCCCCGATTTTGTCGCTTATAGCGTTGTTTCATTGAGTTCCTCCCAAAACTATGATGTCTTTATTCTATATCTGAGTCCCGATTAATCTGGTCGTACGCAGTTAATGCGAGTGCTTCAATCGTTGGTAGCAGCAAACTTGCATCGAAGATGTCATCTTCCGGCTCTACAACAACTTTGTTATGGCCGATGGCGCCCGGATTATAGGAAATAGCCTGACTGTCCCAAGCCTCAGTAAAGTAATGCATGCCTAAATAATGCGACCAAACCACCGGCTCTGCCGGTTTGCCGCTTGAATCATGCAGATTATTTGCAAGTGTCTGGTAGAGCGCACTCTCAGGAGATGTGTATGAAGGCTCTACTGTGTGCGGCATAGAAAGCGAGATTTCAAAACCGGTTTGCTGTCGTGCTTCCGCAGCCAGTATTTCAAGCTCTTGTCTGGCTTGAGCGACAGTTTCACCAGGATTAAGCCGACGATCAATGAACAGTGCACAATCAGGCGCTACAAATCCGCTATCCAGATTACCGGCGATACGGCACATCGTGATGGAAGGGGCGGATGCTTCAACGGGCCTGATCGGTACGGCGCTTAAGCGGGTCGCATATTGTTTGCTCATCTCAAGGATGCGGTTTTGCACCCACATCATAGCTTCAATAGCATTGCGGCCTTCATGTGCCCGTGCGCCATGGGCAGCTTTGCCACGGATTGCCAGTTTAGCCCAGATCATACCTTTATAGCCGACAGTAATCAGATTAGGTCCGCTCAAGCCGCCTGCAATAACATATTTGGAGCGGCCAATATTAGCGGCGGCAACATAACCGGCACCGGATTCTCCTCCGATATACGCATCCGGTGTGGCTGATAAAAAGACAGATTTTTTGAGAGAAACGCCGCTCTTTTTGAGTGCTTTCATGGCCATGATTTGTGCGACTGTGCCTGCACGTTCTTTTTTCGGACCCCAGTAAAGATCGTAATTATTAGTAAAATGCAGGCCGATCTCTGCAGAGGCGCCGTTGAGCTGAGCGGTTGCAATGCGTCGCGGAGCAAACTCCTCCACATTCAGATAATCTTTTGCATTCTCCAGATTTTCTCCCCAGCATTCATGCAGATATGAATTGGGGACATCAATTTTCGCAACTGTATCCGCAGTATCGCTCAGGGCGGCGGCGATATAATCGACCGTTTCAGCATAGCCTTCTGTGGTTTGCGGATTGGCCGGAATTGCAACCAGATCAGCATGAAGCCTGAGTGCCTCGTTTTCCAGATTTTTTACAGTTTCACGGATGTTTTGACGTTCAGAATGGTGCATTTTAATCTCCTCGCGTGTTACGTGTAACATATTACTGAGTGAGCGCAAGGTGAATAATATGATTTTTCTGAATTTGAAAAATTGGCTGAACGGCAAAAGCAATTAGGCCGAAAACGTGAAATATGGAATTGACAAACTAATATGTAATATATTACACATTACAAATCGCTTGAGATTTTGGGAGGAATTCAAGATGCGCGAAGTTATGTCTCATAAAAACGGTCCGGTTAAATTCTACTCGGATGTCGTTAAGGCAAAGGGGACGTTTCTGTTTTTGGCGGGGCAGGTTGCCCAGCATGCGGATGGCAGCTGGGCTGAGGGATTTGAGGCGCAGACAGAGCTTGCACTCGTCAATCTGAAAAAGACGCTCGACCTGGCCGGTGCCACTATTGATGATATCGTCAAAGTATCCGTGTTTATGTCAGATACCCGTTACGGTGACATATTCAACCGTATTTACGGGCGTGTATTCACGGAGAATAAGCCGGTACGCACACGTATTCAGTGCGGGCTTCTGGCGCCGGAATGCCTCATCGAAATCGATGTTATTGCTGTCGTAGATAGCGAATGAGGTCGATATTATGGGCAATAAACTTCACTATGTCGTGCCCGTTATCGCAGCGCTGATTGCCGGTTCCGGGGTGTGTGCTGCACATTCCGGAACATTAGAGGATATCAAAGCCTCCGGAAAAGTGCGCATCGGTATTCCGAACATAAACCCTTACGGATATATTGACGGCGATGGTCACGTTACAGGACAGGCTCCTGAATTAACGCGGGCTTTCTTTGCCGATATGGGCGTAAAAGAGGTCGATCCCGTTGTTACTGAATGGGGCGCGCTGATCGGCGGCCTTATGGCAGGGCGTTTCGATATTATTGCAACGGGTATGCTCATTCAGCCGGAGCGCTGCCGGCAAATATCTTTTGGAAATCCGGAATATAAAATTGTAAGCGCTTTTGCTGTCCGAAAAGGCAACCCACTTTCATTGACGAGTTATCAGACTGTTGCAGCAAATGATGTGGCAAAGATCGGAATGCTGACAGGCGCGGGCGATATTCGTTATGCGGAATTGGCTGGCGTTCCGGCTGCGCGGCGAATTCTGTTTCCGGATTTTACGGCTGCCTTGGCCGGATTGCAGGCCGGACGTGTGGATGCTGTGGTTGCTTCCACTGTTACAATCCGAAATGCCCTGACACGGCTGGCTGATCCCGAACTTGAATATGCGGAGCTGACGGAACAGCCCTTGGGAGAAAATGGCAAGCCTGTTGTCAGTTACGGGGGGATGGGTTTCCGTAAAGAAGATGCTGCATTACGTGAGGCTTGGAATAGCTGGCTGACTGCACAACTGCAATCAGGGAAGGCGACACAGATTATGGCGCCTTTTGGCTTCGGGCCGGAAACGCAACCATCAGCAGATATCACAGCAGATCAGATCTGCAGTGAAACGAAATAATCGGGGGAGCAATGATTGATGAGAAAATATCGCAAATCTGTCAGGCTGGCTGCATTGTCAGTGTTACTCTCTGTCTTTGCACATAGTGCCGAGGCGGATACTCTGAGCAAAATCAAAGAGCAGGGATTTGCTCAGGTCGGTTTTTCTAACCTGACTCCGTGGGGATTTGTTGCTGAAAACGGGGAGCTGGATGGTGTCGAGGCGGTGTTGATCCGCGCCTTTTTGGCATCGCAGGGCGTTGAAGGAATGGACGGCGTTTTAACACAATATGTTTCGCTTATTCCGGCATTACAGGCAGGGCGCTTTGATCTGATCGGTGCGGGTATGCAAATACGTCCCGAGCGTTGCAAACAGGTTACTTTCGGCGATCCGGAATGGATCAGCCAGCAGGCTTTTGCGACATTGTCCGGGAATCCGAAAGGCCTGCACAGTCTTGAAGATATCACCCGGAAGAAAGGCCGTCTTGCTGTCGTCAGCGGCGGTGCAGAGCGTGAATATGCTGTTCTGAATGGCGTTCCGGAAGAGCAGATTGTTGTTTTTCCTGATCTGGCAACAGTTGCGGCCGGATTACGGGCAGAGCGTATTGATGCTGTGATGTTTGCTGCTGTTTCAATCCGTGGTTTTGTAAAAACACAAAGTCAGGGAGATATTGAAATGGTGACATTGACGAAACAACCTGTCGGTAAAGACGGAAAACCGGCCATCGGTTACGGAGCTATTGGCTTCCGCAAGGGCGATGATGCGCTGATTGCTGCATGGAATGACTGGTTGCGCAAGGCCAAACAGTCAGGTGAATTGCTACGTCTCGTGGAGCCTTACGGGCTGGAGGCGACGGATATTCCCGCTGAAGATATCACTGCTGAAAGTCTGTGTGCTTCCAAATGAATGATTATAGTCTCGCAGAGTTTTTGATACGGATTGCACCGACCCTTGGTCGGGGCGCTCTGGTTTCAATTCAAATCGCGCTGGTTGCAGCGGTTGGTGCAATGGTGATTGGTTTCATCACAGGGCTGGCCCGTTTGTCTCCGCACTGGTATGTGCGGCTGCCTTTTGTTGTGTATGTCGAGTTGTTCCGTTCCACATCATCACTGGTGCAAATCTTCTACTTTTTCTATGTTTTGCCTTTGGTCGGCATCAAGCTTGACGCATTTCTAACGGGTACTTTGGTACTGTCGCTGAACTTCGGCGCGTATGTATCGGAAGTGGTGCGCTCGGCTGTGCAGTCTGTCAGTCCGGGGCAGTGGCAGGCAGGTATTGCATTGAATATGGAGCGCGGACAGATATTCCGCCGTATTATATTCCCGCAGGCCGTTCCGGTTATGCTGCCAGCCTTGGGAAATTATGCACTTGAGCTGCTCAAGGCAACATCTCTGGTTTCCCTGATTACCATTACAGAGCTGACCTTTGCGGGGTCGCAATTGGTGCAGTTCTATGGACGGCCAACAACAATCTACTTAGCCGTTTTTGTCATTTATCTAATTATGGCGATGCCGCTTGTTGCCCTGAACAATCATCTTGAGAAACGTGCCGGTGGTATCTGGCAAGGAAAGGTTCGGAACAAATGAATTTCGACCTTAACAGTATTCCTGTGATTTTACCGTTGCTGTTGCAAGGTTTGAAAGTCACGGTCATTGCCTCTGCCGGTGCTGCGGTGGTGGCAATCGTACTCGGCTTTGTGATTGCAATGTTGCGCCGCTCAGCCCGCCGAAGTCTGTGTCTGGTTATCGACACTGTTGTAACTGTGATACGCAGTACACCGCTTTTGGTGCAGCTTTATCTACTGTTTTATGTACTGCCTTTATATGGTCCGGCTCTATCGCCGATGACGACGGGTATTCTCGGGCTTGGCATCCACTACAGCGCATATCTCTCAGAAGTGTTCCGTGCTGGTATTGATGCGGTTCCGAAAGGGCAGTGGGAAGCTGCGATTGCTTTGCAATTTAACCGCTTTCAGACCTGGAAGCGCCTCATTATCCCTCAGGTTTTCCGGATCGTACTACCACAGGTCGGCAACTATTTTATCTCCATCTACAAACACAGCTCCCTTCTTGCGACAATCACAGTTGTGGAAGTGCTTGGCGCGACCCTGAATTATGCCGGAGAGACTTTCCGTTATCTGGAAGCCTTTACCATCCTCGGGATACTCTACTTTATCGTCGGGTTCAGCTTGTCGCAGACAGTTGGATATCTGGAACGCCGTCTGGCCTGAGCGAAAGGAAACTCACATGCATAACAGCTCTACACCAGCCGCAGAATTTGTTGGCGTTACAAAGAGTTATGGTTCTCTCGAAGTTTTGAAAAAGCTTTGTTTCAAAATTGCGCCGGGTGAGCGCGTCTCATTGATCGGGCCGAGCGGTTCAGGCAAAACCACGATTTTGAGAATGTTGATGACATTGGAGCAGCCGACTTCAGGTGAAATCCGCGTTTTCGGTAAAACCATGAGTTCAGCTGATGGTACACCGGTAAAAGAACAGGCGATGCGTGCTGCGCGTGCCCATATTGGTATGGTGTTTCAGCAGTTTAACCTGTTTCCGCATATGACTGCGCTTGAGAATGTCATGGAAGCACCGGTTCATGTGCTGAAAATGCCGAAGAATGAAGCGCGCGATATGGCGCAGGCTTTGCTGGATCGTGTCGGATTGGGGAATAAGGCTGGTTCATATCCGTCTCAGCTGTCCGGCGGTCAGCAGCAGCGTGTTGCGATTGCCCGTGCACTCGCCATGAAACCGCAAATTATGCTGCTCGATGAAATCACGTCAGCGCTTGATCCTGAATTGATTGGCGAGGTACTTGATCTGGTCCATGCTCTTGCCAGTGAAACACGCATGGCAATGCTGGTTGTGACGCACGAAATGGGATTTGCACGCGATATTGCTGACCGTGTTATCTTCATGGAAAAGGGACATATCGTAGAAGAAGGCTTGCCGGATCAGGTATTTGGAGCTCCCGATAATGAACGAACCCGTGCATTTTTGCGGTCAGTTCGCCGGTAATATGCAGCATAATCTTGGAAGCCTGTTCAATAGTCTTTCCAGGTCTTCAGTGATAAGAGAGACAGAGGTTTTTGAAAAACAATGACGGAATCTATGTTTAAACCAGGCGCTATCCCGAAACAGGTCACACTGCGTGAATCTGCAGCCAGAATTCTGCTGGCGCAGATTATGTCCGGCGAATTAAATGAAGGTGAGATTTATTCGGTTGCAATGGTTGCGACCAATCTCGGAATTTCGCCGACGCCGGTGCGGGAAGCTGTATTGGAACTTGCAGATAAAGGCTTGCTGACGGTTCATAAAAACCGTGGCTTTACAATTCCGGTGCTGACCAAGCCGATGATGCAGGAGATTCATCATATCCGGTTTTTGCTGGAGGCACCTTCCACAGTGCGTGCCGGTATGCAGTTAAGCGATATAGATGCCGCAGAATTACGGGATCTTGCGGAAATGACGGTTGAAGCGGCAAAAAGCGGCGACCTCGTCAATTATGTTGAGCTTGACCGTGAGTTTCATGGCCGTTTTCTGAGTGTGTTGGAGATGCCGCTGCTTGTGCGCTTGATCATGGATTATCGGGATCGTGCACGTCTGATTGGCTTGCGTGCCCGCCTTGGCAGCGATGAAATCATAGAGGCGGCAAAAGAACATATCGCACTCGTTGATGCAGCCGTTGCCAGAGATGAAGCGGCGTTGGCACGGATTATCGCTAACCATCTTGAGATGACGTTGAAGCGCTCTCTCGAAGGTTGCTGATTTCTCGGATTTGCATCGCCTGCGCATAGCGCGGCAAAATCAGATATAAAAGGATAACGACCATGTCTTCGTTAGGGACACCAATATCAATTGGTGCGGCTGATGCTGCACGTCTTCTTTCCATGAAAGAACTCATTGAAGCTTTACGTATAGCTTTCATCAATGGCTGTACTGTGCCGGAACGCCATCATCACACAATTTCTGTGCCGGGTGAGGAAGCTGCTACATTGCTTCTGATGCCTGCATGGCAGGAAAAACACGGAGATGATGGCTTTATTGGTGTTAAGCTGGTCAATGTTTTTCCGGGCAATGCTAAAAAAGGATTGCCGGGGCTGACATCAAGCTATTTGTTATATGACAGCGGTACCGGTGCGCATCTCGCTACAATCGATGGTGGTACAATAACAAGCCGTCGCACAGTTGCAGTATCTGCTCTGGCGGCCTCTTTTCTTGCCCGGGAAGATGCGAATAAGCTTTTTGTTGTTGGCGCTGGTCGCGTGGCTTCATTGATACCGGACGCTTACAGAGCAGTCCGGAATATTCAGCAGATTAAGGTCTGGGATATTCATCAGGATAGTGCGGTTAAACTTGTTGAGCACCTGCGCGGGCAGGGGATTGATGCTTCTGTAGAAACTGATCTGGAGGCAGGAACACGCTGGGCGGATATTATTTCATGTGCGACGCTCTCAACTACGCCTTTAATTCGCGGAGACTGGCTGCAGGCAGGTGTGCATCTTGATCTGATCGGCGCTTTCACACCGGAAATGCGTGAGGCCGATGATGAAGCGGTTGCGAAATCTGCTGTCTTTATTGATGCAGATGAGGCGTTTCAAGAGGCCGGAGATCTTGTGCAACCACTCCGCTCGGGCGTGTTTAAACAGGAAGACTGTCAGGCAAAATTGAGTGAATTGTGCAATGGAACGGCAAGCGGACGAAAGAGCGCAGAGCAGATAACGCTCTTTAAGGCTGTAGGAACGGCACTGTCTGATCTGGCTGCCAGCACGCTTGTTTATCAACGATTTGGAAAGTCTGAATGATAGTGCGCAATATTAGCATTGAGATAAAATAACGTTTCTGGATATTGTTTATTCAATAAAAATTCTGGCAGAGGCATCACAATAGATGATGGTGCCTCTGCTTTATGGACTGAGTGCTTTATAGTTTAGAAGTTCCAGTCACTGTCTTCGGTCACGACCGCCTTACCAATGACGTAACTTGATCCGGACCCTGAAAAGAAATCGTGATTTTCATCTGCGTTTGGTGAAAGTGAAGATAAAATGATCGGATTAACATCGGTAACTGAGCTTGGGAATAATGGTTCATAGCCAAGGTTCATCAGCGCTTTATTGGCGTTATAATGTAGAAACTTTTTCACATCCTCGGTGAGTGGCGTGTCTGCGTACAACTCTTCGGTAAAACGACATTCCACATCATATAATTCCTGAAGCAGTGCATAGGCAAAATCCTTCAACGCACGTTGGCACTTTGCGCCCACAGCTTCTTCATGCGGTGTGCGTGCATCTGGGGCCAAGCAGAGCGCACCTATCGTATTTTGGATTGTGTCGAGTAGTGTAAGTGTTGTGAAAACTCTGATGGTTAAAGTTTTTTCAGCCGCGGTTAATGTATCCCATGTTGATATGTCGTTTGACAGCGGCACCTTTTCAGGCAGCCAAAAATTACTGGTTAACCGGTTCCAAACTTCCAGATCTTTTTCGTCTTCAATACTGTTCCAGTTGATTGCTTTAAGGGTATCGGGAAGTTGCATTTCGTATTTCATTTTATGCTCTGGATGTTTGTTTTTTTAAGAGGCTTAGCGGGGAGCGTCAGTTGACCGACCACAGTTGCCTTAAGCCGTTTTTGACATTTGCTACGTCGTCATCCGTACCGGCCAGCTCAAACCGGTATAGGAACGGGACATTGCATTTTTCGGCAATAATGCTGCCAGCCAAACAGTAGGTGGCTCCGAAATTACGATTGCCGCCGGCTATGACGCCCCGGATCAGTTTTCTGTTGGAGGGGGCATTCAGAAACTGGATAACCGGTTTTGGAACTGCACCTTTGCCGTCTCCGCCTGCATATGTTGCAGCTACCAAAACATAGGGTTGATCCACTTGCAGAGGTTCACACTTTTTGCTGCAGGGAATTCGCAGAGCCGGAAAGTCAAGCTTGTTGATGAACCTGTGCGTGTTGAGTGTCCCGCTTGAGAAGTACACAAGAAGGCTCATAAATTGATCCGTTCATTATCTGATTAGCCGTCTGTGCTTTCTTGAAATTCAGAAACTCATACGATCTTTGAAAAAAGCGCACGAAACTACAGCCTCATGTCCGGTCAGGACATAAGTCGAGGTTTACAGCAGATGGTTGGCAGGGAGAGTTGAGCAACGACAATAATTCGTCGTAGCGTTTATGCGCTATACGTTAAATTAGCCGGACGATTTTTGAGATTGAGCACTCAGGCGCGCGGAATTTATTTTTATGAGCGGGTGAGGGTCATTGGGATGGAGGTTCCGGCATGGCGGGATCCTTATCTGTGTTTATTGTTTGACTGATGCCGCGGGCGCTTATCTGGTTTCGCGTCCACATCAGGTGTTCATAATTTGTGCCACACAATAGAAATCCCTCCTGATCAGATTGCTCTGCTCAAGTTCGAATTAATCAATATATGGTAGTTGATTTGTCAAATTTGTGATTTATTGCGCTATATATAGTTGTCAAATTTGATTTTGGTCAATAGCTGCAGTTCACAAAAAAGTTTTTTATGGCGAATTTTAAATGAGCGTAACGAACTCAATGGACAGGAAGGGGCACTGTAGCTCTTTCGCTGTTTCGAATTGTGAAGCTCTGCTTTCAAACGAGAAATGCGAAAAGTGTGGCAGCTCGTTTTTAAAAACTGGTTATATTATATGCACTGCTGGCTCACTTGGCTCAACTAAAGCCTGTATTGGTAAAAACACAGGCTTTAGTTTTTTAATTCATAATCATTGCCGGAGCTTAAGTTCTCTCAAAGACGGAGCTTTGAGGAGATGGTTCCTAACATACTATCAATGTTATTTTATTTATCGAGCCATGGTGTCGGCTGAAACAGAAGAAGCTTCCATTTGTGGTCATCGCGTATCCAGATAGATGTGCGAATATTATTGAGCTCACGATCCGTGCCACCAGCAGTGATCTGACCTTTCATCGTACCGATCACGATGGCTGTATCACCCCGTATGATGATGTCATGTTGTTTTGCCTCGACCCGGTGGTAAATGAAAAAACCGTTGCGTACGCGCTCAAGATAACTGTTTTTGGTATCGCGTGCTCCGAATGAATGGAAATAAGTGCAATTGTCTGCCATCATATCAGCCATGGCATCCGCATCACCACGTTGCATTGCGGCATAGAAACTGGCTTCTATGGTTTTGATTTCTGCAGTCATAACAACACCTTCGTTGCAGATATAGCATATTATCTAATTTGCGGTTTTAGCGGACCTCTGTGAAAGGAGAGTGGTGATCGATCCACATTTGCGGTGGTAATGTGCCCCAGCGGTTAACCACTTTCGGATTCGAAAGATTTTCACCGACATCAACTATGCGCGGTTCTTCATTGTGCTGGATGAGTTCCATCTCTGCCGTGCACTCGACCAGAAATCCAGCGCTATCCAGATAGTAAGCGAAAAGATTGTCTCCCGCACCATGTCGCCCTGGGCCCCAGACAAGGCTGCGATCATCTGCATCAAGCATGTCACCAAGTCGTTTGAAATCGGCAAAATCCGCAAACTCCCAGCTATAGTGGTGAAGCCCCGGTGCGCCTTTTACCATGCCAATTGTATGATGACGGTGGTCTCCGGCACGCAGCCAATTGATTTCATAACCCGCAGAGCGTTCGGATAGTTTCATACCAAGCACTTCAACCAATTCTTCGATAATCAGCTTGGGGTTTGCAGCGGTTAGATTAACATGGTCGATATAGCGGGGATGAATACCTCCGCATAAATAACGTATCGGTTGATTGCATAGCATTGGCGTATGCACTTCGAATATATGGCCTTCACTTGTGGCAAAGGTAACGGAATGTGAGATTGCATCCAGTGAAGGGATTTCACTAATAATATGCAGTCCGCGATCAAGTGCACGTCGTGCAACTTCAGCGACGCAGTCTGCATTATTGGCCTCCAAACCAATGCAACGTACTGTGTTTTTATCGCTTTTATAAAAAATCAACTCGGCATGCCGCTGATTTGAGGTCATGAGCATTCTGGTGGCTGTCTTTTCGACTACTCTTACACCAGCAATATTCTCTGCATCCCGTGCAGCGGCGGTCATATCTGTTACATTCAGGGCGACATAGCCCAAGCGTAGAACTAATGCTGTCATGTTTTTTCCTCCCAAGAAGCGATTTTCAATTTTGTATTGAAAATCGCTCTTTCTCTAAAACGTTCCGGCAACAGCGATACATTTATCGCTGTGTTGAAATTAGTTACTTGATAGTCAGTTTCGCTTCATTGCGGATCGGGTTAGTCAGAATGCCGATGGATTCAATTTCCACTTCGCAAATGTCGCCTTCTTTCATGAAAAGAGGTGGCTTGCGCGCCCAGCCGATACCTGCTGGTGTACCGGTTACGAGAACGTCACCGGCTTGCAATGTGATGGCTTCACTCAGTGTTGCGATCAGTTCATCAACCGGAAAAATCATATCGGCTGTATTGCCGCTTTGCATGACTTGGCCATTGAGGCGGGTTTCAATTTTCAGGCCGGATGCACCGCGTGGTAATTCGTCAGATGTCACAAAGTAAGGGCCGAATGCGCCGGTATTGTCGAAGTTTTTACCAACCGTCCATTGTGGTGATTTAAACTGATAATCACGCACCGAACCTTCATTGAAAATTGAGTAACCTGCAACATGCTCAAGGGCTTTTTCACGTGGGATATGGCGACCGGACTTGCCGATAATCGCGACCAACTCGCCCTCAAAGTCCAGTTCTTCGGAAATCAGAGGGCGCTCGATAGCTTCACCATCGCCTATCAGGGTCGTGGCAAAACGTGGGAATACTGCCGGATATGCGGGGGTATCTTTATATGGACTTTCGGCTGCATGATCGAGGTAGTTAAGTCCCACGCAGATGATTTTGGGCGGGTTGGCGATGAGAGGTGCTTTTTTGAGTTTGGAGATATCTATCTCAGGCAATGAAGTGGCATTGGCTGCATTGCTCAAATCCTGTCCTGATTGAATAAGCGATAACAGGCTGACAGTACCCATATCGCGCCAGACACTATCAACCTGCACTGCTGTGCCGGTTGAACCATCGCGGACATAGCTTAAATATCTCATGCGTTTTTCCTTTCAAGATGCCGTATTGACGGCAAAGTTCTGCTTGTCAGAGGACAAGGCAGGCTTCGTCGAAGGATAGGCGTGGCAAGCGGGGAAAAAGCTTGTCCTGAACGCCATATCCAAGATTAATCAAAAAGTTGCTGCGCCATTGCCCTCTGGGGAAAAATGCCTGATCGACGACAGCATGGTCGAAACCGGACATCGGGCCACAATCAAGACCGCATGCACGTGCTGCAAGAATGAAATAGGCACCTTGTAACGTTGAATTACGGAAGGCAGTGATCTCGCGTAAATTTTCATTGTCCACAAAAGGCTGCATCGCTTCAGGCCTGTGATGAAACAAACGTGGGATATGGACATGGAAATCCATATCTTCAGCGACAATGACCGTGACCGGTGCGCTGCGAACTTTCTCGATATTTGCAGGAACTAAAGACGGTAAAATTTTCTCTTTTGCCTGTGGCGTGGTTAAAAAAACAAACCGTGCGGGACTGCAATTGACGCTTGTGGGTGCCATGCGCGCAATATCGTAGACGCGGTGCAACAAGGAGAGAGAAACCGTTTTAGCCTGCCAGTTGGAGTGGGTGCGTGCCGTCATAAACACGCGATCGATGAAATCGCTGTCAACCATGGAGATATGCTTTCGTCAGTACATCATTAGCCAATGCTTGTTCCCAGCCGCCATGACCGATTTCATAAACAACTTTGCCTAGAGACATCACATAGGCGCGATCTGTCATTGTGGCTGCAAGTTTGATGTTTTGTTCGATAATCAGCAGGCTCATGCCGCGGGTACGTAATATTGCCAATGCCTGCAGAATTTCCTGAACAACTTTCGGTGCAAGACCGGTGGTTAGTTCGTCTAAAATGAGCAAACGTGGTTGTAATAATAATGCACGCGCAACCGCAACCATCTGTTGCTGGCCACCGGAAAGCAGTTCAACGCGGATATCTTTCTTCTCACGCACAACCGGAAGGAGGTTAAAAACATCTTCCAGCGTGAAGTGTTGAAATCCGGCCGGACGTGTAGCATTGATACCGCTGACTTCTGCGATGCGCAGATTGTCACTGACGGTTAGTTCGCCAAAGAGGCCACGCGTTTCAAGTACAACCGCGATGCCGGTTTTAGGGCGTAAATGGCCGGCATCGTGAGTGATATCTTGTCCGTCAAAACAAATTTTACCGGATGTTGGTGTTGATAAGCCGCAAATGGCACGCACGAGCGTTGTTTTCCCTGCACCATTTGAGCCAACAATAGCGACGGCTTCATTGGCGTTGATCTGTAGTGAGACACCGCGCAAAACTGGCACAGGGCCATAACCTGCATCGAGGGCTGTTATTTCCAATGACATATCAGCCTCCCAGATATGCTTCACGCACGGTTGGATCAGCCTGAATGGCTGACATAGAACCGCTGGCGATAATTTTACCGAAATAGAGTGCGTGCACGTCGTGACAAACACTCATCAAGCCCATGTCATGCGATACCAGTAAAATGGAAATACCTTCAGCGGATAAGGTTTCGATCCATTGTCTGAGCAGAGTAACCTCATCGCTGCTCAAGCCTGATGATGGCTCGTCCAGCATTAGCAGGCTTGGTGCATTCATATAAGCACGGGCAATTTCAACAATACGCTGCTGACCTGCGGGTAATTCGCCTGCGGTCATATCCAGCAAATGCGTAATGTCGAATTTGGCAGCAGTTTTCTCAGCCTTTTCGCGCATTTCCAAACGTTCGCGCCGTGCTGCAGGCGTGGCAAACATGGTGCTGATGAAGCCTGCGCGGGTAGAGGCATAAAAGCCCATTTCGATATTTTCCCGCACTGACATATGTTGAAATACTTTTGGCGTTTGAAACGTGCGAACCAGACCTAAACGGCTACGTTGCTGAACGCTGCAGCTCGTGATGGTTTGTGTATTTAAAAGCAGATCTCCTGCTTTCGGCCGTAAAAAACCGGACGCAATATTGAAAAGCGTTGTTTTACCGGAACCATTCGGGCCGATAAGACCGGTGATTTTGCCTTGGGCTACAGAGAAACATACGTCCCTGAGCACAACCAAACCGCCAAAATTATGAGCGATATTGCGGATTTCCAATAATGCTGGTTGGGATGCCAAACTATTGACCGGCGTTTGTTGTAAAGCTGCGCTCATTGGGCAAACCTCTTATAAAGGCGGGTAGG
Source organism: Bacillus subtilis (assembly GCA_021733665.1). GTDB lineage: Bacteria > Pseudomonadota > Alphaproteobacteria > Rhizobiales > Rhizobiaceae > Pseudochrobactrum. The sequence goes on from JAHREI010000005.1 coordinate 141,875, forward strand.
GATGCCGGACAGGCCATCGGGTACGAAAATCACTACAAGTACCAGCATGATGCCGAACAGCATTTGATGTGCATCACCAAAGCCTGCGAGCAGCTCAGGCACAAGTGTTACAAATAAAGCGCCTGGAATGATGCCCCATACAGAACGAGCGCCTGCGATGACCGGAATGAGCAAGAAAATAATGGAGCGCTGCACGGTAAAGCTTTCAACGCTGACATAAGTTGAGTAGTGCGCGAAAAGAGAGCCAGCCAAAGCCCCCAGCCCTGCGCTCAAAGCGAATATTTTGGTGCGCATGGCGTGAATACTGACAGCCATTACTTCTGCAGCGGGTGCGGAATCCCGCATAGCCCGCATGGCAAGACCCGGCCGGCCGCGCACAAGATTATTGGCCAGTACCAGCAACACCAGCACAATTGCCCAAACAAGATAGTAAAAGCGAAAAGGCGTATTGAAGGTAAAACCGGCAATGGATAATGACGGCATACCGCCGATGCCGAGTGTTCCACCGGTCAGCCAATCCCACTCAAAGAAGAAAATTGTGCCGATTGTTCCTGCTGCCAATGTGGCAAGAGCGAGAAAGAAGCCGTGCAAGCGCAGTAACGGAATGCCTATCAGCAACGCGATGGCAACACTGATAATGATGCCAAGCAGGATGCCGGTTAGTGGTGACCAGCCAAGCGTAACGGTGGAATAAGCGGTTGCATAAGCGCCGATACCATAAAACAATGCCTGAGCCAGATTGACGATGCCGCATTGTCCTAGCAATAAGCCGACGCCTAATCCGGCAATTGTATAAAGACCGGCAAAAACCAGCAAATCTGTTGCGCTGCGTTGCAGGATGAATGGCAGGCATATTGCAATAATAGCTATGGCAATGATCTGAAAACGAAGTGCTGTTGGTGATTTAATCATGTCAGCCTCCTTGTCTTCCGGCTTTGCCGAGCAGGCCATTCGGCATCAGCACCATCATGATGACCATGATGGTGAGGGCAACGACATCTTTATAACCGGAGGACAGGCCGAGAACGGCAAGAGCTTCACTGATACCGATAACTAAACCACCAAGAACGGCACCCAAAGGGTTTGTCAAGCCACCCAGAATGGCAGCGGAAAAGCCCTTTAATGTTAAGGCAAGACCCATGTGATAGCTGACGGAAATAAGCGGCGTTACCAAAATACCGGCCAAAGCACCAATCGTGCCGCCCATGACAAAGGTCAGCGCACGCATTTTATTGACATCAATGCCAATAGTCGTTGCGCCATCCGGATCAACAGATGCGGCAATCATCGATAGTCCTGTGGTGGTTTTGCGATAAAACAGCCACAGTCCAAGCACAACAAGCAAGGCAATTGCGATCAAAAACAAGGCGTGGACAGAAATGAATGCGCCGGCAAAATTGATAGAGCCGCTACCGCCAATACCTGGCAGCAAATGTGCCTCACGACCATTAATATAAAGCACGGCAGCAGATATCGCGACCGCAAGCCCTATTGTTAAGAGTAGAAATGCCTCTTCATCAGCCTTGCGGCGGATCATTGGTCTGACGCACAGGACATCAATGAGATATCCTGTTGCTGCACCCGCAGCGAGACCCAGTGTAAAGGCCAGAATATAAGGCAGGCCGAGAGAGACCAGTCCAAAAACTGCGATCATCCCGCCGATAACAGCAAAATCACCCTGCATAGCATTGATAATTCTGGTGCCGCGATAAATCACAGCAATGCCAATCCCGATCAGTGCATAGACAAAACTATTTGTCAGGCCGGCAAAAAGTGATTGAAAAATAAGAGACGTACTCATGCATAATCTCCAGCTGGCTGGGAAGAAAGGTATGAGCCCTCCCGCTCAAGCTGCTCCCAGCTTATTCGGAGGCCTTAAAAGGAAGCCTGCTAAATTTTCCATTGGTCAGCAGTGAATAGTTAAAGCTTTCAAGCTTTAATCCGCCGAGGTCTTCCGCTGAAAAATCGTATAGAGCAAAAGCTCCTTGGTAGGGGGCGCGTAACTCTTTACACAGCTCTCCGTTGGTGCCGGTGTCACCTGATTTTTTCATCGCTGCTGCGATAGCCATGAGCGCATCATAGCCTGCGGCTTCAAAATGTTTGGGCAGTTGTCCGTGTTCTTTTTGATAGGCGGCAACAAAATCTGTTTGATATGGCTGAGGATCTTCTGCAATCAGAAATTCGGCGTGAATAATATTGTCAGCTGCAGCGCCCATTGCTTTAACAATGTCATAAGTTGCAGTGCCATGTACTGAGATGATTGGTGCGGTTAGTCCTACTTGGCGTAAATTACGAAAAGGCGTTGCGAGTGAACTTAAAACGATAACTGCATCTGGCTCTGTGGCTTTGACTTTGGCCGCCTGAGCCGTTGCATCTGTTGCGGATAATTCAAATTTTTCAACGCCGACAAATTCAACGCCGTAATCACCGCCGAGTTTAGACATCGCCCCCCAGATGACCTGGCCATAACCTGAATCATGCAGTACGCCTACGCGTTTGGCACCGATTTCTTTAGCGTAGGCCAGAAGCCCTTTAGCATTGAGTTCTTGCGCTGGTGTTAAATGGAAAACGCAATCACGCGACTTTTCAACCGCCGGGCCCATACCGGTAAATGCAAGCACGGGAATGTTTAAAGGTTGTGTGACAGAGCCAATAGCAACTGTCTGTGCAATGCCTGTAGGCCCGATAATAGCCGCAACCTTTTGTGAATGAACCAGTGTGTTTACTTTTGTCAGGGCAGCATCGGGATTGGTTGCGTCATCTTCAAGGATAACTTCCACAGGGCGGCCATTAATACCGCCATCAGCATTAATCAACTTTTGTGCAAGCAAAATACCGTCACGCTGAGGAATGCCAAGTCCAGCCAGGCCGCCGGTTGTCGAAAGCAATGCGCCAATACGAATGGGCTCTTGTGATTGTGCGACTGCTGTTGTTGCAAGCCCTGTTTGTAATGTCGCGGCAGTTGTTGCCATCCATAATATTTTTTTCAAGCTCATCGTTACCTCCCCTGATGACCTCAGGGAAAGCATATAATCTAAAAATATTGGAATCAATGCTATATTTTCTAAAATCTTGGTTTTCTAGTAAATTTATAAAACTAACTAAAAAGGCTTGGTTTTGGTTGCAGGAATGATTTATGGTGCCAGCTGGCCTTTGCAGATGTTGCAGATCAGCATAAGCATTGGAAAAATAAGGCGATGTTCGTAAATTTCTAAAATGGGTGATTTGATTATGCCTGCTGCGCCAACAAACCAAAGCGGTGCTCGCACACGTACGTCAGAGCTGGTGGCACTGTTACGCCAACAGATTCTCAGCGCTCAGCTGAAGCCTGGCGAGCGTTTGCGTTTTGATGAATTGCGGCAGCAGATGGATGCGGGGATGAGCCCGCTACGTGAGGCTTTGACCCGTTTGGCTTCTGATGGCTTGGTGACGCTTGAAGAACATAAGGGGTATCGCGTAGCCCCCGTGTCGCGTGATGATTTACTGGATATTGCACAAACGCGCAGTGATATTGAAGCTCTCTTAGTGAAGCGCTCTATTGCTCATGGCAATGATGCATGGGAGGGGCGCATTCTTGCTGCTCTTCATGAGCTTGGCAAAAAAAACAAGCTTGATATCAATGGAGAAATTGACCCTTTGTGGGAAGATTTGCACCAAAACTTCCATTCCATTCTGGTTTCTATGTGTCCGTCATCCCGTCTTTTGCAGTTCAGGCAAATTTTAGCGGATCAGGCGGTACGTTATCGCCGTCTTTCGGTTAAATATTTACATGAACCACGGGACGATATGGCAGAACATCGTGCGATTGCCGATGCTGTGATCGCAAGGCGTGCAGATGATGCGATAGAACTGTTGCGCGCGCATTATATGCGTACAGTTGAGATCTTGCTTGAAGAGGGGGCAGAGTTATTTGAATGATCTCTCTGATTTATCAGGGAAAGCATTGAGTGGCTTGAAAAATACCTCGCTCGTTTTGCCCTGCCACCGGTGAACTTTTGTTATTGTGTCATACCAAAACCCCATGAATATGATTCATGGGGTTTTGGTTAAGTCCGTGTGGCAATTGAACTTTTCAAGGCGTGATGCGTCAGCATCGTGAACTGCCTTAGTATCAGTAGGCCGTTCTTGTACGCGCAACAGAATGGTTCATATTTTCACCCCTCATATCCAGTTGAGGCGAGGGGCTTTTCATCACAAAGACTATGTCAGAACTTGATTTTCAGATGTGTATTCAAGCCATTCTGTGTGATGCCGGAACCGAATTGTCCCTGATAAGCGATGCCGAGCACTGCGTTATGTTTGATCTGGAAATCCAGTCCACCCGACAGCATAACTGTGTTGCGCCCAATATCGGAACCATTGACGGTAAAGCTATTTGATCCGGCAAAATTAGCTTCTGATATTGGTGTCACATCACCAAAAGCATGGCGCCATGCAATGTCAGCACGGGCTTTAACCGGAATGATTTCCTGATTAAGGTCAGCTGTCACGCGGAAACCCAAAGACGAAAGCGCTGTATCCATCGTATTCTTGTGAACAGTCAGCGCAGCACCATGACGATCTTTTTCGGTAAAGGCATTTGCTCCCAGATGCACATAAGCAAGATTGGCATAAGGTTCGATGGCAAGTTTTTCAGCTGCCTGATGCTTGTAACCAAGCTCACCAAAAAGCTGGAATGTGCCAGCCCGATAATCCGCAGATAGTTTATCACTGAAATCGGCGAAGGCGACAGAGCGGGTCATATCGATATTATGCCATGTATAGGCAAGGCCGGAACGCAACGCCAGTGTGCCTTGTCCCAGTGCTGTTTCAGTCTTGCCATAGGCGCCGATTGTGTAATCATCGCTATTGCCTGAGGACATATGTTCGTTCAGACGAAAATTCGTATGGCTATAACCAGCCAGAACACCAAAGCGCCAATTATCAAAAGCTTGCACGTCAACACCGGTCAGGAAACCGGCGATGTCAGTTTTCATCTGTTCCGCATTGATGCCGCCGGAATATTGAGTCCAATCACCAAAGCTATGCGCCCAGATGTTTGGCTGATCCGGATTGTTCGTCGATGTCTCAGATGAAGCAGATGGTTTGGCAAAGCTCTGTGACAACTGCTCATACACGGCCATACGTGTATAGGCACTGTTGTTGACGAACGCTGACTGTATTGAGGTGTAAGCTTCACCGGACATTTGGTTATAAGCCTGACGTGCTTCTGTTTCGTTCAAAAACAGCATGCGGTCATATAAATTGCCACCTTCGCCCTGACTTTCCAGTGCTGTAGCAGTCGCAGTTTGATTGTGCGTGACTGCAAAATCAGCAAAAGCTATGCCGGAACGACTGGTATCGAGAAAGACATTATTGGCATCATAATTCAGCGCAAAATTAATGAATGGTGTTTGTGCCGCAAAATTGCCGCTGAGATCGCCATAAGTACCGGTAACGCCGCCGGAAGCTGTCAGCAAAGTGTAGCGCGCAGTCGCACTGCCATGTGCTTTGCCCCGGCGAACCAGTTCAAGTGACGCATTATTATCTAACTGTGCAGTGCCATTGACGATGATCTGATCGGCACCGGTACCAACAGCGAGATCCGCAACATAGGCAGAGCCGCTTTGTTGTGTGAAACTGCCATTGACAGTTAAAGTACCGATTGCTTGATCTGTAAAAAGCGCACTGCCGGGTGCAACCTTGCCGCCCTGCGCCAGTGTTAAGTCACCAACTGCACCGGTACCGGTCAGCTGGCCTGTTTGTGAGACATGCGTTTCAGACATGATGCTGCCGTTTACTTCCAGAGTGCCTCCAAGAATATTGGTTGGCCCCTGATAGGTGTTGTGGCCGGCAAGAGCCAGAATACCATCACCGCGTTTGGTCAGATCGCCAGCACCGGAGATCGGGTTAGACCAGATAGAAGAATAACCTTGTGTGTCGACATCAAAAACACCAGTGTAACGAAACGCCATTGGCCCGTCGACAGCGGCACCAAGATTGAGCAAACCCTGACCGAACTTGTTCTGATCCTCAAAGCCATTTTTGGTTGTTGTTGTCAGAATGGTTTCAATCGTCTGGCGTGCATTCATATAGGGAAATGCTGAGCGCACGACAGCGGCAGCACCGGCAACATGCGGCGATGCCATGGATGTGCCCTGCAAATATTTGTAAGTGCGATTGCCGTTGGTGGGGTCACCTTGTGGCCATGTTGAGTAGATCCCGTCCTTGGCATCAACATACATCGAGCCACCTGGTGCTGCGATGCACCATTCAGCTGCTTCACCGCATTCATTACTGTAGCTTGCAAGCTTCCCGTCAGGGCCAAGCGACACGACAGTGATGAGCGATCCCTGCAGATCGGAAAAATCCATATTATCAAAGGCAGGATCACTGGGATTTATAAAGCTGTATGTGTCTGGATTGTTGAGATCAATATTATTGTCTCTTGTGTTGAGGAAACGGATTCTGCCGCTATTAATGAAATCGCGGGTGATGAGGGGAAGCATCCCGTTTCCACTGGGAATAGTTGAAAAAGCCCCGGGCTGAACCCTGCGCTCATTGCCAGCCGCAAAAACCATGACAACATCGTTGTCAGCGGCGTATTTCAGTGCGTCATAGGTTTTTCGTAAGCCTTCAGGGCTGTTCAGAATGAGTTGATAATTCAATACCTCATAATTCGGGTTTGGATTGTTGTCGTCATCGATTGGCATTGGAAATGCATATGGCCCATAGCTGCCATTAATGACTTTTGCGCCACGGTTCGCGGCATAGACGATCGCTTGATTTACGGCAGCTTGATTGCCACGGGTCTCTCCTGCGTCAATGGCGCGAAGCGGCATCAAAATAGAATTATAGGCAACGCCGTGCATACCAAAACCATTGCGGCCGGCACCAATAATGCCGGCGACATGGTCACCATGCCCGGAAATAGATCCATTATCCTCATCAATGCTCGGGAAAACATTATCAGTATCCTGATCAATACCGTAATTGAAAAGGAGGGGTGAAACGCGACCGGCATATTCAGGATGATTGATATCCAGACCTGTATCGATAACGCCAACAACAATATCTTTACCGGTAAAACCTTTAAGATAAGCGGGCAGAGCGTTGATCATATCAAGCCCCCAATTGGCATGATATTCTGCGTCAGCTGCTGCTGGCGGATTGGTATCCGCGCTTTGTGCAGAGATCAAGGCAGGCACTACAAGCGCTGTCGTTAGAGCCAGTAATTTTAATGCGTTTTTAAAAGAATACATAACCGCCCTCAGAGTGCTTCTGCAATATTTGAAATCAAAATAATAATTTTATTTATGAAATCGTTATTTGCGTGAGCAATGATTGGCTATCCCTGAAAATAGCTATGCTTTTAGTTTTATGTTCATAATTATTGATGTATTTTTTAAATATATATATTTGTTTGCCCGCTTTTTTGTTTTGTAATTTATTTGTGTGAGCATAAATGAGTGGGTATTGTTCAGGCAGAGACGGTCATTTTTTGCAGGCGTGTAATCCGGAGCAGTTGACGTGCCTACATTCTGAGGTGGCACGTGTGAGTATGCCCCGATGTAGCGAATAAGCTATCCCTTTGGTATCAGTGAGAGTGACGGTTGAAATTTTCAAGGCGTAATGCGTCAGCATCTTGAACGGCCTTGGATGAGAGATTAGCGGGCTGAATTATTCCTGCCCGCTAATCTTAATCCTATCAGAAGCGTGTGCTGAGACTCATTTTAAAACTACGGCCGGGTGCCGGAACCAGCCCTGTTGAAAGCGGGTCGAGATAATAACGGTCACCGACATTTTCTACGCTGAAATCAAGTGCCACATCATCGTTGAATTTATAACTCCCGAAAAAGTCAACGATCGCACCCGGGTGATAATAAGGCGCTTCTGTTGAGGAGCCTGTGTGCCACTGGAAGCCACCATAACGCTCACCAAAGAAATAGACACGACTGCCGAGGGTCAGTTTTTCTTCAAGCAGATTAAAACCAGCAGTGACATTGCCTGAATATTTCGGCGGCACGTTCATCACACCATAATCGAACGCCACTCTGTCTGCGCCGCAACCGGCAGGCAGAATGAGTGTAATCAGATTGGCTTCCTTTTCACGACAAAAAGTTGCCTGTGAGTAGAGGGTCAGACCTGCTGATGCGAAAAACTTCGTGCTGTCATAAGAGGCGGAGAATTCGTAGCCATTAAATTTGGCCTTATCAATATTGCCCCATTGGTAGCGCCAAAAGCCGTCAGGATCAACAAAACGCTCACGAATGACGTAGTCATCATATGTGTTGTGGAAATAGACTGCTTTGAAACTCAGCCTGTCTCCGGCTTGAATAACATCATTGCGCAACAGGTTGATGCCGACTTCAATATTGGATGATGTTTCCGGATGCAGATTTGGATTAGGTGATACCCCGCCAGCTTGATTAACCGCAGTTTCACGCAGGCTCGGCGGACGCCAGCCACTCGTGTAACTGCTGAAAATTTGCAAACCGTCCAATGGCTCAACTGTAATGCCAAAAGCTGGATTCAGACGCGTGTCTGACTTTGCGCTGAAGTCATCCAGCGTGGTATGTTCACTTTCATTTTGATAATAGTCGTAGCGCAAGCTGCCGAAGACCGTCAGCCAATCAGTAGCTTTAAGGCTGGTATGATTGTATATGCTGGCTAATGTGCGTTTGCCATTGGGATTGACGCCGAGATAGGTACCGGAAAGACTTGTTCCGCCATCTTCTTTTGCGTTTTCACGCACATATTCAATGCCGTTGCGCAGGGATAATGTGCCGATAGCTGTCTCGAAACTGGAATTATTGGTTACATCACCGCCGATTGTGCGAATGCCGGTCGCAACCGATTTTGGTGCCATGCCATAGCTGGCACCGCCGCTATAGGCGCGGATGACATTACTTTCCGACGAAATATCCGTATACCAGAGATTGGCGGTAAGGCTGATGAGATCATTCTCTTCCGGCTTATATTCATAGGTGGATTTAACAGTATGTGTTTGTGTGTTGCTCAAGTCGTGTTGTGCGACACGGTAAGGTGAGTTTGCACCACGAATATATGGCAAGAAATTTTCGTCCATTTCCCCATACTCGTTTTCATAATAAATATATCCGAGTGCGAGAGAATGCCCGTCCCCCCAAGAGGTTTTACCCTTTACCAAGGCTGAGGTCATATCTTGTGATGTATTGAAGACTTCTTTGCCCGGTCCGAAAGGGGAGAGTGCGGTTTCAGCTTTATAAATCGGGGAATAATAAGAATCCTTGCCCTTTTTGCCGGCAAAATAATTGCCGGTTTGCCGGCGGGAAACCCCTGCAATAAATTCATAGTCTTCATTCGCATAAGCGCCGACAATATTACCGGACCAGCTGTCTCCGTCAAACATACCGGAGCGTGAATCGCGCGGATAAGTGATTTTGTCTTCTTTGCCGATATTTTTACTGGTTGGAGGCGGAGACGCTGTGTTGCTGCCAAGCCCGCCTTTAATGCGCAGTGCGTAATTTTTGCCGTCTTTAAGAATATCGGAAGCTTCAAGTGTGCGCATATTCACAACGCCGCCCATCGCGCCGACACCACCTGCTGTGGCAACGGGACCTTTGGCAATGTCTACGCCACCAAGAAAATCAGGATCAACATAAACTTCTGTTCGGCTACCACGATAGCCGCGATAGGTGTGGTTGCTTTGGCGTGTGCCATCAACCATAACATTCACACGATTCTGCCCTTGCAGACCACGGATATTTACATCCACTGAACTGCCAATACGGCCGCCAGCCGCTATCACACCCGGGGCAGACTTGAAGATATCGCCAAGGGATGTGGGTGGAAGACGTTGAATATCTTCTGCTGAAATATGGCTGACAGATTTCGGAGTTGTATAAACCGTTTCCTGCGGGGTGGTGCCGCTGGTAATGACAATAGGCGCCAGCATAGTTGTGCCGGCAGGTATGTTTTGTGTTGCTGATCCGGCTGCGCGCTTATTAATGGTAATGGTATTGCCTGAAATACGGTACTCTAAATCTGTCCCGGATATCAGGCTGATCAATGCCTCTTCACGCGCCAGCGTGCCTTTTACGCCCTGTGAGCGTAATCCCCGCACCGTATCGGCATGAAAGACAAGCTGTGTACCGGTATGGTTGGCGTATTGTAACAAAGCCGACGACAGAGGCTGTGCTGAAATGTTAAACCCGATGCGCTCCTGAGCAAAAGCAGGCAATATCGGCAGGCTTAATGCGAGCAGACTGCTTGCAAGCAGACGGGCAGTCATGAGCGTTGTGATGCGATATTTTTTCCGGTGTTTTGTGTTTCGCTCTGTTTGGTTTCTGATGCATCTGCCCGTCTTTTTGTCATGAATTTACCAATCCGTTTATGGGTTCGCTTTCACGAGGGATTGATAGGCCCTCATTAGAGTAAACACCTGAGACCAGCAGAGTAATGATTGCGGGCAGGAAATTATTTTTTGCCATAAACAAAAGCAGCAAGACCAGTATCCATAACACGGATTGGCAGAGCCTCAGCCAGACTAGTCAGGGCCTCATGACTGGCCGTAATATTAAAAACCGCTGTTACGGGTATGTCCGCAAGCGTTGAATCGGCAAGAATGATTTTTCCGTGCCGGTAACGTTCCAGTTCTGTAAGAACATAATGTAATGGTTTATCTTCAAAATAGATGCGACCCTGTCGCCAGGCTTCAGCTTCAGCAAGATTGACAGGGTGTAGCTCTCCTGCTGTTTTTTCAGCATAATCAATCTGCCAGCCGGCTTTTATTACGATCGGGGATGTATCATTATGGCGGAGTTTTACGGCGCTTTCTAAAACGGTGACTGTGGCGTTATTCCCAATCAGCCGGATATCAAATTGCGTGCCAAGTGCTTGTGTTTCTCCTGCACCGGCAACGACGATAAATGGCTGGTCTGTCATTGGAGCAACGCTGAATAATGCTTGTCCGTGATGCAGGATAATCCGGCGTTTATCTGTTGTGAAATCCAGTGAAAGAGCCGTATTGGTACCAAGCTGCACAGTACTTCCATCCGGTAAAGATACGGAAAGCTGCTGACCTATGCCGGAGCGATAATCTGCAAAAAGAGCCGGATTAAGCAGCAAATAAGAGGCAGGTATTGCTGTTACAGCAAGGCCGCCTAAGAGCAGGCTACGCCGGTTGATATTGCGGGATTTACGGTATTTTTCATAGGCCGGTTTCACAAGGTCAAACCGTTCCCATAATTGGGAAGCACGTTGATAAGCAATCTTGTGGGCAGGTGAGCTGGCGAGCCATTCTGCAAAAGCCTGCCGTTTGTCAGCAGACAGTTCTGCATCTTGCATCAGCACAAACCACTCAACGGCTTGTTGATAGACAGGGTCGATATTTTCGTCCTGCATTTAAGGTTTATCCGCTTGCAGTGCCGCATCAAGCTGTATCAAAGCTGTTACGACCTGAGAAATAACCGTATTGCGGGAGATACCCTGTCGTATCGCGACTTCTTCATAGGTCAAGCCTTCAATTTTACAGGCGATGAAGGCTTCCCGTCGTTTTTGCGGCAATGCGGAAATCGCTGTTAACAGACGCTGTAACTCACTGCGATGCAGAGCGACTATCTCCGGTGAAGGTTGCTGATCGGCAATATTCTCCGTTTCAATGCCTTGTAATTCTACAACAGCGCGTCGGCGGTTATCACGCAGATAATTGAGGGCAAAATTACGGACTGCCTGTGAAGTATAAGCCGATTGGTCGAAGGACACGCCCTGTGTTTTGAGAATGTTGACAAAAGCTTGCTGAACCACATCTTCAGCGGCTGTCGGATTTCCGATAAAGCGGTTGGCCAAAGCACGAAGCCGTAATTTCTCAGCTTTGTAAAGTCTGGCAAGCCCCAATGCAAATCCGCCTGTGTTTTTAACTTGGCTCTCGAATTCCATTGAGAACTTCGAAGACAGGAATGACATCAACAATTGTAAGTGGTGTTTTATAGTTGATGATTTTTATCATATTTTTAAGTGATGGCAAGCCGGTTTTTGGTTTGTGCTTTTACAAATTCTCAACCTGAATTGTGAATTTCGCAGAAAAAGGCAGAGGGTAAAGCTCTGTATTTTATACGTTAGGCGCTCTGGCGCTTGAAAATCAAAGCAGTCTTTTCGGGTTGTTTATGTTGATTTGAATTATGAATACAATTCATGTTTTAATGAAATCAAATCACTTTTACTCATGTAATGGCTCGGGCATAAGATATGCACCGCTCTTATCTGTAGACAGTATGAAGACTGCTGACTGAGAAGACCAGAAAAGAAAATTAGTAAGTCCTGAAGAAGCAAAGCACAGGTTTTACTCAGGAATGAGGATGCAGATCGCGATGAATAAAGAATTTGATTTTACTATTAAGAGCATTCGTTTCGATGAGGATTATCAGCCCTCGGAAAGTACGCGAATTACGACCAATTTTGCGAATTTGGCCAGAGGTGCGAACCGGCAGGAAAATTTGCGTAATGCTCTGAAAATGATTGATAATCGTTTCAATGCTTTGGCGCATTGGGATAACCCAAAAGGCGATCGTTATTCTGTTGAAATTGAAATCATTTCTGTCGAGATGAATCTGAACGGTGAAGGCAATAAGGATGCTTTTCCGTTAATCGAAATATTGAAAACGAATATTATTGACCGTGTAACGAACGAGCGCATTGAGGGTATTGTCGGTAATAACTTCTCCTCTTATGTGCGGGATTACGACTTTAGCGTTGTATTGCCGGAACATAACCGTAATCAGGCCGCGTTCAGCATTCCTGACGGTTTTGGTGATCTGCATGGTAATCTTTTCAAATATTTCGTAAATTCAGAGAGTTACAAAGAACATTTTAGTAAGGCACCGGTTATTTGCCTGAGCGCATCCAGCAGCAAAACCTACCTGCGCACCGGAAATCAGCATCCTGTGTTGGGTGTCGAATACCTGCAAAATGAATTCTCCTCTACGGATCAGTATTTCGAGAAAATGGGACTGCGGGTTCGCTATTTCATGCCGGCGAACAGCGTTGCACCTTTGGCTTTCTATTTTAGCGGCGATTTGCTCCGTGACTACACTGATCTTGAGCTTATCAGCACGATCAGCACTATGGAGACTTTCCAAAAAATCTATCGCCCTGAAATTTACAACGCCAATTCTGCAGCAGGCGCATCTTATCAGCCAAGCTTGAAACACTCAGACTATTCATTGACGCAAATTGTCTATGATCGGGAAGAGCGTAGCCGGATGGCGGTTGAACAAGGAAAGTTCGCTGAAGAACATTTTATCAAGCCGTACAAAACCATTCTTGAGCAATGGTCTGCAAATTATGTTCTTTAATGAACTAGCATTATAAGGTTGCTTATTATGAAAACACTGTTGCCTACCTCAACCGCCGGCAGCTTGCCAAAACCGTCATGGCTTGCAGAACCGGAAAAACTTTGGTCGCCTTGGAAGCTGCAGGGTGAGGAACTCATCGAAGGCAAGCAGGATGCTCTGCGTTTGGCTTTAGATGATCAGCGTCAGGCTGGCATTGATATTGTCAGTGATGGTGAACAGACACGTCAGCATTTTGTCACGACATTTATTGAACATCTCAGCGGTGTTGATTTTGAAAAGCGTGAGACGGTCAGAATCCGTGATCGCTATGATGCGAGTGTGCCGACAGTTGTTGGTGCCGTATCCCGCCAAAAGCCAGTTTTTGTTGAGGATGCCAAGTTTTTGCGTCAGCAAACCAAGCAGCCTATTAAATGGGCTTTGCCCGGTCCGATGACCATGATCGACACGCTTTATGATGCTCACTATAAAAGCCGCGAAAAGCTGGCTTGGGAATTTGCTAAAATTCTCAATCAGGAAGCGAAAGAACTGGAAGCTACCGGCGTTGATATCATCCAGTTTGATGAGCCTGCATTCAATGTTTTCTTCGATGAAGTGAATGATTGGGGCGTGGCTACACTGGAACGGGCGATTGAAGGTCTGCAATGCGAAACGGCTGTCCATATTTGCTATGGTTACGGTATCAAAGCCAATACAGACTGGAAAAAGACACTGGGTTCCGAGTGGAGACAGTATGAAGAAGCTTTCCCGAAGCTGCAAAAATCCAGTATCGATCTGATTTCGCTGGAATGCCATAACTCTCATGTGCCGATGGATCTGATCGAATTGATCCGTGGTAAAAAAGTGATGGTTGGCGCTATCGACGTGGCGTCCAATACTATTGAGACACCGGAAGAAGTGGCGGATACGCTGCGCAAAGCACTGCAGTTTGTGGATGCTGATAAGCTGTATCCTTGCACCAATTGTGGCATGGCACCGCTGTCGCGTCAGGTTGCAAGAGGTAAGCTGAATGCTTTGAGTGCGGGCGCTGAAATTATCCGCAAAGAACTTTCCGCTTAATATTCATTTGTCACAAGGTTGCCGGTTTTACGGATGTGCAAATCCATAAAGTCGGTAACTCATCCTCCCTTTCCACGGATGTCGTCGGAATGCCGGTGCTGAAATTGCGGGCAGGGGATTTAAATACGAACAGGAACATCGGCGAATGGTTCAGTATCGCCTGTTCCAAATGCGTTTGAGAGGCCGGTATGGGCATTGTGGATCACCGCTTTAACATTGTGGACAAAACTACATTTCGCAGCGGGATGTCACGCCTTGGCTCGGCAGTGAATATCACCAGTACGCTTCATAACGGTAAACGCTATGGTTTTACTGCTTCTGCGGTTTGCAGTGTCAGTGATACACCGGCAACACTTCTGGTCTGCATTAATCGTGCAAGTTCTTGCTTTCATGCATTTGAAAATGCACGCCATTTTTGCGTCAACACACTGATGCCGGGGCAGGAGCATATCTCAAATATCTTCGGCGGTGGAGTAGCTACACCGATGGAAGACAGATTTGCGCTTGATAACTGGAGCGAAGGTCTTACCGGTGTTCCGGTTCTAGCCACTGCATCAGTCAGCTTCGAATGCGAGCTGACCAATGCCGTGGATGAAGCAACACATCGCATTCTTTTCGGGCGTGTGATTAATATTCGTGAGAATGAAGAACAAGGCACGCTGCTTTATTGCATGCGTCGTTATCTCAACGGCTAAGCCCCGCTATTATCCGTATTTAACTTGTTTGATTTGTTTGCGCTGGTGCTGAGCCGGTTTGACCAGCTTACTGCAGGCTTGTTATGCCTGCTGTGAGCCAATATTTGATTGCGCACAATTTTCTTCAAAAAGGTGAAGTCATCAGTAGTCCCGCCTTGGGCTCATACGAGCAGAACGCCTGGCCGAAGGATCAGTTGGCCGCGTGAGCTGCAGTATTAAGGCTTGAAGAAAATTATATATTTCGACACTCGAAAAAAAGCATGACAAACCCTCTTTTCCATGTAATTCTCACAGGCAGGAGATTTAAAGTTCAGCGCTAAGGTCATTAAGAACCATGCTGAGCTTATGGGGAGGTCAGCGCTTGACAGTACATGTTTCGCGCTCAGAAGGGCTGCGATGGGAAAACCGTCGTCGCATTCTGATGCTGTTGCGACAATCCGGACATTTGTCACGCACCGATATCGCCGGTGCGACCGGAATGAGTCATTCTACTGTTTCCGCCATTACCAATACGCTGCTGGCTGATGATGTTTTGATTGAATTGCCAATCAATGAAGCCTCTGCATCGGATTCCGAAAACCGCCGCGGACGGCCGCAAGTTCTGTTAGGGCTTAATCCGGATTTCGCGAGTGTCATCGCTGTTAATATTGCACTCAACGTGATCACTATAGAGCTGGTTAGCTATGCGGGTGAGACGATTGATCATGTGGAAAATACAATCCCCACTTTGCAAATCAGCAATACCGGGCTGCTGGAAGCTTTAAAAACCCATATCAATGCCCTGCTGATAAAACACGCACATCCTGCCCAAAAGCTGGCTCATATTTCTGTTGGTGTACAGGGCATGACAGACGCTGACCAGCAAAGCCTGATCTGGTCGCCGACCATCGGCGCAACCAATGCTCCGATCGCTGCGCATCTGGCAATGCAATTTCAGGTTCCGGTTAAGGTCTCCAATGACTGTTTGATGATCGCAGAGGCGCTGCGCTGGTTTGGTCCGGAAATCTTCGGTGATAATTTCGCAACGATTTTGTTCTCTTCCGGTATCGGTATGGGGCTGTTTCTGAAAGGTAAACCCTTCTCCGGTGCACGATCCTCGGCTGCGGAATTCGGCCATATTGTGCATATCCCTGATGGCGCATTATGCCGGTGCGGACGGCACGGCTGTCTGGAAGCATATGCCAGTGACTATGGCATTTGGCGTTTTGCCAATCATATTGACGATAATACACCGCCATCAGCAATGATTTCGGATGCTGATTTTTCGGCACTCACAAGCCGTGCACGCGCTGCAGAAGGCATTGAACGGCAGGCCTTTCAACGTGCCGGTAAAGCGCTTGGTTTTGCACTGCGCAGCATATTCTCATTAATTGATCCGGTGCCGTTGGCCTTTGTCGGCCCCGGTGTTCACGCCTTTGATCTCATTGAAGATGATCTGCGTAAAACCATCAGTGGCGGTATCGAAAACGGTGTTCTGGCCGGCCCTCAAAACGGGCTGCGTTCACCGGAAGACCTGTCAATCTACCGCTATCCGTCTGAGCAACCGCTCATCTTGCAGGGCTGTGCAATCACATCGCTGATACAGGCCGATACCCAGCAGAATAAACAATTAAAAAAGAGCACATCTGACGTGTCACAACTTCGGGGAATACTGGCATGAGTATGGGATTTTTCAATGCGACCACATCTGTTCAGTATGAAGGGCCGGACAGTACCAACCCGCTGGCTTACCGGTTTTATAATCCGGATGAAATCGTGCTGGGCAAACGCATGGAAGATCAGCTGCGTTTTGCCGTCGCCTATTGGCATAGTTTGGCCTGGCCGGGGGGCGATCCGTTTGGCGGCCAAACATTTGAACGCCCGTGGTTTGGTGACAGTTTGCAGCACGCAAAACTAAAAGCTGATGTTGCGTTTGAACTTTGTACTCTTTTGCGTGCGCCGTATTATTGCTTTCACGATGCGGATATCCGCCCCGAAGGTCAAACATTTGCTGAGACATCGGCCAATCTCGACCATATGGCTGATTATTTGCAGGAAAAAATGGCTGAAACCGGCGTTAAGCTGTTGTGGGGTACGGCCAATTTGTTTTCGCATCGCCGCTATATGGCAGGAGCTGCGACAAACCCTGATCCTGAAATTTTTGCCTATGCAGCTGCAACCGTTAAACATTGTATGGATGTTACCAAGCGTCTCAATGGTGAAAATTACGTGCTTTGGGGCGGGCGCGAAGGCTATGAGACATTGCTCAATACTGATCTGAGCCGCGAACTTGATCAGATGGGGCGCTTCCTGTCGCTTGTCGTGGATTACAAACATAAAACCGGCTTTAAAGGCACAATTCTGCTGGAGCCGAAGCCGCAGGAGCCGACCAAACACCAATATGATTATGATGTGGCAACGGTCTACGGCTTTTTGAAACGCTACGGTCTTGAGAACGAGGTTAAGGTCAATATCGAGCAGGGACACGCTATTCTGGCGGGACATTCCTTCGAGCATGAACTGGCACTTGCCAATGCACTCGGCATTTTCGGTTCCATTGATATGAACCGTAATGATTATCAATCCGGCTGGGACACTGATCAGTTCCCGAACAATGTACCGGAAATGGCTTTGGCCTATTATCAGATATTGCAAGGCGGCGGCTTCACTACAGGCGGCACCAATTTCGATGCAAAATTGCGGCGCCAGTCGCTTGATCCGCAAGATTTGCTGATCGGTCATATCGGCGCCATGGATTGCTGCGCTCGCGGTCTGAAAGCCGCGGCCAGAATGATTGAGGATCAGGCACTCTCTGCACCATTGCAAGACCGTTATGCCGGATGGAACAAGCCGCAGGCGCAAACCATGCTCAAAGGTGAACAGTCGCTGGAAGAAATTGCGGCCTATGTTCACACCAGCAAAATTGAGCCGCAGCCGGTTTCTGGCCGGCAGGAACTCTTGGAAAATATCGTGAACCGCTACGTCTGACAGATCGTTTTTCTGAGATTTTAAGGCCGCAAAAAGGGGAGTGGGATAATGAAAACGATTAAAGGACCAGCGATATTTCTGGCGCAGTTTGCAGGCGACAGCGCTCCTTTTCATTCTTTCGATGCTATCTGCAAATGGGCGGCATCACTCGGCTATAAAGGCGTACAAATTCCCACTTGGGACAAACGACTGTTTGATCTGGAAAAAGCTTCAGATTCACAAACCTATTGCGATGAAATCAAAGGCATAGCGGCATCGCATGGTTTGGAAATTACTGAGCTTTCAACCCATCTTCAGGGACAGCTGGTTGCCGTTCATCCGGCCTATGATACCGCATTTGACGGCTTTGCAGATGAGAGTGTCCGTGGCAATCCGCAGGCACGAACGGAATGGGCGAATGATCAGGTGCGGAGGGCATTGCGCGCATCCAAGCGCTTAGGCCTTAATGCAATGGCATCATTTTCCGGTGCTCTCGCCTGGCCCTATGTTTATCCCTGGCCGCAACGCCCCGCCGGTTTGGTGGAAACTGCTTTTGACGAACTGGCAAAGCGCTGGACACCGCTGCTTGATTATGCGGATGAGAATGGCGTGGATATTTGCTACGAAATTCATCCCGGTGAAGATCTGCATGACGGTATTTCTTACGAGATGTTCCTTGAGCGTGTGAATAATCATGCGCGTGCCAATCTGCTTTATGATCCTTCGCATTTTGTGCTTCAGCAGCTCGATTATCTGGATTTCATCGACATTTACCATCAGCGTATCAAAGCGTTCCACGTTAAGGATGCCGAATTTAACCCGACAGGACGGCAGGGCGTCTATGGTGGTTTTCAGAGCTGGGTCAACCGTGCCGGACGTTTCCGTTCGCTGGGTGACGGGCAGGTCGATTTTGGCAGCATCTTCTCCAAACTAACGGCTTATGATTTCGATAGCTGGGCGGTTCTGGAATGGGAATGTGCGCTGAAGCATCCGGAAGACGGTGCGCGTGAGGGCGCAGATTTCATCAAGCATCATATTATTCGCGTCACTGAACATGCCTTTGATGATTTTGCCAATGCGGGCACTGATGAAGCAGCCAACCGCAAAATGCTTGGTCTTTGATCGAAACTGTCGCTGAAAGGAACATGCCATGGCAACTGAACACCAGCAGCACCGTATCAGACTTGGAATGGTCGGCGGCGGACAAGGTGCATTTATCGGTGCGGTTCATCGGATTGCCGCCCGCATTGACGATCAATATGAATTGGTTGCTGGAGCGCTCTCCTCTGATCCTGAGCGAGCCAGCGCATCTGCAGGGGAGCTCGGCATTGCCGCAGATCGCAGCTATGCGTCTTATGAGGAAATGGCACAGGCAGAAGCGGCACGTTCTGATGGCATTGAAGCTGTTTCAATCGTTACGCCCAATCATTTGCATACGCCGATCGCACGCGCATTTTTAAATGCCGGTATTCATGTCATCTGTGACAAGCCGCTGACGACATCGGTGAAAGAAGCGGAAGAACTGGTCAGTCTGGTTGAAAAATCCGGCAAGCTATTTGTTCTGACCCATAATTACAGCGGTTATCCGATGATACGGCAGGCTCGTAGCATGGTCGCCGGTGGTGAGCTTGGTGATATTCGGGTTATTCAGGTGGAATATCCGCAGGACTGGCTGACCGAACGCTCGGAGCTCAGCGGTAATAAGCAGGCTGAATGGCGCACCGATCCGGCACGTTCCGGTGCGGGCGGGGCGATTGGTGATATTGGCACTCACGCCTATCATCTGGCTGGTTTTGTTTCCGGACTTGAGACAGAGCAGGTGCTGGCACAACTGACGTCCTTTGTTGACGGGCGCAGTCTTGATGATGATGTGCAGATCATGCTGCGCTACAAAGGCGGTGCGCGCGGTTCCCTCTGGGCAAGTCAGGTAGCTGTCGGCAATGAGAATGGTCTGAAATTGCGTATTTATGGCAGTAAAGGCGGGCTGGAATGGACACAGGCCGACCCGAATTATCTGTGGTTCACGCGCTTTGGAGAGCCGAAACAACTGATCACCCGTGGCGGCGCCGGTGCCAATGCGGCTGCCGGTCGAGTTACCCGTATCCCCGGCGGACATCCGGAAGGTTATCTGGAAGGCTTTGCAACGATTTATACGGAAGCAGCGCATGCAATCCGTGCCGCACGGACAGGTGCAAAACCTGATGATCAGGTGCTTTATCCAACAGTCTATGATGGTTTGGACGGTATGCGTTTCATCGCAGCATCCGTTGCTTCCAGTCAGGCTGGTAATCAATGGACACGCCTGAAATGACAGCATTATCCGGCGCAACCCACAGAGAAAATACGGGGATAGCACCCCTCCCGCATATACCATTTATGCAGGTTGCAGGCTTGTCGAAATCCTTTGGCTCTATCGAAGTGCTACGGGATATTACGCTTGAAATCAGACAGGGCGAAATTCACGCTATTATCGGTGAAAATGGTGCCGGTAAATCGACACTGATGAAGTTGCTGGCCGGACATTTGCAGCCAAGTCGCGGTACAATTGCTTTTGACGGTGAGCCGGTCACGCTTTCGGGGCCGGTTGATGCAGAACATCGCGGTGTGGTGCTGGTTCATCAGGAAATTTTGCTCGCACCGGATATGACGGTTGCGCAAAATATTTTTCTGGGACGAGAGATCAGACGTGGTCTGACACTCAACGACCGCAAGATGAATGACGAGGCAAAAGCTGCGATTGAAAGTCTGGGAGCTGCGATTGATCCCAAGGCACGCGTTGAGCAATTATCCATAGCTCAGCGGCAATTGGTGCAAATTGCCCGCGCATTGCTGGTGCCGCATCGGCTGGTGATTTTTGACGAGCCAACCGCGTCCTTAACGCCGATTGAAACAGAAGCACTGTTGAAAGTGATTACGGGTATTCGTGATCGCGGTGCGGCGGTGCTTTATATCTCGCACCGCTTGCCTGAAGTGAAGGCTATTTCTGATCGCATTACTGTCTTGCGTGACGGACAGCTGGTCTCATCGCATGATGCAGATGACTTGCAGCCATTGGATATGGCGCGCCTGATGGTCGGGCGTGATATGTCCCAGCTTTATCCTGAATATCACAGACCTTCAGTCCAGACTGTTGTTCTGGAAGTGTCTGATTTCAATGTGCCGGGTTATGCCAAAAATTGCAGTTTTGCGCTGCATAAAGGTGAAATTCTCGGATTTGCGGGCCTGATCGGTGCGGGTCGTACTGAGCTGCTTGAGGGGATTGTCGGTTTACGTGCGGCACATGGTAAAATCCGGCTGAACGGCAAGCCGGTGCAATTTCCGTCTGCGCGCGAAAGTATGGATGCAGGCATTGTTTATTTAAGCGAAGACCGCAAAGGCAAAGGCCTGTTGCTGGAGCAGAATTTACGCACCAATCTGACACTGGCATCGCTGGATAAATTCACTGAGCATTTTTTGATCAATACCGGCAAAGAGCAGGCCGCGCTTGATCGCGCCATCAGCGAGTTTGATATCCGCACCCGCGATCCGAATTTGCTCGCCGGACAACTTTCCGGCGGCAATCAGCAAAAACTGCTTCTTGCAAAAATGATGCTGCTTGAGCCGGATATTATCATCATTGATGAGCCCACCCGCGGCATCGATATCGGCACAAAAGAACAGATTTATAAATTTATTGCTGCGCTCGCAGCAGCAGGTAAAGCGGTTATCGTTATTTCTTCGGAAATGCCTGAACTGATCGGCATATGCGAACGCATTCTCATCATGCGCAATGGCCGCATTGTTGCTGAAGTGAGCGGAGATCAGATGACCGAAAACGAGATTGTCGTGCATGCCACCGGCGTCACAGCACAGGAGGCTGCCATCGTGGCGGAAATAATATGAGCGATATGACAGGTAAAAATCAGAGCAACGTAACGGGTAAGAGCTTCTGGCAGGATATAGATCTGCGCGCTGTAGCACCCTTTGTAGCTCTGGCTGTGCTGCTGATATTCGGTACTTTGGTCAATCCCAATTTTATCGGGGTCGACAACTTGTTAAATATCGCAACCCGCAGTGCTTTCATTGCAATCATTGCCATTGGTGCAACCTTTGTTATTGCATCCGGCGGGCTTGATTTGTCTGTCGGCTCGATGTCTGCTTTCGTTGCGGCAGTCACTATTTTGTTCATGAATTCCGGCATCGTCAGCGGTAATCTGCCGATGTTAATTCTGGCAATGTCACTCGCGATCGCGGTGGGAGCTGCCTGCGGGCTTGCCAATGGTACAATCACCACAATGGGGCGTATTGAGCCTTTCATTGTCACGCTTGGTACAATGGGGATTTTCCGTGCACTGACCATTTATCTGGCTGAGGGCGGCTCGATTGCGATGAAATCGCAGGAACTGCGTGCCGCCTATCGTCCGGTTTATTTCGGTAATATTCTCGGTATTCCGATCCCGATTGTGGTGATCATTGTTGTCGCGCTTATCGCTGCTTTTCTGCTGTATCGTACGGCTTTTGGCCGCCATGTCATTGCCGTTGGTTCCAATCAGGATGTCGCGCGTTATTCGGGTATTCCGGTACGACGCGTGCGAACGCTGGCTTTTGTTATTCAGGGCATCTGCGTTGCCATTGCTGTGTTGGTCTATGTTCCGCGTTTGGGGGCGGCAACACCGACGACTGGTCTGATGTGGGAGCTGCAGGCGATTACGGCCGTTGTTATCGGTGGTACAGCCCTGCGCGGCGGCGTTGGCCGCATCTGGGGCACGGTTTGCGGTGCACTCATTCTCGAGGTTGTCGGCAATATCATGGTTCTGTCTGATCTGGTCAGTGAATATCTGATTGGCGCAGTGCAGGGAGCGATCATTATTATTGCAATGTTGGTGCAGCGTTCATTGTCACGGCGCCAGTAAGCAAAAGTCACATACCGGTGGGTTGATCCATACCGGCATCAGAAACGGCGGAGGGAGGCCGGACCGCCGTAGTGTCAGGCCTTAAAATGAGGGAGACGTAAAATGAAGAAGATACTTTTAAGTGCTGTCTGCGGCGTCGCATTGCTGACAGGCGCTGCCTATGCTCAGGATAAGAAGGTGACGATTGCCGTTTCCATTCCGGCTGCAGATCATGGCTGGACAGGTGGCGTGGTGTATCATGCTGAACGCGCTAAAGCCGTTTTGGAAAAAGCCCATCCGGGTCTGAAGATCATTGTCAAAACATCGCCGGATGGTGCCTCTCAGGCCAATGCGCTGGAGGATCTGACAACGCAGGGCATGGATGCGCTGGTAACATTGCCGCACAATTCGGATGAGCTGACCGATCCGATCCGTCAGGTCAAAGATAAGGGCATTTTTGTTACGGTTGTTGACCGCGCATTATCTGATCCGTCTATTCAGGATCTGTATGTGGCCGGAAACAATGAAGAGCTAGGGCGCGTTGCCGGACAATATATCAAAGACACGCTCGGCTCCGGTGATGTTGTGGTCATTCGTGGCCTGCCGATTGTCATCGACGAAGAGCGCCAAAAAGGCTTTGACTCTGCCGTTGCCGGCAGCGACATCAAAGTTCTCGACAAGCAGTTCGGTAACTGGTCACGCGATGATGCATTTAAAGTGATGCAGGATTATCTGGTCAAATACCCGAAAATTGATGCTGTCTGGACGCAGGATGACGATATGAGCGTTGGCGCTCTTGAGGCAATCCAGCAAGCAAACCGCTCGGATATCAAGATGGTTATCGGCGGTGCCGGTATGAAAGAGATGATCAAAAAAGTTGCCGATGGCGATGCTTTGATCCCTGTAGATGTGCTCTATCCGCCGGCAATGATTGCAACAGCAATGGAACTGACCGTTGCCAACTTCTATGATCAGGTGCCAATTCGCGGTAGCTATATTCTTGATGCTACTTTGGTTACGAAGGAAAATGCGCAGGAATTTTATTTCCCTGACTCACCTTATTGATCCGATTGTTTGAAAACTCCCGCCACTGGCGGGAGTTTTTTCATAAAGCATGGAAAGTAGTTTGATATGTATCTTGGTCTTGATCTCGGCACCTCGGGCATTAAAGCGCTGCTCATTGATGATGATCAGGGCATTGTCGCTTCTGCTCATGCCGATCTGCATGTTACACGTCCTTATGCAGGTTGGTC
The DNA here is from genome assembly GCA_021733665.1 of Bacillus subtilis. GTDB lineage: Bacteria > Pseudomonadota > Alphaproteobacteria > Rhizobiales > Rhizobiaceae > Pseudochrobactrum. The sequence continues at coordinate 166,009 of JAHREI010000005.1, forward strand.
GGAGCAAAATCCTCAGGATTGGTGCGAGGCCGCTGAAAAGGCTTTGCTGGCACTCAAAGCTTCCCATCCGAGGGAAATGGCTGCTGTCAAAGGCATCGGTCTGTCTGGGCAGATGCATGGTGCGGTTCTGTTGGATCAACATGCACAAGTCTTACGGCCTGCCATTTTGTGGAATGATTCACGCAGTTATATTCAGGCGGCAAGGCTCGATGCCGATCCGCAGTTTCGGGCACTTTCCGGCAATATAGTTTTTCCGGGATTTACAGCTCCCAAGCTCGTCTGGGTGAAAGAGAATGAGCCGGAGATTTTCGCCAAAATCCATAAAGTGCTGCTGCCTAAAGATTACCTGCGGTTCTGGTTGACGGGGGAATACTTGTCTGATTTCTCAGATTCATCCGGTACAGCATGGCTGAATACTGCACAACGCCGATGGTCAGCCGAACTGCTCGCTGCCACGGATATGGATATTTTACAAATGCCGGATTTGGTGGAAGGCACTGAGCAAGCAGGGCGTTTGCGTCCCGAGATTGCATCAAAATTCGGTTTGCCACTTGGTACGATTATTGCCGGTGGTGGCGGTGATAATGCTGCATCTGCCTGTGGTGTAGGAACGGTTGCTCCAAACCGTGCTTTTATTTCTCTGGGGACATCCGGCGTCGTTTTTGCTGCCAATCAACAATATAGCCCTAATGCTGAAAGTGCAGTGCATAGTTTTTGCCACGCATTGCCTGACATGTGGCATCAAATGGGGGTTATCTTATCGGCGACAGATTCATTGAACTGGTTTGCTAAAATCTGCGGCCAGACACCGCCTGAATTAATTTCAGAACTGGGAGGAACCTTGCAAGCACCAAGCGGGGTGAGCTTTCTGCCCTATTTGTCCGGTGAACGCACACCACATAATGACGCGACACTTCGCGGAAGTTTTATAGGTCTGGGGCATGAGAGTGATCGTCCGGCACTCACGCAGGCTGTGCTTGAAGGCGTAGCTTTTGCGGTGCGGGATAATCTTGAAGCTCTCCGTGCTGCTGGTACAGAGATTACACAGGCAACTGCGATCGGCGGTGGTGCGCGATCCTTATACTGGTTGTCTGCGATCGCTACAATTTCAGGTATTCCGCTTGAAGTGCCGCAGGACGGAGATTACGGCGCTGCTTTTGGTGCTGCACGCCTCGGCATGATTGCTGCTCATAATCTCGACCCTGTTGCTATTTGCACTCTCCCCAAGATTGCTAAAGTGGTTGAACCGGTTGTTCAGCTGGCATCTGCTTATGAAGAGGCGTATCAGAGGTACAAGACCAGATATCCGGCGGCGAGAACAATTTTTTGAGGCTATTTGACCGGTTGGGTTAATTGCCGAAGCTGTTCTAGCATATTAGAAAAGCTGTGTTGATCTTCGCATGTTTGCGCAATAACCAAAGCGCCCTGTATCCCTGCAACGACTGTTGTTGCCGTTTGTTGAGCTTCAGCGGGTGAGAAATTTGTACGTATCAAAGCGGAGGCAAGACTAGCGATCCATTTTTTGAAGTATTGATTAACTTCGTTACTGAAACGATCGCGGGTTTCGGTCAGAGCAAAAACACCGACATGGCAAATCCGTTGCCCCGACTTAAAATAATCCTCTGCAGCAGTAAACGTAAGATCAATTGCTTGTCCGTTACGATCTGCACTGTCTTGCAAGGGCAGAAAAATGTTTTGTTCGAACCAGTCTTCGATCTGTGATAGTCGGTTAAGGTGGCTCCGGAATTGATATTTATTGGTATTAATGCCAGTTTCAGACCATCAAACCGCAAGTTTTGACGGAGCTGCTATCTGCGATATGACAACCGGACGATTTAAAATTGCACGTTATGAAACTATGGGGGTGGATGCGGTTCTGGCCGATACCACGCATAGTTTTGGGCGTCATATTCACAATCAGTTTGGTCTTGGGATCATCTTACGTGGAGCGCACAAATCTTTGAGCGGGCGGGGTGTCGTTGAGGCTTCTGCCGGAGATGTCATAACTGTGAATCCTGATGAGGTTCATGACGGCTCTCCTGTCGGTGATCAGGGCCGGAGCTGGAAAATGCTGTATTTCGATCAGGGGGCTCTTAATGCTGTTATTCATGATCTTACAGAAGGCCGGATCACGGCGGGTGAGCTATCTTATCCGGTTATCAATGATCGTGTTGCGGCAGCACGATTTTTGGCATTGTTTCAGACAGTCATAAATTCATCGGGAGTGAGTAGTCAGGGAGCGGATAGTGAGATTGAAATGCGTGAGCACTTACTCATCTTGCTATCAAGACTATTTGATCATCTGCCGTGTGAACGCATGGGTTCTATCCCTGCAACAATGGAGCTTGTCAGGACTAGGATTGATGATGCTCCGGCGGACAATGTGTTGCTTGAAGAATTGGCTGTTCTTGCCGGTGTCAGTCAATTCCAGTTGATACGTGGTTTTAAACGACTGACTGGGCTTACGCCGCATGCTTATCTTGTTCAGCGACGTTTACACCATGCCCGGATAATGCTCTCCAAAGGTATCACATTATCTGAGTGTGCTTACGCTGCAGGTTTTGCTGATCAGAGCCATATGACCAGATTGTTTGTCCGGGCTTACGGGTTTTCTCCGGGGAACTATGCGAGCGCAATGGTTTAGCCTGCAATTTTCTTCAAGACACAGAAAGGAACCGGACAAATAACTGACGTAAATAACATGTCAGGAGATTAACCGGTTATGTCTGCCCAGTTTCGCTATGCACCGGAAATAAAGGCCTCTTTCCCTCAGCTTAAATCCCGCATTTTATGCATTGAAGGTATCAGTCCGGATGCTGACCCTTCTATGGAAATAGCAGGGCTTTTGGCTGTCGCTGATAAGCGATTAGAGTTAACGAGTGAGGGTGAATTTCCGGAAATTCAGGCATGGCGCAGAGCTTTTTCCGCCATGCAGTTGAAGCCGACGCAATATCGCTGTGCTGCAGAGGCATTACTCCGGCGCTATCGTAAAGAGGGCATTATACCGGCACTGCATCCGCTAATAGATTTGTGTAATGCGGTGTCACTTGCATATGCCATTCCGATAGCCGTATTTGATCAGGCATATGTAACTACACCTATGATCGTTCGTTATGCGCATGGCGATGAGGTGTACGAAACATTTGACGGGTTAACAGAGTTTCCTAAAGCCGGAGAAGTTATCTTTTCTGACAGCATGGGGCGTGCACATGCCCGACGCTGGACGCACCGGCAAAGCGCATTCTCGGCTATTCGGGCAGAAACAGCACAGGTTTTAATTGTTGCGGAAGCGCTGCATGAGAAAGCCGAAACAGATATTGTGAGTTTATCCCTGACTTTAGCCAAGGCCGTACAGGCAGTTTGGCCAAATGCGCAACTGCTGGCAGGGAGTCCTGCATGATGCCGGAATTTATTTTGACTTCGCTGTTAATTATCGCTGCGCCTGGTACCGGTGCTCTCTATACAATTGCCAACGGAATTGATGGTGGCATTCGCCGAAGTTTGTTTGCTGCACTAGGTTGTACTTTGGGTATCATTCCGCACATGATAGCTGCCATGAGTGGCGTGGCAGTATTATTACATACGAGCACAGTGATTTTTCAATTAGCGAAATATCTGGGTGTTGCTTATCTGCTTTATATGGCGTGGAGCATTTTTCTTGATCGGAATATGCTGGCCGTTCATCAACAAAAATCGGAGCGGAAGAGCAATCTGCAGATCATCATATCAGCGATATTCATTAATCTTCTGAACCCTAAACTTTCAATATTCTTCTTGTCTTTTTTGCCTCAGTTTATCCGTACAGAAGATGCGGGATCACTGGGTCATTTATTGCAGCTCAGTCTGATATTTATGGTGCTGACTTTTATTGTTTTTGTTGGTTACGGTATTTTCGCAGCCTTTTTCCGGAGACATGTCATTGCAAATACACGTATTCAAAACTGGTTGCGCCGTGGTTTTGCTGCTGCGTTTGCAGGTCTGGCTATTCAGTTGGCTTTTGTCAGGTAGTGATAATTTGCATGTAAATTATCACTGTTCCGCCAGAGAAATATTCTCAGTGATAACTATGTTTTGAATACAGATTGAACAAAGATTGGATAGTGCATCGGGCGGAGATTTGATTTACCTATGAGGCTTACAGATAAAATAGCTGGCTGATTATCTCTTCTTATCAAGGTTGTATGCAAATGCATGGTGAATACAAAGTCCACGGCGGCAAACTGGTTGTTGTTGATCTGGAGGTTCTGGATAACAAATTGCATGAGGTTCAGGTTGCGGGGGATTTTTTCCTCGAGCCGGCAGAGGCGCTTGATGACATTCGTGATGCCTTGAATGGCTTACCTGCCACGGCAACGGTGGAGGAGATTGCCGAAGCTGTGAGACACGGGCTGCGTGCGGATGCTTTTATGATTGGCTTTAGCCCTGAGGCTGTTGCGATTGCTGTTCGCCGTGCGTTGGGCGTTGCCAAAACCTGGCGTGATTTTGAATGGCAAATCATTGATATTCCACCCTTGTCGCCGGCTATGCATCTTGCGCTGGATGAAGTTTTGGCACGTGAAGTCGCTGCCGGACGCCGTATTCCGACTTTGCGTTTTTGGGAATGGGAGCGCCCGTCGATTATTATCGGCGCATTTCAGTCGCTGCGTAATGAAGTTGATATGGACGCAACCAAGGAGATGGGCGTAGAGACCGTTCGCCGTGTTACCGGCGGTGGCGCGATGTTCGTCGAGCCTGGCAACACAATTACATATTCGCTATATGCGCCGGGCGATCTTGTCCGGGATATGAGCTTCGCTGACTCTTATGCTTTTCTTGATGAATGGGTTTTGAAGTCACTGAACTCTCTGGGTGTGGATGCCTTCTATAAGCCGTTGAATGATATTTCGAGTTCCAAGGGCAAGATCGGCGGCGCCGCACAGAAACGTTATTCGGGTGGCACAGTTCTCCATCACGTAACAATGGCTTATGATATGGATGCTGATAAAATGATGAAAGTTCTGCGTATTGGTCGCGAGAAGCTTTCAGATAAAGGAACAGCAAGTGCAGCCAAACGTGTTGATCCGGTTCGCAGCCAGACGGGTCTGCCGCGCCGTGAAGTTATCGACCGCATGACGGAGATGTTTGTGTCGCTGAATGGTGGTGTAAAAGGGACAATCACACCGGAAGAATTTGCGGCTGCTGAACAGCTCGTTACGGAGAAATTTGCCACTGAAAAGTGGCTGCATCACATTCCGTAATCCGAGGACGGGACAATAAGTCCTTATTCAATAATCTTGTTGGCTAGATAGCCAACAAGATTATTTCGTAAAATGCTTACAGCTCTGATTTATAAACGTTTCCGTCCTTCATCACGAAACCGACATCACGCATTTGTTCGATATTATCGAGCGGGTTGGTTTTGACGGCAATGATATCGGCCAGTTTTCCGGCTTCAATGGTACCGATTGCGTCAATCATATCAATATGAGTGGCGGCATTGACGGTTGCAGCCAGTAAGGCCTCCTGCGCGGTCATGCCGGCTTCTACCATCAGCACCAATTCGGTTGCATTGTTCCCGTGTACTGAAACACCGCTATCAGTACCAAAGGCAATTTTAACGCCACCTTTATGTGCTTTGCGCAGCATATCCAGCATCAGCGGGCCTGCTTGCAGCGATTTAATACGCTGAGGCTCAGTCATCCATTTTGCTTCTTTGGCGGTTTTCGCAACAAAGTCGCCTGCCATGACAGTTGGTACCAGATAAGCGCCTTTTTCTTTAAAAAGTGCAATGGAGCTGTCATCCAGATAAGTGCCGTGCTCAATCGACATGACACCGGATGCCAGAGAAGAATTGATGCCGTTTAGGCCATGGGCATGCGCTGTTACTTTGCGTCCCATGCTGCTTGCAGCGTCTACAATTGCTTCAATTTCCGGGCTGGTGAATTGCTGATTAAAACCTGCCAAAGTGTTGGACAATACACCACCGGTCGCGGTGATCTTGATAATATCGGCACCTTTGCGGATTTGTTCGCGTGCTGCGCGGCGGCAATCATCTGCACCATTACAGATTGAATCCTTATGCAGAACTTCAGCTACATCATCATTGTATCCTTGACGACCATCGCCATGCCCGCCACTAACGGAAATGGAGTAGCCTGCACTGCGGATACGGGGCAGGGGTAGGTCATTACGCTTTGAGGCTTCTTTGAGGGCAAAAATGGCATCCTGACCGCTGGCGCCAAGATCCTGAATAGTTGTGAAACCAGCCTCCAAAGTACGCTTACCATGAAGTGCGCCTTGCATTGCCCAGTCTGCATCCGAATTTTCCACACGTTTAAGGCGTGCGTCGGGTGCTAATTGCGAGGTAATATGGACGTGGCTGTCGATCATGCCGGGCATTACGAAAGCTTCACTGAGATCTACTATTTTAGCGCCGTCCCGTTGAGAAAACCCGGCTTCAACAGCTTCAATCTTGTTATCTTTAATGATGATTGACTGTTTGCTCAGCGGTTTATCTGCCGGATTTGCCAGCAAAGTACCGGCATGAATAATGGTAATCTGAGCTGTATCCTGCGCAAATGCAGGCATGATGAAAAGGCTGGACGCGAGAAGTCCGGATAGTAGATGTTTATGCACTTTTAATCTCCTCCACTAGATTAAGCGCTTACAAAATAAGCATTAATTTCTAAACTTCGTCAATCACTTATATTCTGATTTTTTATTTATAGTACTTTGCTCGTTTGTGTTCCTGGTTCTCGAAATTTTAGTATTACTATTAAACTTTCTGAAATTTGTTTTCTATTTTTCTCGGAGAGATGTAGTCAGTTTTTTGCGGGGGATATCATCCGGCAGGTGTCTTGCTATTCATCTTAAAGATGAGTAAATAACTCCAGTTATTTTTGCATTGCGATTGCACGCATTATTTTTGCAGGTTTTATATGCCCCCCATGAACGCTGTTTTTGAACGGATTTATGTCAGGGAGCGTTTGCGCCTGAAACGGCTTGCAGCCCGTATTCTCGGCAATGCACAGGACGCGGAGGACATCCTGCATGATACTTATGTCAAATTATCCAAACGGTCTTTAACGGAAAATGACGGCGGGTTGGTCGTGCGCACCGTCACGACACTGGCGCTGGATCAGTTGCGCAGCCGGAAAGTGCAGCCGGATAAAGCTGCATATGACAAGCAAAGCTGTGAAATGTCCGACTTCATTCAGCCTGAACGGATCATCGAAGCGCGTCACGACCTGTTTGCACTGCTGGATGCGATCCATGCCTTGCCGGAACGCCGCGCGCAGATTTTTCTGCTGGCCAGAGTTGACGGTATGACCTACCAGCAGATTGCGCATCATTTACAGCTTTCATTGAGTACGGTCGAAAAAGAAATGGCGGCAGCGATTGCTTACTGCCATAAGTGGCAGCAGATGCGTGACCGGAAATGATTATGTTTGTCTGTCACCAATTTGCAGGCAACTGCGTGCTTCATGGAAAATGCTTCATCTCATGCTGAAAACCGACGGTTCTGAAAAACTGACAGATGCTGCCATTGAGGAAGCCGCGCAATGGTTTGTGCGGCTGGGCAGTCAGCCGGTCAGTGCAGATATACAGCAGGCTTTTCAGGCATGGCTTGAGCAAAGCCCGATGCATGAACAAGCCTATCAGCAAACTGCGCAGCTCTGGACAGATCTGAAAGCGCCTGCCCGTCAAGCGGCAAAAAGCGGCTGGCATCGCAAACGGCAACGGCAGTCTGGTCCTCTCAGATATTTTGCCAAATGGGGCAGTGTTGCAGCGGCGGCTGTTGTTGTCATAACATCAATGGCGCTCTGGCGCGATGCAGGGCTGATAGAACGTGCTTTTGCTGAATATGCTGTCGCCCCCGGCACCTATAGTGAATTGACCCTGAGTGACGGCTCACGGGTCTATCTGGATGGCGACAGTGCCATCAATACGAATTTCAGTGATGTGGTACGCAATGTCGAGTTGGTTCGCGGCCGCGCATGGTTTGATGTGACACGGAATGAAAACCGGCCGTTTCAAGTGACAGGCGGCACCGCCTCTGTGCATGTGCTTGGCACAGCCTTTGCGGTTGAGCTGGAACCTGAGCTGACCAAAGTGACCGTCGAGCGCGGGCTGGTTGTGGTGCATTCCACAGGCAAGACGGATACGGTCCGGCTGGAGGCCGGAGACAGTGCAGCAGTTACACCGGACAGGATCGAACAAATCCGTGACGGCAATGCAGAAGCCCGTCTTGCATGGCGGCGCGGTTTGATCATGATGAACCAGACACCGCTTAAATCGGTACTGAATGAGCTCGGCAAATATACTGCGGGGCGTATTATTCTCAGCGATAAAGAGCTGGAGAACCTGCCGGTATCCGGCGTGTTTCAGGCGCAAGATCCTGATGCGGTTTTTGATGCTCTACGCAGCACGCTCAATTTGACTGTGGTGCGTGTGCCCGGCTTGATGACAATTATCTACCGGTAAAATTATTTTTACGGGTTTTATTCGGGCAAACCGTTCTTTGATTAAGGGCCTGACGTCCTTGAATTTGAACAGGAAACGTCCAGAATGAAGACCATCAGAACTGCGTTCACCGCCAGCGGTGTTTCGCTCATTGCACTTATATCCGCTTATCCGGCTGGTGCTTTGGCGCAATCCGCCACAACGGCACAGGATCGCGCCAGCTATAATTTCAATATTCCGGCGAAACCGCTGCTCACCGCATTGGCCGATTTTACGGCAACCACCGGCATACAGGTTGTGCGCCAGAATGGCGGCACAATTTCCGGACAATCCGCAGCTGTGATCGGCCGTCAGTCACCGGAAGCAGCACTCAAACGCGTTCTTGGTCCTTCTAAACTGCATTATCGTTTTGTCGACAGCCGCACGGTCAGCCTCTTTGCCCCTGATGAAGCAGCGGCAAATGCCGGCGGTGTGAATGCTGATGGTGCAACCCAGCTGAACATGATCACGATTACGACGCCTGCCGGTGCTGTAGACGGGGCGTCAGCCGTCTATTCCGCGCCTAAATCCACGGTTTATCTCTCGGAGGAGCAGATCAACCGCTATGGTTCGGTATCGTCCGCAGATATGCTCAAGGGCTTGCCGGGTGTACAGGTCGCAGACAGCCGTAACGGCGGCGGTCTTGATGTGAATATTCGCGGTATTCAGGGGCAAAGCCGTGTGGCTGTAACCGTGGATGGTTCACAACAGTCGCTCAATATTTATCGTGGTTATGCCGGTACGCAACAACGCAGTTATATTGATCCCGATCTGATCAGTGATGTCGTGATCAGCAAGGGGCCTGATCTTACACCCGCCGCAGCCGGTGCCATCGGCGGTGCCGTCAGAATGACGACGCTGCGTATTCAGGATGTTCTTAAACCCGGTCAGACTTTCGGTGTTCGCCTGAAAGGCGAATTATGGGACAACGGTGTGAAACAGCCGTATCGTCCGGATCAGGTCAGTTCTGTATCCGAGTTAAACGCAGATGTACGCAGTGGTCGTCCGGATATTTTTGGCTCGGCAGCGAAATCCGGCAGTATTGCCGCGGCTTATACCAGTGATTTTGTGGATGTGGTTGCCGCCTATGCGCGGCGCAATCAGGGCAATTATTTTGCCGGTAAACATGGGCGCGATAAATATCGCCAATTCTCCAAATCCGGCTATGAAGAAAACACGGTCGCTAAATCCTATAAGGCCGGAGAAGAGGTTTTAAACTCCTCTTCACAAACGGAATCCGTGTTGCTGAAGGCGACAATCAAACCAACGGATGAGCAGCAGCTTGAGCTCAGCTACCGATATTATGACGGGCGTTTTGGTGAGGTTATGCCGTCGGATATTTTCCGTTTTGGTACCGCCGGACTGTATCAGTATCCGACTGGCAGCATGATTATCAATTCGGGTTCGGCACGCTATCAGTATAAGCCAGCCGATAATGATCTGATTGATTTTAAAGCCAATCTCTGGATTACAGATGCTAAAAGCGATCAGATCAACGCGACCAACGGGCCGAAATCCCAACAGGTTTATGGTAGTCCTGACCGCACATGGGTGCGTATGGATGACGTGCGCGTAGGTGGCGATCTTTCCAACCGTTCTGAATTTACCACGGAAGCCGGTGCTTTTGCATTCGATCTTGGCGGTTCATTCCAGTATGAAAATATCCGTCCGCAAAGAGATGTTGTGATCTCCGAACATGATATCAACCAGAACCGTAATTTGCGTGACGGTTATCGTTCAGAAATCAGCCTGACCGGTAAGCTCGAATATGAGCCACGTGAAAATTTGCAGTTCTGGGCTGGCGGGCGTTATGGCCGTTACAGTTCTCACGACCGCAATGCACCGACTGTGGCAAGACGTGAAAATGTCTATGGCAAATGGATTTCTCTCTCCAGAGGCCCTGGCACCTGGGACAGCATGTTCTGGCGTGCGGATGAAAACGGGCAGTTTACCGATGCCACCGATCCGCGTCTGAACAATGGTATTGCGGCATCTAACACCAATAACCCGTTTGATGGTACGCCTTTTGATGAATATGGCACACCGACTTATATGGCAGTGAGCAACGCGGGTTACAGCAATATCGTTACCGGCTTTGACCGTGGCGAGAAAATGTCGAACAAAGGTAGCAGTTTTACACCGGCCTTTGGTGTGAATTATGAGATTATTCCGCAGACTTTCCTCTATGCCAGCTACACGCAAGGTTACCGTCTGCCGTCGCTGTTTGAAACCACGCTTGGCACCTTGCAGGTTGACCCTGCGACAGGTCTGAAAGCTGAGCGTTCCCGTGCCATTGAGTTTGGTGCCAGCACGACACAGGATGACCTGTTCATGCAGGGGGATACGGCGTCTTTCAAACTCGCTTATTTTGATAATAATATTAAAGACTATATCACGCGCTATTATGACCCTGTTACGAATGGTGGCATGACTTTCAGTAACGCCGACAGTTACAAAGCCAATGGTCTTGAATTCCAGTCCAGCTATGATAACGGCCGGATTTTTGCTGACCTCTCCGCGACTTATTATTTCAGGACGGAAACCTGTGATGCTGCTTTTGCAGCTCATCTGCGAGCAACAGCAGATCAGTATCAGCCGACTGAAAACACACCGGATTGCACGCCCGGCAGTTATATGGGGTCTTTCACCAATACCCAAAATCCGCCGAAATATGCAGCAAATCTCACACTTGGCAGCCGTTTCTTTGAAGAAAAACTGACAGTAGGTGGTCGCATGACCTATACGTCAGGGCCGGTTGAGACGATTGATAAGCCATGGCAGACAGGCGCGACCACGCCACAGATTCTTTATAAGCCGGTTACGCTGTTTGATGCTTTTGTCAGTTATAAATTACGTGAAGATGCTGTCTTCAACGCATCGGTACAGAATATCGGCAACCGTTACTATCTGGATCCGCTGGCACAGAGTTTTATGCCGGCACCGGGACGTACCTATCGCGCCGGTTTCTCGGTAAAATTCTGACGTAGAAATGCGCCCTTTCTGCTGAAAGGGCGCATTTTTTATTCCTCAATTATTGTTATCTGCAAATTAGCTCAGCGGCGGCTTTTTGAGATAAATCCCCGACAGTTTTCCATCAAATCCGTCAAGATTTTTAGTTGATAATCGAATACGAGAATCTCCCCCTTACCGCGCTTTATAAAGCCGTCTTGCTTCATAAACTTGTTGACGCGTTGGGTTTCTTGGTATTTTTGCCTGCAGGTTGATGCAGGTGTTACTCTTTGGACAAAGAAAGTGCCGTCGCTGAGCGGAATTCGTGGTGTTGAATATTGAGCATCTTTTTCTGCTTCAGTGGTTGTGCATCCTGCTACAGATACCAAGACAAGGCTAAACATAAATCGACGGAAATGCACAATTACCCTCTGGAGTTGATTTAAACATGATTGATTTTATCATATTATAGATGTAGTGAAAATTTGAAAGAGGCATTGTGCACAGTCAGATGGCAGATTGCACAAGCCGGAAGTTTCACAACAGAAAGCTGGGCTCCATTGGGCTGGGATGTTCAAAACCTGTTTCGGAGTCACGCAAGGGGTATTGCCAATTCCCTGCGCCGCCGTGGTTTGAATAATGAAACTGCTGCAGATCTTACACAGGACACATTCGTGCGTGTTCTGACAACGCCACCGCCCGCTGCCAAGGGAAACTTCAATCCGAAAGCTTATCTGTATAAAATCTCACGTAATCTCGGCACCAATTATCAAAAGCGTGAAGCGCTGATAACGACGGTTGCTATTGATGATGCAAGCGTGCCCGAGATCGCGGATCAAAAGCCATCGCCGGAAGATATTGTGCATTCACGGCAATGCTTGTTACAGACCTATAATGCGCTCGCAGAATTACCGGAGCGTACACGGCAGGCGTTTGAGATGCACCGTCTGGGCGAAAGAACAATTGCTGAAATCGGTGAAGAGCTTGGTATATCCACCTCGAGAGCATGGGCACTCATTCGTGATGCTTATAAACATATCCTGTCCCGTGTAGACGCATTCTGAAACACGGCATAAACAGGATGCACTGAAAAATCGTGCATTGCCTTCAAAAACATTGATACGAAATGGACCGGAATGAGCGAGCCGCATACAGATCAGAACCAGCTGCTTGATGAGGCGATTGATCTGGTTATCCGGCTTCAGAATGATCCGGATAATGCAGTATCCGGCGACATGATCCGCGCATGGCGTGCAAGAAGCCCGCTCCATGAGAAAATCTGGCTTCGTATTGATAAGGCTCATGGCGCATCGGGTGCGATCCTGTCTCATCAGCGCCGTGAAGAACGCCGGAAAAATATCGGTCTGTCACGCCGTCAGTTTATGATCGGCGGTTCGGCTTTGCTGGCTGCAGGCGGGCTTTCCTATTCCTTTGGCAAAGAACTGTTATTGCGCGCACAGGCCGATTATATCACTGCGAAAGGTGAAATGGCGCATATCACACTTCCGGACGGCAGTCTCGTAACATTGGGGCCGGACAGCGCTCTTCAGCTTGCCTATGGCTCTGATCGCCGCGACATTAATTTATTACGCGGAATGGGCTTTTTTGAGGTCGCACCGGATAAAAGCAAGCCATTTTCAGTTTTGTCCGACACTGTGCGTGTGATGGCGCTGGGCACCGCTTTTGATGTCTCCAATGATGCGGGTGTCATCGCAGTCTCAGTTGATCATGGTATTGTTGAAATGCAATCATCTGATGCTGTGCTGGCGGCAGGCAAACGCCTTGAGCAAGGCCAGTGGATCAGTTTTGACCCATCGACGCAAACCCTCGATCAGGGTGCGCGCGAGGTTGAACAAATCGCGGCATGGCGGGACAAGCTGATCATTGCCGAGAGAGAAACGGTTTCGGCGCTGGTTGCCCGTATCGGTCGCTGGATGCCCGGACGCATTATCATGGCCAGCCCGAATACCGGCGCGCAACGGGTCAGCGGTGTTTATGATTTGACCGATCCGCTCCGTGCATTGGAAGCCGTAGTGCATCCGACCGGTGCGCAGGTGCGCCAGCTATCGTCTTTGGTCACTATTATTACCCCGCTTTAAAAAATATGAGTAAAAAAGTAAAAATATTGCAACCCCGATTGTATTACATTCAGGGTCGCATTTCTTCACCGACAGAAAGCACGATCCTTCAGGAAATTTGCCAAGAAATTTGCATTGACGGAGAGTGCGCCGATGGGGCTCGGAACTTACAAAAATACTTTTAAAAACTGTACGCGCAGAATGCTGTCTACGACATTTATACTGACTGCAGGTGTCAGTTTAGCAGGCATAAGCCCGAGCGCATTTGCACAAGCACAGGCACAAACCAGTTTCTCTGTACCTGCCGGTTCACTGACACAAGCTTTGACCGTTTTCGGCAGGCAGTCCGGTTTGCAGATCACGTATCTGGCTTCGGTCGCTGCGGGTAAAACATCCAAAGGCGTTTCCGGAAATGTCAGCCGCGAGCAGGCATTATCCAGTATTTTGCAAGGCTCCGGCCTGACCTATTCTTTCCCGAATGCCACAACTGTTGCAATCACTCAGCCTAATGAAGTCAGCAGCGGTGCGACTGCCGCAGATGGCTCGCTGGTGCTCAACACAATCACCATCAGCAGCGGCGGTGTTATTGGCAGCCATGACGATACCTATACCACTGCGGGTTCGGTCAGTTATGTTTCAGCGCAAGAAATAGAACAGCGGCGCGGCACATCGGCAGGCGACTTTATTGCAGGCATACCAGGCGTTCTGAACGGCGATACCCGCAACTCCGGTGCTATTGATGTGAATATTCGCGGTTTGCAGGGGCAAGACCGCGTTCCGGTGGTTATTGACGGTGCCACACAAGAGCAGACCGTCTATCGCGGTTATAATGGTGCACGCTCCGGCAGCTATGTCGATCCGGACTTGATTGGTGAGGTTTCTGTAGAAAAAGGCCCGAGTGCCGGTGCGGACGGTTCCGGTGCGATTGGTGGTGTTGTGCGTATGCGTACTTTGAACGCCGGCGATATTTTGCTGCCTGATCGCCAGTTCGGTGTCCGCATACGTGGTGGCTTCAATACAAACAGCACCACGCCGCCGGATGTATTGACACCAGGCGGTATGGCCGGCGGTGCCTATCAGGCAGGAAAACAACCGACCACCCGTGACGGCGGTAATATGGATCGCCCGGGTTTTCTTGATCCGACAGGCGGCAACGGCAGTATCGCTGCGGCTTTCACGACAGACTATATTGATGTTGTGGGTGCCTATGCAAAGCGTAAAAACGGCAATTATTTTGCGGGTAAAAAAGGTGACGGACAGCCTTATTTTGTTGACCGTACCACAGATCCCGATTTCCCGAATATCGGCTATGAAGGACTTTCGCCCTGGAAGGGCGGAGAAGAGGTTCTCAATACGTCGATGGAAAACGAGTCCGTTCTTCTGAAAAGCAATATCCGGTTTGGCGATGATCACGCGCTTGAGCTCAGCTATATGAGCTATAGTAGTGAGTTCGGTGAAATTATGCCAACCCGGTTGGGCACGCATACCAGTGCTATTGGCGGTTTTCAGTCAGAGCCGGATACGCTTGATCTTAAAACCTATAATGCCCGTTATAAATGGACGCCGGATAACGATCTCATCAACTTGAAAATTAATGCATTTCGTACGGATATGGATCACCGTGCCACAAATCTGCTGACGCTGTTTGGTACAACCACGACATCCGTGCATTATGCGCAGACAATTCGTGATGGCATTACGGTATCGAATGAAAGCAAGCTTGACTTTATTCCCGGTGAGTTCCGACTGGAATATGGTGGCGGCTGGCAGCGTGAAACTGTGGGACTACCCAAGAATCTGGATGACCCGAAGTGGGTGATTGATCATTTAGAGTTTCCACCGCGTTCCGGTAAACGGACAGAGAAAAATCTGTTCGTTAACGGAACATGGGAAATTACACCACAATGGACCGCAACAGCGGGTCTGCGCTATTCGGATTTCCGCACCTCGGATGATAATTACAGCCTACGCGCGACGGGCAACTGGCCGAACTTCTCCTATGATCTGATACCGGGGCAAGTGAGCCATGTGACGGGTAATGGCTGGTCAAAAAATGCTTCCTTGAGCTGGGAGCCAATTACAGATCTGCAACTTTACGGCCGTTATTCCAATACGATGCGTATGCCGAGTATTTTTGAAACACTGAAGGGGTTCTCAACGGCTTACCTGCCATTAGATATCAAGCCGGAACAGGCGCGCACTTTCGAACTCGGTGCCAATAAAACATTTGAAGATCTCACCGGCAATGATGATCGTTTGAGATTGCACGTAGCCTATTACAACAACCACATTGATGATTATCTGACCCGCTCGAATATCATTTATAAAAATCCGGTTTTCGGTAATATCTGGGGGCTGGGAATGGTCAATCTGGATTATGCCAAGATGTCCGGTTTTGAGCTGAGTGCCGATTATCAGATCGGAAACCTCACCGCTAAACTGGGCTGGAACCATGCTATCACATCGCTGTTCTGCGCTAATCCGGGCTCACTGTGGAAACAGGATGATCTTTGCAGCGAGGGTGGTTTTACCAATAGCTACGCACTTCAGCATGTGCCGCCTAAAGATACGGTCTCGGCAGAGTTCGCTTATAAAATGCTGGAAGACCGCCTGACTCTGGGCACCCGTATTTCCTATTATTCCCATCGTTTTGCCGAAAGCAAAGCCGAAACCACATCGGAAATCCAGCCAGGCAAATGGCGTCCATACACGTTGGTGGATGTCTATGGCAGCTATGCATTCAATGAGGCAACGCGGCTTGATTTTGCCATCGATAACCTGACTGACCAATATTATATGGATGCTCTGAATGCCTCGCTGATGCCGGCACCCGGCCGCACTTTCCGCATGAATATGACGGCTAAATTTTAATATATAAACGGGGCGGTTAAGCCGCCCCGTTATCAGTTTTCGTAAGTTCAGAATTTACTATGCAAACTTAGGAATAGCATCGAGCAGCATCCTTGTATAAGGCTGCTGCGGGGCTTCAAAGATTGTCTCAGCCATGCCTTCTTCAACAATCTTGCCGTGATGCATAACAATGATGCGATCACAGAGGTGACGCACAACGGACAGATCATGACTGATAAACAGCAATGTCAGGTTCAGTTCTTTGCGCAGCCGCAGGAGCAGATTGAGAATTTGCGCCTGAATGGACACATCAAGCGACGCCACCGGTTCATCGCAGACAATCACTTCCGGTTTCATTGCCAAAGCACGGGCAATGGCAATACGCTGCCGCTGACCGCCGGAAAACTGGTGTGGATAGCGGTCTGCAAAGGCCGGATCAAGGCTCACCGCTTTCAGCCAATGGGCTACATAGGCACGAGCTTCGCTTTTTGTGGTCAGACCATGAGCAATGGGGCCTTCAGCAATTGACTGGCCAATGGTGCGGCGCGGGTCAAGCGACGCAAACGGATCCTGAAAGATCATCTGAATTTTGGTCGTCAGTTTGCGTCCGTGTACATGGTCAGACATGACAGGCTGGCCGGATAGCCGAATTTCCCCCTCAGTTGGCTGATAAATCCCGCAGACCATGCGGCCGAGCGTTGATTTACCAGATCCGGATTCTCCGACCAGCCCCAGCGCCTCCCCTCGGGCGATGGTAAGATTGACATGATTGACGGCGATGACCGGTTTGCGTGGTTTGAACAAGCCGATTTTCTGGCCAAGTCTGCCCCAGAAATCGCTTTTCCATTCAAAGCGTTTAACCGCGTTGCGAACGGTCACAAAATCCGGCTTGGCTTCCGTTACCGGTGCCGCGGTTTTAAAAGATGTTTCTTCTTCATCCGTCGGTTTTCCCAGCATTTGCCCCGGTTTGGAGCGGGATGGCAGAGCATCGAGCAGACCTTGTGTATAAGGATGGCTGGGTGCTTTCAGCACTTCTGCAGCGGGGCCGGTCTCAACAATCTTGCCCGATTTCATCACGGCAATGCGTTTTGAAATTGAAGCGACAGTTGCCAGATCATGGCTGATCCAGATCATCGAAATGCCAAGCTCGGCGACCAGTGCTTTCACCTCGGTCAGAATTTCCGCCTGTACGGATACGTCAAGTGCTGTAGTCGGTTCGTCCGCAATCACGACCTTCGGATTGTGCAACAAAGCAATGGCAATCGCCACGCGCTGGCGCATGCCGCCGGAAAACTGATGCGGATAGAAATCAACCTTATGTTCCGGATCGACAATGCGTACACGGCGCAAGGCTTCCACACAGCGCTTGCGCGCATCTCTGTCCGAAATACTTTCATGCGCACGCAGTGCTAGTGTCATCTGGTCGAGAACTGTCAGCACCGGATTGAGTGTCATCATTGGGTCCTGAAAGACCATCGAGATTTCACGGCCGCGTAATTTACGCAACTCGTTTTCGTTCAGGCCGACAAGTTCACGCCCTTCCAGTTTGACGGAGCCTTGCGTAATGCGCCCCGGTTTGTCGATCAGCCCGATCAGAGAAAAACCGGTGATGGATTTACCGGAACCGGATTCACCCACCAGTCCCAGAATTTCCCCACGGTCGAGATAGAAGGAAACACCATCGACAGATTTGACAGTAGCGGCACGGGTTTCGAAATGCGTATGCAGATCAGTGACTTCAAGAAGATGAGCTATCATTTGTTCAACCTCGGATTAAGCTGGTCGCGGATCTGATCGCCAACGAGATTGATCGCCATGATGAGAATGATCAGTGCAATGCCGGGATAGATCGAAATCCAGTAGCGGCCGGACAGCAGATATTGGAAACCGTTGGAAATGAGCATGCCGAGTGATGGTTCTGTCGGCGGCAGGCCAACGCCTAAGAAAGACAGCGTTGCTTCCAGCGAGATTGCCGAGGCGACCTGTACTGTCGCCACAACAATCAGTGGCGGCATGGCATTGGGCAGAATATGACGGGTAACAATGAACCAGCCGCTCATTGGCACAGACAGTGCCGCTTCCACATAATCTTTATGGCGTTCAGCAGAGGCTGCACCATGAGCCGTACGCACAAAATAGGCATATTGTGAAAAGACCAGAGCAATAATCAGCTGGCTTTTGCCCTGTCCGAGAAGTGCTGCCACTACAAAGGCCAGCAGAATAGCCGGAAAGGAGAGCTGCAGGTCGATAACGCGCATGATGAAAGCTTCAAAGCGACCACCGACATAGGCTGCCGTTGAGCCGACCAATGCACCAATGGCAAAGGCAATCGCACCGGCGAGCAGGCCCATTTCCAGTGAAATGCGCAAGCCGTAAAGAATGGCGGAGAAGAGATCGCGCCCCTGTCCGTCGGTTCCCAAAATATGGGTATAGCCGCCCTGTCCGATATAACCGGGTGCACGGCGTCCATCCCGCAGCACAAGGCTGGAAAGATCGTAAGGATCCTGCGGTGCAATCAGCGGTGCGAAGACGGCCAGCAAAATGATAAGCAGTACTATAAAAGCGGCCACCATCGGCACCGGATGGCGTTTGAATTCTGACCAGAACTGTAATGATCTGCTATTGAGCAATGACATTATTTGCCACCTCCCTGACGCATGCGCGGATCAAGCACGGCATAGGACAGATCCACAATCAGATTAATCGTGATGAAAAGCAGGGAAACCAGCATCAGATAGGCCACCATCACCGGACGGTCGAGTGAGGTGATACTGTCAATAATCAGCTTGCCAAGACCTGGCCATGAATAGATCGTCTCAGTCACAACGGCAAAAGCAACGGTTGAGCCAAGTTCCAGACCAAAGACGGTCACAAGCGGAATGGAGATCAGGCGCAGCACATGACGGCGCAGGATTGTGCGCTCGTTAATGCCGGCGGCACGGGCAAATTTAATCGTGTCAGTCAGCATGATTTCACGCGTGCCGGATGCGGCAAGACGGATCATCAGCGATAATTTAAACAGTGAGAGGTTGATGGCAGGCAGTGCCAGATGATGCAGACCATCGAGAGTGAGAAAGCTGACAGGAACGCCCAGCACGGAAACCGTGGCACCGCGTCCGCCCGCAGGCATAATACCAAGCTGCACGGCAAAGACCATAATCAGCATCAGCCCGATCCAGAACGTGGGAACGGAAAAGCCGAGGATAGACAGCGCCATAATGATTTTAGATGCCCAGCTGTCCGGCTTGTAACCGGCATAAATACCAAGCGGAATACCGATGAGGCTGGCCATGAACACAGCCGTCAAGGCCAGCTCAGCAGTTGCAGGCAGGCGTGATGCAATCAGTTCGGAGACAGGCATATTATAGACGAAGGAGCGCCCCAAATCGCCGTGAAGCAGATTGCTCATGAATTGCAGATATTGCTGCCATACCGGCAGATCCAACCCGTATTGGGCGATCACCCTGTCTCGGATTTCCTGTGTCGCATCCGGTGAGATCAGCACATCGACAGGATTGCCGATGACAAAGACCCCCATAAAAACCAATAGCGACATGACAAGCATCACCAATGCTGCCTGCCATAAGCGTCTGACAATAAATGCAATCATCAGCTATGCTCCCCCAAAAGCGGATAACGGACAGTTTCCTCCCGCCGTATCCGCTTAACTATTTCTAATGCCGGACAGGATTTCTCCAGTCCGGAAATTTATGATTATCAGTGCCAGCCGTTTTCGAGTTCAAAACGGGTTTCACGCACGGCAACATCCCAGATCGCCAGCATATCGGCATCCGGACGTTCAAAAAGGCCGTGATAATTGCCTTCGCAGCTCTCCAACAGCGCACGTTTGCGACCGGCGTCAACACGTGCCATGGCGCCGAAATCAATGCGCTCTACCGCATGTTCCGGTTGCTGAACGCCTGCAAGACGTGTCCATGGAAAGTTTTCCATCCATGAGGCGTGAGAAGCGCGGCTGTCAATTTCCAGTACCTTGCCCATGGTTTGTGGTGCGCGCCACCAATCGTGCATTTTGACGCTGGCATCGCGGTTGCGGTTCAGCCACTCAGACACAACAGTACCGGCAGGTGCATTGCCGCCATGACCGTTGACGATCAGGATACGGCGGAAACCGGCGCGGTAGATACTGTCGAGAATATCTTCAATCACGCCGATATAGGTGCGCAGGCTCAGGGATACTGTGCCCGGAAAATCGGCAAAGCTGGATGCAAGACCATAAGGGAGCACAGGAAATACCGGCACGCCCAGCGGCTCTGCGGCATCCAGTGATACTTTTTCAGCCAGGATCATATCAGTGCCAAGGCTGATGCGGGCATGTTGCTCAACGCTGCCGATCGGCAGGATGCAGCGGTCGTCCTGTTTGACGCGCTCTTCAACCTGTGCCCAGTGCATGGCGTTAATATGCATGTGAAATTCCTCTCATTTCAAATGTGCTCCCGAGTCTGCGCTCATGGGTTTCTGAAAACCATTATCCATGAAATTATTTTACAGACAAGTTCCAATTGGAACAAAAATTACGTTTGACATCCATAAAACAAGCTATATCTTGTTCCAAATAGAACTTAATTGCTGAAATACCATGGGGAGGGGGATGGAGGAGCGTGTAGCAATCGCCCTTTTGGAAGGGCGCGCGGGGCGCAGTGAGGCGGCAGACAGCCGCATCAGCGAAAGCGATATTCTGCATACTAAATTATGGGAAAATCCGTGCTGGTTGTCCTTCCGGATCAACTATCTGGCTCTGCATTACAACAACCCGATCTACGGGCTGATCGGTGCGGATCATGATCTGCTGCGGCCGGAATTTGTGGTGCTGTATTCGCTGTTTCTGCGCGACCGCACGACTTTGTCCGAAGTGGTCGCCGGTTCCGGCTTTCCAAAAAACACACTGAGCCGCGCCACTAAAAAACTGACCCGCCTGAAACTGGTGCAGCGCGAAGGTGACAGCGATGATCTGCGCCGTGTTGTGTTGTGTCTGACTGATGCTGGACGCGCCATTGTCGAAGCGAAAATGACGCCGATGCTGGAACGCGAACGCCTGATGCTGGAAACGCTTAGCCCTGCTGAGCGCATGATGCTTTCGGAACTGCTGACCAAACTGGTGATCGCCTCGCGGGAGTGGCCGGAAACAATTGCCTCCGATCTGCCGGAGCGTGATGAAGAGTTTGAACAAGACTAATGACTAATAATGGGGACTGGACTATTCACATGAAAAAAACACTGCATGCTTTAATGCTTGGCACAACATTGCTTTTTGGCGCCGGACAGGTTTTTGCTGCCGATCTGGTTATGGCAATTAAAGCTGGTCCTGCTTCGATGGACCCGCATTTTACGGCTACTGCCGCCAATGCCGAAGCGACGAAACATATTTTCGATACGCTGATCCGCTCAGGTAATAACCTTGAGCTTGAACCATCTCTGGCTGTCAGCTGGCAGGCGCTTAATGATACGACATGGGAATTCAAACTGCGAGAAGGCGTGAAATTCCATGACGGTTCAGACTTTACAGCGGAAGATGTGAAGTTCTCCATCGAGCGCATTCCGCATGTGACAGGGCCAAATCCGGCAACGATTTTTGTGCGCCGTGTTAAATCGGTAGAAGTTGTTGATCCGTTGACTGTGCGCGTGACAACGAATTCTGCGGCACCGACATTGCCGAATGATTTTATCCGTTTGTTTATCACTTCGCACAAAGCAGCAGCTGCCTATTCAACGCAGGAAACCGCAGCAGAAGGTTTCAATACTGGCAAAGCGACAATCGGCACCGGCCCTTATAAATTCGTTTCATGGGCGCCGACACAGGATCTGGTTCTGGAGCGTTTCGACGGTTACTGGGGTGGTGCGCAGCCGTGGGATCGGGTTATCCGTAAGGAAATTCCGAATGATGCTGCCCGCGTTGCCCAGCTGAAAGCCGGTCAGGTTGATGTGATTTCCAAAGTGCCGGCCTCGGATGTGCCTGTACTAGAGCAGGATTCATCGCTGACAGTTGTGAAAAATGAGAGCATCTATATCAGCTATCTCGAATTTGATTTCCGCGAAAAAAGCCCTATGGTATTTGCCAAGGATGGCAGCAAGCTGGACAAAAACCCGCTGCTTGATCCGCGTGTGCGAGAAGCTTTTGATCTGGCAATTGATCGCGAGACCATTGTTGAATTCGCTCTGGAAGGTATGGCAGCCGTACCGACGCAATTGGTGACCTCCAATATTTTCGGTTATGACAAGTCGCTGCAGGCACCGGAATTCAACGTAAAGCGGGCAAAAGAATTGCTGGCAGAGGCCGGTTATCCGGATGGTTTCAAAATCACACTGAGCTATTCGAATGACCGTATGCCGAATGAGCTGGGACCTACAGTCGCCCAGATGCTGGCAGCTATCGGCATTACGGCAGATGTGAACGGCGTTCCGGCAGCGGTGTTCAACCCTGCAAAAACCCGCGGTGAATATTCACTCTATATGGCAAGCTGGGGCACATTGACCGGTGAAGCCAACTATATGTTGTCATCGCTGATGCACTCGAATGAACCGGCAAAATCGCTGGGTGCGTTTAACGTGCGTGGCTATGCCAATCCGGAAATGGACAAGCTGATTGAGGATGCAGCCGCAGCGATGGATGCGGATGAACGCCGCACATTGCTTGAAAAGGCGAATAATCTGGTGGCAACAGACCGTCCTGATCTGCCGCTTGCCATCCAGCTCAGTGCATGGGCTGTGAAGAAGGACAAGGTGGAACTGACACCGCGAGCCGATGAAGACACGCTGGCGATGAACCTCAAACCAGTGAAATAAGAGACTAATGGCCCGGTTCATCCGGGCCGTTTTTTTGACTGTCCTATAGCCGTCCCCAGTCGCAATCTTTCAGATCATCCCTGATAAAATCGACAAAAGTTCTGATTAGCGGGTTCTTATACCGACTTTGGAAATACATTGCATAAAGCGTGTGCAGGCTGGCCGCCTGATAGTCGGGAAACAGAACTTCAATTTCGCCATTCTTGATATGTTTATCAGCCACATAGGTCGGCAGACAGGCAATGCCCTGATGAGCAAGCGTGAAATTCAATAAGGCCAGACTGCTGTTGCATTCCAGACTGGCATTGATCTTTATCTGCTCAACAGTGCCTTTATACCAATAGGTCCACGCACCGCCGTTTGTCATAGCCGGATAGACCAGCAATTGGTGGTTTTGTGGTTTGAGATCCTGCGGTTTTTGCGGGCGTCCGTGTTGCTCAAGATATTGCGGTGTCGCACAATAAACCCAGCGGATTTGGGTGAGCATTCTGGCTGCATAAGGACCGTCAGTTGCATCCGTTATGCGCAAGGCAATATCAATATTTTCCTCGCCAAGATTAACCAGCCGGTCATCCAGAGAAATGTGAATATTCACATCAGGATAACGCTCTTTATAGCGGCTGATAATGCCGACGAGCTGTGAGCAGCCAAATGCAATCGAACAGGAGATATGGAGATCGCCTTTCGTCTGGCTGCGCAAATCTCCGACTTCATCCAGTGCATCTTCAACATCGGCAAGAATACGGGAGACACGCTGGAAAAACATTTTGCCGTGCGTTGTCAGCGTAACCGCACGTGTTGTGCGCCGAACCAGCAAAACACCGAGTTGTTCTTCAAGCAGGGAGAGGCTTTTACTGACAGCAGAAGGTGTCATGCCCAGCTCGCGCGCTGCCGATGACAGACCGCCGGTTTCTGCAATTTTTGCCAAGACAATGAACTGGTTGAGCGACGAAGTAAGTTTCATTTGTGAAAATTTATCATAATAGCTTTGAAAAATGAACTATTCTTCATAACTCTTTCTTGTTCTATCTTTGTCATATGTGAGAGGGAACAGATGTGACTACAGATTTCGATTGTGTAATTGACCGCCGCCGGAGCAACTCGATCAAATGGGCTGCAGCGGATACAAATCTTTTGCCGGATGAGGCAGCCGCTGATCCGTTACCGATGTGGGTGGCGGATATGGATTTTCGCTCTCCGCCTGTTGTGATTGAAGCTTTGGAAAAGGCAGCGCGCGATGGTGTGTTTGGTTATCCGTTTCGCACGCAGAGCTATGATGAAGCTGTCTGTGGCTGGCAAAAACGGCGCTTTGGCTGGGATGCGAAGCCTGAGTGGCTGGTGCAGACACCGGGCGTTATAACTGCATTGAACATGCTGATCCAGACTTTCAGCCGTCCAGGCGATGCGGTTCTGATCCAGCCGCCGGTTTATGGTCATTTCTTCAATGATGTGATTGAAAACGGTCGTCGGGTGATTGAAGCGCCATTAACGCGGAATGATACTTCCTATAGCTTTGATGCTGAAGTCTTCGAAGCGGCGATCACGCCGGACACTAAAATTTTTATCCTCTGTAATCCGCATAATCCGACCGGCAATGTCTGGTCAAAAGCAGATCTGCGGCAGATGGGGGAAATCTGTCTGCGACACAATATTCTGGTGATTTCTGATGAAATTCACGAGGATCTGATCTTAAACCCGCATGTCAGTCATGTGCCGTTTGCTTCTCTTGGTGAGGAATTTGCGCAGAATTCGGTTGTATGCACTGCACCCAGCAAGACATTTAATATTGCCGGTCTGCAATGCTCAAATCTGTTCATTGCCAACAAGAAGATCCGTGATGAATTCCGCCGGGTTCTGGTGCGCAGCGGACTTAATTTTGTGAATACATTAGGCGCGGTTGCCTGTGAGGCGGCTTACAAACATGGTGAGAGCTGGCTGGAGGATTTGCTGGCTTATATTCGCGGTAATCAGCAATATTTTGCGTCTTCTGTGCATCAGCTTTTCCCGCAATTACAGGTTTTTGACAGCGATGCGCTTTACCTCGCATGGATGGATTGTCGTGGCCTTGGTATGGCGGCGCCTGAGCTGGAAAAATTCATGCTGACACAGGCAAGGGTCTGGTTTGACCGTGGCTCCAAATTCGGTGCGCAGGGACATGGTTTTATGCGGGTTAATCTCGGCTGTCCGCGTTCGACGATTGATGAGGCGCTCGGGAGACTGAAAAACGCTCTGGAATAAGGACTAATACGACCCTGCCAGCTGGGGAGCTGAGCAGGGAAGCATAAAGGGGAGGAATTATGCTGGCATCTTATAAAACATCTGCCATTGCTATTGCATTGGCGGAACAGGATTATATGCGCGCTATCCGGCGGGAGTTACATAGCCTGCCAGAACTATCGCTGTATGAGAGCAGAACATCACAACGTATTGCAGAGGAGCTGGATGCCATCGGCGTACCTTATGTGCGGGTGGGTGAGTTCGGTATTGTTGCGACCATAGAAGGTACAAGCAGAGACCGTGTGGTGGCTTTGCGTGCGGATATGGATGCTTTGCCGATTCAGGAAGATAATCCGCATCTGGAATATTGCTCAAAGACAGAAGGTGTGATGCATGCCTGCGGTCATGACGGACATGTGGCAATGTTGCTGGGCGCTGCCCGTATTCTGCAACAGCTTAAAGCGCAATTAAACGGCACAGTGAAACTCTGTTTCCAGCAGGCGGAAGAAGTCGGCAAAGGAACACAGGAAATTCTGGCGGAGCTTGCCAAATTTCCGGTTGAGAGTGTTTTCGGCATTCATCTCTGGTCAGAGATTGAAACCGGAAAAATTTCAGTTGAAGCGGGGCCGCGCATGGCTGCCGGTAAAGCGATCAATATTGCGGTTCATGGTACCGGTACACATGGTGCTTACCCGAACCGTGGTGTTGATCCGGTACTCGCATCAGCCGCTATCTTGTTAAATTGCTCGGCATTGATCAGTCGTGAGATTGATGCGGTTGAGCCTGCGGTGCTGACATTCGGACAAATTCACGCCGGTGAAGCGGGAAATGTTATTCCGGATATTGTGCAGATTGCCGGCACTTTGCGGACCACATCTGTTGCAACAGAGGCGTTTCTTATTGAGGCCGTAGAACGTGTGGTGAAAAACACGGCAGCATCTTACCGCGCAACGGCCGAGGTGAGCTGGCCCGGTGGCGTGCCTGTAGTTGCAAATGATCCTGCGTGCAGCGAGGTTGCATTCACGGCTGTGCATAATCTGGGTCTTGATGATCAGCTGATTGATTTTAAAACCGTGATGGCCTCAGAAAATTATGCGGACTTTTTGGCCGTTTATCCCGGTGTGTTTGCGCTGATCGGCGTTCGTAATGAGGCACTAGGCGCCTGCTACCCCCATCATCATCCGAAATTCAATATTGATGAGGAGCCGCTGTCCACCGGTGCTGCTCTGCACGCGCAATATGCGATTGATTATTTCAACAAGATGCAGGCGGGAGCAGGACAATGACAGACGCTGTGATGAAAAAGGGCAGCGGCTTTCTCGCTGCTGTGGAACGCATCGGCAATAAAATGCCGCATCCGATTGCCCTGTTTTTAGGAATTATTCTTATAGTTCTGTGTCTGTCTTTACTGCTGTCGCTGGCAGGGGTATCAGCTGTTCACCCGCAAACACAGGAAACACTCTATGTTAAAAACCTGCTCAATGTGCAGGAACTGATTGAGTGGGGCAGCAATCTTTCCAAAAACCTGCAAAACTTTCCGGTATTGGCCAGTGTGCTTATTCTGGCCGCGGCAACGGGATTGTGTGAACAAACGGGCTTTTTCGCTTCCGCGATTAAGTCATCTTTGAAAAATGCGACCGGATCAGGAGTGGTTTTTGTGATCGCTCTGGTCGGAGCCTGCGGGAATATTGCCGGTGACGTTGCTTTCCTGATCGTGCCGACAATTGCGGCCAGCGTGTTTCTCGGTACCGGACGGCATCCGCTGGTAGGGCTCTTCTTGGGCTATGCGGCTGTTGGCGGTGGTTACGGCACCAATTTCATTCCGGGTGGTTGGGACGTTATTCTGACACCGATTACAATTCAGTCGGCCAAGTTGCTGGATCCGGCATTCGATATGAATCTGGTCAGCGGTTATTATATGATGGCGGTTGGCACGGTGCTGATTGCTTTGACCGCAACATTTGTCACGGTTAAATTTATTGAGCCGAAATTCGGTAAATATGAAGGCAGCTATGCGGCGACCGAAGAGAATGAAGGTGCTCTGACTGAGGTGCAGCAGCGGGCATTGCGAAAGGCTCTGCTTGGTGTCGGGCTGTTTCTGGTTGCCATTATTATTACAGCCATTCCGTCGAACAGTTTTCTGCGTTCAGATACGGGCTCGCTGACAATCAATGCACCTTTGATGAAACTGCTCTATGCATTTTTGGTGATTGCGTTCTTGCTGGCAGGTATCATTTATGGTGCCGCAACCGGAAAAATCCGCAATATCAAAGAACTGGCAGACATGCTGACCAAGTCAATCAGTAATGTTGCACCATTTGTTGTCATCGCGATCATTGTTTCCCAGTTTCTCTACCTGTTTGCACAGTCTAATCTCGGAACAGTGATTGCAATTAATGGCGGTCATTTGCTCAGTGAACTGTCTGTGCCGGTCGTGGTGGTGCTGATCATGTTCTTCATTTTCGAAGGCATTGCCGATATGTTTATCGTGAGTGGCAGTGCGCGTTATCTGATCTTTGGTCCGGTGTTTGTGCCAATGCTGATGCATCTGGGTGTGCATCCGGCATTCACGCAGATGATCCACCGCACCGGCGGCAGTATGGCAAACCATCTGACACCGCTGAATTCTTTCTTTCCTGTGTTGATTGGTCTGGCGCAGAAATATGACAAGAATATCGGTATCGGCACGATTTTCTCGACTATGATCCCCTACACGATTGCCTATAGCATCGTTTATATCGCGATGATTATTGTGTGGTACGTGTTTGCACTGCCTTTAGGCTTTGATACGCCTTCACATATCGTCTTGCAGTAATGATCTGCCCCTGACGATACTTCGATGCCCCGTGTTTGCTTAAATTGCCTGCGGGGCATTATTTTGTGTCTTTCCGGCCGTAACGGGTCGGGGATGTGCCGAAAAACTTGCGAAACATTGCGATAAATGCACTGACGCTTTCATAGCCGAGCCGGAAGGCAATATCGGTTACACTGTGTCCGCTATCCAGTAGGGACAGTGCTTCCATCAGCCGGATTTGTTGCTTCCATGTGGTCAGGCTCATGCCGGTTTGCTCACGAAACATCCGTGTGAAGGTTCGCCGTCCCATTGCCGCATAAGACGCCCATGCATCCAGATCGCGCGGATCGGACGGGTCTTCGCTAATAGCCTTGCAGACCCGCAACAAGCGCGGATCAGACGGCATTGATACACTGTAAGGCGCGGCGGGCATGGCTTTGAGCTCAGTGATCAGCAGCTCCGCAATCTTCATATCGCGTTCGCTTGCAGGCTGGCTGCGATCAAAGGATACGACTTCGACAATTAACGCACGCAGAAATTCTGATATTTCCATCAGGATACAACCGTCCGGTAATTCCGCGCTGTTCTCGAAGTAAAGTGTGCGCAGGGCAACGCTGTCACGACAGGAAACCTCATGCCCCATGCCTGCTGGTATCAGCAATGCGCGTTGCGGCGGCACGGTATATTGTGCGGCAGTAGTGGAAACAGACATCACACCGGTAATGGCATAGAGCAGTTGCGGGCGCTCATGGCTGTGCCACGTATCGGTAAAACCGGCGCTATACTCATCCGACAAGCCGATGACCGGACAACCATTATTTTTTAAATCGCTCGAATGCTTCATTTGTGACACATATCCGTCAGACAGAATGTCAAACAAGCACAAATCCGGCTTAAAAACGAGCGCTTTGCCCGAGATACATATTTTTTGGCCCTTTTTCGATAGAAGCATTGCTGCCGATTGCCGATGGTTGCCCCATAATAATTTTATAATGAATGGGAAATTGGTATGCTGGCCAATAATCAATCGGGCGACGGTACGGATATTGATCCGGATATTCGGGAATTCATCCGAATTACCTCACAGGATTACACCCGCTTCGCCGGTGACGATCCTGCCAGTATTGCGCAGCGCCGTCTGACTGCCGAAAAGGTGCGCGAACCTTGGGTTCAGGGTGGCCCTGTGATGCACAGCACACAGGACATGGTGCCGGAAACACTGGGCGTGCGCATCCGTATTCATAAAAATCATGCGGAACGGGCAAAGGGGACACTGCTTTATATCCACGGCGGCGGCTGGGTTATTTTCAGTATGGATACGCATGATCGTCTGATGCGCGAATATGCGGCGCGCAGTGGTCTGGATGTTGTTGGTATTGATTATAGCCTGTCGCCGGAAAATCGTTATCCGACAGCACTGAACGAAATATCTGCTACTATTGACTGGCTTAAAACCCATGGCGAGCAATATGGCCTGAATGTTGACCGCCTAGCAATCGGCGGGGATTCTGTTGGCGCGAATATGTCTCTGGCCACATGCATAGCGATGCGCGATCGCGGTACGCCATTAGATGCGATGATCCTGAGCTATGGTGCTTATGATACCGCGCACCGGCCTTCCTATGACCGGTTTGACGGAGCGAATTATATGCTCACATCTCAGGAAATGGTTGGCTTCTGGCAGGATTATCTCGGCAACCAGCCGATAGAAACAGCGCCGCTGGCACGACCAATCCATGCTGATTTAGCCGGTCTGCCGCCTGCATTCTTATGTATTGCGCCTTGCGATGTGCTTGCCGATGAAAACTACGCGCTGGCGGATAAATTGAAGGCAGCGGGTGTTGATACGACCAGTGTTGTCTATGCGGGCGCGACCCATAGTTTTCTGGAAGCTGTATCAATATCCGGACTGGCTGATCAGGCGCTTAGTGATGCCTCAGACTGGCTAAAACGCCTTTTCAATCAAGCATAAAATCCAACAGAGTAACTGACCAATGGCCGATTATTTTTCAAAATGGACACTTGCAGATATCTGCGATCTGATTGCGGATTATCCAATGGCGTCCATTATCAGTGCCGGTGTTACGGACTGTGCAGATATCTCTGTCAGTGAAATGCCTATGCTCTTGGATCTGGATGCGGATGGTCAGCCGGTTAGTCTGCTCGGGCATTTCCCGTTAAGGAACCCGCATTATGCGGTCTTGAAAGAGCAACCGCGTGCGGTTTTCAGCTTTCACGGCCCCAATGATTATGTGTCGCCGTCCCATGCCGGTAAAAGCGACTGGGCACCAACATGGAATTTTGCGACAGTGCGAATTGTTGCGGACGTGTATTTTGATGATGCTCTGACGGATGAGGCTCTAGAGCGTGTCGTCGCGCATATGGAACGCAATCAGCAAGACCCGTGGAACCTGTCGGCTCTCGGTGCCCGTTATGAAAAATTACGCAGGGGAGTCATGGGCTTCCGCGCACAAATCCGTTCTGTTTCCGGTCGTTTCAAACTCGGGCAGGATGAAAGTGACGTGGTTTTTGAAAATATCCTGAACCAACACGGCAATGAGCCTTTGCGCCAATGGATGATCCGTATGCGAGGCCGTCAATGACTGTAACGGGCGTACGAAAACATACTTTAACGGATTTAAGCAGGGCCGAGAAACAAATGCGTTTCGGTTTTGGCAACGCCTTCCATCGCACGCACCGTGGTCACCAGACGATGAAACTCGTTCATGTTGGGAACTTCGATTTCGGCGATCAGATCCCAGCTGCCATTGGTGATGTTCAGTGCGGCAAAGCCGGGGTTTTTGCGCAGGCTGGCAATGACGTTTTTAATATTCCGGCCGGTCAGCTCAACCATCATAATCCCTTTGATCATATCCGTCGGGCCATGATCTTTAAGACGAACGGTGAAACCGGCAATCATACCCGAGGCGATCAGGCGTTCCATCCGGCTTTGTACGGTGCCGCGAGCGACCCCGAGAATACTGGCGAGGGTCGGAATAGAGGCGCGGGCATTGATCCGCAATTCAGAAATAAGGCGCTGATCCAGATCGTCCATAATACCTGCTGACTGACTATTTAAACAATCTTCTGACTATAAGCGCAAAATAATGCGTTATTCTATACATAATTGACGTTTTCGCTGATCGCATGGTTCGATAGCGTGGTGCTAACAAGAAAACCGGATAAGTTTCTGACTTAAAAACGGTCAAAGGAATATCCGGATAAACTATCGGACGGTCAGCAAAATTTATCAGGTCAGGGCAAGCCTGTTATCGCAACTTTGCCGGTTTTTAAAAAATGGGGAATTTATGAAAACGTTTTTATCTTCTGTAATCGCTGCCGGTATCGGTGCATTTTTGGCTCTGACACCGGCTGCTCAGGCTGATGATCTGGATAAGATCAAGCAAAGTGGTGAACTGCGCGTTGCCATGAGTGGTGTGTTCGCGCCATTTAGCTTTGTTGATGACAAAAATGAAGTTGTCGGCTTCGATGTGGATATCAGCAACGAGCTTGCCAAACGTCTTGGCGTTAAGCCGGTGATCATCACCACAGCTTTTGACGGCATTATTGCAGGTCTTCGCGCAGGCAAGTTCGACACAGTTATCGGCAGCATGAGCATTACACCTGAGCGCGAAAAAGCCGTTGATTTTGCGGGGCCTTATTATCGCGGCGGACGCGGCGTGTTTGTGGCTGAAGCATCACCGATTAAAACGCTGGAAGAGTTGCAGACCAAAACACTCGGTATCATTCTTGGTGAAACCAGTGACAAATGGGCACGCGAAAAAGGCGGCTGGACAATCCGTACCTATAAAGGCATTCCGGAACTGCTGCTTGAACTGCGCGCTGGTCGTGTAGACGGTATTGCAACCGATGATATTCCTGTGCTGATCGCGATCAAAAACGGTAATGAAAAGGTTCGCCAGCTTGATACGCCGGAACTGCAGGGTTCGGACAATGTTGGCATTGCGATCCGCAAAAACAATCCTGAGCTCAAGGCTGCTCTCGACAAAGCACTGGATGATATGAAAGCCGACGGCACCTACGAGAAAATCTCGATGAAATGGGTTGGCCGCGACATTCGTTAATCGCACAATTCAAGCCGGGGTTCTGTTTTGTACTCCGGCTTTTGTTTTGAAAATATTGGATTTTTCAGATCTGCATCGCCGTTTCTGAAACAGATATTTCATGAATATAGCTGTGCCGCACCATTTTATTGATGCGCGATTAAAGAGATTGGGGGATCGATGGATTTCTCTTTGATGGCGGAAGTGTTCCCGTTTTTCGTGAATGCCGCTATTGTTACTATTCATATTTCAGCATGGGCATTTCTCATCGGTATTACCGTCGGTGCGATTGTAACTGCTGCCAAACTGTCCCGTTTCTGGCCGGTTCGTTATCTGGGTATTGCTTATGTCAGCGTGTTTCGTGGTACGCCTTGTCTGCTGCAATTATTCGTCTTGTATTTCGGCGGACCACAGATCGGATTGAATTTCGATCCGTTTGTTGCGGGTGCGATCGGCCTCGGGCTCAATATTGCCGCCTATATGGCTGAGGCCATGCGTGGCGCCATCCTGACCGTCGATGGCGGACAGGCCGAGGCAGCGCGATCTATCGGTTTCAGCCGCGAACAGGCGATGTTCTATATTGTGCTGCCACAGGCCGGACGCCTGATGATCCGTTCTATCGGCGTTAACACGATTATGCTGGTTAAAGGTTCAGCCCTTGTTTCTGCCATTTCCGTGGTTGAACTGACCTATACTGCACAGCGCTTTATTGGCTCGACCTATCGTCCTTTTGAAATTTTCGGTGTTGCTGCGGCAATCTACATGGTGCTGATTTATGTTATTTCGCGCTTTGTCGATTACGCTGAAGCCCGCTTTGCGCTTAAATAAAGGGTGATCTCATGGAACTCGATTTCTCCATCGTCCCGCCCTATACGGAATTATTGCTGACCGGATTTTACTGGACGCTGATCATTGCAGTCTCGGCGGGGATTGTCAGCTTTATCGGCGGTATTCTCTTTGCTTTGCTGGTGCTCTATGCGCCTGCAGTGATCCGCTATCCGCTGCGTTTCTTCATGTGGTTGTTTATGGGCACGCCACTGCTGTTGCAGCTGTTTTTGCTCTATTACGGGTTGTCGCAAGTCGGCATTAACATCCCCGCTTTGTGGACAGGGATCATCGGACTGGGGCTGCATTTCGCGGTTTATAATGCCGATATTTTCCGTACTTCTATTCTGACAGTTGATGTCGGGCAGACTGAGGGTGCACGCTCTATCGGCTTCAGCAATGTACAGACACTGCGCTATGTGATTGTGCCGCAAGCTGTGCGCAATGCCTTGCCGCAAGCGGGTAATAATCTGATTGCGCTGCTGAAAGACACGGCGATTGTTTCTGTTTTGGGCATTACCGAATTGGTGCATGCATCCCAGCAGGCGATCAGCGAAACCTACAGCCCGTTTGAATTTTACATCACCGCAGCTGTGATGTTCTACATCCTTAATCTCATCCTCGAGGCCGGCCTGCATTGGATGGAAAAGAAAGTGGAGGCCTATCGATGAGCGATAGCAAACCAATGGTTGAAGTGCGCAATGTCCATAAGGCCTATGGCGCACTGGAAGTTCTCAAAGGTATTGATCTCTCGGTTGAGCGTGGCCAGATCATTGCAATTATCGGCCCCAGTGGTTCCGGCAAAAGCACATTGCTGCGCTCCATCAACCATCTTGAAACTGTGAATTCCGGCGAAATTTTGCTGGATGGTGTACAGGTCAATCAGCCGCTGACCGGCCGCGCTTTTGAAAAACATATCAATTTTGTGCGTCAGCAGATGGGTATGGTGTTCCAGCACTTCAATCTGTTTCCGCATCTCAATGTGATGGATAATATCACGCTCGGGCCGATCAAACTGAAAGGCAAATCCAAGCGGGATGCTCAGGAACTGGCAGTTTCCTTGCTTGAAAAAGTCGGCCTTGCCGACAAAGCAGAGATGTATCCGTCACGTTTGTCCGGCGGGCAGAAACAGCGCGTAGCCATCGCCCGTGCATTGGCGATGCAACCTAAAGTCATGCTGTTTGATGAAGCCACCTCGGCACTCGATCCGGAATTGGTGGAAGAAGTAAACCTAGTGATGAAGCAACTGGCGCAAGAGCATATGACGATGCTGATTGTGACCCATGAAATGCGCTTTGCCAGCGAGGTCGCTGACAAAGTTTTGTTTATGGATAAGGGCGTTGTTGTGGAGCAGGGTAAGCCTGAGGATATTTTCACCAATCCGCAGAATGAGCGTACCCGAACATTCCTGAGAAAACATCTCAATCAATAAGTGAAATCAGACCGGTCACAGCACCTGAATTGAAACTGCTGTGACCGCCCCCTTAACGCATCTCCTGAGCAACCTGTTTTTGATGAAAAACGGGAACGGGAAACTATAGACTGAGAAAAACCGTGACATCATTCAATACAACTGAAGTTAATGCATGGCAGCCTGCAGAGCGCGTCCGACAACTGTCCTACCAAATGGTGCGATGGCCGAGTGAAACCGGAACTGCAGGCGAGGCTGAATTCGCTCCGAAACTGGTCGAACTGCTGCGTAAAATTCCTTATTTTCAGGCCAATCCCGATGATATTGCTGTGATTGACAGCCACGGCTCTCCGATGACGCAAAATGTGGTTGCTGTGGTGCGCGGCAATGGTCGCAAAGCACTGGCCTTTGCCGGACATTATGATGTTGTTGAAACCGGTAATTACCGTGATCTCAAACATCTGGCATTTGAGCCGGATGCCTTGCTGGAAGCTTTGTTGGCTGACTTAACAAGCAGGCCGCTTGCGCCGAATGAAGCGAAAGCACTGTCTGATTTCCAGACTGGTGATTTTATTCCCGGACGTGGCATGCTGGATATGAAAAGCGGCGTCGCCGCGGGTATTGCTGTGCTGGAACATTTCGCGACAAAGCAGGATCGCGAAGGCAATCTGCTGCTGTTTATAACACCTGATGAAGAACGCGGCTCGCGCGGAATGCGCAGCCTGCGTGATGCCTTGCCTGCACTGATGCAGCGCTGGAATCTGGACATTGTTGCGGGCGTCAATCTTGATGCCACCAGTGATCAGGGTAACGGCTCTGAAGGCCGTGCAATTTATCGCGGGACAATCGGCAAGCAATTGCCGTTTGCCTTTGTAGTCGGCAAGCCATCCCATGCGGGTTATCCGTTTGAAGGCATCAGCGCGCATCTGATTGCCTCGGAAATTATGCGTGCGGTGGAAGCCAATGCCGACTTGAGTGATACAGAAGGCAATGAAGTGTCACCACCGCCAATTTGTCTGGAAGCACGCGATTTCCGTGGCGGCTATGAGGTAACAACACCTGAGCGCACCTGGATTGCGTTTAACTGGCTGGCACATTCGCGCTCACCTGATGCTTTGTTCCAGCACTTCCAGTCGATTGTCGGTGATGCACTGCATCGTGCAATTGGTCATTTCAACGCGCATGCACAAACCTATGCCAAATTGCTGGGAACCGAACAATCGGCAAGTGATCATGAAGGCCGTGTGATGACAGTGGCCGAGTTGCGCGCCGAGGTTGTTCGTATCGGCGGTGATGCGGCTCTCAAGCGCATCGAGGAGCTGGAGCAGAAACTGTCAGTCCATGACAATCCGCTGCTTTTGACCCGTGAACTCGTTGACCGGATGGTTGTTGAGGCACGTATTACCGGCCCGACTGTGATTATTGGCTTTGGTAGTCTCGTTTATCCGCATGTGCATATGGGAAATGAAACTGCCTTAGAACGTGAATTCAGTGCGGCTCTGGATGCGGCACGCCTGACGATTGAGCAGAGATTTTCTACGACGATTAAATATCGCGATACCTTTGCCGGTATCTCGGATATGAGCTTTTTCGGCTATAAACCGGATGCTGCGGATAGTCAGGTTGTCTCAGAGAACACACCGGCATTGCAGTTTATTGATCAGGTTTCTCCTGATGCGCTGACCTATCCGGTCGTCAATATCGGTCCTTGGGGACGCGAATATCATCAGCGACTGGAGCGTGTCTACGCGCCTTATGCTTTTGATACTCTACCAAGATTTCTCAATGAAATCGCAGAGAATATATTTGGGCGCAGCTCTTAAAAAGACAGATAATGATATTCTGAGCAGAGGATATCTCTGAGATGATTTTGCATCTCATGACCTGTTCAGTATTTTAGCCCTCAGCAGAGAATAATAGTCTGCTGAGGGCTGTTTCCAGCTTATTTCTGCAGGGAAATGAATTTCTTGAAACGCTCAGAGCGCGGATTATCAAAAACTTCATGGGACGGGCCGTCTTCTTCGATACTGCCCTGATGCAGAAATACGACGCGGTTAGAAACATCACGGGCAAAGCCCATTTCATGGGTTACAACCAGCATTGTGTGACCGGCTTCTGCAAGTGAGCGCATCACCTTCAGTACTTCCCCCACCAGTTCGGGATCCAGTGCAGAAGTCGGCTCATCAAAGAGCAACAGGCGTGGTTTCATAGCCAGAGCTCTGGCTATTGCCGCCCGCTGCTGTTGGCCGCCGGACAGATGGCTTGGATAATTATCCCGTTTGTCTGCAATGCCTACCCGTTCAAGCAGTGCAAGCGCTTCGTCTTTTGCTTCGGCCTTGGTGCGTTTTTGCAGATAGACCGGAGCTTCCATTATGTTTTCAAGAATGGTCATATGAGACCAGAGATTGAAACTCTGGAACACCATCGCGACTTCAGTTCTGATCCGGTTGATCTGGCGCATATCGGCGGCGACCATGCCCTGTTTGCCGGGTTTCATCAGGAGCTCTTCGCCATGAATATTGACAGAACCGGAGCTTGGCAGTTCAAGGAAATTGATGCAGCGCAGCATCGTGGATTTGCCGGAGCCGGAAGAGCCGAGAATGGAAATAACATCGCCTTCCGCAGCATCAAGATTGACGCCTTTGAGGACTTCCAGAGAGCCGAAACTCTTGCGCAGATTACGGATGGAAACTGCTGGTGTTGTGGTTTGCATGTTTTTCCCTCAGGCAGTTTTCAGCTTTGAAGCGGATTTGATCGTAGCGGGAGGACGGATATGGGCGGATAGCTTCCATTCCGAATAGGCAACGATACGGGTAAGGATAAAATTGAGCAGCAGATAAACAGTACCGGCTGCGATGAAGACTTCGACAGCGCGGAAGGATTCAGAAATCAGCTTCGCAGCAATACCGGTAATTTCCATCATGGTGATAACGGATGCGAGCGAAGTAGCCTTGACCATCAAAATGAGTTCATTGCCATAGGCCGGCAGTGCCTGACGGATAGCAATCGGAAAGATGATACGGCGCTGTAGCAAAAAGCCGGACATGCCGCAGGCTCTGGCCGCTTCAATTTGCGGGGCAGGAACGGCTTCATAACCACCGCGGAAAATCTCGCTGGCATAGGCGGCTGTGTTGAGAGAGAGCGCAATCACCGCACACCAATAGGCGTCACGGAAGAAGCTCCATAATCCTAATTCCTGAAGGAACGGGCGGAACTGCGCCAGTCCGTAATAGATCAGAAATATCTGTACAAGCAGCGGTGTGCCGCGGAATGCAAAGACATAAGCCTCTGAGATAAAAGCCAGAATTTTGATGCCGGACAGGCGCAGTACGGTCAGGAACAATCCTAATATACCGCCGAAAAAGACAGCATATAATGAGAGTTCCAGTGTGAGAGGCACACCGCGTAACAGTGTGACGAAAGACGTGTAAAGAAACTGAAAGTCCATGTTACGCTCTCCGGATGCCGCGTCGCGCTTTTTCTTCGGCGCGTTTGAAAATGATGGTCGAGATGAGCGTAATCACCAGATAGAGCATGGCCGCAGTGATGTAGAAGTCAAACGGGCGGCGGGTGGAACCGGCAGCAATTTGCGACTGACGCAACAATTCAACCAGACCGATCACGGAGATCAGCGCGGATTCTTTCAAGGCAAGCTGCCAGACATTTCCCAGTCCCGGAATTGCAAAACGCAGCACTTGCGGTGCGATAATCCGGCGGAACATCAAGAATTTTGGCATTCCCATTGACTTTGCAGCTTCCATCTCGCCGCGGGCGACCGAATTGAACGCACCGCGAAACACTTCAGCCTGATAAGCGGCGGAAACCACTCCGATAGCCATGGCACCTGTGAGAAAAGTTGGCAGGCCAATAAAACCTTTGGCACCGAACAAGCTGCCGACCGCTCCCAGTGCAGCACTACCGCCAAAATAGAAGAGGTAAATAACCAGCAGATCCGGAATACCGCGCAGGATTGTTGTATATGTTTCTGCAAAAAAGCGGATTGGTCGGTTGCCGGTGATTTTAGCCCAACTGATTAAGGCACCGATCATCGCGCCGATCAGATAGCCGCAAAAAGCGACGGCGACAGTCATTGCAGCTGCAAGAAGCAGGGCGTCTCCCCAGCCATTAGGCCCGAAGCCTATCAGTTCAAAGTAGCTGAATTGTTGCATTGAAAATTCTTCACCTGTGCTGGAGCGCAAGAGACAGAATGCGCGTTCATTCACAAAGAGAGAGCATGG
This sequence comes from Bacillus subtilis, assembly GCA_021733665.1. GTDB lineage: Bacteria > Pseudomonadota > Alphaproteobacteria > Rhizobiales > Rhizobiaceae > Pseudochrobactrum. The sequence goes on from JAHREI010000005.1 coordinate 204,717, forward strand.
TGCAATAAGCTGGCTTCACGACGAGAGGCTTGAGGATTGCGCCATGCTCCGGTTTTGACGGATTTCAGAGGCTGGAAATTCCGTTTAATTTGCTGATGGTGTCAGATCCATCCGCAGCCATTTCATTGACAATTCGCGGATTGTACCGTCCTGAATGGCGTCACCAATTGCTTTGTCGAAAGCTTCTTTCTGTTTGGTGTCGCCTTTAGGCAGTGCAACGCCTACACCTTTACCGAAAACACCACCGCGCAAACCGGCGCCCACAACATGCATATCTTTGTAATCTGCATTGCTCATTGTGGCTGCAAAATTGGCGTGGTTGGCAAAAAGAGCATCAACACGGCCTGCCAGCAGATCAAGATCCTGCTGTTCGGTTGATTTATACTCTTTGATTTCGATTGTATCTTTCAGATATTTTTCCAGAAATGCGACGCCGATGGTGGATGTCTGTACACCAATGGTCATACCTTTGAGCTGTGGCTTCCACTGTTCAACCAGAGCTTCGAGTTTGGCAGGATCGGCGTTGATATCAATGGTTTCACCAGTGCCCGGCAGTGTATCGAGAGGGCTGCCTTTGAGTGTTGCGAAACCGGTCAGAATATTCTGATAAGGAATGGAGAAATCAACGGCTTCTTCGCGCTTTGGTGTGATGGACATACCGGCGATAATCGCATCATATTTACCGGCTTGCAGGGCAGGGATCATGCCATCCCACTCCTGCGCACTGATGGTGCAGGTATAATTCAGACGTTTGCAGAGTTCTTTGGCAACGTCGACTTCAAATCCGTCCAGAGTGCCGTCAGCCCGCGTGAAGGTGAAAGGTGCATAGGCACCGTCAGTCGCAACGCGGAATTCTGAAGCGACAGCTGTGCTGACACAACCGAATAAACCGAGCGAAACCAGTGCGAGTCTCAGCTTGCTTTTCATATTAGGAATCCTTTTTCTGACCGTCAAAAGACGGGTAACTTGATGAGAAAATTTCGCTCACGGGAGGATGACCGAAAGTCCGGTCCGGATAGAGGGAAACAAGGCGATCGAATTGCTGCTGTGCCTGTTCGCGGGCAGCGGCGAAGTCAAAATCAGGAATAACGCCATCAGCCATGACAAAGCGGCCATTAATAATGACGGTTGAAATATCGCGGTTGGAACCGGCCATCATCAGGGTCTGGATCGGGTCGATCACATGACCGATCCGGTCATTATCCATATTGATGACGATGATATCGGCTTTGGAGCCGGTCTGGAGCCTTCCCAGATCAGGGCGCCTTAATGCATCTGCACCGCCGATGGTTGCAGCATCAAAGTAATGTTCTGAACGGACACTCTGTATGGAGTCGTCTTTGACACGCGACATCATGATGCCGACCTGCATGTTCTGGATAAAATCCGGTGGCCACGTATCTGTTCCCAGAGCAATCCGGACACCCGCATGACGGAATTTGCTGAAACTATCCATGAAGCTGCCATGCCGCGCGGAAACAACAGGGCAATGCACAAATGTTGCGCCGGTATCACGCATAATCGCCAGATCATTGCCTTTGCGGCTGACATTGCGGGAGCCGCAAACATATTCGCCATGTGGTAGCAATGAGCGGTCAGACAACAGACCCAGCGAGTTCAGCCATTCAAGCGGACTAAGACCATAGGCATCAACAATCCGGTTAAACTCTGTATCGGATTGGCAGCAATGCAGACGGAACGGGATGTCAAGATCCTGTGAGGCCTGCACTGTCCGCTTGAGAAGCTCAGGCGTGCAGGTCTCAATCCGGTCCGGCGCCAGCATTGCTTTTACCAAGGAAGATGAGCGGCTTTCCATTTGTTCAGCAAATGCGAGCGCGTCCTGAAAATTCTTTAGCCCACGTGTCTCATCAAAGTAGAATTCAATACTGCCGTCGTCCTGAACAAATGTATTACCCGTTCTGTAGGCAGGTCCAAGATAGACACGCAGCCCTAACTCTTCGGCGCTGGTAGCAGCGCTGGAGAATTCATCATTGGTTTCACCCCATTCCCGATAGAACAGGGAGGCAATAGGCATCGCTGTGGTGATGCCGTTACGGATCAGCTGAGCGAAAGAATAACGCTTTTGGAAAGCCAGTTCTTCTGCGGAATACATTTCATAAGGGCCGCGTTCCATATAGCTTTTTGGCCAGACGCGCCCTTTTTTCCACGAAGGCTGATTGTCAAAAGACAAGATTGTTGTGTCGATATCCGACAGTGCATCAAGGTCGATAAAACCCGGCGAGATAATCGCCGTTCCATAGTCGAAACGATGGGCAACATCACCCTGATAATCATGCCCGACAAAGATGACAGTGTCGTTTTCATAGACAACACAGCCGTTTTCAAAGATTGCATGTTTGCCGTCTTGATGACCGATAACCCAGCGTGATGATAAGAGTACCGGACCGGATAGCGGGGCAGACGGAACAGATTTATTCATGCTTCTTTATCCAAATTTTGTTCAGGGAATATCAAAGGCAAAGAGGTATTTTTTACTTTGCCTTTGATAATGTCTTTTTATTTCAGTAGGTTATTTACTGACTGGGTGTGATGTCGCGCTTGAACCATTTGATCGCGAGTTTGGAGAGGCTGCCGTCAGCGATTGCGGCATTGATTGCCTCGTCAAACAGTGCTTTCAGCTCGGTGTCTTCTTTACGCAGGCCAACAGATTGACCACCGCCTAAAGGGCCGCCGGTAAATTCAGCACCGGCAAACATCACCTGATCTGCACCGATGTGCGCCAATGCCTGATCCAGCGTGACGGGGGAGGCCATAATGGCATCAATGCGTCCGGCAGCGAGATCAAGATCATGCTGTTCTGTGCTTTTATATTCCTTGTATTCAATATCCGGGAACATATCTTTCATGATCTGTGCCGCAGTTGTTGCCCCCTGACCGCCGATGACACTGTTTTTCATCGCTTTGCGCATTTCATCTGCGGCTGCACGGGCTTGTTCCGGCTCTTTTTCGAGATCATATTTCTTGCCGAAGGCCATCTCTGCTAAAGGAGAGTCTTTGCGCACCAGAAATGCAGCCGAACCGGTTGCGTAATTTCTCGAAAAAGAAATGACTTTTTCCCGCTCTTTAGTCGTCAGCATGCCTGAGACAATGGCGTCGAATTTTCCGGCATTCAGAGCCGGTATCAAGCCATCCCAATCCTGCACAATTAATTCACATTTCACTTTCATACGCGGACACAAATTCTCAAGAAGGTCGATTTCAAAACCGGCGAGCTTGCCGCCGGCTTCCGTAAAGTTCCAGGGGGCGTAAGCGCCCTCAGTGGCAATTTTGATTGCTTTTTCACTCTGACTATGTGCGGTTGCTGTCAGTGCTCCGACCAGAACACCAAAAGCCAGCACGGCTTTTTTCCCGTAATTATTGAACATCTGGCAATCTCCTCCTTATGCCTAATGTTGGTCTTTATTTATCTGGGAGTAATCAGTTTGCCTTCCTTCGCAATCAGAGCGCCTTTCCTGTAAACGGCGCTGCGAACGGGGCGTGATGCAACAGCATCGGCGGGTGTTTCGGCATTGAGTAATATGAAACTGGCATCACAGCCTTCCTGAATGCCGTAATCCGCAATATTCATCATTCGCGCGCCGCCATAGGTAGCAAGCTTGAGTGCGAGTTCGATATTTTCATCGCTTCTGAAATCGTTTCTCTGGGATACAATGGCAGCTCTTTCAAGCATGTCTGCATTGCCGAAAGGTGACCAGGTATCGCGGATGCCATCACTGCCGGAACAGATATTGACACCCATGGCTGTGAGATCAAAGACCGGCGGAGCAGCGCTGGATGCGCCGCCTTTGACCATCAGATGAATACCGGCTTTGGCCAGTTTTGCACCTAAAGCGGCTAAAGGTTTATCCGCCAACATACCAAGGCAGAAGCCATGACTGATTGTGACCTGTCCGGCCATGCCTAAAGCATTGGTCCGTTCAATGATCATTTCCATTGCATATGCACCGAGGGAGTCCGGCTCATGCAGGTGGATATCAACCGGCTTGCCATAGCGCTGTGCCATGGAAAATACAGTGTCGAGATGCCCTTTCGCATCGCGGTCAACCTCGGAAGGATCCAGCCCGCCGACGATATCAGCGCCGTTCTGCATTGCAGCTTCCATAAGTTCTACTGTGCCGGGGCGGATCAGCATGCCGCTTTGTGGAAAGGCTACGATCTGGATATCGATCAGATCACGATATTTCTCGCGTGAAGCTACCACGCCTTCGAGACCGCTCAGGCCATATTCTGTATCAATATCTACATGGGTGCGGATATATGTGGTGCCGTAGCTGATGGCTTGTTCAATTTGCCTAGCTGACTGACGCTGAGGATCAATGCCGAGTTCCCTCTTCATTGCCCTTTCATTTTCAATCAGTTCGATGAGCTCTGTGCCGACATCATTACGATACCACGGCATACCCAACAGGGTTTTATCGAGATGCGTATGGGCATCAATGAGAGAAGGCAGCATCAGTTGCCCGCAGCCGTCAACGATCTCAAGATCTTCGTGATTGGTCGTGCTGTTGTGATCGGTAACCGAGACGATCTTGCCGTTTTTGATCAGCACGTCTTTCAGCGCCCCTCCCTGAGGACGTATTTTTGAAAGCAGGAAATCAGCAGGCATACTCGTTCTCCCATTCTGCAGTTTCAGGAGCAGATCAGCCTGTTTAAATACAATATCTCACAGCTCTCCGGTCACGGGGTTTCACCCCGTCAGAGCAATGCAGAAGGTTTTAAATGAATTCAAAATGATGAGCTGCTTCAACACGAACGGAGGGCTAGCCGGCTCTCCAGACTTACACGCAACACATTGTGATGTTCACAGCTTTTAAAATTAATGAAACGTCGGTTACCTCCTCATGGCTACGACGTATTCTCTCCCTATGATGACGACCGATGTTCAGCCGGTAGTCCTGTTCAGAGCTTTAGTGTTATGGATGGCCTATATTATTGTCAATAATAATATTTACAAAATTGTATACAAAAATGAATTGTACATAAAATATGGTGGGATAACTGCGCTGTTATATGTGGAAGTCTGCGGCGATAGTTCTGGCATGTGTTTTTTCTCTGCAGCGCAGCCATAGTAAGCCACGGGAATCGTTCGTTAATCAGTAACGATAAACCTCGTTCCTATCAGGGACATGAGATTTGAGACCGGCAATATTATATCTGGTTGACGCTCTAACTCTTTAAAATCAGAGGATAATTTCACCTTAAACTGATCCATGCGTAAGGGGTCATGCTCAGGCCGATATACGACTATCACAAAGTAACAATCAATTTATTTATTGAATGATTGACTGAGTATGAGAGTCAGGTTTATGAATTGCTCAATTCAGATAATCAGGAAATTTCTTATGAATGAATATAAAGCCGGTATCACGGTCAGAGGGGCCAATGACGGAAAACGTTTAGCCTCGGCAGGTAATATTTACCGTATTCTCGCCAGCGATGCAGAAACGAATGGCCGCTATGCACTGTTAGAAACACTGGTCGAACCGGGACAGGGCGCACCACTGCATCTGCATGAACGCGAGGAAGAAGCCTTTTTCATTCTAGAAGGCGACATGGTTTTCTTAACTGCTCCGTCAATACGGTGCGCGGTTTTCGTAATGAAACACAAAAAACAGCACGTATGCTGATCCTGCTGGCACCTCCCGGTCTGGAAGACATGTTCGAGGAAGATGGCGAGTTTTTGGAGAACACGCATCCTTTCCGTGAAACGAAGATCAGCGGTGGCAGAGCATTATCCTGTCCGGTCATTTCAGAGCGTTTTGTTATCGTAAACATTGCGAAAGCGCTGCCTGAAAGTGAAGTCTGATTGCGTTCCGCGACTATCAGGAGTGAGATAAAAATGTCTGATAATGAACTTGCCCGTGTGATTGTTCTGGGGGCAGGCCCTGCTGGTTATACGGCCGCGATCTATGCTGCGCGTGCCATGCTTGAGCCTTTACTGATCACAGGAATACAGCCGGGCGGCCAGCTGACCATTACCACAGATGTCGAAAATTATCCGGGTTTTGCAATGCCTGTTCAGGGCCCGTGGCTCGTTGAACAGATGCAGGAGCAGGCCGTTCATATGGGAACGCGTATTGCATATGATATGATTACCTCGGTTGAGCTGGGGGTGGATATCCATCGCCTGCATGGTGAAAGCGGCAAGATTTATAGCTGTAATGCATTAATTGTCGCCACCGGTGCCAAAGCCAAATGGCTGGGTATGCCTTCTGAAGAATTTTATAAAGGCTTCGGTGTTTCTGCCTGTGCGACCTGTGATGGTCCGTTTTTTCGGGGCAAAACAGTGGTCGTTGTGGGTGGTGGTAATACCGCTGTCGAAGAAGCGCTTTAACTGACCAATTTTGCCGAACGGGTGATTTTGGTACATCGGCGCGATCATTTGCGTGCCGAGCAGATCTTACAGCAGAGGTTGCTGAGCCATCCTAAAATTGAACTGCGGTTCAACACAGTTGTTACTGAGATATCGGGTACAGATAGGCCGCGTCAGGCGACGGGTGTTGTGCTGCAAGATATCACGACACAAAAAACCGGGTATATTGATGCAGATGGTGTTTTTATGTCGATCGGCCATGCGCCTGCGACAGAGCTTTTTGCCGGTCAGTTACCTCTGAAATCCGGTGGCTATCTGATGACTGAAGCTAACAGCTCCAGAACTATTGTGCCGGGTGTATTCGCTGCCGGCGACGTAGCCGATGATGTCTACCGGCAGGCAGTCACAGCGGCCGGTATGGGATGCATGGCTGCACTGGATGCCGAGCGATATCTCACAAAAATTGGCCTGTCACAGGCCGCATAATTTCCTTTCAATCTTTAGCGGAGTCATAAAATGAAAGTCGTATCTCTGAACAACAATAATTTTGAAACACAGGTTCTGAAACATAGCGGTGTCTATGCTGTACGCTTCTGGGCGGAGTGGTGCGGGCCATGCCGTGCAATGGAGCCGATGTATAAAGCCATGGCTGAGGAGCCTTCAGCTAAAGCCAGCTTTGGCGAGGTCGACATTGACAGATCGCCGGAGATTGCTGCGGCTTTCGGTATTCGTGGTGTGCCGACAGTGATCCTGTTTAAAGACGGCAAGCCGGTCGAGCAGGTTGTGGGGCTGAGAGAAAAGAGCAAATACGCTGCTCTTATTGACCAGTTGGCAGCTTCTTAAACCCTGTAATTGATGCCTTTTAAAGCATTATGGCACTGTTCTGGCTTCATTGGTCAGAGCAGTGCTTTTTATTGCATATATCTCAGGCGCGGGAATGGTTCTCACCATATAAACTGATCGTGAATTCGGGCTTCGTGGCTTGACGAGGTGATTGATATGAATATCCTGCTTGGCATAAATGCTGCAGGTGCTGTGCGTGTCAGTGAGATATTGCCGCTGTTGCTGCCATACCGCTCAGAAGGTGATTTGGTTGAAAAAGCCTGGGGGATCAGCCTTCATCAGCAGAAGACCGCACGTCTTTTTAAAGATGATGTTACAGCACAAAAAGCTGCCTATCACGGTTTTGCGCATGACCATGAGGGGCACGGGTTACTCGCACAAACCATCTTATCCGAAGGGCAAGCTGTTCCGGCTTATGCGGATATTGCGCCTTTCACGCGGGAACTGGGCGGAAGGGTCTGGACATTTACCCATGACAGCGATCTGCCTAACCTGGATCAGCTCGAGGTGATTGGTTTCCGTCCGATTGGTACCAGTGCCGCAGAACGTGCCTTCTGTCTGCTGCTGGATACTGCAAGAGATTATCTTGGTGAGAATGGTGAAATTCCTGATCCGCAGAAAATGTTGCACCGGCTGGCACGGGAAACGTCGCGGATCTCAGCTTCCGGTCATTTCAATTATATGCTGAGCAATGGGGACTATCTCTTTGTCCATAGCCATACGCAGCTCGATATCCTGATGGCAGAGGATGATGCGGAACAGCGGGATATCTGCTTGGTCGCCAGCCAGCAGATGACGGATGATGATTTCTGGTCATGTCTGCTGCCTCATTCTCTGACGATGATCCGCAATGGCAAAATTATCGGACAGGTACGCATGGAAAATCCGGCTGATACCACCATGCAGAAAAACCATGCTGCCTCTCTCCGGAAGTTTCAGCAAAACCGACGTGCCGCCATTGCAGAGCGACAGGAGCAATGCGCCGGTGACGGACATCTTTATGAATGTAGCTGAAGTGCTTTCAGAACGCGTTTTTATTTTTGCGGCCTATCAGCCGCGCATCCGTTAACGGAGACGAACAATGGCTGTGAAAGCCCTGACACAAAACCGTTTTACCGATGAAGTTCTCAATAATTCTGCTCTCTATGCAGTGCGGTTCTGGGCAGAGTGGTGTGGTCCTTGCCGAGCGATGAAACCGCTCTATGAGGAACTGGCCGGAGAGCTCGCAAATATTGCGCAATTTGCCGAGGTGGATATTGATGCCAATCCGGAGATTGCTTCAGCATGCGGCATTACCAGTATTCCGGCGGTGGTAATTTTTCAGGCCGGAAATATGGTTGATCAGATTGTCGGTTTGGCACCGAAGAGTGCTTATGAGGCGATTTTGAAGGAATATGCAACCGCTGCTGCTGCCGGATAAAGCTACGTCATCAGCCTTCCTACCACGATTTTATAACAACCGCAGGACATGGCGTCTGACGACACTGTGGAGGTGTTGTTTATTCCTTTTTGCCTGCAACCCGAAAATGAAACAGAACTTTGATGAATATTTCTCCTCAGATGATGCAAGCGCATTCAATATCCGAAAGTAAACAGCGTGCAGGGTTTGTTCTGCTGGCTTTTGTACAAGCGACTTTGATTTTTACCATCGCGCTGATCATGATCCCGCTGCCAAAAATTGCAGCGGGCTTCAATTTAGACAGCGCGCAAATGCTGTTTCTGCAGGTTGCTTATGGCTTACCTTTTAGCGGATTGTTATTGTTCGGCGGGCGTCTGGCCGACCGTTTTCCGGAGCGGCCGATGTTCCTGATCGGGCTTAGCCTGTTTGGTCTGTCATCGGTGGCGGCAGCTTTTGCTCCGTCCTATGATGTGCTGGCGGCAATGCGCTTTATACAGGGTATTGGTGGTGCCGTAACCGCACCGGCGGCAATGGCAATTTTGCGCAATATCTATCCGGATCCGATCCGTTTCGGTAAGGCAATGGCAATTTGGGGCGGCGTGTCGGTTCTCGGAGCAACTTTGGGCTTTGTGCTGTCCGGCATCGTAACTGCATGGATTTCATGGCGCTGGATGTTTGTTGTGCCGGTCGGTGTTGCACTGACGGGTCTGCTACTGAACAGACGTTTATTACCGCCAAGCCGCCCGCGCAATAATGATACAAAACTGCAACTTGATCCGCTTGGTGCATTGCTGGCGACAGCCGCAATTGTGCTGACAAGTTATGGTTTGATCCGCAGTGGTGGTCAACCATGGGCATCACCTCATGTCTGGATACCGTTGCTGGCAGGCTTGCTGCTGTTGATTGTTTTCTTGTTGTTGGAACAGCGGATGAAATCACCACTCTTACCGCCGCGTTTTTTGCTGGGTGCCAATCGCGCGGTGGGATTGATCGGTATGTTGCTGGCAGCGGCGGGTTCGATGCTGATTGAGCTGCTGCCGTCATTGTATTTGCAGCAGGTTCGTGGATGGTCCGCTTTGACAACAGCTTTGTCTTTTTTGCCGCTGATCATCGCTTTGCTGGTAGCTAATCACTTTACGTCACCCTTGGTTTATCGTTTGGGCGCCAGAAAAGTAACAATTGCAGGCTTTCTGATCGCTGCTGCGGGATTGTTTCTCTATTCCTGGCTGCATTGCGAAACCGGCTATTTGCTGGGCATGGTGCCGGGGCAGATCCTTGTATCCGTGGGGATTGCGTTTGTCTTTTCCGGTTCTGCAGTGATGTCGACGAGCAATGTGCCTGAACATCAGGCCGGACTGACCGGCGGGGTGATGAATACGGCAATGGAACTGGGGCCGACAATCGGGCTGGCAATCTTTATGTCTGTGGCAGGACTACGGGCAGACATTGTGGAGGGTTATGCACTGGCTTTTGCCGCAGGCACAGGAATTTATCTGCTGGTGGCAATCTTGCTGATGTTTTTGCTTGAGCGAACCGGATCGCACTGAAGTGCAAAACGGGCGGTTCTAACCGCCCGTTTTTATGATTGTTATTAAATAATAGTCGTTACCAGAAAGGGGCGATCAGCAGAGCTGACAGATAAAATCCTACGCCTAAAACAGTATGTGTCATCAGACTACGTAATCTTGCTGTGGTAGGTGCCGGTGTTTTGGATGCCGCAACACCAAATCCAAAGCAGGGTTGCATGATAAAAAATGGTGCGGCAACGCTGATGACACCGACAGCCAATGCGGGAAGAATAGTTGGGTTTTGTGTCCACTGCATCCCTGCAAGCAACAACAGCAGAGCCGCAAACACAATGCCGATCACATAATGAGTAAACCAGCCGAGTGCGCGTTCTCCGGAAACGGAAGTGGTTCTCAAAATATTATTATGTCGGAATTTGCCTTGCGGCATATATAAAACCCAGCGGCCGACAAGCCTGTAATCCAGCGTCGGGACAGAAAAAAGGCGTTTTAACAGGATTGCCCATACGTCCATAATGATGGTTGCGCCAATGCCGATTGTGACGGCTCTGGTTAAAAATTCTATTTCCTGTGACACATTTTACCTCATGAGAAGCGGGGTGCAGATGAATGATCTGCAGTAAACTTGAATATTTTAATCATACATTCAATTAATTGATTGATCAATAAGCGCATGCTATAGAAAATCTATGATTCAGGATGAAATACAAAACCAGTTTTTCGCAGATATTGCCGAACTCGCGCGTGCTGTAGGCAGCGCGCAGCGTCTCATGCTGCTACAACACATAGCGCAGGGCGAGCGTTCCGTTGAGCGTCTCGCGGAATTGTCAGGGCTGACGATCGCCAATGCTTCGCAACATTTGCAGAATTTGAAGCGTGCAAATTTTGTGCAGACGCGGCGCGAAGGTAAAAATATCTTCTATCGCCTTGGAAACGGGCCGATTATTGAGTTACTTACGGCTCTGACGCGACTGGCTGAGTTTAATCAGGCTGAAATCCGCTCACTTGTCTCGGATAGTTTTCATCAACGGGAACGGTTGGAAGCAGTATCGCGTGAGGAGTTGCTGGAGAGGCTGCGTGAAAGCAGTGTGACTATTCTGGACGTGCGACCGGAAGATGAATTTGCGTCAGGGCATTTGCCGGGGGCGATTAATATTCCTTTCACAGAGCTGGAGCAGCGCCTTTCCGAGCTTGCACGTGATCAGGAAGTTGTTGCCTATTGCCGTGGTTCAAAATGCGTGCTTTCACCGAATGCAGTCGCAATTTTACAGGCTAAAGGAATCCAGGCCCGCTTTTTACAGGACGGTTTTCCGTCATGGAAAGCCGCAGGACTGGATGTGGAAACTGCATAGTTTTGCTGCTTAAGACTTTATTTCGCGAATATGTTTTTCAAGAAAAGTCTTAATCGTATTCGCTTCTGCATCAAGCATACTGGTTTCGATCAGGAACGGACTGCGGAAATTGTCTATTAGGGCTTTTGCATTTTGCTTTGTTCGCCCCTGAGGTATCTTATCAAGATAGGTCTGTGTATCTTTGATATGCAGTACAAACAAAGATGAGCTATTAACACTGTAACCTGTGAGCTCTTCCCATGGCGCGCTAAATTTTCCGGAGAAACCATCGACGGTAACACCGGTTGCGGATAAAATAACGCGTGGTTTCGGATTGCGTAAGCTTTTGATCACGAACTGTAAAAGGTAAAGTGTCAGCCCAAGACCTATGAACATGAGCGCATAAAAGATCACCGGATTTCGCAGCGGTCTAATGATGCTCTCCGGATCAGGGCCATTGATAAGCATCACAATCACACCGACAAGAAGCGCTGCAACGCCAAGGCCGCCCAATATCAGCTTATGCTTTTTCTGGTAAAGATTCAGTTGGGTATTCATTTATGTTCTCAAAATAAGAGCAAGATTAACAATGCTGGTTTTGCGCGTTGCAGTGACAAAGTTCAACTCAGAAATTACTCTTCAAAACCGCTTTCTTGAGCCGTAATTGATTTGCATGTACCGTTATCTTTTTCACCGACCATACGTTTGTCACGGATGATGGTGTTCTTCGCGAGATCAATTTCCCATGCAACCGAGCCTTCATTCAGGCTGGCTTTGCCATCAGCAAATGTACCTTCAGCGGATCGTTCGCTTCCTGAGGCCGGTACATAAACACCAAAAGTACCTTTGGCTTCATCGAGTGCAAAGTTGAACACTTGTGAGCCTGCAAATTCACACGACAGATAGGTCGGCGCGGCAAAAGCAACTGTCCCTGAAAACAGCACAGCAAGGGTTGTAAGAGCGGAACCTGCGATGATTTTCAATTTGTAATCCTCGGTTACATTTTGATTGCTGAACGAAAATACAGGCTATTCAAAGCTCGCTTTTTGTTCTTACGATACAGTTATATTCTGGGATATTTATCAAGATTGGCTGGGATGTATCCTGCCAATTCAGCGCAAATCTTCAGACCATTTAAGAGGTATCATGCAAATATCCGCATTGATCTGCGCAATTAGACAGTGATGATACCGATCGGGATAAGAGTTTTGCCAAAGGACAGGCATGGATTATTCATGCACTGCCGGTTTGACGGGCTTATGATAAGTGAGCGCGGCATGGATGCAGAATGATAGCTCCGTCACCGGCAGATCTGACTGACCGGAAATGATTAAAGCACGGTTGCCCTCAAAGAGAAAATGACCGGCAAACTGTTCTCTGAATTGTTGAACGAGTGATGTTTTACAGTTGAAAAATACTGCACAATCATCCGGTGCAGATTTTGCCACGCCGAGACGAATTGTTGTGCCACTTTTGCTGGCTGTGGTGAGATAGGCCGGTTCGCCCCATTTGAGTGTTTCTGTCAACGGGCCAATGGCCGGTGTTGTACTGGCAACTTCGTAAATTAATTTGCGAATTTCGATTAAGCGTGATCTTGCCTCTGCATTCAGGCGGGCGAAAGCTGCGTCAATCTCGGCAGGTATGGCAGGTGTTACAGACATTATGGCTCAAACTTGCTGTGAGTTAAAACATCGGGAACGGGCGCCTTCATGATATAATTTTTCTATAATCTGTGAGCCCAATACCGGTATGACGTTTGAAATATTTGCTCAGATAGGATGCATCGGTAAATTGCAGATCATCGGCAATTTGCTGCATTGATCTTTTGGGCTGCAATAGCTGTTTTTTGATTTCCAGAATGACTTGGCGGTCGATCAGAGTCTTTGGCGCATCGTTGAAAAAACGTCTGGTCAATTGTGAGAGATAATAGGGTGTCACATTGAGCAGGCCGGCATAAAACGCAACGTCGCGCTGCTGTCTGCAATGCAAAAATATCAGCTCCCAGAATTTCCAGCAGAGTGCTTCCTGTCTGCTATAGTCGTTTTTCTCTGCGATATCGAAACCGGCTGTTTTGTGGGAAAGCCACAGAAACAGATTTTGAAACTGATTGACCAGAATGGTTCTCTGATATTGCAGCATTTGTTCCTGAAGGTGCGCGGTCATCTGCTCCCATAGCGGCAGAAAACTGATTGTATTGCTATCAGCAGTGAAAAACGGATGGCGGCTTAAAAACAAAAACAACTCATTTGGTAAGCCATATGCAATATCTGCGGCCATAGAACGGTCGATCAGGTAGTAAGAACATGAAAAATCTGCTGATCTGTTTCTCACCATAGCGATGGAGTCATCGTAGAGAACCAGAAAATCATCTTTCTGCATCTGATAGCGCCGGAAATTAACATCAAATTCCGCAGACCCCGTCTGGCAGATAAGTAGCACAAGATAACTCAGCGATAAGAGCTGATTATCTGCCTCTGCGAGCGGGCTTTCCCCCATCTGAAACTCATCGCCACTGGTCAGGCTGAGTGTGCTATTTGTTTCTGTTTTATCCATTGATCCATATAAAATATGTTAAAATCTACTGTTTAGTTTTCATTATTACCTAATTTGCTTAATTCCTGCCGTTGTCAATCTCTCTGTCCTGTTTTTAAAACAACGCAACATTATTCAGGATAACAAGCGAGAAAAACAATGCTTAAAACAGAACGTCTCATCATGCGGCCATGGCTGGAGAGTGATGCAGCAAGTCTTTATCAATATGCCAGTGACGACCGTGTCGGGCCGATCGCAGGCTGGCCGGTGCATCAGAGTGAAGAAGAAAGCCTGGAAATTATCCGTACTGTGTTTTCACATCCGGCAATTTACGCTGTTGCGTTGAAAGAAGATAATATTGCTATCGGCATGGCCGGTTTGTTGATTGGCAAAGACAGTAATTTTGACATTGCGGATAATGAAGCAGAAGTCGCCTATTGGATCGGCGTGCCGTTCTGGGGGCAGGGTTTCATTCCGGAAGCGGTGAAAGAACTGATGCGCCATGCTTTTGAAGAGCTGAACATGGCTGCTCTTTGGTGCGGTTATTTCGCCGAGAATGAGCAGTCTTTTAAAGCGCAGGCAAAATGCGGTTTCAAACACCACCATACGGAAGAAAAGCAGTTCAATCAATTTATGAATGACTATCGCGTTGAGCACATCAGTCGCATCGGCAAAGACGAATGGCTGGATTTGCAAAAGAGTCAGGCCTGAGTTTTCAAAACACAACACGGGGCCTGTCCCCGTGTTGCTCAGGACATAAGTTGGAGGTGAATATGCAAATTGTGCAGTTTACTCGTCTACAATCTGCAGAGAGCTGATACCGAGCAGGGTGTTTTCCATGTCCGGCTCACTACCGGAACAAACGCATAGAATTTCTGCATCCTGTTCGCTCACTGATAAGTAGGCATGTCCCATGGTTGAATCGATATAGACACTCTCACCGGTTTTCAGCCGTACCGGCTTATATTGATCGGTATGCAGTTCAATTTCACCCTTTAGCACGATCAGAAACTCCTCACCGGCATGTCTGGTCAGGGGGCCAAACTCTTCCAGCGAGCGGGCACGGGCAAAAGCATGGATCGGCACCATTCTTTTGCGAATGAGATCGGTTGCGAGATAATGATAATCATAATTTTGCGTTAGCTGGCGCAATGTTGACATGGCCGAGCTAACAGAACGCCGTGCACGATTTGTGGCAGGATCATTATCGCAACTTAAAAGCTCGGTGACATGAATGCCTAAGCCATGGCAGATTTGTAGCAGTTTGTCATAACTCAGAGACAGCTGATCATTCTCAACTTTGGACAGCGTGGAAACCGCAACGCCGGTGCGATCGCTGACTTGTTGCAGCGTCCATTGGTGGTTCTTGCGCAGTTTGCGCAGGCAATTGGCAAGGTTGGGCTGTCCGGACATTTTTACTCCGCTTTAATTCCTGTCGCTATCTTATTCTGGGTGAGAAAACGGAGCAAGATTTTTATTATATGCTAAATATTGACTAAGTCAGAAAACTGACATAGCAATTCCGTATGAGAGAAAATTCAAAAACTATTATCGTTATCGGCGGAGGCATTGCAGGCCTTTCCGCTGCTGCTGTTTTGGCTCAATCGTCTTCAGTCCTGTTGCTGGAGTGCGAAAAACAGCTTGGCTATCATGCGAGCGGCCGGTCGGCCGCTCTGTTTTCGGAAACCTACGGTAACCGTGTTGTACGCGGATTGTCAGTTGCCAGTCGTCCGGCATTGGAAAATGGCGGTTTCTTTGAACACCGCCGTGGTGCGTTGCATATCGGTGGTGTGACTGATGATGCTGTGGTTGACGAACTGGCGCAGGAATTGCAGGCATTGTTGCCATCGGTACGTCGCCTGACTGCAGCAGAAGTTCATGCAATGGTTGCCGTGATCCCGCAGGACAAGACCTGCGGCGGTGTCTATGAAGCTGACGCCATGGATATTGATACCAACAAGATGCTCAGCGATCGCGCCGCTCAGTTTAAAGCGGCAGGCGGAACTGTGCGCCTTGGCGAAGAAGTACTGGAAATCCGTAAAACCGAAAACGGATTTAAGGTGGTGACGAATACCGGCACTTACGAGGCGGATATTGTTATCAATGCCTCCGGTGCATGGGCGGATGTTATTGCCGAGCGGGCAGGGCTGTCCGGTCTCGGTATGCAGCCGAAGCGCCGTACAGCTTTTATGTTCGATGCAGAGGATGAGGCCTTACGCGAATGGCCATTGGTCGTTGATCTGCATGAGCAGTTTTATTTCAAGCCGGATGCCGGACGTCTGATCGGCTCACTGGCCGATGAAACTGATACGCCGCCTTGTGATGCCTATCCGGAAGATCTGGATGTTGCGATCGCTGTTGACCGAATTGAGCAGGCCACCACACTGCACATCGGTCGCCCTGCAACGCCATGGGCAGGGCTCAGGACATTTTCACCGGATCGTACGCCGGTGGTTGGCTTTGATCCGCGTTTATCCGGTTTCTTCTGGCTGGTTGGACAAGGCGGTTACGGTTTTCAGGTCTCGCTGGCTTTGGCGGATATGACCGCGAAGCTGATCAGGCATGAGCCATTGCCGGATGAGTTGGTGAAACTTGGCGTCACTGCGGAAGCATTGGCACCGGAGCGGTTTCTGCACAAAACAGATTAATCATCAACCGGCACGTCATGTGCCGGTTTTATTTTATATGAGCGGGAGAGAGAAATGGTAGCAGAAGTTGAATGGGCACGCATGACCGCACCGGATTTGCGGGAGATTGCAGCAGGTAAAAATGCGCTGGCAATTTTGCCGATCGGTTCACTGGAACAGCATGGCCCGCACCTGCCGGTTATTACGGATACGGCAAGTGCTTCTGAGGCGGCAATTCGTGCGGCACGTCTGGTTTCCGGTGAAATGCCGGTGGCGGTATTGCCGGGTTTGTGGCTCGGAATGAGCGAGCATCACTTGCCATTTGGCGGGACGATTACGCTGGATTTTGAAGCACTACGCAAAGTCCTGCAATGTATTGTGCGCTCCCTTAAAGCGCTCGGTTTTTCACGTCTTCTGATTGTGAACGGTCATGGCGGAAATATTGATCCGCTGGCGGTTGCAGTGCGTGAACTGGCTGTTGAATTCTCGATGCCGATTGTATCAACACTGCCTTGGGAACTGGCTCCGGAAGAAACAGCGCAGATTTTTGAGGTCGATACCGGTGCGCATCACGCTTGTGAGGGTGAAGCTTCGGTAATGCTGGCAATTACGCCGCAAACCGTGCGCTCAGACCGTTTCGAGCAGGCTTTCGGTAATCAGCAGCATCCGCTGGAAAATTTGCCAAAGGGAGCAACGCGCTTTTACTCCTTCTCGGAGCATGCGCCGACGACCGGTACATGGGGCGATCCGCGTAGTGCAACAGCTGAAAAAGGCGAGCGGTTTCTGAATTTGCAGGCTGCTGAAGTTGCGAAACTCATTCGCTGTGAGGCACTGTGGACGACACCGGATCCGGTTTGGTCCGCTGGTCGTGGTCAGAAAACATCAGCCGGACGGCTCGAAATCTAAAATTGGGTGCATAATGGGGAGGAAGATTATGCGTTTACTTTCATCTCGGGCAGCGTTGCTGGGTGCAACATTGCTCTCCAGTGCGCTTGCAATTGTTGGCGGAACGGTTGCCGCACAGGCTAAGACACTGGTTTATTGTTCCGAAGGTTCGCCGGAAGGTTTTGATGCTGCGCTTTACTCGACAAACAGCACATGGGATGCCTCATCCGAGACGGTCTATGATCGTCTGACTGAGTTTAAAGCCGGCACAACAGAGATTGTTCCGGGGCTGGCCGAGAGCTGGACAATTTCGGATGACAATCTGGAATATGTGCTGAAATTGCGGGAAGGCGTGCAGTTCCAGAAGACGGATTATTTTACACCGTCGCGTGAGTTTAATGCCGATGATGTGTTGTTCTCTTATAACCGTCAGATCGATAAAATCAGTCCGTGGTATAATTATACCGGCATGGGCAATTGGGAAATGTTCGATGCGATGGAGATGGGCAAGATCGTCAAAGAGATCGTGAAAGTCGACGATCACACGGTCAAATTTGTGCTCAACCAGCCGGATGCCTCGCTGCTGGCGAAACTGGCGCTGAATTTCGGTGTTATTCTGTCTGCAGAATATGCGGCTCAGCTGGAGAAATCCGGCAATCAGCTGGATCTTGATCATAAGCCTGTCGGCACAGGCCCTTTTGTGTTTAATGCCTATCAGCAGGATGCGGTCATTCGTTTCGCAGCGAATCCTGACTACTGGGGCGGTAAGCCAAAAATTGATACGCTGATTTTTGCGATTACCGTGGATTCCACAACGCGGATGCAGCGTCTGAAAGCCGGTGAATGTCAGATCGCGCCTTATCCGGCTCCGGCAGATGTGGAGGGGCTTAAAGCCGATCCGTCGCTGACAGTTGTGGAGCAACCGGGGCTCAATGTCGCTTATATGTCCTACAACACGCTTGTTGCACCTTTTGACAACGTGAAAGTGCGTAAGGCGCTGAATATGGCGATCAACCGTCAGGCGATTGTCGATAGTATCTATCAGGGCTTCGGACAGGTTGCACAGACCGGTGTGCCGCCGACAATGTGGAGCTATAACGGAGCGATTAAAGGTCCGGTTTATGATCCGGAACTGGCAAAGAAAATGCTGGATGAGGCCGGTGTTAAAGATCTGAATATGAAGATCTGGGCGATGCCTGTAGCCAGACCTTATATGCCGAATGCCCGCCGTACTGCCGAGATGATGCAGGCCGATCTCGCACAGGTCGGTGTGAAGGTTGAGATCGTATCCTATGAATGGGGCGAATATCTGAAGAAAAGCCGTGACAAAGCGCGTGACGGTGCAGTGATCCTCGGGGCGACCAGTGATAACGGCGATCCGGATAATATGCTGAGTTTCTTTTTTGTTTGCTCGGCAATCGGTTCCAGCAACATGTCAAACTGGTGCTATAAGCCGGTGGATGACCTGTTGCAGCAAGGGCGTATTACCTCTGACGCTACAAAGCGCAAAGAAATCTATGAAAAAGCGCAGGAATATATTGATGAGCAGGCACCATGGCTGCCGATTGCCCATTCAACCGTTGTGCTGCCGATGTCGAAAAAGGTCAAAAATTATGTGATGGAACCGCTGGGCTCACATCGCTTTAAAAATGTTGACCTCGACGAGTAAGAAACCGGAAACGGCATCGCTTTTGTCAGAAACGCGCAACAGCGATACCTCTTCGTGATCACATAGCTGTGAAATTATTCATATAAGCGTTTTTGTAACGCTGCTATTAATATGTTCTGCAATCATCTGCGTTATCGTGCGCACAGGACGCTGCGGGTCACTTTGCGAAAACAGGCCCAATGTAACCGGAAATGACGGTGCAAGCTGGGACAACTGGCGCAGCACACGGCAATCCGGAGGAATAGTGTGGTAGGTCATCAGTCCGACACCGACGCCGACACGGATTGCCGTGCTGACTGCTGCCAGTGCACCCGCCTCACAGACCATGGTCCAGTTGATATTATTGAGCGCGTCTACTGCCCGCTCCCGCCAGGGGCATAACTCATCAAACATGATGATCGGCAAAGTGCCGTCCGGCGCAATACAAATATCATCCCGCACCGTCCAGTAAAGTTGTTCTGTCCATTCGATCACCGGCTTGCGGTCAAGAACACTGACATCACAAATGGCAAGGTCGATGTTTTTTTCTTCAAAGCGCGCGCCTAATGTGCGGTTGTTTTCAACCACAATATCAATCTGCACATCTTTGTGCTGATCACGGAATTTTTTTAAAATCTCAATCAGGCCGGAAGATGCAAAATCTTCCAGAACGCCAAGCCGCACACGGCCGGAACCGGACAGGCTCGACAGTCTGCCAAGTACATCATCACTGATACGCAAAATCTCCTGTGCCTGTGACAGTAAAACCATGCCCGCTGCGGTCATTTTCAGACCGCGGGCAGAGCGTTCAAACAGCTTGATATCCAGTAATTCTTCCAGCCGCTGAATCTGCATGCTGACAGCAGCTTGTGTGCGATTGAGACTGCGTGCCGCACCATTGATTGTCCCGACTTCAACCACCGTCACAAAGGCACGTAACAACTTTGGATCGAGATCAATCATTCAATTTTCCTTATACCCTTATAGGAATAAAGACAGTATTCAGGTTCTGTTTCTTTTGTAAACGTAGTTCTCATATAAAAAATGATTATACATAGCCGGATTTGAAAATGGCGTGCGGGAAACTGATCAGGTTTCTCCACGCACCATTTTCAGACGCTTATGCATGATCAGTTCAATAAAAACGGGAACAGTCTCATGCAGCTCATTCGTAAAAAGTTATTGTTTTTCGCACTTTCAGCATCCGTGCTGACAGCTTGCAGCAGTGCGTCCTTTGCGGAGGACAAAGCGGTTTTAAAAATTGCGACTGAAGGCGCATTTAAACCGTGGAATTTCACCGAACCATCGGGGAAACTTGCCGGCTTTGAAATTGATCTGGCCGAAGATCTATGCAAACGCATGAACCGTACGTGTGAGATCGTGGCGCAGGATTGGGATGGTATTATTCCTGCACTGAATGCCGGAAAATACGATGTGATCATGGCAGCCATGAGCATTACGGATGAGCGCAAAAAGGTACTGGATTTTTCGGTGCCTTACGTTGCGACTTATCACGCGACGATGCTGCCGGAAGCTGCTGTCGGGCGGCTCGCAGAAGATACACAGCGCTATAATTTGTCGGATGAAAAAGCATCAGAAGCGCCGGTTCGTCTGCTGGCAGAAGAGCTGAAAAATAAAACTGTTGGCGTTCAGCTGGCATCAACCAATGGTGCTTTTCTTGAAGCCTATCTCAAGAATGATGTGACGATCACTTATTACAAGACGGTTGAACAGCTCAATCTCGATCTGCAATCCGGCCGTGTTGATGCAACAATTGCAGATCTGACGGCTTTGGAAGCTGAATTGAAAAAGCCCGGTTTTTCAGGCTACAAAATTGCAGGGCCTGTCCTGATGGGTGGAGTTTTCGGGGAGGGCGTGGGTGCTGCCATGCGTAAGGGAGACGATGCTTTAAAACAGCTTTTTGATACGGCGATTACTGCTGCGATCAAGGACGGGACTGTGAAGCAGCTTTCTGAGAAATGGTACGGCACGGATATTTCTCCTTTGTGACAGGTGGAATGAAATTTAATCTGGGAAATGGAAACGAGAATGACGGAATATCTGAAAAGCGCAGCACGGTCGGTTCAGGCTAGAAAACGTATCGGTGATTATATCGAAATTACGCCTCTGATTGCCTCGCGTGAAATCGGTGCGGAAACCGGTTCAGATCTGTATTTTAAAGCAGAGCACTTACAGAAAACCGGCTCTTTTAAATTCAGGGGAGCAATGAGCAAGATCACCGCTTTGCCTGAAGATCAGGGCGTAATTACCGCCTCGTCAGGCAATCACGGTATTGCGTCTGCACAGGCCGCAGCATTGCTGAACCGTCCGATGACCGTCTATCTCGGTGTTGGTGTATCAAAAGCAAAATTAGCAAAAATCCGCTCCTATGGGATCGAAGTTGTGCTGTCCGGCGAGGATTCAGGGCAGGCGGAAGTTCATGCACAGGAGGCTGCGGTTAAACGCGGTCTGACCTATGTATCGCCTTATAATGATGAGCAGATTATCGCCGGACAGGGAACAATCGGGCTTGAACTGCTGGAGCAGGCACCGCGCATTGACAATGTGTTTATCGCTATGGGCGGTGGCGGCCTGATCAGTGGCATCGGTTCTGTTTTGAAAAGCTTTAGCCCGCAAACCAAGGTCTATGGGGTTGCCGCTGAAGCATCCTGTACGCTGGCTGTTTCGATGCAGGAAGGCAGGGTTGTTGAAACCGAACATCTACCGACCCTCGCTGACGGCGTGGCAGGCGGTATGGATGATGACAGCATTACACTGCCCCTCGCCATTCAAGTCGTTGATGAAGTGGTGACATGTTCGGAAGACGAAATTGCCAGTGCTCTCGCGCAACTTGCCATTAAAGAGCATCACCTTGTTGAAGGTGCGGCAGGGCTCGCTCTTGCCGGTTATCTGAAAGTCGCGGAAGACTGCAAAGGTCAGGTGAATGTGGTTTTGCTCTGTGGCGGCAACTTCGAATTCTCCACGGTTCTGAACGTCATTAATTCTGCAGAAAATGCCTGAACCGACAAGGAAACAGCCATGGCCAGCCTTGAAATAGATTGGACAAAAGACGGCAGGCAGAGTGCTTATATTCATCTGCCAAGCTCTGTGAATACCAGTGCCTGGCAGAATATCCGCATTCCGGTCTATCTGCTAAAAAATGGTGCCGGTCCGGTGACCTTGCTGCTGGGCGGTAATCACGGTGATGAATATGAAGGGCAGGTGGCTCTGTCAAAACTGGCGCATCATTTAAAGCCGGAGGAGATCAGGGGCACGATTGTGATTATTCCGTCCCTTAATCTGCCGGCGGTTATGAGTGGTCAGCGGTTGTCCCCGATTGATGACAAAAATCTCAATCGTGAATTTCCGGGGGACGCCAGAGGCTCGGTGACGCAGCGGCTTGCACATTTTGTGTCAACGCAACTGGTGCCTCGCTGTGATAATGTGATTGATCTGCATTCCGGCGGACGCACGCTGAATTTTGTGCCCTGTACATTTATTCATGCGCAGGAGGATGAGGCGGAAAATCAAAGATTTATTGATGCTGCACTGGCTTTCGGCGCACCACTAACGGTGCTCATCCGTGAACCCCATGCGGATGTTATGCTCGATGATGTGGTTGAAAAAAGCGGCAAGCTGATGCTCTCGAGCGAGCTTGGCGGCAGTGCCTGTATTAATGTCGAGACTATGACACTGACCTATGATGGTATCCTGTCAACCTTGCAGCATTTGAACCAAATTCAGACTGTGAATGGCAGGAATGTTGTAAAACAACCCACGCAGCGGCTCGTGACAGTGCCTGATGCGGGCCATTACATTCATGCCGATGATACCGGATTATACGAGCCGGTTGTGCCGCTTGGCACTGATCTGCAGGCAGGTGATATTATCGGCTATATTCACCATACGGATCGCAATGACAGAGCGCCGTCTCCGGTAAAAGCGCCTAAAGATGGTCTGCTATTCTGCGTGGCCGGACAGGGGCTTGTCCGGCGGGACGATACAATCGTGGTTATTGCTGTGGATCATCAATAACAAACTGGCTGCGCGGTTTTGATTATCACGCGCGGCTTTTCCCTCTCTTTTTAGCGGTTTTGACGGTGCTCCCGCATCGCATGCGCTTGCTATTTTTAAGGAAACTGAATGTCAGCCGGATCGCCTGTTATTTTAAACCAAACCGAGATTGAAAGCCGTGTTCAAAAACTGGATATTGTGCCGTTGATCGGGGCAGCTTTTGCTGCATACTCGCGGGGAGAGGCGGTTGTGCCGCTGCCGGGGGAGTTGATCTTCAGTAATCCTCCGGGAGAAACCCACATTAAATACGGGTATTTCACACAAGGTGATACTTACGTAATTAAAATCGCCTCCGGTTTTTTTGAAAATCCGGCCAAAGGTCTGAACACAAGTGACGGCCTGATGCTGGTTTTCAGTAAGCTGACGGGTGAGCTTTGTGCAATCCTCAATGACCGTGGCCGGTTGACAGATTTACGCACGGCAGCGGCCGGTGCTGTCGCGGCGCATTATATGGCGCCGGAAACTGTCAGCGTGATTGGCGTTATCGGCACAGGAATGCAGGCGGAATTGCAGGTGGAACTGTTGCAGAAAGTCCGGCCTTGCAAAAATTTAATCGTGTGGGGACGACGTAGTGAGCAGGCGCAGCTTTATGCGCAGCGTATGACGGCTAAAGGCTATCAGGTCACAATTGCGGATACACCAGCCGCATTGGCACAAGAAGCACGCCTGATCGTGTCGTCGACTGCAAGCCGTGAAGCTATTTTAACTACGGATATGATACAAGCTGGTACACATATTACGGCTATCGGTGCGGATACGCCGGAAAAGCAGGAGTTGGAAGCAGCGCTTATTCATAAGGCTGATATTGTGGTCACCGACAGTCGTGAGCAGGCACGCCATCGTGGCGAACTGCATCATGCATTCAATGATGCAGAACTGTCTGCTCATCAAGTTTATGAGCTGGGAGAAGTTGTTACCGGAAAGCACTGCGGACGGAAAACTAGTACAGATATTACGATCGCTACGCTGACAGGATTAGCAGTTCAGGACATTGCAATTGCTACAGCAGTTCTGAATGCACATGATTAGTTGAAATTTGACGCAATATATTTGCCTCAACATATCCGGAAGGTGTTGAGGCAGATCGTTACATAGATATTGCTCTGTGCGTTATTTTACACGCATCGCCGAATGTGACGATAATAGGAAAAAAGGGCGTAGTTATCATTCTCTGGGCTCAGCGTTCATTTTGATCTTTAGGTAATTATCTTTCGTATGGGTTTCATTTGTGGATATAATGCGAATTTTACAGCGCTTTTGATTGCGTATTCTTGCGATAAGATGTTAGAGACGGCATGATCTGTTACAAATTCTGATATTAACGGCAGACATTTGTAATGTTTGCCCTGCCGTCTGAGCATGTCTCCGGAGGAATGAACTATATGAACCATTTTGGCATGGCGCCTTGTCTGTCCCGTAAAGGAGCAAGACAATGAATGCCCCGACCAGTGCTGTTCAATCGGAAAATACTTCTAAAACAGTTATTGAACTTAAAGATGTCGCTATCTCTTTCAATCTGGCTAATGGCGGCCGGTATGATGCGGTAGCGGAAAGCAATCTTAAGGTTGCTGAGAATGAATTTGTTGCAATTGTCGGTCCGACAGGCTGCGGTAAATCAACATTGCTGAATGCTGTGGCAGGTTTGCTGACACCTGCAAACGGTCATGTGGAAATCGGCGGGGTACGTCTGAGTGGCCTTAATCGTCAGGCCGGTTATCTTTTTCAGCAGGATGCTCTGATGCCGTGGAAAACGGTGCTTGAGAATGTTGCAATCGGGCTGGAAATTACCGGTACGCCTAAGAAACAGGCACGTGAACTGGCACAAGACTGGTTGGCACGTGTTGGCCTTGCCAATTTTGGTGATCGTTATCCGCATATGTTGTCGGGTGGACAGCGTAAACGTATTGGTCTTGCGCAGGTTCTGATCCGCAATCCTAAATATTTGCTGATGGATGAGCCTTTTGGTCCGCTTGATGCGCAAACCCGCGTTATTATGGGCGATCTCTTGCTGGAGCTTTGGTCTCAGGACCGCAAAGCAGTGATGTTTGTAACGCATGATCTGGAAGAGGCAATTGCGCTTGCCGATCGTGTGGTGATTATGTCTGCGGGACCACGCGCGCATATTATGGCCGAGTATCAAATTCCTCTGAAACGCCCGCGTGAGATTTCTGAAATCCGCTTGCATGACCAGTTCCATGAAATTCATCGTGAAATTTGGGGAGCTTTGAAAGAAGAAGTTCTGAAAGGCTATCAGCAGACGAGCGGAGTACGCAAATGAACAAGCCTCTTTTGTTTTTGGCGCAGCTCAGTGTTGCCGTATTCGTTATTCTCGTCTGGTATCTTTTCACTGAAACACATTTATTCGGCAATCCCGCGAATGCGAAATTCTTTTTCGCGACACCGACACAAGTCGCTATCCGCATCTATAAATGGTTTGCGGAGGGGAGTATCTGGTACCATCTCGGTATTACATTGCTTGAAGCGATGCTGGCTTTTGTCATCGGCTCTGTCGGCGGTGTGCTGATCGGTTTCTGGTTCGCACGCAAGCCGGTGGTTGCTGCGATTTTTGACCCTTATGTGAAAGCCGCCAATTCGTTGCCACGTGTGGTACTGGCACCGATTTTCATGTTGTGGCTTGGTCTCGGTATCTGGTCAAAAGTAGCACTGGGTGTGTCTTTGGTCTTTTTCATTGTGTTTTTCAACGTCTATCAGGGTGTGAAAGAGGTGAACCAGACCGTGCTTGCCAATGCACGTATGTTGGGCATGAATGAACGCCAGTTGTTGCGGAATGTTTATTTGCCTTCTGCTTTATCATGGATGTTTTCCAGTCTGCATACGGCTGTCGGTTTTGCGGTTGTCGGCGCGGTTGTCGGCGAATATCTCGGTTCGTCTGCAGGGCTTGGCTATCTCATTCATCAGGCTGAAGGCGTTTTCGATGTGACCGGTGTATTTTCCGGCATGATTGTGCTGACAGCTTTCGTGTTGCTTATCGATTGGATTGTGTCGATTGCAGAGACACGATTACTGGTCTGGAAACCTAAAATTGCCGGGCCGAACGGTGTTTAACAGATCAATGCAAGGAGTATATTCATGAAGATGACGCGTCGCGATTTAATGCTGGGTGCTGCCATTCTCGGGTTGACAAGCATTGCTGCACAACTCCCTGCCTATGCTCAGGATGCTGATGCAAAGCCGGAAAAAACTGATCTGATGCTGGGTGTTGGCGGTAAACCATTGTTCTATTATCTGCCGTTGACGATTGCTGAACGTCTTGGTTTCTTTAAGGAACTGGACTTGAACGTCACAATCAATGACTTTGGCGGCGGTGCTAAGTCTTTGCAGGCACTTATCGGCGGCTCTGTTGATGTGGTGACCGGCGCTTATGAGCATACTCTGCGTATGCAGCATCGCGGTCAGGATATTAAAGCTATTTGTGAGCTTGGTCGTTTCCCAGGTATTTGTATTGCTGTTCGTACAGATCTTGCTGATGAAATCAAAACCATTGCCGATCTTAAAGGCCGCAATATTGGTGTAACTGCACCCGGCTCTTCAACATCACTGTTCCTGCAATATGCGATGATCAAAAACGGTCTTGCAGCTGATGATGCATCAATCATCGGTGTCGGCGGTGGTGCAAGTGCTGTTGCTGCGATCAAAAAGGGCGATATTGCTGCGCTGGTTCATCTTGATCCGGTTATTACCAAGCTGGAAGTTGATGGCGATGTGAAAATCCTGCTCGATACCCGTACGGAAGAAGGCACACGCGCCTTGTTTGACGGCACCAATCCGGCAGCGATTGTCTATATGCAGCAGAGCTTTATCGATGCCAATCCGGTAACCACACAACGTGTTGTTGATGCTTTTGTCAAAGCACTTAACTGGATTCACAATGCGACACCGGATGAAGTGGCTGATGTTGTGCCGGAAGAATATTTGTTTGGGGATCGTGAGCTGTATAAAACCGGCTTTGAGAAGTCCCGCGCGATGTATTCAGAAAAGGGGATGATCGCGGAAGATGGTTTCAAGAGCATGTATGATATGCTGAAGAAACTTGATCCTGATCTGGCCAATAGTGATCTGAAATTCTCGCAGACTTTTGATCCGCGTTTTGTGGAATATTCGAATATCTAAGTAAAATTTTAGTCCGGCTCCTTAAGAGCCGGACTAAAATAATTGATCTTATCCGATCAGATAGCGGCACAAACCTGCTGAGACAATGCCAATAATGACAGTCGGGAGCATCGAAAATCGCGTGGCTGCCAGAATTGTAATCGCCAGTGCAATCAGATCTGCAGGTCGCTCAGATACAAAATCCGGCGCGATAACCGAGATCAGAACACAACCTGGTGCGGCCTCCATGACTGCTGTTGCGCGTTTGCTCAATGTGCGGTTACGCAACAAAACATAGCCGCCAATACGGGTCAGATAGGTGACCGAAGCCATCAAAACGATGGTGAGTGCTACAATCGGGTCAATCATTCATCACCTGCCAGCAAATAGGCTGCGATCAGACCGGAGAGGGCGCCGGCTGCAACATACCACGCACCGGGTATTGTGAGATAAATTGTGGCGGCAACCACGAGACTGATCAGCCATGGGCGTGCGGCAGCAAAACCTTTCCACATACCGGCAAGCAGCACCAGAAACACGGCAGGAAATGCCATGTCAAAACCATAAATCCGCAGATCGCCCATCATCGGGCCAAAGGCACCGCCAAGTGCCGTAAATGCGACCCAAGCTCCGTAAAACGGGATTGCTACGCCCAGATAAAACGGCATGCTCAGACCGTTCGAGATACCTTGCATCTTGCGGCGGCGAGCGTCATCCAGACTTAAAGCCCAGCTTTCATCGCACATCAAAAACAAAGCGGCTAATGCCCGGCGTTTTGACAAATGACGAATGAATGGTGCAAGCGCTGCGCCCATCAATAAATGACGGCTGTTGACCAGAAAAGTAATTGCGACGATCAGCAGAATATGGGGCGGTGACGTCCAGAGCTGGATGGCCGCAAATTCAGAGCCGCCGGCAAAATTGAGACCGGTCATAAGCGGCACTTCAAGAACCGTCAGTCCTTTTTGCGCTGCCTGTGCGCCCAGTACTAAAGCATAGGGAATAATGCCGAGCAGAACAGGAAAACCTGCCTGTGCGCCACGCCAAAACTCGGAGCGCTGCACTGTTGTATTTTCAGTCGGCGCATAAACTTGTGAAATGTCCATGATTTTCTGGGTATAAAAATTGATCAGGATTGGCAAAATAAACCATTATGATCGCAATTTTCTTGCTATTATTAAATCGTTTCGGTGATGTTTGGCATCATCTGTCAAGTTTTTTGATTAATATGGAATTTAAAGCCAATGAAGCTGGATGAGGTTGATAAAAAGATTCTTCGGGTGCTTCAGCAAGACGGACGCATTGCGAATAATGATTTGGCGCGGAAAGTCGGGCTTTCGCCTTCGCCTTGTTTGCGGCGGGTAAAACTGCTTGAGGAGGCAGGCGTGATCGACCGCTATGTGGCGGTTTTGAACCCGGCTAAAATCAATAAAAGCCTGACATTTTTTGCCCGTATCCGGCTGGATAAGCAGGATGAAGAAACATTGCAGAAATTTGCGGATGAAATTTTGAAATTACCGCAAGTGCTGGAATGTTATTTTATGCTGGGCGACTACGATGCCATGATCCGCGTTGTTGCGGAGGATATTGAGGATTATCGTCGTTTTCAGTCAGAATATCTCAGCCGGATTAAAGGCGTGCAAAACCTGAAAACAGACGTTCCGAGCCAGACCGTAAAGCAGACATCAGTCATGCCTTTGTAAGCAGGCTGAAGGAGAGACCGGTCAGGCTAAAAGCCTGACCGGACTGTTTTTTATTTGCGGGCGACAGGACGAACTAATGGCGTCACACGTCTGATGGTCACGCGGCGGTTTTCCTGCTCTGCGACTTGTGTTTTGATCTTCAGGAACCGCTCGCCATAGCCTTGCGTAACGAGGTTTTCCGCAGGGATGTCGTAAACTTCTGTCAGCAGACTTGCCACAGATTCTGCACGGCGGTCGGACAGGACAAGATTGGACTTGTCTGAGCCGACGGCATCCGTATGCCCCTCGATAAAGAAGGTTTCCCCCGGATCTTTCGCTAATACTTTCTGCATTGCGACAGCAACTTTACGCAGGGTTTTAGCCTGAGAGAGTGAAACTTCTGCACTGCCGGTGGCAAAATGGATCGTATCGAGATCAATGCGGCGAACCTTGTCACGCAGGCGGGCAGAATGACGCACTTCATCAATGGTATAGATACGCTCTACCGGTTCAACCGGTGGCAGGCTGAGGAAGTTATAGAAGTCACGCTCAGGATCGGTCGCCACATCAATGATATAGTCACGCACCGGAATGGTCAGCCGCATCGGCGGCAGATCATAACCGACATCGAAGATCGCTGCGCGCGGCGTATCATTATAATCCGGTGCATAGATCATCAGATATTCATTGCCGTCGCGGTCAATGCGGGAGCGCTGCACAATATCACCGTAACGGTCATAGATTGTCACGATCTCATAGCCACCGGGACGAACAATGGTTTCACGGGTACGGCCATGCGGTAGCTGATCATAATAAGTGCGTTCAGCATCACGGCGCAGACGCGGACGGTCATCACCGCGGACGAAGAAGCGATCGCCGGTTTCCAGAATGATACGGTTATCAATCTGCTCAACAACTTTAACATTCGTAACGTTGGTCACATTAGTTACATTCGTAACATTGTTGATGACCGTATTATTGATCACGGTGTTGTTGTTATTGATAATATTCGTCGTATCCGGAACGACGAAAACCGGTGCTTCTTTAATGCGGGTGCCTTCTTCTTTGAGGTTGGCCTCAATTTTTTCCGGCAACGTGGCTTTTACAGCATCAGGAATTTCAACCTGCGCAGCGGCATCAGTAACCGGTGGCGGGGTTTTGTTTTCGTCAGCAATGCGCTGTTGTTCACGCTGCTTACGACGTTCTTCACGCGATTGATTGCCGCCGGAATTATCGGCGTCTTTGTCGCTGTCCAGAATAGCTGCGCCGTTTTCTACCGGCAGCACAATGGTTTCATCGGTGCTGGCAGGATTTTTGGCAACGTCTTGTTTCTGCTCCGTTGTGCGTTCGTCGATAATCTCAGCCTTTGGTTCCGGAGCCGGATTATCAACCGGTTGTTTGACTTCCGGTTCAGGCTGCGGCTGCAGCTCTGGTTGAGGTCGTGGCGCTTCCGGCTCCGGCTGCTTCACAGGCGCAGTTTCATTGTCCTGAGGCTTTACTTCAGGTGCAGGAGCTTGCGGGGCTGGCTGTTCAGGTTGCGTTTGAGGTGCAGGCTGCTCGTCCGGCTGTGGTGCCGGTTTCTGTTCGGCAGGTGCCGCAGGCACTTCTTCTGAAGTGGCTGGTTCAGGCTGCGGAGCCGGCGTTTCTTCAGGCTTAGATTGCTCCTCGGCATCTTTCGCCTGCTTCTCAGCGGCGGCATCAATTGCTTTTTGCTGTTCTGCGGCTTCACGCTGTGCTTGTTCTTCTGCCTGTTGTTTCTGCTCTTCAGCCTGTCGGGCTGCTTCTTCCTCAGCCGCTTTTTGCTGCTCTGCAGCATGTTTGGCCTGAGCTTCTTCTGCGCGCTGCTGTTCCGCCGCGCGTTTAGCTTGTTCTTCAGCTTCTTTCTGTTGCTGGGCGGCCTGCCGTTCTGCCTCTTGCTGGGCAGCGCGTTGCTGTTCCTCGGCTGCGCGACGTGCCTCTTCCTGAGCAGCGCGTTGTTGCTCTTCCGCCTGGCGGCGTGCTTCTTCTTGCGCAGCACGTTGTTGTTCTGCGGCCTGCCGTTCTGCCTCTTGCTGGGCAGCGCGTTGCTGTTCCTCAGCTGCACGACGTGCTTCTTCCTGAGCAGCACGTTGTTGCTCTTCAGCCTGACGACGCGCTTCCTCTTCAGCAGCCCGCTGTTGTTCTGCCGCTTGTCTGGCTTGTTCTTCTGCCTGTTGCTGGCGAAGCAGCTCATCATCAGATGACTGATCGCTGTTGTCCTGCGCAAGAATTATCGGTGTTTCCTGTGCGTTTGCCGGAGCGGCTTGCATCATGAAGGATGCTGAAAATGCCGGAAGTACCACCGTTGCAAGCAGTTTAGAACGAAGACTCATAATCCCTCTCCTTAGGAAGGCAGATATTGTATGCGTTGTATTTCATCAGTTCTGAATGAAACAACGTCTGGTACTGTCATTTGCACTACAAAATTATAGCAAATTTCGAAGGCACGCAGAAAGCGTTAGCTTAATTCTCATGAACCTTTGCTGAATGACAGCGCTTCACGATGATTATTGTGAGCAATAATCTGCGTTGAATTGTGTCGTTTTTAAATGCTTGCCTGAAATTAAAAGGCTTATAAAAGCAGATATAAGTTTTCTCGTAAAAATACGTGCTTTTTCAATAAGGGGTCAGGGATGGATCATGTCACTGCCGTGCATCAGCAACAAGGCGCAATACAGTTGCCATGCCTTCCCTATACCTTGGAAATTACCGGCAAGGCCATCGGGGAGATCGTTGCTGCACAACAGGTAATCCCGCAAGGGACTGCAATTAATATTGCATTTCTGGGTAATGAAAATCACGTTCAGCGTATTCATGCGGCCAAAACTATTCGTGACTGCGGCTTCGAGCCGGTGCCGATTATTTCATCACGTCGGCTTCTCTCGTTAGAAGATCGTGATCAGCTGTTAAGTGGTCTCATCAAAGAGGCCGCGCCAAAACGCTTCCTGCTTGTGGGCGGTGATCCGGCACAGCCAGCAGGGCCATTTCAGGATTCTCTCTCGCTTCTCAATAGCAAGATCGTGGAGAGCTTTGGTATCCGTCATGTTGCGATCACCGGTTATCCCGAAGGACATCCGAAGATTGATCAACAGGAGCTTTGGCGCTGTCTGAAGTGGAAGCTTGATTATCTCAGACAAGCGGAGTGTTCCGTTGAGATCACCACGCAGTTTGGTTTTGATGCTCAGGCGATTGCCCGCTGGATTGAACGGTTGCGCAGTGAAGGGATTGATACGCCGGTACGGGTCGGGATTCCGGGGCCGGCAGATGCCGCCAAACTGCTGCGTTTTGCTAAGCAGTTTGGCGTTGTTGCTTCTGCTTCGATTATGCGTCGGTATGGTTTGTCTCTGGCTAATCTGATGCGTCGCTCTGTTGCTGACCGTTATTGGGAAGATTTGAACGCACTGTTGTTAAAGCAGGATTTAGGGCAGGTTTATTTCCACCTCTACCCGTTTGGCGGTGTGGCGGAGAGTGTTACATGGATGAATGAGCAATTACGACAGCGTTCGTCTTGATTATGGGCTTATGCAGACTGGAATGTAAGTATCGCCTCAAAACCATCTGTTCGTCCTGTAGCCGGTGACAGGAACTGTAAGTGCGCATGCATCTGCCCGGCAATTTCAATGGCAATCGGCATACCTAAGCCGGAGCCTGGTGCTGTCGTTGTTCCTCTGCCAAATCGCTTCTGCGCATTAGCAAGCTCTTCAGACGACAAGCTCTTACCCCCATTGATAATATGAATGGTACTGTCCTTATCAACGCGGATCAGCACAGGTTCGTTCTGCTTGCCATGCAGCAGAGCATTTTCAATCAGGTTGCGGATGACGATGGCAAAGGCGTCTTCATTCACGGACTTGACAAGACGTGCTTCAGTGCTGCGCTCATAGATAATCCGCGTATCATTTTGCATATTGCGTTGATATTCGCTGACCAGAATATCAAGCACATTCAGCAAATTAGCCGGTTTATCGGCCAGTGCAATATTGGCTTCGGCGCGTGCCAGCTGCATCAATTTTTCAACCAGCCTTTTCAGCTTTTGCAGTGATGCTTCAATCTGCTCGACACGTGCTTGGCCCGACGCGGTTTTCACTTCGCTCATCAGCAATTGTGTGTGCGCCAGCGCACCGGCAATCGGGGTGCGCAATTCATGGGCACTATTGGCTGTGAAAGCACGCTCCGCTTCAAGAGCGGATTGTACGCGCCCCATCAGAATATTCACGGAATGGACAATCGGCTGTAACTCAATAGCCTGTCCATCGGTTCGGATCGGGGTCAGATCGCCGCTGTCTTTTCCGGCGATTGCCTGACGCAGATCACCGATAGAGCTAACTGAACGCCGCGCCACAAGACGGATAATATAGAGGCTGAGCGGTACCAGCACGAGGATTGGCAGCAAAAGCGCGAGTGCCCCTTCATTGATGGCCTCGCGCCGGTTTTTCATCTGATCTGCAACCTGAACGAAGATTGTATTATCAGCTGCGGCAACCGTATAATAACGCGCATTATCATCTTCCCAGAAACCTTCAGCCAGAGGAGCGGGAAAAGGGCCTTTGATAATGTCAGAGGAATGAACCAGTATTTTGCCATTCGCATCACGCGCCTGATAGGTCAGGTATTGACGGGAGGAGGCTTGCGCACTGTTTTCCAGCGATAAAACCTCATCGGAATGGTCACCATGCTGAATATCATCGACGATAAGCGGCGCTAATCGCTCCGTTGTTTCCTGCAGAGCGCTGTCGAAAATTTCGGCAAATTCGTCCTTCATCACCAGTATGCCGCCGACTGCGGCAACAATCCAGAAAGACACCACCGCAGCGGTGACCGAAAACATGAGGCGTCCGATCAGGCTGGGAGACTTCATATTTTGTCCTCGATTTTATAGCCGACACCACGCACTGTGCTGATGCGGTTAGGTCCGAGTTTCTTACGCAAACGGCTGATATAGACTTCGACGGTATTGCTCTCAATTTCCGAGCCGAAAGCATAAAGCGCTTCTTCAATCTGGGTTTTGGAAACAATTGCGCCGGAGCGGTGCAGCAGGCATTCCAACACTGCCCATTCACGGCCTGACAGAATGATTTCACCCTGCGGCGACAGGATATTGCGCTCTGTGATTTTGATCTCGAGATCACCGACATGCAGCACGGATGCACTATTGCCGCCATAACGGCGCGATACCGCCAGCATACGTGCGGTTAATTCATCCAGATTGAAAGGCTTGACCAGATAATCGTCAGCGCCGGCATTCAGCCCTTCTATCCGGTCTGATATCTGATCATGCGCAGTGAGGATAATAACCGGCACCGGATTCTTGGCGAGACGCAGCTTTGCGAGAATATCAAGGCCGCTGCCATCCGGCAGGCGCAGATCGAGCAGGATTAGGCCATAGCTGACGCTTGTGGCAGCCAGTGTCGCATCTTCTGCTGTTTGCATCCAGTCCACAGCATGACCGCTGGCCAGAACATGGTCACGTACAGCCTGACCAAGTGTGTCATCGTCTTCGACAATCAGAACTCTCACGCAATAGTCTCCGGCAAACAGCCTTGATGATGAATTGTCTGCGGACAATTCATCACCTTATTATATGTTTCAAGTCTTTATTTGGCGGTCTGCGGTTCGAACTTTTGCGCGAGCACCGGATCTGTTGTCCTCAAACGGCAGGATGCAAGCGTATCCAGAACCGGCAGATAAACCTGCGTTTTAACCTGCATCAGACCAAGGACTGTATGAAACAGTTTGTCGTGCGACTGCGGTTGAGGTGCTTCTTTGGCGAGGCAGTTCTGATTGATCGTGGTTTTGGCATCTTTTCCGAGCCACAAGACATAAGGGATCTGGGTTTGCTGTGATGGCGCTACAAAATAAGGCGCACCATGAAGATACAAACCAAACTCACCAACGGATTCACCGTGATCGGACATATAGATCAATGATGTATCGAGCGTATCCTGCTTCTCTTTGAGTTTATTGATCACTGATGAAACGATATGATCCGTATAAGCGATCGAATTATTATAGGCGTTTAGAATTTCCTCACGGCTGCATTTTGAAAATTCCGCGCTTTGGCAATCCGGTGTGAAGCGACGATATTCTTCAGGATAGCGCAGGTAATAAGCAGGGCCATGGCTGCCAAGCTGATGCAGAACCAGAACGGTGTCTTGTTTGACCGTTGGCATCCATGCGTCGAGCTTATCCAGAAAAATGCCGTCCAGACATTCACCGTTTTTGCAATATTTCGGATTGTCTGAACCGGACAGCGTTTCACTGGTCACGCGGTCGGCAATACCTTTGTCTCCGGTATTATTATCCCACCATTCTACGCGTACACCGGCATGTTTGAGCACATCGAGCAGGTTTTCTGTCGCCAAGCCTTTTTCATGGCTGTAATCGTCACGTGTATAGACAGAAAACATGCATGGCAGGGATACGGCAGTAATCGTCCCGCAACTGCTGGTATCAGAGAAATAGGTAATGTCCTGGCTAGCAAGTTCAGGGTTGGTATTCTTCTTATAACCTCCGAGAGAAAAGCTCTCCGCACGCGCAGTTTCACCGGCAATAATAATAGTGAGCCTTGGTTTTCTTGTGCCAGTGGTATTGGATGCGATTTTCGCATCGGTTCCGATAGGCTCAACGATAATATTCTGGTTTTTGCTTGAGCGAATGCCGAGTTTCACAGCATTGCCGATCGGCATCACCGGATTAACCGTTGCAATCCATTCCCGATGCTCACGCCCCAATGAGGTGAACGTGCTGGCATTGAGCATAAAAATTGCAACCGCGATGGTCAGCGCAGGAAAAATATAAGCCGAGTTTTGCTTAACTTTTTTCCAAAATGTGCGGTGCTCAATCTTTACCCATATAATCAGCAGAGAAGGTAAAACACCATACAGCAAGACATGACGGATAAAGCCGAAGCTGATGAGATGTCCGGCTTCGGCATTGGTGGTGTCGATAGCGCTTTGCAGCATTTCTACGTCAATAATGGTGCCGAATTTATCGACAAACCATGATGCGGTCGCTGAAATCATAATCAGCAGGATGAACAGCGGCTTGGTTGCATATTTCACCGAAATGGTGATGCAAAGTGCTGCCAGCAGACAGAAAAGCCCCGCAACAAGTGCCAGCAGGGCGCCTGTCGGTAATAACTCCTGCGAACGCTGCCAGAAAGTCGCATTATTCACTGCGGTAAGATAACCGGCAACGATAATGCTTAAGGTGACGCTCTCAATATGCGGGCGGCGCAAATCTGCCGGAATTTTTAATGCCATGACTCATCGTCCTTGAAATGCTTCTTCTTTGGACTGCACGAGTGAACGGTTTTGCTGACACCAACCTGAATGGACATGATGGATCAGGAAAAAGGTGCGCAGGAAAAGCCTGTAAGCGAGGCATGCTGTTGTTTTGATTGAAATATAATTAGAATATAAGTTGTTGTATTATCTGTTCTATTTTACAATTGCATTGATTGTCGGGGGAGAGTCGATAATCAAAGTAAAGTGGAGGAGTTATAATTATGATCTCAAGACGTCATTTTCTGGCGGGTGCTGCTACTATACCATTTTTGTCCTATGCGAATATTTTACCTGCTTTTGCAGCGGGTCGTCAGGACATTTTAGTTGTTGCTCAAACGCTCGATAATATTAGCAGTCTTGACCCTCATGAGAGTTTTGAATCTGTGGGTAGTGAGCTGTGTAACAATCTTTATCAGCGGCTTGTACGTCCGAATTATGAGAATCCTGAGAAAATTGACGGTGCTGTTGCCGCATCCTGGGAAGGTGATGCGGAAGGGAAGAACTTCACCTTCAAAATCAATGCAGAAGCGAAATTTTCAAGCGGCAATAAAATTACCGCTGAAGATGTGGCATTTTCGATTCAGCGCCTGATTAAACTTAATAAGGGACCTGCTTTCATTATCGGTCAGTTCGGGCTGACACCGGACAATGTGGAAGCCAGTGTTCAGGCACCGGATGATGAAACGGTAACAATCAGTCTGGACAATCCGACCTCGCTGGCCTTTTTGCTCTATTGCATCTCGGCTTCTTCTGCGTCGATTGTGGAGAAGAAGGTTGTATTGGAGAATGCGACCGGTGATGACATGGGGAATGCTTGGTTGCAGAAGAACAGCGCAGGCTCCGGTGAATGGGTTCTGGCATCATGGAAGCCGAGCGAGAGTGTGACACTCACTGTTAATCCGCATGGCGCTTATAAAGGTAATGTAAAGCGCATTATACTACGTCATATTGCCGATCCGGCGTCACAATTGCTGATGTTGCGCAAGGGTGATGTTGATATTGCACGAAATTTTACCACGGAGCAGCTGAGTGCAATTGATGGCGACGAGGCTTTTGTGCTCGTGCGTAAGCCGTCTGCTAGTATCAATCTGATGTCGCTGAACCAAAGAATTGAAAATCTGCAAAACCCGAAAGTCTGGGAGGCGATGAAGTGGGCGATTGATTATGACGGTATTCAAAAGAATATCGTGCCTCTGACAAACAGAGTGCATCAATCAATCATTCCGCAGGGGTTTGCCGGTGCTATTGAGGATAAGCCGTATAGTCAGGACATAGAAAAGGCCAAAACGCTGTTGGCAGAAGCGGGA
Organism: Bacillus subtilis; assembly: GCA_021733665.1. Classification (GTDB taxonomy): domain Bacteria; phylum Pseudomonadota; class Alphaproteobacteria; order Rhizobiales; family Rhizobiaceae; genus Pseudochrobactrum. The sequence continues at coordinate 242,319 of JAHREI010000005.1, forward strand.
TTGCCAAATGGTTTTACGGTTTCAATGGATCATTACTCCAATCAGCCCTGGCCGGATATTGCACAGGCTATTCAGGCAAATCTCGCCCAAATTGGTATTAAGGTCGAGTTGAAAGCCGCAGAAAACCGTCAGGTTCTGACAAAGATGCGTGCACGTGAGCATGAAATTGCACTGACATCATGGGCTTCAGATTATTTTGATCCGAACACAAATGCAGATGTCTTCTGCAATAATCCTGACAATTCCGATAATGCGACAACCAAATCATTCGCATGGCGATCACATTATCAGAATGCTGATTTTGCGAAGAAGTCATTGGCTGCCCGCGATGAAAAAGATCCTGCAACCCGTGTTAAGCTTTATGAAGAGCTGCAGCGGGAATTTATGCAGAACAGCCCGTTTGTTGTCATGCTGCAACCAATTGCAACAGCGGTTCTGCGTAAGGATATTTCCGGTATGCGTATCGGAAGTTTGCCGGACAGCCACTCTTATGCGGTGATTGAAAAGGCCTAGAGCGACCTTTGTGAGCAAAATATGGCTCACGGCGCTCTGGTCTGCAATTAAAGAGGCGTTATTTATAGCGCCTCTTTAACGTCTGTTTTATTAAAAAATTTACATCTAATATAGATTGAGTTGCACGCGGCTGCACAATGTATCATGCAAGACATGCAGATTATCCGTTTGCGCCGACCTTGTGATTATGATCACCGGAATAGTACATTTCTTTGATATTTATCGTATTCAATGACAGATATGCAGGTTCAATGAACATCAAACGCGCTTACACTTTGGCGATTATTGTGATGCTGGGATTTGGCCTGATGCTGGGCTATGCCTTTTATCAGTTGCTGCGTGTGGAGCGCAGTCTGGCAAGCTATGTCGGCGAGAATATGCTTTGGGCGGTCAATCAGGCAGATCGGGAAACCCGCCGTTTTAGTGATGCATTGCTGCTGGATAATGCTGATAAGGATATGGTGCTGCTACGGTTGGAAATTCTGCAAAGCCGTATCAAATTGCTGAGTGAAGGGCCGCAGCTCGACTATTTTCAAAAGATCGGCGCTGATACACAATTGAAAAACATTGTTGAGACCGTCGGGCGTGTAGAACAGCGCTATGGAACGGGCGATAATTTTGCACTGTCAGATATTCTGTCGCTGTATCGTGAAATTCAACCTGTATTCAGTGATTTCGGCAGGATTGCTAATCTTTCAATGATTTATGAGCGGGATACGGGTGGTGCGAACCGCGACCGGCAATTGCAGATTATTTATCTAATTACGGCGGCAGTGCTTGGCCTCATGACGGTGGGTGGATTGCTGTCATGGTTGCTCATCGTCAATATTAATTCGGCTAATCGCGCTAATCAGGAGTTGCTCCGCTATCAGGAAGAACTTGAAGCAATCGTTGAACAGCGCACTAACGCTTTGAGCGTGGCACTGAGAAATGAGAAAAAAGCCAATGAGATTTACAAGGGATTTCTGACAACCGTATCACACCAGTTTAAAACGCCGGTGGCGATTATCGACTTGATTGCTCAACGTTTTATCCGACATCCACAAGATATTGATGAGCCTAATGTGCTTGAAGCGGCAGGCAGAATTCGTGAATCCGTGAGCCGACTGTCCCGCATAGTTGAAAGCACAATCAGCGGTGAGATTGTTGATCATGAAGGTGTGAAGTTAAACAAGTCAGACTTTGATCTGGTGGAGATGATCAGCCAGACCATTACTTACCATCAGGAAATTTATGCAGAACGTGTTGTTGACTTTGATCAGCAAGTTCAGGCATTCCCCTATCATGGTGATAAAACACTGCTTGAGCAGATCATCGTCAATCTCCTTGCTAATGCCGAGAAATATTCCCCTCAGAATACACCGGTTATCGTTGTGGTCAGTCGTGTGGATGATGTTTTCTTGTGTCGTATTAAAGATTTTGGTGCGGGAATTCCGACGGGTGAAGCGGATATGATTTTCAGCCGGTTTTACCGTGCAAGTAATGTCGCGCACTTGTCCGGCAGTGGTCTTGGGTTGAGTTTTTCACGGCAAATTGCTGAAATGCATGGCGGTGAGCTGGATTTAGCTGCTTTTGGTGAAGGCTATACAGAGTTTGAATTGAGACTGCCGGTAACGGGAGGATAATACAGAAATGACTGATCGTTTCAGAGGAACGAATGGCCGCGCACTGGTTATGTGTGTTGAAGATGAAAAATATATTCGTGAGGAATTGGTTCGGGAGTTGAAGCGTTCCGGGCATGATGTGCTTGAAGCAAGCGATGGTGCGGCAGCTCTGTCACTGCTGAAAAAACAAATTCCGGATTTGATCGTTTCTGACATTCTGATGCCGGAAATGAACGGATTAGAATTGCTGGAGCATGTGCGCTCTGGTTCTGCTGAATTGAGCACGATTCCGTTTTTATTTCTCTCGGCGCTTGCAGATCGAGATCGTATTCTTGCAGCATATCGGGCTGGTGTTGATGATTATCTGGTGAAGCCGGTTGATATGGGAGTTTTTCTCTCGCAGGTCGATGCTAAATTGCGACTGGTGCAGAGAATTGAAAACAGAAAGCAGAATGCAACACCGGGCGTGAATGCAAAGAAACTGTCGCCGCGGGAAATCAGTGTTTTGGTGCATCTCGTCGATGGCAAAAAAAGTTCGGATATTGCTGTAGCGCTGCAACTCTCAGACCATACGGTCAATGATTATATCAAGAGTATTTTTAAAAAACTGAATGTGCATTCAAGAGCCGAAGCTGTGAAAGAGGCAGTTAAAAATAAAATTATTGAGCCGTAAGCATAGTGATTTATAATAAGAACATGAGCATTGTATTATATTCTTATATTAATGAAGAGAATGAAATAATTATTGTATAATATTATTACCCCCTAAATCAGGGGAATTGTTTCAACCAAATGATCAAATAAATTTTGCAGGCTGCCGAACCCGTGTTCGCGTGGCCTGTTTTTTTATTGTCTGATCTTTGGGGTGCGCGATGTCATTGGTTCAAAAAAATCATTCTGTGGTTCTTTCGAAAGTTAAACGCATCCTGATGACTGGTGTGAGCATGGGCGCATTGTGTTTTATTGCGACGCCTGAACCGGTTTTTGCCCAGTCCTTTCCCCAGAATATTAATCCCGTACCATCTCCGGTGTTAAGTGATTTGGTAAAAAAACCTAGTGTTGTTGCCCATACGCCGCCACCTGTGAATGGCGCGAATGGTAAAGATGCACATATAACTTTTATACCGCCAAAGAGTGTAGAAGCAACGGTCGGTGAGAAAGGGGGCGATGGTGGTTCCTTTACGCTCGGCGGCGGCGGCCACCGTCCAGAAGATGGGAAAAATATCTTCATTGCTGGAAGTACTGGTGGTGCCGGTGGCAAAGGCGGATCTGCCGGGCGCTTGACGAAAGGCGATGGTGCAGCAGGTGGTGATGGGGGGCATGGCGGTAATGTTGGTGCAAATACTACCGGCGAGTTAACCGTTACGAATGGAAGTGCTATTATTGCCTTCTCGAATGGCGGACGAGGCGGTAAAGGCGGTGATGGCAGTGCATTAACCGGCAGTATTAAATCCGGCGCTGGCGGCAATGGCGGACATGCAGGACAGGTTAATGTTACCAATGAGGCTCAGCTAGCCACGAGCGGAAATCAGTCCTTTGGTATTTTCGCACAAGCTGCTGGTGGCCATGGTGGTAAAGCTGGTGATGCGGATGGTGATGCTGCTAAAGCAAACGCTGCCTCGAGTGGTCATGGTGGTAATGGCGGAACGATTTCGATCAGCAATACAGGCAATATTTCAACCAATGGCGCTGGTTCCGATGCAGTCCATGGTTTGTCCTCAGGGGGTAATGGAGCTGATGCGGCTGAGGCAAAGTCCACTTTTAGAAGTGCTGTCAATGGCGTGGCAGGCAATGGCGGTCATGCCGCAACGGTAACGATTACCAATAATAAAAGCATTGAGACACATGGTGCGCAGTCCAACGGTTTGGTTGGTAAATCGGTTGGCGGCAAAGGTGGTAACGGCAATAATGTGACGCCCGGAGGTTCTGTTGATACAGCCACTGCTAACGGTGGCCATGGTGGCAATGGCGGATCTGTCAATATCGGTAATGAAGGATCCATTACCATTAATAACGGGCACGCCATATACGCTGAATCAACAGGCGGTGCAGGTGGCACCAGTGGTTCTTCAGTTGCAGCTTTGAGCCAAACTAAGTCCGGTAATGGTGGTAATGGCGGCGATGCCGGTGCGGTTGATGTTGAAAATCAGGGCGCTATAACAACTAAAACCGCCTCATCCAGCGCTGTGGTTGCTGTTTCAACCGGCGGTCAGGGTGGCTCGGCTAATTATGCGGCGGGTTTACGTCAGGCAGAAGCTGGGTCGGGTGGTAATGGCGGTAATGCTGGAACAATAGAAGTCGGCAACCAATCATCGGTTAATACGCAGGGTAATAATTCCAACGCAATTATTGCCGTATCAACTGGTGGCAATGGTGGTCATGGTGGTTGGGCAGGTGCGGCGACTGACGCTATATCGGGCAATGGCGGTGCCGGTGGTAATGGTGCCAAAGCTGACTTTACCAATGACGGTACGATTAAAACGCAAGGCGATAACTCCGCTGCAGTGATTGTCTCTTCTGCGGGTGGCGCCGGTGGCAATGGTGGCTTTTCGGTTGGCGGCGGGGTTGCAGCAAGCGGCTCCGGTGGTCGTGGTGGCAATGCTGGTGTTGTGGAAGCTAGCAATAATAAGACAATTGAAACATCCGGGGATAATTCTGCCGGTTTGGTGGCGGCCTCTAACGGCGGCAAAGGCGGCAATGCCGGTTGGTCAATTGCGGTGGGCAAAACCGCTTCAGGTGATGGTGGCAAGGGTGGCAATGGTGACACTGCCACAGTTAATAATAGCGGAACAGTTACCACGACGGGCAATAATTCTGCAGCGGTGATTGCTTCATCTGCGGGTGGCGCAGGCGGTAATGGTGGATTCTCTGTTGGTGGCGGCGTTGCTACCAGCGGTACTGGTGGGCAGGGTGGTAATGGCGGCACCGTTACTGTGACGAATACGGGAGACCTGCTGACGAATGGCAATTTATCCGGTGGTGTTGTTGCGACATCACTTGGTGGTTCCGGCGGCAATTCCGGCTGGTCGGTTGGCATTGGTGACACGACATCCGGATCTGGTGGCAATGGTGGCACTGCCGGACAGGTGACGGTTGATAATCAGAAAACAATTACAACAAAGGGCGAGCATTCCAGTGCAGTGACTGCACTCTCTGTTGGCGGACAGGGCGGCAATGCTGGTTTTTCAGCCGGCGGTGGGGTTGCAACCAGTGGTTCAGGTGGCAATGGCGGCAATGCCGGTGCTGTGGATGTTAAAAATACCGGCACCATAATAACGGAAGGTGCATCTTCGTCAGCTATAGTGGCTGCATCACAAGGCGGTAATGGTGGCAATGCCGGTTGGTCAGCTGCGGCTGGTAAGGCGACCTCAGGAAAAGGCGGCAAGGGTGGTGATGCCGGTTCTGTATCTGTCACGAATAGCGGCTCCATTTCAACGGAAGGCGCATCGTCCAGTGCTGTGATTGCTACATCTAATGGCGGAAAGGGTGGCGCCGGTGGTGTTACTGGCAGTGTTTACGCTGGTGATCAGGGCGGTGGTGCTGGTGGCAAAGGCGACCGTGTAACCGTTATTAATGATAAGAAAATTTCAACTGCACAATCCTTATCCTCAGGTATTGTTGCGCAATCCGCTGGCGGTGCCGGTGGTGATGGCGGCTCGCATATCTCTATTGCCTCCAATGGTGGTGATGGCGGCAAAGGTGGAGAGGCCGGAGCCGTTTCGGTTACTAATAATGGCACAATTGAAACAGGTGTTGCGGCAGAAGCTAATGCGTCTTCTGTGGTCAATGGTGCTGCGGGCATTGTCGCACAATCACTTGGCGGCGATGGTGGCAAAAGCGGCAGTAATGTCACGGTTGCGCCACTTGTCTCCGGCTCGGTTGGTGGAACTGGCGGTGCAGGCGGTGATGCCGGTACGGTTAATGTTACCACTGGCGTAAACAGTTCGATCATCACACATGGTGATCAATCAGCTGCAATCATCGCACAGTCCATTGGTGGTAAAGGTGGCAAAGGTGAGTTGACGGTCACTGTTGCGGCAGGACCCGGTGCTGGCGCGGGAGCCTTGGGCACAATCGGCGGCAAAGGCGGCGATGGTGCAAAAGTCACTGTTGATACAACTGGCGCGATCACTACGCATGGCAATGGCTCAATTGCAGTTTTGGCAAGCTCTGTTGGTGGTGACGGCGGTGAGGGTGGTCTGGTCATTACCGGCGCGGGCAGCACGACTGCTTCTATTGCAGGTTCAGTTGCGCGTGCGGGCGGTGCAGGTGGCAATGCAGGCGAAGTCAACGTTGTTAATGCGGCAACAATCAGCACAAAAGGCAATCAATCAAGCGCAATTGCAGCCGTTTCTGCCGGTGGGCATGGGGGCAAAGGCGGTACTGCCGGTGATTTGAACCTTGCTGCTGTGGTTGGCGCTTCTGTGTCTGTTGCAGGTGCGGGTGGTGATGGCGGCAATGCTGAAAAAACAGATGTGCGCAACACTGGCGAAATCAGCACGCAAGGCGATGGTTCGGCTGGCATCTTGGCGCAATCAGCAGGGGGCGCAGGTGGTGACGGTGGCAAGGCGATAGCTTTGTCATTGGGCACTGGAGGTTCCTTGTCCACCTCAATCGGTGGTAAAGGCGGTGCTGGTGGCAATGCCGGTCAGGTTAATATTGATAATGAAGGTGCCATTACGACTAATGGCAATGGTTCCGGTGCTATTATCGCTGAGAGCCTTGGCGGCAAAGGCGGCAATGGTGAAGGCAACGGCACAGGCGGTTTGACATCAAGCGCATCTCTGACAGTGGCAGGCGGTCATGATGGTGGTGCAGGTGGTCGTGCCGATGCAGTCAGTGTTGTTAATAAAGGCAATTTGCTGACCACTGGTCATAATGCTGCTGGTATTTCGGCCGTTTCACAAGGAGGCGCAGGTGGCGATGGCGGCAATGCAGTCAGCATTGCCGGAGCTGGTGTCGGCGCTGTTGCAGGGGCATGGAGCGGTAAAGGTGGTACAGGCGGTGATGCAGCTGGCGTAACAATTACGAATTCGGCTGCTTTGATTAAAACAAAAGGTGCAAACTCTTCTGCCATTCAGGCGCAATCGAATGGTGGTAAAGGTGGCGCGGCAGGATTGGCCGGCGCAGCCGGTTTAGCAGCCTTTACCTCGACACCAACAGGCGCTGTTTCAGTGAGCTTTGGGCAGGCTGGAGGCGATGGTGGCGCCGCTGGCGATGTGGTTGTTCAGTCGCAATCCGCAACCGATCATCCAGATGAGGATACAATCTCTATTCAGACCAGTGGTGATGGCTCACGCGGAATTCTGGCGCAATCCGCTGGCGGTACCGGTGGTGATGGTGGCATGGCTGGCGCATTGTCCGGATCATTGGGGTCAACGACACTGGATGCTGCCGTTGCCATTGGTGGCAAGGGTGGCGCAGGGGCTGATGCCGGTACAGTCAAAGTAACAAGTTTTGATAATATCCTAACCTCAGGCAATCAGGCGAGTGGCATCGAAGCCGTATCGCAGGGTGGAAATGGTGGCAATGGCGGTGGCGCAGGTGCTGCGGCATTGGAAGCGGCGATCAATGCGAAATCCATTGGCGGTGTAGCTGCAATTGGTGGCACCGGCGGCAATGGAGGTGTTGGCGCTGATAGTCAGGTTGAGTTTAACGGCTGGATTGTGACAGGCGGTGAAGGCTCGCATGGTATCCGCTCAGCCTCAGCCGGTGGCAAAGGTGGTGATGCGGGCAATACCTTAAGCGCTGGCATCGGCTTTACACCGGATGCAGCCAACATTGCTGGCAGCGTTGGTGGTGCCGGAGGTAAGGGCGGTGCGGCTGGTGACGCATCGGTTGATTTCACCGGTGAAATTTTTACCAACGGAAAAAATGCGCATGGCATTTTAGCTGAAAGCCTTGGCGGTGAAGGCGGTAAGGGGGCGCTTAATGTTGCAGGCAGTGCCGGACATGTGGGTGCCACAAATGGCGCAGGCGCTTGGGGACGTACTGCTGGCGATGGCGGCGCTGCCGGTAATGTCAATCTCGAAACGCATGGCGTTTTGAAGACAGAAGGCGACGGATCAGATGCACTTGTCGCGCGTTCAAAAGGTGGTCAAGGTGGCTCTGCTCAAGATGCGGTAAGCGGTACGATTGGTGTACAAAGTGCATCTTCCAACACGAATGGTAGTTTGGCTGTAGCCGGTAATGGCGGCAACGGTGCTAATGCAGGTACAGTTACAGTCGATAATCAGGCAGCAATTTTAACAGCTGGTCTGGATGCACATGCGATCACAGCTCTCTCGGAAGGTGGTGCGGGTGGTAATGGCGGTACAGCGATTGCCGGTGCCGCTAATCTGGCAGGTATCAATGAGGGACAATCCCGCATCGGACTGGTGAGCATTGCCGGAAGCGGTGGACATGGTGCTGATGGCGGTGTGGTTGATGTTACCAATAGCGGTGAAATTTACACTTTAGGTGCTAATTCTGCCGGTTTGCAGACCCATTCATTGGGCGGCAATGGCGGTAAAGGCGGCGATGCTGATGCTGCCCATGCATTGTTCAAAGTTGAAGTGCCGAATGTGGATGAATCTCCGTCTGCCAGCACCTATCAGCTACTTGTTGGTGGAGCCGGTGGTCTGGGTGGCGATAGCGCACAAGTGCAGGTCAACAACCATAATAAAATTGTCACAATGGGTGCGGGAAGCACTGGCATTGACGCGCAATCCATTGGGGGCGCAGGCGGGGATGGCGGTAGCAGCAACGTGCTGTTTTCGGCTGACGATATTCCATTCGACCCGATCAAAAATCTGATCGATAAAGATGCCGAAGGCTTGATTATTGGTGCAGGCGGCACTGGTGGAGCCGGTGGTAATGGCGCTGATGTGACTGTGCGTAATCAGGCGCGGGTCAGCACAAATGGTGATGATGCCGCGGGGATTTTGGCGCGTTCTGTTGGTGGCAATAGCGGTGATGGCGGCCTGAGCGATGGCAGCCTCGGCATTGGCGGTAGTGCCTTGACCGAACTTATTCGTTCAATTGGCGAAGATACCCAAACCCAGTCAGCGATTCTGGATCAGCTTTTTGCCTGGGCAGATGATGTTGGCACGGGGGGGGATGCCGGCGCGGTATCCGTGACCAATGGTGTTGCGGGTGATATGACCTCTGGTGTCGTTCAAACATCAGGTAATAATTCTGCCGCACTGGTTGCCGAGACCCTTGGTGGTACCGGCGGAGACGGCGGCAATGGCTTTGGCAAATTTGCTCTGGGCGGTGATGGTGGGCGTGCCGGTCATGCTGGTGCAGTGGATGTGGTAAATCACGCTGAACTGGCGACCTTCGGAGATCAGTCTGCAGCGATTATTGCGCGGACTCAAGGCGGTGTTGGTGGTCAGGGGGGAAATGCTTCTTCAGGTGGCGATGAACAAAATGCTTATCAGACCTTTGGCGGACGTGGTGGTGCAGGTGGTAATGCAGCTGATGTGACAGTTGATAATCACGGTAAAATCTGGACAACCGGCGATGGCTCGCAAGGTATTCTGGCGCAATCGCTTGGTGGTAACGGCGGCTTGGCTGGCAATGGTGAGAGCAAATATCTTGGCCTTGCTGGCGGTGTGCTGGATCAATTGGCACGCGAAAACCTGCCGTGGTTTGGTCATTCTGCTATAGGCGGCAGCGGTGCGGATGTGACAATTGGCAATCATGCTTTCATTCTGACAGAGGGTGAAGGTTCGGCTGCGATTGTAACAGAATCCATCGGCGGTAATGGCGGCAGAGGTGGCTCTGTCGCTGGCATTCTAAGCCTTGGTGGTGATGGCGGCCTTGGCGGCGATGCTGGTAATATCAAGGTGGATAATTCTGGCTCGCTTGTTACAAAAGGCGAGAACGCAACAGCAATTACCGCTCTTTCGCAAGGGGGAAGAGGCGGTGCAGGCGGTTCCGTTGGTCAAGCAAATACACGTGAGGGTTTTGTATCCCTTGGTGGTCGCGGGGGTGCCGGTGGTGATGGTGCTGATGTAAATGTTGCCAACCTTGGCTCAATTGAGACGCTGGGGCGCGGTTCGAATGCTATTTTGGCGCAATCCAAAGGTGGTGCAGGCGGCAAGGCCGGAGATAGTCATAGCAAACTCGTTGCAGCCGGTGGCGGGGCATTTGATGGTCTGATTGAGTCAAAAGTTGATTGGTATGGCCGCACAGGTGCGGGTGGCGATGCTGGCAATGTCACGGTTTACAGTGGTGATGCTCTTGACCCGGAAACCACCGTGCTTTTTTCTGCGGGCGATAATGCCGGGCTCATTGTTGCGCAGTCCCTCGGAGGCAATGGTGGTGCGGGTGGTGATGCATCCGGCTTCATTCAATTCGATGTGCCTTTAATGCCGGATTATGAAGCGATACTCGGTTTATCTGTTGCCGGGGATGCTGGCATTGGTGGCAAAGCCGGACAAGTCATCGTTGGAAACCACAGTAAGCTGGTGAGTTTGGGTGCAAATTCGGCGGGTATTACGGCACAATCTGTCGGCGGTCAGGGGGGCAATGGAGGTAACGCTGACGGCACTTCCGTGGCATCGGGAACCAACACACTTATACCGCTGACTGCGGCGGCAGGCGGTTTGGCTGGCTCCGGTGGTGATGCGGATGAAGTATCTGTCGTCAATAGCGGTAGTGTTTACACATTTGGCGAGGGATCGGCTGGTATTATTGCTGAATCTCTGGGCGGTGCCGGTGGCATTGCAGGAGAAGCGCAGGCAGGCTTGGCATCAGGCGGGGCTGCTCTTAGTGATCTGACAAAGGCGCCAAATGGCACAGGTGGCAATGGCGGTGATGTATATGTCATCAATGGTATTGCCGGACAGAATAATGAGCAGCTGATTTATACTGCCGGAAATGATGCGGCAGCAATTATTGCCCGCTCTCAAGGTGGAAATGGCAGCAATGGTGGTAACGCTTCCGGCACGCTGACATTCGGTGGTAATGGCGGCAATGCCGGTGATGCGGGCGCTGTTACTGTTGAAAACCATGCCACACTGATCACAAAGGGTAACGGCTCAATTGGTATTTTGGCGCAATCCGTCGGTGGTAATGGTGGCGTAGCGACAAGCGGCAATCTGAATGTTTTCCATGAGACAAGCGATGGCACAGGTGGTGATGCCGGTGCGGTGGATGTCAGCAATAGTGGCGTGATTGTCGCAACAGGAGATGCGGCCGGTGGAATTGCGGCCCTGTCGCAAGGTGTGAATGCCGGCGCGGTAACTATCAATAATAGGGGCGATGTTGTCACGACTGGTGCTCAGTCGGAAGGGCTCTCAGCGCAGTCATCGGGCAAAACAAGTGCCGGTGACGTGACTATTGCCAATTCTGGCTCTGTGATTACAAACGGTGCTGCTTCCAACGCTTTGACTGCACGCTCTGTTGTAGAAGAAGAAATGCTGTTTGCATCTCGCATGGCGCCTCAGGCCGCGCAGTCTTTTGCAAGCGCTGAAGCGTCGTTCTTCCTGTTTGATTTTGTTACTGCCGGTGGTGGTCAGGCAGGCAATGTTTCTGTCGATCATAATGGCACTTTGATTGCAACAGGTGATGGTTCTTCGGCAATTTATGCCCAGAGCACAGGTTCAACCAACGGTAATATTGATATTGCTGTACACGCAGATAGCCTGCTTGTTGGTGGTGCGGTTGGCGGTGCCGGTGTCACCATGATTGATGGTGCACAAAACAGCCTCGCCAATCATGGTACAATCACCGCTCTTGGTGACACGATAGGTTATATTCCGGATGCTGATGGTGCGCTCTTGGGTGCAGGCTGGATTGACGGCATGGCAATGCAAGGCACGACTGGCGATACCGTAATCACCAATACAGGTCTTGTTGTTGGTAATATTAGCATGGGCAGCGGCACCAGTACATTCACCAATACCAGTGATGGCTGGATGGTCGCCGGATCACAAATTGGTCTTGGCGGTCAGGCTGGCTCTCTCTTTACCAATGCCGGTGTCTTGTCCTCCGGCGGCGTCAAGACTGTGCAGACAACTGTGATCGATGGCAGTTTTGACCAGACTGAAACTGGAAAATATCTGGTAGATCTGGATTTTGCCGGTGGTACGGCTGATAATCTTCAACGCGCAGCAGCAGTTGCGGCTCCTTCTGGCTCCGGCAAGGCTGACAAGCTGGAAGTTACCGGTCAGGCTAACCTTGGCGGACATCTGCCGATTAATATCAGTAATACCGGTTATGCAAAAAGCGGTCAGAATGATTATGTAATTGTTCATGCTGAAGGCGGTGTTAACGATGACGGCATGCAGCTGGAAGCGCCTAACACCGCAGTTGCGACCTTCACTCTTGGCTATACGCAATATGAAACCATTCTGGGTGCCAATATTGATTATGCGGCGCGTGGCCTGACCGAAAATGGTATTGCCGTTGGTACGACAATCAATGCTATTCAGTTGGAACAGACATCGCCAGCCTTCCGGCCATTAGCAGAGGCAATTTTCGCACAACCGGATATTGCCAGTCTGCAAAGGACTTATGATCTCATTGACGGCGAGGGAACTGCCGGTGCGCAGCAGGCTTATTTCTCTGATACCAATGCTTTTATCGGGGCGGTTTCGCAGCAGACTAATCTCTGGAGTAATCCTTATCGTCTTGGTAATGCTAAAGCAGATCGTCAGTGCACATTGAAAAACAATGTTTGCGCCGAAAGCTTGTGGCGGGGCTGGTACTCAGGCTTTGGCAGTGACACCAGCTTGCAAGGCGACCCCTATGTGGTTGGATCCGGTGATCTGAAAAGCCATAGCAAAGGTATGGCCGCGGGCTTGGATTATGAGCTGACGAAAGATCTTTTGCTCGGTTTCTCGGTTGGTATGAGCAAGGCAAATTTCAAAGTAAATGATCGTCTGACACAAGGCGATATCGAGACTGGACGCACTGCAATTTACGGAGCCTATCGTCATAACAACCTCTATATTGACGGGCTTTTCGGTGTAGATTGGTTCAATGCAAGTACGGATCGTATGGCAGCCATTCTGCCAACTGCAGGTAATGCAGGCTTTTCAGATCGTCTGCAAAATGATTTCTCTGGCTATGGTATTAATGCCCGGCTTGAAACCGGCTACCGGATGAATCTGGGTGGTGTTCAGTTCTCACCATTTGCTGCGCTGCAGTTGTTCTCATTTCATATGAACGGCTCAACAGAGAGTGCAGATGTCACCGGTGGCGATCTGGCGCTTTATTACAAGGGCAGAACGATTAATTCTGTACCGCTTTCCTTAGGTGCACAGTTCGATACACGTATCGAACTCGGCGAGAATGCATATTTCTCACCCTATGTCAGAGCAGCCTGGGTGCATGAATTCTCAAATAAACGCTCGGTCGAGGCAGGCTTTACCGCTGCGCCAGGATATGAGTTTGTCGTGCATGGTGCAGCGCAAGCCCGCAATTCTGCACAAGTGGAAGCAGGCTTTAATGTCCAGATCGAAACAGGTTTATCGCTTTACGGTAAAGTGACCGGAAACTTCTCAGGCTCTGACCATGATGTGTCCGGTTCCGGTGGTTTGCGACTGCGTTGGTAAAAGGACAGACAAATTATTATGCATATAATCATGAAGAAAGCAGCGCTCGCAAGTTTAACACTATTGCTGGCGGGAGCATTCGCGCCCGCTATAGCGCAGGAGGCAAAGCAGCCAGAAAATGCTACGCCATTAGCTAATCAGCAAACACTGTCTCTTGCGACCAGTGGATGGCAGACCCGTTGCAGTGCCAAAGATCGTAAAACTGCGCTGGAATGTGTAGTGGAGGCCAGTGCTGTTCTGAGTAATAACGGTCAGCGTCTTACTGATTTTTCTATCCGAGTGCCTGAGCCCAAAGCTGCGCCGGTAATGCTGCTGCGTGTTCCGCTGGAAGTGTCGCTTGCAGCGGGTGTTAATGTAAAGGTCGATGAAGGAAAAGTGTTCAGCTATCCGTTGCAGAGCTGCAATAATAATGGCTGTTTTATCGGTAATAAGCTTGATCAGGATTTGCTGAAAGCACTGATCAAAGGCAGTAACCTTGTGATCACCTTTAAGGATACAGCACAAAATGATATCCGCTTATCGCTGCCGCTCAACGGTTTTGGCGATGCCTTTGCTGCGGTGAAATAGACAGCCTGATCAGAACAAACATGCCTGAAAGCTGCAACCTTCAAGTTGCAGCAGAGCTTCTTTTTTATCGAGGCCGCCGCTATAGCCGGTGAGTTTGCCATTGGCGCCGATCACCCGATGACATGGGACAATGATGGAAATCGGATTGATAGCATTGGCACGGCCATAGGCGCGTGCGGAACTTTTATGATCCGCACATTTAGCCAATTCTCCGTAGGTGGTCATTGTGCCGTAGGGTACTTGTGCCAGATGCTGCCATGCGGATTGCAAAAAGGGTGTCCCGCGCGGCGCTAGTTCAAGCTCAAAGCGACGCCGCTCGCGGGCGAAGTATTCATGCAATTGTTCAGCAATATGTGCCACGGCCTGATCGTCATGACGTGTTATGGATATCTGCGATACTGGCAGCGGGCGACGTCTGTCCTCTTCAAAGTCAAGCCGCACGACAGCGCCGTGATTATTCACGACAGCAATCATTTGCCCGATTGGTGTTGGGATATGTCCTGAATAATATTGGTCTGTCATGCATGTGCCCGCGAGTTATCGTGTTAAGTCATTATAACATTTATATTTTACCATTTTATGGCAGAAGGTGCAGGGCCATCCAGTGATGGGAAGAGCGGTAAAACTTCTTCTGCTAGTTCCTGTATGATTTCTGCCGGCGGACGGGTCGCAAACTGCATGCCAAGCGCTGCATGATTGACGCCAGCCTGTTGCCATTCTCCGAGCAGGTCAATCAGGCCTTTGCGTCCGGTTTTGAGTGTAAAGCCGCCATTGAGTGGTGTGCGCGGAAAATCCGGATCTTCCGTCAATTCAATCCATTCATTGGTCACATGGGGGCGGAAGCCGCTATCTGGCAAAGTATCACGCCAGCGTTTTATATTCTGTGCAAGGCGTTTGGGGCCTTCCGAATGATGTGTCGCTTGCGGATAAGTCAGCCAGCCATCGGCATAGCGTGCAGCCCATTCCGGCGTTTGGCGGCTGGAACCGGTGACCAGTAAAGGAATGCGTCCGAAAGCTGGCTTTGGCAAAAATTCAGCCTGCGTTATTTCGCCTAAAGGAGAGCGGATAGCGGGTGTTTTCTCTGTCAGCAGTTGACGGAAATAATGCACAGATTCCGCAAAACGTTCGCCTCTGTTGTCCAGATCCAGACCATAAGCGGGAAACTCCACCGGTCTGTCGCCGGATGCTATGCCGAGCACAAGACGACCTCCCGATAGTTGGTCAATCGTTGTGGCAGCTTTAGCCAGATCAATCGGATGACGCAGCGAGAAAATCGCACTGCCGGTCGCCAGTGAAGTACGACTCGTGTGGGCTGCGAGATAAGCAAGATAAGTAAACGGATCAAAAACTTGTCCTGCATCACCAAAGGAAGGGTCATATAGGGGAACATCCCGTACCCAAATGGAGGCGAATCCACGTTCATCAATGCCTTTAACAAGCGTGGTCTGCCCTTCGAGAACGCGCATGTCTCCCTGATAAAAACGCAGCGGCAGGAAGATGCCGATTGTCAGCTGATTTTCTGCAAACATCCGGCGATAACCCGGATGATTTGCAAATGCATCGAATGAAGCGCCGGGCGTGATTTTTTCGGCGAGTTGATTGCTGGTCATAATATGTCTTTCAGGTGCGGATGATCGGGAGGTCAAACAGGGAGGGCGTTCAGGGGCCGGTTGCAGGCGCTGGCAATGCGATGCCGCGCTGAACTGCCGGACGGACAGAGATCCGCTGGTGCCATGCGGTCAGATGCGCGTATTGATCAAAACTGAAGCCGCAGATCTGTGCGATATGTGTCCAGCCGAATGCCGCGATATCGGCAATGGAATAATCGGGTCCGGCAAAATAATCTGCCTCACGTAAGCGCTGATCGAGTACGTGATAAATATCGTCTGTCAGCTTTTGGTAGCGGGCAATCGCTTCTGGCAGTTTGTTTTCGGCAAAAATTTCAAAATGCACACGCTGACCAAAGACGGGCCCCATGCTGGATGCATGAAACTGCAGCCATTGCAGAGCCTGCCAGCGCTCTTGCAGCGATTGCGGCAAAAGCTGACCGGATTTTTCTGCGATATAGAACAGGATCGCAGCGGATTCGAATAGTGTTACGCCGGATTCACTATCGGTAATGACCGGAATACGGCCATACGGATTGAGTTTCAGGAATGCGGGTTTCCGGTGATCACCCTGCTCAATCTGAACATGATGCAAGGTGTAGTCCAAACCGGTCTCTTCAAGCGCAATGGTTGCTTTGAAGCCATTTGGTGAAGAGTCTGTGTAGAGATCAATCATTTTTGCCTTGTGATATTGAAGAAGAAATTCTAAATTGATGAGGTGTGATTAAATCCATAAGTATCTAGTTATTATTGCTTTCAGAAATCATTCATTCTGAATTTGAATTTAGGAAATCTAAACTATGGGAAAAGTGTTGCCGCTTCTGGCTTTGCGGGCTTTTACCGAAACAGGACGCACCGGCAGCATTAAGAGTGCTGCGGAAGTAATGGGGGTTACCTCTGGCGCTGTCAGCCAGCAAATCCGCTTACTGGAAGAGCGGACGGGGGTGAATTTGTTCCGGCGTACCCGTTACGGGGTGGAGCTGACCGAAGAGGGAGCCAATGTATATCCGACTTTGTTGCGGGCTTTCGCGCAGATCGAGGCAAGCCTGACCACTCTGGAAGCGAGCAGTCAGCGCCAGACTTTGACGGTCAGTACATTGCCGTCCTTTGCAGCCTCATGGCTGGTACCGAGGCTGGGACGGTTCATGGCGCAAAATCCGGAGATTGAAGTGCGGGTTGAGGCATCATCCGGTCTGACCAATTTGCATGGCGGGCGGGTTGATATTGCTCTGCGACATGGTCTTGGTAATTATCCGGATTATGAGGTGCAGCCTTTGATGGCACCGGCACTGGTGCCGGTGATAAGCCCTGCTTTACTGGCATCAGGGCCAGTCATTGAGCAGCCGTCCGATTGTCTGGCCTATCCGTTGTTGCAGGATTCTGACCGTGCCGACTGGCGGTTATGGCTGACAGCATGCGGTGTTGAAACCACGCCGGAGGCGGAACGTGGCACGGCTTTTGACGAGGATTTTCTATTGCTGAAAGCGGCAGAAGCCGGACAAGGCATTGCGCTGATACGGGATATTTATGCCAAGCCGGAGATCGCTGCCGGACGTCTGTCCTTGGCGATTGACCGGCCATGGCCGACACAATTTGCCTATTATATTCTGACACTGCCGGAGAATACGCAAAAGCCTGCACTCAAATTGTTCATCGAATGGCTGCATCAGGAAGCAAAGGTGAACTAGAGCTTACGCCCGACGCGGGATAGCACAATCACCGGTAAAATGCCGATTGCCACAATTGCCAGTGCAGCGAGAGAAGCTTCCTCATAAGTGCCGCGCGCGGCCTCGCCATAAAGGTGGGTTGCGAGGGTTTCAATATTGAGCGAGCGAAGCAACAGTGTGGCCGGAAGTTCTTTGACACAATCAACAAAGACCAGCAGAGCTGCAGCGCTGAGCGCCGTTTTGGACAAAGGCAAGTGGATGTGACGGAAGGTTCCGGTTGCTGTTTCACCCAATGTTCGGGAGGCCTGATCATAGGTCACGGGAATACGGTTGAAACCCGCATCAATACTACCGGCAGAAATGGCTAAAAAGCGTACCAGATAGGCATAAATCAGCGCAGCACCTGAGCCAAGCAGGAACAGGCTGACCGATACATTAAACCAGGACATGGCGATCTGGCTGATAAAGCGATCTGCTGCGCCGGTCACAATGAGCACGCCAATCGCAATCACCGTTCCAGGCGCTGCATAGCCCATGGTGGAGAAGCGGAAGAACCATTGCGATGCATTGCCCGGGCGCAGCCGGATAGCATAGGCAACGATCAGGCCGATGGTAAGCGTGACGATAGTCGCGATTGAAGCCAGCGTCACCGTATTGATGATTTCATCGTAAAGGCGTGGTGAGATACCGGCAAAGCGTACGCGTTTCCATGCTTCGGTTGCCAGATAAATGGCAGGGAAAACGAAGCCAAGCAGAATTGGTGTGACCCCGAGCAAAAACAGAATGCCGCCGCGTGTTGCGCTCACTTTATGGGGCGTGAATTGCTGGCTGCGTTTTGCGCTGGATGAAAAACGCTGTTTGCGCCGTGCCCAGCGCTCCAGTGAGACCAGACACACGACAATCAGCAGCAAGGCCAGTGCAATCTGTGCTGCGCCGGGCAGATCAGAGCGGGTAACCCATGTTGTATAGATGGAAACGGTCAGTGTGCGGATGCCGAGAAACTCTGCTGCACCAATATCATTTAGTGTTTCCATCAATGCGAGACTGATGCCGACGGCAATGGCAGGGCGTGCCATCGGTAGTGCCACACGCCAGAAAATTGCATTGCGTGTAACGCCCAAAGTCCGCGCGGCATCGATTAGTGACGAAGATTGTGTCAGAAACATCGCCCGTGTGGGGATGTAAACATAAGGATAAAGCACAAAGCCGAGCAGCAGGATACAGCCGGTCATCGAGCGGATATCCGGCAGGCGGAACTCACGCGGGCTTGTATAGCCCAGCAAATCCCGTAAAGCGCTTTGCACAGGACCGATCGGGTGCAGAATATCCAGATAAGCATAGGCGATAATATAGGTCGGAACGGCGAGTGGCAGCAAAAGTGCCCACTCCAACAACCTGCGGCCGCGAAAATCATAGGCGGTTACCAGCCATGCAGCGGATGTGCCGACGAGTGCAACAATAATGCCGACGCCTGTCAGTAGGATCATTGTATCCACAAAGGCAACGGGCAGAGTGGTTGCCAGCAAATGTGACCAGAGACCTTCAGAACCTTGTGCGGCTTGTAAAGCGAGTGCCAGTACGGGCAGCAAAACCAGAATTGCACTGATAGCTGAAAGGCAGAGCCATAAAGATCCGGCACGGAAAAACCGGCCTTTATTATGTACTGGCATGGTAAGGCTCGCCATTATCCGGGGCAGTTCTGACAAAAATGAAACGAAGACCGCTCAGTCGTCTTTATCAAGCAGCGCATCGAATCGATGGAATATCTGCTTTAGAGCATAATTCCTTAAGCTTGGGTCAGCCTAGGCAAATTATGCCCTCATTTTTAAGTGCCGAGCGACTTGTATGCGCCCTGCGGGGGCCGCGGAGTTTTGTTATAAAAACGCCGATTTTCATCCTGAATGAAAAGCGGCGCTTGTTTGTTAGTTGTCGAAGCCGACTTTGTCGACCAGTTCACTGGCCTGTTTGCGATGGCTTACGATTTCTGTGAGCGGTGTTTTGTCGATGGTCAGCTCACCGAAGGATTTGACGATCGGATCAAGCGGTGCGCCCGGCTTTACCGGATATTCGAAATTGGCTTCCGCATAGATCTTCTGAGCTTCGTCGGACACCAGATATTCGAGCAGCTTCACAGCAGCATCTTTATTCTTGGCGTGTTTGGCCAGCGAAGCGCCGCTGATATTGACCTGTGTGCCGCCTTCTTTGAAGGTCGGAAGGATCACTTTGATGCTTTCGCCCCATTTGACCTGTTCTTCGCCGCCTTTACCGGAGCGCATCAGGCCGACATAATAGGAGTTGGCTACAGCGATATCACAGATGCCGCCTGCAATGTCTTTGGCGCCGTCACGGTCACCACCGGCAGCTTTACGGGCGAGATTGTCTTTAACGCCTTTCAGCCATTCTTCGGTTTTATCAGCGCCGTAATGGGCAATATAATCAGCAATCAGCGCTGTATTATACGGATGCTGACCAGCACGGATACAGATTTTGCCTTTCCATTTCGGATCGGACAGATCTTCATAATTCAGCGCGGAAACATCGAGATCTTTGGCTGCATAAACAACGCGTGCGCGCATCGACAGGGCGAACCATTCGCCCTTCGCATCGCGCAGCTGTGCCGGAATGGCATCTTCCAGAACTTTGGAAGAGACAGGCTGGGTCAGACCTTTTTCTGTCAGGTCGATCAGGTTGCCAGCATCAACTGTCATCAGAATATCGGCCGGAGAGTTTTCACCCTCTGTCGCAACGCGTTCAGCCAGACCGTCTTTCAGGAACACAGTATTCACCGTAATGCCACTGGAAGCCTTAAAAGCATCCAGCAAAGGCTGGATCAGGCCCGGTTCGCGGGTGGTGTAGATATTTACTTCTTCAGCACTGGCGGCGCCGGTAAGCATGGTTCCGAAGGCTAAGGCCAGGCCAGCTTGAATGGTACGGGTTCTGGTCATCGTAGATCTTTCCTGATTGAAAGTTGCAGGGGCAGAAAACATGATTAACAAAGTCAACTAATGGCGAAAAATCCATGTCCGGTCAAGTCTTTGTGATCAGACTATGGTCGTATCAGTCACGAAAGAAAAAGGCTTTATCAGTATCAAGGCGCAGACGGATGGTTCTGGTATCTGCTGGCATGCGCAGAGCTGTACGTACACGTAAAGG
This sequence comes from Bacillus subtilis, assembly GCA_021733665.1. GTDB lineage: Bacteria > Pseudomonadota > Alphaproteobacteria > Rhizobiales > Rhizobiaceae > Pseudochrobactrum. The sequence goes on from JAHREI010000005.1 coordinate 262,976, forward strand.
GGTCGGTTGGGCATCTGTATGAACCACCAGTTCCTCCGTTTCTCCTAAGAAATGACGCTCTGTGACAGTACCCGTGATGGTATTACGCTGGTCATCATCGCTCACCGGATAAATATGGCTCGGGCGTAAATACATATGCACGGCACCATTTGTATTCTGCTGGTCTGTGAGTTCAAAAATACCAAGCGGGGTTTCAATCCGGCCGTCACGGATTGTGCCGGAGAGTGCATTGAAATTACAGAAGAAATCTGCGGTATAACGCCCATTGGGCTGGTCATAAATTTCATGCGCTGTACCCTGCTGAATAATACGCCCTGAGCGCATCAGCACGATACGATCACCCGCAGACAATGCCTCTTCCGCATCATGGGTGACGATAATAACTGTCGTGCCTAATTTGCGCAGCAATGCGATTGTTTCACTGCGTACTTTCTGGCGCAATCCCTGATCCAGATTGGAAAAAGGTTCATCCATCAGCAGGATATCCGGCGTTGGCGCAAGGGCACGTGCCAGTGCCACACGTTGTTGCTCGCCACCCGACAGCATATGCGGATAACGCGCTGCCATATGGGAGAGCCCCACCAGTTCCAGTAGCTCATCGGCACGTGCAGAGGCTGTGGCACGTGGCGTTTTACGCAGGCCGAATAAGACATTCTGTTTAACGGTCAGATGCGGAAACAGCGCATAATTTTGAAACACCACGCCGACGCGGCGCTGCTCGGGTTCAATAAAATGGGTGCCATTAACAATCGGCTGTCCATTGATGAAAACCGAGCCGCTATCCGGTGTATCAATGCCGGAGATCATTTTAAGCAAAGTGGTTTTACCGCAGCCGGAATGCCCGACAAGGCAAATGATTTCACCTGCTGCAACAGAGAGCGAAATGTCCTGCAATGCGGCGGTGCCGTCGAAATGTCTGCTGACATTCGACACCTGCAAGGCGATTTTTCGGTTTTCAGTCTGTTCAGGCGCTATTTTTAGATGCACTGTCTGCTATGTCCGTTCCGGTTGTGCTATTGCTATAACACTGCTTCCTGAGTTGTACTATAAAAACATGAGCCTGATCATCCTGTATCAAGAATATTCGTTACTGCCAGTAAGTGGCATGTGAGAAGCGAGGCGGGACAATGTTTAAAATTTCAGTCAAAAGAATTTATGAGGTACCGTCACCGGATGATGGTTTTCGTATTCTGGTAGACCGCATCTGGCCGCGCGGGATGAGTAAGCAGGAAGCGGCACTTGATCTGTGGCTAAAAGACATCGCACCGACCACAGAACTGCGGCAATGGTTTCATCATCAGACCATGAATGAAGACGTTTGGAAGACCTTTCAGCAGCGTTATCATGATGAATTGCAAGGTAATGGGGGCGCCGTGCAGGTGTTACAACGCCATTGCGCTGAGCATCCGGTAACCTTGCTCTATTCGGCCAGAGATACAGCACATAATCATGCGCAGCTTTTGAAAAGCTATATCGTGGAGCGGCAGGGCGCATAGATACATGTAGTTTTATTTCAGTTGAATTAAATATAAATAAAATTGATTTTAATCAATGCATTAATCGGGTGGTGATCTAGCCTGCACCATTATGTCCGGTAGAAAGACAGAAATGAAATGCCATATTAAAGTCGTGTATGGCGGGCATGTTTCACCGGAGTTTTTGTGTTTCAAACGAAAAGGATATGGTTATGTCTGTTACCAATAAGGTTGCGTTAGTTACCGGTGCTGCACAGGGTATTGGCCGCGGTATTGCTTTGCGTTTGGCGAAGGACGGTTTTGATCTGACGCTGGTAGATCTGAAGGAAGACAAGCTTGAAGAAGTTGCTAAAGAGATTGCAGCTCTGGGCCGCAGAGTGACCACTTTTGCTGCCGATGTCAGCAAGCGCGAGGATATTTACGCAGCCGTTGATTATACTGAGAAAGAACTCGGTGGTTTTGACGTGATCGTCAACAATGCCGGTATTGCGCATGTAAAGCCGCTGGCGGAAGTTATGCCGGAAGAAGTTGACCGGATTTTCCGGATCAATGTGGATGGCGTGCTCTGGGGTATTCAGGCGGCAGCCGCGAAATTCAAGGAGCGCGGACAGAAAGGTAAAATCATCAACGCCTCGTCCATTGCCGGTCATGATGGCTTTGCGATGCTCGGTGTTTATTCCGCGACCAAATTTGCTGTGCGTGCATTAACGCAGGCTGCTGCCAAGGAATATGCCAGCGCAGGGATTACCGTAAACGCCTATTGTCCGGGCATTGTCGGCACGGATATGTGGGTGGAAATTGACGAGCGGTTCTCGGAGTTGACCGGCGCACCGAAGGGCGAGACCTATAAGAAATTTGTTGAAGGGATTGCCCTTGGTCGTGCGCAAACACCGGATGATGTGGCAGCACTGGTGTCGTTCTTTGCCGGACCGGATTCCGATTACATTACCGGTCAGGCTGTTCTGACGGATGGTGGTATCGTTTATCGCTAAGCGTTTCACTTTTGTGCAAAAGAGAGCCCGCCGGAAACTCCGGCGGGCTTTTTTGTTTTATTCCACTAGCGCACCATAATGCTGAATGGTTTTTGCTGCGGTTTGTGCTGCAAAACGAATGGCGGCCCCGGCATCGCCGGTTTGTGCAAAATGCCCTAAGAATGAGCCGTTGAAACTATCTCCTGCACCGGTCGTATCGATAATCTGTGCGACGGGCGCTGTTTTGACTGTAAAGGACTGGCCGTCAAAAAGCGCTTCAATTTCATCCGCACCGTTTTTGACGATGATCCGCTTCAACCCGTAGCTTTGATAGCGGCTGATTGTGTCCGCTGTCGTCAGATCGCCGAAACAGGCAGTTTCATCATCAAAACTCGGCAGCACCAGATTGCTGGCTTTGGCACCACGGATCAGTTGCGCGCGCATATGATCCTGATCCGGCCAGAGGCGAGGACGAATATTGGGATCGAAGGCGATAATCTTATCCGTATCCCGCAGCTCTTGCAGAATGCTGAGCAGATTATCAGCCCCGTCACCCTCAAGGATTGCCAGCGTGATGCCGGAGAAAACAACAATATCAGAAGCTTCAATGGCCTGCCGCAATGCAGTTTTGTTTTCTGCCAGCAGACGAGCTGCGGATTGCGACCGCCAATAGGAAAAACTGCGCTCACCATTGTTGAGATGCACCATATAGAGGCCGGGCATGCGCGATGCATGGCGGCCTATATAGTCGGTTCCGATCTGTTTTTGTGCTATGAATGCCAGCATGGCATCGGACATTGCATCCTGCCCGAGCAGAGTGAAATAGCTGACTTGCCAGTCTGCGGGCAGCGCCGCACGGGCATAATAAGCGGCATTGAAGGTGTCTCCGGCAAAGCCTTGCCGTAACAAGCCGTTGCCATCAGGAGCAAGCTCGATCATTGCCTCGCCGATGGCGAGAAACTGTCCGCTCATGATTAACCTCAGACCAGCTTGCCACGGGCTGCAATCGGCCAGTTCTCCGTGACCATGCCGTTTCGCTGGATATAGAGGCTGTCAAACATATTGGTAACGACGCAGACATGGTTCGGGATGATCCGTACTTTGTCGCCGACTTTGAGGTTGATCGGCTTGTCGCTGACCAGACGGCCGTGTTCTTCCGATAGCTGATCGATGCGGATATCATCGCGGCCGAGTACATGGCCATAACCACTCAATCCGAACAAATCAGAAGTCAGCGTTTTGCTGCCGGCATCAATAATCGCGCGGTTGTCAGACGGCACGGACACAACGGTTGCCAGTACAAAAAACGCACAATCATCATAGGTGCAAGCGCCGCGCTCAACCAGTGAGCGGTCATTATAAATATAGGTGCCGGGGCGGTATTCTGTAACAACAGGTGCATCAGCCGCGCTCATCATTGAGGGCGTGCCGCCGGAGGTAATGAGTGGAACTGTGATGCCGGATGCTTCGATTTGTTGTTTTGCCTGTTCCATGAAGTTTTCAACCGCGGTATGGGTATTTGCCGGCGGATAGGTCATCAGACCACCAAATTGCAGCCCCGCAGCCTTATGTATGGCCTTGGCAAGTTCTGCTGCTGCTTCAGGTGTTGCTACACCACAGCGGTCTGCGCCGGTATTGCACTCTACCAGAACCGTTAACGGCTGTGCCTCATTGGCGAAAGCTTCGGACAGACCGTTAATCACAGTCAGATTATCCGCAACCACACTCAGTTTTGTGCGGTGCGCGAGCGCTTTGAGCCGGTCAAGTTTTTCGCTGCCTAAAATATTATAGGTAATCAGCAGGTCAGGGGAGAGACCATATTGTTTTTGCAAGCCGTCGAGCATGGCTTCTGCTTCAGAGATTTTCTGGCAGGTGATGCCGCCTGCACCGGCTGCAAGCTGGGCATGCGCCAGCGCCGGTAATTTATGCGTTTTGATGTGAGGACGCACCTTGAAACCATGTTGGTTCGCATAGGACTGAAAATTACGGATATTTCTTTCCGCAATATCCAGATCAACGACAATTGCCGGTGTGTTCAATTGGTCCGAAAGTTTTGGTTCCATTTTTCCTCACAAATTCCACGACCCTGTTGACTTGCCTTTCAGACGTCAAAAAACGTACCGGTCAGGCTGGTCGCCCCCTTGACAAGTTATGCATACTGTATTGAGATACGTCAATCCGCTAAAATAGACTAATGTCCATTATTTTGGACAAAATGAAAAATCATACCGAGGAGGAGCTGCATCACCTGATGCAGGCAAACAATTGGGGGTTCAGAAATGCAGGCAATGAAACTGGCACTGTTATTGGGTGCCGCGACAATCGCATTGACACCATCCGCTTTCGCGCAGCAAAAAGGCGGCGTGCTGGATGTGGCAACTATTGGTGAGCCGCCGACACTGGACCCGATGGTCTCAACGGCTGATCTCGTCGGTATTGTCAGTCAGCATATGTTCGAGACGCTTTATACTTTCGATAAAGACTGGAAACCGGCGCCGCTTCTGGCTGCCAGCCTTCCGGAAATCTCTGCCGACGGAAAAACCTATCTGATTAAACTGCGTGAGGGTGTTAAATTCCACGATGGTTCGGACATGACATCGGAAGATGTTGTGGCGTCGCTCAAGCGCTGGACAACCTTAGCCTCGCGCGGCAAACAGGCGGCAACTTTGATTGAAGCCATTGAGCCGGTTGACGATTACAGCATCAAAATCACACTGAAGCAGCCTTATGCACCGCTGACATCTCTGCTGGCCTTCAATAATTCCGCGGCGATTGTTTTGCCTGCTGAAAAACAGGCTGAACCGATGACTGAATTTGTTGGCACCGGCCCTTATCAGTTTAAAGAGCGCAAGCCTGATCAGTATATTCAGCTGGTGCGTTATGACGGTTATAAATCGCAGGAAGGCGAGCCGAGCGGTTATGCCGGTGGCCGCCAGCAAAATCTCGATGAAATCCGTTTTGTGCCGGTGCCGGATGCCAATACCCGTGTAGAGGCTGCAGTTTCCGGCCAGTATGGTTATGTGGATGCGCTGCCGGTTGAGGCTTTTGACCGTGTGTCCGGCTCGAGCGCATCGGATGCCGTGATGCTCAAGCCGTTTGGCTGGCCGGTTTTCATTATGAATACCTCCAAAGGCATTGCTGCAAACCGTGATCTGCGTAAAGCAGTGCAGGTGGCGCTGAATAATGAGGATATGCTGACCGCCGCCTATGGCAGCAAGGATTTCTTCAGTGTTGAACCATCGCTCTATCCGTCCCAATTCATTTGGAGTACCGATGCCGGTTCAGAAGGCAGCTATAATGTCGGTGATGCGGAAGCAGCAAAGGCACTGCTTAAAACCGCCAATTATAATGGCGAGCCGCTGCGTATTCTCACCAGCCGCCAATATGAGTTCCATTATAAAATGGCGCAGGTTGCCGCTGAATATCTGAAACTGGCCGGTTTCACTGTCGATATGCAGGTGGTGGACTGGGCAACGCTCACCCAGCGCCGCGCTGATCCGGCACTCTGGGATATTTACATCACGCATAGTCCGTTCCTGCCGGAACCGGCTCTGATCGATCCGCTTTCAGTGAGTGCACCGGGCAAGTGGAATACACCGGCGCGCGCCAAAGTGATGGATGCGTTTAATGCGGAAGCTGATCCGCAGAAGCGTGCGGCACTCTGGGCAGATGTGCAGAAAGTTGTGTTTGACGAAGTGCCGTTCATCAAGGTCGGTAATTTCAACAATCTGTCTGCCAAATCCAAGAAACTGGATGGTGTGACGCCTGCACCATGGCCTTATTTCTGGAATGCTTCCGTTACACAGTAAATAAAACAGGCCGCGCCAGCTTCGGAGGAGAGGCGGCGCGGCTTTAAATGTTGGGTATTCCCGAATTGGGTGGAGACTGAATGCTACGCTATATCATACAGCGTCTGATCGGCATGATCGTGGTTATGTTTCTGGTTGTGACGATTGTTTTTGTGATCGTCCGCGTTACACCGGGGGATCCTGCTGCCGTCATGCTGGGGCCGGAAGCAACACAGGCTGATATTGAAGGATTGCGGGCAAAGCTCGGTCTCGATCGTTCATTGCCGGTGCAATATGGCTATTACCTGCTGCAATTACTGCGCGGTGATCTGGGGCAGTCGATTTTCCTCGGTCAGCCGGTTGCCCATGCCTTGGCAGAGCGGGCAGAGCCGACCTTCTTTCTCACATTGTTCTCCATTCTGATTGCCAGTGCGATTGCATTGCCGGTTGGCATTTATGCTGCGGTAAAGCGGGGTTCATTTTTTGATCAGACCGCAACGGCGCTGGCGATGTTTGCCGCCAGTATTCCAAGCTTCTGGCTCGGTCTGCTGCTGATGCAGGTATTTGCCGTGCGCTACGGCTTGTTTCCGGTTTCCGGCTATGGCGGGCCGGATACAAGTTTCGGCGAACGAATGATGCATCTGGTGCTGCCATCCTTCGCGCTGGGTATTGTGTCTTCTGCTCTCATCATGCGTTTTACCCGCGCCTCTATGCTGGATGTGTTGGGCGATGATTATGTGCGCACAGCCCGAGCCAAAGGGCTGAATGGCAGACGCGTGGTGATGAAGCATGCGTTTAAAAATGCGCTGATCCCGATTTTGACAGTGATCGGCCTGACCGCAGCTGTGCTGATTTCCGGTGCTGTGGTCACAGAGACGGTGTTTGGATTGCCAGGGGTTGGCAATCTGGTGGTGTCGGCTGTGATGCGCCGTGATTATCCGGTTATTCAGGGGGCGTTGCTGGTGATCGCCGCGCTCTATGTTCTGATTAATTTTGCCATTGATATGCTTTATCTGGCCGTCGATCCGAGGGTGCGTTACTGATGACCGGCTCCAGTGTAAAATCCTCAGAAATATCGTTGTTTATCCGTCGCCTGTTGCGTCGCCGTACCGTTGCATTCGGCCTGATCGTCCTGATCGTTTTCGTGCTGCTAGCCGTTCTGGCGCCACTGATTGCACCCTATGCACCGGGTAAATTGTCGATCAGCAATCGTCTGACTGCGCCGAATGGCACATGGTTTTTCGGCACCGATGAATTTGGCCGCGATGTATTTTCCCGCACACTTTATGCGGGGCAGCTGTCATTGGCAGTCGGTGCTGCGGTTGTCGTACTGGCAAGTCTGATTGGCATCACACTCGGATTGCTGGCCGGTTTTTTCCAGCGGCTGGATACACCGATTGCGCGTCTGATTGATGCGATGATGGCTTTTCCGGATATTCTGCTGGCGATTGCGCTGGTGGCTGCACTCGGCCCTTCACTAACAACTGTGATTGTGGCGCTGTCGATTGTCTATGCACCGAGACTGGCGCGTGTGGTGCGTGCTTCAACACTCGTTATTCGCGAATTGCCTTATATTGAGGCATCGCGTGCGCTGGGCATTTCCACGCCGCATATTATGACCCGCCACGTGCTGCGTAATCTGCTGTCACCTATTCTGGTGCAGGGTACGTTTCTGTTTGCACAGGCCATGCTTGCTGAGGCCGGTTTGTCCTTTCTGGGGCTTGGTGTTAGTCCGGAAATTCCGACATGGGGAACGATGATTGCTTCCGGCCGTCAATATGTCGGACAGGCAGACTGGATGACGCTGTTTCCGGGTTTTGCCATCATTCTCGCCGTGCTGTCTTTACAGATGGTGGGTGACGGATTGCGCGATCTTCTCGACCCGCGTTTGCGTAAAGATATGTGAGGGCATGATGAGCCATTTATCAGACAAACAGCCTGTGCTCCGCGTGCAAAATCTCACAACCTCTTTTCTCGGGGAGGGTGGCTGGCGACCGGTTGTGAAAAATATCTCCTTTGATGTCGGTGCAAGAGAAACAGTGGCCCTGGTCGGGGAATCCGGTTCCGGAAAAAGTGTCACGTCTCTTTCGGTGATGCGGTTGTTGCAGCCGGACACCAGCCGGATTGAAGGGAATATTCTGCTTGCCGGTAAAGATATTTTGCAATTGTCCGAGCAGGAAATGCAAAAAGTGCGCGGCAATGATGTCGCGATGATCTTTCAGGAGCCGATGACGTCGCTCAACCCGCTTTACACGGTGGGAGATCAGATTTGTGAAGCTCTGTTATGCCATCGCAATATGAGCAAGGCAGAGGCAAAGGCTGAAGCCTTACGACTGATGGATAAGGTTCGCATTCCGTCTGCCGCCAGTCGTTTTAATGAGTATCCGCATCGTTTCTCCGGCGGTATGCGTCAGCGCGTGATGATCGCTATGGCGCTGGTCACCCGCCCGAAACTGCTGATTGCCGACGAGCCGACTACAGCGCTGGATGTGACTATTCAGGGGCAGATTCTCGACCTGATTAAAACCCTGCAGGAAGAGGAAGGCACTTCGGTACTGTTCATCACCCATGATATGGGTGTGGTTGCAGAAATAGCTGATCGCACGGTGGTGATGTATCATGGTGATGCGGTGGAAACCGGCGATACGGCCACGCTTTTCCGTGATGCGAAACATCCTTATACGCAGGCTTTGCTCTCGGCCGTGCCTGCACTTGGTTCGATGACCGGACGTGCGCGCCCGCTGCGTTTTCCCGTCGTTGATATCCGAACCGGCACGGCACTGCCGCCGGTAGAAGCTGCTGATACTGTGGCGCAGGACGTGCCGCCGGTTCTGGATGTGAAAGGGCTGACGACACGCTTTACCATTCATAGCGGACTATTCGGGAAACTGGCAGGGCGTGTTCATGCGGTGGAGAATGTTTCTTTCTCGTTGCAGCCGGGGGAGACGCTGTCACTGGTGGGCGAGTCCGGTTGCGGTAAATCGACGACCGGCCGCTCAATCATGCGACTGATAGAGCCGCAAAGCGGTTCCGTTATGGTCAACGGGCAGGATGTGATGGCGATGGCAGGGCATGAACTGCAAGGTCTGCGCCGTACCATGCAGATGATTTTTCAGGATCCTTATGCCAGTCTCAATCCGCGTATGCGGGTAGGGGCGTCGATTGCGGAGCCGTTTCTGGAGCATAAGCTCGGTACAAAACAACAGGCGCGGGAGCGTGTAGCCGATCTTCTGGAACGTGTGGGGCTGAAAGCGGATATGGCGTCTCGCTTTCCGCATGAATTTTCCGGTGGGCAGCGTCAGCGTATTTGTATTGCCCGCGCGTTAGCGCTTGATCCGAAACTTATTGTTGCAGATGAGTCTGTCTCAGCGCTGGATGTTTCCATCAAGGCGCAGGTCATCAATCTGTTGCTCGATCTGCAATCCAGTCTCAACCTGTCGTTTTTGTTTATCTCGCACGATATGGCGGTGGTGGAACGTCTCAGCCACCGCGTTGCGGTGATGTATCTGGGCGAGATTGTTGAGATCGGGCCGCGTGCAGCGGTGTTTGAAAACCCGCAGCATCCTTATACGAAAAAGCTGATGGCTGCCGTTCCGGTGCCTGACCCTGCACGACGCGGTATGCGGCGCGGGCAGATTGCTGATGAATTGCACAGCCCTGTCCGTGCGCCGGATTATGTACCGGTCGAGCGGCAGGTGCGCGAAGTATCAGAAGGGCATTTCATATTCCAATGATGCGTCCACTGTACAGATTTTCAACTCAGGCGGGGGGAGCGCTCAGCGGTAGTACCGGATACCGGTCAATGTTTGCCGCTGAGTGCCTGCGCCGCTTGCTTGAGGCATTGCAGATAGAAGGCATGGTTCTTCAACCCGTCATCACGCGGGGCAACAAGGCACAGTGTAGCGGTGGTAATGCCCTGCGCATCACGCATCGGTACGGCAAAACAATGAGTGAAATTATCGACCGTGCTGTTGAAGGTAAATTGGCCGGTTCTGTCGGCTTCACGCACCTGCGTAATAAACTCCGCCGGATCAAGCCAACTGCCATTGGGCATCTGAAAATCTGCTGCGGGAATGAAATTGGTAATTTCCTCATCGCTGAGATGAGCGACCAGAAGGCGACCGGAGGCTGTCCACGGAATAGGGACAGAATGGCCGACATCCGAGGAAATACGGAACGGGCGCACGCCTTCTTTCATACGGGCAACGGTATATTTATTGCCGTCCAGAACGCAATATTGTGCAGTCTCGCGGGTTTGTTCGGCAATACGTTCCAGCGCGGCATCGCAGGCGCACATGAAGTCAAAATGATCTTCATAGGCCGCGCCGAGAAAATAGAGTTTGCGTCCGAGAAAGACGCGACCGTCGCCGCCGGTAAATTCGAGAATACCATTGCGCAACAGCAGATTGACCAGCTCGTAAACCGAGGAACGCGGGGCACCGATCTGTGCGGCAATTTCGTTGGGTTTCAGCGGCTCACGCTTGTTGCGCAAAAAATCCAAAATCTCAAAGGCACGATCAAGACCGCGCGCACGTTTGCTGCTGTCTTCTTTGGGCGTGACCGGAGCGGTTGCGGTGTTGTCTGACATGCTGCCTCCGATGAGCGCTATAATGTTATTATGTCTATTATATTGGATTTTAACATGCAGGCAAGCAGAAGTTTACAATCAGAAGTGACGATGACAGAAGGAAATACGGGTATGATTATGCGTTATCAAAAAGGCAGCCGGATGAGTCAGGCCGTGAGCTATGGCGGCATGGTGCATATTGCCGGTCAGGTGGCTGAAAACCGCAAGGCTTCCATTGAAGAGCAGACCCGTGATGTTTTGGGTAAGATTGATCAGCTTTTGCAGCAGGCAGGAACTGACCGTTCCAAATTGTTGGCCGTGAATGTGTTTCTTCCGGCAATTGTTGATTTTGATGCGATGAATTCGATCTATGATGCATGGATTGATCCGGAAAATCCGCCTGCGCGTGCCTGTGTGGAAGCGCGCCTTGCTGATCCTGATCTGCGGGTTGAAATGACAGCCGTTGCTGCCCTGTAATGCTCAATAAAGTGCCGGAGCTGGATATGACACAAACGCTCATTCGCAATGCCCGTATCATTGATGGCACCGGCGCGCCTTGGTATCGCGGCGATGTTTTGCTGGGTGACGGGCTGATCCGGCAGATCGGCAGGGGGCTCAAAGCAGACGGCGATGTGCAGATTATTGATGCGGATGAGCGTTATCTCAGCCCCGGATTTATCGATGCTCATTGCCACGATGATCTGATCTTTTTGCGCGAACGGGACAGACCCGAAAAGGCAATGCAAGGGGTGACCAGTATTGTGGTCGGCAATTGTTCTTTCTCACTCTATCCGGCAGCCGAACAGTCCTGCGAATATTTGCGCCAGCATTTCTCCGGCCTTCTCGGTGAAACACGTTCGGATGAGATTTTTGATGATTTCTCCGGCTATCATCAGGCGCTGGAAGGAGAGGGAATTGCCCTCAATCTGATCTCACTTGTCGGCCATGCGGCTTTACGGTTGGCAGTGATGGGACATGATAGACGGCCTGCCACAGAGAGCGAGCTTGCAGCGATGTGTCGCTTGCTTGAAGTGCAAATGGCGCAGGGGGCGGCAGGTCTGTCTCTGGGGCTGGTTTACCCGCCAAGTGCTTTTGCTGAGATTGAAGAACTGGTGGCGCTTGGAAAAATTGTCGCCGGTTTCGGTGGGGTGCTGGCTGCGCATATCCGTTCCTATGAAGCGGGGCTGATGCAGGCGACTGAAGAGTTCGGTGAGGCTGTGCGCCTGTCCGGTGCCGCAGGGTTGTTATCACATCTGCAGTCGGCAGGACGGCCGAACTGGGGCAATGTACCGGCGGTGATCGACTATCTGGAAAGCCTGCGGTCTGACGGTGTGGATATCAGCTTTGATATGTATCCCTATCCGGCAGGTAGTACATGGATATTACAGCTTCTGCCAGCGGCGGTGATGGATGGTGGTTTGCTGGCTTTGAAAGCGCGCTTACAGGATACAGTATGGCGGCAGAAACTGGCGCATTGGGTGGAGCATGGCGGAGATGATTATCACGGCCAGAGCAAAATTTCGCTGATTGGCTGGGAGAATGTGCGGCTTTCGGCTATCGGTATCGAGGCGCTGAAACATCTGGAAGGGCAGAGCATGCGCGAAGCTGCCTTTACACTTGGCGCCACGCCTTTCGATCTGCTGGTGCGTTTTGTTGAAGAGGATGACGGGCAGACAGGAATTATCCTGTTCCAGCTTGATGAAGATGATCTTCGTGCAGCTTGTTGCAACCGGTTGTTTATGGCGGGGTCTGACGGTTTGCCGCGCCCCGGATCCAAACCGCATCCGCGTGCGTTCGGGACTTTCCCGCGTATTGCCGGACCTTTGCGGCGGGAGAAAAAATGGTTCGCGTTGGAAGATGCTGTACGCCGGATGACTTCCGTTGCAGCGCAGCGTTTTTCTCTGCATGACCGCGGCTTGTTACGCCCTGCAATGGCTGCTGATCTGGTGCTGTTTGAAGACGCGATTACTGACCACGCTACTTTTGAAAACTCTACGCAAATGCCTTCCGGTATCAGCCATGTTTTTGTCAACGGGCAGGCAGTGATTGCATCAGGCAAACCGACAGGACAGCGGGCGGGAAGAGTTTTGCGGAGGCTGTAGGGGCAAGTCGTAGCTGGGATATTTCATAACCTTCAAGTGGACGATTATAAAATATTTAAGGCCGTATTTACTTAAATACGTTATAAACTTGCTGATATTTGGGATATTTACAGCAGGATACCATCTCATGAAGGCTCTGAGCGAGGATCAGCGGTTTCAGTTCCGTGATCTGATGCCCGCAATTCTATTGCTGGCACTGTTGCTTGGCAGCATTGCTGTGGCCGTGTTGCGGCCGACCGGCAAGGATGATCAGTATATTGTTATGGTTGCGCCATGGCGCACATTGAATTCTGTTGTCAGTTCTATTCAGGCAGCAGAGGGTGCGATTGTTTCCATCAACGCATCCAACAGTCTGATTACTGTGTATTCCGAGAATAAAGAATTCCCAAACAGGCTTTACAGCGCAGGCGTGTGGCTGGTTTTTGAACCGCTGCTGCCAGGCGGCTGTTATGGCATTCAGGAGCGGACGACAGCAGCATGATCCTAGAACTCGACGACCTTCGCAGCCGGTTCAGCCGGTTTTTGCTGATCTTATTCTGGCTGCATGTCCCGTTATTGGCGCTGATTGCCTATGTCACCGGCCATTCCCCGCTCTGGGCGGCTTTAGCTGGTGTTGCCTTGGCGGGCGCTTATCATTTGTCATGGCTGCGCTCAGGCATTGCACCGGTTACCCGTTATATTTCCGGTGTTTCCCTGATGGGGCAACCGGCTTTAATCCTGTATCTGATGAGCGGACAGCTCTGGCAGATGGATATACATATGTATTTCTTCGCCATGCTGGCTCTGACCGTTGCATGGTGCGACCGCCGTGCGGTGATATTTGCGGCAACGACTGTTGCCATACACCATCTGACGCTGGATTACCTGATGCCTTCCGCTGTGTTTCCGGAAGGTGGCGACTTGCTGCGCGTATTGCTCCATGCGGTGATTGTTGCATTTCAGGCAGCTGTGCTGGTGTGGTTCGGCGACATGCTGGTCGAATGTTTCAACCGTATCAATGATATGCGGAATGAAATTCTTGCCAAAAATGAAGCGCTGGAACAGCGCACAATGGAAGCGGAAGCGGCAAGCAAATCCAAGAGCATGTTCCTCGCCAATATGAGCCATGAAATCCGCACGCCGATGAATGCCATTCTGGGCTTTTGTCATCTGGTGCTGCGTACAGATCTTGACCTTAGACAGAAAGAATATGTCTCAAAAATCAGCAATGCCAGCACGGCACTGCTGCGTTTGATCAATGATATTCTGGATTTTTCCAAGAATGAGGCAGGCAAGCTCTCGCTTGAAGCGCGTCCGTTTAATCTGCGTTCTTCTCTGCAAAGTCAGCTGAATCTGGCGGCAATTAATGCGGAGAATAAAGGCGTTACGATTGAAACGATTATCCATGAGGATGTTCCGCCGGTTCTGGTCGGGGATGAATTGCGGCTCAATCAGGTGCTGCTCAATCTCGTCAGCAATGCAGTTAAGTTCAGCGAAAAAGGTACAGTGACTGTATCGGTTGATACGGTTGAGCGGCGGAATGATGATATTACTCTGCGTATTTCTGTGCGCGATCGCGGTATTGGGATGGCTCCGGAACAGCAGGCGCTGTTGTTTAACTCCTTTACACAAGCCGATAGCTCCATGACACGTCGCTTTGGCGGCACTGGTCTCGGACTCGTGATCAGCAAGCAGATTGTGGAGCAGATGGGCGGCACGATTGGCGTTGAAAGTATACAGGGCGAAGGCAGCCTGTTTACATTCACGGTGCATATGGCTGTCGGTGAAATGCAGGAAGAACCGGTACGCGTTGCATCTGAAAAGATTGCCGAACTACGTGTGCTGGCAGCTGATGATAATCCGGCGTCGCGTGAGATTCTTGCAGATGTATTCAGTTCGTGGGGCGTCACCATTGATCTGGTGGCTTCCGGTGAAGAAGTGATCGGTGCTCTGGAAAGTGCCTGCCTTGCAGGTAAGCCATATGATCTGGTGGTGCTGGACTGGAGAATGCCGGGCATGGACGGTCTTGAAACCGTACAGACCATGCATCGTCATGAAGCCCTGACATCCCTGCCATATGTGATTATGGTCACCGCTTACGGTAATGACGAGTTCCGCTCGGAATCTGAACGTGCGGGTATTGCGGCCTTTTTGTCGAAGCCGATTATGCCGGATGTGTTGCTGGATACAGTGACGGAATTGTTCGTGCAGGATACAGCGCCGGATGCACCGCATGCGGAGATCGGACAGACCATTCCGATGGTGGTAGAGCATTTACGTGGCCTGACATTGCTGCTTGCAGAAGACAGCATGATCAACCGTGAAATCGCTGTAGAACTGTTGCAGGATGCAGGGCTGAAAGTGGATGTGGCCGAAAACGGACGCATCGCCTGTGATCTGGCACTGGCGAAACCATTGATTTATGATGGCGTGCTGATGGATATTCAGATGCCGGAAATGGATGGGATTGAGGCGACGCGACAGATCCGTAAAACATGGTCGTCGGAGCAATTGCCGATTATCGCCATGACGGCACATGCCTATGAGGAAGAACGGCAGAAGTGTTTTGCTGCCGGTATGGATGATCATATTGCCAAACCGGTTGATCCTTTCCTGTTGGTGCGCACACTGAACCGCTGGCTCAAGCCACGTGCCAAAAATGCAGCACTGCAGGCGGAAGCCAGTACGGCACCTGCGGCAGCACCAAAACCTGATTTGCCGGATAACTTGCCGCCGTTTGATCTGGCAAAGGCTTTGCCACGCATGAACGGAAAAACCGCTTTGCTGCGTAAGCTGATCATTGATTTTGGCCAGAGATTTGCAGGGGCGACAGAAGAGCTGCATGGCCAGATCAGCCGAGGTGCATTGGAAGATGCCCGCCGCAGTGCGCATACGCTGAAAGGTGTGGCCGGATCGCTGGAATTGGCTGAAATATATACCCATGCGGCCAAAACAGAGGCGGCTTTGTCGCAAGGCGATGTGGTTGCCGCAAATGGTCTGATTGCTGAACTCGAGCAATTGTTGAAACCTGCCATTCAGGCTGCACAAAGCCTTGTAACTGCGCCAGAAACTGCTAATAACGCCGCATCGGCAGCAGATGCTGGATCGGTCAATATTCAGGCGGAGATTTCAGCTTTCCGCGGGCTTTTAGAGCGCCGCAGCCTGAAGGCACGCAGCAGTTTTGAACAATTGGCGACGACACTCGGCATGACACCCGCTGATATGCAGGCTCATCCGGCAAAAGTCGCTCTTGATAATCTTGACTACAATCGTGCGCTGACATTGTTGAATGAAGAATTTGCGGAAGATCCGCAGACTTCCGGCAATACCGAGCGCATCGGAGAATAATTATGACAGACCGGGCAGTCATCCTTATCGTTGATGATGAAGTCTCAAATATCGAGATCATGAGCGCTGTTCTCGAAGACGACTATGAAGTGTGTTTTGCAACTTCCGGTGAAGAAGCGCTGAAAGTTGCACAAACTGTGCTGCCGGATCTTATCCTGCTTGATGTACTGATGCCCGGAATTGACGGTTATGAAGTATGTCAGCGTCTCAAAAAAGACCGGTTGCTCGCGGATATTCCGGTGATTTTCACCACTGGTCTGAACGATCAGGACGCGGAAGTGCGTGGCCTGTCAGCCGGTGCGATTGATTATGTGACCAAGCCTATTCAGCCGGTTATTTTGCTGGCACGCGTGGCTAATCATGTGGAGCTGAAGCGTCTGCGTGATCAGCTGGCGCAGATGGCAGTAACCGACGCACTGACCGGTTTAAGTAATCGCCGTCATCTGGAACAAACACTGGCGACAGAAACCGCAAAGCTTTCCCGTACCGGTGAATGGCTGTCGGTGATTATGGTCGATATCGATTTCTTCAAGCTGTTCAACGATACATTCGGCCATCCGGCGGGTGACCGTTGTCTGGCAATGGTTGCCGCAGCGCTGACCAGAGCGGTGCATCTGGCAACTGATCTGACTGCCCGTTACGGCGGTGAGGAATTTGTCTGCGTGCTACCGGGGCGCGATCATGAAGCGGCTGCACTTGTTGCCAGAGAAATTCAGGAACAGGTAGGCTCTTTGAGAATACCGCATCCGGAATCTGCGGTTGGCCCTTGTGTGACCGTGAGTATTGGTGTGGCTTCAGCCTGTTGCCTGCCGGATATGTCCCCGTCTCAGTGGATTGCCCATGCAGATCGCCAGCTCTATCTGAGCAAACGCGCCGGACGTAACGAGATTTACAGCACCGTTTTCCATGAACAGGAAATCGGGGTCACCAGTCATAGCTGAGTAAAATATTGTGACTGGCAGCTTTCAGGAGCTGTGCCGGTCACCGGTTTCGCACAGGTGCAATTGCAGGTTCAGCGCCTGTATCTTATCCAGAATATGCGATGCAGGTGCTTTGTCAGTGATAATGGCATCGACGATATCCAACCCGCCGAGCTTTACCAAAGCGCGCTTGCCGAACTTGCTGCTGTCGACAGCCAGTAATTTGTGTCTGGACTGATCAAGCGCTTTGGAAACTGCCGCAACTTCGGTGCGGTCGTCATCGCATAAATCACCGTCATCATCGATACCGCTGACAGAAATCACGGCATAATCGAATTTGAAACGGTTGATAAAATCCGGCGTATCTTCCTGAAAAATACCACCATCGACGGCACGTACAAATCCGCCCGGAATGGCCAGTGCAAAATCTGAATTTTCGCTGATCAGCGATGCGACACGCAAACTGTAAGTGACAATGCGTAAGCCTTGACGGTTCTTGAGCAGTGCGGCTGCAATCGCCTCGCAAGTCGTGCCGGTATCAATAAAGATTGTCGTGTTATCCGGAATTGTCTCTGCCACAAAAGCCGCGATGGCCTGCTTTTCTGCTGCCTGATCAAGACGGCGCTGGCGATAGGTGCCTACATCCATCGGCGCGGCTATTGTTGCACCACCATGAATACGACGGACTTTGCCGGTGGTTTCCAGCGCCATAATATCACGTCGTGCCGTCTGCATGGTGACAGAACAGAGATGAGCGATCTCTTCGAGTGAAATATAGTGATTTTGTTCCAGATATTGCAGCAAAAACGCCTGACGATTGTCTTTTTTGTTGCCGCCGACTGATGCCACGCCGTTCAAACGCATGATGCGCCCCCTGTTCACACATTATTTCAGGCAAAAAATTTTAAGCGTCAAGTGAATGATTTACTGTACTCACAGCGTTTGTATAAAAACTGACATATAACTCATCTAATGTACGAAAAGTGACATTTCATGTCTCGGTTCTTACTATCAGGATAATGTGATGAAAAAGCAGCGGTCAGGCGCAGGGCATAAACGTAATTTGGGAGCAGGTGTAGCAGGGGCATTATTGCTGGCTGCACTGGGCACCAACGCGCAGGCGGAAGAAGCAAAGGATAAGAGTTTCTCACTGACTGTGATGGGCTTTAATATCTGGAATAACGGCGTTAATTCTAAAATGTGGGATGCCGAGGCGAAAAAGAATGGTCAGCTGATTTATAATCAGACGATGAAAGATCTGTTGCTCGGTGTTGCGCCTGATGTGCTGGTCTTGCCGGAATTATATAATAACAGCGGTAAAAAACTGGGCGATAAAAGTGTTGTTGAAGCGCATGTGCAAAACACACTGGATTTGCTGAATGCCAATCCTGACAAGCTCAGCAATTATGAGAAAATCAAAGATAATGACGCCCGTGAAGGCAGCGGGATGGTGATTTCTGCCGGTCAGTCTGACTATCTCGGCGCGAATACAATCCGTATGAAGCCGGGGAACGGATTTCCGGATACAGTCATCGCCGGTCGTCACTTCAATTATTATGATGAGCCGGTCAATCGTATCAAACAGGCAAAAGAAGCTAACAAGCTGGCACAATCAACGGCCATTCCGACCATTCTTGTCGGCGATCTCAATGCGGGTGATGTTTCAGAACGCGGTTTGCTGAGTGTTGACGCGCAATTGCGCCTGATGAAGCAGGCCACAGGCAATAAGCTGTATAGTGATTTGTCAGCAGAATATCTTGAGCTTGCGGATAAAACCAAATGGCGTGCGATTATTCAGGAAGCACATCCGGGTGTTAATATCGATGGCTTGTCCTGGAATACGTGGGGCGCTGCACTCGAAAAAGCTTACAAAGCAGGCAAAGACATTGGTCTTGTTGATGAGACATATCCGGTTAAGAACAATTTGCCGGTAACAATGAATATTCTGAAGCAGCAGCATCAGCTTATTCAGTTAGACCGCAACCGCGAACAGTTTAAGCCAAGTCAGGTCGGTGATGAACGCGCGACATGGACCAGTGATGGTGAAGAGTCCACCAATATCTGGGCGAGCTGGGATCGTGTGAATATTGATCATATTCTGGTATCCCGTCCGTTCGCTAAATGGATTGAGATTGTTGATAACGGCAAATGGTCCGGTACGCTTTCCAAGCCTGCGCTGCTGCCAAACGGCAATTCACTGTCAGATCATGATCCTATTGCACAGGAATTGCGCTGGATCGGACCCAAACTGGAGACTTATAAAGACGGTGAAGCGGAAAAGACCCGTATTGTCTGGGGCGCGGATGCTTCCGGCTTTGCAGCCAAGGGCAAAGAATTCTATCTGACCCGTAATAATAATCGCAATGATACCTATCTCGGACAGATCGCGGATGCGGATGGTAATCCGATCCTGAAAGATCTGACACGGGAAGAAAAACAGACCCTGCTTGATTGTAAAACAACGGATGCTCGTTTTGCGCAGGCTGTGCAGGATTATTGTATCGATAATCATGAGTTTATCGGCCAGACGCTGGTGACAGATGGCGGTACGATTATTGTTGATGAAGATGCAGCTTTAGGCGCTGCAAAAGCCGATCTCTATCTGGCTGATGGTGGGCTGAAGATTGCCGGTCAGACAATGAATGCACTGGATCGCAAACTTATTCTGAATGGCGCTGGGCGCATTGATGTGGCTGATGCACAGAATGAAGTGCTGGTGAAACAGGAAATCAGCGGCAGCGGCGGTCTGGTAAAGCAGGGTGAGGGTACGCTTGTTCTGGGGCAGGCGAACAGCCATCAGGGCGGCACATTTGTAGAAAACGGCATTTTAAGAGCAGATGTTGCCGGTGCTCTGGTTGATAACACAACGCTTGTTGTGAATGGCGGTAAGCTTGATCTCAATGGTCATGATCTGAAGGCATCTTCCCTGTCCGGTAAAGGCGGCAGTCTGGATTTGAATTCTGCTGCGCTGGAAATCAATCAGACGCTGAATACCCGCTTTGACGGCACCATTGACGGCAATGGCGATCTGACGAAAAACGGCGCCGGTATTTTGGTGCTGAATGGCAAAAACAGTTATCAGGGAACGACCACGGTCAATGGCGGTGGTTTGATCGTTGGTGATGCCGATCATAGTGATGCATCGGTAAATGGTATTATCAAAGTCAGCAATGGCGCCTTCCTTGCCGGTTCAGGTATGCTGGGCGGTATTCATGTTGCTGCGGGTAGCGTTTTGGCTCCGGGCAACTCAATCGGAACGCTTAAAACCTCTGGTGATTTGGTGATGGAAGCTGGTTCCCTCTATGAGGCAGAGATTAATCCTGACGGTACTTCGGATCTCATTCAGGTTGGTGGTGCTGCCATCATTGATGGCGTCAATGTCCATGTGGAAAAAGCAACCGGCAGCTACAAAGCCAATACCCGTTATACAATTCTGACTGCAGATGGCGGAATTACCGGTACTTTTGCAGATATGAGCCAGAACAAGCCGTTTATTGATCTGAATCTCGTTTATGATCCGAAAACGGTTTATCTGGATGTTTTGCGTAACAGCACAAGCTTCGCCTCTGTTGCACAGACCGGAAACCAGCAGGCCGTTGCCGGTGCTGCTGAAGGACTTGGCATCGGTAATGCCGTTTATGATGCTATTGCCGGACAGGATAGTGATGCAAATGCCCGTGCAGCATTCGATATGCTGTCAGGTGAAGTGTATGCTTCTTCCAAAACCGCTTTGATCAACACCAGCAGTGATCTGCGCAATGCAGCACAAGATCGTCTTCGCTCTGCCTTTGGTGATACGAATGCGCAAAAAACTGTGCAGGTCGTTTCTGCTCAAGACGCTCCGGCTGCTCTTTGGGTACAGAGTTTTGGTACTTGGACTGAGAACTCCTCAAACGGCAATGCTGCAAAACTCAGCCAGACAACAGGCGGTATTTTCGCCGGTTATGATGCCGAGGTAGCAGAAAATCTGCGTCTTGGTGCTCTTGCCGGTTATAGCCGCACCAGTTTTGATGTTGATGATCGTGCTTCATCGGGTGAAAGCGACAATTATCATCTGGGGCTTTATGGCGGTTCTGACTGGGGTAATACAGCGTTGAGCGGTGGTATTGCCTATAGCTGGCATTCGGTTGATACCAGTCGTTCGGTTTTCTTCCCTGGTTTTTCTGAAAAGCTGACTGCTGATTATAATGCAGGCACAGTTCAGGCCTTTGGTGAGTTGAGCCATAAGCTGAAAACAAGCAATGCTGTTTTTGAACCATTTGCCAATCTGGCTTATGTGTCGCTGAAGACTGATGGCTTTACTGAGACCGGTGGTCAGGCTGCTCTGATGATCGACAGTGACAGAATGAGCACGGTCTTCACGACTTTGGGTATTCGCGGAGCGACTGAAATGATGTTCGGTAATGTTAAGACCGAGCTGAACGGTACGCTGGGCTGGCAGCATGCCTTTAAGGCTGTGGACTCTGTGAGCCGTGCATCTTTTAGCAATGGCACTGCCTTTGATATTTCCGGTGTTCCCGTCGCTAAAGACACCGCATTGGTGCAAGCTGGTTTCGATATTAAAGCCAGTGAAACAACAACATTCGGCATAAGCTATCGTGGTCAGTTTGGCTCAGGCCTCCAGAGCAATTCTGTCAATGCCAAGATGGGGATCAAATTCTGATCTGATATGACTTGAATGAACCCAACCACCCGCTTGTTCGAAACAAGCGGGTGGTTTAGTATTTTAAGCGGGAATGACTAACGCATGTCGCAGCAAAATGGGATCGCGAGTATGCGGCAATTAGAAGAAACCAGAGCGAGCGTCATGGGCGAGGTTAAAGACGATATGCTCAAGTCTTGCTCCACAGGATAATGCATGACATGACGGAGTTGCTGGTACTGTCCTCGCTGTTCTGCACTCACGCGGTATTCTCGAATGATTATGTTTTTCATATTTCCGGTGACATTACTGGCGGCATGTCTCTGCGGACTTGCCGATGCAATACGTTTCCGGTCTGTTTTGAAAATACGGCCGGTTATCCTCGTTGTACTGTTCGGGCAGATTTTTGCTTATATGCTCGCTTTATGGATGCTCTCACTTGATCCGTATTTTGACGATAACGGCACGCTCACCCGTATTGAAGGTCGTCAGCTCTGGTTCTGGGCGCAGGAGATTGGTGGCTGGTTTGCCGTTGTTCTGGTGCCGACTCTGCTGGTTATCTTGTTTCTTTTGCAGAGGGCTCTGCGGACGATCCGGTAAAACAACACCGACTTTGCATTTGCATGAGGTGACAGGGAAGCAAAGGCATGGCATAGGAGCCTGACTAATCAAAAGGCCTCTTCATTCATGATCCGTATCGACAATATCAGCAAATCCAACAGCCACCGTATTTTGTTTATCGAAGCATCAGCTGCTTTGAACCGTGGTGAAAAAATCGGTCTCGTCGGACCGAATGGTGCAGGTAAAACCACTCTGTTTCGTATGGTTACCGGTGAGGAACAGCCGGATGAGGGGCAGGTTACTGTCGAGAAGGGCGTAACAGTCGGCTATTTTGATCAGAATGTTGGTGAAATGGGCGGACGGAGTGCGGTCGCTGAAGTCATGGACGGTGCTGGCCCCGTCAGTATCGTAGCCGCAGAACTGCGCGAACTTGAAGCTGCAATGTGTGATCCGGATCGGTTGGATGAGATGGATGCGATCATTGAGCGTTATGGGGAGGTTCAGGCACGCTATGAAGAACTGGATGGTTACGGGCTGGATGGTCGTGCGCGGGAAGTGCTGGCAGGTCTGAGCTTCACACAGGAAATGATGGACGGTGATGTCGGCAAACTGTCCGGTGGCTGGAAAATGCGTGTGGCGCTTGCCCGTATTCTGCTGATGCGCCCTGATGTGATGTTGCTCGATGAACCATCCAACCATCTGGATCTTGAAAGTCTGATCTGGCTTGAAAACTTCCTGAAGACTTATGACGGCGCATTGCTGATGACGTCGCATGACCGCGAATTCATGAACCGGATTGTCTCCAAGATTATTGAAATCGATGGCGGTAATCTGACGACCTATTCGGGTGATTATGTTTTCTATGAGGGGCAGCGCGCTCTGAACGAAAAACATCAGCAGGCACAATTTGAACGCCAGCAGGCCATGCTCGCTAAAGAAATCAAATTTATCGAACGCTTTAAAGCACGCGCGTCTCATGCTTCGCAGGTGCAAAGCCGTGTGAAAAAGCTTGAGAAAATTGATCGTGTAGAACCGCCACGTCGCCGCCAGACTGTTGCTTTTGAATTTGCAACACCACCACGTTCCGGTGAAGATGTTGTCAGCCTGAAAGGGGTGCACAAGGCCTATGGTAGCCGCACAATCTATGAAGGTCTGGACTTTATGGTGCGCCGTCGTGAGCGTTGGTGCATTATGGGCGTCAATGGTGCGGGCAAGTCGACTTTGCTCAAGCTGGTCACCGGCACAACAGAGGCCGATAATGGTATTGTAACGCTCGGTGCCAGCGTAAAGCTCGGTTACTTCGCGCAGCATGCGATGGATATTCTTGAAGGTGACAGCACTATTCTCGAATGGCTGGAGCAGCGTTTTCCAAAAGCGGGTCAGGCACCTCTACGCGCATTGGCTGGCTGCTTCGGTTTCTCCGGTGACGATATTGAAAAGAAATGCCGTGTGCTTTCCGGTGGTGAAAAGGCGCGTCTGGTTATGGCGGCTATGTTGTTCGATCCGCCGAACTTCCTTGTGCTGGATGAGCCAACCAACCACCTTGATCTTGATACGAAGGAAATGCTGATTAAAGCATTGGCTGCCTATGAAGGCACAATGCTGTTTGTTTCGCATGATCGACATTTCTTATCGGCGCTTTCAAATCGTGTTCTGGAACTGACGCCGGATGGTATTCATCAATATGGTGGTGGCTATACAGAATATGTAGAAAGCACAGGGCAGGAAGCACCGGGTTTGCATAGTTAAAATGAGAAGCCTCCCGAAAGTGATTTCGGGAGGCTTCTTTGTAAGTCGCAGTGTTTATTGGCGCCGTAATTTTTCGTAGCGCTTGATCAGGCGATCCCGTTTGAGACGTGAAAGGCGCTGAATCCAAAATATACCGTTCAGCTGATCAATCTCATGCTGATGGCAAACGGCAAGCAGTCCGTCGGACTCTTCTACATGTTCAACACCGTCTAAATCCTGATAGCGAATACGGATACGGGCATGGCGTTCGACTTCTTCTACGGCGCCCGGCATTGAAACGCTGCCTTCCGGATGTTTGATTGTCTCATCCGAGGCCCAGATAATCTCCGAATTGATATAGATCTGCACACCTTGCTCAGCAGACAGCTCCAGAACAACAACGCGTTTTGCAATTCCGATATGTGGAGCGGTGATGCCGATGCCCGGAGCCGCACGCATGGTATCCAGCATATCGCTTGTGAGATTACGCAGCGCCTCATCAAAAACTGTGACAGTTTCTGCAATTTCGCGCAGTCGTTGATCGGGGTAGGGAACAATCGGGCAAACAGTCATTGGTACTCTTTATCTGAGTGTGCTGGCAGCACATATATAGATGAACAGGTTTTCAGAGATTGATTATCGTAATTCTGGTGGTGTGAATAGCTCGGCATAGCCCTCGATTCTACAAAAGCGCGGTTCTGATTCTTGATTTACGAGTCGAAACAGTGGTTTGGGGTGTTGTTTTTGATATATGAGGGGCGGTTTTGGGGTGTTTTGGTTGTAAATGCGTGTTTGGATGTATTCTGATTGGTGTGAAAACGGGGTTGGGGCTGTGGATTTGTGTTTTTTGTTATAAAAATTCCATAAAAGGTGTTTGTGCGTGTTGACAGTTTGGTTGGGTGGGGT
>JAHREI010000006.1 GCA_021733665.1 Bacillus subtilis
CCTGCCGGTAAACCGTTCGGTTCGTGTTTGACTAGCAACCGGAAAGTTTCCAGTCGTGTGGTCTGTGCTAAGGCTGCAAGTGCCGTGATTGCGGTTTCATTTTTCATATATCCAGAATAATGGATATATATGTGATGTCAACACAAATGATAAATGCTTTTAGGAAGGGTACCGGAGGGGAGTGCTGGCATAGTCGAAGGACATGCCAGCAATGTTTTTAGTGAAGTGAATTACTGGCGGCTTGTCGTTCTGCTTTGTCGTGTAGAGCAAACTTGTCGATCATATCTGCGCTTGCACGGTTAAAACCACGTACTACAACCTGTGTGCCGGAAGATCGAAGCTTTAAGACATTTTTATCAATGATCTCATTGATGATGATATTGGGTATTATTCTTATGCCACTACGGACGAACTATGTGTTGTCCCTAAATAGCCCGCGATCATACGGGTTATATGTTCTACAATAGTCGCTTCATCGGAAAGAACTTGGCTGCAGTCGTTGAGCACTATGGCGTGGGTTAGTGCCTCAACAGTGGTGGCGCAAATAAAGGCTGCCATATCAAGGTCTCTGACCTCAACATTGTCTTTACATTGTTCCAGATAATAGCGGACAAGATGTAACATATCTTTTCGTATAGCTTCCACCTCAGCCAGTTTCCCAATTCGCGGGACTTCTTCCATCAATATGCGATGGAGCTCAGGATCGACCCGATATGCAGCAATCATCGCGCGAACGAGCTCTCGCATCGTGCTGTTCAGGTCTTCAGAAGTGCACTCTTGCATCGTGTTTTCCAGTAGAGACAGAATTTTACGATTATGCCTCGCGACAAGTGCAGCCACCAGCGACTCCTTATTGGGGAAGTACTGATAAAGCGATCCAATACTTACACCCGCTACAGTGGCAATACGATTTGTGCTGGTTCGAGCATATCCTTCTCTTACCAAAACACGAGCAGTGGCATCCAGTATCGCCTCAACGGTTATTTTTGATCTCTCTTGCGAAGCCAATTTTCTAGGATTTGTGGCGTTCAGTTTGGTCATATGCGCGATTTCCTAATGCGAGTAGACAATGTGAGCTATTACTCACATATTTAATGTAAGATGTCTACGCGATGATGTATGAGGTTTTATATGCTTAAAAATTGAAGCAATAATTAGTTTATGAAATAAAGGAAAAATAAGAGTTATATAAAAATGAACTTAATCAGAATGTCTTTAAGTATTTCCGTAATGATATTGATTGCTGGGTGCGTTAATTCCAAGCAAGAAAATATTAAATTTTCAGAAGATGAATGTTTGCTTGTGAGGAATGGTGATAGCTTTTATAGTAAATGTGAAGTGCTTAAGCTGGGTTGGAAGGGCGCGAATGGGAGTGGTCTTATCTTTAGCCAATGACTGATCGTTTATTGTGATAAAATATTGGAGGGGTCAGTTTGGACGCTGTAAGTGATATAAATCTCCACAACCAGTCGAAAATACTTAAGTGACATACCAACCTTGGTGTGCCTAAAATAGTGATGATCAAGATTTATGGGACATAAAACCAAACGCAAAATGGTCGGTTTTCAATAGCCGCCGAGGAGTGTACCTTAATGGTACACTCTCAGATCGTTCTCTGGGATTTCACTAAAGTAGACGTTCCAGTCCTTGTTTGCTTTTGGATACACATCCAATGTGTAGATGTTGTTTCCAGATTTATCGTTGGTTTTATCAAACTTCAGACTGTAATCAACAAACCGCTTAAGGCCTTCAATTCCATCATAGACTGGTTTGAAGGACACCTCACGGAAGGCCCATTGCTTTTGCAGTAAGTATCGCCGCTCCCCCGTACGTTCCTCTGTCATGTCTTTAAATTCCGCGAGTGTTGTGTCGTGAATAACCATCAGACCGTGAATATGCGGGTAAGTACTGCGGCCTAGGCATTTACGTTGTTTCGTGCCTTCATGATCAAAGAAACATATCATCATCGGTTGTTTATGGAGGTTCTTTGAAATCCCCCAATTGTTACCCAGTAGTAGGCGGCTTAGGTGACTATGAAAATCGCTACACATTTTATCCAGACCGAACTGTAACTCGGTCGTTGTACGATCCGCATTGTTTAAGTGTGCTGTGAACTCGTAAATGTGTTGTCCGCGTTCAAGCTCGCTTTCAAGTGACCACGTCTGTTCCGGTTCGGACTGGTGTTGAAACCGTCCGTACGCGTTCATTAAATTCGGAACATGCGTTACTAATTCTTCATAATAAAATTGTTTGCTCAATATTATTTCTCATCATATTTCATCATCAGCTCAAGGAAAGCCCTGAACTGTAGTATGTTAATGGATGCTACTTTCTGCGTTCTCGATGCATTTTTGCCTTCGATACTAACAAAGAAAATAGCGTGTATGCTTTATTTATCCGCTTTAAACATTTGCTGGAAAATAAAGGGTGAGGCTCTGATTACTCAGGTCTCGTTATATTTATGCGGAAATGACTCTGTTCCTGATGGAATTGTGAAATTATTTTCGCTATATTTGCTTCAGGTATTTGAACTCAGATTGTGCACCTGTAGCCCTCGCTCGAAGCACTAAAGCGAGGATAGGAATGACACTCAATCAGTCTCTGGCAGATTTCATTACCGAACAGCTCAATCATCAAGTACTAACAAAACCCGCGCTGGTTAGGCGTATGGGCTATGTTAATATTGATAAAGGTCTGCGTCGGTTGAACGCCATCCTTCAAAATGATCTGAGCCGTATTGATCCGCTTTTCCGTGATCGTCTGGCTCAAGCATTGGGTCTGAATGTTGCTGTCATCCAAATGGCTGAGGCTAACACTCGCTCAAAGCTAAATGCTAACTTTGCCCCCTATGCTTATTTATCCACTGAGAGCCATGTTCCGAGACCGATATTGGCCTGTGCATGGGGAAATTTTCATGAACAGAAATATATTCGGTTTCCGATAGGTCTAAGCCCAGCAGAATATCCAGCTTTTGTAATGAAGCAGTTGCCGAAGGCTATCCCAACTTTCGGGAGGGTAACTGGCTTTCATATTCATTACAGTTTGGACAATGCCCTTAGTTTCTCGCTAGATGGTCAGAAGCGGTGCGAAGGTGTTGTTTCACCTCGAACCGTTCAGGCTACCCTTTATATTTAGTAAGATTTACCCTCGAAATTGTCGCGAATTCACAAAATAGGAAAATATTATTGAATATATGGGTTTGGTCTGACCTTCACTTAGAACAGCAATATGTAGAGTTTCCTATCGCTGCACCTGCTCTGGTCGATGTGATTGTATGCGCTGGTGACTGGACGACAGCAGACCAGCTAGAAGAGCAAATGAAGAAGGTCGTACAGGATTACAATCTTCCGATTATTTTCGTAGCTGGCAATCACGAGTACCAAGGTGCCTTGACGTTTGAAGCATCAAAAGCAGCTATGGCATCTATTGTCGAGAAAAGCCGTCACTGGAACCAGCGCGTTACCATTCTGGATAATGAGAACTTCATCTATAAAGATGTGGTGTTCATTGGCAGTACGCTATGGACTGATTTCTTGTATCAGGCAGACAGTCATGCAGAGTTACCTTGGCGGGTTAAAGAGGCTGAAGCCCTGATCCGTGATTTCATTGCTATCCAAATGGCGAGCGGCGAATGTTTCTCACCATCATTCATGTTGCAGCAGAATAAACTCTCCCTCCGGTATATTTATGAGACTTGCGAGCGTTTCTCATCAAAACGGAAGGTAGTTATTTCTCATCATATCCCTCATGAGGCCGCATCTGATGCTGTCTATCAAAACAGTGCTTCCAACTATTTATACGCGTCCAGTGCTTCTGCATTTGAAAATTTGATGCATTCACATGCGGCACCTGATCTATGGATTTGCGGCCATACACATCAAGTCACTGATATTCAGGTTGGGCAGACCCGTATCATCAGCAATCCTTATGGATACCGCCGTTTCAAAAGCGAGCGTGAGAATGCTTTCCGCTGGGATTACGTCATTTCTGTCTAATGGCCTTATGTCTCTCTATCTGCATTTATCAAAAGGCACCTCACCAAACATGAATGACCGGCATCATATTATCGGCTGTGAAGGTATTTATCTTGAACGTGGGCGCATTCTCAAAGTGCGCTTGAAATCAGTCACCCCATTAGAGATGGATGGACATATCGGAGCTGATTTCTCGCTGCAAATCCTCGAAGATTTTAGTCGGTCATCAGTGTCCGAGAATGCTCATAATAGCCTAGGTGCTGTAGATGATTTAGAAGTCGGTTCTGTGTTTTTGGAACATCGAAATGAAATCATTACAGCAAGTGGCTATGTGGCATGGAAGCTGATTTTGAATGCTGATTTAGTCGAGAAAATAACTGTAGCTATTAAAATAAACGTATCCGAAATTTCTGCATACCGGTTGGCGAAAAGCATTTGTGAAAAATATGAACTGGATAAATATTTAAGAGACAAATCTATTGTTTAATCCCATGGTGCGATTAACGAATTTTCATACTCGTCTACCCGTTTCCATGCCTCAACACAGTAATGGTATGTATCGAAATCACCATTTTGTCTGGCTACTTCTCCTACTTCCTTAAGGCAGGATTTGAAATAATTGGTATTAGTATTCTTGTATTCTTCGTACATGATTTAGTTCATGGATGTCCTTTCTGTTATGACAGACGCTTCAGAAAGAGCTCTGAAGCGACCCGCTAACGTTATATTTATTAGGATTTTCAGTGTTTCTGAGAGAAAAACTAAAAATATTTCCAGTCATGAACCATCTGTTGCATAAAGGTAACAGTGTCTTCTAGGGAATGCCCATTGCCGTA
Source organism: Bacillus subtilis (assembly GCA_021733665.1). GTDB lineage: Bacteria > Pseudomonadota > Alphaproteobacteria > Rhizobiales > Rhizobiaceae > Pseudochrobactrum. The sequence continues at coordinate 4,811 of JAHREI010000006.1, forward strand.
ATGAGCGCCCATACCTTGAGCTTTGTGCCCCATAAGATCGTTCTGGAGTTCCTCCGGCAGGCGATGTTTTCTCATGCGATCTTTAAACGTATGACGGAGGCTATACACCGTATGTTCATCGGTTTCTAAAAGCCCATTGTATTTCATGAACTTATTTATCAGCCCAGAAGCATTGGATGGGCCGTTACCTGTAGCATAATGGGTGAAGCCTTGAGGAAAAGCTTGGAATGATCTCAGGGAGTAACCAACGAGCGGAATGATGCGCTTACGGTGTGTCGTCTTCAATTTTCGGGTTTGATTTTCCTGAATGATAATATGAGGAATGGCTGCGGTTAATTTGATGTCTTGGTCAGGGTTAAGACCGCATAGTTCTTTGAATGAACAGCCAGTATCAATCACAGCAAATAAGAGCGCTTTAGCGCATGGGTTTAGCTGTGCAAAAGCGTCATCTTTGAACCAGTGCTCGTTCAAGAAGTCGATAGAAAATGGCGGGCGTGCATTATCATCGACCTTAAAGTTCAAGCGATCGAAGACTGTTTCAGGTTCCTTATCGTGTGCGAGATTATAAGTTTTGATAAGAACACGCATATGTGTGATATATTTGCTGGCTGTGTTCGGTTTAATTTCCTGCAATGCAATCTTAATTTTCAAGCTTTTATGAAAATCACGAGCCTGTTGGCGCGTCAAAGATTTCAGCTCAATATCTTTCCCTAAAAAGGCGGTTAGCTGCTTAACGGCATTTTGAAGAGGATTAATTTTCTTCGAGCGCTCTCGCTCACTAAAACGGCTAAGTTCATGTACTTGATCCGCTTCAAAAAACGCAACGAGATCGGAAAGTTTGATAGTAGATGTGGCCGTGCTGAAATAACTCTGAAACTCGGGACCGTTTGGTTTGCCTGCTTTTGACCACTCACTATGAGTTTGCATAAACTTAGCAGGGTTTTGGATGAGTTGATCAATCGGGTTATAGGTGCGGCCTTGTATCGAAGCCATCTGGACGATCTCTTCATAGCTCAGGTCGGTGGTGGCGCTGGTGAGTGTTTCACCGCTGCGAAGCTTGTCCATGAGATTTTGATAGTAAGGCTCGACCTTGCCATACTTTCGTAAGGCGGTTAATTGGTCTTTGGTCTTTAGTGAGACTTTAAATTCTGATTTTCCAGCCAGGCCACGCAGATGCGCGGGGATGACAAGACGAAAGACAAAACTCTTTCCTCGGATGTATAAATGGGGAAGATCAGGAGAGAAGCGCTTCAATGATTTTGTACCACCTTTTGTACCATTTTATAATGGAATATGTGGAAAATCAACGATTTCAATGGCTTGTATTAGTAAAATGGCGGAGAGGGTGGGATTCGAACCCACGATGGAGTTGCCCCCACGCCGCATTTCGAGTGCGGTACTTTCAACCACTCAGCCACCTCTCCGCTGTATCATTATATGAAGTGCAAAGCTAAAAGCCTGTATTCATATCAATTCATGCGATTTGCCGAATGTATGTGCGCTCATAACGCGGACAGTGAAATTAGACAAGAGCTAATCGCTCATAAATCACCATATTTTCGCAGATATTATGCATTGCCAGCTTAAAAATCTTGACGGATCGTTGTTTTTGTCACTATATGCGGCCACGTCGTAGAGGTGAGAATCCTCTTTGGCTTTTGTTGTGTGTTTGTCAAAGCTTAAACTTCTGTTTTCGTTAAGATAAATATTTAAACTGTCACGACTGACAAGAAGACGGCCCCTGTAAAGCGGGAGAGCCGGAAACGAACAACCGAAAGGAAAACAAATGTTCGCAGTCATCAAAACCGGTGGTAAGCAGTATCGCGTTGCCGCCAATGATGTGATTAAAGTTGAAAAAGTTGCCGGTGAAGCCGGTGATGTTGTAGAATTTGCAGAAGTTCTGATCGTTGGCGAAGGTGAAAACGCTACTGTCGGTGCTCCACGCGTTGAAGGTGCTGTTGTAACTGCGGAAGTTGTTGAGCAGGGCCGTGCGAAAAAAGTTATCGCGTTCAAGAAGCGTCGTCGCCAGAACTCCAAGCGTACTCGCGGTCATCGTCAGGAACTGACGACAATCCGTATTTCGGAAATCCTCACCGGTGGCGCAAAGCCATCTGCGAAAGCCAAAGCTGCGCCTAAAAAGGCTGCACCTAAAGCTGAAGCTGCTGAGTAATTAACGAGTTTAAAGGAGAATACCGATGGCACATAAGAAAGCTGGCGGTTCATCGCGTAACGGTCGCGATTCAGAGTCGAAACGCCTTGGCGTTAAAAAGTTCGGTAGCGAAGCTGTTATCGCAGGCAACATCATTGTTCGCCAGCGCGGTACTAAATGGCATCCGGGTGCAAACGTAGGTATGGGCACAGACCATACTCTGTTTGCAAAAGCTGACGGCGTTGTGTCTTTCAAGACCAAAGCAAACGGCCGAACCTTTGTATCCGTAAACCCGATGGCAGAAGCTGCGGAGTAACCGGTGCTCCATACATATACCGGTGTTCCTGTTGAACCCGATATATGAAGCCCGCTTAACGGACAAAATATTGAAGGGGAGATGGGTAACCGTCTCCCCTTTTATTTTTCCCGGAGGATGGCCAGCAGGCCTGAAAGCAAGAATGACAAAATTGCAGAGCGGAACAGAACTAAACAGTGACAGTAAGCAGGCGGCACCAGTGGCCGATGATGGGCTCAAAGGCGCAGGCCTGACAGGCGATTATGGTGCTGATGTTGTCTTGCGGGATTCTCCCGTGCAGCTCACCGAGCGCCTCGTGCTGCGTTTGCCTCATGAAGAGGATATCGACGCCCTTGCTGTTCTGGCTGATAATGTGAATGTGGCGCGTATGCTGGCGCGTTTGCCTTATCCCTATTCCCGTGACCACGCGGTTGATTTTATCAAACTTGCGGCATCGGGCGCCATAGGTCAGTTCGCCTATGCGATTACCTTAGCCGAGACCGGTGAATTTATTGGCAGTATCACTTTGCACGATCATAAATATGGTTCGGGCTATGAGATTGGTTATTGGTTGGGTGAGCCTTATTGGGGCAAAGGCTATGCTACAGAAGCCACAACGGCTCTGATTGATCTGTCATTTCGTGAATTGTCGCTGGAGCAGATTTATATCAGCGCCCAAAGCCGCAATGAAGGCTCAAAGCGAGTGATCGAAAAATGTGGCTTCAGACATACCGGCTCTGCCATCGGGCACTCTGTTATTGACGGCGATGTGCTGGTTGAATGCTATATCATGACCCGCCAGCAATGGCTGGAAATGCGTGGTGCAGGACAATAAGGTTCTGCACTGCTGCGAATTTATGAAGGCTGTGGTTTGTTTTGCGCGTATGCAGGACAAACTATAGTTTGCCACGCGCTTAAGCAGCGGTTTTCAAGTCCGCTTTTTTGCTGTATTGGCTCAGTTTAAATATCTCAGTTAAAATTGCGGTCGCATATCTCTGCAATTTATTACCTCTTAATATCGGACTATCCGAAAGCCGGTTTATGCCGGAAAAGGCACGCACATGAAATTCCTCGACCAGACAAAAATTTATATCCGCTCCGGAAATGGCGGTGCTGGCGCGGTTTCGTTCCGTCGCGAAAAATTTCTTGAATTCGGTGGTCCCGATGGCGGTGACGGTGGTCGCGGCGGTGATGTCTGGGCTGTGGTCGTGGATGGTCTGAATACCTTGATTGATTATCGCTACCAGCAGCATTTCCGGGCGAAAACCGGTATGCACGGCATGGGTCGTAACATGACCGGCGGTAAGGGCGATGATGTCATTCTCAAAGTGCCGGTCGGCACGCAGATTTTTGAAGAAGACAATGAAACGCTGATCTGCGATCTGACCACTGTTGGTCAACGCTACCGTCTTGCAAAAGGCGGTAATGGCGGTTTCGGTAACCTGCATTTTAAAACCTCGACCAATCAGGCGCCGCGCCGTGCCAATCCGGGTCTGGAAGGTATTGAGCGCACCTTGTGGCTGCGTCTGAAGCTGATTGCGGATGCCGGTCTCGTTGGTCTGCCAAATGCCGGTAAATCGACTTTTCTTGCCAGTGTGACTGCTGCGAAGCCGAAGATTGCCGATTATCCTTTCACCACGTTGCACCCAAATCTTGGTGTTGCGCGTGTGGATGCGCGTGAATTTGTCATCGCGGATATTCCGGGGCTGATCGAGGGTGCGAGCGAAGGTATTGGTCTTGGAGATCGTTTCCTCGGCCATGTGGAGCGTACCCGCGTGTTGCTGCATCTGGTTTCGGCACAGGAAGAAGATGTGGCACATGCCTATAAGGTTATTCGCGGCGAGCTGGAAGCTTATGGTCACGGTTTGACCGATAAGATCGAGATTGTTGCACTGTCACAGGCCGATACGCTTGATCCGGACGCCCGCAAAGACAAGATGAAGGCGCTGAAAAAAGCGTGCGGTCGTGAACCACTGTTGCTGTCGGCTGTGAGCCGTGAAGGCATTGAGACAACATTGCGCGAACTGGCACGTATTATTGATCAGAGCCGTGCAGAAGAAGCCGATCTCGAAGCCGCGAAAGCGGACGGTAAAGCCAAGTCAGATTTCAGAGATAAGTGAGCAGATCATGACGATCGGAGCGCTGAAGAATTATCGTCGTATTGTTATCAAAATCGGCTCAGCGCTTCTCGTTGATCGCGCTCAGGGACTGAAGCAAAACTGGCTGATCAGTCTTGCTGCCGATATTGCTGCTTTGCAGGCGCAGGGCGTTGAAGTGCTGGTTGTGTCTTCCGGTGCGGTTGCACTGGGACGCACGGTTCTGGGGCTGCCTTCGGGCACCCTGAAGCTTGAGGAAAGTCAGGCATCAGCCGCCGCCGGACAGATCGCATTGGCGAAAGCCTATGCCGATGTGCTGGGTGCCCATCAGATCATGGCGGGGCAGGTGCTGCTCACATTGTCTGATACGGAAGAGCGTCGCCGCTATCTCAATGCCCGCGCAACGATTGAAACGCTGCTGAAGCTCAAGGCTGTGCCGGTTATCAATGAGAATGATACGGTTGCGACCAATGAAATCCGCTATGGCGATAATGACCGCTTAGCTGCCCGTGTTGCCACGATGATCGGCGCTGATCTGCTCATTCTTCTGTCTGATATTGACGGCCTCTATACTGCGCCACCGCATAAAGACCCGAATGCATTGTTTCTGCCGGTGGTGGAAGCGATTACACCGGATATTGAAGCTATGGCCGGTGCTGCCGCTTCTGAATTGTCGCGTGGTGGTATGAAAACCAAGCTGGATGCCGGTAAGATTGCCAATGCGGCCGGAACTGCGATGATTATCACCTCCGGTACGCGTATGAACCCGCTGGCGGCGATTGATCGTGGTGAGCGGTCAACTTTGTTCAAAGCGTCCAATGCGCCGGTTAATGCATGGAAAATCTGGATTTCCGGTCATCTCGATGCTGCGGGGCAATTGGTGATTGATGACGGTGCTTTGCAAGCACTGAAATCCGGTAAATCACTGTTGCCTGCCGGTGTGCGCGAAGTGCGCGGCGATTTCCAGCGTGGCGATACGGTTTCCATTCTTAACTCGGAAGGCCGTGAAGTTGCCCGTGGTCTGGCCGGTTATGATGCTGCCGATGCCGTGAAAATCGCCGGTCATAAGAGCGGTGAGATTGAGGAAATTCTTGGTTATTTTGCACGCTCCTCGATGGTGCATCGCAATGATCTGGTGATCCGCGGCAATCGTACGCAAGGTGCTGTGAGTACTGAGGGGGAAATGTGCAATGCAGGATAATCTGGCTGTTGCTGAACTGATGGCAGAGCTTGGCCGCAAAGCACGCGCTGCGGCAGGCCCGCTGGCGATTGCCAGCGCTGAGCGCAAACATGCCGCTTTGATTGCTATGGCGGATGCTTTGCTGCGTCGTAAAGATCTGATCCTTAATGCGAATGTGCTGGATGTTGCCGCAGCGGAAGCTGCAGGTATGGCGGCCTCATTCATTGATCGTCTGAAACTGGATGAAGCGCGTATCCGTGCAATGGCCGATGGTATTCGCGCGATTGCAGCCCTGAGAGATCCGGTCGGTGAAGTGATGACCGAATGGGATCGCCCGAATGGTTTGCATATTGAGCGTGTCCGTACGCCGCTTGGTGTGATCGGCGTGATTTACGAAAGCCGCCCGAATGTGACCGCCGATGCCGGTGCGCTGTGCCTGAAAGCCGGTAATGCGGTGATCCTGCGCGGCGGTTCCGATTCCGCCCATTCGTCCCGTGAAATTCATGGCTCGCTTGCCGAAGGTTTGAAAGCTGCGGGTCTGCCGGAAACCGCTATCCAGATGGTGCCGGTAACAGACCGTGCAGCGGTCGGTGAAATGCTCAAAGGTCTAAACGGTGCAATTGATGTGATTGTGCCGCGTGGCGGAAAAAGTCTTGTTGCCCGTGTGCAGGAAGAGGCGCGGGTGCCGGTCTTCGCGCATCTCGAAGGTCTGTGCCATGTTTACATCGATGGCAGTGCTGATCTGGAAATGGCAAAGAAGATCGTTCTCAATGCCAAAATGCGCCGCACTGGTATTTGTGGAGCAACCGAGACTTTGCTGGTTGACCGTAAAGTAGCGGAAACCCATCTGGTGCCTGTGTTGAACGAGCTGACAAAAGCCGGCTGTGTGATCCGTGGTGATGCAGAAGTTTGTACGCTGTACCCGCAAGCTGAACCGGCAACGGCGGAAGACTGGTCAACGGAATATCTGGATGCGATCATTTCCGTCGCATTGGTTGATGGCATTGATGGTGCGCTGGCACATATCAATCGCTATTCCTCGCATCATACCGAGGCTGTGATTGCAGAAGATACTGCGGTTGTTGAGCGGTTCTTTAACGAGATTGATTCAGCCATTTTGCTGCATAATGCTTCGACGCAATTTGCTGACGGTGGTGAATTCGGTATGGGCGCAGAAATCGGTATTGCGACAGGCAAAATGCATGCGCGCGGGCCGGTTGGTGTGGAGCAGCTCACTTCGTTCAAGTATCGCGTTCGCGGTAACGGACAGACACGGGTTTAATCAGCGTCATGTCCAAATCCGTGAAAGATCCAGCTGACAAGACTGCTTTACCGCAAGCATTTCAGGAAGTTGCGCAAGGCTATCTGCATATGCCGGTTGCACCGGTCGGTGCTAAAATCGGTCTGTTCGGCGGTTCTTTCAATCCACCTCATGCAGGCCATGTTCTGGTGGCAGAATTGGCACTGGAGCGGTTGGGGCTGGATCAGCTCTGGTGGATGGTGACGCCCGGAAACCCGCTGAAAGATGCCAGTGAACTGGCACCTTTGTCCAGACGCATTGCGTTAAGTGAAGACCTCATTTCCGATAAGCGCATTCATGTGACGGCATTTGAAGCCAGCTATCAGGTGCGCTATACGGCAGATACACTTGCGCTGGTGCGTCAACATAATCCGGATAAGCATCTGGTTTGGGTTATGGGCGCGGATAATCTGATGAATTTTCATCATTGGCAGGAATGGGATGAGATTGCCCATACCTATCCGATTGCAGTGATTAACCGGCCGGGTTCCAATATGGCGGCTGAGAATTCAGTTATGGCTCAGCAATTCAGTGCTGCGCGTTTGCCGGAAGCTGATGCAGCAAAGCTTGCTACACAGCAGGCACCGGCATGGGTTTTTATTCATGGCCCGCAATCGGAACTGTCATCCACACAACTGCGTGAGCAACAGGCGGGATCATAGTTTAAGTCCAAACTGCAATAGCGGTCAGAAAATTTACAAGGGTCGTGTCTTGAAACAGACACAGGACTCTGCCACTTTTATAGTCACACGGGGCGTTATTACCGTGTGGCGTTGTTCTTTACGGAAAGGTACTCATTGAGAACAGCAATTGACAAGAAGGGTGTTACCACGCCTTCACCAGCTGAGGTCAGCGGCGAAGCCACTGTGTCTCAAGCTTTAGAGGTTCTGCTTGCAAGCCTTGATGACTCCAAGGCAGAAGATATCATTTCCATTGATCTGCGCGGGAAATCCGCACTGGGCGATTATATGGTAATCGCTTCCGGTCGCTCACAGCGCCATGTCGGTGCGGTGGCTGATCATATGCTGCGTGCGCTGAAAGAAATCGGTGTGCGTGATATTCAGATTGAAGGTCTTGAGTCAGCAGACTGGGTTCTGGTTGATACGGGCGATATCATCGTTCATATCTTCCATCCGGAAATCCGTGAGTTTTATAATATCGAAAAAATCTGGCTCACACCGGAAGCGGATGAATTTAATCCGCGTAAAAAGTCAGTGCACTAATCTGCACGATGATTTGTAAGATCGGGCATGCCGGATTGTGACGGCATGCTGCTGATACAATATGCAACTGCCTGCAGATTATGGCAGGCAGAGGTTTTTCGATTATGCGTGTTACAGTTTATGCGGTTGGAAAAATGAAAGCCGGTCCCGAGCGGGAACTGGCTGAGCGTTATTTTGACCGTTTTGCCAAGTCCGGAACGGCTTTGGGATTTGAGTTTACCGGTGTCAGTGAGATTACCGAGAGCAGAGGCGGCAATGCGGATCAGCGCAAAGTCGATGAAGCAGCGCGTGTCTATGAAGCACTGGATAATGGCGCAGCGCTGATCCTGCTGGACGAGCGCGGTAAAGAACTTGGCTCTGAGGCCTTTGCTGAGCAGATGGGCAAAATCCGTGACGGTGGCAAAAGACAGCTGATTTTGGCTCTTGGCGGGCCCGACGGTCATGATCCGCAATTGCGTGCGCGTGCCGATCTGGTGCTGGCAATGGGTAAAATGACCTGGCCGCATCAGCTGGCCCGTATTCTGATTGCCGAGCAATTATACCGTGCGGTGACCATTCTCTCCGGCCATCCTTATCATCGGGTGTGATCAGAGCATAATTCCTTAAATTTGGACATGGCGCTCTAAAGCATTTACAGACGGATTTTGATACGGATAATCTTTGTTATAGATTCACCGCTATAATTGAGTGATCGCAACGGATCAGTATTTGAATTTTGATGAATAACAGCAGCAGTTCTTTCCGACTTGGTCTGATGAACCGTATTTGTGTCGCTCCGGCCAGATGCGCTTTGTCTGCCGGTTTGCTGATGTTGCTGTCAGCTGTAGCTGTTGCACAGGATGCGGCGACGGTACCGCTGGAACAGCAGCACAAAACGGTTTCAGGCAGTCTCGATGCGATTAACAGCGAGATTGCTCTTTCAAAAGAAAAATTGCAGCAGCTTGAGACAAGTGTATCCGAGCTGAAAAAAGATCAGGCAACGATTACGGCTGCCCTGATCCAGTCTGCCAAGACGGACAAGAAACTTTCCGAAGATATTGAAGCCGCAGGTCAGAAACTGATTGCGCTGAGTGAGCAGGAAGATGGTATACGTCTGTCATTGCACTCACGTCGTAAAGTATTGGCGGAAGTGCTGGCGGCTCTGCAACGCATGGGGCTCAATCCGCCACCGGCTATTCTGGTGCGCCCTGATGACGCGCTGGCTTCCGTGCGCTCGGCCGTCTTGCTTGGTGCAGTGGTGCCGGAAATGCGGGCGCAGACTCTGGAGCTGATGGCTGATCTGAAAGAGATGCAGCGTCTGCAGGCCTCGATCAAAGACGAGCAGGAACGGCTGACGGCCAGCCGCACGGCTCAAGCAGAAGAGCGGCAGAAACAGGAACTGTTGCTTGAAGAAAAGCAGAAGCTCTACAGCCAGTCCGAGGACGAGCTGAAAGCCGAACGGCTTCATGCGGAAGAGCTGGCAAAAAAAGCCACCAGTCTTAAAGACCTGATCGCTTCATTGCAGGCGCGTATGGATAAAGTGCGTACTGCCGCCGATGCAGCGCGCGAAGCAGAAGAGCAAAGACTGGCCGAGGGGCAGGAGCGTGCTGCCCAGCCTGGTGAAAATTCACTGCTGTCGCGTGCCGATTTTGAGTCTCTGCGCGGGCAACTGGTTTTGCCTGCCAGCGGAAAAATCACAAAAAAGTTTGGTCAGAAGGATGATTTTGGTCGTCCGCAGGCCGGACAAATGCTGCAAACGCCGCAAAACGCCACGATTACGTCACCTTCTGATGGCGTTGTGCTTTATGCTGGGGCATTTCGTTCCTATGGTCAGCTGTTAATCCTTGATGTTGGCAGCGGATATCATATCGTCATGGCGGGATTAAGCAGAATCAATGTGCAACAAGGCCGGTTTGTGCTGGCCGGTGAGCCTGTCGGGGCTATGGGAGATAAGCTTTTAACCAGTGTTGCGTCACTGGGGAGTGGTAATTCTTCACCGATGCTTTACATAGAATTTCGAAAAGATGGGAAATCCGTCGATCCGACCCCGTGGTGGACCGAGCGGCATTCCGGAAGGACACAAGATGATACGTAAAATGTCGCTTCTTTTCGCAGGTGCCTTAATGGGGGCTTCGGCGATGGTTGCTGTGCAGGGAGCACCGGCTGCGATTGCCAATGCTGCTGGCAACGATACTTATAAAGAACTCGCGATTTTCGGCGATATTTTTGAGCGTGTGCGCCAGCAATATGTGACGCCGCCTGAAGATAAGAAGCTGATCGAAACCGCGATCAACGGCATGCTGACCTCGCTGGATCCGCATTCGTCTTATCTCAACCCGGAAGCCGCGCAGGATATGCGCGTGCAGACCAAGGGTGAATTCGGCGGTCTCGGCATTGAAGTCACCATGGAAAATGATCTGGTCAAGGTCATTGCGCCGATTGATGATACGCCTGCATCCAAAGCCGGTGTTCTGGCCGGCGATCTGATCAGCCAGATCAATGGTACGGAAGTCCGTGGTCTGAGCCTGAACGACGCCGTCGATAAAATGCGCGGACCGGTGGATGAAGCCATTGAACTGACTTTGATCCGTCAGGGTGCTGACAAGCCGATCAAGCTGTCGATCAAACGTGCAATCATCAAGGTCAAAGCTGTCCGCTACCGTGTTGAGAATGATGTCGGTTATCTGCGCGTGATTTCTTTCACCGAGAAAACCTCTGACGATCTGACCAAAGCAATCAAGGATATTCAGGCACAGATCCCGGAAAACAAGCTGAAAGGCTATGTGCTCGATCTGCGTCTTAATCCGGGTGGTCTGCTTGATCAGGCTGTTGCTGTGTCGGATGCTTTCCTTGATAAAGGCGAAGTGGTTTCTACCCGCGGCCGAGATCCGCAGGATGTTACCCGTTTTGATGCCCGTTCAGGCGATCTAACCAAAGGCAAGCCGGTGATTGTGCTGATCAATGGCGGTTCTGCCAGTGCGTCTGAAATTGTCGCCGGTGCGTTGCAGGATCATCGCCGTGCAACGGTTCTGGGAACCCAGTCTTTCGGTAAAGGCTCTGTGCAGACCATTATCCCGCTGGGTGAAAACGGTTCTCTGCGTCTGACCACTGCGCTTTATTACACCCCGTCAGGCAAATCCATTCAGGGCAAGGGTATTACACCGGATATCAAGGTGGAACAGCCGCTGCCGGATGAGCTGAAAGGCCGTGATGTTACGACCAAGGGTGAGGCCGGTCTGAAAGGCCATATCAAGGGCGCAGAAGAAGATGATACCGGTTCCGGTTCATCGGCTTATGTGCCGCTGGAGTCGAAAGACGACATCCAGCTGGGCGAAGCTATGAAGCTGCTGCGCGGCGAAATGGCCAATGCGGCCTTCCCGCCGGATCCTAAAAAAGATCTGCCGAAACCTGATAAAAAATAAGCTTGTACACTTCAGAAAAACGCGGGGCAGTCCCCGCGTTTTTTGTCTGTCGTTTTAAATACATAAACTGAAGAGAACAGAATGTCTGAAAAGCGTGATCCTGCATTACTGCCTTACCGTCCGTGCGTCGGTATCATGGTTTTGAACCGTGAAGGCAAAGTCTGGGCTGGGCGTCGTATCGTTGTGCCGAATGGTGAGATGGAAGGCGCATCACAGCTCTGGCAAATGCCGCAGGGCGGTATTGATAAAGGCGAAGATCCGGCAACGGCATCTTTGCGTGAGCTTTATGAAGAAACCGGTATGCGTACTGTCAGCCTGTTGGCTGAAGCGCCGGACTGGATCAATTATGATCTGCCGGAACATCTGATCGGTGTTGCTTTGAAAGGCAAATATCGCGGTCAGACACAGCGCTGGTTTGCTTATCGCTTTGAGGGCGATGAAAGCGAGATTGCAATTAATCCGCCTCCGGGTGGCCATGAGGCTGAGTTTGATATGTGGGCATGGAAGCCGATGCTGGAACTGCCGGAACTGATCGTACCGTTCAAACGCACAGTCTATGATGAGGTCGTGAAGGCCTTCAAACATCTGGTCTGAACTTGATCAGAATTATTGAAAACGCCGCTTTATAAGCGGCGTTTTGTTTTTAAAGATCGTGGCGCATATTATTTGCCGGCGCGTTAAGCTGAAATTCCAGCCCTTGCGGCCGGTAATGCAGTTCCGCTGTGCCACCCAGACTGGCCGCTAATGTGCGTTCAATCAGACGGGAGCCAAATCCCCGCCTTTCGGGTTTGGTTACCACAGGGCCGTTTCTCTCTGCCCAGACAAACAGGAAACGGTCATTTTCGAAATGCCAGCTGATTTCAATATAGCCGTCAGGTGTTGAAAGAGCGCCATATTTGACGGCATTGGTGCCCAGTTCATGGAGCGCCATGACCATGGATAGCGACTGTCTGGAGCCCAGAATGGCAGATGTGCCGTGAATACGGATGCGTTTTTCATCAGCGCCGGCATGGACGGACAGGCAATTGGCAACAATATCTGCCAGATCCGCACTGGAGGATTTTGTACCGTGGGTCAGGACATCCTGCGCTTTACTGAGCGCCATAATGCGCGCTTCAAAAGCCGCTCGCGCATCTTCAGCGCTGGTTGTATTGCGCAGGGTCTGATTGGCAATACCCTGAATAATTGCCAGAATGTTTTTACTGCGATGCACGAGCTCTGCTGTCAGCATTGCCTGCTGTTCTTCAGCCAGTTTGCGGGCGGTAATATCCTGAACAATGCCGCGCATACGAATGGTTTTACCTTCTTCATCCGCAATCAGTTCAGTGGAGAGGGCAACCCAGCGCTCTTCCTGATTATCCAGCCGCTGAATGCGATATTCGCTGTGACCGGAACGGGGCAGGGTAAAAGACACTGAAGTGTCAGGCTGTTTGTTTTCTGCCGGAGACATAAGGTTTTCAAACAGTTCGATGGTAATCGTTCTGTCTGGTGCGATGCCAAAAATCTGCCGGATCTGATTGGTGACAGTGATTGCGCGATTGACGAGATTGATATCAAACGCGCCGATGCCGCCTGCTTCCTGAGACTGGCGCAGCATTTCTTCCTGTTCGCGCAGACGCTCCTGCTGATCACGGACAATCGTGCGGTCGATCAGGATTTTCAGAAAACCCTGGATGTGCCCGTTCTGATCATAGAGCGGTAACAGCTGCCCGCTTGCCCAGAAGCGGCTGCCGTCTTTGCGTAAATGCCAGCGTTCAACGGCATCCTGCCGGTGGTGTAATGCAGTCACGCGCCGCATGTCAGGAATATTTTTTTCCCGTTCTTCCGGTGTGAACAGGATATCAACTGAGGATTTGAGAATTTCCTCTTCAGTCCAGCCGAAGAGTTTTTGCGCACCGGCATTCCAACTGGTGACTTGCCCGTTCAGTGCTGTAGTGATGATGGCATAGTCCAGCGCGTTATCAATAATGAGCTGGTTGAGCCGTTGTTTTTGCTGCTGCTGATAAAGCTGGTTTTGCATGTCAATATGCGCACTGGCAAGCTTTGCCAGTCTGCGCAAGTCTTTAAGTTGGGTTGCCGTCAGGCTGCGCGGCTTCGTATCCAGTATCAGCAGCGTGCCGAAAATCGTATCGTCCCGCCCTGTCAGCTTTATTCCGGCGTAAAAGCGATAGGATGTTGTGCCTTGCACAAAAGGCTCAGCGGCAAAGACCGGTGTCGTGCTCGCATCACTGATGATGAAAATGTCATCAGCCAATAAGGTCTGCCGGCAAAAACTGTGTCCGGCCGGTGGTGCAGTAAGATCCAGCCCGTGCACCGCTTTAAAAATCTGTTGTTCCTGTGAAATCAGATTGATCGCAGCAGCGGGTACATCAAAAATACTGGCTGCCAAAGCCACCAGATTATCGAGCACAGGATCATTCTCGCGGTTTATTGTGGTAAATCGCGGTAGCATTGCCTGAAATAAAGAAGAGCTTTCCGACAGTTCGTTTAAATTATCGACTGAGGTATCCCATATGGTTTCCACCCGTTTATCCTATCAGAACCGGCACTCAAATAACTGATCCATGAGCCGCATTTCATAAGCATCACGCTCCGCTGATACTATTGCTGTTTTTAGAGAGGAAAATAAGGCTTTTGTTAAATTATTATTAATTTGTGAAAGTAGTGTCGGTATTGCTGCATTCATATTTGGAGAGCAGGATCAGCAAAACCGGTATTTCTGTTTGAATAAACTGCACGGCAAGCCTGTCATATTTATTGATTTAATCATGCATCCATATCGCTTTTAATGCGTTATCCTGTTGGTAGCTCGTGGAAAATTGCACGATGCAATGAGGGCGGGCAGCAATTCATATCGGAGATCATAATGGGTGCAGAGAGTTTACTGGTTTTTCTGATCGTAGGTCTCGTTGCCGGCTGGCTTGCAGGGCAGGTCGTGCGTGGCGGCGGTTTCGGCATTCTTGGTAATATTGTTGTCGGTGTGATCGGTGCGTTTCTGGCGGGGTGGTTATTGCCTAAATTTAACATTTCTATTGGAGGTAGTGTTATTTCCAATATTGTGAACGCCTTTATCGGTGCCGTCATCCTGCTGGTCATTCTACGGCTTGTAAAACGAGCGTGATCTTTTAAAATCCGTTTATTGCGACCTGCCGGAACAATCCGGCAGGTTTTTTATAGAAATATGCCTGCCAGAGCGGTTTACGTCCGGATTGGATCGCAGCGCTCGCTCTGGTTCTTTGTTTGGTCGCATTGTCACGACGTCAAATGATCCAACTTGACTGTGAAATGCTCTGAGTGAGTTGTGATGACCCCACCCGTCCGTTTACTTTCCGGTCTGGTTTTGACTGCTATTGCCGGATTTATTGATGCGCTCGCCTTTATTGAGCTGGGCGGATATTTCGCTTCTTTTATGAGCGGAAATACAACCCAATTGGGGCTGGCAATGAGCGGGCCTGACGGACGGGCAACACAGATATTGGGTGGACAGAATTTGCTGATGCCACTGGTGCTGATCGGATTGTTTTTCGGCGGTGCCTTTTTCGCTTCTTTTATCAGTGTACGCGAGACACGTTGGTATTCAGGGCGGGTGATAGCGCTGATTATAGTGCTGCTTATGAGTGCAGTTTTATTGAACCAGATACCGCAGTTCGCACCGGTGCCGGTAACATTGCTTGCCGCAGCAATGGGCGCGCAAAATGCCGTGTTCAAGCCTTTTGGCGCAGCGCGTCTTGGCACAACCTTTGTAACCGGTACAATTTATAACGCAGCGAATGATCTGGCAAAAGGGCTGCGTGGTTATGCGCCGCGCCGCCGCTGGTTGCAGCATGTTTATGTCTGGCTCTCACTGGTTTTTGGTGCAGCCAGCGGTGCCATTTTGTATACTCAGATCGGTATCTGGTCGCTGCTCGTGCCGGTCAGTGTTCTGTTTGTAATCCTGTGCATTGTCCGGTTGAGAAAACCGGAACTCATCAGCTGAACAGGTGGCGTTCCTGTTCCACTAATCCCGAGACAAAATCCGCAACAATATGAATGCGCCGCAAAGTCCGCGCGCTCTCATGATAGGACAGCCAATAAGAGCGCTTGATGCGTTTATGCGGCAGAATCTCAACCAGCTCATTATGTTCACGGGCGATAAAGCCGTGCAGAATGCCAATACCTGCAGCGGCTTTAACCGCTTCAGTCTGCCCCAGAGCGCTGGAAACCTCAAAAGCCGGTTTCCAGTCACGGCTGATTTCGCGGGCATAATCCAGTGTCGGATTGGCGACCAGATCTTCCACATAGCCGATGAGCCGGTGTTGGCTTAGCTCTTCGACATTCTGCGGTGTGCCATAGCGCTCCAGATAATCTTTATGCGCATAAAGCCCAAGATTATAGCCGGTGAGTTTGCGGGCAATCAGCCTGCCGGTCTCCGGACGCTCGACGCTGATAGCAATATCCACCTCGCGCCTTGAGAGCGAGAAGGAGCGGGGAACCGGTACCAGCTGGATTGTCAGATCAGGATAAAGCGCGGAAAACCGCGCCAGTCTGGGGCTCAGAAAATTAACCCCGAAGCCATCAGGTGCACCGATACGGATTGTTCCTGCCAGTGCAATATCGGCACCGGCCAGATGAGCGTGGGCAGTGAGCATTTCCGCTTCCATGCGCTCTGCAGAATGCAAAAATTCCTCTCCGGCCTGCGTGAGTTCCGAACCATTGGTGCGCCGGTTCAGCAGGGTTGTATGCAGGCTGTCTTCGAGAGCTGTCAGCCTGCGCGACACTGTTGTGTGGTTAAGGCCGAGCTTTTTGGCTGCGCCGAGAATTTGTCCGGAGCGGGCTACAGCGAGGAATATGCGAATATCATCCCAGTTCATGGTGATAGCTTATATGTATTTTTGCACAACGGATACGCTTTTCATCGACTTGAAAACTATTTTTTGCAGGGTGATGATAGGCGATAGGTTGAAACTTTGGGAGAGCGGACAGGATGAAACAGGTCGGGCATTTTATCGGCGGCAAACATGTCGCGGGAACAAGCGGTCGTCAGACAGAATTCTATCAACCGATGGATGGTGCGGTGCTGGGGCAGGTTGCTCTGGCGACCAAAGACGAAGTGCGCGCAGCGGTTGAAAACGCCAAGGCAGCGCAGCCGGCATGGGCAGCGACCAACCCGCAGCGTCGTGCACGCGTTTTGCGTAAGTTTCTGGAACTGGTTGAAGCTGAATATGACAGTCTCGCGGAATTGCTGGCACGTGAGCATGGTAAAACTATTCCGGACGCCAAAGGCGACATTCAGCGTGGTCTGGAAGTGATTGAATTCTGCCTTGGTGCACCGCATTTGCTGAAAGGCGAGTTCACCGATGCCGCCGGTACCGGCATTGATGTTTATTCCATGCGTCAGCCGCTCGGCGTTGTTGCCGGTATTACTCCGTTCAACTTTCCGGCGATGATTCCGCTTTGGAAGGCTGGTCCTGCGCTTGCCGCTGGCAATGCCTTTATTCTCAAGCCTTCCGAGCGCGATCCGGGTGTGCCGATGCGCTTTGCGGAACTGTTCATGGAGGCTGGTCTGCCTGCCGGTATTTTCAACGTGGTCAATGGCGATAAAGATGCGGTTGATGCACTGCTCGATGATCCGGATGTGAAAGCAATCGGCTTTGTTGGTTCGACCCCGATTGCGCAATATATTTATGCGCGCGGTTGCGCCAATGGTAAGCGCGTTCAGTGCTTCGGCGGCGCCAAGAACCATATGATCATCATGCCGGATGCGGATATGGATCAGACTGTAGATGCGCTGATCGGTGCCGGTTATGGTTCTGCCGGTGAACGTTGCATGGCAATTTCTGTTGCCATTCCGGTTGGTCATGACACGGCAGAACGCCTGATGGAAAAACTCATTCCGCGTGTTGAGGCGCTGAAAGTTGGTCCGTCAACCGATGGTTCCGCTGATTATGGCCCGCTGGTAACAAAGCAGGCACTGGAACGCGTACGCGGTTATGTTGATCTCGGCGTTGAAGAAGGCGCGAAGCTGGTTGTTGATGGCCGCAACTTCAAAATGCAGGGTTATGAAAACGGCTTCTATCTCGGCGGCTGTCTGTTCGATCATGTCACCCGCGATATGCGTATTTATAAAGAAGAAATCTTCGGCCCTGTGCTGAGCGTTGTACGCGCCGCGAATTATGAAGAAGCTCTGTCGCTGCCAAATGATCACGAATATGGTAATGGCGTTGCGATTTTCACCCGTGATGGCGATGCGGCGCGTGACTTTGCATCGCGTGTTCAGGTCGGCATGGTTGGCGTGAATGTGCCGATCCCAGTTCCGATCGCTTACTACACATTCGGCGGCTGGAAAGGCTCCGGTTTCGGTGATCTCAATCAGCACGGTCCGGATGCATTCCGCTTCTACACCAAGACCAAGACAGTGACATCACGCTGGCCGTCAGGCGTTAAAGATGGCGCTGAGTTTGTTATCCCGACAATGAACTAACGCCTGACTGTTCTTGTTTGCATGTCCTCACCACTGTGTGGTTGCGGGCATGCGGCGGGCGTTAAGGACGGCGCAGAGTTTGTTAATCTAACGCCTGATTTAGTCTGATACCTGAGCATAAATGAACACCGGACAGATTGATTTCTGTCCGGTGTTTTCCTGATAAAAATGACAGTCAACGCGTCCGGAAGTTACGTGCATTGATAGTATCTGGGCTGGAATTAGCGGTTGTATCGCCGACATTCAAATTCCGGAGATATCTTGCAGCATCAGGGGATCGTTATTGTGAAGTTGGAATGTTTTAGTCTTACAGAGAATCCTCCGCCAATTATTGCCGGTCGCAGTGAGCGTGATTGGATGGATGATTTCCATTCACGCTTTCCTTATCGCTGTCTGCCTTTAACGATGGCGAATACAACCGGTTGGGAAATTCTTTGCCCGACAGATATCTGCATTCATTGGAATGGTGGTAAAGATAAAACCGATCTAGTGATTTCTTCTGGAACCCCTGAAACTGAGCACTTTGCTGTGTCACATTTCAGTCATGGTGTTGTGACTTTCCATACGGGTTATTTGTTTCGAACGCCGCCGCAATGGGCTGTTTGGGCCAGTGGTGCTCCAAATCATGTGAAGGACGGCATTCAGCCTTTAACCGGCTTGGTCGAGACGGATTGGCTGCCTTTTCCTTTTACAATGAACTGGATCATGACCCGTCCGGGTACTGTGCATTTTAAAAAAGGCGAGCCTTTTTGTTTTATCCAACTGACAGAACATCATAAAATGGATGATGTCAGGCCGGTGATACTCAAAATTGAGGATGCTCCGCTTCTGCAGCAAGAATATGAGACTTGGTCAAAGTCACGGCAGGAATTTAACCAAAGCCTTGAAAATGGTGATGCGCTGACTGTGAAGCAGGCTTGGCAGAAGTTTTATTTTAAGGGGCAAAAACCAGATAGCAGGGATAGAGCGCAAGTTAAGGGCCATCTTAATAAGCGAAGACTGCATATGCCTGAATTGACACCCCTGATGCCGGCCGATCAAGAAAAAGAAGTTTGATCAGCAGTTGTTTGGCTCAAATATAATAAAATTGACTTTACTAACGACAATGCCGGAGGTTCTATAAGGCCACTTCTTATACTCATGCCGGATACATTGTTATGACTGCTTTTGAGCCGACCAGCACCAGTGCCGTAATTGTTATTTCCAGCCATGTGGTGCGTGGCTCCATCGGTAATCGGGCAGCAGTTTTTGCACTGGAGCGGCTGGGGCATCCGGTATGGGCTGTGCCGACAGTGATCCTACCGTGGCATCCGGGACACGGGCCAGCCGGGCGGATTATCCCTGATGATGCACAGTTTTCAACATTGATTGCCGATCTGGAGCGTGCGCCGTGGCTTGGAGAAGTCAGCGCAGTGCTAACCGGTTTTATGAGCAATGCTGCGCAGGTCAAAGCTGTGGCACAGCTGATCGCAACCATGAAGGCCAGCAATCCGAAGCTACAATATATCTGCGATCCGGTCATCGGTGACACCAAAGGCCTGTATGTGGCGGAAAGCACGGCAGTTGCCATTCGTGATCTGCTGTTGCCGCTGGCGGATATTGCAACGCCCAACCGGTACGAACTGGGCTGGCTGACGGGAACTGAGCCAGCCGATAATCAGCAATTGATGGAAGCCGCATTGCGGGCAGGTCCCGATACAATGCTGGTGACCTCCGCTTTTGCGATGATGCGCGATAGTATCAGCAATGTGCTGGTAACGCGGGCACAGGCACTGATGGCTGAGCATCGCATCGTGCAGGGGCCTGGCAACGGAATGGGTGATCTGACATCCGCATTATTCCTCGCCCGCAAGATGAGCGGCATGAATGAAGAAAAAGCGCTACAGATGACTACGGCAGCGGTGTTTGAAATTCTTGCGCGTGCGGCCAAGCGCGGTGCCGATGAACTGATGCTGGAGGCCGATGCGGCGAGTCTTGAACGGCCGATGGCCATGGTGCAGTTGCGCCGCCTTGCCCATCCTAATCACGGAATGAGCGCCTGACCGGCGCTCATTTTCGTTTAGATACTATAGATCGTTAAAAATTTTGTAGATAATATTAATTTTGATAGATTGTTTTCCAAGTGCGAACATAAGCGAAAAATACCCGTTTTTTTGATGAAAACGGATGATTTTCTCATCGTTTGGCATGAAAATCATGCAAAAATACAACGGAAATTTACACGCAGAATGCTGAGCGGTGCCGATTTAAGCGTAATCTTTGATTGATCTTGGCGAAATATGGGTTTATCGAAAAATCATGGTAGATCTTCCAGACACACTCCTCGCCGGTTACCGCAACTTCATGGCATCGGATTTTGCCGATGAAAGAATGCGTTATAAGGAACTTGCAGATCAGGGGCAGACACCGGAAACAATGGTGATTGCCTGCTGTGATTCCCGAGCAGCACCGGAAATTATTTTCAATACCCGACCGGGTGAAATTTTTGTTCTGCGCAATGTCGCAAACCTGATCCCGCCTTATGAGCCGGATGGCGAATATCACGCCGCTTCGGCTGCTTTGGAATTCGCGGTGCAGAGCCTCAAGGTTAAGCATATTGTTGTGCTTGGTCATGGCCGATGCGGCGGTATCAAAGCGGCGCTGGACACTGAAAGCAGTCCGCTTTCGCCGGGTGACTTTATCGGTAAATGGATGAGCCTGCTGGCACCAGCCGCAGAAACAATCACATCCAATTCGCTGATGACACAGACAGAACGCCAGACGGCATTAGAGCGTATCTCAATCCGTTATTCGCTGAACAATCTGCGCAGTTTCCCATGTGTTGATATTCTGGAGAAAAAGGGGCGCCTCTCTCTGCATGGCGCATGGTTTGATATTTCGACCGGTGAATTGTGGGTGATGGATTCGCAGACGGGCGATTTTATCCGTCCTGATACGGATGAAATGCCGGTGCAAGCTGAAAGCAGCGAAACACCCGTAGAATGAGATGAGATCAGGAATAAAAAAACCGGCTTTTCAGCCGGTTTTTTTTATTCGTTTGTTGCGGCTGATTATTTGCCGTCGATGGCCTGCCCCATAATGGCAATAGCCTGCTGGTAAACGGTAGCCGCATTCCAGCCCTGAATTGCGCCGTAGTTTGGCTGACCCTGCTGGTAGCCTGCGCCTGCGCGCCAGCCATGTGCTTTCAGGAAGTTGGCTGTTGAAGCCAGTGCGTCGGCGCGTGAGCCAACCATGTCGATGTGGCCGTTGCCATCGCCATCTGCGCCATATTTGATAACGCTGGATGGCAGGAACTGTGTCTGCCCGATTTCACCATGCATTGCGCCAATCGCGTTCGGGCTGAGATCGCCGCGCTGAATCAGCTGCAGGGCTGCATTAAGTTCATTGGTGAAGAATTCTGAACGACGGCAGTCATAAGCCAGTGTCGCAACGGCCGACAGTGTGTGCTGCTTACCCATATAGTTGCCGAAGCCGGTTTCCATGCCCCAGATAGCCAGCAGAGGGCCGGCAGGTACGCCATAACGCTGTTCGATTTTGGCAAACAGGGCAGCGTTTTGTGCCTTCAGGGTTTTGCCGCGGCTGATGATCGTGGTTGAACCGCGCTTCTTCATGAAGTCATCGAGAGACAGCTTGAAGCTTTTCTGGTTGCGGTCTGCGTTAATTGTGGCAGTGGCATATTTTACATTGTCGAGTGCAGACAATGCATTGCCTTTAATACCGCGTGCAGCTGCATCTTTTTTGAAGTCCTGTACCCATGCAGGAAAACCTGCGCCGGTGTTGCCGCATTGAGCTGCTTGGGCAATGCCGGACAGAGCCATAACGCCGATTGTACCGCCGATAACGGTCATTGTCAGATTGCGGATAGAAGATTTGATAGTCTTTGACTGCATGAAGCTGCCTCGTTAGAACTTTTGTCAGGGGGCTTTATAGTTTTATATGATTAACAGGGATTTACAGAAAACTATAGTTTTGATGTTGTTCTGCCTGAATTCATATTTAATTCAAGGCGATGTCTGCTGAATGTGTTGTGAATGAGACACAGAATGATGGCAGTTGCGTTTAAGTTGGACTGCGTTTTTCAGGTCACACTTATAGTGGGTTGAAAAACTGATTCCTATGGCGGTGATTTTAGCTGGGGTCTGTATTGTGCTTTTTACGTGCAAAAGCTTGACTCATAAACCGCAGATCATGTAAAGAACGCGCGATAATTCCGCTATGAGTATAAGTTCTCAGGCAGCCGACCGGGACCCATATGGTATAAAGAGATCCCGGAGGTCAACATCCGACAGCGCAATGCGCCCTCGGGTGCTGTTTTGCTTTGAACACAGTTTCGGTTTTAAACCGTAGCTTTACAGGATGACGGGATGAACCTGCACTCAGATCCGGCCGATCTGAACAGAGATTAGGAAATTTAGATGTTTGATTCACTTCAGGAGCGTCTTGGCTCCATTCTGAACGGTCTGACCGGACGCGGCGCTCTCTCCGAGGCTGACGTTGCCGGCGCGTTGCGTGAAGTGCGCCGTGCGCTGATTGAAGCGGACGTGTCGCTGGAAGTGGTTCGTTCATTTACTGACCGTGTACGTGAAAAAGCGGTTGGCGCGGAGATTCTCAAGAGCATCAAGCCGGGTCAGATGGTCGTTAAGATCGTTCATGACGAGCTGGTTGAAATGCTCGGCACCGAAGGTGTGACAGTTGATCTGAACGCACCGGCACCGGTTGTTATCATGATGGTTGGTTTGCAGGGCTCGGGTAAAACCACGACCACCGGTAAGCTGGCCAAGCGCCTGACTGATCGCCAGAAGAAGAAAGTTCTGATGGCATCGCTGGATACGCGCCGTCCTGCCGCGCAGGAACAGCTACGCCAGCTCGGCACGCAGGTCAGCGTTGATACATTGCCGATTATTGCCGGTCAGTCGCCGGTAGAGATTGCCGCGCGCGCCGTACAGGCTGCCAAGCTCGGCGGTCATGATGTGGTGATTCTCGATACTGCGGGTCGTACACATATCGATGAGCCGTTGATGGTGGAAATGGCGGATATCCGCAAAGCCGCCAATCCGCATGAAATTCTGCTGGTTGCTGACAGTCTCACCGGTCAGGACGCTGTTAATCTGGCGCGTAACTTTGATGAGCGTGTTGGCATTACCGGTATCGTCCTCACCCGTATGGATGGTGACGGTCGCGGTGGTGCTGCGCTTTCGATGCGCGCAGTGACCGGCAAGCCGATTAAGGCAATTGCCACCGGTGAAAAAATGGATGCGCTGGAGGAGTTCTATCCGAAGCGTATCGCAGACCGTATTCTCGGCATGGGCGATATTGTTTCGCTCGTTGAAAAAGCAGCTGAAACCATTGATGCTGAAAAAGCAGCGGCAATGGCTAAGAAAATGCAGGCCGGCAAGTTCGATATGAACGATCTGGCTGACCAGCTGAAACAGATGAAAAAGCTGGGTGGCATGGGCGGTATCATGGGAATGATGCCGGGCATGGCAGGCATGAAAGACAAGGCAGCAGCTGCCGGTCTTGATGATAAATTGTTCGATCGTCAGCTCGCAATTATCGGTTCTATGACCAAAGGTGAACGCGCTAATCCTGCTGTGCTGAAGCATAGCCGTAAGCAGCGTATTGCCAAAGGTTCCGGAACCAGTGCCGCTGATATTAACAAGCTGCTGAAAATGCACATGCAAATGGCTGATATGATGAAAGCCATGGGCAAGGGCAAAGGCGGCATGATGAAACAGATGATGGGCGGCCTTGCCAATAAGATGGGACTTGGTGGTCTCGGTGGCATGGGCGGTCTTGGCGGCGGTATGCCTGATCTGTCGAATATGGATACGAAACAGCTGGAAGCTTTGCAGAAACAGGCAGAAGCAGCCGGTTTTGGTAAAAGCGGCGGTCTTCCGGGATTGGGTGGCGGTATGGGCTTGCCAGGTCTTGGTGGTCCGAAACTTCCGGGTCTTGGCGGCGGTTTGCCTAATCTGCCTAAGAAAAAGTGAGCATTATGAGCGAAGAACAGACAATCCCTGCCGAACTGCTCGCCCTGCGCGGATCAATTGATAATATTGATGCGGCGCTGATTCATATGCTTGCTGAGCGTTTTCGCTGCACCAAAGCTGTTGGCGTTCTGAAAGCCGAGCGCGGTCTTGCCGCTGCTGATCCGGCTCGTGAGAAACGTCAGGTTGAACGTCTGCGTAATCTTGCACAAGACGCCAGCCTTGATCCTGATTTTGCTGAGAAATTCCTGAACTTCATCGTGAAGGAAGTGATCCGGCATCATGAGCATACAGCTGCAAATCACACCGGACAGTAATGTTCGTTTTGCGGTGTAAAAAACCATTACGTCCGTTTTAACGGTCGTAGTTCAGAAATTGTTGCTGAATAAGTGACACGACATAAACTTTAAGGAAAACACTATGTCCCTGAAAATCCGTCTGGCACGTGCCGGTTCCAAGAAGCGCCCTTACTACCACATCGTTGTTGCTGACGTTCGCGCACCACGCGACGGTCGTTTCATCGAAAAGCTGGGTTCTTGGAATGCAACCCTGACTAAAGAAGAAGACCGCGTTTCTCTGAATGCAGAACGCATTCAGTATTGGATCGGTCACGGCGCACAGCCAACAGACCGCGTTCTGCGCTTCCTCGCACAGGCTGGTCTTGCCAAGCGCGACGTACCAAGCAACCCAACCAAAGGTCTCCCAGGCAAAAAAGCTCAGGAACGTCTGGCAATGGCTAAGCAGGCTGAAGAAGAAGCAGCTGCAAAGGCTGCAGAAGCCGCTGAAGCAGCAGCTGCTGCCGCTGCTGCGCCTGCTGCAGAATAATTCTGAAGCAAAGCACTCGCTTTTATAAGTGATCGAAAATACCGTGCCTCTGTAAAGCGGCACGGTATTTTTTTGCCTTATAGCTTCATATTGAACGCTTTTATTAAGCGTGTATTTTCAAATGAGAATTTGCGTATTATTGATTAGTAGAGAGCATGCGTTATGCGTGGTGAAGATGAGGAGATACCTATGACCGGTCAAACATCTGCTGCGGCCACAGCTCCGCTGAAATTACGTCCGCTTCTGACACTCGTTTTATTGATGTTTATGCCGCTGCTGGCAGCCTGTGGTTTTAATACCATTCCGACCAATGAGGAAAAGGCCAAAGCTGCGTGGAGCGAAGTGCTCAATCAGTATCAGCGCCGCACCGATTTGATTCCTAATCTGGTGGAAACAGTCAAAGGCTATGCGTCCCATGAACAGGAAACGCTGACAGCGGTGATTGAAGCCCGTTCAAAGGCAACTCAGACACAGATTTCGCCGGAAATGCTGAATAATCCGGAGATGTTCAAACAGTTTCAGGAAAATCAGGCCAATCTGAGCAGCGCCCTGTCGCGACTGATGGTTGTGGTTGAGAAATATCCTGATCTGAAAGCTAATCAGAACTTCCTCGCGCTGCAATCGCAGCTGGAAGGCACAGAAAACCGGATTGCCGTGGCACGCCGTGATTATATTGAGGCCGTACGCGTTTATAATACCGGCCTGAAGACCATGCCGACGATGCTGTGGAAGACATTGTGGTTCTGGAATAATGAGCCGATGCCGACTTTCACTATTGATCCGGCCTCGCAGGCCGCTCCTAAGGTACAGTTCAACTGATAAAGGCGGGCAGGAGTAATCCTGCCCGTTCTGCTTTCGCTGACAATTTAGGAACACGGTATGATTTTTGCCCGTATCACAGGCAATCACATTACTCCGGAACACTCTGTTTTCCGGTCTGTATTGAAAATGCTTTTTGTGGTCATGCTGATGGCATTGGCGAATGTTGCTCATGCCCAAAGCACGGATAAGCCGGCAATTGCTTTGACGGATCGTGTGGTGGATGCGGCGGGCGTCTTGTCTTTTGCACAACAGCAGGAACTGATTGCAAAACTCAGTGCATACGAAAAAGAATCCTCCGATCAGATTGTGGTGGCAACGGTTCCAAGCCTCAATGGCATGGATATTGAAACCTATGCCAACCGGCTCTACCGCGCATGGGCAATCGGGCAGAAAACCGAAAATAATGGCATATTGCTGCTGGTTGCGCCCAATGAGCGTAAAGTGCGTATTGAGGTCGGCTATGGGCTGGAGGGTACCGTAACCGATGCACTGTCGGCGATTATTATCCAGAATGCGATCATCCCTGAATTTCGCACCGGCGATTATGGTGCCGGTATTATCAAAGGTACCGACGATATTTTACAAGTATTGCGCGGCGAAGGGGCGGAGTTACAGGCGCGTGCCAAACGTAACCAGAAGGAAGCTGCCGATCAGACGGATTGGGTTGAAGTTATCTTTCTGATTTTCTGGATCAGTATTTTCTTCGGCGGTTTTGGTTTTACGATACTGGCTCCCGTCTTTGGCCGCAAAATCGGCCCGGGCCGTTATGAATGGCTGGGGGTAACAATTGCTCTCGGTGGCGGCGGTGGCGGATCATCGGGCGGAGGCGGCTTCGGCGGAGGATTTGGTGGTGGCTTTGGCGGCGGATCGTCAGGAGGAGGCGGCTTTTCCGGTGGCGGTGGTTCATCGGGTGGCGGCGGCGCATCCGGTAGCTGGTAGGGGAATGAATGGATGACACAGTATCAGCGAAACCGGATTTCACCTGAAGATCGTCAGCGTATCGGTGCAGCAATCCGCAATGCGGAAGCGCAAACCGGCGGGGAGATCTATGCCGTGCTGGCGCAACGCAGCGATGATTATTTTTATGTTTCCGGTTTTATTGCCTGCTGCGGTATGATCGTAACCGCGGTTATTGCGGCCTTTGTGGCACATTATTACTGGTTTGATTTATCACTGCCGAAATTCGCATTAGCCATTCTCGCAGCCTTTATTTGTCTGATCGTGCTGCTGGCGCTGATACCGGCTTTGCGGATGGTGCTGGTGCCGCATCGCGTGCGTTACCGGCGGGCGCATCTCAATGCTTTGCAGCAATTTGTAGCGCGTAATGTGCATTTGACCAGTAAGCGTACCGGTATTTTATTGTTTGTCTCTTTGGCTGAACGCTATGCGGAAGTGGTGGCCGATGCGGGGATTAATGCCCGTGTGGACCAGCAGGAATGGAACACTATTGTTGCCACGCTCAGCCACCATGCGGCACAGGGCACAGTGTCGGAAGGTTTTATCGAAGCGATTGATAAAGCCGGAAAACTGCTGGCACAGCATTTTCCTAAAGAAGCGGGTGATGAAAACGAGCTGGAAGACCATCTGGTGGAATTATAATTCACTTCACTTTTGTTTGTTTAGGGGAGAAAAATAGCAAATTAGCGGTTTTTTTGTCACAATTTGATTGCTACTTTTAAAATCAGAGCAGGCCGAAGGGAATTCAGGCAGTAGCGGTCTGTATAATGAGGAGTTCACCAGTGAGTGCCGATACAGACCAGAATGCGCAGGCCAAATTCGTTGTCGATCATCAGATGATTTCTGATCCTGTGGCTTCTCAATTTGCAAAACTTTTATTTGAATGGGCACCTTTGGAGGATATCGCGGCCTATGATGCCGGTGATATGGAAGAGGCTGCCAAATTGGCGCTGAAAGCGCTGGCTTCCTATCAGGCTGCTAAGCCTGTCATCAGCGTTGATAATGACAGTATTTTGCGTCGTCGCGGACGACCGCTGACTGTGGTGACACTGATCAACCGCAATATGCCGTTTCTGCTCGATTCCACCATGGGTGAGATTTTGGAGCGCTCCGGCATGGTCTATATGGTCGTGCATCCGGTGCTGAATGTGGCTTTTAACGGCAGTACCTATGAAGTGCATGGCGAAGTGACTGCCGGTCAGACGATTGCAGGCACAGAACAGGTTAGTGTTATTCAGCTACATCTGCCGCAACTCGATGAGACTGCCCGTGCTGCGCTGGAACAGGCGCTGGGGCAGGTTCTGGCGCAGGTCTATGCGGCTGTCAGCGACTGGAAACCGATGCTGGCACGCCTCGACGAGGTGATTGCCTCTTATAGTGCAGTCAAAGGCTTGTCGGATACGGCAGAGGGGCGTGAAGCTGTTGCACTGCTCAAATGGCTGCGCGATGGTAATTTTACGTTCCTCGGTATGCGTGAGTTCCGTTACGAGGCGGACAAAGGCACGCTCGTACAGGCAGATAAGCCGTCTCTCGGTATTCTGCGCGATGAGGCTCTGCGCGTTCTGCGTCAGGATCAGGACAATGCGTCGATCACACAGGAATTGCAGGACTTTCTCAAAGGTTCTGAAAGCCTGCTGATCACCAAGGGTAACAGCCGTTCACTGGTGCATCGCCGTGAATATATCGACTATATCGGTATCAAGCTGTTTGATGCCGAGGGACGCGTAACCGGTGAAATGCGTCTGGTCGGCTTGTTCACTTCGACTGCTTATACATCTTTCCTGAGCACAATCCCTTATCTGCGCGGCAAAGCGGAAGCTGTGATTGCCCGACTTGGTTTTAATGCGGCTGACCATTCCGGCAAGGCGCTGGTGCGTGTGCTGGAAGATTATCCGCGTGATGATATGTTCCAGATTGATGTGGATGCGCTGACTGATCATGCGGAACTAATTGTGGCGCTGGATGAACGCCCGCGTGTGCGTGTCTTGCCACGCATTGACCGTTTCAGTCGTTTTGTCAGCGTGCTGGTTTATTTGCCGCGCGACCGCTATGACTCGGTGGTGCGTGAGGCAATCAGCAATTACCTGATGGATGTCTATCACGGGGAATCCGTTGAGTTCCATCCGGTCTTCCTTGATAAAGGCGTGACCCGCGTTCAGTTCATTATCCGTCGCCACGATGGCAGCGTTGCGGAAATAGCGCGTGAGGCACTGGAAAAGCAGATCCGCACCTTTGTCCGCACATGGGAAGATGGCGTGCGTGATGCCGCAGATGAAAACTCGCAGACCTTTGCGCCGCGTATCATCAGTCTGGCGTCCGGTTTCCCCGAATCCTATCGCGAGACTTTCAATGAATCCGAAGCGCTGGTTGATGCCGTTCGCATTGAAGCGTTGACAGAGCAAAATCCGTTGCATGTGGATTTTTACCGCTATGACACACAGGAGCCGCAGGCGGCTTTTCTGAAACTCTATCATTTCGGTGAGGCGCTGGCGCTGTCGCAACGCGTGCCACTGCTGGAAAATATGGGCTTCCGTGTTATCAGCGAACAGACCTTCACTTTGCCGGTGCAGACTGCAACGGGCGGAAAAAACACTGTCCACGTTCACGATATGCTGATTGTCAGTGCATCGGAAAAGCCTGTCGATCTCAGCGATGACGGTGATCTGCTGGATGATGTATTCCGCACCGTATGGAGCGGTCAGGCGGATAATGACGGCTATAACGGTCTGGCACAAAGCGGACGTCTGACCGCGCGTCAGATTATGATCCTGCGTATGTATGGCCGTTATCTGCAGCAGGCCGGTATCACCTATTCGCAGGATTTCATTGCTGCGGCGCTTAATCGTTATCCGGATATTGCCGCGCATCTCTACACATTGTTTGATCTGCGCTTTAATCCGGTACTGGCCAAACAGGCAGATACAGAGGCGAAGGAACGCGCAGTTACTGAAGCCATTGAAACGGCTTTGCAGGCAGTACCGAGTATTGATGATGATCAGATTTTGCGCCGTTACCGCAATCTGGTTGAAGCCTCTCTGCGTACCAATGCCTATATGCATGACAGCGAAGGCAATGCGCCGGTGACTTTGGCGGTGAAACTTAATCCGCGTGCTGTAGACGGCCTGCCGGAACCACGCCCTTACCGTGAAATCTTCGTTTATGGCCCTGAAGTGGAAGGTGTTCATCTGCGCTTTGGTGCTGTGGCGCGCGGTGGTCTGCGCTGGTCTGACCGTGCACAGGATTACCGCACAGAAGTGCTGGGTCTGGTGAAGGCACAACAGGTGAAGAATGCGGTGATTGTGCCGGGTGGTGCAAAGGGCGGCTTCTATCCGAAGCGTCTGCCGGTTGGTGGTGATCGCAATGCGGTGTTTGAAGCCGGACGCGCTGCTTACATTACTTTCATTTCCACTATGGTTTCGATCACCGATAATATTATTGAAGGCAAGATTGTGCCGCCAGTTGATGTTATCCGTCAGGACAGCGATGATCCGTATTTCGTGGTTGCGGCAGATAAGGGCACAGCCACTTTCTCTGATACGGCCAATGCGATCAGTCAGGCACAGCATTTCTGGCTGGATGATGCTTTTGCTTCCGGTGGTTCTGCCGGTTATGACCATAAGAAAATGGCCATTACTGCTCGTGGTGCATGGGAAGCGGTAAAGCGCCATTTCCGTGAAATGGATATTGATATCCAGACCACACCGTTCACCGTTGCCGGTGTGGGCGATATGTCCGGTGACGTGTTTGGTAATGGTATGTTGCTGTCGCCGAAAATCAAACTGGTGGCTGCATTTGACCATCGCGATATTTTCATTGATCCGATGCCGGATACGGATGCCGGTTTCACTGAGCGTCAGCGTCTGTTTAACGTGCCGCGTTCCAGCTGGCAGGATTATGACCGTTCAAAAATTTCTGCCGGTGGCGGTGTTTTCAGTCGTGCGCAGAAAACCGTTACCCTGTCACAGGCGGCAGCCGATGCAATCGGCCTTGGCAAACTGACCGCAACGCCGAATGAGGTGATCGGCGCCATTTTGCGGGCACAGGTTGACCTGTTATGGTTCGGCGGTATCGGCACTTATATTCGCGCAAGCGATGAAAGTGATGCACAGGCCGGTGACCGTGCCAATGATGCAATCCGTATTACCGGCCGTGAAGTGCGCGCCAGAGTGATCGGTGAGGGGGCCAATCTTGGCGCCACCCAGCGCGGCCGTATCGAATATAGCCTCAATGGCGGTCGTTGTAATACGGATGCGATTGACAATTCGGCTGGCGTGAATTCATCGGACGTTGAGGTCAATATCAAGATTGCTCTGACGCCAAGCCTGCAGGATGGCCGTCTGACCCGTGAAGCACGCGATGTGCTTCTGGCACAGATGACTGATGAAGTGGCAGCACTGGTGCTGCATAATAATTATGAGCAGCCGCTGGCGCTGTCCCTTGTTGAAAAACGCGGTGCATCCGAACTGCCATATCTGATGCGGATGATGTCATCTCTGGAACGCCGCAAACTGCTGGATCGCAAAGTGGAATATCTGCCGGATGATCAGATGCTGGCAGACCGCCAGAAGCGTGGTGAAGCGCTGACCCGTCCGGAACTGGCCGTGCTTCTGGCCTACGGTAAAATGGTACTGTCCGATGATCTGATCGCCAGCAATCTGCCGGATGATACCTATCTGCATTCGCGCCTGTTTGGCTATTTCCCGCAGGAAATGCAGGAGCGTTTTGCCAAGGATATTACCCATCACCGTCTGCATCGCGAAATCATTGCAACACTTCTGTCCAATGATGCGATTAATCGTTGCGGGCCGACATTTATCAGCCGTCTGAATGATCTGACAGCTGAGGCACCGGCAGAAATTCTGCGGTCTTATGTGGCTGTGGCTGATGGTTTTGAAACCGAGCAACTCTATCAGGCGATCAATGCACTGGATAATAAGATTCCGGGCAAAGTGCAGAATGAATTCTATGCGCTGGTCGGGGAAATGCTGTTCTCAACCACCGCATGGGTGCTGCGCAATAACCGTTTTGATGCAACTTTGAGTGAAATGGTCAGCGCGGTGAAGCGGACACGCATGGCGCTGGAGCCGAAGCTCGAAGAGCTGATGCCGGATTTCATCTCGGATATGATCACTGCGGATACAGCGAAATATGTTGCCAAAGGTGCGGGAGAAGCGCTGGCACGTAAACTCGCCCGTCTGCAGTCGGCCAAGCTAATGGCGGATATTGCGCTGATTGCCTATCAGGGCAAGGCAGAGCTGATGGCCGCTGCGACGGCTTATTTCAAAATTGTTGATGCGTTCCGCATCGCCAATATTGAAAAAGCGGCATCTGTTGTACCGGTGACGGATTATTATGACGGTCTGGCATTGTCGCGTGCGACAGACACAATCACACAGGCAACCCGTGCTGTGACGATGGAAGCGCTTACCAAATTCAAAGGTGAGGCCGATCCGGTACAGAGCTGGCTGACCCGCGATGCCGAGCGGATTGATGGTGTGCGCCAGCGCATGATTGCACTGACAGAAGGCGGAGATCTGAGTGTTTCCCGTCTGGCCGTGGCAGCCGGTTTCATGGCTGATCTTGCGGGCTAATTTTGCCCATTTTGCGAAATTCAAAAAGGCCGGTGGTATTTCGCCGGCCTTTTTGTTTTAACTAACTTGAATGATGAATTGAGGGCAGTGATTTGAGCATCACACATCCGTCTGCAGAACGACCAACGCATGACAGCGTATGGAATAAAGGCATCTGGGGCTGGATGTTTTTCGACTGGGCGGCTCAGCCGTTTTTTACCGTCGTCACCACTTTCATTTTTGGCCCTTATTTTATCTCGCGTATGTCGGATGATCCGGTTGCAGGGCAGGCGGCATGGGGCTACGGTGTGGCTTTTGCGGGCATCGTCATCGCAATCCTGTCTCCGGCGCTGGGTTCTATTGCTGATAAAACCGGTGCAAGAAAACCGTGGATCGGTTTCTTTGCCATTATCAAAATCATCAGCCTGTCTTTGCTATGGTATGCCGAACCGGGATCAAGCTATGTCTGGGTTCTGCTGGCCTTCATCTGCGCCTCCGTTGCCGCAGAGTTTTCTATCGTTTTCAACGATTCCATGATGCCGAGACTGATCCCTGCCTCGCATATCGGGCGGGTGTCGAATTTTGCATGGGGGCTTGGTTATCTCGCCGGAATGATCGTGCTGATCTTTGTCGTCACCTGTCTGGCAGCCTCACCGGAAACCGGAAAAACGCTGATCGGTATTGACCCGTTCTGGCAACTGGATGCTTTGAGAGGTGAGGATGCCCGTATTACGGGGCCGATTGCCGCGCTGTGGTATCTGATTTTCATTCTGCCGATGTTTATCTTCACGCCGGATCAGGAAAAAGGCATGGGGCTGAAAGCAGCCATTGGCGAAGGTCTGTCAGAGCTGAAAGAAACCCTGCATGAAGTGCGCAAAAAAGCGGCTCTGTTCCGTTTTCTGATCGCGCGAATGATCTATCAGGACGGGGTGAACGCGCTGCTGGCACTGGGCGGCGGTTTTGCTGCGGCTATGTTCGGCTGGTCAATCACCGAGATTGGTCTGTTTGGTATTATCCTCAATGTCGTGGCGATTTTCGGCTGCTGGTTTGCCAGCTATGTCGATAGCTGGTTCGGTTCCAAATGGGTGGTTGTGATATCGCTGGTGCTGTTGCTGATCGCCACATTGGGTATCGTTTCGACGGGGCCGGATTATACGCTTTATGGTCTGGTGCATTTCCCGCCGGACAGTAATACGGGGCTGTTTTCCTCCGGCGGGGAAAAAGCCTATCTGGCTTTCGGTATGCTGATTGGCATTGCCTTCGGGCCGGTGCAAGCGTCTTCCCGCTCATGGTTTGCCCGCAGTGTCGAACCGCATGAGGCAGGACGCTATTTCGGTATTTATGCGCTGGCCGGACGTGCAACCAGCTTTCTGGCACCGTTTCTGGTGGCGAGCATGACGGCAGCGAGCGGCTCACCACGCCTTGGTATTGCTGTACTGGTGCTGTTTTTTGTAGCTGGTTTATATCTGGCGGTCAGAACGCCTTATCCGGCTAAAAATCCTGTTTAATGTAAATAAAAAAGGCGGCTGAAAAGCCGCCTTTTTTCGTTCGGAACTATAGCTTAGTGGCGGAAGTGGCGCATGCCGGTAAAGACCATGGCAATGCCTGCTTCATCCGCGGCTTTAATCACTTCATCATCGCGCATTGAGCCGCCTGGCTGGATAACCGCTGTGGCACCGGCTTCGACAGCCGAGATCAGGCCGTCAGCAAACGGGAAGAAAGCATCCGAGGCAACAACTGAGCCTTTGGTAAGCGGCTCGCCGCCAGTTACTGCTGCTGCATCTTCTGCCTTGCGCGCTGCAATGCGGGAAGAGTCGATACGGCTCATCTGGCCTGCGCCAACGCCCACAGTTGCACCGTCTTTAACATAGACAATCGCATTGGATTTGACATGTTTGGCAACACGGAAAGCAAATTTCAGGTCGATCATTTCCTGTTCGGTTGGTGCGCGTTTGGTCACGACTTTAAGGTCGAGATCATCAACATTGCCATTGTCACGGTTCTGGATCAGCAGACCACCGGCAACGGTTTTCGCAGCAATGCCCGGTGCGCGGACATCCGGCAGACCACCGGTTACCAGCAGACGCAGGTTCTTCTTGGCGGCAACAATTGCCTGTGCTTCCGGTGTTGCATCCGGTGCAATAATCACTTCCGTGAAAATCTTGACGATTTCTTCAGCAGCTTCCGCATCCAGTGTACGGTTGAGGGCGACAATGCCACCAAAGGCTGAAACTGTATCGCAGGCATAGGCCTTGAGATAAGCCTCTTTCAGCGATGTGCCTTCAGCTACACCGCACGGATTGGCATGCTTGATAATCGCAACGGCTGCAACCTTCACCGGATCAAATTCTGCCACCAATTCATAAGCTGCATCGGTGTCATTGATATTGTTATAGGACAGCTGTTTGCCCTGAAGCTGGGTGGCGGTTGCCACACCGGCGCGGGTTTCACCGGTCAGATAGAAACCAGCCTGCTGGTGCGGGTTTTCGCCATAGCGCATCACGGAATGCAGTTTACCGGCGAGTGCGCGGTGCAATGGTGCTTCTTCCTTTGTGGTTTCAGCAAACCAGCCGGAAATTGCAGCATCATAAGCAGCGGTACGGGCAAAGGCTTTACCGGCCATGCGCTGACGGAATGCATAAGGCAGGGAACCATTGCCGGTTTCCAGCTCAGCAACAACGCTGTCATAATCGTTAGGATCGGTGACGATGGTCACATAGGCATGGTTTTTGGCCGAAGCGCGTATCATCGCAGGACCGCCGATGTCAATATTCTCAACGGTGGTGTCGTAGTCACCGCCCTGATAACGCACTTCTTCAAACGGATAGAGATTGATCACAACCAGATCAATGCCGGTGATATTGTGGGCTTCCATCGCTGCCACATGTTCCGGATCATTACGCACAGCGAGCAGGCCGCCGTGAACGCTTGGATGCAATGTTTTGACGCGGCCATCCATGATTTCAGGGAAATTGGTGATTTCCGAGACGTCGCGCACCGGAATACCCGCTGCTGCGATGGATTTGGCGGTGCCGCCGGTGGACAGAAGCTCAACGCCCTTTGCGTGCAATGCGCGGGCAAAGTCTACCAGACCGGTTTTATCCGATACGGAAAGCAGTGCGCGGCGCACAGGGAAAAGATCAGGAGCGGGAATATGTTTGGAGCTGACAGCCATGACGGTCTCTTTGTTCTTTATGTCAGGAAAATGCGAAGCGCTGCTGGCATCCAGGCCAGCGGTAGGCATTCCGGTTAAAGTGGGACCAGAGCCACCTACCACAGCAGGTGACGGAATCCTATTCCAAATCAGCAGATTTGAACATCTGTCACACATATTGACCAAGGCCGGTGCGGGTAAAGCGCCAGCTGACGTGATCACTCTGCGTGGCAGAGAAGGTCAGCACGATCTGGCGTGAGCGTACAGGGCCACGAAAACCGGCGAAGAAAATGGAATCTTCGAGCTGCGGCATGACATCGGCACAGGAAAATGCCCAGCTGTCATCGTGATCGGCAGTCAGATGCACCACGCCGTCTTCATCCATACGGATATAAACCTGCGGGTGGATATGAAAACGTACAGTCACCAGATCTGAATGCGGTTTGTTTTTGCCGTTGCGCGTGGTTTTCAGATGCGACTTGATAAAACGGTCAACACCTTCAATCAGGCTGCCATTGTGCGACAGCACAACCTGACGCTCATGGGTATAGCCGAACAGCCGTACATAACCGTCATGGCTGGCGACAAAGCCCTGTTCGCCCATGCCTTCCAGCCGTTCACGTCGGACACTGGTTGGTCCGGCGATAATCGGTGTGCCGAGAACGCTGGAAATGCTGGAATTGAGGCTGAAACGGCATGAGGATGTGTCGTTGATCGTAGCTGTTGAATGGGCTGCAGTGGTACGTCCGAGCGGCCGGAATTCCGGCGGGCCGAAACGGTCGATACCGGAATTGACAATATAGCGCTGACGGCCGGAGGACATTTCAAACGCGAGACAGCCCGCATGAGCATCGCGCGAGGCGGTTACAGGTGGTGGCAGGCCGGTATCGGCAATAATAGTGGTAGAGCCCATGCAGAGGCGCTCATAGCCGGAATGCGGCGCATGAGTCAGCGGTGCACCGTCGGTCTCGTCATGGCGCAAAACGGAAATCAACCGTTCCGGCAACGTTGGGCCCACACCGTTGAACAGTGCCAGACTGCCATCCTGATGGCGGAAGAAGCGCAAAGCAGGCAGCATGCGCTCAACGGTTTCAATCAGCGCTCTTGGCGGATTTTCATTGCCGTTGCTATAGGTCTGGCGCAAGGGCAGCAGATCAGCCAGCAGTTCCAGAACCGCCACCGGATTGCGCGAAATATGGCCGCCATCGGCCAGTATCTGGCGGTTCAGTTCATATTCGAGATGGCGACGGGCAGAGCGCGCCATGGATTGGGAGACGGGCAGTGCAAGACTGGCAAAGGCCAGCGCAATGCGGGCACGCAACTTGTCTTCGCCATCATCCATCACGCCGGTCATCGTGCGCAGGTATCGTACCTGCATCGCCAGTGAGCGCATGAATTTGCGATAGGTGGCAAGATCTGAGGTGGCAAGAATAATGTTGGAATGCTGCAGCCATGCAATAATGCGCTGTGCGGTAATTTCCGGCGACCAGGCAATGCCCTCAATACGTTTGCCATGCATGCGGATCCAGTCTTCGACCAGAGCGCGGGCATTGACCATTGCCAGTTCTGTTCCGGCGGCGCGCATATTGCGCAGCCAGCCGAAGGAATGCAGTGCGGATTCCCATGCATCAGTTGGTGGCTCAATGGCAAAAGGGGAGATGCCGCCGGTTTCAACCAGACGTCCGGCCAATGCATAGCGGCCGTGATAAAATTCCTGTGCCAGCTGCGGATCGGCAACTCGCAAATCCGGCGGGGCAATCAGCACACGCTCAGGTGTAAAGCCGGAAAAACGCCAGCGAAACATCGGGCCGCGGCGCACACGTCTGCTGAAACGCCGCCAGCTTTGGGCTACAGCAAGTGTCCACAGGTGCGGGGTTTCGCTCAACGCGACATTCACGGCAGGGTACTCCTTAGAGCATGTCGCGCTCAAATGAATTCATTTGAGCTACCGCGAACATGCGACAATTAAAAAAATCCGGAGCGAGCACAGCGGGTATGATTAAACGCAGCAGACTCCGGAGCATCTCAAAACCGGAAGAATGTCCGGTGGTGATATACTGCTTATTAATGCGCTATGATCTATCATTCCACGGCAATGGTGAACTCTTTGTTAACCAAGAGCTGCGGAATGATGTGGATCAGCACGTTTTTTACGAAACAGATAGATTTTTAGACGTTTCTCAAGGCTGACGACGGAAGCGGGCGGCAAAGAAACCATCAAGACCGGCCATCTTTGGCTCATCATGAGGCAAATCAGCCGGTGTTGAACGCAGAAAACCCTGATCTGTGATCAGCTGTTCTATTCCCTTCAGCTCTTCGGGCTTGAATGGTTCAGCTTTCAGCACGCCTTCTGCGAGAATGGCCTGTGCCATGTCTTCACCTTCCTCACGATTGAGCGAGCAATTGGAGAAGACGATAATGCCGTCCGGTTTCACCAGAGAAATTGCATGACGAAGCAGTTTGGCCTGTACCTGTGCCAGGCGGACAATGTCGTCCGGTGTTTTTGTCCAGAGTACATCAGGGTGGCGGCGTACTGTGCCGGTGGATGAGCAAGGCGCATCGAGCAGAATGGCGTCAAACAGCTCATCCGTCTGATAGTCGAGAATATTGGTTGCAATCAGTTCTGCGTCCAGTTGCAGACGATCGAGATTGCTTTTCAGGCGCTTCAGGCGGTTTTTATTAATATCAAACGCGGTGACTTTGGCACCGGCCATAATCAGCTGTGCGGTCTTGCCGCCGGGCGCAGCGCAAAGATCGGCAACACGTTTGCCTTTAATATCGCCGAGCAATGTGGCCGGCAGGCTTGCAGCAGCATCCTGCACCCACCATTCACCTTCTGCAAAGCCTTCAAGTGCGGTGAGGGCACCTTCAAAAGAACCGAGGCGCACGGAGCCGTTTGGTAATAATGTACCGCCGAGCTTTGCAGCCCATTCTGCCGGATTGCTTTTGACTGTCAGATCGATGGAAGGTTCATAGGCCTGCATTGCCAGAATGGCTTCAGCCTGTTTCTGGCCATAGGTTTTGGTCAGGCTTTCAATATACCAGTCAGGACCGTTTGGAATTTTCAGCTCAATCGCGCGCTCTTTATTGCGGGTAAGGCGGCGCAGCACGGCATTGACGAGGCTGGCATATTTGCGGTTGCGGGGGTCGATATTGGCCGATGTTACAGCCAGATCAACGGCCGCATGATCCGGTACATCGAGATAGAGGATCTGTGCCGCACCGACATGGAGCAATTGCTGCAAGGCAGTCGCATTGGCAGGCAACGGACGATCAAGAAGCTTGCACAGAGCTGTTTCAATGGTGTTGCGGTTACGCAATGCAGTGCCGAGGATGGCGCGTACCAGTGAGCGGTCGCGGTCATCCAGTTCCATATATTGCGGGTGGCCGTGATGCGCATCAGTGAGACCATCCAGCGAGGTGTTTTTAGCAACCACAGCATTGAGCAGTTTGGCGGCGCATTGGCGCACATTCAGTCCCGGATGCTCTGCTTCAAGCTTCGCGCGATATTCGGCTTCGGACAGACCCAGCGCGTGGTCTGCCTTTGGTTCAGCCTGAACCTGCTTATGAAACGGCTTCTTATGTGCATTGAAGCCGGTACGTTTAGCGGCAGGTTTGTTATCGCTCAAGACCATGGTCCTTTATAGGGTTTTTCCGGTTCGTCATCCGGCGCAGAGTCGCTGTCTGCGGCTTGCCCCCACGGATTATTCCGTGTTGGGGTACTGCGCGGGCGGCTCTGTGATTGGTTATTTGTCGGGCTATATGCACCAGACTGACGGTTCTGAAAACCATTATCTGTATTATCATAGACAGAATTAATGCCCATTTCCTGCGCAATACCCTCCAGAGCGGCAATACGGTTTGCCGTATCCGGATGGGTCGAGAACAGATTATCCGCACCGCGACCGCTTAAAGGGTTGATAATAAACATATGAGCCGTTGCCGGATTATGCTCGGCTTCTTCATTCACAGTTTCATGGGCGCCGCGCGCAATCTTGTTCAAGGCAGAGGCCAGCCATAGCGGGTTGCCACAGATTTCCGCGCCGCGACGGTCAGCAGCATATTCGCGGGTACGGCTAACGGCCATTTGCACGATCATTGCCGCAAAAGGCGCAACCAGCATAGCGACAATGGTGCCGATTGTGCTCAGCAAATTGTTGTTCTCACGATTGCCACCGAAGAACATAGCAAAATTACCGAGCATGGAAATCGCACCGGCAAGGGTTGCGGTGATTGTCATGGTCAGTGTGTCACGGTTTTGTACGTGTGCCAGTTCATGCGCCATCACGGCGGCAACTTCCTGCTTGTTCAGACGCTGCAACAGGCCGGTTGTGGCGGCAACGGCAGCGTTTTCAGGATTACGGCCGGTCGCAAAAGCATTGGGCTGGTCTTCATGGATAATATAGATGCGTGGCTGCGGCAGACCGGCACGGTCTGATAATTCGCGCACGATACGGTAATATTCCGGTGCAGTATTCTCATCCGCCTCCTGCGCATTATACATACGCAGCACCATCTTGTCGGAATTCCAGTAGCTGAAGAAGTTCATGGCGACCGCAACGGCCAGAGCGATCATCATGCCGCCTGAGCCGCCGATCAGATAACCGATACTCATAAACATGGCTGTCATGAAGGCAATCAGCATGGCAGTGCGCATCATGTTCATTCAGTATCTCCGTTCCGGTTGGTAAATAAGGTCATTTTCATGTGATGATAAAATGGGGATGGCACACTATATCTTCAATACGACAAGGGCTATGATAGCACTCTAGTTTCTTTAGTTTGTCGCATTATCACGACGTTAAATGTGTAAATGCTCAAGCCCATTCTTATATATGCCGCAGATCGACAGGATGAAAACCATGAATAATGAAACAGCATCAGTGAATAGTAATGTGGTTTCATTGGCAGATTATCAAAAATCTGATGCTCCTGCACCGCGCAAAAAATTTGAAGACCTGCCGCCTGCTGCCCAACGCGCTTTGCTGGAAGCTGAAGCACGCCGTGAAGCTGAACAGCAAGCAGAGACTGCAAAAGAAATTGGTGGTCGCGGCGGCAAAGATCCGGCCCGTTATGGTGATTGGGAAATCAAAGGCCGCACGATCGATTTTTGAGTGTTTGCGATGACTGAAACAGCGCAATCTTTGACATTTCGCCTTGCTGTTCCTTCTGAACGGCAGACATTGGAAGATTTGAAACGCCGTTCCTCGCTGACACAGGAAGCGCATCGTGCATTTCTTCTTGCCCATCCGGAAGTGATTGATCTGAAAGAAGATTATATCACTGCACAGGCTGCATGGGTGGCTATGCGGGGCAGGGAGATTGCCGGTTTTATTGTGCTTTTAGATAAAAGTGCTGGCCTGTATGAAATAGAAGACCTGTTTGTTGAGCCGGAATTTATGGGTGCCGGTATCGGGCGTTTTCTTGTGACCGAGGCGATGCAGATTGCGGTGACCGCTGGTGCTGTATCTGTTGAGGTTGTTGCCTCCGCTGAAAGCCGCGGTTTTTATCTGCGCTGTGGTTTTGAGGAGCTGGAGACTGTGCCGGTTGAATTCGGGACAGCTATTCGGATGAGCAAAGTCTGCTGAGACTGTACATATAAGTTTTTTATGATTCACGTGAAATGACGGGCATGCGGGCGTAATAGATATCCCATTCATCTTCGCCGGTTTTATGAAATCCGTGTTTCTCATAGAAACGGGCGGCATCGCTTTGCTGTAAAACACTGAGTGTGATGGTCTTTTGTGCCTGATCAGCCTGTATCATCAGGCTTGAGAGAACGAGACTACCTAAGCCATACCCCTGAAATTGCGGTGCAATGTAAAAATGCTCCAGAAGCCAGCCATCCTCGTGCGGGCCAAGCGCGACGCAACCGGCTAGCTGATCTTTCACGATAATTAAACGGGTATGTTGCGGACGGAAACTGTTTTGAAACCGCTCCAATGCCCGTTGCGGATCAAAGCGGCCGATGCGTTCCAGACTTTCACGCATTGTCAGGAGGCGTAATGCAAACAGCCTGTCAAAATCGCTTTGATGTGCCGGGCTGAAATGAAAATGCATGATACGATCCCGATAAGTGAATGAGGGCTGAGCTTGCCGTTCTAATCTATATAAAGAAAAAGGCCGGTTAGACCGGCCTTTTCTGTATTTATTTGCGATTTTGGCGATGTTCGATTAAATCATCAACCACAGCCGGATCGGCCAATGTTGATGTGTCGCCGAGTGCACCGAAATCATCTTCCGCAATCTTGCGCAGGATACGGCGCATGATCTTGCCGGAGCGGGTCTTTGGCAGACCCGGTGCAAACTGGATCATATCCGGTGTTGCAATCGGCCCGATCTCGGTGCGCACATGCTTGGTCAGTTCTTTGCGTAGCGCATCTTCATCATGGTCTTCTTCGCCGGTCATCAGTGTGACATAGCAATAGATGCCCTGACCTTTGATCGGGTGCGGATAACCGACAACCGCAGCTTCAGATACGGAATGATGAGAAACCAGAGCCGATTCAATTTCAGCGGTACCAAGGCGGTGACCGGAAATATTCAGCACGTCATCAACGCGACCGGTGATCCAGTAATAACCGTCTTCGTCACGGCGGCAGCCGTCACCGGTGAAATATTTGCCCTTATAGGTGGTGAAATAAGCCTCGATAAAGCGGCGGTGATCACCATAAAGGGTACGCATCTGACCCGGCCATGAATCAGTGATGCAGAGATTACCGTCTGCGGCACCTTCAAGCACCGCACCTTCCGCATCAACCAGTTGAGGTTTGATACCGAAGAACGGACGGGTAGCCGAACCCGGTTTCAGATCGGTTGCACCTGGCAGCGGTGTAATCAGAATACCGCCGGTCTCTGTCTGCCACCATGTATCAACAATCGGGCAGGCCTGATCGCCGACTACATTATAATACCATTCCCACGCTTCCGGATTGATCGGCTCACCGACCGAGCCGAGCAGGCGCAGTGATTTACGCGAATTACGGGTCACGAAATCATCGCCGGCACCCATCAGTGCGCGGATTGCAGTTGGCGCGGTATAGAAAATATTGACCTGATGCTTGTCGACCACTTCCCAGAAACGTCCCTGATCAGGGAAGTTCGGTACACCTTCAAACATCAGTGTGGTCGCACCATTGGCAAGCGGGCCATAGACAATATAGGAGTGACCGGTGACCCAGCCCACATCCGCCGTACACCAGTAAATATCGCCTTCGTGATAGTCGAAGACATATTGATGGGTCATCGAAGCATAAACGAGATAACCGCCGGTGGTATGCAGCACGCCTTTCGGCTTGCCGGTGGAGCCGGATGTATAGAGAATGAAAAGCGGATCTTCAGCCTTCATTGGCTCCGGTTCGCAAACGGCATCGACGCTTGCCACTTCCTGATGGTACCAGAGATCACGGCCGCGACCCCAATGGATCTTACCGCCGGTACGGCGCACAACCAAAACTTTGTTGACGAATACATATTGCTTGGCGGCAATATCAATCGCGGTATCGGTATTCTCTTTCAGCGGAATAGGTTTGCCGCCGCGGATACCTTCATCCGAAGTGATGACGAATGTGGATTCGCAGTCAACGATACGGCCAGCCAGAGCTTCCGGTGAGAAGCCTGCAAAGACGATCGAATGGACGGCACCGATACGCGCACAAGCCAGCATGGCATAGGCGGCTTCCGGAATCATCGGCAGATAAATGGTAACGCGGTCACCTTTGCGGACGCCGTGTTTTTTCATCACATTGGCGAGACGGCAGACATTTTCATGCAGCTCGCGATAGGTGATTTTCTTGTCGATATAAGGGTTGTCACCTTCCCAGATAATCGCGGTCTGATCGCCGCGCTTTTCGAGATGACGGTCAATACAGTTGTAAGAGACGTTGGTAACGCCGTCTTCATACCAGCGGATGGAGACGTTATCCTCAAAAGAGGTGTCTTTTACCTTGGTGTAAGGGGTAAACCAGTCAATGCGTTTACCGTGCCTGCCCCAGAAGGCTTCAGGGTCGCTGATACTTTCACTATACCATGAAAGATAGGTTTCATTGTCGATCAGCGCGCGCGCCTTCGCCTCCGGTAAAACCGGATAATTCTTGTCGGACATAGTTCCTCCTCGCACCGGCGGCCCTCCTTGCCGGTACCTCGTATCAAAAGCCGCATCATTGTTAATGGCTGCGGTTCACATGTAAATCAGGCAAAAGTCTGATGCCGCTCGTGGCTGCAATTCAGAAATAAGCTGACCTGTCTCCCGTATTGACATACGGCAGATTATCTCCGGCATAAATGTCTGAGATTACGCCGGAGTTTATAATTGTTATGCAGTGACGCAAGACAAATATTTGCGACATGTTGGTTTTGCGCGAGAATAAAGTGCACAACTCCGTAGGATAATATACCTGTGTTGTCAGGCCTGTGTCAGTGCTTGTGTTAATGGGGGACGGCTGCCGAAAATTGCCGAACCGACACGCACTTGGGTCGCGCCAAAAGCAATAGCGGTTTCAAAATCGCCGGACATGCCCATCGAGAGTTCTTTTACACCGGCTTCATTCGCCAGTTTGCGCAGCAATGCAAAATGTGGTCCCGGATTTTCATCCACC
This sequence comes from Bacillus subtilis, assembly GCA_021733665.1. Lineage (GTDB taxonomy): Bacteria > Pseudomonadota > Alphaproteobacteria > Rhizobiales > Rhizobiaceae > Pseudochrobactrum. The sequence goes on from JAHREI010000006.1 coordinate 48,827, forward strand.
GGCGGAATGCACATCAGACCGGCAATCTCCAGGCCATGGACATCGTAGCAGCGGGCAACAAAGGCAACGGCTTCCAGCGGATCAATACCGGCTTTTTGCTCTTCACTGCCGGTATTAACCTGTACAAAGAGTTTCAGCTTGCGGTTTTGTTTTTTGGTTTCTGCAGCAATTGTTGCAGCGATTTTTTCGCGGTCAACGGTCTGGATGACATCGAACAAAGCCACGGCTTCTGCCGTCTTGTTGGATTGCAGCGGGCCGATCAGATGCAGCTCAATGCCGGAGAATTTCTCACGCAGTTCAGGCCATTTTCCTTCTGCTTCCTGCACACGGTTTTCGCCGAAAATCCGCTGACCGGCTTCCAGTGCCGGTGTAATTTCATCAGCATTAAAGGTTTTGGAAACAGCTACCAGTTGTACCGAGTCTGTTGCCCGTTGCGCTTCCTGTTCACTTTGCGCAATGGCATTGCGAACGGTTTTGAGGTTGTCCTCAAGGGTGCCGCTCGGGCTGCTGACGGGTACATTCATGGTATAAAACTCCTTTTTCTGCCGCTTCACTATGGGATAAGGTTGACGCTTTGCCTAATCCATGATGAAGGTCACACACCATATTCCATTCTCTTTGCATGAGTAAATACAGCCATGGCATCTGAACGATATAATCCGCGCGTAAGCGAAGCCCATTGGCAGAAGATCTGGGAAGAAAACAAGATCTTCGAAACGTCCAATGATGATCCACGCGAAAAATATTACGTGCTGGAAATGTTTCCTTATCCATCCGGCCGCATTCACATCGGTCATGTGCGCAACTACGCAATGGGCGACGTGATTGCCCGTTACAAACGCGCACGCGGTTTTAATGTTCTGCATCCGATGGGTTGGGATGCCTTCGGTATGCCTGCAGAAAATGCGGCGATGCAGAATAAGGTTCACCCGAAGGAATGGACCTATCAGAATATCGCAACCATGAAAGGTCAGCTCAAAACCATGGGGCTGTCGCTGGACTGGTCACGTGAGTTTGCGACCTGCGATGTGGATTACTACCATCGTCAGCAGATGCTGTTTCTCGATATGTTCGAAAAAGGTCTGGTGACCCGTAAGACATCCAAGGTCAACTGGGATCCGGTTGATAATACTGTTCTGGCTAATGAGCAGGTTGTTGACGGTCGTGGCTGGCGCTCCGGTGCGCTGGTTGAACAGCGTGAACTGACCCAGTGGTTCTTCAAGATCACCGATTTCAGCGATGATCTGCTGGCCGGTCTGGATACACTTGACCAGTGGCCGGACAAAGTGCGCCTGATGCAGAAAAACTGGATCGGTAAATCGGAAGGCTTGCAGCTGCGTTTTGCGTTGGCTGAGCGTGAAGGCGAAGTGGAAGTTTATACCACCCGTCCGGATACACTGTTCGGTGCATCTTTCGTGGCGATTGCTGCTGATCATCCGCTGGCAAAACAGCTGGCTGAGAGCAATGAAGGTCTGGCGGCTTTTGCTGCCGAGTGCCGTCAGCATGGGACATCCGTCGCAACACTCGAAACCATTGAGAAAAAAGGTTTCGACACGGGCTTACGCGTTCAGCATCCGTTTGATCCGTCCTGGACATTGCCGGTCTATGTCGCCAATTTCGTTTTGATGGAATATGGTACAGGCGCGGTATTCGGTTGCCCTGCGCATGATCAGCGCGATCTGGATTTCGCCAATAAATACAAACTGACAGTCACACCGGTGGTGCTGCCAAATGGTGCGGATGCAGCAAGTTTTGCAATTACTGATACCGCCTATAGCGACGAAGGAACGCTGTTTAATTCGCGTTTCCTTGACGGTATGACACCGGAAGCGGCTTTCAATGAAGTTGCGGATCGTCTGGAAAAGACCGATCTCAATGGTAAGCCGCAGGCATTCCGCAAGACACAATATCGTCTGCGCGACTGGGGTATTTCCCGTCAGCGTTACTGGGGCTGCCCGATTCCGATGATTCATTGCGAATCATGCGGAACTGTTCCTGTGCCGCGCAATGATTTGCCGGTTCAGCTGCCGGATGATGTGGAATTTGACCGTCCGGGCAATCCGCTCGACCGTCATGATGGCTGGCGTCATGTCAACTGTCCGAAATGCGGTAGCAAAGCGCGCCGCGAAACCGATACGATGGATACATTCGTGGATTCATCATGGTATTTCGCACGCTTTACTGCACCATGGGAAAATGAACCGACAGATATTAAAGCCGTTGATGAATGGCTGCCGGTCGATCAGTATATCGGTGGTGTGGAACATGCTATCCTGCATCTGCTCTATTCGCGCTTCTTTACCCGCGCGATGAAGGTTGCCGGTCACCTGAAGGTGGAAGAGCCGTTTAAAGGGCTGTTCACGCAGGGCATGGTGGTGCACGAGACCTATAAACATAATGGTCAGTGGGTATCGCCGCTGGAAATCCGCATTGAGGATAAGAATGGTGTTCGTTCGGCCACCATGCTGGATTCCGGTGAAACGGTAGAAATCGGCTCGATTGAAAAAATGTCGAAGTCGAAGAAAAATGTTGTCGATCCGGATGACATTATTGCGTCTTACGGTGCAGATACTGCGCGCTGGTTCACTTTGTCGGACAGCCCGCCGGAGCGCGATATTGTCTGGACGGAAGCCGGTGCCGAAGGTGCACATCGTTTTGTGCAGCGCGTCTGGCGTTTGATCTCTGAAGCCGGTGAAAACCTGAAGGGTGTTGCGCCGAAAGCTGCCTATGAAGGTGATGCCGCACAGATTTCGAAAGCTGCTCATAAGACCGTTAAAGCTGTTGGCGATGATATCGAGAAAATCGTCTTCAACCGTGCGATTGCCCGTCTTTATGAATTGCTCAATGTTCTGGGCGCACCTTTGCAGGCTATTGCTGCCGGTACAGCGGATGATGTGACCAAAGCTGCAACCCGTGAAGCAACAGATATGTTCATTGCGATGATTGCACCAATGATGCCGCATCTGGCTGAACAGTGTAATGCTGCAATTGGCGGTGAGGGACTGGTTTCCACGCGCAGCTGGCCTGTTATCGATGAAGTCTTACTGGTTGAAAACGACATTACCTTGCCGGTTCAGATCAATGGTAAAAAGCGCGGTGACATTACAATTGCGCGTGATGCAGATCAGGCAACAGTGCAGATGGCAGTTTTGGCACTTGACTTTGTGCAGGCTGCATTGAACGGTAATGCACCGAAAAAGCTCGTTGTTGTACCGCAGAGGATTGTGAATGTCGTTGTCTGATCACTCAATTAAAGACAAATCTCCGATCCGCAAAAAGCGGCTGGCAATACTGACAGGACTCGTCCTGTCAGCCTTTGTGGCTGGCTGCACTGTACAGCCGCTTTATTCATCAGGTGGCAGTGAAAGCACTGGCGGTATATCTTCCAGTGTTAAAACCAAGCTGGCGTCCATTAAAGTGGATGATGTGAACTCTATCCCTGCTCAGGCGGTGCGTAACCGCTTGATCTTCGGTCTGTCTGGCGGAGCAGGGGAGCCATCACAACCGGCTTATCATCTGGCACTGGGGTTCGGGACATCGACTGAATCTGCAGTTGAAGTGGACGTAGGCGATTCACGTGAAGGACGTGCATCTGCCGGTACAGTGAAAATGAGCTCTAATTATGTGTTGCGCGACAGGGATGGTAAGGTTGTAGCAACTGGTCGCCGTCAGGTCAGTGCATCCTATGATCGCCCGCGACAGGAATTTGCAAACCTGCGTGCCCATCGCGATGCTCAGCAGCGTGCTGCAGAAGAGTTGGCGCAGTATTTGGTGCTGTCATTAGCTCAGGATATGCAGAAACTCCCATAGTACCTGTCCCAAAACCGCTAGGCTGGGCTGCAAATGGCAATTTTTTGCGCTCCGGTACTCATGTACCCGCAAGTACATTCCGTTCCGGTGCTCAAAAATCACCATTTTCGCTGTAGCCTAACAATTTTTGAATCAGGTTCTATATCCGCGTTTCGTAAATATAAAAAAGCCCGCTGAAAAGCGGGCTTTTTTATTTATGCGATGACTGCCTGATTAAGCAATTGACTGGCCGGTTTTTGCCCAGTCTGCCAGAAATGCTTCAAGACCCTTGTCTGTCAGCGGATGCTTGACGAGAGCTTTCAGTGTAGCAGGCGGTGCAGTGATAACGTCAGCGCCGATCAGTGCAGCTTCTTTAACGTGATTAACTGTGCGTACCGAAGCAGCCAGGATCTGGGTTTCAAACGCGAAGTTGTCGAAAATGGTGCGGATTTCACCAATCAGATCCATACCGTTCAGACCCATATCATCGAGACGGCCGATGAATGGTGATACATAAGTTGCACCGGCTTTTGCAGCCAGCAGTGCCTGATTGGCGGAGAAGCACAGGGTCACATTGGTCTCGTGGCCATCGGAAGTCAGTGCTTTACAGGCTTTCAGACCATCCAGTGTCAGTGGCAGTTTAATGCAGATATTGTCAGCGATTTTCGCCAGAACAGCTGCTTCTTTCATCATGCCGGCATAGTCAGTTGCTGTAACTTCAGCAGAAACAGGACCTTTGACGATCGAGCAGATTTCTTTTGTCACTTCAAGAATGTTGCCACCGGATTTCAGGATCAGCGATGGATTGGTGGTAACGCCGTCAACCAGTCCCAGATCATTGAGTTCACGGATGTCTTTAACATCGGCGGTATCCACAAAGAATTTCATTTCAGCTTATCCTCCGTAATGGGTTTGCTGTACAGACGGGATTATACCCGACAAAGATAGGTCTGTTTACCGTATATTTCTATAAATCGGAACTGTCTTTGATAAATAAGCATGTGCACAGCAATAATTGAATTCGCAGGCCGTTTGCGCTTAAGTGCACCTGCTCCTCAAATACCGGAAATGATCAGGATACTCTTTTGAACGGGAAAACAGAGATAAAGACGCGCCGTGTTGTTCCGGTCCTCGTACCGATGCCAGCGGAGCGTCCCTATAGCTATCTGGTTCCTGATGATATGGATGTTCAGGCCGGTTCAATCGTGCGCGTGCCGCTGGGGCCGCGCGAGGTTGCGGGTATTGTCACTGACGATGCCAGCGATCAGGTTGATCCCAAAAAGCTGAAATCCATCCTGCATGTGTTTGACTGCCCGCTTGTCAGCCGCGATATGTTGCGCTTTATCCGCTGGACGGCGGATTATACGCTGTCCCCGCCGGGCATGGTGGCGCGCATGGTGCTGCGTGCGCCCGCTGCTTTTGATCCTGAACCGTTTATTCCGGGCTTGCGCTATATCGGGGGCAAGGCCGAACGACTGACTGCCGCGCGTGAGAAAGTTCTGGAGGTTGCCAATAATGGTCTGAGCTGGACCAAGTCCGGCCTTGCCCATGCGGCAGGGGTTTCCGGCAGCGTGGTTGAAGGGCTTAAAGCGCAGGGACTGTTCGAAGAAGTGATGATCCCGCCGCCGCCGGTGGTCGGTGAACCTGATCCGTTTTACGGGCAGGCGGATCTGTCTGAAGATCAGCAGGCCGCAGCACAATGTCTGGTCGAGGCAGTAGAAGAAGATGCCTATTCAGTCTCTCTGCTGCATGGTGTAACCGGTTCCGGTAAGACAGAAGTCTATTTTGAAGCAGTGGCGCGTGCGGTTGAGCTGGGCAAACAGGTTTTGATCCTGCTGCCGGAAATTGCGCTGACCCAACAATTTCTCGACCGTTTTGAAAGCCGCTTTGGTACACGTCCGGCGGAGTGGCATTCCGATCTGGCGCCACGCCAAAGAGAGCGTGTCTGGCGACAGATTGCAGAAGGCATGGTCAAGGTCGTTGCCGGTGCACGCTCCGCATTGTTTTTACCCTTTGCCAATCCGGGGCTGATCATTGTCGATGAAGAACATGACCCTGCCTATAAGCAAGAAGACCGCGTCTTCTATAATGCGCGTGATATGGCAGTGGTGCGCGGCTCTATCGGTAAATTTGCGGTTATTCTGGCATCTGCCACGCCGTCCATTGAGAGTCTGGTCAATGCCAATCAGGGGCGTTACCGCTATGTGCCGTTGCAGGGGCGTTATGCCGATGCAGCTTTGCCGGATTTGAAGCCTCTTGATATGCGCCGTTCGCCGCCTGTGGCAGGGCGGTTTTTGTCGCCTGCTTTGACAGAGGCAGTCGGGCAGGTTTTGCAGCGTAAAGAACAGGCTTTGTTGTTTCTCAACCGTCGCGGCTATGCGCCGCTGACCTTGTGCCGTGTCTGCGGGCATCGTTTTCAATGTCCGGACTGTTCAAGCTGGCTGGTTGAGCACCGTTTCCGTGGCCAGTTGATGTGTCATCAATGCGGTTATCACGAGAAAAGCCCGGATGCCTGTCCGTCCTGTGGCGCACTGGATCATTTGGTGGCTTGCGGGCCCGGTGTCGAGCGTATTGCGGAAGAAGCTGCGGCAATTTTTCCGGATGCACGGATTATCGTCCTGTCGTCTGATATGGCTGGTGGCGTGACGCGCTTGCGTATGGAGATGGAGGCGATTGCCAAAGGGGAGGCCGATATTGTGATCGGCACTCAGCTGGTTGCCAAAGGACATAACTTCCCGCTGATTACGCTTGTCGGGGTGATTGATGCTGATCTCGGCCTTGCCAATGGTGATCCGCGTGCTGCTGAGCGCACATTCCAGCTGCTCAATCAGGTGACAGGCCGCGCAGGACGCACGGGGCGTAAAAGTGTCGGTTTGATCCAGACCTATCAGCCGGATCATCCGGTGCTGAAAGCCATTATCGCCGGTGATGCGCAGGCTTTCTATGAACGTGAAATCGACGAACGCCAGCGCGGGATGCTACCGCCATTCGGACGGCTGGCAGCCCTGATTATCTCAGCGGACAGCAGAGCAGAAGCAGAGAGCCATGCGCGTGCATTGCGTCGTGCAGCGCCGAGAGACGGCGATATTGAAGTGCTGGGGCCTGCAGAAGCGCCATTGGCGGTGATTCGTGGCAGACATCGTTTCCGCTTGCTGGTGCAGGGCTCAAAACGTTCGGATATCCAGTCCTATCTGCGGGCCTTGCTGCAGGCTGCGCCTAAAGCACGCGGCTCTTTGCGTGTACAGGTTGATATCGACCCGCAAAGCTTCCTGTAATCGCAGTTTTATGATTGGCTAAAGGAATGGTTCCGTTGTTGTCAGCGGCTCCGGCGCGTGTTGTCGCAGATAATTTTGCTTTTCATGATTGCAAGTCAGGAATATAGCTCGTTCAATATGTTCTATCTGCTGATATTCGAAGACGCATATCAGTCATTTAAAGAGGTGCAGCGTGGCATTTTATCTACCTACAAGTCAGGGCGAATGGCTGGCATGGTCTGTGGCTGTTATTACCTTGCTTTTCGGGCTTTTGCTGATGTTTGCACCGGGGATTTCACTGAAAATCCTGCGTCTGAGCGCGCCTGATCTTCGCCCGCATGCTTTGTCATCTGTGCGGGCAACAATGGCTGGTCCCTATATCGGGCTTGGTGTGGCATGCCTGCTGTTTGCGCAGCCGTTTTTATGGATGGCGCTGGGTTGTGTCTGGGGCTTTGTGCTTTTCGGCCGTTTGATTTCGATGATGTCCGATAAAACCAACAGTTTTTATAACTGGATTGCAGCTCTGATTGAACTGATGCTGGCTGCAGGCCCGCTGCTTTTTGCCTTTGGTTTTGTCGCCTGATTTTTGTTGCCGGTCAGGATTTCGCAGAATCTGTCAGCGGGTGCTGTAATATTTATGCTCCCTGACAGTCAGCGGGAATCAGTTGTGACTGAAATATCTTCCCCTATAAAAATCTGAGTTATGAGCATAATTTTGCCGGAATTCGGCAAATGGTTAGCGAAATGCCTGATTGCGCAATCTGGCACATTTATAACCAGAAAATTGCCGGATTATTTATCCTAACGCATTGTTATAACTTGATAATTCTACATATTATTATTATTGGCGAATTGACGTGCCCGTCAGCTATGGGGTGATTTCTGCGTGAGAAGCATCAAAATAGCACTGTAAAGCGTATGAAACGGCGGGATTCGCGTGTTGCGAGTCCTGATTGTCTATGCTAGACGGCTTTCGAATTTCAATGCAGTCAGGCGGGTCGTCCGCAGGGCACAGATGGCGGTGCAAATCGGCACTTCATCGGGGGGTATTGAAAAACATCAATAAAATCGCTGTTTTTTTGCACGGATAAACTGTGCGGCCAAAACAGGGTTTCAACCAAGAGAGTTGGGTTTCGTGACAGGATCGTCTTCGCTCATTTCCGGTGTTGCTCAGCGCTATGCTGGATCTCTGTTTGATCTGGCGCTTGAGGCTAAATCCGTTGCTCAGGTGGAGAAAGATCTTGGCCGTATTGAGGCTATGATCAATGAGAGCGAAGATCTTCGCCGCCTGATCAATAGCCCGGTCTTCTCCACTGAAGATCAGCTCCAGGCAATTTCCGCAGTGGCTGACAAAGCCGGTATTTCCGGTCTGGTCGGTAACTTCCTGCGCGTTGTAGCCGGTAACCGCCGGCTGTTCGTACTGCCAGGTATGATCAAAGCATTTTATCTGATCGCCGCTGAAAGCCGCGGTGAAGTTGCAGCTGATGTAACTTCAGTGCGTGAGCTGACGCAGGCGCAGCAAACTGAATTGAAGGCGACGCTGAAGAGTGTGGCCGGCAAGGACGTGACAATCAATGTCACTGTCGATCCGTCGATTCTTGGCGGTCTCATTGTGAAGCTGGGATCGCGTCAGATTGACACTTCCCTTCGCACTAAACTTTCTTCTCTTAAGCTTGCACTGAAAGAGGTCGGCTGATGGACATCCGCGCTGCGGAAATTTCCGCAATTCTGAAAGAGCAAATCAAGAATTTTGGCCAGGAGGCAGAAGTCTCCGAAGTTGGTCAGGTTCTTTCCGTTGGTGACGGTATCGCCCGTGTATACGGTCTGGACAATGTTCAGGCCGGTGAAATGGTCGAATTTCCGGGTGGCATCCGCGGTATGGCGCTCAACCTTGAAAGCGACAACGTTGGTGTTGTTATTTTCGGTTCTGACCGTGACATTAAAGAAGGCGACACCGTTAAACGGACCGGCGCCATCGTTGACGTTCCAGTCGGTCCTGGCCTGCTCGGCCGCGTGGTTGATGCTCTTGGTAACCCGATCGACGGCAAAGGCCCGATCGTTGGTGTAGAGCGTCGTCGTGTAGACGTTAAAGCTCCTGGTATCATTCCGCGTAAATCGGTTCACGAACCGATGTCGACCGGTCTGAAATCCATTGATGCTCTTATCCCTGTTGGTCGTGGTCAGCGCGAGCTGGTCATCGGTGACCGTCAGACAGGTAAAACCGCAATTATCCTCGATACCTTCCTTAACCAGAAGCCTATCCACGATAACGGTCCTGACAAAGATAAGCTGTATTGCATTTACGTTGCTATCGGTCAGAAGCGCTCGACTGTTGCTCAGTTCGTTAAAGTGCTCGAAGAGCGCGGCGCTCTGGAATATTCGGTTGTTATTGCTGCAACTGCTTCCGATGCTGCTCCTCTGCAGTACCTGGCTCCGTTCACAGGCTGTGCAATCGGTGAATATTTCCGCGATAACGGCCAACACGCTCTGATCGGTTATGATGACCTTTCCAAGCAGGCTGTTGCTTATCGTCAGATGTCCCTGCTGCTGCGTCGTCCTCCGGGCCGTGAAGCTTACCCAGGTGACGTATTCTATCTTCACTCCCGTCTTCTCGAGCGTTCGGCTAAGCTGAATGACGAACTCGGTGCAGGTTCTTTGACCGCTCTGCCGGTTATTGAAACTCAGGGTGGTGACGTTTCCGCGTTTATTCCGACCAACGTGATTTCGATCACAGACGGTCAGATCTTCCTTGAAACCAACCTTTTCCACCAGGGTATTCGTCCTGCTGTTAACGTTGGTCTGTCGGTTTCCCGCGTGGGTTCTGCCGCTCAGATTAAAGCGATGAAACAGGTTGCCGGTTCGATTAAGGGTGAGCTCGCTCAGTATCGTGAAATGGCTGCGTTTGCGCAGTTCGGTTCCGATCTGGATGCCGCAACCCAGCGTCTTCTCAACCGCGGTGCACGTTTAACTGAACTGCTCAAGCAGCCACAGTTCTCGCCGCTGAAGACCGAAGAGCAGGTTGCTGTGATCTTCGCCGGTGTTAATGGTTACCTCGATAAGCTGGCTGTTAATCAGGTCGGTAAATTTGAAGCCGGTCTTCTGGCATCGCTGCGCAACGAGCACAAAGATGTGCTGGATGCGATCCGTGATCAGAAGGCAATCAGCGACGAAATCAAGGGCAAACTCAAGGCAGCTATCGACGCTTTCGCCAAGAACTTTGCTTGATTAACTCTGACGGGATGAACGGATGCCTTCACTAAAGGATCTGAGAAACCGTATCGCCTCGGTTAAGGCGACGCAGAAAATTACCAAGGCGATGCAAATGGTCGCCGCGGCAAAACTGCGTCGTGCCCAGGAAGCAGCCGAAGCGGCACGGCCGTATTCTCAGCGGATGAGTGCAGTTCTGGCCAATATTGCCCAGAATGTAAGCGGTGATGATGCACCGAAACTGATGGCGGGTACCGGTAAAGACGATGTGCATTTGCTCATCGTCGCAACCGCGGAACGTGGTCTGTGCGGTGGTTTCAACTCGCAGATTGCACGTCTCGCCCGTGAACATGCCCGCCAGTTGCTGGCACAGGGTAAGACAGTAAAAATTATTACTGTCGGTAAAAAAGGTGCGGATATTCTGCGTCGCGACTTTGGTGGACTGGTCATTGATCATGTCGACCTGCGTGAAGTGAAGCAGATTGGTTTCACCAATGCCGACCAGATCGGTCGTAAACTGATCGCGCTTTTCAATAAAGGCGAGTTCGATGTTGCGACACTGTTCTACTCGCAGTTCAAGTCGGTGATCAATCAGGTTCCGACAGCTCAGCAGCTTATTCCGGCATCAGCCGGTGATGCTGGGGAAGCGGTTTCTGCTGGTGGTGCGATCTACGAATATGAGCCGGATGCGGCTGCTATTCTCGACGATCTTCTGCCGCGCAACATTTCTGTCCAGATTTTCAGCGCTCTGCTTGAAAATGTGGCCGGTGAAATGGGCGCAAAGATGAGCGCGATGGATAACGCAACGCGTAACGCTGGTGACATGATCAACAAGCTGTCGATCACATATAACCGTCAGCGTCAGGCTCAGATCACCACAGAACTGATTGAAATTATTGCGGGCGCGGAAGCGCTCTAATCGGAAGGTAAGGATCGATGGCTAAAGCAGCGACACCGAAAACTACCAAGACCACGGCAAAGGCTAAGTCCGGCGCGGCTGCATCAGGTGCAGTCGGCCGTATCAAGCAGGTCATCGGCGCTGTCGTCGACGTCCAGTTTGATGATCATCTGCCTCTGATCCTGAACGCGTTGGAAACCGACAACCTCGGTAACCGTCTCGTTCTGGAAGTTGCTCAGCATCTTGGCGAAAATACAGTACGTACCATTGCTATGGACTCGACCGAAGGTCTGGTTCGTGGACAGGAAGTACGTGATACCGGCGATGCGATCCGCGTTCCGGTAGGCCCTGAAACACTCGGCCGTATCATGAACGTAATCGGTGAACCAGTTGATGAAGCTGGCCCGATTGTGACTGCTACAACCCGCGGTATTCACCAGCCGGCTCCTGAATATATCGAACAGTCACCTGAATCTGAGATTCTGGTAACCGGTATTAAGGTTGTGGATCTTCTCGCCCCTTACGCTAAAGGTGGTAAGATTGGTCTTTTCGGTGGTGCGGGCGTTGGTAAAACCGTTCTCATCATGGAACTCATCAACAACGTGGCTAAAGCCCACGGTGGTTACTCGGTATTCGCCGGTGTTGGTGAGCGTACCCGTGAAGGTAACGATCTCTATCACGAAATGATCGAATCCGGCGTTAACAAGCTGGGTGGCGGCGAAGGCTCGAAAGCAGCTCTCGTATACGGTCAGATGAACGAGCCGCCAGGTGCGCGTGCCCGTGTTGCTCTCTCCGGTCTGACGATCGCTGAAAGCTTCCGTGATGACGGTCAGGACGTGTTGTTCTTCGTGGATAACATTTTCCGCTTCACACAGGCTGGTTCGGAAGTGTCCGCGCTTCTCGGCCGTATTCCTTCCGCTGTGGGCTATCAGCCGACACTGGCAACGGATATGGGCGCGATGCAGGAACGCATCACCACCACAACCAAAGGCTCGATCACTTCGGTGCAGGCAATTTACGTTCCTGCGGATGACTTGACTGACCCTGCGCCTGCGACATCCTTTGCGCACTTGGATGCGACTACGGTTCTTAACCGTTCGATCGCTGAAAAGGGTATTTATCCTGCGGTTGATCCGCTTGACTCAACATCCCGTATGCTTGACCCGATGATCGTCGGTGAAGAGCATTACGAAGTTGCCCGTCAGGTTCAGTCAATTCTGCAGCGCTACAAGTCGCTTCAGGACATCATCGCCATCCTTGGTATGGACGAATTGTCTGAAGAAGATAAACTGACAGTGACACGTGCCCGTAAAATCGAGCGCTTCCTGTCCCAGCCGTTCTTCGTGGCTGAAATCTTCACCGGTTCGCCAGGTAAGCTGGTTGATCTTCAGGATACAATCAAAGGCTTTAAAGGCCTTTGCGCTGGCGATTACGATCACCTGCCTGAAGCAGCTTTCTACATGGTCGGTTCGATTGAAGAAGCGATTGAAAAAGCACAGAAGCTGGCAGAAGCCGCTTAATGTGATTGGTCAGGCAGACTTTGGTCTGCCTGACTATTCTCTCAACAGTTTGCAGGCACAGCCTCACTATTGAGATATAATTTCGCAGCGTATTTCCGTTTATTGTGATTGACCGCTGAACTATTGAATTCAACGCCGGAACGCCGCGAATGCGGACAGGTTCAGGGATTTTGAGTGAGAAACATGGCTGGAACCTTCAAATTTGAACTGGTATCACCGGAACGTCTTCTGCTTTCTGCTGAAGTCAGCGAAGTGGTAATTCCTGGCAGCGAAGGCTACCTGACTGTTCTGGCCGGTCACGCTCCTTTGATGACCACTATCATTCCTGGTAAGGTAACAGTGAAGACTGCAGATGGTAAAAGCGATGCTTATATCGTCTTCGGCGGCTTTGCTGATATCACACCGGAAGGTTGCTCTTTGCTGGCAGAATCCGCACTTCATATTGATGAAATCAAGCGTGAAGATATTGCGGCTCGTATTGAGCATGCTCGTAAGCTTGTGGATGATGCAGCCTCTGCGGAACACCGCACCAAGGCAGAAATGTTCTTGCATCAGCTGACAACTCTGGAAGGCGCAATTCTGCCTGCATAAGTCAGAAACGCATCTGATATTTAAAAAACCGCGATATTTGTATCGCGGTTTTTTTATACCTGAAATAACGGGCTTCTTGGCGACTAGTTCTGCTCAATGGAGACGCCTTGCTCGTCGATTTTGAGCTCAACACCCTTCGGCTTGGATTCTTCTCTGTAGGTATAGATAGAAAAGCCGACAATAATCACGAGCAATGCGCCGAGCAGAATATAAAGGCTGTTCTTATTCATAGAACCTCCGTGTTCATATTCAGGTGTAGGCAGCCTGTGTGACAGGCTGCCTGATAACTGTTGAAGTTGCTTAGCGGCGAGCCAGCAGTGCAAGTACCAAACCGATACCTGCTACAACCGCGGCTGTTGCCAGCGGGTTTTCACGGGCGGTTTCGGATACAGCCTGAGCCTGATGCCGGACTTCACGGGCAGCGACACGGCCGCGTTTACGTAATGTTTCATAAGTATCCGACGCACTGTCGCGCGCATCATCGTAAAGTGCAGATCCTTGCTCGGACAATTTCTTCGTTACAGAAGCCAGTTCTTTTTTCAGTTCTGCAATCTGATCTTCAAATGTCTTTTCTGCATCATTACGCAGTTTGCTAGCCATGCTGATCTCCATATTACATCTTATTCGACCGGAAGATGGTGTCTCCGGTCAGATTTTCAAAGAGATAACGCTGCTGATGGGAATAAGTTCCCCGTAAGTCGATAATCCTTGCCCGATAACAAACTAGTCTGTTTGTAAGCGTGTCGAGCAGGGATCAATAACGACGCCATTATCAAAACGATTGGTCAGCATACCGCTGACCTCAACCTGATCACCGGCTTTCAGGGCGCTGTTGTCATATTCAAGGCATATGACTTGCAGTTTTTGATCGGGGCAGAGTTCAGTAACGGCGATAAGGTCATTCTGGTGAACAGCTTTGACCTTGGCACGCAGTGTGATTTCCGGCCACTGCTCTGATGATTTATCCCATTTTTCTGAGAGGGCGCCAATTGCCTTGCAACTGGTAACAACAGGGCCTTGGTAATCGCTGTCTGGTGTCTCTGTAAAGCCGGTGGTGACCGTGAGAAACAGAATACAAGTGGCAGAAAAAGCTTTGCAGTAAGAATGCGGATTTAAAATCATAATGCTGCCGATAAACCTTTCCCTCGAGAGACAGGCTTATCGGCATGAAATACGGCACTTATGCGGTGAGTGTACGCAAATGTGTGATGAGCTGCTTGGCGCTTTCAACTGCAGCATTTTCATCGCGGCTGACAATGGCTTCAATCATGCGGGTATGCGCGGCGGCAGAATCTGTCAGACTTTCATCACGACGCAAGCGGAACCAGAACCGGCGGCTGTGGCTCTGCAAAGGAGCAGCCAGACGCGTGGCGTATGGGTTGAGCGAGGCACTGCCGAGAACTTCGTCAAAAGCCTTGTCTGCATCAAGAAACAGCGGAATGTCCTGCGTGGTTGCCGCTTGTTTCATCATCACAGCGGCTTCGCGCAGCTTGTCATGCTCATAAGCGCCAGCATAGCGTGCGGCATCACGGCAAAGAATTTGCTCAACGCCTTCACGTGCATCAAGAACTTTGGTGAAGTCCTTCGGATCGAGCGCGGTAATGGCAATGCCGGAGCGCGGCCGCACTTCCATCAGACCTTCCCATGCCAGCCGCTGAATGGCTTCACGCACGGGTGTGCGTCCCATGCCGGTCAGCTCGATCAGAACGCGTTCATTGGTGACACTGCCCGGTTGCAGGGACAGGGTGACAATATGGCGTTCAAGCAGGCGATACGCTTGATCGGAGAGACTGAGTGCAGAAGCGGCCGTAGAATTATCCAGCTGTATATCACTGATCGTAAGTGGCCCTGACATAAAGGCTGTGTCCTTATTATTGATAGGCAGTGCATGCCGGTATGGCTGATGCCTGCTTTTGTTTCTGCGGAGCCGATATTGCGCTGATGCAATATTCAGGGTGTCTAATATTTAATGATATTTGCCCGAGAGATACTACAGCTAAGGCCTTTTCTCAATATCTGCCCATCAATGAGCGTTCGCATGAGGGATATTGCCCCCGATTATCGCTGTGCAGAATTAATTTGACTTGTGTCTCCTTGTTAGATATATCACTGGTATATCAATTGGGAGCTATGATATGTGGTCAGGAATTTTTCCGGCAGTTACAACAAAATTCACTGAAAATGATGCGCTGGATCACAAAGAAATGGAACGCTGCTTCGGCCTGCAGATTGATGCGGGTGTTGATGGCTTTGTGGTTGGCGGCTCGCTCGGTGAAGGCCCGATGCTTTCAGCCGAAGAAAAGCTGGATGTTTTTAAAACAGCCCGTTCAGTTGCAGGTTCTCGTCCGGTGCTGATGACTGTGTTTGAGGCAGGTACCCGTGAAGGTGCAGCGGCTGCAAAAGCTGCTGCAAAAGCTGGTGCTGACGGCCTGATGGTTGTGCCAAGCCCGATCTATTTCACCAATCCTCAGGAAACCGTCACTACGCTGAAGGCCATGGCTGCTGCCGGTGGTTTGCCGGTGATGATCTATTCCAACCGCATGGCCTACCGTGTGGATGTGACAGGTGAATGCCTTGAAGAACTGGCGAAAGATGACCTTTTTGTAGCGATCAAGGAATCGTCAGATGATATCCGCCGTACAATTGATATCGTTAATCAGTTCGGCGATCGTTTTGATCTGTTCACCGGCGTTGACAATCTGGCGTTCGAAGCGCTGACAACAGGTGCAATCGGCTGGGTAGCCGGTGTTGTGACCTCGCTGCCGCGTGAGACGGTGGTGTTGTATCAGCTCATCAAGCAGAAGCGATATGATGAAGCGCTGCCACTCTACCGCTGGATGCGTCCGCTGCTTGATCTCGATGTTTCGACCTATCTGGTGCAGAATCTCAAGCTGATTGAAGTGCATGCTATCCAGTCGAATGATCGTGTGCGTCTGCCACGCCAGCCGCTGAGCGGAGAGCGCCGTGCACAGGTCGAAAAGATTGTAAAACAGGCACTGGCAACACGGCCTGCACTGCCTAAAATCTGATGCGATACAACCCCGGTTAATTCAGTTTAACCGGGGTTTTTTCCGTAGCAAGAACCGTTTTTACGGCGTAAGGTCTGCATAATCAGAATTATAAACAGGGCAGGCAGGAGGGCACATGGCGTCGGTTGATAACGTCAATGTGGATGGGAATCAGAAGCATTCTGAAGTGATTATTATCGGGGCAGGTATTGTCGGGATTGCTGCAGCGGCTGTGCTGAGTGAAGCCGGACATTCTGTGCTTGTGCTGGATCGCACGGGGATTTGTGAGGAGACAAGTTCCGGTAATGCGGCAGCTCTGGCTTTTTCAGAAATATTACCCTTGGCCTCAAAAGGTGTGATGAAGAAAGTGCCGGGCTGGCTGCTGGACCCTCTGGGGCCTTTTGCTATCCGTCCTTCTTATGTCGTTAAATTGCTGCCATGGCTCTATCGTTTTTGGCGTGCCAGCAGCGCATCTGCACTTCGCAACAGTACGCAGGTGCAGGGGCAGATGATGCAGCTTGCAGAAAAGGAAATGCTGGCTCTGGCAGAGCGTGCCGGTATTACGGATATGATCCATCATGAAGGTAATCTTGAGCTTTATGAAAGTGAAGCCGAGTTGCAGGCGGCGATGTCCGGTTGGGAAGCCAAAAAACAGGCCGGTATTGATTTCAAGGTGGTGCGCGGCGCAGAGCTGGCAGCGCTTCAACCGGGATTAGACCCGCGCTTTGTGGTTGGTTGCTTTGTGCCGAAATGGAAAAACGTTTCTGATCCGAAACTCTATGGCAAAGCACTTTGGAGCTATGCGGAGAAGCTGGGTGCGCGCTATCAGCAGGCCACAGTTTCAACGATTGCACAGACACCGACAGGTGTGGAAGTTACACTTACAAATGGTGAAGTGCTGCATGGCAGAAAACTGATTATTGCGGCGGGTGCGTGGTCTCACCATTTAAGTGCTCAGCTTGGCGATGCTGTGCCGCTGGAGACAGAGCGCGGTTATAATACGACCTTGCCGGTTGGTGCCGGTGATATCCGTCGTCAGCTGACATTCCCCGGACATGCTTTTGTGATTACGCCGCTGACAACAGGTGTGCGTGTCGGCGGTGCCGTGGAACTTGGCGGGCTGACCCTTCCGCCCAATTATGCGCGCTCCGAAGCTATGCTGAAAAAGGCGAAGCAGTTCCTGCCGCAACTAAAAACGGAAGGCGGGCGGCAATGGATGGGATATCGTCCTTCGACGCCGGATACATTGCCTGTAATCGGCTATTCCTCGGCCTCAGATGATATCATTTATGCTTTCGGTCACGGCCATCTGGGGCTTACGCAATCCGCAGCGACTGCGCGTCTTGTGACCCAGCTTTTAAATCATGAAACAACAGTGCTGCCTGTCAGTGCTTTCAGTCCAAAACGGTTTTGAGAAACATCATGGCAAAACATTCGTTCTTTTGTGTTGACGGTCATACTTGCGGCAATCCTGTACGGCTTGTGGCTGGCGGAGGGCCGAACCTGCACGGCTCTAATATGATGGAAAAGCGTGCGCATTTTCTTGCCGAATATGACTGGATCCGCACCGGTCTGATGTTTGAGCCGCGTGGTCACGACATGATGTCCGGCTCTATTCTTTATCCGCCGACGCGTGATGATTGCGATGTGGCAGTGCTGTTTATCGAGACATCCGGCTGCCTGCCAATGTGCGGACACGGCACAATCGGTACAGTCACTATGGCCATTGAGCAGGGGCTGATTACCCCTAAAGTACCGGGCAAAATCAATCTCGATACACCGGCGGGTAAAGTCGCAATCGAATATGAGCAGAACGGGCAATATGTGGAAAGTGTGCGGCTGACCAATGTGCCGGCATTCCTCTATGCTGAAGGGTTAGAGGTCGAATGTCCTGATCTCGGCCTGCTCAAAGTGGATGTCAGCTATGGCGGTAATTTCTACGCAATTGTTGAGGCGCAAGAAAATTACACGGATCTGGCCGATTATTCGGTGCTCGATCTGATTGGCTGGAGCCCTGTTTTACGCCAGCGACTCAATGAGATGTATCGTTTTCAGCATCCGGAACTCGCCGATATTAATCGCCTCAGCCATATTCTGTGGACAGGAAAACCGACGAAATCCGACGCTCATGCACGCAATGCTGTGTTCTACGGAGAAAAAGCGATTGATCGTTCACCATGTGGCACCGGAACTTCTGCCCGTATGGCGCAATTAGCTGCACGCGGAGAACTGAAGGCCGGAGACAGTTTTGTTCACGAATCCGTGATCGGATCTCTGTTCCACGGGCGGGTTGAGGCTGATGTCCAAGTGGCTGATAAGAAAGGTATAATTCCTTCTATTGCAGGTTGGGCACGGATGACAGGGTATAATACAATTTTCATTGATGACCGCGATCCTTTTGCTCATGGATTTGTAGTCCGTTAAAGACGTCGCAAACAGAATATTGTTCAATCATCAAAACAATGCAGAACGACGATTGACCGGTAATAAATTATGAGTAATCTTTAATTCTGAGAGCAGGGCAGGGGGACTATAATACTATATTACTAGTCGTATTTTCTATAGTTTCTGTGTAGTCGGGCAATTCGGTTTTTCCGGGTTTGGTCATATTCGGCCAAGGGGAGCGGAAGCCTTGTCTGCTATAACAGACGCTATCGGGGGACGATTCTCTGCAATGCCATATGCCTAAGCTGCGCTGTCTGACAGACATGCAGTGAGCCTATAAATTCTGGACGGTACTGCGGCAGCTTTTGCCTGCCGGATTGTGCAGTGGAGTAAACGATCTGAAATATAAGGGAAGTGCCCGTTAGCGGCGAAAATAATTCAGATCAGAAAAGGGTGACTTTGCAATGGAATATTTTATCCAGCAAGTGATCAACGGGCTGACGCTCGGGTCAATCTACGGATTGATCGCCATCGGCTATACCATGGTTTATGGTATTATCGGCATGATCAATTTTTCTCATGGTGATGTTTTTATGCTCGGCGCCTTCATGGCGCTTATTGTTTTTTTGATACTGACAACCTTTGTCGGTGCAGTGCCAGTGGTACTGGCAATCCTGCTGATGATGATCGTCGCCATGATCCTGACCAGTATGTGGAGCTGGACCATTGAGCGGGTTGCTTACAGACCGTTGCGCGGTTCTTTCCGTCTTGCACCGCTGATCACCGCGATTGGTATGTCTATTGCATTGTCAAACTTTGTTCAGGTGACACAGGGCCCGCGCAACAAGCCGATCCCAGCGCTGATCAATGATTCCTACTCGCTGTTTGGTACGGATATTATTATCTCACTCAAACAGATTGTTATCATTGCCGTCACTGTCGTTCTGCTGACGATCTTCTGGTATATTGTGAACCGTACCTCTCTGGGGCGCGCTCAGCGTGCCTGTGAGCAGGATCGTAAAATGGCATCGCTGCTCGGCATCAATGTCGACCGCACCATTTCCCTGACCTTTGTTATGGGCGCAGCACTGGCTGCGGTGGCCGGTACACTTTACCTCACTTATTACGGCGTTATTTCCTTCGCAGACGGCTTTATTCCGGGCGTTAAGGCATTTACCGCAGCGGTTCTTGGCGGCATCGGCTCTCTGCCGGGTGCAATGATCGGCGGCTTGCTGATCGGCCTGATCGAGGCGCTCTGGTCTGCCTATTTCTCGATCGATTATAAAGATGTTGCTGCATTCTCAATCCTTGCGATTGTGCTGATTTTCATGCCTTCCGGCATTCTCGGCCGTCCAGAAGTTGAAAAGGTGTAACATGGCCAATACTTTTCAGACTTCTTCTGTGGCGACGCCAAAAGCAGCACCATCGGATTTTGCAGCCGGTATCCGCGAAGGTATCATTGCGGCAATCCTCGCTTTTGGTCTGTTTGTTTTGATTGTCGGTTTTAAAACCGAGCAGAATATCAATAATGAACTGGTGCTGGTTCAGCGCTGGGGCTTGCTGTTTACGCTTGTTGCTTTGTCCGGTATCGGCCGCTTTCTGCATCGCGCTTTCCTGGTGCCTTATATGGCCAAGCGGAGCAAGGCTGAGAAACATGTGTCTGCAAGCGGAGATGTTTCTTTCTTCCGCAAGAACTTCTCGAAACTCGCAATCTTGTTTCTGTTTATCTATCCGGTGCTGATTGTCGCTACACTCGGCTTTCAGGGCTCGCTGAAATGGGTCGATAACTTCGGTATTCAGATCCTGATCTATATTATGCTGGCATGGGGGCTGAATATCGTTGTCGGTCTCGCCGGTTTGCTCGATCTGGGGTATGTGGCCTTCTATGCGGTGGGTGCTTATTCCTACGCTTTGCTGTCCTCTTATTTCGGTTTGTCTTTCTGGACGCTGTTGCCGGTCGCCGGTATTCTGGCCGCTTTTTGGGGGATCATTCTCGGCTTTCCGGTACTACGTCTGCGCGGTGACTATCTGGCGATTGTGACACTGGCTTTCGGGGAAATTATCAGGCTTGTGCTGATAAACTGGACGGCTGTGACGAAGGGCACCTTTGGTGTTTCTGGTATCGCAAAAGCGACATTCTTTGGTATTCCTTTCAAGGCCGGTCCGGATGGTTTTGCGGCAACTTTCGGCCTGCAATTCTCCGCTGCCCATTATAAAATTTTCCTCTATTACATCATTCTTCTTCTCGCTCTGCTGACTGCATGGGTCACAATCCGTCTGCGCCGTATGCCGATCGGCCGTGCGTGGGAAGCACTGCGTGAAGATGAAATCGCCTGCCGTGCACTGGGTATCAACACGACAACGACCAAGCTGACCGCTTTCGCGACCGGTGCGATGTTCGGTGGTTTTGCCGGTGCCTTCTTCGGTGCGCGTCAGGGCTTCGTCAGCCCGGAATCTTTCGTGTTCCTTGAATCCGCCGTTATTCTTGCTGTTGTGGTGCTGGGTGGCATGGGGTCTTTGGTCGGGATTGCGATTGCTGCGATTGTTATGATCGGCGGTACGGAAATTCTGCGTGAACTTTCCTTCCTCAAAGCCATCTTCGGACAGAACTTTACGCCTGAACTCTATCGTATGCTGATCTTCGGCTTAGCAATGGTTGTGGTGATGGTCTGGAAACCGCGCGGTTTCGTGGGACATCGTGAACCAAGCGCCTTCCTGAACGAGCGTAAGCTGGTATCCGGCTCCTTTACCAAGGAAGGACATGGCTGATGGCGGGGACAACAGTAATGGCAAATTCTCCACTTGCTGAAAAAACAAAAAGCGCCGAAACCATTCTGAAGGTCGAGCATTTATCCATGCGCTTCGGTGGTCTGGTCGCGATCAATGATTTGAGCTTTGAGGTCAAACGTGGCGAGATCACAGCGGTGATCGGACCAAACGGCGCCGGAAAAACCACAGTCTTTAACTGCCTGACCGGTTTTTATAAGCCGACAGGCGGCATGGTGACCATGCATCATACCAATGGCGATAAGTTCCTGCTGGAACGGATGCCGGATTTTATGATCACCAAAAAAGCCAAGGTTGCCCGCACATTTCAGAACATTCGCCTGTTTACAGGTCTGACTGTTCTGGAAAATCTGTTGGTGGCGCAGCATAATCCGCTGATGGTTTCCTCCGGCTTTACCTTCCTCGGCCTGTTGGGTTTCCCTGCCTATAAAAAGGCAGCGAAGGATGCGATTGAAAAGGCGCGCATCTGGCTTGAGAAAATCAATCTGACCCATCGTGCGGATGATCCGGCCGGTGATCTACCTTATGGTGATCAGCGGCGCTTAGAAATTGCACGTGCTATGTGCACCGATCCGGAAATGCTCTGTCTTGATGAGCCTGCAGCCGGTCTTAACCCGCGTGAATCGGCGGAACTGAACAAGCTGTTGCTGGATATCCGCAAAGATACAGGTACATCTATTCTGCTGATCGAGCATGATATGTCCGTGGTTATGGAAATTTCCGATCATGTGATCGTGCTTGAATATGGTACAAAGATCTCTGACGGCGCTCCGCATTTTGTGCAGAATGATCCTAAAGTTATCGCTGCTTATCTCGGCGTGGATGATGATGAGGTTACAGATCTCATTGACGGGACGGACGGGGCGATTGGTAGCGTCGATCAGTTGGTGACCCAGCTTGCAGATGTAGAACCGTCTGAGGCTGTATCAGCAGATCGTCTGGCTGGCGGATTAGACGCACCGCGCAACGGTGCCGCTGATAATCTGACGCTGATTAAAGGCATTGGCAGTGTGAATGAAACCAAGCTCAATGCCCATGGTATCTATCACTTCGACCAGATTGCCGCATGGACAGATGCCGATATCAAGCAGGCAGAAACCTATCTGCGCTTTGATGGCCGGATTAGCCGTGAAGACTGGGTCGGTCAGGCGAAAAAACTGTCACAAGGTGAAGCAACCGAATTTTCAACACGTGTTGAATCCGGAAAAGTACCTTCGAGCCATGAAACACCGGCTGAAAAGGCTTCAAGCAAAAAATCTGAGGGGGGTAAATGATGCAGGCTCAGAACCCGCTTCTGGTTATCGATAAGGTTGAAACCTATTACGGCAATATCTGTGCGCTGAAGGGCGTGGATGTGACCGTGCAATCCGGTGAAATCGTCACACTGATCGGTGCGAATGGTGCCGGAAAATCAACACTGATGATGACGATTTTCGGCTCGCCGCGTGCACGTACCGGTCGTATTATTTTCGACGGCAAAGACATTACAACTATGCCGCCGCATGAGATCGCGAAACTGCGTATTGCGCAGTCTCCGGAAGGTCGCCGTATTTTCCCGCGTATGAGCGTGATGGAAAATCTGCAGATGGGCGCGAGCCTTGATAATCAGAAATATTTTGATGAAGACGTGAAACTGATGTTTGATCTGTTTCCGCGTCTGAAAGAGCGCATCAATCAGCGTGGCGGCACGCTGTCGGGCGGTGAGCAGCAGATGCTGGCGATTGCCCGTGCATTGATGGCGCGGCCAAAATTGCTGATGCTGGATGAGCCGTCATTGGGGCTGGCACCGCTTATCGTCAAACAGATTTTCGAGGCGATCAAAGAGTTGAACCGCACAACAGGTCTGACAGTGTTTTTGGTTGAGCAGAATGCTTTCGGTGCGCTGAAACTCGCCCATCGCGGTTATGTGATGGTCAATGGTGTGATCACCATGAGCGGCAGCGGACAAGAACTTCTGGCTAATCCGGAAGTACGTGCAGCTTATCTGGAGGGCGGCCGTCATTAATGAGATCGGATCAGGCACAGCCTGATCAAGCTCATATCGCGGTTGGTTATGCAGATTAACGCAGTCTCAGAAGGGCGGAGGCGAAAACAGGTATCAATCCGGCAAATAGAATTGCCGCCGTGGTGCTGTCCCTTCTGAGCTGTAATAACCGGAATTATCGCATTGATATCCGGTGAATTCGGGAGACTTATTATGCAAGGCATTCTCTATGAAGAGCCGTCATTCTGGTTGTTTTTGCTGATCACCTGTATTCTTGGTGGTTGGGCAGCATGGATGACCGGACGCGCCTGCGCCCAGACATGGCGTCCTTACGCTATGTTTTTGCTCTATCTTCTGCCTTTAACAGCAATGGTACGCTTCATCCATTATGCGATGTTCGAAGGTACGCTGCTGTCATTGCATTATTATCTGGTGGATCTGGTTGTGCTGGCCGTTATCGGTACGCTCGGTTACCGTTTCACAAAGGTGAAAAAGATGGTGCGCCAATATAGCTGGCTCTATGAGCAGACGTCACCACTTTCCTATAAATCCAAGTAAATCAGGATTTTGACTCAATAATAACAGCGTTCCCGATCGGTATTTTAAACTCGGGAATGCTCTTGAGATTGCACTCTGCACTTCGCGGGAACAAAGCGCATAGTGTGATAACTGCCGGAGCATAACTCCTGCAGAGACTGCCCGGGAAACCGGTTTCTGCTTAATGATTGCATAAAAAATGACCGGCGAATTATCGGTAAATGCCTTTGGCGTGAACGTTCATTCTCCGGATTTAATAAACATAGGAAGCTGCTCTCTGGCAGACAGTTTCCGGCAAAATCATTGTAATGGGAGCAGTTATTATGAAAAAAGCATTACTATACAGCGTTGCACTTTCCTCGCTCGTCGCTTTCAGCGGCGCAGCTTTTGCGGATATCGTGGTGGGTATCGGGGCACCGCTCACCGGTCCGAATGCCGTTTACGGTCTTCAGATTCAGAAGGGCGCAGAAGCTGCCGCAGAACTCATCAATGCCGAAGGCGGACTGAACGGCGAGAAAATCACCTTCACACTTGGCGATGACGTATCCGATCCGAAACAGGGGATTTCGGTTGCGAATAAATTCGCGGCTGACGGCGTGAAATTCGTTATCGGCCACTTCAACTCCGGTGTCTGTATTCCGGTTTCAACAGTTTATGCCGAAAATGGCATTGTTCAGATATCACCGGGTTGCACCAATCCGGTTTATACCGAGCAGGGGCTGTGGAACACATTCCGTACCTGTGGCCGCGATGACCAGCAGGGTGTGGTTGCCGGTCAATATATCGCCGATCATTTCAAAGATGCCAAAGTCGCGGTTCTTCACGACAAAACCCCTTACGGACAGGGATTGGCTGATGAAACCAAAAAAACCCTTAATGCCGCTGGCGTCAAAGAAACTGTTTATGAAGGCGTGAATGTCGGTGAAAAAGACTTCTCCGCTCTGATCGCCAAGCTGAAACAGGAAGGTATCAGCGTCATTTACTGGGGCGGTATGCATGCGGAAGCCGGTCTGATTATCCGTCAGCTCGGAGATCAGGGTTTGAAAGCACAGTTCATCTCCGGTGACGGTATCGTATCGAACGAACTGGCTTCGATTGCCGGTAATGCGGTGGAAGGGACGCTGAATACATTCGGTCCTGATCCGCGCAACAATCCGGCCAATGCCGATCTGGTGAAGAAGTTCCGCGATGCCGGTTTCGAGCCTGAAGCTTATACGCTTTATTCTTACGCAGCCATGCAGTCGCTGGCAGGAGCTGCCAAGGCTGCCGGCAGCAATGATCCGGAAGCTGTTGCCAAAGAACTGAAGAAGGGAAACTTTAAAACCGTTCTCGGCGATCTGGCTTATGATGAAAAGGGTGATCCGAAACTGCCGGGTTACGTCATGTATAAATGGCAAAAAGGCGCTGACGGTAAGTTCACTTACATTCAGCAGTAAACTGCCGCGAGCAGGCTGGTGTAGAGCAGATGTGAGACCGGAGTGATCCGGTCTCACTTGAGCGGAATGGTGGCGCTGACAGAGCGACCTGTTCGCACAAAATGCTTGTATGGCTCAGAGGAATTCTGCCGGAATACCTGATTCCGACGGGAAAAATACCGGACACAAACATTGTCGTATCCGGTCATATTAATGGGAGTAGGAAATATGAAAAAGTCTCTGTTCTGCGGTGTTGCACTGTCAGCAATGCTTGCCTTTAGCGGTTCGTCCTGGGCAGATATTCTGGTTGGCGTCGGTGCACCTTTGACAGGCGGAAGTGCTGCCTATGGCGCACAGATTAAAAACGGCGCGGAAGCAGCTGTAGAAGTGGTGAACGCAGCAGGCGGTCTGAACGGTGAAAAGATCGTTCTGGTTTATGGTGATGACGTTTCGGATCCAAAACAGGGCATGTCGGTTGCCAACAAGTTTGCCGCTGACGGTGTGCAGTTTGTTATCGGTCACTTCAATTCGGGTGTGAGTATTCCTGCCTCCGAAGTCTATGCTGAAAACGGTATTCTGGCGATTGCACCGGGTACAACCAATCCGGTTTATACAGATCGCGGTCTTTGGAATACGTTCCGTACCTGCCGTCGCGATGATAATCAGGGTATTGCTGCAGCTAAATATATTGCTGAGAATTTCAAAGACGCCAAAATTGCTGTAGTTCATGACAAGACGCCTTATGGTCAGGGTCTTGCCGATGGTACTAAAAAAGCCATGAACGATCTGGGCGTCAAGGAAACCGCCTATGAAGGCGTGAATGTCGGTGAGAAGGATTATTCTGCACTGATCGCCAAGCTGAAACGTGATGGCATCAACGTCATTTATTGGGGTGGTTTGCATCCGGAAGCTGGTCTGATTATCCGTCAGATGGGCGATCAGGGGCTGAAAGCACAGTTCATTTCCGGTGACGGTATTGTGTCGAATGAGCTGGCTTCGATCGCCGGTGATGCGGTTGCCGGTGTACTCAATACCTTCGGTCCTGACCCGCGTGAAGATCCGGCCAATGCTGAACTGATCAAGCAGTTCCGCGATAAGGGTTTTGAACCGGAAGCTTATACTTTCTATACTTATGCCGCCGTTCAGTCGCTGGCTGCCGCTGCAAATGCTGCCGGTAGCAATGATCCGATGACTGTTGCTCAGGCCATGAAAGAAAAAGGCCCGTTCAAGACAGCCCTCGGTGATCTTTCTTATGATGAAAAGGGTGATCCGAATCTTTCCCCTTATGTCATGTTTGAATGGCGCAAAGGCGACGACGGTAAATATAACTACTTCCAGAAAAAATAATTCCTGAAATCAGAGTATTTCTATGAATTTAGAAAAATATTCGTTTTCACGGAAATGGCTCTGATACTTTGGAATGATTTTGTAACAATGCCCGGAACCACAACATAATTTTTTAAGCTTCAATCAGTTTAAGATGAAATTATGCTGTAAATGTAAAGAGCTAGAGCGACCTCTGTGCGCCCAATAGGGCGCACGACGCTCTAGTGTCGGGCATTGTTATTTTCCGTCGTATTTTCGCTGTTCTTTCCCCAAAAAAACTTTCAGTATGCAGCGATCTTCCATTGCTCTTCATGGGAACGATGAGTGGTGGTTCATCTCAGCATGTCACAGTTAAACGGGCGCATTATGCGTCTGTGAACATACGCAATGAAAAGAATTCAGAGCGCGGCTATGAATGCGATCCTGCACATGGCGCTCTGGTGTTTTGCAGTGAGGGAGATCTGCTTTGCCTATCCATAAAATTCTTGTCGCGAACCGCTCTGAAATTGCTATCCGCGTCTTCCGCGCTGCAAATGAGCTTGGCATGAAAACCGTGGCGATCTGGGCAGAGGAAGATAAACTCGCATTACATCGTTTTAAAGCGGATGAGAGTTATCAGGTCGGGCGTGGTCCGCATCTGCAGCGCGATCTCGGACCGATTGAAAGCTATCTCTCAATTGAGGAGGTGATCCGCGTCGCCAAGCTGTCCGGTGCCGATGCCATTCATCCGGGCTATGGTCTGCTTTCAGAAAGCCCCGAATTTGCCGATGCATGCGCTGAGAACGGCATTATCTTCATTGGCCCTAAAGGCGATACAATGCGCCGCCTCGGCAATAAAGTGGCAGCACGCAATCTCGCAGTTGAAGTTGGTGTACCGGTGGTGCCTGCCAGTGATCCGCTGCCGGATGATATGAATGAAGTACGCAAAATCGCCGACAGCATCGGTTATCCGTTGATGCTCAAAGCCTCGTGGGGCGGCGGCGGCCGTGGCATGCGTGCCATTCGCGAGGCCAAAGATCTGGCGCGCGAAGTGACTGAGGCCAAGCGCGAGGCTAAAGCCGCCTTTGGTAAGGATGAAGTCTATCTCGAAAAACTCGTCGAACAAGCACGCCATGTGGAAGTGCAAATCCTCGGCGATATCCATGGCAATGCTGTGCATTTGTTTGAGCGGGATTGCTCTGTACAGCGCCGCAATCAGAAAGTGGTTGAACGCGCACCGGCACCTTATCTCAATGATGCACAGCGTCAGGAACTGGCCGATTATGCGCTGAAGATCGCCCGTGCCACCCATTATATTGGTGCGGGGACTGTTGAGTTCCTGATGGATGTTTCCTCGGGTAAGTTCTATTTCATTGAGGTCAACCCGCGTATTCAGGTGGAGCATACGGTAACGGAAGAAGTTACCGGTATTGATATTGTCAAAGCGCAAATTCGTATTCTGGAAGGGGCTGCAATCGGCACGCCTGAATCCGGTGTGCCGGAGCAGAGCAAGATTGTGCTGCGTGGTCATGCGCTGCAATGCCGTATCACCACGGAAGATCCGGAGCAGAACTTCATTCCGGATTACGGACGGATTACCGCCTATCGCGGGGCAACCGGCTTCGGCATTCGTCTGGACGGCGGCACCGCCTATTCCGGCGCCTTCATTACCCGCTATTATGACCCGTTGCTGGAGAAAGTGACCGCATGGGCATCGACACCGGAAGAGGTGATCCTGCGTATGCATCGTGCGCTGCGCGAATTCCGTATCCGTGGCGTATCGACCAATCTGACATTTCTGGAAGCGATTATTACGCATCCGAAATTCCGCAGCAATGACTATACGACACGTTTTATTGATACGACGCCGGAACTGTTTGAGCATGTGAAGCGGCAGGATCGTGCGACCAAGCTTTTGACTTATATTGCTGATGTCACTGTTAATGGTCATCCGGAAACCAAAGGACGTGCAATGCCCGCAGCCAATGCGGCAGCACCGAAAGTGCCTTATGTGCCAGACGGGGAAATTCAGAGCGGTACGCGTCAGAAATTGGCAGAGCTGGGGCCGCAGAAATTTGCGCAATGGATGCGTGAGCAAAAACGGGTGCTGGTGACCGATACAACTATGCGGGACGGACATCAGTCGCTGCTCGCCACACGTATGCGTACCTATGATATTGCGCAGATTGCCGAAACTTACGCCCGTTTGTTGCCAAACCTGTTCTCGCTGGAATGTTGGGGCGGTGCGACCTTTGATGTGGCGATGCGCTTTCTCACCGAAGATCCGTGGGAGCGTTTGAGCAAGGTGCGTGACGGCGCGCCGAACCTGCTGTTGCAGATGCTGCTGCGTGGTGCCAATGGCGTGGGCTATAAGAGTTATCCCGATAATGTGGTGACGCAATTTGTGCGTGAAGCTGCACGCGGCGGCATTGATCTGTTTCGCGTATTTGACAGTCTCAACTGGGTTGAGAATATGCGCGTGTCGATGGACGCGGTACTGGAGGAGGGTAAACTCTGCGAGGCCGCAATCTGCTACAGCGGCGATCTGATGAATGCGGCGCGCCCGCAATATGACCTTAATTACTATTTGAAACTGGCGCGTGAGGTGGAAAAGGCCGGTGCGCATATCATCGCCATTAAAGATATGGCGGGGCTTTTGAAGCCACAGGCTGCCCGCACATTGTTTACAGCTTTGCGGCAGGAAATCGATCTGCCGATTCATTTTCACACCCATGATACATCCGGTATTGCGGCGGCAACGGTGCTGGCAGCAGTGGAAAGCGGTGTGGATGCGGTGGATGCAGCAATGGATGCTTTGTCTGGTAATACCTCGCAGCCATGTCTCGGCTCGATTGTTGAAGCGCTGGCGGGCAGCGAGCGTGATCCGCAGCTTGATCCGGCTTCGATCCGCCGGATTTCCTTCTATTGGGAAGCGGCGCGCAATCAATACGCGGCTTTTGAAAGCGACCTGAAAGGCCCTGCCTCGGAGGTTTACCTGCATGAAATGCCGGGCGGTCAGTTCACCAATCTCAAAGAACAGGCACGCTCACTGGGGCTGGAAAGCCGCTGGCATGAGGTGGCACAAGCCTATGCCGATGTGAACCTGATGTTCGGTGATATTGTCAAAGTCACGCCGTCTTCCAAAGTGGTGGGTGATATGGCGCTGATGATGGTCAGTCAGGATCTGACGACGGGTGATGTGACTAATCCGGCCAAGGATATTGCCTTTCCGGATTCCGTTGTCTCGATGATGCGCGGTGACCTCGGACAGCCGCCTGCGGGGTGGCCGAAAGATTTGCAGGCCAAAGTGCTGAAAGGCGAAAAACCGTTCACAATCCGTCCGGGAGCTTTGTTGCAACCGGCTGATCTGGAAGCGCAACGCAAAGAGCTTGAAACCAAACTGGAGCGCAAAGTCAGCGATCAGGAATTTGCGTCCTATCTGATGTATCCGAAAGTCTTCACTGATTTTGCCGGTGCGCAAACCCTTTACGGGCCGACAAGCGTGTTACCGACACCGGTTTATTTCTACGGATTGGCGCAGGAGCAGGAGGTCTTTGTTGAGATTGAGCGCGGCAAGACGTTGGTTATCCGCAATCAGGCTTTGGGCGATGTTGATGATCAGGGGATGGTCACGGTGTTTTTTGAGCTGAATGGTCAGCCGCGCCGTATCAAAGTGCCGGATCGCACACGCGGTGCCGGTAAAGGGGCAAAGCGTAAAGCGGAGCTGAACAATGAAGCGCATATCGGTGCGCCGATGCCAGGCATTGTTTCAACAGTTGCGGTTGTCAGCGGGCAAAGCGTGAAGGCTGGCGATGTCCTGCTTTCCATAGAGGCAATGAAGATGGAGACGGCAATCCATGCCGAGCGCGATGGCGTGCTGGCAGAGGTGCTGGTGCGTGCCGGTGATCAGATTGATGCGAAAGACCTGCTGATTATCTATGCATAGATTTCAGAGCGGCAGAGCATTTAGAGCGCGTTTCGATCTGATTGAATCAG
Organism: Bacillus subtilis; assembly: GCA_021733665.1. Taxonomy (GTDB): domain Bacteria; phylum Pseudomonadota; class Alphaproteobacteria; order Rhizobiales; family Rhizobiaceae; genus Pseudochrobactrum. The sequence continues at coordinate 79,503 of JAHREI010000006.1, forward strand.
ATCGGCGCTCTAACACTCTGATTTGACGCGCATCTTGTCCGAAAACCGTTTCACACTTTTCGGGATGCGCTCTAAACTCTGCCGCTCTAATTCTGCTCTGTGAAGCTGATCAGGCGTGCCAGTTCAACGGCATTACGTGCATCCATTTTTTCCATAATATGAGCGCGGTGCACCTCAACAGTGCGCACTGTAATATCTAGCTTGTCAGCAATCTGCTTGTTGAGCAGGCCTTCTAAGATCATCGACAGCACTTCATTCTCACGCGGGGAGAGCTGCGCGCGCTTGCGCCGTAATTCGTCACGCTGACGGTCAGAGGCTGCACGTTCTTTGGCTTTGTGCAGGGCATCCAAGACACGATCGACCAGATTATTATCGTTGAACGGCTTTTCGAGGAAATCCGCAGCCCCCTGTTTCAGGCATTCTACGGCCAGTGGGATGTCTCCGTGACCGGTGAGAAAAATCACTGGCTGTCGGGCTTGCAGGCTGATCAGCCGGTCAAAAACCTCAAGACCGGACATGCCTTCCATCCGCATATCCAGAAGGATGCAACCTTGCAAATCCGGCGTCCAGTCTTTCAGGAAATCCTCACCGGACGGCCATGTAACAACGCCCACACCGCGCGAGCGAAACAGCCATGACAGGCTGTCGCGGATTGCCTCATCATCATCAACAATATGAACGGTCATGATCGTGTTTCCTGAGATATCAGCGGCAGGGAAAGGCAAAAACTGGCACCTTGTTTGTCCGGTGTTGCCAGCAACCAGAGCCGGCCTTTATGGGATTCGAGAATAGAGCGGCAGATCGGTAATCCCATGCCCATCCCTTCGGATTTTGAGGAAATGAAAGGCGTAAAAATCTCGTTCTCCATGCCTTCAGGAATACCATGCCCGTGATCAGTGATGATGACAGTGGCTTCATTGTGGCTGGCTTCAAGCACAATATGCAAGACCTGTCGGTTGCGCGGCAGGCCTGCGGCGGCTTCACGGGCATTGCGCATCAGATTGAGCAAAACCTGCTGGATCAGTACAGCATCGGCACGCACCGGCACTGGTGTGTCCGGTAGTTTCATATCAATGCGTCCGCCACCTCTGATCATATCCGTACTTATAAAGCTGGTGGCATCCTGCAGGATTTTGCGCAGATCATGGTGTTCCGGTGTGACGGAGCGTTTGCGCACAAAGTCATGGACACGATGCACAATTGTACCGGCACGTTGTGCCTGATCGGAGAGTTTCTGCAGGGCGCTGGTCAGATCTTCCGGCTGCACAGTGCCGGATTTCAGCAGGTTGAGACTGCCGGTGGCATAGCTGGTAATTGCGGCCAGCGGCTGGTTCAGTTCATGTGCCAGTGTGGAGGCCATTTCCCCCATGGTAATCAGACGGGCATTATGCTGGAGCTTTTCAGCTTCCGTCTGGCGGGCTTCATCCAGTCGTTTCCGCTCTGTCACATCAACGAGCGACCCCATCCAGCCGATATGGATACCATCTGCATCAATCAGCGGTGCTTCATAGACCTGAATATCAATCAGTTTGCCGTCAGGACGGATAAACCGTGTTTCAAATTCATGAGGGGCAATACCGGTGCTGCGCATATCATTCTGGCGCTGAATACCTTCCGAGATAATTTCCGGTGCCCAGTAAGGATGCGGCGGCATCATGCCAATCAGCTGTTTTTCGTCATAACCGACCATGCGGCAGAATTCAGGATTCACATAGATGATCCGGCCGTTACGGTCACGGGCACGCATGCCGATGGTCAGGGAATTTTCCATCGCCTGCCGGAAGGCATATTCGGTGCGCAGCGCATGTTCTGCTGCGGCTCTGCGCCGGTTCTGACGATAGGCCATCCAGAGATTGATAATCACCAGAATAGTCAGACCGATAATCGCCGCAGAGATCACAATCGGGCCGATGGCCGGCTGGCTCTGATAAGGGGTGACAGTGATATAAGTGCCGTTGAGCGGCGGGTCGAAGGAGATAGTATGCCGTGCCTGATCATTGGTCGGCATGATACTCGATTTGGAAATCAGCGGATCCCCGCCGGAATCCGTGAGCGACACCTGATATTTTCCGGCAACCCACCACGGCACATTGCGTGACAGCAACCTGTCCAGCGAGATAATGACCCAGAGCGTACCGGCAGAGCGATTATTATTATAGACCGGTGCCACCATATCAACGACCCAGCCTTCGCTGGTGTGGCGCGGCGGTGAGTAAACCGGCTTACCGAACAACCGGCTGTGCTCCGCCAGTGACGGTTTATAATCGGCAATAACATTAAGTCCGGGCGGTGCACTTTCCAGCAGATTGCCGTCCGGTGCGAACCAGCTGATATCAATCAGCTCAGGATGGATCGCGATCAAATGCTGGGCTTTGGTGCGCAGATTATCTGTCTGCTGTGCATCGCGTTCAATATCGACGCCGAGATCACGCAATTCAGTTTCAAAAGTCTGCAACTGAAAGCGCAGATATTGCTCGACCCATAAAGCGTCGGTTGTCAGTTTCTTCTCGGTTTCAGATTGGTTGTCACGCGAGGTCATCCAGATCAGCGCAACGATCAGGGTCACAATCAGCAGTATCGCGAGCAGGGGAATAATCAAAGTATAATCACGCACAGCTATGCGAAAGCCTGACCGGCTTTTGCTGCTGTCTTGCGGATTTTTTACTGCGCGCTGAAATCTCATGTGATCGTTTGAGTATCCTTATACCAAAACCGTATGAGTATGACTCATGGGGTTTTGGTTAAGCCCGAGTGGTGATTGAACTTTTTCAAGGCTTGATGCGTCAGCATCTTAGCGCCTTGGTATTAATGATATTTATAAGCATAACCAGTTTCATGCATTTATGCCTGTGGTAAACCACAATAGAAATACTGTGGGTTTCCACAATAGAATTACGGCTCCACTCCTTTTAAGGATTTTATCTGGATTTTTACTCCGTGGGGGAATTTATGCAGGCTTGGGAGGGCCGCTCAATGAAATTTCTGACAACTGCCGGTCTCGCTGCAATGCTCGCTTTTGGTGTGAGCTCAACCGCGCTTGCGCAGGCTATTACCATTAAATTCAGCCATGTTGTGGCACCGGATACACCTAAGGGCAAAGGCGCTGAGAAGTTCAAGGAACTGGCTGAAGCCTATACCGAAGGTAAAGTGAAGGTTGAGGTCTACCCGAACTCCCAGCTTTACAAAGATAAAGAAGAGCTGGAAGCCCTGCAGCTTGGTGCCGTGCAGATGCTGGCACCGTCACTGGCAAAATTCGGCCCGCTCGGTGTGCGTGAATTTGAAGTGTTCGATCTGCCTTTCATCATGAAAGACTATGATGATCTGCGTAAAATCACCGATGGTCCGGTTGGCCGAGCGCTGCTGGATAAGCTGGATGCTAAAGGAATTATCGGTCTTGCCTATTGGGATAACGGCTTCAAAGTGATGTCGGCAAACAGCCCAATGCATGTACCGGATGATTTTCTTGGCCTGAAAATGCGTATTCAGTCTTCCAAAATTCTGGAAGCGCAGATGAAAGCGCTGGGGGCAGTGCCGCAGGTTCTGGCTTTCTCGGAAGTGTATCAGGCTTTGCAGACCGGCGTTGTGGACGGCACAGAAAATCCGCCATCCAATATGTATACCCAGAAAATGCATGAAGTGCAGAAACATGCCACAGTCTCGAACCACGGCTATCTGGGCTATGCGGTAATCGTCAATAAAGCCTTCTGGGAAGGTCTGCCGGAAGATGTGCGTGGGCAGCTTGATAAAGCGATGACGGAATCAACTGCCTATGCCAACGAAATTGCCCAGAAAGAAAATGACGATTCACTGGCTGCGATGAAGGCGGCAGGGACAACAACATTCTACGATCTGACACCGGAAGAACGTGCAGAATGGGTTGAGGCACTCAAGCCTGTTCATACGGAAATGGCTGACCGTGTGGGCGCAGACCTGATCAAACAGGTTTATGAAGCCGTCGGAATGAAAGATTAATCCTCTCAAGGACTCCGCTGCAAAGTCCCCCTTTGTTGCAGCGGGCTTGCCTGCCCTGATGTTGGTGCTCAGGGCAGGCACATATTCCGCTTTATCTTTTTCTTCACTGTTGCGCGCATTGCCTGTCTTTGCGAGGGATGTTTTGTGCGCAAATTTTGACTAACAAAAGCACCATGAAACGGTGCTGTCTCATCTGAGGAGCATCCCATGGTGTTGCGTATCCTCGACCGCTTCGAAGAAATATTGCTGTCTTTTCTGATTGCATCAGCCGTTGTGCTGATCTTTGTGGCGGTTGCTCACCGTTATTCTATCGGCGTTGCTGCAGATTTTTTGTCATGGGCGCGCGCTAATAATTACCCTGAGCTGCAGGCCTATGCCCGCAGTTTTTATCGTTGGCTGGCATCCATCAATCTGACCTGGGCACAGGAAGCTTGTATCTATCTGTTTGTCTGGATGGCGAAATTCGGTGCTGCTTACGGCGTGCGCATCGGCATCCATGTCGGCGTGGATGTGCTGGTTGAACGCATGTCACCGAAAAATCAGCGCCTGATGATTATCATCGCCTTTCTGGCCTGTATTTTGTTCACGGCGATTGTTGCGTGGATCGGTGCGGATTTCGTCTGGCATATTTCCAAAACCGGCCAGATTTCCGCTGATCTCGAAATGCCGATGTGGATTGTCTATCTGGCGGTTCCGCTTGGTTCGGCGCTGATGTGCTTTCGCTTTGTACAGGCAATGTGGCTCTATCTGACAACCGGTACAATCGTTCACCATGATCACGGTCATGTGGATGGTATGGAAGAAGCGGAGGAATTCCGATGACCGCTCTGATCATCTTTTTAATTCTTGCGCTGCTGCTGGTCACCGGTATGCCGGTTTCCATTGCGCTGGGTCTGACAGTTTTTACCTTTCTGTTTTCCTTTACCTCCATTCCGATGGATTCAATCGCGCTGAAGCTGTTCACGGGTATTGAAAAATTCGAGATCATGGCGATCCCGTTTTTCATTCTTGCCGGTAACTTCCTCACCCATGGCGGGGTGGCCAAGCGGATGATCCGGTTTGCGACCTCTATGGTTGGCCATTGGTATGGTGGTATGGGGCTGGCTGCTGTGGCTGCCTGTTCGCTGTTTGCGGCAATTTCCGGTTCCTCACCGGCAACGGTTATGGCCGTGGGTTCCATTCTGATACCGGCCATGGTCAAGCAAGGCTATCCGCCGCAATTCGGTACCGGCGTTATCGCAACCTCCGGCGGGCTTGGTATTCTTATTCCGCCGTCGATTGTGATGGTGATGTATGCGGTGGCAACCTCAGGCATGGTGGTGACAGGCCCAGACGGTGCGCCGGTAATGTCGGCCTCGATCGGCACGCTGTTTATGGCCGGTGTGGTGCCGGGTCTGATGCTGGCAACTATGCTGGGCGGTACAACCATCTGGCGTGCATGGAAAAACGGCTATCCGCGGATGCAGCGTGCTGCATGGCGTGAGCGTTGGCAGGCATTCCGTGAATCTGTCTGGGGTTTGATGCTGATTGTCATCATCATGGGCGGGATTTACGGCGGTATCTTTACACCGACCGAAGCAGCAGCCGTTTCTGCGGTCTATGCTTTCGTGATTGCGGTCTTTGTTTATAAAGATATCAAGCTGCGTGAAGTGCCTCGTGTGCTGCTATCATCAGCGGCGATGAGCGCCATGCTGCTCTATATTATTACCAATGCGGTGATGTTTGCCTTCATTCTGACCTCGGAGCAAATTCCGCAGCAGATGAGTGCATGGATTGTTGAGCAGGGTTTTGGTGTTATCGGCTTCCTGCTGATGGTGAATATCATTCTGCTGCTGATTGGTATGGTGATGGAACCATCGGCTGTGGTGCTGATTATGGCGCCGATCCTTTATCCGATTGCGGTGAAACTCGGCGTTGATCCGGTGCATTTCGGTGTGATGATGATCGTTAATATGGAGATCGGGTTGTGTACACCACCGGTGGGGCTCAATCTCTATGTGGCCTCATCCATATCGAAAATGGGTTTGACGGCAGTTACGATATCAACTCTGCCATGGATTATTACGACGCTGGTATTCCTCGGGCTGATTACCTATGTGCCGCAGATCACGCTTTGGCTGCCGCATATGCTGGGGATGAAATAGCAGATTTGATCTTTCAATTATTAAAACAGGCGGCCATTGTGCCGCCTGTTTTTTGTAAAAATCCTGTGACGCGACAGCTCTGCACTTGCGCTGATTTCTGATGCGTGTGAAATGCTCAGAAAAGCAGGGCATATTTGCCTGAACTCATGTCTGAACCTGATGGAGCGGTTTTGTGAGCGGAGATGCAGGGATCAGTACAGGACAGGTATCCGGTAGCGATGCCGGTCTGAAATATTATCGCTGGGCAGTGGCTGGTGCCTTTTTTGCCAATGGTTTTGTAACCGGCAGCTGGGCATTGCATATCCCGCTGATGATGAGCCGTCTCGGCGTGTCCGAAGGTGTCTTCGGCTTGCTCATTCTGGTTTTTGGCCTTGGTGCCTTGGCGGCGATGGGACTGTGCGGGCCTTTATTGGCACGCTACGGCTCAGATCGGGTAACCAAAGCTTTTGCCGTCGGCGTGGCGTTCTGGTTGATCTTAGTCTCTATCACCAGCAATCTCTATCTTGCCGTACCGGCGCTGTTTTTGCTGGGGGCATTTTTCGGCGGCATGGATGTGGCGATGAATGCCAATGCCGTTGCCGTTGAAAAAACACTCGGCCGCGCACTGATGTCTTCCTCCCATGGTTTCTGGAGCCTTGGCGGTTTTGCCGGCAGTGCGCTGGGCGGACTGTTTCTGCGCTATCAGGGGGCGATCAGCCATGCGGTTCTGGTGAGCATTATTGCGGGCATTATTATGCTGATTGCTCTGCCTAAGATGGTGATTGACCGTCAACCGCAGAGCAGCGAGAAAATCCGCTTCCGCTTGCCTAACCAGCCGGTGATTTATCTGATTGGTATGATGGCGCTGTTTGCCATGGTGCCGGAAGGCGCTGTGCTGGATTGGGCGGCGGTTTATATTCAGCAGGCCTTTAGTGCTGATCTGACCACAGCCGGTTATGGTTATGCGGCTTTTTCAGCGACGATGGCGCTGGTTCGTTTCCTCGGTGATGGTGTGCGTAACCGGTTTGGCGCCGTGCGTACCTTCCGCGTGTCGATCATTATTGCCGCACTGGGCTTGTTTGTCAGCGGTTTTGCACCACATGCGTGGATAGCAATTCTGGCTTTTGCGATTGCCGGACTTGGTGTGGCGAATATTGTTCCGATTATCTTTTCTGCAGCCGGTAATCAGAGCGGTATTCATGCGGGCACGGCGTTAAGTCTTGTCACATTGATGGGCTATTCAGGTATTCTGGTGGCACCGTCACTGATCGGCTTTATCGGCGGGCATGTTGGCTTCGGGCCGGTTTATATGGTGCTGGCGCTGATGCTGATTGTGGTATTCATGCTTTCATCGCTCGCAAGTGCCGCAGATCATAAAAGAGAATAGAGTTTTTGAAAGAGCTGCTGTAAGACTGTCACAATTGCGGTTCACAAGCTGTTCTGTCACGGTTACGAAATTGTGCTGAACCGATCTGTCTCACTATAAAGAATGTACGACTATGGCTTCTGATAATCTCCACTATTACGCTCATCCCTTTGCCCGCCGTACATCTGTCGGGGTCAATGTCGGCGGCGTGATTGTCGGCGGTGAGGCGCCGGTGGTGGTACAATCTATGACCAATACGGATACGGCAGATATTGACGGCACCGTTGCGCAGGTCGCAGCTCTGCATCATGCCGGTTCCGAACTGGTGCGTATTACGGTCGACCGTGATGAATCTGCTGCTGCTGTTCCGAAAATCCGTGAACGCCTTGAGCGCCTTGGTCTGAATGTGCCGTTGATCGGTGACTTCCATTATATCGGCCATAAATTGTTATCAGATCATCCGGCCTGCGCGGAAGCACTGGCAAAATACCGGATCAATCCGGGCAATGTTGGTTTCAAAGATAAAAAAGACAAGCAGTTTGCCGAAATCATTGAAATGGCAATCCGCTATAACAAGCCGGTGCGTATCGGTGTGAACTGGGGTTCACTGGATCAGGAACTGCTGACCACTCTGATGGATCGCAATCAGGCCGAAGGCGCACCACTAACCGCGCAGGAAGTGATGCGCGAGGCGATTATCCAGTCGGCACTGATTTCTGCTGATCTGGCCGAAGAGATCGGCCTGCCGCGCGATAAAATCATTCTTTCCGCTAAAGTCAGTCAGGTGCAGGATCTGATTGCTGTCTATGCAGAACTTGCCAAGCGCTGCGATCATGCGTTGCATCTGGGGCTTACCGAAGCCGGTATGGGCACCAAAGGTATTGTGGCTTCTTCCGCTGCCATGGGCATTTTGTTGCAGCAGGGGATTGGCGATACAATCCGCATTTCTCTGACACCGGAGCCGAATGGTGACCGTACCCGAGAGGTGCAGGTCTCGCAGGAATTGCTGCAGGTGATGGGCTTCCGTCAGTTTATCCCGATTGTTGCTGCATGTCCGGGTTGCGGCCGTACCACTTCAACAGTGTTTCAGGAACTGGCACAGACCATTCAGAATGATATCCGCACGAATATGCCGATCTGGCGCGAAAAATATCCGGGTGTTGAAGGTCTGTCCGTTGCGGTAATGGGCTGTATCGTCAATGGTCCGGGCGAATCGAAACACGCAGATATCGGTATTTCTTTGCCGGGCACCGGTGAAACACCGTCGGCACCGGTTTTTGTCGATGGTAAGAAAGTTGCCACACTGCGTGGCCCTGCCATTGCCGAAGATTTCCAGAAAATGGTGGCTGATTATATCGAAAACCGCTACGGGCTTGGCGCGAAAAAGCCGGAAGCTGCAGAATAAGAATAATAAAAAACCGGCTATTGTAGCCGGTTTTTTATTATTCAATGAAATCGATCACCGATCAGTTCTCGCGCCATGCGATGAAATGCGCGGCTTCTCTGAGCACCTGCCCCTTTTCACCAAAAGGTGCGAGCAGGTCTTCTGCCTGTGCAACGAGCCCCGCCAGTTGCTTCTTCGTCCAGTCAATGCCGTGGAGTGAAACAAGCGTGGCTTTGCCCGCAGCAGCATCTTTGCCCGTGGCCTTACCCATAGTGGCTGCATCGGCAGTGACATCCAGCAGATCATCCGCAAGCTGGAAAGCCAGACCAATAGCCGAGCCGAATTCTGCAAGGCGCTCGCGCTCGCTTGTGCTGGCATTGCCGATAATCGCACCGGCTTCACAGGCGAAGCGGATCAGTGCGCCGGTTTTCATCGCTTGCAAAGTGATGATTTCAGCTTCATCAGGACTGGCTGTTTCGGCCATCAGATCAAGCGCCTGACCGCCAACCATGCCACCAACGCCGGAAGCGCGGGACAAAGCCAGTACCAGATCAAGACGGGTTTTTACCGGCAGTTCGGTGGCATCATCAGCAATAATATCGAAAGCATAGGTCAGAAGGCCGTCACCGGCGAGAATCGCTGCGGCTTCATCATAGGCTTTATGCACTGTCGGCTGGCCGCGACGCATATCATCATCGTCCATGGCCGGCAGATCATCATGAACAAGCGAATAGCAATGGATACATTCCAGCGCCGCGGCAACGCGCATGGCAGCCTGCGGGTCAGCATCATAAAGACGTGCAGCTTCCGTGACCAGAAAAGGACGCAAACGCTTGCCGCCATTAAGAGCGCCATGACGGATAGCAGCCATCAGACGGGGCGGGCGGATAACCTCACCGGCACGCGAGCGCTCATCCAGCAGCGTGATCAGTAATTGTTCAACAGATGCGGCATGGATTGCCAGCCGCTGACCGAAACCGGAAATGTCATGATCGTTTTTCATGGATATGGGCATGAACCATTCGCCTGTAATAATCAACTCCTGTCCGGTTGGGTCAATATGAAATTTCTGTATCAGAAGCGGTGCAGAACAGGTGCGAAATGCTTTTTATTAATAAAAAGTTTCTGAAAACTGATATGTCTTGCAGAGCTCGCTTTTCAATTCGCCGAAATTGTGCAGTAACGGAGCTGAGAGTAACGGAGAGACAACGGGCGCAATGACAAAACTTGTCATTCATAAGGAAGACGGAACCAGCTATCTGGCTGATCCTGTTCGCGCTCGCTCATGGTGGTGGTGGCTGAAGCGTGGTTTGGCTTTGCTGGTCATTGCGCCTTTTGCACTGTTGCTGCTCTATAAACTGCCTTTTGTGCATCCGGTATCGACCCTGATGATCAAAGATCTGGTGACGCTGAAAGGTTATGAGCGCCAATGGGTGCCGCTGGAGGATATTGCTCCGGTGCTGGTCAACTCGGTGATGATGTCCGAGGACGGGCAGTTTTGCAGTCATAACGGTATTGATTGGAATCAGCTGAAGCTGGTGCTCAGTAGTGACGGTGAGCCAAGCCGCGGCGCTTCGACCATTCCGATGCAGACGGTGAAGAATCTCTTCCTCTGGAACGGGCGCTCCTATGTGCGCAAAGCGCTGGAGTTTCCGCTGGCTCAAGGCGCTTCATTGATTCTTTCCAAACGCCGGATGATGGAGATTTATCTCAATATCGTCGAATGGGGAGACGGGATTTATGGTGTTGAGGCCGCTGCCCAGCATTATTTCAAACGTCCTGCATCCAAGCTGACTGCACGACAGGCGGCCTATCTGGCCGTTACGCTGCCGAATCCGATTCTCCGCGATGCATCCAAGCCAAGCCGCGGAATGGTGCGAATTTCCCGCATTGTTGAGAACAGAGCCCGTCAAAGCGGTGCTTATGTCGGTTGCGTGCAGTAAAATTCAGAAAAACTGCATAAAACTGCGAAATCTTTTGTCCTTAGCGCATAAATGGTGCTATAGAGCGGCGACTGAAATACATTTCTAAGCAGGTTTTAAGCCGGTAAATCAGGATTTGCATAAAAAAAATGTGAGTCCTGCTGGTCAAAAGACGTTTGAGCGTGTATAGGCAGCAAAACTTTCCGGAACAATGTCCGATGTGACAGCCTCGCTTTGAGGCACCGGACATTCGATTGACTAATCACTGGAGCAGAATCAATGGCTGTACCTAAACGAAAAACTTCCCCTTCGAAGCGCGGCATGCGTCGTTCGGCTGATGCGCTGAAGGCTCCGACATATGTTGAAGACAAGAACTCCGGCGAACTGCGTCGCCCGCACCATATCGATCTGAAAAGCGGTATGTATCGCGGCCGTCAGGTTCTGGAGCCAAAGGAAGCGTAATTTCGCTTTTTCTTGGAGCTATTAAAAAGGCCGGCTTTTTAGCCGGTCTTTTTTTGTTTGCAGCTTAGGTTGCATGGCAGGTTATTCCGGTAATGTATGACCTGCTCAGGGATAAATCTCTGAAACAGATGATTTTCTTACCACACGACCAAATTTCAGCACTGTACCGCCCTGATAGTGATGCGGGTTATGCGAAAAATTCAGAACCTTGATCGCAATTAGTGCCAGCATCATTTGTAAGTGGCGCTATAGTGAGGAAAAGTTGGATCCGTATCTATACGGTGACAGACAAAACTGGGATGTGAGGAAAGTACCTGTCATGAGCAAAGAAACATCAGTCGTTATTGCCAGTGCTGCGCGCACGCCGGTTGGTTCATTCAATGGCGCGTTTGCCAATGTGCCTGCCCATGAACTGGGAGCCACAGCAATCAAGGCTGCGCTGGAGCGCGCGGGTGTTGCTGCTGCTGATGTTGATGAAGTGATCTTTGGTCAGGTGCTGACAGCAGGACAAGGACAGAATCCGGTGCGTCAGGCTGCGATCGCTGCGGGTTGCCCGATCGAGACGACCGGCTTTGCTGTCAACCAGCTCTGCGGTTCGGGGCTGCGCTCGGTAGCACTTGGGCTACAGCAGATTGCCAATGGCGATGCGTCGGTAATTGTTGCCGGTGGTCAGGAATCAATGTCGATGGCGCCGCATTGCGCTCATTTGCGCTCAGGCACCAAAATGGGCGACATGACCATGATTGATACCATGATGAAGGACGGTCTGACTGATGCCTTCCACGGCTATCCTATGGGCGTTACAGCGGAGAATATTGCTGACCGCTGGCAGCTGACCCGTGAGGATCAGGATAATTTTGCCCTTGCTTCCCAGAACAAGGCAGAGGCTGCACAGGTTGCCGGTCGATTTAAAGACGAGATCGTGCCTGTAGTCATCAAAAACCGTAAGGGTGAGGTGGTTGTGAGCGAGGATGAATATATCCGTCACGGCACTACGATTGAGGCTTTGCAGAAACTGCGCCCGGCTTTTGCCAAAGAAGGCACAGTCACTGCCGGCAATGCCTCCGGTATTAATGACGGTGCCGCAGCAACCGTTTTGATGAGTGAAGCGGAAGCGGAGCGTCGTGGCATTAAACCACTGGCACGTATCGTCTCCTGGGCAACGGCAGGTGTTGATCCGGCCGTAATGGGCACAGGGCCGATTCCTGCTTCGCGCAAAGCGCTGGAGAAAGCTGGCTGGACAGTGAAAGATCTGGATCTGGTTGAAGCCAATGAGGCTTTTGCTGCACAGGCCTGCTGTGTCACCCGTGAGCTGGGTCTTGATCCGTCTATCGTGAATGTGAATGGTGGTGCCATTGCGATCGGTCACCCGATTGGTGCCTCCGGTGCCCGTGTTCTGACCACGCTGCTTTACGAAATGCAGCGCCGTGATGCGAAAAAAGGTCTGGCGACCTTGTGTATCGGCGGCGGTATGGGCGTAGCGCTCTGCGTTGAGCGTGGCTGAGATAAGTTCTGCTGCATAAGTTAACGCCAGAAAGCGAATATACATGACAAGGCCGCGAGAAAATTAACCTTTTCGCGGTCTTTTGCTATCTGTTCCGGCTATATTGCAGTGGTCTTATACTATATGTGGTGATTTCAGGATTTTTATAGCTATATTTTGTGAGAACAGGACGGGAACTTCGCTCTATCAGCGATTCGTCGCCGATTCGTTCAGGGTTTGGCCGGAATGTTAACCGCTTCTGTCCTTTCTGGTGCAATGCAGTCCGGATTATTAAGAAAGCCTTTATCTTCCTTAACGGGGCTTGATTGCTGAAATTGGTATTTTAGAAATAAAACCAATATGTTTGGTATCAGTCGGGATAAAGGTTAATTTCAACGGGATTTCCTGCACTGTCTGCAAACTGACTTTCTGCATATTGTGTGTATTTTTTTTGAATATACATGATGTAGATTGAACAAAATAGGAACTTTGTGAAACCTTTGATTCGTAGCCGCTTTGTTCCTTTGGTGTTCTGATTATTAAAGCAGGCCGTTTTTCGGCTCTATTTCAGAGGTTTATTGAACAGGAAAGTGCAGAAGAGGCCGGTAAAACTGTCAGGAAATGCAGAGTCTTTGTCATTTCTTGGAGTTTTCTGAAGATTTGCCATAAAAGAAGTCATAAAGCTGGTGTTGTTGCCCTTTTAGTCAGGGGCAGATAGTGCTACCTGCTATGCGCAATCTGCCAAAAACAAAAAGGCAGCAGAAAATGGGTTTGCCCGATTAATCTGATTATGCTGTTTATTCAGCGTAACCAAAACGGGCATTCTGTGTGACGCCTTCATGAGACGGGGAATAATCAATTCCGCATGAATGACCAGAAGAAATCATTGACGCCTCCGGCTCAGGCGGCGTCTCTGCAGCATCCTCAAGGAGCGCCGCTTATTGTCAGCGGTCGCGATGTGACGGCCGTACTCGGGCCGACCAATACGGGTAAGACTCACCTGGCGCTGGAGCGTATGCTCGCCCATGAGAGCGGAATTATCGGTTTACCGCTGCGTCTGCTGGCGCGTGAAGTTTACAATAAGCTGGTTGCCAAGGTTGGTCCGCAAAAAGTGGCTCTGGTAACCGGTGAAGAAAAGATCATTCCTGCGGGCGCAAAATACTCGGTTTGTACCGTTGAGGCACTGCCGCGTCAGACCAATGCAGCCTTTGTTGCAATTGATGAAGTGCAGCTGGCAGCCGATCTTGAGCGCGGACATATTTTTACAGATCGCCTTTTGCATTTGCGCGGGAAGCACGAAACCCTGTTGCTCGGCGCAGCAACCATGCGGCCTATTCTTGAGAAAATGCTGCGCGGTATCAATATTATTACCCGTCCGCGTCTTTCAAATCTGGCCTATGCCGGTTCTAAGAAAATTACCCGACTGCCACGGCGCAGTGCGATTGTCGCTTTTTCTGCGGATGAAGTTTATGCGATTGCCGAGCTGATCCGCCGCCAAAGGGGCGGGGCGGCTGTGGTCATGGGTGCATTGAGCCCGCGCACCCGCAATGCGCAGGTCGAACTTTATCAGTCGGGCGATGTCGATTTTCTTGTGGCCACCGATGCGATCGGCATGGGGCTGAACCTTGATGTTGACCATGTTGCTTTTGCGCAGGCGCGTAAATTTGACGGCTTCCAGTATCGCAATCTGAATGCCGGTGAACTCGGCCAGATTGCTGGGCGTGCAGGCCGGCATCTGCGCGACGGAACATTTGGTGTGACCGGTCAGGTTGATCCGTTTGATAAGGAACTTGTGGAGCGGATAGAATCGCATAGTTTCGATGCGGTGAAAGTGTTGCAATGGCGCACGGCTCAGTTCGATTTTTCATCTGTACGGGCTTTGCAGCGCTCTCTTGAGCGTTCTGCTCCATTGGAAGGGTTGACACGGGCGCTTCCTGCGGTTGACATGCAGGCGCTTGAAAATCTGGCGCGTGATGAAACGATCATGCAGCTTGCGGATACATCCAAGCGCGTGGAAATTTTGTGGGATGCCTGTGCGCTTCCCGATTACAGAAGGATTGCACCGGCACAACATGCCGATATTATTGCTGCAATCTATAAGGATATCATCCGCAAAGGTTTTGTGGATGAAGACTATATGAGCGAGCAGGTGCGCCGGTCCGACAGGACTGACGGTGAGATCGACACTCTATCTCATCGTATTGCACAAATTCGCACATGGACATATGTGTCGCATCGGCCGGGCTGGTTGGCAGATCCGACACATTGGCAAGAAAAAACGCGCGAAATTGAGGACAGATTGTCCGATGCGTTGCATGAACGGTTGACGAAACGCTTTGTAGACCGCCGGACAAGCGTGCTTATGAAGCGCCTGAGAGAGAATGCCATGCTAGAAGCAGAAATTAGCCCGACAGGGGATGTCCTAGTCGAAGACCACAATGTCGGGCAGTTGGAAGGGTTCCGATTTACCGCCGATGTCAAGGCCGAAGGGCCTGACGCGAAAGCGGTAAAGGGGGCAGCACAAAAAGCGCTGGCCGCTGAATATGACCGTCGTGCAGAGCGCTTCTCTGCTGCGGCCAACGGCGATTTTGCCCTTGGCTCAGATGGTATTCTGCGCTGGGTTGGTGCGCCGGTTGCAACTCTGGTTGCCGGTGACAGCGTGATGCGTCCACGTAGCGTGCTTTTGGCTGATGAACAGCTGACAGGCGCATCCCGTGAGAAAGTACAGAGCCGTATTGACCGCTTTGTCGCGCATCATATTGAGACTGTTCTCAAACCATTGCACGATCTGACTGAGGCTGATGCCCTGACCGGCATGACCCGTGGTCTGGCTTTCCGTCTGCTTGAGAGCTTCGGCGTGATCCAGCGTCGTGATATTGCTGAAGAAATCCGTGGTCTTGATCAGGATTCCCGTGCGGCGCTGCGTCGTTTCGGCGTGCGCTTCGGTGCTTATCATGTGTTTATTCCTGCATTGCTGAAACCGGCTCCGGCTGGTCTGATGACCCTGTTGTGGGCGTTGAGCAATGATGGCCGTGAACGCGCAGGTTACGGTGATGTGGTTCATGTTCTGGCTGCCGGTCGTACATCGGTTGTGGTTGAGCCGGATTTTGATCCGGTATTCTATACGCTAGCCGGTTATCGTGTGCTGGGCCGCCGTGCAGTGCGTTTCGATATTCTCGAGCGTCTGGCTGATTTGATCCGTCCGGCTCTGGCCTGGCGTCCGGGTGCAGGTCTGCGCGCTGAGGGTGCCTATGACGGCGCACGCTTTATGGTAACGCCATCCATGATGTCGATCCTCGGTGCGACACCGGAAGACATGGAAGAAGTGCTGAAGAGCCTTGGTTATCGTCATGAAGCACTGGAAGCTCCGGCTGTTGCCGCGAAGCTTGCGGAACTGGATGCTTTTGCTGAAGCTGATGCTGCCAAACAGGCAGGTGAAGCCGTTGCCGAGCCTGCCGTTGAAGCTGCTGCTGAGGTTGTTGAGCAGCCTGCAACAGAAGAAGCACCTGTTGCTGAAACTGCCGCTGAAGCGGTGGCAGAAACATCCGATGCTGCTGAAGAGCCTGTAAAAATGGTTCTGCTGTGGCGTCCGGGTCGTCATGACAATCGTCCACGTGAACAGAACCGTAATCGCCCGCGTCCGCAGGGTAACCGTCGTGCGCCAGTTAAAGATGGTGCGCCGGCCGGTGATACTAAAGACAATGCCGGTGACAATCAGTCCCGTGATGGGCGCAGCAAGCGTTTTGAAAAAGCGGCGCGGGTTGATTTCCGCAATGGTGAGCAGAAGTCCGGTCGCAATGAGCATCAGAGCAAGCCACGTCACGCCAAGCGTGATCATGGTCAGGATCAGAAACGCGTTGAGCGTAATGAACGCCCAGTGCAGATTGATCCGGATTCACCATTCGCCAAGCTGCTTGCTCTGAAAGAGCAGCTGAAGAAGTAACTCTATGAATACGGGTGTTCAAAAACAGCGCATTGATAAATGGTTGTTTTTCACCCGTGTTGTTAAATCACGCTCGCTCGCGGCAAAGCTGGCTGCGGGCGGGCGTGTTCGTATTAACCGCGATAAAATTGATCAGGCATCATACGGTCTTAAAATTGGTGATGTGGTGATGATAACACTGGATCGTCGCATTCTGATTTATAAAGTCAAAGATCTGGGCGAGCGTCGCGGTTCGTTCCCTGAGGCGCAATTGCTCTATGAAGATCTGACACCGCCGCCTGAGCCGTCAGAACAGCAGACAATGGCTGTCGCCGAAAAACGGGATGCGGGCTCCGGTCGTCCGACAAAGCGTGACAGACGTATAACCGAACGGCTGAAACAGGGCGGCTCCGGATTTGACGAAATTTGAAGTTCCGCGTGGTTGTAAAGCGCTCCATGTGAGTCGTTTTTAAAGCTGAATTATAGTTCAGTTTTGAAATTCGCAGTTTCAGCCTATCAAATTTTCGTGTGATCTTCGCAACTGTCCGGAATGAGCAATGTTCGGGCGGAAGGATTATGCTGTATTAAAGACAGGCGGAGATGCCGTTTTTCAGAAAATACAGTGTCGCAGAATGTGATTCTTTTTTGCGGCGGAGCGTCGCGGCGGGGGCAAAACCCTCTTGCAAGCTGTGGCTAAAGTCGTTACCTGACAAACAGATTTTCCGTCGTCTTCTGCTCTGTGCACTGACTGCTAAAATCATACCAGCTTGCTGATCTGATGACAGTGCGGAGATCATCCGCCGGAGCTCAGAAGCGCAAGCCGCCCTGATTGTATTATGAGCCGCATTGTTCTGTGCGGCAGTTCAAAACTCTAGGAGTTCGACAATGACTTATGTCGTGACCGATAACTGCATTCGCTGCAAATATACGGATTGCGTGGAGGTTTGTCCTGTCGACTGTTTCTATGAGGGCGAGAACATGCTCGTCATCAATCCTGATGAGTGCATCGATTGCGGCGTGTGTGAACCTGAATGTCCTGCGGAAGCTATCCGTCCGGATACAGAACCGGGTCTTGATAAGTGGATTGAGCTGAACTCTGAATATTCTGCGAAATGGCCGAACCTGACCGTCAAGAAAGATCAGATGCCAGAGGCTGTCGAAATGGACGGCGTGGCGAACAAGCTTGAACAGTTCTTCTCGGCAGAGCCTGGCGAAGGCGATTAATCGCTGCGCCGAATCCTCTGAATAACTGCAAACTTGCCCGGCCTGTTAACGAATTGTTAACACAATTCACCTGCATGCGCGGTTTGTGACTGCATTTTGTTGATTCTTCCTGTTTTTTGTGTTATTGTCCACGATAATGTCGATGAGCAGGCGTCATTTCGTGGCGGCTACAGGTATTCACTGAAAGGCTGATATTAATTACAGGCTGAAATAGTGCCGGGGCAACTTTGTTTTTAAATTTTGCTCCTGCCGTTTATCCTGCGATTTTTTATGCTTAAGTTTTGCCTCAGCATCCCTTTTACATTCTGTTTCGGCACTTGTTTTAATCAGCTGTTATGATTGCTCCGTTTTCCCACGGGGCAGTTGGCAGGACTGATTGTATCACCGCGTGTAAACCGGCGTTCCTGCGCCGGACACTACAGGGAGTATTGAAGCGTATGTCATCCCAGCAGAAAAAGACCACAGTCCGTCAGGGTTTCAAGGCGGGTGAGTCTATTGTGTATCCGTCACATGGTGTGGGGCAGATCGTTGCAATCGAAGAGCAGGAAGTGGCAGGCATGAAGCTTGAACTTTTTGTTATTGATTTCGACAAAGACAAAATGCGTCTGAAAGTACCGGTGGCAAAAGCAGCTACCATTGGTATGCGTAAATTGTCTGAAGGTGATTTTGTAGAGCGTGCATTGAAAGTTTTACAGGGTCGTGCCCGTATTAAGCGCACTATGTGGTCGCGCCGGGCGCAGGAATATGATGCGAAAATCAATTCCGGTGATCTGATTTCTATTGCAGAAGTTGTACGTGATCTTTTCCGTGCTGATAACCAGCCGGAGCAGTCTTATTCGGAACGCCAGCTTTATGAAGCAGCACTCGACCGTATGGCTCGTGAAGTTGCTGCTGTTAACAAGCTGTCCGATACAGAATCGGTTCGTCTGATTGAAGCTAATCTGGCTAAAGGCCCGAAACGCGGCGCTAAAACTGATGAAGCTGATGTTGAAGATGATGAAGTAGAAGCCGCATAATAGCGCTTTAGCTCTATCTGAACTTTACTCGACAATGCCGTTCTGTTCATGCAGAACGGCATTGTCGTTTCTGCGCTCCTGACACTGACAGCCAACATAACAGCAAGGTATTTTGCCTTTAATTTTTTGTATCCGGCGCTGTGGCAGGTGTTATGCAGTATAAATCTGCGTATTTTTAAAATGCTTATTCAATAAATTTAAAAAATACTGAACCATGAAGGAACCAGATTTTCCCTCATGCGTTTAGCCCGTAACGAAACAGATTACTCTGCGTTCTTGTTATGGAGTGTGAAATGAAGCCTGTCGCGTCTTCCGCATTATCCGAAGCCACAACTCGTACGGCAGCTTTTGTCGCTTCCGGTAATTTGATACGACGCGCGATGTCCGCGCCCTATCTTGAAAAAGAGCAGGAGCAGGCACTTGTACAGCGCTGGAAAGAGCAAGGCGATCAGGTTGCGTTGGATGCAATCACTTCTGCCCATATGCGACTGGTTATTTCGACCGCTGCGCGTTTCCGTAAGTTTGATCTGCCGATCGCTGATCTCATTCAGGAAGGCACTGTCGGATTGATGGAGGCAGCCTTCCGCTTCGAGCCGGAACGGGAAGTCCGGTTTTCAACCTATGCGATCTGGTGGATCAGAGCGGCGATACAGGACTATATTCTGCGTAACTGGTCGATTGTTCGTGGCGGTACCAGTTCCACGCAAAAGGCTTTGTTCTTCAATCTGCGGCGTCTGCGTGCCAAATTTGCGCAAAGCAATGAGACCATTTCCAAGAAAGAATTATACAGCCGGATTTCCGAGCAGCTCGGCGTTTCTGAGAAAGACGTGGAGATGATGGATTCCAGATTGTCAGGGCCCGACAGCTCTCTGAGTATGACTGTGTCTCCTGACGATAGCGGCAGTGCTGAAAAAATTGATTTTCTGGTGGATGATCATCCGTTGCAGGACGAAGTCGTGGGCAACATGATTGACGGTGAGCGACGCGTCAGCTGGCTTAAGCAGGCTCTGTCTGTGCTGAATGAACGGGAATTACATATTATTCGCGAGCGCCGTCTTAATGATGATGCGGTGACATTGGAAATGCTCGGGGACAAGCTCGGGATTTCCAAGGAGCGTGTGCGCCAGATTGAAAGCCGTGCTTTGGAAAAGCTGCGCGCAGCTTTGCTTTCACAAAATGGTGTTGCTGCCTATCACGCCTGAAAGATGCAGGAATTAAAAGAAAAGCCCCTTTAGAAGGGGCTTTTTTTATTCGCTGATGATTTTAACACGGTCGCCCGCGGATACTGTGCCGCCGCTTGGCAATGCGTTCAACAGGCGGAAGAGTTCCAGCTTACGATCTGTGCCCTGCATCCGGTTGGCTAACGAGCCAAGCGTATCACCGGCCTTGACAGTAATTACGCGGATACGGAGCGGTTTGGCAGCAGCCCGCTCAGCCGGTGTCAATACGCGGAAGCTCTCTGTCGTCGAGCGGGTTGTAGCGCTCAAGGCAGTGCTGTTCTTTGGTGCGGCTATGAGGAAGCGATAGACTTTCTGGCCTGAGGCAATAACTACAATCTCAAACTGCCATTTATCGGCATTGGCACGCGCTGTCGCTGCCGGCAGGCCATTAATAGTAGTTGTCTGAACCGACAGATCATCCAGACCTGTCACCCAGCCGCTGCGCAGATAGCTGGCCAGATCACTGCCCTGCGGGAGCGCTGCACCGTCGAAGCGGATGGCAAGCTCACCGGGGCCGCTGGCCATAACAGCATTTGCGGAATTATCGATTGAGAAGCCCTGTGGAACGCTGAAAGTCACGCCGAGTTTCGGATGAATAAAGGTACGCTCGCGGACAAAGCCTTCCTGTGGTGTGTCGCCATAGAGCAGTCCGTCAATACCATTGAGGAAAGGCGGACGATCAGTGGTGCCGACACCCGGTGCACCGATACGACGTGCATGGCCGACGGCCAGATCAACACGCTGCGGCGTTGCCGGATGGCTCGCCAGAAAGTCGAGGCTGGCATCGGTTGCGCCCGATACGGAACGGAAACCGGTATAGGCCTCCATTGACTGCAGGAAGCGCGCTGACGCAAACGGATCATAACCCGCAGCACCAATCATTTTAATGCCGATTGCATCGGCCTGCAGTTCCTGATTGCGCGAGAATTGGGCAAGGCGCAGCTTACTACGGATCGCAGCTTCACGGCCGGCAGCTTCATCCTGCAGAACTTCAGAGGCAACGCGTTTGGCGATGATGGATTCGGCTTCTTTTGCCTGACGCAGAATGCCGTGATTGGCGGTAACGTGTCCCATTTCATGGGCAATCACGGCTGCTACTTCCGAAGAATCATTGGCAAGCGCCAGCAGACCGCGGGTGACATAGAGATAGCCGCCGGGCAGGGCAAAAGCGTTGATGTTCGGGCTGTTGAGAATTGTAATGCGATAGGTCTGGTCAGGATTATCAGAAACCGTTGTCAGATTGCCGACGATCTTCGCCACCATGCGCTCAAGCTTGGCATCTTTATATTCACCGCCATAGGTGGCGAGAATGCGCGGATGCTGCTGTGCGCCGAGCTGTGCCAGCTTGTCATTCTTGCTGACATTCGCAACGGTGACCGGATTGGAAGACGGTCCGATAATATCAGGATCACTGAAATCCACAGAACGGCAGGCAGACAAAAGCGCGACCAGAGCGATCGCTGCTGTCCGTTTCATAACTGGAGAAATGGAGGGCTTTTCCGCTGCGGAAAACCGTGTCGCCCTTAAAAACATATCCAGTGTCGTGTCCTCAGTTCTGTCAATAACGTAAAAGCGCTTATCTGATGTAATATAGGCAATGGCTGATTCAAGAAAAGTGAAATGCGATGAGCAACATTTCACAAATTGTCAGACATTGCATTATTGCAGGAGATTAAGTCGCTCTGCCTTTAAACTATGGCAATATCACGTCTTTCGGCTGAATGACCAGACTGTCACGGGGCTGTTACGACGATTTATGCTCTGTGGTGCCCATATAGTCACGGATAGCCTGAGGACCAGAGGCAGAGAGCATAATAATGGCATTGCCCTGTTCTTTTATTTCACCGTCTTTGAGGAAAAACACGGTTGAGCTGAAACGCAACGCATCTTCCGGTGTGTGGGTTACCATCAGAATGGTAATGCCGGTCTCTCTTTGCAGAGCGGCAATCAGATCGAGCATTTGTTGGCGCAGGGCAGGCCCGAGAGAAGCAAAGGCTTCATCGAGCAGCAGAACAGGCTTATCGCGTACCAGCGCGCGTGCAATGGCAACGCGCTGTCTTTCCCCGCCGGATAGTTCCTCCGGCTTGCGATGTTCTTTGCCGGTAAGCTCAACACGGTCAATAGCCGTGCGGATCGCTGCCTTGTCTTGTTCTGTGAGTTTTAAGGTGGGAGAGCGACCCAGCCCGATATTGGAAAAAACATCTAAGTGGGCAAACAGATTATTCTCCTGAAACACCATGGTCACAGGACGGTCTGACGGTGGGGCAGTATCAGTCACTTCGCCACCGATCAGGATATGACCGGATTTCGGCGTTTCAAAACCGGCAATCAGATTGAGCATGGTCGATTTGCCGGAACCGCTTGGTCCGACAATAACGCCGGTTTCACCGGCCGCTAATTGCAGGTTGAACAACATTTCGGTCTGGCCGAAAGAGAAACGGACATTGTCCAGCGTGAGTGTAGCATTGTGTCGTGTCATGCAATGTTCCGTCCGGCAGAGGCAGCAGTTTTGTTTTTCTTGCCGGTTTTATCAGTGATCAGCATCAGGGTAAAACAAATGGCAGCAAGGATCAGTGCCAGACCTGCCGCATCACTGGTACGATAGCTGCCCATGCGTTGCAGCAGCAGATATGGCAGGGTCTGTACCGCATCGCTGCCGAACAGTGCAATCGTACCGAGATCGCCCATCGATAGTGCCATGGCGAAGATAAAGCTTAAAACGAGCGGCCTCCGGATCACCGGCCAGTCAATCAGACGCAAACGGTTTAGGCCGTTGATGCCGAGAGCGGTGCAGAGCCGGTTATTACGGGCGGCTGCGCTGTCCCATGCAGGACGCAGCAGACGCACCGCAAACGGCATCGCCATCACGCCATTGACGGCAATGACCATAAAAGGTGCCAGCGTGAACACATCAGTGAACTGACGTAACAGGATGAACCAGCCGGCACCGATGACAATCGGCGGGATGATCAACACCAGACTGGAGCCGCTATCTAGTGCAGCGCTGAAAAAGCTGCGCAGTTTGCGCGGGGCTTTGAGATTTTGCGTAGCATTATATTCGCGAGCGGCAACCAGTGTGAGCGACAGCACAGTGCAAACGGCAGCAGCACCAAAGGCTAACAGCAGTGAGGTAATGATGGCTTGTTGCACGACGGTTTCATTGATCAGACGCCAGAGATCAGAACCCAGACCAGACAGGATCATACCGAGTACCGGTAGTGCGAGAAAGAGCGCGGCACAGGCAATGATGATACCTGACAATGCTCTCGCTGCTTTACTGTGCCGGATATAATTGCGACTGACTGTTGTCAGCGACAGGCCTTCCTCCGTTGGTTTGCCGGTCAGACGCAGCAGGCATAAGACACCGATGGTCAGCAGAAGTTGTGTTAGTGTAAGCGCGACGGCACGGGCCAGATCAAAATCGAAATGCAGCGCCTGATAAATGGCGACTTCCAGTGTGGTTGCACGCGGGCCGCCGCCCAATGTCAGTACAATGGTGAAGGAACTGGCGCAGAGCATGAAAATCAGCCCGGCAATACCGCTTAAGTTGCGGGCGATCACCGGCCATTCAATCAGCCGGAAACGGGCAAAGCTGCCCATGCCCAATTGTGCAGAGAGCTTCCAGTAGTCCTGCGGAATAGATTCAAGACTGGCAAGCAGCAGGCGAACAGCCAGCGGCATGTTGAAAAACACATGCGCCAGCAAGATACCTGTCAGACCATAAATATCCGGAATCAACGGCAGACCCAGAGCTGTGCTGCCCTGAGCAATAAAACCGTTGCGTCCGTAAATGCTGGTAATGCCAAAGACGGCAACCAGTGAGGGGAGTGTCAGCGGAATTGCGAAAAAGCGTAGCAGCAATGCCCGTCCGCGAAAACTGGCATTGGCATGGAGTGCGCGGGCAACAGGCAAGGCAAACAACACGGACAGCAACACCGAGAGCAAAGCCTGTAGCAAAGTGAAACGGGTAATGTTCCACAAATAGCTGTCGAAAGCAGCCAGTGCATTGCTGTCCGATTGCAGCCCCTGAATGCCAAGTGACAGCAAGGCTCCGCCGGTCAGAACCAGCAGAAGCATCAGTGCGACAAAGCCTGAGACAGTTTTAAGACGGGATATCTGCATTATTTTCCGTATATGCTCTGCCGGAAAAATTCCGGCAGAGCTGTTTTGTTTTTATGCGTATTTCGTCCGAAAATCGCGTCAATTTTTCAGGACGGATCTTAGCGGCTCATGGCATTCAGCCACTCATCCACCCATGATTTGCGGTTTTGCGCAACTGTTTCAGGGGCAATCAGCAGGCTCTTATCCGGTTTAGGCAGAACATCAAAGGCGGCTTTGAGCGGTTCCGAGGTGTTATAGGCCGGATACATCCAGTTGGTTTCCGGAATCACGTCCTGAAAGCCAGGTGTCGTCATGAATTGCAGGAATTGAGCACTCAACGGATTTTGTGCGCCTGTTACAGTCTGACCGGCCAGTTCAATCTGCAGATAGTTGCCTTCTGTAAAGGTCACGGCTTTGTAGCGCTCGGTCTTTTCCGAGATCATGTGATAGGCGGCTGATGTTGTGTAAGACAGCACCATTGGCGCTTCGCCCTTGGTGAACAAGCCATAGCCTTCTGACCAGCCAGGCGTGACTGTGAGCACACGCTTGCTGAGCTTTTGCCATTGTTCAGCGGCCTTGTCCGCATAGATGTCTTTCACCCAGAGCATCATGCCGAGACCCGGTGTCGATGTGCGCGGATCCATCAGAATGATTTTTTGTGAGGCGTCACCGTCAATCAGCTCTGCCATGGATTTTGGCGGGGTTTGCAGTTTCTCACTGTCATAGATCACTGCAAAATAGCTGTAATCATAAGGCAGGAACACATCATCCTTAAAATTATCAGGGACATTGCTCTTTGCATCCTTCACATCGTGCGGAGCAAACAGGCCGGAGGCTTTGGCATCGCTGATCAGGTTGGTATCGAGACCCAGCACAATATCAGCCTTGGTGGATTTGCCTTCGAGCTTCAGACGGTTGAGCAGTGCCACACCATCGGCAACGGCGACAAAGTTCAGAGTACAGCCGCAGATTTTTTCAAAATTTTCTTTGACCTTAGGACCCGGACCCCATTCGGCAGTAAAACTGTCATAGGTATAGATTGTCAGGTCTTTCGCCTGCGCAGCACTACCCAAAGTCAGTGCAGAGAGTATAGTACCGGTGAGAATAAGATTTCGGATAAGCATGAGATAACAGCCGCGCGGGCTCTCCTCTGGTGTTAGTGTTTCCAAGGATTGAGCGCCGGAAGCCGGACAGCATCTAATCCCTCCGCCGGTACAAACCGGATCAGGTTCAGCGGGTTAGCCGGAGACCGGCCTCTCAGCCTTTTGCAAGCAGAAGGCACCCCGTTAGAGCAGGCGGACAATAGGATAAAACAGCGTTACGGAGCAAGAGGAATGTAGGCTTCCGGTCTGTGGAGCAGCGTGATATGCAGCAGCATGTCAAAATTTCTCATTCTTCTTGGCGGTGATCTGACCGTCACTCCACGTTTGAAGCAGCAGATTGCCGGTGCGCGTGTTCTGGCGGCCGATAGCGGTATGCGCCACGCGGCTGGTCTTGGTGTTGTGCCGGAATTATGGCTCGGTGACTTTGATTCCACAGATGCGGCATTGGCTGATCAATACGCCTATGTGGAGCGGCAGGTCTTTCCTGTTGCCAAAGCGATGACCGATGGTGAGTTAGCGCTGCATGAAGCTTATGAACGCGGTGCGACTGAAGTGATTTTGGCTGGCGCATTTGGTGGTGAGCGCACGGATCATACGTTTTTGCATCTGAGCATGGCAGTAGCGCAGGCGCATAAGGGACGTAAGATTTTTCTGTCCAGCGGTCATGAGGAAGCCACGCCGCTTCTCTATGGGGAAACGGTTTTTGACCTGCTGGAAGATACACTGTTTAGTATTTTAGGCTTTGAAACATTAACCGGATTGTCGATTTCCGGTGCAGAATGGCCGCTTGATGCTGTTACTGTGCCATTTGGCTCTTCTTTAACGCTTTCAAATAGAGTAAAAGAAGTATTAACGGTGACTTTGGAAGCCGGTACTGCAATTCTGGTGGCTTCACCGGTCAGTGCTGTGATCTAATGTGACTAAACATAAAAACCTGTAAATTGTTTTGATGGTTGCTGTCTTCTTTTTGCTATAAAATGCAGGAGATTATGGCAAGTGAGTAGCCTCAACGGGAGTAACTTTAAATGAAATCACGTCTTTCTATGATCGCAGTCACTGCAGTGCTCGCGTTCTCGACTGTTGCCTGTACAACAGGTGAACAGCGCACCGCCGGTTACGGTGTAGGCGGCGCAGCAATCGGCGCTCTCGCTGGTGGTGCAATCGGCGGTAACGGCCGTGGTGCTCTGACCGGTGCAGCCATCGGTGCGGTTGCCGGTACTCTGCTCGGTGCAGCACAGACCCGTAACGGCGTTCAGTATTGCCGCTACCGCGACAATTACGGCCGCGTTTACGAAGCCCCTTGTAACTAATCAGTACAAGACAGATTTAAAGAAAACAGGCCGTTCTGCGGCCTGTTTTTTTATGTCTGCGCATCAACCCACGAAATTTGCCGCGAGGGTTCCTGTTTGCGCCAATATGCAGTAATGAGCAGTAACGATCTTCTACCTCTTTTTAAAAGCGTATTTATTCATGGCTCCTCCTCTTCTCCGACTTGACCAGATCAGCCTGACTTTTGGCGGTACGCCGCTGCTTGAAGATGCGGGGCTGTCGATCAGCGAAGGAGAACGCATTGCGCTGGTCGGGCGTAACGGTTCGGGTAAATCCACCCTTTTGAAAATCGCAGCAGGTATGGTTGAACCGACCGGCGGTGAGATTTTCCGGCATCCTTCGGCAACGATCCGCTATCTGGCACAGGCACCGGATATGGATGGTTTTGCCAATGTGCGTGATTATGTTGAAGCAGGTCTCGGGCCGACAGACGACCCGTATCGTGTAGCCTATCTTCTGGAAAATCTGGGGCTGACCGGTGATGAAACACCGCAGCAGCTTTCCGGCGGTGAAGCCCGCCGTGCGGCATTGGCGCGGGTGATTGCCCCGCAGCCTGATGTGCTGTTGTTGGATGAGCCGACCAACCATCTTGATCTGGCAACCATTGAATGGCTGGAGCAGGAATTGCGGCAGATCCGCTCTGCCATTGTGCTGATCTCCCATGACCGCCGCTTTCTGGAGAATGTCAGCCGTGCCACGATCTGGCTGGATCGCGGTGTCACGCGCCGTATCGAGCAGGGTTTCGCGCATTTTGAAGAATGGCGCGATAAGGTTCTGGAAGAAGAAGAGCGCGATCACCAGAAGCTTGGCCGTCAGATCGCCCGTGAAGAACATTGGTTGCGCTATGGTGTAACTGCCCGACGCAAGCGTAATATGCGCCGCCTTGGCGAGTTGCATACGATGCGTCATGAGTTCCGTACTCATCGTCATGCGCAGGGTGTTGCAACGCTGCAGGCCAGTGATGTGAAAGAATCCGGAAAGCTGGTGATTGAGGCGGATAAAATCAGCAAGGCCTATGATGAGCGCGTGCTGGTGAAAGATTTTTCTATCCGCGTTAATCGCGGCGATCGTATCGGTCTTGTCGGGCCGAATGGCGCCGGTAAAACCACCTTACTGTCAATGCTGACCGGTAAACTTGAGCCGGATTCCGGCACAATTCGTCTTGGTGTTAATCTGGACTTTGCTGAACTTGATCAGAAGCGTGAGCTCAATCCGGATGAAAGCCTGTCGCATTACCTGACGGACGGCCGTGGTGAATCGCTGGTGGTCAATGGCGAGCAGCGCCATGTTGTTTCCTATATGAAGGACTTCCTGTTTCAGCCTGAGCAGGCACGTACCCCTATCCGCGAATTGTCGGGCGGTGAGCGTGCACGTCTGATGCTGGCGCGGGTTCTGTCGCGCCCTGCCAATCTGCTGATCCTCGATGAGCCGACCAACGATCTGGATATGGAAACGCTTGATCTGCTGCAGGAACTCGTGGCCGGATTTGCAGGCACAGTTATTCTGGTCAGCCATGACCGTGATTTTCTCGACCGCACAGTTTCATCGGTGATTGCACCGGAAGGCGACGGACGCTGGCTGCAATATGCCGGTGGTTATGCGGATATGATGGCACAGCGCAAAGAAACAGCACTGGCGCGCCGTCAGGTAAAATCTGCTGCGCCAGCAGGTGGTGATAAGACAGAAGCGGCACCGGCACCTAAGCGCGAAGAAAAACGTAAGCTGTCTTACAAACAGAAATTTGCACTGGAAACATTGCCGGCAAAAATGGAAAAGCTGAGTGCTGAAATTGCGGCACTTGAAGTGAAAATGGCTGATCCGGCGCTTTATACTAAGGATCCTGATCTGTTTGCCAAGATTGCTGCCGAGATTGAAAAGAAGCGCAATGAAGTTGAAGCCCATGAAGAGGAATGGCTTGAACTGGAAATGTTGCGTGAGGAAATCGAAGGCTGATTTTTCCTCCGTATTGAAATAATAAAAGCCTGCCTGAATGATGTTTCAGGCAGGCTTTTTTGTTTTTATGCGCTGGCTTTATTCAGAGCATCCAGTGCGTCCTGATCCAGAGTCAGGCGTGTGGCTTTGATCAGTTCTTCCAGCTGGTCAATTTTGGTGGCGCTGGAGATCGGCGCAGTAACGGATGGCTGTGCCATCAGCCATGCAACTGCGATCTGTGCCACTGTCACGCTATAACGCTCTGCGACCTGATCCATTGCGGCGAGGATTTTCAAACCGCGCTCATTGAGATAGCTGGCACCAACTCGCGCGCCTCGCGGGCTGATGGTCAGATCTTCTTCCTTGCGGTATTTGCCGGTCAGGAAGCCTGCCGCCAGCGTATAATAAGGGATGACGCTCACCTTATTGGCGCTCACAACCGGTTCCAGCGTGGTTTCATAGACATTGCGGTCGTAGAGATTATACAGCGGCTGCAATGAATCATAACGCGGCAGATTATGTTTGGCGGAGGTTTCCAAGGCCGCTTGCAGGCGCTCACCGGTGATATTGGACGCACCGATTGCACGTACCTTACCGGCTTTGATCAGATCCTGAAATGTGCCGAGCACATCTTCAAACGGCGTGTTCGGATCATCATAATGCGACTGGTAGAGATCAATATAATCTGTCTGTAGACGCTTGAGTGAGGCATCAACACATTCGCGGATATGGGCAGGCGCCATGGTAAAGCCTTCGCCCATATCGGCGCCGACCTTGGTGGCAATGATCATCTTGTCGCGGCTGCCGCGGCTTTTGAGCCAGTTGCCGATAACAGTTTCCGACTCACCGCCCTTATGTCCTTCTACCCAGCGGGAATAGACATTGGCTGTATCGATAAATGTCAGCTCTGCATCGAGCAGACGATCAAGCAAGGCGAAAGATGTGGTTTCATCGGCTGTCCAGCCGAAGACATTGCCGCCGAAACAAAAAGGTGAAACTTTCAGTTCTGACTGTCCGAGTTGTTTTAGGCGCATTCCGTTTCCTCCGCTGGATATGCTGTATTCGAGTGTGGCGGATTATGACCAAAAAGATGCGCAGGGAAAGTAAAAGCAAGGCAAAGCGCTGTAATGACACAGCTTTGTGTTCTATGTGGGCGTGATATTGCCAAGTGTCAGCAGCAGTGAGCGCAACATATCGCCATTGCCGTTGAGCAGATTATTCTCCAGCTCCGCATGGATTTCTCTCCAGACAGGAACAGCTTTTGCCAGTAGGTCAGAGCCTTTTGGCGTCAGTAAAAGCAAACGGCTGCGCCGGTCTGAGCTGTCGGCAATAATCTCAACCAGTGCATTTTTCTGCAGCGGTTTGAGCGCGGCCGTTAAAGTGGTGCGATCCATCGCCAGTAAACGGGCAACCGGTGCAATAGATGGTGGTTCCGGCCGGTTCAAAGCCATCAGCAAAGAGAACTGACCATTCGTCAGCCCGTAAGGCCGCAAAGCATCGTCAAAATAACGGGCTAAGGCGCGGGCAGCACGCTGCGTATGCAGGCAGAGGCAGGTGTCGCGGACTTCCAGCGTGGTCGAAAACGGGACATTTATTGACATTTTATAATTATGTTGATATCAACTTATTAAGTCAACGGAAGAATAGCGTTGCCCACAAGGAGGAGAGTGGAAATGGGATATGTTGAAGGTTTTGTTGCTTCAGTGCCGCAGGGCAGCAAAGAAGCTTATCGTAAACATGCTTCTGAAGCTGCCGTTTTGTTCAAGGAATTTGGTGCGATCCGTATTGTCGAATGCTGGGGTGATGATGTTCCGGACGGCAAAGTGACGGATTTCCGCCGCGCCGTGCAGGCCAAAGACGGCGAGATTGTTGTCTTTAGCTGGATTGAGTTTCCGTCAAAAACAGTCCGGGATTCCGCATGGAAAAAACTGATGGAAGATCCGCGTATGCAGGCGATTGGCGAGGCGATGCCTTTTGACGGTAAACGGATGATCTATGGTGGTTTTGAGAAGCTGCTGGATGTGTGACATGTCATGCGCAATAAAAAAGGGAGCTGAGCGCTCCCTTTTTTATGTGCTGACAGGTCAGCTCATACCAAGCGCATCCATATAGAGCTGGATCATCGCTTCTTCTTCCTGACGCTCATGCGCTTCTTTCTTACGCAGGCGGATAATGGTGCGCACAGCTTTGGTGTCAAAGCCGGAGCCTTTCAGCTCAGCAAAAACCTCTTTGATATCATCAGAGATGGTCTTTTTTTCTTCTTCAAGACGTTCAACACGTTCAATAAATGCACGCAGCTGGCCGACTGCAATGGACTGGGCGCTGTCGCCGGTAATATCGTCGCTCAATATCATTCTCCGATTATAGACAAGACCATATGAACCGCTGGGCGAGTCGCAGGCCTTAAAACAGGTGGTCTTGGTTGCCTCACATGCGCGGCATGGTCAAGCAATGGATTCAAGAATCTTGAAATCTTAACTAGCAGCCAAGCGGTAAGATACTGGTTAAAATATGGGTCAGTGATCTGATTTTCGGGAAGAAAAAGCATCCAGTTGCGCCGGACTGGCCGGTGTTTGGTGTTTTTCGCGCCATTCTTCATAAGGCATGCCATAAATCTCGGCGCGGGCCTCATCTTTTGTCAGTTCTGTGCCGTCCGCATTGGCGGCTTCCTGAAACCAGTTGGACAGGCAATTGCGGCAAAAACCGGTCAGGTTCATCATATCAATATTCTGAACATCGGTGCGGTTGCGCAAATGCTCAACCAGCCTGCGAAACGCTGCGGCTTCATAAGCCTGACGCTGTGTATCGGTGATGTCTGTCATGAAATGTCCTCTCGATAGCGGTTTTAGTTTAGTGTTGCTTTGAAACCGCTTCACATTTTCGGAATATGCTCTAGTCAGGCCGGATGCACTGTACCGGTTCGGGAGCCATAGTGGCAAATATCGTGCATACCCGTCATAGTATTAATATGTGCCAGCATCGGGGCAAGACGCTCAGCCCATGCCTGTACGCCCTCCGGTGTTGAGATCAGATCCTGACGCACTTCGATCAGCACATTGGCATAGCCTTTTGCGGTGCAATGGCGGAACAAGGTGTCATTACGCAACGCGCCGTCATAGGGCTCATTATCGCCGACTGTTAAGCTGCCGTCCTCGCGCAACATCGATAGCAGTGGCGTAATCGCACGGTCGTCCTTGTCCCAGAGCAGGGCAATCTGCCATGGGCGCGGCGTGGTTTTCCAGACCGGCGTATAGGAATGGATTGAGACGACAAAGGGCGCTTGGCCGCTGGTTTCGAGCATCCGGTTGCAGGCAGTATCAACGGCTGTGTGATAAGGGCGGTAAAACTGGTTCAACCGGTTTTCACGTTCCTGCCCGCTCATCGGGTAATTGGCCGGAATAATCGCCCCGTCTGATAATTGCATGATCAGGGTCGGATCATCTTCGCCGCGGTTGGGATCAATCAGCAGGCGCGAAAAACCGCCAAGCACTGCGGGACTGTTAAGCTTCTCTGCCAGCTTTCGCGTCAGCATTTCAACGCCGATATCATAGGCAATATGGCGCTCAAATACCCGCGGCTCCAGACCTAAAGTGCCGTAATTTTCTGGCACTGCACGGCTGGCATGATCGGCAATCAGCAGCAAACCTTGCGCATAATCACCGTCGAGAACTTCAAAAGGGGAGAAAGCTGTCATCTCAGTTCTACTTTAGGATCGGATGTCTAAGCTATAACGGGATTACAAAGAATTGCGAACCATTTGTGACAAATGTCACGGCGAGGTATTCGGGAGGCTGGCATCCTCTCTTTTGCTGGGCTATAGGAAGAATAACAATTAAATCGATTTGATTTTATTGTTATTCCTGAAAGTGACTGAATTCGCAAAACAAGGGAGATGAATTTCAGACAGTGGTTGAAATGGCTGAAACCAGAAAGATTGCAGAGTTGACGGGCGCAGTTGATACAGCTCTGCCGGACTATTTTGCAAATTGTTCTGATTTACAGCGGAAAACTGTTCGCAGGCTCTTGAGTCTATCTGCAACTTGCGTGAATTATGCGGTTTTATGGCATCGCATTTTCGCTTTTTTGCAGATACGGTGCCACAACCCGGTTGTTTACAGTGTTGTGTTCATTTGTTTTATCCGCAAAGGCTTAAGGCAGGGAACATAGTTTGGTGATAATGGTCAGACATTACACCTTGCTGTCATATATAAGCAGTACCGTGCGCTGAAAGGTTCTGGCGGATGCGTCTTCATTCTACCCTGTCATATGTTTTGGCACTTGCTTCGGTTACATTTATCTCGGTGGCGTTTTCTGCGCCGGAAGCCCGTGCTGATTTCCGTGTATGTAACTCGACGCAAAATCTAGTTGGTGTTGCAATCGGCTATCGGGCCAAGAGCGGATGGGTAACGGAAGGCTGGTGGCAAATTAACGGATCGAGCTGCAAAACCCTGATCGAAGGTCCGCTCGCCTCCCGTTATTACTATGTCTATGCGGAAGATTCCGAAAGCGGCGGCCGCTGGGACGGTAAGGTCAATATGTGCGTGGCCGAAAACGAGTTTAAAATTAATGGCGTGAATGACTGTTTTGCCCGCGGTTTTCAACGCACCGGTTTTCAGGAATATGATACGGGCGAACAATCGAGCTGGATGGTGCAGCTCACTGACGATGCACCGTCCGGCAATGCCACAGTGACAGGAACCAATCATCAATGAGACGTGCGCGTAAGGTAAAAATTCTCGCAACACTTGGTCCCGCATCTTCGGAAGAAGCGGTTATTGAGAAATTGTTTGAGGCCGGTGCGGATGTTTTCCGTATCAATATGAGCCATGCAGATCATGATCTGATGCGCGAATTGGTGCGCCGCATCCGTAATGTGGAGCGCAAGCTGGGCCGCCCGATTGGTATTCTTGCAGATTTGCAGGGGCCGAAACTGCGCGTTGGTAAGTTCAAAGACGGTAAGGTTGAGCTGACACCGGGACAGACCTTCACACTGGATGATAATGAAACACCAGGTGATGAAACCCGCGTATTTCTACCGCATCCGGAAATTTTGCAGGCCGTGCAGGCCGGTGACCGTCTGCTGATCGATGATGGCCGTTTAGCTTTGCAGGCCGAAGCGACTGACGGTAAATCCATTCGCTGTAAAGTGATCTCCGGTACAAAAATCTCTGATCGCAAAGGCGTGAGCCTGCCGGATACGACTTTGCCGGTTGGTGCTTTGACTGAAAAAGACCGCCGTGATCTCGATGCAGTTTTGCTGGAAGATATTGACTGGGTGGCTCTGTCCTTCATTCAACGTCCGGAAGATCTGGCGGAAGTACGCAAGATCGCGCGTGGCCGTGTTGCTCTGATGTCGAAGATTGAAAAGCCGCAGGCCGTTACCCGTCTCGATGAGATCATTGAATTGTCGGATGCGCTGATGGTTGCCCGTGGTGATCTGGGCGTGGAAATGCCGCTGGAAAGCGTTCCGGGTATTCAGAAGCAGATCGTTCGTGCCTGCCGCAAGGCCGGTAAACCGGTTGTGGTTGCAACCCAGATGCTGGAATCAATGATTTCGGCGCCGGTTCCAACCCGTGCGGAAGTCTCCGACGTGGCGACAGCCGTATTTGACGGTGCGGATGCGGTGATGCTGTCTGCGGAATCGGCTGCCGGTGATTATCCGGTGGAAGCGGTTGCGACTATGGCGCGTATTGCTGAAAAAGTGGAGCGCGATCCGAACTATCCGTCGATCGTTAATAATCAGCGTTCAGAACCGGAAGCAACCGGTGCGGATGCGGTATCACTCGCAGCCCGCCAGATTGCCACCACGCTGAACCTCTCGGCTATCATCTGCTATACTTCTTCGGGCACGACTGGCCTCAGAGCGTCGCGTGAGCGCCCGCTGACGCCGATCATTGCCCTGTCGCCGGTTGTAGAGACTGCGCGCCGCCTGTCGCTTGTATGGGGATTGCATTGCGTCGTCACTGAAGATGCACATGATCTGGATGATGTGGTCAATCGCGCCTGTAACATTGCCTACAAGGAAGAGTTCGCCAAACCAGGTGATCGCGTGATCATTACTGTTGGTGTGCCGCTCAGAACACCTGGCAATACCAATATGCTGCGTATTGCCTATATCGGTATGGATGGTCTGACTGGGATCTGACCGCATATCAGATGAAATTAAAAAGCCCGCTGGTCACAGCGGGCTTTTTTGTATGTTGTATCAGAGTGCTGTATCGCTGTCAGCTTCGGTCAGCTTCAGCATTTCATCCTGCGCTTCTTTCATCATCGGATAAACGCTCAAAGCCTGATGGTAGAGCCGCAGTGCGCCTTTGCGGTTGCCGGTCTCCCGCAGCAAGGTTGCATAATTGATGAGCACGTCGAAATTGCGTGGTTCTAAAATCATCGCCTGCCGGATATCGCGCAATGCCGGTGCCAGTTCATTACGGCGCAGATGCAGGCGTGCGCGTAGCTGCCATACGGTTGCATTGTCAGGACGCTGCGCCATGACCTCGGCGATATAATCCTGTGCTTCGGCCTCTCGTGATTGATTGAGCGCTGTTTCAGCCCAACGGAGCATCAGATCAAGACTGTCGCTGCCGGTGCGTACAAAGTTCTGACGCAATCGGCTGGCAATAGCATGGGATTTCTCCGGTGTTGAAGCCTTGCGCAAATCTGTGAAAAGCTGATCCTGTTCTTTCCGGCGCGTTTCGGTAAGCGATCCGCCGGTTTCCACGTCAGGGTTTTTCGGCTTCTCTTTGGCCTTAGGTGCAGTCGTGCTGATCGGTGCGGTTTTCGCCGCATCGGGTATTGTCACAGCCGGTGGCATAGGCTGCACTTGCGGCGCGGTCTTGGTCGTAGCACTGATATCCTCAGCCATAGCAAAACCCGCCGCTCCTGTAATTAACAGGGTTGCGATCAGGGAACCGGCGAGGGGACTGCGTGTTTTCATCATAGTGCTATCATAAAGCAGAAACCGGCTGATTAAAGGCATAAAAACAGCGCCGGTAAATTAATACCGGCGCTGTTAAAACTCTTACAACTGACTGTCTGAAACAACATTAAAGCTGTTTCTCTCAGCTTATTAGCCCTGACGAGCTTTAAAGCGAGGAGCAGTTTTGTTGATGATGTATACGCGGCCCTTACGACGAACCAGCTGGCAGTCACGATGACGGCCTTTGAGCGCTTTAAGCGAATTCTTGATCTTCATGTTACTCACCAATGTGTTTGGCCCTGAAAGGGCGTATTCCTGGAACGTGTCTCATTTCATTAGAAACGCGCGCTCGTTCCAGCTCTTTGTTTCTACACATGCCTTGTTCCCAAAAACGGTTCCCGCTTTCGCGAGCATGTTTCAGAGCGAGCCAAAGAGCACGTTTGAATGGTTGAGGTGAAATAGTCAATGAATGGGCCAATTGTCAACTGCTGATGCGCAAAGAACCCATGAAACCGTGTTATTTTCCGCTTTTAATGCGTGTGACATGCCCCATCTTGCGCCCCGGACGTGCCTCTGCCTTGCCATAGAGATGCAGCACTGCATCCGATTCTGCCAGAATCGCTGGAACTTTGAGCACATCATCGCCGATCAGGTTTTCCATCACGCAGTCGCTATGGCGTTTCGGATCGCCGAGCGGCAGACCTGCAACGGCACGAATATGCTGCTCAAACTGCGAGACCGCACAGGCAGCTTCCGTCCAGTGACCGGAATTATGCACGCGCGGTGCAAATTCATTGGCGACAACAGAGCCGTCCGGCAGAACGAAAAACTCGAAGCCCAATACGCCGACATAATCCAGCGCGTGCAACAAATTATAGGTAGCGCGTGCACAAGCAACAGCGGTGTCGGTGCTGATTTCGGCAGGGATGGTTGATGTGTCGAGAATACCGTCTTTATGGACATTTTCAGCAATGTCATAAATACGGACATTACCGGCTTTGTCACGTGCTGCGATCACGGAAACTTCGCGGGTAAATTCCACAAAACCTTCGAGAATAGCGGGTGCATTCTTGATTGCCGCAATCGCTTGCGCCGCAGCTTCGTTATCGAGACTGTTGAGGCGCACCTGACCTTTGCCGTCATAACCGAAACGGCGGGTTTTCAGAATGCCGCGCTCACCCAGAGCACCAAGTGCTGCGATCAGATCCTCTACATCATCGACCACGCGCCAAGGCGCGGTAGCAATGTCGCTTTCATTGAGGAACTGCTTTTCAGCAACGCGATCCTGTGAGATTTCTAGCGCCAGAGGTGGCGGCGAAACAACGGTTTTTGTTGCCAGAAACTGTGCGGCTTCTACCGGCACATTTTCAAACTCATAGGTGATGACATCGCAGGCTTCTGCCAGTTCCAGCAATGCTGCGCGGTCATCATAGGCGGCGATGATTTGGCGATTGGCCACTTGCGCGGCAGGGCAATCAGCCTGTGGCTCCAGAATGATGGTTTTGAAGCTCAGGCGTGCTGCGGCCATGGCCAGCATACGGCCAAGCTGACCGCCGCCGATAATTCCGATTGTTGATCCTGCTTGCAACATGGTTCAGACCTCATCTTTCGGGGCGGGCGCCACAGCGTCAGTTTGTTTTTGGCGGTGTGCATCCAGACGGTCTGCCAGCGGCTTGTCATGCAGTGCCAGAACGGCAGTAGCGAGCAGGGCAGCATTGCTGGCACCGGCATTGCCGATTGCCAGCGTGCCGACAGGAATACCCGCAGGCATCTGCACGATGGATAACAGGGAATCCTGACCTGACAGTGCCTTGGATTGTACCGGCACACCAAAGACCGGCAGCGGGGTCATGGAAGCGACCATGCCCGGCAGATGGGCAGCACCGCCTGCACCGGCGATAATCACATGAAAGCCCTGATCGCGTGCGGTTTTGGCAAAGTCTACCATGCGGTCCGGTGTGCGGTGGGCTGAAATAATACGGGCATCATAAGCAACCCCCAGCGCATCCAGAACTTGTGCCGCATTGCGCATGGTCGGCCAGTCGGACTGGCTGCCCATAATGATGGCGACTTTCGGGGAAGTTGGAGTGTTATCTGCCATGAAATGTCCTGTCAGCTGCGAGGGTTGAAAAACAGAAGGCGGGCAGGCTTTGTGAAAAGTCTGCGATATATATTTGCGATGATATCAGGAGTGCCGGTTTTAAGCCTTGTCAGGCAATGATATCCGGAATGATCTTATCTTCCAGCTTGCTCAGCTGGTCTTTGACCGCGAGCTTTT
The DNA here is from genome assembly GCA_021733665.1 of Bacillus subtilis. GTDB lineage: Bacteria > Pseudomonadota > Alphaproteobacteria > Rhizobiales > Rhizobiaceae > Pseudochrobactrum. The sequence goes on from JAHREI010000006.1 coordinate 117,256, forward strand.
TCTTTTTCATGCGCTGGATGCTGAGCTGATCACAGCCGGTCTGCATCATGGCATTGATGGCAAGGTCAAAATCCGTGTGTTCCTGACGCAACCGTGCAACGGAGAGGCGAATTTCGGCTTGTTCCTGATCGGCCATGGCATATTCCATCTGATCTTGTCTGCGCGGAAGATTATAACTGCAAAATCCCGTATCTGCCATGTGCTGATACAGGACATGGTTTTTATCAGAGTACTGCAAGTTAGTATAATCCGTCTCTTTTTCAGCTTTGCCCTAGCACAAATTTGGCAAAGTTGAAATGTGCCAATTATGAATTCGACATTAATGAAATCTCATGCAAAACTGTCATTGTTTTGTCATAGTCTGGTTGAACGCTGAGGGGGTCGTAAAGACAGACGAAACCATCAGGACGCTGGATTTGCTGACAAGATGATAGTGATGCGTAATATATATAGGAGAAGCAATAATGGCACTTGAATCCCATCTTGCCTCGCTGGAAAAGAAGCATGATGCACTGGAAAAAGAAATTTCCGACGCCGCAGCATTGCCAGCTATCGATACGCTGACGATCGCCGATCTCAAACGAAGAAAGCTTCATCTGAAGGAACAGATTGAAAAGCTTAAAACTCAGGTCACCCGACATTAAGCACGAGAACTGTGAAATCAGTTCACTACAGAACCGCCGGTAGGGCAGGCTCTGAGCGATGAGGTGCAGGCCGGATATCAGGCCCGCACCGGAATATTTTTAGTATTTCAGACTGTCTATTTTTTGAGGCTGACGAGCGTAATGATCAGCGAAATCAGTGCCATTCCCGCAGCTGTCAGTAAAGTGACAGTAAAAGCGGAACTGACAGAATTAACTGTAGCATGAACCAGATCTTCCTGCCCGAGTGCTGTAATAAATATTGTCGCCATGACAGATGCGCCGGTCATAAAGCCTAAGTTGCGCGATAATCCCATTAAGCCTGATACAATACCACGTTGATGTTCCGGAGCAGCGTTCATGATAGCTGTGTTGTTGGCAGTTAGAAATAACTGAAAGCAGGGTGTCAGCATGACTAATGATAAAATATAGCCGGTAATTCCGATCTGTACCGGCAGATAAGCCATGCAGATGAGTGCCATGCTCATGGCAGCCAGACCGGCTGTAAGGATATGCTTTACACCGAACCGGTCTGTAAAACAGCCAGCGGGAATACCTGCTAAAGCTGCAACGACCGGTCCCACGGCAACAATAAGTCCCGTTTGCGCTTCTCCCAATAGCAGCCCGAATGACAAATAGAGCGGGCCAACCACTAACATAGCCATCATCACCGAGCTGATCAGCCAGTTGGTTATCAGAGAAGCGCTGATAGCAGGGTTGCGTAAAACCTGTAAGGGTACCAGCGGTGACGGCGATTTCACTTCAACGATAATAAACAGTATGAGCATCAGCAGTATGGCGGGGATAATGAGCGGTAGCCTCAAACCTAGGACATTTTGTTGTCCGCTGGATATCAATGCATAAAGAAACAGTACGATAGCGAGTAAGAATACGCCTGATAAATCCAGTTTATGGCTGGTTTTATGCGCCGGTGCAGAGGCCGGTATCGCTCTGATGGCCATGACGAATAATATCGATCCGCAAATTGTGAGCAGGACGAAAGCGGAGCGCCAGCCAAAACCGGCGATCAGCAGACCACCAAGGGCAGGGCCAAGAGCGGTGCCTACTGCGGACATAGAGGCAAGTAAGCCCATAGCCGAGCCTGTGCGCTCACCGGAGACCATTCCCCGTATCACCGAGATCGGCAAGGCCATCAGGATTGCACCGCCGATGCCTTGTATTGCGCGGGCTATGATGAGTGTTGTGAGGTTTGGTGCTATGGCACAGAACAGGGAGCTGGCGGTAAAGATTGTCAGGCCGCACAGCAGAATAAAACGCTGGCCGAACAGATCGGCACAGCGACCTGCAAGCACAATCGAAATGGTTACTGATAAAAGATAGATCAGCACAACCCATTGTACGGCAGCAATCGGAACATTGAAGCTATGACTGAGTGCAGGGAGTGCAACAGATGTAATGCTGACGGCCATGGAGGCAAGCAGGATTGCGCCGGAGAGTGCGACGACTGCCAGACGCGTTGATGGAAGCGGGAGGGTGGAATTCACAACATTTCCTCTTGTCGGAATTTTGAGTCGCTGTTAATTTGCCACTTAAAGTCAACTTGAGGTCAAGCATGAAGTTACTTGATATTGGAGAGCTGGTACAACGCAGCGGGATACCACCTTCCGCATTGCGTTATTATGAGGAAATCGGTCTGATTGCATCCTTCAGTCGTCATGGATTACGGCGCCAATATACCCCGGAGGTATTGCAACAGCTTGCACTGATTTCATTAGGAAAAATGGCTGGCTTTACCTTGGCAGAGATGAAGGGCATGTTTGGTAAAGACGGCACTGCAGATTTACCGCGACCGACTTTGCACCAAAAGGCAGATCAACTGGATATGCAGATACGTCAGCTGACGACACTCAGTAAGGCGTTGCGTCATGTTGCGGAATGTCCGGCAGAGACGCATATGGCGTGCCCGACCTTTCAAAGGCTGATGAAAACAGCCTTGAATGCGCGTAAAGGCGGTCGTTAAACGCGTTTTGAAAGTTGCCGGTTAAAGCTTCAGGCTTCGGCTTTAACCGGATCAGATTCAGCGGTGTTTTTTTCTTCTTGTGCAGCTTCCGAGCGCGGATCAAGCAACACACTTTCCTGCGTTGCCGGACGTTCAGCTGCCATGCTCTGGAACTGTTCTTTTTCCGATGGCAAAGGTGATGCGCGTTTGCGCGAGCGCAGCATGGCGTAACCGGCAATGGTCAGATGTGATAGGGCCGTGACCAGAAACAGCGCTGAAGGCCACAGAGTGTTCATTGTTTCTGCTGCAATCAGCGGGCCGAGCATAGTGCCGAAACCATACAGTAGCAGTAAGCCGCCGGAAACCTTGACGAAAGTCTCAGGTGTTGCATGGTCATTGGCATGAGCGACTGCCACAGGATAGATCGCATAAGCAAGCGAGCCGTAAAGTGCGGTCATGACCAGTATGAGTGTGCCGTTGTTTGGTGCGATAGCGAAAATCAGAAAGCCGATCAGGGCGGCAGAACCGGCGACACTAGCCATGACATAGCGGCGGTCGATACGGTCAGAAAAGCGTCCGACAGGAATCTGCATCAGTGCACCGCCCGCAATGGTGAAGCTGACCATCAGCGCAATTGTGGTTTTATCAATGCCGCTCATCGAGCCGAAAACCGCACCGAGCGTACCCCATGCACCATTGGCAATGCCGATAAGGATAACGCTGACAAAAGCAACCGGTGAGTTCGCATAGAGCTTTTTGAGATCAAGCTGCACTTCGGTCAGCGGGCGTGGTGATGAAGCCTTGGAGGCAGCGGTTGGTAACAGTGCGAGGCAGAAGAAAATTGCAGCGATCATAAAAAGCGAACTGCCTTCGACATCGCCGGTGATCACCAGCATCTGGCCGGTCATCACTGCCCCGTAGTTGACCATCATATAGAGGCCGAAAATTTTACCGCGTGTTTCATTGGTGGCTTTTTCATTGAGCCAGCTTTCAATGACCATGAAAATACCGGCCATTGCAAAGCCGGTGATTGCCCGCAGGAAGACCCAGATTGTGGCGTCGACCATCAGACCGGTGAGCAGAACAACAATGGCCGCAGTCGAGGCGAAGAATCCGAAAGCCCGTACATGGCCTGCACGCCGCACCAGACGCGGCGCAAAAATACAACCTGCAACAAAACCGCCTGCCCATGTTGTCCCGATCAGACCCAGTGCTGTAACAGAGAAGCCTTCTGCATTGCCGCGCAAAGGCAATAAAAGCCCGTGCAAGCCGGAGCCGATCAGCAGAAAAGCGGTGCCTAACAGTAATGCGAAAATCTGGACATAGGAACGGAACACGCAGAATCCTTTATTTCATCGCAGGTTGTTTGATCGTTTCTGATCTTGAAACCTGTTCGCCTGAAACTGCAAGACGAAATCGCCGCATCAGGCAGATTGAGTACAGCCATGCTGACCTATCGTTGGAAAGAGTGCAAGGCTCTGTATTGATGAGATATTGTGTCAGGTAAAATAAAAAGAACCTCTGCCTGTTTAAGCAGAGGTTCTGAAACTATGGTGCATCCGGAAATAGCTTGAGCCTACAAGCGAAACAGTGCTTCAGCGGCTGCGCGACTGAGATTCCTGTCATTGCGGTCGGTTTCCAACCGGCGGATCTCCGCTTTAAGCATGGCAATGCGATTGTCGATTTCCGCAGCTGAAAGCAGGGTAACATCCTCACCAATATGGTGATTATAGGTTGTTGTCTCCTGCGCATTATCATCAAAGAACATGGCGTTTTCCTCACTTCCCGCTGCAGCCAATTCACGGCAGCTTTCAATATGGTTCGCAATATTCGTGTCATATCGGCCTTTAAATAAGGAGCAGATATGCCACATAAGTTTTCAGCATCTCATAAACCCGCATTATTAGCGATATAGATTTTTATACATTGCATCTTTTCAGTAAAATATGGCTAGATCACGGATCAGAGAATTTAAGGAGCGGATATGACAACAGAACTTGCTTCCCAGATGATGGCAATTGCAATTGAACAGGCCGGTGCGCCATCGGTGCTGAAACCTGTAAAACGCTCAGTACCGCATCCGGCGAAAGGCGAAATTCTGATCCGCGTGAAAGCGGCCGGTGTGAACCGTCCGGATGTCTTGCAAAGACAGGGACATTATCCGCCGCCTGCCGGTGCTTCCGATTTGCCAGGGCTGGAAGTGGCCGGTGATGTCGTGGTGGTTGGTGAAGGTGTTGAGCGCTACAAGGTCGGTGATGCGGTTACTGCACTGCTGGCCGGTGGTGGCTATGCGGAATATGTTACTGTTTATGAAGGCAATGCCCTGCCGCTGCCATCGGGCTATGGCTATGTGGAAGCCGCTGCTCTGCCGGAAACATTATTCACTGTCTGGCACAATGTGGTGCAGCGCGGCCAATTACAGGCCGGTGAGACTTTGCTGATTCATGGCGGCAGTTCCGGTATCGGGACGACGGCTATCCAGCTTGGTAAGGCACTGGGCGCTAAAGTGATTATCACTGCCGGTTCTGCTGAAAAATGCTCCGCTTGCCTGAAAATCGGTGCCGATGTTGCCATTAATTATCGTGAGCAGGACTTTGTCGAGCAAGTTAAAGCTGCGACCAATAACAAGGGCGCGGATGTTATTCTCGATATGGTTGGTGGTGATTATGTTGACCGTAACTATGATGCAGCGGCGGTAGAAGGCCGGATTGTTCAGATTGCATTTCTTGGTGGTGCCAAGGCAAAGGCCAATTTTGCCAAGCTGATGACCAAGCGTCTGACCCATACGGGTTCGACATTGCGTGCACGCGATATTGCGTTCAAAGCGCAGATTGCAACTGAATTAGAATCAAAGGTCTGGCCGCTGCTCGCCAGTCGTACCATCACACCAGTGATGGATATGATTTATCCTTTGAAAGATGCCTGGCGTGCCCATGAACGGATGGAAGAGGGCAATCATATCGGCAAAATTGTACTTGATGTCGCTTGATATTTTGTCTCTGGCGGCCTGCAAATGGCATTTTTCTGTGCGTCCGGTGCTCATGTACCAGAACGGTTCCGTTTTAAAGAGAATCGTTGGAACCGCTCTATTATTTGTTCCGGCGCATTGTCCTACGCAAAACCGCTCTGCACTTTTGCTGGAAATGCTCAATAGTACATTCCGCTCCGGTACTCGAAAAACACTATTTTCGGCACGTCATAGCCAAAATCTCCTGACAAACGGGAGTGACGAAGTGCAAATGCGCTGAATTCCTGTGCAGGGTTTTCTTGCTCATCGTGCAAAATTTGGTTATAGAGGGAACGAATTCCCGGAAATTGTGGTTTACCCCACGTCCCGCGCTACCGGAGCGGGCGAACGAGAGGATTATATCTTATGGCCACTCAGCTTCTTATGCCTAAGGCAACAGCCGTATGGCTTGTCGATAATACTGCTCTGTCTTTTGACCAGATTGCAACATTCTGCAAACTGCATGTGCTTGAAGTGAAAGCAATTGCGGATGGTGAAGCTGCACAGGGTATTAAAGGTCTTGATCCGGTTATTACCGGTCAGCTGTCCCGTGAAGAAATTGCACGTGCAGAAAAAGACATTAATTACCGTTTGAAACTGTCCGAGCCAAAAGTGCGTGTACCGGAAGCCAAACGTAAGGGTCCGCGCTATACGCCTTTGTCCAAGCGTCAGGATCGTCCGAACGCGATCCTCTGGATGGTGCGTAACCATCCGGAACTGAAAGATGCGCAGATTTCGCGTCTTGTCGGCACCACCAAGTCGACCATTGAACAAATTCGTGACCGTACGCATTGGAACTCGGCTAATCTTCAGCCAATGGATCCGGTGACATTGGGTCTCTGCTCGCAGATTGATCTGGACATCGAAGTCGATCGTGCAGCACGCAACCGTCCGATTGAACCGGAATCCGGTGATACATTGCTGCCGGCATCCGCAACTGAAAATCTGGACTTTAACCAGCCGGATGATTCGGATGAGCTGGATGCGGATAAAGTTTTCGCTAAGCTCTCTTCCATGAAGAGCGCACCGGAAGACGAAGAAGACGATCTGTAAGATCAGTCTGATTTAAGATTGTAAAAAGCCGCCGGATAATCTCCGGCGGCTTTTTTGTGTCTGATGATTATCAGGCTGCAGGCTTTGTTGCCTCAGAGCAAGTGCCGATACCGCGTTGATGAAGGCAGTCACGGATTTCATCCAGTGTCAGCGGGTCTTCAATCGTTGCGGGCATTTTCCACGGTTCATGATCGGCGATTTTCTGCATGGTGGAGCGCAGAATTTTGCCGGAGCGGGTTTTCGGTAATTTGTGAATAGTCAAAACGGTACGCAGTGCCGCTACAGGGCCGATCTGATCGCGTACCCGTTCCACACATTCGGATTCAATCTCACTATGAGGTTGAGTCACGCCTGCTTTGAGTACGATAAAACCGCAAGGGATTTGTCCTTTGAGCTTATCGGCAATGCCGATCACTGCACATTCCGCCACCTGTGGGTGACCGGCAATGACCTCTTCCATTGAGCCGGTGGACAGGCGATGCCCTGCCACATTGATGATATCATCCGTACGGCTCATGATGAAAATATAGCCGTCTTCATCCATGTAACCGGCATCAGCGGATTTATAATAGCCTTTGAATTCATCAAGATAGGCTTCATGGAATCGCTGGTCGGCCTGCCATAAAGTCGGGAGGCAACCGGGTGGCATCGGGAGCTTGATCACGATATTGCCGAGCTCGCCGGTTTTTGCCGGATGGCCTGCATCATCCAGCACCTGCACATCATAGCCTGGCATCGGCACGCACGTAGAGCCGTGTTTGACCGGCAGCACACCAAGGCCACGCGGATTACCTGCAATCGGCCAGCCGGTTTCAGTTTGCCACCAATGGTCGATCACCGGACGGTTGAGCATCTGTTCGGCCCATTCCAGTGTATTCGGATCTGCACGCTCTCCGGCGAGATAGAGTGCTTCAAGGCTGGAGAGATCATATTGATGCAGGAGTTTGCCTTCGGGGTCTTCGCGTTTGATCGCACGTAGCGCAGTTGGAGCGGTGAACAGCACTTTGACCTTGTGATCGGCAACAACGCGCCAGAATGTACCGGCATCGGGTGTGCCGACCGGTTTGCCCTCAAATAGCACTGTTGTGGCGCCGATCAGCAACGGGGCATAGACAATATAGGAATGGCCGACGACCCAGCCGATATCGGATGCTGTCCAGAAAATATCGCCGGGATGGATGTCATAAAGTGCGCCCATCGACCATGCAAGCGCAACCATATAGCCGCCATTATCGCGCACAACGCCTTTGGGTTTGCCGGTCGTGCCGGAGGTATAGAGAATATAGAGCGGATCAGTGGCTTTTACCGGTGTGCAAGGTATGTCGCGTCCTGCTGCCTGTTCGCAAAGCTCTGCAAAATCATGATCACGACCCGCGATTAACTCGCATACACATTGTTCGCGCTGATGGATCAGACAATGCTTTACCTGATGTTTCGCGGTGGCAATAGCCTTATCAAGCAGCGGTTTATAGCTGACTATCTTATTGGCTTCCAAACCACAGGAGCTGGCAATAATCAGGGCAGGGGTGGCATCATCAATACGTGCTGCCAGCTCGTCAGCGGAGAAGCCGCCAAAAACCACAGAATGAATTGCACCAAGTCGGGCACAGGCCATCATGGCAAACAATGCCTGAGGCACCATCGGCATATAAATCAGAACGCGGTCACCTTTTTGAATACCGAAATCCTGCATCACCGCGCTGAGACGCATGACCTGTTCAAGGGTTTCCGCATAGGTGAAACGGTTTTTTTGACCGCTGACGGGGCTGTCATAGAAAATAGCCGGAACATCACCACGACCGGCTTCTACATGGCGGTCGAGCATATTGTAGCAGGTGTTGCATTCAGCATCTGCAAACCACCGGCCGTATGGGCCTTGCGCAGGATCGAAGATTTGTGTGGCCGGTTTATACCAGTCGATGAGTGCGGATGCTTTGCCCCAGAAAGTTTGGGGATCATTTTTCCATGCCTGATAAATTTCGGGATAAGCCGAAGTCATGTATTCCTCCCATTTTATACAAACATGCTTTGTTGAAAGCACACCTGTATCTCCTCGGCGCAGGGCAGTTTTCTCCGGCTTTTTGCTCGTTATAGAAAAAGGCTGACTGCGCGGTCTCCTGAGGAAGTATTAATCCATACTGTTCAGGCTGCGTCCATTCGACTAAAGAGGGGGCAGATGTTGAGGAATGAGATTGCTCAATGCAGGGTGAATAACAGATCAGGGGCTGCGTAATGGCAAAAATAGCACCGGTATTATTGCTGATCCTGATGGGATTGCATTTGCTTAAACCATTGGGATTACCGGGTTTAAAACGGCGCAGTGATTTTTGGAAAATCGCAGTTACGGCAATTGCCGTGATGATGCTGACTGTCTTGTTGCAGGCGCATACCGGTTACTAAAATGCAGATATAAAAAAGCCCGCGATAAACGCGGGCTTTTTAAATTTAACAGATATGCTGATTAAGCATTCTTTTCCTGTGCTTCAGTCCATGCACCGGTCGCGGCAAGGCCGTTCATGCGGGCGCGGTGGGTGAAGGCAGCCTGTGCTGCAGGAACGTTTTCATCTTTACCACCCCATGCCTTGATGGCAGCAGCCTGCAGAGCGCGGCCGTAGGAGAAGGTCAGGTTCCAAGGCATATCATAACCGGCATTCATTGCGGAGAGATGTGCAGTTGCTTCCACATCCGACTGACCGCCGGAGAGGAATGCAATGCCAGGAACGGACGAAGGAACATTGGCTTTGAGAACCCGAACTGTCAGTTCAGCAACCTGTTCAACGGAAGCCTTACGAGCATTCTTACCATCGATAACCATGTTTGGCTTGAGGATCATGCCTTCGAGCTTAACGCGGGCATCATAAAGTTCGTTGAAAACGGTTTTCAGAACCAGATCGGTCACTTCATAGCAGCGTTCAATCGAATGGTCGCCCGGTACGCCGTCCATCAGGATTTCCGGCTCAACGATTGGCACAATGCCGGCTTCCTGACACAGAGCTGCATAGCGAGCCAGTGCCTGTGCATTCTGACGAACTGCGCCCCATGTTGGCAGAGTATCGGAGATTGCTACAACGCCGCGCCATTTAGCAAAACGTGCGCCGAGTTCGTAATATTCATTCAGGCGCTCACGCAGGCCGTCAAGGCCTTCAGTGATGGTTTCGCCGTTGAAGCCTGCGAGGTTCTTGGCACCGGCATCAACCTTGATACCAGGGATCGAACCGGCTGCTTTGATGAGGTCTGCAAGACGCGTACCGTCACGGGCGCTCTGGCGCAGGGTTTCATCATAGAGAATAACACCGGAGATGTAGTTCTTCATCGCATCATCTGCGCGGAACAGCATTTCGCGGTAATCGCGGCGTGCATCTTCTGTTGAAGTCAGATTGATGCTGTCGAAACGCTTCTTAATTGTGCCGGAGCTTTCATCGGCGGCAAGAATGCCTTTGCCTTTTGCTACCATGGCAATTGCAATATCTTCGAGACGTTCGCTCATAAAAAACTCCGTATAAAGAAGGGCGTTAGAATTTGGTACCCAGCCGATAGCAGATGTGCCTGATAAAACAAATACTAGGCTCTGTATCTGAAACGATTGAAATAATTTTAACCGATTTAGAGCGGACAAGTTTTCTTAAAGCTGGTTAAAATTGCCGGATAAATTGAGTGTGTTTAAGACTTGTCAACAGCGGACTGATTGCGTTTGATACGGGCATCGGCTGAAAGCAGGCAAAGGGGCAAGAGCGTGCTGAACGGACAAGTGACAAAAACCACTATAAAACAGGCGGTTTTACGCAGTTTATTTGTGCTTGGACTGGCGGGAAGTGTTTTAAATCCGTCGCTGTCTCGGGCGCAAAGTATCAATGCGGGCGGGCGAGACGCTGTGGCAGAGAACCCGTTTAAAGTTCAGGAAATTGCCGCCTTCAATACGCCTTGGGCAATTGCTTTTTTGCCTGATCAGCGCCTGCTGGTAACGGAAAAAGCCGGTCATATTTTCCTGACGGATCAGAAGGGCAAAAAGACCGAAGTCAGCAATGTGCCGCCTGTGTCTTTTGAAGGTCAAAACGGTTTGCTGGATATTGCCGCCTCGCCGGATTTTTCCACTGACAAGCTGGTTTATTTTACCTATGCGGAACCGGAGCGCAGCGGCAAAGATGTTCTTAGCTCGCTTACTTTGGCACGGGCAAAATTGAGCGAAAAGGATGGCAAAGCCTCGCTTGACGATCTGACTGTGTTGTGGCAGCAATTGCCGAAAAGCAAATGGGGACAGCCGGGTGGTATTATCGCCTTTTCGCCGGACGGAAAATACCTGTTCCTGACATCGGGCGACCGCATGAACCCGAAAACCGCACAAGACCCGAAACTGGCATTGGGTAAAGTTTTGCGCTTCAATCGGGATGGTTCTGTGCCTAAAGATAATCCGCGTTCAGACCTCGCGGGGCAGGATGCAGATAATGCGCGGGCGCTGACATGGACAACCGGCCATCGCAATCCGTACGGACTGGCTTTTGCAGCTGATGGTAAATTATGGTTGCATGAAATGGGTCCCAAAGGCGGCGACGAGCTGAACCTGATTAAACAGGGGCTCAATTATGGCTGGCCGGTGGTGTCTAATGGTACACAATATAGCGGTGAACCGATCCCGCACCATGACACAAGACCGGAATTTGAACCGCCGGTGATCTATTGGACACCGGTGATCGCGCCTGCAGGGCTGGCCGTTTACGAGAGCGGGCTGTTTAAAGACTGGAAGGGATCAGCTCTGATCGGCGGGCTTGCTTCCATGGCGCTAATCCGTGTGGCATTCAAAGAGAATGGCGATGCAGATGAGGCCGAGCGCTATGATATGGGTAACCGTATCCGCGATGTGGCGGTCGCCAAAGACGGTTCTGTCTATGTGATTGAGGATGATATTCCGGGGCGCTTGTTACGCCTGACACCGAAATGAGTGATCATTAAAAAAGCCCGCTGAAATCAGCGGGCTTTTTACTATTAGATGCGCCTTATTGCTTTTTCAGCACATCGACACCCGGAAGCGGTTTACCTTCCATCCATTCAAGGAAAGCGCCGCCAGCGGTCGAAATATAGCTGAAATCATCGCTGACTTTAGCATGGTTGAGCGCTGCAACTGTATCGCCGCCACCGGCAACAGAAACCAGCTTGCCCTGTTTGGTGCGTTCAGCTGCATGTTTGGCAGCGGATACAGTTGCCGCATCAAAAGGATGCAATTCAAAAGCACCGAGCGGGCCGTTCCAGACCAGAGTGGAAGCATCGCTGATCGCTGCATTGATACGGTCAACGGAGAGCGGGCCGACATCCAGCATCATGCCGTCATGCGGAATTGCATCCACGCCATAGGTCTGATGCGGTGCATCTGCCGCGAAATGCCAGGCTACAACCGCATCAACCGGCAGGATAATCGCGCAATTGGCGCTTTCAGCCTTTGCCATAATCGCACGGGCTGTATCAGCCAGATCATGTTCGCAAAGCGATTTACCGACATCATGTCCCTGTGCGGCAAGGAAAGTATTGGCCATACCACCGCCGATCACCAGAGCATCAACCTTTTCAACGAGGTTGGAGAGCAGATCGATCTTGGTGGAAACTTTGGCGCCACCGACAATGGCGATCACCGGACGTACCGGCTGGCCAAGGCCTTTTTCCAGTGCGGTCAGTTCGGCTTCCATGGTGAGACCGGCATAGGCTGGCAGAATATGTGCCAGACCTTCGGTTGAAGCATGGGCGCGGTGTGCAGCCGAGAAAGCATCATTGACATAGATATCGCCGTTGGCTGCGAGTGCCTTGACGAAATCAGCGTCATTCTTTTCTTCGCCTTTGTGAAAACGGGTGTTTTCGAGGAGCAGAACATCGCCGTCGTTCATCGCATTGACAGCGGCAGCGGCTGCATCACCGATGCAATCTTTAGCGAAAGCGACATGATGTTTAACAGCATGTGCCAGAGCCGGAACGATCTGCTCCAGCGAAAACTCGGCTTTGGCTTCGCCTTTCGGACGGCCGAAATGCGCAAGCAGAATGACTTTGGCGCCACGTTCACGCAAAGCATTGATGGTCGGGATGATGCGGTCGATACGGGTCGTATCCGAGACTTTGCCATCCTGCATCGGTACGTTCAGGTCAACGCGAACAAGGACGCGCTTGGATGCAACATCGGCATCTTTGAGAGTGCGGAAATTCATGAAAATTCTCCGGTTTTCGGGATACGTTTTTAACAGAAAGGCCGCGCGTCCGATGCGGTCACGCGGCCTAAAATTCTGTTTTACGAAGAACAGATTAGATCAGCTTGCCAAGCGCAACAGCAGTATCGCTCATGCGGTTTGAGAAGCCCCATTCATTGTCGTACCAGGTCAGGATACGCACCATGGTGCCTTCCATAACTTTGGTCTGATCCATGTGGAATACGGATGAATGCGGGTTGTGGTTGAAGTCGATGGAAACCAGCGATTCATCGGTAAACCCAAGAATGCCTTTCAGGCGGCCATTGGCAGCTTCGCGGATTGCATTGTTGATTTCTTCAACAGATGTTGCGCGTTTTGCCTGGAATGTCAGGTCAACAACGGAGACATTCGGGGTTGGAACGCGGATAGCAACGCCGTCGAGCTTGCCTTTGAGTTCCGGCAGAACCAGACCAACAGCTTTAGCAGCACCGGTTGAAGTCGGAATCATCGACAGGGCAGCAGCGCGGGCGCGATACAGATCCTTGTGCATGGTATCCAGCGTCGGCTGGTCACCGGTATAGGAGTGGATCGTGGTCATGAAGCCTTTTTCAATGCCGATTGCGTCATTGAGAACCTGTGCCACTGGTGCAAGGCAGTTGGTGGTGCAGGAGGCGTTGGAAATAACCAGATGATCTTTGCTCAGCTTGTCATGGTTTACGCCGTAAACAACAGTCAGGTCAGCATTGTCAGCAGGAGCGGAAACGATAACGCGCTTGGCACCGGCTTCCAGATGCAGAGCGGCTTTATCACGTGCAGTGAAGATACCTGTGCATTCCAGAGCAATGTCCACGCCTTCAGCTGCCCAAGGCAGTTCGGCAGGATTGCGCACAGCGTGTACTTTGATTGCGCCGCGGCCAACATCAATGCTGTCGCCTTTGACGGTTACTTCAGCCGGAAAACGGCCGTGAACGCTGTCATAACGCAGCAGATGCGCATTGGTTTCAACCGGACCCAGATCGTTGATTGCTACAACTTCGATATCGGTACGACCCGATTCGATGATGGCGCGCAGGACGTTACGGCCGATACGACCAAAACCGTTGATAGCGACGCGAACTGCCATTTTAGAACTCCCGAAACTGTTCGATGTTTTGCAGCCTGTTTTTACAGGCTGAGAGAAAAAAGGACTGAACAGTTAACCCGTCCAGTCCTGATAAATTAGGCCAGCTTGGCTTCTGCAGCAGCAACAACAGCTTCTGCAGTGATGCCGAAATGCTTGTACAGATCATTGATCGGACCGGAAGCGCCGAAGCCCTTCATGCCGATGAATGTGCCGTTTTCGCCGATGAAGCGTTCCCAGCCCATGGAGATTGCAGCTTCAACCGCAATGCGAACCGGTGCAGTACCGATCAGAGCTTTCTGATAGGCTGCTGTCTGGTTTTCAAACAGCTCAAAGCAAGGAACGGAAACAACGCGTGTCGGAATGCCTTTGGCTTCCAGCTGAGTGCGCGCGTTCAGCGCGATTTCAACTTCCGAACCGGTCGCGAAAATGGTGACCTTCGCATCATCCGATGCAGTGGCCAGCTCATAGGCACCATAGGCGCAGAGGTTGTCGTCGTCATGCTGGGTACGCACTGTCGGCAGGTTCTGACGGGTCAGAGCCAGCGTTGATGGTGTCTTGGTGGAATTCAGTGCAATCTGCCAGCATTCAGCGGTTTCAACCGCATCAGCCGGACGGAACACAAAATGGTTCGGAATAGCACGCAGCGATGCCAGATGCTCAACCGGCTGGTGGGTCGGACCATCTTCGCCGAGACCGATGGAATCATGGGTCATGACATAAGCAACGCGGATACCCATCAGCGAGGACAGACGCATAGCCGGACGCGCATAGTCAGCAAAGCACAGGAATGTACCGGAATAAGGGATAACACCGCCATGCAGCGCCATACCGTTCATTGCAGCGGACATGCCGAGCTCACGGATACCGTAATGGATGAAACGGCCATGATAGTTATCCGGTGTAACAGGCTTGGTCTGTGAGGTCAGTGTGTTGTTGGAACCGGTGAGGTCAGCGGAACCACCAATGGTTTCCGGTACAACGCCGTTGATAACTTCGAGAGCCATTTCCGAAGATTTACGGGTAGCAACCTTAGGCTTGTCTTCGGAAAGCTTCTTCTTATAGTCGATGATTGCCTGATCAAAACCGCCTGGCAGATCGCCGCGCATACGGCGTTCAAACTCTGCACGTACGGATGCATCAGCAGCAGCGAGACGCTTTTCCCACTCAACGCGCTTCTTGGCACCGTTCAGACCGGCCAGACGCCATGCGTCGAGAACATCCTGCGGGACAACAAATGGTTCAGCTTCCCAGCCGAGAGCTTTGCGGGTTGCTGCAATTTCTTCTGCGCCAAGCGGCGAACCGTGTGCTTTGCTGCTGCCGGCTTTGTTCGGCGAGCCAAAACCAATGGTGGTTTTGCAGGCGATCATGGTTGGCTTGTCAGAAGCTTTGGCGAATTCAATTGCTTTTGCAATCGCATCCTGATCGTGGCCGTCGACTTTGACGGTGTTCCAGCCGGATGCTTCAAAGCGTGCGCACTGGTTGGTCGAGTCGGTCAGCGAGATCGGGCCGTCGATGGAGATGTTGTTGTCATCCCAGAGAACGATCAGGCGGTTCAGTTTGAGGTGACCGGCCATGGAAATTGCTTCCTGGCTGATACCTTCCATAAGACAGCCGTCACCAACCAGAACATAGGTGTGGTGGTTGACGAGATCATCGCCGAATTCAGCATTCAGAATGCGTTCTGCCAGTGCCATGCCAACGCCGTTGGCAATACCCTGACCGAGCGGGCCGGTTGTGGTTTCGATACCGGCTGCATGACCATATTCCGGATGACCGGCAGTACGGGCGCCGAGCTGACGGAAGTTTTTGATTTCATCAAGGGAGATGTCTTCATAACCGGTCAGATACATCAGGGAATACAGCAACATCGAGCCGTGACCTGCGGACAGGACAAAACGGTCGCGGTCAGGCCATGTGGTGTTCTGCGGATCATGGGACATGAAACGGGTATAAAGAGTGGTCGCAATATCAGCTGCGCCCATTGGCAGGCCCGGATGGCCCGAATTTGCTTTTTCTACTGCGTCCACGGACAGGAAGCGGATCGCGTTGGCCATCTGGTTCTGTTTATCGGAATTACTCATGGTTTCGGCTGTCTTTCCTGTGGTGCCTGCTCATGTGTTGAAGTTGCTTTTAGCTTCAGACATCAGCAGATTTGTGAGCATTAGACCATAACTTGCAGTAAAAGGGTAAAAACGCCTCGTCTGCAAGGGTTGGCGACACATAACATTTGCATGAAGAGAGTCAACAAAGCGCTGGCATTCTGCACGCATATCAAAGCCTTTCCGGCCTGCATGCGACACAGTGTGCGCTCTTAAAACGGTTAAGTTGCGGCAAATACCTCTCTGAGCCTGTGTGGATTATCGTGTATGAGTTAACGGCTTTGTGTGACATTTGTTGCTTCACAGCATTGTGCTTATTAAAGTGATGCAAAATCTGCCGCTTCCGGCATGACGATTCGGCCTTATTTTCAAAAGAAGCCGTTATCGGCAAAGGGAAACAATATGGCTTCGGAAATTACGCTCAGACAGGCAATCGAACAACTGGAAAAAGCAATGACAACTCTTGAACAGGCTGTTGAACTACGGCTTGAGAAAGAGGGCGACTTTTCGGAGGCCGAAGAGGAAGTGCAGCGCATGAATGCTGACCGTTCCAAATTGGCGCAGGAGCTTGATTTGTCTGAGGCGCGGGCAGAGCGGCTGGAGACAGCCAATCGTGAAGTATCGCGGCGACTGGTGACAGCAATGGAAACAATCCGCACAGTTTTGGATCGTTGAGATTGCTGAGACGCTTGTCTGACAAAATTTAGCGGCTATTTATTGTTCTACAGCCTGCGTGAGGCAAAATAACAAGAAACGGCGATACGGAGGTTCCATGGCTACAGTAACAGTGACGATCGATGGCAAAGCCTATCGTATGGCCTGTGACGAAGGACAGGAAGAGCATCTCTCCGGTCTTGCAGACCGTCTTGATCAATATGTCATGCATCTCAAAGGTTCCTTCGGTGAAATCGGTGATCAGCGTCTGACGGTGATGGCCGGTATTATGGTGATGGATGAGCTGGTTGAGCTGCAGAAGCGCATGCAGGGACTGGAAAATGAAGCGGAAACGCTGCGCCGCTCCCGTGATGATGCATTATCACGCGCCGATAAAAGCGACAGCGCACTGACAGAGGCCGTGGCCCGCGCTGCCCAGCAGATCGAAGGACTGGCGCGTAAGATTGCTCCGCGTGGCAATTGAGCGGATATCTTGATTTTATTATCATTATTGATGCAAAAAAATTTGAGCATTGTGCAATGACCTCTGGCGCAATCCCTTTGAAATCCCTATAATATAAACAGGCTTACTGCTCTTCTCGACAGAAGGTTACATCCCCGGGGCCTTATTGATCTCTAAGGGAGCTGTCCCTGAGGAGGCTCGAGGGCTTCTTCATATGGCACCCACCTACGTTGTAGGTTCCCGGGATCAATCGCTTCATCGGTCGCTGTGGTTCGCCGCTCTTTTCTTTTTCCCTTCCTGTTTGCATTTGTGCCGGTTTTTCTGTCTTAATCAGAAAAGCCGTTGCGAGATGTATTGTGAGGGGAAAAGTGGCTATGCAGAGTGAAGATCTGAAAGCGGGCAAGGCTGCTTTACGTAAATCTGTATTTGAAAAACGCAATGCACTGAGTGTCGCTTACCGGCAGGAGGTTGCACAGGCGATTATGCCGCATTTTTTCAATACTATAACACTGCCTGCGCGCAGTTGTATTTCCGGCTTCTGGCCGATCCGCTCGGAAATTGATCCGCGCCCGTTGATGCGAGAGCTTGAAGCGCAGGGGATGACCCTCTGTGTGCCTGCCATTCTGGATGCGCAGACCATTGAATTTCGAGCCATGTCTTTTGGTGATGTGCTGGTTGAAACCGGCTTCGGTACAATGGGGCCACCTGCTGACGCGCCTGTTGTTGACCCCGATATTATGCTGATACCGCTGGCGGCTTTTGACCGTGCAGGCAACCGGATCGGCTATGGTGCGGGCTATTATGACCGCGCAATTGCCGCTTTACACCAGAAAAATAAGCATCCGGTGCTGATAGGTGTTGCGTTTGATGCGCAACGGGTAGATCACATAGCGCATGAGCCACATGATGTGGCATTGGATTATATTCTGACAGAAACCGGACTTATTGCGGCATCGCCACAGGGATAGTTGCGTGATAATTGCGGAGATCAGAGCATTTTCGAGCCAGAAGTTGAAACCGGCTTTGCGTTAGGAAATGCATACAAACAAGAAGCAGGTTTGAAGGATCTATGCGTTTTCTTTTCTTGGGTGATATGGTTGGCCGTACCGGCCGCACAGCAGTTTTCGAAAAATTACCGGGTTTGATTTCTGATCTGAAATTGGATTTCGTGGTCGTCAATGGCGAGAATGCTGCCGGTGGCTTTGGTGTTACCGAAGATATTTTCCATGAAACCATCCGTGCCGGTGCCGATGTTATGACAACCGGCAACCATGTCTGGGATCAGCGCGAGGCGCTGGAATTTTCCCGCCGTGAAGATCGCTTCCTGCGCCCGGCCAATTTCCCGAAAGGCACTGTGGGCAAAGGTTCCGGTCTTTATATTGCTAAGAATGGTGCACGGGTTCTGGTTGCCAATATTATGGGGCGCGTTTTCATGCATCCCGATCTGGATGATCCGTTTAAAGCCGGTGAAGATATTCTGGGCGCTTGCCCGCTGGGTGAGCAGGCTGATGCGGTGATCTTTGATTTTCATGCAGAAGCGACCAGTGAAAAGCAGTGCTTTGGCCATTTCGTCGATGGCCGTGCAAGTCTGGTTGTGGGTACGCATACGCATGTGCCGACAGCGGATTGCCAGATTTTGACCAATGGTACGGCCTATATGTCCGATGCCGGTATGTGCGGTGATTATGATTCATCGCTGGGTATGGATAAAGAAGAGCCGTTGAACCGTTTTCTTTCTAAAGTACCGAAGGGGCGTTTTGAGGTTGCCAGCGGGCCAGCCACTATTTGCGGTGTTGGTGTGGAAATTTCCGATCGCACAGGTCTGGCAGAAAAGGTTGCACCGCTGCGCATCGGACCAAGGCTGGAAGAGACTATTCCGTCTTTCTGGAGCTGATTGCAGGCAATTGATAATGCATGATCAGGCCCGCATATCCTTAAAGATATGCGGGTTTTTTATGTAGAGGCAGCGAAATATTTCATAAAAAAATAAAATGTCAGGCTGATACTTTATTGAAAAGCGCATGATCCTTTCCCATGTGCTGTTCTCAAGATTTCGAGAGGTCGCAGAGATGTGACCTCTAAAATTTGTAAATCTATCTGATAATTCGACGCAAAGGGCGCCTGAATGGAATTTTTCGCTGAGTATTTTGGCTTTTTAAACAGTCCTGCGGGATGGGCTGCCTTGATCACATTGCTGGTCATGGAAATTGTTCTCGGTATTGATAATCTGATTTTTATTTCCATTCTGACCAATAAGCTGCCTGAGCATCAGCAGGCGAAAGCGCGTCGTATCGGTATCGGTGCAGCCTTGATCCTGCGTCTCGGACTGCTTTTCACGGTTTCCATTATCGTACAGATGAAAGATCCGGTGATTGAAGCCTTCGGCCAGAGCTTCTCATGGCGTGATATTATTCTGATTGTCGGTGGTCTGTTTCTTGTGTGGAAGGCGACCAAAGAAATTCACCATACGGTTGATCCACATGACAGTATTGAAGCAGGTGCGGGTAAAGTCGCTATGCTGAGCATGGGTGCTGCAATTACGCAGATTCTGTTGCTTGATCTGGTGTTCTCGGTCGACAGTATTATTACTGCGGTTGGTATGACCGATGAGATCGTTATTATGGTGATCGCGGTTGTTGGTGCTGTTACTGTGATGTTGCTGGCTGCTGATCCGCTGTCACGCTTTATCGGTAAGAACCCGACAATTGTTATGCTGGCGCTGGGCTTCCTGCTGATGATTGGTATGACATTGATCGCTGACGGTTTCGGCTTCCACGTACCAAAGGGCTATATCTATGCGGCTATGGGCTTCTCGGCGCTGGTCGAAACCCTGAATATGATGGCACGCCGTCGCAGAAAATCTGCTGAATAATCTGACGTAAAATATCTATGAAAAAGCCCCGTTGCAGTTATCTGCAACGGGGCTTTTATTTTGCCTTGCGGGGCAATTTTATTTACGGAAAGATGCTTTCAGGATCGAAGCGCCGAGAGCGGATTTGATCAGCGCGCCGATGATGAATGGTGCAACGCCAACCATTAGAGCTTTTTCAGCGCCGATTGTCAGGCTCAGCCATGCAGCACCCAGACCCAGAGCCAGAATATTGGCTGTCAGGAAGGCTACGAAAGCTTTTGGCAAGCTGCTGCCATTCCAGCCGCGTTCAGCCAGATAGCCTGTGAGGGCTGCGATAACCGGGAATGCAAACAGGTAGCCGGCTGTCGGGCCTGCGAAGGCTGCCAGAGTACCGTTGCCGCCTGCTAGAACCGGCATGCCCATTGCTGCTTCACCGAGCCATGCAAGCACGGTCAGTGCGCCAAGGCGCCAGCCGTAGAGTGCGCCGATCAGCGGCACAACCAGTGTCTGCAGAGTGATTGGCACCGGCAGCATTGGTACAGTGATCTGGGAAGTAAGCGCGAGAATCATGGTGCCGGAAATTACGGCAAACAATTTCATGGCCACGCTGCGGTTGTCGAGGTTGAGCGGGCTGAAAGCCGGTTTGCGAACTGCATGTGCAAGAGACATGAGAAGCTCCTTAAAGCATTTCGGTGTCAAACGATGTTATTTGACGGCCACGATAATGCGGCAAAATAAAATGAGAGTACGTGACGCAGGAAAATCAAAAGATACGCCGCACTCTGGTGAAATTATAGATAGTTTGCGCAAGGCATCTATCACAGAAAGCATTAAGTGAATTTTTGCGGCTTGGCCAGACAGAATGGCAGGAAAATTGTTTATAGTTTGGTGCTGCCGGAATGAATTATATCATCTCAGCTGGCGTACAAATAATCTGTCTGGCAGGGCTGGTCTGCAATATCAGAGTTCATTGGGTTTTATAGATAATTTTAAGGTGCGGAAATTAGCCGACAATAGCAAAGGCATCACGCACTTTGCCGGAAGGGCTGGTCACCGGTTTGCGTCCGATCCATTGCACATGGCGGGTCAGGATATTCGCAGCCTGTTCGATATCGCCTTCACGAAGTGCGGCAAGAATAGCCAGATGATCGTGATCGGTACGCGCTTCCCATTCTGCACGCCATGAGACGAACAGAAAACGTGCACTGGCATCATGCAGATCATCAATGGTGGCCAGCAGACGCGGCATGGCGCATGGGGTGATCAGCAGACGATGGAACTTGCGGTTGGCCGCTTCCCATGAGCGAACATCGCGGGAATTATCACCGGCATGGGTGGCTTCTTCTGCCTCATCCAGAATGGCGCGGGTCAGGTGTGGTGCTGCATGACGCAGGGCAAGCACTTCCAAAGCCGCACGCATTTCCGCAACTTCACGGATTTCTGCGAGAGAGAAAGAAGCGACACGTACACCACGGCGCGGCTCGGAAACGGCAAGACCTTGCGCTTCCAGGCGGCGGAAAGCTTCACGCACCGGCACATGGCTGGTGCCGAATTCATCCGCAATATGATCCTGACGCAGTTTTGCACCCGGTTCCAACTCACCCGCAATGATGCGTTGCGACAGAATTTTGCTGATCTGTGCGGCAATCGTATCGTTCTTTTTTTTCTGGGTGGCAGGTTGTTCGGTCACGTCAATTATTATCCGGTTTAACGGGCGGGTTCAGAACTTGCCCGTGGATAGAGCATTTTGGTATTCAAATTGATCATTAGAAGCAGGTTTAAGCATTACCGATAAACGCAATGCACCTGTTTGCATTGATACGGTGCATATCAGACTGTGTCCAGTTGCAGCCGCAGGATGCATTGCAAAAATCTGACATTGTTTGTCAAAATACGGTATTATAGCTGCATTCTGATAAGTGCGCTGTGGTGTGGCTGGACGTGGCGCGCCATTTTCCTTATAAAGCGCTCATTCCGCAGGGATGATTGCGGATGCCTCGCTCTTGCTGCGCCGCATACACAATCCCTTGCCAAATTTAAAGCAGTTCGGGACAAATGTGAGAACCGTTTTTCGTTCGGAACTGCGTCAATATAAAGTGTTAGAGCGGTCTTTATTCACGCTTGATAAAACCGCTCCGAAACCTGAACAGGGGTGCTATGGCAGGCCATTCACAGTTTAAAAATATTATGCACCGTAAAGGCAGACAGGATGCCGTGCGGTCGAAAATGTTCTCCAAGCTCGGACGCGAAATTACCGTTGCGGCCAAGCAGGGATTGCCTGATCCGACAATGAATGCGCGTCTGCGTCTGGCTATTCAGAACGCTAAAGCGCAGTCCATGCCGAAAGACAACATCGAACGCGCGATCAAAAAAGCTGCCGGTGCGGATTCCGAGAACTATGATGAAGTACGCTACGAAGGCTACGGCCCGGGTGGCGTGGCTGTTATCGTTGAGGCGCTGACAGACAACCGCAACCGTACTGCATCCAATGTGCGTGCAGCTTTCACCAAATCCGGCGGTGCGCTGGGTGAAACCGGTTCTGTGGGCTTCATGTTCTCCCGTGTTGGTGAGATCGTCTACAAGCTGGCTGTCGGTGATGCCGATACCGTTATGGAAGCAGCGATTGAAGCCGGTGCAGAAGACGTGCAGTCTGATGAAGAAGGTCATGTAATTATCTGTGCTTTCGAAGACCTCGGTGAAGTGTCCAAGGCGCTTGAAGCCGCACTTGGTGAAGCTGAATCCATCAAGGCTGTCTGGAAGCCGCAGACTTCTGCCCCGGTTGATGAAGAAAAGGCACAGTCCGTTCTGCGTCTGATCTCGACACTGGAAGATGATGATGACGTGCAGAACGTCTATGCGAACTTCGAAGTCAGTGAAGAAGTGATGGCGAAGCTGAGCGTATAATTCAGCCTCTTTTCTATTTTTTAAACCTCCGGCAGCTCCGTTGCCGGAGGTTTTTCTTTTTGTGCCATAGAAACGTCCTGTTGACCTTGGCAGCTAAAATCCGGACACTAAATTGATAGAGCATATCCGGAGCGGGCTGGAGCATTTCGCCGTCAGATTGGATCAACTTGATATTTCTAATTTCATCAGGTTCGCCCAACAGGACGGTGGTGTTGATGCGACAACGCAAAGAAATGAGAGCGAGTGCTGTGAGCCGATACAGACATAAATCGCTCTGGTAGCGGACACCGTTCCGCAAACACGGAGACGGGAGAGTAATTTATGCACAGACCGATTGCTGTATTTGATGCCGGTATCGGCAGTTATGCTGTGGTTGCCGAAATTCGCAGCCGTTTACCGCAGCAGGATATTATTTATTTTGCTGACCGTGCCAGTTTTCCCTATGGCGGTAAAAATCGCGCTGAGCTGATCGGGGTTATGCGCCGTACTATCGAGTATCTCGCAGGCTTTGATCCGTCAGCCATTGTGATTGCGTCCAACGCGCCGTCGATCATGGTGCTGGAAGAACTTAGTCAGGATATTCATCTGCCTTTGTTCGGGGTCTATCCGCCGCTACGCGAGGCATGGGGGCTCTCCAGAAGCGGTCGTGTCGGGATTATGGGTGTACAGTCGCTGGTCGAAAGTCCGATGATCAGTGAGTTCGTGGCTGAGAATAGCGCCTATAGCGAGCGTGTCGCCCTGATTAATGCTTCGCCGATGGTAGAGCTGGTGGAATCAGGTGAGTTTCTGTTTGCGCCGGAACGGACACAGGAAGCCGTTGATGCTTTTCTCACTGAGGTCTTCGCTAAATATCCGGAGATTGATGTGCTGACATTATCCAGCACACATCTGCCGTGGCTGCGCCGGTTTTTTGAACATGCGCGTCCGCAGTGTCATTTTCTCGATCCTGCCAAAGATATGGTTTCAAGGATCGGGCAGGGGACTAAGGGGCAAGGGAAGATACGTGCCTTGGTCACAGAGGATGAACGCTATGATCTAGCGACATTCCGCAAGATGCTGAGTGCGATCGGCGTCGATATTCCTCTGGAGCCGGTGCAACCTTATTAGAATTTGGGACAGGCCATAAAAAAAGCTCCGCATTGCGGAGCTTTTTTAATTTCATCAAGAAGCCGGGAATTAGATACCCAGATTGCCGAAGCGGTTCTTGAACTTGGTAACGCGGCCACCGCGATCCATCAGCTGCTGGTTGCCGCCGGTCCATGCCGGATGGCTCAAAGGATCGATATCGAGGTTCATCGTATCGCCTTCTTTACCCCAGGTGGAGCGTGTGAAGTATTCTGTACCATCGGTCATTACAACTTTGATGGTGTGGTAATCCGGATGAATGTCTGCTTTCATAGTCAGCTTCCTGAAAGGTTTATGGCATTTAGCCACGCTCCGGCCATCACCGGAACTGCGGCAGATACGCCCACTTGTCTCATTGAAGCTGCAGACAATACGGCTACGGCTTCCAAAAGGGTTGGGGAGCCTATACATCAGGCAGCAACTAATAACAAGGGCGCATTGTAGCAAGCAAGCAGAATGACAGCGACGATTTCACAAAACAAAGCAGTTTCTGAGGCCGATAGCGGTAAAAAAACACGCCGGTCTCTGAAACCACTGGCGCGAATCTTTCCTTACATCCGGCGCTACCCTCGTTCTGTTGCCTGCGCATTGCTTGCACTGGTCACTGCTGCGGTGACGACTCTGATCCTGCCGGTGGCTGTACGCAGCCTGCTGGACAACGGTTTAAGCATTGCGGACAGCGGTTTTATTGATACATCTTTTGCTGCAATGATGCTGCTGGCAGCGGTGCTGGCCGTGGCTTCGGCGTCACGCTATTATTTTGTGATTACGCTTGGAGAGCGCATTGTTGCTGACCTGCGGCGCGATGTTTTTGCCCATGTCACCCGTTTGTCGCCGGCTTTTTTTGATCAGGTGCAGTCCGGTGAGATCGTTTCGCGTCTCACAGCGGATACAACACAGGTAAAATCGGCTGTTGGTGCGACGGCTTCTATTGCTTTGCGCAATCTGATTCTGGTGATTGGTGCAGTGGTGATGATGGTGGTCACCAGCCCTAAATTATCCGCACTGGTACTGGCTGCAATTCCGCTGGTGGTTTTGCCGTTGGTGGCCTTTGGCCGCTCTGTGCGCCGTCGCTCACGCCGGGCGCAGGATGAGCTGGCACTGGCGACTGCCTATGCCGGAGAAAAAATTGCCGCAGTGCGCACCGTACAGGCTTTTACCCATGAGGCACCGGCCATTGCGCATTATTCAAATGCGGTTGATCACGCCTATGATGCTGCGCAGCAATCGATTCTCTCTCGTTCTATTCTCACGGCTTTTGCTATTTTCATTGTCTTTGCTAGTGTGGTGGCTGTGCTGTGGTTTGGTTCCCATGATGTGATGAGCGGACGGATGTCTGCAGGCACACTGGGGCAGTTTCTGATTTATGCGGTGGTGGCCGCCGGTTCTCTCGGAGCACTGTCGGAAGTCTGGGCAGAACTGGCACAGGCTGCCGGTGCAGCAGAGCGGCTAGTGGAGTTGCTGAATGAAGAATCAGCAGTGGTGTCGCCGCTTAATCCTGTGACCCTGTCCAAAGCTGAAGGACGTGTTGAATTCTCCCATGTGGAATTCGCCTATCCGACACGTCCGGATGCACAAGCGCTGCATAATGTGAGCTTTGTGATTGAGCGTGGCAAGACGGTTGCAATAGTCGGTGCGTCAGGTGCCGGTAAATCAACACTGATTGCTTTGCTGTTGCGTTATTATGATCCGCTGGAAGGTAAAATCCTGCTGGATGGCACAGATTTGCGTCAATTATCGCTGGATGATCTGCGCGGTAATATTGCACTCGTGTCACAGGATGTGACGATTTTTGCTACCAGTATCCGTGAGAATATTGCCTTCGGGCGACCGGATGCGAGTGACGCAGATATTGAAGCCGCTGCAAAAGCTGCGCAGGCACATGAGTTTATCATGGCGCTGGAGGGCGGTTATAATGCGCCGGTTGGTGAGCGTGGTGTCATGCTTTCCGGCGGTCAGCGTCAGCGTATTGCCATTGCCCGTGCAATCCTGCGTGATGCGCCGGTATTGTTGCTGGATGAAGCGACCTCGGCACTGGATGCCCAGAGTGAAATGCTGGTGCAGAAGGCGCTGGAGCATTTGATGCGGGGGCGCACAACGCTGGTGATTGCGCACCGTTTGGCAACAGTTTTGAAGGCTGATCATATTCTGGTTATGGATCAGGGGCGTATTGTTGAGCAGGGCACCCATGCAAGTTTAAGCCAGTCGGGTGGGATATATGCACGTTTAGCCAGCCTGCAGTTCCAGCAGACAGTAAGTTAACAAAGCTCGCAATTCAGGCACGATGAAATGAAAAAGCCCCGTATTAAACGGGGCTTTTTGTTATCTTTCGGTCAGTTTCAGCTCGATGCGCCGGTTGCGGCTGCGGGCATCGGAACTGTCATCAGCTTCCAGTGGCTGATACTCACCAAAACCTGCGGCTACCAGACGGTTTGCCGGTACACCATTGGCAATCAGGAACTTAACCACTGCTGTTGCGCGTGCTGAGGAGAGCTCCCAATTGTCACGATAGCGGCCTGTGCCGGATAGCGGCACATTATCTGTGTGGCCGTCAACGCGCAGCACCCAGTTGATATCGTCCGGTATTTCCTTATTCAGCTCCACCACTGCATCGGCGAGCTTTTTCATTTCAACCAGACCTTGCGGGTTGATATCTGCCGAGCCAGTTGGGAACAGGACTTCCGACTGGAACACGAAACGGTCACCGACAATACGGATATTCTCACGATCCGAGAGAATTTCACGCAGACGCCCGAAGAAGTCGGAACGATAGCGGTTCAGTTCCTGTACACGCTGGGCAAGTGCCACATTCAGCCTTTTGCCGAGATCGGCAATCTTGGTGTTGGATTCGCGGTCACGGGCTTCGGAAGCATTGAGGGCGTCTTCCAGCGCACCGATCTGACGGCGCAGAGCTGCAATCTGCTGATTGAGCAATTCCACCTGAGACAGGGCGCGGGCGCTAACCTGCTTTTCTGCATCCAGTGAGGCGGAGAGTTCCCCGGCGCGTTGCTCTGCCGCGGCTCCAGAACCACCGGAGGCCAGCAGGCTTTGCAGACGGGATTTTTCATTCTCTGCAGCATTGAGCGAGGCCTGAAGATTGGCAAGTGTGTCCTCGAGATCCTGTCCTTTGCCGCGTTCCAGCGACAGTAATTCGGTCAGCTCGCTGATCTGGCTGTTGAGCCGGTTCAGTACCGAATCCTTGTTGTTCACCTCTTGTGAGAGCAGAAACTGCATCAGCACAAAAACGGAAAGCAGGAACATAATCGCCAGCAGCAATGTGGAGAGCGCATCCACAAAGCCCGGCCAGTAATCGACATGGCGTTCACTGCGACGGTTACGGGATAAGGCCATGTTTTCCGCCTTATTGTTCGCGCTTGGAAGCGGAGAGGATGGTATTCAGTTTTTCGACGGCCTGACGCAGGGCTTTTTGTTCTTCTGCCTGACGTTCCACCCAGTCATTCATGCTCTGCTGGTCATGGCGCATGGTTTTGACCAGTGCCTGCACACCTTCTGCCAGATTGGCGAGGGCTGCGGTGGTGCGCTGGCTGGTGCCGCTGCCATCCTGCATATTCTGCAGACGGTCGGAGAACAGACGGATTTCTTCCAGCGTTGCATTACCGTTTTCAGCTGTGGCTGGCAGATCGGAGTTGAGATCGGTGACCGATGACAGCCAGTTTTCCAGTTCTGTGTAAAAACGGTTCTGCGCACGACCGGATTGCAGGTCGAGAAAACCGAGAATCAGCGAGCCGGACAGGCCGAACAGCGAGGACGAAAAGGCCGTACCCATACCGCTGAGCGGGGCTTGCAGGCCGCTTTTGAGTGAATCCAGCACCGTGCCGGTATCATTGGATTTCGGATCAAGCGACTGAATAGTCTGACCGATGGAGCCGATAGTTTCCAGCAAACCCCAGAATGTCCCGAGCAGGCCGAGAAACACCAGCAATCCGATCAGATAGCGGGAGATGTCGCGGCTTTCATCAAGACGGGTGGCAATGGAATCAAGAATAGAGCGCATGGATGTGGCTGACAGTGCCATAGACTGACGACGGCCGATCATTGCCCGCATCGGCGCCAGCAGCACCGGATCAGATGCGCTGTCGTCGCCGTCACGGAAGGAGTTGACCCAGCGAATTTCCGGTACAAGCCGCAAAACCTGCGTGAAAGTCAGCAGGATACCCACCAGCAGGACACCGAGAATCAAACCATTGAGACCCGGATTAGTAACAAAAAATGTCTGAATTTGGCGCATCAGAACCAGAGCCAGAAATGCCACCAAGGCCAGAAATATGATCATGATCATCATGACCATCCGCGGGCTGGAAAGCCGGTTCGGATCGTATTCAGTTCCCATGCTAATATCCCGCTTTGCCATACTGTTCTCTCGCTGAAACCTGATGTGTTCGCTGTTCTGACCGGACATTGCATCCGTTCGTCGCTGCTATGGTACAGGACGCTACTGCAAAAATTTCAAAACGGAAACTTTTATTCCTGCCTCTTCCCATTGTTCATAGCTATTGCGGTGAAAACGAGAACAGCCAATAAAAAAAATCCCCCGCGTGTCTGAGACAGGCGGGGGACTGATTATTTTAGTTTGCTAATATTACTCAAACCGGTTTTTTGAGGGTACGCAGCAGCTGCCCTTGAATGACTTCATTACCGGCAACAATGTTTTTCTGCTCATACATATCCTGCTGGCCGTTTTTGTCGGAAACAAAGCCACCGGCTTCACGCACCATCAGAATACCGGCTGCCATATCCCACGGAGCCAGCGGTTCGTCCCAATAACCGTCAACGCGGCCTGCAGCGACAGCGGCGAGTTCCAGAGATGCGGCACCAAATGCACGCATACCGGCAGCTTCACCCATCACATTGCGCAGTTCGATAAGGTAATGACCATGTTTGCCGCGACCCAGATGCGGCATACCATGTGTGATTACGGCATCGGAAAGTTTGGAGCGGGCTGCAACGCGCAGACGACGGTCATTGAGGAAAGCGCCGCCGCCACGTTCAGCAGTGAAAAGCTCATCCGTTGCCGGATTATAAATCACACCGGCAACAACCTGTCCCTGACGCTCCAGCGCGATGGATACCGCAAAAACGGGAATACCATGCAAAAAGTTGGTAGTGCCGTCGAGCGGATCAACGACCCAGCGGTGCTGGCTGTCTGCGCCCTCAACGGCGCCGCGTTCTTCCATCAGAAAGCTATAATCAGGACGCGCACGGCGCAATTCACTGAAAATAATGTCTTCTGCTTTTTTGTCGGCCTGACTGACATAGTCGCCCGGGCCTTTGAGCGAAACCTGCAGGTTCTGTACTTCGCCGAAATCACGCGCCAGTGAACGTCCGGCCTTCATCGCGGCCTGAACCATAACATTGAGAATTGCTGAGCGCGCCATATTTTACGTCCTGTTTGTGCATGCGAGCGGGCGGAGTGCATCTTCACCGCGATAAAACTCTATGCGTTGGAATTTAGACAATAATATCATCCGCAGCGCCAAGTCCACGAATGAATAAAATACCATATCATGAAAAGCGCCGGTCAGCCGGTAGCGGAGACCGGCGCTCTGTTTGTATACGCGGCTATTTAAGCGCGGGATACGTAGGTCAGTTCGTTGGTGTCAACGATGACGCGTTCACCGGATTCGATGAAAGGCGGTACGAGAATACGGATGCCGTTTTCCAGAATCGCAGGCTTGTAGGAAGAAGCTGCTGTCTGGCCTTTAACAACCGGATCAGCTTCTGTGATTGCCAGTGTAACCTGATCCGGCAGGCGGATACCGATCGGACGTTCTTCGTGCATTTCCACGGTGACCATCATGCCGTCCTGCAGGAATGCAGCGCGTTCGCCAACGAAATCCTTGTTCAGCTCAAGCTGTTCGTATGTTTCGGTATCCATGAAAATCAGCGCTTCGCCCTGTTCATAAAGGAAAGAGAAATCCTTCTGCTCAAGGCGGATACGCTCAACGGTTTCAGCCGAACGGAAACGTTCATTCAGCTTGGTGCCGTCGATGAGGTTTTTCAGTTCAACCTGATTATAGGCGCCACCTTTGCCAGGCTTTACCGCATTACATTTAACCGCTGCCCACAGACCGCCATTGTGCTCAATGACGTTGCCTGGACGGATTTCGTTACCGTTGATCTTCATATTCGCTAAATCCGGAATTAGTGTGAAATTCTCTCTGAACTGCCCTGTGAAATTGTGCTGCGCTTCATATCTCAACCGGTACCGGTTTGATAAATGCTGCTGCAGTGCGCGTCAGAGGGCTTGTCAGCCATATCAATCGGGTTTTCCAAGACCATAAATCTGCAATTTTGGCAAGTCTGATCCAGGTTTCAGGCTGCACTATGTTAGTGAAATACTGATTTTCACAGGTCAGCGCAGATTATTGGCACGGGAAATGGCCTGCTGGATTTCTTCATCTGTCAGACCGTCCATGAAAGAATCGAGGTCTTTGGCATAGAGTTTTGAGCGCCGCGCCTGAATATACCATGCTGCCGCCTCAACAGAATTTCCGTCTGTGCCGATGCCATCGCGGTATAGACGTGCCACGCGTGCCTGTGCCGCGACATTGCCGCCACGTGCTGCGGTCAGCATCCAGCGGAAGCCGGCATCATAATTGCGTTCACCGCCACGGCCTTCCACCAGCCAGGTGGCAAGATCCAGTTGGGCAGTGTCATAATTTTTACGGGCGGCACGCAGTAAATATTCCCGTGCTTCCGCTTCATCACGTTTAATGGTTGTTGTGCCATTGGCCAGCAACTGGCTGATCGCATATTCCGCATCGGCCACACCGGATTCAGCAGCTTTCTGGAACCACGGGGCTGCTTCATCCAGTCCTTTGATACCCGGAGAGCGCATCATCAGCATCTGAGCATAGTTAAACTGAGCCATAGCGTTGCCTGCCTCGGCCGCTTTTTGCATCAGTGCTTCAGCCTTTTTCGCGTCTTTAGGGACATAAATGCCCTGAAGTAGCATAGCGGCATAACGGAATTGCGCTTCAACTTCGCCTTTTTCCGCAGCCAGTCCATACCAGTGAGCCGCCTGTTTCTGGTCAGCTTTGACCCCGAGACCACGGGCATAAATTTCGGCCACCAATGTTTGCGCCGCAGGATCACCTGCTTTTGCCCGTTCCATACCAAGGTTGAAGGCTGTCAGATAAAGGCCACGCTGGAAGGCGCCGAATGCAGGGTCAGCTACTTTGTTACCAAAACGGTTTTCGTTAAAGGCAGGCATTGCATCGGTGGAAGCCGGTTGTTGCAGCATATCCGGTTGGTTTTTTGCCCATGAACCGGCGAGTTCGGGAATTGTGAAGCCGGTGGAGACGGAGGGCACATCCAGAGTTGTGTCCTCCGGCTGAGACTGTTTATCCGCCTCTGTTTTTGCGGTGTCAGTTTCGGTTTTCTCTGCCGCAGCTTTGTTTTTGTCCTGAGCTGCGACGGCAGGCAGAGAACCGGTTAAAGTTGCAAACATGAGCCAGACTGCACTGGTGCTGTTGAACAGAACGGATTTTTTCAGCATCATTTTACTCTTAATAACGGCGGAGAGGTGGCACTCTCCGGCCATGTTATTCTTCAGTGTCTGCGGCGCTCAGTTCATCGAGCTGACGGTTGGCATCAGTGACAACCTGCGCCGGATTGTCGGCGGAAAATACGGCTGCACCCAATGCAATAAATTCTGCTCTTGTTGCGAAGCAAGCTGCCAGATCATCAATCTTTGAACCGGCTTGCACAATCGCCGGAATCTCAACCATGGCAGCCCACCATTCAGCGAGCGACAAATTGCGCGGATGAGCTTCAGCTTTGCTGTCTGCGCCGATTTTACCGAAGAACATATAATCCGGCTGTAATTCACCGACTTCGAGGGCTGCATGGCGTTCTTTGACATTACCGGTGCCGACGATCAGCTTCGGAGTATAGCGTTCAATTGCATCTGCAATATCAGCGAGCGGACCTTCAATATGGACACCATCGGCGCCGACACGACCGGCAGTGCGGGTATCGTTCAGGATGATGGCTGCGGCACCGGCAGCCTGCACTTTGCTGACAGCTGCTGCTGCAAACGTCTGAAAAGATGCTTCATCCGTCTTGCCGTTATCAAAAATGACACTGGCAATATCACCCGCTGCCAGCGCTTTATCCAGCGTGGCGAGCAGCGTGTCAGATGTGTGTCCTTCCGAAGAAGGGGAGGGAACCACTAGAACTAAGCGCGGACGGTTTTCAGGGAATTTCATTGAATAAAGCCTCGTTGAGGGGGCGCAATAGCCCATAAAAGTGGCAAACTTCGGGAAACTGCAATTATTTACAGTGCAATATACCGGTCATTGCCTTCTGTTTAGAGCATAATTGCTAAAAGATAACAGGGTTTTTGCATGTAATAAGGCAAAACCATGAAGCCTTCGTTGTTTTTATGTTTTTCATCCTGAGCGGTAAGTCTCAGATAGGCCGGTAACATATTGTAACTGCCGGTTTTGTTTTCTTCTGGAAAATAATGTGATGGGGGTAAAGGGTCGCCCAGCCGCTTTCGTGTCCCATTTGAGTCTTATTGTTGATAGCAGACAAAAACGTCGGCTGGTGTTGATTGCAGACAAAGATGTCTGCGGTTGTTGTTAGCAGACGGAAAATGTCTGTGTGACGTAATTTCAGTGAGAC
Source organism: Bacillus subtilis (assembly GCA_021733665.1). Classification (GTDB taxonomy): domain Bacteria; phylum Pseudomonadota; class Alphaproteobacteria; order Rhizobiales; family Rhizobiaceae; genus Pseudochrobactrum. Next base: position 149,949 of record JAHREI010000006.1, read on the forward strand.
AACTGAGAATACGCTAGAGCGTGTCGCGCTTAATCGCAGTCATGGCGCTTGCTCTAGATTCTTTTAATTGTCGCATGTTCGCGAACGTTAAATGAATCCATTTAACTGCGACATGCTTTAGCAAGTCAGACAAAAGGCAGGCTGACAGATGACAGGACAGATGATGGGACCAATGGTAAAAATGCGTGATACACGTCTTGATGTTTTCAGGGCGCTGGCTTTGCTGAGCATTTTTATCAATCACGTTCCGGGCACGATCTATGAGAAATTCACGCATCGCGAATTCGGTTTCTCCGATTCTGCGGAAGCCTTTGTGCTGATTTCCGGTCTGGCCGTTGCACTTGCCTATAGTTCCAAATTTGTTGAAGGCAATCGCCTGCTGCTGTCTCTGAAAATGGCACGCCGCTCGATGACGCTTTATATGGCGCAGATGATGACAACACTCATCACGCTGGCGATTTTCGGTTTTGCCGCCATTTATATGAAGCGGCCGGAAATGCTGGAAATGATCAATATTAAAACCGTGATGGAGCAACCGGCGCAGGCTTTTGTTGGTCTGGTTACGCTCGGTCATCAGCTTGGCTATAATAACATTCTGTCGCTCTATCTGGTGCTGATGCTGTTTGCGCCGCTGATGCTGTATCTGTCGCGGATCAGTATTTCACTGATGCTGACGATCTCCGGTTCGATCTGGTTTCTGTCCGGCTATTATCATATTGCGCCGATAAATTACCCGACACCGGGCGTATGGTTTCTGAACCCGCTGTCATGGCAGTTTCTGTTCGCCATCGGTATCGGTGCGATGACCTATGTGAAACAGGGCGGTCGCTTTGACCAGAACCGTCCGCTGATGATTGCGGCAATTTCCTATCTGGTTTTCTCTCTGTTGTGGTTGCGCGTTCCGCATCCGAATTGGGATATTTCTTTCGGCCTGCCAGCGGTACTGACCGGTTTTGACAAGACCTATCTGTCGGCCACCCGTCTGCTGCATGTGTTGGCTATTGCTTATGTGATTGCGGGTATTCCTGCATTGTCGGCAAAAGCCCGTCTGGATATGAAACATCCGCTGGCAATTCTGGGTAAACATTCGCTGCCGGTCTTTATTGCCGGTACCATTCTGGCGATGATCGGTCAGGCGCTGCGCTATGTTTATCCGGCGAGCCTGTCCTTCGACACGCTGCTGATCGCGAGTGGTATTATGGCTCAGTTTGCGCTGGTCTATTATCTGGAATGGCTGCCGCGTATCGGCTGGAAAGGCAAAGCTGTTGCGAAAGCCTCTGTGCCCGATGTTACGCCGCCGGATATGCGGCCTGCGGAAGGGCGCGGCAAATCCCGTCCGATACCGGTCAAACCTTATTCAGTGACTGCGCATTAACCAAATATTAAAGTTAACGAATGAATATAAGGCTATCCGGTTTTGCCGGACTCTTACCGAGTGGACTTGGTCCCTCTGTATGACGCCTCCCTGTTAAACTTCTGAGAGCCGCTTTCGCGGCTCTTTTTTTATGTTCAGGCTATGGGACATCTGCGCTTTGTGGATAAATTTGTACCGAGAGTGCGTCGCAACTTTCCATATATGTGCTGAAAATATTATCCGATTCTTTGTAACCAATTGAAGAATCTATATTTATTCAGATTTAAGACATTATTCGCTCTGGCAAGCACAAAATCATAATTTATCTTTCTTTAACCATATTGTTGCGCGAGCGTGTATGAGCGTGCATTTTGCTTGGATAGGCTATGGCCTGACGGTGTTTTCCGGTCACGCTTTGTGATGCAAACAAGTCAAGTGCAGCCTGAATGGTAAGGGATTCGCCGGTTTTTTGCTGAAAAAGCGTAAGAAACAGCGGAATCACTGAAATAGGGAATGCTTGTCAGAAATTTCAGATGCCGGTTTCAAAAGCCGCATTTGCCAGTGAGCAGAACAAGATGATGGAACAGACACATCGTAGCGAAAATACAGGCCGAGATAATATGATCCGCCTGTCGGAGCGTATGGTCTTTTCAGACAGTTTCAAACCGCTCTACAGTGAAGGCATGGCTTTGGTTGAAGAAGCCGCAGCCTATCTGGATGAAGAGGGCAAAGACGCTGCACGCTCACTGTCGCATCAGGCCGCAACACTTTATGCAGCGGAATCTATGCGTCTGACATCACGGCTGATGCATATTGCATCCTGGTTGTTGCTGCTGCGTGCCAGCCGTTCCGGTGATATGTCGCGGGATATGGTGGCGCGTGAGAAAGCCAAAGTCAGTCTGGAAACCCTTTCTGCCGGTGAGAGCGCCAAAGGCTGGCAGGAACTGCCGGAAACTTTCCGCGATATGATTGCCCGCTCATTGCATTTGCAGGATCGCGTGCGCTGCATGGATGGCGACAGCTATCATAAGCAGATCCGCGAACTGGTTGAATGCAAAGGCAATGCGGTTTCAGACCAGATTGTTTTGCTGCGTACAGCTTTTGGCGGCAACTAAACTATTAAGGCGGATAAAACCGCCATTTTTCTCAATGTTTCCATTTTGTTCACATTTTGATTGTTGAGTGCACCTTACACAAGGTAAGGTCAGCACATGAAACAGACGATTCGCATTATTGGTATTGATCCGGGATTACGCCGCACCGGCTGGGGCGTGATTGAGTCTGTCGGTAATTCCCTGCATTTTGTTGGTGCGGGTACTGTGACATCCAATGATAAGCTGGATCTGGCTTCCCGTTTGTGTCAGCTGCATGAGGGCTTAACTGCCGTTCTGCATCAGATGATGCCGGATGAAGCCGCTGTCGAACATACCTTCGTCAATAAAGATGCGACAGCGACCCTGAAACTGGGACAGGCGCGTGGTATTGCGCTGCTGGTACCGGCGCAGGCGGGATTACGTGTGGCTGAATATGCGCCGAATGCGGTGAAGAAATCGGTCATCGGTGTTGGTCATGGTGAAAAACAGCAGATTCATATGATGGTTAAAGTGCTGATGCCGCGTGCGAGCTTTGACACGAGCGATGCCGCGGATGCGCTGGCTATCGCCATTTGTCATGCCCATAACCGGCACAGCCTGTATAATCTGGCAGAATTGAAGAAAAGCGGGAGGATTGCAGCCATATCATGATCGGGAAGCTGAAAGGTGTTGTCGATGAAATCGCTGATGATCACGTCATTCTTGACGTGCATGGTGTCGGCTATGTGGCTTTTTGCTCTGCACGAACTCTGGGCAATTTGCCGTCACAGGGTGAAGCGGCAATTTTGCTGATTGAAACCTATGTCCGTGAGGATGTGCTGCGGCTCTATGGTTTCGGCACAGCGCTGGAGCGTGAATGGTTCCGCCTGTTGCAGAATGTACAGGGCGTGGGCGCCAAAGTAGCATTGGCGGTACTGGGTACATTAACACCGTCAGAACTCGCAAATGCTATTGCTTTGCGCGATATTGCGATGGTGTCACGCGCACCGGGGGTTGGTAAAAAAGTTGCCGAGCGTATTGTGACTGAGTTGAAAAACAAAGCACCTGCCTTTGCCGGTGATGCGGGCGCCAATATCGGATTGAAGCAGGAAATCGGTGAGGGTGTTGCCTCTACCGCTGTCAGCGATGCGGTTTCCGCTTTGAGTAATCTCGGATATTCACGTGATCAGGCTGCCAATGCAGTGGCAAGTGCATTGCGCGAGGCAGGTGAGGATGCGGATTCCGCCAAGCTGATCCGGCTTGGTTTGAAAGAACTGGCGCGATAAATTGCGCCCTGAAACAGTGAAAATGCGGGTGTGAGCAATGAGTGATGAAGATCGTCTGATTTCTGCGCAAAAGCGCGGGGAAGATACGGACGTGGCTTTACGTCCGCAAAGTCTGGATGATTTTGTCGGTCAGGCGGCGGCACGTGCCAATTTAAAGGTCTTTATTGAAGCTGCGAAAACCCGTGGTGAAGCGCTCGATCACGTGTTGTTTGTCGGCCCTCCGGGACTGGGTAAAACCACGCTTGCGCAGATTATGTCGAAAGAACTAGGGGTCAATTTCCGCTCGACCTCGGGGCCGGTGATTGCCAAAGCCGGCGATCTGGCGGCATTGCTCACCAATCTTGAAGACCGCGATGTGCTGTTTATCGATGAAATTCATCGTCTGAGCCCTGCGGTGGAAGAAATTCTCTATCCGGCAATGGAAGATTTTCAGCTTGATCTGATTATCGGTGAGGGGCCGGCAGCACGCTCTGTTAAAATTGATCTGGCGCGGTTTACGCTGGTTGCGGCCACCACGCGTCTTGGTCTTCTGACGACGCCTTTGCGCGACCGTTTTGGGATTCCGGTGCGGCTGAATTTCTATACGGTCGATGAGCTTGAATATATTGTGCGGCGCGGTGCGCGTTTGATGCAGTTGAATATTTCGGAAGATGGGGCTCGCGAGGTCGCCCGCCGTGCCCGCGGTACGCCGCGTATTGCCGGGCGTTTGTTGCGGCGTGTGCGTGACTTTGCTTTGGTGGCAAAAGCAGATGTTGTTGATGCGAAGATTGCCGATGAAGCGCTGATCCGTCTGGAAGTGGATAATATCGGCCTTGATCAGCTGGATCGTCGTTATCTTAATATGATTGCGCGTAATTTCGGCGGTGGACCGGTCGGCATTGAGACCATTGCGGCTGGATTGTCGGAACCCCGTGATGCGATTGAAGATATTATTGAACCTTATCTGATCCAGCAGGGGTTTTTGCAGCGTACACCACGCGGTCGTGTGCTGACCACAGTCGCATGGCAGCATTTGGGGCTGACGGCACCGACAGATCTGGCTGCGCGTCAGATCACGCTGTTTGAGGATGAAGCCTGATGTCCGATAAATTGAGTGCGAATGAGTCTGAAGTGATCAACGGCACTTTGACTGTTGAAGGTCATCGTTTGCTGGCACGGGTCTATTACGCCGATACCGATTTTTCCGGCGTGGTTTATCATGCCCGTTATCTGGAGTTTCTCGAGCGTGGCCGTACAGATTTTCTGCGTTTAAAAGGTGTGCATCACACCGCGCTGGAAGAGGGGCAACTGGGCGAGCCGATTGTCTGGATTGTGCGGCGCATGGAGATTGATTTCCGTCTGCCTGCCCGTATCGATGATATGCTGGTGATTGAAACTTCAGTCACAGAAGCTTCCGGCGCACGGGTAACTATGCAGCAGCGCATTCAGCGACAAAACGGTGATGTACTGATTGAAGCGCGGGTCGAAGCTGCGCTGATCAATAAGCAGGGACGCCCGCGTCGTATGCCTGCGGCATGGAAAGAGCTGTTTACCGCTTAAGCAGCCAGAAACGATACAGGCGGTTGTTGCGCTGCAAACCGCCTGAAACCCAGCCTTTTGCGATCATAAAAATGATTGACCTCGCGAGAAAATACGGGCAATTGCGGCGAATCCTAACTTATCTTTAACCATAATAGTTCATCTTTAGGGCAAGACGGAGTGGTGACGGCATGAATCTGCCTGTCGCCTTCCTTTCACCAAAATTAACCGTAAAAAGCATTGTGACCGGTCATGCACAATCATTGTGTCCGGCAACAGCAGATACGGCACAAAGCAATTCGGCGGGCCGTGCACGCAACAATGCATCCGGACCGCTCAAGGTAACAACAGATCAAAACGGCTGCGCGGGAAGCGCAAAGAACCGTTTTGCTTTTGCCGCCCGGTGATGAGCCGGGCGTTTGGATTCGAGGACAGGTGACAAATGGAAGCTCTACCCATTGCAGCACACACAAGTGATGTCAGTCTCTGGGGACTGTTCATGCAGGCTAACTGGGTTGTCAAACTGGTCATGCTGGGTTTGCTGGCAGCCTCAATCTGGACATGGGCAATCATCGTAGACAAAACACTGGCCTATCGCCGTGCGGCAAGTGCCATTGAACGTTTTGAGCAGGTGTTCTGGTCCGGTCAGTCTCTGGAAGAACTCTACCGCAATCTCGGTGAACGTCGTACCACTGGTATGAGCGCCATTTTCATGGCAGCCATGCGCGAGTGGAAAAAGTCTTTTGAAAAAGGCGCACGGTCTCCGATCGCATTGCAGATGCGTATTGAAAAAGCGATGGATGTGGCACTGGCGCGTGAAAGCGACAAGCTGGAATCCCGCCTCGGCTTTCTGGCGACGATTGGTACTTCGGCACCGTTTATCGGTCTGTTTGGTACGGTTGTCGGTATTATGACCTCTTTTATGGCGATTGCGGCTTCCAAAAATACCAGCCTTGCCGTTGTGGCTCCTGGTATTGCGGAAGCGCTGCTGGCAACGGCAATCGGTCTTCTGGCCGCTATTCCTGCCGTTATTGCCTATAACAAGCTGACAGCGGATGCGGGAAAAATCACCTCGCGGATGGAAGGTTTTGCCGATGAGTTTTCGGCCATACTGTCGCGACAAATTGATGAGAAGCTGACGCCGCGCGGATAATTTATCCGGTTTCGTTCACAGCAGGCGTTTACAATTCAGGCCGGTAATCAGGTCATAAGATGAAGGCCGGAAGGTTCTAAAGATGGGTATGTCATTAGGAAGTCAGGGCGGAGGCGGTCGTCGCAGACGTGGCGGCAAAAAGGCTCCGATGAGCGAAATCAACATCACGCCTTTCGTGGACGTGATGCTGGTGCTGCTGATTATCTTCATGGTCTCCGCACCATTGCTCACCTCTGGTGTGCCGATTGATCTGCCGGATACGCAGGCCAAGGCGCTCAATGCCGATACCCAGCCGATCACCGTTTCTGTGAATGATAAGGGGCAGGTCTATCTGCAGGAAACCGAGATCGACATTACGGAAGTGGTGCCGAAGCTCGAAGCTATTGCCAAGACCGGTTATGAAGAGCGCGTTTTTGTGCGCGGCGATAAAAATGCGGATTACGGCACTGTGATGAAAGTCATGTCCCGTATCTCTGCCGCCGGTTTTAAGAATATCGGTCTTGTGACCCTCCAGGAGCAGGATAGCTGACGCCATCATGAAGGCAGGTCTGACTACCTCAACACTCATCCATGTGGTTATTATCGGCTGGGGACTGGTGTCCTTCTCCTCGCCGAAGCCTTTTGACATGACCGATACAGAATCTTTCCCTGTCGATATTGTACCGATTGAAGATATTGCACAGGCACAGCAGGGCGATAAGAAAGCACCTAAGGCTGATAAAGCTGCGCCAAAACCAACAACGAAGCCGAAAACGGTTGAACAGGCTGAAAATGCCGGTGACAGCGATCTTGATTTGAAGACCCCGCCGATGCCGAATGAAAAGCCGAAGCCGGTTGAAACAGCGGAAGCGGCGAAGCCTGCGGAAAAACCGGCTGAAAAGCCGGAGCCGGTACAGGAAAATAAGCCTGAACCAAAACCTGAGCCTGTGAAGCCGCCGGAACCGGTGAAACCGCCTGAGCCAAAAGTTGAGCCGAAGCCGGAACCTAAGGCTGAAGTGAAGCCTGATCCGGTTGCAGAAGCGATTGAACAGCAGCCTGAGCAGGAAGTGAAACTGCCGGATCGTGTACCGGCGCCGGATGTCAAACCGAAGCCGCAGCCAACGGAAACAGCGAAGGCTGAGGACAAGAAAAAAGACGAGAAGAAGCCGGAGAAACCAAGCACAACCGCGCAGAACACTTCGAAAGATAAAGATGCAAAAGCCGATGAGGTTGCAGCACTTTTGAACCGTGAGAAAGCTGCGGGCGGCGGTGCCAAACGCTCAACCGATAAAGAAGCCTTCGGTGCTAAGAAGACCACTGGCGGAACCAAGCTCAGTCAGACGGAAATGGATGCTCTGAAAGGCCAGATCAGTGACAAATGGAGTATTCCTTCCGGTGTTGCTGATGCCTCGGATTTGCGGATTACCGTCAAGATGCAGCTTAATGAAGACGGTTCGATTAAAGGGACGCCGGAAGTCTCTTATACGGGCGGCGATTCTGTGATTGGCCGTGCGGCAGCAGACAGTGCGCGACGTGCGGTGATGCGTGCAGCACCTTACAATTTGCCGCGCGATAAATACGATACATGGTCGACGGTCATTGTGAATTTTGACCCGAGCGAAATGTTCTAAACGGAATACGAACCGGCGCAGCAAAGCGCCGGTTTGCTGAGATTAAAATGTGAGAATTCTCACGACATAAAAACATGTGAGACACCTCACAGAACCAAAAAATGATCAGGACAAACGAGGTCCACGCCATCATGAAGACACTGTTTAAAACCTTATTTTCAGTACTTGCGACGGTCGCAGTCGTAAGCACGGCTGCGGTGCTGCCAGCCCGCGCCGTCGTGGAAGTAAATATTAACAAGGGTAATGTTGACCCGCTGCCGATTGCTCTGACCGACTTCCTGTCCGGCGATCAGCTCGGTGCGGAAATTACCTCGATCATCGCTGCGGATCTTGAGCGCTCCGGCCTTTTTGCGCCGATCGACAAAAAAGCATTCATCGAGAAAATCAGCAATCCGGATGTAGCGCCGCGTTTTGAAGACTGGAAAGTCATCAACGCACAAGCACTGGTTACCGGCCGTATTACCAAACAGCCGGATGGCCGCCTGAAAGCGGAATTCCGTCTGTGGGATACATTTGCCGGTCAGCAGCTTGCCGGCCAGCAGTTCTTCACAACACCGGAAAACAAACGCCGCGTTGCCCATATTATCGCCGATGCGATCTATGAGCGTCTGACGGGTGAAAAAGGTTATTTCGATACCCGCATCGTGTTTGTTGATGAATCCGGCAGTGCGCAGAAACGCGTAAAACGTCTGGCCATTATGGATCAGGACGGTGCGAATGTGCGTTATCTGTCGAATGGTAAAGATTTGGTGCTGACCCCGCGCTTTTCACCAAGCCGTCAGGAAATCACTTATATGTCTTTTGCCGGTGATCGCCCGCGCGTTTATCTGCTGCAGCTGGAAACAGGTCAGCAGGAACTGGTCGGTAATTTCCCGGGCATGACAATTGCACCGCGCTTCTCACCGGATGGTCAGAAAGTGGTTATGAGCTTGCTGCAGGATGATGGCAGCGCCAATATTTATACTATGGATCTGCGCTCCCGCACCACAACCCGTCTGACCAGCAGTCAGGCCATTGATACCTCGGCTTCCTATTCGCCGGATGGTTCCAAGATCGTGTTTGAATCGGATCGTGGCGGCCGCCAGCAGATTTACGTTATGGGTGCCGACGGTTCCAACCCGCAGCGTATTTCTTTCGGTAACGGCAGCTATTCCACACCGGTTTGGTCACCGCGCGGCGATCTGATTGCTTTCACTAAACAGTCCGGCGGTCAGTTTTCGATTGGCGTGATGAAAACTGATGGTTCAGGTGAACGTCTGTTGACAAGCGGCTTCCATAATGAAGGTCCGACATGGGCGCCAAACGGCCGTGTTCTGATGTTCTTCCGTGAAAGTGCCGGCGGTGCCCGTCTGTTTACGATTGATCTGACTGGCCGCAATGAACGCCAGATTCAGACACCAAATTCAGCTTCCGATCCGGCATGGTCGCCATTGCTGAATTAAGATTCAACTAAGCTCTGTGTGCTGAATAAGACACAGAGCTTAGTTTCTAAAGCCATGTGGTAGTGTCAAATAAGCTTTTTGTGATTAAAGCCGTGTTTCTGCCGCAATGCTTTCTCATTTGCCGGTAAATGCTCTGTCTGAGATGATTTCGGATCTGTGATCCCTTCATGCCGATATGAATTTTTGACAGAGAAACTTGAGTTTTTTCGCCGTTTAAGTAACAATTAACCATGTTGTTTGAGTGGTTTTTAACCTCAATATGATTAATCATCCGGTTAGTCATACATCATGTAAACGCATTATTCTTAAGGAGTACGGGCCATGCGCCGTTCCCAGTCGATTGCCCGCAGCCCGTTTGCTGTTGCCCTGTTCCTGTCGCTTGCCGTTGCCGGTTGCGCCAACAAGAAAAACCTGCCGAACAATGCAGGTGATCTTGGTCTGAATGGTATGGGTGCCAATGGTGCTGTTGCCGGTTCTGCTCAGGATTTCACCGTGAATGTCGGTGACCGTGTATTCTTCGATCTCGATTCTTCCGTGATCCGCGCTGATGCGCAGCAGACCCTGAACCGTCAGGCTCAGTGGCTGGCGCGTTACCCGAACTACGGTATCACCGTTGAAGGTCACTCGGATGAACGCGGTACACGCGAATACAACCTGGCACTCGGTCAGCGTCGTGCTGCTGCTGCCCGTGATTATCTGGCTTCGCGCGGTGTACCGGTTAACCGTATGCGCACTGTTTCTTACGGTAAAGAACGTCCGGTTGCAGTTTGCGACAATATTTCCTGCTGGTCGCAGAACCGTCGCGCTGTGACTGTTCTGAACGGTGCTGGCAGCTAATTTAACGGAAAATAAGTGACTTTTCGCGATGTGCAGTAATTTCGCGATAAAAAAGACACAGAGTTATGAGAAAAGCGGCCTTAGGGTCGCTTTTTTCGGTTTGTACATAAAAGCCAAAATTTGGCCGTACTCAATTGCACCATTTCAACTGAGATTATAAAGATTGAGCAGGTGCAATAATCAGGTGCATCTGTAAGAGTTATGATGATCCTTGAGATTACAATTCGGGCGCATGAGGTTTGCGAATGAAGAAAGCGATGAAGAAACTGGCTCTGACTGTCAGTTTGCTGCCGCTGTTTGGTATAGCTTTTGGCGGAACAACTGCCTTTGCTCAGGCCAATGATCAGCGGGTAATCCAGTTGCAGGAGCAGGTGCGTAACCTGACCGGTAAGCTGGAAGAAATGAACTTCCAGATTTTGCAGATGCAGGAGCAGATGCGTAAAATTCAGGAAGATAATGAATTCCGCTTTGAAGAGCTGGAAAAAAAGAAAAAAGCTGATGCCGGTTCTGATGCATCAATCAATACAGCAGCGGCAGATTCTGCCGCTGTAGGTTCCGCGGATGAGACGAGCGATAAAGAGCCGCGCCGCACAACTGCCACTGATGCAGGCAATGATAATGTTGCGCAGGATAATACAGATTTTCAGCCTGCACAGGATACGACTGCTGATAATTCCGCCGATTCCGTTGCTACTGGCCAGCAAACTCAGATTACTGTCGCCTCGCAGGCTCCGCGTGCGCTTGGCTCGATCCGGTTTGATGCCAGTGGCAACGTAATCGGCGGTAGCCTGAGTGAAGAACCGGCGCAGCCGGTCTCCCTGCCGCAGACCGATAATCCGAATGAGCTCTATAATGCGGCTTATCAGTATATTCTGGCTGGTGATTACCGTTCCGCAGAGGCAGGATTCCGTGCCCATATTGACCGCTATCCGGCTGATCCTATGACATCTGATGCCCGTTACTGGCTGGGTGAAGCCTTATACGGACAGGAACGTTATGCGGAATCAGCAACAGTCTTTATCGATATGCAGCGTGATTATCCGGATTCCAAACGCGGCGCTGAGAATATGCTGAAACTTGGCATGGCAATGGCAAAGCTCAATGATCGCGAAGTTGCATGTGCAACATTTGCTAAAGTCGGCAGCCGTTTTCCATCAGCAGCACCGGCGGTTCTGAAACGCGTTGATGAAGAGCGTAAACTCAATCATTGTTAAACAATGCAGTCCGTTATCAAAGCGGTGATTGCTGACAAGAAGTACTGGGCAGGGCAGTGAACACTATAACCGCCAATATTTTACCTGATCATCTTCAGAGAAAAATATCTGCGGGTTTTGATGAAATACTCTGTGGTCAGCAGAATTCCGCTGTCGTTGTGGCCGTGTCCGGCGGCAGCGATTCTCTGGCGCTGTTATTGCTGATTAAAGATTATCTGGAAAAGCACTTCCCTGCATGTCAGCTGATTGCGGTGACTGTGGATCATCAGTTGCGTGCTGAATCTGCAGATGAAGCGCAGGCTGTGGCAGCTCTTTGTAAGCAACTGGGCATCAGCCATCAGATTTTATGCTGGTCAGGAGATAAACCTTCGAGCGGACTTGCCTCTGCTGCCCGTAATGCGCGCTATGATCTGTTGGTGCAAGCAGCACAACAGGCGCAGGCCTTCATAATCCTGACAGGTCATACAGCAGATGATCAGGTTGAAACGTATCTGATGCGACGTGAGCGTGAAGGGGCGCTGACAGGATTGGTCGGTGAGGGCAGGGGGCTTGCCGCTATGGCTGGCCAAACTTTACTGCACAATCATGTGATGCTGTGCCGTCCGCTTTTATCAGTGTGGCGGGAAGAGTTACGTGATGTTTTACGCGCGAGAAATATCAGGTGGGTTGATGATCCTAGCAATGATAATCAGGCCTATGAACGTCCGCGTATTCGCAAACAAGCAAAGATGATGGACAAGGTTGCATTGCTTGCTGCTGCCCAACAGGTGGGTGTTCAGCGCTGTGCGGATAATCAGCGTGTTGCGGCTTTGCTGGGCAATGAGACCGGAGCAATGTGGTTGCAGGCCGGTGATAGTTTATTTTTGCCATCCGGTTGGAGCGCTCAGGATGATGCAATCGCTCCTTTAGCCCTTAGTTATTTGCTGGCAGCAATTGGCGGGCAGGTCTTTCTGCCTGCCATTAAAGACTGTGTTTCGTTGAATGATTGGCTGACAGAGCCTTTAGCTGCTGGTAAGCAGCGGAGAACACTGCATCATTGTGTTATTGAAAAATCCCGCCAAGGGAACGTAATCCGACGTGAAAGACGCAATTTGCCCGCAATCACCCTGCAAAAGGGTGAGCAGATTTTATGGGACGGGCGGTATGAAATCCGGAATGAAGGGACAGAGCCTGTAACCATTGCAGCGCTGAGCGAAAAGCAATTATTTGCTTATTTCCGCGCGCAAGGGTTTGAAACGGGAAGGGGAGATCATAAAGCGTTTGACCGCGCAGCTTTGCTGTCCGCACCGGCAATTTTCCGTGACGGAGTTGTGATCGGACTGCCTGCCTTATCAGATATTGTGCCGCAAGCGCCTTTCGCGACCGTTGAACGTACGCTTGCCTGTTTTGACAGAGTGCTTTCCGGTTACGATTTCGTGGTAGCCGCTGCTGTAAAAGCGCTTTTAACCATGCCTTTCAACCATAATTACAGGTAAATTCTGCAAAGAATGCAGAAGAATCACTTATGAGGCTTTACATTGCCTTGGCAAGGCCGTGCATCGAACCTATGTTAGGTTTAAATATTTTTCCGGAACGCACCAAACGGGGCATGAACCGGAAGGACGATTGGTAATCGATTGGACCCGAGATGAATCCAAATTATCGCAACTTCGCCCTTTGGGCGATCATTGCTCTCCTGCTGGTTGCACTATTTAACCTGTTTCAGAGTCCGGCGCAGCGTGCGTCGTCTCGTGAAATTCCGTATTCCCAGTTTATCGAAGATGTATCGGGCGGTCGGGTGAAATCTGTCACCATTACCGGTCCGCGCATTGTCGGTAACTACTCGGATAATAATGCAACATTCCAGACCTATTCCCCTTCAGATGCCAATCTGATCAGCCGTCTTGAAGAGAAGAATGTTGCAATTACTGCAAAGCCTGAAAGCGATGGTTCGGGATCGCTGTTTGGTATTCTTCTGTCATGGCTGCCTATGATTCTGATTCTCGGCGTGTGGATTTTCTTCATGCGTCAGATGCAGGGCGGTTCACGCGGTGCAATGGGCTTCGGTAAATCCAAGGCGAAACTTCTGACTGAGGCGCATGGTCGTGTGACTTTTCAGGATGTTGCCGGTGTAGACGAAGCCAAGGAAGATCTGGAAGAAATCGTTGAGTTCCTGCGCGATCCGCAGAAATTCCAGCGTCTTGGCGGTAAAATTCCACGCGGTGTTCTGCTCGTGGGCCCTCCGGGAACCGGTAAAACTTTGCTGGCACGCTCCGTCGCCGGTGAAGCCAATGTACCGTTCTTTACAATTTCCGGCTCAGACTTTGTTGAAATGTTCGTTGGTGTTGGTGCAAGCCGCGTCCGCGATATGTTTGAACAGGCGAAGAAAAACTCTCCTTGCATTATTTTCATCGACGAAATCGATGCGGTTGGTCGTCACCGTGGTGCCGGTCTTGGCGGTGGTAATGATGAGCGCGAACAGACATTGAACCAGTTGCTGGTTGAGATGGATGGTTTTGAAGCCAATGAGAATATCATTCTGATTGCTGCGACGAACCGTCCGGATGTGCTCGATCCTGCTCTGCTGCGTCCGGGTCGTTTCGACCGTCAGGTTGTTGTGCCTAATCCGGATGTAAGTGGCCGTGAACAGATTCTGAAAGTGCATGTACGTAATGTACCGCTGGCACCGAATGTGGATCTGAAGGTTCTGGCGCGCGGTACCCCTGGTTTCTCCGGTGCGGATCTGATGAACCTCGTCAACGAAGCTGCTCTGATGACTGCCCGTCGTAACAAACGTCTTGTTACTATGCAGGAATTTGAAGACGCCAAAGACAAGATCATGATGGGTGCGGAACGTCGTTCTTCGGCGATGACGCAGGCAGAAAAAGAGCTGACCGCTTATCATGAATCCGGTCATGCGATTGTGGCAATGAATGTTGCCGCTGCTGATCCGGTACATAAAGCGACAATCATTCCGCGTGGTCGTGCGCTGGGTATGGTGATGCAGCTGCCGGAAGGCGACAAATATTCCATGAGCTATAAGTGGATGGTGTCGCGTCTTGCAATCATGATGGGTGGCCGTATTGCCGAAGAGCTGAAATTCGGTAAGGAAAACATCACTTCCGGTGCGTCTTCCGATATTGAACAGGCAACCAAACTTGCTCGTGCAATGGTGACCCGCTGGGGCTTCTCTGAAAAGCTCGGCTATGTGGCCTATGGCGAAAATCAGGAAGAAGTGTTCCTTGGTCATTCTGTTTCGCGCACACAGAACGTGTCTGAATCAACAGCACAGCTGATTGATGCGGAAGTCCGTGAGCTGATTGATAATGCCTATGCGGAAGCTCGTCAGATTCTGACAGATAAGCATGATGCTTGGGTCGCAATTGCTGAAGGTCTGCTGGAATATGAAACTCTGAGCGGTGAAGAGATCAAACAGCTGATCGCCGGTCAGAAACCAAACCGCGACACTGGTGATGATTCATCTTCATCGCGCGGATCGGGTGTTCCTAAAGCCGGTGCATCGCGCAAAAAGCCTGATGCCGAGCCGGAAGCCGGTCAGGATATGAAACCTGAACCACAGGCATAATTATTCTGTATATTATGTGTTGAAAGAACCGGGCTTTATGTCCGGTTTTTTCTTGTTAACTCAGTTTATTAGCTGAGACAGGTAAGAAAAAACGCTCATGACAATCGGGTTATAGTTTCGGTATTTGTAACCGGATTTGTTTACCAGTCGATCAGTTTCATCATCTGAATATTTGACAAAAGATATTAAAAAGCTGCATTGCTAATCTCAAATTTACGCCGGCTTGTGCTTGTAATGATAAGAGCAGCAAGCGTTGGCGTTCTGTAAAGAAAAGGCTTGAACATGTCCCGTAAATATTTTGGTACTGATGGTATCCGCGGTAAGGCTAATTCTTTTCCGATGACGCCGGATATCGCCATGCGGGTTGGTATGGCTGTTGGCTTGTCGTTTCGTGACGGCGGGCAGGGGCAGCGCGTGGTGATCGGTAAAGATACACGCCGTTCAGGCTATATGCTGGAAAATGCATTGGTTGCCGGTTTTACTTCAATGGGCATGGAAGTGTTCCTGCTGGGGCCGATCCCGACACCGGCTGTTGCTATGTTGTGCCGCTCACTGCGTGCAGATATTGGTGTGATGATTTCGGCTTCGCATAATCCTTATTACGATAATGGTATTAAACTCTTTGGCCCTGATGGTTATAAATTGTCAGATGCGCTGGAATTGCAGATTGAAAAGCTGATTGATGATGACATGAGTGCTCATATGAGCAGCCATGGTGAAATCGGTCGTGCCAAGCGCGTTGACGGTGATATTTATCGCTATATTGAATTTGCTAAACGCACTATGCCGCGCCATTTGTCGCTCAATGGTCTGCGTATTGTGGTCGATTGTGCGAATGGTGCAGCCTATAAAGTAGCGCCTGCCGCTTTGTGGGAACTGGGGGCAGAAGTCATCACCATTAATAATACGCCGAATGGCACGAATATTAATGAGGATTGCGGCTCAACCCATCCGGAAGGCCTGATCCGTAAAGTGCATGAAACCCGTGCTGATGTTGGTATTGCGCTTGATGGTGATGCTGACCGTGTGCTGATGGTTGACGAAAACGGCACGATCATCGACGGCGATCAGCTGATGGCTGTGATTGCGGAAAGCTGGTCAAAGAGCGGTCGTCTCGTTGGCGGTGGTATTGTTGCGACCATCATGTCGAACCTCGGTCTTGAGCGCTTTCTCGGCGATCAGGGACTGACACTGGCACGCACGAAGGTTGGCGATCGCTATGTTGTTGAGCATATGCGTGAGAACGGGTTCAATGTTGGCGGTGAGCAGTCCGGCCATATTGTGTTGTCTGAATTCGGCACAACCGGTGACGGCCTGATTTCAGCGCTGCAAATTCTGGCAGTCATGCAGGAGCAGCAGCGCCCGCTGAGCGAAGTTTGCCGTAAATTTAAACCGGTACCGCAGATTCTTAAAAATGTGCGTGTTTCCGGCGGCAAACTGCTTGAGAATAAGTCCGTTATGCAGGCCATTGAAGAGGGTAAAAATGCTCTCAATGGCAGCGGTCGTGTAGTCATCCGTCCATCCGGTACAGAGCCGTTGATCCGCGTTATGGCGGAGGGCGATGATGGTCGACTTGTTGAAACCGTTGTCGATGACATTATCACAGCGATTAAAACGGCAGCCAAGTAACGGCTAAAACAATAAAAATATATGATAAAAAGGGCGCATTTCTGCGCCCTTTTTATATATTGGTATGTATGAAAATGTTAATAAATATGATGAATAAACAAGGTTAAGCAGCATTTAACCTTTCGAATTTATGGTGTGTTTCAGAATAGTCGTCCCGGTGATGCAGGCCGTGGATTTGCGATAGGACACGCTATGATGAATTTGAAGAAAATGCTTATCGCCGGTGTTGCAGGGCTTACAGTTACAGCCTCTGTTTCTTCGGTTTTCGCAGCGGATATCGTGGATATCCCGGAGCCAATCATTCCTGAGGTGGTGGTTGCACCTTCTCCGGTTGGTGGTTGGTATTTACGCGGTGATGTTGGCTATTCTGCGCCAAAATTCAAAGGTGCCGATTATGCTACGATTGATAGCAACTGTGGTACCTGCGGTGGTGGCAGCCCGACTTTCGGTGAAAACTCGCTGGATGGTAAGCTGAAGGGCTCATTCCTGCTTGGTGGTGGTGTTGGCTATCAGGTGACGGATTATTTCCGTACGGATCTGACCGTGGATTATATGACCCGCTCGAAGTTTAGCGGTTCGACAAGCGGTGTTTGTACCGCTGGTGGTAAATATGTGGATTGTGTATCCAATGACTCTGCCAAAATGTCTGCACTTTCAATTCTGGCAAATGCCTATGTTGATCTTGGTAACTTCAACGGTTTCACACCTTATGTCGGTGCCGGTATCGGTGGTACGCGTATCAAATGGGGTGATCTGAGCAATACGATTGCTCCGGGCTTTGATCAGTCTGGCTCAACGGTCCATAGCGGCTCGGCCAGCTGGCGCTTTACATGGGCATTGATGGCAGGTGTTTCTTATGACCTGACCCAAAGCCTGAAGCTGGATGCCGGCTATCGCTATCGCCGTATCGAGAGCGGTGAAATGTTTGGCGGTACTAAAGATCTTGGCCGTGGTTTCGATAAGAGCTTCGATATCCATGATGCTCGTATTGGTCTGCGCTATCAGTTCGGCGGTTACTCAGCGCCTGTAGCTTACAACGATATGGTCACGCCGGTTTATAAATAAAATATCTGTGCTGCGCCTCCACGGGCGCAGCACATCTCATACTGATTTTTATTTGATTGATTTCTGCCTGCGGGGGCGTGAAATAAAATTACAGGACAAAGATGATGAGTAAATCTTCATTCATGTCATTGCAGAGCGCTGTATTTGCAGTTGCCGCTTTCACATTTACCGGCGGATTGGCGCAGGCCGCTGATCTTGACCAAATTCTTTATGCAACACCTGTTGAACAGGATGTTTTCAAGCCGGTTGAAATCGGTTCCGGCTGGTATCTTCGCGGTGATATTGCCTATGTGCCGTCAGTGAACGCAAAAGCTCGTCTTGAAGGTGATGACGAATTGTTGCGTGGAAAAGTAAAGGCCACAGCCGCTTATAGTGCTGGTGTCGGTTATCAGTTCACGAATAACATTCGTGGCGATATCACAGCAGGTTTTCGTAAGCTGAAGGTTGGCGGAGAGCCGATTGAAGCGGATATCTGGGAAGCTATGGCTAATGCCTATTACGATATTGGCAATTTCTCCGGTGTGACGCCTTATGTCGGTGCTGGTATCGGTATGGCCAATCTGGATTATAAAGTTGGTTATAAAGACGCAGATACGGGTAAGAACACAATTGATGGTCGCAATACGACACGTCTGCAATGGGCCTTGATGGCCGGAGCGGCGATTGACGTGACCGAAAATATTAAATTTGACCTTGGTTATCGTTATGCCCGTATTTCATCCGGAGACGCAGCGAACGAAGGTGGGAATACCTATGCTGATAAAGGTCTGCAATCACATCAGATCCGTGCCGGTATCCGCATGACGACCTGGTAATCATGCCAGAATTTATAGTTCTAAAAAATGCCGCCCTCATTCGAGCGCGGCATTTTTATTTTAGCAAGCAGCGAGTTGCGCCAGATGTGTGTTCATATCGGTGGCTTCGCCTGCGGCATTGATCGTGTCGAAATAATCATGCCAGCCGGTGGCAGCAATGGCTTCCAGCAGGGCCGTAACGGATGCTTTGTCACTGAATTTCCAGATGGCGAAAAACTGCTGCTGTGCCGGGTGGAGTTGTGAAGGATCGGTCTGGCCAAAAGCCAGCGGTTCAATGCCGAATTCAGACAGGCTGCCCATGCCAGCGCCAATGGTGGCGAAGAAGGCCTGTTTCTCTTCTTTTGTTAAAGCAATCCATGCGGCTTTAGGGCTGTATAATTCTGCAAGATAATGGGTCATATCAGTCTCATGTCGTGGGAGGATTATTTATTGATTGTCCGCAAAGCACGTTTGCAGATGCGGGCAGTAGAGGGTGACGTGCTTTCCTGAAGCCAGCGGTCGCAAAGGGTGCGCACCCAGTCGGGTGTGGTCTTGGACGCATCGTTGAGCCAATTGGCGACCGAATCCTGCACATAGATTTCCGGATCACTGCGCAGTGCCTCAAGAATAGGGAGTGCCAATTCAGGCTGGGTTTTCAGCAGGTTGAAATGGGCGCACCATACACCGCGCGGGCGGGCTGCCTCACAGGCATAGCGCCGGATTTTATAGGACGGATCATTCGTCCATGGCTGCAACAGGCTGAAACTCAGTTCTGGTTGTGCAATTAAATCGCCGCGCATGGCTAGCCACGCCCATTCGCGCACGCCAAAATGATGATCATCAGCAAGCGGGCGGATCAGTTTCAGCTTTTCTGCTAAGGCAAGATGCGGTTGCTGGGCGATAAAATAACAGGCCCAGCCACGGATTGTGTCGGACGGATGGTTCTGCAAGTCACTCAGTTTGATCGTGCCATACGTGTGCAATAGCTCTGCAGCCTGCGCCATGCGTGCAGTTATGCCCGCTGAGGAACCTTCGAGTTGTTGATGTAGCTCTGCGGGTATATCGGGAAAGGCAGTGCGCATCAGCAGTGCAAAATCAATGGCCAGACATTCGGTCAGCACAGTGGTTTCAGCCGTGCCGCTATTCAACTCTGCCAGCCGTTCCGGTGTGATGTCGCTCATACGTCGTACAGATTTAACGGGCGTTTTTGCCATTGTTGATATCTTTCTGTGCCGTGATCCAGATTTTGGCGAGCAGGGTGCTGAGAAGTTGTTTTTCTTGGCTATCCAGCGGTGCCATGAGTGAGGCAATCCATTGTGTGTGATCGCTCACCAGCGATGCAGCCGTTTCAGAACCTTTGTCTGTCAGGGTGATCAGAATTGAGCGGCGATCCGTCTGGCTGTGATTCCTCAGGATGAATTCATCACGCTCCAAACCGTCGAGCAGACCTGTCAGAGTGGCGCGGGTGATGCCTGCGCGTTCTGCTAAAAGATGCGGCGCCAGACCCTCGGGCTCACTTTTCAGCAAAAACAGAATCACAAAGCGGCTCTCGGAAAGCTGATAAGGTGCCAGCCGTTGAGCACAACTCAGATCAATCATTTTCGCCGCGCTCAGCAGTTCAAAGCACAGGCGCATATTCTGATAATGGCTGTTTTCCGGTGTTTCCGCACCCAAAAGGGCGTGATGTTTCATTTCTAAAATATCCATATGGCGACATATAGTATGGTGCCTAATTAAAAGTCAAGTTTGCACTAATGATGTAATTTTGTCGCAGATGATAAATTCTGTGGCGGTTTTGTTTCTGACCCACTTGCGTGCAGACAGGCTTTTATATAGTTTCGTCAGTGGGCCACTTCTCCCCAACGGGAAGCGTGCTATCTGAAAGGGTAGATACAAAATGACGACTTTTCCAAAGCCAGACATCCGTCCGGCTAATGCACAATTTTCTTCAGGTCCTTGCACCAAGCGTCCAGGCTGGACATTGGAAGCGCTGGCAGATGCACCGCTTGGACGGTCGCACCGCGCTAAACTCGGCAAGACAAAGCTTAAACAAGCGATTGACCTGACCCGTGAAATTCTTCAAGTTCCAGCAGATTACCGCATCGGCATTGTGCCGGCATCGGATACCGGTGCCGTTGAAATGGCTTTGTGGTCCCTGCTTGGCGAGCGCGGCGTTGATATGGTCGCGTGGGAAAGCTTCGGTGCCGGTTGGGTCACCGATGTTGTAAAACAGCTTCAGCTCAAAGATGTCCGCACATTTGATGCGCCTTATGGTGAAATCGTTGATTTCGCTCAGGTGGATTTTGACCGTGATGTGATTTTCACATGGAACGGCACCACATCCGGCGTTCGTGTGCCGAATGCAGATTTCATTCCGGCAGATCGCAAAGGTCTGACCATTTGCGATGCAACCTCTTCTGCTTTTGCGCAGGATATGGATTACAGCAAGCTCGATGTCGTTACTTTCTCATGGCAGAAAGTACTCGGCGGTGAGGGCGCACATGGTATGCTGATCCTTTCCCCGCGCGCAGTTGAGCGCCTTGAAAGCTATAAGCCTGCATGGCCGCTGCCAAAAATCTTCCGTATGACTAAAGGCGGCAAGCTGATTGAAGGTATCTTCACCGGCGAAACCATTAATACGCCGTCGATGCTCTGCGTTGAGGATTATCTGGATGCGCTGAACTGGGCGCAGTCAATCGGTGGTCTTCAGGGTTTGATGGCGCGCGCGAATAACAACTTTGCTGTGCTAAATGACTTTGTTGAAAAGAGCGACTGGCTTGCCAATCTGGCCGTGGTGCCGGAAACCCGCTCGAACACCTCTGTATGCCTGTCGATCAAAGATGCACAGGTTGCAGCTTTGCCGGCCGATGCACAGGCGGCTTTTGCAAAAGCGATTGTGGCTTTGCTGGAAAAAGAAGGCGTTGCCTTTGATATCGGTGCCTATCGTGATGCTCCGTCGGGTCTGCGTATCTGGACCGGTGCAACCGTAGAGGCATCAGACTTGCAGGCATTGCTGCCATGGCTCGACTGGGCTTTCCAGACGCAAAAAGCGCAGCTTTCCTAAGATCACCTATACGGCCGCAAGGCTATGAGCATTGTTAATATTAGCTGCAACTGTGTTGGGACGGTTGCGGCACACCCCCCTTATATTCTGCTATCACACAATTACGGAGGCCGTTATGGCACCTCGCGTTCTCGTTTCGGATAAATTGTCGCCAACCGCAGTGCAGATCTTCAAAGATCGCGGCGTTGAGGTGGATTATCTGCCGGATCTCGGTAAAGACAAAGAAAAACTGCTCGAGCTGATCGGTCAGTATGATGGTCTTGCAATCCGCTCGGCAACCAAAGCCACTGAAAAGCTGATTGCTGCCGCAACCAATCTGAAAGTGATTGGCCGTGCCGGTATCGGTGTAGACAATGTGGATATTCCGGCTGCTTCGCGCTGCGGTATCATTGTGATGAATACGCCTTTTGGTAATTCGATCACCACTGCGGAACATGCCATCGCTCTGATGTTTGCGGTTGCCCGCCAGTTGCCGGAAGCTGACCAGTCAACCCGCGCCGGTAAGTGGGAAAAGAACCGCTTCATGGGTGTGGAAATTACCGGCAAGACACTCGGCGTGATCGGTTGCGGTAATATCGGTTCGATTGTTGCGACACGCGCTATCGGCCTCAAGATGAATGTTATGGCTTTCGACCCGTTCCTCTCGGAAGGCCGTGCCGAAGAACTGGGCGTTGAGAAAGTTGAACTCGACGAGCTGCTGGCTCGTGCTGATTTCATCAGCCTGCATACGCCGATGACTGATAAGACCCGCAACATCATCAATGCGGAAAATCTTGCCAAGATGAAAGACGGCGTGCGCATTATCAACTGTGCTCGTGGTGGTTTGATCGTTGAGAAAGATCTGGTTGCAGCGCTGAAATCCGGCAAAGTTGCCGGTGCTGGTATCGACGTGTTTGAAGTTGAGCCAGCGACAGAATCTGAATTGTTTGATCTGCCGAATGTGGTTTGCACCCCGCATCTTGGCGCATCGACCTCGGAAGCACAGGAAAATGTTGCCATTCAGGTTGCCGAGCAGATGGCTGATTATTTGATCAAAGGCGCGGTTACCAATGCGATCAATATGCCGTCGATCACTGCGGAAGAAGCGCCGCGCCTCAAGCCGTTTGTAAAACTGGCTGAAGTGCTTGGTGCTTTTATCGGTCAGGTGACTGATGAGCCTATTCAGGAAGTTGAAATCCTGTTTGACGGCTCCACCGCTGCCATGAATACCCGTGCACTGATGAGCGCTGCGCTTGCCGGTCTGATCCGTCCGCAGGTTTCCGATGTCAATATGGTATCGGCACCGGTTATGGTGAAAGAGCGCGGTATTATCGTCTCGGAAGTGAAACGTGATAAATCCGGCGTTTTCGACGGCTATATCAAAATCACGGTCCGTACCACAAAACGCACCCGTTCTATCGCCGGTACCTGCTTCTCCGATGGCAAGCCGCGCTTCATCCAGATCAAGGGTATTAATCTGGATGCGGAAGTTGGTCAGCACATGCTTTACACCACCAATAATGACACGCCGGGCATGATCGGCTGGTTGGGTACGGTTTGTGGCCAGCATGGCGTGAATATTGCGAACTTCTCGCTCGGTCGTGAGCGGATGGGTGGCGATGCGATTGCGCTGCTCTATCTGGATGAGCGTATTCCGGATGCTGTTCTTGATGTGCTGCGCGCCAATGAAGCCATTGTACAGGCTCGCCCGCTGGTTTTTGATGTTGCTGCGGATTGATTACGTCGCTGCGTCTGATTATTTAAACTAAATACGCATCCCGGAAAGTGTTGTGCTTTTCGGGATGTGCTTTATCAACGGACAGAATATCAGTGTGATAAGCTGCCAATGTATAAAGGCAATGAATATGTCTGAGAATACTACACCATTGAGTGCCGACTGGCGTTTGATGCAGCCGTCAGATCTGGCGGAAGTCTATGATATGAGTTGTGTGGTGCATCCTGATTTTCCGGAAGATGCAGCCATTTATAAAGATCGTCTGGAAGTGTTTGCAGCCGGTTCTTTTGTGTTGCAGGGTGATAAACAATTGCTCGGCTATAGTTTCAGCCATCCGTGGATGCGGTTTTCCGCACCGGCGCTGAACACACTGCTACAAAAAGCACCGGAAGCAGCTGATAGTTTCTATATGCATGATGTGGCACTGCTGCCGCAGGCGCGGGCTTTTGGTGCCGCACGCAAACTTGTTTCCATTTTGGTGGCAACTGCGCAGGCGCATGGTTTCGACTCACTGTCGCTCGTTGCGGTGAACGGATCGCAGCCTTACTGGGAAAAACAGGGATTCTCCGTGCAGGATGTGCCGCAATTGCGCGAAAAACTGCTCAGCTATTCGGAAGATGCGCGGTTTATGATGCGCAATCTGGTAAAATAAGCCAGTTTTTACAGGATGAGGTGCGATTTCCGGCAATCGGGAGTCGCACTTTTTATTTTGACGCTGTATAGAAGCTCACGTTCTGTAAAAAATACGGGCTTGTCTAAGCGCGCGTTTTAAAAAGAGCGGGCCTAATACGGCATGTGTCACAGGCTCGATTCAAATTCCAAACACACTGTACATTCTGTACTGAGGAGTTTTCTTCATGGCTAATGTGATCGTCGTCGGCTCGCAATGGGGCGACGAAGGTAAAGGTAAGATCGTTGACTGGTTGTCGGAGCGCGCTGATGTGATCGTGCGTTATCAGGGCGGCCACAATGCCGGTCATACTCTGGTGATTGATGGTGTTAGCTACAAGCTTGCGCTGCTCCCTTCAGGCCTCGTACGCGGCAAACTTTCCGTTATCGGTAACGGTGTTGTCGTCGATCCGCATCATTTCGTGACAGAAGTTGAGAAGCTGCGCGCACAGGGTGTGGAAGTCACCCCTGAAGTTCTGCGCATTGCTGAAAATGCTCCTCTGATTTTGTCCCTGCACCGTGAGTTGGATGCGATCCGTGAAGATGGTTCTGCCGGTCTGAAAATCGGCACCACCAAGCGCGGTATCGGCCCTGCTTATGAAGATAAGGTTGGCCGTCGTGCCATCCGTGTGATCGATCTGGCTGAGCCGGAAAGCCTGCGTCCGAAAATCGAACGCCTGCTGACCCATCACAATGCGCTGCGTCGTGGTATGGGCCTTGCTGAGATTTCCGTCGACAGCATCCATAATGAATTGACAGAAGTTGCCGACAAGATCCTGCCTTATGTGGATCAGGTCTGGAAAATTCTTGATGACAAGCGCAAAGCCGGTGCCCGTATTCTGTTCGAAGGTGCGCAGGGCGCGCTGCTTGATAATGACCACGGTACTTACCCGTTTGTAACCTCGTCCAACACAGTTGCCGGTCAGGCAGCAGCCGGTTCGGGTCTTGGCCCAACAGCAATCGGTTATGTGCTCGGTATTACCAAAGCTTACACCACCCGCGTTGGTGAAGGCCCGTTCCCTTGCGAACTGGATGATGCAATCGGCGAACATCTCTCGACTGTTGGTCGTGAAGTTGGTGTTAACACCGGTCGTTCGCGTCGTTGCGGCTGGTTCGATGCGGTTCTGGTAAAACAGACTGTGCGCACATCTGGTATTACCGGTATTGCACTGACCAAGCTGGACGTTCTTGATGGTCTGGACGAGATCAAAGTTTGCGTAGCCTATGAGCTGGACGGCGAACGTATTGATTATCTGCCGGCCTCGATGGATGCACAGGCACGCGTCAAGCCGATCTATGAAACACTGGAAGGCTGGAAAGACACCACTGCCGGTGCCCGTTCGTGGAACGAACTGCCTGCACAGGCCGTGAAATATGTTCGTTATATTGAAGAGCTGATCGGTACGCCGGTTTCCATGCTCTCCACCAGCCCTGAGCGTGACGATACCATTCTGGTAACTGATCCGTTTCAGGACTAAAATCTGCTAAATAAATATGATTTTAGAAGGCGGGATTTCGATCCCGCCTTTTTTGCGTTCACAGCCTCTTGATTGCTAAGGCAGACTGCTCCATCTTGAATCGGGGACGTTTTCAGGGTGATGCGGGACTTTTTAACGGTATTTTATCGTTTGTGACCGTCTGTAAGGTGTTGAATTCCACAGTAAACTTTGCATTCGTTAAGAGTTATGTTTAATAAAACATTCAGATTTCATCTGATTTTCTCATGAATAGGCTGATATGGCGCTGTACCTTAGCGCTCGGAGAGGCAGATTCAGTCGCCAGTAACGGATTTGGAAGAGTATGGCAGATTTTGCAGCGGTACTGAAAAAGACAATTGATGCTCAGGAAAATCCTGATCAGGCGCTTCGTCAGCGTGTCTATGCGAAGGCCCGTTCCACGATCGAGCAAAAGCTTGCGGCTGCCAATGCACCCGAGCAGGTGGCACAACGCCAGCGCCAGATTCTTGAAGCAGCAATCGAAGAAACCGAAGCTGAATATCGTGCAGCCGAACGTGCCGCCGAAGAAGCTGCCAAGCCGGAGCAGGTTGCTGATCCGCTTGAGGATTTTCTCAAGGCCGTACAGGAAGCGGGCGTTGTTGAAGAACAGAACGAACAGTCTTCTGTTCTGCCGGATGCACCCTATGATGAGACGCTGCATGGCGGCTCTCAGGATGAGTGGCAGAGTGAACGCACAGAAGGTGCAGAGTTTGACGAACGCGCTTCTTACAAAAATCATGACTATGATGAAGAGCCGCGCCGTGGCCGTTCAAAAGGTCTGATTGCCGGTCTGATTGCAGTGCTGCTGCTTGGCGGTGCCGGTTATGCAGGCTGGACTTATCAGGATCAGGTCAAGGATTATGTATCCTCATTGACCAGTGGCTCCACGGACAGTGGTGAAGGCACTGATGAGGGTGAAGATACCGGCGAAGGTGAAACTGCACCGGATGCAACAAACCCGTCAACGAATACACCGGCAACGACAACACCACCGGCAACGACAAATGACGGCGGAAATGCAACGGCACCAGCCGCCGATCCGAAGCCAGAAGGTGAGCAGAAGCTGACCCAGCGCTTGCTGCCGGATGGCAGTGAAGTGGACGAAGGTTCTTCCGGTGATAAGCCGACGATCGGTGAAGGGACTTCCAATGCGCCGGTCACAGGCACTGTGCCTGCTACCAATGGCACAAATACCGGCGCGGCAACGACACAGGGGCAGGCAGTTCCTGTTGGCCAGCAGGCTTTCTTCTATGAAGAACAGCGCGGTGGTGAAACTTCGGCTGCGATCAAGGGCAGTGTTGTCTGGTCGGTCGTGCAGGATTCACCGGGCGATGGTGTGCCCGATGAACCGGCAATTCGTGCCGATGTGAACTTCCCGGATAAGAAGATCAATCTGCGTATGACTATGCGTCGTAATGCTGATCAGTCGATCCCTGCAAGCCATCTGATCGAGATGATTTATACCGTGCCGGAAGATTTTGACGGCGGTGTGATTGAGAATGTTCAGCGTGTCACTTTCAAGGATTCAGAACAGTCTGCGGGTAATCCTCTGGCGGCGATCCCGATGAAAATCGCGGATAACTTCTTCCTCGTAGCGCTGAATGATGCGCGTACAGCAGTTGATATGAACCTGACACTGATGCGCCGTCAGCAATGGATTGATATTCCGATCACCTATCGTAACGGTCGCCGCGCTTTGCTGAGCATTGAAAAAGGTGTGCCTGGCGATAAGGTCTTTGATGAAGTGCTCAAGTCCTGGGGCAGCACAGCACCGGCAGCGAATTAATCCTGTCTGTATTTCAATAAAAAACCGCCCTGTGCATTATACGCAGGGCGGTTTTGTTATATCGGACTACCGGATTGTTTATGCAGCCTGAGCGGAAGCCATAACAGCCTCCTGAACCTTTTCAAAAGCACGGACCTCAATCTGGCGCACGCGCTCACGACTGATACCGAATTCAGTGGACAGGTCTTCCAATGTAACCGGCTCTTCGGCTAAACGACGGGCTTCGAAAATGCGGCGCTCACGGTCATTGAGCTGAGACATTGCATTTTCAAGCATGCTGCGGCGGCTGTTGAGCTCATCCTCGTCGATCAGCACCTGTTCCTGTGATGCACTGTCATCAACCAGCCAGTCCTGCCATTCGCCGCTTTCACCTTCCGATGCACGGATCGGTGCGTTGAGCGAAGCATCGCCGCTCATACGACGGTTCATGGACACGACTTCTTCTTCCGATACGCGCAGGCGGGTCGCGATTTCCTTGACCTGTTCTGGGCGCAGATCGCCGTCATCCAGTGCCTGAATCTTGTTCTTGGCCTTACGCAGGTTAAAGAACAGGCGTTTCTGGTTGGCGGTGGTGCCCATTTTAACTAGGCTCCACGACCGCAGGACATATTCCTGAATCGAGGCCTTGATCCACCACATTGCATAGGTCGCAAGACGGAAGCCACGTTCCGGTTCAAAGCGTTTGACCGCTTGCATCAGGCCGACATTGCCCTCAGAGATAACTTCCCCGATCGGAAGGCCGTAGCCGCGATAACCCATAGCAATTTTGGCCACGAGACGCAGGTGGCTGGTAACAAGTTTATGCGCTGCTTCCGGATCAGCGTGCTCGCTATAGCGTTTGGCAAGCATATATTCTTCCTGAGGCTGAAGCATCGGGAAACGGCGGATTTCATCGAGATATCGTGTCAGACCACCATCACCTGCGGTGATAGCCGGTAAAGTTGCACGGGCCATAAAGCACCCTCCTTTTTGTGACAGGTTCCCATTGAGGCGAACCCGCGTCTGTATGATAACCATTTCAGACAGTTCGTCGCATAAAGTGAGTATATAGGAAGAATTTAGGCGAAAACACGGTCAAAGTGACAAAACACGAGAATTTTATCAGGACGACTACATAATTATAATAATGAATGCCTGTTTTGTTAACTTGTTGAAAAATAAATGTAATATTATATGGAAAATGACAGGGATAAAAATAATCAGGAGAAGGGTCTGTCCTGCTCCCGATTATTACAGTAATTTAATGAAGCGCTATGCTGTCAGCAGGCTTGCAATCCAGGTTTAGTCCTTCAGACCACCATGACGGAAAGCCTCAACCAAATTCTGCATATCTTCCGGCATCTCTGCAGTAAATTCCATAAATTCACCGGTCATCGGATGCTCAAAGGCTAGCAAACGGGCATGGAGTGCCTGCCGATGAAAATTCTGCACAGTTGTTTTCAGCTCATCAGTCAGGCGGTTGGCTTTGGTTTTATAGGCACCGCCATAATCATTGTCACCGATCAGCGGATGGCCGATATGAGCCATATGCACACGGATCTGATGAGTGCGGCCTGTCTCAAGGCGGCACTCAACCAGTGACGCAAGCGCTGTCGCATCGCTGTTTTCACCAAAACGTTCTTCAAGCGTATAATGCGTGATCGCATAACGGGCATCTTCGCGGTCTTCGCGTACCACAGCCTGTTTGGTGCGATCCCGATGCGAGCGACCCAGATGGGCGTCAATCGTACCTGCCGGACGCTCCGGCATCCCCCAGACCAGAGCCAGATAGGCGCGTTCCAGAGCGCCGGTGCGGCCGTGGTCGGCAAATTGTGCACTCAGGTTCTGGTGTGCCTTGTCGTGTTTGGCAATAACCAGCACGCCGGACGTGTCTTTATCCAGACGATGGACAATGCCAGGACGCTTAACGCCGCCGATACCGGACAGGCTGTCACCGCAATGGTGTATTAAAGCGTTAACCAAAGTTCCAGTCCAGTTGCCATTTCCCGGATGAACAACCAGTCCGGCAGGCTTGTTGACCACAATTATGTCATTATCTTCATAAAGGAGATCAAGCGGAATATCTTCCGGCTGTGGATCAGCTGGCTCGGCTTCGGGAATGTGTAGCGCAATCGTTGAACCTTCGCGCAATTTGTGCTTAGGCTCGCTCACAGTCCGGTTGTCTACCAGTACATGGCCGGCACTTATGAGTGATTGGATGCGATTTCGTGAAAGATCAGGCGTGAGTTGAGAAGCAAGCCACTGATCCAGCCGCTTTCCTGCGGCATCTGCGTCGGCAATTAGCTCTTTCAATCGTCTCTTCCCTTCGTTATCACGCCTCGCGATATCAGTAATCGGAGACCTTAATGCAGGATCATTATTATCAAGAGCACCCGGAGCAGCAACAATATGCTGCACAAGCTTATCAGGAGCCACCGCTCGATCCGGCTATGGAACGTGTGCGTCGTAAAATGATTCGACTGCTGATTATATCAATTGGCATTATGGTGATAGGTCTTATCGCGGTGTTGAGCGCCGTCGTCTATAAAATCAATCAGGCTCCCGATACAGCAGAAAGTGAAACAGCTCAATCTGATATTCCGGGTCAGGCGGTGAAGAAAGACGCTCAGGCTCAGAATACAGAAAATAAGACTGCAGAGCTGCCGCCAATGGTTGAATCCCAGCTGGAACTGGCACCGGGCACACGTCTTCTGTCGCAGAGTCTGTCCGGCAATCTGGTATCGCTGGAAACTTTGCTACCGGATGGCGGTACTGAAATCATGATTTATGACTATCGCCAGTCCCGTTTTGTCGGACGTATGCGCCTCGGTAATCTGGAATAGCACTAAGCTCAATTTAAAAGCTCCGCTCCGGTGACAGCCGGTGCGGAGCTTTTGTTTGTTTAAAGCATATTAGTGCTGGATAAACTCTGACAGAGTTGCAGTCTGGCCGGATCGGGGCTTTGCCTGTCTGCTAATCATTTATAAATTGCAGACATAAAGATTCTTTAAGTCGGACTGCGGTTTGACCTGTGTCAGAAGTTTTGCCAAGGTGCATTCAATTGATATTGAAAATGCTCTGACTTCTTAAGTGGTCGCATAATTGCGGGTGTTAAATGAGACCATTTATATGCGTAATATGTACCGGCGTGTTTCACCCACGTTTGCGACTGGTCTTTGTGTTTTAGAGCGCCGTGCACCCTGTCGGGTGCACAAAGGTCGCTCTAACGGCTTATATTGACAAGCACAAAACCGGTTCTATGGGGATTTTAATAATGAAAAATGATTATGAAAAACAGCTTCGTGATGCGGGTGTGCGGATTACGCGTCCCAGACGCGTCATTCTCGATATCCTGTCTCAGACGGAAGGGCATCCGGATGCTCTGGAAATTTTCCGTCGTGCAGTTGAGGTTGATAGCAGTATTTCATTATCGACCGTCTACCGGACAATGAAATTGCTGGAAGAGCAGGGCGCTATTCACCGCCACGCTTTTGACGGTGGTCCGTCTCGTTTCGAGCAGGCCGGTAATCAGCATCATGATCATCTGATTGATATGGAAACCGGTGATGTGATCGAGTTTCACTCTGAAATGATTGAGAAATTACAAGAAGAAATCGCTCGTTCGCTGGGTTATGAAATCATTCATCACCGCTTTGAGCTCTACGGCCGTAAAATTAAAAAACAACAGAATTAATATATCAGAATTTATTTTTAAATAATTTGATTTTGTGTGAAACCATTTCAAATGACGGGCGTTGTAGTGAATGTGGAAGGCTAACAATCTGCCCCCTCACAGTTCAGCCTTTCACGCACCGCGGGTATGCCCCCTAATCCCACGGTCTGCGCGCTCCAGGAATTTAGTTTTCGGAGCGCGCTATTTTTTTGTCTGAATGGCTGAGTTTATTGAGCGCGTCACAACAAGCGCCTTTAAAAATGCTTTAAAAATCGAAATTCCGGTGCGGTATACGCAGATAATATTCCACGCTGTCTGATTTAATTGAATAATGAGCAGTGCCGCTGACTGCCTGCGGAACAATGCGCAGCAAAACAGCGCTGCCGAAGCGGGATGTATCAGGTTGTGGCTTATGCAATACAGGAATATCCGGCGGATGATCTGTACTGTCCGGCGGACAGGTTTGTTCTTTCCAGTGGATGATCAGATCCATCTCGCCTTCACCATCAGGTTCGAGTTCCGATGAGATGGTCAGCCTGCCATGCTCGCAGGCGAGTGCGCCATAGGAGGCGGAATTGACGATCAGTTCATGGAAAGCAAGTCCGACATGCAAGGCCGCACCCGGAAACAGATAGGCATCCTGACCGGTGATGGTGAGACGCGGATCTTTCGGGTGAATATATTTCTCTAACTGGGAAAATAGCAATTCGCGAAAGTCGGCACCGTGCCAGTTTGAATCAGTGACCAGATCCTGAGAATGCGAGAGCGAGTGAAGGCGGCCGCGGAATTTTTGTAAAAACTGGTCAACAGAACCGGAAAAACGGGCTGTCTGCATGGCAATGCTTTGAATGATGGCCAGCAGATTTTTGGAGCGGTGGCTGACTTCCCGCAATAGGATTTTTAAAACCTGTTCACGGTGTTTCAGCTCGCTGATTTCAACAGCGGTCGTGACCACGCCGATGATGTTGCCTTCTTCATCCCTGTCGCCGTCGATAAAGAATTCATACCAACGCGGGTTTTTCTTATCGGGAAAAGACAGTTCCAGCCGTTGGGCGTCACCTGTTGCAAGCAACTGGTTTTTGGCGGTGATCAATTGGCTGGCAATGTCTTTCGGCATCAGCTCATTTTCGCTGATGTCGGGGCGCCATGGCAAATGCCAGAAATCGGGCAAGTTCTCTGCCCAGCTGTAAACCAGATTTGGGGTTTGGTAAAAAACAGAAACATTGCTGTTCCGGATGGCTCGCAACAGGGAGCGTAAGCGGATCTGGCCGGTGCTGCTATATCCTGACACGGGAGATGTGTGAGCCATCAGATAGACTTTCTGTACTTCAGATCTGGCTTGAATTGCTAAGTGCTGAGGCATGCCAGAAGACAGACACGGGACGCAGCGCCGGCGTCCCGATTGGCTTATTAAGTTGAATGTGTCTCATTTATGCTTTCCTGATGAAACTGGCAATCAGCGACAAGAGCAGCAAGCCAAGGAAGATATAGAACAGGATTTGCGCAATACCAGCCGATGCACCGGCAATTCCGCCGAATCCGAGCGCACCGGCGATAATGGCCACGATCAGAAAGACAACTGCATAATATAACATGATAACCTCCTCATTTTCAGATTGTGTTTTGTGGAAACAAAACCGGATATATTCAGGTTATTGCATGTTATAGAAACGTATCGTGGCGTGTTTAGTTCCTGTCATCGCGCATTTATGGCGATCTTTTTATGCGTGCGCGGGTGCACTTTCCTCAAAAAACAGTGCCTGACTGATCAGGGCTTTGACCATGTCCGGATTGAACGGTTTGGTAACAAGGAAAGTCGGTTCTGATCGCTCGCCTGTGAGCAGGCGCTCCGGAAAAGCTGTGATAAAGATCACCGGAATAGCATCGGTTTTCAGGATATCATTGACCGCATCAATACCGGAGCTACCGTCTGCAAGCTGAATATCCGCGAGAACCATGGCCGGTTTTTCTGCATTATAGAGCGTCAGAGCTTCCTGATGCGTGCGGGCAATGCCGACAACTTCATGCCCAAGTGTTTCCACCATCTGCTCAATATCCATGGCAATCAGTGGCTCATCTTCAATAATCATAATGCGGGTAGCGACATGGCGGGAAATCTGCTCGGATGCTTCCGAGAGCAGGGCAGAGAAGCCCGCTTCATCTTCCTGCAGAATTTCTGCAGCCTCTTTATCATTGAAGCCTTCAACAGAAACCAGAAGAAAAGCCTGACGCGAACGCGGTGTGAGCATTGCCAGATTTTGCGATGCACGCTTTTCCCACGGATGTTGCTGGTCATGATCCGGTATTTCAATGGTCGTACGGTCGAAAATACTGGAATAAAGCCTGTAGAGCGCTATCTTATCAGATGAACTGTCCGGAAAGACTGAAATGTCATCAATAAGCGCTTCAAGGATTGCTGCTACATATGCATCTCCTGCTGATTGTGAGCCGGTAACGGCACGTGAGAAACGACGGAGATAAGGCAGATGCGGTGCAATACGCGTAGACAATGACATTGAATGCTCCATTTATATCGGCAGTCGGCAGACTGCCTGTTTATGGTTCTAACGGCTGACTATAAAAATTGTTCCTGCGTTTGGGAACTATTTATTCACCCCTGCATTATGACTTGGATATGGCATCTCAATCGGCTGAATTTAGGAAACCGTAAAAGTGCTTTGATCTGAGCTCCTGTGAAAGTCAGGGCGATAACCGGAATACGACTGAGATGACCAATAAGAACAAAACGCTTCAGGGCCAAGATAACGCTATGACCTCATTTTCGCGCGAGGATTACGCGCAAAACAGCCAGCATTCGGGCAGTTCAAATAAGGGGGATGAACTGGGCGCAAATTCGGAGATCGGTACAAAACTCCGTGCGCTATATTCCAGTATTCAGGACGAGACGATCCCTGAGCGTTTTCTTGATCTTTTGGAGAAACTTGATCAGGCCGAACGTAAATCTGCTTCTCATTCAAGGAATTAAGAAGAATGGCGGAGGAGAGAGACGAATTCAAGCGGCTGATGCTCGCAGCCTTGCCGGGCTTGCGAGCCTTTGCTGTGTCGCTGTCAGGTCAGCAGGATAAAGCTGATGATCTGGTGCAGGATACGATTATGAAAGCTTGGGGCAAACGTGACAGCTTTGAGATGGGCACCAATATCAAAGCCTGGCTGTTTACGATTTTGCGTAATGAATTTTACAGCCAGATGCGTAAGCGTGGCCGTGAGATACAGGATTCTGACGGGCTTTATACAGAGCGTCTGGCGGTGCATCCGTCCCAATATGGTTCACTGGACTTGCAGGATTTCCGCAAAGCTTTGAATGAGTTGCCGGATGATCAGCGTGAAGCCATTATTCTGATCGGCGCTTCCGGCTTTTCCTATGAGGAAGCGGCAGAAATTTGTGAATGTGCTGTCGGAACAATCAAGAGTCGTGTCAGCCGTGCGCGTGTCCGTTTGCAGGAACTGCTCGATATTAAAGGCAATTCTGATTACGGGCCGGATGAAGCGTCATCACAGGTGACAATGCGCTCTTTTTAAGCGGAGTTCAGGCTATTTGAAGATAATCGCAGTGCTGAATGGTGAAAGCGGTACTTTGCGCACGTTGGATATAGCGGCGTTTATCGCAGATGCAAAAGCTGCATTCACCGCAGAAGGCCATGAGTTGCATTGCAAAGTCACTAACGGCAAAAATATCCTCGCAGTACTGGAAGAGGCTGCGCAAAACCCTGATTATGATGTTTTGCTGGCCGGTGGCGGTGATGGCACAATCTCCGCAGCAGCTGCTTTTGCCTGGCGCAATAAGAAGATATTAGGCGTTTTGCCTGCAGGGACAATGAACCTGTTCGCTCGCTCCCTGAATATGCCGCAGAATATCAGTGTCAGTATTCATGCTTTGGCGCGTGCTACCATTCAGGCAGTTGATATCGGTACCTGTAACGGACAGGTCTTTGTGCATCAGGTGGCGATTGGCTTACATCCGCAGCTGATCCGTATTCGCGAGAAATATAATTATTCTTCCCGCCTCGGTAAAATCTGGGCGAATTTTCGCGCTATGGTACAGTTGATCAGGCATGTGCCCCGCGTAAATACGGAGGCCGTTATTGACGGCCGCATAATCAAAGGCGTGTATTCCGCTCTGGCGATCTCCAATAATCCCTATGGAGATGGCGTTTTACCGGTTGCACCGGATGTCCAGACAGGGCGGCTGGGGTTCTATCTGGCCAAGCCCTTGCCGGTGAGCGGAATGATCCGGTTGTTTTGGGATATTCTGCGTGGCAAGTGGCGCAGTAATCTCGCGATCGCGGAAGACCATGCCCGTTCTGTACAGCTAAAAACTGTGACGCATAAAACGCATCAATATATGTCTGTTGACGGAGAATTGCTGCCTTTGCCCGCGACACTGGAGATACAAATCCATCCGGCTGCACTTAAGGTGCTGATGCCGGAGGATGTGGGGCAGATGCTCGAAGATCTCTGATGAAAAATACCGCGCAGAAATATCTGCGCGGTGTTTTTCGTATTATAGTGTAGCCGCGCCGGTATCGTCAGAGCTGGCGCCGAGCTTTTCCAGAGCAAGCTCGATTTCTCGTAAATCTTTATTCAGCCCGTCATCGGGATCCATGCCGCCTTCAGTTGCGGCACGCTGAATATCACGTGCATCTTCCTGAAGTTTCATAAGCGCATCGATTTTGTCTTGCCTGGTCTGCGACGTATTTTTGAGGATGTCGTCAAGCTGAGCTTTTGTTGAGCTGGTCATTGATGGTCTCCTTAGGGCTGTGGCTGAGCTGAACTCTGCGGAGGGGAGGCGGGCAGTGTTTAGCTGCCCTGATCCTTCTTCGGGGTGCTGTCAGATTTTTTGTCCTTTGACAGCAGGCTGACTGCAAGCAATCCGGCAACCGGTAAAGCTAAAGTCAGAAGCGGTTTTTTAAGCAGTGTCGGCACGGCTGCAACGGCAGCGGCAGTCAGAGCCGCATTCGTGTCGATGGCAGCGCGTCGATCTTCAAGCCGGCGCTTTTCTGCATTATCCATGACGCGGTTGATGATAAAGGCAAGGATGGCCAGTACCACACAACCGGCGGTAATGATCAGTGCCGCGATAATCAGGCCGAAATGCATCATCAGCGCGAAAAACAATGCCATTAACAGGAAGAATGTTCCTGTGAGCAGTGCAACCGCCATAATCGTATAAAGTATGGCACTGCGCTTGGCGCGCTGTGTTGCCGCCTGCACTTCGCTGCCGATAATAGCCGAGATAACCGGTGTGAAGAGTTTCAGCATGTTAGCGCCGTGTCAGAGCAGCGACGAGATAGCCGAAGGCTGCCGCCAATGCGAGAGATGTCACTGGACGCTCCTGCACATAATCTGTAACCTGCTGTTCAACCGAGCAAGCGCTGCTTTTGAGTGAATTCAGAGCATCTTCGCCCTGTTCATAAACATCATTATAGGCGTCAGATGCGTCTTGTCTGACCTGATTGATCTTACGTGACCCCATATCTGTCAGTGTGGCAGCAATAGCAGCAATATCTTCTTTAAGCTGGGCAATTTGCGCCTGCAGTTCTGCGGTGCTTTCGTCCTGAATGTCATTTACGATTTTAGTTTCACGAGCCATTGATGCCTCCGGTAAATGGAATGAGCAAATTATCGGGTTTCGTTTGAATTCAAGAATATAACGTAGCTTTAAGCTAATGGTTCCACGGTTTCATTGCCAGAGGGCTGCCGGAAAACAGTCGTCCGCCAAGGCTATAATCGGCAATCAGGGTTAATTGCGTTGTTTGTGATGCAAAATTCAGGACAATAATAAAACAGCAGCCCGCACGCTAAGCGCAGGCTGCCATTAGAAGGTAAAGTTGTGTGTAACAGTGTTCAGGCAACCATCAAAACGAGAGCTGCAATAAACAGGCATGCGGCGGTAACATAAAAACCGGTGCGCAAAACTGCGGTTTCCTGCCGTTCCGGTTCAAAAGAACCTGCCATTGCAGTGCGGGCGGCAGCTTCAATGGTCTGCATATCTTTGTGCATCATCTAATGTCTCCGTAATCATTATGACATTGTCAGAAGTCTATAATGGTATGCACCACCATATACGGCTTTAATGCGACAGCTATATGATTGTTCCTTGGCGTGATCTTAATATTTGACGATACGGCGCCGGATATGCAAACCTGTATATAATTGTCATGTTATGGATTGGCGATTGCAGCTATAATCTTAGCTGCGACAGCGACTCACCAAAGCTGCGAATGGGAAGAAGCGGCTTACCGGCACGGGAAAATGTTTTTACGTATAAAATAATTCCTTTGTTTTAGTGAATAAGTTCCCGATTTTGGGCAAATAACAGCAGAATGACGGGTTTTTATAAAACATGACTTGCGGCGTCATGTTTGATGGTTGTATTGCAGGTGCTGAAAAGGCAGTTGCCGGATTGTTTCAGTAAAACCGTATAAGCGCGGAGCAGGCTTGTCCTGCATAAGCTGAGAATCTTAAAGGCCGGACTGTCCCTGATAATGAAATGCAGTGAGGTCTAAGCGGTGGTTAAGACGGTGTCCAAGGCAGCAACATCATTCAAGGCAGGATTGTCAGTATTTGTTCTCACCGCCTGTCTGGCGGGCGGCAATATGCTGAGTTCTGCAGTACCAGCTATGGCACAGGAAGCGCAACAGCAGCAATCCGCCCCGCAAGCCCAGCAGGAAGCTCCGGCCGTAACTGCACCTGCTACACCGGCACCGGTTGCGCCATCTGCAACAACACCTTCTACTACTGAACCGGCTGCAACACAGCCGTCATCCGGTGCGACTGCGCCGGTACAGCCATCACCGAGCCAGAGCGCGGGCGAGCAGGGAACTCCGGCTACACAGCCGGTACAGACTGCACCGGAAGGTCAGACAACAGGTGCTGCTGCACAGAACACACCGGCCAATAATCCGGCTCAGCCTGAAGCAACCACACCGGTACGCACTGCGGATAACGGCTTGCAGATCCCGCATGATCTTTCCCCTTGGGGCATGTTCATGGCTGCGGACTGGGTTGTAAAGGCCGTAATGATCGGTCTGGCCATTGCCTCTCTGGCAACATGGACAGTGTGGCTTGCCAAAACTCTTGAAATTGCCGGTGCACGCAGCCGTGCAGGCCGTGCCCTGAAAGAAGTATCACACGCAGAAAATCTGGCGTCTGCCGTGCAGGCTTTGGAAAAGACCCGTGGCCCTGGTGCGCATCTCGTTCGTGCTGCACAGGAGGAGGTCTCGCAATCCGCATCGGCTGCTGCCTTTGTCGGTGGTGAAGGTCTGAAAGAGCGTGTTGCATCGCGCCTCAGCCGTATTGAAGCCGGTGCCGGTCGTCGCCTTGCTAAAGGCACCGGCATTCTCGCAACCATTGGTTCTGTAGCGCCGTTTGTCGGTCTGTTCGGTACTGTATGGGGTATTATGAATTCCTTTATCGGTATTTCCGAAGCGCAAACCACTAATCTGGCCGTTGTCGCGCCGGGTATTGCGGAAGCGCTGCTGGCTACCGCGATCGGTCTGGTGGCAGCTATTCCTGCGGTTATTATTTATAATATTTTCGCCCGTTCGGTCACATCTTATCGTCATCTGCTGGCCGATGTCGGTGCTGGTGTTGAGCGTCTGGTTAGCCGTGATCTGGATATTCGTGCAGCCCGTGACATTGTGCAGAAACAGGCAGCCCTTGTTAATCCGGCGCAGTCTGCATCTGTGACGAAAGCAGCGGAGTAAGCGATATGGGCAGCCGTTTGCGTGAAGATGCCGGTGACGAACTGCAGGAAAGCCATGAAATCAACGTGACGCCGTTTATCGACGTGATGCTGGTGCTTCTGATTATCTTCATGGTGGCAGCACCTCTGGCAACCGTTGATATTAATGTTGACCTGCCTGCTGCCAGTGCAACACCGCAGCCACGTCCTGATAAGCCGGTTTATCTGACCCTGAAGGATGATCTCAGCATCAGCCTTGGTAATGATGCTGTGCCTCGCGATGCTTTGGCTGTTTTGCTGGATCGTTTGTCGGAAGGCAATAAAGAGACCCGCATTTTCTTGCGTGCGGATAAGATGGTTGGTTATGGCGAGCTGATGAATGTCATGAACCTGCTGCGTGAAGCAGGCTATCTGAAGATCGCGCTGGTTGGTCTCGAAACACTTGGTGCAACGGACGGCACTGCTACGCCTGTGACAGCACCGCCTGCCGCAGGCCAAAGTGCAGGCCAGAGCGCGGGGGAGTGAGACGTGAAGGAATTGCCGATCGATCACCCGCCGGTGAAGGGAATGAAAAACGGATCGACTGTTGAAACGTCCGGCGGTGCCTGGAAAGACATGACTCGCTGGCTTGGTGCCGGTGCGATTGTTTTGATGGCGCATGCGGCAGGGGCTTATGCTTTACATGCGTCTGTTCCGGAACTGGTGCCGGATGGTGAGCCGCCAGCGGCAATTATGATGGAGCTTGATCCGGTGCCGCAGGCGCCGGAAGTGGAAGAAGATTCTGTTGCACCTTCTGCGGAAGCTTCTCAAAATCCTGATGAAGCTGAAGTTGAACCGGAGCAGCCGGTTGAACAGGTTGAGGAAGTGACACCTGAGGAGCCTGTTGAGGAGCCGCAGGAAGTTGCTGAAGCCGAGCCGGTGGAAGAAGTGACACCGGAAGTGCCGGAAGCACCAAAACCTGAAGTGGTTCTGCCGAAGAAGGTTGAAAAGCCGAAAAAGGTAGAGAAAAAAGAACCAAAGCCTGAGAAGCCGAAGGAAAAGCCAAAACCTAAGGAAAAGGCGAAGAAAACACAGAAGGCCGAGCAAACACAGGCTGCTTCTGCACCGCAGATCAATGCGCAGAATTCTTCCCGTGTTGCGGCCAATGCCAATCGTCAGAGCTCAGCATCTGCCGGCGTCAGCTCTGCTAAATGGCAGTCGAAGCTTTATGCGCATCTTAATCGTAAGAAGCGCTCTGCCCAGCGCGCTATCGGGCGGAATAACAAGGGTATTGTTAATCTGACCTTTGTGATTGATCCGGCAGGCAATGTACTGTCAGCCCGTGCAAATTCCGGTAATCCGGTTATGGATCAGGCTGTTGTGGAAATGGTGAAAAAGGCTTCACCGGTTCCTGCACCGCCACCGGCTATTGCAGAGGCACGCAAGTCTATCAGCGTTCCGATTAAATTCGACTGATACTAATACGAAAAAAGCCCCGCATGATCATCATGCGGGGCTTTTTTAATTCTGTTTTACAAAGGGTTTATTTCTGGCCGGTTGAGCCAAAGCCACCGGCGCCGCGTACCGTTTCGCTGACCTGATCGCGTTCTTCAACTTCAACCTGTGTCACCGGTGCGATAACAGCCTGCGCAATGCGCATGCCGCGCTCAATGCGGAAATCATCATCGCCGAGATTGATCAGCAGCACTTTGACCTCACCGCGGTAATCGCTGTCGATTGTGCCCGGTGTGTTGAGGCAGGTAATGCCGTTTTTGAAGGCAAGACCGGAGCGCGGACGGATCTGCGCTTCGTAACCTTCTTCCAGTTCAAAGATCAGGCCGGTTGGCACAAGAGTACGGCGACCTGGCAGCAGGACGATCTGGCGGTCTTCCGGCACGGCTGCACGCAAATCCATGCCAGCGGAACCTGAGGTTTCATAGGCTGGCAGATCCAGACCTTCAGCATGTTCAAGACGCACAATTCCGAGCTTCGGACGGCGGGAAGATGAAGAGGAATTGGCAGTCATGATAAACCCTTTTCAGCAATATATGATTTAAAATGAGCACTAAACATATTGGGACGCTTTTTGAAAGAGAGCAGTCTGCACCAAAGGAATTTAATTGTTCAGATCATCATTCTGAAAAATCACTAGAGCATGTCTGGCTCAAATGTATTCATTTAGCGTTTGCGAACATGCGGCAATTAAAAGAATCTAGAGCGAGCGCAGTGGGTACGATTAAACGCAGCACGCTCTAGAGTGCTGCAAACCTCAAAATAGCGGGATTTCGGTACTGTCTTTAATCTCTTCCATGACAAAAGAAGCCGAGACATCGGATAAGGGTACGCGGGTAATCAGCTTTTGATAAAGCCGGTCATAGGCTTTCATATCTTCAATTCGGGCGCGGATAATATAATCGAGATCACCGCTCATACGATAAACGCCGACAACTTCTGTCAGGGAGGTGACCGCTGCACGGAACTGCTCCAGCCATTTCGGGTCGTGATTACTGGTACGCACCAGCATGAAAACAGTGAGGCCAAGGCCAAGCTTATCAGCATCCACAAGCGCGACGCGGGCTTTGAGGATGCCGTCATCTTCTAGTCGCTTCACTCGTCGCCAGCAGGCATTGCGCGACAGATGAATGCGCGCTGAAAGGGCATCAACAGAGAGTGTGGCATCTTTCTGCAGTTCCTGAAGGATGCGGCGGTCAATTTCATCTATATTCTGGCTCATGGTGGGATAATTGTCCCGCAAATTTCTAATATCAAGAATATTTTGAGACAAAGTGCACAAAAAGCGGTGTTATTCTTTTTGGCAGATGCAGATGACTGCATTTTGAAAGCTGATAAAGGGGAAGCCTGATGCAAACTAAAATCTCCCGCCTGTTTACTGACCATCCCGCATCGGTGGATGAAACTTACTTTGAACATATGGCTTTTGCGGGTAAATTTTCTTTCACACTTTTTGCTGCTGCATTTGCCGCACTAATCCATGCAATTTTGCCATTTTTGTTTGAAAAAACTGCCAGCACTATTGTCGGCAAGCTCTATGCGAAAACACATAAGCGCGGCACAGAGTAGTCAATTATTAACCATATCGGGTGGAAGATCATCTTTGTGGGCGGCAGCAATGATCTGCCGGTTATGATTTTTCACTGACCTGTCAGAGTGTCGTTCATGTGTCGCTGGGCTGCGTATTTCGGATCAGATCTGTATCTTGAGGATATTATCACTTCGCCTTGCCATTCGC
Source organism: Bacillus subtilis (assembly GCA_021733665.1). Taxonomy (GTDB): domain Bacteria; phylum Pseudomonadota; class Alphaproteobacteria; order Rhizobiales; family Rhizobiaceae; genus Pseudochrobactrum. Next base: position 191,804 of record JAHREI010000006.1, read on the forward strand.
TGATAGCGCAGAGCCATCACGCGCATGAGGCGAAAACCGCGACCAATGGCGATGGTTTTGGCGTGGCATGGTACGGTACGCGGGACGAGCCGGGGCTGTATCGCGATCTGCTGCCCGCATGGTCTGACCAGAATTTGCGCAGTCTTGCGCGCCAGATTAATTCACGGTTGTTTCTGGCGCATGTGCGTGCGTCCACAGGCGGTGAGACCAGCCGCACCAATTGCCATCCGTTTGTGTATCAGCGCTGGAGCTTTATGCATAACGGCCAGATCGGCAGTTTTGACCGTTTGCGTCGCCCGTTGGAAAGCCTGCTGCCGGATGCGTTATACAGTCATAAATCCGGTTCAACGGATTCAGAATTATTCTTTTTGCTGATGCTGCATTTCGGGCTGGATGATGATCCGCGTCATGCTTTGATGCGCACGGTTGAAACAATTTATGAAGCGGCGGATGCGGCGAAAGTGCCGCCTTTCATCCGGTTGACCGCAGCGTTTTCCGACGGCCGGTCGCTGTATTCCGTGCGCTATGCCAGCGATATTTATGCGCCGACACTCTATACTGCTAAAATGGCATCTGCCTCAGGGATTTGTGTTGTATCCGAGCCGCTGGATGGGGTGGCTGAAAACTGGATGGCAGTACCGCGCAATAGTTTTGTGACGATTGATAAGCCAAACCATATTTGCATCGAACCGTTTATGGATGATCAGTCTGTGGTTAAGCCTGCCCCAACGCTGGCGGTTGTGGCAGGCTAGAGCATATCTCCCAAAAGTGGATACTGATCAGGCATTGCCGATCAGAATACCCGCTGCGAGTACTAATGCACCGCCGAGAACAACCTGAAATGCTGCGCGCATGAACGGCGTTTCCATGAAGCGGTTCTGAATATAGGCAATCGCCCAGAGTTCGATGAACACAATGATGACGGCAATGCCGGTCGCTGTCCAGAAATCGGAGATCAGGTAAGGCAGGGCATGACCAAGGCCGCCAAGCGTGGTCATAATACCGCTGGCAAGACCGCGCTTGACCGGTGAGCCACGGCCTGAGAGCTTGCCGTCATCATGGGCAGCTTCTGTGAAGCCCATGGAGATACCGGCGCCCACAGAAGCAGAAAGACCGACAAGAAATGTCTGCCATGTATCCTGCGTGGCAAAGGCAGCGGCAAAAATCGGTGCCAGCGTGGAAACAGAACCATCCATCAGTCCGGCGAGACCTGGCTGAATATAGGTCAGGATCAGTTGTTTGCGCTCACCGGCGCGCTCTTCATCCTGAACATTATCCGGTGTCAGCTTTTCTTCCAGATGATGAGCACGCTGTTCATGGTGCTTTTCTTCCAGCGCCAGATCGCCAAGCAATTTACGCGTTGCCGCATCGGAAACACGTTTAGCGGCTTGTTCATAGAAGCGTGCTGCCTGTTCTTCCATCTGCGCGGCCATATTGCGCACTTTGTCGATACCGAGCGGGCGCACCAGCCAATCTGGTTTGCGTTCGTAATAACCGCGCACATGCTCGCGGCGGATCAGCGGAATATTGTCACCAAAACGCTGCTGGTGCAGTTCAATCAGACGGGAACGATGATTGTGCTCTTCTTCAGCCATTGCTTCAAAGATTTGCGCTGATTGCGGGTAAGCCTCGCGCAATCCGTCTGCATAGCTGAGATAGATGCGGGCATCGTCTTCTTCGGAGGAAATAGCGAGCGCCAATATTTCCTGCTCTGAGAGACTGTCAAAAGACCGGCGCGATGAAGAGAAGAGGGAAGAGAACATGGGAGTTCCTTTTTAGAATTACTCTAAACTGAATAATTTAGAATAATTCTAAAATCAAGTGATTTGTGTTTATGTGATAATCGCTTATTTTGTGAGAATACGCTGCATCAGCACCAGATCAAGCCAGCGGTCAAATTTGCGACCAACCTGCGGGAGCAGTCCTGATTGGGTGAAACCATGCTTTTCATGCAGACGCAGTGATGCTGTATTCTGCGCTTCAATCGCACCCAGCAATACATGAATATTATTGGCGGCAGCATGTTCCAGCAAAGCTCGCATCAACTGGTCGCCGGCTCCTTTGCCGCGGGCATGGCCTGCGATGTAGATCGATAATTCTGCCGTGTGTTTATAACATTCGAAAGCACGGAAGGCACCATAGCTGGCATAGCCGAGAAGCTGATTATTTTCGGTCAGCACCAGTACCGGAAAACCGGCACTTTGGCGTGACAGCAGCCAATCCGCACGGTTTTGCAGGTCAACCGGCTGGCTGATAAAAACTGCCGTCGTATTGGCAATTGCATCATTATAAATATCAAGAATTGCAGGCAGATGGGTCGTGTCGGCGTGCTGTATGGTCAGCATGATCGGCCTTCATATTAAAAGTGGCGGACAAGAAAATCTTGCCCGCCACTTTTATGCTGCTTATGAAAAGCGTCAAGAATTTATTTCTGTGCAGATTTAAACTGCAACCGGCGGGCATGGAGTACCGGTTCGGTATAACCGTTTGGCTGTTCACGACCTTTAAATACCAGTTCGCATGCAGCCTGAAAGGCGATAGACGCATTAAAGTCTTTTGCCATTGGCAGATAGGCTGCATCATCCGCATTCTGGGCATCCACAACAGCGGCCATACGCTTCATGGTTTCCATCACCTGCGCTTCGCTGACAATGCCATGATATAGCCAGTTGGCGATATGCTGAGCGGAAATACGCAAGGTTGCACGGTCTTCCATCAGGCCGACATTGTTGATGTCCGGCACTTTGGAGCAGCCGACGCCCTGATCAATCCAGCGCACCACATAGCCCAGAATACCTTGCGCGTTATTATCGATTTCTGCCTGTACGTCTGCAGGTGCCCAATTGGTATCACGGGCGACAGGAACCGTCAGAATATCTTCAAGCTTGGCTTTTGTGCGCGACTTGAGCTGGTTCTGCACTGCTGCCACATCGATCTTGTGGTAATGGGTAGCATGAAGTGTTGCAGCTGTTGGTGAAGGTACCCATGCGGTATTGGCACCGGCTTTCGGATGAGCAATTTTCTGCTCCAGCATTGCAGCCATCAGATCCGGCATGGCCCACATGCCTTTACCGATCTGTGCATGGCCGGTCAGACCACAGGCGAGGCCGGTATCAACATTCCAGTTTTCGTAAGCAGCAATCCATGCAGCCTGTTTCATGTCGCCTTTACGGATAACAGGACCTGCTTCCATCGAGGTATGAATTTCATCGCCGGTACGATCGAGGAAGCCGGTATTGATGAAGAACACGCGTTCTTTGGCTGCGCGGATGGCTTCTTTGAGGTTCACCGTCATGCGGCGTTCTTCATCCATGATACCCATTTTCAGAGTATTGGGTTTGAGACCTGCCAATGCTTCAGCGCGGGCGAAAATATCAGAAGCAAAAGCAACTTCTTCAGGACCGTGCATTTTCGGTTTCACAATATAGACCGAACCCGTGCGGGAGTTGAGGTGTGTGCCTTTGAGCTTGCCGTCTTGTGTGCCGATATCATGCAGGGCGATAACAGCGGTGAAAGCTGCATCGAGAATACCTTCCGGAATCTCATTGCCTTCGCTGTCCAGAATAGCCGGATTGGTCATCAGGTGGCCAACATTGCGGATCAGCAGGATTGAGCGGCCAGGCAAGGTGAGGACAGAGCCATCCGGTGCGGTATAGTTGCGGTCAGCATTGAGCTTGCGGGTGATGGTTTTGCCACCCTTGTCAAAGCTCTCTGACAAAGTGCCTTTAAACAGGCCGAGAATATTGCGGTAAGCCAGAACCTTATCAGCTGCGTCAACGGCTGCAACGGAATCTTCGCAGTCCTGAATGGTGCTGAGTGCAGATTCCAGTGTGATGTCGGCAATATGTGCCGGGTCGGTTTTACCGATGACATGAGCAGCATCACAACGGATTTCGATATGCAGTCTGTTGTTCTTCAGAAGCACGAGGGAAGGGGCAGATGCATCGCCCTGATAGCCTGCAAAAGCTTGACCAGTTTTCAGAGATGTCGTTTTGCCATTGCCGAGTGCAAGAATAAGCTGGCCATTGGTGACAGAGAAACCGGTAACTTCATCCCAGTGGCCATCGCTCAGCGGGGTTGCTTCATCAAGGAATGCTTTAGCCCAGGCGATAACTTTTTCACCGCGAACCGGATTATAGGCTTTGCCTTTTTCTGCGCCATTGTCTTCGCTGATCGCATCGGTGCCATACAGCGCGTCATAGAGCGATCCCCAGCGGGCATTGGCAGCATTCAGGGCATAACGGGCATTCATCACCGGAACAACGAGCTGCGGGCCTGCAAGGCTGGTAATTTCAGTATCGACATTGGCCGTTGATACCTGAAAATCGTCGCCTTCCGGCAGGAGATAACCGATTTCGCGCAAATAGGCCTGATAATCTGCCATCGCGTAATTGCGGTTGGCTTTGTACCATGCATCGAGTTTGGCTTGCAGATCATCACGCTTGGCAAGCAAAGCCTTGTTGCGTGGTGCAAGGTCTTTGACCATAGCGGCGAGACCGTTCCAGAAATCACCGGCAGCTATGCCTGTATCCGGCAGAACTTCCTTTTCAAGAAAACTGCTCAGTTCCTGATCAACCTGCAAACCTGCATGTTCAATACGACCACTCATCACTCGGCTCCCTGTCTGATTTCGGTGTTAACCGGCTTCTCTTTTGCAGCTTAATCTGAAGCAGATGCAAAAGGGAAGCGTAGTTATGGCTTTGTTTTGTCAAAGCTGTCAAATTATGTTTACATAATTGTCTACAATATTGAAAGCGCATATTTGCATAAATCAGGCCTGAATGCATTTTGCGGCAGGCAATGTTTGTGTTTTTGAGTTTTGAAAGCTGATTTGATTACATATTTATTTAAAACAGGATGCGAATAGAAATTGACTGATAAACAGTCTGGCTTCACAATACTGACATGTCCTGCTTACATATTATGACCGGTAAAAGCATTCGTTTTTCACGTATCATTCTGTCAGGTACATTGAAGAGTGAAGCACCTCAGGAAATATAGCTGGCAGAGACGCAGTGAAATACATGCAGGGTGAACCGGACTGTTCACCTTTCTCTTGAAGCTGCATTTCGCAATCAGGCAACGGCTGTTTGCGGAGTGTTCAAAGGAGGTGTTTCTTGAATATTGCAGCTTTTGCCGGCAAGTTGCCGGCATTGGTACTGAACGCGGATTTCCGCCCGCTCAGTTATTATCCTTTATCGCTATGGTCGTGGCAGGATGCGATCAAAGCTGTGTTTCTCAATCGTGTAAATATTGTTGCGGAATATGATACGGAGGTCAGTTCTCCGAGCTTTGCAATGCGATTGCCCAGCGTTATCAGTCTGAAAACCTATATAGCGCCGCCGACCTATCCGGCTTTCACCCGCTTTAATGTGTTCTTACGTGATCGCTTTGAATGTCAGTATTGCGGGGCGCATCATGATCTGACTTTCGATCATGTGATACCCCGTTGCAGCGGCGGTGAGACGACGTGGGAAAATGTGGTGGCAGCTTGTTCGCCCTGTAATTTGCGCAAGGGCGGCATGATGCCGGCCAAAGCCCAAATGTGGCCGCGACAAAAACCCTATATGCCCAGTGTTTTTGATCTGCATAAGAATGGCAGGCGGTTTCCGCCAAACCATTTGCATGAAAGCTGGATGGATTATTTGTATTGGGATGTGGAACTGGAGCCGTAAACAACAGCTCCGGTTCTTTTTTATTGTTTTATCTGCGGGTTTTCAGCGAAGCGCCGTAAAAAGCGATAATGGCCAAAATCAGCGATGCAACACCGTTCCAGCCGGCAAAGGAAATGCCGAGGAAACGACCGGCAGCCACATCACAAGCTGCAGGCTTCACGGCATTGAGATCGCCGAGCAGATTGCCTGCACTGGTGGTGATGGAAACCGCGCCCGTAGCGCAATCGGCAGGACCTGCCCAGAACTTCCATTCCACACCGGCGTGATAGACGGAAAGAATGAGGCCGTAGGTCATCAGTAACCCGGCGACAAACAGGAAAAGACGGGTGAGTTTTTCTGATTTACCGAGTGTGACCAGCAGGGCGCTGATGAGCATCAGCGGAACGCCGACATAATAGGGAATGCGTTCTTCAAGGCATAATTTGCACGGCAGATAACCGCCAATATACTGAAATGCTAGTGCCGTTCCCACAACACCGGCCATGCTAACCGCAAGAAAGCCTGAAACTAAGGTGTGTTGCTTGCGGATTTGAGAAGACGTACCGGCTGAAGACACGGGAAAATCCTTGTTTGAGAAAATATTTTAAGTCAGCACAGCCATGTTCATGTGGCATAAACATGGCTGATTTTGTGGTTTCTTATGCGTGAAGATATTTGACGACCATAAATAACAGAATCAAAATGACGGCAACGGTTGCTGCAATCAGGCTGAGGCGTTTTTCGATGAAGTTACGGATCGGTTCACCAAAGCGCTGCAACAACCATGCCAGCAGGAAAAAACGTGCGCCGCGTGTGATAATGGCAGAGAGAATAAACAGCCAGATATTCACGCCTGCAGCACCGGACAGGATGGTGACAACCTTCATCGGCGGCAGATGCGACAGGCCGGAGGTGATAAGCAGCAGCAGAATCATATCCGCGCTGGTGCTGCCGCGCATGGTTTCAAAAGTATCAAGCTTGCCGTAAAAATGCAGAACCGGCTTTGCAACAGCTTCATAGGCATAATGACCGATATACCAGCCGAGAATACCACCGAGTACCGACATAACAGTAGCAATTATTGCATAATGCCAGACTTTTTTCGGACGGGCGATACCCATTGGCACAAACAGAACATCAGCCGGAATCAGAAAGACGGAGCTTTCAAGAAAAGCAATGACGGCCAGCCAGGCTGCCGCGGATTTGCGGGCTGCAAGGGAAATGGTCCAGTCATAGAGTTTGCGCAGCATGGGAATCTCTGTCGGTTATCAGCAGGGAGGGCACAGGCAACAGCCATGTGAAATTTTGCTGTCGTGTGTAAAGCGAAAACCTGTGCAGGGCAATGTGCAATGGCACTGTTCGCAATGTATGAGGCCTTGTAAATCGCTGTCTGCTGCGACTTATTTTTATGCCTGAATGAATTTTGTTGAAATAATATTGGAACAAATGAGATTTGCCAGTTGACGACAGGGCGGTTCTCACTATATTTCGGCGCACCAGGGCAGCGCTTTGAATGCAAAGTGCCTGCAGATGTGCGGGTGTGGTGGAACTGGTAGACGCGCCGGACTCAAAATCCGGTTCCGAAAGGAGTGTCGGTTCGATTCCGACCACCCGCACCACTTTTAATGCTTCTACAATATAGATTTTATCCTTACTTCAGAGCGTGAACAATTTCCCTTGAAGGAAACAGTGACTTCGCTTACCGGTTAAACAACCTTCTGTATGGTGGATAATATATTGAAAGCTTATCTGATTAATCTGGATCGCTCACAAGACCGTTTGCAGCGTATGTACCAGCAGTTTGAGAAAGCTGGTCTGGTATTTGAGCGTGTTGCTGCAGTTGACGGTAAAACTTTAAGCGACGATGAGGTTGCCAGAATTAAGCGTAATGCCGGTTGGAAAGACCCATTAACGCGTAGTGAGCTTGGTTGTTTTCTGAGTCATCGCAAATGCCTCGAGCAGATTGTTCAAAGTGGCGAGCAATATGCGGCTGTTTTTGAAGATGATGTGCGATTTTCCGGCAATGCCAAACAATTCTTTCAATCTGATGCATGGATTCCATCTGATGCGGATCTGATTAAACTGGAAACCCATGGCCGTAAGGTATTAACGGATGCGCCTGTGACGATTGTTGCGGGTCAGTATTCAATTGCGAGGCTTCGCAGCCAGAATATTTTATCTGCTGGTTATATTATTTCTGCTAAATACGCGGCATCGCTGTTGGCGCGTATGAATGATGCAGCAGCGCCGATGGATCATCTTTTGTTTACACCTGCTTGTGGTTTCTTCAAGGAAATGAAGCTTTATCAGGTTAGTCCCGTGATTTGTGATCAGGCTGGTCTTGAAAGCACATTAAGCGGTGAGCGGGCAAAAGAGCATCAAAGCCTGCCAGTCTGGAAGAAGGTTATCAGAGAAATTATCCGGCCTTTTTTACGAATGAAAACAGCAATCTGGGGGATGTATATTAACAGGTTTACATCGCAGCGCTGGGGACCGGTCGAGCCGTTAGTTGAATAAATCAGACTGGCAACGCGTGCAGTTTAAGGCTGCAACTTCTCGCTCAAAAAATCCAGAAAGACTCTGACCTTTGGTGCGAGATATTGGCGTGAAGGGTAGAAGGCATAGACCCCTGTTTCTATCTGCTGCCAGTCGTCCAATGCAGTGACCAGTCTTCCTGCTGCAATATCCTGTTCTACATAGCTGACGGGGATGAGGCTGAGACCAAAACCGGCACATAAGGCATCTCGGACTGCAAAACTTGATGAGACCAGATAACGGCCGGTTACTGCAATGCGCTCGGTCTGTTCACCTTTGCGAAACTCCCATTCATGCACATGATCAGACAGGCTGTAGCGGATGCAGTTATGCTGACGGAGATCAGCAGGTTTTTGCGGGGTGCCATATGTCTCAAAATAGGATGGTGCGGCGCAGAGCACATGATGCAACGTACTTACTCTTCGGCTGATCAGACTTGAATTTTTTAAGCTGTCACTGCCTTTAATGGCGATATCATAACCCTCCCGTACTATGTCGATCAGCCGGTCATCGAGATTGAGATCGAGTGTGATCTCAGGATAGCGTTCCAGAAATTCCGGAATAAAACGTGATAGGCTGATGATAGTCATGGTCAGAGGTGCGGTGACACGCAGCAGGCCGGATGGTTGATTATGATGCGATGTTAATGAGCGGTCTGGTTCTTCAAGCTGATCAAGCACCGGCGTGACTTGCTGGAAATATACCGTACCTGCTTCTGTAAGGCTCATGCGTCTGGTTGTGCGGTTGAACAACCGGACTTTCAGATGGGCTTCAAGCTCGCTGATGCTTTTGCCGACGGCTGCTGCCGTCAATCCGGTCGCGCGGGCAGTTTCTGCAAAACTCCCCAATTCAACTGTTTTGCGAAACAGGCGTAATGCATTGAGCTGATCCATAAAGAACTGCCTGATTATAAACTTTTAGTAGGTAATATATTGTCAATATCATGCATTATCATTGTTTGATATTGTAATTATGTTGTCCTGTACCGGCATTATGAAACGAGCGGAGACAGGACATGACATCTATGCGGACAGATTTGCTGCTGACAGCACTGGCACCGGCGATCTGGGGTAGCACCTATATTGTAACCACGCAGATGTTGCCTGCAGACTATCCGATGACTGTGGCTATGCTGCGTGCGCTGCCTGCGGGATTATTGTTGCTGTTAATAGTCCGGCAATTGCCGCACGGAATTTGGTGGCTGCGCGTGTTTATCCTCGGTGCGCTGAATTTCTCGTTCTTCTGGGCGATGTTGTTTGTTGCCGCTTACCGGCTGCCGGGCGGCGTTGCCGCTACTGTAGGCTCTGTGCAACCACTGATCGTGGTTTTCCTCGCCAGTGCAGTATTAGGCATCCGCTTGCGTGCCATGGCAGTAATTGCGGCTCTGACGGGGATTGCCGGTGTGGCTTTACTGGTTCTTAAGCCAAATGGCGTGTTGGATCAGGTGGGTATTCTGGCTGCATTGGCCGGTGCTTTTTCGATGGCAGCAGGGACTGTGTTGAGCCGCTACTGGCAGCCGCCGGTTGCCCCGCTGACTTTTACTGCATGGCAGCTGACAGCCGGTGGATTGTTGCTGGTGCCGGTAGCTTTCTGGTCAGAACCGGCTTTGCCGCAACTGACCCTGACAAACTGGCTTGGCTTTATCTATCTCGGTCTGATTGGCGGTGCGCTGACCTATCTGCTCTGGTTCCGCGGATTGGCGCGTCTTGAACCTTCTGTGGCTGCATCCCTTGGTTTTCTGAGCCCGCTGACAGCCGTTATTCTTGGCTGGGCTTTGCTCAACCAGCAACTCAACGGCCTGCAAATGGCGGGTATGTTGATCGTACTGATCAGTGTCTGGCTTGGTCAGCGGGTACAGACCCGCTGAGCAACTTTTAACGGGCGGATGGTCTAAGACGCGCTTTGATATTGCGGATCATCATGCGCAGCCTGTCATAACGGTTCAGTTGGCGGATGATCTGATTGACAGAGGACTGGCTCTGCTCTGTCAGTCCCAAAATGAGAGTGCCGAAGTTTGCACGTTCATGAAATAGGCGCGACATAACCGGATGATCGGGAATGGCGCAGGAATCGGTGATGCGCAGCACCGGATTGCTGAGGTGGTTTTTCAGCACCTCAATCATCAGTAAAACGCCTGGAGAATAGGCTCTTAGAGTCTCATCATAGGCTGTTTTCCATGTCCATGCCTGATCACCACTGATAAAGACGACCAGACTGGCGATGGTTTTATCATCGAGTTTCAAAGCATGGATTTGTACAAGCTGTTTGCTTGCGAAAGCATGCACCGCCTGGCGTGCAAAATTTGCATCCTGCTGTCTGGTCAGAAAAGCGGTACCGGCAGCACTTTTCCAGCCCGAGGCTTCCAAGGACAGGAAATCTTCAAGCGCTGGTATAATCGCAGCCTCATCCGTTGCAATATGATGTTCGAGCTTGCCGGTTTCCGACAGACGTCGCCAAAGCCTGCGATAGTCGCGATGATGATTTTTACCGATCGCATTGGTGAGATAGGTCTCGGCATCTGTACCATTCAGGAGTACCGGACGAGCTTGGTGACGGATGATTTGTAAAGGCAGTTTTTTACGCTGCGCCAGATCGTTCAGTGCTTGTGCAAAAACGCCATCAAGACTGATATCTGGAAGCACGAGTGTATCCGGCAGTCCATGCTCGGACAGTTCAGTCAGAACCTTTTCCAGAGTGTCCGGCAGGGTGTGAGCATTGATGAGCGGCGTGCCCTGCGTGGCGTATAGATTGCTCCAGCTATAAATCGTTTTACGCAAACCCAGACCCGCTCGGATGACCTGAAACGGCATCAGGAAATCGGGCGTGGTGCTGCCCGTTGTGAGCAACCCGCAATTATCTGTTGCGAAATGTTCCAGAGCAGGACGCAGGAAATCAGGATGATTGAAGATGTTTTGCTCTGCCGGTGGGGCAAGTTGCAGGGTTTTCAGATAGTCTATGGCTTCCGCTTTACGATAAAGATGCAGCATGGTCGATCCTTATCCTGATGTTTTGGAAAAGCGGGCGAAAACAAACATTGTGATCCCGAGATATTTACGCACTGCATAGGAAAGTGCCGCAGCTTCCGTTGCCATAGCACATACTGTTGCAATGGCTGCGCCGCTTAGTCCCAATAGCGGGATCAGTGTCAGATTGAGACTGACATTGACAATCAGGGCTAAGGCGTAAAGCAGGGCGCATATATTCTGATTGCCGGACATGGAGAGCAGGCTTTCGCAAGGGCCGACGCTGGCGCGGGCAATCACGCCAAAGATCAGAATGAACAGCAGCGGATAGCCTTGTGTGAATTCATGGCCAAACAGTGCTAATAACGGCCAACCTCCTGCCAGCAGCAACAATCCGAGAAATAAGCTTGGCCAGAATGTCCAGCGGGCAGAATTGCGTGCAAAATCCTGAAAAGCTTGCTTGTCGCCGCTATGCAGCAATTGCGAATAGCGCTGGGCAACACTGGATTTGACAGCGAAATAAACGAAATGCGCCAGTGCCAGCACTTTGGTGACGGCAAAATACAGTGCCACACTATCCGGCTCCATCATCCGACCAACCATCAGCACATCAATATTGATGAGCAGAAAGAAAAAGCCCTCGATAAGAAAGATCGGCAGGGATACCCTTATCCATTCCCGCAGATGGTATTGGGAAGCGCCTATGGGCAAAACCTTGGATATGCGATTGCGTAAAAAGATCTGTTGTCCGATTACCGTAAGGCTTGTACCGGCAAAGGCGGCAATCAGTGCTGTTGTGGCCCGGGCTTCCCAGCCGGTGAGCAGGAGCACAACAAAGATCAGCAGCATCATCAGCGGACGCAAAACATAGCCGGGGCTGAGAGCCGATAAAATCCAGCCTTGTGAGCGGGCAGTGCCGTCTGAAATATTGCCAAGCGCAATAGCCGGAATACACAATACGCCAATCATGAAGGCCGGCCAGTAATAGGGCTCAAATTCTGCACTCAGCATTTTGAGCACTGCAATTGCAATCAGCGTAATTGCACTTGCACTGATAAGCGCAAAGACGGGACCGGTACGCAGAATACCACGCGCATCATCGCTCTGATTTTTCTGTAAATATTGCGGTACATAGCGGATGATTGTGGTGTGAAAGCCAAAACAGGCAAGATCACCGAGGATCAGTGTCACCGTCCAGACAAGGACATAGATACCAAATTCAAAACTGCCCATCAGGCGGGCAAGCACGACCTGACTGAGCAGAGCCAGTGCTGCACCGGCAATGCGGATTGCAAAGGCAATCAGTGATGAGCGCTTGGCCTGTGCTTGTTCATCATCACCGGAGAATAAGCCCTCAGCACGCAGAAGAAACGGGTGCAATTGCTCTGCAAGCCTTGCAGGCAGTATTTTTTCAGCCAGTGAAGTGATCTGAAATTTTGCAGGCAATGTGTCTCTCGGAAAAACTTTGATATGCAGCTGTTGTTGCACAGAATAGTTTAAAAGTCAGTCTATGTACTTATACCAATGCGGCTCAAGATGCTGGCGCATCACGCCTTGAAGAAGTTCAACCGCCACTCGGGCTTAACCAAAAGAAAACACCGCCTGTGATGAACAGACGGTGTTTTTTATTCACTGGTCTTATCGTTTAAACGAAAGCGCCGTGGCAATGTTTGAACTTCTTGCCGGAGCCGCAAGGGCAGGCTTCGTTACGGGCAACACGTCCCCATGTAGACGGATCAGCCGGATCGCGGTTCTCAGGATCAACCAAGCGGTCACTGTCTACGAGGCGTGCACCGTCAGAACCTTCGCCGAAATCATCTTCACCGGTGGTGCCATCAATATGGTGACCGTGCATTTCCGGCAATTCCGGCTGTGGTTCTTCACGCATGATTTCCACACGCATCAGCTGTGATGTCACAACTTCACGCAGATTGGAAAGCATGGCCTGAAACAGCTCAAAGCCTTCAGTCTTATATTCGTTCAGCGGATCACGCTGCGCATAGCCGCGGAAGCCGACAACGGAGCGCAGATGGTCGAGATTGACCAGATGTTCACGCCACAGATTGTCCAGCGATTGCAGAATAACGGATTTCTGCACATAGGCCATGATTTGCGGGCCAAAGCGCTCTGCACGGTCAGCAGCGGCTTTGTCGGCAGCTTCCTTGATGCGCTCTTCGATCTGTTCTTCTGCAATACCTTCTTCGGCAGCCCACGCATCCACAGGCAGGTCAAGATTGAGGACTTTGATGACCTCTTCCTTGAGTTCCGGAATGCGCCACTGTTCTGCATAGGCATTTTCAGGAATATGCGCGCGAACCATATCTTCAATGACTTCATGACGCATTTCATCAACCGTTTCGGTCAGATCTTCTGCATCCATCATTTCCAGACGCTGGTCGAAGATCACCTTACGCTGATCATTCATCACGTCGTCATATTTGAGCAGGTTTTTGCGGATTTCAAAGTTGCGGGCTTCGACCTTCTTCTGAGCCTTTTCCAGCGCTTTGTTGATCCACGGATGCACAATGGCTTCGTCTTCTTTGAGGCCGAGCTTCTGCAGCATGCTGTCCATGCGGTCAGAGCCGAAAATGCGCATCAGATCATCCTGCAGAGACAGGAAGAATTTCGATTTGCCCGGATCGCCTTGACGACCGGAACGACCACGCAGCTGGTTGTCGATACGGCGGCTTTCGTGACGCTCTGTTGCCAGAACATAAAGACCACCGGCAGCCAGTGCCTGTTCTTTCTTCTTAGCGATGTCAGCTTTGATTTCCTGAACCTTGGCATCGCGTTCCGCACCGGCAGGCATGTCTGCCAGCTCGACCTTTACGCGCATTTCCAGATTGCCGCCGAGCTGAATATCAGTACCACGACCGGCCATATTGGTCGCAATGGTAATTGCGCCCGGCACACCGGCCTGCGAAACGATATAGGCTTCCTGCTCGTGATAACGGGCATTCAGAACCTGAATATCCTTCACACCGTCCTTTTTAAGACGTTCTGCGAGCAGTTCGGATTTTTCAATAGAGGTTGTACCGACGAGAACCGGCTGACCCTTTTCATGGGCCTCACGGATATCGCGAATGATCGCTTTATATTTTTCGTCAACAGTACGGTAGACTTCGTCATCGGAGTCGATACGGGCAATCGGCAGATTGGTCGGGATAACCGCAACATCGAGGCCGTAAATATTGCCGAATTCTTCCGCTTCCGTTGCCGCTGTACCGGTCATGCCGGCCAGCTTGTTATACATACGGAAATAGTTCTGGAAGGTGATCGAAGCCAGTGTCTGGTTTTCCGGCTGGATCGTAACTTTTTCTTTGGCCTCGAGTGCCTGATGCAGACCTTCGGAATAACGGCGACCCGGCATCATACGGCCGGTAAACTCGTCGATGATGACCAGTTCGTCATTGCGGACGATATAGTCTTTATCGAGCTGGAACAGCTTGTGTGCACGCAAAGCATTGTTGAGGTGGTGAACAACAGCCACATTCTCAACATCATACAGGCTTTCGCCTTTCAGATAGCCGGCAGCTTCAAGCAGTTTTTCGATTTTTTCAGTGCCGATCTCGGTGAAGATTGCAGTCTTCTGCTTTTCATCGACTTCGTAATCTTCCGCTACGAGCTGCGGAATGAAGGTGTCGATCAGCGAATAGAATTCTGAACGGTCTTCCAGCGGGCCGGAAATGATCAGTGGTGTACGGGCTTCGTCGATGAGGATCGAATCAACTTCGTCGACGATGGCGTAGTTATGTTCGCGCTGCACCATCTGCGCGCGCTCATATTTCATATTGTCGCGCAGATAGTCGAAGCCGAGTTCGTTGTTCGTTGCGTAGGTAATATCGCAGGCATAGGCCTCACGACGCTGATCGTCATCAAGGCCGTGTGCAATCACACCGACAGTCAGACCGAGGAAGTTGTACAGCACACCCATGGTCTGCGCATCGCGGGTGGCGAGATAGTCGTTGACGGTAACGACATGCACGCCCTTGCCTTCGATCGCATTGAGGTAAACCGGCAGGGTCGCCATCAGGGTTTTACCTTCACCGGTGCGCATTTCCGCGATGGAGCGGTCATGCAATACCATACCGCCGATCAGCTGCACATCAAACGGACGCATGCCGAGGGCACGTTTTGCCGCTTCACGTACGGTCGCAAAAGCATCAGGAAGAATATCATCCAGCGTCTTGCCGCTTTTGAGCAAAGCGCGGAACTCATCAGTTTTCGCCTTCAGCTGATCATCGCTCAGAGCTTCATATTGTTTCTCAAGCGCAGTAATCGCTGCTGCGCGAGGACGAAGACCTTTGATACGACGCTCATTGGATGAGCCGAAAATCATACGGGCGAGACCGCCAAAGCTGACCATTGCTGGTCCTTTCTTAAATCTTCAGCCAATTGTCGCCGCCTGAGCGGCGCTCTGACATCGGCTTTATTTGTTTATGCGAGACTTATGGCAAGAAAACACGCTGTCGAAAAGACATTTCGCGTAATTTCTCTCTGGCAGCTCTCTGGACGCAAAGCCGATGGACAGATAAGAGGGGTGGGCGGCGATGTCAATGATTTGACACCGGTGATAGGCCTCTGCGATGCGATTATATATGCATAATAAAGAGGATTATCGCTGCTGATACCGATATATTGTGCAGAAAATTGCCATATCGCCTAAAAACTCTTCTGCTTTACACTATATAAACTGAAGCAGCAAAATTCTGCCTTATTCTTGAGACGGTACTTCGTCCCCGAAGGAGAAATCACTGATGACCCGTACCCGTAAAGTCCTGATTCAATTGGCAACCGGTTTGCTTTTGTCGACTGCTGCAACCGGTGCCTATGCACAGGACGCAGCTGCAAAGACTGAAGCAGCGAAACCGGCAGAAAAAGCTGATCCTGCAAAAGTTCTTGCTACTGTGAACGGCGTTAAGCTGACACAGGGTGAAGTTGATCAGGCGTCCAGCGATCTCGATCCGCAATTCTCCCGTCTGCCGGATGATCAGCGCCGTCTCGCGGCACTGGCAGCTTTGGTTGATATTAAAGTGCTGGCTGCTGCCGCTAAAAGCGACAAGCTGGACGAAAGCGCAGATTTCAAGCAGCGTATTGAATTCCTCAAAGATCGTGCATTGCATAACGAATATTTCCAGACTGCAATCGTTGACAAGATTTCGGATGCAGAAGTTCGTGGCCGTTATGACAAGGAAATCGCAGCAATGCCTGCGAAGAACGAAGTGCGCGCCCGTCATATTCTCGTAAAAACCGAAGACGAAGCTAAAGCGATTATTAAAAAGCTCGAAGGCGGCGCTAAGTTTGAAGATCTGGCCAAAGAAAGCTCAACAGACGGTTCTGCTTCGCAGGGCGGTGATCTCGGCTATTTCGGTGAAGGCATGATGGTGCCTGAATTTGAAAAAGCGGCTTTTGCACTCGAAGTTGGTGGCTACACCAAAGAGCCTGTGAAGTCGCAGTTCGGTTATCACATCATCAAGCTGGAAGATAAGCGCCAGCAGCAGCCGCCTGCATTTGAGGAAGTGAAAGATCAGGTTCGTTCGATCCTCATTCGTGAAAAATATATCGAAATGGTCAAGAAGCTGCGTGACGGTTCGAAAATCACTTATGAAGACGAAGCTGTTGCCAAAGCGATGAAAGAAGCCGCTGACGCACAGGATGCCGCTGCAAAAGCGGCTCAGTAACGCTTCTCATTTTGCTTTTTTAAACTTACCAATTTGGTAAATTGAAAGCAGAAATTGATAAAAATGATCACCTGCCCTGATTATTTCGGGCAGGTGATTGCATTTTTAGCCTAAGCATAATTTATTGACTGCGACCTGAGGTGAAATGGCGGGTGATTTGTGGTGCTTATTGCATTTTCACAAACGCGATGATGCGCTGTTTCATATCCGGTTAAGCCCGCTCCTGTTCAGTTGCATTTTGGCGTAAATATATTTCGCTTTGCTAAGATGCTTTTATTCTTTGAGGCACGCATGTCGTCGACAGTTTCTCCGCTCGCACCAAAACATTATCCTGCCATGCCGGTGATTACCGGTGTGCGAATGGCTACAGCCGAAGCGGGGATCAAATAT
The DNA here is from genome assembly GCA_021733665.1 of Bacillus subtilis. Lineage (GTDB taxonomy): Bacteria > Pseudomonadota > Alphaproteobacteria > Rhizobiales > Rhizobiaceae > Pseudochrobactrum. Next base: position 209,027 of record JAHREI010000006.1, read on the forward strand.
AAAAACCGAACAGATGTGCTGATGATGGTGTTTGATAAGCCGGCATCGGTCGCAGGTGTTTTCACCCGCTCCAAATGCCCGTCTGCGCCGGTGGATTTTTGTCGTGAGAGCTTGAAGCACGGCACAGCCAAAGCAGTGATCGTTAATTCCGGTAACGCCAATGCTTTTACCGGTAAGAAAGGTCGTGAGACGACGACTGCAACAGCTAAAGCTGCTTGTGAAGCGCTGGGCTGTGAAACCCATGAAATCTTTCTTGCTTCAACCGGTGTAATCGGTGAGCCGCTGGATGCCGGTAAATTTTCGCATCTGTTTGGCGATATGAACGCGCGTGCCGATAATAACGGCTGGCTGGAAGCTGCCAAAGCGATCATGACCACGGATACTTATCCGAAAGTAGCAACGGAAACGGTGTTACTTGGCGGTGTGCCGGTGACCATTAACGGAATTGCCAAGGGCGCCGGTATGATTGCGCCGGATATGGCGACGATGTTGTCCTTTGTGGTGACGGATGCACCGATTGCCTCTGACGTCTTGCAGGGATTACTGTCCAAAGCGGTGGATTCCAGCTTCAATGCGGTGACCGTAGACAGTGATACATCCACATCCGATACACTGATGCTGTTTGCTACCGGTACGGCCGCTGAGCGCGGTGCGGTTGCAGTGACTGCATTAGATGACGAACGTCTGGCAGAATTTGACCGTGCTTTACGTAAGCTTTTGAAAAATCTGGCACTGCAGGTTGTGCGCGATGGCGAAGGCGCGCGCAAAATGCTGGAAATCACTGTTAAAGGTGCGGTTTCTGACATTTCTGCCAAGCGCATTGGTCTGTCGATTGCCAATTCCCCGCTGGTGAAAACCGCTGCCGCCGGTGAAGATGCCAATTGGGGGCGCGTGGTGATGGCTGTTGGTAAGGCCGGCGAGCCTGCTGACCGTGATCGTCTGGCGATCAGTTTCGGGGATATTCGTGTGGCGGTCGATGGTGAACGCGATGCCGCTTATTCGGAAGCCGCCGCTTCTGATTATATGAAGGGTGAGGATATTCTCATCACGGTTGAACTTGGTATGGGTGAAGGCACAGCGACAGTCTGGACCTGTGACCTGACCAAGGAATATGTGGCGATTAACGGCGATTACCGGTCGTGATGTCTGAAATCCGTCAATATGAAGAGCTTGGTTTTCATGCATGGCCTGCGGCGCAGGTCACGCCTCTGGGCGACTGGATTGTTCAACTGACACCCTATTATCCGTCAAAACGCGGTAACTCCGTGAACGTGCTGGATCCGTCCGATGATGCGGATCTGGCGCAGCGGGTCGAGGCCTGTGAGGCGCTGTTTACTGCGCAGGGCAAACAGCCGGTATTCCGGCTGACCCCGCTGGCGCCGCCTGCCTTGGCGGATTATCTGACTGCGCGTGGCTATACGCCCGCGGGCGGATCATCGGTTATGGCTTGTGATCTGCGTGAGAATGCCTTTTTGAAAGTGCCGCAGCCACGTCTGCCGTTGCGGCTTGTGCATTTTCGTGAGGATCAGGAAATTGGTTATAGCCGGATATCCGGCGATTTCCATAACCGGCCTGCGCCGCAGATTGAAGGACTGGCGGAAGTTCTGCGTTCAATCAAACAACAGAAATATGTCATTGCCGGATTTTCCGGTGCTGAACCTGCGGCAACACTGCTTTGTGTGAGCGAGAACGGCTATACCGGTCTGCTGGATTTGTGTATTGGTGAGGCGTTCAGACGCCGTGGCTTTGCAAAAGCGCTGGTGCTGAATGAGATGGCGCAGGCCTTATCCCGCGGAGATCACCGGTTCTGGTTGCAGGTAGAAACAGCCAATCATGCAGCACGGGCTTTGTATCAGGGATTAGGCTTCTCCACTGTCTATGATTATATTTATTATTGCAGATAGGTAGAGTTTGATGACTGAGGGCAAAAAGATTGTGCTGGTGGCAGCCTGTGCGCTGATTGATACGGATGGGCGTATTTTGCTGGCACAACGGCCTGAGGGCAAAAATCTGGCTGGTCTTTGGGAATTTCCGGGCGGTAAGGTTGAAGCTGGCGAAACGCCTGAAGATGCGCTTATCCGTGAATTACAGGAAGAGCTAGGTATTACCACCAAGCATGCCTGCCTCGCACCGCTGACTTTTGCCAGCTATGCTTATGAAAAATTTCATCTGCTGATGCCGCTGTATATCTGCCGCCGCTATGAAGGAATCGCCCGCTCGATGGAAGGGCAGGCACTGAAATGGGTGAAACCAAAAGATTTGCGTTCTTATCCAATGCCGCCTGCCGATGAGCCGCTGATCCCCTTCCTGATGGATCTTCTGTAATATCTGGACAGAACCTTTATTATTGCGGGCAGTTTTTGCATTTTTCAGGCAATTTTTACGTTCACGTTAATTGATGATTCACCGTCATAGCGCATGGTAGCTTTATCGCGCCGGAGTATGACGATGAGTAGTAACCGCAGTGAGTACCAGTCTGAATTTTTGACAGACTTTTTTAAAGATGATGAAGATGCAAAAGCTGGCTTCCAGTCAGTTGCAAAAAGCGGTTTTGTCCGCTGCGTTCTGCTGTTCGGCTCTGCTGTTCTGGCATTGACGCTGGTCATCGTGCCGGTACTGAGCCAGAAGGCCAATAAACAGACTGCGCAGTCGCTGTTTCCAGCCGGTGTGGATATGATGTCTACAGGCTCTATTCAGCGCGGCAATCCGGATAAATCCTATATTGAGCGCAAAAGCCTGCTGCAATCCTCACCGGAATCAGTATGTGTGATTGCCCGTGACGGCACCCAGCATGGCGAATGCTGATTAGCTTCAAGGCTTTTTTTCTGCCGCAAGCAGGGCTTCAGCTAGTGAAGCCTTGGCAGAACCCGGTTTCAGCGGCTGCTGCTGTGAGGCATGGGGTGCCCAGCCGGACATCCAGATGAATGAGAATGTCGCACGGATGCGTTCGTCCGGATCGCTGAAACGCTCGGCGTAAATCTCCGCAGCCCGCATAAAGAGGCGGCGGCCAACCGGTTTGCGCGAACGGCCGGTCAAAATATTGCTCATACCCATCGCGCGGATATCCGCCATCAGTGCAAACATATTGTCATAACGCACAGTAACAGTTTCGATATCCGTCACAGGCAAAGCATAACCGGCACGCTGCAACAGTGCGCCGCCATCGCGGACATCCGCAAAAGGTGCCACGCGCGGGCTGACCCCGCCAGTCAGTTCAGACTCTGCCTGCAACAGCGATTCACGCAATTCGCCGAGTGTCCCTGCACCTGCCATACAACCGAGAAACAGTCCGTCAGGTTTCAGCGCCTGTTTGATCTGCATCATCAGGCCCGGTGTGTCATTGGTAAATTGCAGTGACAGCAGTGAGATAATCAAATCTGCGCTGTGTGGTTCAAGCGGCAGATATTCAGTGCTGTCTTTTGATTGATATTCAACGGCCTCAATCACTTCTGCTTTGCCGGATTGTTGCAAAGACTGGCTCAGAGAAGACGTATAAGGATTGAGAAGTACAGCACGAGTGAATTGGCGTTCAACAGTTGAAAGCCGGTCTTCCAGATCCTGCACTGTGCGTTCCAGCAAGAAATCCGCACCACTAATATTGCGTCGCAATGCCCGTTTCAGACGCATTTGCAACAATGCATTGTCGAAGATGGTGTTTGGTGAGGTTTCAGTTGCTGACATTTTCTCGTATCCCGCTATCAGGCGCCGCTCAAAGATCAGAAATTTCTCTGGACTGGAGTGATGCATCTGGCATGGTGCTGTAAATGCGTTCAATCGGGGGCGAATGCAATGGGGGAATTACCGCTTTCTCATGAAACTGTTGTGAGGCAGGGGAATTGGGCACGTTTTTTGTATTATGCAAGCGCTGGTTTGAAAGCACTGCCCGACCGGATTTTTCCTGCGCTTTGTGAAGGCTGCGACAGCCCTGTTTCACAAAATGGTACATTGTGCGGTGCTTGCTGGAGTTCGGTGCGTTTTCTGGAGGCACCGCTTTGTCCGGTGATGGGGACGCCTTTTACCCATGATTTTGGTGCACACTTTTTGTCAGCGGAGGCGATCGCCGATCCGCCGCCATTCCGGCGTTTACGTTCCGTTGCTTGCCATGACGGCTCGGCACGCCATGCCGGTATTTCGCTAAAATATTATGACCGGCTTGATCTGGCGCCGTGGATGGCACGCTGGATGCAGCGGGCAGGGCAGGAGTTGCTTGAGGATAGCGAAGTTATCATTCCGGTACCGCTGCATCGCAAGCGCCTGTGGAAGCGTCGCTATAATCAGGCTGCAGAACTGGCACGGGTTTTGGCGAAGCTCAGCGGTAAGACCTATGATCCCTCTGCTTTGCAACGCATTAAAGATACACGACAGCAAGCCGAGCTCAGCCAATCTGAACGGTTGCGCAATGTGGCGGGAGCCTTTCGCGTGCCGGAGGCAGGGCGAAGCAATGTGCAGGGGCGTAGCGTGCTGTTGGTTGATGATGTTTACACCACGGGCGCGACGGTGAAGGCCGCATGCCGTGCTTTGCTGAAAGCAGGGGCGGGCAGCGTGGATGTGCTGACTTTCGGGCGCGTGCTACCTGACGGGATGAGATAATTATGTTTTACGCGACTACAAAGCGATAGCAAGTGCTTGGATGATGAGGCAGGCATGGTTATATAGATAAGAAAATCAGGAGACTCTTGAAGATGAATGTTGAGATTTATACCCGTGACGGCTGTGGCTACTGTGTTCGCGCGAAAAAACTGCTCGATGAACGTGCGCCGGGCTACACGGAATTTAATGCGACTGTTGATCCGAAATATCGCGAAGAAATGATGACCCGTTCCGGCGGTACAACATTCCCGCAGATTTTCATTGGTGATGTGCATGTAGGCGGCTGTGACGATCTTCATGCGCTGGATCGTGCAGGCAAGCTGGTAACACTGCTGGAAACCGGTAAAGCAGACTGATTAGTTCGATATAAAGGGGAGAATAATGTCGATGGTTAAAGTTGCAGCTGTGCAGATGCGTTCAGACGGCGATATGTCTGCCAATATTACAGCACTTGAGCGTATGGTAGGTGAGGCTGCCGCCCAAGGTGCGCAATATGTGCAGACACCTGAAAATACCGGCATTATTCAGAATGACCGTGCGCTTTACCGTGCCAGCCTTCATGCTGAGCAGGACGATCCTGTGGTGAAGGCAGCAGGGCTATTGGCAAAACGTTACGGCATTTACCTTCATATTGGTTCAACGCCGATTAAGCTGGACAATGGTCTGATCGCCAACCGTGCTTTTGTTTTCGCACCGGATGGTTCGAAAATCACGACATATGACAAGATTCATATGTTTGATGTGGATCTGGATAATGGTGAGAGCTGGCGTGAATCCGATACGATTTCTGCCGGTGACCGCGCTGTCGTTGCGGAGCTGCCGTTTATGAAGCTCGGACTGGCAATCTGCTATGATATCCGCTTCCCGCAGCTGTTTCAGGCGCAGGCAAATGCCGGTGCCAATGTGATTTCTGCGCCAGCGGCTTTCACCCGTCAGACCGGTGAAGCACATTGGCATATTTTGCAGCGCGCACGGGCGATTGAAAACGGCGCCTTTCTGATTTCTGCGGCACAGGGTGGTTTGCATAATGGTAATCGCCAGACTTACGGCCATTCGATCATCGTATCGCCTTGGGGTAAGGTACTGGCAGAGGCCGATCATGATGATCCGGCTGTGATTTATGCCGAGATTGATGTGGCAGACAGTACAGCTGCGCGCAATAAAATCCCGAACCTGAAAAATGCGCGGGAATTTAAACTGGAAATCATCGGAGGCGGAACAGACAAGGCATGATGCGTTTTTCTCTGCACTGTGATCAGTCTCATGAGTTTGAGGGCTGGTTTCGCAATAATGAGGATTTCGATAGCCAGACTGCACGCGGTCTGGTGCAATGCCCTGTTTGTCATTCACCAAAAGTCAGTAAGGCGCTGATGGCGCCTTCTGTTACGACAGGTCGTACCAAAGAAAAGATTGCTGCGACGATGGGCGAAGCCCAACGTAAATTACTGGATGAAATGCGTGAGATCAGCCGTAAGGTAAAAGAGAATGCCGATTATGTCGGTGATCGTTTTGCTGAAGAAGCACGCAAAATTCATCATGGTGAAACGGAAGAGCGCGGTATTTATGGTGAGGCAACGAAGGAAGAGATCACGTCACTCGTTGAGGACGGTGTAGAGATTATGCCACTGCCGGTGCTTCCTGAAGATTATAATTGAACCGTGCCGGTTCAATGACTGAGGATTATAATTAATCCTCTCACCTCAAGATTGAGGATTACAACTGATCCGCAGGAAACGGATCAGTTGTCTCCGGTGTCATTAACGACGCTGTGCCAAAACCATATAATTCACGTCGAGATCGCGTGAGCGGTTCCATGTATCATTGAGCGGATTATAGCTGACGCCGGTTTTTTCCAGTACGGTCAGACCGGCAGCCTGTAATGGTTTTTCCAGTTCCTCAGGACGTACCAGTTTTTCATATTGATGCGTGCCTTTTGGCAGCCAGCGCAGCACATATTCAGCGCCGATAATCGCCAGTCCCCATGCTTTGAGCGTGCGGTTGATGGTGGCGACAAACATCAGTCCCTGTGGCTTGACCATTTTTGCCGTGGCCGACATGAAAAGGTCAACATCAGAGACGTGTTCAACCACTTCCATATTCAGCACGATATCGAACTGTTCACCGGCATCAGCCAGTGCTTCTGCGGTGGTCGCGCGATAATCAATCTCAATGCCCATCTCGGTGGCATGAATTTTGGCCACTTCAATATTGGTGGTTGAAGCATCTGCACCGATAACTGTCGCACCAAGGCGTGCCATCGGCTCACATAGCAGGCCGCCGCCGCAGCCGATATCCAGAATGCGCAGGCCTTCCAGCGGTTTAACCGCTAGCGGGTCACGGTTGAAGTGTTTGCAAATCTGCTCTTTGAGATATTCTAAGCGGGTCGGATTGAATTTATGGAGCGGGCGGAATTTGCCCTGCGGATTCCACCATTCGCTGGCAATGCGCGAGAAATGCGCAACTTCAGCAGGATCAATCGTCGTGCGGCCGGATACGGCTTCCTGTGGCTGCTCTGAGCCGGAATGAGCACTTGTATCTGTCTGTTTGGACGTCTCGGACATAACTATCTCCATTTGCCCTTCATGGACTTGTCTGTTCATAGACGAAAGTCAAGCATCTTTTCGCCGGATGTGCTTGCGAAGTGATCATAATTTCGGTATGTCAGCATCACTTACTTGTTGGGTGTACCTCTCAGTACGTTGGCAGGTTCCCGTTGGTTCTCATTTTCATTCAGGATATGTCGACATAATGGCGCGCATTGTGATGAAGTTCGGCGGCACTTCTGTGGCCGATATTGACCGGATCCGGAATGTGGCGCGTCACGTTAAACGTGAAGTCGATTCCGGAAATGAAGTTGCAGTTGTGGTTTCGGCTATGGCCGGTAAAACCAATGAACTGGTAGCCTGGACGCGTGAAGCATCTCCGATGCATGATGCACGCGAATATGATGCGATTGTTGCCTCCGGTGAGCAGGTAACAGCCGGTCTTTTGGCGATTGTGCTGCAGTCGATGGGCGTGAATGCACGTTCATGGCAGGGCTGGCAGATTCCGATCAAGACCGATATGACGCATGGCGCTGCCCGTATTACCGATATTGATGGCTCTTTCCTGATCAAGCGTTTCGGCGAAGGTCAGGTTGCGGTTATTGCCGGTTTTCAGGGTATCAGCCCGGAAAACCGCATTTCGACGCTGGGTCGCGGCGGCTCTGATACATCGGCTGTGGCAATTGCTGCGGCAGTTAAAGCGGATCGCTGTGATATCTATACGGATGTGGACGGGGTTTACACTACCGACCCGCGTGTAGAACCTAAAGCCCGCCGCATGGCAAAAATTTCTTTTGAAGAGATGCTGGAAATGGCTTCTCTTGGTGCCAAAGTCTTGCAGGTTCGCTCTGTTGAATTGGCTATGGTGCATAAAGTCCGTACATTTGTACGCTCAAGCTTTGAAGATCCGCATGCGCCGGGCATGGGTGATCCGCTCAACCCTCCCGGAACGCTGATTTGCGATGAGGATGAAATCGTGGAACAACAGGTCGTAACAGGTATCGCTTTCGCCCGAGACGAAGCTCAGATTTCATTGCGCCGTGTGGCTGACCGCCCGGGTGTGTCTGCAGCGATTTTTGTCCCGCTGGCTGAAGAACATATCAATGTTGATATGATCGTGCAGAATGTTTCTGAAGACGGTTCAAAAACCGATATGACATTCACCGTACCTTCCGGTGATATGGATAAAGCGGTTCATGCGCTGGATAAAGTGAAAGCTGAAATCGGTTGCGACTCGATCCAGTCCGAAACCGGCCTTGCAAAAATCTCGGTGATCGGCACTGGTATGCGCTCGCATGCGGGTGTTGCTGCCACAGCGTTTAAAGCGCTGGCAGAAAAAGGCATCAATATTCGTGCAATCACCACATCCGAGATTAAGATCTCGATCCTGATTGACAGCGCTTATACAGAACTCGCGGTACGAACCCTGCATTCTGTTTACGGGCTGGATAAGCACTGAAAAAACTGAATCTATAAAGTTTCAGAAAAAGGCAGTGCTTCGCAGCGCTGCCTTTTTTGTTTAGAATGTGCTGCAAGCCGGGATGTCAGGGGATTAAAAATTCTGCAATGGGGTGTATTGGCGGAAAATCAGCTTTAAGCTATGCGTCTGTTGCATGGCTCGTTCTGAGTGGGTTTCGAAAAATCGCCTGGCTGACATGAAAAATATAAACCGGAATTGGTTTGAGATATTTTTGTTGATCACTATGATTTAGCCGGGATTTAGCCGGTTTATGCCCCATTTTGGACACTTCATCAGCCTTATGAGCTGCATTGCAGAAAGATTTGATGAATACGCCCTAGACGATTATGAGAAAAATGCTCACAAGCAAATCAAAGTGAGCTATGCACACAGCGCTGTGATTCGTGATCCGTCTGGTCTTGTATTATAAAACTAAAATAATGCCGGACGTGATTTGATCTTAGGTGTGAAGCATCTGGAGGAGCATTGAGACCCTATGCGTGAGCTGACAGCCGGACCCCGGATTTTGCTCAAGCGTCTTCGCGCCTTAATGGCGGAAGCGCTGGAACCGCAGGAACGCCTTGATCATATTGTGCGCGAGATCGCGCAAAATATGGTGGCGGAGGTCTGTTCTTTCTATGTGCTCCGCTCGGATGAAATTCTTGAACTCTATGCAACCGAAGGTCTGAACCCGCAGGCTGTGCATTTGGCACAACTGCGTCTGGGGCAGGGCCTTGTCGGTACAATTGCTGCCACAGCACGTCCGCTTAATCTGACGGATGCACAGAGCCATCCGGCTTTTACCTATCTGCCGGAAACCGGCGAAGAAGTGTATAATTCCTTCCTCGGTGTTCCGGTTCTGCGTGCAGGGCGCACAATGGGGGTTCTGGTTGTGCAGAACCGTACCAAACGTGCTTATCGCGAAGATGAGCTGGAAGCACTGGAAACCACAGCGATGGTGCTGGCGGAAATGGTGGCCTCCGGCAATCTGACCCGCTTAGCGCGTCCGGGTGTGGAACTGACCAATGGTCGTTCGGTCAGCTTTAACGGACATGCCTATAATGAAGGTGTTGGTCTTGGCCATGTGGTGCTGCACGAACCGCGCATCGTGGTGACCAATCTCTTCAACGAAGATATTGAGCATGAAATTTCCCGTCTTGATGAGGCGATGGGTTTTCTGCGCCTGTCGATTGACGATATGCTCTCTCGCCGTGATGTGGCGATGGAAGGCGAACACCGTGATGTGCTGGAAGCCTACCGGATGTTTGCCCATGACCGCGGCTGGATGCGGCGTTTGGAAGAAGCCATTCGTAACGGCCTGACAGCAGAAGCTGCGGTTGAAAAAGTCCAGAGTGATACGCGCGCCCGAATGATGCATCTGAGCGATCCTTATATGCGCGAGCGGCTCAGCGATTTTGATGATCTTGCCAACCGGTTGATGCGTCAGTTGATGGGCTATGACCCGAAAAGCGCTGCGGAAATGATGGCCAAGGATTCCATAATTGTTGCCCGTTCTATGGGCGCTGCGGAATTGCTGGATTATCCGCGTGAGCGCGTGCGCGGTCTGGTGCTGGAAGACGGCGCTACGACCAGCCATGTGGTGATTGTCGCACGGGCTATGGGGATTCCCGTCGTGGGGCAGGCTAAAGGTGTGGTCGCGCTGGCGGAAAATAATGATGCCATCATTATTGATGGTGAGGATGGCCGCGTTCATCTGCGTCCGCAGACCGATGTTGAAGCGGCCTATGCGGAAAAGGTGCGTTTCCGTGCGAAGCGGCAAGCGCTTTACCGCGAATTACGCGATAAACCTGCGGTTACCAAAGATGGTAAGTCTATTGCATTGCTTATGAATGGCGGTCTGATCGTTGATCTGCCGCAGCTCAAAGAATCCGGAGCCGATGGTGTCGGCCTGTTTCGCACAGAGTTGCAATTTATGGTGGCGTCTACTTTTCCGCGTTCTGGCCAGCAGGAAAAACTCTATCGTGCCGTGCTGGAAGCAGCCGGTGATAAGCCGGTAACCTTCCGCACGCTGGATATTGGCGGCGATAAGGTGCTGCCATATTTCCGCTCCAACGCGCATGAGGAAAATCCGGCGATGGGCTGGCGGGCGATCCGCTTGGCGCTTGACCGGCCAGGTCTGATGCGCACCCAGTTGCGGGCGCTGCTCAAGGCTGCGGGCGGACGTGAATTGCGGATTATGCTGCCGATGGTGACGGAAGTCGCTGAGGTACGTGCAACCCGTGAGATCATCGAGCGCGAAGTAAACTATCTGACCCGCTTTGATCATCAGCCGCCATGCAGCCTGAAAATTGGCGCGATGATCGAAGTGCCGTCTCTGCTCTGGCAGCTGGATGAGCTGATGAATGAGGTGGATTTTGCGTCTGTTGGGTCAAATGACTTGTTCCAGTTCATCATGGCGGTTGATCGTGGCAATGCACAGATAGCGGATCGTTTTGATCAGTTGTCTCCGGCATTCCTGCGTGTGCTGTTGCAGATTGCCGATGCGGGCAAGCGCCATAACAAGCCGGTGACATTGTGCGGTGAAATGGCAGGCAAGCCATTGACGGCGATGATGCTGGTGGGGCTTGGTTTCCGTTCGATCTCTATGTCGGCAGCGGCTATCGGGCCGGTGAAAAACATGTTGCTGTCATTGGATGCGGGCGCTTTAAACAAGATGCTGGCCGAGCTGGTGCACAGGCCGGATGCCAATGGCTCAATCCGTGAGAATTTGGTGCGCTTTGCCAATGAGCAGCAAATTCCGCTGTAAAATCCCGTTTTTTATACTGTAAAATTTCGCAATCAAATGTTTCCGTTTGATTGCGAAATGCTTTATGGGTGCAAGCCAATACGTGTTCCTGAGCTTGGATGGTTTCAGGCACATAGGGTGCACGGCGCTTTATGCCGTATTTCAGGCTCGTTTATTTTAAAAATTAGGATTACCGCATGGTTGCGCTGCCGCAGGACAGAATGGATCAGTTGCTTAAGCATTTTATGATGCTTGAAGCGCAGATGGCCAATAATCCTTTACCGGAAACCTATGTTAAACTGGCCTCTGAATATTCAGAACTGCAAGATGTAGCGTTGAAAATCCGTGAGTTGCAGGCTGCGCAGCAGGAGCTGAGAGATTTGATCTCGATGCGCGATGATGCTTCCGGTGATGCGGAAATGCGTGCATTGGCGGAAATGGAAATTCCGGACACGGAAGATAAAGTTGAAGCGCTGGAAGCGGAAGTGCAGATTTTGCTGCTGCCGAAAGATGCCGCTGACGAGAAAAATGCTATTCTGGAAATTCGTGCCGGTACCGGTGGTTCGGAAGCCGCGCTATTTGGCGGCGATCTTTTTCGTATGTATGAGCGCTTTGCAGCGGATAAAGGCTGGCGCGTTGAGGTTGTCTCAGCCAGTGAAGGCGATGCGGGCGGCTTTAAGGAAATTATCGCAACAATTTCCGGTAAGGGTGTGTTCTCCAAACTAAAATTTGAATCCGGTGTGCATCGCGTGCAGCGCGTACCGGAAACAGAAGGCAGCGGGCGTATTCATACCTCAGCAGCAACAGTGGCGGTGCTTCCGGAAGCGGAAGATATTGATATTGAAATCCGCAATGAAGATATTCGTATTGATACGATGCGCGCATCGGGCGCCGGTGGCCAGCACGTGAATACGACGGACTCGGCGGTGCGTATTACCCATATTCCGACAGGAATTATGGTGGTGCAGGCAGAAAAGTCCCAGCACCAGAACCGTGCCCGTGCGATGCAGATTTTGCGTGCCCGTCTCTATGATATGGAGCGCCAGCGTGCGGAAAGTGAACGCTCTGAAGCACGCCGCAGTCAGGTTGGCTCCGGTGACCGTTCTGAACGTATCCGCACTTATAACTTTCCGCAGGGGCGGGTGACCGATCATCGTATCAATCTTACCCTTTATAAGCTGGATCGTGTGATGATGGGTGAGCTGGATGAACTGGTGGATGCATTGATTTCCGATCATCAGACCGCATTACTGGCGGAATTGGGTGATAACTGAGTTGTCATGACAAATCAGGAAAATATGATGAACACGCTTGGTCAGCTTCTGGCGCATGTGCGGCTGGAACTGCGACAGGCTGAGATTGATAGCGCTGAACTGGATGCGCGCTTACTGGTACAGCATTATACCGGCGCAACCCTGACCGATTTTGTAACACGCTCAGATGCAGCGCTTGAGCAGGCAGCCGTTGAAAATGTATTGGCAGCTCTTCAGCGGCGACTGAACGGTGAGCCGGTACATCGAATCATTGGTGAGCGTGAATTTTACGGCCTGAATTTCAAGCTGAATGCCGATACGCTGGAGCCGCGCCCCGATACGGAAGCGCTGATCGGGCTGGTTTTACCGTTTTTGCAGCAGAAAGTTGCTGAGAAATCCTTCGTGGATTTGATTGATATGGGCACCGGTACCGGCGCGATAGCGATCACATTATTGCACGAGGTACAGCAGGCGCGCGGCGTTGCGGTGGATATCGCGGCAGGCGCGTTGCAAGCGGCACGGATCAATGCGAAAGCGGCGGGAGTTTCTTCGCGCCTTGCTGTCCTGCAGAGCGACTGGTTTGAAGCTGTGCGTGGAAAATACGACCTGATTGTCTCGAATCCGCCTTATATTCCCGCGAAAATCGTCCTTGAACTGGACAAAGGGGTAAAGGATTTTGACCCGCGCCGCGCTTTGGATGGCGGCGAAGACGGCTTGAATTTCTACCGTTCACTGGCAGCCCAAAGTGCAGATTATCTGCATGATCAGGGCATGATTGCGATTGAAATCGGTGCAGGACAAGCGCCGGATATTGAGGCGATTTTTGCAGAGCATGGTTTCAAACTGACCGGTGAAGCAAAAGATTTGGGCGGTCATAAACGCGCATTGTCATTTCAGCGTTGACTTTAATGTTCAATATGCTCAAAAAAGACTTGGAATTTACGGCAAACATGTCTAATTTCCAGTCACCGCTGCTGCGTCGCGGTCCTTAATGATGGATGAAAGACGCAGTAACAATTCGGACGAACGCATAATTTCATCTTTGAAACGGTAGCGGTTTAAAGACTTATGCGTTAGTATGTCGGACAGAGTTGTCAGCCTGAAGCTATATGTTTGAAATTCGATTTTTCTGAAAACGTATCCATTGATGCGAAATTATAAGAGCGATTCAAATATTGTACTCAGCTTCTGTCCGGTGGTTTTTTAACCAACCTCCTTTATGGAGTTGCTGACACGGCAGCACAAAACTTAAAAAAATTATACGCTGAAAGTGCGGGGCGCGCTTTTTGTCATTGTAGTTATGAAATCCATCAGCCCTTTCAGCTGAAATGATTTCTTCGCCCCTAATCTGAAAAGAGATGAGTATGAGGCCAGGACAGCAGAACAGGCGCATGCGTGGACGGGGGAATAATAACCGTAAGGGCCCTAATCCTCTTTCACGTAATTACGAAAGTAACGGACCTGATGTAAAAATCAGGGGTAATGCGCAGCATATTGCCGAGAAATATATGACTTTGGCTCGTGATGCGCAGGCAACCGGCGACCGGGTTATTGCAGAAAATTATTTGCAGCACGCAGAGCATTATAATCGTATCATTCTGGCTGCCCAGGCTCAAAATCCTGCGCCGGTACAGCGCGATGAAGGCTTTGATGATGACTATGATGATGAAGATACAATGGATCAGGGTCATTCCGGCCAGTCCGTATCGCATCAGGAAGTCTATGATGGCAGCGGCCCGCAGCCTGTTATCGAAGGTACACCTGCTGAAGTAATGTATGGCGAGGAAAATTCCCGTTCCTCCGGCCGTAATAACCGTCAGCAGAATAATCGTCAGGATCGTGGTGATCGTAATGATCGCAACGACCGTAATGATCGTAACAATGACCGCAACAACGACCGTCAGGGTCGTATGCAGCGTCCGCGCCGTCATCAGCGTCCTGAATATGGTGCTGATCAGGGGCAGGAAATTGCGGCTGCACCGCAGGCTCTTTATGACCAGTCTGCAGAACAGCCTGTTGTGACCTCAACATTTGCGGAACCGGTTGTTGCCGAAGTGAGTGAAGTTGCTGAAGCACCTGTTACCCGTCGTCGTCCGCGTGCAGCTGCACCTGTTGTGCAGGAAAGCGATGCTGCTCCGGCTGCGGAAGTGACACCGGAAGTAACCGCTGATGCTGTTGCTGCTGATGAGGCGCCGGCACCACGTACCCGCCGTGTATTGCGTCCGCGCCGCACGACCCGTACTGCGAAAGCAGATGCGGATACGCAGGATCAGGATACAGCCTTGGCTGAAACAGAATAATCTGTTGCGATCTGTATGATTTTAAAACCGGCGGTTTACCGCCGGTTTTTTTATGGGCAAACGGGGAGTTATCCCTGCTGAAATATTATTTTTCACGTATTTGTTTCAACCCCTTGCAGGGAGAGGGCTATCGCCCCATATCCTTGACAGACAGGATGCCGGAGCATTCCGTTCCTTCATCCAAAATCTGTCCTATATGGTTCCTGCCTTTAAGGGGGAGCCGTCACCCATGATCTTCCGATGCCGTAACGGGTCGGAGGGCGCAAAGGAGACACTATGAATATTGAAAAATACAGCGAACGCGTACAGGGTTTTATCCAGTCTGCGCAGAGCTTTGCGTTAAATTCTGATAATCAGCAATTCGCCCCTGAACATCTGCTTAAAGTTTTGGTGGATGACGAAGAAGGTCTGGCTTCCGGCCTGATCGAACGGGCTGGCGGCCGTATCGCTGACATTAAACTCGGGCTTCAGAGCGCCCTTGCTGCACTGCCGAAAGTAACCGGCGGTAATGGACAGCTTTATCTGGCGCAGCCGCTTGCAAAAATTCTGACCACTGCCGAAGAACTGGCGACCAAAGCCGGTGACAGCTATGTCACGGTTGAGCGATTGCTCACCGCTTTCACCATGGAAAAAAGCGCCAAAACCTATGAAATTTTGTCCAAGGCGGGGGTAACACCCAAGGCTTTGAATGAGGTGATTAATCAGATGCGTAAAGGCCGGACTGCCGACAGTGCTTCTGCTGAAGCCAATTTCGAAGCCCTGAAAAAATATGCACGTGATCTGACAGAAGATGCCCGTTCCGGCAAACTTGATCCGGTGATCGGCCGTGATGATGAAATCCGCCGTACCATTCAGGTTCTGTCACGCCGTACCAAAAATAATCCGGTGCTGATCGGTGAGCCGGGCGTGGGTAAAACCGCGATCGCCGAAGGTCTGGCACTGCGTATCGTCAATGGTGACGTGCCTGAATCGCTGAAAGACAAGCGTCTGATGGCGCTCGATATGGGCGCGCTGATTGCCGGTGCAAAATATCGCGGTGAATTTGAAGAACGTCTGAAAGCTGTACTGACAGAAGTTGAAGCTGCTGCCGGCGAGATCATTCTGTTCATCGACGAAATGCACACTCTGGTCGGTGCCGGTAAGTCTGACGGTGCGATGGATGCATCGAATTTGCTGAAACCTGCGCTTGCCCGTGGTGAGTTGCACTGTGTTGGCGCAACGACATTGGAGGAATACCGTAAATATGTTGAAAAAGATGCGGCGCTTGCCCGTCGTTTTCAGCCGGTCTTTGTCAATGAGCCAACCATTGAAGATACGATCTCGATCTTGCGTGGTTTGAAAGAAAAATACGAACAGCATCACAAAGTGCGTATTTCGGACTCGGCTCTGGTCTCGGCGGCGACTTTGTCGAACCGTTATATTACGGATCGTTTCCTGCCGGATAAGGCGATTGACCTTGTGGATGAGGCGGCAGCGCGTCTGCGTATGCAGGTGGATTCCAAACCGGAAGAACTGGATGAGATGGATCGCCGTGTCATGCAGCTCAAAATCGAGCGCGAAGCGCTGAAACTGGAAACCGATACGGCATCGAAAGATCGCTTAAAGCGTCTTGAAAAAGAGCTGACCGATCTGGAAGAAGAATCCGCTGAGCTGACTGCCAAATGGCAGGCAGAAAAGCAGAAACTCGGCCATGCCGCAGATCTGAAGAAGCAGCTCGACGATGCGCGTAATGCTCTGGCCACTGCCCAGCGCAATGGTGAGTTCCAGAAAGCCGGTGAACTGGCCTATGGTACGATCCCGCAGCTGGAAAAACAGCTGAGTGATGCGGAAGCACAGGAAAACACCGGCACTATGTTGGAAGAAACTGTGTCGCCGGATCATATTGCGCAGATCATCTCCCGCTGGACAGGTATTCCGGTTGACCGGATGCTGGAAGGCGAACGGGAAAAACTGTTGCGTATGGAAGATGAACTCGGCAAACGCGTGATCGGGCAGGGTGAGGCAGTGCAGGCGGTATCGCGTGCGGTGCGCCGTGCCCGTGCAGGTCTGCAGGATCCGAATCGTCCGATCGGCTCGTTTATCTTCTTAGGGCCAACCGGTGTTGGTAAAACAGAACTGACCAAAGCTTTGGCCACATTCCTGTTTTCCGATGAAACAGCCATGGTGCGGATTGATATGTCCGAATTCATGGAGAAACACTCGGTTTCCCGTCTGATCGGTGCCCCTCCGGGTTATGTCGGTTATGAAGAAGGTGGTGTGCTGACTGAGGCTGTGCGTCGTCGTCCTTATCAGGTGATCCTGTTTGACGAGATTGAAAAAGCGCACCCGGATGTCTTTAACGTGTTGTTGCAGGTGCTGGATGATGGTCGTCTGACCGATGGTCAGGGGCGTACGGTGGATTTCCGCAATACGCTGATCATTATGACTTCCAATCTCGGTGCGGAATATCTTGTTGCACTCAATGAGGATCAGGATGTGGACAGTGTCCGTGAAGAAGTCATGGGCGTTGTACGTTCATCCTTCCGTCCGGAATTCCTCAACCGTGTCGATGAAATCATTCTGTTCCATCGTCTGCGCCGCTCTGAAATGGGTGCGATTGTCGATATTCAGCTGGGCAGACTACAAAATCTGCTGAGTGATCGCAAGATTACGCTGGATGTTGAGGATGATGCCCGTAACTGGCTGGCCGATAAGGGCTATGATCCTGCTTATGGCGCCCGTCCTCTGAAACGGGTGATCCAGAAACAGGTACAGGATCCGCTTGCCGAGAAAATTCTCGGTGGTGAAATTCTTGATGGCTCGGCAGTGGATATTTCTGCCGGTTCAGATCGTCTGGTGTTTCAGCCAAAGCCAAAACACTGATTGCTGAAACACAATCAGTTGTAAGCATTTGAAACAAGGCGGCGTTGTCGAAAGACTGCGCCGCCTTTTCTTTGCATGAAAAAATATCTGCGCGGGAGCATCTTCTTCATGTGTAGTTAATTTATTAACCATAAAAATGGCCTGATCTGTGATTACAGCATAACCGCTCAGGAGACCTGCCTGAGCGAATAGCGATTTGGACTTGAAAAGGTGTGGTATGCATAAAATGCGGGGAATGGTTTGGAAGGCTTATCTCGGACTGTCCGTAACAGCACTGACAAGTCTGACAGTAGCGACCGCTTATGCTGCCAGCACAGGTGATGAACAGCCTGTTTTGATGGCGCAGCTTTATGATCCGGGAGAAGTGATTTTTCAGGATAATAATGTACGGGTTTATATTGATGCCTCAGGCCGTCAGGTGACGATGGATCATCAGGGCAGAATTTTGCGTATTCAGGATCAGCCAGGTGGCTACCCGCAGCGCTCCGCACCGCAACCTAATTATAATGATAACTGGACATTGAACGGCCCTGTTGATGGCGGCGCCCCTAGTGATGGTTATGCGAGCGTGCCAGATAATGCGGGCTTGGATTATTTTCCGGCAGCCCCGCGTGGTTCGGCAGTTAATAATGCAGCTATAGATCGCTCGACATTGCCGGATGTTGGCTCTGCACCTTATGACGGAAATAGTGATTACCGTCCTGCCATTGAAGATCCGAATGCACGATTTAACGGCTCCGGTGGTGTACAGGGTACACCGACACCATCTGTTACCATGCCGCAAGGACAGGGCGCTAAGACCAAAATGGCATCGTATCAGATTTTGCTGGATCGCATCGGCACATCACCGGGTGTGATTGATGGTAAAGCTGGCGGCAATGTTGACAAGGCCGCGGCTGCTTATCTTGAAATGACCGGTACGACACTTAACCCCGCGGATGAAGCGCAAATTAATATGCTGCTGGAATCAACCGGTGGTCCTGCTTTTATGGAATATACGATTACCAATGCAGATGTCGGACGTTTCTATCTGGCTTCTGTTCCGAATGATTATAGTGAGAAAGCTAAACTGCCGGAAATGGCTTATGTTTCACCCCGTGAGATGTTGGCTGAAAAATTCCATATTGATGAAAACTATCTGCAGGAAATCAATCCGGGTGTTAATTTCCGCCAGCCGGATCAGGTGATCCGTGTCCCTAATCTGGGTAAACAGAAACGCCCGCAGGTTGCGAAGATTATTGCTGATAAGGCGCGCAAACAGGTGCGTGGTTATGATGCAAGCGGCAAGCTGGTTGTTGCTTATCCCTCAACCATCGGTTCTGCAGATAATCCTTCACCATCCGGTATTGTGACCGTTGAGCGCATCGCGACCAATCCGAACTACACCTATAATCCGAAGATCAATTTCAAACAGGGCAATAATGACAAGGTACTGATTGTACCGCCGGGGCCGAACGGACCGGTGGGAACGGTCTGGATTGCTTTGTCTAAGCCGACTTATGGTATTCACGGGACACCGGATCCGTCGCGTATTGGTAAAACTGCCAGCCATGGCTGTATTCGTTTAGCGAACTGGGATGCTGAGGAACTGGCTAAGCTGGTTAAGCGTGGTGTGACGGTAGAGTTCACGGAATAAAGAAAAGCGGCTTTTACAGCCGCTTTTTTTATGAGATGAAATTTGGAGGTGGGGCTTTACTATCCGCTCTTAGCCTGAGACGAATTCGCGACTTTGGCCGGAGTATCGCCTTTACCATCCAGTAACTGATCGATGCGGTTACGTTCACGCATAAACACTTCAAGCTGTTTACCGTTCAGAGATTGGCTTTGCGGCATACGAATACGCATCGGATCTACTTTGGCGCCATTCACAATGACTTCGTAATGTAAATGCGGGCCGGTCGACAGACCGGTTGAGCCGACATAACCGATTAGCTGTCCCTGACGTACGCGTGCACCAGGAGTAACACCCGAAGCAATGGCATTTTGGTGGTTATAACTGGTCTGATAACCATTGGCATGCCGGATAATGGTTTGATTGCCATAACCATTTGCCCAGCCGGCCTTTTCAACCACACCGTTACCGGCTGCCAGAATAGGGGAGCCGCGTGGTGCACGCCAGTCAACGCCGGTATGCATACGAACATAACCAAGGATCGGGTGACGGCGACCGCCGAAAGGCGAACCAAACACGCCGTTTGGCACCGGTTTTCTGATCAGGAATTGCTGAGCGCTGCGACCGTTTTCATCGAAAAATTCAACGTTACCCTCCGGTGACTGGTAACG
Source organism: Bacillus subtilis (assembly GCA_021733665.1). Classification (GTDB taxonomy): domain Bacteria; phylum Pseudomonadota; class Alphaproteobacteria; order Rhizobiales; family Rhizobiaceae; genus Pseudochrobactrum. The sequence continues at coordinate 229,063 of JAHREI010000006.1, forward strand.
GTAGAATTTTCGCGTAGCGCCGCCCATATTGGCACTGACATAGAGCAATTGGGATTCATCATTGGCGCTGTCAGAATCTTCCGGCAGCGAGAAGAATGCTTCGATTGAATCGGATCTGCTGATTTTAGACTGTAAGTCGACATCATTAGCCAGCATTTTCACCAGCTGGCGCGCCATATCATTCGTCATGCCATAGGCAAATGCTGCTTTATAGACCGCATCATAAACAGATGGCAGTTCTCCGCGAATGGTTGGTGCTGGTGCAGAATCGTCAAATGCTGTCTGCAGAAGCGGAGTCATTTCCGGTTCATCAGATGGCACATATTGCTTTTGGTCATCAAGTGCGACCGTTACAATATGCGTTGTACCATTATAAAGCGTAACGCGGACAATATGATCCTCTTTTTCAGAGGACATAACCCCAACGCGCAGAACACTACCGGCTTTCAGCCGTGGTGAATTCATCAATTTGGAAAGGGCTTCTGCGATATTATCCGCATCTTCACCTTCATAGCCGCTTTTGTTCAAAGCATCGATGATCTTTGAATCAGCGCGGAACGGAATAATGTCTTCAGAAAAACCGCTATTGGTTTCGTCTTCCATAAGGCGGTTACTGATGCTGACATTTTCCTGCGTAATGCGAACGCCGAGCGGTTGTGTCAGGGTAAAGGAAGAGTCGCTGTTACCAAAACGTAGCGGATCAACATAGTGCAGGGATGCAATCTGTACGTCACCGTCAGTCAGTAATTGGCCGGTACTGCGAACGACTTTCTCAACTTCATCACTGCTGAGCTCAGATTCGGAATCGTAATTTGCTGCATTCAGCGGAAAATCAATAGTGCGCAGGCTGATTTCACTTTCAACCTTAGCGCCATAAATCTGTGCGGCTTCTGTTGGTTGCGCTTGTGCTTTCGCTCCGTCAGAGAAAACTGTCATGGCATCAAATGCCGGATATTGACGCCCTGCCGGATGGTCTGCAGCCAATGTCATGCGGACATATTCAAATGGCTTGGTACGAATAACCTCACGTTCGCCAACTTTTTGCATGGTTGAAACTTCCATGCGGCGGCGGTCACGGCTCTTTTGTTTGGTAATTGTTGCAACGACACGATTGCCTTTGGAGCTGTCCTGAGAGTCGCTTTTTGACGGCATCTCTTCTTTTGTAGCAAGCTCTGGTGGTGTCGCAAGTTGCTGGCGACCATCAAGAGCGGCAAAAAGAGCTACGCCGATTAGCAGAGACGCGGTAATACCAGTAAGAAATGTACCGACGAGCCATCGCGCAGAGACCTCACGCCGGTCCGGAGGGCCACGCCTTCCGTCAGTGATGAGTGGTGGCTCATCCCCGGGTTCACTGGTGTTGGTCAAAATCTGCTGATTCATACCGGGCAGTACCATTCCTTATTATATATACTCCGCGCCGGTCAGGCAGCGGAAAGTCCTGCGAAATTTTAATTGCCTCAGGTGAGAAGCAAGTTTTGCCTGCCCGTGTCTGCATAGTCAATGAAAAGACTGCAAACAAATGAATTATATGGAATCATTCCACGATTATTCTATCTCAGTCTGCATATAATATGACGCACGTGCGATAGTCGTTTTGTGTGCTTATCGTCGGATTAGGGCGTGTTTGTGATCAAGAGATAATTTGTTACGATAATTACTTTATATAGGTGACCTGCTGAAGCGCATATGGTTGGCTTCTCCGCAGACAGAAAGCCTTCGCGATTTATCTGCCTCAATATTAGTGCCGATTCCTCAAAGGCGCGGCTCCGATTCTGGATTTGCGAGTCGAAAGGGCGACTTGGGGTGTCGTTTTTGATATATAAGGCGTAGTTTTACACAGATTGGGGTGGGGTTATGCGCTCTTCGCAGTGCTGACGGGTGTGAAAACGGGGTTGGGGCTGTGGATTTGTGTTTTTTGTTATAAAAATTCCATAAAAGGTGTTTGTGCGTGTTGACAGTTTGGTTGGGTGGGGTCTATAT
>JAHREI010000007.1 GCA_021733665.1 Bacillus subtilis
CCTGCCGGTAAACCGTTCGGTTCGTGTTTGACTAGCAACCGGAAAGTTTCCAGTCGTGTGGTCTGTGCTAAGGCTGCAAGTGCCGTGATTGCGGTTTCATTTTCCATATATCTGGAATAATAGATATATATGCGGTGTCAACACAAATGATAAATGCTTTTAGGAAGGGTACCGGAGGGGAGTGCTGGCATAGTCGAAGGCCATGCCAGCATTGTTTTTAATGAAGTGAATTACTGGCGGCTTGTCGTTCTGCTTTGTCGTGCAGAGCAAACTTGTCGATCATATCTGCGCTTGCACGGTTAAAACCACGTACTTCAACCTGTGCGCCGGAAGATCGAAGCTTTAAGACAACTTTATCAAGAGCTCCAACAGCAGTTATGTCCCATAAATGCGCTCGGCTGACATCAATCATGATATAAGTGTGTGTGCGGCTGAAATCGAAAGAATGGATAAAACTCTCAGCTGAAGCGAAGAAAATCTGCCCTTCAACCCTATAGGTGAGTGTGTTTGTGCTCTCGTCGCTTTGTTTGGTAACAGTAAAAAGTTTAGCAACTTTTCCAGCAAAGAATATGCCTGATAACAGCACTCCAACGATGACGCCTTTTGCCAAATCATGCGTTGTAATGACTGTTACAACTGTAGCAATCATGACGACTGAAGAAGGCAGCGGATTGCGTCTCAGATCAAGCACAGAGCGCCAAGAAAATGTTCCGATTGAAACCATAATCATCACTGCAACAAGTGCTGCCATTGGAATGATTTTAACAAGATCGTTAAGCACAACAATCAGGAAAAGAAGAAACGCGCCTGCTACAAATGTTGAGAGTCTGCCGCGACCGCCTGACGACACATTGATCACGGATTGGCCAATCATGGCACAACCACCCATTCCGCCGATAAGTGCAGAAGCTATATTGCTTGTTCCTTGTCCGTAGCATTCCTGATTTTTATTGCTGGGCGTATCAGTCATGTCATCAACAATTTGAGCTGTCAGCAATGATTCAAGCAAGCCAACAGCTGCCAGTGTTACGGAATAAGGGAATATGATCTGCAGAGTTTCGAAGGTGAGGGGTACTTGAGGCAACGCGAAAATCGGAAATGCTGAAGGGAGTTCCCCTAAATCACCGACAGTCCGTAACTCCATACCAGTTGACCATGCAATGACCGTCAGTACGACAATTGCGATTAATGGCGAGGGGATTGCTTTGGTCAGATAAGGGAAAAGATAGATTATCCCCAGTCCGGCTGCAATCATCCAGTAGGTTTGTGTCGGAACATCGATCAGTTCCGGTAGCTGCGCCATAAAGATCAAAATGGCCAGTGCATTTACAAAGCCGGTAATGACGGAACGGGAAACAAAACGCATTACCCGCGCTAACTTTAATGCTCCGGCAAGTATCTGAAGAATGCCCATTAAGATTGTGGCTGCGAAAAGATATTGCAGTCCATGTTCTTTGACGAGTGATACCATGACGACAGCTGTGGCAGCAGTAGCCGCTGAAATCATAGCAGGCCGACCACCGGTAAACGCTGCCACACATGCAATGGCAAATGAGGCATACAAACCCACTTTGGGGTCTACTCCTGCAATAACGGAGAACCCTATTGCTTCAGGAATAAGAGCGAGAGCAACAACGATACCAGATAGGATATCGCCACGAACGTTTGAAAACCACTGATTGCGGTATTCTTTTAATCTTAGCATTGGGAATTTTACACACTGATGCAACGAACCGAAAAACAGGTTTTAAAATTTGCGTTGCAGTGTTGTCTGGCGGATAGGCGGCCAGAAGAGCCACTCGGAATTGCACCGAGTCCTTGTTAATATCCCATAAATATCCAAATTTACGTATTTTGCAATCACATGCCAATCAAGCATTTAATAAATGCTAATATTAAATTTTTACTGTAAGGATAATAACGGTTTGGTTTTTGAATGCTCATCTCTGCGGAAGGGCATTAAGAAAGTGGTGCTGTATGACGCAAGTTGATACTTTAGCGAATTCCTCACAGGCTGCACCACTGCAAATTCAAGATATTAAAGTTATTGATAATACGAAGCTGAAGAAGGCGGTCACCGCTGCGGCTTTGGGTAATGCTATGGAATGGTTTGATTTCGGTGTATATGGCTTTGTTGCTTATGCACTCGGACAAGTTTTTTTCCCTAATGCTTCGCCCGGCATACAAACCATCGCAGCCTTAGCAACATTTTCCATACCATTTCTTGTGCGTCCTCTTGGAGGACTGTTTTTTGGTGTGATGGGTGATCGCTTTGGTCGACAGAAAGTTTTGTCGCTGACGATTATTATCATGGCAGCAAGTACTTTCTGTATCGGATTGATCCCTTCTTATGCTTCCATCGGCATATGGGCTCCGGTTCTTCTGCTTTTATGTAAATTGGCACAAGGCTTCTCCGTTGGGGGAGAATACACAGGCGCGGCTATCTTCGTGGCAGAGTATGCACCAGATCGGCGTCGTGGATTCCTTGGTAGCTGGCTGGATTTCGGCTCAATTGCAGGCTTTTTGCTTGGTGCAGGTTTAGTTGTTTTCCTTAGTAGTCTGGTTGGCGAGGCAGCATTTTTAGAGTGGGGATGGCGCATTCCGTTTTTGATTGCAGCGCCTCTGGGGCTTATAGGGCTGTATCTTCGGCATGCAGCAGAAGAAACGCCAGCTTTTACACAGCAGCTTGCACAACTGGAAAAGGAAGACCGCGATACAATTGAAGATCGACCAATGGTTCCTTATAAAGAAATTATAGGTAAATATTGGAAGTCTTTGAGTGTATGTATTGGCATGGTTTTGGTGACAAATATCACCTATTATATGTTGCTAACTTATATGCCGACTTATCTGTCACAAAGCCTTGAATATTCAGAAGATCATGGTGTGCTGATTATCATAGTTGTGATGATTGGTATGTTGTTTGTTCAGCCGGTTGTTGGTTTTTTGAGTGACCGTTTCGGGCGTAAACCTTTTCTAATGATCGGAAGTCTGGGGCTTCTAATTTTCGCTCTTCCGGCCTTTCACTTAATTACAAGTGGTGAAATTGCTACGATCTTTGCCGGGCTTTTAGTCATAGCTGTGCTGCTTAATTGTTTAACCGGCGTTATGGCTTCAACTTTGCCTGCACTTTTTCCTGCGCGGATTCGCTATAGCGCTCTGGCGTTAGCATTTAATATATCCATTATCATTGCAGGGCTCACCCCAACTGTTGCGGCATGGCTTGTTGAGGCTACCAATAATTTGTATGTGCCAGCTTTCTATCTCATGTTTGCCGCCATTATTGGCCTCATAACGTCCTTTTTTCTTAAGGAAACAGCTAAACAGCCGTTACGGGGGGACACGCCGAGTGCATCAAATAAAGCTGAAGCACGCCAGATGTTAAAGGAATTTTATCTTGGCATTGAGGAGCGGGTGGACGAGATAGATGAAAAAATTGCGGATCTGGAGGGGACGATTGAAGAGTTGCGTTCACGTAGGCAATCTCTTGTTGATCAACACCCAAAGATGAGCTGAGTGGAGCTTATTCCTCTGGTATCCCGCTCCATGACATGTGGGGTTTATAAAGTTTCAAGCAGGGCGATCGAGCGGCTTGTCGTTCCGCTTTGTCGTGAAGTGCCAGTTTGTAGATCATCTCTGCGCTGCACGGTTAAATCCGCTTACTTCAATCTGTGTGCCGGAAGAGCGAAGCTTTAAGACACTTTTATCAACAATCTCATCGATGATGCCATTGGGCATTGTTCTTATGTCGCTACGGGCGAATTATGTGTTGTTCCTAAATAGCCTGCGATCATACGGGTTATATGTTCTACAATAGTCGCTTCATCGGAAAGAACGTGGCTGCAGTCATTGAGCACTATGGCGTGGGTTAGTGCCTCAACAGCAGTGGCGCAAATAAAGGCTGCCATATCAAGGTCTCTGACCTCAACATTGTCTTTACATTGTTCCAGATAATAGCGGACAAGATGTAACATATCTTTTCGTATAGCTTCCACCTCAGCCAGTTTCCCAATTCGCGGGACTTCTTCCATCAATATGCGATGGAGCTCAGGATCGACCCGATATGCAGCAATCATCGCGCGAACGAGCTCTCGCATGGTGCTGTTCAGGTCTTCAGAAGTGCACTCTTGCATCGTGTTTTCCAGCAGAGACAGAATTTTACGATTATGCCTCGCGACAAGTGCAGCCACCAGCGACTCCTTATTGGGAAAGTACTGATAAAGCGATCCGATACTTACACCCGCTACAGAGGCAATACGATTTGTGCTGGTTCGGGCATATCCTTCTCTTACCAAAACGCGAGCAGTGGCATCCAGTATCGCCTCAACTGTCATTTTTGATCTCTCTTGCGAAGCCAATTTTCTAGGATTTGTGGCGTTCAGCTTGGTCATATGCGCGATTTCCTAATGCGAGTAGACAATGTGAGTTATTACTCACATATTTGATGTAAGTTGTCTACGTAATGATATATGAGGTTCTATATGCTTAAACATTGAAGCAATAAGTAATTTAAGGAAATAAAGGGAAATAAGAGTTGTATAAATAATGAACTTTATCAAATTGTCTTTAAGTATTGCCGTAATATTAGTGATTGCTGGGTGTGTTAATTCTAAACAAGAAAACATTAAATTTTCAGCAGATGAATGTTTGCTTGTGAAGAATGGTGATAGATTTTATAGCAAATGTGAAGAGCCTAAACTGGGCTGGAAGGGCGCGAATGGGAGTGGTCTTATCTTTAGCCAATGACTGATCGTCTATTATGAAAAATATAGGAGATGTCGTTTGGACGCGCATTTTCATCACAGTTTGGTTATTGCCATAGTTTCTCGCTAGATGGTCAGAAGCGGTGCGAAGGTGTTGTTTCACCTCGAACCGTTCAGGCTACCCTTTATATTTAGCGGATTTTGTCCTCGAAATTGTCTCGAATTCATAAAGCAGGAAACTATTTTTGAATATATGGGTTTGGTCAGATCTTCACTTAGAGCAGCAATATGTAGAATTTCCTATTGCTGCACCTGGTCTGGTCGATGTTATTGTATGTGCTGGTGACTGGACGACAGCAGACCAGCTAGAAAGACAAATGAAGAAGGTTGTACAGAATTACAATCTTCCGATTATTTTCGTCGCTGGTAATCACGAGTACCAAGGTGCTTTGACGTTTGAAACATCAAAGGCAGCTATGGCTTCTATTGTCGAGAAAAGCCGTCACTGGAACCAGCGTGTTACTATTCTAGATAATGAGAACCTCATCTATAAAGATGTGGTGTTCATTGGTAGTACCTTGTGGACTGACTTTCTCTATCAGGCAGACAGTCATGCAGAACTACCTTGGCGGGTTAAAGAGGCTGAAGCTCTAATCCGTGACTTCACTTCTATCCAAATGGAGAGTGGCGAAAGTTTCTCACCGTCATTTATGTTACAGCAGAATAAACTCTCCCTCCGGTATATTTATGAGACTTGCGAGCACTTCTCTTCAAAACGGAAGGTGGTTATTTCTCATCATATCCCTCATGAGGCAGCGTCTGATGATGTCTATCAAAACAGTGCTTCCAACTATTTATACGCATCCAGCGCTTCTGCATTTGAAGGATTAATGCATTCACATGCGGCGCCTTATCTATGGATTTGCGGCCATACGCATCAAGTCACTGATATTCAGATTGGGCAGACCCGTATCATCAGCAATCCTTATGGATACTGCCGTTTCAAAAGCGAGCGTGAGAATGCTTTCCGTTGGGATTACGTCATTTCTGTCTAATGGCCGTATGTTTCTCTACTTGTATTTATCTTGAGCGTGGATGCATTCTCAAAGTGCGTTTGAAATCAGTTGTACCATTAGAGATGGATGGACACATCGGTGCCGACTTCTTGCTGTAAATCCTAAAAAAATTCTAATCATTCGACCTCGCCGTGCTTTCGTAAGGTGGTTAAATGGTCTTTTGTTTTCCGTCAGAGTTTAAATTCTGATTTTCCAGCTAGATCACGTAGACGCTCGGGGATGACGAAGCGAAAGACAAAGTTCTTTCCTCAGACATAATAAACGGGGAAGATCAGGAGAGAGGTACTGCAATGATTTTGTATCATTCAATAATGAAATATTTGAAAAATCATTAATTATAATGGATTGTATAAGTTCTGGCGGAGAGAGCGGGATTCGAACCCGCGATACGGTTCCCCGTATACACACTTTCCAGGCGTGCGCCTTCAACCACTCGGCCACCTCTCCACTCAAGACTGATATTTATAAAAGATATCAATCAAAACATCGTATCTGCAAACAGTGGTTAGCTGTTAAACGTCTGTTTCGGCGCGGAATATAGCTATTATAAGCGTATGATCAATAGTTATTTCTCATTTCTGTGAAATCGGTTGATTTTCCTGAGCTTTTATAAAGTTTTACAATGCGGAAAACGGGGTGAAAGTATATCTATCTATATGAATTTAAATGATTTTATTATTTTGTGGATGAATAAAGATAATTGCCGATAATGTGCCCGTAAATCATCATTTCAGGGTGTTGGAGCACGTGGTTTTGTATGCTTATCACGATTTGCTGCGAATCTTAGCCGAATGAGCATGGTGCAAGCTTCTGATTTCGCACTGGGATTTTCCCGCATAGGATGGGCAAAAAGAGCGATGCTGCCATGGATTTGATCGCATTATGAGTATATTCTTTTGAAAGCGGCATATTCGGATGTGGCGTTTTCAATAAACGGAACATAAGTGACCATGCGTGTGTTTTTGAATTTTCTGGCCATCTGGTCGCTGGGTATCGGTTTATTATTTGGCGTTTTCGATATTGCCCGGTCTGTTGCCCAAAACCGGCTGGTCTTTATGCCTTTCCTGCAAAATTTACAGGACTATCTGCCTGAGTATCTGGCGGCATTTTCGGCTTTCATAAAACGGAACTTAAGTGTTTCTGTTTGGGATCACTGGTTTATTCCGGTGCTGAATATGCCCGGATGGTTATTGTTTTTGGTTCTAAGCATATTATTTTTTACAATGGGTAATATCGGTCGCAAATCTCACACTAAGTAAATTTGCATATGACCGGTATCCATAGAATTACCGGATTGGAATGATGATGTTCAGACAATATCCCGAGCATAAGTTACGTTTGCCAACAAGCGATGAGGCGCTGGCCGGCCGTGAGCAAGCGATTGCGACTTCCGAGGCGCATTTTGTTTCCGGTCATTCGCTGCATGGCCCATGGCCGCAAAATTTGCAGAAAGTTCTGTTTGGCATGGGCTGCTTCTGGGGTGTTGAGCGTCTGTTCTGGCAGGTGCCGGGTGTTTATGTCACCGCTGCCGGTTATAGTGGTGGTTTGACGCCAAACCCGACCTATGAGGAAACCTGCACAGGTCTTACAGGCCATAATGAAGTTGTGCTGGTGGTTTACGACCCTTCCGAAGTGTCCTTTGAACGTTTGTTACAGATCTTCTGGGAAGAACATGATCCGACACAGGGCATGCGTCAGGGCAATGATATCGGCACAACATATCGCTCGGGAATCTATGTCTATTCTGATGAGGATATGAAAACTGCTGAGGCCAGCAAGCTAGTCTATCAGCAGGCTTTGACAGCCCGTGGTCTTGGCAATATCACGACTGAAATTTTGCCTGCCGGAGAACTCTTCTATGCAGAAGGCTATCATCAGCAATATCTGGCCAAGAACCCGCGGGGTTATTGCGGCCTACGTGGCACAGGCGTTTCCTGCGTGATTTGAGAGCCGGCAGATTTCAGTTTCGTGTCGAAATTTGTGTAAGCATATAAATTTAAGATGAAAAAAAATCCGGCACATGCAAGATTGAGCCGGATTGAAAATTGAACGGGCGGTCAAAGCGGAAAATTTCGCATAGCCGGCGGGTATTGTTACGCGCAGATTTGCTGCGCTTTCGGAGGGTGAGTGGTAATGAAGCGTATCGTTATGGGCCTGTTGGCCGCAACTCTGAGTGTTTCAGCTGCTTATGCAGCAGAGCTGAAACCTGCTGTTGTCTATGACTTCGGTGGTAAATTCGACAAGTCTTTCAATGAAGCCGCCTATAACGGCGCTGCCAAATATAAGGCTGATCACGGCACCAATTATCGTGAATTTGAAATTCAGAATGATGCACAGCGCGAACAGGCTCTGCGTAAATTTGCGCAGGATGGTAACTCGCCTGTTGTGATCGCCGGTTTCTCAGCAGTGTCCGCGATTGAAAAAGTGTCCAAAGAATTTCCGGATACAAAATTCGTGATCATCGACGCTGTTGTTGAAGGTCCGAATGTGCGTTCCGTTGTCTTTAAGGAAGAAGAGGGCGGTTATCTCGTTGGTCTTTTGGCTGCTATGGCGTCTAAAACCGGCACTGTCAGCTTTGTCGGTGGTATGGACGTGCCGCTGATCCGTCGCTTCTATTGCGGTTATGCAATTGGTGCGATTGAAGGCAAAAAAGGAACGAAAGTTCTGAATAACTGGACCGGCGATACACCAGCTGCGTGGAACGATCCGGCTAAAGGCAGTGAAATTGCCAAAGCGCAGATGGATCAGGGTTCTGACGTGATCTATCATGCTGCCGGCGGTACCGGTATTGGTGTGCTTCAGGCTGCTGCTGATGCGGGCAAGCTTGGCATCGGCGTTGACTCCAACCAGAACGGTCTGCATCCGGGTCATGTTCTGACTTCGATGGTGAAGGGCGTAGATACCGCTGTTTATAAAGCTTTCGAAGATGTTGCTGCTGATAAATTCACAGCCGGTATTGTCCAGATGGGTCTGAAAGACGATGGCGTGAGCTATGCGATGGACGAAAACAACGCCAAGCTGATTACACCTGAAATGAAGGCTGCGGTTGAAGCTGCTAAGGCTGATATCATTTCCGGTAAAATCAAGGTTCATGATTATACCACAGACAATAAATGCCCTTACTAATTGTGAAGGCTGAATAATGAGAAAAGGGCAGTGGTGACACTGCCCTTTTTCATATTTGAAACTAAAACGATTTCACCAGTGCGGTGGCTTGGTCACTGAAATTTCCGGTGCTGTTTGTTCTTCCAGCTCCAGAAAGCGATCGGTGAGAGCGCTGAGTTTTTTATTTAATGCGGTAATCAGTTTCCATTGTTCGGCAATTTCGCCGGATAGCTCTTCAATGGTTTTTTCCTGTTCAGCATAGCGAATTTCCAGCTCTGTGAGCCGGTCAGACAGTTTCTCTGACATCAGTGGTTTCCTGCTGATCGGAGGGGAGTAGCCATCAATATAATATAGGGAAATGATATTTCACGCTATTATGAGGGATGAAATGCGGCTTAATGGTGGTTTACACACAGATTTATGCAATAGCATATATTGATAATGGGACAACGGAATCAGTTAAAAACAAATTTTCAGTCAGATGCTTCCGTTTGATATTTTGTAATGATGCATTTGATGTAAACGCTCCGGCATGATGCCGATGTTGACTAACGGATGGGATGATGGCGCAGCCTGCACTTGAATTGACCGGAATTGATAAGCGCTTCGGCGCTGTACACGCCAATCGTGCTATTGATCTGCGGATCGAAAAGGGAACCATCCACGGGATTATCGGTGAAAACGGTGCCGGAAAATCGACGCTGATGTCGATCATTTACGGATTTTACCAGCCCGACAAAGGTACAATTAAGGTCAATGACCGCGTTGTGCAGATCAGCAATCCGGATGCAGCAATCGCTGCGGGCATTGGCATGGTGCATCAGCATTTTATGCTGGTGGATAATTTTACTGTGCTGGAAAATGTCATGCTCGGTGCGGAAGGTGCGCCTTTACTGTCGGCCGGTATTGCCAAAGCCCGTGAACAGCTGAAAGCGCTTGAAAAAGAATATGCGCTGGATGTTGATCCGGATGCGATTGTCGGCGATCTGGCGGTTGGTCTGCAGCAGCGTGTGGAAATTTTGAAAGCACTGTATCGCGGCGCTGAAATTCTGATCCTTGATGAGCCGACCGGTGTGCTGACACCGTCTGAAGCCGATCATCTGTTTCGTATTTTGCGTCAGCTGAAAGATCAGGGCAAAACGGTTGTGCTGATTACGCATAAGCTGCGCGAGATTATGGCGGTGACCGATAATGTCTCGGTCATGCGTCAGGGTACAATGGTTGCCACCCGTAAAACGGCTGATGCAAGTGTTGAAGAGCTGGCCGAACTGATGGTGGGCCGTCGTGTTTTGCTGCGTGTGAATAAAGAAACGGCGAAACCGGGCGAACCGCTTTTACAGGTTAAAAATCTTGTGGTGCGCAATGCGCAGAAAACCACAGTCGTGGACACGGTGTCTTTTGATGTCCGTGCCGGTGAGATTGTTGGTATTGCCGGTGTGGCCGGTAATGGCCAGTCAGAGCTGATTGAGGTGATTGCCGGTATCCGCAAGGCGGAGAGCGGTGTGGTGATGCTCAATAATTTGCCGGTCAATGTGACTGGTAATGCCCATCCGGCAGAATTACGCCGCCGTGGCCTCGCGCATGTGCCGGAGGACCGTCACCATATGGGGCTGGTACTGGCTTATGAAGAATATGAAAACTCTATTCTCGGCTACCACGATGATCCGCGTTATCTCAAAGGGCCGTTCCTGAATATTGAAGCGATTATGCAGGACGCTAAGGGTAAGATTGCGCAATATGATATCCGCCCTGCTGATCCGCGTTTGAAAACCGCCAATTTCTCCGGCGGTAACCAGCAGAAAATCGTGCTGGCGCGCGAGATGGAACGTAATCCCGATGTACTGATTGTTGCTCAGCCGACACGCGGCGTGGATGTCGGGGCGATCGAATTTATCCATAAGCGTATTATTGAAATGCGTGATGCCGGTAAGGCAGTCTTGCTGATTTCTGTTGAGCTGGATGAAATCCGCTCGCTGTCCGACCGTATTCTGGTGATGTTCGCCGGACGTGTGGTTGGTGAGCGCGGGCCGGAAGCCGGTGAAGGGGAAATCGGTCTGCTGATGGCCGGTATTCAGGACAACGAACAGACACAGAAAAAGACAAGTGAAAAGGGCCTGCATTCATGATCAGCTCAACACCGGCATTGCTCATCATAGATATGCAAAAGGCTATTGATGATCCGAAATGGGGGCGTCGCGGACAACCGCAAGCGGAAGCCAATCTGCAGCGCTTGCTGGAAGCATGGCGCGAACGCCGCTTGCCTGTGGTGCATATCCGTCATGATTCAACCGATCCGCAGTCGCCTTATCGCGCAGGCACGGAAGGCAATGACTTCAAAGCTGAGGTCGAGCCGCAGATCGGCGAGCCTGTGGTTGATAAACGCACTAACAGCGCTTTTATCGGTACAGACCTGATGGATGTGCTTGATGAATTGCAGATCCGCTCGTTGGTGATCGGCGGTGTGTTGCTGGAAAATTCCGTTGAGGCAACAGTTCGTATGGCCGCTAATCTTGGTTTTGAAGTGATTATTCCGCAAGACGCTGTGGCCAGTACAGATCGTACTGATCTGAACGGACGGGTATGGAGCGCTGAAGATGTGCATGCGCTAACGCTCGCTGTTTTGCAGGGCGAATATGCGCAAATCCAAACCACTGAAACTGTGATCGGAATGCTGCCATGAGTCAGCCTTTTGCCAAATTACCGCGCTGGGTAGATTATGGTCTGATCCCGACGCTCAATCTGGTCGTCGCCTTTCTGGTGGCGGGTCTTGTAGTGCTGCTGGTGGGTGAAAACCCGCTGGATGCCGCATTGCTGATGGTGAAGGGGGCTTTCGGTTCCGGTGAAGGGATCGGCTATACCCTGTTTTACGCCACAAACTTTATCTTCGCCGGTCTTGCCGTAGCGGTGGCGTTCCATTGCGGGCTGTTTAATATCGGCGGTGAAGGGCAGGCCTATATCGGCGGCCTTGGTGTGGCGCTGATCTGTCTGTGGCTTGATGCCTCGATGCCGTGGTGGATTACCATGTTTGCGGCCTTGCTCGGCGGCGCACTGTTTGGTGCGCTCTGGGCGCTGATACCGGCATGGCTGCTGGCAAAACGTGGTTCGCATATCGTGATCACCACGATTATGTTCAATTTCATTGCCGCCAGTCTGATGGTCTATCTGATCATTAACTTCATCAAGCCGCTTGGCGTGATGGCTCCGGAAAGCCGCGGTTTTGCAGAAGGTGGTCAGTTGCCGAAGCTTGATTGGCTGATGAGCCTGTTTGGCATGGAAATCCGTTCGGCACCGTTGAATATCAGCTTTTTGCTGGCTCTGCTGGCCTGTTATCTGGTGTGGCTGCTGATCTGGCGGACAAAAATCGGTTATGAAATTCGTACGATGGGGCACAGCCCGCGTGCTGCTGAATATGCAGGGATTAATCCGTCACGCACAATCATTATTACCATGCTGATTTCCGGCGCTCTGGCCGGTATGATGGCACTGAATCCGGTGATGGGCGCACAATATCGTTTGCAGCTTGATCTGGTTGCCGGTGCCGGTTTTGTCGGTATCGCTGTGGCACTGATGGGGCGTTCACACCCGGTCGGAATTATTCCGGCGGCAATTCTGTTCGGTATGCTCTATCAGGGCGGAGCCGAAATCGCTTTTGATATGCCGAATATTTCCCGTGATATGATCGTGATTATTCAGGGTCTGGTGATCCTGTTCGCCGGTGCGCTGGAACATATGTTCCGTCCGGCATTCCAGCGTCTGTTTATGCGTCTTGCTTCCCGTAATACCGCAACAGTCGTGAAAGCAGGGGAGTAGGCCTTATGGAAATCTATGTAACGCTTATTCAGCTGCTCGATTCAACCTTGCGTCTGTCTGCGCCTTTGCTGTTTGCTTGTCTTGCAGGGCTTTATTCCGAGCGTGCAGGGATCGTTGATATCGGTCTTGAGGGTAAAATGCTGGCTGGTGCCTTTGCTGCCGGTACAGTGGCTGCCATCAGCGGTTCTGCCATTGCCGGTCTTGGTGCTGCTTTGCTGGTCGCCATGCTGCTGTCGCTGGTGCACGGTTTTGCATCGATCACTCATCGCGGTAATCAGATTGTTTCCGGTCTGGCGATCAACTTTATTGCTGCCGGTACAACAATTATTCTCGGACAGGCATGGTTCGGACAGGGCGGCCGCACGCCGTCTTTGCCAAACAGCGCACGTTTTACTGCGATTGATTTTCCGGGGGCAGAAGCGGTTAAGGATGCGCCGGTTGTCGGCTATCTTTATGCCGAGTTGATTTCCGGTCATTCCATCTTGGTTTATCTGGCCTTTTTGATGGTGCCGCTGACATGGTGGGTGCTGTATCGGACACGCTTTGGTCTGCGACTGCGCGCCGTGGGTGAAAATCCGGCGGCCGTTGATACTGCCGGTATTTCTGTACCATGGCTGCGTTACCGCGCGGTGATGATCTGCGGTCTGCTGTGTGGTCTGGCCGGGGCCTATCTGGCAACGGCACAGGGCGCTGGGTTCGTCAAAGATATGACAGCCGGTAAAGGTTATATCGCGCTAGCTGCATTGATTTTCGCGAAATGGCGTCCGGTACAGGCAATGTTTGCTTGTTTGCTGTTCGGCTTTCTTGATGCCTCGGCAATCCGTCTTCAAGGGCAGTCTCTGCCGCTGATCGGCGATGTGCCGGTGCAGTTCATGCAGGCACTGCCATATATTCTGACAGTCATTCTGCTGGCCGGTTTCATCGGCAAGGCGATCCCGCCAAAAGCGGGTGGGATTCCTTACGTGAAAGAGCGCTAAATGCCTGTTTCAAAAGACACCAGACCGGCCTGCAAATAGCAATTTCCTGTGTTCCGGTGCTCACGTACAATTAAGTACGCTGCGCGCCGGTACTCGGAAATCACCATTTTCGTCGCGGCCTGTTGCTTTTTAATTCAGGCATTGAAACCAAATGTGAAAATTGAGGAGGGGCTGATATGGCTCAGGATTTATTTGATGCAGCTTTTGCTGCAATGCAGAAATGTCATGCCCCTTACTCGAAATTTCCGGTTGGTGCCGCTTTGCGCACCAAAGACGGGCGGATTTATTCCGGCTGCAATATTGAGATCATTTCCTTCCCAGAAGGCTGGTGTGCTGAAACCACCATGCTGTCGCATTATGTGATGGATGGTGGCGGTGAGATTGCCGAAATTCTGGTAATGGCAGAAAAACTGGAAAAATGTTCACCATGTGGTGGTTGCCGCCAGCGTCTGGCGGAATTTGCCGGTGCTGACGTGCCGCTGCATTTGTGTGACAGTTCCGGTGTGGTGCAGACTGTGACCATGCGCGAATTGCTGCCTTTCAGCTTCCAGACTGATGTGATCGGTTAAAGCCATGACTGAAGCTGCACAGATTTTACGTGCCCGTCTGAATGAGGCTTTTGATGGCGAGACACTGAAAACAGCAATTGTGCTGGGCTCCGGTCTTGGCGGTCTGGTTGGCGAACTCGATGATCCGGTGCATATCCGTTATTCTGATCTGCCGGATTTTCCTAAAAGCGGTGTTAGCGGCCATGCAGGTGAGGTGGTTGTCGGTCGTCTTTCCGGCAAACTGGTGATGGTGCTGGCAGGCCGTGCGCATTATTATGAGCAGGGCAATGCAAGTGCCATGCGTCCTGTGCTGGAAGCACTGAAAGCACTCGGTCTTGAAATGCTGATCCTGACAAATGCTGCCGGTTCTGTTGTGCAGGATATGGCGCCGGGCAGCGTGATGCTGATTGACGATCATATCAATTATTCCGGGATGAACCCGTTGATCGGTGAACATACGGAAGCACGGTTTACCGGTATGACCGCAGCCTATGACGCAGAGCTGAAGCAGGCCTTCCGCGATGCGGCACAAAAGGCTGGCGAGACCCTGCATGAGGGCGTCTATATGTGGTTTTCCGGCCCGTCTTTTGAGACACCGGCGGAAATCCGCATGGCACGTATTCTCGGTGCCGATGCCGTGGGCATGTCTACGGTGCCGGAAGTGATCCTGTCGCGTTTTCTGGGGCTGCGGGTTGCTGCCTGCTCGGTTATCACCAATTATGGTGCAGGCATGAGCGGTGATGAACTGTCTCATGATGAGACAAAAACCATGGCGCCGCTGGGCGGGCAGAAGCTGCAAAAAATCATCAAGATACTGGTCGGTGACATCGGCTAAATGCGCCTAAACTATACAGACAGAGTATTCTGGGAGGGATGCCATGCTGCCGCAGGAGATTATTCGGGCAAAACGTGACCGTCAGGTTTTAAGCGCTGAAGCGATCACGGCATTTGTGCGCGGTATAACCGATGGCAGCGTGAGCGAAGGGCAGATTGCTGCCTTTGGTATGGCGGTTTATTTTAACGGGATGAACCGCGATGAGGCGGTAGCGCTGACAACAGCGATGCAATATTCCGGTGATGTGCTGGAATGGCGTGACCTCGACGGGCCTGTGGTGGATAAACATTCTACCGGTGGTGTGGGCGATAATGTTTCGCTGATGCTGGCACCGATTGTTGCTGCCTGTGGTGCCTATGTGCCGATGATTTCCGGTCGCGGGCTTGGCCATACCGGCGGGACGCTGGATAAGATGGATGCGATACCCGGCTATCAGAGTTATCCGGATAAGGCTTTGTTTGACAAAGTGGTACGTGATTGTGGTTGCGCCATTATAGGTCCCACAGGTGATCTCGCTCCGGCAGATAAGCGCTTTTATGCTGTGCGTGATGTGACAGCGACAGTGGAATCCATTCCGCTGATTACGGCATCTATTCTTTCGAAAAAACTGGCTTCCGGTATTGGTGGTTTGGTGCTGGATGTGAAAACCGGCAGCGGTGCGTTTATGCCGACCTACGATGATGCCAAAGCGCTAGCACAAAGTCTGGTACAGGTTGCTAATGGCGCTGGTCTGCCGACCAGTGCACTGATTACCGATATGAACGAGCCGCTTGCTGATTGCGCTGGTAATGCTGTGGAAGTGCGCAATGCTGTTGACTTTTTGACAGGAGCAAAACAACAACCACGCTTGGCCGAAGTGGTACTTAATTTTGCCGCCCATATGCTGGTAACGGCAGGACTGGCTAAAAATGTTGACGATGGTCTGGCACAGGCTGAAACCGTGTTGAAGAATGGTCGTGCCGCAGAAAAATTCGGCCGTATGGTGGCCAGTCTTGGCGGACCTGCGGATTTTGTTGAAAAGGCAGCGCACTACTTACCCGTATCTAATGTACAGATACCGGTGCGTGCTGTCGTTGACGGGTACATCAGTGCTATTGATACCCGTGCTGTGGGGATGAGCGTGGTGGCCTTAGGTGGCGGGCGTATGCACCCAAAAGATCAGATTGATCCGGTGGTCGGTGTGACTGATATCCTGCCACTTGGCAGCGCGGTGAAGGCCGGTGACGTACTGGCAGTCATTCATGCGCAGACGCAGGTTAAAGCTGATACGGCCGCGCAAATGGTGCAACAGGCAATGGGGATCTGTGAGGCTAAGCCCCAGGCTGATCCGGTGATTTATGAGGCGGTCACTTTGTGATTTATAAAATTATAGTGATCACTATATAAATCTATTGAAAATCTGTTTTTCAGATTTATCTAAAAGTCTCTTTCTTTCTCAGGAGGCTGTTATGTCTGAATTTCAAAACAAAAATATATTGGTAATTGGCGGTAGCCGTGGCATTGGCGCAGCAATTGTAAAGCGCTTTGCAAGTGAAGGTGCTGCCGTGAAATTCACCTATGCGGCCTCAGTTGATGCTGCTCAAGCGCTGGCAGATAAAACCGGTGCTGAGGCTATTCATTCGGATGCTGCGGACTTGAAGGCTCTGGTGCAAACTGTGCGTGATGCAGGGCCCGTTGATGTACTGGTGGTTAATGCCGGTGTTGTTATGTTTGGTGATCCGCTGGAGCTGGATGCAGCCGAGGTTGAACGGATGATCGACCTGAATATCAAGGCACCTTATTTTGCTGCGGTGGAAGCTGCACGCACCATGCCTGACGGCGGTCGTATTCTGGTCATTGGTTCTGTGAATGCAGATCGCGTTCCTTTTACGGGGCTCGCTGCTTACGGTATGACCAAATCAGCCTTGCAGGGTATGGCGCGCGGTTTGGCGCGTGACTTCGGGCATCGTTCAATCACAGTGAATATTATTCAGCCAGGCCCGACAGATACGGATATGAATCCGGCCGATGGTCCGATGACAGAGCTGATGCACAGCGTGATGGCATTGAAACAGCACGGTACAGCTGATGAGGTTGCCGGTCTTGCTGCCTATCTGGCAAGCAAGGAAGCCCGTGGCATAACCGGCGCGATGCATACGATTGACGGTGGTTTTGGCGCATAAACTGCCGGTTCACTTTAAAAATCAAGGCCCCGGAAAATTGCTTTCCGGGGCCTTGATTTTAAGAGCTGACCTGAGGTCGCTTTATTGACTATTTGGTACCGTATATACGGTCACTTTTTAGCTATTTGGTGCCGTACATGCGGTCACCGGCATCACCGAGACCCGGAACAATATAACCGTCTTCATTCAGCTTCTCATCAATCGCTGCTGTGTACATCGGTACATCCGGATGTGCTTCAGCAAAATGCTTGATGCCTTCCGGTGCTGCCAGCAGGCAGAGGAAACGGATATTGCTCGCACCGCGCTTTTTCAGCATGGTGATTGCTTCAACAGCGGAGTTGCCGGTTGCCAGCATCGGATCAACAACGATAATCAGACGATTGACGATATCTTCCGGTGCTTTGAAATAATATTCTACCGGCTGCATGGTTTTGTGGTCGCGGTAGAGACCGATATGGGCAACGCGTGCCGCCGGTACCAGATCCAGCATACCTTCCAGAAGACCGTTACCTGCACGCAGGATTGATGCGAAAACCAGTTTCTTACCGTCAAGGATCGGCGATTCCATTGGCTGCATCGGGGTCTCGATCATGGTGGTTGTCAGATCGAGATCGCGGGTCACTTCATAGCAGAGCAGAAGGGAAATCTCTTTCAGCAACCGCCGGAAGCTGGCGGTTGAAGTGTCTTTCATGCGCATGATGGTGAGCTTGTGCTGGACAAGCGGATGATCAACGACCGTGATGCTCATAATATCCCGCTGCTTTCAAAAATTTATTTTTCACATTATTAGCCGAAGCCGATGAATTTTCCAGACCGCAATAAGCCAAAATACCGGTAGGGAAAAGCAGAGAGGTGTCTTTTTGCCCCGTTTTATACAATTCTCTGGTCTGAAAGTCCGGCTTTAGCGGTGAATGTGCAGAGCTACACGAAACTGTGACGGGTTTTGTACGCCAAAAGAATCATTATTGCTGGCGCTTTGCGGCGCAAATTTTGTTAAGTCATATCAAACTTTGCCGTATTTGCTTGTAACATTGCGTTCAGCCTTTATATGCTACTAGGCAGATGTTTCATTAGGCATAGCTTGAAATTTGCAGTTTCAGGTTTCTATGCAATGCTTTGGTTCCGGCGGGTAAGTTGGGCGGGCAGGACAGGATAAATTATGAGCCAGCAACACGATAATTCTCCGGCAGACCAGAGCCGTGTCGGTGCCCATGGTGGTATGGAAAATTCATTCGGCTTTCAGAAGGTCGATGAAGAGTCCAAGCAGGGGCTGGTGAATGAGGTTTTTCACAGTGTTGCCAAGCGCTACGATGTGATGAATGATCTGATGTCTGCCGGTCTGCACCGTGCGTGGAAAGACGCGATGGTTTCCTGGCTGGCGCCGCCGAAAATCCCGTCACATATTCAGAACTGGCGTTCGCTTGATGTGGCCGGTGGTACCGGTGATATTGCTTTCCGCATTGTTGAGGCTTCGGATCGTCAGGCACATACAACTGTGCTTGATATTAACGGATCCATGCTGGCTGTCGGTCAGGAGCGTGCGGCTAAAAAAGGCCTGCTGAATAATGTGGATTTTGTTGAGGCGAATGCTGAGAAGCTGCCTTTTGAAGACAATTCCTTTGATGCCTATACGATTGCTTTCGGTATCCGCAACGTGCCGCATATTGACTGGGCGCTGGAGGAGGCTTTCCGTGTTTTGAAGCCAGGCGGACGTTTCCTCTGCCTTGAGTTCTCCGAAGTGGAAATGCCGCTGCTGGATAAAATTTATGATCAGTGGTCGTTCCATGCGATTCCGGCTATCGGCAAGATGATCACCGGTGATGCGGATTCCTATAAATATCTGGTTGAATCGATCCGCAAATTCCCGAAACAGCAGGATTTTGCCAATATGATCACTGCGGCTGGTTTCTCCCGTGTGACATGGCGCAATTTCACCGGCGGTATCGCCAGCCTGCATTCGGGCTGGAAGATCTGATTATTGTTTTCAGCGCATCGGAGCTCCGGAATGCGCTTTGTAAAGTGAGTAAGTTATGAGCCGCATTGCTGCCAGTTTCCGCCTGATCCACGCCGGTTGGGTCATGACCCGTGAAGGTGTGATCAGTGCATTGCCGGCGGAAGGCCTGAGCGGTTTACCTGCTTTTGCCCATCGTGTTGCAGGGATGCTGGCGCGTAAACGCTCACGCGATACGGCTCGTTCGGAACGCATGTCGCGGGCAATGAACCGGCTTGGCCCGTCCTATGTCAAGCTTGGTCAGTTTCTGGCGACGCGCCCTGATTTTGTTGGCAAGGAAGTCGCCGATGATCTGCAATTGTTGCAGGATCGTATGGACTTCTTCCCAGAAGAGGCTGCGCGACGCACAGTTGAAGGCTCGCTTGGTCGCACAATTGATAACCTCTTCACGCAGTTTGATGCACCTATTGCTGCGGCTTCTATGGCGCAGGTGCATCCGGCGCTGGTGGACGGTAAGCGTAAGGTTGCCGTAAAAGTTATACGTCCGGGTGTCCGTCAGCGTTTTGCGCAGGATCTTGAAGGTTTCTTCATGGTGGCAAAGTTACAGGAGCGCTTTGTGCCGGTAACACGTCGCCTGCGTCCTGTGATGGTCGCAGAAACACTGGCGCAAACGACACGTATCGAGATGGATTTGCGGCTGGAAGCGGCGGCGCTGTCGGAAATTGCCGAGAACATCAAGGAAGATGAAGGTTTTCGCGTACCTGCCGTGGATTGGGAACGCACCGGCCGCGATGTGCTGACGATGGAATGGATTGACGGCATTAAAATGTCGGATGTCGAGGGCTTGCGTGCTGCCGGTTTTGATCTGCAGAAACTGGCGCGCACATTGATCCAGTCCTTCCTGCGCCATACGCTGCGCGACGGTTTCTTCCATGCGGATATGCATCCGGGTAATCTGTTCGTTGATCCTAAGGGTACAATTGTTGCGGTGGATTTCGGTATTACCGGCCGTCTCAACAAGCAGCAGCGCCGTTTTCTGGCAGAAATTCTCTATGGTTTTATCACGCGCGATTATCGTCGTGTGGCCGAGGTGCATTTTGAAGCAGGCTATGTGCCGCATCACCATGATGTGGCGAGCTTTGCACAGGCAATCCGTGCAATTGGCGAGCCGATCCATGGTCAGCCGGCTGAAACCATTTCAATGGCAAAACTGCTGACCTTGTTGTTTGAAGTAACCGAACTGTTCGACATGGAAACCCGTGCCGAACTGATTATGCTGCAGAAAACCATGGTTGTCGTGGAAGGTGTGTCGCGCACGCTCGATCCGAATTTCAATATGTGGAAGTCGGCTGAGCCGGTTGTTGGTGGCTGGATTCGTAAAAATCTGGGGCCTGTGGGCATTGTGGCTGATGTCAAAGAAAGCGGCATGGCATTGCTGCATTTCATGCGTCAGACGCCGGAGCTGACCAAGCGGCTGGAGCGGCTTTCCGGAGAGCTGGATAATATGGCTGCCAATGGTTTGCGTTTTGATGATGCGACGGCTGCGGCAATCGGCAAGGCAGAGGCACGGCATACGCGCTCAGGCCGGATTGCCCAGATTGTGATAGCGGTCTGCGTGGTGATTTTGACGGTAAAGCTACTCTTTTGATTGCATTGATTGCATAAATGATTTCATTTTTATCTGAAAAAGCGGTATTCTGAAAGGAGTATCGCTTTTTTGTTGGAGATAAGCATTTCCAGCAAAAGTGTGAAGCGGTTTTGCGTCCGGAAATGCGTAAACAAATAGATAGAGCATTTCCTATCCTTAAGATAACTTAGGAATGCTCTAATTATGGCCAGCATCACAATCCGCAACCTTGATGAAGATGTAAAAGAAGCTCTGCGCCGTCAGGCAGCAGCCAATGGCCGTTCAATGGAAGAAGAGGTGCGGGTGTTGCTGTCGGGCGAAACTGAGGCTCCTGCACCTTTATCGCCTGCTTCTGACCCCGTTGTGCAGAGCCTTAAAGATAAACGTATTCTGCTGATTATTGGTGGTGGTATTGCTGCCTATAAAGTGCTGGATCTGATCCGCCGCCTGAAAGAACGCGGTGCTCAGGTGCGGCCTGTAATGACACAAGCTGCGCAAGCCTTTATCACGCCGCTGTCTGTCGGTGCTTTGGCTGCCGACCATGTCTATACGGATTTGTTCTCACGAGAGGATGAGCAGGATGTCGGCCATATCAGGCTGGCACGTGATGCTGAGCTGATTGTGGTGGCTCCTGCGACTGCTGATCGTATGGCGCAGATGGTTGCAGGGCTGGCCGGTGATCTGGCGGCGGCTATTCTGCTGGCGCGCAAAGTGCCGGTATTGATAGCGCCTGCAATGAATCCGGCGATGTGGAGCAATCCGGCAACGCAACGCAATGTGAAAGTTCTGCATCAGGATGGTGTGCATTTTATCGGCCCTGAACGCGGAGAAATGGCTGAGAAGGGTGAAGCAGGCACGGGGCGTATGAGTGAGCCTTTGCAGATCGTCGCTAAGATTGAACAATTACTTTTGCCGCCTCAGTATCTGCCGCTGGCTGGAAAGAAGATCATCATTACATCGGGGCCGACCCATGAACCGATTGATCCGGTACGCTATATTGCCAATCGTTCGTCCGGTAAGCAGGGGTATGCGATTGCTGCGGCTCTGGCACGACTTGGGGCGGATGTGCGGCTGGTAGCGGGGCCGGTGGCCATTCCTGATCCGCAAGGTGTTAAAACCATCCATGTGGAGACAGCACGGCAAATGCGCGATGCTGTTGAGGCGCAATTGCCTGCGGATGCGGCAGTGATGGTTGCTGCCGTTGCTGACTGGCGCACAGCCAATGCGGCAGATCAGAAGATCAAGAAGCAGGCAGGTGAGGCGGCGCCGTCTTTGCAGATGGTGGAGAATCCGGACATTCTGGCAACGATCGGCCATCACGCGCAGCGTCCGCATCTCGTGGTTGGTTTTGCAGCCGAGACGCAGAATGTGGTTGAGAACGCCCGCAAGAAGCTCGATAAAAAAGGTGCGGACTGGATTGTCGCAAACAATGTTAGTTTTTCAGCGGATGGTTCCAGCGTGATGGGCGGTGATCATAATCAGGTGCTGGTAGTCAGCCGTGACGGCGTGGATGAATGGCCGCTGCTGGGCAAAGATGAAGTGGCGCAACGACTGGCAGAAAAAATTGCTGCGCGGTTGTCTGAGGCATAAGCTGTAAATTTGCTGCTCTGTAATTGGGATTTTGCACGACAATGTCTGCTGCTTAACTGTGTCCGGGAAAAGGCTCGTTTGAGCCTTTTAATCGGGAGAAGCAGCAATGAGAAAAATGCAATATTTCGTCTTGCTATGGGGATGTGCGGCATTGAGTGTTGTAACCGGATATGCACAGGCACAGGATATTAAAGGCACACCGCAGGTATTGTACGGTTCATTATTCGTCGCCGTGCAAGAGCAAAAACTGTTTCCGGATTCAAAGACCTTTGCGGATGCTATCGCCGTTGAGCCGGTTGAGAAAATCATGCAGGCTTATGAGCAGCAATCGCAGCGCAGTGGCTTTGATCTCAAGAGTTTTGTAACGCGTTATTTCCGTTTTGAGGCGGAGCCTGCCAGCGGCTATAAGTCCGGCAAGGAAGATATTTGCACGCATATCCGCAATCTCTGGCCGGTGCTGACGAGGCAGCCTGCTGATACACCTGTCGGTTCGTCACTGCTGCCCCTTAAATATCCTTATGTTGTACCGGGCGGGCGCTTCCGCGAGATTTATTATTGGGATAGTTATTTTACCATGCTGGGACTGCGTTACAGCGATGAGAAAAAACTGATGCGCTCTATGGTGCAGAATTTTGCCGATTTGATCATGCGCTATGGCCATGTTCCCAATGGTAATCGCAGTTATTATTTAAGTCGCTCGCAGCCGCCGTTTTTTGCGCTGATGGTTGATCTGCTTGCTGAAGAGGAAGGTAATCAGGTCTATCCGGAGTTCTTGCCTGCCTTGAAACAAGAATATGATTTCTGGATGGAGGGGGCGGAGCAGCTGGCAGGCGGGCAGAATTACCGGCGTGTTGTACGGATGAATGACGGTTCGCTGCTGAACCGGTATTATTCGGACTCCGCCATGCCGCGTGATGAATCATGGCGCGAAGATGTGGCAACGGCTGCCCGTTCGGGCCGTGATGCCGGTGATGTTTACCGTGATTTGCGCGCGGCGGCGGAAAGCGGCTGGGATTTTTCGTCCCGCTGGTTGGAAAACCCGCAGGATCTGGCGACAATCCGCACGCTCGATATTGTGCCGGTGGATCTCAACAGTCTGCTTTATCATCTGGAACAGGTGCTGATGCAGGCCTATGCGCTTGAGGGGGATAATCCGTCTGCGGAGGCTTTCAAGGTGCGCGGGGAGGCACGCAAACAGGCGATTAATGATTATCTCTGGAATGATAATACGGGCAGTTTTGCAGATTATGTGATTTCAAAACACCAGCTTTCGCAGGCAATCACGGCGGCAGGGATTTTCCCGCTGTTATTCTCGCTGGCTGATGACATTCAGGCCGAGCGCGTTACCATTGCGACTGCAGAACATTTGCTACAAGAGGGCGGCTTGCTCACTACCACTGTAAAAACCGGTCAGCAATGGGATGCGCCGAATGTCTGGGCGCCACTGCAATGGATTGCGGTGAAGGGGTTTGGAAATTATGGTAAGGATATGCTGGCTACGCAAATTGCCCGTAACTGGACCGATACGGTTTTGCATAATTACCGGAGCACTGGTGCTTTGAAGGAAAAATATACCGCCTATCAGAATTCTGCGGATGCCGGTGGTGGTGAATATCCTAATCAGGATGGATTTGGCTGGACCAATGGTGTGCTGCTGGCGATGTTAAAGATGTTTCCTAATTTACCTGTAGCGAAGTCTTGTCCTGCACAATAAGCAGTGCTTAAAAATAGTGCGGTTGAATAATGGCTGCGTATTTTTTAGGCAAATTGGCGTCTATCTGTATTTTTGAGAACTTTGTCTTACCAAATCTGCATCATGCACATTTCAGCGAAGAGATTTTTCTGTTTTCATTAGCGAAGAAAAATCAGCACTTTAGTTTTACAATTTGAGGCATTGGTCGCAGTATTTCTGAATTGGCATGAAAATTGCTCTGTTTTCCTTGAGCCAAAGGAGTTCCGCCTTTTGCGAAACCTCCGGCAGACAGGGAGATTTTGATGCTTATTTTCGGAGAACCCAGATTATCAATATGTAACAAGATAAAAATGACAGGCTGTGCTTTGGCGCTTTGGTCTGTTGCTATGGCTGCACAGGCGCATGCTCAGGCACCGGATGTGGTGGCTGATACCGGTGACACCGCATGGATGTTGACATCCACATTGCTGGTTTTGCTGATGACGATACCGGGCGTGGCGCTGTTCTATGGCGGTATGGTGCGCGGTAAAAATGTGCTGGCAACCACAATGCAGAGCTTTGCCATTGCCTGTCTTGCATCGGTACTCTGGATGGTTGCAGGCTATTCGCTGGCTTTCAGTGATGGCGGTTCTGCCAATGCTTTTATCGGCGGATTATCGAAAGCGTTCTTTGCCGGTGTAACACCTGCCTCGCTCACGGGTACAATCCCTGAATATGTGTTTATCACCTTTCAGATGACTTTTGCGATCATCACGCCTGCGCTGATTGCCGGTGCATTTGCCGAGCGCATGAAATTCTCTGCCCTGCTGGTTTTCACCATTTTATGGCTGTTTATTGTCTATGTGCCTGTGGCGCATTGGGTATGGGGCGGCGGCTTTCTCGGTGGTGACGGCGTATTGGATTTTGCCGGCGGTACGGTCGTGCATATCAATTCCGGTATTGCCGGTCTGGTGGTAGCGCTGATGCTGGGTAAGCGTGACGGTTATGGACAGGTGAATATGGCACCGCATAATCTGGTTTATTCGCTGATTGGTGCATCACTGCTCTGGGTTGGCTGGTTCGGTTTCAATGCGGGTTCTGCCGGTGGTGCCAATAGTATCGCTGCCGTGGCTATGGTGAATACGCAGGTCGCTGCTGCGGCGGCTGCACTGAGCTGGATGGTGGTGGAATGGCTGATCAACAAGCGTCCGAGTGTACTGGGGATTATCTCCGGTGCTGTGGCAGGGCTGGTAGGTATTACACCCGCAGCAGGCTTCGTTAATCCGTCAGGTGCGCTGATGATTGGTATGGCATCGGGTGCAGGTTGTTATTTTGCGGCCGTGAAACTCAAGCACTGGCTTGGCTATGACGATAGTCTGGATGCGTTTGGTGTGCATGGTGTCGGCGGTATTATCGGTGCATTGCTGACCGGCCTGTTTGCTGATGCTGCGATCAATCCGCTCTCAGAAGGTGCAACAGTTCTCAAGCAACTTTATGGTGTACTGGTGACC
This sequence comes from Bacillus subtilis, assembly GCA_021733665.1. GTDB lineage: Bacteria > Pseudomonadota > Alphaproteobacteria > Rhizobiales > Rhizobiaceae > Pseudochrobactrum. The sequence goes on from JAHREI010000007.1 coordinate 25,568, forward strand.
ATGCTTTACACGGCGCTGATGACGGCCCTGATTGTTGTTGCCATCAGAATATTCATGGGGCTGCGCGTATCTAAAGCCACAGAAATTGAAGGGCTTGATATCAATCTGCACGGCGAGACCGTGCATTCATAAAAACAAGTACAGCCGCCGAGGGGCTGCCGCGTAACCGGCTCTGTCAGATCATCCGCAGAAGATGACAACAGAAACCGGTTACGCGGAACTAATTTATTTTTTGATGTCGCGAACCTGATAATCTTTGATCGCGGCAAATTTGATGGCTTTCCAGCGTTCTGCTTCATAGTTCAGCGAGAAAGCATTCGGTGTCAGATAGACCGGATCATTATCCAAATCATGGGCAATATCAGCACGATGGGTTGTGATGAAGCGGTTCAGTTCTGCCGGATCATCGGACGAAATCCAGCGGCACAGGCTGAAACGCGACATTTCAAAGCCAACCGGCAGTGAATATTCGATCTTGAGACGCTCGGTCAGAACGTCGATCTGCAGCGCACCAACCACACCGACAATTGCCGGAGAGCCGTCATCCGGCAGGAACAACTGTACCACGCCTTCTTCAGCCATTTGCTGCAGCGCTTCGCGCAACTTCTTGGCCTTCATCGCATCGTCAAGACGAACGCGGCGCAGGATTTCCGGTGCGAAGTTCGGTACGCCACGGAACAGCAGGTCTTCACCCTCTGTCAGCGTGTCACCGATACGCAAAGTACCATGGTTCGGAATACCAACCACGTCACCGGCAAAAGCCTCATCGGCGATCTGGCGCGAGCGGGCAAAGAAGAATTGCGGCGCGGAAAGGCTCATTGGTTTGCCGGTACGTACCAGCTTGGCTTTCATGCCGCGGGACAGTTTGCCGGAGCAAACGCGCAGGAAGGCAATACGGTCACGATGGTTCGGGTCCATATTCGCCTGAATTTTGAACACGAAGCCGGTCATTTTTTCTTCGTCAGCTTCGACGCGGCGGATATCGGCTTCCTGTGCACGCGGACTTGGGCCGAAATCACAGAATGCTTCAATCAGATCGCGGACACCGAATTTTTTCAGCGCGGAGCCGAAATAGACCGGCGTCAGGTGACCTTCACGGAAAGATTGCAGGTCAAACTCACGGCAGACGCCGCGCGCCATTTCCACGCTTTCAATGAAGTTTTCACGCTCATTTTCCGGCAGCAGGCCGGCAGCCAGCGTATCGTCAGGGCCACTGACCGGTGTCGGCTGCTCTTCGGTATCCTGACGGCGGATAGTGTTGTTGTGCAGATCATAGGTACCGGCAAAGCTTTTGCCGGAGCCGATCGGCCATGTGATCGGTGCAGTGTCCAGCGCCAGCTTTTCTTCGATCTCGTCGAGAATTTCAAACGGGTCGCGGGCTTCACGGTCCATCTTGTTGATGAAGGTGACAATCGGAATGTCACGCATACGGCAGACTTCAAACAGTTTCAGCGTACGCGGTTCGATACCTTTGGCAGCGTCGATCACCATAACGGCACTGTCAACGGCTGTCAGCGTGCGATAGGTGTCATCGGCAAAGTCTTCGTGACCCGGTGTATCCAGCAGGTTGAAGATGCAATCTTTATATTCAAAGGTCATTACCGAGGTGACAACGGAAATACCGCGGTCGCGTTCGATATTCATCCAGTCGGAACGGGTCTGGATGCGGTCTTTTTTGGCCTTAACTTCACCGGCAAGCTGAATAGCACCACCGAAAAGCAGCAGCTTTTCAGTCAGTGTGGTTTTACCGGCGTCCGGATGCGCAATAATCGCGAATGTGCGACGATGCGAGGCGGGAGTAGTTTGTTCAGGCATAAAGAGCTCGGATAATATAAAATTGGACAGGTGGTGCCTTCTAGCAGCATCACAGCAGTTCGTCGACCTGAAATGCAAAAGGGCGTTTTCTGTCGTTTAAAACAGAAAACGCCCTTTTTAGACAGTCGGCTTATTAGCCGCGCATGGTTTTGAGGCCAAAGCCCAGAACGATCAGTGCCCAGCCCTGGAAAACCAGATCGATAGCAAGGAACATGCCGAGGATCCACAGGCTGTTCACCGGCCAGCCGATGGCAATAACAACACCGGCCAGAGCAGTGATCAGACCGCCGACAAACATCCAGCCCCAGCCTTTAACGCTGCGGCTCTGGAAAGCGACCCACATACGGAATACGCCGGAGCCGAGAAGAGCGGCGGCGATGAAGATTGTGAAGATGCTGGAAGCAAGTAGCGGATTGAGGAATGTCAGAACACCGGCTGCTGCATAAAGCGCACCGCTGAGCATCCAGAAGAAGAAGCTTTTCCATGTCTGTACACTGAAAGCCTGAATGATCTGAACAATACCGGCAATCAGGATGGTAATACCGACATAATAAACGGAAGCAACGGTTGCAAAAAGCAGATTACCGAAAGCAATGCCGCCGAGCATCAGCATGAGAATACCCAGAACAATGAACCAGCCCCATTTATTGGTCAGAGAGCTGATGGCTTGTGCAGGGGTTTGAATACCTGATGATAAAGACATGTTTGTTATCCTGTTGGTAATGTAATGTTCTTAAATTAATATTCAATCATATTGAAAATATTACAATTATCAAATGATTATAACGTGATCTTTATTGAGAGGGATCAAAAGAATTAACCGCATGTGCTTAAAATTATTATCTGAAAATATGTTGTATTCTGTCATGTTTTATATTGTGCAGGAAACGGCTGAATGAATAGGATGCGACGACAGATGGCGGAAATTCTTTTGCCAAAGCCTCATGATTGCTGATAATTTGCGCGCATGTTTGACACGCTGATTTCATACTGGCCGGTCTACTGGCCGCATATCGTGCTCGGATCGTCGCTGATTATCGGCGCGGTTGCAGCTATTCACGCCACCATGACCAAAGAAGAGGTGCGTTCAGCACTGGGCTGGGTCGGCGTTATCATGCTTTCCCCGTTTATCGGGGCGCTGGTCTATGCCATTGCGGGTGTCAACCGCATGCGGCGGTCTTCGCTGACCGTTCAGCGTGATGGTATGACCGATATCGAGCTTTATCATCTGTCGCATTATGATGCTTCACCGGATCAGGTACGCGATGTCAGCGGTAATAATTTTATTGCCATGAAACGGCTGGGTGATGTTGTCAGTCGTTGTAATCTGACCTCGGGTAACAGTATCGAAGTTCTGCAAAGCGGCGATATTGCCTATGCCGCAATGCTGGAAGCGATTGGTCAGGCCAAACGCAGTATTCTGCTGGAAACCTATATTTTTGATAATGACGAGATCGGTAAGAAATTTGCCGATGCTCTTGGCAAGGCGGTCATTCGTGGTGTGGAAGTGCGGGTACTGGTCGATGCGGTTGGTGCACGATATTCAACGCCGAGCATCGTCGGGTTGTTGCGTTCCAAAACTGTACGGGCGGAAGTCTTTAACGGCCAGCTGATTATGGGCTTGCGCCTGCCTTATGCGAATTTGCGTACTCACCGTAAAATCCTGATTATTGATGGTGAAATTGCTTTTACCGGCGGCATGAATATCCGCGCTGGATTTACAAAAGAATTTGCGCAGGATCATGCGGCGCAGGATACACATTTCCGCCTGACAGGGCCGGTTGTGACCGATATTTTCAATACCGCATCCGAAGACTGGCGCTTCACGACGGATGAGCACCTGAGTGGTTCTGCATGGGCGGTAACACCGCCTGCATTCCATTCGGGGGAGGGGCTGCTGGTCCGTGCTGTGCCGTCTGGGCCGGATAAGAGCCTTGAAACCAATCATAAAATCATGATGGGCGCTTTTTCCGTGGCGGAGAAGCATATCCGCATTATGACGCCGTATTTGCTGCCGGATCGTGAATTGGTCAGTGCGCTGGTAACAGCTGCACGGCGCGGTGTAATTGTCGATATTGTGGTGCCTGCGCAGAATAATCTGGTGCTGGTTGATATGGCAATGACGGCGCAATTTGATCAGTTGCTCAAAGACGGCTGTCGTATCTGGCGGGCAAAAGGTGCTTTCAATCATTCAAAACTGATGAGTGTGGATGATGTCTGGTCTTATGTCGGTTCCAGCAATCTTGACCCGCGTTCTTTGCGGCTGAACTTCGAGATTGATCTTGAAGTCTATGATGCTAAAACGGCTGCGGCTCTTTCCAGGCGCATTGATCAATATGTGGCGACCGGCACAAGCGTCAAACTGGCCGAGTTGAAAAAGCGGCCGTTTTCCCGCCGCCTGCTAGAGCGAATTGTCTGGCTTGGGTCGCCTTATCTGTAAGCGGAGAGCGGCTCGTCCTGTTCTGCTTCAGGGTTTTCCAGTGCCTTGAGATCAAGATGCGCTTTGATTGGCAGGTGATCCGAGGCGAGGCGTGCCAGCGGCGTGTTGTGAACCTCTACGGAGGTCACCAGCTGCTGTGGACGGCTAAGGATACGGTCGAGTGCCAGAACAGGGAAGCGGGACGGAAAACTTGGTACTGCGCCTGCTGTCAGATTAAACACCGGTTGCAAGTTGGCCAGAGAAGAGCCTTTGCCGACGCGCCATTCATTGAGATCACCGATCAGAATCGTCGGGCGCTCATTATCCTCACGGATCATTGAGAGCAGAGTATTTGCCTGACGGGAACGGGAATGTTTCAGCAGACCGAAATGCGCGGCGATAATACGTAATGGGCCGTCTTCCAGATCAATATCGGCAACGACTGCACCGCGTGGCTCAACACCCGGTAATTTCAGCTGATGGATGTCGCGCACCAGCCCCTGCCGGAACAGCAGGAGATTGCCATGCCAGCCATGGCCGTCCGGAGACATGGTTTGGATCGGCACAGGCACAAGGCCGCTGTCACGCTCAAGATTTTGCAGATTTAGCAGGCCCTTGCGTTCACCAAAACGCTTATCGGCTTCCTGAATGGCGATGATATCCGCATTGAGTTCGGAGATGACCTGAGCAGTGCGCTCGGGGTCAAATTTTTTATCGATGCCGATACATTTATGCACATTATAGGAGGCAATGACCGTGTCGCCGCTGGGATTATTATCTGCCAGGGGGCGGTAGCCGCGCCGGTTGCGTATCGCTTTCAGAACAGTTTGGGGAAGTTTCCTGTCATGCAATGTTTTACGCAAGCGTCGTTTCCTTGTTGCAGCGGTCTGTATGCAGGTCTGAAACCTGACCGGTTGTGAAAAATACCGGTCGTAACTGTATATATAGGGTTTCGAAGGCTGCGGAGCAACATCAAGACAGATATTCGTGGTTTCAGAGCATCGACTTGTCGAAACGGACGGCACAATTGCGACCGCGTGCTTTGGCCATGTACAGCGCTTTATCGGCATGACGGGAGAGCTGTTCGCTGGTTGAGCCATCTTCCGGTGTCAGTAATGTTCCGATACTGGCGGCGGAATAAACGTCGTGCCCGCTGATTTTAAAAGGCATCCGGAAAGCCTCAACCATACGGTCGGCGATGGTTTGCAAATCCGCATCATTCTGCACTGCAGGGAGAATGACGCAAAATTCATCGCCGCCAATCCGCACAGGAATATCATCTGCACCAAGGACGGAACGTATTCTCTCTGCGGCTTGTTTTAGCAGGCGGTCACCGGCGGGGTGTCCATAAGTGTCGTTGATGGTTTTGAAGTTATCCATATCGAGCAGTAGAATACCGGCCGATTGCTTGTTTTCGGTATGCTGGCGCAAAAACGGTGCGACATGCTCTTTCAGGGCGCGGCGGTTATAAAGTTGCGTCAAAGGATCGGTGAGCGCGTTTTTCCTCAGCGTGACTTTATCACTTTGCAACATAGTATTTTTGCGTTGCAGGCTGAGCAGAGCGCTGGCCAGCTGAGCAAAGCTGCGCATTTCGGCGCATTGATGAGAGTCGAAGTCGCGTGGCTTGGTGTCGATGACACAAAGCGCACCCAGTGTCAGACCTTCGTCAATCGCCAGCGGGAAACCGGCATAAAAACGGAAGCCCGGTTCACCGGTGACATAGTCCTGCTGACGGAAAGCCGGATGAAGCCGCATATCCGGTACAATTAATGGCTGACCGGAAAAGACGACATGGGTGCAGCCGGATTTTTCACGCGGGCAGTCTTCGGCCTTGAGACCCGAAGTAGCGGCAATGCGCTGCCAGTCTTCATCGATAATTGTGACGGAACAGGACACTGCCTGAAAAATATTCTGAACCAGTGTTGTCAGTATATTCAGCTCATCCGAAATAGTCAGATCTGACGGTAGCAGGCTACGAACGGAGACGAGACGTTCAGCTTCATTGGCAGGAATTGCAAACGGATGAGGTGTTTTCTGAATATTCAAGATATGTTCCAGATTTCTGCTGAAAGAGAAAGGTGGCATGCCGGAAAACGCAGGAACAGGTTCCTTGCAGAACGTTCTCCATGGTAGTTTTCAGATTATCCTCTAATATTAAACTGCTCTTTCTTAAAAGAAAATCCAATAATCAGGATTGCGCTGACATATTCTTGAATATGATGGTTTGTATATACGCTTATTCTTCAGTCAGCATCAGGCCGTCAAACACATCGAGCAGAGCATCTGAAATGGCTGAGCCGAGTTCAGATGCAGTTTTAGCCAGTTCTGCTTCGTTCATATCACGTGCAGCCATCGCCAGTGCCGCACCTTGTTGGGTAACGATTTCCTGAGCGCGTTGAATAGCCCAGAGTGCAAATTCACTGCGATTATCAATAGCAACGGTGTCCATGCGCATGTCCTGAAAATGAAGAAAGGAAGGATACTTTAATGTAAGCAAACTGAAGATACAAAAAAACCCGCTTGCGCGGGTGTTTTTGTTAAAGACCTTGGTAGTCAGTCTTTATATGGTGCCCAGAAGAGGACTCGAACCTCCACGCCCTTGCGAGCGCCAGCACCTGAAGCTGGTGCGTCTACCAATTCCGCCATCTGGGCGTTGAGTGACCGTTTAAAGGGCGGAGTGATTCATGTCAACGGCATTTTATCGAAAATTGCAGAAAATTTGTATTTTTTTGAAGTTTTTTGTTTTTTCGTCTCAAGATGGAAAATAAAATCATTTCAACAGCTTAAGCGTGTGTTGTTTTCCACATGAAGCAAAGAAAAAAGCCGGATACAGAGATGTATCCGGCTTTGAAGCAGTGCAGCTGACTGCTTAAATTATGCAGTCAGAACTTTTTTCGATGCAATTGTGCTGTCTGCATTGAGCTCATAGACAATCGGCACGCCGGTATTCAGTTCCTGAGCGATGATTTCGTCGCTGGTCAGACCTTCGAGCGCCATAATCAGTGCGCGCAGCGAGTTGCCGTGAGCGGCAACCAGAACTTTTTCACCACGCAATACATGCGGCTGAATGGTGTGCAGGTAGTACGGCCATACGCGTGCGCCGGTATCGCGCAGGCTTTCACCGCCCGGAGGTGGCACGTCGTAAGAACGGCGCCAGATATGAACCTGTTCTTCACCCCATTTGGCACGGGCGTCATCTTTGTTAAGCCCTGAGAGATCCCCATAGTCGCGTTCATTCAAGGCTACATTACGGATGGTCTGCAGGTCGGACTGGCCAAGCTGGTCAAGAATATGCTGGCAGGTAATCTGCGCGCGGGAGAGGTCTGATGTATAGGCAATGTCAAACTGCAGGCCAGCGTCTTTCAGGCGCTGACCTGCCGCTTTGGCTTCTGCATGGCCCTGTTCGGTGAGCGACGGATCACGCCAGCCGGTAAACAGGTTTTTGAGATTCCATTCGCTTTGACCATGACGGACAAGAACAAGGGTACGGGACATGAGATTATCTCCGGTTAGACACATCCTGAAAGGACTATGAAACGGTTATGAATAAGATCGTGGTTCAGTACAGGAAACAAATTTGAGAAGGTTCAGAGCCCGAGTACATCGCGCATGGAATAAAGACCAGGCTTTTTACCGCGCCCCCAGAGACCGGCTGCAACAGCACCTTCTGCAAAAACAGAACGATCCTGTGCCTGATGAGTGAGCGTAATGCGCTCGGATGCACCTGCAAACATCACTGAATGTTCGCCGATGACAGAGCCGCCGCGCAAAGTTGCAAAACCGATTGTGCCGTCTTCGCGTGCGCCGGTATGGCCATCGCGGACACGAACACTGTGATCGCTGAGATTGATATTACGCCCCTCAGCTGCGGCTTCACCAAGCAGCAGCGCTGTGCCGGAAGGTGCGTCAACCTTGTGCTTATGATGCATTTCAAGGATTTCAATGTCGAATGCGGAAGGCGGCAGAGCACGGGCAGCCTGTTCCACCAAAGCTGAGAGCAGATTGACGCCCAGACTCATATTGCCGGATTTGATAATGGTTGCATGGCGGGCAGCAGCACGGATTTTTTCTTCATCCTCTTCGGAGCATCCGGTAGTGCCGATAACGTGGACAATACGTGCCTGTGCGGCCAAGGCAGCATAGCTCAGTGTCGTGGCTGGTGTTGTGAAATCCAGCACGCCTTCGGCTTCTGCGAAAACAGGCAGGGGATCGGCAGAAATCAGGATACCGTTTTTGCCCACACCTGCCATCTCACCGGCATCTTGCCCGATCAGCGGAGAGCCTTCGCGAACGATGGCACCGGATAGTACCGTTGCCGGATTTTCGGCAATCGCACGAATAAGCGCTTTGCCCATGCGGCCTGATGCACCGGTAACGACAAGACGCATCGGAGCAGGGGTGCCCAGGGAGGTTGAAACAGTTGATGTCATTACTTATCCGATCAGAGTTTCACTTTGCGGGGCGGATTGCAGCTTGTAAAAACGGGCATAAACACCGTTTTCGATTGTGACGAGATCCGCATGACGGCCTTCTTCCACAATATTACCGGCTTCCATGACAATGATTTTATTGGCATTGACCACAGTGGAAAGACGATGAGCGATCACAATGGTCGTGTGATCCTTCATGATGGTTTCCAGTGCCTGTTGCACGCGTTTTTCAGAATCATTGTCGAGCGCAGATGTTGCTTCATCCAGTAGCAGAATTGGAGCTTTACGCACAATGGCACGTGCAATTGACAAACGCTGGCGCTGGCCGCCGGAAAGCGTGACGCCGTTCTCGCCGATCGGACTGTCATAACCTAGCGGCTGACGCATGATAAATTCATGCGCATTGGCCAGCTTCGCGGCTTCAACAATTTCGTCCTGCGTTGCATCTGGACGGCCATAGCGGATATTGTCGGCAATCGTACCTTCAAATAGATAGGCTTGTTGCGAGACATAGGCGATGGAGTGGCGCAGTGAATTGACGGTCACACCGGCAATATCCTGATCGTCGATAAGAATACGGCCGCTATCAAGATCATAAAAGCGCTGCAGCAGCGTAATCAGAGTGGATTTACCGGCGCCTGACGCACCGACAATCGCAGTGGTTTCACCGGCTTTCGCGGTAAAACTAATGCCTTTGAGAACGAGCTGGTATTCAGGGCTGTCTTTCGAATGATAGGCAAAATGCACATCATCAAATTTTACAGTGCCTTCTTTAACCTGCAAGTCTGTAGCATCCGCACGATCGGACTGCGCTGGTTTGAGATCCAGAATTTCATAAATCATCCGCGCATTGACCAGTGCACGCTCCAGACTAACCTGTAAACGCGCAAGACGACGGGCGGGGTCATAAGCCAGCATCATCGATGTGATGAAGGCAAACATAGTGCCCGGCGGCTGTTGCTCAGCAATCGCGCGATAACCGGCATAGGCAATAACAGAGGCAATCACGATACCGGCGAGAATTTCTGAAATCGGCGTAACGCGTTCTGAAACACTGGCAATTTTATTCGAACGGGCCTCAGCCTGTTCGATCAGTCCGTCAATTTTGCCACGCAGCTGATCTTCCATCGTGAAAGCTTTGACAATGGTGATGCCCTGTGTGCTTTCTTGCATTGCGCCAAGCAAATGCGAATTCAGATGGACGACTTCGCGGGTTACAGTGCGGATACGACGCGATACATAGGTGACGGTCAGAATTAATGGTGGCGCAATCAGCAGTGCAAAAAGTGACAGGAACGGCTCTTGATAGATCATGACACTGAGCAGACCAACCAGCATCACCGCATCACGGGCAAGCGATGTAACGGTCATATTCATCAGATCGCGCATGCCGCTGATATTCTGATTGATTTGTGCGGCCAACTGACCGGAGCGATGATCGCTGTAAAAATTTAATCCGAGCTTCATCAGATGCGCGAAAACGCGCTTCTGATAAATAGCTGCCAGATTATTGCCGATTTTAGCAAGCTGTACGGCCTGAATAAAACTGCCTAATCCGCGCAGAACAAAAGCAAGCAGAATAGAACCGGCAATATAGATAATCAGATCTGCTCGTTGCCGGTAAAAGATGTCATTAATAACATCGCGCATAATATAACCGACAAAAACCGTAGCACCGGAAATCATCAGTGAGCCGATAATGGCTTTAATATAAGAAAATTTATGAGCGGAAAAATTCTCAGAAAGCACACGACGGATCATGCGTGTCGTTTCTGCCGGATCAATTTTTTTCTTTTTTTTAAATAAACTCACGGTCAGGGAAAATCCTGCTGCTGGTTATCGGAATTGATTATCAGGACTTATCGTTCCTGTTGATCTTGCTTTTCTATAAAGCTGTAGAAAGCATTTGACCATGCCTTGTATGAAGGCATGGTCAATTCCGTTCAGGATTTTCCGTTATATCCTTAAAAAGTCAACGCCAGCGACGGCCATCCGTATGAATATCAAAACGTGAAGGTGTGCGGGCATAGGCTGCAAGACCTGCAATTGCGGCGCGCGGATGGGTGATGACATAAATAGGGATGGATTTGAGAATAGATTGATGCGGCGCTTTATCTTCAAATGCGGCGCGGAAACTGCCGGTACGCAGAGCAGAAAGAATACGCTGCGGTATGCCGCCGGACAGATAAACACCGCCCTGTGCCATGAAAATCAGAGCAAGATCACCGGCAAGGCGACCAAGATAAATCGCGAAAAGCTCTAATGTTTCAATGGCCTGCGCATTGCTTTTATCCAATGCCGCATCGGTGATTTCTGCCGGTGTAACAAGGGAAGGGGTAATTCCGTCTGTCTGACAGATAGCCTGATAAATATGTTGTAAACCGCGTCCGCAAAGAAGTTGCTCGGCGGAAATACGGCCGTCAATCTTTTCAATGAACGGGAAGATTTGCAGATCACGCTCTGAGCGCGGACCGAAATCGACATGGCCGCCTTCACCCGGAACCGGCACCCATGTCTGGCGCGAGCGGATCAGGCCTGCAACACCGAGGCCGGTACCAGGCCCCAGCACAACACGCTTGCCATTCGGATGGCTGGTTTCGCCGCCGATATTTTCCAGATGCTTTTCATCAAGTGATACAACAGCGAGAGCCTGTGCTTCAAAATCATTGAGGACAGTGATGTCCTGCAGGTTAAAGCGTTCCATCATCTGGCGGGATTTCACCACCCAATGACAATTGGTCAGAGGAATTTCATCGCCTTCTACCGGACCGGCAATTGCGATAACTGCCGAGCGTGGCTGGATGGAAGTATGATCCAGTACAACTGACTGAATCGCATCTTCCAGAGTTTCAAAATCTTGTGTGAGGAGAATTGGAAATTCTTTTGGCTCTGCGTATGAATCTACCAGAATGGCAAAACGGGCATTGGTACCGCCAATGTCACCGATAAGGACAGGAAAAACAAAGTTCGGATCGATATTTGGCATTGTTAATACTGCTTCTCACTCTGGTTATTTATTGTCTGACATTTCAAACGAAATTGTTTAGGTCGTTTGAAATGCCTCTAAATCGTTTTAATTTATATAGAATGCGCTTCCGGAAAGAAAGCACATCCTGCTGAAAATCAGATAGTTACGGTTTTTGAGCCGGTAGCGGAATGGCTGCTGGTGGTGTTGGCTGAACAAAAGCCGGTGTGGTATCGGGCTGTACGGCTGATGCTGTTCTGCCATTTGCCAAACCATAGGTCACTTCTTTCACCGAAGCTGGCATAGGTGCATTAAGCAAAGATGCACAAGCCTGCGGCAGTTGTGAAACCATCATGACTTTCGGTGGCTTTGGCTTTTCACCCGGCTTTGCAGGTTTTGCCGGTTTCCATGGCTCATCGGTAAACCACCAGTCCAGCGGCTTGCCGCAACCATCATCTTTGCCGGTCGGTTCCTGTGGTTTGCAATCCGGTGATCCGGCCTGACAACGCAGACGGACGTGGAAATGATAATGATGCCCCCAGTAAGGACGCACTTTTGCCAACCAGCGACGGTCACCGGTTACAGTTTCGCAGAGTTTCTTTTTAATGCCCGGATGAACAAAAAGCCGTTCCACTTCCGGATAGCTCGCAGCATGTTTGAGCAGTGCGGTGCGTGATGGTGTCCATTTATTATCATCAACAAGCAGCGAATTCGGCTTGAGCATCGTAATCGCGCTCACATCCTCACGCTCCTGATTGGTGTAGCGGCGGTTCGGCATTGGTGACAGCCAGATATCGGCATCAAGACCAACCTGATGCGAGGCATGACCGGTGAGCATCGGACCACCGCGCGGCTGCGAAATATCGCCGACCAGCAGACCGTTCCAGCCGGTTTTGGCGGCATCACGGGACAATTTATCCAGCAGGGCGATCAGGTTCGGATGACCCCAGTTGCGATTGCGCGACAGGCGCATCACCTGCCAGTTCGGACCATCAACAGGCAAAGCAACTGCACCACTGATACAGCCTTTGGAATAGAAACCATAGGATTCAGGCGCTGTGACGGAGGGCAGTTTGACCGAGCCGAAAGCCTGTTTGGCAGGCTGGTCTGCTTGTGCCGAAAACAATGCGCTGGCTGAAAGGGCTGCTGCCAGAGTTAGTCTCAACAGCATCGCTGAGAAGGGGCGGAGACGGAATGACATGAGAACAGGTTTCCGGTTATTCAATTTATATAAGCATAGCATTAACTGCGCCGCGTCAGCTGACAAGCGTAAAAATATCACAGTCGTGGCGGGTTCAGAGCCCTTCACCGCTTTGATACAGTTTTTGTAACCCTGCGCGATAATTCGGATAGCGCAGCTGATAGCCGGTTGCTTTCAGCGCTGCATTGGAAGCGCGTTTGCACTCCTGATAAAAGGAGCGTGCCATCGGGGACAATTCTGCAGTTTCATAATCAATTGCGGGCGGTGGCGTAACTCCCAGCAAACCTGTGGCATGGGCAATAATTTCATGTGCCGCTGCCGGTTCGTCATCGGCAAGATTATAAATGCCGCCGAGATTATTCACGCTGAGATGTGCCAATGCACCACCGATATCTTCAACATGGATGCGATTGAAAACATGGTCTTTCTTGATCAGGCGATGCGCGCGACCTTGTTTGATGCTGGCCAGCGCGTTGCGTGCCTGCCCCTGAAATGATGGGCCGTAAATACCGGAAATCCGCAAGATAGCACAGGCAATGTCTGTATTCTCAACCTGTGCCAGCCATTCTTTTTCAGCCGTCACACGGGCAGCAGAACGCGCGGAAAGCGGTTTTAGTTCTGAATTTTCATCGACCCATGCGCCCTGATAGTCGCCATAAACACCGATGGTTGAAAGATAGCTGATAAAGCGTGCTTGCGGCGCGTAATGCAGTAAGCCTTCAGGCATCAGGCGTAGAATCGGATCAGTGTCTTCAGCGCTGCCTGTCAATGGCGCAACCGAGGAGACGATGTGCGTTGCCTGACTTAGCTCGTCAAGCAACTGTGCATTCAAGCCCTGTTCAGCATCAAAAAACACCGGATTGATACCGATATTGCGTAGAGCTTCCGCTTGTTCCGGACGACGGATTGTGCCTGTGACTGAGCGGATATTTGCAGCCGGATTTTGTCGCAGTGCTTCCACAAAATAGTGCGCGGAATAGCCGGTACCAAACAGAAAAATATGCATTATTGGTCTTTCTCGCTCTGCGTTGCAGCATGCAGCCATTCTTCAATCACTTCTGCCTCTTGTTCAAGGGGAAGATGCTGATTTTTATGGCGTAAAAATTCCGCTTCCGATGCAAGGCGCGATAATGCCCAGACGGCGGCGCCGCGCGTGACGGGCACCGGATCATCCAGCAATTGCTCAATGATCGGGAGATAAGCAGGATTATCCGAATTACCGGTGGCAATCAGCACATTGCGGATGAAGCGGTCGCGACCGATGCGTTTGACCGGCGAACCGCTGAAGAGTGTGCGGAATGTCGGATCATCCAACTGCAAAAGCTGTTCGAGCGGTGGTTCTTTCAGCACTTCCCGTGCCTGCAATTTAGCCTCACGAGACACCTGAGCAAATTTATTCCACGGACAGGCAGACAGGCAATCATCACAACCATAGATACGGTTGCCCATCATGCTGCGGAACTCGTGCGGGATCGGCCCTTTATTCTCAATGGTGAGATAAGAAATGCAACGCCGTGCATCAATCTGATAGGGCGCAGGGAACGCATTTGTCGGGCAGGCATCGAGGCAGGCACGACATTTGCCGCAACTGTCTTTGCCGGCATGATCCGGCTCCAGATCTGCAGTGGTGAAGATGGAGCCGAGAAACAGCCACGAGCCGTATTCCCGGCTGACCATATTGGTGTGCTTGCCCTGCCAGCCCATACCGGCAGAGACTGCCAGCGGCTTTTCCATCACCGGCGCCGTATCGACAAAGACTTTTACCTCGTGGCCGGTACGCGCTGCAAAGCGGCTGGCCATATGTTTGAGTTTGCCTTTGATAATGTCGTGATAATCGCGGTTCTGTGCATAGACCGAGATTGCGCCGCAGTCTTTTTTATCTTGCAGCGTGCGCGGATCATGGTCGGGGCCGTAATTCATCGCCAGCATGACGATAGAGCGCACTTCATGCCACAATTCGGAAGGATTGGAGCGGCGGTCAGCCGTCTCCTCCAGCCATTCCATTGAGCCATGGCGGCCATGATCCAGAAAATAGCGCAGCCGCTGCGGAGCCTCAGGAATAGCATCCGGCGTGGTAATGGCCACCACATCAAAACCGACCGCAGCCGCTTCTTCTGTTAGGAAGCGTTTCAGACGGACAGCAGGCGGCTCATCACTTTTCGGCAGTGGTTTCTTTGGTGTGCGATCAGAAATCGAGGTCGCCATAATGAGATGCTGGGAAAATGCCGCGTACACGATCAGCGAGAAGCGGACGGAAAGAAGGACGGGATTTCATACGTGCATACCATTCGCGGGTGGCACGATGTTCAGCCCATTCAATTTCACCTAAATAATCGAGAATGGAAATACCGGCAGCCGCAGCCATATCGGCATAGCTCGGCGTATCACCGGCCAGCCAGTTGCGGGTTGCTGCCAGCCAGTCTGTATAACGCAGATGTTGACGGATATTGGCACGTGCCGCGCGGATTGCGGTGGAATCCGGTGCTGACGAACCCATTTCCTGCGACATCTGCAATTTGAACACACGTTCACGGGCGAGGTGACGGGTGACTTCATTTTCAAATTTGATCAGAAACCAGTCGACAAGGCGGCGCACTTCGGCGCGCTCCATCGGGGTTTCCGGCAGCAGGCGACGGTTGCGTTTCAATGCGCCGCGTGTCTCGTCCATATATTCGGCAATCACGGTTGCACCGACAACCGGCCAGTCATTTTCAGCCAGCAGAACCGGCAGAGTGCCAGCCGGATTTAGCGCCAGAAACTCTTTTCTGCGTGACCACGGACGTTCCTCAATCATTTCCGCTTCCACGTCATATTCATTGAGAATAAGGCGGACATAGCGGGAGGTTGTGGACATCGGATGGTGAAACAGCGTGAGCATGTGGTTCGATAGTACTTTCAGATGTGGCTGTTACCCGTTTGGCTATAACCGAGGGCAATCAGACTGAATGATCTGTCAGTTTGCAGCTGATCTGTGAAAGAGCAAGTTGAACGGGGCTCAATACGCAGAGGCTTAAATCTGAGCAGCAGGCGATAGTAGGCTTTGGTCGCAAGGGCAATAAAAATACGGCTGCAAAGCATTTTCAGCAATTATAGGTGCTTCGTATAAATAATTGGTTAGGACGGCTGCGCTACATAATTATGCATTGCATTGTGAGTAAAAACATTTCAACAGGCTGAATTTAAGGCAGTGAGATTGTTTTTCTGCTCATTTTCAGCTTGCTGACAGGTTGTCTGTATAAATCAGATCATTAAAGCCTGTCAGCTCTGGCAGTAAATATGAAACGAAAGCAGACGGCAGACAAAGGTATTCGGCATTATGGACGTATGGGCAATATTCGAGGCTGCGATTCTCGGCCTTCTTGAAGGTTTGACAGAGTTCCTGCCGGTCTCGTCTACAGGTCACCTTTTGCTGGCAGGGCATTTTTTAGGTTTCGAATCGACCGGACGCACATTTGAAGTGCTGATCCAGCTGGGTGCTATTCTGGCAATCTTAAGCGTTTATTTCGGACGCTTGTGGAAATTGTTGACGGATTTGCCACGCGATGCCGGTGCCAGACGTTTTGCCGCCGGTATTATGCTGGCATTTCTGCCGGCAGCGGTGATCGGTGCTTTTGCCCATAGCTATATCAAGCAGGTTTTGTTTGAGACGCCGATGCTGGTGTGCTCCATGCTGATTATCGGTGGCTTCATTCTGCTATGGGTGGATCGTTTGCCGCTGCGTCCGCGCTATAATGATGTGACACAATATCCGCTGAAAATGTGCTTTGCCATTGGTGCTGTGCAGTGTCTGGCAATGATTCCCGGTGTATCACGTTCCGGCTCGACAATTGTCGGCGCTTTGCTGATGGGGTCGGATAAGCGCTCTGCTGCAGAATTCTCGTTCTTTCTGGCAATGCCGACAATGGCCGGTGCTTTTGCCTATGACCTTTATAAAAATCATGCGCTGCTCTCCAGCAATGACATGGCGCAGATCGGTATTGGTTTTGTTGCTGCCTTTATCTCAGGCGTCATCGTTGTTCGCTATCTGCTGGATTATGTATCCCGCCATGGTTTTGCAATTTTTGCATGGTGGCGCCTGATCGTCGGTTCTGCAGGTATGGCAGCATTGCTGGTCTGGGGCTGATAATCATTTCAGAATCAATGTGCCTGAAACAAGTTGCGATAGGCGCGCGGCGACATACCTTTTGACCGTCTGAACTGACGGTTGAAATTGGCCAGTGATTCATAGCCTGTCGCCGCTGCGATATAGGCTACAGGTTGCTGTGTCGCGGCCAGTCTCGCACTCGCATCACCAATGCGTAACCGGATGATATAAGCGGAAATGGTGGTGCCGGTTTGTTTGCGAAACAACCGGTGCAGGCCGGATATACTGAGTGCCGCAATGCCTGCAAGATCATCCAATGCCAGCCGGTGCATATAATGCTGATGGATATGTGATAGCACACGATCGATCCGTGCCCAGCCTATGCTTTCGCGGCCTTCCGCCTGATCGTGGCCTTGTGCCGGTTTGCTACTCAGTATTTGCTTGTCATCATCTTCTGCCAGTCTGTTTAATATGCTGAGCAGTGATAATAAACGTGCGGCTGATGACTGGGTGAACAGTGCTGTGATCACGGGACGCAACTCAATAGCGCAGGCGGATGAAAACTGCAGCCCATGCGCAGCGCGGGTGAGCATAGATTCTATAGCGTGGAATTCGATAAAAGTTTTTGACAGCGCCTGTATCTGCTCCGGCGTGAACCAGATCACCAAAGCCCTGTGTGGCTGATCCGAATTATATTTGCTGCGCGATGACCAGCTATGCGGCAGGTTCGGGCCGATCAACACCAGATCGCCATCGGCATAATCACCGATATGGTCGCCGATAAAGCGCTGCCCGCGCGAGTTGAGGGTGAGTGTCAGTTCATATTCGGGATGGTGGTGCCATTGAAACGGAATAGCATCATCCAGCCGCCGGTCCAGCAAGCTGAGCGATGAAGCAGGCTCCGGCACGAGTTTTTCCAAATAAGGCTTCATATGGCGCTCGGTTTAAATAATGCGCCAAAATAGTATCAGAAAAGGCCACGTGCCGACAACATGCTGTTATCGCGTTTGTTAGGCTTGGTGCATGATTGATCAATTCGGGAGGAGACAGATCATGCAACCAGTACTCAAAAGGGATGCGCATCCGACTGTGGCTTCGGCTGTGCCGCTTAAAGATATTCAGAAAACATTGCCTTTGCGTGTCTTATCTGCGGAGGACTGGCAGCATTGGATTACCAATGGTTATGTGATTGTGCGTCAGGCTGTTCCGCGTGACAATGTCGAGCGGTTGGTGGATGTTTTATGGCGATTTGATGAAAAAGATCCGGTGGATGCATCGACATGGTATGCTCCGCAGCGCCGTGATCACATCATGAAAGAACTGAACAATACCGGTATGCTTGAGATTTATAATCATCAGGCGCTGTGGGACAACCGCATGGAGCCGCGTGTTTATAATGCATTTGTCGATATTTGGGATCGGGAGGATCTCTGGGTTACAATTGACCGTGCCAATCTCAATCCGCCGAAAAAGGTCAAAGGCAATCCGCATGGCTTTATCCATTGGGATGTTGATACATCCGTTCGACCTCTGCCGGTGGGTGTGCAGGGGGTATTGAGCCTGAAAAAACAGGATGGCGATGTCGGCGGTTTTCAATGCGTGCCGGATTTATTTCGCGACTTTGAGCAATGGGAGCAAACCCAGCCCGCTGACCGTGATCCGATGCATCCGGATATGACCGGACAGCGTGTGGTGAATATTGAAATGGAAGCAGGGGATATGCTGATTTTCAATTCACTGCTCGCGCATGGTGTACGTCCGAACCATTCGGACGATCGTGTACGCATGGCGCAATATATTTCAATGCACCCGACCGAATTTGACAATGCCGATGAGCGCGAGGAAAGAATTCGTTTGTGGCGCGAGCGTGATCATCCCAAACGTGATGCATTTCCCGGTGATCCGCGTGAATGGGAAAAACACCATGCGGAAACAGCGCAACTGACTCCATTGGGCGAAAAATTGCTCGGTCTGGAACCGTGGTAAAACCATAAACAGAAAAGGGGCCGCGAGGCCCCTTAAACTTTTAAAGATGTCAACACTTATTAGCGTGCCAGACTTGCCTTGTCATACTGACCAAGGGCACGGAAACGCCAGAGGTAAGATGGCAGGATTGCGTCTACAGCCTGAGGTTTGATGCCCAGACCTTCCAGTGTCAGATCAGCATCAGCGGCTTCTTGCGAAACTACATTATTGCTTTTCAGCAGTTTAACGTGATCGCTGGTCAGCGGCGGATTTGGCAGCAGACCGAGAATTTTACCCTGCAAGCTCGCAACCCACCAAGGCAGGTTGATGAAGGCGCGCTTGCGGTTGATCACTTCCAGCGACAGCTCCATGCAACGACGCAGTGTCAGCACTTCTGCACCGCCGAGCTCATAGGCTTTACCTGCCTGCAATTTGCCTTCAACGGCGCGGGCAACAACTTCAGCCACATCGCCGACATAAACCGGCTGGAACTGTGTTTTGCCGCCACCGATCAATGGCATGAATGGTGAGAAACGGGACATGCTGGAGAATTTATTGAAGAACTGGTCTTCAGGGCCGAAAATCACGCTTGGACGCAGGATAACTGCATCCGGCTTCACGCTCAGAACCTGACGTTCGGCTTCAGCTTTCGTACGCGCATATTCTGATGCGCTTTTCAGATCGGCACCGAGGGCTGACATATGCAGCAATGGCAGACCGGCAGCCGCTGCAACTTCAGCGACGTGTTTTGCACCAATCGCATGTACAGTATTGAAACGCTGCTTACCGCTTTCCGACAGAATACCAACCAGATTGACCACATAGTCCGCACCTTTGACAGCGCGTTCAATTGACCAGCGGTGGCGGATATTGGCCTGTACAAGCTGGATCTGGCCGATATTGCCAAGCGGTTGCATGTAATAGGCAACTTCCGGTTTACGCACAGCAACACGAACGCGGTAACCACGACGTGCCAGCGCATCAACCACGTGACGCCCGACAAAACCCGAGCCGCCGAAGACTGTAACCAGCTTTGGTGTTGTGCGGTGATTAAGCGTTTCCATGACCTGTCTCCTGCGCCGGTCTTATTGCGGCATAATACTGCTCATCAGCTTGTGCTTTGAGAGCTGTAAATTTCTAAACGCTGTTATAGCGCAGAGGCGCATTACCAGCTTTTGGCATCGCTTTAATGGTTTTTTGCCGTTTCGCAAAGGGGACATAATGCTCCATACCCCGAAAGATTGAACTTTCAGCACTGATTTGCCCTGATTTGCATGAAACCCCTTTGCCTTTGCGTAAATCTGCTGCTAAATCGCGCGCATGAGCACACCACTTGACCATATCCGGAATTTTTCCATCGTCGCCCATATTGATCATGGGAAGTCGACCCTTGCCGACCGTCTGATTCAGCAGACCGGTGGCCTTGATAATCGTGAGATGAAAGAGCAGGTGCTCGACTCGATGGAAATCGAGCGCGAGCGCGGCATCACGATCAAGGCGCAGACCGTGCGTCTGAATTACCGTGCGAAAAATGGTGAGGACTATGTTCTCAACCTGATCGACACACCGGGACACGTTGACTTTGCCTATGAAGTCTCCCGTTCGCTTGCGGCCTGTGAAGGCTCGCTGCTGGTTGTGGATGCCTCACAGGGCGTGGAAGCACAGACACTGGCCAATGTTTATCAGGCAATCGACAACAATCACGAACTGGTTGTTGTGCTGAACAAGATTGACCTTCCTGCGGCCGATCCTGAGCGCGTGAAAGAACAGGTGGAAGATGTGATCGGTATCGATGCATCTGATGCTGTGGAAATTTCCGCGAAAAGCGGTCTGGGCATTCCTGATGTGTTGGAAGCGATTGTTACGCGTCTGCCTGCACCGAAAGAGGGCGACCGTAATGCGCCGCTCAAAGCCATGCTGGTGGACAGCTGGTATGATACCTATCTCGGTGTGATCGTTCTGGTGCGCATCATTGATGGTGTTCTGAAAAAAGGTCAGACCATTCGCATGATGGGTACCGGTGCCAAATATCCGGTAGAACGCGTCGGCGTTTTCACACCGAAAATGGTGGCCGTTGAAGATCTGGGTCCGGGCGAACTTGGTTTTATCACCGCTTCGATTAAGGAAGTCGCGGATACCCGCGTTGGTGATACGATCACTGAGGATAAGCGCCCGACTGCAAATATGCTGACAGGCTTTAAACCGGCGCAACCGGTTGTATTCTGCGGTCTGTTCCCTGTTGATGCTGCGGACTTTGAAGATCTGCGTGCTGCTATGGGCAAGCTGCGTCTCAATGATGCCAGCTTCTCCTTTGAGATGGAAACATCGGCAGCACTGGGTTTTGGTTTCCGTTGTGGCTTCTTGGGGCTGTTGCATCTTGAAATCATTCAGGAGCGCCTTGAGCGCGAATTCAATCTTGATCTGATTGCAACCGCACCATCGGTTGTCTATCGCATGAACATGCTCGACGGTTCAGTGAAAGAACTGCACAATCCGGCGGATATGCCGGATGTGGTGAAAATCACTTCGATTGAAGAGCCATGGATTAAAGCGACCATTCTGACACCGGATGAATATCTGGGTTCGATCCTGAAGCTTTGTCAGGAGCGCCGCGGTATTCAGGTGGATCTGTCCTATGTCGGCCCGCGTGCGATGGTGACTTATGAACTGCCGCTCAACGAAGTGGTGTTCGATTTCTACGATCGTCTGAAGTCGATTTCCAAAGGTTATGCTTCTTTCGACTATAATCTGTCGGAATATAAAGAAGGCGATCTGGTGAAAATGTCGATCCTCGTCAATGACGAGCCGGTTGATGCGCTTTCGATGCTGGTGCACCGCTCTGCCGCTGAAAAACGCGGCCGTGTGATGTGTGAAAAGCTGAAAGACCTGATCCCGCAGCATATGTTTAAAATTCCGATTCAGGCAGCAATCGGCGGACGTATCGTAGCGCGTGAGACAATCTCGGCTCTGCGTAAAGACGTGACGGCAAAATGTTACGGCGGCGATATTTCACGTAAGCGCAAACTTCTGGATAAACAGAAGGAAGGTAAGAAGCGCATGCGTCAGTTCGGTAAGGTGGAAATTCCGCAGGAAGCTTTCATTCAGGCGCTTAAAATGGGTGATGAGTGATTTAATATTAAATTGCTATGCCACTATATTACTACTTCAAAAGGAGGCTTTGCCTCCTTTTTTGTTTTGTAAAGTACAATATATTGTTCTCGTTTGCCTCGGTGAATTGTGTCTTTATAAGAAGCGATCTTGAGTGGGAATGTAATAATATGATTGATACTATATTGGGGGTAATTAAATCTTTTTGGCGGGAGTATGCCAATTGGAATAAAAGCAACAAGGACGAAAGGCGTATCGTTGAAGCTGAAGCATGGCAGAAAATGGATGCTGAACTCACTGCCCTTGAGGAGGTAGCGAGAAAAGCTTATGTGCAAATTTTTGTAAATTCGGCAATAGAGGTGGCGCAAAACGAGGAGAGTGTAGAATATCCCTTTGTTATCAAGCTTGCATCATTCCCCTGTGTTGTGCCGAACGCGATTAGTAATAATTATAATAAAATGCCTTGGAAAGAACAGCAGCGGATTAGGGCGCTATTTCATTCCTATTTAGTAATTTGGCAAAGTTGCATGAATCGTTTTCCGGATCGTCAACCTGATTTATTGTCTGTTCATAGACAATTTGAGAAAACTGCTAAATTATTTGCTCTTGCCTTAGAAATTAAAAAATCGCACTAAGTGTTTAAATGCCTGGTGTTTGTAAAATAATGTACGCTGGGAACTAAGTTTATATGATGCTAGCGGATAAATTTTATCATTATGAAACCACGTATTACCATTGAATATTGCATCCAGTGTAACTGGATGCTTCGCGCTGCCTGGGCAGCACAGGAACTGTTGCAGGCATTCGGTGATGAAGTCGGCGAGATCGCACTTATTCCGGGTGGTGACGGTAATTATATCATCCGCCTGAATGATCAGATTGTTTGGGATCGCAAAACCGAAAACGGCTTTCCGGAAACTGATGCGCTGGTCGCACGTATTCGTGAGGCCATGAAGGGCTGATAGGGCTCTAGGCTTTATGCCTTATATAAAGACATAAAGCGCTGATTTTTATTGTAAATTTAAAGCCGGATACAGAGTGTGTCCGGCTTTTTTATTTGTCAGGCAAAGTGTTGCGGGCATCCTTTAAGACGGAGATTCTGCGATTATGGCTGAGCAGGATATTGCATAATAAAGCCATAGCCGGTTGCACTTGCCCTGTTCCGTAATTAATTTCTGTGGCGGATAAAGGCTAATGAGTTAATTTTATTGAGTAAAATAAGTTTTTAGGAGTGTTGCAGCCTACTTTAAACAGGGAATTGCAATGGCTTAAAATGCTGCTTTCAAAGATAGATTCCACAACACGCTGATTATAG
Source organism: Bacillus subtilis (assembly GCA_021733665.1). Taxonomy (GTDB): domain Bacteria; phylum Pseudomonadota; class Alphaproteobacteria; order Rhizobiales; family Rhizobiaceae; genus Pseudochrobactrum. The sequence goes on from JAHREI010000007.1 coordinate 48,870, forward strand.
AAAACGTGGCGCAGGTGTGCTGCCATTTTGCTGTAGTGTCTGCGGTTCGGCAGCCTTTTTCTGCTCATGATTATCCGGATTATCTCCCAGTTCCAGCGCTTCGATTTTGGCACCACGGCGTGTGACTTTAGAAGACGAGATCAGGATATCATCAATATCGCGGCTGGCTTGAGAGAAGTGGGTTTGTAGCTTGCGTACCCGTTCATCAAGGCGGGCAACATCATCCATCAGGCGTACGACTTCACCCTGAATAAGATGGGCCTGTTCCCGCATTCGCGCATCTTTGAGCACCGACTGGATCACCTGAATGGAAAGCATCAGCAGGGAAGGTGAGACTATAACCACCCGCGAGCGGTGTGCCCGCTGGATGATGACCTCAAAATTCTCATGAATTTCCGCAAAGATCGATTCTGACGGCACGAACAGAAAAGCTGTATCCTGTGTTTCGCCGCTGATAAAATATTTGGCGGCAATATCACGGATATGTACTTCCATATCACGACGAAACAGCTGTTCGTAATGACGTTTGGCCTCCGGCGTTTCTGAGGCTTTCAGTGCATTCCAGCTTTCCAGTGGAAATTTGGCATCGACCACCAGCGAGGCTGTGCCATTGGGCATCCGCACAAGGCAATCCGGCCGCATGCCGTTAGAAAGTGTGGCCTGAAATTCATAGGCACCCATTGGCAAGCCGTCAGCAATAATCGCTTCCATTCGCGATTGGCCGAAAGCCCCGCGCGTCTGTTTATTGGCGAGAATAGCCTGTAATTGCACAACCTGACCGGCAAGCGACTGAATATTATTCTGCGCGGTATCAATCACCGCCAGCCGCTCCTGCAGCTTGCTCAGGTTTTCATGGGTCGAGCGGGTTTGCTCATTGATACTGCGTCCAAGATGACTGGTCATCCCGTCCAGCCGGTCGCGGATGGATTTGTTGAGTTCTGCCTGCCGCGAGCCGAAGAGTTCAGCCATTGTCTGCATGCGCCCCTGCATTTCCGCCTGACTCTTCAGGATTGAATGCATCTGCATTTCGGCTTCCCGCGCACGTTCTTCCGACTGAAATTGCGCATGGATCATCGCCCTGCTGTTGCGGCCGGACAGCCAGACCAGCAGAACAAGCACAAACAGCACAAAACCGCCTGCAATCAGCAGAGTCTGTGCGGGAATGGCGCTGAGCGTATCCATTAAAGAGGGCGGTGTTTCAGAGGCAGAAAATGTTTCCATGGACAAAGATTACATGATTCGCGTTAAATATAAGAATAAAACGTGAACAGAATTTTGATGTGATCATGTAATTTATTGACGGCAGAGTGCTGAGAGATTAGATCGGACATCATTCAGATCAGGCCTGCCTTGCGGGTGTTCGATATTTTCAATGAATTGCGACACCGGCAATTGCAACAGCGGATAAATCTTATGACCATTAAGCCGATTATTTTTCTTCCTGATCCGGTTTTACGTCAGGTTTCAAAACCGGTTGAACGCTTTGATGCGGATCTGCGCAAATTTTCCGATGATATGTTTGCCACGATGTATGATGCGCCTGGTATTGGTCTGGCTGCAATTCAGGTAGCAGAGCCGATCCGCATGGTTGTGATTGATCTGGCGAAAGAAGGCGAAGCGCCTGCGCCGCATGTTTTTATCAATCCGGTGATTGTTGAGCGTTCCGATGAGCCGAGCTCTTATGAAGAGGGTTGTTTGTCGATCCCTGATTATTATGCGGAAGTGGAGCGCCCTGCGACTGTTCGTGTGACCTATCAGGATATTGAAGGCAAACCGCAGGAAATCAAAGCAGAAGGTCTGATGGCCACGTGTCTGCAGCATGAGATTGATCATCTCGACGGTGTGCTGTTCATTGATCATATTTCCAAGCTGAAGCGGGATATGGTGATCAAGAAATTCAAAAAGCTGGCCAAAACCCATGTGCCTGCATCAGCGCCAAAAATCTGAAACACGGATTGAATTTCGGTCAGGTCAGAGAAGTTATTTCGGCCGGTATTTTAGTTAGGCCAGTATTTTCGTTAGGATAGTCTATGTCATTACGTATCGTGTTTATGGGCACACCGGAATTTTCTGTGCCGGTGATGACAGCGCTGATCGGGCAGGGCTATGAAATTGTTGCTGTCTACAGCCAGCCGCCGCGCCCTGCCGGACGTCGTGGCTTAGAGCTGACAAAATCGCCGGTTCATGAAAAGGCCGAAGAATTCGGTATTCCTGTTTTCACGCCGAAAAGCCTGAAAGGCGAAGAAGAGCAGCAGATTTTCCGTGATCTCAATGCGGATGTTGCGGTTGTTGTTGCTTATGGGATGTTGCTGCCAAAGGCCATTCTCGATGCGCCTGCTTTAGGCTGTTATAATGGTCATGCATCTCTGCTGCCACGCTGGCGTGGTGCGGCACCAATTCAGCGTGCGATTATGGCCGGTGATGCCGAGAGCGGCATGATGATTATGAAAATGGATGAGGGGCTGGATACCGGCCCTGTTGCCATGGTCGAGAAAATCGCAATTACACCAAATATGACCTATGGTGAATTGCATGATCGTTTGAGCATTACCGGTGCTGATCTGATGGTGCGTGCGATTGCAGCTTTGGAGCGTGATAGTTTGAAACTCGTTTCGCAATCTGAAGACGGCGTGACTTATGCCTCCAAGATTGAGAAAGCCGAAGCGCGGATCGACTGGTCGCAACCGGCGCAGGCTGTGCATGATCGTATCCGTGGTCTGAGCCCGTTTCCGGGGGCATGGTGCGAGATGGAAATTAATGGCCAGCTCGAACGCGTAAAAGTGCTGCGATCGGTACTCGCTGATGGTGCAGGTAAAGCCGGTGAAGTGCTGGACGGCCAGCTGGTGGTTGCTTGCGGTGACGGTGCAGTTGCACTGACACTGGTGCAGAAGGCCGGTGGTAAACCAGTGAGCGCTGCAGAATTCTGCAATGGCGTTAAGCTGACCCTTGGTACAATTCTGCCATGAGCCATTCTCCTGTAAAGCGGTTTGATATTCGTCCCGTCCGTGAGCAAGACCGCTCTCAGATTGATGTCGTGATTGCTGCCGCTTTCAACGGAACCGATGAAGTTGCCTTGGTGCGCGAACTGGTTGCAGACAATGATGTTGTGCTGGAACTGGTTGCTGAGGCAGAAGACACAATCATCGGGCATATTTTGTTTTCCCGTTTATGGATTGAGCAGGATCATGATTGTTTTGCCGCTGTAGCATTGGCGCCGCTGGCAGTCTTGCCTGCACATCAGCGGGCAGGGATTGGTCATGCGCTGATTGAAGAGGCACATCAGTTGCTGGTACAGCAGGGCGAGGGGCTGAGCATTGTTTTGGGCGAGCCCGCTTATTATGGCCGTTTTGGCTATAATGTTGCGGATGCTGCACAGCTTGAAAGTCCTTATCCTGCACAATATCTGCAATTGAAATATCTCACAGAGGGCAAGCCTTGTGCGATCATACAAGGCAAACTGATTTATGCTTCTGCGTTCGGAGAGGGTTGAGTGCCGCGTTATCGTCTGACAGTTGAATATGATGGTTCATCTTATGCCGGATGGCAGCGGCAGGATAATGCACCCAGCGTGCAAGGCGCGATTGAGTCCGCTATTTTCAAATTTTGCGGTGACAGCAATTCTCTTGGCGCGGCGGGTCGCACCGATGCCGGTGTGCATGCTTTTCAGCAGACCGCGCATGTTGACCTGACAAAAGACTGGGCAGCCTCCAAAGTCCGTGATGCGGTGAATGCCTATCTGGCGCTCGCTAAAGACGGTGTATTCCTGCTGAATGTTGAAAAGGTGCCGGATCATTTTGATGCGCGTTTCAGCGCCTTAGGACGGCATTATATCTATCGTATCATCAATCGTCGCACACCTCTGGCACTGGAAGCCAATCGCGCATGGTGGGTAGCGAAGAAGCTGGACACAGACGCGATGCAGGAAGCTGCGCAATTGCTGGTCGGCCTGCATGACTTTACGACTTTTCGCTCCGTGCAGTGTCAGTCCAAAAGCCCTGTAAAAACGTTGGATGTGCTGAATGTGCAGCGTCATGGTGAACTGGTTGAGGTACGTGCATCCGCGCGGTCTTTCCTGCATAATCAGGTGCGCTCACTGGTGGGTAGTATCTCCGAGGTTGGCACAGGCCGCTGGACGACAGATGATCTGGTGGCAGCGCTTGAGGCGCGCGATCGCAAAGCCTGCGGTGTTGTTGCGCCTGCGCACGGGCTTTATATGATCGGTGCGGATTATCCGTTGATTTTATGAGGCGGGAATGAGTCCTGTCAGCCCCTGCAGGATAATTGTCAGCATGATGCTGCCTAATATCACTGAGATAAAAAATGGTGCCGCAAAACTATGCGGTCGTTGCAGAGCCGCACGGGTGAGCCTGTAGCTCAGGGCTAAAGTCGCCAGAAACAGACCAAAACCTATCCCCGCAAATACAGGGGACAAATCCGGCAGCAGCAGGTTGAGAAAAGACAGCGGGGCGTAAATCCACGCGAACAAAGCCGTCGCCCAGTTGGTTGCCACGACATAGGTGGAGAAACGGCGCTCCAGCCCGAGACTGCGGCTGAGAAAGCCGATAATCAGCAAAGGCAGCAGCCAGACAATCATATCAATCGTTGCGAGTTTGACTGTATTGATGAGACGTAGGGCGGTTTCATCGCCGTCTGTCAGGCGTGCTGCAATCTCGACCCAGCCGATCAGCATCGGCGGCAGGGCAATGAGAATTGCATAAAATGACCGCCAGAAACCATCGGCATCGGTATTCAGATTATTCAGCGCTTCCGGATGGCCGGTCATTGTGCGCCAGACTGCGGAGAAATAATACTGAATCTCTTCAAAACTAGGCATAGGTACCCTGCGCAACAAATGAATTTCAGGTGCCTGTATTGTTACCGGCACCTGAAGACCTTATGAATCAGGCGAAAAAATCCTCAAGGAATTTTTCATAGATAGCGGTGAGATTTTCAAGATCCCGCAATGATGTCCGCTCATTGGCCATATGCATGGTCTGGCCGACAAGACCGAATTCCACAACCGGACAATAATCTTTGATAAAGCGGGCATCGGATGTGCCTCCGGAGGTTGAAAGCGAAGCCTGTTTGCCGGTAATCGCTTTAATAGCGCCGTTAAGGGCGTTAATCAGCTTGTCATTGCGGGTCAGGAAAACATGGCTCGGATCTTCACTCCAGATCAGCTCGTAATTGACCGGTTCAGATTTGCCTTCTCTGAACGGGCTGTCAGTTGATGCTTCCTGCAAGCGGCGTGACACTTCCTGCTGCAGGCTGTCTGCAGTCCATGTGTCATTAAAGCGGATGTTGAATGAAGCGGTTGCCTTGGCCGGAATGACATTGGTGGCCGGATTGCCGACGTCAATCGAGGTGATTTCCAGATTGGTGGCTTGGAAATTCTCAGTGCCTTGGTCATAGGCCGGTATCAGCAGGCTGTTGAGCAGTGCCATAATACCGCGCACCGGATTATCGGCATTATGTGGATAGGCGACATGCCCCTGTGTGCCGTGAACAATAACAGTGCCGGTGACCGAGCCGCGACGACCGATCTTGATGGCTTCACCCAGACGATCAGGATTGGTTGGCTCGCCGACCAGTGAGGCATCCCATTTTTCACCTTTGGCATCTGCCCATTCCAGTACTTTGACTGTGCCGTTAATAGCAGGGCCTTCTTCATCGCCGGTAATCAGGAAGGAGATGTTGGGTTTGCGATCAGGGTATTTTTTCAGGTAGCGCACCGTTGCCGCAACAAAACAGGCAATGCCACCCTTCATATCTACTGCGCCACGGCCATAGAGTTCGCCATTGTCGATCACTGCGCCAAAAGGCGGATGCTTCCAGAGTGACAGGTCACCGGTCGGCACCACATCAGTATGGCCGGCAAACATCAGATGCGGGCCTGTGCCATTAAGGCGGGCATAGAGATTTTCTACATCCGGTGTTCCCTCTGCGGTGAAGACAGGGCGGTCAATATGAAAGCCGAGCGGCTCCAGCATCGACTGAAGAGCGGTAAGAGCTCCGCCTTCTGCCGGCGTAACAGACGGGCAGCGGATCAGAGCGGCGAGATTTTCTGCGGGATCAAATGTGGTCATCATGCATAAGGCTTAGCAGAAGCACCCGCATGCTGCATCCTGAATTTCTATGCAGTGGCAAAACTTCTCACGACAATGTGTTTTTCGCTGAGGATCGGGTGACTTTTGTTTGGTAATATTTCTGTGAGAAAACCGTCATTGTCTATGTTTTGTGAACTATAAAGACGACAGATCGTTTGCTATTTACGAACGATAATTAAGGTCTTTTCGTTGAAAATCGACGTCATTTCTTGTAACATATTGTAATTATTTATCAAAATAAATTAACAACATTAACGAAGCTGGAATTGTGTTCTAATTTTGAGATTTCTGTAAAATTTATGTGAGTTGAAATCGTAAACGATGAATCCTATCTCAAGGTCATCGGAACGGCGCTCCTCCCAAGCACGTTCACATAAATTGAACAAGGAATATGAAGATGAAAAAGATTGCTTTGACTGTTGCTGCTCTTGCCATGACTGCCGGTGCAGCTTTTGCTGAAAATCCGTTCACAGGTACACCGGACAATCTTTATGGCGCAGACCAGACACCGGTTATTACCAATTCAGCTGTGAAAAGCACTGCTCCTAATACTTACACAGACGGTTCGGCCAACGGCTTTGGTGATAATTCACCAGCCAGCTTTCAGCGCTGATTAGTCCGATAAGTTTGCCACTGTATTTTATGAGAATGAAGAGCCGCACACTCTGAGTAAACCGAGACAGACCTCCCAAGCGTCCTGCTCAGAGTTAGCGGTAAATTAAAGGATGAATAAAATGAAAAAGATTGCTTTGACTATTGCCGCTCTTGCTATGACTTCTGGCATTGCTATGGCTGAAAATCCGTTTACCGGCACACCGGATAATCTCTATGGCGCAGACCAGACACCGGTTGTTACCAATTCAACTGTGAAAAGCACTGCGCCGAATACTTACACAGACGGTTCAGCGAATGGTTTCGGCGATAACGCCCCGTCAAGCCATAAAGGCTGATTAGCCTGATCATTTTGACTGCATATTTGTTGAAAATTCACAGCCGTTCACTCTGAGCAAATCGAGACAGCCCTCCCAAGTGTCCTGCTCAGAGCAATTGGCAAATTAAAGGATGAATAAAATGAAAAAGATTGCTTTGACTATTGCTGCTCTTGCTATGACATCTGGCATTGCTATGGCTGAAAATCCATTTACCGGCACACCAGCTGATCTTTATGCAAATGATAAGACACCGGTAGCCGCAGCTAATTTCACACTGAAAGGCACACAGTCCGGCACTTATACGGATGGTTCTGCCAATGGTTTTGGCGACCATTCACCAGCCAGCACCCGTCGCTAAGAGCGATTATGTGTGAGCATATAAAAAAGCGACAGGCTTAAAACCTGTCGCTTTTCTGTTTGTTGTAATGAATAATCTTAAAGCATGTCGCGCTCAAATGTATTCATTTGAGCTACCGCGAACATGCGACAATTAAAAGAATTGAGACGCGAGCGCAGTGGGTACGATTAAACGCAACACGCTCTAGTCGCGCAGAAGATCATTAATCGAAGTTTTTGAGCGGGTCTTTTCATCAACACGCTTGACGATCACCGCGCAATAAAGGCTCGGGCCCCAGTTTTCTCCCGGTACATTTTTGCCCGGCATGGTACCGGCAACGACAACGGAATAAGGCGGCACTTCGCCATAGAAGACTTCACCGGTTGCGCGATCCACAATCTTGGTGGATTTGCCGATATAGACACCCATGCCAAGCACGGAACCTTCACGGATAATACAGCCTTCGACAACTTCTGAGCGGGCACCGATAAAGCAATTATCTTCGATGATGGTAGGTTCGGCCTGCAACGGCTCAAGCACGCCGCCGATGCCAACGCCGCCGGACAGATGCACGTTCTTACCGATCTGTGCGCAAGAGCCAACAGTTGCCCATGTGTCAACCATCGTGCCTTCACCGACATAAGCGCCGAGATTGACAAAAGACGGCATCAGAATGGCGTTTGGTGCAATATAAGCGGAGTGGCGTACAACACAGTTTGGCACAGCGCGGAAACCGGCCTGTGTAAATTCATCTGCAGACCAGCCGTCAAATTTGGAAGCGACTTTGTCCCACCAGACGGATTCACCCGGACCGCCTTTGATGATTTCCATCGGGTTGAGACGGAATGAAAGCAGCACCGCTTTTTTCAGCCACTGATTGACTGTCCAGTTGCCGTCAGCCTGTTTTTCGGCAACGCGTACTTTACCCTGATCAAGCAGCAAGAGGGACTGTGCGACGGCATCGCGGATTTCTCCGGTGGTTGATACCGATACTGTGTCGCGCTCATCAAAAGCTTTTGTGATAATTTTTTCGAGAGCTGACAGATCAGGCTGGGACATATTACTGCTCCTGAGGCGTTGAAACGCGGTTAAATCAGTTTTATTTCGGCGTTCAGACGAAAATGACGACGAAATATGTAAATTACGAAATATTTTCGGCAAATGATTAGGCTATGCTCAATGCAGGGTCAATCTTGGCAATGCCGCTTTTGCACTATATGCCTCAAATAAACAAAAGAACGAACCGGCGGCTTGTTATCTTTGCTCATGGTTCAGCGATGATAGGATAAGATTGCATGAATCCGCTTGAGAAAGACGGCTGGACACCTTTCAGCAATTCCGGTGAGACTGTTAAACGTGTGGCAACGGTGCCGGATACACCGCAGACCCGTGCGCCTGCCTATAAACTGGCATTCAGTGATACGGAATTTATGACCAAGCGGGAGTTGCGTCCGATCCGTCTGCAGCTTGAACTGCTGAAGCCGGAAATGGTCATGGAAGAACGCGGTATTAAATCAACCGTGGTACTGTTTGGCGGTGCGCGTATTCCGGAGCCGGGTGGCGAGGCATGGGCTGCGAAAAACGAAGTTCAGAAAAAGAACCTCGAAGCCAATTCTATCTATTACGAAGAAGCGCGTGAATTTGCCCGCCGCTGCTCGGAATATTCGGCCTCAACTTATTATCGTGAATTCGTTGTCGTCACCGGTGGCGGACCAGGTGTGATGGAAGCAGGGAACCGTGGTGCTGCTGATATTGGTGCACCGTCTATTGGCCTGAACATTGTGCTGCCGCATGAGCAGGCGCCGAACGCCTATGTCACGCCGGAACTGTGCTTCAATTTTCACTATTTCGCATTGCGCAAGATGCATTTCCTGTTCCGTGCCAAGGCTTTTGCAGTTTTCCCGGGTGGTTTTGGTACCATGGATGAGCTGTTTGAGACGCTGACCCTGATGCAGACAGGCCGTATGGAACGTGTGCCACTGGTGCTGTTCGGCAAAGAGTTCTGGACGAAAGCGATCAATATTCCGTATCTCTCCGAGCAGGGAACGATCTCACCGGAAGATCTGGAGTTGTTCCATTACGTGGACACGGCTGATGAAGCTTGGGCTGTGGTGAAAGATCACTATCAGCTGTAATTTATGCTCAATACGAATTCAGCAAAACGCCGGTGCAGTTTCTGTACCGGCGTTTTTTATGGCTGATCGTCCGGCTTTTTAGGCGGATGAATAATAGTCACCAGCACAACGGAGATAATCATCAGCAGATACCATGCACCGAGCTTTGACAGCGAGACCGGCACCCATTGGTCATGCTGCCCCGGATAGAGCCAGACGCGCGACCATGTGCCGATATTCTCGGCAATCCAGATGAACAGCGATGTCAAAAAAAACGCCAGCAGCAGTGGCATACGATGGCGAAAACGGAACACACGGTAATGCATGCTGGTGCGCCAGAACATCAGCCCTGTGACTGCGAAAAGCAGCCAGCGCATATCGGGGAGATAATGATGGCTGAAGAAATTGATATAAATGCCGGTAGCGAGTGCAAAAGTCAGTGGTAATGGCGGATAATTCGCCAGCCTGATGTCAAAAATCCGGTTGATCCGCGCCATATAGGAACCGACTGCGGCATACATAAAACCTGAAAACAGCGGCACACCGCCGATGCGGAACAGATTTTCCTCCGGATAAATCCACGACCCCATATGGGTTTTGAAGATTTCCATTGCTGTGCCGACAATATGGAAAATCAGAATGACTTTGGCTTCTCGCAGGGTTTCCAACCGGCATAGCAGCATCAATAGCTGAATGGTAACTGCTGACAGAAACAGGAAGTCATAACGTGTGATGAGGTGCGGCAAGGCAGAGCCGTCTGCCCAGAGATATTTGCTGAGAATGATCAGGCCAAGCATGACACCGCCGAACAGGCATGCCCATGCCTGTTTCAACCCGAAAACCAGAAACTCCACCAATGCGCCGGACAAGCCGCGGCGGGGCAGTTGATCGAGCAGCCGGTGTGCGGCTGCATCAATCATCGCCTCCAGTGAGGTAAAACGGCGTTTTCCATTCACGGGCTGATGCATTTATGGGTGCAGCGCTGTCAGAAACTCTGTCAGATTATCCGTGACAAAATCCACGCTGTCGGTAAAGGCCGGATCGCTTTCCCAGATTTCGCTGAAATCCGGTTCAAAATTATTCGGCACAATCAGCACCGTGCGCATACCAGTGGTTTTCGGCACAACCAGATTGCGTGCCAGATCTTCAAACATCGCTGCTTTTTGCGGATTGATGCCGCATTGTTTGTAGAACAGCTCATAGGGCGCGCGTTCCGGTTTCGGTACCAGCTGTGCGGCAACAATATCGAAAATATCATCGAAACGGTCGAGAATGCCAAGCTGTGCCGCAGCATTTTCCGCATGTTTACGGTCGCCGTTGGTATAGATGAATTTGCGGCCGGGCAGGCGGGCAATGGCTTCGCCTAAAAGCGGATCCGGCTTGAGCCATGTGTAGTCAATATCATGCACTTTAGCGAGGAAGTCGTCAGGATCAATATTGTGGCATTCCATCAGTCCTTTCAGGGTGGTGCCATAGTCCTGATAAAACTGCTTCTGAACCTTGCGCGCCTCATCACGGGGCAGCTGCAGCAGTTCCGAAACATAGGATGTCATCCGCACATCCACCTGTGAAAACAGATTGGTATCATGCGGATAGAGCGTATTGTCCATATCAAACACCCAGTCTGTGACATGGGCGAAGTGGTGTGGTTCAGGTAAATTGGTCATGCAGGTGTTATGCCATGAAGTTTGGTAAAGATCAGCCTTTATTTATCGTGCCCCTTAAGTGCTCATACCAAAACCCCATGAGTATCACTCATGGGGTTTTGGTTAAGCCCGAGTGGCGATTGAACTTTTTCAAGGCGTGATGCGTCAGCATCTTATCGCCTCGGTATAAAGCAGGTGGCTTGTAATTAACGGCAGGGCAGGGCAAACAGAGCCTGATATATTTACGTAACACAGAAAAGCTCAGCATTATCATGGAACTCTGGATACCGATTACGATTGGCGCTGCTTTTATGCAGAATGTGCGCACGACGCTGCAAAAGAAGCTGCAAGGTAAGCTCGGCACCAGAGGTGCCAGTTTTGTGCGTTTTGGTTATGGTTTTCCGGTTGCTATTCTTTATGTGCTGGGGCTGCATTTCTTTGCGAACTATGCGTTACCGCAAGTCAATGGTGCATTCCTGTTCTGGAGTGTTGTAGGCGGTCTTGCGCAGATTTTCGCCACTATCATGCTGGTTTATTTGTTTACGCTGCGAAATTTCGCCGTGGGAACAGCCTATTCCAAAACCGAGCCGGTGCAGGCAGCTATCTTTGGTCTGATCCTGTTGGGAGAACGTCTGACCACCGGTGCGGTGCTGGCGATTATTGTTGGTGTACTGGGCGTGATGCTGATTTCAGTCGCGCGCATGCCGCTGAGCTGGGGCAACCTGTTTAAGGCGCTGGTCAGCCGTACGGCGTTGATCGGTATTGCTTCGGGCGGTGTGTTCGGTATTTCAGCGGTTGCCTATCGCTCTGCTGCACTGTCATTGGATGGCCCGAACCCGATTATGCAGGCAGCTGTGACGCTCGCTTGTGTGACGACATTCCAGACGGTGTTTATGCTGGTATGGATGCTGATTAAGGACAAGAGCGAGATTGTGCTGGTGCTGAAATCATGGCGCTCATCATCGCTCGTTGGTCTGTCCAGTGTGCTGGGTTCAATGGGCTGGTTTACAGCAATGGCCTTGCAGCAGGTGGCCTATGTGCGTGCGCTCGGGCAGATCGAACTGATTTTCACTTTCATCTCGGCAGTGTTCATTTTCAAGGAACGTATCAACCGTATGGAAGTGGCTGGTTGCGTGTTGATTGTCACCGGCATTCTGTTTTTGTTGTTGTGGCAATAAGAAAGAAAAATCCCGCAAATTGCGGGATTTTTTATAAGCTCTGTAAATTATGGCATGATAAGCGTGCATCGTTAGTTACGGCACGATCAACGTGCTTCTTGGTTTACGGTACGATAAGTGTGCCGGCACCGTGCTCCGTGAACAGTTCCAGCAGAACCGCATGCGGGGTTTTACCATTGAGGATAACCACGCCTTCTACGCCGCGGTTAATGGCTTCAATGCAGGTTTCCACTTTCGGGATCATACCGCCGGAAATTGTGCCGTCTGCAATCAGTGCCAGCGCATCAGCAACGGACAATTCCTTGATCAGGTTTTTGTCCTTATCCAGAACGCCCGGTACATCGGTGAGGAACAGCAAGCGGGTTGCGGTCAGCGCACCGGCAATCGCACCGGCAAAAGTATCGGCATTGATATTATAGGTATTGCCGTCACGACCCGGTGCAACCGGTGCAATTACCGGAATAACAGCCGAACGCGCCAGAAGATCGAGCAGGGTGCGGTCAACTTCAACCGGCTCGCCGACAAAGCCCAGATCAAGCACGCGCTCAATGTTGGAATCCGGATCGCGATAGGTCTTATGGGCTTTTTCAGCAAAAACCATATTGCCGTCTTTGCCGCACAGGCCGATTGCCCATTCGCCCTCGGCATTGATCATCGCTACAATTTCTTTGTTGATTGAGCCGGCGAGAACCATCTCAACCACTTCAACCGTTTTGGCATCTGTCACACGCAAGCCGCCTTCAAAGCGGGACTCGATGCCAAGTTTGCCCAGCATTGCCGCAATCTGCGGGCCGCCGCCATGTACAACAATTGGATTAATACCGGATTGTTTGAGCAGCGCGATATCGCGGGCAAAGGCCTTGCCGAGTGCCGCATCGCCCATGGCATGACCGCCATATTTGACCACGACGGTTTTATTCTCATAGCGCTGCATGAAAGGCAGCGCGGCTGAGAGAAGTTGTGCTTGAATTTCAGGGCTTGTCGCGGTCATGGAGCACTCCACGGCATGAAGGGTTATGTGAGTGATAAAGAAACCACCTTGCGTGGTTCTATTCTTTGGTCAGCAGAGCAATTGCTGCACGTACAGCATCGAAGCCGATGGATTTCTCAGAGGAGGTGGCAAGAATCTGCGGGAAGGCAGCCGGACGGCGTGCAATCGCTTTCTGCGTTTCTTCCATCAGGCGCGGTACGCCTGCTTCCTTGATCTTGTCGATCTTGGTGAGAATGATCTGATAGGAGACCGCGGCTTTATCCAGAAGATCAAGCACATCGGCATCATTCTTTTTGATGCCGTGGCGGGAATCAATCAGCACATAAACACGCTTCAGCGTGGTGCGACCGCGCAGATAATCAAAGACCAGACGTGTCCATGCATCAACCATGGATTTCGGTGCCTCGGCAAAGCCGTAACCTGGCATATCCACGAGTGCCAATGGCGGCAGGTCACCATTCTCGCCGGAATAGCCATCCGGCACGAAATAGTTGAGTTCCTGCGTACGACCCGGTGTGTTGGATGTACGTGCTAAGCCGTTCTGGCCGACAATCGCATTGATCAGCGAGGATTTACCGACATTGGAGCGACCGGCAAAAGCAATTTCCACCGGCCCTTCCGGCGGCAGGAACTTCATGGACGGTACGCCGCGGATAAAGATCCATCGCTTGTTGAAGAGAGCCTTACCCTCGGCAACAAGTGCTGCATATTTCTCTGCTTCTTTTGCGACGGCCAGTTCTGCTTCGGTCACTCAATTCTTCCTGTAACTTATCTTGGGTGTCATAACGGGATAACACTGTTCTTTATGGCATTGAGCTTTCAGTGGCTTTTGTCAACCGTCAATGCGCACCAGATACAAAAAAGCCCCCGAAGAGGGGGCTTTTCTTATTATTTATTTCTTGGCCGGCTTGTCATCTTTGGCCGGTGCCGCAGGTGCTTTCTTTTTGAACATGCCTTTCAGATTGTCAAAAAGTTCAATCTTGGCACCCTGTCGCTTCATGATCATACCCTGCTGGAGGATGGACAATGTGTTGTTCCATGCCCAGTAGATAACCAGACCTGCAGGGAATGCAGCCAGCATGAATGTGAAGATAATCGGCATCCATGTGAAGATTGCAGCCTGTGTCGGATCCGGAGGGGTCGGGTTCATGCGCATCTGCAGGAACATGGTGATACCCATGATCAGCGGCCACACACCAACCATCAGGATCGACGGAACATCCCATGGCAGCAAGCCGAACAGGTTGAACAGCGATGTCGGATCCGGCGCGGCAAGGTCATGAATCCAGCCAAAGAACGGCGCATGACGCATTTCAATGGTGACATAGAGAACCTTATAGAGTGCGAAGAATACCGGAATCTGCACCAGTACCGGCCAGCAACCAGCCAGCGGGTTGATCTTCTCACGCTTGTAAAGCTGCATCATTTCCTGCTGCTGCTTAACTTTATCTTCCGCATATTTTTCACGGATTTCCAGCATAGCAGGCTGCATCATCTTCATACGCGCCATAGACTTGTATGATTTATTGGCCAGCGGGAAGAAGATCGCTTTCAGCAGAACGGTTACCACCAGAATGGCGACACCGAAATTGCCGGAGAATTTATAGATCCAGTCGATGAGGTAGAACATCGGCTTGGTGATGAAGTAGAACCAACCCCAGTCGATCAGCAGTTCGAACTGTTTGATGCCCAGTTTTTCTTCATATTCTTTGATCTTGGCAACTTCTTTGGCACCGGCAAAAACGTGGTTTTTGATCACAGTGTTCTGACCGGCAGCAATTGTTACCGGCGCGCTGAGGAAGTCAGCCTGATAGCGCGGTGTGCCGTCGGTGAAGTAAGAGAAGCGTGCTTCGTAGCTTTCGTTCTGCGGCGGAATCAGTGTCGCAGCCCAATACTTGTCAGTAATACCGACCCAGCCGCCTGTCGCTTTGGCAAGCGGCTTGCTTTTCTCGTCTTCGATCTTGGAATAGGAAATCTCCTGCAAGCCCTGATCGCCGACAACGCCGATCAGGCCTTCATGCAGCACATAAGTGCCGCTGGCATGTTCAGGCTTTTCAAAGCGGGTTACACGACCGTAGGAGCTCAGAGATACAGCAGCATCTGTCGGGTTGGTGATCGTATCTTCAACGGCGAACATATAGTTCTCGTCAACGGAGATCACACGTTTGAACTGGATGCCTTTTTCATTGGCATAGGTCAGTGTTACCGGTGTTGAAGGGGTGAGCTTGTCATTGCCTTCAATATTCCACTCGGTTGCAGGACCCGGAACAGTACCGATTGCATCATTGCCGGAGAAGCCGAGCTCAGCGAAATAGCCTTTTTTGACGCCTGATGGCGCAAGCAGTTCAATTTCAGGAGATGTCGGATCAACGGTTTCGCGATAATCTTTCAGGAAAAGATCATCAAGACGGGCACCAACAGTGTTGATCGAGCCGCTGACGCGGGGTGTATCAATGCTGATACGCTTGCTCTGTGTCAGAGCAACGTCACGGGTCAGAGGCTGAGCAGCCGGAGCTTCTGCGGCCTGACCCGGAATGCCGGCCTGAGGCGCTGTGCCCTGAGGGATATTGGCGGATGCATCACCACCTGCAGCCGGTGTCTGCGCATTCTGTGTGTTCTGCGCTTCAATCCGTGCCTGTTCTTTCTGAGCCTCAGTCTTCGGCCCCAGATAGAATACCTGCCAGAGCGTGAGAATCAGAATAGACAGGGCAATGGTGAGAAAGAAGTTACGATTTTTTTCCATTGACGGGTCCTGGTTCCTGTCAGTTCATTACAAGTAGGACGGCATCAGCGGAGCTGCGCTGCCTGTTCTTATAATATGCTGGCTGACAGAGCGTTGTGCAGATTATGCCCCATACCTGTCAGAGTTAAGTGCCTGCCTTATAATACGAGCAGTTCAGAAAAGCGAACGCTCAGACAGCATAATTCAGGCCTATTTTGGCAGGCAGTTATTTAAACCGCCTGTTGAGTTCTCTGGTCAGTGCATTGAAGGGCGCATTCAGCGCTTCCCTGCGTGCAACTATGACATAATCGGTTTGCGGAGCCATTGCGGCCTCAGTAAGGGCGGCAGCAGCTTTCAGGCGACGGCGGATCCGGTTGCGAATGACGGCATTGCCGTTTTTTTTGGTAACCGTGAAACCGATACGCGGAGTATCGCCGGTTTTTGCCTGTTTGCTGGTCGCTTCATCGCGGGTTTTGACTTCCATCAGGAAATATTTACCGCGACGTTTTTCTCCGCTGCGAACGGCCAAAAACTCCGCTCTCTTGCGAAGGCGGAGTGATTTGGTCTGCTTTTTTGCTTGTTGTGTCACCGCTTCACGCGGAGCAACATTATGCAGAAAGCTTGCCACGACCGCGGGCGCGGCGGGCTGCAATAACTTTACGACCGCCTGGTGTTGCCATGCGCGAACGGAAACCGTGACGACGCTTGCGGACGAGTTTAGATGGCTGATATGTGCGCTTCATTTGTTTAATACCGCGGTGTGCGGCCCTTCTTAATCTGTTTTATAACAGGAGCTGGTTCAGACGCGGCCAATGATTGACCCTGAATTATGATGTCCGAACGTGGGGCGGCTTATAGATGCAGGCGGGTTTTGAGTCAAGAATGCTGCATAATATTCGGCTGTTCTGCAGATGTTTCTGAAAATTTGAAAAAATATGTGCTGTTTTTTCGTTTTCTTGACCGTTGCAAATAGTCTTTGTGCTGTTTGCCGCTTATAAAGCACGCATCCAATTTAAATGAGAGGAAAAGACTATGTCCATTAAACGTTTCGAATCCGGCAAGCGCATGAGCGGTGCAGTTGTGCATGGCAACACTGTTTATCTGGCTGGTCAGGTTGGTACAGAAAATGCCAGCGTAACCGAACAGTGCAAAACTGCTCTGGCAGAAGTTGATCGTCTGCTGGCCGTTGCCGGTACAGACAAATCCAAGATCCTTCAGACCATCATCTGGCTCGATGACATGAAAGATTTCGCAGAAATGAACGCTGTGTGGGAAGCGTGGGTTGATCCGGCAAACACACCGGCACGTGCAACCGGTTCTGCTCATCTGGCAACATCCGGCTACAAAGTAGAGTTCATCGTAACTGCTGCTCTCGACTAATTTATTTACGGTGCCGCAGGCTTATGTCTGCGGCACTGTTCCTTTATTCTGCTGCCTGAGGCAGAGGCATGGCCATTGTGCGGATACGTTGTGAGTAACCTTCGCGGCTGCCTTTTGCCTGTTCACTGATATCGGCGTTGAGACGCATTGATTGCGTATTATCCTCCGCCGTTACAATCAGCTGTTTTTCAAACATATATTCCGGCAGATAGCCCGACAGCAAAACGCGGTAATCAAGGGCAATGGACGGATCAAGAATACGCGCCATATCAAACACGACCGTGGTGCAATTGGCTGTCAACGTATTATAGAAACCTGCCTCTTTGCTCAGGCGGTTGCCGGTGTCGGTATATAGTCTGAAAAGCTGGCGTGCCTGTTCCGGCGCAATATCCACATGATAACGATAGACCCTCTCACCACGCACATTGGTGCGCAAATAGACAATATCGCTTTCTTCCGCTGCGATCATCGCCAGTTCGAAATCTTTGAAGAAGCCGCCGATTTCCGAGAAAGCCTGACCACGTTTCTTGCGGATTTCAGCGGAGAAAACGACATGACGCCCGTCTTCAAAGCCGAAACTGACCAGAGTGTGGGCAATGGCCGGACTTGACCAGTAAGAGAGAAACAGATCGACGCTCTGAATTTTGCTCAGATCATAGTCGGTACTTTTCCAGTTGATCGCGTAATCCTGCTCGGTACGCCAGTCAAAATCACGGATGTGATCGAGGCGTACCATGTCGCCATTATATTCAGCGGTGACGGTTTGAGAAACCTCTGGTGCCCAGTCCCGGTTCAGAGATGGTTTGATCGTCTGCCACCAGACCAGCAAGACTGCGAAGACAATGACGAAGCCGATGAATGCGGGTTTGCGATAATGTTGCAAGTCAGAGAACCAGATTGTGCTGAAGGCAACCAGAGCAATCAATACCCATAAAGCGATCACTGCATAGGTGATCAGTCGCGATTCCGAGAGCTGGTAATAAAGTGCAAGACTTCCCCAGATCGTGATAATGATGAGAACCAGACTAAAAAAAGCTTGCGCCAGAAATGTCAGAAAAATCAGAGCTGGTTTGTATGTCATGCGGTTCCGTTTTCGTTGAGACGATCGGTTTATTGTACATAATTATTTATTATCCGCCATTAAACTAAAATAATTATGTATGGCATTTTTTCGCCGCGATTGCGCATTAATGGGTGGTTCCGGTTGCGTGCAGGTGACTGACATAGCCGTTGCACAAGTCTTTCGTCGTATCGCGGCATAAATTTACCGACTTGTTAGATTATTTTAATATTTGTCCGGCAAAATTTATCTTATGGTAAACAAACTCTTTAATTTCTCCGCTTCTGTCATTTTGGCAGCTACATTAGCTTCGGCTTTGCCGCAGATTGCTGTTGCGCAGGTTGAGCACCCGCAAACTGACAATGCGTCAGGCAATGCGGCATTTATCAAGAAATCCGATATCATGACGCCTGCTGCAGGCGCGGGGGTGATCATGCATGACCCGAAAAAAGCTGCTGACGAGGCAGCGAAAGATGCGGACAAAGCGGCGAAAGAGGTTATTTCCCGTAGTCAGAAATTTGTTTATCACTTTACCAAGCCGGAAAATGGCAGCGGCGACACGATTGTATTGTTGCATGGTTCCGGTGGTGATGAAGCAAGCCTTGTGCCTTTTGCGCAAAAGGTTTGGCCGCGCGCCACATTGCTTGGTATTCGCGGACGGGTTTTGCAGGAAGGTCGCACACGCTGGTATGCACGCATCACACCGGTGAAATTCGACCAGAAAGATGTACGTCATGAGGCTGATGCTTTCGTGCAGTTTCTGACGAAACTGTCGGAGGACGATCAGATTGATCTGAGCCGAACGACTTTTGTCGGTTATTCCAATGGTGCAAATTTGCTGGCAGCGGCGATGATGCTGCATCCGGATCTGGTAAAGAAGGCTGTATTAATGCGTTCAATGCCGGTGCTGGATCATACACCGGTTGCTAATTTGAGTAAGGCCAAAGTGCTGGTGGTGACCGGTGCCGACGATAAAATGTATGCGCCTTTTGCTCCGGCCTTGTCGGATTTGCTACGTAGCAGCGGTGCTAAGGTTGATGCCCGTGTTGTTAAGGCAGGACATATGATCGGTGAACGCGATGTGTCGCTGGTGACTGCGTGGTTCTCGGGGCAGGGGCCTGATGGTACGCCTGCAATGTCACAGGCTGTGACGCCGAAGGTCAAAGATAAAGCTGATAAATCCAAACCGCTGCCGGATGCACAGGAACCTGCCACGCAAAGCGAGCAGGCATTGGAACAGTCTAAATAATTTAGAGAACATCCCGAAAAGTGTGAAGCGGTTTTCGGAAAAGATGTACGTTAAAACAAATGATTAGATCGGCGCTCTAAAAGAAAAAGGCGGTTTAAAAACCGCCTTTTTTTATTACCATTTGATATTGATGAGACCGCAATCACCGCTCTCGGAACCATAAGCAAGGCGCTCGCCGCTTTTATCCCAGCCCATCGAGCTGATGGCACCTTTGCCCGGACGGCGCAGCAGCACTTCTTTCTGGTCGGCAAAGCGGCACAATAGTACCATACCGTCCTGATAGCCAACCGCTACAATATCTTCGACCGGATGGCAGGCAACGGCTGTGACCATTGTATCGCCACGCAGACCAAGTTCCAGCGGGGCTTTGCCCATCGGACCATCTTTGCCCGCGAACGGCCAGACGATTGCCGCCGGTGCACCGGAGGTTGCCAGCCATTTGCCTTTAGGGCTCCATGACCAGTCTTTGACCTTGGCCGGATAGCCGGTCATACGCATATTGCGGTTATCTTCCAGGCGCCAGCCATGTAGGGCATTTTCCTGCATGGTGGTGATCAGAAAACGGCCGTCCGGCGAAAAGATGACGCCGGTATGGGCACCTTTCCATTCCAGATCGACCGGTTTGCCGGTGGTGCCTGCCCAATGCAATGTCGCACCATTATAGCGGGCGATGGCCAGACGCAGACCTTTAGGCGCGAAAGCTACACCTTCAACGCTGCGTTCATGGGCAAATTCTGCCGTTTTGCCATTGGCTTCACGCACCCATGCGGTGCGACCGGATGCATAGGCAACCGCGCCATGTGGGCCGCTGGCAACGGCAGTAATCCATTTACGTGGCAGAACTGCCAGTTCCTGAACATTACCTTTGTCGTCAGTCTGACAAACACGGCCGTCTTCGCCGCCGGTGATCAGCGCTTTATTGTCTGCAGTTGGCGTAATGCACAGCAAGCCGTCATGGATGGTGACGGTCTTGTGGGCTTCGTCCAGCCAATGGAGTGTACCATCGGCCAGTGCATAATAGGCATTATCATTGAGGAAGCCGGCTTTCAGGCAATGGCTTCCCAGATCAATAGGGGCAATCGTCGGCATGGTTATTTACATTTCTCGAAGCCGGAACGCAGTGCCTGCTCATTCAGGTTACGACCGATAAACACCAAACGGCTTTCGCGTTTTTCATCTGGTTTCCACGGGCGCTGGTGATCACCTTCGATGATCATATGCACACCTTGCACGACGTAGCGGTCATCGTCTCCGGCAAAGGCAATAATGCCTTTGAGGCGGAGAATGTCAGGACCTTGCACCTGCGTTACATTCTGAATCCACGGGAAGAATTTTGCGGCATCCAGTTCACCGGTACGCAAAGAGACAGACATAACCGTGACATCGTGAATGGCCGAAGCATGGCCATGATCGTGATCATGGTTACAGTCAGGGCCACAGGTATGTTCGTGATCATGGTGGTGGTGATGACCATGATGGTCATGCCCGTGATGATGGTGTCCGTGGTCGTGCCCGTGCCCGTGCCCGTGCCCGTGATCATGATCGCAGTCAGGGCCGCAAACATGATCCGGATGATCATGGTCGAGGAAATGCGGATCATTATCGAGCGCACGCTTCAGATCAAACGCACCGCGATCAAGCACTTTGGTCAGGTCAATTTCTGCACGCTGGGTACGGTGAATAATGGCATGCGGATTAATGGCGCGGATGGTGGCTTCCACATTTGCCAGTTCCTGTGCATTCACCAGATCGGTTTTGTTGAGCAGAACCACATCGGCAAAAGCGATCTGGTCTTCAGCTTCCTGGCTGTCTTTCAGGCGCAGCGGCAGATGTTTGGCATCGACGAGGGCAACCACAGCATCAAGCTGGGTCTTGGCGCGCACATCATCATCCATGAAGAATGTCTGGGCAACCGGCACCGGATCAGCAAGACCGGTGGTCTCGACGATAATCGCATCAAAACGACCCGGACGGCGCATCAAGCCTTCAACCACGCGGATCAGGTCGCCGCGTACGGTGCAGCAAATGCAGCCATTGTTCATTTCATAGATTTCTTCGTCGGATTCAACGATGAGATCATTATCAATGCCGATTTCACCGAATTCATTGACAATCACAGCATAACGTTTGCCGTGGTTTTCGCTGAGGATACGGTTGAGCAGGGTGGTTTTACCGGAGCCGAGATAACCAGTCAGGACTGTTACCGGAATTTTAGGGAACTCGGTTGCGGTGGTCGCAACCTGATCTGCTGCTGGGCTATCGCTCATGGGGTGAGTGCCTCTTCATCGTCAGAATTTTACCGGATCGGGGGAAGTCTTCAATCCAAGCCGGTCTGTGTTGAAATCTTTGTGCATATAAGAACTGCGAAACCGTAATTCTATAGAACAGTGTACAGAGCGTTTCAATTCGAAACGGGCAGTTAAAAACGCTCTGTTAATTTCTTTAGCCGCAGTTTCGGACGGATCGAAGTGGGAATAGAAAATAGGCCGGTGACTATTTTCCCGCGTAGGCGGTGCCCACTTTTCCTAAGACTGCTCGGGTTATATAGAGCAATCACCTCAGCGCGATTGTTCGCACTTTTCAAAGTGCCGGAGCTTCACCAAAAGCTGAGATGTCGAAACGATGCACATCTTCCATTAAGCCGGTGAGGCCTTTGACAGCATGAGCGATGATCTTTTCACCGTCTTGCGCATTGGCGCGAAGTGCATTGCCGGCGGCACCCTGTTTGTTCAGATCACTCATCATCCAACCGAAAGCATGAGGGCCATAGGCGCGCAGATATTGATAATCTTCAATGAACTGTCCCTGTGCGTTAGTGAAATTCTGTGCCTTGTCCATATGTACTAGCTCCGGCGCTAGAGCCAGCATCACTGAGGTTTCAATATAGCCAGCATGAATGTCCAGATGTTTCTGTTCAGGGCTGATCAGTTCTTCCGGTATGCCGAACCGTGTCCAGTGGGTTGCAACGGCCAGCATGCCTAATCGTGCGCGCAATTCTGTGGCGACAATGGTGGCAAGCGGGGAGTTGCCGCCATGGGCATTGAGAATAACCAGCTTGCGGATATTGGCGGCACAGAGATTTTCCCCGATACCGACCCAGCGGTTCACAGCTTCGGAAAAAGCCAGCGTACGACTGCCTTCTACATCCATATGCTCAACGGAATAACCGACCGGTTCGGTGGTCAGGAAACGGGCTGTAATATGTTCCGGAAGAGCATCGGCAAGGCGCGCAGCAATGCCGTCCGCAATAATCGTATCTGTTTCAAACGGCAGATGAGGGCCATGCTGTTCATGTGCACCCAGAGGCAGCACCGCGATGAGATTTTCCGGTATGGTTTCCTGCACTGTCTCTCCCGACAACAGGCTTGCGGGTTGCGTATTGGTTTCAGAAAGGGCGGAATTTGTATGCTGGGCGATCTCCGGCAAAATATTTCTCCTCTGATTGTGCAGCTAGGGGCACAGCATAACGGCTGAGAAGAGTGTCGGCTATTCTAAATACGTCTTTAGGGCATATTTGACTGGATTCTCCTGTTCTGTTTTGTCGTAAGACTGTTGCTTGTCAGTGCTAGTGCATTCCATTAAGTTATATATCAGAGATAATA
The DNA here is from genome assembly GCA_021733665.1 of Bacillus subtilis. GTDB lineage: Bacteria > Pseudomonadota > Alphaproteobacteria > Rhizobiales > Rhizobiaceae > Pseudochrobactrum. The sequence goes on from JAHREI010000007.1 coordinate 72,188, forward strand.
TGCGCAGATGGGATGACTATGAGTAAGACAGGGAAAGCCGGTATTCTTCAGCCGTTACAACATAGTGCGCGTATGATGCGAACGGTTCTGGCCACGCGTCTGCTGGAACACGGACTTTATGCCGGTCAGGATGCTGTTTTGCTGAAACTCGCCGAGGAAGATGGTTTGCCGCCCGGTGTTCTGGCGCAGCGCTTAGGCGTGCGCCCGCCGACCGTGACCAAAACGATCAGCCGGTTGCAGGCGCAGGGATTTGTCACCAAACAGGCATCGGCCAGTGATCAGCGCCAGACCCATGTGTTTCTGACTGAGCAGGGGCACGATGTTATCCGAATAATTGAAAAGCTCGTGCGAAAAACTGAAAAAGATTGCCTACGCGGCTTTGAAAAGAAAGAGCGCAAAGTGCTGCTTAAATTATTGGCGCGGATGGAGAATAATCTGAATGCGGCTTCGGTCGGTCGTCCGTTGCGTACAGCAACTGCGGATGAACTGACAGCGGATGATGCCACTGACGATCACAGCGATAATGACAATGACCTTGATTAAGTTTGTTCAGTATCAATATTGCGTGCAAATTGTGCAGTAATGGCCGTTTTCTCCGAACAGAAATGGCTTTAATGCATAATTTGCCAGACAAGATGCAAAAAACCGGCTCGCTATTTGTTTAAGGATAATCTAGAGCTTGATAAGCAGAGATGGGATGAACACTGCAGATAGCAGAATGATCTGTTGGTGGACATCGTGACAGCGGATATGTTTGTTCAATAAGGGGCGGTTGGCTTTTGGCCCAGAAAATCAAACTTTCAACGATTGCTGATGCGCTTGGCGTATCAACGGCCACGGTTTCTCTGGCGTTGCGTGACAGTCCTTTGGTGGCGGATCAGACCCGTGATCGTATTAAGGAACATGCCCGCACGATCGGCTATATTTATAACCGCCGCGCTGCTTCTCTTCGCACATCCCGCTCCGGTATTATCGGCGTTGTGGTTCATGATATTATGAATCCGTTTTTTGCAGAAATTCTGCGTTCAATCGAAACAGAGCTCGACCGTTCCCGTCAGACATTCATTCTCAGCAACCATTATGACCAGCTGGAGAAACAGCGCACATTTGTTGATACGCTTTTGCAGCTAGGTGCGGATGGTGTGATTATGTCACCGGCTATCGGTACGCCAGCCGAAGATATTGAACTGGCAGAAAATAACGGTCTTCCGGTTGTCCTCATCGCTCGTAATGTTGAAGGTGCGGATGTGCCGGTATTTCGCGGTGATGATGCCTATGGCATCAGTCTCGCAACCAACCATCTGATTTCTCTCGGGCATACTCGTATCGCGATGATCGGTGGTACCGACCAGACGTCAACCGGTCGTGACCGCTATCAGGGTTATGTCAATGCTATGGAAAAAGCCGGTCTGACCGTGAAGCCGGAATGGCGTATTCCGGGGCCGCGCACCAAGCAAGGCGGTTTTGAGGTTGCGCCGCAATTTTTGTCTTTGAAAGACAAACCGACCGCAGCAGTGTGCTGGAATGATCTGGTCGCTATCGGCCTGATGAATGGTATTGCCCGTGCCGGTCTGGTACCGGGTGAGGATATCTCTGTGACCGGTTATGATGATCTGGAAGAAGCGGCGATTGCCACACCGGCGCTAACAACAGTCTGGAACGGCCAGCGTGAAGTCGGTCGTCAGGCTGCACGCGCGCTGCTGGATCAGTTGAACGGTGTTGAAATGCATAGTGATCAGCCGCTGATCAAACCTGAACTGCATATTCGCCAATCCACCAGCAAGCCGAATTAATTAAGCATCTGTTACGGCCGGAGCTTCTCTCTCTCGTTGGAAGGGAGAAGCTTGCGATTTCGTTTGTAAATTATTTAATTTATATTGTATATTTTGAATTTATACTTTGTGAATATTTCATATTTCGAACAATGTTTGCAATTAATTTGAGTATCTATTTTTATAATTTGGATATTTCAAAATGTTTTGTTTTCGATTGTTAACTATATCCGCTGTTTTTATTGCTGTGCCAGCCATGGCGCAAACCAGTTTGAAAGTACCGGCCAGGGAATTACCTGTGCCAACCACGGTCAGTCCCCAGATGCAGAAACTGATTGGAGCCCCCCTTAACCCGGAATGGGTATTGAAGCCTGCAACCGGGGAGGAATGGAAACTGATTTCAGATGCTCGTGTGGAAGCTGCAAAAAAAAGATTGCCTGTTCTCGCCGAGCGAATGAAAGTGACTATTGAAAAAAGCATGATGGGCGGTGTGAAGGTTTATATTATTACACCGCAGACCATTGCTGCAAAAAATCGCGATCATGTGCTGATTAACTTACATGGCGGGTGTTATGTTTTGAATCCGCAAGAGGCAGCTTTGCCCGAGGCTGTTATGATGGCCGGATTTAGCGGAATTAAGGTGATCGCTGTCGATTACCGGATACCACCTGAAGCCTATTATCCGGCGGCTCTTGATGATGGCATGGCGGTTTGGAAAGAGTTACTCAAAACCGTAAAGCCGGAAAATATTGGTATTTTCGGTACCTCTGCCGGCGGCGGGTTGACACTTGCGATGATGCTGCAAGCCAAAACCGACAATATACCTATGCCAGCTGTTATTGCTCCGGGTTCACCAATGTCAGATGCCACGGGAACAGGCGATAGTTTTTATACAAATGCAATGGTGGATAATGTGTTTGTTTCAAGTGATGGCTTTTGTGATGCCGGAACCAGAGTGTATGCAAACGGGCACGACCTCAGTGATCCTCTGTTGTCACCGGTTTATGGCGATATGACTGGATTCCCGCCGGCTATTCTTACGACCGGTACGAGAGATCTTCTCCTGTCCAATACAGTGCGTGTTCACCGCAAGCTCCGTCAGGCAGGGATAGACGCAGCGCTTCATGTCTATGAAGGACAGTCGCATGGGCTCTATTTGCGGGATGAGACAGCGCCTGAAACCAAAGAGGTTTTTGCAGAAATAACGGCTTTTTTTAACCGCTATCTGGGGCAGAAAAAATCCGACTGAGTGTGCTGCAACTAAGTCGTTGGCGAAATGACGGCCACATTTTTAAATTTGTGGCCGTCTTTGCTTATTTGCCAGCATGTTTACGCACGGCATCGCCGAAAGCATGGAAGATTTTTGCCGAAGGGGCATCACTACGTACCCAATATTCCGGATGCCACTGCACAGCCAAAGCAAAATCCTGGGCATTTTTCACGGCTACAGCTTCAACTGTGCCGTCTTCTGCAACGGCCTCAGCGGAGAGCTTGTCTGACAGGCGATCAATAGCCTGACGGTGTACCGAATTGGTGTTAACGCTACTGCTTTCCAGAATGGCTGCGAGGCAGGAGTTTTCAGTGACTGCAACCGGATGACAAATGGCATAGCGTTCATCACGAATGGTCGAAACCGGTGCGCGATGGTCGTTTTTACCGTCCAGTTCCTGAATGTCATTGGCCAGTGAACCGCCAAGCGCAACATTCATTTCCTGCAGGCCGCGGCAGATACCGAGAACCGGAATACCGCGCTCTATTGCTGCGCGGATCAGCGGCAGAGTAGTTGCATCGCGATCCGGATCAAACGGGCCATGTTGCTCGGTGGCGTCCTGTCCGTAATGTTCCGGATGCACATTGGAACGCGAGCCGGTAATCAGCAGGCCATGAACGGCAGCAAAAAGCGCGTCATGATCAATCTTCTCACGCAGGTTGGGAACGAGCAGCGGTGTGACTTCAGCAACTTCTGCAAGCGCCGTAATATATTCAGATGGTGTGGCATGCCAGTTATTGCCGTCAATATCACGAATATCGGATGTAACAGCAATCAAAGGGCGGGATTTCTGCATGATAAAACAGGCCTTGTCATGGTTGCGCGTGGCAGGGTCAGACTGTTTGGCGCTCTATTGCTACGATTGAAAGGGCCGGATAAAAATTAAAACCCGCAATTTTGAAATTCAGGTCATCAGTTTTTCAGGCTTAAAGGCTATCTACTGCAAAGCGCATTGCTTGGAAATGATTTTTCTTATCGCCCGCGCAGGTTGTGCAAGTGTGAAATTATGGAAAACACCGCTTGCAAAGCCGCAAAATCAGGATAAATAGCGAGCGCTGCCATGTGAAATTGCCTCATAGCGCCGGGACACAGCGTATAATCAAAATTTTAAATATATTTTTATAGTTATAATTCATATTAGCCTTGTCACAGCATTAACAACCTATGGCGTTGATTTTAATGTGAAAAAACACTTAAAAGTTGAAAAAATTGAAACTTATTTTTAAAGTATTTTGGACATACTTCCCCGTGAGGGGGAGCTGTAACAAATGACGTGGTTATTTAAAACCAATATTCCGGTGGATGTTCGCCTGTCATTTGTCAGAGCGCTCTATGGTAATCGGGAAACTTTATGGTTTGGGCTGGCAGCACATTTGCTGACCTGCGCGGTTATTTATTTAAAAACCAATGATATTGTTTTCGCAGGTTTCGCGGGCTCGTTTGCACTGGTTACCAGCCTTCGCATGCTGGATATGTATATTTTCGACAGGGCTGACTTTAGCAAATTATCACATGATAAGATCAATCGCTGGGAGTTGCACTATCTGCTAGGGGCTTGTGCGATTTGTTTGTTGCTCGGGCTTTTGTGTTTTTACAGTACATATATCATTGAGGATTCTTTTGCCGAGCTTGCCAGTCTCGCTGTCCTGCTTGCTTCGGTTGTGTCGATTGTCGGCCGCAATTACGCGTCACGTAATGCTGTGGTCATGATGTCGGTCTGTGCTCTTTTGCCCGTTCTCGCGGGCTTTGTTTTAACGAATAGTATTTTTCATATTATTATCGGCGCTTTGCTGGTGCCGTATTTTCTCAGCAATATTCAGATGGCCAACGGCCTGCGCCAGTCACTGTTTGCGGCTGTGATGAATGAGCGCCGTCTGAGCACAGTTGTCAGTCGTTTCGATACAGCGTTGAATAATATGCCTCAGGGACTGGTCATGCTGGATGGCCGGGCAGCTATTGCTGTCGTCAACAAGCAGGTGCGGGATATGCTCAATATTTCGCAAAATATCAGCCTGTTGAATCGTTCTTTTGAAGTTGTGCTGCGTTATTGCAGCAAGCATGGCCTGTTTCCGCGTGAAGAGTTGGATAATGTGCGTATGCGCATTGATGATCTGCTTGAAGGACGCCGTCAGCGCGATGTTTTTCAGTTCGGTGATGAGCGTTATATTGAAGTTATGTGTAATCAGCGCCGTGAAGAAGGTGCCGTGCTGATTTTTGACGATGTGACTGGTCGTATTGAGGCCGAAGCGCAAATTCAGCATATGGCGCGTTATGACGGTCTGACCGGATTGCCAAACCGTTTCTATTTTGAAACGTTGGTGCGCTCGCTGACAATCGATAGTCAGCCTGATGATTTGGTCGCATTGGTTGTAATCGATCTTAATCACTTCAAGCACGTGAATGATACTTACGGGCACCATGCCGGTGACGAATTGCTGCGTCAGTTTGCTGAACGGATGGCAACCCTTGATTCCCAACGCTTCGTTGCTTCACGCTTCGGCGGTGATGAATTTGTATTATTTATCCGCGGTATTAAAAACCGTGCTCATATTAACAGCGTGATGGATGAGGTGATCTCTTATCTGTGCGGTGTTTATGAGTTTGCTTCACAGCAGATTTATCTCGACATCAGCGCCGGTGTGGCCGTTGATGTGAAGAAAAATCTGGATCTTCGTGGCTTGCATGTGAATGCCGATCTGGCACTTTATGAAGCAAAAAGCAGTGAGCATGATCGGTGGGTTGCCTTTGTTGAGGCGATGGATACCAAATATCGCTCACGGCAAAAGTTGAAAAATGATTTGCGGGAGGCGGTCAGAGCAGGGAGCCTGACCGTTGTGTATCAGCCGATTGTCAGCCTCAATTCTCTGCGTATTGTCGCGGTGGAAGCACTGTCACGCTGGCATCATCCGCAACTGGGGCCAATCGGCCCTGCTGACTACATTCCGCTGGCTGAAGAAATGGGCATTATCACAGAGCTGACGCAATTCATGTTGCGCCGTGCCTGTGAGGATTGTGCAAGCTGGGGTCATAAGATCGGTGTATCCGTTAACTTATCTGCAATCGACCTGAAAAATCCGGGGATCGTTGAGATGGTCGTGGATGCTTTAAAGAAAGCACAATTACCATCTTACCTGCTTGAAGTGGAAGTAACAGAAAGTGCGATTATCAGTGATCGCCTTAAAACCTGTGATATGCTTCAAAAGCTAAAGAACTCTGGTATTAATATCGCATTGGATGATTTTGGTACCGGCTATTCCAGTCTGAGTTATCTGAACACACTTCCTCTGACCAAGGTTAAAGTTGATCGTTCATTTGTACGTGATATTGTAACTGACCGTCGTGCATTTATGTTGCTGCGCGGTGTTACGCAGCTTTCCCATGAGCTGGGTTTCGGTGTGACAATTGAGGGCGTGGAAACAGAAGATCAGCTTAAGCTGATCCGTGGTACCGGTGGTGCAGATTTGGTGCAAGGTTTTTTGCTTGGCACACCGCTCAGTGCTGCTGAGATCAATACACAGCTTGAACAGTCACTTACAATTACACCGAAAAATTACAAGGTTTGTGCAGAGACAGACGGCCTATCTTCCCTTTGAAGAGTTCCCATCCGATGGCCGTTATCTTTTAGTATAAATCAATATATCTCCGAAAATACAAATTGTTTGCACGCAAATGCAAAAAACATCGATTGCGTATCATAGGGTACTTGCTTTTTCCGCCACATAAAGAGAAATGGTTACCAGTCTATTTGCAGTCTGTCGTCAGGCGGCTGGTAGGCGGGGTGATGCCCGTGAGGGATATTGCTGTTTCCAGACGATTCGTATTTTGCAAAGCAGTAAGCTGTGAGGGCAGGTTAGTGCTTTGAAAATATGCTGTATTTTAGATTCGACTTAAATTGTCAGGATCTTGAAACGGATAGCATATGCAATGTGCCTGAGTGCGCAGAAGCATTGGGAATAGCTGCACCATAGCTTTAGTTCCTTGGTGGCGGGCGATAATTGATGGCAGTCTCTCAACCGGTTGCGAAAGCACCATCCATTTCGAATTTTGCCCGGCATATGCTGGAGTTTCTCGATCGAGTGGAATACCGGCGGGTTATACATGCGGAAGATCTCGAAGAGATCGGCCGTTTACGTTATCGTTCCTATATGACACGCAATGTCATGGATGATAATTTGCTCGGCACGATCATTGATGAGGTTGATCGAGACCATCAGGCCTATGTCTATGGCGTTTATATAGACAATATTCTGGTCAGCACATTGCGCGTGCATCATATTACGGCGGATCACCGGATTGGTACCAGTGCCAAATTATTTCCGGATATTCTGGAGCCAATGCTCGATAATAATATGAGCTTTGTTGATCCGACTCGCTTTGCCGCAGATCCTGCCTATCTCACTGAATTTCCTGCTATTCCCTATCTGACATTGCGTATTGCCGCGATGGCATCGGAATATTTCAATGCCAGCTATTGTCTGGCGGCAGTTAAGCCCGAACATATGGCATTTTATAAGCGCATTTTCGGTTCACAGATGCTGGCCGATCCTCGCGATCATGAAGGTTATGGTATTCAGGTTGGGCTGGGGGCTGCTGCCGTCAGTTCGATCCGCGATGCGGTGGCAGTACGTTTTCCGTTCTTTAAATCGCAGCCGCATGAGCGCCGGAATATGTTTGCTGATATGCGCACCGGTAATGTGCCGCTGACTATTCTGCCAACGGCCAAATATACGGGATTGGGCGCCTGATCTGACACAGCAACAGGCATTGCAGCAGATTGTCGCAACATTGCCTGTGAACTGGGCTTGCCTATTGTGGGAAAATTGTGATCAATTGCTCTTACAAGATTTCTGAACCGGAAGACGGCCGTAAAGGAAGATATCTTTGGGGAGGAATAAAGATATGGCAGAAATTCAGCATGGTCCGGCAGAGCTTGGTGCGCAGATGGACTATCCGGAGCATGAGCGGACTTATCAGGGCTTTACCTTTCTGGTGAAGTGGGGAACTACTGTGCTTGTCGCTCTCATGGCCTCAATGGCATTTGCTTTTTTCGCGGCCGGTTGGTTCTCAGGGATTATCTTATTTGCACTGATCATGGCTGCTGCTGTTTTTCTCATGTGAGATTGTGCTGCTTTGTGCCTGACAGAGCGCCGGATATATTCAAAGTTTAATTATACCGCCTTGAGGGCGGTATAATTGTGTAGATTTTGCATAATTTAGTGGATTCCGGTCAGTATCGCTGACTAAAATGCGTATTTTCGATCACATCAGAGATTTTTTGCATAATAACTATTGCAGCCTGATTTTTCCGTGTTTTACTGCGCCCGTTCAAAATTGTGCTTGGTGAGGAAGCTGAGCAGATTTTGACTTAATTGGGGATAAGGAAAGTGAGGGCAGTTTTGTCTCAGGTAATATTCATTCCTGTTGAAACTGATCCGGTTGAAACACGGGTGGCGGCGACGCCGGAAACCGTGAAGAAGCTGATTGGTTACGGATTTAAGATCATTGTCGAAAGTGGTGCAGGTACGCAGTCCCGCATTACCGATCAGGCCTATATTGAGGCCGGTGCTGCGATTGGTAAAACCACCGATATTAAAACCGCAGATATTATTCTTAAATTACGCCGTCCCTCACAGACCGAATTGAAAAATTACAAGACCGGTGCGGTGCTGATCGCAATGCTCGATCCTTATGGTCATGAGGATAGCGTTGCAGCGATCGCACAGGCTGGCCTGACGGCTTTTACGATGGAATTCATGCCGCGTATTACCCGTGCGCAGGTAATGGACGTGCTGTCTTCACAGGCTAACCTTGCCGGTTATCAGGCGGTGATTGATGCAGCGTCAGAATATGACCGTGCAATGCCGATGATGATGACGGCTGCGGGTACTGTACCTGCTGCTAAAGTCTTTGTCATGGGGGCGGGTGTTGCCGGTCTGCAGGCAATTGCGACTGCACGGCGTCTCGGTGCAGTGGTCACGGCGACCGACGTGCGTCCGGCAGCGAAAGAGCAGGTTGCCTCGCTTGGGGCTAAGTTTGTCGCTGTAGAGGACGAAGAGTTCAAAGCGGCTGAAACCGCCGGCGGTTATGCCAAGGAAATGTCGAAAGACTATCAGGCAAAGCAGGCCGCACTTGTGGCTGATCATATTGCCAAGCAGGATATTGTGATCACCACAGCGCTTATTCCGGGACGTGCTGCACCAAAGCTGGTCAGTGCGGCGATGGTTGCGAGTATGAAGCCGGGTTCTGTGCTGGTTGATCTCGCAGTTGAACGCGGGGGCAATGTGGAAGGTGCTGTTGCCGGACAGGTGACGACAAAAGATGGTGTGAAAATCATCGGTCATATGAATACGGCCGGTCGGATTGCTGCATCTGCTTCGCAGCTTTATGCCCGCAATCTGTTCGCTTTCCTTGAGACGTTGATCGACAAAGAGACCAAACAGGTTGACATCAATCTTGAGGATGAACTCGTTAAAGCAACGGCACTGACCCATCAGGGAGCCATTGTGCATCCGGCATTTGCCAATGTGGCTGTTGTCGCGGAAAAAGCTGAACCGGTCATGAAGCCAGAAGCCGCAGCCAAGCCTGCACCAAAGAAAGCGCCGGTGAAAAAAGCTGCGCCGAAGAAGCCGGTAACAGCTAAAGAGACGGCAAAACCGGCAACTAAAACCACTGCGCGCAAGAAGGCCGGAACAGAAGCCGGAAATAAGGGAGATGAGGCATGAGTGCGGATTCTTTGAATGAGGCACTGGGCGGTCTCGATAAAGCCGTTGAAAATCTGCGTCAGGCCGCGGAAGGTCTGGGCAGCTCAGATTCAATCAGCAATGCTGTGCATGTTGCCAGCGGTGGCGTGATTGATCCTTTTGTATTTCAGCTGGCGATTTTTGTTCTCTCGATCTTTGTCGGTTATTACGTGGTCTGGTCGGTAACACCTGCTTTGCACACGCCTTTGATGGCGGTGACCAATGCGATTTCCTCGGTGATTGTTGTCGGCGCGCTTCTGGCCGTCGGGCTTTCCCTGTCCGGATGGGCAACCGGTTTTGGCTTTGTTGCTCTGGTGCTGGCCAGCGTCAATATCTTTGGTGGCTTTCTGGTCACACAACGCATGCTCGCCATGTATAAGAAAAAAGATAAGTGAGGGGCTTGGATATGAGTGTTAATCTGGCAGCCTTTCTTTATCTCGTTTCCGGCGTGCTGTTTATTCTGGCATTGCGCGGGCTTTCTCATCCGACGACCAGTCGTCAGGGCAATTTTTACGGCATGCTCGGTATGGGCATTGCCATTGTTACGACGCTGGTGCTGGCACAGCCGTCCTTTAACGGCTTAGCGCTGATTGTATTAGGTTTGGTAATCGGTGGCGGTATCGGTGCCGTTGTGGCCAAGCGCATTGCGATGACAGCCATGCCGCAGCTGGTGGCATTTTTCCATTCGCTGGTTGGTCTTGCAGCCGTGATGGTGGCCGCTGCGGCTCTCTATTCACCGCATTCTTTTGGCATTGGTGAAGTCGGCACTATCCACGCGCAGGCGCTGGTGGAGATGTCACTCGGTGTGGCTATCGGTGCGATTACCTTTACCGGATCTATTATTGCCTATCTCAAGTTGGATGGCCGTATGTCGGGTAAGCCGATCATGCTGCCGTCGCGTCATATCATCAATGCGGCACTGTTTATTGCTATTGTGGTGCTGGTTGTGGTGCTGGCAATGACCGAGAGCTATCTGGTGTTCTGGGCAATTGTGGTGCTGTCGCTGTTGTTCGGCGTGCTGATCATTATCCCGATCGGCGGCGCGGATATGCCGGTGGTTGTGTCAATGCTCAACTCCTATTCCGGCTGGGCCGCAGCGGGTATCGGCTTTACGCTGGGCAATCTGGCGCTGATCATCACCGGTGCGCTGGTTGGGTCTTCTGGTGCGATCCTGTCTTATATTATGTGTAAGGGCATGAACCGCTCGTTCATTTCCGTAATCCTTGGTGGTTTCGGCGGTGATACATCTGCTGTTGGCGCAGCGGGTGAAGTCGAGCAGCGTCCGATCAAGCAGGGCTCGGCAGATGATGCGGCTTTCATCATGAAAAATGCTGCCAAAGTTATCATCGTACCAGGTTATGGTATGGCGGTGGCTCAGGCACAGCATGCGCTGCGTGAAATGGCTGACAAGCTGAAGGAAGAAGGCGTTGAGGTCAAATATGCCATTCATCCGGTGGCAGGCCGTATGCCGGGGCATATGAACGTGCTGCTGGCAGAAGCTAATGTGCCTTATGATGAGGTCTTTGAACTGGAAGATATCAACTCTGAATTCGCACAGGCCGATGTGGCTTTCGTGATCGGGGCGAATGACGTGACCAATCCGGCGGCTAAAACCGATCCGCAGTCTCCGATCTTTGGTATGCCTATTCTCGATGTGGATAAGGCCGGAACGGTGCTGTTTATCAAGCGGGGCATGGGCTCAGGATATGCCGGTGTTGAGAATGAATTGTTCTTCCGTGACAACACGATGATGCTGTTTGCTGATGCGAAGAAGATGGTTGAAAATATCGTCAAGGCACTGGATTAAACTGTGTTCTTGAATGAATTAGAGAAAAGGCGGCTTTCGGGCCGCCTTTTTTATTGTTGTTTTATAAATGTTTAATGCTGATTTCAGATCGGATTGTGTTCGTTTTGATGTGAAATACTCGTGTCATTAAAGGTTTGGAACGGCTTGTTCACGGATAGATTCCGGTTTCTAAAAATCTGTCCGCTCCTCCCAATTAATTGGGATTTTGATGATTGCTGATCTGCGCTTCAATGCCGGACATTTTCATTTGTGACATGAGGCGGATGTGAAAAAATATCAGCGGATTTTACAGGCAACAGTCCTGTTTTTGATAACGGGGACGACGGCGCAAGCTGAGCTGAAAAACACCATGCCTCAGGATGAGAAAGTGCTTGAAAATGTCACTGTGGCAAAAGTCTATTTTACGGCCGGTGTGAATACGAAAAGTGTCACTGAGCTGATACAGGTCATCGATAGTCTGAATGTGAATTATAAAAAACTGGAAAATATCTATCTCTATATCAGCAGTTATGGCGGGGATATGGATAGTGGCTATGCGGGGTATTGGGCTGTCAAAAGCTCGCACATCCCGATCACAACGGTGAACCTGTCGACGGTGATGTCTTCTGCAACGATGATTTTTTGTGGAGCCAAAGACCGCCAGTCTCGTAAAGGCGGGCGTTTTATTATGCATCCGCCTTCCATTACTCCTCAACAGGGGGCTTTTCAGCCTGATCATTTCATGACAGCAGGCCGCAATCTGAAGGGTTATATCGAACAATTTACAGAAGTTTATAAAGAGTGCAGCCGGTATTCAGATGCTGAGATCAGCACCTTGCTTTCAAGTGAAAATGACCGGAAATTTCTGCTGCCTGATGAAGCGAAAGAGAAGGGCATCATCTCAGATGTGGCCGCTCAGATTATAACAGCGCCGATCGCTTATTATATTACTGATGATGATAAGAGTGACTGAGTTCCTGCCCCTGAAAACAAATTCAGGGGCAGGTTACTGTCGTTTAAACGCCGTAAACCAGCTTGTCCTGACGGGCGCGTAGTTCTGCAAGGCGGGAACCGGCTGGCAAAGCGACATTGTCATAGGTGATAAGTTCACCCTTTTTGATCGGCTTCAACACTTTTGCACCGGTTAGCATTCCGCATGGAATGGCTTTGGCGCTGCGTGCTTCACCAGCCGTCATGATCCATGCGCGGTAGCAATATTCACCGATTGCATCGAGTGTTTCACCCGCTGCCATATCTTTCTTGGCAACAGCCGCAACTTCCGCTGTCGGTTTACTCAGCGGCACCATATCGGCTTTGCCGTACAGCACTGCGCGGGCGCAGGTGAGGGGGACTTCCAGCGAGGTCAGGTGATACGGGCGGTGGAAGGTGAAATAAGGACCTTTGCCCATTTTCAGGTCTTCCATGCGCTCTGTAATGCGTGGGTGGGACATGTCGGCAACGACAAATACACCCGGTGCCACGCCCTTGCCGATCGTGTAATCAACCACACCTACACGGGAGAGCACGCCGCCGTCTTTTTCAGGGATGAGTGTTGAGGAGAGCTGATCCAGTGTGGCCGCAGGGCCGTGCATACCGGCCTTGTCCGGCACTAAGCCGGTGGCATTGGCAATCGCTGCCATTTCCACCATGGTTTTGGAGCCGTCCACAAATTCCACCAACAGGCGCACATTCATGTTACGGCGGGTGGCTTCTTCGATGTAGTTATCCGGGATCGCATCAATATTGAGCGGATTGTTCTTGCCTTTACCGGCGGCAACAATAGGGTGACCCATAGCGGTAACAAATTCGATCAGCTCCATACAGGCGGAAGGCTCATCACCGGCGCCGAGCGAATAGACCACACCAAGGCGTTCTGCTTCACTTTTCAGATAAGCGCCGATTGTCACATCAGCTTCAACATTCATCATTACGAGGTGCTTGCCGTGCTCCATCGCACGCAGACCGATTTCCGCACCGACTGCCGGAATACCGGTTGCATCAATTACAACATCAATCCGGTCGTCATTGAGAATGAGGTCTGCATTATCAGTAACAGCAATTTTACGGGCTTCGAGCGCAAGACTCAGATCAGAGCCGGTATCAACAGCGCGGGCATGACCCTGTTCACCATAGGCAATTTCAGCGGCTTTGAGGGCGCGTTCAGGATTGTTTTCTGAAATGGCGCCTATCTCGATGCCCGGCATGTGGGTAACACGGGTAACAATGTCGGTTCCCATTTCGCCGCAACCGATCAGGCCGATGCGGATGGGCTTGCCGGTATCAGCGCGGGCTTTCATATCGCGTGCTAAGCCGGTGAGAGCGACATTGGTGGCCATGATTTTTCTCCGCGGATTGTGTTTTGCGGGAGTGAGACCCGCCTGATAATGACACGTAATAAAGACCAGAGCATTTCGCAGTCAAGTTGGAACAACTTGATGGCCGTGATAATGCGACCACTAAGAAGCTAGAGCGAGCAGCATAGTTTAACATGGGCGTAAACCGCTCTAGATTAAAGATCAATAAGATAAAGGCTGCATCAGTGCGGCATGACAGAGCAGGAGTGGTTAGAGTGCCGGATAGCGTAAAAAAGCCTGAATGGGATCTCGTGATCTTTGATTGTGACGGTGTGTTGGTTGACAGTGAACCACTGGCAGCACTGGCTTTTCATAATGTTTATGCCCGTCATAATATGCCAATTCCTGACGGCACGGTAGCCAAAGGTGTGGGAATGAAACAGGCAGATATTATTCGCCTGATCGGTGACCTGACCGGCCATTATCTGCCGGATGCGGCGCAGGATGATATCTGGCCGGAAACGCACCGTGTGTTTTCTGAAGCCTTGCAGCCGTGTGACGGCATTGCCGGTGTGCTGGAGCGCCTGAAAACCCGTAGCTGCGTGGCCTCTTCTTCTTCACCGCAGCGTATTGTCTTTAGTCTGGAAAAGACTGGTTTGATCAATGCTTTTGACGGTGCACTTTATTCGTCAACAATGGTGAAACGCGGTAAACCGGCACCGGACCTGTTTCTGTTTGCAGCTGAAAAATTCGGTGCTGATCCGGCACGGTGTGTGGTGTTTGAAGATTCACCTTTCGGCGTGGAAGGTGCGGTTGCAGCGGGTATGACAGCAATCGGTTATACCGGTGGCGGACATACTTATGCGGGACACACGGAAAAGCTTTTGGAAAAAGGTGCAAAAGCGGTTTATAGCAGCTGGAAAGAGATAGAGAATAACATTCTCTGAAAGTGCGAATCCATCATAAAGGTCTATAGCAATGAAAGATGCGATCACTCTGGATCAGCTGCGTGAAGCGATCGGCACAGAAATCGGCTGCTCCGAGTGGCGGGTGGTGACACAGGAAATGATCAACCAGTTTGCGGATGCAACGGACGATCATCAATATATTCATGTCGATCCTGTACGTGCGGCAGAAACACCTTTCGGCGGCACAATCGCCCATGGGTTTCTGACGCTTTCATTGCTCTCGACTTTGGCTTTTGAAGCACTGCCGATGCTGCAGGGCGCAACCATGGGCATCAATTACGGTTTTGACAGTGTGCGTTTCATGTCGCCGGTTAAAACCGGCACCCGTGTCCGCGCCCGTTTCAAACTGGCTGATGCCGATATCCGTCCTTCCGGTCGTGTGGTCAATCATTATGATGTGACACTGGAAGTGGAGGGTATGGTCAAACCTGCTCTCACCGCGCGGTGGCTCACCATTGCCGTCGTTCCGCCCGTTGAATAATAAAAAAACCCGCTTTTAGCGGGCTTTTTTATGGCTGATTTCTTCAAGTGGTGCTGGCCGATCAGGATACTCGGTCAGCAGGGTTTTGAGCGCAAATGGCCCTTGCAGGAACATGCCGATATCATAGGCATGTTTCTTCTGACTGCCGGAAATAAACAACAAATGCATTTTGAAGAAATTGCCCTTAGCCTGTTTGTAACGGGCAGGGGAATGAATGTGTTTGAACCGGATATGGCTGATCAGCGGTGGATTATTCGTTTGAATTTTTAGTGCCTTGGCAGGTTCTGAATTATAAAAATGAATAATATCCGTCAGAGCCTGAAATTCTGCCCAGAAAACCGGACTGTCATTAAGCAGCACGCGTACATCTTCCCGTAGGGTTTTCGCGCGCGGGTGCAGGGCAATCATCAACAGGCAGGAACCGGCGGCAAGCAAAGAGACCGGCTGCTTGCGCAGGAGTTCCGGTTCTGTGAGCCAGACCTCAGCCAGCGCTTCAATCGCTGGTACAGTGCCGAGACTATGCCCCATGATGATAACTTCGTCCGCATCACTGCCACGCAATTTTTCTGCAAGCATTTGTGCAAAGATTTGTTTGCGTTCCAGCAGTTTAGTGCTGTTGTCATAAATCCGGTCATAGGCGGCAGACCAGTCGTCGAGCAGATAGGAGATGAAGAGTTTTTCATCCAGTGCCCGTATCAGTCCGTAGCAAATGCCAAGCGCCAGCGGCAGTGACCAGAGCATATGTAAAGCTGAAAAGCCTGCCAGTACTGGCGCCGCGGTGATGCCGAGCGTTAAAGCCAGCATAGCCAGCACCATCAGAAACGGCCACAGGAAGAACATCACGAAGCGCCAGCTGGTGCGGCCATAACGCCATAATGTGCCGGTGAAGAGAATGTTCAGAAAAGCGCAGCTGCCGGCAAACAAACGATGCGGCAGGGAACGCGCTGCATAATCGTCAAAAATATCGGCTGTTCCGAACTGGCAGAATTCGCTTTGCGTTTCCCAGTTCTCACCTTGCGTACGAACTTGCATGACACCGCTGCCGTGATCGGTGTCGATCATCGGTGATATTGCAGTTTTTGTACCCCATAGCTTGTCGAAGTCGCTCATAATCTTGCGATGGCGCACACGGACAGCTTTGGGATGAAGACCCTCATAACCGGTAAAATTGATGATGAGGCGTTTTTGAATGGTCATGAACAGGTGCTTGTTAAAATAAATCAGGATAATGCGGCGCAGAAGATGCTTTAGAGCGCTCCGCTGTAAATGAACAATCACATTAAAGCTATTGATCTTTGCTCAAATAAAAACACCGCGCTTTATGAAAGACGCGGTGCTTAAAGTGGAATTATGACAGTTTCAGGACGTTGAGAGTATTCTCAGACGGCTGCGTCCAATGCGCCTTCACTCAATAGTCCGAAAACATAGGGTGCAAAGGAGCGCCAGCATTCCAGCCGGAATTCGGTTTCAGACAGGCGCCACAGCACAATCTCGGCCTTGCCGAAAATCGTGCGAGTTGCCGCACCAACCGGAAAAACCGACAGTGACAGATCCTGCGGGCAACCGGCATTGATGGTTGCCTCTGCACCTTCGCCGGAAATGAGGATGCCGATATTACGGTGGGATACATCCGTTGCGGCATGTAAGGTTTCAACACCTTGCAAATCCGCAAAAGGTGATTGCCCGCCGGTATCAATCACCAGCCATTCGTCAGGCCCGAGCCAAAGTGCTGAGCGTTTGCCTTTGGTGGCACTGTGTTTCGGCTTTTGCGGCAGAGTGACGCCAAGGGCTTTGGACAGGTCGGCGAGATCATTGGTACGGGCACGGAGTGAAATACGCTCCGCCGGTTCTGCCGGAGTGATTTGCACCGAACCGTTACCGGCACGGCTGTTGCCCAGAACTGTGATGCGCTGTGCGATTGCTTCGGACTTAGACATGCAGGCGCTCTCCCTTTTCGTCAATAAAGACGGGGCCGGTTACTTCAACTTCAATCACACGATCCAGCATCGGCACGAACAGAGTTTTGCCGTGCAGATTAAATCCGTCATGCACCACAGCCATAGCAATGGAACGGCCAAGATTGGACGACCAGTAGGAAGAGGTGACGTGACCGAGCATTTTCATCGGTTTTGGCTGGTTCGGATCGGCAACGATCTGCGCACCTTCTTCCAGCACTGTATTCGGATTTTTGGTCAGCAGGCCGACCAGTTGTTTGCGGCCTTCCGCCACCAGATCGGGACGGCGCATACCGCGAATGCCGACAAAGTCAGTTTTCTTCTTGGAAACAGCCCAGCCTACCGCTGCATCATGTGGGGTCTGAGTGCCGTCTGTATCCTGACCGACAATGATATAGCCTTTTTCCGCGCGCAAAACGTGCATGGTTTCTGTGCCATAGAGGCAGGCGCCCATGGCTTTCGCACGTTCCCAGACAGCTTCCAGCACAGACTGACTGTAATCGGCAGGGACGTTGATTTCAAAGCCTAACTCACCCGTAAAGGACATGCGGAACAGACGTGTCGGCACACCGTAGAATTTACCTTCTGCCACACTCATATGCGGGAAGGCTTCGTTGGAAATATCAATGCCTTCAACAAATGGCGCAATGATTTCACGGGCTTTTGGCCCCTGAACGGCAATCACTGCCCATTGTTCGGTGGTGGAGGTCAGCCAGACATTGAGATGCGGGAATTCGGTCTGGAGATAATCTTCCATATGATTGAGAACACGTGGTGCGCCACCGGTTGTGGTGGTGACGTGGAAACGGTCATGTGCCATGCGACCGACCACACCGTCATCCATAACAAAACCGTCTTCACCGGTCATGATCCCATAGCGGCAACGACCCGGTTTCAGCGTATCCCATGCGTTCGTGTACATCAGATTGAGGAACTCGGCGGCATCAGGCCCCACAACTTCGATTTTACCCAAGGTGGAGGCATCAAAGATACCGGCCACTTCGCGAACAGTTTTGCATTCGCGGGACACTGCATCATGCATGGTTTCACCGGCCTGCGGATAATACCATGCACGTTTCCAGTTGCCGACATCCTCATAAACCGCGCCGTTTTTCACTTCAAACTGATGCAGTGCAGTCTGGCGTGCCGGATCAAACAGATGATCGCGGGACGAGTTGATGAGTGTGCCGAAGGTCACCGGCGTATAAGGCTGGCGGAAGGTGGTAAGACCGACCTGCGGGATTGGCTTGTTGAGCGCTTCCGAGGCAATCGCCAGCCCGTGCATATTGGACATTTTACCCTGATCGGATGCCATGCCATTGGTCGTGAAACGTTTGATATGCTCGATAGAGTGCATACCTTCGCGCACGGCATTGCGGATATCCTTGGCGCAGACATCATGCTGGAAGTCGATAAACGCCTTCACATTTCTGTCAGGGCCAGCACCGGCTGTCGTGCCGACCATGCCACCGCTCCAGCTATAGGCTGTTGTTGCATTGACAGTGGTGGTTGCGGAAGCTTTGCCACCGGTGGCAAGTCCGGCAGATGTGCCTGCTGCAAGGGCTTCATCAATGGCCGTCTGCAGATCGTCGGTGCCGTTACAGGTGCCGACGCAGATGCAATCCTGTGCGTAAACATCTGGCAGAAAACGCTGTTTGGCATCGTCAAAGCGCAGTTTGCCGCGCGATTGCGAGAACAGATGCACTGACGGTGTCCAGCCGGAGGAGGTGATCAGCGCATCAATGGTGTATTTGCGGCCTGACTTCGCACCGTTGGTGGCAACAGTCATGGATTTGACCCGCAGCTTGCCGCCAACACTCAGCACACAATGATTGGTCAGAACCGGAATGTTCAACCGGCGGGCTTCTGCCAGCACAGCTTCACCCGGATGGGCGCGGGCATCGACAATCACCGGAATATCAACGCCTGCATTTTTCAGATCAAAGGCAGCTTCATAGGCGCTGTCATGGGCGGTGAAAACACCGACATGTGAGCCGACAGCCACGCCGAAATGATTGAGATAGGTACGGGCAGCCGAAGCCAGCATAACCCCCGGACGGTCATTATTGGCAAACACCATATGGCGTTCAATGGAGCCGTTGGCGAGAATGACGCGCTTGGCACGCACCTGCCACAGACGTTCACGCGCGGTGTTCTTCTCCGGCAATGCAATGTGATCGGTGACCCGCTCGGCCAGAGCTACGAAATTATGGTTATAATAGCCGAAGGCCGTGGTGCGGGTGAGAACGCGCGCATTCGGCATGGCATTGAGTTCTGCCGCTGTGACCTGCGCCCAGACAAAACCGTCTTCACCATTGATCTTGGTGCCGTTCTCGTGGTGTAGGGCACCACCAACCTCCGGCTGTTCGTCGCAGAGGATAACTTTGGCACCGGTGCGTGCGGCAGCAAGCGCAGCACTTAAACCCGCCACGCCTGCGCCAACAATCAGCACATCACAATGCTCATAGCGGCCTGCGTAGCGGTCAGGATCAGGTTCTGTTGGCGTAACGCCCAGACCCGCAGCACGACGGATGATCGGTTCATAGACCTTCTCCCACGCCTTTCTCGGCCACATGAAAGTCTTGTAGTAGAAGCCTGCACCAAAGAAAGGCGAGAACAGATCATTCACCGCACCGATGTCGAAAGACAAAGACGGCCAGCGGTTCTGCGATTCTGAATGCATACCGTCGAAGACTTCCTGTACGGTTGCCCGCACATTCGGCTGGCGATGGGCTTTGTCGCGGGAGATATCCAGCAGCGCATTCGGCTCTTCCGGCCCTGCGGACAGGAAACCGCGCGGACGATGATATTTGAATGAACGTCCGATCAGGTGTATGTCATGGGCAAGCAGTGCCGAGGCAACGGTATCACCTGCCAATGCTGTATAAGTCTTGCCGTCAAAGGTGAAACGGGCGGTTTTGGCCGGTGTCAGTCGGCCTTTACCGGCAATGCGTTTTGAGCCACTCATTTACCACTCTCCTTGGCCGCAACACTGTTTGTCTGTACGATTTGGCTCAGATCCGGTTTCGGCTCTCCGGCTTTATAGGTGAGGAGGAAACGGTCGCTCACGGTGTCGCGCGCGGCGTTGAAGAAGCGGCCACAGCCGTGAATATGCCGCCAGCGTTCAAAAATCACACCTTTGGGATTGTCGCGCCAATAGAGAAACTCAACAAATTCCTCGTCCGAAAGCTCGGTTATATTGGTCGGGCGGGCAATATGCGCATCATGCGCATTACGGAATTCCAACTCCGAGCGGTCTTCGCCGCAATAAGGACAATGGATCAGTAACATGACAAATATCCTTATTTAATGCGCAACAGCGGCAGCAGCGGCTTCGTCGATCAGACGGCCGGTGCGGAAGCGATCGAGTGTAAAGCCGGCAGCCAGTGCATGGGGTTCACCACGGGCGATCAGATGGGCGAACAGATGGGCGGAACCCGGTGTTGCCTTGAAGCCGCCGGTGCCCCAACCCGCATTGATGAACAGGTTTTGCACGGGCGTTTTGCTCTGGATCGGAGCGCGGTCGATGGTGTTATCGGTGACACCGCCCCATTGACGCATCATTTTTACGCGGCGGAACATCGGGAACAGTTCACAGATCGCATCCAGCGTATGGGTAATAATCTGCAAGCCGCCGGTCTGCGAATAGGAATTATACTGGTCTGTGCCCGCGCCGATGACAAACTCGCCCTTGTCCGACTGGGAAATATAGGCATGAACCGCATTGGACATGACCACGCATGGCACAATCGGTTTCATCGGTTCGGAAACCAGTGCCTGCAACGGGGAGCTTTGCAGGGGCACACGTACATCGGCCATATTCATGATGACAGAGGAGTGGCCTGAAGCGGAAACGCCGATTTTTTTGGCGCCGATAAAGCCGCGATTGGTTTCAACGCCACTGACACTGCCGTCCGCATTACGGCGAATACCGAGCACTTCACAATTCTGGATAATATGCACGCCACGGTCAGAGGCCGCGCGGGCATAGCCCCACGCCACCGCATCGTGACGGGCAACACCGCCGCGGCGCTGTAAAGCAGCACCATTGATCGGATAGCGGGAGTTTTGTGAAATATTCAACGGTGGGCAATAGGCCTTAGCCTGCTCCGGTGTCAGCCATTCATTGTCGATACCATAGAGGCGGTTGGCATTGACGTGACGCTGGAAGGACTGCTTGTCATGGATATTATGCGACAGCATCAGCACGCCGCGCGGTGAGAACATTACGTTGTAGTTGAGGTCCTGTGACAGGTTCTCCCACATCTTGAGCGAATGCTCATAGATATTCATGCTCTCTTCATAGAGATAGTTGGAGCGGATGATGGTGGTGTTGCGGCCGGTATTGCCGCCGCCGATCCAGCCTTTTTCCAGTACTGCAATATTGGTAATGCCGTGCTCTTTGGCCAGATAATAGGCAGCACCCAGACCGTGGCCGCCGCCGCCGACAATAATCACATCATAGCTGGCACGCGGTTCCGGTGAAGCCCATTGCGGCTCCCAGCCTTTATTTCCGCGCAGTGCTTCACGGGCAACTGCAAATACTGAAAACTTACGCATAATGTCCCCTTTGTGGGGGCGGAAGATTTTTTCCGCCGTTTCCATCAAAGATAAACCATATGCCGACACTGACTTTGCCATTTTACGACGGGTTATGGCGTATCATGTGGTTTTTGTTTGCAGAATTACTGCAAAAGCCGGTCAGGATTTCTTACTTGTAAACGGGCGAAGGACTCACTGCGTTTCGCACAGCCGGAACGTAAATAAATGACAGAGAATCTCTGGCAAAATGGTCTGGATTTTTTGCTATTGTGAAAGAAAAACAACCCTGTCCGGCCACCGGAAAATCTAAATAAAACGTGATTTTTGCGGTAAAAACTGCAATAATGAGGTTGATAAGGCCTGATCAGGGGCACTCTTGCGGATTCCGTGTGGACAATTGCGCCGGATACTGTTAAACGGCACTCGAATTTGCATCGGAAGGCCGTTGCGAAGTCTTAAGATTTCCAGCCATCAGACGGCTCCCTAGCGGAACTGCCAGACTGAGTTGTCTTCGAGGCTCACCGATGCCTTCAGGCTAAACTGAAAAATCTAACTGAAACGGAACGGGATTACACGTGCAGGTACTCGTACGCGATAATAATGTTGATCAGGCTCTCCGCGCTCTTAAGAAAAAGATGCAGCGTGAAGGTATTTTCCGCGAAATGAAAATGCGCGGCCATTATGAAAAGCCATCTGAAAAGCGCGCTCGCGAAAAGGCAGAAGCCGTTCGCCGTGCACGCAAGCTGGCTCGTAAGCGCGCACAGCGTGAAGGTCTGGTAGGCGGCGGTCGCGTAGCGGCCCGCTAAGTAACAAGTCGCGTAGCGGCTCGTTAATCAGACCAAACCTGTAGCTGTCTGCTGCATGGTTACTGATCAGATATACTGATTAAGCAGCGCATGGTCTCCGGATCGTGCGTTTTGCTTTATGTGTCATTGATTTTTGCAGTGCTTTTTCACTTGTTCACGGTAACTAGTGAAATGTGTAGCTTTATTGTAAAACTTGACCATGCCAATATATTTGCATCGCTGAAAAACAGCTTTAAGGTGGGGCGAATATTCGCTTCCGCCTTTTTTCTGTATGGCGGGGCAAAGCTGTCGGGCAAGAGGCGATCATCGTCCACGCCAGCCTTGAGATATAATATGCGGTTTGTCGCCTCTGGTCAGAGCGTTGGTAGACTGCTTTTGAGGAGTGCATGAATGGCATCTTTGGTAAGTGTAAGTCTGACGCGACAAGAACCGCGCCGGTTTGGGCGTAATATGCTGCTGGCCGCAGCGTCCTGCGCTGTATTGGCTCTTGCAGGTTGTCAGAGCACTTCCAACTCCATTCTGACGCCGGTTGATCTGGCGCAAGGCTCCAGCGAGAATATCGGCTCACTGACGACTGTTATTCAAAGCAATCCACGTAATCCTGAAAGCTATAATGTGCGTGGTTCTGCCTATGGTAAGGCAGGGCGCTATCGCGAGGCGATGAAGGATTTTGATACGGCGATCCAGCTCGATCCGAATTATTATCAGGCCTATGCCAACCGTGCGCTCATTCAGCGCTATCTGAAGAATGATGCTGCTGCGGTGCAGGATTATGGACGAGCCATTCAGATCAATCCGCAATATGATGCCGCCTATATCGGCCGTGGTAATGTCTATCGTCAAGCAGGGCGTCTGGACGAGGCGATGACAGATTTCAACCGTGCAATCCAGCTGGATACAACGGATGGCCGCGCCTATCACAATCGTGGCCTGATCTATCAGGCACGTGGCCAGCACAAACAGGCGATTGAGGATTTCTCAGCTGCTGCTTCTCTGCAATCGAATGCACCGGAGCCTTATAATGGCCGCGGCATTTCCTATGCGGCACTCGGCGATTACGATAATGCCTTTGATGATTTCAATACGGCTATCGGGCTGGATGACAAGGTTGCTGAGAGCTGGGCTAATCAGGCGCTGGTTTATGAACATCGCGGCGATAAAAAGCGTGCAGCGGCGTCCTATGCCCGTGCTGTGCAGCTTGATCCGCAATATAAGCCTGCCAAAGATGGTCTGAACCGTACGCGGTAACTGTGCGTACGTATATTAGCCGGGTATAGCAAGTTAAAGAGCCGCAGGATTCAGTATCCGGCGGCTCTTTTCTTATGGTAGAAGCTCTCTATATTATTGGGTATGTCTTTATTTGACCATATCGGCTTCGAGAGCCGGAATATTCCGGCATCCTATCAGTTTTACTCCGGCAGCATGTCTGCACTGGAGCTTAGGGTGTTGCAGACGGCAGAGAACCTGTTTTTTGTCAGCGGTAATGCCCGCAGTCCTCTGCCATTTTTGCGGGTGATTGCTGCAAAAGGTAATGCTGCTGAAGAGACAGAGCTTAAACCGGGACAGCATCTGCATCTGAAATTCAGTGCCAAGAGCCGGGAACAGGTTGAAGCGTTTTATCAGGCAGCGTTGAGGTCCGGCGGACGTGACAGCGGTGCACCGTCCTATCAGGGGCCTAAAGAAATGGGATATTTCGCGGCTCTGGTCTTTGACCCCGACGGTAATACGGTTGAAGTCGGGGTTCACGAAAAGCGTACATAATTTTGCAAGATATTAAAAAGGCCGGTGAAAACCGGCCTTTGTTTTTGCGCATGTTTTTTATCCCAAAACCGGCGTCCACTTTTGGGAGACATGCTTTAGCGCTTAACAATGCGCTTATCGACTTTTTGTACCAGACGGTCGCCGATCCACTGGATCAGGCAGACAATCACAATCAAGACTGCCACAACAGCCGCCATTATCGGATAGTTAAAGCGCTGATAGCCATAGCGGATCGCAAGGTCGCCCAGACCACCTGCACCGATTGCACCGGCCATAGCAGAGGCACCGATCAGGGTGACGATTGTCACGGTGAAGCCTGCAATCAGACCCGGCATGGATTCCGGTATCAGCACTTCCTTGATAATCGTCCAGCGGCTCGCACCCATGGAGCGGGCTGCTTCAATCAGACCGTGATCAACTTCGCGTAAGGATACTTCCGCCATACGGGCATAATAAGGAATAGCAGCAATCGACAGTGGTACGATGGATGCCCATGTGCCGAGCGCCGTACCCATAATCAGGCGTGTGAACGGGATCAGTGCGACCAGCAGGATGATAAATGGTACAGAACGGAAAGCATTGACCACCGCGCCGACAACGCGATTGACGGGCAGATTTTGCAGTAAGCCGTTACGATCTGTCAGGATCAGCAGCAGGCCGAGCGGCAGGCCGAAAATCAATGTGAACAGGCTGGAGAAACCGGTCATGATCAGGGTTTCGCCGAGAGAGCGCCAGAGCAGATCAAGCATTGCGGGTGTCAGGAACTGAAACATATCCGGCAACCTCCGTTTCATCACAAATTGTTTTCAGAAAACCAACAGCCTTTTGCAGGGCTGACTGGTCATGCGCGGGGAGGCCGAGGAATAATGTGCCGACAGGCTCTCCCTGAATCGTATCAATACCGCCATGAACAAGACGGGCATTGAGGCCGGAGGCCGAGGCGATGTCATTGATGATCGGTCTGCGGGCTGCTTCACCGGAAATACGGATGCGGATGATGGCTTCATCTGCAGAGCGCTGATCTTGTGTCAGATGCGTGGCAATGCTCTCCGGTAAAGCAGGGGTCAGCATTTTCAGCAGGTTTTTGGTTGTCTCTGCTTGCGGGCGGGCAAAAACCTCCCAGACAGGGCCTTGCTCGGCGATCTGTCCGTGGTCGAGAACAATCACACGATCGGCAATTTTGCGGATCACATCCATTTCATGGGTAATCAGCAGAATGGTCAGGCCGAGCTGCTGATTGATGTCTTTCAGCAGTGCCAGAATGGATTGGGTGGTTTCCGGATCAAGTGCGGATGTTGCCTCATCAGACAAAAGCAGGCTCGGTTTGGCTGCTAAGGCGCGGGCAATGCCGACGCGCTGTTTCTGACCACCGGAAAGCTGTGCCGGATAATGCTGTGCACGTTCCGACAGACCGACCAGTTCCAGCAGTTCCGCAACGATTTTCTGACGCTCGGATTTTGCAATGCCTGCAATTTTAAGCGGCAGTGCAATATTCTGGGCGACAGTCTTGGCGGACATCAGATTAAAATGCTGGAAAATCATGCCGATACGACGGCGTACCGGCTGCAGCTGGCTTTCGGTAAGGCCGGTGATTTCCTGACCTTCAATGATGACCGAGCCGCTGTCCGGCTGTTCCAACCCGTTAAGGCAGCGGATCAAAGTCGATTTTCCGGCGCCACTGCGGCCGATAATGCCGAGAATTTCGCCGCGTTTGACCGAGAGGGAAATATCATTGACGGCAGGTGTCGTGCCGAACATGCGTTTAATATTGGAGAGTTTGACAACTTCGTCATCGGTCACGGGAGGCTGGCCGGATGCGGAAGACAGCTTTTGCTGCACATTCTTTATTGGAGCTGAAGTATTCACTTTATCCTCGAGCTCTTTCTTTAAATTGAGGCAATATGATCGGAGCAAAGTGCAAAAAAGGACAATACTCAGAGTGCAAAACGGTCCGGATAAATCCGGACCGTTACTATGCGCGGTTTAAGCTTGGTTGGGTAGCTCTTATTCCCAGGCAGGGATGCCTGTGCCTTTATAGGCGCGGTCGAGTTCTGCCTTCACCGGTTCGTTGTGGAAAGCAGCAACAAGCGGTTTCACCCAAGCTGCATCCTTGTCTTCAGTGCGGATCGCAATGAAGTTACGGTAAGGATTGTTTTCCTTCGCTTCCCAGCCGATGGCATCCTTGACAGGATCCAGACCGGATTTTGCAGCCCAGTTGTTGTTGACGATGGCTGCATCAAGATCATCGATGGAAAGACCGACAACACCGGCATCCAGTTCTTTGATTTCAAGCTTTTTCGGGTTTTCAACAATATCAATCGGGGTTGCAAGAATACCTGCATCTGGATTGAGCTTGATCAGACCTTTGCTTTCAAGAACGCGCAGGGCACGGCCTTCATTGGTAGGGTCGTTTGGTACGCCGACAATAGCGCCGTCTTTCAGATCTTCCAGCTTTTCAACTTTGCGGGAATAGATGCCAATTGGCCAGAGAGCGGTGTAACCGGCAACGGAAATCTTATAGCCGTGCTGTTTGATCTGCTCATTCAGATAAGGCTCGTGCTGAAACGCGTTGGCATCAATTTCTTTACGCTCCAGCGCTTCATTCGGCTGGGTGTAGTCATTGAAAATTACGGTTTCGATTTTGAGACCGTCTTTTGCTGCCTGTTCAGCAACAACTTTCCAGACATCCTCGTCTTCGCCGCCCATAATGCCGACTTTGATCGACTGATCAGCAGCCTGAACTGACAGAGGTGCAGCAAATGCAACGCTCATGGCAACAGCGGAAAGCAGCATCATTTTCATGCCGGTGCGGCGCGAAATTAAAGTTTTGACGCGGGCGATATCTAACAACGACATTGCTGTTTTCCTTATAAATTCGTCAGGAAGCGATCCTTCGCTTCACTGTTTTGCCTCACCAATCTCTCACCTGTTTGCTCTCAAACGGAGGCAGGCGGATTGTGTGATCATATTCTTCACAGAATGGCGTCTGATAACAAGGAAGTTTCGACTACGGAAAAGATAATTTTAGAATATTTTTGCTTAATTTTTGATATTTACGAATAAAACTATCGCAGATAAATATATGTTTATATTTAGCATTGTGCGTTTCGTAATAAGTGCAAGCTATGCGGAATCGGTTTTACGGCTCAAAACAGCACAAAAAACGCCCGCAATGCGTGGTGCATTACGGGCGTTATGAAATGTGGATATGAGTTTAGGTTTAATCGATGAATACGCGCACACTGGCGGCACGACCAACAGCGTCAATCACAGTCAGCGTGGAATAGCCGGCACCATCCGGTTGCCAGAGGCCGGAACGCTTGCGTGACGCTTTATCCAGCGGTTTGCCATTGGCAAGCCAGATGAACGGTGCGCGGCCGCCCTGCATCTTCAAAGCCAGCGGTGCGGTGCTGCCGTCAGGCTGGTTGGAGAGTTCAACCCGTGCACCTTCCGGCGGAAACAGGATTTGCGGCGGAGATTCCCGTACCGATGCACTGACAAGCGGTGCGAGATATGGTGTGAAACGGCGCAGGGATACGGGCAGTTCGGACTGGCGCAACCGCATGGTGCCGACGGGGGCAGGACTGAGTGGTGTGAAGCCGACACCGGATTTGGAAAAAGCTTCAAACAGGATCGGCGCCGCCGAGCCATAACCGCTCAAACCCGGAACAGCGCCATTGTCGGCACGGCCAACCCAGACGCCCAGAACATAACGTCCGTCAAAACCAACCGACCATGCATCGCGATAGCCATAACTGGTGCCGGTTTTATAGGCGAGGCCGCGCTGCATTGAACCAAGCGGTGGTTTGACGCCTGCCAGCACATCGGCAACCTGCCATGCGGCGGCGGGTTGCAGCAGCGGCTCTGCGGTAATGATATTGGTGCCGTCTTTGGTACGGTCGTCGACACCATTGGAAATGATAGAGGCTTTGCCGCGATTGGACAGGCCGGTGTAAAGCTGTACCAGATCTTTGAGACTGATGCCAAGCCCGCCAAGGCCAATGGCCAGCCCCGGAGTTTCACCCGGTGGCAATGTGGTTTTAATCTCTGCACGGCGCATCCGCACCATCAGGCGTGTTGCGCCGACACTGTCGAGCAGGCGGACGGACGGCACATTGAGCGAGAGTTGCAGCGCCTCACGCACTGTCACATCACCTTGATAGCTCATATCAAAATTGCGCGGGCGATAACCGGAGAAATTGGTTGGGCGGTCTTCAATAATGGTTTCCTGCATTACCAGACCGTCTTCAAAAGCCAGTCCGAAGATGAAAGGTTTGAGTGCTGAACCTGGTGAGCGCTGAACATTGGTCATATCAATCCAGCCGGAGCGGCTGGAGTCGAAATAATCCGAAGAGCCGACTTCACCGATAATGTCACCGCTGATTGCATCGGCCATCACCATGGCCACGGAGATTTTAGGCCCGAGGCGCTTGGCAGAATCCATTGCCACGGTTTCCAGCGCCTGCTGTACAGAGCGCTTGAGCGTCACATGATGCACATTGGCTTGGCTATCTTTGCGCAGAGCGGCTTCGCTGACATGCGGGGCAAGTGCCGGCATGGCCAAGCGGCGCTTTGGAATGGCCAAATGTGCGGCGCGGTCTGCCTCATCATTACCGATCAGGGAGACAACGGCTAAACGGTTGAGCACCCGATCACGGGCGGCGCGGGCATTTTCAGGATAACGGTCGGGACGGCGGCGCTCCGGCAATTGCGGCAGGGCAATCAGCAAAGCTGCTTCCGAGGTTGTGAGCCTGCGTGGTTCTTTGCCGAAATAGGCGAGGCTCGCAGCACGGATGCCTTCAAGATTACCGCCAAAAGGCGCAAGCGTCAGATAGGCATCGAGAATTTCTTCTTTCGACAGACGCCGCTCGATTTGCACGGCGCGCAGCATCTGACGGAACTTGGCGAAGAAAGAGCGCTCTGTGCGCGGTTCAATCAGACGGGCAACCTGCATCGACAAAGTGGATCCGCCGGAGATAATGCGTCCGTGGCTGGCAAGTTGTACCGCTGCACGCCCCATGGCACGCGGATCAATGCCACCATGGTCGCGGAACCGCTGATCTTCATAGGCAATCAGCATTTCGATGAATTGCGGATCGACATCTTTATGGGTGGTGGCAAGCCGCCAATGACCGGAAGGAATAGCAAAGGCGCGCAGCAGATTACCGTCGCGATCCATCACTTCTTTGGATGTCTGGCGGACAACCTCCAGCGGTGGCGGAAAAGCCTTGTCGAGAATTTCGATAATGGCCCATGTTACAGCCAAAGCAATCGCGGTGCCGCTCAGGATCATGAGCTTTTTATGCGGTCGCGTTTTTTTACGGGGCTGGGTATCGGCCAAAAGCTGTCTCCGCCTGTCGCAACAGGCTTAATTTTAGACGGCAGATTGTACCGTCCTTATAATCTTGCATATAACAGTGCAGAAAATAACGGGGAACACTATGATCGACAAGCTGGAATATTTCATTGCGCTTGCGCGGGAAAAGCACTTCGGCAAAGCGGCAGAAGATTGCGGTATTACCCAGCCGACATTATCCGCCGGTATTCGTCAGCTTGAAGATATGCTGGGGGTTATGCTGGTACAGCGCGGTTCGCGTTTTCAGGGGCTGACACCGGAAGGCCAGCGTGTTTTGGAGTGGGCAAGGCGTATTGTCGGTGATGCACGCACGATGAAAGAAGAGATGCGGGCGGCGCGTTTCGGCCTTGGCGGGCATATCCGTATTGCGGCAATTCCGACAGCGCTGGCTATGGTCTCTCAGCTGACAACGCCTTTTCGCGAAAAACATCCGGATGTGACTTTTACAGTCATTTCCCGCACCTCTGTTGAAGTGCTGGCGGCGCTGGAGAATTTCGATATTGATGCCGGAATCAGCTATCTGGATAATGAGCCGCTTGGCAAAGTGACCGCTGTGCCGATCT
Source organism: Bacillus subtilis (assembly GCA_021733665.1). GTDB lineage: Bacteria > Pseudomonadota > Alphaproteobacteria > Rhizobiales > Rhizobiaceae > Pseudochrobactrum. The sequence goes on from JAHREI010000007.1 coordinate 102,482, forward strand.
ATCGTGAGAGCTATCAGCTGATTACATCGGTCGGGAGCCGGTTTTCGGAGCGTGAAAATGTCACATGGGCAGAAGTGGGGGGGCTGCCGCTGTGTCTGCTGACAAGCGATATGCAGAACCGCCGCATTATTAATCAGCATCTGGCGCAGGCAGGTATAACTGTACAGCCGACATTGGAGTCCAATTCGATGATTGTGCTGTTTTCCCATATCCGCACGGGTAAGTGGGCAAGCATTATGCCATTGAATCTTTCCCAAATTCTGGGCTTTAGCGAGCCGATCCGTTCAATTCCGATTGTTGAACCGCAGGCCAGCCATAGTGTCGGGCTGATTGCTGCGCAACGTGAACCGCATACGCCGCTGATCGCTGCGCTTTTGCATGAAGCACGTGCTCTGTCCCGTATTATGATGCCGCTATCTTGATAGATTTTTTCTATTGATCGACGGAATTGCCCTATTGAATTCGAGCTATAGCTTTGATCTGTTCTAAGGTGGGGAACAGAAAACATGACTATTGCGGGAGACTTTGACGGTATGTCAGGCTCGAATTCAGTTTATACAAGAAATACAGGCAGTCCTCAGAAGCGTTCAGCCAATAATGATATTGCTGCGCGGACGATAGAGATTATCAATGAGTATAAGGCTGTCGAAGGCCCGTTGCTTCCTGTTTTGCACGCCATACAGGAAGAGTTTGGTTATGTACCGGCGGAAACGCTGACACTGATTGCCGAAACGCTGAATCTTTCGCGCGCGGAAGTGCATGGCGTCATGACTTTTTATCACGATTTTCGCGCATCGCCTGCCGGTCGCCATGTGATCCGCCTGTGCCGCGCCGAGGCTTGCCAGTCTATGGACGGCGACCGCGTGGCAGAAGCGGTGCAAAAGCTGCTCGGTATTGGCTGGGGTGAAACAACCGGCGACGGTAAAATCACCCTTGAGGCTGTTTATTGTCTTGGTCTGTGTGCCTGTGCGCCTGCGGCGCAAGTAGATGACCGGTTGATCGGTCGCCTGAATGAAGGCAAGGCAGAACGAATGATCGCGGAGGCACGGGCATGAGTGTAACAATTTATGTGCCTTGTGATGCCGCCGCTCTGGCACTCGATGCCGACGAAGTTGCGAATGCGATTGCCGGTGAAGCTGTAAAACGCGGTTTGGATATCAAGCTGGTGCGCAACGGCTCCCGCGGTATGGTCTGGCTGGAGCCGCTGGTTGAAGTGGCAACCGACAAAGGCCGTATGGCCTATGGCCCTGTGGATGTGGCTGATGTGGCCTCGCTGTTCGACAGCGGGTTGCTTGAGGGCAAAGACCATCCGCTATCGCTGGGACTGACAGAAGAAATCCCGTTTCTTAAAAAACAAACCCGCCTGACTTTTGCCCGTTGTGGCGTGACCGATCCTTTGTCGCTGGATGATTACCGCGCCCATGATGGGCTGAAAGGTCTGCAAAATGCAGTCGCGATGCAGCCTGCGGATATTGTGGCACAGGTCACGGATTCCGGCCTGCGCGGCCGTGGTGGTGCCGGCTTCCCGACCGGTATCAAATGGAAAACGGTTCACGATACCCAAAGCCCGCGCAAATATATTGTCTGTAATGCGGATGAGGGCGACAGCGGTACTTTTGCCGACCGTATGATTATGGAAGGTGATCCTTTCGTTCTCATCGAAGGGATGGCGATTGCCGGTATCGCTGTGGGTGCCACCAAAGGCTATCTCTATACGCGCTCGGAATATCCGCATGCGATTGCGATGATGGAACAGGCTGTTGAGATTGCCCGCAAAGCTGGCGTTCTCGGTGCCTCGGTGCTTGGCTCGCGTTTCGCCTTTGATATGGAAGTGCGTACCGGTGCCGGTGCCTATGTCTGCGGTGAAGAAACCGCTCTGCTGGAAAGCCTTGAAGGTAAGCGCGGACTGGTGCGTGCCAAGCCGCCATTGCCTGCCCATAAAGGCCTGTTCGGCAAACCGACTGTAATCAATAACGTGATTTCGCTGGCCTCTGTTCCGGTGATTATGGACAAGGGCGCTGCCTATTACCGTGATTTTGGTATGGGGCGTTCCCGTGGTACAATTCCGTTGCAGATTGCTGGTAATGTTAAATATGGCGGGCTGTTTGAAACCGCTTTCGGTCTGACACTGGGCGAGATTGTTGATGATATCGGTGGCGGTACCGCAAGTGGTCGGCCGGTCAAGGCGGTGCAGGTCGGCGGACCGCTGGGTGCTTATTTCCCGCGCGCATTGTTCGATACGCCGTTTGATTATGAAGCCTTTGCCGCCAAAGATGGTCTGATCGGTCATGCCGGTCTGGTGGTCTTTGATGATCGGGCAGATATGCTGAAACAGGCGCGGTTCGCGATGGAATTCTGTGCCATTGAATCTTGCGGGAAATGCACCCCATGCCGCATCGGCTCGACACGCGGCGTTGAAGTGATCGACAGAATTGCAGCGGGTGTAGAAACCGATACGCAGATCGAAGTTCTGACAGATCTTTGCCAGACGATGAAGTTCGGCTCCCTTTGTGCGCTTGGCGGTTTTGCCCCTTATCCGGTGATGAGTGCCCTGACGCATTTTGAAGAGGACTTTCGTCCGCGCGGGACAAGCCAGTCTTTCGTGCAGGCAGCGGAATAGGAGTGACAGAAGATGAGCTTAATTAAAGAAATCGATTACGGCACACCTGTTTCACGTTCTGAGAAAATGGTGACCCTGACCATCGACGGCAATCAGGTGACCGTGCCGGAAGGCACCTCAATCATGCGTGCTTCGATGGAAGCCGGCATTGCCATTCCGAAGCTTTGTGCCACCGATATGGTGGATGCGTTCGGTTCCTGCCGTCTGTGCCTTGTGGAGATTGAAGGCCGTAATGGTACGCCGTCTTCCTGCACTACACCGGTGATGGAAGGGCAGGTAGTTCATACCCAGACCGGCCGTTTGAAATCTTTACGCAAAGGCGTGATGGAGCTGTATATCTCCGATCACCCGCTGGACTGTCTGACCTGCGCTGCCAATGGCGATTGCGAATTGCAGGATATGGCCGGTGCTGTAGGTTTGCGTGACGTGCGTTACGGTCAGGACGGCGCAAACCACGTGTTTAAGCAAGGCCGCAATGACGGTGCTCTGAATGCGAAATGGATGCCGAAAGACGAGAGCAATCCGTATTTCACCTATGATCCTTCCAAATGTATTGTCTGCTCACGCTGTGTCCGCGCCTGTGAAGAAGTGCAGGGTACTTTCGCGCTGACCATTGAGGGGCGTGGTTTCAACTCCCGCGTCTCACCGGGGATGCATGAGAGCTTCCTGGGCTCGGAGTGTGTGTCCTGTGGTGCCTGTGTGCAGGCTTGTCCGACGGCAACGCTGACAGAAAAATCGGTGATCGAAATCGGTCAGCCGGAACATTCCAAAGTCACGACTTGCGCATATTGCGGTGTCGGTTGTTCTTTCAAAGCGGAAATGCGCGGCGAAGAACTGGTGCGTATGGTGCCATATAAAGACGGTAAAGCCAATCGCGGCCACTCCTGTGTTAAAGGCCGCTTTGCTTATGGCTACGCCCATCATAAAGACCGTATTCTCAAACCGATGATCCGTGAAAAGATCACCGATCCTTGGCGCGAAGTGTCATGGGAAGAAGCCTATGGCCGTGTGGCGAGTGAGTTTAAACGTTTGCAGACCCAGTACGGGCGCAATTCCATCGGGGGTATTACCTCGTCACGCTGTACCAATGAAGAAACCTTCCTTGTGCAGAAACTGATCCGTGCTGGTTTCGGCAATAACAATGTTGATACCTGTGCGCGTGTCTGCCATTCGCCGACCGGCTATGGTCTGAACCAGACTTTCGGTACCTCTGCTGGTACGCAGGATTTTGACAGTGTTGAACATTCCGATGTGGTGATGGTGATCGGTGCCAACCCAACCGACGGTCATCCGGTGTTCGGCTCACGTCTGCGTAAGCGTTTGCGCCAAGGTGCCAAGCTGATTGTGATTGATCCGCGTCGTATTGATCTGGTGCGTTCACCGCATATTGAGGCTGCACATCATCTGGCACTGCGTCCTGGCACGAACGTGGCAATCATGACCGCGCTGGCGCATGTGATTGTAACGGAAGGTCTGCAGGATGATGCTTTCATCCGTGAGCGTTGCGAGAATGAAGAATTCCGCGATTGGGTGGAATTCGTCTCCCAGCCGCAATATAGCCCTGAGGCTGTGGAGCTGCTGACCGGTGTTCCGGCGGAGGAAGTACGCGGCGCAGCCCGTTTGTTTGCAACCGGCGGCAATGGTGCGATTTATTACGGTCTTGGTGTAACCGAGCACAGTCAGGGTTCCACCACAGTAATGGCGATTGCCAATCTCGCGATGGTCACCGGTAATATTGGCCGCAAGGGTGTGGGTGTGAACCCTCTGCGTGGTCAGAACAACGTGCAGGGTTCCTGCGATATGGGTTCGTTCCCGCATGAATTGCCGGGTTATCGTCATATCTCCGATCCTGCAACTCGTGAGATTTATGAAAATATCTGGGGTGTGATCCTGCAGGATGAGCCGGGTCTGCGTATTCCGAATATGCTGGATGCGGCGGTAGAAGGTACCTTCAAGGGCATCTATATTCAGGGTGAGGATATTCTGCAGTCCGATCCGGATACCCGCCATGTGGCTGCCGGTCTGGAAGCCATGGAATGTGTGGTGGTGCAGGACTTGTTCCTCAATGAGACTGCCAATTTTGCTCATGTTTTCCTGCCGGGTTCGACCTTCCTCGAAAAGGACGGTACATTCACCAATGCGGAGCGCCGTATCAACCGGGTGCGTAAAGTGATGACACCAACCAATGGCTATGCTGACTGGGAAGTGACACAGAACCTGGCCCGTGCGATGGGACTGAACTGGAACTATACGCATCCGTCGCAGATCATGGACGAAATTGCTATGACCACACCGACATTTGCGGGCGTGTCCTATGAATTGCTGGAACGTGAAGGTTCCGTGCAGTGGCCATGTAATGCCAAAGCACCGCTCGGCACGCCGGTCATGCATATTGACCATTTCGTGCGCGGCAAAGGCAAGTTCATGCGCACCGAATATGTGGCAACTGATGAGCGTTCAGGTCCACGCTTCCCGTTGCTGCTCACCACCGGACGTATTCTGTCGCAATATAATGTGGGTGCACAAACCCGCCGTACCGAAAATGTGGCGTGGCACGCGGAAGACCGTCTGGAAATCCATCCGCATGATGCGGAAGTGCGCGGTTTGCGCGATGGTGACTGGGTGAAAATCGCCAGCCGTGCCGGTGAAACAACCTTGCGGGCGCTGGTTACAGACCGTGTGACACCGGGTGTGGTCTATACGACCTTCCACCACCCGACGACACAGGCCAATGTGGTGACTACCGATTTCTCGGACTGGGCGACCAACTGTCCGGAATATAAGGTAACTGCGGTGCAGATCAGCGCATCCAACGGCCCGACACAATGGCAGCAGGAATATCGCGAACATTCCGAAGCCAGCCGCCATATTGAAACAGCTTTGGATACGGTGAGCTAAGCTATGAGTGAACATACTTATCGCAGCCGACTTCCGATGATGGCATCGCAGATTGCCACATTTTTTAGTTCGCAGACGCAGATTGATCAGGCGGCAGGTGTTGCCAAACATATCAATATGTTCTGGGAACCGCGTATGCGGTCGCAATTGTTTGATTTGATTGATGCAGGCGGAGAGGGGTTACATCCTCTGGTGTTGCAAGCGGCACCACTGATTAAACGGCCAAATGCATAACAAGTTTCAGCCGGATACAGTCCTGTGTCCGGCTGAAATATTTCAGGTTTAGCGTTTTTATTTTGACAATCGGGGATGCTCACGGGAGATGGGCAGGCTGCGGCACGTCCGCAGAAGGGAGAACTATGTTATGAGCGCAACAGATCAGACACTGGGCGGTTTGAGCGGGCCGGGAATACTCGACCGTGAGCGGATTATCGCCAAACCCGGATTTAACCGCTGGCTGGTGCCACCGGCGGCGCTGGCGATCCATTTATGTATCGGTATGGCTTATGGTTTCAGCGTATTCTGGCTGCCGCTCAGCCGTGCGCTGACCGGCGATGCGGCAGGTGCCTGTACCGATATGAGCCTGCTGACTGCCCTGTTTACCACCAGCTGTAACTGGCGTGTGGCTGATCTGGGCTGGATCTATACGCTGTTCTTTGTGTTGCTTGGCTGTTCTGCTGCGATCTGGGGTGGTTGGCTGGAGCGCGTGGGGCCGCGCAAAGCAGGTTTTGTATCGGCACTTTGCTGGTGCGGCGGCATGGTGATTGCCGCGATCGGTGTGATGACCCACCAATTATGGCTGATGTGGGTTGGTGCCGGTTTCATTGGTGGTATCGGTCTTGGTCTTGGCTATATTTCACCGGTTTCCACACTGATCAAATGGTTCCCTGATCGTCGTGGTATGGCGACCGGTATGGCAATTATGGGTTTTGGCGGCGGTGCTATGATCGGTGCGCCAATGGCTGATCTGTTGATGGAGCATTTTAAAACGCCGGAAACAGTCGGCGTCTGGCAGACCTTTCTGGTAATGGCTGCCGGTTATTTCGTCTTCATGATGGGCGGTGCCTTCGGCTACCGTATTCCGCCAGCGGGCTGGAAACCGGAAGGCTGGGTGGCACCGCAAACTAAGAAAGCGATGATTACCAGCCGCCATGTGCATTTGCGTGATGCGCATAAGACCTCGCAATTCTGGCTGATCTGGGCAGTGCTGTGCCTGAACGTCTCTGCCGGTATTGGTGTGATCGGTATGGCATCACCAATGTTGCAGGAGATTTTCGGCGGTCGTCTGATCGGTGAGGCAGGGCTGACTTTCACAGAGCTGAGTACAGAGCAGAAGGCTGCGATTGCAGCAATTGCTGCCGGTTTTACCGGACTGATCTCACTGTTTAATATTGGTGGTCGTTTCTTCTGGGCTTCTTTGTCTGACCGTCTTGGCCGTAAGGCCACTTACTTTACTTTCTTCGCTCTTGGCATTGTACTCTACACCTTACTGCCAACTGCTGCGCATATGGGTTCGGTCACGCTGTTTGTGGTGATGGTCTGTATCATCCTGTCAATGTATGGCGGTGGTTTTGCCACGGTGCCCGCCTATCTGGCGGATATTTTCGGCACGCAATTTGTGGGTGCTATTCACGGGCGTTTGCTGACCGCATGGGCAACGGCGGGGATCGTCGGGCCGGTCGTGGTGAATTATATCCGTGAGTTCCAGATTGCTGCCGGTGTGCCGCGCGCGCAGGTCTATGATTATACGATGTATATTCTGGCCGGTATGCTGACACTGGGTCTGATAGCGAATTTCTTCATCAAACCGCTGGGCGATAAGTGGTTTATGTCGGATGCAGAAGTTGCCAAACTTCAGGCCGCAGTCAAAGCTGAAGCGACAGGGCCGAGTGGTTCCTTCGGCATTGGCACAGGCGGGCTGGATGCCAAAGCTGCCCTTGCATGGGCTGCTGTGGGTATCCCGATTATCTGGGGCGTGTGGACAACTTTTGAAAAATCTCTGATCCTGTTTCGTTAAAGAAGAAGGTTCAGTCTGATTGAAAACTCCGGCAGCAATGCCGGAGTTTTTTATTTCCCCATAAAAATCAAAGGTTTTTGCAAGATGGAACGCTGTTGAAAACGACGATTTCCGGCCATTTGATGCGATGAATGATAAAACTATTCCATTTTGGTATGGGTAGTCAGAAATTGCATTGGCCTTGAAAGCTGTTCGCTGCCTATAAATTTCACGTCTGAAATTAAAAAATAAATGCCGCAAAGAGGCAAATCAATTCAGACGCAAGAGTGGGTAATGGAGTGCTGTTTGTAACAAGCAGCAGCAGGAGGACAGGCCGTGGCAGAACTGCGTCAGGCACGAGACAGCTTTCGTCTGAAAGTCAGCGATATTCATGAAATTGCGGTTTACGATTACGGCAATCCGGATGGTATTCCGGCTGTGTTTCTGCATGGCGGACCAGGCGCCGGTGTATCGGCCAAGCAGGTTGCCAGCTTCGATCTTGATACCTATCGCGTCATTACTTTCGATCAGCGCGGTGCCGGACAATCAACACCAATTGCAGAATTGCGCGAAAATACCACGCAGCATCTGATTGCAGATATTGAACGCATCCGTGAGCATTTCGGCATTGAGCGCTGGCTGGTGACCGGCGGTTCGTGGGGCTCTTGCCTGTCACTGGCCTATGGTCAGGCACATCCGGAGCGCTGCCTCGGTTTCCGCATTCACGGAATTTTCCTTGGTGACCGCGAAGACAGCGACTGGTGGTTCCACGGCTCACGAACGATTTTTCCTGATTACTGGCAGGAATTTGCAGAATTTGTGCCGGAAGATGAACGGGGCGATCTGCTGAAAGCCTATTACAAGCGTCTGACCTGCGGTGATCCGGCGGTGGAACATGCTGCGGCGCAGAGCCTGCGCGGTTTTTCTGCCCGTACACAGACATTGGAGCCGAGCGCAGAGCATGTCTCGACATTATTGCAGAGTGATGCGGCTTTGGCAGTTTCGCGCATTTTCACGCATTATTGCATGAATGGCGCCTTTATGCCTGCTAATGCGCTGCTTGATAATCTCGACCGTATCCGCCATCTGCCGGCAGAAATTGTGCAGGGGCGTTATGATACAGTGACCCCGATGGTGACAGCATGGAAGCTGAAAACCGCATGGCCGGAAGCCAATTTCACCATTGTTACTTTGTCTAATCATCAGTCGACAACCGGCCCTATGGCTGGCGCTCTTGCCGATGCTTCCGAACGTCTGGCTAAGGCCGTCAAAGCACCGGTTCACGCATAACTTCTTTTAAAATAACGGGCAGCTTCATGTTTGATACACTGAAATCCGATCCTACTGCAGTTCAGATGTCCTCCTATACGGATATCCGCAAAGCCGTAAAACCGGCCATCTCACCGGATGGCGAATTGCTGGCATTTTTGAGTGATGCAAGCGGCACCGCACAGGTCTGGATCAAGCCTTTGGCCGGTGGCGAAGCGAAGCAGCTGACCAATCTGCCGGAACCTGTCGGCACGCTGTCTTTCAACCCGAAAAGCCGTGATCTGCTGATCAGCACCGATTGGGGCGGTGACGAGCGTCATCAGTTTTGGCTGATTGAAAATGCGGAAGGTGAGCCGCGTAAGCTGACTACTGACGCAACTGTGGTACATGGCTGGGGCTGCTGGTCACCGGATGGCACGCAGATTGTCTATTCCGCCAATTACCGTGACCGCACGCACATGGATCTCTATGTGATGACGGTTGCCAGCGGTGAAGCCAAATGTGTTTATCGGGGCACTGGCTGGCGCACGCCGGCAGCTTTCACTCCGGATGGCGCAGCACTGCTGGTCAATGACTGTACCCGCGCCATGACGGATCAGAATTTCTGCCGTCTCGATCTGGCAAGCGGCGCTTATGAGGATATGTTGCCGCATCAGGGACGCGCATCCTATCAGGCTGCGAAATTTCTCAAGGACGGTTCCGGTATTCTGCTGATTTCTGATCAGGGGCGTGACTATTCCGCTGTGATGTTCAAAGCCCATGACAGCAATGAACTTGTTGAAATTGCCGGTTTTGAAAAACAGGATGTGGAAGCACTGGCCATTGCACCGGATCAGCAGAGCGTGGCGCTGGTTCTCAACCGTCAGGGTTGGAATGAGATTGTCATCATTGACCGACAGGGCAAAGTGCAAAAATCTCTGCCGACGCCAATGCCTTGTGTGATTGCGTCTGTGGCATGGACACAGGATGGTTCCGCACTGGTGATGCCTGCGGAAGGTGCGGCAACATCCGGTGATATCTGGCGCTGTGAGGTGGCTACAGGCACCTATAGCCGTCTGACCGATGCGCCAAAGGCAAAAACTACTCTGCCGGACTTTATTGAGCCGACTGTTACCAGTGTTGCGAGCTTTGACGGATTGGATGTTCCTTATTTCGTCTATCAGCCGACTGTTGCTGCACCTGCAAGCGGTTATCCGGTGATGATCATTGTTCATGGCGGCCCTGAAGCTCAGTGGAAGCCGGATTTCCGTGCCGATATTCAATATATGCTGGCACGCGGCATTATGGTTGTTGCGCCGAATATTCGCGGCAGCACCGGCTATGGCCGTCCTTATCAGCATCTGGACGACCGCGAATTGCGTATGGATAGTGTGGCCGATCTCAAAGCCGTGCGTCTGGCCGTGGGCAATCGTGCGGATGTTGACGACAGCCGTATCGGCGTGTTTGGCCGCTCCTATGGCGGTTTCATGGTGCTGGCGGCTCTCACTGAATATCCGGATTTGTGGAAGCTGGGTGTGGAATATTACGGCATCGCCAATTTCCTGACTTTGATGGAAACTACCGGCCCGTGGCGCAAAGTCCTGCGCGAAGTGGAATATGGTGATGTGGCGACTATGAAAGATGCGCTGGAGCGCTTCTCGCCAATTCATAAAATGGCTGAAGTACGTGCACCGCTGATGGTGGTGCACGGGCTGGAAGATCCGCGCGTAACGCCTTGCGAGAGCGAGATGGTTTATTCCTGCCTGCGTGGTTTGGGCAAGCCGGTGGAAATTCTGCGTATTGCGCATGAAGGCCATGGTTTTGCACGCATTGAAAACCGCCACACAGTGTTTGATGCGCTGGGACGTTTCATCGACGAAAACCTGTAAAGACAACACGGTTTCAGGCGCGGGTGGAGGCTCGTTCCTGAAACCGTATTCAAACGATATGCAAATTGGGAGGAACACCATGAAAAATGGTGAGGTGATCTGGGATCTGGTGGATGCGAAGAAACGTGAGTTTGAAGAACTCAGCGACCGCGTTTGGGGTATGCCTGAAATTGCCTATACGGAATATAAATCCTGCGCCGAGCATACACAGATGCTGCGTGATCAGGGTTTCAAGATTACGGAAAATGTGGCTGGTATCCCGACTGCCGTGATCGGTGAAGCCGGTGAAGGCGGGCCTGTTATCGCTATTCTCGGTGAATATGATGCATTGCCGGGTCTAAGCCAGGAAGCCGGTATTGCTGAGCCGCGTCCGATCCCGGGCACAGGTCACGGCCATGGCTGCGGCCATAATCTGCTGGGTTCTGCAGCACTTCTCGCAGCAACAGCTGTGAAAGACTGGCTGGAACAGAACGGTAAAAAAGGCCGTGTGCGTTATTACGGTTGCCCTGCGGAAGAGGGCGGTGCTGCCAAGGCTTTCATGGTGCGCGCCGGTGCTTTTGATGATGTGGATATTGCCATTTCATGGCATCCGGCTTCGTTCACGCAAGTGGATGATGCCCAGTCGCTGGCGAATACCCGCATGGACTTCGAGTTTACCGGTCGTGCGTCCCACGCTGCTGCTGCACCACATCTCGGCCGTTCCGCTCTCGATGCGGTTGAACTGATGAGCGTTGGCTGCAACTATCTGCGCGAGCATATTCCGGCAGATTGCCGTCTGCATTATGCCTATCTCAATGCCGGTGGTATCGCGCCGAACGTAGTGCAGGCCAAAGCGAAAGTCCGTTATGCAATCCGCGCAACCGATCTGCCGGGCATGTTCTCGCTCAATGAGCGTGTGAAAAAAGTAGCGCAGGGCGCTGCTATGATGACCGAAACCACGGTCGATATTTCCATCATGAGTGCGGTGTCCAATCTGCTCGGCAATACGCCGCTGGAAATCGCCATGCATTCCAATATGGAGCGTCTCGGCGGCGTACCGTTTGATGATGCTGATCGTGCTTTTGCTGCGAAAATTCAGGCAACGCTGTCTGCAGAAGATATTGAAACCGATTACCTGCGTGTTGGTCAGCCTTTCGCTGAAAATGCACCGCTTTGCGATTATGTACTGCCACGCGAACAGACAGGCGTGCCGATGATTGGTTCTACCGATCTGGGCGATGTCAGCTGGGCGGTGCCGACTGTGCAGGCACGTGTTGCCACCCATGCGATCGGCTCACCTGGTCACTCATGGCAGATCACTGCGCAGGGCAAAATGCCGGCCGCGCATAAAGGCATGGTCTATGCGGCTAAAGTTATGGCCGGAACTGCACTGGATGTGATGCAGGATGAGAGCATTCTCAATGCTGCCAAAGCTGATCATCAGGCACGTATGGCGAAAACGCCTTATACCTGCCCGATTCCGCCGGAGGTTAACCCGCCATTACAGCCGCGTCCTGCTAAATAAAATGGCTGAATAAAATCAATCGGCATGGCGGTGATCTGCCGCCATGTCCTTTATCAACGCAAATAATGATAAACAGGGGATAAAGATGAAGACCAATAAATTTTTGAGCCGCAGTTCTGCAGTAGCATTGCTTGCCGGTACTGCTGCTCTTGCTGGTGCAACATTTGCATCGGAAGCTGCCTCACCGCCAAACGCACTGGTGATGGCATGGAATATTGATGCGATCAGCACTTTCGATCCGGCACAGATCGGCGAAGTGGTGAGCAACGAAATTATTCAAAATACTTGCGATCCGCTGGTTGATTTTGACCCGAAAGATGAAACCAAAATTCTGCCGCGTATGGCGAAAAGCTGGGACGTATCGGAAGACGGTTTGCAGATTACTTTCCATCTGCGCGATGACCTGAAATTTGATAATGGCGAAAAGGCCACAGCCGGTGATCTGGCATGGTCGTTACAGCGCGTTGTGAAATTGGGTTTCGGTAATGCTGCAACACTGACCGAATATGGTTTCGTCAAAGAGAATGTTGATACCGCGATTACAGCGCCGGATGACAATACAGTCGTCTTTAAACTCGATAAGCCGTATCCGGTTAATCTCATCCTGTCGGCAATTGCCGCCAACCGTGTTGCCACAATGCTTAATCAAAAAGTGCTGATGGCCAATCAGGTTGAAGGCGATATGGGCAACAAGTATCTGGCTACCCGTACCGACTGCGTAGGCCCTTACAAGCTGATGCGCTGGAATCCTGCAGAAGTTGTTCTGTTGCAGGCCAGTGATAATTACTGGGGTGAAGCACCGAAGCTGAAACAGGTTCTGATCCGTCACGTGTCGGAAGCCGGTACCCAGCGGCTGCTGCTGGAAAAAGGCGATATTGATATCGCCCGTGATCTGACACCTGAAGATCTGAAAGATCTGGAAGCACAGGACAAAGTTACAGTCTCCCGCGCTTTGAAACCGACCTTGTTCTACTGGAACTTCAACAACGCTGACCCGATTTTCAACAATGAAAAAGTGCGTCACGCAATGCGCTATCTCATTGATTATGATGGTCTGGCAAAGACTGTGATGCACAATGTCGGCGTACCGCGTGCGAGCTTTGTGCAGCTTGGTGCTTTCGGCGCATTGGATGAAAAAGAAGGCCAGCCATTCACTCTGGATGTTGATAAAGCCAAGGCGCTTCTCGCCGAAGCCGGTCATCCGGATGGTTTTGAAACCACGATGTTTATCGGTACTGCACCTTATGCAGCCCCGATTGCTCAGAGTATTCAGGATGCAGCGGCCAAAGCCGGTGTGAAAATCAAGATTGAACGTATGGCCAATGCCCAGCTGTTCAGCCGTATCCGTGGCCGTGAATTCCAGACCTCGCTGATGGGCTGGGCGACCGCTGTGCCGGATGCGCATGGCAATGCCTCACGCCAGATTTTTAATCCGGATAACCGTATGGAAGCCAAGCAGACCATGTATCCGAGCTGGCGCGCGAGCTATTTCGATGAAGCTGTGAACAAGGAAGTGGATGCTGCCTTGTTTGAAAAAGATGAAGCCAAACGTGCTGAGCTTTATCACGCGCTTCAGAAAGAGATGATGGAAAAAGGCCCGCAGGCCTATATGTTCCAGATCTATAATGTTGCCGGTATTAACAAGGGTATCACGAATTGGGAGTGGAACGGTTTCCGCACCTATTATGATACAGCAGCTAAATAACTGACCGCGAAAGACCTGCCGCTTGCATTGCGGCGGCAGGTAAGTTCCGGAATTGATATTCCGGCATTCAGTCAGGTTGCAGCACATTTTCTTTATTTTCCCGGCACCTTTTTTGGTGCTGAAAGCCGTGTGCTGCAAATTCTCCTTTTCCCGATATTGACGGAAACATTGCCATGACGACGCCCGAAACTTTGGAAGATGCGGAGTTTGAAAATGAGGTCTATCATGATCCTCATCCCGTTCTTCTCTTTCTCGCCGCCGCCGCACGCCTGATCATCTCCGTGGCGATTACGCTGCTCGGTCTGGTCACGCTGACTTTTTTCATCAGCCGTCTTTTGCCGCTTGATCCGGTGATCGCGATGCTGGGAGATAATATCTCTCAGGAAGCCTATGATACGATGTATCGTAAGCTTGGCCTCGATCAGCCGTTGATCGTACAATATGGCCTTTATATTAAAAATGCCGTGATGTTTGATTTCGGCAATGCTCTGACCTCCGGCAGACCGGTGCTGGAAGATATCGGCCGCGTATTCCCTGCCACTATTGAGCTTGCAACCGTTGCGATTATCATCGGTACCGGTTTTGGTATTCCGCTCGGCGTGTTCTCGGCAATGTATCGTAATTCACCGCTGGATCATCTGGTGCGTATGCTCAGCCTGCTCGGTTATTCCACGCCGAACTTCTGGCTTGGCTTAATGGCTTTGCTGGTATTCTATGCCGGTCTCGGCTGGATCGGTGGCCCGGGTCGTATTGATTTCATCTATGAATTCTCTGTTGAACCGACAACCGGCTTCCTGCTGCTCGATAGCGCGATGCAGGGGCAGTGGGATGCATTCGGCAATGCTTTCAGCCATATCATCATGCCTGCGCTTATTCTGGCTTTCGGCTCCATGGCCTATATCAGCCGTATGACCCGTGGTTTCATGATCGAGCAGCTCAATCAGGAATATATCATTACCGCCCGCGTGAAAGGCCTGTCATGGTCGCGCACTGTTTGGGGACATGCATTCCGCAATGTCGCCGTGCAGGTGGTGACAGTTGTTGCTCTGTCCTATGCGTTCCTGCTCGAAGGTGCCGTGCTGACTGAAACCGTGTTCGCATGGCCGGGTTTTGGCCGCTATCTCACCAATGCTCTGATGGCCGGTGATATGAATGCTGTGGTCGGCTGTACGCTGATCGTGGGTATTCTCTTCGTTGTCATCAATCTGATCAGTGATCTGCTTTACCGCGTCTTTGATCCGCGTACACGATAGGTGCTTTCATGACTGATACTTCCAATTCCGCACCTAACACTTCGTCATTCCGTGAATGGCTGCGTGCGCCGGTGCCTTCCTCCGCCCTTCAGGCCAATGTGCAGCAATTGCGCCGCTCTTGGCTGAAGCTTCTGACCAATACATCCGCAGTTTTCGGCCTGTTCGTTATTCTGCTGCTGGTGGCTGTGGCGATCTTTGCGCCTTATATCGCGCCTTATGATATCGGTGCGAATAATCTGGCCAATCGTCTGCAACCGCCGTCATGGGCGCATTATTTCGGCACTGATGAGCTGGGCCGTGATATTTTCAGCCGTCTGGTCTATGGTTCGCGCATCACGCTGTATATCGTGACGCTGACGGCAATCATTGCCGCGCCAATCGGCCTGATTGTCGGCACGACTGCCGGTTATATGGGCGGCTGGGTTGATACAGCGCTGATGCGTATTGTTGATATCTTCCTCGCATTTCCAAGCCTTGTTCTGGCGCTGTCATTTGCTGCGGCGCTCGGACCCGGTATTGAGAATGCCGTGATTGCGATCTCGCTAGCTGCATGGCCGCCGATTGCCCGTTTGGCACGTGCGGAAACCCTGACCATCCGCTCGTCCGACTATGTGGCTGCCATCCGCTTGCAGGGAGCTTCCACCATGCGCGTGATCTGGCATCACGTTGTGCCGATGTGTATCCCGTCGGTGGTGATCCGTATCACGCTGAATATGTCGTCGATCATTCTCACAGCCGCAGGCCTTGGCTTCCTCGGTCTCGGTGCGCAGCCGCCAAGCCCTGAATGGGGTGCGATGCTCTCCAGCGGACGTGAATTCATGATGACCTCGTGGTGGCTCGCAGCCATGCCCGGTTGTGCCATTTTGCTCGCCAGCCTTGCTTTCAACCTGTTTGGTGACGGTCTGCGCGACGTGCTTGACCCGCGTAACGGATAAGAGGAACGGATAAATCAAATGACCAAACCTCTGTTAGAAGTTGAAGATCTGTGGGTGTCCTTTCCGGGTGTTGACCGCTCAATCGATGTGGTGCGTGGCATCAGCTTTTCCATCGGGCGCGAGAAAGTCGGTATCGTAGGGGAGAGTGGTTCGGGTAAATCCATGACCGGCCGTTCGATCCTTAAACTGACCCCGAAAGCGGCACAGATCAAAGCCAAAAAACTGCAATTCGGTGATGTGGATTTGCTGGGTGCGAGCGAGCGCCAGATGCGCTCGGTACGCGGCAATAAAATCTCGATGATTTTGCAGGATCCGAAATATTCACTTAATCCGCTGATCCGTATCGGCGACCAGATTATGGAAGCCTACCGGCTGCATCATCGGGTGAATAAGCAGGAAGCCCGTCAGCGCACACTGACCATGCTGGAAGCCGTACATATCCGCGATGCGGAGCGGGTGATGAACCTGTTCCCGCATGAGATTTCCGGCGGTATGGGACAGCGTGTGATGATCGCGATGATGCTGATCCCTGAGCCGGATATGATCATCGCGGACGAGCCGACCTCGGCGCTGGACGTCACGGTGCGCCGTCAGGTGCTGACCGTGCTGGATGAGCTGGTGAGCCGTTCAGGAACCGGTCTGATGTTCATCAGCCACGATCTCAATCTGGTAGCGGATTTCTGCGATCGCGTGCTGGTGATGTATGCCGGTCGCATCATGGAAGACCTGCCTGCCAAAGAACTGCACAAAGCGCAGCATCCCTATACGCAGGCTCTGCTTGCCAGCCTGCCGCGTCTCGACCAGCCGGTGGATATGCTGAAAGTGCCGGAGCGTGATCCGAGCTGGCTGTCAGGCGCGACCCTCAGCGGAGGACAGAAATAATGGCGGATATCATGAGTGAAAAAACGACGCCGCTGGTGGATGTCTCCGACCTGTCTGTCAGCTTCGGTAAGGGGCGCAAGCGCTCGACAGTGGTCAAGAAAGCCCGCTTTCATATTGCCCGTGGTGAGGCCTATGGTCTGATTGGGGAATCCGGTTGCGGTAAGTCCACAATCCTGCGCGCATTGGCCGGCCTGATCCCGCATTATACCGGCAATTTCAATTTTGACGGTACATTGCTGTCCGGCGAGCGGGACAAATCGTTCTTCCGCCGCGTGCAGATGGTGTTTCAGGATCCTTATGCTTCGCTGCATCCGCGCAAGATGGTGCATAAAGTGCTGGCGGAATCCCTGACCATTCACGGTATGGATCGCAAAGAAGAGCGTATCCGCGATGTGCTGACGGCTGTCGGACTGGGACCAAGCTTCATGTATCGCTATCCGCATGAATTATCAGGCGGTCAGCGTCAGCGTGTGGCGATTGCCCGTGCTTTGATTATCGAGCCGAAAGTGCTGCTGCTGGACGAGCCGACCTCGGCACTGGATGTTTCTGTTCAGGCGGAAATTCTCAATCTGCTCAAAACTCTGCGTCGTGAACGCAATCTGACCTATCTGATGGTCAGTCACGATTTGGCAGTGGTTGCGCATATTTGTGAGCGGGTCGGTGTAATGCACAAAGGTATTATTCTGGAAGAACTGACGGCGGATGATCTGCGCCAGTCCCGTGCCAGTGCGCCTTATACGCAGGAGTTCTTGCAGGCCAGTGTTGAGGCCGTGGCGCATAATGAAGTTAAAGGAGCTCAGCTATGAGTCATCAGCATGCGGTCAATCCGGCGGCAGAATGGGAGCGGGTACAAAACCCTGCCCAGTCCGGTTGGTCTGAAGTGGGGTTGCAGGCGGTTGAAGCCTGCGCTGAGGGACAGGAAACGGATGCCTTGATGATCGTACAGAGCGGCAAGATCATCTACACCTATGGTGACATTACCCATAAATATCTCTGCCATTCGATCCGCAAAAGCATTCTCGCTGCCTTGATGGGGCAGGATGTGGCGGATGGTACAATCGATCTGAGCCTGACGCTTGAACAACTCGGCATCGACGATAATGACGGTTTGAGCGAAGTTGAAAAACAGGCAACGGTCTATGATCTGCTAACCGCACGCTCCGGTATTTATCATGCAGCGGGTTATGAAACACCGTGGATGCGCATGATCAAGGAGAAGCGCCATTCCCATGCGCCTGGCACCTTCTGGTGCTATAATAACTGGGATTTCAATGCGCTGGGTACAATCTTTGAACAGCTGACCGGTAAGACAGTGCATCAGGCTTTTGATGAGCGCATTGCCAAGCCGCTGCAGTTCGAAGATTTTTCGCTCACGGGTGATAAGCCTGATGGCTGGCATGACCGTTTCACCGAGAGCCGTCATGCTGCCTATCCGTTCCGCTTGTCGACCCGCGATCTCGCGCGTTTCAGCCAGCTATACTTACGTCATGGCCGCTGGAACGGTGAAGACGTGCTGCCGAAAGGCTGGGCACGGGAATGCGTTATGCCTTACTCCGATGCCGGTGCGCGCGGCGCCTATGGCTATATGTGGTGGCTGGAGCGGGACGGCGTGTTTTTCCCCGGGGTTGTAACACCACAGGGCACTTATGCAGGCTTTGGTGCAGGTGGGCATTTCTGTATTACCATTCCGGCGCTGGATATGGTGATTGTGCATCGGGTGGATACGGACATTGCCGGTCGCCAGCTCAACCGGCACAAATTCGGCCGTTTGTTGAAACTGATCTTCAACGCATTTCAGGGGTGAGGGAAATGCAGGGGGAGGAAATGACGGTTGCCGCAGCTATAGCGCAGGTTTGCGCGAGGCCGGTAACCAGTGCAAAAGCGCGTCTGCTGGCGCGCGATGCGATTATCGACACGCTGGCCTGTATGGTCGCCGGTCGTGAGGATGTAAGCACTAAAACAGTGTTTGAGGCTTTTGCCCCGACCGGCAGCGCGGGAGAGGCGTTGCTGGTGACCGGCGAAACATCAAACCCGATTGTGGCAGCACTGGTGAATGGTACAGCCGCTCATGCGCTGGATTATGATGACAACTTTCTGCCGGGTATGAGCCATGCTTCAGCGGTGATTGTTCCGGCAATGTTGGCGGTCGCGGATTTTGACAAGATATCCGGTGCACAACTGGTTGATGCCTATCTGGCAGGGATTCAGGCGCAGGCACTGATTGGCGATGGTGTCGGGCAGGCGCATTATACGGCTGGCTGGCATGGTACTTCGACTATCGGCAGTATCGGAACAGCGGTTGCGGTTGCACATTTGCTGGGGCTGGACGAAGAAGCGACAGCACGGGCAATCACCATTGCGGTCAGTTATGCATCCGGCACTAAAGGCCAGTTTGGTACGCTGATCAAACCATTCCATGCGGGTATGGCTGCACGAAATGCTGTGGAGGCTGCATTGCTGGCCAAGGCGGGCATGCAGGCACGACCTGACATTCTGGAGGGCGCACAGGGGTTTCATAGTCTGTTTGCCGGTGATCAGCGCCGTGGCTGGAAAACTGAAACTATGGCCGAGGCTGCCGGACATATCATTGAAACCGCAGGCGTGATGCCGAAGAAACATCCGTGTTGCGGTTCAACCCATCTGATTGTCGATGGTTTACTGGATCTGATGCGTGAGCATGATTTCACGGCGGAAGATGTGGAGAGTGTTGAAGCGCTGGTTGGCATCGCCAATTACCGCAATCTGACCTATCCGCAGCCGGTTGATGAAATGCAGGCACGTTTTTCCATGCAGTATTGTGTGGCGAGAGCTTTGCGGGCAGGGCATTTGAGCCTTGCTGATTTCACACCGCAAGCTATGCAACATTATGCGGGAGATACGCTTCTGTCCTGTGTGACAATGCTGAGCTACAGCGCAGATGAAGAGCGGGTTGCTCAGGATAAACTGCCGCATATCGTGACTGTAAAACTCCGTGACGGTCGAGTACTCACAGCATCACGCAACTATGCCGTTGGCAGTTTGCAGGAACCGTTTACTGATGCCGATCGTTTTGGCAAGTTTATGGATTGCTGTGGCGGGCTTAGCGATGCTGCCGGTGTCTATGAGACTTTGCAGGCGTTGGACAATGCCCCTGATCTGCGTGCACTAAAACTGCTGTTCAGTTCTGCCACCAGTTAATATCTTTGGCGGCGAGCGCTGATGCACGCCGCCAGAAACGCTCGGCATAATCCGTGCGAAAACGCTGTGAACGATAGACGCGGATTTCCACATCCAGATCATAATCTTCTTCGCCCGCTCTGACGAGAATACCACGTTTCCACTCATCCGGCATCAGGCTCTGTGGAATCCACGCTACGCCTTGGCCGGACACTGCCATAGCTTTCAGGCCGACAGCCATGCCGTTTTCATAGACCATATTAAGATTCAGACCGCTGGTTTCGACAAGCGGATCAAGCACCTGCGCAAAAAAAGTCGTATCGCGATAACGCAGATATTCCGTTGGCAGCGTTCCATTTTTCAGTCGGTGCATTGGCTGACCGGCAGCATCAGCGGCACAGACCGGAATGACCTTCTCGTATCCAAGAGACAGATAGGGGAAATTTTTCAGATCATCCATCTGACTGACAGAAGGATGGGAATAGGTCAGCAGAAAATCGCAGTTTCCGTTGAGCAGTGTTGAAACATTGCCGAGGAATGAAGGATGCGGATCGGAAAAGCGGGTGCGAAAATTATCACCGTTTTTTTCAATCTGCGCCATCAGCGCCGGAAAGAAAGTTAGCGACAGCGTGTTGAGCGTCGCAAAGGACAGCACTTCCATCATCGGCGTATAACGCGCACTCAGCTCATCTCTTGCATGGGTGAGAAGTCCGACGGCATCATGGGCACGGGCAAGAAAACTTTGTCCGGCCAGTGTCAGACGGATCGGATAGGTTGAGCGATCAACCAAGGGTACACCGACCCATGCCTCAAGCTGTTTGATCCTGCGGGAAAGTGCAGACTGTGTGACATGCCGCTCATTCGCTGCACGGGAAAAATTCAGATGTTGTGAGAGGCAGAGAAAATCTTCGAGCCACTTCAATTCCATAGAAATATTCCGCAATAGCAATTCACACGTCTTTAAAGACTTGTCACATCCTTAGAATAAAAAACTGTGAGGGTCACCCAAAAATTAGTGTATAAAAAAATAGCGATATGCGCAGGCATATATAGCCGGAAAATAAAGGCTGTACAGTGTTATGCAGCTTCTATGAGGCATTCGTGATGATTTTTATTGCGGGAACCTGTTCTGAAGACTGACTTGACAAGAGTCTCCGGACAAGTTTCATGGCTGAATCAAATTTAATTGACCGGAGAATCCCGATGTCGATGCGTAATATTTTTGCGGGCTTTATAATGTCCGCAGCGCTTGCCTTGTCTGTTCAACCTGTTCTGGCTCAGGCCAACCAAGACGGATCAAGGGTGATCGCAACCACGCAAAATGGTGATTATCCTGGTTTTGATTTGCGCACAGTCAAAGATGTCAGTCTTGATCAGTGCGAAAATATTTGCCTTAAAGATCAGGAATGCCGCGCTTTTACCTATAATGTGAAAGCGAAATGGTGCTTCCTGAAGTCCGACTACGGACAGATGAATACTGTTGAAGGCGCTGTTGCCGGTAAGGTGCTTGATCCTGCAGCTGTAGAGGTTGAACTTGCAGCACCTGCGCCGCTGACATTCGTACCGGCCAGCATGCTGGATGAAGCCCGTGCCTATCGCAATAAGCTGAACGCCGCGGAAAAGCCTGCCGGTGAGGTTGCAAAACTGCTGCGTGCCGCACAAAGAAATTATGAAGCCGGTAATGCTTCTTCTGCCGTGATTGATTTTGCGAGTATTGTGCCAATCGCCAAAGCAAACAGCGCTGTCTGGATGGGCTTGAGTCGTTCGACACTTACAGTATCGCAATCCGAGGATGCAAACTGGGAGATCCGGCGTGCTGCTGTCAATTCTGCCATTCTTGCGTATCAGTTCAGCCGTACTGTTTCTGAACGGGCAGAAGCGCTGAGCAATCTGGCAAAAGCACTGGAGATGCGTGATAATTTCCGTCCGGCTCTCGATGCCTATAAAGCCAGCCTTGCCTTGCAGAATTCCGCAGCCGTAAACGCTGCCTACGAAGACTTGCGTGTGCGCAAAGGCTTCCGTGTGGTTGATCATACGATTGATAGCGACAGTGCCAATCCGCGCGTTTGTATTCAGCTGTCAGAACAGCTGATGAAAAGCGGTATTGATTATGCGTCTTTCGTGACCATTGATGATGCCACTCCGAAAGGCGTGGAAGCCAAAGACAAACAAATTTGTATTGAAGGTTTGCAGCACGGTAAAAGTTACCGCGTTGGTGTTCGCGCAGGTCTGCCTGCTGCGATCGGCGAGATGATTGAAGCACCGGTTGCACTGAATATTTATGTCCGTGACCGTGCACCGACAGTGCGTTTCAACGGCGATGCCTTTGTGCTGCCAAGCACCATGCGTCGCGGTATTCCGCTGGTCAGCATCAATGTGAAAACCATTGATCTCGAAGTCTATCGTGTGGGCGAGCGCGCTCTGACCCAATCGATGGATGGTATCAGCTTCTTCGGTCAGCTTGACGGTTACGCAACATCGCAGATCGTCAGCACACTTGGCGAGAAGGTATATACCGGTAAACTCGACGTAGAGAGTGATCTGAATAAGGAAATCGTTTCCTCCTTCCCTGTTGATGAAGCGCTGCCAAAACGTAAGCCCGGCATTTATATTATGACCGCCAAGGCGGAAGGTAATAAGTCGGAATATTGGGCTTCACAGGCGACACAATGGTTTCTGGTATCGGATACCGGCCTTGCAACTTTTGCCGGTGAAGACGGGCTGAATGTTTTTGCCCGCTCGCTTGCTACTGCCAAGCCTATGGAAGGCGTTGAGCTGCAATTGCTGGCCGCCAACAATGAAGTGCTCGGCACAGCCACGACCGACGGTGACGGTCGCGCGACCTTCACTGCCGGTTTGATGCGCGGTACCGCCGCTATGACGCCGGCCATTCTCACTGCACGTTCCAAGGGCAAAGACGGAGAGGAAGATTATGTCTTCCTCGATATGAAACGCGCAGGCTTTGATCTGTCAGATCGTGGCGTAACCGGACGTCCCGCACCGGGTGCACTGGATGTCTATGGCTGGACAGAGCGCGGTATTTACCGCACCGGCGAGACTGTTCATGCAGCTGCACTGGTTCGTGACAGTTCTGCAAAAGCCGTTGACCTGCCACTGACTTTCTCCTTCCTGCGCCCTGATGGTGTGGAAGACCGTGCGATTGTCAGCACATCACAGGCAGCCGGTGGTCATGCCGTTGATCTGCCGCTGGCCGATAACGCTATGCGCGGTACATGGACATTGCGTATTTTAAGTGATCCGAAAGCCACGCCGCTGTCTGAAAAACAGTTTCTGGTTGAGGATTTTGTACCGGACCGCACAGAGTTTGACCTGACGTCAGATGTGAAAGAAATCCGCGCCGGTGATGCGGCTGTGGTGAAAGTGGACGGCCGTTATCTCTATGGTGCGCCTGCTGCGGGTCTGACACTGGAAGGCGAAGTGAATATTCGTCCGACCCGTTCATGGGATCTGTTCCCGAAATATGTTTTCGGTCTTGCGGATGAAGAACAGCCGGAAGATACCCGTACCACGCTGGATGCACTGCCGGTTCTGAATGAACAGGGCAAAGCCGAAATTCCGGTTGTGCTGAATGATCTGCCAGCCACAACCCAGCGTCTCAATGCGGATATTGTTGTGCGTATGCGTGAAGGTGGCGGTCGTGCGGTTGAGCGTAAGCTGACACTGCCGGTTGCATCCGACACCAATATGATCGGTATCAAACCGGAATTTGACAGTGACAATCTGGGTGAAAACAGCAATGCCCAGTTCTCGGTGATCGTCAGCGATGCTGAAGGCAAGCGCGTTACTGAAGAAGGACTGGAATGGTCGCTGGTTAAGGTCGAGCGGAACTATCAGTGGTACCGCAGCGGCAGCTCGTGGAACTATGAGCCGGTCACCTATACTAAACAAGTTGCTAACGGCACTGTTTCTGTTGATGAGCAGACCGCAGGCAACATTCAGGTGCCGGTAGAGTGGGGACGGTATCGTCTTGAAATCGCCACCTCTGATCCTGACGGTCCGCAGAGCAGTTTTGAATTTTATGCCGGTTGGTATGTAGAAGCCCGTTCGACAGAAACGCCGGATGGTCTGGAAGTCGCGCTCGATAAAGAGACTTACAAAAACGGTGAAACCGCGATTTTGAAAGTTTCCCCGCGTTTTGCCGGTGAGCTGCTGGTAACCATCGGTGCAGACAGTCTGCTGATGACCAAGACAGTTTCTGTGCCGGCTGAGGGTGCGGAAGTTGAAATTCCGGTCAGCGGTGAATGGGGTGCCGGCGCCTATATTACGGCAAGCCTTTATCGTCCGGGTGAAGCACAGGAAAGCCGTATGCCTGCCCGTGCCATTGGTATTCGCTGGCTGGCGGTCGATCCGGCAGAGCGCAAGCTCTCCGTGCGGATTGAAACGCCTGAAAAAACCGAACCGCGTCAGGCTTTGACCATTCCGGTTTCAATCGGTGGTCTGAAATCCGGCGATCAGGCCTATGTCATGATCTCGGCTGTGGATGTGGGTATTCTGAATCTGACCAATCACAAACCGGCTGATCCGGCTGGCTGGTATTTCGGTCAGCGTCAGCTCGGACTTGAGATTCGCGATCTTTATGGTCGTCTGATTGACGGTTCGCTCGGCACAATGGGTCGTTTACGTACCGGTGGTGACGGCGCGCAGATGGCAGTCGAAGGTTCACCTCCGACCGAAAAACTGGTTGCTTTCTTTGCCGGTCCTGTTGAGGTCGGTGCGGACGGCAAAGCGAGTGTCAATTTTGAGATTCCGCAGTTCAACGGCACTGCCCGCGTCAGCGCTGTTGCATGGACAAAAACCGCAGTCGGTAATGCACAATCTGATGTGATCATTCGTGACCCGGTGGTTGTCACTGCGGCGCTGCCAAAATTCATGGCACCGCAAGATCAGGCGCAGCTGCGTCTGGATATTGCCAATACAGACGGTCCTGCTGGTCAGTATAGCGTGAGCGTTGCCAGTTCTGGTCTGGTGTCGGTGCCACAGGGACAGGCACCATCCTCCGTCACACTGGGACAGGGGGAAAAGACCCATCTGATCCTGCCGCTGCAAGCGGAGCGCGCAGGGACAGAAGTCCTGACCGTCCGGCTGACCCATGAAAGCGGGCTGAGCATTTCGCAGGATTTGATCCTGCCGGTGCGTGCCTCATCCTTGCCGGAAACCACCCGTAAGGAAGTGACCCTTGCGGCAGTGAACGGTTCTCTTGTGATCAACAAAGAGCTGCTTGCCGGTCAGCGCATGGATGGTGCATCGGTCAGCATCAATGTTTCCAATGCATCCGGTTTTGATATTCCGGGGCTGCTGACATCGCTTGATCGTTATCCTTATGGCTGTACCGAACAGACTGCCAGCCGCGCTTTGCCGCTGCTCTATATGAACGAATTGGCGAAACAGGCCGGTATGCCGTTGCAGGACAGCGATGAAGAACTGAACAAGCGTATTCAGGATGCCATTTACAAGGTGTTGAACAACCAGTCATCTTCCGGTAGCTTCGGCCTCTGGTCTCCGGAAAGCGGTGACCTCTGGCTCGATGCCTATGTTACAGACTTCCTGACCCGCGCCCGTGAACAGAAGTTCGAGGTGCCGCAGCAGGCGATGGTACTGGCACTGGATAATCTTCAGAATGCCTTGTCCTATGATGTGTCTATCACAGATAACGGCAATTCGATTGCTTATGCTTTCTATGTGCTGTCACGTAACCGCCGCGCATCGATTGCTGATCTGCGTTACTATGCGGATACCCGTCTGGAAGAGTTTGCCTCACCGCTGGCACGTGCTCAGATCGGTGCAAGCCTCGCGCTTTACGGCGATGGTGAGCGTTCGGAAAAAGCCTTCGTATCGGCGTTCCGTCTTGCTGATAAAGGCAATATTTCGTGGGCGCGTTCGGATTACGGTTCGAACCTGCGTGACGGCGCTGCCATTCTCGCATTGGCTGCCGAAAGTCGTCCGGTACCAAGCATTGTGCCGCAACTGGTGAAAATGGTCGGCGGTTTGAGCAATGAAACACGCTATACCAGCACACAGGAACAGGCATGGCTGTTGCTGGCTGCCCGTGGTCTGAAAGATGAGGATACTAATCTGACTCTGCAACTGAACGGTGAAGATCGTCAGGGTGCATTGTCAGAACGTCTGACAGGCGAGCAGCTTGAAGTTGCGCCGGTGACAATCGCGAATACCGGTGCCAAGCCGGTGGCGGCGGTGATCACAACTGTTGCAGCGCCGGTGGAAGCACCGCCTGCCGGTGGTGACGGCTTTACCATTGCACGCAGCTACTACACGCTGGACGGTGCAGAGGTCAGCGTTTCTGATGCACAGCAGAATGAGCGCTATGTGGTTGTGCTGAAAGTGACTGAGGCGAATAATTGGGCGTCGCGTATTCTGATCACCGATCTGTTGCCTGCCGGTTTTGAAATTGACAATCCGCGTATCGTAGATAGTGCGGATCTGAGTAATTTCGGCTGGCTGGACGGCACCACCGTTGCCCATAGCGAATTCCGCAGTGATCGTTTTGTGGCCGCTTTCAACAGCAGTGGCGGCAATGCCCGTGAATATACGGTTGCCTATACCGTGCGTGCGGTCACACCGGGTACCTATGCACATCCGGCACCATATGTGGAAGATATGTATCGTCCGCAATATTTCGGTCGTGGTGCTGCCGGTATGATGCAGGTACAGCCTGCGCAGTAAAACGCTACGGATCGCAAAAAATAAAAGCCCCGCCTGAAACTCTCAGGCGGGGCTTTTTGTTTAGAGCATAATTCCTTAAACTTGGATCAGTTTAAGGTGAAATTATGCTCTCATTTTAAAGTGTTAGAGCGACCTTTGTGTGCCAAGTCTGGCACACGGCGCTTTAGTTACTTTGTTAAGAAACGGATGAGCGTATCGGCAAAGCGGCCATAGGGTGGGCGCAGATAGTCTGTTGCTGCAGGATTATATTTTCGCAAAACCGGCATGGCTTTGGAGAAGGTTCTGAAACCTTCTTCACCGTGATAATGCCCCATCCCGCTCATACCGACACCGCCGAACGGCAGGTCTGCACAGGCAAATTGATAGAGTGTGTCATTGATACACACACTGCCTGCCACGACATTTGAGAGGGCATTTTCAACCGGCTCATTGCTGTTGCTGAAAATATAGAAAGCAAGCGGTCGGTCGCGCGCGATGATATAGCGGAGTGCCTCATCATAGGAGCGATAGGTTTTAACCGGTAAGAGGGGGCCGAAAATCTCTTTCTGCATGATCGCGCTGTTATCATCCGGATTGATGATCAGCATTGGCGGCAGGATGTGGCGGCTCTCGGCTTTTTGGGTGTCGTTTAAAGAGAGTAACGGGATCACTTTATGCCCGCGGATACTGGCATCATCTGCCAGACCGGTGAGGCGTTTGTACTGGCTCTCATTGATGATCGCGGTGTAATCCGTTTGGCCGTTCACATCATTATAGCGCTGTGCGGTCTGGCTCTGGCACTCTGTTATAAAGGTTTCGAGTTGGCTCTCCGGCAGCAGCACATAGTCCGGCGCTATACAGGTCTGTCCGGCATTGAAGAGCTTTCCGGTCAGAATACGGCTGACAGTTTTTGTTAAATCGGTATCAGGTGCGATCAGTGCAGGGGACTTGCCACCAAGTTCCAGCGTTACCGGTGTCAGATTTTTCGCTGCCGCTGCCATGACTTTTTTAGCCACTGCGGTCGAGCCGGTGAAAAACAGATGATCAAAAGGCAGATTGGAAAATGCAGCGGCAATATCTGCGCCGCCCTGTATAATGCTGACGCGGTTTTGCGGGAAGCAGTCATGCAGAAGGCGGGTCAGATAAGCATTGGTATGCGGCGTATGTTCTGAAGGTTTCAGGAAGACATGATTGCCCGCCGCTATTGCTGATATCAGCGGCGTGAGCGACAAATTAACCGGATAGTTCCACGGCGAGAGAATACCCACGACACCTAAGGGTGCAAAACGGATTTCTGCTTTCGCAGGCCAGAACTGCCATCCGGCTTTACGCCTTTGCGGTTTTATCCATTTTTTTAGTTTGTGCAGGCAGTGGTCGATTTCTTTCAACACGATCATGGCTTCTGCCAGCATGCTTTCATGGGCTGAGCGGTGGCCAAAGTCGCGGGAAATTGCCTCAGTCATTTGCGGCAGGCTGGTTTTGAAAGCAGTACGCAGGCGCAGTAAATCTTCACGGCGCTGCTGCGCATCAGGGCGGTGTTGCAACCATGCTTCGCGTAAGGTGTTAAAGGTGGTGCTGAGCTGTTCAGTCATGAGTGTCCCTTAAAACAGAACGCGCAAAACACCATTGCGCTGCATAATAGGTGCCAAGCACCCAGATTGAATTGAGCGGGATATCATAGCGGAACCGCCCGTAAGCCAGAATACTGTCGCTGATAACGAAGAAGATGCCGCCAATGGCCGCAATCTTGGCGGCTTGCTTTGTATTACGGTCGGCGATGGTCATGTTCATCGCGCGGTTCAGCGCGAAGGCTGCCATCAGGGCCAGTGCCAGCGCATAGATGGCGACCGGAATATGCATACCATCGGGCAGGCTGTTCCACAGGCCGGTAATAATCAGCAAGGCAATGACTGCAAACCCGAGAAAGACTGACGGTTTGAATGCAGCATGATCAGACAGCAGTGCATAAATATAGGCGCAGTGCGTCAGCAGAAAGCAGATCAGCCCCGCCATGAAATAATCCTGCGGCAGCATGAGAAAGAAATCGCCGCCGATTGCAAAAGCAAGACCAAGCGCGATTGCATTACGATAATGGCGGGATGCCGGATTGTTGACGGATAAAGTGAGGGCGAGCAGCAGCGCAGTGGCTGTCGGCTTGGTGAGATAATGCAGCCAGCGCCATTCCGGATTGAGATGCGTGCCTAATAAAGCACCTGCAATCGCACCGCAGACTAACAGGATATAGAGCAATGTTGCTGCCGGACTGATGCCGGATTGTTGTGCCGGATGAGAATACGCCATGATTTTCCCCTGCATGCAGCTTCCAGTTGACTTATACGTAAACTGTTTTTGAGCAGAGTAGCGCAAATTTGTGCCGCTGCAATCACAATCCTGATAGCGTACAGAATTTGGCAGGGAAGATTTATTCGGCTACCGGACTATCCGGTTTTGTGCCATATGCGGCGAAGAACATATTCACTGCGGATTCCACATTATAGCGAATTTGCTCCGGCGTTGGTGCCGCTTCCATATAGGCAAACAAGCGCTGGCGGTAAATGCCTGCCAGAAACAGTTCTGCCAGCTGATAAGCGGCATGTTGCACGTCCGGAACGCAGATAGCGCCTTGTTCAACAAGAGTTTCAATATAGGTTTTTAGTACCAAGAGGCCGCGCCGCGGGCCGCGCTCATAAAAACGCATGCCTATTTCCGGCTTACGCTCGGTTACGCCGAGGATTGTGCGCTGAGCGCTGATCACCATATCCGAGGTCACAAGGGGGACGAGTGCAATGCCATAGGCAATAAGCCCTTCTTTACAGGAGAGGCCTTCACCGATGATTGTATTGATTTGAGTGAATAAGATACTGCGATGTTGTTCGCACAAAGCTTCAAACAGCTCATCTTTGCTCTCGAAATAAACATAGATTGTGCTCTTGGAAACACCGGCTTCCCGCGTGATATCATTCATGCTGGCTGCATCAAAACCCATGCGCAGAAATACATTTTGCGCACCGTCCAGAATTTTCTGACGCTTGACCGGGTCCTGTCCGGCGCCATGGCGACCATTCTGCGACTGTTTGATGTCTGTCATGCCTGCTTTGCTTTCCTGACGCTGCCCGTAGTGTACTTGCCGTGCAAAGTTAATATTTACCAATTCGAACCGATCAGTACGATTTCAATTGATATGCCGTCTCTCTTGCTTTATGTCAACATCGAACCGATCGGTTTTGAAGGGAATATAAGCCATTTCTCATAATAGGTGGCGGAAAGATTCCCCGATTGATCTGTGGTTCATTTTGAGTTTCCCCTTACCGGAACAAAATATTCAATAAAGTTTATTGGCAGTACGGCCTGTTTTATCCAGAAAGTTGCCCCCGCTATGTCCGCTCTGAAGCCTGTTGCGAAGCCAAACCAGTCGAATCGATCCTCTTCTGCTCAAGAAGATACGCATGACAATGTGCCGGTCGATTTTAAGCGTGCGGCGCAAAATGATGATACTCCTGTCGCTGACGGAGCGCCGTATAATGAGCAGGTACAGCCCCAGCCTGCCCACACAGCCGTGTCGGTTAAACCGCTGCCATCGAAGCCATCGCGTAAGCGCAAAGTGCTGAGCGTGGTTATGCTCGCCGTACTGGCCGGCGGTGCTTGGTATGGCTATAACTGGTGGACAACCGGTCGTTTCATGGTTTCTACAGATGATGCCTATATTCACGGGGATATTATGGCGATGTCACCGAAGGTCACCGGTTATATTGATGATGTGCTGGTGAGCGCCAACAGCCATGTCAAAGCGGGTGACCCGATCTTCCAGCTTGATCAGGGCGATTATCAGATTGCGCTGAATGAAAAAGAAGCAGCACTGGCAACTCAGCAAAAAACGCTGGCACGGATTGAAGCACAGACAGTTGCTGCAGAAGCCACACTGACGCAGGCACGCGCTTCACAGCAATCTTCAGCGGCTGTTCTCATCAATGCGCAGGCAACTATGGAGCGGATTGCCAAGCTGCACGATACGCGTTTTGTCTCACAGTCGGAACTGGATCGTGCAACAACATCGCTGGCGCAGGCAAAGGCTTCTGATGCCAATGCTGCGGCACAGATCGCAGCCGCTGAAGCCAATATTGGTGTATTGAAAGCACAATATCAGGAAGCTGAAAGCCAGACCCGCAGTCTTGAACTCGCGCGTGATAAAGCGCAGCGCGATCTGTCTTTTACGACGCTTCGTGCACCGTTTGACGGTGTGATCGGCAATCTTACCGGTAAAAAAGGTGATCTGGTGAGTGCAGGGCAGCGCATTGCCGCTCTGGTGCCGGTCAATGCGCTCTATATTGATGCGAATTTCAAAGAAACCCAGCTGAAAAAGCTGCAAGATGGTCAGGTTGTGCATTTTACCGTTGATGCGCTGGGTGGTGAAAAATTTGAGGGCAGGCTGGCCTCTCTTTCACCGGCTTCCGGTTCTGTCTTCTCGCTGCTGCCGCCGGAAAATGCGACAGGCAATTTCACCAAGGTTGTGCAGCGCGTACCGGTACGCATCGCTATTCCTGAGGCTGCATTGGCCACAGGCAAACTGCGTGCGGGTCTGAGTGTTGTGGTGGATGTTGATATCCGCACAGCATCGTCAAAATCTGACGCAGCGGAATAAGCGTGCACAGCCATGGCTGCCTCAACAACGATGCAGGGAAATCCTGCTGAAGAAAAAATTGATCCGCGTAAAGCCATTGCCTTTCTGGCAATGGTGTTCGGGATGTTTATGGCCATTCTGGACATTCAGATTGTGTCGGCATCCCTTGCGGAAATTCAGGCGGGGCTGGGTGCCAGCTCCGATGAAATCTCGTGGGTGCAGACCTCCTATCTGATTGCCGAAGTGGTGATGATCCCGCTTTCCGGTTTTCTCGGGCGTTTGCTTTCCACACGTGTGTTGTTCACGATTTCTGCTGCCGGTTTTACGCTGGCCAGTATTTTATGTGCGACTGCTACCAATATCGAGCAGATGATTGTCTACCGTGCCATTCAGGGCTTTATCGGCGGTGGTATGATTCCGAGTGTGTTTGCGGCGGCCTTTACAATCTTTCCGCCGTCCAAACGCTCGA
This sequence comes from Bacillus subtilis, assembly GCA_021733665.1. Taxonomy (GTDB): domain Bacteria; phylum Pseudomonadota; class Alphaproteobacteria; order Rhizobiales; family Rhizobiaceae; genus Pseudochrobactrum. The sequence goes on from JAHREI010000007.1 coordinate 134,336, forward strand.
TTGTCTCCCCGATCGTTGGTCTGGTGGCAACACTGGCTCCGACTGTAGGGCCGACGATTGGTGGCTATCTGTCCCATACATTCTCATGGCACTGGCTGTTTCTGGTCAATGTCGGTCCCGGCATTCTGGTGGCAATTGCTGCATGGAACCTGATCGATTTTGATAAGGGCGATAAATCTCTGCTGGCCAAATTCGACTGGTGGGGACTGGCCGGTATGGCGGCCTTTCTCGGCTCGCTGGAATATGTGCTGGAAGAGGGGCCGCGTAATGACTGGTTTGAGGACAGCCATATTGTCATAATGACCTTCGTGCTGGTTGCCGGTGCTGTTACGTTTTTTTACAGGGCGTTTACGGCGGAAGAGCCGATTGTTGATCTCTCGGCCTTCAGGAATATGAACTTTGCACTGGGTTCGAGCTTCTCATTCATTATGGGGGTCGGGCTTTACGGGCTAACCTATCTCTATCCGCTCTATCTCGGCAGTATCCGTGGCTATGATGCGCTGATGATCGGTGAGGCGCTGTTCGTCAGTGGTCTGGCAATGTTCATGACTGCACCGCTGGCTGGTTTTCTCTCGACGCGGATGGATCCGCGTCTGATGATGATGATCGGCTTTATCGGATTTGCTGCCGGTACCTATGTAATGACAGGCTTGACTGCTGATTGGGATTTCTACGAATTACTGCTACCGCAAATTCTGCGTGGCTGTTCGATGATGCTGTGTATGGTGCCGATCAACAATCTGGCGCTTGGTACATTGCATCCATCGCATATTAAAAACGCTTCCGGCCTGTTTAACCTGATGCGTAATCTTGGCGGTGCGATTGGTCTGGCGGTGATTAACACGATGCTGATGCGTCGCGGAGATCTGCATTATGCGCAATTGTCTGAGCACCTGAACTGGGGCAATCACGAAGCACAGGAAATGCTTGCTAACCTGACTGCCAAATATAATGCAGTCGGTATGGATGGCGCTAATATTGCTTTGGTCAAGCTTTCGGGCATGGTGCGTCAGCAGGCAACACTGATGTCGTTCATCGATGTGTTCTTGATCCTGACCGCATTGTTTGTTGCACTGGCATTTTTTGCAACAATGATGAAAAAGCCCGGCGATGTGCCTAAAGAAGCAGCAGGGCATTAAGCGCGTATCATTTTCAAACTAAAAACGGCGGGATTTCCCGCCGTTTTATTTAAGCCTATTCTGCGGCTTGTATTTTGTGAGTGGTACGTCCGCTGTCCTGACGCATCAGATAGAGCGATGCGCCGACAATCAGCAAGGCACCGGGCCAGAAATTGATGCTTGGGGTGGCCGCAAAGACGATCCAGCCAAGGATAACATTCAGCGGCAGTTTCAGATCATCAAAAGGCTGCAAATAGACGGCATCGGCAGCCGAATAGGCGGCAATCTGGAAATATTGCGCCATAGCAGTCAGCACACCGATCGTCAGCAGGATTGTCCAGATTTCAGCCGATGGCGATGCGATTTCCGGAAAACCAACGCCCGATGCTGCCCACAGCACACCGTTGATAGGGGTGAGCAGGATCAGCATATAGACCGAAATACTGGCCGTTGTTTCAAAGCGGGTCAGATATTTGGTCATCACCGAATAACCAGCCCACAGCGCTGCCGCAAGAATAGGCAGCAGTGAATAGACTGTATAGGTGTCTGACCATGGCGCGATGATAATCAATGCACCGATAAAGCCGACTAAGGTGGTGAGCAGGCGCGTTTGCGTTACGGCTTCATGCAGAAACAGGCGCGCACACAGAATGACAAAGAACGGTGATGTCATGGAAAGCGCAATCACTTGCCAGATTGGCACATGGGTGAGGGCGAAAATCCAGACCTGCACACCGGCGGCAGCCAGACCAACACGGATTATATGCAGGCCAAGATGATTGGTGCGCAGTGCCCGTGCGCCTTCGCGGATCAGCAAGGGCAGGGTGAGTACCAAGGCGATGACATATTGCCAGAAGGCAATGATAACAGAAGGAATGCCGGTGCGGGTGCCTGCCCATTGGGTGGCAACATTGACGCCTGCATAGGCGGCACAAGCGGCCAGCATGAGTGCTGCACCACGGATGGTTGGTTTTAATGTCTGAACAGAGGCAATTGGGCTCAACGTTTTTCTTCCTGTCTCGTAAGCCGTTACCCCAGGGATTGGGAAATGGTACGGGAAGAAAATTCCATAATGGCGGCAAAAATCGCCGCGCATGATGCTATTTCAGCCCCGCTCTCTCTCATCCGGACTATGACCGTCGGCTTCGGAATCGCACCGAATCTGCTGACCCTAACTGGAATATTCAGGCTCTAGCGGCTTGCAAATGTCGTTTTTCTCTGCTTCCGGTGCTCATGTACTCGAAGTATACTCCGCTCCGGTTCTCGAAAAACACCATTTTCAGCACGCTATAACCAGAATACGTGCAGGCGCACTTTTGTTTGGTGCCTGCTATGTATCCCAATTAAGCGCTCGCGGGCTTCAGGCTTGTGCCTGTTACCGCCGGTGGGGAATTACACCCCGCCCTGAGAACGATTAAAATTATTATGAGCAATACCCGAGAGTTATCCTGAGCATCGCTGCATGAGCTGAATTTATGATGTGGCTATTGATAAATCAAGTCGCATATCCGGCAACGCAGTGTCCTGAAAACGGTGTTTAATGCTGCGAACTGTTCGAGAAAAACATTATGTGAAATTGCCGGTCTGTAAGCAGTGTTTCAGCTGTATTGCCCCTGCGGTTTCACTTTTTATCGCGCGGATAAAGCGCTTACGCAGTCAAATTCGCTGCTTTGAATCGCACAATGCCTGTTATTTCGGTGATTATGTCTGCTTTTTGTGTCATTTCCGGTAATTGTTCGGGTGGAAGCCTGCGCTTTTTTGAAAGAGACATAGAGGCAGGGAGCAGATCAGCATGTATTACGATAAAGTTCAAAAGAACAAAATCACACAGCAGCCGTGGTTTCTGGGCGTATTCGCCCTTGTTATCTTCGCTTTTATGGTTTGGGGAAACTGGCATCAGGCAGGCACTCCTGATGAAGTCGCAACAGGGCTTGCAGCATTGTTGCACACCAAGACTGGCATAATTGCGGTTGCAGCCGTCACTTCGTTGGTTTTGACACTGGTTATCAACATCGTCGGCAGACTGCCGATGCAGGCACAAACCATAGTTGTCTGGCTGGCCTTGCTCTCTGGTGCCCTGTATTTTTTCTACAGCTTTGATCTGTCTTACACATTTATCCTGTCGAAATTGCCGTTTCTGATTACGCAGGGTGTTGTCACTACCGTTTATATTTCGGCGATTTCTATTGCCATTGCGTTTGTGCTGGCGATTGTCGGTGCCATTGCCAAGCTTTCACAAAACGGTTTCGCTGTTGCGATTGCCTCTTTCTACACCTCGTTTTTCCGCGGGGTGCCGTTGCTGATCCAGATCTATCTGATTTATCTCGGTATTCCGCAGCTCGGCTATGTGATTGATGCGGTGCCTGCCGGTGTGCTGGCTCTGTCGTTGTGCTACGGTGCTTATATGACCGAGATTTTCCGCGGTGGTATTATGTCCATTCCGCGTGGTCAGTGGGAAGCTGCCCGTGCGCTTGGTTTGCGTCCTTTCACCACAATGCGCAAAGTGATCATGCCGCAGGCGATGAAGCTGATCATCCCGCCGACAGGCAACCAGTTTATCGCGATGTTAAAAGATTCATCCCTTGTCTCGGTGATTGGTGTCTGGGAGCTGATGTTCCTTGCCCGTACGCAGGGCCGTGAAGAGTTCCGCCATCTGGAAATGCTGATCACTGCCGCGCTGCTCTACTGGTTTTTGTCGATCATTCTCGAACGCTGTCAGGCTGTGCTGGAAAAACGCATGAAGCGTCAGGAACGCTGATGAATACGGGCGGTCAGCCGTTCTGACCAAAATTATTCCATTGTTTTTGCATGGTTGTTTATTCCGGTGAGGTCATCTGAATAACACCATATTCAGGGGAGGAGCCCACATGAAGAATGCAATTTTATCCGCTGCTGTTGCCGCACTGGCGCTGAGCGTAAGCCTGCCGGCATGTGCCGGTGAAACACTGGACCGCGTTACCAGCAAAAAAGAACTGGTTGTTGCAACCGCCGCGAACTGGCCGCCGCAGTCTTTCATGAAAGACGACAAGCTGGTTGGTTTCGATATTGATGTTGCAACCGAAGTTGCCAAGCGTCTCGGAGCCACAGCGCGCTTTGTGACACCGGAATGGGGCATCATCACTGCCGGTCACTGGAATGGCCGCTGGGATATTTCTGTCGGTTCCATGACCCCGACAACAGGTCGTGCCCGCATTCTCGATTTCCCGACTGTTTATTACTACACGCCTTATGTTTTTACCGTGCACAAGGATTCCAAAGCTGAGAAGCGCGCGGATCTGAACGGCAAGGTTATTGGTGTTGAAGGCGGTACAACAACCGAAGATTACATTAACGGTACGCTGAAGATTGATGCTGTGGGCGTGCCTGAGTTCAAATATGATGTGAAGCCAGGCGACATCAAAACCTATGGCGACAGCGTTGGCCCGCTTGATGATCTGCGCCTTGGTGACGGCACTCGTCTTGATGCCTCAGTTTCTGCAATGCCGACTGTCGAAAACGCAGTGAAGCGCGGTTATCCGATTCGCGCACTGAATGATGAACCGGCTTTTTATGAGCCATTGGCTGTTGCTGTAGACAAGGGTGATCCTGAATTTACAGCAAAGATCAAAGAGGTCTTTGAACAACTGAAAGCAGACGGCACCATGACTGAGCTGTCGGTGAAGTGGTACGGCGTGGATTACACTAAGCTGAAATAACCACCACATCTATGCTGCCGGTTTCTGCTCACTTCAAATTGCAGAAACCGGCATTATCCCAGAGCAGCTTCCGGACTGAATTCCTGCACAGCAATGTGCAGCTTGAAACGCGCCCCGTATCATCCGTGCAGCACAATTTTCTGTAAGAAGCAGTATTATTATGAGTTCATATCCAGCTACCTATTACAGCGCCACACGGGTCGCATCCGCTTCTGCCTATGAGAACCTGCAAACTAATCTGCAGGCTGATGTCTGTATTGTCGGCGGCGGGCTCGCCGGTTTGACGACGGCATGGGAATTGCTGAAGCGCAATAAATCCGTGATTGTGATTGAACAGAACAAAGTCAGCTGGGGCGCATCGGGACGCAATGGCGGCTTTTGTCTGAATGGCTGGTCTGAAGGCCTTGGCGCGATTGAAAAACGCAGCGGTTTTGAAGACGCGAAAAAGCTGTTCGCCATGTCAGTTGAAGGCGTGGATATTGTCCGTGAAAATATTGAGCAGAATAATCTGCCGGATTGCAATATTGTCAAAGGTAAGCTGAGTGTTGTGCGCTATGAAGCGGCAGAGCAGATGCAGCGTTACCGTGATCGTATGGCGCAGCATTTTAACTATGAATATGAATATCTCGACACGGCAGCAATCCGCCAGAAGCTGAATACGCCGATCTATAAGCAGGCGCTGCGTGACAGTACCGGTTTCCATTTTCACCCGCTAAATTATGCGCTGGGTCTGGCTGATCTGATCCGTGCCAAAGGCGGCCGGATTTTTGAAGACAGCGCCATGCAGTCTTTCACCCGTAACACACAGGCCGGTGCTACAGGGCGCTATACCGTGAAAACCGCGCATGGCTCAGTACAGTGTGATGATGTGGTGCTGTGCTGTGGTGGTTATGGCGGCGCGCAATTCGGCAAGCTGCGTCGTGCCTTTTTACCAATCGCTACCTATGTTGTGCTGACCGAAAAGCTGGGCAGCCGTTTGCAGGATTTCATCCGTACGACAGATGCGGTTGGTGATGATCGTCGCTCTTCCGACTATTACCGTGTTGTGGAAGGGGATCGTATTCTCTGGGGCGGACGGATTACGACTAAGAACGAGCAGGATGAAACGCGTTTGGCAGCGATTTTGCGCAAAGATATGTGCGACGTGTTTGCCGGATTGCAGGATGTTAAAATCGAAAAGGCATGGTCTGGTCTGATGGGCTACTCCCGTCATAAGATGCCGCATATCACCAAAGTGGAAGATGGTCTGTGGACATGCAGTTCCTTTGGCGGACATGGTATGAATACCACTGCGATTGGCGGACGTGTCGTTGCTGAGGCGATCAGTGGAGAAAGTGATCGTATCCGTTTGTTTGAGCCTTATGGGCTGACATGGAACGGTGGTGTCTTCGGGCCTTTGGCTGCAGAAACTGTCTACTCTTATCTGCGGATGATGGATTACTTTCAGGAAGGCCGCTATAAGGGCGCTCATCGTTAAGATGAGCGCTGATGATACGGGATTACAGCCATGCAAATGACCGATAAGGATAAGCAGTTACTGGCGCTGATGCAGAAAAACGCCCGTGAATCTGTGGCGTCACTGGCGCGTCAGCTCGGTGTGTCCCGCACAGCTTTGCAGGAGCGTATTCAGCGGCTGGAAACCAACGGGATTATTGACGGTTATTCCGTGCGCCTCGGTGCCAATGTCAATCGTTCGCCGATCCAGTGCTTCACTTTTGCTGCGCTGAATAACAAGAACTTTCCGGATGTGATCAAGCAGCTGAAAACGCTGACCGCTGTACAGGCCGTACATTCTATTTCCGGTGACTGGGATCTGATCATTCATATCTGCACAGATACGCTGGAAAAGCTCAATGCTGAGATCAACAAGATCAATGAGATGATGGGCATTGTCCGCACCACATCCAATATTGTGATGGAAACGAAATTTAATCGCGGTGCTAATTTATAAAAAGATTGGCGGGGGCGTAAAAAAGGCGGGGGAGACCCGCCTTTTTTATTTGCAGATTTAATGACTGATCATCCACGGGCGGGCGGAAGGAAAGCTCTTTGCCCCGCTTGCCGAGACTTTTGCTTTGGATTTTTTAGACTTTGATCCGCAGCAGCCGCAATTCGGCCCGTGTCCTAGTGATTTTGAACTGATCGGTTCATGAGAACTGCGTTCATTCACCGCCATTGCATTACGCTTATTTGCATTCATCGATGCAAGATTAGGCGCTGTCAGCATCACGCGTTTGGCGGACGTTTCACAGTCCGGACAGGCGCAGGGCTGATCATATTCCGACATCGGACGCAGAGCTGTGAATGGCCCGCATTCTTCGCAGGCATATTCATAAACCGGCATATTTCACCTCAAAGATCATAGGCAATCGGCATATCAATGGAGCCGTCGAGGAACTTCTTCGGTCCTGCTGCTGACGGGCTGATATCGAAATCGAAGATTTCGGTCGGCAGCCACAGGGTGGCACAGGAGTTCGGAATATCCACCACGCCGGAGAAATGTCCCTGCACCGGAGCAGACCCTAAGATCGAATAGGCCTGTGCACCGGAATAGCCGAATTTCTTCATATATTCGATGGCGTTGAGACAGGCCTGACGATAGGCGACATTGGCATCCAGATAATGCTGGTTACCCTGTTCATCCACGGAAATACCCTGGAAGATCAGATAGTCTTTATAATTCGGCACCATCGGTGATGGTTTGAAGACCGGATTACGGATACCGTATTTTACCATGCCGTCTTTGATCAGATCGACTTTGATATGCAGCCAGCCGCCGGCCATTTCGATAGCACCACAGAAGGTGATTTCGCCGTCGCCCTGACTGAAGTGGAGGTCGCCCATGGAAAGGCCTGCACCGTCAACATAAACAGGGAAATAGATTTTTGAACCGCGTGACAGGTCTTTAATATCGCAGTTGCCGCCATGTTCGCGTGGCGGAACTGTGCGTGCGCCTTCCGCTGCAATCTTGTCGAAGGTTTCACCCTTCTTGATCGAACCGAGATGCGCGGTGCGGGCATGTGGTGGATTGGCCAGTGGCGGAACGCGGTTTGGTTCTGTTGCAATCAGACCGAGTTCGCGGGTGTTCCACATTTCCAGCATTTTACGGTCAGGCAGCGTACCGATCAGACCCGGATGGATCATACCGGCAAAGCTGACGCCCGGAATATGGCGGGAGCGGGTGAACATGCCCTCATAATGCCAGATGGATTTCTGGGCGCTCGGGAAATGGTCGGTCAGAAAGCCGCCCCCATTGGTCTTGGAGAAGAAGCCGTTAAAACCCCATTCATGACCTTTAAGCGTACCTGCATCAAGAATATCGACGACGAGAAGATCGCCGGGCTTGGCACCTTTGACACCGATCGGGCCGGAGAGAAAATGCACCGTTGTCAGATCAACATCGCGGATATCTTCAGCGGAATCATTGTTTTTGATGGCACCGCCGGTCCAGTCAACAGTCTCCACCAGAAAGTCATCGCCGGGATCAACCCAGACATTGATCGGAATATCCGGATGCCAGCGATTATGCAGGTTCTCATTTTCATAAGCAGACTGCGAAAGATCAACAGAAATCAGGGTTTCAGGCATGGTCTCTCCTCTTTACACACGCTGTTCCCGTACCGTTGATGGCCGGAAATGCGGTTATTGATGTGCGCCTGATAAGGAAAGCAAAAGGCCGGACTGTAATGTATATCTTTCTGGATTAATTCAGATAATGGAGCCAAAGCCTATGCTGAAATATCAGATGCAGGGAAAGCCTATTTTGTCAGTAAACTGATGTAAAGCAGGGGGGCATGAGACATTTTTACCTGTTGGTCTAAACATCCGCTCTAAAAACGCCATGTTGGGCTGCAAATGGCGCTATCTGCGCTTCCGGTGCTCACGTACCACAAGGTACGCTCCGCTCCGGTTCTCGAAATCACCATTTTCGCCGCAACCTGTCGCTTTTGGGTATAGACCCTCCGATATAAAAATCCCGCCGCTTTTGTTAAAAGAGCGGGATTTTTATTCAGGCAATGTGCCATTTTGCGGATAATTTTTGCAGCGCCTCATAGGCCGAGAGCACTGTTTCCATCTGCGCGGTATGCCCGCGGATGAAATCATCACCGTAAATGGTTTCGTCCGGATATTCGGTGATCAATGTCAGCGGCACGGTATGGCGGTCATCAACGCCGATCAGGCAAGGGAAGCCGTTGATGATGCGGAAGCCGGTTTCGCCTGCATGTTTTTCAAACAAAGCAATCTGTGCATTGTTGTAATCCACCAGACCATCAATAGCCGAGAGATGACGGGTGACATGATCAACCAGTTCTTCGGATTGCTGCGCCCAGTCGGTGTGGTGACGGACGATAAGGAAGAAGCCTTTCGGCAATGTCCACATACCAAAGCCGCGCGGCACATAGCCGGAAAGCGGACGTGTCCATTCATGGGACGGGTAGCCGTGCAAATTCACATGCAGCTTGGCGCCGGTCAGCGCTTCAGCCTGCGTGCGGATGGCTTTTTCCCAGAGTTTCTCACCGCTTCGATATTCGAGGTCATCACCCATAGCGGTGTAACGTGCCGCATGGTGCATATGTTTCGGATTATCAGCGCAGAGACGACGATGCAGTTCATAGCCGTCAGGATTTTCCTGCGGAGAAATGGTGAAATGCGCCCCTTTACGGGACTTCAGCTCATGGGCCGCACGCAAAGCACCGACCACACCGGTGGTTTCATTAGCATGCTGACCGCCGCTGATAATCATCGGCTCATCTGTGCCTTTGATATAGCGACCAAGAACGCTGCGGCCGGAACGGGATTGGGCGCTGAATGCTTTACCGCCGATATGCTCCAGCTCCTGTGCAATTTGTGCTGCAAAAAGCGGTGCTTGTGCTGTGGCAAGCGTCTGGCTTTCACCGGTGCTGTCCTGTGTGGACAGAGCGCGGTTACTGATGCGGATTGAAGGTGCTGCATCAGCATAGGTGATTTCCGGTACGATCTGCCCCGGTTGCAAGCCACGGTCACCGAGCGGACGACCGGATTTCTTTTGAAACACTTCCAGCAGTGAGAAATAGAAATCTTCGTGCAGCGCTTCTGTCAGACTGAGCACTTCTTCCGCATAAGCCAGCTTTTGGTCTTTGACGGGCAGGGATACAGCAATATTCAGTTCTTCAAAATAAGGCTCTGTATTGCCCCATGCATGATTGGCAACAGCGGTAATACCGGCATGGAACAGCTGTTCAAAATCTGTCTCAAATCGCTCGGATGTGGTTGTGCCCTGATGGGTGACTTGCAGCCAGCCGGTCGGCGACAATAGTGTTTCACCAATCGCATCCTTATGGGTGCGGTTTGGTGCGAAAACCGCGTGCTGCGTAACGGTGCCGTTTTTATCCGTCAGGCTCACCTGATAGATAAAGTCCTGTTTGCCCGATGGCTTGAACTCAACTGTCGCATCGCCGGTCAGCTTGGTGAGCGGATAGGTTTCTAGCAAAAAGCGGTTTGGTGCGCAGGCTTCATGGGCAGGATAGGCAATGCTGATCTGTGTGAGATTGCTGCAATCCACATCTTCAAGAAAGAAATGCACCAGCGGCTTATAGACACTATGTAATTTGGCTGTAATGCCAAGTACCTGCAATTTTGCTTCCGCAGCCTTGCGACTTTGCAAATCATCGAACAGCCATGCCTCAACCGTTGCGCCTTTCATTGACGCATCGGAGAAACGGGAAACCAGCTTGTCGAGGCTGCGCTCAAAGCTTTTTTCAAAGATCATGCTCATCGTGATGTTCTCCCTGTCGGATCAAGGCTGTCACGCAGCCAGTCACCCAGAAGATTAAGACCAAGAACTGTCAGCAAAATTGCTAATCCCGGGAAAACACTGACCCACCATGCGGTTTGCAGGTAAGTACGGCCATCGGCAAGCATACCGCCCCAGCTCGGAATCGTCGGATCAACACCAAGCCCCAAGAACGTCAGGCTGGATTCCAGCAGAATATTATTGGCAACATTCAGCGTCATCAGCACGATCACCGGACCAAGCAGGTTCGGCAGCAGGTGCTGGAAAATAATGCGCCAGTCTTTGACACCAATTGCACGGGCGGAGAGGATGAATTCACGCTCACGCAAAGCCAGCACCGAACCGCGTACCAGACGGGCATATTGCACCCATTGGGAAACGATCAGCAGAATGATGGTGTTCATCAGCCCGCCGCCGACAATGGCGATAAAGGTAATGGCCAGCAGGATGAATGGCAGTGCTAGCTGCACATCGGCAAAACGCATCACCACCATGTCCCAGAAGCCGCGATAGTAACCGGCAATCAGACCCATGATAACGCCGACAACCACGGCACCGGCAACGGAGACAAAGCCGACCAGCAGCGAAATTTTACCGCCGGTGACTACGCGTGCCAGCACATCGCGGCCAAGCGGGTCGGTGCCGAAAATATGGGACATATTGGTGAATGGCGGCGTAAGACGCGCCATCAGATCGATCTTGTCCGCACCGCCGGGAAACAACAGGCCGGAGAACAATACGGCAAGACAGATAATAGCTGTCAGGCCGACGCCGAGAATGAATTCAAGGCTGAACAGGCGGGAGAACAGCAGGGAAGAGGAAGTTTTCGCGGCCATTTTCTACTCCGTCCGGATACGCGGATCGACAAGACCATAGGCAATATCGACCAGAAGATTGACACCGATAATCATGAGCGACAGCACGGTGATACTTGCCTGCAGAACCGGATAGTCACGACCGGAAACCGCATCGAAAGCCAGTGTGCCCATGCCGGGCCAGTTGAACACGCGTTCAACGACCACAATACCGCCGAGCAACCCACCGAATTGCAGACCGAAATAGGTGATCAGCGGAATGGCGCAATTGCGCAGTGCATGTTTGTACAGCACTTTGTTTTCGCTGAGACCCTTGGCGCGTGCTACCATAATATACTGTGACTGCAGGGTTTCCAGCATGGAGGTGCGCACCAGACGCACATTGGTGGCGGTGAGGATAATCCCCATTGTCACAGCGGGCATGATGAAGCTGGCAAAACCATCCATACCACTTGGCGGCAGCCATTGCAGGCCGACAGCAAACAGCAGTACCAGCATGGTTGCGAGCCAGAAATTGGGGAAGGACAGACCGACGAGCGAGAGGATACGGATCAGCTGATCTGCCCATTTGCCACGCGATACTGCTGCTTTAATACCGAGCGGGATCGAGATGATAATCGATACGGCCATGGATGCAAAAGCCAGCAGCAAAGTGGCAGGCAGGGCATCCTTGATCAGCAGGGAAACCGGCGTGCCGCCAAGGAAGCTGCGTCCGAAATCCAGCGTGAACAGGCCTTTGATGAAATTCATATATTGCACGATGAAAGGCTGGTTCAGACCCAGACCTTCACGGATGCGCTCCAGATCGGCCTCGGTAACGCTGCCTGCACCTTGAGTGAGCATCAGCGCCGGATCACCGGTCATACGGATTGCGAAAGCGACGGTCAAAGTCACGACAATGACGACAAAGATCGCCTGTAAAATTCGTTTGATCAGAAACCCGGCCAAAATTCTTATCCTCTATAAGATCAAGGAAATACCGCGCCGGTATAAATGACCGGCGCGGTTATTATTGTATTAGTCAACGCTGACTTCGGTGAGGCGCAGACGACTGTCTGGCGCCGGTACGAAATCTTTCACGCGCTTGTTGATGCCGTAAATCGCTTTGAGATTGTAAAGAGGCATTTCCAATGCACGGTCGGCAGCGTAATTTGCGATTTCCTTGAGGATGACTTCACGCTTGGCACGATCTGTAATGGCGCGCTGGGATTCCAGCAGCTCATTCATTTTCGCATCATTGTCATACGGGTTCCATTTTTCACCGGCGTGATACATGGAGTAAGCGGTATTATCGTAATCGAATGTCCAGCCGCCCCATGACTGCTGGAACATCGCGCCGGTTTTACCCTGCGGAATGATGTCGTTCAGCAATACGTTGGTTTCATATGGCTTGATCGTCGCATTGATGCCGATGATCTGCAGATAGCTGGAAACAGCCTGTACAACTTCGTTGAACGTTGCATCATTACCGCGAATATCGATCTGTACGGCTGCACCCGGTTTTACACCGGCTTCAGCGAGAAGCTTCTTCGCGCCTTCCGGATCATATGGCAGCGGCTTCATGGCTGCATCATAACCGAAGGAGAGGGCACCCTGAAGGCTGGCAATCGGCTCAGCCTGACCACCGAGAATGGACTTGATGATGGTGTCGCGGTCAACGCCAAGGATCAGCGCCTTACGCACGCGTTCATCAGCGGTAATACCGTCGCGGGTATTATAACGCAGGGAATAAACGGTCGGACCGGCAGTGGTAACAATCGCCAGATTAGGATCAGCTTCAATAGTCGGGATCATACCGATCGGAATTGTCGGCGGGATTACCAGATCAACGCGACCTGCCTGCAATTCAGCAACAGCTGTCGACGGTTCGGTGATGAAACGATATTCAAGTTCAGAGAGCTTTGGTGCGCCGCCCCAATGGTCAGCAAAAGCTTCCATCTGGATGCCGACTTTTGGCTTGTAGCTAGTCACTTTGAACGGACCGGTACCGACAGGATTGGCGTTGAAGAAATCATCGCCTTTTTCCTGAATATATTTTGGCGGCACAATCATCGCGCCGTAACCGGCGAGCTTGGTCATCAGAACCGGATCAGTGTCCTTCAGGTGGAAATCGACTGTCTTGTCGTCGATAACTTCGATTTTTTCAATTGCTACATAGTTGGAACGCTGCGGGCCTTTGGCACCTTCATCACCGAGCAGACGCTCAAAGGTGAATTTGACAGCTTCCGCATTGAAAGGCTCGCCATTGTGGAATTTTACATTCTCACGCAGGTTGAAGCGGATACGCTTGCCTTCGTCCAGCTCTTCCCATGAGGTTGCGAGCGCCGGTACGATTTTCAGGTCAGGACCGCGATAGACCAGACCGTCATAAATATTGGTGGCAACAGATGCCCAATTGACCAGAAATGTGTCAATTGGGTCCCAGCTGCCCGGATCCTGCGGTGAGGATACAGTCATTTTACCGGCTGCGAATGCCGGTGCGGATGACAGGGCAACAGCAGACAATGCTGTGCCGACAGTCAGCGCTGTAAGGAATGCTTTAAGCTTCATAATCTCGACTCCCCTTTTGTAAACAATGAAACAGATATTCGGTTTTAGGCACTGCGGGCTATGAAATGCCCTTTAGCGATTTCTTCATGCTGCCAGATCTGCGGTTTGTCCTCGATCCGGCGTGTTGTGCTCGGAATTTCGCCTTCCAGCATTGCGCGGTTGGTGCGCGCCAGCGGATCGGCGACAGGAACGGCAGAGAGCAGGCGGCGGGTATAATCATGGGAAGGTGTTTCAAACACCTGACGGCGTGAGCCAAGCTCCATGATCTGACCGAGATAAAGCACGGCCACGCGGTGGCTCATTTTCTCAACCACGGCCATATCATGGCTGATGAAGAGATAAGCGAGGCCATGTTCTTTCTGCAAATCCATAAACAGATTGATGATCTGTGCCTGAATGGAAACGTCGAGCGCGGAGAGCGCTTCATCGGCGATAATCAGCTTCGGATTGGAGGCAAGCGCACGGGCAATGCAGACACGCTGGCGCTGACCACCGGAAAACTCATGCGGATAACGTCCGGCAACAGCAGAGCTCAAACCCACACGTTCCAGCAATTCGTCAACACGTTTGATGATCGCTGCTTCATCAAGGATAAGGCCGTGGGTGCGGATCGGCTCGGCAATCGAGAAGCGGATGGTCTTGCGCGGATCAAGCGAGGCAAACGGATCCTGAAAAATATATTGTACTTCCTGACGCATGCGGAAACGCTCAGCCGCACTCATTTCTGAGAAGGCTTTGCCGTTAAAACGCATATCGCCGGAAAGCGGGTTCTGCAATTGCTGAATTGTGCGGCCGATGGTGGATTTGCCGGAACCGGATTCACCAACCAGAGCCAGAGTTTCACCCGGATGAATATCGAAACTGACCTGTGAGACTGCATTACACACATGAGTTGTGCGGCCGAACATATTCTTCTTGATATTAAAGCGTACCGACAGATCACGCACTGACAACAGCGGCGCTTCATCAAGACGGGCTGTATCCTGAATGCGGGTCTCACCGACCAGAACCGGTTTGTTATCTTCCAGAATTGTCACCGGCATGCGTTTCGGGAAATCTTCACCGGCCATGCTACCGAGTTTCGGCACGGCTGAGAGCAGAACTTTGGTATAAGGATGCTGCGGATTGGCGAAAATATCGCGTACCGCGCCTTCTTCTACCTTTTTACCCTTCCACATCACCACCACGTCATCAGCCATTTCCGCGACAACGCCCATATCATGGGTAATGAAGATCACGGCCATTTCCAGTTCTTTCTGGAGATCGCGGATAATATGCAGAATCTGCGCCTGAATGGTTACGTCGAGGGCGGTGGTCGGCTCATCGGCAATCAGCAGTTTCGGACGGCAGGCAAGCGCCATCGCAATCATGACGCGCTGGCGCATACCACCGGAAAGCTGGTGCGGGAAGCGGCTGAGCATGCCCTGCGCATCCGGCAGGCGTACCATTTCAAGCAGGCGCTGACCTTCTTTCAGTGCTGCTTTTTTGCCCATTTTTTCATGGAGCATCAGCACTTCGGCAATCTGGTCACCAATGGTGAAAACCGGATTGAGCGAGGTCATCGGCTCCTGAAAAATCATGGCAATTTCTTTGCCGCGAATGCCGCGCATGGTTTTCTGTTCGGCTTCGAGCAGGTTCATCTGTCCCTGCGAACCGGTAAACAGGATTTTGCCGGTCGGGAATTTGGCACCCAGCATATCTGCCAGACGCATCACCGACAGAGAGGTGATGGATTTACCGGAACCGGACTCGCCGACAATGGCCGTTGTACGGCCGGAACGAACGGAAAAGCTCAATCCGTCCACCACGCGGGCAGTGCCGAACTCTACCGAGAGATCTTGGACTTCCAGCAAAGGCTGGGTTTCAGCTGTTTGGCGAAGCTGCACGTCGTTCACTCCGGTCATCCTTATAGTGTAATGGCAGAACGGGCTGCCTGATTAAATGCACCCGACATAAAGCGCAGCAGTGCCGCGACTTCCGACAGGGTTTCTTCCGACGGGCGGGCATTGGCTGTGGAATCCACGAGTAGACGCTCACGGATTTGCGCATAACGCGCACAGGCTTCAGCGCCTTTATCGGTAATACGGACGGTCTTTTCTTTTGCAGCCTTGCCGGTGGTCAGCAAACCGGCATTTTCCAGCTTGCGCAGGGCATAGGTCGCAATATGTGTGTCTTCAATATCCAGAACCAGACAAATATCGGCAAGCTTCTTTTCACGTCCGCGATGGCGGATTGAATGCAGGATCAGAATTTCAATCGGGGAGAGACCCGGCAGTCCTGCGGCAGCCATGCAGCGTACCATCCAGCGGGAGAATGCATGGGACGCGAGAATCAAACCATATTCAACTTCAGATAAAGCGGTGGAGCCGCCTTCAGCCAGATGTGCGGAAGAGACAATAGGGCCGATGGACGGAACAGGGCGCAAATGCTTGGGCAAGCTGACTTCGGCCATTGACGGCTCATCATTATGCTCTGCCTTTAGCGGCGATTTTTTGCTGCTCATATTGCCAGTCTCCCAATCCTGTGTATTTTATGTCACCATCTTATCGACATTTTGTCAATAAAATGAAACTATGTTTTCCAATAAACATTCCGCGTAACGGCATAAATTTTGTGAGGGAGCCGAAAATGAGCGCAGCGACACAAGACATTTCGGGGGCTTGGGACTTCTGGATTGATCGTGGCGGCACATTTACGGATGTTATTGGCCGAGACCCGCAGGGCATGCTCCATGCCCGCAAAGTACTGTCCGAGAATCCTTCTGCCTATAAGGATGCGGCTGTTCAGGGTATCCGCCTGCATCTGGGGCTTGAAACCGGTGAACCGGTTCCGACCGGTGCGATCGGTGAAGTGCGTATGGGCACAACCGTTGCCACCAATGCGCTGCTGGAGCGCAAGGGCGAAAAGCTGGCGCTGGTGACCACCAAGGGTTTCCGTGATGCGCTGCGTATCGGCTATCAGGAACGCAAGAATATTTTCGCGACTGAAATCATTAAGCCGGAAGCGCTTTATGACCGCGTTGTCGAGATTGATGAGCGCGTTTTGGCCGATGGCAGCACTGAGGTGCCGCTCGATCTGGCTCAGGCAGAAGCTGCGCTGCATGCCCTGAAAGCTGAAGGCTATAATGCCGTCGCTATCGTCTTCATGCACGCCTATAAATTCCCTGCTCATGAAGCTGCTGTGGCCAAAATTGCCCGTGATATCGGTATTGAGCAAGTGTCTGTCAGCCATGAAGTTTCGCCGCTGATCAAGTTGGTTGGCCGTGGTGATACGACTGTTGTTGATGCTTATTTGTCGCCGGTTTTGCGCCGTTATGTGGCGCAGGTTTCCCGTGAGTTGGACGTAGAACGCACCGGTGCGCGCGTGATGTTCATGATGTCTTCCGGCGGTCTGACGGCTGCGGATATGTTTCAGGGGAAAGACGCTATTCTCTCCGGCCCTGCCGGTGGTGTGGTTGGTCTGGCACGTACCGGTGAAACAGCCGGTTTCGGTCAGGTTATCGGCTTTGATATGGGCGGTACATCGACAGATGTGGCGCATTTTGACGGCGAATATGAACGCGCTTTTGAGACCGAAGTGGCTGGTGTGCGTGTTCGCGCGCCGATGATGCTGATCCATACGGTTGCTGCCGGTGGCGGTTCCATTCTGCATTTTGATGCAGGGCGTTTCCGCGTTGGTCCTGATTCCGCGGGTGCCAATCCTGGGCCTGCCTGTTACCGCAATGGCGGCCCGCTGGCTGTGACAGATGCCAATGTGATGCTTGGCAAACTGATTCCGGATTATTTCCCTTCGATTTTCGGGCCAAAGCAGAATCAGCCGCTGGATGTGGAGCGTGTTCGTGCGCTGTTTACGCAGATGGCTGTTGAGATCGGCGATGACCGCTCACCGGAAAGCGTGGCAGATGGTTTTATCCGTATTGCTGTCGCCAATATGGTTGAAGCGATCAAGAAAATCTCCGTACAGCGCGGTTATGATGTGACCCGTTATGCACTCAGCTGCTTTGGCGGTGCCGGTGGTCAGCATGCCTGTCTGGTAGCTGATGCGCTGGGCATGAAGAATATTCTGCTGCATCCGATGTCCGGTCTGCTGTCCGCTTATGGCATGGGCTTGGCAGATATCCGCGCGACGCGCCAAAAAGCACTGGGTGTTGATCTTGATGCGGATGCACCTGCAGAATTGCAGCGACTTGGTGCAGAGCTGGCCACTGAGTGTGTGGCTGAACTTACTGCTCAGGGCGTGGAAGAGCAGGTTATTACCAAGCATCTGCGTGCGCATATCCGTTATGCGGGCACCGATACTGTGCTTTCCGTTGAGGCAACTTATCCGGCTGTTGATGCGGCGCAGCGTTTGCGTGCTGAATTTGAAGCTGCGCATAAGCGTCGTTTTGGTTTCATTGCTGAAAATAAAGCGCTGGTTATTGATGCTGTTGAACTGGAAACCGTCGGTGGTGGTGCCGGTGAGGGCGAAGCAGCAGGCAATATTGGTGAAGCAACTGAAGCGCAGGCTGACCGTCAGACACGGTTCTATTCGCAAGGTGCGTTCCATGATGCCGCTGTTGTGGTGCGTGAAACCATGCAGCGCGGCCAGACCGTAACCGGCCCTGCGATCATTATTGAGAAAAATCAGACCATTATCATTGAAGATGGCTGGCAGGCACGCCTGACAGAGCATGATCATGTGGTACTGACCCGCATCAAGGCGCTGCCAAAACGCGTAGCAATCGGCACAGAAGCTGATCCGGTGATGCTGGAGATTTTCAACAATCTGTTCATGTCGATTGCGGAACAGATGGGCGTGACTTTGCAGAACACCGCCTATTCGGTGAATATTAAAGAGCGCCTTGATTTCTCCTGCGCGGTCTTTGATGCGACAGGCAATCTGGTTGCCAATGCGCCGCATATGCCGGTGCATCTGGGGTCGATGGATGCCTCTGTTGCCACCGCCATTCGTGAAAATCCGGTGATTAAACCGGGCGATGTTTTCCTGATTAATGCGCCTTATAATGGCGGTACGCATTTACCGGATCTGACCGTGTGTACGCCGGTCTTTGATGATGAACAGACCGAAATCCGCTTCTGGGTTGCCAGCCGTGGTCACCATGCCGATATCGGCGGTATTGCACCGGGCTCGATGTCGCCGCTGGCGGTGAATATTGAACAGGAAGGCGTCTATATCGACAATTTCAAACTGGTCGATCAGGGGCAGTTCCGCGAAGAAGCACTGGGTGATCTGCTCAATGGTGCCAAATATCCGGTGCGTAACCTCACGCAGAACGTCAACGATCTGAAAGCTCAAATTGCCGCCAATGAAAAAGGCGTCGCAGAACTGCGCAAAATGATAGTGCACTTCGGTGAAGACGTGGTGAAAGCCTATATGGGGCATGTGCAGGATAATGCTGCCGAAAGCGTGCGCCGTGTACTGGATCAATTGCCGGATGGTCAGTTTACTTATGAGCTTGATCAGGGCAGCAAGATTGAAGTGAAAGTGACGATTGACCGTGTGAAGCGTGAAGCGACGGTTGATTTCACCGGTACGTCTGAACAGCGTCTGGATAATTTCAACGCCCCGCAGCCTGTAACCCGTGCGGCAGTACTTTATGTATTCCGCGTGCTGGTGGACGGTGATATTCCGATGAATGCCGGTTGTCTGCGCCCGATTAAAATCATTGTGCCGGAAGGTTCGATGCTGTCACCGCATTATCCGGCTGCTGTTGTGGCGGGCAATGTGGAAGTCAGTCAGGCTGTGACCAACTGCCTGTTCGGTGCGACCAAAGCCATGGCTGCGGCACAGGGTACGATGAACAATCTGACCTTCGGGAATAATGAATATCAGTATTATGAAACCATCTGTTCCGGTGCGCCGGCAGGGCCTGGTTTTAACGGTGCCGATGCGGTGCATACCCATATGACCAATTCACGCCTGACCGATCCGGAAATTCTGGAAACCCGTTTCCCAGTGATGCTGGAAGATTTCCATATTCGCGAAAACTCTGGTGGTCGCGGTAAATGGACAGCGGGTAATGGTACGCATCGTACCATTCGCGCTCTGGAAGAACTGCAATTTGCGATTCTCTCGGGCCATCGCCGTGTACGGCCATTCGGCCTTGAAGGGGGTGAGGACGGTCAGCTGGGACGCAATGAAGTGCGTCGTCAGGATGGGGCTGTTGAAGTGCTGAAAGGCTGCGATCAGGTCGTGTTGCAGGCTGGTGAAGCCTTCACCATCATTACCCCGACCGGTGGTGGTTATGGCAAGAGCTGAACGCTAAAACCCTTATGAATCAGGCAAAGCCCTTTGTTTTATAAGCAAAGGGCTTTGTGCTTTTGAGGAAACTGCCGAGGGTTGCTTCTGCTCAGATGATGTTTTGTGTCCTGTATATGTTGTTATAAATGCCACAGCTCAGGTCGAAAACTAATTCTTCTCACGTTAATTCCGTTTTTACCATGTTGTTGTCATAGATGTGGCTATTCAGGTTTTTTAGAACTGCTGAATGAAAAGCGTGCAGAGCATTTGTACCGGCTTGTTCAGTCAAGATAAATGAATGAAGCGATAGATCCTGTGATTGCCCTTAAGACTGACTTAAGGACAGGCATGCTAATTCAGGATCAATACCAATTAAGATTGAGCTATAAATGTCTGATTTTGCATTCTCCCGCCGTCATTTCTTGTTGGGGGCCAGTGCGCTTGCTTTGACCGGCTGTGTGTCAACCGGTGAAACAAAGCGCCCGGCTGCTGAACTGGCAGCTAATAAAGTCAAACCAGTCACTCCACCGATGTACTATGCGGTTTGGGACGAAGGCTATCAGATCCCCGAGGTCGATGTATCGAAGATCCCGGAAAAATTCTGGCGTGCTGAAGTCGATTACATGACCGATGAAAAGCCGGGCACTGTTGTTGTCGATACTCCGAATAAGTATCTCTACCACATCAAGCCGGGTGGCCGTGCGACCCGCTATGGTATCGGCGTTGGTAAAGACGGTTATGCCTGGTCCGGCCGCGCTAAAATCGCCTATAAGCGTAAATGGCCACGCTGGACACCACCGGATGAAATGGTTGCGCGTAACCCTGCCTTGCAGCCATACAGCATCGCCAATGGTGGTATGGGGCCTGGTCTGAACAATCCGCTCGGAGCCCGCGCGCATTACATTCATAAAGACGGCCGGGATACCATTTACCGTATTCATGGTTCGCCGGAATATTGGACAATCGGCAAGTCTGTTTCGTCCGGTTGTATCCGCATGGTCAATCAGGATGTGATGCATCTTTATGATAATGTGCGTGACGGCAGTGATATTGTCGTTATTCCTGACCTGAGCAAAACAGGGCAGGCGCATTCGGTGATGGCCGGCGCGTAATTCTGTATTATAAAATTTGAAAAAGGGCCGCGTTTGTCATAAACGCGGCCCTTTTGCGTTATGATGTTTCATGACTCATAATAGAAATGTTCTTGCCGAATGTCAGTTGGAAGATTTTATATGAATAATAATTATATACATAATTGTCGACAAAATTAAAAAGCACTGTGAGTAAGTTTTCGCTTACAAAGACTTAACAAAACTGATTTCTGCCGGAATGAGTTACTCAGATTCATCTGTTTTTTAGTGTCTCTCCGGTTGACTGAATGTAATAGTGATTCTCTGAGAAATGATTGTAAACACGATTTTTTGAGAAAAATATTTTCGACGGAATTGCCGTAACGCCCAGTAATAATTGTTTTTCGACAGAATTTAGCTCGTACTTTGGTCTTATGCAGATTTACTAAAATATTGCATATTTTTAAATTTGTATCAAAAATAATTGTGTTTTCTTATAGGTGTTTTGAATTTTTAAAATCGTATTTTAAGAAATTAATTCAATGGTTTAGCCTGTTTCTTGCAAAATGTTAATTTTATTATTAATTAAATTAGATGCTATGTAAATTCTATGACTGCAGCGGGATGTTACCGTGGGTTATGCACACTTGCATTAATTATATATTTTTATAATGTTTTTGTATAATTATGTCTGGAATATAAGAATATAACGTGATCTAATTTAACTTAGTTCGCCCCCTTATTAAAGGATCCTGAATGCATACCGCCTTTTACAGTGAATCCTCTAATCTATCTGTACCATTACATGAAGCTGGTTCTGTTTTTAAGCCAGCGTCAGTCAATCATTGCTTTACAGTAGATCAAACGAGCATAGCCGAAAATAAAAATGTTACTGTTCTCAAGTCGAGTGACAGTATTCCTATGTCGTCAAATATTTGTGTTGCTTTGACTGAGGAGCAACCCAATCAGTTCACCTATGGTGCAATGTCTGGTTTGTGGTTCACCATGGCGCTTAACATTACGCATGTTGCCAGAAAACTTGGTGGCCGCGAAGAGCAATCAATTGTAGCCCCCTATGATGTTTGCGTTGCTGGCACAAATATGCCAGTCGAGGTAAAAGTCGATAGTCCCGTACAAGCGGTACATATCTTCCTAAAGCAGTCGCTTGTGGATGAGGTTAAATCAGAGTTGTATCATTCCAGTGAAAGGCAGTTTGATATGCTGCCGATCTTCGCTAAAAACGATACAAGCCTAAGCATGTTGATGCGTGTCCTGAAAGGGACATTGACAACGCCGGCTTTAAAAAATCAATTGCATACCGATTATCTGGCGCGCGCACTCGCAGCGGATTTTCTGAGCAAATATGTCGATAGCTCGAATGAAGCGCTTTACAAGCACTCCGTGGATCGTTTGAAACCAAGTCAGTTGCGCCGTGTCTTGGAATATATGCAGGAAAATCTGGCTAGTGATATTGGTATCAATGACCTGGCTGTGATTGCTGGTGTGAGCCGGACGAATTTTATTCGCCGCTTTAAGGTGTCCATGCATTGTACGCCTGCACGTTATCTTTACCTGCTACGTATTCGTAATGCCCGTGAATTGTTGAGGCAGCAGGATTTGCCGATTTCTCATATTGCAATCGCTTGCGGCTTTGCGGATCCGGCTCATCTGTCTGTTTCATTCAAACGGGAAGTTGGTATGACGCCATCTGCGTTCCGGAAAGAATATAACGAATAGCAGCGATTACGCTTTATTAGGCTGATTTTAAAAGCGCGGGGCTATGCCTCGCGCTTTTTTGCTTTGTGGTCCTCAAAATTGGCATGTGCCGTAACCTTCGATGCGTAGAGGAGAGACTCAGAGATATAAGCGCTCATGATTTTATTTTGACGTGTCAAGGTCGTGTTGCTGGCAGTTTTAGCGACCAAGTATAAATTTGATATTATGAGTCAAAATTACAACTTATACGTGTTAATAATGTTTGTTTATGAATGTCGGGAAATTTGAATCGCTGGCACTCAACACAATGAATACGCTCACTGTGTCTTGAAAAAATATTTTGATCATCAAGATGGTCACGCGGTATATCGCTGAATCATCGCGATTTCACATTAAAAAATGCTTTAAAACATATGGTTTACGAAGATTCATAAATAAGAGTCGATTCTTATAAGGGGCTAATAGTTAACGAAAAGTAAACATTGATTCCCGCCTTATCCTCTCATTTTCGAAGATAATCGGTTAGAAATGACTAATAATAAAATTGACGAATCTAGAGTCAAATACAACCTGTTTTTTATGTGGATATAGTCCGGTCATGTATTCCCATCGCTATTGGTGGGTCTTTTTTCTGTGCAGGTCGCAAGAATGAGGGCTGAGGATACATTGGTTTTGGAAGTATTTTTTACAATTCTGATGTGCTGATCTCATTAAACTACCTGCCGGTTTTAAACCGGAGTTATCTGATATGGCCAAGAAGCCTGTTTCCTCATCGTCCAATTCTGCTCGTGGCGAAGGTCATGCTGTCACAAAATCCGGTAATATGGTGTATGTTGCCATAGATCCATCAAGCGTTGTTAAATATGTGCGCGCGGGCAATGACCTCCTTATTCATCAGGATAATGGCAAGGTCATTCGTATTCGCGGCTTCTTTACCGCTCAGGATACGCAAAAGCTTGAATTGGTTTATAAATATGATGGGTCTGAGTGGCCGGTAAAGGCTATTCAGTCAACGATCCCTCTTGATGATGAAACCGGCGCAGAAGTTGCATTTACTGTCGCTGAAGAACGCTCAGAGTCAGATAATGCGACACTGCTTGCATTGGCCGCATTAGGTGCGGCAGCGATTGGTATCGGAACCGGTGGCAGCAGCGGCGGCAGTGGCGGTGGTAATGGCGGCGGTGGTACACCGGAAAAACCTGCACCAAAATCACCGGATCTGACAACTAAAGCCAATGCGGACGGAACTGTTACAGCCTCTGGCCTTGCAGCTGCAGGTTCCAGCGTTACAGTCACATTCCCGGATGGCAGCAGTCGTGTTGTGGTTGCCGGCGCAGATGGTAAATTCTCGACGACTTCGCTTAAGCCTCAGGAAACAGGCAATGTTACTGCGATTGTGACAGATGCGAATGGTAAAAGCAGTCTGCCAAAAGTCGTCGAATATATTGATAAAGTCGCACCGGGCAAACCGGATGGTCTGTCTTACACGGATGAAGTGGGACCAATCACTGGCAAGATTGCTGAAAAAGGCGTGACTGATGATGCCCGCCCGACACTGAGTGGTAAGGCCGAGCCGAATTCAACAATTACGATCCGTGACGGTACAACTGTTATCGGTACGACTAAAGCTGATGCGCAGGGTAACTGGACCTTCCGTCCAACGACGGCTCTGGCGGAGGGTGAGCATAAAATCACCTTCACAGCGACGGATAAAGCGAAGAACGAAAGCGCACCGAGTGCGGAATTTGTCTTCACAGTTGATACTGTTGCACCGCCGGTACCGGCGGTTAAAGCCGTTTTGGACAATGAAAAAGAAACCGGTGATCCGGTTGCTCTGACCTCCGGTGGCTGGACCAATGATGCCACACCTGAATTTACAGGTGAGGGTGCCGAGGCTGGCACAACTATTTATTTCTATGATAACGGCAATGAAATCGGCAAAACCGTTGTCGGTACAGACGGTAAATGGACATTTACGCCTGCCGTTAATCTGCAGGACGGTAAGCATAGTGTAACTATGAAGGCCGTTGATAAGGCTGGCAATACCAGTGCAGCGTCGACAGCTTTTGAGCTGAATGTTGATACGGTGGCGCCAAATGCACCATCAATCGCGCAAATCATGGATGATGTCGGCTCTGTCACTGGCATTATTGCCAATGGCAAGACCACCGATGACACCCAGCCAACGCTTTCAGGCTCGGGTGCTGAAGCCGGATCAATCGTTAAAATTTATGACGGCACTACGCTGATTGGCCAGACTACGGCTAATGCCAATGGGACTTGGACATTCACACCTGAGACCGCTTTGGCGGAAGGCACGCATGTCTTTACAGTGACTGCAACGGATAAGGCCGGTAATGAGGGTGCTTCTTCTACGCCGTGGACTATTGAAGTTGACGTGACACCTCCGGCTGCGACCTTTGTTCCGGTTATTATCAATGCCACTGATGACGTGCAGCCGAATATTGGTACTGTCGCGCATGAAGGCTTTACCAATGATACCACTCCGCGCCTGAATGGTAAGGGCGCAGAGCCAAGCGGTTTCATCCGCATCTATGAAGGTGATAAATTACTCGGTCAGGTTCAGGCTGATGAGAACGGTAACTGGACTTTTGATGTCCCTGCGCGTTCTGAAGGCAGCCACAGCTTTGTGGCTAAAACCGTTGATGCAGCAGGTAATGAAGGTTCAAGTTCTGATCCGTTCACGCTGACTGTAGATACAACTGCACCGGTTGCTTCGGATGCTGTAATTACTGAAGTTAAAGACAGTGCAGAACCGCATACCGGCAATGTGGTACATGGTGGCCTGACCAATGATGCACGTCCTGTTGTATCAGGTACGGCGGTAGATGGCATTATTCTTGTGCGCATTTACGATGGCACCACGCTGCTTGGTGAAGTTGAAGTTACCGGTGGTCTCTGGAGCTTTACGCCAGAGAGTGATCTGCTGAATGGTGCGCATAATTTCCGCATCAAAGCAGTTGATGCGGCGGGCAATGAAGGCCCTTATTCTCCGATCTGGTCTGTCACTGTTGACACGCTTGCGCCAAACGCACCGGTCATTGCACAAATTCTGGATGATACCGGCACTGTTAAAGGCAATGTTGCCGACGGAAAGACAACAGACGCAGTGCGTCCGAAAATGTCAGGTGGCAGCGCCGAAGCCGGTTCCACCGTTAAGATCTATGACAAGGGCGTGCTGATTGGTGAGACCACAGCCAATGCCAATGGTACATGGACATTTACTCCGGCTGAAGATCTAGCCGAGGGTGAACATGTCTTTACGGTTACATCTACCGATAAAGCCGGTAATGAAGGTGTGCCATCGTCCAGTTGGACTGTTACTGTTGACACGACAGCGCCTGAACAGCCGGTTATTTCACGGGTAGTTGATGTAATTGGCGATGAACTGACGGCTGATATGATTTCCGGTGAGCGCCGTCCGAACCTGTCGGGTGAGGCGGAGGCCGGTTCTGTTGTTACCATTTATGATAATGGCAAGAAGATCGGTACTGTTGTTGCCGAAGATGACGGTACTTGGAGTTTTGAACCTAAAGCTAATCTTGCTCAGGGTGAACATAAATTCACAGTAAAAGCGACGGACGCTGCGGGCAACTCAAGTGAGGTTTCAGAAGCCTTCACATTTACAGTTGATACTGTTGCGCCAGATCGTCCTGAGATCACTGCGATCACGGATGATGTCGGTTTGATCACGGGTTCGATTAAGGCGAATGGTGTCACTGATGATGCGCGCCCTGTTCTGACTGGTAAGGCGGAAGCAGGCAGCACTGTTACGATCTATGACTTTGGTGAAGCGATCGGTACTGTGACCGCTGATGCCACAGGTGCGTGGAGCTTCACACCGGATACCGATCTGGCAGAGGGCGGTCACAGCTTCAGCGTGAGCGCAACGGATGCTGCAGGCAATGTCAGCCCTGCATCGAAAGCCTTTGTGATTAGCGTTGATACGGTTGCACCTGATGCACCGCAGTTCACGACCGGCTATGATGCTGTTGGTCCTGTGATCGGTGAGTTCAACAGCGGTGCGATCATCAATGACGGTCGTCCTAAACTGTCGGGTTCGGGTGCTGAGCCAAATGCCAAAGTGACCATCTATCAGGATGGTGTTGCGGTTGCCACGATCACAGCGGATGCGGGTGGTCAGTGGAACTGGAAGAGCGATGCAGCTCTCAGTGATGCAACCTATGTGTTTACTGCGACTGTGACAGACACAGCCGGTAATGTGAGTGCGCCTTCCGCAGGCTTTACGGTCAGTGTTGACACGGTTGCGCCTGCTGCACCGATGATCGAAGTGATCACGGACAATGTTGCTCCTGTTGAGGGCAATGTTGACAAGGGTGGCTTTACCAATGACACGACACCAACCCTGTCGGGTTCGGGTGCGGAAGCCAATGGCACTGTTCGTATCTATGACGGTGCGACGCTGCTTGGTGAAGTGAAAGCGGATGCGGATGGTAAATGGACCTTCACACCGGAGAATGCTCTGGGCAGTGGTGTTCATTCCTTCACGGTTGTGGGTGTTGATGCGGCGGGCAATGTGTCTGTGCGCTCTGACGCCTATAGTGTGACTGTTGATACGCTTGCACCGAATGCGCCAGCGATCACGCAGGTTCTTGATGATGTTGGTTCGGTTCAGGGTGCTGTTGCCAATGGCAAGACCACGGATGATACCAAACCGACGATCTCGGGTTCGGGTGCCGAGGGTGGTTCGATCGTCAAGATCTATGACGGTACGA
>JAHREI010000008.1 GCA_021733665.1 Bacillus subtilis
CAAGATGCAATCGCATCCGTGACGCGGGGTGGAGCAGCCCGGTAGCTCGTCAGGCTCATAACCTGAAGGCCGCAGGTTCAAATCCTGCCCCCGCAACCAAATCTCCTCAAAACAATGAAAACCATGATCCAGACACCATCCTCATAGAGGTGGCAACGCATCTTGGAGCAGCCCGTTCGAGCTAAAATCGATAATCAATCGATTTTTGACGCTCTCACCTCATCAGGCTCATAACCTGAAGGGTAAGGAGGAAATGCTAACGATTAAGTATCGTTTACTCGAGGAACTGGTCATATCCTGTGCACATAACTATCAATAACGACACTCAGATGAGATCATTTCTTCTTGTGGTATTCAGGAGGTTATGGCTGAAAGTGGGGTAGATATTGACCGTGCTACATTGAAGAGGTCGATGGTTCGCTGCTCGTTACAGATTACTGCTCAAGCCGAATGACGTAAAAGCAATTGTCAGTTCTTCGCGTGTTGACGGGGGTTAAATAAAGGCAAAAGGCTCGGCTTTATCTGACAGTTGTGTGTAACTGTCAGGCTCTTGATTACTTGATATCTGAGCGCAGAAATATCAGTGTCGTAACGTATTTCTTTTAGAAAGCCAAGGCAAGTAATGATGTCCCGAACAAAACTGTCATAGGATTCTTATTATGTTTCTGTACCATTCATTAATCTGCTCTCTCACCTGTTCAGGTGTAAGGCTGTAACGCTCTTATATCTTCTTTTCTAAGGCGTGCTTTTCTCCTGCTATTTCGTCTATTTCTTCAGTCGTTAAATTCCTCATTGTTCACGGATATTCACTTTATACCGCTGCCAGTCCGCTTTGATTTCATTCGAGTCCATTCATCTCTCCCAAGCTCTTTTGTAACATGTGCTGAACAAGGCATATGGCTGCTTACGAAATTTTAATCGGGCATGCTTTGTTCATTGGTTGTATTTGAAACTATGGTGTTCTCACTTTCAGAAATATGGCTTCCATAAATTTCTGCACCAAGCCAAACCAAAGCAACAATAATAAGACTTGAGATTAAGACGATGAGAACAGGCCGACCTTTTTTACCTTGACGGGCTTTTTGCGGTGGAATTTCTTTCATGGGGCCCTCCTTCCGTTAGAACCTTTGATTGATTAACTAACGGAAGGAGGGTTCTGTTCCCAAAAAAGAAAACCGGAAACTGCTATTTTGAGGTGTTCTGCGGTATATTATTGTTATAAAAGCCTAGGCACATCGCAATTCGTCAAGATAATTCGCACACCAATGATTGATATCATTTTCCTGCAAGTGCTTGATCATAGAAGAATAACGATATTGTCGTTCGTTCAGCGGCATGTTCAATGCATGACGAATAGCCTGCGAAACGGACTCTTTGTCGTAAGGGTTGACCAGCAGAGCGCTGTCCAGTTCGCGTGATGCGCCTGCAAATCGAGAAAGCACTAATACACCAGGGTCGTTTTTATCTTGTGCTGCAACATATTCTTTCGCAACCAAATTCATACCATCCCGAAGCGGTGTTACTAATCCGACCTTTGCGTGACGATACAGGCCTGCGAGAATATTGCGATTTAATGAGCGGGTAATGTAACGGATAGGCGTCCAATCTACAGAAGCAAGTGCGCCATTGACGCGACCCGCATGTTCAGCCACCATACTTTGCATTTCAGCATATTCCGGCACTTCTGAACGTGATTTTGGTGTCACCTGCAGAAAAGTTACTTTGCTCTTATACTCCGGATTGTTCTGTACGAAATGCTCAAATGCTTCTATTCGGTTCGTGATGCCCTTTGAATAATCAAGGCGGTCGACCCCAATAATGAGGTCTCGTCCTGTCATGCTTTCGCGCATACGCCGGACGAGGGCACTCTTTTCTGACCGTTGGGCAGTGTCGGTGAATTTATCTGTTTCAATACCAATCCCGAATTTTCCGGTTTTAAACTCATGACTGCCGGTTTTGAACCGGTTTTCGCCTAAGGGAATAGCAATATTTTCCCGCGAGATGCAGCTAGTGAAGTTTTCAAGGTCATAATCTGTTTGAAAGCCAATCAAATCATAGGACACTAACCCACGCATAATGGTTTCATGAACAGGGAGTGTGAAGACGATATCTGCCGAAGGCCAAGGGATATGGAGGAAAAAACCGATCCGGTTTTTAACACCCAAACGGCGTAGTTCCGCAGCCAGAGGGATGAGATGGTAGTCGTGAACCCAAATGATATCATCAGGCTGAATAAGTGACTGTAACTGTTCAGCAAAAAGACGATTAACGCGGAAATAACCAGCCATATCTTTTCGCTCATAATCAATGAGATCCAGCCGGTAATGACACAGAGGCCATAGCATACGGTTAGCGAAACCGGCATAATACTCATCAACATCGGTGCTGGCTAAATCCAACAGCGCATATTCAATATTATCGTGTTTTTGAATGTTTAGCTGAGGTTGCTGTAGGTTATCGGATATTACCTTCCCGGACCAGCCCATCCAGAGGCCGCCCTTTTCCTCCAGTGCAGCTTGCAGAGCAACAGCAAGACCTCCGGCCGGCGCATTCCCATGTTTATCCGGCAAAGGAACCCGGTTGGATATGATAATTAGTTTTCCCATTTTAATGGCCCCTGACTGTTTATACTTTATTTGTAGGATGATTGATGGCGGGGTCGGGAACTCTCAGGGTTCCTTGTGCTGCAATGACTTCGGTGAGCCAGTTTCTGAGCGCGGAAGGCGACGATATAAGGCTCATTGCACAACTTTGTTGGAGTGAGGCGCCGATTTTCACTGATGCGCCTGAATATTTGTGCGCTGCCGCAAACATAGCTTCATCGGTTAAATCATCACCAAAAGCGATTGGTATGTGAGACTGGAAAGCCGGTTTAGCCATGAAGTGATCTAAAGCTGAACCCTTGTCAGAACCGGCAGGCCGTAATTCAGCAACCATTTTTCCATGTTGCACAGTCCAGTTGCCGCCTGTTATTGAAGCTGCTTTATTGATTATATCCGTGGTCGTTTTCTGCAGACGGGGATTGCTTCGATAATGTAACGCCAGAGCGACTTCTTTATCTTCCAGTTCTATATCGGGATAATCAGTAAGCGTATCTTCGATATAGCGTTTCGCCGTACGAAAACTATCGTCGATTTTAAGCGCTCTTATACTCCCGTCGCTGTTACGAATTTGAGTGCCATGCAGGCCTGCAATTTCAAAGCTATGGGAGGGAAATATTGTATCAACAAAGCTGACCGGACGTCCCGTCACGAGTGCTAATGCGCCGCCCAGATGCCAGTGCAAATGAGATAGAATGTCATATAATTGTTGCGGAAGTTGTATTTTATCCGGAGCTGAGGCGATATCCAGCAGCGTTCCGTCCAAGTCAAAGAAAAATGCATGCTTTGATAGTGAGCCTTTATCATTTTTCAAATGACTTAACTCAGGGATTAAACCTTGATTGTATTCAATGTTTTCCCTTGTCAGGGTAGTACTCATTGTCTGTGTTACCTTTACTGAAAAAGAAACAGCGACCAATTTTATAAATAGATCAGTTTTTGTTCATCCAAAGGACGATGGAGCTGCTTGGCAGTGTCCCAAGGGGCCGTCATCCAGACATCCAGCTCATCTGTGTTAGTCAGTATAACCGGTAGCGAAACGGGAGTGCCTTGATCTCTGAGAGAGGATGCAGCTGTCGTAAGAAAAGCAAACAAACTATGGCTTTTCTCACCCTCTTGCGGGTCGTGGGTGCCAACCCATTCTGTCCATATGCCGGCAAAGAACAGCAGGTTTCCGGTCGTGTGTAGTGACAGCCATCGGGCATTATTGCCGGATAAAGGGGTGGACTTATGTGTTCGTATGCCAAAGGCTATGGCCGGTATCAGGCAGCGATGAGCAACAGTCTGCCAATCCTGCCAGTGAGCTGCGTTACTGTGCCGGATGTGTGTGATCCCTTTATCATTTTTGTGTTTTACGGCTTTGTCGGGAGAGGGCATGCCCCAGCGACTAATTCCGAGTTCAGAACCATCTAAATTATTACGCAAAACAGGGGCAGGAAAATCCGGATAAATAACTTCGTTAAAGGGTCTTCCGTCTGTCAGATCAATATAAAAGCCTACAGACTTTTTTAAATCTGCAGGAGTGAACCGGGTAGCATAAATATCAGACATAACTCCTCCTCTCAGAGATGTTTGATGATATGTTGCGATGCAGGAGCAAGAGCTGCTGCATAAATGAAAAAGCTCCCTGACGGGAGCTTTTGCGGGTTACCACGTCTGTCGGTTGTACCAATCATCAATATCTTTTTTGACGCGGTCTTTCTCAATGCCGTAACGTTCCTGAATTTTCCCTTCAAGCTGATCACGGCGACCGTTCACTTGATCCAGATCATCGTCTGTGAGTTTACCCCACTGCTCTTTGACCTTTCCTTTGAACTGTTTCCAATTACCTTCAACTCTGTTCCAATCCATGGGATTTCTCCTTCGTTTATGGTTCTTGTACAGTTAGCTAACGATACAAAATGAAAATAGTTCAAAAATAATTTGAAACATTTCTCTGATCTTTTACCGTGGACTTTTCTGCGTGCCCTTGTCGGTTGATTGAAAGAAGTCAGAACAATTCGCGGAACAAAGGGCTATCTCTGCCATTCCTTTAAGGAACGGTGATCGTGTCAACCGAACGTGATGGCAGCGGAAAACACTATGATTTTTTCGGTTTCTCATAGTGGCCAACGAAATGGCAGACGAGTTTCTACCCCATCCGGTCACTGCTCACTCCACCACACCATACATATTTTTGGGAGAAAGCCGTGACACAGTTCTTTGATAAATTACAACAAGCAAATGATACTGCTGAAAGACAACGAAAGCTGCAGAAAGAAAACCCGGATTCTGCAAATGATCGGTCGTATGCCTCACAAACAGGAGCGCGAGATTATCCTGTTCCGCCATTTCCGAAGCAACATATTCCTAAACCCGGTGAGGAGGCCGCCCTCACACCGGCACCAATGTATGATGCGCCTTACTATAAAGGCTCAGAGAAACTGAAAGATAAGGTTGCACTGATTACTGGTGGGGATTCTGGTATCGGCAGAGCTGTTGCAGTTCTCTACGCCCGTGAAGGGGCTTCCGTAATTGTGCTCTATCTTGAAGAAGAAAATGATGCTGCTTACACGCAAAAACTGGTTGAGCAGGAAGGACGTAAATGTCTGCTTATCAAAGGAGATGTTCGTGATTTGCAATTTTGCAAGGACGCAGTCGAGCAGGCGATGTCAAGTTTTGGGCAGCTGGATATTCTCGTTAATAATGCCGCGTTTCAGCTCCATGCGGATCATTTCAGAGATCTGTCTTCAGAGCATTTCGATGAGACCATCAAAACCAACCTTTATGGCTACTTCAATATGACAAAGGCTGTTCTGCCTCATCTGAAAAAAGGTGCATCTATTATCAATACCGGATCTGTAACCGGTTTGAGAGGTAGCAAAAATCTGGTTGATTACTCAATGACAAAGGGCGGGATCCATGCTTATACGCGGGCTTTAGCCGGTAACCTGCTCCCTGAAGGCATTAGGGTAAATGCTGTGGCGCCAGGACCTGTGTGGACACCACTCAATCCTGCAGATCAGGCAGCTTCGGATGTTGCACATTTTGGGTCAGACACGCCGATGAAACGGCCTGCGCAACCAGAAGAACTTGCCCCTGCTTATGTATTTTTGGCCTCTGAGCAAACCGCAAGTTACATCACAGGTGAAGTTCTCCCCGTTATTGGCGGCTACTGAATATGAATATCAATGGTCACAAGCCGCATATGCAGCCGGAAATTATCAATTTTCCGGCTGTGTTTGTAGTGAATGTGGCGCTTCTTGTGGTGATGGGTTTTGCGAGGTGGGTCTGTTAATCATCCAAACTAGAAACAAAATCAGCAAGATTGCTAAAATCAGATAAGCACTTTTCATATCCTTCACTCCTTGGGGCGAGTTGCGCTCACTGCATGCGGCTAGCGCATGCAAACATACAGCTGTAAAACAATCGGAGCGGGCGGAAGAATTGTTTATTAAACACACGCATCCGGCAAACCGTATAATTTTCTAACTAATGGAAGTCAGAATGGTTCCGTAAGCTGTTTAATGCTCACCGGAGCGCGTTTTATGGGCAGCATGTTCTTCGATTTTTTCTTTCAACTTCTGTAGTTTTTCTAAAGGCATATGCTCAATGCCTATGAAATCTTTATCTGCATTTTTCACAACATCTATGAGTTCATCTATTTTTGTGTGTAGCGCGCAGGAATCTCTGTTCTGAGAGTTTTGAATAAGAAACACCATCAAAAATGTAATAATAGTTGTGCTGGTATTAATAACCAATTGCCAAGTATCTGAATATTGGAATATAGGCCCTGATAAAGCCCATATAATAATAAATAAAAATGCGATTATAAATGCTGAATAATGGCCTGTTATTTCAGAAAATTTTTCGCTTAATTTTGAAAAATAGGTTCCCATAATTTTCTCCCTTTATATACACAATGTTTTAAATTCGTAATTGTTCGTTACCTCGGAAAATATTTGGAACAATCCAATTTTCTCTCCGTTAGTTAAGTACCAACAGGAGGAAATATGATGAAAACGAAACTCTTAATTTTGATCTCTGCGGGTATGTTTGCAACGGCAGGTGCCTACGCACAAACAACCCCACCAGCCCAAAATCCACCGGAAACCACTGGCGAAACACCGATGGTTGCGCCGCCGGCTGCTCCAAGTCCACAGGCACCGGTAGAGGGTGAAAATAGTTTTACTGAATCTCAGACGAAAGAGCGAATTGAAGCTGCAGGCTATGCTGATGTTCAGGCTTTGAACCTTGGTTCTGATGGAATTTGGCAAGCCAAAGCTAAAAAAGATGGTGCCGATGTGAATGTCCGCATGGATTACCAGGGCAACATTACCAGTGAACTGCAGTAATTGAAAAAGGAGATGACAATGAAAAATGTAACAGGACTTTTCGATAATTACTCAACGGCAAAACAGGTGGTCACAGATTTAGAGGCTATTGGAATTCCGTCCGATGACATCAGTATTGTCACACATGATGCTAATCGGGAAACGGATGCTGCGGGCGGTGCAACTGCTGGTGCGGGCATCGGTGCTATGATTGGTGGTGCAGGCGGCTTGCTTGCAGGTTTGGGTATTCTTGCTATTCCGGGCGTTGGTCCGGTTGTTGCTGCCGGCTGGCTGGCGGCAACTGCTGCCGGTGCGGCTGGTGGTGCTGTTGTCGGTGCCGCGACGGGTGGCTTGATCGGGGCACTGGTGAATGAAGGTGTATCTGAAGAAGATGCCCATCTTTATGCCGAAGGTGTGCGCCGCGGCGGAACATTGGTCAGCGCGAAAGTCCCTGATAATAAACACGCACAAGCACAGCAGATTCTGACACGTGCAAGTATGGTCAATATTGATGACCGGCGTCGCCGTTATACTAATGAAGGCTGGCAGCGATTTGATCCGGACGCAAAACCCTACAGTGTAGATGAGATCGAAAGCGAACGGTTACGCTATCGCTAAATAGAATACCTAATTAAAGGCAGATTATTCTGCCTTTAATTAGGTATGATTTAGAGACTAATGTAGGGAATTATGCTTTGAAAAATTTAGCGGATATTTTTAAGCGCAGTTTGAAGGAAATGTACTACGCGGAGAATATGCTGGTACCGGCTTTGCGAAGGATTGCGGATGCTGCAACAAATGATCAGTTAAAGGTTGTGATAGAGGAACATATTGAGGAAACCACCGATCATATTGAGCTGCTGAGACGTGTTTTCCCTTTAATAGGAACCATCGCAGATGGTGAGAAGTGCTTGGCGATCGAAGGATTGATCGAGCAAGCAAACGTTCTGTTCAAAGATGCAAGTAAAGTCGCTTTGAATGCTGGTTTGTTAGCCGCATGTCAATCAATTGAGCATTATGAAATCTCCCGTTACGGAACTTTGCGCGAATGGGCGCGGATACTCGGTTATGAAGAAGCGCATTCTGTGCTTACTAGAATTTTAGACGAGGAAAGAGCGGCAAACAGTAAACTAACAAACTTAGCAATCCGGACGATCAATATGCTTTGACG
Organism: Bacillus subtilis; assembly: GCA_021733665.1. Lineage (GTDB taxonomy): Bacteria > Pseudomonadota > Alphaproteobacteria > Rhizobiales > Rhizobiaceae > Pseudochrobactrum. Next base: position 8,085 of record JAHREI010000008.1, read on the forward strand.
TGCTTTATGCTGATTGAGTGCCATCGATATCTGGCGTCTCATGTGTCAAAAAGCTATGTGCTCTGATCATTTTGTCAGATATTTTTCAGCCTGTAAAATGTTGCCGGCCATATATTTGGGATCTGTATTCCCTTGTTCAAACATACTGATTATTGCGCGTGCAAGCTGTTCTTTATTCGTGTCTGTTGTCGGGCAACGACCTAATATTCTGCAAACTTCATCATATGTTGATTGCAGAATGGTGACTTGCCCGGGCGTAAATGTTCCGCTGTACGTATTGCCTGAAAATGCCATGATTTTACCTCGCTGACTTGAAATTTATTCTGTCAGTCTGGCCATGCAAACCGGATAAGTCATATCAAGTTTTATATCTGGTCAATACTATTCTTTGATTTAATTATTTGATTTTTCTTTATTTTTCCTGCGTGTTTCAGCAGCTTTTTCCGCAGAGGCAGAGCGTTGCTCGGGTGTTCTGGAGGCACTTGCCTGTCCGCCCCTTTCACCCCCTTTATGGGCTGCGGGATTTCCGGTCTTTTTACAGTATCCTGAGCCGCCTGGCTTGTTTCCACCGCCATCGTCTTTATTCACCGTTGCCCAGGCGCGTGCTTCCGCCTCTTTTTCAGGGACGCCGCGTTTTTCGTAGCTCTCAGCAATATGCTCAGCTTTGCGTTTTTGTTTGTCCGTATATTTTGATTTATCTCCTTGGGACATAGCACTCTCCGTTCATGTGTAATTAAAGCAGGAAGTTTCTATTCATGCGATTTCCATGATCTTTAACCTTCCGCTTTGAATTTTAGTGCTTCTTTTAGAAGAACTTCTCTGTCACGGCCGTATTTCTTGATAAGCTCCAAAGCTTGTAATGGAGAAATGTCTGAATTTTCGGCCAGGAATTTGACGTCTTCATCTTCTGTAAGTGGCTCAGTATTCTTGTCTTTTGTCATGTCGGATCCGTTTCTAAATTTATGAGATTGCCTGCCTGTAAAATGAGGTCTGATAATGAAACAAAGACTGCCCGCATATTTTGCAGGCAGTCGATTTCTGTTTCCTGAAACTATGGTGTTGTGTTTGTTTGAGGAGCAGCCGGAGGCGTTGATGCAGGCATTTCAGGATTGGCTTCTTTCGCTGCTGCTGCAGGATCAGCGACACCTTCCGAGAAAAGTGATGACCGATCAAAAGAAGGGGCAGCGCTCAACTCGTCTTTGGTTGCTTTGATAACGAGCCATTTCTTTCCATCACTACGCATTGCGAGTTGCAGCTGATCAGGGCTAACCGCCACATCTTTTTCACCAACTCCCAGAAAACCACCGACGCCAATAACCGCGGCATCAATCTGGCCATCTGGGCTTGTAATGAGATCATTTAGTTTGCCAACGGATTTAGCGTCGTTTGCATCGCTCTCATAAACACTTTGCCCAATAAAGGATGATACCAGCAGCTGCCCGGGTTTTGCTTCTAAAAAACCGACCTTATTGGTTTCCGTTGCAGTGTCTGCTGACTGGCTTCCGAACATATTTTCAGTTTTAACGGAAGTCTGTGGTTGTTGTTCCATGGGCGCACTTGGTGCGGTAGTGGTGTCGCTTGTCTGAGCATAGGCCGCACTACCAATAAATAAGGCACACGACGTTGCCAGAAGTGTAGCTTTCAACATAACTATCTCCTTTGCACGTATGTTACATATTGCTAACATTCTTGCGCCGGAATGGTTCCTTAAAAATATGTCAGCTAAAGCGCAGCCGGGAGGGATATTGTCAATCTCATGTCCGTTTTTAATGGGGTTGCTTTAACAAAAGAAGCTTCTCGTTTTTCAATGGTCGCTGCAACCCATTAGACATTTTCCAAGCTGTGCTGACAGGATTCTCAGTGTTGCTTTTAGATGAATAGGCTCAATACAGAGCGGATTTTATAAGGCGTCTTTAGTGGATGAAGGCGATCTCAAAACGCCTTCATCTTAGGTGGCAGTATATTATTTTGTCGTATATCCGCCATTTACAAGGATAGTCTGGCCCGTCATCCACCAGCCCTCCGTCACTAAAAAGCGAATGTAGGGTACAATATCCTCAATATCGGTCAAACCTGTTTTGGAGAAGTTTGACAGGGCTGCCGCTGTCTTGTGGTACGCTTGAGCGGCTTCGGTTTCTTGACCATAAAAGAAGGGTGTATCCATTGGTCCTGGACCAATTGCTGTCACAGAAATACCCCGTTCACCAAATTCTTTTGAGGCTGCGCGGGTAAAATGCTCAACTGGTGCCTTCGTGCCTGCATAGCTCGAGTAGAAAGGTGTGAATGCGCCGAGTAATGAGGTTACAAGCGTTACGATTGCACCGTTTTCATTTAAATGCCTGCCGGCTTCTTTCAGAAAAAAGAAGGCGGACTTGGCATTTACCGCACTCATTTCATCATAGTCAGCTTCGGAAATATCTAGAATTGGTTTCTTGAGCACTTTGCCAACAGTATTGATGGCGAAATCTGGTTTGCCTATAGCAGCAACCACATCGTTAAATAACTGCTCTACCGCTCCGGCGGTTGTGAGATCCGCTTGAAAGGCGACGGCCTCGGCGCCGGCAGATTTAATCGCCGCGATCGTTGCGTCTGCTTCGGTCTTTGAGGCGACGCTATTATAATGGATGGCGATCGCCTTTGCGCCTTGATTGGCGAAGTCGCGGGCAATTAATCCGCCCAGATTCTTTCCGCCTCCGGCGATGATTACTGTCTTACCGGTGATTGTACGACTTGTCATAGATCGGGTGTCCTTTGAAAGCATTTACAGCGTTGCAGCGTTCTGCTTTCAAATAATTTATCGTCTGGAACCCGCCTATAAAGAGTGTTATTTTGCCAACATATGTCAGAATTCGCGAACAATAGGTTGCACTAAGCTTGGACCGTATCGATCTGTTCCGCATATTTACCCGTGTCGTCGATACGGCAAGTTTCACTCGTGCTGCCGATCTGCTGGGCTTACCACGTTCTTCCGTATCGGCTGCAATTGCTGAGTTGGAGGGCAGAGTTGGTGCCCGTCTTTTATATCGTACAACAAGAAGGGTTTCTCCTACACACGACGGGCTTGCTTTTTACGATCGTTGTCTGCGTATCATCGCTGATGTTGAGGAGACTGAGGGTATCTTCCGGCAGAATGTCAGGCCGACGGGATCTCTGCGGGTTGATGTGCCAGGACGGATTGGGCGCTTGATTGTTTCATCGGCTTTACCGCGTTTTTTTGAAGAATACCCTGGTATTGATGTAACTCTTGGGGTGACGGATCGTGCCGTGGATCTCATTGGGGAGGGCGTCGATTGTGTACTGCGTGTCGGGCCTTTGTCCGATTCCGGTTTAATCGCGCGTAATGTCGGCAAGCTACCTCTTATTAATGTGGCTGGTTCTGGCTATCTGTCCCGACATGGTACTCCGAATACTGTGGAGGACTTAAAAGAGCACTGGGCGGTGAATTATGCTTCGCCTTCCACTGGACGGGTTGAGCAGTGGGAATGGATGGACGGCGATGTTTTACGTACTCTGCCAATGCGTAGTCGTGTAACGGTTAATGGAGCTGAAGCATATATTGCGTGTTGTCTTGCTGATCTCGGCCTTATTCAGATACCGGCTTATGATGTTCGCGATCATATCAGGGCAGGTGAGCTGGTTGAAGTTTTGCCGAACCATCGTGCGGAACCGCTGCCAATGACACTACTTTATTCACATCGCCGGCATCTCCCGCGTCGTGTGCAAGTTTTTGCAGATTGGCTGATAGCACTGCTTGAGCGTGAAATACTATAGAGGGTGTTGTTGTGTTAAGTGCGTGTGCGTGCTTGTCGCCGTCTTAGGCTACGAGCAACCTGAGGTCTAAATTTGCGACTGAACACCGAATAGTCTCATAAGAAACGTCCATCTCACATTCGAGCAGCATTTCGTCAACTTCACGCAGGTTCAGGTTGTGCCACAAAGCTACACGGCTATGCTTGTGACTCTTCACACTTATAAAGCGCCCGGATAGACTCTCACCGGGCGATTATCTTTCACAGATTCCATCACCACAAATGTCGAGGTGCTTGCTACATTGGGCAGACTGGAAATTTTCTCCCCCAAGACTTCGCGATAGCGCCGTATATTGGAAGTGCGTACCTTGAGGAGATAGTCGAAAGAGCTTGCAATCATATGACATTCTTCAACTTCGCGAATCTTGCGCACGGCAATGTTAAAGGCCTGCAACGCAGCTTCGCGTGTGTCCGACAATTTGACGGTCGTAAAAGCAATATGATCAAAGCCGAGCTTTTCGGGATCAATGGCAGCGCGAAAGCCCAGAATATAGCCCTCATCGACGAGCCTTTTCAGTCTTGCCTGACAGGGTGTCTTGGAAAGACCGACTTTTTTCGACAGTTCTGTAACGGCAATTCGCCCGTCTTCGCTCAAAACTTCGAGGATACGGCGATCAAACTGATCCAAATCGTCTACAGATTCAATTTTTTTCATTCGTATTGCCTTCTTATGTCTCAATAATAAGATTATATTGCCTAAAATTTTGTCAAATGAAGGCAGAATGGTATTTATACCAATGATAATGTGCATACAATTTAAATGATCGCATTCGGACATGATCCGGTGCAGTTTTTTTGAGAGCCATATCCATGAACGACATGTCTTCAGCCCCCAAGGTTCCCGTGTTTGAAAGCTTTGCACCGCCAGTACGTGAACAAAGCGAACTTCGCCAGATTATCACTGCCGCGTATCGCCGCCCCGAACAGCAATGTGTGACGGCTTTGGTCGAACAGGCAACCTTGCCTGAAGATACGCGTAAACAGATCCGCGCGACCGCACAAAAGCTGATCGAAGCCTTGCGTGCCAAGCACAAAGGTACTGGCGTTGAAGGTCTGGTGCATGAATATTCGCTGTCGAGCCAGGAGGGCGTGGCGCTGATGTGCCTTGCCGAAGCTCTGCTGCGTATTCCTGATACAGCAACGCGTGACGCGCTGATCCGCGATAAAGTTTCCAATGGTGACTGGAAATCTCATGTGGGTGGCGGTCGTTCGCTGTTCGTTAATGCGGCCACATGGGGCCTCGTCGTTACCGGTAAACTGACCGGTACTGTCAATGATCGCGGCCTTTCGGCTGCACTGACCCGTTTGATTGCCCGTTGCGGCGAACCGGTTATCCGTCGCGGCGTTGATATGGCAATGCGCATGATGGGTGAGCAATTCGTCACCGGCGAAACCATCGATGAAGCGCTGAAGCGCGCCAAGTCCCTTGAAGAGCGCGGCTTCCGTTATTCCTATGATATGCTGGGTGAAGCTGCTACCACTGCTGCTGACGCCGATCGTTATTACAAGGACTACGAAACTGCGATTCACGCCATTGGCCGTGCATCGGCTGGCCGTGGCATTTATGACGGTCCCGGCATTTCCATCAAGCTTTCCGCGCTGCACCCACGTTATGTTCGTGCGCAGAGCGCGCGCGTTATGGATGAACTTCTGCCAAAGGTGAAGGCGCTTGCTGCGCTTTCGAAGAAGTACAATATCGGCCTGAACATCGATGCCGAAGAAGCTGATCGTCTGGAACTGTCGCTCGACCTGTTGCAGGGCCTTTGCGAAGATCCTGATCTTGCCGGTTGGGAGGGCATGGGCTTCGTTGTGCAGGCTTATGGCAAGCGCTGCCCGTTTGTCCTTGATTTCATTATCGATCTTGCCCGCCGCAACAATCGCCGTGTCATGGTTCGCCTCGTCAAAGGCGCTTATTGGGATGCGGAAATCAAGCGCGCACAGGTCGATGGTCTGGAAGACTTCCCGGTCTATACGCGCAAGGTGCACACCGACGTTTCCTATATCGCTTGTGCTCGCAAACTGCTGGCCGCGACCGATGTGATCTTCCCGCAATTTGCAACCCATAATGCGCAAACGCTTGCAACCATTTATCATCTTGCAGGGCCTGATTTCAAAACCGGCAAGTATGAGTTCCAATGCCTGCATGGTATGGGTGAACCGCTTTATGACGAAGTTGTCGGATCGTCAAAACTTGGCCGTCCGGCTCGTATTTATGCGCCCGTTGGTACGCATGAAACGCTGCTCGCATATCTCGTTCGCCGCTTGCTCGAAAACGGCGCAAACTCCTCCTTCGTTAATCGCATTGGCGACAAGAGCGTTTCCATCGATGATCTGATTGCTGATCCGGCAGAAGTCGTGCGCTCGATGGCGGTTGTTGGTGCGCGTCATGACCAGATTGCACTGCCTGAAGGCCTTTATGGTGCTCGTCAGAACTCGGCCGGTTTCGATCTGTCGAACGAAGTGACACTGGCTGAGCTGAGCAAGGTTTTGAAAGAAACCGCATCGCGTGCATGGACGTCCGAGCCGCAGATTGCAGGACATAAGCCATCAGGTGCAGACCGTCCGGTTCTCAACCCCGGCGACCATAATGATGTTGTGGGTTCCGTGGTTGAAGCATCGGAAGCCGATGTCGCCAAGGCCATGCAGATTGCAAACAAGGCGACTGCAACATGGTCCGCGGTTGCGCCTACTGATCGTGCTGCCTGCCTTGAACGCGCCGCCGATATCATGCAGCGCGATATGCCTGCCTTGCTTGGCCTGATCATGCGTGAAGCAGGTAAGTCCATGCCAAACGCTATCGCTGAAGTACGCGAAGCCATCGACTTCCTGCGTTATTATGCAGAGCAGACCCGCCGCACATTGGGTGTCGGACATAAGGCACTTGGCCCGATTGTCTGCATCAGCCCTTGGAATTTCCCGCTGGCAATTTTTGCCGGTCAGATAGCGGCAGCACTCGTTGCCGGCAATCCGGTTCTGGCAAAGCCTGCGGAGGAAACGCCGCTGATTGCCGCGCAGGGCATCCGTATTCTGCATGAAGCCGGTATTCCGGCAGATGCGCTGCAACTGCTTCCGGGTGATGGCCGTGTTGGTGCAGCCCTTGTTGCAGCTTCCGAAACCTGTGGCGTGATGTTTACCGGTTCGACCGAAGTGGCACGCCTTATTCAGGCGCAGCTTGCTTCGCGTCTGCTGCCAAATGGCAAGCCGATCCCGCTAATCGCTGAAACCGGCGGTCAGAACGCCATGATCGTCGACTCCTCGGCTTTGGCTGAACAGGTTGTGTTCGACGTCATCGCTTCAGCTTTTGACAGTGCTGGTCAGCGCTGCTCGGCTCTGCGTGTTCTCTGCCTGCAGGAAGACGTTGCCGACCGCATTCTTACCATGCTCAAGGGCGCACTGAAGGAGCTTTCCATTGGTCGCACCGACAAGCTGAAAGTGGATATCGGGCCGGTCATCACGGAAGAAGCCAAAGGCATTATCGAAAAGCATATCGAGGGTATGCGCAATCTCGGCCGTAAGGTCGAGCAACTTCCGCTCGGCGATGGAGCGCAGAACGGTACTTTCGTTGCGCCGACTATTATCGAAATCGACAGCTTGAGTGATCTCAAGCGTGAAGTCTTTGGTCCGGTTCTGCATGTAGTGCGCTACAAACGTGCCGACATGGATCGTCTGATCGACGATATCAACGCGACCGGCTATGGCCTGACCTTTGGTCTGCATACGCGCCTTGATGAAACGATTGCCCATGTTGCGGATCGTATCCGTGTTGGCAATCTCTACATCAACCGCAACGTCATCGGCGCTGTGGTTGGTGTGCAGCCATTTGGCGGTCGCGGCTTGTCCGGTACGGGTCCAAAGGCTGGTGGACCGCTCTATCTGGGTCGTCTGGTTGAAACGGCACCGATCCCGCCGCGTCATTCATCGGTTCATAGCGATGCAGCTTTGACCGAATTTGCCAAGTGGCTTGGTCTTCGCGGTATGAACGATCTGGCACAGGCAGCGCGTGAGACCGGCAGTACCTCGGCGCTTGGCCTCAATCTCGAATTGGCTGGCCCTGTTGGCGAACGCAACGTCTATGCTCTGCATTCGCGTGGTCGTATCCTTCTGGTGCCACAGACTGAAACCGGTCTTTATCGCCAACTGACCGCTGCACTTGCTACCGGCAACAGCGTGGTTATTGATGAGGCCTCAGGTCTGCGTTCAGTGTTGAAGGACCTGCCAACAAGCGTTGTATCGCGTGTAGTCTGGTCGAAAGACTGGCAGGCGGATGCGCCATTTGCCGGTGCGCTCGTTGAAGGTGACAGTGCCCGTATCGTTGAGGTCAATCAGAAGATCGCAGGATTGCCGGGACCATTGGTTCTGACACAGGCAGCATCTTCGGAAGAACTGGCTGACAATACAGAAGCCTATTGCCTCAACTGGTTGCTGGAAGAAGTCTCAACTTCGGTCAATACTACGGCGGCAGGCGGTAATGCCAGCCTGATGGCAATCGGCTAATTATAATTGTGATATGAATTTGAAAGGCGGCCTAAAGGCCGCCTTTTTCATTTTGCCCCGCTGACAGTGGAGAATTTCTCCAATGCATGGAATGTCGCTCCTTTCGGGCGCTACTTTTTCAATACGTTCCTGCTGTTCCAGCGCCAGTTTGTACAAAGCTTTATGCGTGCAGGGATCAAGTAAAAACCAACACTTAAGGTGGCGGCTTTATAGCCGCCGTCCCATATATACTAAATGCATATGGAATGTTCGTAATGGCTGATTGCTGATGTTGATTTATTAAATCAGAGGGTAGCTAATTCGGAGTAACGATTGTTGGTATGGGGAGATAGCATAGGGAAAGCCAGCACGTTTATGTTGTTTGATACATATACCGTCGGAAGGCATAGCTTTTAGATTTTACAATCAACCATCTGTGCATGACATAAAACTGTCGTCTCTGCGTAAATCCAGTGTCACATGAGCCTCATAAGTGAAGGCGGTGTCTCCTCCCCACAGACTGGATTTATAGAATGAAACTGAGATCTACCGCGGCGCTTGCCCTGATTACGGGCATGACATTCGGCGCATTATCATCTGTCGCAGATGCCAAAAGCACCCTCACTTTCTGGCATAGCTTTGGCGGCGAAAACGGTAAAGCACTGGAGCGTCTCGTCGCGAAGTTTGAAGCGCAGAACCCAGAAATCGATATTGATGCGCTTTACACCGGCAATTATGAAGACATTGTCACCAAACTTCAGGCGGCAATCCCTGCGCGCCGTCATCCTGATGCGGTTATCCTTGAAGTCACACGTTACGGCCTTTTTGCTGAACGCGGTGTATTGGAAGATCTGTCACCTTATCTCGAAAAAGATCCGATCAAGAACGACTTGTATCCGTTTGCACTGGAGGTTGGTCAGTATAAGGGCAAGAACTTTATTGTTCCGTTCAACTCATCAACTCCGGTATTGTATTATAATAAGGATATTTTTGCCCGCGCCGGTGTAGAGGCTACAAAACTCAACACATGGGATGGTGTGCGGGAAACAGCAGTCACAATTCATGGCAAACTGGGCGGCGAAGGTGTTTATGGCATTGAGCCAATGGGACAGTTCGCACGCTGGGCCGTTACGATGCTGAATGGCTCTGATCTCATCAATACAAAAACTGGTGATATCATCATCGACTCTCCGGCAACGATTGAAGCCTATGAGTGGATGACCGATTTTGTGAAAGAGCTTAAAGTTACTTCACTTGATCCGGTGACTGATGAAAAAGCTGGCAAAGCACTGTTTACCGGTGGCCGTGAGGCAATGGCTATTGAATCCACCGGCAATCTCGGGGGCTATCGCAAAGCACTCGGTGATAATCTCGGTGTAGCACCATTGCCATGTAATTCCGAAAATTGTGCCGTGCCAATTGGTGGCGCAGGTATTGGCATTCTCTCCGCAATTGAAACGGAGAAGAAAGATGCAATCTGGAAATTTATCTCCTTTATGACCAGCCCTGAATCCAACGCTCACTGGTTTGCTTCTACCGGGTATCTGCCAATTAACAAAAAAACACTGGATGTTGCTGAAGCCAAACAGGTTTTTGATGCAGACGCCCGCTCTAAAGTTGCATTTGAACAGCTTGGCATTGCGCGCGGTCGTCCACGCCCGCCGGTTGTGACCTGGATGCGTACAACGGAATATGATGTCTGGGAACAAATCGCTCTTGGTCAGCGCGGCGTTAAAGAAGCTCTGACCGAGTTTGCGACACGCGCCCGCGAACAGGCTGCTAAAAACTAAAGCAATCCTCAATCACGACGAGAATATGCACGGCAATATTTGCCGTGCAGCTTAATGCACATGCCATGGCAGCCTTGCAATGAAAGTTTGGCACTCAAGCTAGCAAGTGTTTTCTCATATGGATTTATCTCTGATGTCTCGCTCTTATATGCCCTATCTGTTTGTAGCACCGATCCTGCTACTGATGGCGGCTTTTACATATTACCCAATCTGGATGAGTTTTGACTTGTCTTTTCGTAGTTGGGATTTTCTCTCTGATGCCAAGCCTTATGTCGGACTGCAAAATTACAAAACTTTGCTGGCTTCGAGTGAATTCACAAATGCTGTTAAAATTACAGTGCTGTTTGTAATTTTTTCCGTTCCCGTACGATTAGTCTTAGCGCTGCTGATCGCATCTTATCTGATACGGGAAGATCGCATTAGCCGCTTTATGCGCGGTGCGTTTTTTCTGCCAACTGTCACGTCATCTGTTGCAATCGCTGTAATTTTCTCGTGGTTCTTCTCAACCGATATCGGTATGGCCAATGCCATCTTGTCATGGTTCGGGATCCCGCAACAACAATGGTTGCAACAACCGTCTTTGGCATTGATTGTCCTGATTGTCGTCAATACGTGGAAACAGATCGGTTACGATATTGTCATTTATATTGCCGGTTTACAGGCGATACCGCGCGACCTTTATGAGGCGACAGCCATTGATGGTGCATCACGCTGGAAGACCTTCCGCTTTATAACTTTGCCACTTTTGATGCCAACAACCTATTTCCTTCTGGTTGTCTCGGTGATCGAAGCTTTTCAGGTTTTTACAATCGTCGATGTGATGACTGAAGGTGGTCCTGCAGGTGGTACTGATATGCTGGTTTACATGCTGTACCGCATTGGTTTCACATTGTTCGATATCGGTCAGGGTTCAGCGCTTGCAGTTATGCTGTTCATTCTTCTGGTGGTGATTACAGTTATCAAATCGCGTTTTCTAGGAAAGCGGGTTCATTATGAAGCATAATAATCCTGTCTTAAGCGGCTTTATCATTACACTTGGCCTCTTGTTTCTGGCGCCGGTCTTCTATGGGCTCTGGATGTCTTTCCAAACTGCCGAGGATTATTATAGCGGCAGCTATGGTTTCTCGTTCAAAAATTATCGGGTGGCTTTCGAAGAACTGAATTTCTTCCGGTATTTGATCAATAGTCTGATCGTTTCAGGTGCAGTGACCGTGCCGGGGTTGCTGACAGCTTTGATGGCCGCTTACGCTTTTGCACGGTTCAATTTTCGCGGTCAAAATCTGGCTTTCGGTCTGGTTGTTGCTACCCTGATGATCCCGTCGCATATCACGCTGATCCCGAATTATCTGAACCTTGCAGAAGCAAATATGCTCGACAGTTATGCAGCTTTGATCCTGCCTGCTATCGCCTCCGGTTTTGTTTGCTTTTTCCTGCGTCAGTATATCCGCGGTATCCCGCGTGCCCTTGATGAAGCGGCCTTTATCGACGGAGCATCGTCATGGACAGTGCTTTGGCGGGTCATTGTACCAATTGCCAAACCGGCGATTTTCTCTATGGGCTTGTTTTTGTTCCTTGCAGAATGGAACAGCTATATCTGGCCGCTTGTCGCTGTTGGTCGGGAAGATATGTACACACTACAGATTGGTCTTGCCCGTATTTACAAGCTTGCACCCGGTGAAGGTTTGGTTGACTGGCCTTTGGTTATGGCCGCTTCCGTCATCACTATGATCCCTGTTTTGATAGGCTTTGTCTTTGTTGAGCGCCATTTGGTGCGCGGCATCGCCATGGGCGCAACTAAATAACTTCTTCTATGGATAAATCTTATGACTAAAATTGCTTCTCATCGTGGTGGCACCCTCGAATATGGCGATAGCACGCCCGCAGGTTTTATTGCCACTGCTGCCATGGCACTCGAAGAAGTCGAATTCGACGTACACCCAACCAAAGACAACCATATTATTGTACATCATGATGCCACTCTTGACCGCACAACAGATACTCACGGCGAAATCGCCCGGCGAACACTCGAAGAGATAAAAGCTGCCCGTATCAACTACACGCCGGCAGCAGCTCCGCTGACACTGGAAGAGTTATGCGCGATTTATCGCCCGTCACACGTCAATTTTCGTTGCGAAATCAAAGCAGGCGCTTCCGGACATCCTTATGAAGGCTTTGTGCCTAAAGTGCTGGAAACGTTGCAAAAAAATGTGATGCTTGAGCGAACGGTTTTCTCGTCATTCAATTATCAGACCTTGCGTGTACTCACGTCCTTAACTGATCGGCCGGTGTTGTGGCTGGTCAGCCCGATGGTCTTACGCCAAATCGGTCTTGAGGATGTTATAGCTTTGGCTAAGGCAATCAATGTCCCTGAATTGGCTCTCAGTGCAGCTATCGCCACTCTGCAGGATGCTGAAAAAATCCGGAGCGCCGGATTGGATTTTGGTGTTTGGGGGGCACATGACCGTGAAACTCTCATGCATGCATTTCACATGCAGGCAAAAGTTTTGACAACAGACCGCCCAAGCCTTGCCATTGCCTGCCGTACAGAATGGCAGTCACAGGGAGGAGCACAGTAATGGCCGGTGTTCAGCTTAAAAATATTGAGAAAACTTATGAAGGCGGCGGGCGTGGCGTTACCGGTGTTTCACTGAATATTCAACATGGTGAGTTTATCGTTTTGGTCGGCCCGTCCGGCTGCGGAAAATCCACACTTTTGCGGGTGATTGCAGGGCTGGAACAGGCAACAGGCGGTGAGCTTATTATCAATGATAAGCCTGCAAATAATTTGCCGCCACAAGCCCGCGATATCGCAATGGTCTTCCAGAATTATGCATTATACCCACATATGACAGTGCGTCAGAATATTACTTTCGGGCTGGAATTGCGGGGTATGCCTAAAGCCGAGCGTGAAGCTAAAGTTCAGGAAGTCGCGCAGATTTTGCACCTCACGCCTTATCTTGATCGCAAACCTGCACAATTATCCGGCGGTCAGCGCCAACGGGTAGCAATGGGGCGTGCGATTTCCCGTCAGGCTTCCGTTTTCCTGATGGACGAGCCGCTTTCTAATCTTGATGCAGCATTACGTGCAGAAATGCGTGCCGAAATTAAAGCATTGCATCGGCGTTTGGGTACAACCTTTATTTATGTAACGCACGATCAGACGGAAGCGCTTTCTCTGGCAGATCGGGTAGCTGTTCTTAATCAGGGCAAACTTTTACAATTTGACCGGCCGGAAGTTATTTACGATCGTCCTGTTAATACATTTGTGGCTGAATTTCTCGGCTCTCCGCAGATGAACTTGCTTGACGCGATCCATTTCCCTCAGGACCAGTTGCCAGCAGTTGGTCATACCGTCTCGTGCATCGGTATAAGGCCGGAAGCAATGGAAATGCACAACGGCACGGAGGCAGAAAACGGCCTGCATCTGCCTGCGGAAATTCTGACACAAGAGCTGGTTGGCGGACAGGTGATTTTAAGTATCGCTACGCCAGCCGGACAGATGCGGGTGGTGGTGCCGCGCGGTACAGATGGCAAGATACACACCGGTAGTCATGTATATTTGCCATTTATACATCTGCATTTATTTGACAAAAACGGTGACCGGATTGAGTGAACCGCGCTACTCAAGTGTAAAAGTCAGGGACATTGTACTGAAAATATAAAGATCATTTAATTTATACTCCATCTTGGTGGTTCGGATTTATATCAAGCGAAGCTGCCAAGATGAAGAATGGAGGATCGGAATATTAGAAATGGAATACCATTCCTAATATCGGGCCTTTTTGTACTACATCATAGACAAAACCATCATGGCTGTAATCAACACCGAGCGCGCGATATCCTGCGACGACAGACAAGTTATCCTTGAGTTGATAGCCTAATGTTCCGGCAATATCCCAGTCGATTTTAGCCTGACCGCCGCCGACAATACCCCAACCGCTGAAGTAGAAATCATCAGTAAAAAAGTATTTTGCTTTTAAACCTGCTACAGCATCGACCCATGCCGCGCTGTCGCGCCCGCTGTGACCACCGAATAATCCGCCGTCAAAAGCAATTTTCGTGCTCGCATACCAGACGCGTGCGCCTGCAACGGCATTAAGGCGGCTTTTATCGTCTTCAAGCAGGCTATAGCCAGCGCCGAAAAGTCCTGAAAATGTTTCAGAACGAATATCGACACTGTTACTCAATACTCCGTAAGGTGTTTCACCGTCCGTCGATATTTTTGTATAGATAATATCGCTGAACAAGCTGTAACGATCATAATGTCCCTCAACGACACCCATAAAAGAGAAGTCCAGCTCCTTTAGCAGGCTGCCAAAGTCTGATTTCATTTTCACAGAGGGCAATCCGAATTGTCCGGCAGTTCCGCTGATGCCTGCCGCCCAGAAATAAGGACTTGCACTAAACCGCCATTCGTCGGCTTTAATATTTTGCTTTTCAAATTCAGCAGTGACGGGTGCTGCCGGAATATCCGCAGCAACAGCCACATATTGCTGACCCAAAAGTGCAATCAATGAAAAAACGAATAGCCGGTAGTGAAACATCTTCATCCCCTTTGAGTGCACAATCAGGCCGTTCATTTGCGAAAAGATTTTAGTGCTCTGACTTTGAAAGCACGTTGTTTTCCGCAACACAGTCTTTAGCCGGAGCACTCGCTGTTTCCAGCTCTGTTCGCGCGCCCTGAATATCGGCAAGAAATTCAGGATTACTGTGTAATCTGGCCACTGTAGCGGCAGCCATAATGCGGCCAGCATCAACATCGCTTTGCCAATGCGCATTACAAATCACTCGGCTTTGTCCGAATGACAGGCCGCGTTTAAGCAACTCATCGGTTCGTTTTGGATTGACTTCTGCCAGAGTGAGCGCCCAAGCCCAACCCGCAGCCGTGTGTCCTGACGGATACGATCCGTCATGGCGCAACACATCTTCTTCGTCCGGCTGACAGGTGCCTTCATTATGCACAACGAAAGGACGGGTTCTGTTATATTTGTTTTTAACGCCATAGGTTGAAAGCCCCGCATCCGTCAGAACTCTCTCCATCAGACGGTAAGTATGCGGCGTTTTCTCTTCGCTGATGTCCACGCCCATTGCACAGGAGAAGTTCTTCGCTGGCTGAGGAAATTGCAAATCTGCATCTGTTAGTGCGAGATCCCAACGCGCTTTACCGCGAAGCGGAATTGTTGCTTCTCTTGCGGCTTCGTCACGCGCCAGTGCTGCACTCCCCTTCACTGGGGGAGCGCCTAGCAAAACAAGACTGTCCGGCAAATCACTTGTTTGCAAGTATCCCGGTGTCAGGTGGAAATGAGGGTCTGTCACCTTCGGCCCTGGCGCGGTTTCCGCCAGAGCTATATTTGGGGCAGACAAAGACATGGCCGCAAATACGACGGTCTGACAGATCTTTGAAGGCATTTTATGTTCCTCGAATGGTGGTCAGGATAGCGTCTGCGTTTGCCGGTTCAGCTTAATTAAGCGGTTTTGCTTCCGGAAGCTTCCACTCACCACTTACCAAAAGCGGATCAGGGCGATAAAGCCGAACCGTATAATTCCATCCGTCAACAACCGGCAGACAGTTGGCGATTTTACCGTCGCAGCCGCCAAACTGAACTGCAACTGATCCGTCAGCATTCTTTTTTGCTGTCAAATTGTTGATGGAATAAGCATTATAGGCGTTCTTTTCAAAGAAACCTTTTGCATTGTAGACACTGATTGACCAGAAAGCCTTCACAGGAACATCGCTCGGTATAGTGAGCGTGTAGACTGTTTTGCCGTCGTTTTTCTCAGGCGTATAGCTCGGATAGAGAGCATCGTTCTCCGGAATACCGCCCCAACCGGAAGCCGTACCAATTAAATGATGAATCGGCTCAACCTGATCCCGTTTGCCAAAGGACCCCTGATAAGAGGTCTGGTGCTTTGCAAGTGTAAGCAATGCGTTACGGATATCTGTAAGGCTTTCATCATCCCAGTTTGGTAGCTCAAGCTTACCTATGTCTTTTTGCTCGACCTTGATGGCATCCTGAAGCTTGTGAACCTCGTCCAGATCTTTCGGGTCATTCGGATCAACCAGCGTGCGGATAGCGGCAAACACATAACGCGTGCCTACAGATTCCTGCGTTAGTGTCACCGGTTCTGTGCCATAGGCGACAACCGGCAAATAATGATCCTGATCAACAATCATCATCGACATATAGCGCTTGCCGGTATCCGGCAGAGTGAGTGTTACCGGCCCGCCGGCGAGATCGAAGACAGCGAAGGAATAGAGTGTATCTCTGTTCATACGGATGACGGTTTGTGCATCAATGGCTACCGGCTCGCGGGAATGCTGAAATTTGCCAAGACTGCCGATAAGTTTGGCATTGGCAGTGAGATAGTGATCAGTTTCAGCGCGAATGAAATTCTCAACGGTGACAGGGACTTTATCACTTGATGTTCCGGCATATGCCGTGCTCGTCAACAGGGTCGCAGTCATTGCTAAGCTCATTCCAAAGGAGCGAAACATGGATATACCTCTTCATTTAATCTGATTGGAGCATTTCCAGTTTGTTTTAAAACATCGGAAACGCTCTATCTTTTTGTTTTTACGCGTATCTTATCCGAAAACCGCTTCGCACTTTTCGGGATACGCTTTAGCGTGCCGTGCTACCTGCTTAGGAAAACACGAAACATGTAAACACCAACAAGCCGGACAATGGCCAGCCGATCAGGCAGGCCGGTTGACAGGCTATAATCAGACTATTGTTAGCAGAAGCGGATGGCTAATCTTGCCATTTTACGCCAACCTGAATTAAGCGACGCCATGTCATATGCTTATGCACAACAGGCGAATGACAATAAGTGCTTTGAAAATGTTCAGATGAAGTACTTAATTTTGTTGTGATTGCTCACGAAACTGCCGTGGTGTGATCCCTGCAATCCGTCGAAATGCACGGCTAAAATGTGCGGGGTCGGAATATCCGGACGCAAAAGCAACATCAATTATTTTGGCATCTGTCTCACGCAACAGTGCACTTGAGCGCTCAAATCTTATAGTGTCGAGTATATCAGAATATACGAAATCCACACTTGAGAGTTTGCGCTGGAAAGTACGCGGACTGACCCCTGCCATTTCCGCTACCTGAGCGAGTGTCGGAATGCCACCATCCAGATAGGAGGGCAGCATCAGTTTCAGTGTTTCTACAATTTCATAACCGGAAGGTTCATCTTCAGGAGCATGGCATGGGGAGTATAGGGTGTTTGCATGATAGGGGAGGCTGAGACAGGAATTGGGTATAGTAATCCAGGAAGCCTGCTGGTCTGAAAGAAATTGCACATTTGGCCAGCAGGATTGTGTCGCCGCGCCCGGAGTGTAGCCGGCTTCAAAAGCCATAACCGGCGGCATCCAGCCCGCTCCTGTGAATTGCCGTGTAATATAAACAGAGAAAACATTTTGCAGCCATTGCGCATGTTTTAAATATGCATGGTGGCCGGGCAAAGTAATTCTGTTGCAAACCCGTATGTGATCCTGATCATACTCGATCCACATGCTGAGCATTGAATCTTCGCGTGATGCCCAATAGCATGCATGGCGCAAAGCCACGAGTAATGTTGGTGAATGGGCAACCAGAGCCTTCGTTCTTTCCCGCAAATGAGAAAAATGTAAGCGCTGTCCGGCAAGGAAACTAAAATCCTCCAGATCCTGCGATTTTTGCGCGGCCTCTATAAAACTGAGTGCAGGTAAGAGCGGAATGTAAAAACTGCTCTTTTCATTCAGATTCAGCGGAAGCCGGAACTTCTCTAAAAGCGAACCGGACGGGGCACCAATCTCATCCAGAATCCCTACAAAAGGAAGAAGAAACAAGCTTCGCGTTATAGGGATGGTCGCCATTACATCTTACCCGATCAGATGGTTGATGCCTTACCTTGCCAAAGTCTCAGGAGAATTACAACTTGTTGAAATGGCGGGACATTGTCGTGCTGTGAGCAGATCCGGCCCTTTATTCGGGAAACATAAATGTCAGGGTCGTGCGTAATCCCCATTTTGCACTGCCATCAGGGCCGTCAGCATAATAACGCCCGCCCACCTGAATACTCATCGCCTGATCTTGAATCTTGAAAACCTGTGTAGCATCCAGATTGATCGGCAATGTCCATTGGCTGGCTTCCCAGTTGTAAGTTGAATCAAGGCTGAGCGATACGGATCTTCCATGTCCCAAATTGTAGGAAACAAATGGTTGAAGCATGGTGGAACTAATATCCTGCCTGTTCGAAGAGCCTGCAACTGACCAAATATGATTGCCCAGAGCCCCGACCGTCCAGTCATGCCGCTGGATCAAAGCGACTGCAGTTGGTCCTAGTCCGAGTTTCCCGCCGCCCAGATAATCGTCGGTTGCCGTTGGCAGAAGAAAGACAGGGCCAGCCCCCCAGATTAACCCGCTGGGGCCGCTTTGTTTCGGAGACAAGAAAAGACTGGCATTAATATCACCCAAACCTGAGACGCTTCCGTCCGGCATGTAATCTCGATAGGCAATTGGAATAATCGTACGTGAAATAATGTTCCAGTCTTCGTTCAGGCTAAAGGGTATGACAGGTTGAATGTTAAGGCCATAGGCAAACCCCTTCTGATCAGAACCGGCTCTGAAATCAAAATTGTTTTGAAAGGGAACGCTGATCAGGCTTGCCAGCGGATTGGCTAATTGCTGCGATAAATCTTCGGCGGAAGGTTCCGACCATGCTGTGGTCGCGTTCAGAGCAAGAAAAAGAGCGAATGATAAAGTGCGAATATATGGCTTCTTAAACTTACAGAGCAAATTAAGGTTACGCACCATTTTCAAGACCTCCCGATAAGTAACATCATCCTTATCGCTTTAGGTGCCGGTTCGTTCTTAATCTTGCCATCTTACGCCAATGCAATATTCCTCATGAAAATACTTTTCACTGGAGTAGAAAATAGAACTCTTTGAATTTTTGTAAATAATGGAAGGGTGTGCCAGCTTGGCACAGCATAAATGAAAAAGCAGGGATGCTCCCCTTGTAGTCAAAACATGTTCTGCTTCAATAGTTTTGCCAAAATGGTCAGAGCATGGGTTAAATCGTCGAATGATGCATTGCCAAGACAAATCCGAACGCCGCTTGCCTGATCCTTCGGGTTTACCATGATAGTTTTCGGAGCGGTTAGTTTTATACCGCTTGCACCCGCGAGAGACACGAAATGCTCCGCAGCATCACGCTTCATCGGCAACCAAACATTATATGCATCAGGATGCGAGACAAGAGCGTCCATTCCGAGAAGAGAAACAGCAAGAGCAGAACGTCGTTGTGCCTCGCGACGCATATCTTTTTGCAATGATGAAATGGTGCCGGTGGATATCCAGTCTTCTACCACTGCACAAGACAGTGCCGACGGCGCCATCGGCACTTCTTCCAAAAGACGCCTTGCTTCATTTTTAAGGTCGTCCGGCAGCGCGAGAATGCCGATTTGCAAACCGGGGCTGAGCGATTTAGACAGTCCGTTCACATGCAGTGTAATATCCGGCGCTAAAGCCGCTAACGGGGGCAAGCTGATTTCGGATGCCGTGTAAACACCGTCTTCAATGATCCGGACGCCTGTCCGACGGCAAATATCCACAATGGCCTGCCTTCGTCCTGCTCCCATCGTGGCGGTTGTCGGATTGTGTAATGTTGGTGTCAGATAGACTGCGCGGTTGTAATGCTGTGCTGTGTCATTGAGTGTTTGCGCAAGCGCCTCAGGTATTATCCCCTCGGCATCGATCTCTACCCCTTGCATCCGGCATCCCTTGCGCCTGAGAAGCGCAAGTGTGCCAGGATAAGTGAGCCTTTCGGTGAGTAGTAATGCGTCCGGACCACAAACAAGATCGAAAGCCAGCGCCAATGCCTGACGTGCACCGTTTGTCAGCACTAAATTTGAAGGATCGGCGGACAGCCCCAGCGTTTCAAGCCAGCGAGCCATGATCACGCGATGTTCCGCATGCCCGCCAGATGGAGCGTAGAGATTGAAATGATCTGCATCTATTTTGTGTGCGATCACAGTCAGTGTTTTCGCCAGAATGCGGGAGCTCAGCATAGCGGGGGGCGCGTTGGACGAGAGGTCTGTCTGCAGGTCCTTTTGCGCTATCTGCAATGCGACGAATGTACCCCGTCCTTTAATGCTGCGCGTCAGGCCGCGTCGTTCAAGCGCGGCATAGGCTTTTGTGACCGTTCCCAGTCCTACACCCAGCCTCCACGCCAGATCACGATGGGCGGGCAGGCGATCTCCGCCCGCTAAACGTCCTTCGATAATATCATCGGCAAGAGCCAAAACCAGCCTTTCGGCGGTATTGGTTTCGATATTGGCCAAACGGGGAATCCATGGGGATTGTAGCAGCATAATTGCGGTCTCGTTTAAAGTGTCATGGTACACTATTTCAATAAACACTAAGTGTAACATAGGGTATGGTGCTGCTGAATGAAACCCGCAGATGGTCATAAAACAGGCTATTTGCACCGACGTATCGAGGGATGCATGTTCAGTCACATAACGGTAGGAACGCAGGATCTGGAGCGTGCGGGTCGTTTCTATGATGCATTACTTATTCCGCTCGGACATAAACGCCGGGCGATTACGCCTGATGGTGGGCCTGCTGCACTTTGCTGGGTGGCTTCAAATTCTCCGCTGCCTCGCTTTTATGTTTACAGCCCCTTCAACGGCCAGCCAGCTACAGCCGGTAATGGCAGTATGGTTGCTTTTCTCGCTCCGTCTACAGAAGCGGTAAACGAAGCTTATACCGGCGCTATGGCCTGTGGGGGCAAGGATGAAGGTCGCCCCGATATACGCCCGCATTATGGGCACGGCTATTTCGGTGCTTATCTGCGTGATCTTGACGGAAACAAACTTCACATCGTTTATCGCGGCGATCTTTTGCCGGACTACGATAGCGTCTTTTGATTTTCTGAGGATATACGAATGACTACCAGCCAGTTTGCGCTCGTTTACGGCACTTATCTCATTGCGACCGCCAGCCCCGGACCGAGTAATATGGCAATCATGGCAACGGCCATGCGTGATGGTCGTCTACCGGCGCTTGTTTTGGCGGCCGGTGTTATCACCGGTTCGCTTTTCTGGGCCTGTCTCACGGCGACCGGCTTGTCAGCAGTACTCACCACCTATGTCTGGGCGCTGGTCGTTATCAAGATTATTGGCGGGTTATACTTGCTGTATCTGGCCTATCGCACAGGCCGTTCGGCCTTAAAACCGGTCTCTGATTTTACACCTAAAAATGTCGGACATGCTGGGCCACGCTATCGGGCGCTCTACAGGCAGGGCGTGCTCATGCATATCAGTAACCCAAAAGCGATCCTGTCGTGGATCGCAATTATGTCGCTGGGTTTTCAAGCCGATGCGCCTGCCGGAATGTTGCCAGCAATTGTTGGCGGCTGTGCCATTCTCGGTATTATTGTGTTTGGCGGTTATGCTCTGTTGTTCTCGACTGCGGCAATGGGTGCTCTCTACGCCAGACTGCGCCGTTGGTTTGAAACAATACTTTCTGCGGTGTTTGCAGTTGCAGGGATTAAACTGCTTATCTGGCAGGGCTAAATATTCGGGATTTCAGGCCGCTGCCGCTCGTTTTTTGAATGAAAGAGTGTTGTTATGAGCTTTACACTCCATATGATTGATGTTTTCGGCTCAGCTCCGGCTTCGGGCAATCCGCTGGCTGTGATTACAGGTGCGGATAATTTAACCACGGCTGAAATGCAGCAATTAACGCGGTGGTTCAATCTTTCTGAAACTACTTTTCTCTTGCCGCCAACACATCCGCAAGCTGATTATCGCATCCGAATATTCTCTCTGGACAGGGAACTCCCTTTTGCCGGACACCCCACTCTGGGCAGTTGCCATGCCTGGCTTTCTGTTCATGGAGTATCCGACGATAAAACAAGTTTCGTGCAGGAATGTGATGCAGGACTGATTGCAATTCGCAACATGCAGGGGCGGCTTTCCTTTGCCGCTCCGCTGCTTATCCGTTCCGGCATGCCGACACCGGCCGAACTGGAAGAGGTGCGCCAGTTTCTTGGTATTGGAGCCGGAGACATTCTTGATGCTGCATGGATTGACAATGGCCCCGGTTGGCTGGGGATCAGGCTGGCATCGGCAGAACAGGTTCTTGCTTTGAATCCGGTTCGTAACTGGTTGGGTCGTATTGATGTCGGTGTAATTGGTCCTCATACGGAGGGTAAAGATACGGCCTTTGAGGTGCGCGCTTTCTTCAGCGATCATTTGGGCGCCATTATAGAAGACCCCGTTACTGGCAGTCTCAATGCATCGCTGGCACAATGGCTGTTTGCGACCGGCGTGGCAGAGAAGGATTATATCGCTGCTCAAGGCACGCGCCTTGGTCGTCAGGGGCGTATTTACATCAATCGTGACGATAGCGGCGAAATATGGGTTGGCGGCAAAACGCATATACTTGCCGAGGGGCAGTTATACGGGTTTTGAAGATATAAGCGCAAACGGGTGATCTGGCCGGTTCTGGTGATGTTCTCACTTCTGTGATGATTATTGATCCTGAATGTCAGGGAGTTTCAGCATGATTAAGCTGATCTTTGCAAGATGTTTTATAAAATTATGTATTTGTGTTCAAAAACTCGGCGCTTGCTTCTTGTTGGAGTAAGCGCCGAGTTTTTATGCAGATTTTGGAACTTATTGTAGTTTTCGATCAACAGCCCCGCGTCGTGGATGAATGGTCATATCTTCGTTGTCCAGATCGCTTTCAAGACGCTTTAATATAGGGCAGTGTGGCCGGTGATCTCCCTGACAGGCATTGACCAGCATTGATAGTGTGTTGGACATATCCTGCAAGGCTTTGATTTTGACTTCGAGTTCGTCAATATGACCTTGTGCCATACGCTTTACCTCTGAACTTTGGCGTGAGTCATCTCGCCAGAGGCTGAGCAGGTCGCTGATTTCCGCAACGGAAAACCCCAGATCCCGTGCCCGCCTGATGAAGCGGAGCATATGGATATCGGTGTTGGAATAATCACGATAGCCGGCGGATGTGCGATCAGCGACCGGCACAAGCCCGATTTGCTCATAATAGCGGATCATTTTAGCTGATACGCCGGAAGCTTTTGCTGCCTGACCAATATTCATTTCGTTTTCCTTTAAACATTGTGCAGCCGGCCAGAGGGAGTGACCGGCTGCAAGGTTTTGTTAGTTGGCGACTTTGAATGAACGCAAGCGCAGGGCATTACCCAGCACAAACACACTGGACAGTGCCATCGCTCCGGCGGCAAAAACCGGAGACAACAGAATGCCATAAGCCGGATAAAGCAGACCGGCTGCAACCGGAACCAGAGCGGCATTATAGATAAATGCCCAGAACAGGTTTTGCCGGATATTGCCGATGGTTGCTTTTGACAAGGCAATCGCATTTGGCACGCCCTGTAAACTGCCGGACATCAGCACAACGTCTGCCGCTTCAATGGCGATATCAGTTCCTGTGCCGATGGCCAGTCCCACATCCGCCTCGGCAAGTGCCGGTGCATCATTAATGCCATCGCCGACGAAAGCAGTCTGACCATATTGAGCCTTCAGGCGGCGGATAGCTTCAACTTTGCCGTCCGGCAGTACTTCAGCCACCACTTCATCAATGCCCAGACGTGCTGCAATTGCTTTGGCGGTGCGGGCATTGTCACCGGTAATCATTGCCACTTTGAGGCCGAGATTATGCATGGCTTTAATGGCCGCAGGTGTGGTTTCCTTGATCGGATCGGCAACAGCAATGATGGCTGCCAGCTTGCCGTCGATTGCCGCATAAAGCGGGGATTTACCTTCATTACCAAGCCGTTCAGCGATTTTGGCAAAAGCAGCCACATTATGGCCGAGTTCGGTCATGTAACGGTCGGCACCGATCTCAATGCGTTTGCTATCCACTACCGCTTTGACACCGAAACCTGTTACCGATTCAAAGTCAGATACGGATGACAATGAAAGCCCTTCATCTGCTGCCGCATCGACAATGGCACGGGCAATCGGATGTTCCGATTTTGCCTCTACTGCTGCAACAAGTGCCAGTACATTGGCACGATCAAAGCCATTTGCCAGTTCCAGATCTGTCAGAGCAGGTTTGCCTTCAGTCAGCGTGCCGGTTTTATCGAGAGCAACAACCTTGGCATCTTTGAGCAACTGCAGCGCTTCACCTTTGCGGAAAAGGACACCGAGTTCTGCACCGCGACCGGTGCCGACCATGATTGAGGTTGGCGTGGCCAGACCCATAGCACACGGGCAGGCGATAATCAGCACGGCAACGGCATTCACCAATGCGAAAGTCAGCGCTGGTGACGGACCAAGAATGAGCCATGCGGCAAATGTCAGAGCGGCCACTGCAAAGACAGCTGGTACAAACCACATGGTCACTTTGTCGACCAGTGCCTGAATTGGCAGTTTTGAACCTTGTGCTTCTTCAACCATACGGATGATCTGGGACAGGACAGTGTTACCACCGACAGCCGTGGCACGATAGGCAAAGGCCCCTTTCTGATTGACCGTGCCGCCGACGATCTCACTGCCAATGGATTTTGCCACTGGGATCGGCTCGCCGGTAATCATGGATTCATCGACATAGCTGGTACCTTCGGTGACTTCACCATCAACCGGCAGACGCTCACCCGGACGGACTTCAACAATATCTCCGGACACAACATCATCGATCGGCAGGTCGACGACCTGACCATTCCTGCGCACCCGTGCGGTTTTTGCCTGAAGACCGGCCAGACGCTTGATCGCCTCGGAAGTACGTCCCTTAGCGCGGGCTTCCAGCAATCGGCCAAGCAGGATCAGCGTGACAATAACGGCTGCCGCTTCATAATAGACATTGATGGTCCCGGCAGGCAGAAGGCCAGGCGCAAAGGTCGCCACCAGCGAATAGCCGTAAGCTGCAAGCGTGCCGACAGCCACCAGCGAGTTCATATCCGGTGCAAAACGCATAAGCGCCGGAAGTCCTTTTTCATAAAACCGGATACCCGGCATGAAGAGCACCAAAGTCGTCAGAGCAAACTGGATATACCAGTTCCACTGCATGCCGATGGTTGATTCAATCAGCCCGTGCACACCCGGAATAATATGCGATCCCATTTCCATCAGGAAAACAGGAAGCGTCAGAACCGCCGCTATGGTGAAATCGCGGGTCAGCTCACGCCGTTCGGTTTCTTTTCTCTCTGCCCGTGCGTCATCCTCATTGCTGCTCTGGCTACCTGAGCCTGCAATCAGCTTGGCCTCATAACCAGCATCAGCAATTGCAGCGATCAGGTCTGCAGTACTCGCCGTTCCGTGAATAGTTGCGCGTTCTGTTGCCAGATTGACCACAGCATTTGTAACGCCCGAAATAGCTTTTAATGCGCGTTCAACACGGCCGACACAGGATGCGCAGATCATGCCTTCAACGGAGAGTTCTACAGGGCCGGTTGCTGCAGGCATTTGCGCAGGTACAGAGTAGCCGGCCTTTTCGATGGCTTCGATTAATCTTACGCGAGGGACAGTTGAGTCGGTTGTAATATTGGCACGCTCTGTTGCCAGATTCACGGACACAGTTTCCACACCCGGCACAGCTTTAAGTGCGCGTTCAATACTGCCGACACAGGATGCGCAGGTCATCCCTTCAACAGGGAGGGACACAGTTTCAGATAAGTCTTTTGCTCGAACGGGGGCATTCATAGCCGCCTCCTTTTCTTTCCGAAAATTTAAATTCGGTATGAGCATGAGGCTTCCAACAATTGGAAGGTCAAGAGCGGAAATTTATTTGTTTTCACTCTTGACCTTTCCATGGTTGGAAACCCCATCTTGATGTCATGAGAGCCAAATAAAGGAGAAATCTCATGGAACTGAAAATTGAAAATATGACCTGCGGCGGCTGCGCTAAATCCGTTACCAAAGCCATTCAGTCGGTGGATGCTAATGCGAAGATTGAAACCGATCCGGCAACACGGCTGGTAAGAATTGAAACTGCTGTCAGTTCTGATGCACTGCAAAAAGTTCTCGAAGAAGCAGGTTATCCCGCAGCTGTAAACTAAACAGGGGAATAATTATGAACAAGCTGAGCCTCATTCTTATTGCAGGCGCACTTGCTGTGAGTGTCGGGCTGGTATTTGTACAAAACCGGCTGGAAACGAAAGGCGGAATGCAAGGGCATTCCATGCAGGGTATGACAATGCCGGATCATGCAATGCGGACAGAAGAGGCGTCTTCTGAGTCGACACCGGTGCCGTGACAATCAGCTGGCAATGTGTTGAGGATTCGCTATATCCGCATCATGAAGAACCCGCTGCGATCATTTCGCCGCGGGTTTTACTGTATTTTATTCGGCTACAGCCGCGATTGGTAATGTTTCCGGCGTGAAGAATATATCAGCATACATATCTTCTTTTTGTAATCCGCGGGCAAAGGTAACCGCCATTGCTGCATCCACCATCAATGGTGGTCCCGCGACGTAGGCTTTCCAGCCGCTGAAATCAGCAATGTCTTCTGCAACAGCACGGGTCACAAAACCGCTTCGGTAAAGTTCAGAGCGTGCCTCTGATAAGACCGGTGTGAAAGACAGGTTCGGATGCTTTTCTGTCAGACTGCGGAAATGCTCTGTGAGGTAAAGATCACGTTCGGAGCGTGCGCCGAAATAGACATGAATCCTCTGTTTCATACCATGGGCAAGAGCGGTTTCTACAATGGATTTGATCGGGGCAAGTCCTGAGCCTCCGGCAATACACAGGATCGGGTCACTATGATACTGCCGCAGGAACGAAGCCCCTAAAGCGACCTCCATCTTTATGGGATCACCGGTTTTCAATGTCTGATGCACATAGCCGGATGTGTTGCCACCGGGAACATGGCGGATGTGAAATTCAAGGTAGCTTTCACCAGAGCGGTTTGCCATAGAGTAGCTACGGGAAGGTACACCGTTAAAGCTGAGTTCAGCATATTGACCTGCTTCAAAATTCAGTGGCAAACCATTTTCAGGCGTGACCTGCACCAGCTTGATATCATGGGTGAGATCTTCAATACGGGTAATAATACCTCTTAACCGCTGGGCAGGTTGCAGTTCTTCATGCTCTGCACCCAGCCACGCCACAGTTATATCTGTCAGTGGTACAGAGCGGCATGCAAGGATCAGGCCATCCGCTTTTTCCTCATCAGATAGGGCAAAACGGGAATGCTGTAGTATTTCTACGTTTCCCTCGATGAGGCGGGTTTTGCAGGAGCCGCAGCGGCCGGATTTGCAACCGTGAGGATAGGAAATACCTGATGTCAAAGCCGCTTCCAGCAGAGTTTGCCCGTCAGCACAGGTAATACTGCTGCGGGCCTGACGGATATCAATGCGTTTTGAGGTCATGGTTGTGCCTCTGATGTTTTCAGCTGTGCATCTGACAAACCTAGTGCCTTCATCAGACCGGGTTTCTGGCTCAAAAATGTGCCGTAAAAAACCTGATCACCGACAATGCTGATCGGGGCAACACGCACACCGGTACGTGTTTTGGCTTCTTCTGCGATCAGCGGATCGGTGAGATCGCGTTCCTCATAGGCAATCTCTTGTTGGGCAAGCCAGCGTTTGAGCGCATGGCAATCGGGGCAAGTCGGAGTTGTATAGATGAGGAGTTGCGGTGTAGCGGCATTCATCTTTTTGCCTTTCTCTGAGTGGGACAAGGTTCCTCTGAAAACAGCGACTGAATTGTGCTGACAGAACAACATTGCCGGCACGATGCGGCTTCCAGCACTTGTAAGGTCAAGGCCAAATGTTTTGAGAGAAATATGGGGGGTATGCGAACCGGCAGGGCGGGTATAGATGGTGGTGCTTGTGCTTATCGGTAGTTCCGCTAAATTGACAACCAACGTAATGACACAGGCGCTTCCCGCTTTTGACAGGTAATTCAGAGTAATGACTTCTCGCAAACCACTCACACAGAGTGCAAAACAGAATGTGCCGGAAAAGCTGGAATTTGCTGCGGGTGTTGCCTTGTCATCTGATGAGATTGCAATATTGGCAGAAACGTTCCGGTTGTTGGGTGACCCGTCACGACTGAAAATTCTTCTCAGTTGTATGTCAGGTCCGATTTCCGTTAGTGAGATTGCTGAAAAGCTGGAACTGTCCCTGTCGCTTGTCAGCCACCATCTGCGCCATTTACGCAGTGCACGCCTTGTAAAAGGTGTGCGTCAGTCAAAATACATTTTTTATGAAATTGCGGATCAGCATGTCAGTCAGGTGTTGCAGGATATGGCAACGCATATTTCTGAAGATCATCTAGAGAAATAGACTGTTCGCTGATAATAAGAATTTCAAAGAACATTGTATTTTTGCTCCATTTCAGGCTGTTTATAAAATTTTCTTCAGGTCTTGACCTTTCCAGCGTTGGAAACACCACCTTCATCAAAATTGACCGCGGCGTTTCCCTTTTTCCGGAATACGCCTCTATGAAGGTAGACCGAAATGAAGAAAAAAATCACGGCACTGTTCTTGACCGGTGTCGTTATTGCAGGTGGTGGTTTGCTGCACCACGACAAAGCAGAGCTCTATGTCAGCCGTTTCCTTACATTCCTTTCATCGGCAGCTGTGCCTTATGCTGCCGCGCAAACAGGAGAAATGCCCGCACCGCAGGTGCCTGTTGCAGAGGTTGTAACGCGTAAGGTTGCACTGTCTGCAGAGTTTACCGGCCATCTGGAAGCAAGCAAACTGGTAGAACTCCGCCCGCGTGTTGGTGGCGCAGTTGAAACAGTGAGTGTGCCAGAGGGAGGACTTGTACAATCGGGGCAAGTTTTGTTCCGGATTGATGCGAGACCCTTTCAGGTGATCCTTGATGCGGCCAAGGCGGAGTTACAGCAGGCAGAGGTTTTGCTGGCGCAAGCGGAAACCAATTTCAAACGCACAGCAAGTCTTGCACCAAACGGTACAGTCTCCCGTAAGGCCTTTGATGATGCACAGGCTATGCTTGGTCAACGAAAGGCACAGGTTGCTATCGCTAAAGCGGCGGTTGCTGCTGCCGAACTTGATTTGTCCTTTACCCGTGTCACGGCTCCTGTTGACGGGCGCGTTGATCGTGTTTTGGTACACGAGGGCAATCTGGTAACGGGCGGCAATGCGGGTAATGCGACATTGCTCACGACTATCGTGCGTACCGATCCGCTCTATGTCTATTTCGACATTGATGAGGCAACGTATCTTGATTTCATTGCGAAAACACGGGCGCAGGAAAGTAACAGAGATAACGCCTCATTGCCGGTGCAGATCGGACTAATGACGGATAAGGGCTTTTCTTATCAGGGGATATTGGATTTTCTCAGTAATCGTATCGACAGAAGCACTGGCACAATCCGTGCCCGTGCCGTTGTTGAAAACCCTGAAGGCATATTGGCGCCAGGGCTTTTTGCACGTGTGAAACTTGCGACTTCCGAACCGGTGCAAACTGTTCTGATTGATGATCAGGCCATCGGCACAGATCAGGGGCGCCGATATGTGCTGGTTTTAGGTGAGGGCAATAAAGCCGAATTCCGTCCGGTGGAAATCGGGGCGATAGTCGATGGTTTGCGCATTATTTCTTCCGGTCTTCAGGAGGGTGAAAAAATCATCGTGAAGGGGCTTGTTGGCCCCGGCATGCAGGTCACACCACAGATGATT
The DNA here is from genome assembly GCA_021733665.1 of Bacillus subtilis. Classification (GTDB taxonomy): domain Bacteria; phylum Pseudomonadota; class Alphaproteobacteria; order Rhizobiales; family Rhizobiaceae; genus Pseudochrobactrum. Next base: position 37,785 of record JAHREI010000008.1, read on the forward strand.
TCAATGGCGCCGGAGCAGGTTTCTGGCAGCGCTCAGGCAGCAGCTTCTCAACAGGAGGCGCGTCGATGAATATCCCGCGCTTTTTTGTCGACCGTCCGATTTTTGCGGTCGTGCTTTCTGTTTTGATGCTGATTGCAGGCGGGTTGACCCTGCTGAAACTGCCGCTGAGTGAATATCCTCAGGTCACACCGCCGACTGTGCAGGTCACGGCTAGCTATCCGGGAGCCAATCCGGAAGTGATTGCTGAAACCGTCGCCGCTCCACTGGAGCAGGCGATTAACGGTGTTGAGAACATGCTCTATATGGGCTCGCAGGCGGCAACCGACGGACGTATGACGCTGACAATTGCGTTCCAGCAGGGCACTGACCCTGATATGGCGCAAATTCAGGTGCAAAACCGTGTCGCCCGTGTGCTGCCGCGCCTGCCGCAGGAAGTGCAGCGTATCGGCGTGGTGACGCAAAAAACCTCGCCGGATATTCTGATGGTGGTGCATCTTGTATCGCCGGATCAGCGTTATGACCCGCTCTACTTGTCCAATTATGCGCTTTTGCAGGTGCGTGATCAGCTGGCGCGCGTGCCGGGGGTTGGTGATGTTCTGGTTTGGGGTGCCGGTGAATATTCTATGCGGGTCTGGCTTGACCCGAATAGAGTTGCGGCACGTGGTCTGACTGCATCGGATGTGATTGCATCCATTCAGGAGCAGAATGTGCAGGTTGCTGCCGGCTCGGTCGGGCAGCAACCTGATGCTTCCTCAGCATTTCAGGTGACAGTTAACACGCTTGGCAGGTTGTCGAATGAGGAGCAGTTCGGTGATATTGTTGTTAAAACCGGCTCTGAGGGGCAGGTAACCCGCCTTCGGGATGTTGCCCGTATTGAACTTGGTGCGGATGCTTATGCGCTGCGTAGTCTGTTGGACGGTAAACCGGCACTGGCAATTCAGATCATCCAAAGTCCGGGCGCTAACGCACTGGATGTATCTGCGGCTGTTCGCGATACGATGAGCAAACTGGAAAAGGATTTTCCGGAGGGTATAGAATCCCGCATCGCCTATGATCCGACAGTCTTCGTTAAGGCCTCACTGGAAGCTGTGGTCGTGACATTACTTGAGGCCATCGTATTGGTGGTTCTTGTGGTCGTGCTGTTTTTGCAAACATGGCGCGCTTCGATTATTCCGCTTGTTGCCGTGCCGGTGTCACTGGTTGGCACATTCGCCCTGATGTATCTGTTCGGCTTCTCGTTGAATACATTGTCGCTGTTCGGGCTGGTGCTTTCTATCGGTATCGTGGTCGATGATGCGATCGTGGTGGTGGAAAATGCAGAGCGCCATATTGCCTTGGGAGAAACACCCAAAGAAGCCGCGCGCAAAGCCATGGATGAAGTGACAGGGCCGATTATCGCCATTACCTCGGTGCTGTCGGCAGTGTTTATTCCTTCTGCCTTCCTCACCGGATTACAGGGGGAATTCTACCGGCAATTCGCCCTGACAATTGCTATTTCAACCATTCTGTCCGCAATCAATTCTTTGACATTGTCTCCGGCATTGGCTGGTGTTTTGCTGAAACCGCATCACGGCGAAGTAAAACGCGACTGGCTTACTATTATCATTGACCGGCTGTTTGGCTGGTTTTTCCGGCGCTTCAATCTGTTCTTTGACCGTGCTTCCAATGCCTATGTCTGGTCAGTACGCCGTGCCATTCGCCTTAGCGGTCTTGTCCTGCTGGTTTATGCTGCTTTGGTCGGCAAGACATGGCTTGGTTTTCAGACAGTGCCAATTGGCTTCGTACCCGCACAGGATAAATATTATCTGGTTGGTATTGCCCAATTGCCTAGCGGCGCTTCGCTTGATCGCACGGAGGCTATGGTCAAAACCATGTCCGAAATCGCATTGGCAGAGCCGGGCGTAGAAAGTGTTGTTGCCTTTCCGGGGCTTTCGGTAAATGGCATGGTCAATATTCCGAATGCTGCCGTGATGTTTACGATGCTCAAGCCTTTTGACGAGCGTAAGGATCCGTCTTTGTCTGCCTTTGCGATTGCAGGGCGGTTGATGGGTAAATTCAGTCAGATACCCGATGGTTTCGCGGGCATATTCCCGCCGCCGCCTGTGCCGGGTCTCGGCTCTACTGGTGGTTTTAAAATTCAGTTGGAGGACCGGACGGGGCTTGGTTTTGAAGCGCTGGCAAAAGCACAGGGTGATATTATGGCCAAGGCGATGCAGACACCGGAACTGGCAGGTATGCTGGCCAGTTTCCAGGTGAATGCGCCGCAAGTGCAGGTGGATATCGACCGCGTCAAAGCGAAAATACAAGGTGTACCGCTCAATACAATATTTGAAACATTGCAGGTCTATCTTGGCTCGCTCTATGCCAATGATTTTAATCGTTTTGGGCGAACTTATCGCGTGATGGTGCAGGCCGATGCTCCCTTCCGTATGCAACCGCAGGATATCGGACGCCTGAAAGTGCGTAATGCCGCCGGAGATATGATCCCGCTATCAGCTTTGCTGACAGTGAAGGATAGTTCGGGACCGGATCGTATCATGCATTATAACGGTTTTCCTTCGGCGGATATTAGCGGCAGTCCTGCACCCGGCTATTCTTTCGGACAGGCAACCGCCGCGATAGAGCGCATAGCTCTGGAAACAATGCCGGCCGGTATGGCTTTTGAATGGACGGAACTTGCCTATCAGGAAAAACAGGCAGGCAATGCAGCCATGTATGTTTTCCCGCTGTCTGTATTGCTCGCTTTTCTCATTCTTGCGGCACAATATAACAGCTGGTCATTGCCTTTTTCGGTTCTGCTCATTGCACCAATGGCATTGTTGTCAGCGATTGCCGGTGTGTGGCTCTCAGGCGGCGACAATAATATTTTCACACAGATCGGCTTTGTTGTTCTGGTGGGGCTTGCCGCTAAAAACGCTATTCTGATTGTGGAATTTGCCAGAGCCAAAGAGGATGAAGGTGTTGATCCGCTCAATGCGGTTCTGGAGGCGGCAAGACTGCGTTTACGGCCAATCCTGATGACCTCACTTGCCTTTATTGCCGGTGTTGTTCCTCTGATGCTGGCAACAGGGGCGGGAGCAGAAATGCGCCATGTCATGGGGATTGCTGTTTTTGCCGGTATGCTGGGGGTGACGTTGTTTGGCCTTGTACTGACACCGGTATTCTACGTGCTGGTGAGACGTATGGCGATTGCCCGTGAGGCGCGCCGTACTGAGCATCACTCGGTTGAAACACAGAGCTAATTTCTGCTGCAGTTGTAACAATAGTCCCGCATTCGCTGCATGCAGGTGCGGGATTTTGGTTTCTCTGTTGCGTGAATTCAAGTCGTTATCATCACGATAATGTTTACAGGATTTTTTGCTTTACCTTTGACAATCCTACAATTGAATACATATTCAATTGTAGGATTGTCTTTAACTGGATAGGCTATGACTAACACATCACACTCCCATAGCGGCCATGATCATGACCACGATCACGCACATGTGCCGGTTGTCACAAAAGATAATGAGAGAAAAATTCTCATTTCTTTCCTGATGATATTTTCGTTTATGTTTGTCGAAGCAGTTGGCGGTGTTCTGTCCGGCTCACTGGCCTTGCTTGCTGATGCAGGACATATGCTGACCGATGCAATTGCCCTTGGCTTGGCCTATATCGCATTTCGTCTTGGCCGACGGGCTGCAGTTTCGGTTATGCCCGTTTTGAAGTGATCGCCGGACTTGTTAATGCGTTGACATTGTTCGGTATTGTTGGCTGGATTCTTTATGAAGCCATTATGCGGTTTCAACAGCCGCATCCGGTTCTTGCAGGCTCTATGTTCGTAGTTGCCGTTATCGGTATGCTGGTCAATCTGTTTGTATTATGGTTTTTGACCCGTGGTGATGCCGAGCATGTGAATATCAAAGGTGCGGTATTGCATGTGATGGGCGATCTGCTTGGCTCTGTCGGTGCAATCATTGCTGCACTTGTAATCTGGTATACAGGCTGGACGCCGATTGATCCGATCTTGTCCGTTTTTGTATCTCTGCTCATTCTGCGCAGCGCCTGGAAACTATTAAAAAACACACTGAATATTTTGCTGGAAGGGGCTCCGGATAATGTAAGAAGCCGTGACATTGCCGGGCATCTTCGTACAGCTGTAGATGAAGTTCGGAAGGTCAGTCACATTCATGTCTGGTCACTGACATCCGGTCGCGTGATGGCTACGCTTCAGGTGCAGCCGGCCGAAAATGTTGATCTTCGCAGAGTTGTCACGAGCGTAAAACAAGAGTTGCTCGCAAGGTTCAATATTGAGCATTCGACGATTGGTATCGGCTGGGACGGAGAGGAACATTGTAATCTGTAAAAACAAATTCTGCCTGCCGCTTCTCTATAGGTTACTCCATTGAAATATGCTTCAGACCGGTGAATGGTGGAGCGCATCAAGCATTCATAACCGGCAGGTGTGCGGTTATTCCGAAATCACCAAGCAGAATTTTTTGCGTTAAGTAAACAGAGAAGAAAAGAGCTGGCGAAGCTGGCAATCCTCTTTCACTCACTATAAGTCCCTTTATGTTTAAAGGGCAAACCAGTGTATTGTTGTTTGGCTTGATGTACGGAGTGCGAAATTGATAAAACTATTAGGCGCCAGCGTTTTTGTAAGTCTCATGCTGCCATTAAGCGTGGCTTCAGCGCAAACCTTTAGCGTTTGTCACGGTTATGATTGCTATTACCGTACGAAAGTCACTCTGAACACGAAGGATGAACTGCGTATCCAGAGCCAGTTGAAAAAGGCCCGTAATGCCAGCGACGAACGAAAGGTTTTGCGAACTGCTATTGCCCTGTTTGAAGAGCGTAGCACAGCAGCGATCGGTGTTCGTGACAAACCTAAGATGCAGTTTGGTAAAGCCCGCATTAAAGGACAGATGGATTGTGTTGATGAATCGAAAAATACGGACGGGTTCCTTCGTTATTTACACTCCCGTGGCTGGTTGAAATACCATGCACCAGAGCGAAGGGCTACACGTGGTTCGTTCATTGATGGTCGGTATCCGCATTGGACTGCTGTGATTAAAGATAGCACAGGACAGAGTTGGGCAGTCGATTCATGGTATGAAGCAGGTGGCGGATTACCTGATATTATGCCGCTTCAAGAATGGAAGCGTCGCGGATATGGCGGCGAGCGCTAAAACATAGACTGACCTGCTGTTTGCTTTGTATGAAGTAGGTGATTTTAGTGTCCGGCAGAGAATGCATAAGCGTATCTAAGCATGTGCGTATCCTTAAAGTGCCGAAATCATACGGATTTTATCAATTCATTTCTTGCCATTGATAAAGACACTTATATTCTATGTTGAAATGAGTGACTCATGGGGAATGAAATGACGCCGGAAGAAATTTTTGTATCGCCGCAATGGGTGAAAGACCGTCAGAAAACTACTGGTCTGAAGATCGTTGATGGCTCGTGGTATATGCCAGCGGCGAAGCGTAATTGCGCTGAGGAATTCGAACAGGTTCATATTCCGGGTGCCGTGTTTTTCGATCAGGACAAAATCGTCGAGCCGCATTCTTCATTCCCGCATACTGTCCCGTCACCGGAGATTTTTGCTGAGGCTGTAGGCAAGCTCGGCATCAGTGCTGACGATGAGATTGTGATTTATGAAACCGGTGATCTCTTCGCGGCTCCCCGCGTCTGGTGGCTGTTTCATATCATGGGCGCTAAAAAGCTGCATATTTTACGCGGCGGTATTGCTGCATGGCAAGCTGAACGTTTTGAAACGGAAAGTGGCAAAGCTGCACCGGCAGCGGTTGAGTTCAAGCCTGATTATGCCGCTGATAAAGTGGTCTTTATTGAGGAAATGGTGCTGATCGCCAAACATGCGAAAGCGCATATTATTGATGCACGTTCTGCAGAGCGCTTCACCGGTGCCGTGCCTGAACCGCGTGCCAATGTACGTTCCGGTTCAATTCCTGGCTCAAAGAATATGCCTTTCGGTTCTCTGGTTGAGAATGGTGGCTTTAAGTCACTCGATACCATGAAGCTGCTGTTTGAAGCGCAGGGCGTGAAAAAAGACAAGCCGGTGGTGACAACCTGCGGTTCCGGTGTGACTGCAGCCGTGTTGTTTCTTGCTTTGAATATGCTGGGTTATGAAAATGTCCGTCTCTATGACGGTTCATGGACAGAGTGGGGTACAGTCACCTGATAGGTGACTGTAAAATACCAGTTTTTGAGTATAATTTTCTTTGAATTTGCGCTCATAAAAACTAACATTCTGTTATTTATTGCGTTTTAGAACATAAATATCGTGAATGATGATAAACATTGATCTGAATCAATGAGAAAGACTCCTGAGAATCTCACATTGAAATAAAGAGACGACTCAGGAGTTCAACATGAAGCTTGTTAAGACGCTGGCCCTTTGCGGTCTGGGCTTGTTTGGCGCAAGCTATGCAATTGCGGTTACATCGCATCATTGGTATGCGCCAAAGCAGGAAGCTGAAGTTAATATTCAGGATCCGGTACTGATTAAGCAGGGTGAATATCTTGCCCGTGCCGGTGACTGTATTGCGTGTCATACTGCGCCAGGTGGCAAGGAATTTGCCGGCGGTCTGGGTATGCAGACACCGCTTGGCACCATTTATTCAACAAATATCACACCGGATAAGAAAACCGGTATTGGTAATTACAGCTACGGCGATTTTGAGCGTGCTGTCCGTCGTGGCGTGCGTCCCGACGGCGTGGCGCTCTATCCGGCTATGCCTTACGTTTCCTATGTTGTCGTGAAAGACGACGACATTAAAGCGCTCTATGCCTATTTCATGTCGCGCGTGGAAAATGTCGAGCAGGAAAATCAGGCTTCCACTTTGCCCTGGCCGATGAATATGCGCTGGCCGCTGGCCTATTGGCAGCTGGCTTTTGCGCAGCCGCGTGAATTTACATCGGCAACCGGCATGGATGCGATGGTTGATCGCGGTGCTTATCTGGTTGAAGGTCTGGCGCATTGCGGCGCCTGCCATACACCGCGCGGTATCGGCTATCAGGAAACAGCACTCAGTGATGACAAGAAGGGCAATTATCTGTCCGGCTCGGTTCTCGAAGGCTGGTATGCGAAGAACCTGCGTGATGAAGGCACCGGCCTTTCCACATGGGCTGAAACAGAAATTACCGACTTCCTGAAAACAGGTCGTAACGATCGTACAGCTGCTTTTGGTGGTATGTCCGATGTTGTTGCTCACAGTACGCAATATCTGACTGATGACGATCTGACATCGATTGCCCGTTATCTGAAGAGCTTGCCTGCACGTGATACGCATCCGCAGAAATGGACACCAAAAGAAGATGTAACAACTGCGGCACTGCGTGCCGGTGACTTCTCCGCTCCGGGTGCCGTTGGTTACGTTGATAATTGTGCGGCCTGTCACCGTCTGGATGGTCGTGGTGCGGAACGTATCTTCCCTGCACTGGCCGGAAACTCGATCGTCTTTGCTGAAGATCCGAGCTCGCTGATCCAGCTGACACTGGACGGTGCTGCAATGGCTGATACCCCGCATGATCCGATGGTGTTCAAAATGCCGGGCTTTGCACAGCTCACCAACAAAGAAATCGCGGATATTCTGAACTTTATCCGTAATGGCTGGGGCAATCACGGCTCGCATATCAAAGACAGCGATATTGCGCGGATGCGGCATCTGATTGAGCACAAACCTGTGCATTATGTTCCGGAGGCAAAATAATGAGTAAGCAATTCTGGATCGGAACAGCTGCGGCTCTGGTGGTAACAATTGCGGCTGCGGGCGCAGGCTGGACATTCATCGTCAAGCCATCCCGCGTGGATGCTCCCCCGCTGCCGACTTATGATGTGGTGGATGCGGATGGCAAGGTCGTCGGAAAATATACAATTCCGAGCGATGACCTTATCGCCAAAGAGCCGGACGCTGAAGCCATTATGTACGGCAAACGTCTGCTCAATGAAACTGCTCGACTGATGCCGGATAATGTCGGCGCAGGTCTGAACTGTAACTCTTGCCATCTGGCACAGGGCAAGCTGGATAAGGGCGCGCCTTATATTAACTCTTATAATTTCTATCCGCGGGTTATGCCGCGGGCAGGTAAGGAAGTTAATCTGGTCATGCGTATCAATGGTTGTTTCCAGCGTTCGATGAACGGGAAACCGGTTGATCCGAAGTCCAAAGAAATGAATGCCATGATTGCCTATATGAAATGGCTTGGTCAGGGCTTGCCGAAAGAGCACATGGTAAAAGTTGCCGGTGCAGGGCCGATTGATGAAACACTGGTGCCTGATCCGGTTAAAGGTAAAGGCATCTATGCGACCCAATGTGCGGTCTGCCACGGCAATGACGGCGAAGGCAAAAAAGACCAGTTCGGCGATTATATCTTCCCGCCGCTCTGGGGTGATGACAGCTTCAATATTGGTGCGGGTATGGCACGTACCTATAAAGCAGCGGCATTCGTCAAATATAATATGCCTGTCAGTGTGAACCTGAATACACCTGTTGGGCAGGGCGATATGCTGACAGATCAGGAAGCGGTGGACGTGTCGGAATATTTCACACATATGCCGCGTCCGGACTTTGCCGGTAAGGTCAATGACTGGCCGAATGGCAAGAAACCGAAAGATGCCCGTTATTAAGATCGGGTGAATTTTGAATGAAAAAGCCGGTAGCAAAATTTGCTACCGGCTTTTTGCAGTTGAAGATGAGGCCTATCACTGTCACAAGGTTCTTTTTAGACTTTTGTGTTTGTCCGAAATATGTTGCCTCCTAATGGAGTATTGAGCGACTGTGTACAGGACAGCACAGAGAAAATAAGGACTGAAATTTCGTGAAAAAGCTACTGCGGATAGTATTGATTGTTGTGATTGCTGTTGTTGCTATTATGGGGCAGCGTTGGTATAGCTATGTGACTAATACGACTGATCCGTTTGATGAGGTCGGTATCAGCTTGCAATCTTACATGCCGGCACCTTTGCGTCATTGGGGCTGTATGCAGCTGAAACAGAATTTCGGCAATAAAACCCTGCCACCTTATGGTTGCCAGTCAGCGGACAGCGGCACCAAATGGGTTGACTAAAGGGCGTTTTCCCTTCGTATAAAAAAGCGCGGATAACCTAAGTTATCCGCGCTTTTTGTTTGCGTATGAAGTCAGCGCCAGCTGAGAAAATAATGCTCAATACGGCCGATGAGCCAGCTGGTAATCAGCCCCATTACGGAAAGAATGGTGACACCGGCAAACAGACGCTCAAGATCGTAAAGCGAACCGGCTTCCAGAATATAAGCGCCGACACCATATTCCGCACCGAGCATTTCTGCGGCAACCAGCAGAATAATGGCAATCGCAATCGAGACGCGTAAGCCCGACAGAATGCCAGGTAGCGCACCCGGTAAGACGATTTTGCGGATGATCGACCACCATTTCAGATTAAAGCTTTGTCCCATGCGGATCAGACTGCGATCCACATTATCAACCGCACCATAGGTCGCGACCACTGTCGGTGTGAAAGTGCCGAAAGCGATCAGCGCATATTTGGACATTTCATCAATACCGAACCAGATCACAAACAGCGGCAGCAGGGCGATCTTCGGGATCGGAAAAATGGCAGCAACCAATGGCACTAGACCGGCACGCACATAGGAAAAGAGGCCGATCATAGTGCCCAGCAACACGCCGACAGCAATTCCCATAGATGTACCGATAAACAGGCGTTGCAGGGATGGCAGCAAATGCTTCCAGAGCAGGCCGGTATCATAGAGCTGATAGAAAGTGTTGAAGACTGCGGAAGGGCGCGGCAAAGTGAGATTGGAAATGAACCCTGTACGGGTGCCAACCTCGGCAAGTGCGATCAGGGCTACAAACAGGATCGGCGCAATGAAACGCACTTTAACCGGCGCAAAACCACCGCCGCGAAACGGAACCGGACGGGTGATAGCTGCCTGTTGCTGGTTGTCTGATGGTTTTGTCATTTCAGCAGCTCCTGATCCGCAGCCATTGCTTCATCGCGCATGAGAGCCCATAGTTCCTGCTGTTTGGCATCCAGCACCGGGTCGGCGAGGTGGCGCTGATCAAGCGGTGTGTCGATTGTCACAACCTGATTGACGCGTCCCGGACGGCGTGACAGCACCACAATTTTATGGCCAAGGCGCACGGCTTCAGCCAGATTATGGGTGACATAAACGGCGGTGAAAGGCTGGCGTGTCCAGAGTGATACCAGATCATCCATCAGCAATTCGCGGGTCTGACTGTCGAGCGCGGAGAGCGGCTCATCCATCAGCATGACATCAGGGCGCACAGCCAGTGCGCGGGCAATGGCCACACGCTGTTTCATGCCGCCGGAAAGTTGTTTGGGATAGGCATTGGCGAAGTCAGACAGGCGGGTGCGTGCCAGCACATCAGAGATGATGCTATCCATGTCTTTGGCGGATAATTTGTGATCTTCCAGCACCAGCCGGATATTACCGGCAACGGTGCGCCATGGCAGCAGGGCAAAATGCTGGAAAACATAGGTCAGCGGATTGAGAGAGGAGGGCGAAGGCTCTCCGACTTGCAGAACCTGACCGGAAGTCGGTTGCTCAAGGCCGCCGATAAATCGGAGCAATGTGGATTTGCCGCAACCGGAGGGGCCGATCAGACAGACAATCTGCCCCTGATTGATCTCTAGCGTGATATCACGCAAAACTTCGACCTTGCCATAATGGTGGCCGACATTTTTTAACAGCAAATCCATGCAGTTTATACTTCTTCTTGTCAGGGCGGCAGGGTTAAAGTGTATCCCGAAAAGTGAGAGCGGTTTTCGGATAAGATACACGAATAACAAAAAGAGAGAGCATTTCCTGTGAATTAAAACAAACTGGAAATGCTCAATCGCTACGGGCCCTGATCATTCGCGGGAAACAGCCGACAGGATAAACCGTACCGGCTGAAAAGACTTCAGATCAGATGGTTTTGACGTAGCTGGTGTCAAACAGCATTTCCGGCGTAATGGTATCTTTCACCATTTTCTCGTCTTTAAACCAGTTCAACTGTTCGGTCACAGAACCGAGCGACAGTGCAAGACCTTTATTGATACGCATCGCACCATTGACCAGATTGGCTTTGGCCTGTTCAAACGGCAGATCCATTTCCACATATTTATGGACGAATTTTGCAATTGCATCGACTTCTTCAGCAGAGGCGGTTTTGTCAACCAGTGCCGCATTATAGTCATCAATGGCTTTGGAATAAGCGCGGATGAAAGCTTCTGTTTTTGCACGTTCTTCCGCAGCATTTTTGGTCGAAGTGAAAACCGTTGTCACCTGATAGTCAGGGGCAACATCAGACACCAGACCGATCTGCTTGGCCGCGCCTTCTGCAATCATTTTCTTGGCAATGCTAGGCTGGATCGCCCATGCATCAATCTGGCCGGAAGTCAGAGCACCGACAACAGCACCGACCTTTTGCAGCGGGCGCAGAGTGATTTCAGACAGCGGAATATTGTTCGCCTTGGCAATTTTATAAGCCATGAAATGGAAGGATGAGCCGGCAGTGGTAATGCCGAAGCTCTTGCCTGCCAGATGTTTCGGCTCGGTAAGCCCCGCTTCATAGGCTTTATTCGAGGCAAGAATGATCTGGCCTGCAAAGCCTTTTTCTTCCTGCAGTGAGCCGCCGATAACTTTCACAGCATTTTTCTCGGCCAGATTAATCAGGCCGCCGCTCATGGCTGTAACACCATAGTCGACATCGCCACCGGCAATAGCAACGGCCATCGGCTGGGCGGCTTCAAAATATTTGAATTCCATGTCGAGGTTTTCAGCTTTGAAATAGCCGCGTTCCATTGCGATGAAGCTCGGTGCCTGACTGGCCAGGCGGATAATGCCGAGAACGGCTTTAATCTGCGCGTCTTGCGCTCTGGCGCTTAAGGAAAACGGAGCACCGAAGACAGACATAGCACCGGCTGCACTGAGCCCTGCGAGAGTTTGGCGGCGGGAGAGCTGAAATTTCGACATCTGTTGTTCCTTACCAAAAGCGGGAAAGGCAGATGTTGCTGCGCAACTTATACCTCTTTGCCCGCTGTCCCTACCTTGTCACTTTGTTGCGAAAAGGCAGAGATTTTTTTGCAATGATTTCGTGCGTTCTTGTAAAGCAAACTTCGCCGGATTTGAAGCTAAAAGGCACATTATGCTGGTCTGTCCCGCATAATTGTGATGGGAAAACGTTGTTTTAAACGGATTTTTATGACTTGTGCCGCAGGGTAAGGCACAATACTCCGCTGATAATCAAAAATGTTGCGATCAGTTCCGTGAGTGATGGCAGCTCTTGCAGAAAGATGATGCCTAAGATCATGGTGACAACGGGGATCAGCGATGACAATGCAGATCCTGCGGCAGCGCCAAGCCCTGCAACCGCACGATTAAAGGCAACCAGTCCGATGATTGTGGTGAATATGCCCTGATAGACGGCCTGTGTCAGGATATCATTCAGCGGGGCGGTGGTGATGTTCTTGTCGAAAAAGATGAGATAAAGTGGCATATAGAAAATTGCGGAAATAACCGCTGCAATAGCGGTGGCATGAAGGGCAGAAATGCCGCTGCTCCGTACAGCAATCACAAAAGCTGCCCAGAGAATTGCAGCGGTTAAAAATGCCAGATGCCCGTAAGATTGTCCGCTTTCAAAGGACTGACTTGCAACCGCCAATGCACCGGTAAGGATGAGCGTAATGCCGACCCATCCGCGTTTAGGCAGCATTTCTTTGAGCAAAAATATACCGAACAAGGCCACCAATACAGTCATCAGTCCGGGAGTGAGAGCGGCAGCCTGTGAGGCTGGTGCAAAGCGCAGGCCGATTGCTGTGAGCAGGGCATAGGGCGCACCGGCACCGCAGACCAGCAGAATAAAGCCGTTACGCCCCAGCCGGTCGTGACCTAAGCCTGTTTTGAACAGCACTGGTAATAACAGCAAGCCGCCGGTGCTGAAACGCAACGCAATAATGTCATAGGCGGTGAGGCTGGATTTGACCCCGAAGCGGGTGAGGACGAAAGAGCCGGACCAGATGCACAGGCCGAGCAGCCCCCATAAAAGCGCTGTAAAGCGTGAGGGCGCGGTCTGTTGTGACAAGGAAAGATGATCGGAACGTGGTGTTGTACCCGCTGACATTGTGGTCTCCTGTTATGAAGACCTGCCTGTGGCATGAATAATGGTTTGAGCGGTCATTAAAACCGATCAGAATGCACATAAGTATGACTTATGACTTGTTGCTGTTGGCCATAATGATTGTTGCCAGCGCTTCATAAATTGCCGGATAAGGATTGTCCTTCTGGGCAATCAGCTGCAATGTCCGGAACAAAGCGGGTTCCAGTGAGCGCAACCGCAAATCATGATAATCTGCCTGCGGAAAGGTTTCGCGTGCGAGTATGGTGATGCCCAGTCCCTGCCGCACCATATTCAGCGCGGTCGGCACATCCTGTGTGATGATGGTTCGTGGTTCAGGCAGATTGGCTTCCTGAAACAGCGGCAGCATAATATGCTCGGAGCCTGCGGCCATTATGATGGTTTGCTGTGCAGCATCGCTTAATGTTAGTTGGGTCTGGCGCATAAGCGGTGCATCGCGTCGGATAACAGTGAGCAATTCTTGCTGTTGCAATGGCTGGCGAATGAGGTCATCCGGCAAATGCTGCGCCAGAGCGGTGATACCGCTATCGGTGATCCCTTGTTTGACCCAATCGCGCACTTCCAGATGCGTGCCCTGATAGAGCGAAATTTCCAGCTCGGGAAACAAACGCTGTAATTGCTTGCTCCATTGCGGCAGTAATGTCTCGGCAATGCTCGGAATAGCGGCAATGCTGAAGCGATGCGGGTGGCGGCGCTGGTGTTGCTCTGTGGTTTCCGCTGATTTCACAATCCGTTGTGCCGCATCAACCGCATTGCGGGCATCGGGCAGAATGCTTTGTGCAAAGGCTGTCGGGCTGACACCTGATGCAGTTCGGGTAAAAAGCGGCAGGCCGAGCGTCTTTTCGAGTGAGGCGAGTGACTGGCTGGCGGCAGATTGTGTGAGATGCAGCTGACGCGCCGCTTTGCCGATTGAACCGCAACTGGCAATGGCAAGCAGCAGTTCCAGCTGGGATAAAGTTAGTTTTCGCTGCATGACAGCCTGTCTGTATTTATGCGGGAATGCGAGGTGATGCCCGTTAACTCTGTGCGGATATATTTGTATTTACGGCGGGTTTTTTTGAAATCCTGTTTGGCGATAAGCCCGTCTCTGCGGTACAAGATTATGTCAGGCGGGGTTTTTCTGGCAAGCATAGATTGTAATTTCTTTGCTTGTTCTCGTCTTCTGTAGCTGGTGAGGGCGTTGCTGTGTGCGGTTTAGCGGGTTATGTCGGGCGGATAACAGATCAGGCGCCAGATGTTTTATTGCGTCAGATGACTGATAAGATTGCCCATCGCGGACCTGATGAAGAGGGTGCGGTGGTCCTGCAAGGTGCAGGACTCGGCCATAAACGCCTCTCCATTGTCGGGATCAGCGATGGTCAGCAGCCGATGCACAGCCATGACCGCCAGCATAGTCTTGTTTTCAACGGCCAGATTTTCAATCATGCAGAATTGCGCCGTGACCTCGAAGCGCAAGGCGCACGGTTTCGAACCCATAGTGATACAGAGGTCATCCTGCAGCTCTATGCGCGTTATGGCACGGACTGTCTGCGCCATATGAACGGCGATTTTGCTTTTGCCTTATGGGATGCACAGCTGCAGCGGATGTTTATTGCGCGTGACCGCCTTGGTGTGCGCCCGCTATTCTATACGCATGTCGACGGTGTGTTGTATTTCGCCTCGGAAATCAAAGCATTGTTGCGTGTGCCTGCTGTGCAAGCGGAGCTGGATCCGCTGGCGCTTGATCAGATTTTCACGCTTTGGGCGCCGGTTGCACCACGCACGGCATTCCGCAATATTTCTGAACTTGAACCCGCACATATGATGATCTGTGATGCAAATGGTATCAGGATCAGCCGTTATTGGCAACTGGACTATCCGGATCGTCATGAGGCGATGATCACTGATGCTGATGCGGCTGCAGAAGAGCTGGAAGCCCTGTTGCAGGATGCAACAGGCTTGCGGCTGCAAGCCGATGTGCCGGTTGGCACCTATCTTTCCGGCGGGCTGGATTCATCACTAATCGCGGCCTTTGCACAACCACTGGCAAAAGGTGCATTGCACAGTTTTTCCGTTGGTTTTGCTCATGCGGATTATGATGAAAGCCGCTATCAGCAAATGGTGGCACAGGCACTGCACACGAAACATCATTCGATCTCTATTGCGGATGATGATATTGCCACGATTTTTCCCGATGTAATTGCAGCAGCGGAAGCACCGCTGGTGCGCACCGCACCGGCACCGCTCTACCGGCTGGCGCAATTGGTGCGCGATAGCGGAATGAAAGCCGTGCTCACGGGCGAGGGCGCGGATGAAGTCTTTGCGGGCTATGATATTTTTCGCGAGGCCAAAGTCCGGCGTTTTTGTGCGCGGCAACCGCGGTCACAGATCAGGCCGCAGCTGTTCAGCAGGCTTTATCCCTATTTGCCGGGTTTGCAGGCGCAGACGCCGGAGACGCTGGCCGCATTTTTTGGCGTTCACGGCAGTGATCTGGCCGATCCGCTCTATTCGCACCGGCCGCGCATGAAGGCGACGGGAGCGGCGAAGCTATTTTTCTCCGCTGATCTGAAGCGTGAAATCGGCGATTATGATGTGGGCGAAGAATTGGCTGCGAAATTACCGGAACGCTTTGACCATTGGCATGAATTGCATCAGGCACAATATCTGGAATGCCGGTTTTTGCTGCCATCCTATATTCTCTCCAGTCAGGGAGACCGGATGGCCATGGCACATGGTGTGGAAACACGGTTTCCGTTTCTGGATTATCGCCTGTCGGAATTTGCGGCTAAACTCCACCCTTCACTGAAACTGCATGGTCTCACCGAGAAATATTTATTGCGCCGTGTGGCGAAAACGCGGATTCCGGCAGAGGTATTGCAGCGTCAGAAACAGCCTTATCGCGCGCCGGATAGTCAGTCTTTTACCGGCAAAGGCGAGAAGGAATATGTCCGTGAACTGATGGGCGAGAGTCGCATTCAGGAGAGCGGATATTTCAACGCTAAAGCTGTGTCTAAATTATATGAAAAGAATAAAGGGCAGGGATTGAGTGGTTTCCGCGACAATACGGCCTATATAGGTATTCTTTCTACCCAATTGTGGCTGCAAAAATTTACTAATTTCTTCAAATAATGCAGATAATGTTAAATCTACAGGTCTCTTTGTTAAATAAATCAGATAAGAGATAAAATAGAGAAATTTATTTTACAGACTTACTTTAGAGAACCCTCAGGATGTTGCTTGATGCGGCATCTGCGGGTGATTGAAACAGGATATGACTATGAGTGATACAATCAAAATCCGTCTGCGTGATTTCATTGTTGAGAATTTCCTTTTTGGCGACACGGATTATGCGCTGGAAGATGATGCCTCGCTGATTGATAATGATATTATGGATTCCACCGGCGTGCTGGAGCTGATTGCTTTTATTGATGAGGCATTCGGTGTGAAAATGGCGGATGCCGACATTGTTCCGGCCAATCTCGATAGCGTGGCAAAGATTGTTAGTTTTGTGACCGCCCGCCAGGCTGCCTGATATAAGGCATTCACGATGCGTATTGAGAACTACCTTAGGGCGCATGCACAAAAGACCGGTGAGAAAACCGCGCTGGTCACAGGACAAGTGCGCCTGACTTATGCAGAGTTTGATGCAAAGACCGAAGCACTGGCACAATATCTGCAGGCACAGACTGTGCAGCGCGGCGACCGTGTTGTTATCTTCATGGATAATTGCTGGCCGGCGGCGGTTTCGGTTTTTGCCATTCTCAAGGCTGGTGCGGTTTTCACATTGGTGAACCCGTCAACCAAAGCGGATAAGCTTGGTTATATTCTCAATGATTGCACGCCATCGCTTTTGCTGACACAGGCGAAATTATTGCCGGTGATTGATGAGGCTGAGGCTTTCTCGAAGATTCCGGCGGTTATTGCAGTGCAGGGACCGAGCCGCTCAAAGCGCGCCTGTCTGTCGTTTGAGGAGGCCGTTACGCCTCAGCCTGATAGTACACCGCTTGTAAACGGCGGTATCGATATTGATCTGGCGATGCTGATCTATACATCCGGTTCAACCGGCCGCCCCAAGGGCGTGATGATGACACATCGCAATATTGATGCGGCTGCGACATCTCTGACAGGTCTTTTGAAGAACACAGCGGATGATATTATTCTTTCGGTATTGCCGCTGTCATTCAATTACGGGCTTTATCAGTTGCTGATGGCCATCAAGCTTGGCGCAACGCTGATTTTGGAAAAATCCTTTGCTTTTCCGCAGGCGGTCTTTGATCTGATGCGGGCGGAGAAAGTAACAGGTTTTCCGATTGTACCGACAATGTCGGCAATCATGATGCAAATGAAAGATCTGACGGCTGGTTTTCTGCCGGATCTGCGCTTCATCACAAATACGGCGGCACAACTGCCGGTGCCGCATATTGCGTTTTTGCAGCGGGTTATCCCCGATGCGGAAATCTACTCTATGTACGGGCTGACCGAGTGCAAGCGCTGCACATGGCTGCCGCCGCAGATGATCAGCCAAAAGCCTGAATCTGTTGGTATCGCGCTGCCGAATAGTGAAGTTTATCTGGTGGATGAACAAGGCCAACCGGTGGCTATTGGTGAAGCGGGTGAAATGGTTGTGCGCGGTCCTAATGTGATGCAGGGCTATTGGAATAATCCGGAGGCCAGTGCGGAAGTGCTGCGTACAGGACGCAACCCTTGGGAAAAGGTACTGCATACCGGCGATCTGCTGCGGATGGATGCGGACGGATATTATTATTTTGTCGGCCGCAAAGATGATATTATCAAATCGCGCGGGGAAAAAGTGCCGCCCAAAGAGGTCGAGACAGTGCTTTACAGCCATCCCGCGATCCGTGAGGCCGTTGTGGCAGGTGTGCCGGATGTAATGCTGGGGCAGGCGATTACAGCACTTGTGACCACGAATGATACGGCATTGAATGATAAGGAGATTATCCGCTTCTGCCGTCAAAATCTGGAAGATTATATGGTGCCGGTCTTTGTGCTGATTGCAGATGAACTGCCGCGCACGGATACGGGTAAAGTCAGTCGTCGTCTTGCGGCGGAAATATTGGCCAAACAATACAGGCAGTTTCAGGATGAGTAAGATGCAAGAATTTTCTGCACAGACACTGGTAATTGATGCGGAAGCGGAAGTGGCAAAAATTACGGCTGCCTTGCGCAGTCAGTTGCGCGGCCTGCGCCGTCGCGGTCTGGTTGTCGGCATTTCCGGCGGCATTGACTCCAGTGTCAGCACAGCCTTGGCGGTGCGAGCTGTGGGTGCGGATAAGGTGTTCGGTATTTTTATGCCGGAGAATGACTCCGATCCGCTGAGCCTTGCGCTCGGGCAGAAACTGGCAGCGACTTACGGCGTGCAGACAGTGATCGAAGATATTGGGCCTGCATTGGCTGCGATGGGGTGTTATCGTCGTCGCGATGACTTTATCCGCTCGGTGGTGCCTTCTTATGGTGAGGGCTGGGCTTCTAAACTGGTAATCAATAATGCGGCGGAAAATGGCGGCTATAATATTTCGTCACTGATTGTACAGTCACCGGATGGTCAGCAGGAGAAAATCCGTCTGACACCGGAGGCTTATCTAGGCATTGTGGCTGCGACCAATATGAAGCAGCGCACTCGTAAACAGTTTGAATATTACCATGCTGACCGATTGAATTTTGCGGTTGTCGGCACACCAAACCGGCTCGAATATGATCAGGGATTTTTTGTAAAGAATGGCGACGGCGCGGCAGATGTGAAGCCGATTGCGCATCTTTACAAGACACAGGTTTATCAGCTGGCGGAATATCTCGGTGTACCGGAAGATATTCGCAAACGCCCGCCGACAACGGATACTTTCTCACTGGCACAGACACAAGAAGAGTTCTATTTCTCGCTGCCCTATTATCTGATGGATTTGTGTCTCTATGCACTGAACCATGGCATCAGTGTTGCGGACACTGCTAAGGCTGCCAATTTGAGTGAGGCACAGGTGCAGCATGTCTGGGCGGATATTACTGCCAAGCGCAAAACCACCAAGGCATTGCATGAGCCGCCGCTGCTGGTCGAACCGGTGACAGATTTTCTGAAATAATAAAAGAACCGCCTTATACTAAAACTCCATGAGTATGGCTCATGGAGTTTTAATTAAGCCCGAGTGGCGATTGAACTTTTTCAAGGCGTGATGCGTCAGCATCTTGAGCCGCCTTGGTATTACAGCGGTTCCAGTTAAGACTAAATCGTTGGAACCGCTGTAACTATTTGTTTTTACGCATTGTCCGACGCAAAACCGCTTCGCACTTTTGCTGGAAATGCTCTAAAGACGGTTTCTTGTCATTTAAAGCGGATGCCCGCTGAGGCAGCTCCAATGCTCTCCGGCAATGCCGTTGAGCTGGGCGCGGCCGGTTTCAAAAGGCGCCAGCATCGCAGGATCTTTTGCCCAGACCATGGTGGAAGCCAGATGCGTAAAGGCAATGCGTTTGCCGAGCATGGCTTCCATCATCAGCGGCTGGGTACGTCCGCGAATGGCTGCAGCGCCGCTTTGGGCAGCGTGGTGGATCAGTGCATCAATGGTCTGGCTGGCAGCCTTGGGGTGGCTGAGAAGCTCTAGCACTCTTGCAGTGCTGCCGCACTGTAAATGGTAGAGAAACAGACCGACGGTCTTACCGGTTTTGGTTGCTGCCTTCACCATAAAGGGCTGGCCGTAATCCGGTTTCTGCAACGCATCCTGTAACCGTGCAGCGAATTGAGCTTCCTGCCATTGCGGGCGGCTGGCAAAATCTGCGCTGAACTGATGATAAAGCGCTGTGAATTCTGCCATATCAATTTGCTGGCATTGCATTGCCTGTCCGGCAGTCCAGTTGTGCGGTGTGCCTGACCATCGCAAACTATTATGCGACATGGCATTGCGTTTGCGCTGGTCGATCAAACCGGCGACAGGACCAAAGAACTTCAGTAGCCTCAATTTTGAACCGGCGGTCTCAATGGCAAATTTAAGCGGGCTGATAATCCGTAGCCAGTCGAGGCTGTAATTGGTGAGCTGAACAGCATTGAGCTTTTTCCACATTGCGGCTGTGGTTTCACTCGCTGTTTCGGTGAGGATCAGATCGTAATGATCATCAAGAAGGCTGCGCATCAGCTTGGCACCGCCCAGCGGGTCTTGCTCATGATTGTCGACCATCAGCGAGCCGACCATTGCGGCTTTGAGAAGCTGCCCATCATGCAAATAGTCGAAATAATTGACCCCGATGAAGCCGCAAATGACGCCCTGATCATTCAGCAGAACCTTGGAGGCAGATGCTGCCTCACCGGAAAAACCAATATAGAGACGCTGCAGATAATTGCTCAAAGCTGTGGAAGGCTGCTTGCTGCTGTTTTGAAATATCTTTTGGAATAGTCGGGTAACATCCGGCATATCCGCCTGCTGTAAAAATCTGATTTCACTCATGGCAAATATTGCCCCGCTTTTTGAAAATATCCCCGATTACGCCCCACATAAGTGGCCACTCAATAAGTCCGTTCAGATGTTCGAAGACATGGCTGAAGCGGATTCTTACCGGATGAAATAGCTGTAACTTTGTTTCCGGCTTTTGACCAGTCTCAGCGCCAAACGGAATGATTTTGATGGGAATTTATTAATCCGGCCAGAGAGCAAATGCGCGATAAAATTGCGGGCAATATAAACTTGACTCTTTTTATCATGTTTATTATTTCCGGTCATAAGAGTGAAAATCATCCTCTTATTGCTGTCTTTCAAAAATTGTCATGAATGTCATGGCAGGATGGATGCTGTCCGCCTGCCAAAGGGGGTACTATGTCTGTTGTCAGGCGCTGTCTGCATGCATCTCTTGCGGGTACGATTTTAAGTGTTTCCGGTTTTTCTTTGGTGTCTCTCGCCCAAGCCGAGGAGCAAAAAACAGCCAAAGATAAGACGACCGCACAAACTGAGCTGACTGCCACGCAATTGCAGACCATCACGATCAGCGGTGGTCAGAATGGTGCTTTTGTACAAGGTGATGGCGTTTATCGTACGCCTGCGCCGGTTAGTTCTGTGAGCAGTGATGCATTACAGGAGCGGTTTGGCGGCGATGCACAGGCTGCGTTGCGCTCGACATCGGGTGTCTTTACGCGCCAGCAAAGCAGCCAGCCCGGTATTGAGGTGAATATTCGCGGCATGAGCGGTTTCGGTCGTGTGAATGCGATGATTGATGGTGTGCCGCAGACATTCCGCAATGTGGCTGGGCATGCGTCTTCCGGCGGGACATTGTTGTATGTCCAGCCGGAGTTACTGGGCGGTATTGATGTTCACAAGGGTGCCGTCGGCGGCGCTGCCGGTATGGGTACACTAAGCGGTGCCGCAAATTTCCGCACGCTTGACTTTGATGATATCGTTTTGCCCGGTCATGATGTCGGTGTGCTGACGCGCTGGAAAGTCGGAACCAATGGTTTTGGCGGCTCCGGTATGCTGGCAGGTGCGGCGCGCGCCAATCTGAACAGCGATCCGTCCAGTAATGTCAGTATGCTTGGCGCTTTTGCCCGTACGTCTTATGGCACATTTAAAAACGGCGACGGTGTTTATGTGGATGGCGGACGCGATGCCACCAATCGTCCGGGCGGCGGATTGCTCAAGCTGGAATTTGCTCCATCCTCCGAGCATAATCTTAAACTGGGTGCGCGCTGGTATGAAAACCGCTTCGTCTATGCGAATTACGAGCAGGATCTGAAAAACGCATCCTATACAGCGAATTACGCCTACACGCCGGATGATAATGACTGGATCGATCTGAAGGTGAATGCCTATTACAACCGCACCAATATGGACTATGCGGCAACCGGTGGCAGTTATCGTGGCCGTAAAACAGATGATCGCGGTTATGGTTTTGATATTTCCAATACCAGCAAAGCCATGCTGGCGGATGATGTGCAGCTCAGCCTGTTTTATGGCGGTTCTCTGAGCAGCGACGAATATCTGATCAATAATTATCGCGGTGCTAATCCTCCCGGAACATTAAAGAAAACCAGTGGCTTCACCGATGCGACCTTGTCGTGGAACATGTTCACATTCACAGGTGGTTTGCGTTACGATCATTGGAATGTTGAAGGTTTCCAGCCAGCCTATGCGGCGGGTACGGGCGATTGCCCTGCAGGCGGGCCTGTTTGTGGTAACAAGGATATTGAGCGCAGCAGCGGTAAATGGCTGCCGAAGGTTTCTGTAACAGCGCAGCCTTATCAGGGTGTAGAGCTTTATGCGACCTATGCCCATACATTCCGTCCGCCGACCGTGCAAGAAATGTTCTTCTCGTTGATCCCGATCGGTGCGGGACTGGGTAGCGGTATTGCCAATAATCTCAACCTTGATCCGGAATATAGCAAAGGCTGGGATATCGGGGTGAATCTGACCGAAGACGGTTTGTTGCGCAGCGGTGATAAGTTCCGTCTGAAAACCGGCTTCTTCCACAATAACATTGAAAATTTTGTCGTTAATGACTTTGTGGATGTGCCGAACCGTGGCCCGACTGCAATGTGGATCAACCGTCCGGGTAAGACCAAGATGTATGGCTGGGAAGTTGAAGGCAGTTACGATCTCGGCTTCTTCTACACCAATGTTTCCTATACGCACGCTAAGACCGATCAGCCGATCGGGGAAGGTGCCGGAGCGGGGAACGGCGATGCCTTTATGATACCGGATCAGTATGGCACGCTTGATGCGGGTTTCCGTCTGTTTGATGAGACGCTCACTTTAGGTGCGCAGGCACGTTATTTCGGCAAAAGCAGCTATGCCGGTTTTGGTACAGATTTCGGCCAGAAGTTCGCATTGCCGAGCTATGTTCTTTACGATCTTTACGGTTCCTATAAGCTGAAAGAAAATGCGGAACTGTTCTTCTCGATTGAAAATGTGGCGAACAAGAATTACCGCGTCGCCGTTTCCGGCCCGTTAGGGGAAAACGAATATTCAGGCAAAGGCCGCAGTTTCATTTTTGGTGCAAGCGCCAAATTTTGAGGATTGCTGCTTTGTGTCGAACACATCAGCCTGCCGGATCAGTCCGGCAGGTTTTTTATTGTCTTAAAGAAAATCGCAGTTGCGTCAAAATAGCCAGTACGTCTTTTTTCAATGTTGCCTATGTTAGGCGCAGAGGGGATGTTTGCGGCTTGCACATTGATTTTACAGGCTGTTTAAATTTTTCAGTTTAATATTATACCGAACCATGCATGATGGAGCTTCTGCTTCGGATAGGAAATTCTGCGGTGTCGCAAAGTGTATCGCCTTTAGCCCCGTTTAAACATAAAGCTTTTCGTTCTTTATGGACTGCAACGCTTGCATCCAATTTAGGCGGACTGATCCAGACGGTGGGCGCGGGCTGGATGATGACCACCATCGCGCAATCCTCCAATATGGTGGCGCTGGTGCAGGCTTCTACTACTTTGCCGGTGATGTTTTTCTCGCTGTTTGCCGGTGCTTTGGCAGATAATTTTGACCGCCGCCGTATCATGCTGATCGCGCAGTTTATGATGCTGCTGGTGTCGTTGATGCTGGCGATTTTCGGCTATATGGGCTGGCTCACGCCATGGCTGCTGCTGAGCTTCACCTTCCTGATCGGCTGCGGTGGTGCTTTGCACAATCCGTCATGGCAGGCCTCGATGGGCGATATTGTACCGCGCTCCGATTTGCCGGGGGCTGTGGCGCTTAACAGCATGAGCTTTAATGCCATGCGCAGTATCGGCCCGGCTATCGGTGGTTTTATCGTGGCCGTTGCCGGTGCTGCTTTTGCGTTTATTATCAATGCTGTCAGCTATATTCCGCTGATTATTGCATTGCTGCGCTGGAAGCCGCAGGTTGCAAAATCCACGCTGCCGCGCGAGACCTTTGGCCGTGCTGTTTCTGCCGGTCTGCGCTATGTTTCGATGTCGCCGAACTTGATCAAGGTGATGTTTCGCGGCTTCCTGTTCGGCCTGTCCGCGATTGTTGTGCTTGCTCTGCTGCCGCTGGTCGCCCGCGATCTGGTGCAGGGTACCGCGCTGACCTATGGTATTATGCTCGGCGCTTTCGGGCTTGGTGCGATTGCCGGTGCTTTCACTTCCGGTGAGCTGCGCGAAAAATTTGCCAATGAAACGATTGTCCGCGGTGCATTTATCGCCTTTGGTATCAGTGTCTATCTGCTGTCCTATAGCCATTCGGTTATCTTAAGCTGCTTGTTGCTGTTGCCTGCCGGTGCTTCGTGGGTGCTGGCTTTGTCGCTGTTCAATGTCACCGTGCAATTGTCCACGCCGCGCTGGGTGGTGGGGCGTGCCTTGGCGCTGTATCAGACCGCCACTTTTGGCGGTATGGCTGCCGGTAGCTGGCTCTGGGGTTCGGTGGCAGATGGCTATGGCCCTGAAACTGCATTGAGTGTTGCGGCCTTCACACTGGTTGGCGGCGCGCTAATCGGTCTGGTCTTTAAACTGCCGGAATTTGACAAGCTCAATCTTGACCCGCTCAACTCATTTGCCGAGCCGGAGCTCCGTCTGGACATTCGTCCGCGCAGTGGTCCGATTATGGTGATGGTCGATTATCATATCGAGCAGCATAATGTGCATGCATTTCTGGAGGCGATGGTTGCGCGTCGTCGTATCCGTATTCGTGATGGTGCCCAACAATGGGCCTTGCTGCGCGATCTGGAAAATCCGGATATCTGGACGGAAACCTACCATGTGCCGACTTGGGTGGAATATGTCCGTCATAATCAGCGCCGGACCTATGCGGATGCTGCTGTATCAGAGAAATTGCTGTCGCTGCATAAAGGGCCGGAAAAGCCGCGTGTCCATCGCATGATTGAGCGCCAGACCGTGCCTTTACACGATGATATGCCGTTGAAACCGCATATTGAAATTACCTGAGTTTTCTCTTTAGATAAAATTTCAACGCCGGTTTGTTTGATACAGACCGGCGTTTTGTATTTCAGGTGCATTTATGTGGCCGGAATGAAATATTTTATGGCCTCATGACAGAATGACGCCAGCATGATAAAACTATACAAAATAGCTCATGTTTTTGAGTGCCAGACTATTCTCAGTTTCGCATAGAAGCGGAAATACATGCTGGCATCACAATCGATGAGGCAGAATATGCAGATTGATATTCAGGATTTTCCGTTGGTAAAGATGGATTATTCCGGTGAAGGTAAGCAGACGATTGAGGAGACATTGCAGATTTTTGAGCAATGCCTGCAACGCAAACAAGCCTTTGTATTTCTCGCAGGCGGTGCGGATTTCGACAAGGATCCGAGCGAAAGTGTTGCTGACCGCCGCGCTGTCTCTTTGTGGATGAAACAGCATAAGGCTGAGCTGCACGATTACGTGAAGGCGATGTATTATGTGGAACAGAGTTCGGTCAAACGTCTCGCTGCAAAAGCCTTCTCCGTCATTTATGGTAAGTTCTGGGGGCACCCGATGATCGTCACGGAGAACCGTGATGATGCCGTGCGTCAGGCTTATGAACTTTTAGGATTATCATCAGAGTAACGGTGATTTCATGTTTTTTACAACAAGTTTTCCTGATTATGCATTACCGGACCAGATTAACCGTCCGGTGGTTGTTATGGGATTGTCGATGGTGGTGGATGGCTGGGAGTTCCCGCGTCACTCTCATCGCAAAGCGCAGCTTTTATTCAGTGCCAGTGGCGTGGTGACGGTTGAAACGGATAGCGGTGTCTGGGTCGTGCCGCCGCAATGTGCGGTCTGGATACCAGGGGGGCTGCCGCATAAAGCCAGAAGTACCGGTGAAGTGCGCGGTTTCGGCCTGTTTGTCGAGCCGGATATTATGGACGGTTTGCCGGATATTTGTTGCAGTGTATCTGTCTCGCCTTTGTTGCAAAGCTTGCTAGAAAAGGCGGCAGGTTTCGACGAGTATTACGATGAGGACGGTGCTGAAGGCAGGCTCATTGGTGTTCTGCTGGACGAGTTGGTGGCTGCACCGCTGGAGCAGTTACATTTGCCGATACCGGCGGATAACCGGTTGCGCAAATTGACGGATATGTTGCTGGATGATCCTGCAAGCCACGCAACGCTGGAAGTTTGGGCGCATCGTATCGGTATGAGTGAGCGTTCTCTGAGCCGGTTGTTCAGTCATGAAACCGGCATGAGTGTCGGGCGCTGGCGCAGACAGTTGCATGTGATTACCGGTGTGCAATTGCTCACACAGGGGCGGTCTATTCAGTCCGTGGCATTTGATCTGGGTTATGAAAGCGCGGGGGCATTTGTTACTATGTTCCGCAAAGCGGTCGGTACACCGCCGGGGCGCTTTCTGGCTGAGCGACGCTCGTCATGGAACCTGTTTCGCGGAGCGGTGTTGCAATAAAGTGAGGGTATTTCCAATAGCGTTCAATATTGGAAATGCCCTGATTTATAATTGTTTATGTCCAGAAATAGCGGATCAGATGGAAGAACACAGGGGCAGCAAAAACCAGACTGTCCGCACGGTCCATCATGCCGCCATGGCCTTCAATCATATGCCCCCAGTCTTTAACGCCACGGTCACGTTTGATCGCTGAAGCGACAAGGCCGCCGAAAAAACCCATGATACAGGCAATGGCTGCAAGGCCACCTGCCTGTAGCGGCGAGAAGGGCGTGAGCCATGACAGCGCTGCACCCAGCAGAGATGCGCTGGCCACGCCACCGATCAGACCTTCCCATGTTTTGGATGGTGATACTTTTGGTGAGATGCGGTGTTTGCCAAATAATTTACCGAAAATGAACTGCAGCACATCGCAGCCCTGCACTACAGCGATCAGAAAGGCGATCAGCAGCATTTGCCGGCCTTCAAAGCCTTCAATATGCAATGTCGCCAGCGCAGGCACATGGCTGATGCAATAGACCGAGAGCATGATGCCCCATTGTTGCTCGGAAATGCGTTCGAGAAACCGGCTGGTATTGCCCCAGAGTGCTGTCAGCACCGACATGGCCAAAAACACATAAACGGGAATAAAAATAGAATAGAGCCCGTACCATTCCACCCAGACCAGATAATATTGCACCGGAATGACAATGAGAAAGGCACCGAGCAGCAGCCAATGATCGCTGCGATGCGTATGGGTCAGGGTCACATATTCCCGAAGGGCTGCGAAAGAGACCAGTCCGAACAGAATAACCACACCGGCTTTGCCAAACAGAAAAGCAATGCTGATCGCGGCGATCATGATCCACCATGCACGGATACGCGCATTGATATTGCTAAGCGTGGATGGCAGCGGCTTCGCGCTGCGCCAGCTGATCAGCGCGGCAGCAAGGCTTGCCACAGACAATAATGCGATAAGCCCGATCAGGAGAAGATTGGTTTCTTCGCTCACTTCATTCTCCCTGAGATTGCGGGCTGAGGGTCAGCAAGGCGGATTGAGCGCGGTGTAAAAATACCTTGCGCTCCTCTCTCGGTTGCAATTGCAGCGGGGTGCCGAAAATCACACGGCATAGTAGCGGCACCGGTAGAAATGTGCCTTTTGGTAAGACACGGGACATATTCTCGATCCAGCAGGGCACCAGCTCCACATCCGGCCGCGCTTTGGCAAGGTGATAAAGACCGGCGCGAAAACGCAGCAGCGGTTCTTCGGTCATATTGCGGGTGCCTTCAGGGAAAAAGATCAGCGACTGGCCGCTGTCGATTGCACGCAGCATCACCAGTAGCGGATCTTCATTGCGCTCGATCCAGTTGCGTTCCACCAGCACCGTTCCAAGAAGGCGTGTCGCAATGAAACGGCGCAGGCGATTGCTGTTCCAGTAATCCGCTCCGGCAACAGCGCGGGTTCGCGCCCGCTCGCCCATTGGCAGCGATGAGGACAGCAGAATGAAATCGCCGTGGCTGGTGTGATTGGCAAAATAAATACGTTGCTTGCGCGAGGGGACAGTGCCGCTCCAAATCGGCCGGACACCGGTAATGGCACGGGAAAAGAAAGCCAGAACCATACCGGAGAAAATCTGTAATATTGAATGTGTGTCCGGATCGGCCATGAATGATTGTCGTTTTTATTTTGCTACTCAATAATTACAGCAAGTAACAGAATAAAACCTGTTTCGGCAATCTTTAGTTATATGGCGGGCATCCGGTGGATTTATTGATGATCCGGATAAAGGCGCACCGGCCTGCCGGTTTGACGGATCAGTTCTTCCGCTTTTTGACGATCCGCGACCTCGCCGCTTTCAACAAGCCAGCGGGCAATGAGATTGGCACTGCGCTGATAACCCAATGCACAACAGATCAAGGTCGGGCGTGGTGCATCATGAATGGCCGTTGTGGCGGCGTGTAAAGTGACCAAATCCGGCTTGGCGAGATCCATCAGAGGAAAAGCCTGCCAGCGCGGTCTGCTGTTGCGCGGTGCAATACATTCCGCTGTCATATCAATGATACGGGCATAGTTCTGTGTTTCGGAGCGTTTCGGGAAGCGCCCGAGATAGAGTTCTTCAGTGATTTTAACCGCAGGCGGTTCGCGCCATGTCCATGCGATACGATTGAGCCTGAAAAATAAACGCAGCGGTAAGAACAGCCAGAAAGACGCAAGGCTGACTGAGCCGTCACGACGCTTCTGAAAGAATTTTGCACCGCCACCACTATAGGCCAAACCAAGCAGCAATAAAGCCAAGGCTGGCCAGAGCACCAGCAGGACAGCCGGATCTTGCCCTGTAAAGGTGACGGCAAAAAGCAGCAGACCTGCGCCGCCGTAAATAGTAGCAAGCTGCAAGGCTTTGCGGTCACGGGTGAGGCGATAATCCTGCCACGGGGCAACGCCTGTACGGGGAAACAGCCACAAAGCGAACAGACCGAGCAAAGCACCGGCCGGAATGTCGATAAAATGATGCTGCCAAGTGGTGAGAACGGACAGAGCAATCAGCAAACACCAGCCATGCCAGATCATACGCCAAAATACGGGTAATCTGCCGCGCAGTTGATCCCAGATAATAATTGCCAGTGCGATATGCAGCGAAGGTGCCTGATTGAACGGCTGATCGAAATTGCCGAGCATGGTGAACAGCCAGCCGGAAAGGCCGGTTGTTGCAGGCTTCTGCCATGTGATGGTCAGCGGAAAAGCGATGAAACAGACAAAGGCAATGCATTGCGCCGTGAGATAGCGGCCGATCAGCCGGTCTTGTGCTTGTTTGCCGGTAGCGGCCAACACCGCGACAGCATAAAACAGATTGAGCGACCAATAGGGAATGATCGTCCAACCCCAAAATGGGATTTGTTTTTCCCAATCAAAAACAATCTCCGGTACTGCAACGCGCTGCGATGCGAGCCAGTTTGCCAGACCGTATGTTGCATAGAACAGCGGGGCAAGCAGGAGCAAACACAGCACGCCTCGCCGGATCAATACCGGATTTGTTTTATGCACTTCGGGATCGAGCTGCATTATTGCTCAATACGTTGTGCCAGTGACACGGTGAAAATACCCCACTGATCGATACGCTGTTCAATTTTGCGGAAGCCTGCGGCCTCAACCAGCTGATCCATCTCGTTCTGCGTGCGGCGGCGCATCACCCATGCCTGCCCGCCACGATGAGAGGTGAGGGCGCGGGCAATCATTTCCAGTTGCGGATGCCATGGCTGATTGGTGTAAATAAGATAGCCGCCACTTTGCACAGCTTGTGCCAGCCCTTGCAGTGATTTCGCGATCTGATCATTATCGGCAAATAATTCATACAGACCGGAAACAATTGCCAGATTAGGGGCTGTTTCTGTATCTTTGCCAAGTGCCGCCAGAGCTTGTCCGTCAAAAGCATCACCTTCATGGAACTCGGCTTTGCCTGAAAGATTGCGCTCTGCGATCAGCTGACGACCGGCCAGCACATTGATCGGTGAATAATCTTGCAAGCGCACCGAGGCAATTTCATCGTCCTTGGTGGTGAGTGCATCCAGCACATAGCGACCGTGACCGGCGGCGATATCGAGAATACGTGCCGGTTTGCCGTCGTCCTGCAAACGGGTAACAGCCTGCCGGATCAGCTCTTCCAGATGGATTTTACGCTGGCGGATGCCGCGCCAGCCAATGGCGTTGAGGAAGGTCTTGTCGGTATAACGGCCACCGGGGCCTAAGCCCTTGACCTCATTGCGATAAACGTAATCGAGTGTGGAACCGGAATCGAAACCGGTACGGACACCGGTTTTCAAGCCTTCCGAGAACAATGCGCCAATGCGGATAGAAGCACGGGTCATACCCCAATAGAAGCCACGCGGGCTGGTAATCGGCAGTGGTGTGGCCAGACGGTCAGCTTCATCACGGGTATAGCCCTGAATATGGGCATCAAGCAGCGTGGCTTTTTGCGGTGCTTTGGCAAATTCTTGCTCAATGAAAGGCCGGATTTTTGCAAAAGCCAATGCGCGGTCACGCTCACCTAATGTATCGTGATAGAAACCCTTGAGCACGTGGCGCTCTTTAACAGGGCCTGCGAGATTTTCATAAAAACGATGTTGCGGTGCATCGCGCACGACCCAGTCACGACCGGAAATCAGTACCTGTGTCGGCGTGGTGATCGCACGGGCATCACGGACAATGCGGTCTGCATTCTCGTAAAGCTCCAGCAGAATATTGGAGGCAATCGGGCGGGTAATCAGCGGGTCATTTTCAAAAGATTCAATCCGCTCTTTGTCATGGGTCAGAAAGCGGGCTTTGACATAGGAGTTGACGAAGAATGTGCCTTTGAGCTTCTGCCAGAGCCAGATGCCTTCTTTGGCCAGCGGTACATAGAGTTTAACGTCAAAAGCCGGTGCAGCCAGCACCATGGCGCGGATCGGTGGTGCATAATCATGTACCCATGTGGCACCGATAACTGCGCCGACACTTTGCGCAATCAGCGCTATATCCTGCAAGGCGAAACCGTCTGAATCGGTGATATGACGGGCAAAGCAATCAAGGTCGCGCACCGTGGTGGAAAAGGACGGCGAATAACCGCGCTGTCCTTGGGTGAGGCCATGCCCACGGGCGTCCCATGCGTAGAAGCTGTAATTGTCCAGCCCCAGCTCATCGACAATATGCGCAACACGGCCGCTATGTTCATGCCCGCGATGTAACAGAATGATTGCGCCTTCCGGTTTCTCACTTAAAGCAGGCCAGTGACGAAAAAAGATTTCCTGCCGGTCATGGCTGATAAAATGCCGCTCAGTGCAATCGCGTTTTACCGTAGTCATTGGCCTGTCTTTCTCGAAGCAATACGTAGGAACAGATGATGTTTCGCTATTTATTGTAAGTCATTTAGACTAAACGATGTTTAAGAAAAATGATTTTGCAGAGAGATATAGCGTGTCTGTTTATCAGCTTAAGAGCCGCTTTCAGAATTTATTGCGCCCGCTAACCGGCCGATTGGCGCGCTGCGGTGTAACTGCCAATCAGGTGACGGTTGCAGCTATGCTGGTCTCTGTTGCTGTGGGCGCATGGCTGATGATTACGGATAATAGGACATGGTTCTGGCTCATTCCCGTATGGCTGTTTATCCGCATGGCAATGAATGCCATCGACGGGATGCTGGCGCGGGAATTCAATCAGAAAAGTACGCTGGGGGCATATCTCAACGAGATTGGCGATCTGGTTTCTGATGCGGCACTTATCTTGCCGTTTGTCTGGATTGCACCGTTTCAGCCACAATGGATTGCGGTGGTTATTGTGCTGGCCTTGCTCACCGAAATTGCCGGATTGCTGGCCCTGAGTGTCGGCGCGTCAAGGCGTTATGACGGGCCGATGGGCAAGAGCGATCGCGCATTATTGTTCGGCATCCTTGGTGGCTGGCTTGTCGTCGACGGTTTCCTGCCACAATGGATGGTCTGGCTGCAACCGCTGCTGATTGCACTGTTATTATGGACGATTTTCAACCGAATTCGCAGAGGTTTTGCAGAAGCTGAGAAGGGCTGAGTGTCAGCCCTGTTTCTCGCGCCAGTCTCGTAGCCGGTTAATGGCGGTCTCCAGCGTGTCGAGCTTTTTGGCGAAGCAAAAACGCACATGGCTGGTGATATTGCGCTCTGAATAGAAAGACGAAACCGGCACCGGTGTGACGCCAGCCTCGCGGGTGAGACGCTGGCTGAAAGCGAGATCATCACCATCCTTGTCGAGATCGCTGATATCAGCGACTGCAAAATATGTGGCCGGAGCGGTGGCCATGTTAAAACCGGCTTCACGCAGACCCGCATCAAGATAGTCACGGCGTTTGGCCAGTTCATTACGCAGGCCGGTGAAGTAGCTGTCCGGCAGATTGAGGCCAACCGCTACCGCGGCTTGCAATGCCGGTGGTGTGGTGAAGGTCATATATTGGTGGACGCGGGAGATCACTTTCAGCAATTGTGCATCAGCGGTGATATAGCCAACCTTCCATCCGGTGAGTGAAAAGCTCTTACCTGCCGATCCGATCCGTACAACACGGTCGCGAATTTCCGGCAGTGAGAATAGTGAGATGTGTTGATTGTCATCGAAAGTCAGATGCTCATAGACCTCATCCGCGATGATGAAAAGATTATGCTTCACCGCCAATTCCGCAATGAAATTCAGCTCCTCGCGGGTAAAGACCTTGCCGATCGGGTTCATCGGATTGTTGACGACAATCATGCGGGTGCGCGGGGTGATTGCATCGCTCAGTGCCTGCAAGGGTAATTCCCAATGGGGTGGCGACAGGCGTACCGGTACAACCACACCACCGGCACGGCGGATAACCGGACTATAGGAATCGTAAGCCGGTTCCAGCACAATTACTTCATCGCCGGAATTGATCAGCGCGAAGAAGCTGTCGGCCAGTGCTTCTGTCGCACCGGAAGTGACAAGCACTTCTGTTTCCCAATCGGCTTCAATATTGAAGAACCGGCGGGCATTATCGGCCACAGCCTGACGCAGGGCGGGAAGACCGAGCATTGGCGGATATTGATGTGAACTACTATGCAGGGCATCAGTTGCAGCCGCAATCAGTTCCTGCGGTTCCAGCCCTTCTGGAAACCCTTGTCCGAGATTAATGGCACCGGTTTCTGCGGCCAGTCGCGACATGATTTCAAACACAGATATGCCGGATGATACGAAAACCGGATTGACCATGATAATCCCTTTCTATTAAATTGTCCGCACTATAGAGCTCTGTTTTTAAACAAGAAAGCAGCCGGCAGCAGGAAAAACACAACTGTTAGGCTTTGTTTTCTCTAAGATGTGGTTTCCTGAGAATATTATTTCAACGCTGAAACGTCAGGCGCAGAGATTGCGGTTTTTGAGTTTCACCACATGTTCGTCCACGGCGCTGACGATGGATTGCACGAACTCCGCGCCCAATGCGCCGCGACGCAGATCTTCCGGCTGCCAGACATTCACATAATAGGGAATGGAATGACGGATTGGCCGGATGAGCAGGTTCTCGCTTTCAAAAGCTAAGGCACTCAACGGGTTGATCACGGATATTCCGATACCTGCGGCGACCAATGAGCTGATAGAGGAGGCAGTCGTTGCTTCAATCGTCAGCTTGCGATTGATGCCGGCATTGTTAAACCACTGATCAACCTGACGGCGGTAGTAATCTTCATCGGCATAATAAATAAAATTATGGCCGGAGAATTGCTCGATATCGAGCCTGTCATAGTCTGCCAGCGGATGCCCCGCAGGCATAATGCATAGCAGATCACCGGTATAGATTTCCCGTGTGGCGGAGGCGCTGAGATTGATATTGCCTTCTACCATGCCGACATCAAAAAACTTGCTGAGCAGATCGCGGGTCAGCGCGCTTTCTTCCAGCGAGTGGATTTTAACGGAAGCCTGCGGATGTTCATTGAGAAACAGTTTAGTGGCCTGCGGAATAATCGCATGGGCGTAAGCAGGCAGGCAGGCAACGGATACACGCTGTAAATTATCACCGCGAATAGCGCGCGCTGTACGGGCAATTTCTTCAATACTCACAAAGGAACGCTGCACAATCACATTAAGTGCTGCCGCTTGCTGAGTGGGTTTCAGACGGCGGTTATCACGATGGAACAATGTGAAGCCAAGTGTCGCTTCCAGATCTTTCAACTCACGGCTGATTGTCGGCTGCGAGGAGCCGAGATGATCCGCAGTTTCGGTGACATTCAGGGTCTGCATCAGCGATTGAAAAATTTCCAGCTGGCGATGGGTCAGACGCATGATTTTCCCCTTTCAGTATGACGGCCTTACGATACGCATTAAGCATATCAAAAATGAATATTAAAGGTATTATTATGAATTTGACCACAGGTGGGCGTCTGGTAGTTTGAAATTAGTAATGATAGAGCGGTCTGCCAGCAGGATTCCGCTTTGAATGTTTGAGGGTAGAATGACCACTGAGTTCTCACGTCCGCATGTTGCACATTTCGGTTATAAAAACGGCACTTTAAGTGTTGAAGATGTTGCTGTTTCTGCAATTGCTGAAAAATATGGCACGCCGTTTTATGTCTATTCGGCCACAGCGGTGCGTGAGCGTGTTGCAAAGCTGCGTGCGGCGCTCGAAGGTCTTAACGTTCAGATCTGCTATGCGGTGAAAGCCAATAATAACCTGTCACTGCTGTCTCTTCTGGTTGAAGAGGGCTGCGGCATGGATATCGTGTCGGGCGGTGAAATGCACCGTGCACTGGCGGCCGGTTCGCCCGCAGACAAAATCGTATTCTCCGGCGTCGGCAAAACCGATGAAGAAATTGCTGCCGCTTTGACGGCTGGTGTGCATCAGCTGAACATTGAATCCATTGAAGAACTGGATGCGATTTCCCGCGTTGCGCTTAAGCTGAAAAAAGTGGCGACTGTTGTGCTGCGCATCAACCCTGATGTGGATGCGCTGACTCATCCGAAAATCACCACCGGCACTAGCAAGAATAAATTCGGTATCGCCTATGCTGATGCGCTGAACACTTATGCAACGGCTTCTGCGCGCAAAGAAATCAATGTTGTTGGTATCGCAGTTCATATCGGCTCGCAGATTACCGATGTTACGCCATTCCGTCAGACTTTTGAACGTCTGGCACAGCTGACACAGGCCATTCGCGCCAAGGGTCTGACGATTTCTCGTCTTGATCTCGGTGGTGGTCTCGGTGTGTCCTATGATGGCACCGCCGGTATGGATGTCGATGCCTATGCTCAGACATTGCGTGAAACGCTTGGCGATATTGATTGCGAGCTGACCATGGAACCGGGCCGCTTCATCATTGCAGAAGCCGGCGCGCTGGTGACCAAAGTGCTCTATGGCAAAAATCAGGGCAATGCGAAATTCTCAATCGTTGATGCAGCGATGAATGACCTGATGCGTCCGGCACTTTATGATGCTGTGCATCCGGTGTGGCCGGTACGTGAGCCGGCAGCAGATGCAGAGACCCTGCCGGTTAATCTGGTTGGTCCTGTTTGCGAAAGCTCGGATACATTCGGTGAGTTTGATCGTTTGCCAGCGCTGGAACGCGGTGATCTGGTGATGCTTGGTGTGGCCGGTGCCTATGGTGCAACAATGTCATCCACTTACAATGCGCGTCCGCTTATTCAGGAAGTGCTGGTTCAGGGTGATACATTCAAGCTGGTACGCCGTCAGTGGACGGTGGAAGATGCATTGATGCTTGAGCGTGATCTTTGATCACGCCGGAAAGCAGATGATGTACGCGATCTTTAATCGCGTCGAATAACAAGCGCGCGATCTCTAAGGTCGCGCTCTTAAATCAAGGGAACGGTTGGGAGGCCGTTTCCTGAGGTTGTCAGTAAGATAACCCGAAGGGAGGGGGAAATATGGAGCCATATTCCGAAGCGGTGCAGGGAGATGCCGCCGGAACTTTTTTCATCAAAACCCACGGGTTGGGCAATGATTTTGTGTTGGTTGACGGACGGAAGCAAGTTTTCCGGCCGCAAGCCGCATTAATTGCGCAAATTTGCGACCGGCACCGTGGTGTCGGTGGCGACCAGCTTCTGGTACTGGAAGCACCGCAAAATGCCGGTGCCGATGTGCGGATGCGCATTTATAATGTGGATGGCGCTGAGGCGCAGACTTGCTTCAATGCCACGCGCTGTGCTGCATTTCTGTGGATGCAGGAAGCGGGTAAAACCTCCGTTATTTTAGAAACACTTGGCGGGTTGATTGAAGCCCGTATGGCGGATGCTGAAAATGGCGCACCACGTGTCAGCCTGTATCTGGCTCCTGCTGTCACAGACTGGCAGGCTATTCCCTTGGCAGGGCCGTTAAAAAACCATGCAGGCAGCCTCAATCACGGGCCGTTGTCGGAGCCTTTTGCCGTCAATATGGGCAATCCGCATCTGGTCTATTTTGTGCCGGATTTTGATGCTATCGATGTGCCGCTTGAGGCTGCTGTGGTGCAAAACAGTGCTTATCTGCCGGAGCAGGCGAATATTGGTGTGGCTGAGTTGCTGCCGTCTGAAGGTGACGAGGCACGGTTGAAACTGGTGGTCTACGAGCGGCCGGGCATCCTTACGGAAGCCTGCGGGAGCGGTGCCTGTGCCGCGGCTGTTGCGGCTGTGCGCAGCGGGCGGACAAATCAGAAAAATTTCCGTGTGTTCATGCCGGGCGGGGCTTTACAGGTCACGTTATGTGCTGATGATAGGATTATCCTGACGGGGGATGTCGCTGTCGCATTTTATGGATTTTTGCCAGACGGAACATAGAGCAATTTTATAAGTTTTAACGAGAACTGTCCGTAAGAGACACCGTTAAGATCTGATTATTACGCAGTTTCGGACGGAAAACCGGTTTCCACTTTTCCTGAAACTGCTTGAGAGGGGGAATAATGGCTTTTATATCGGTTGACCATGTCAGCAAGACCTATCCTGCGACCAGCAATGGCAAGGCGCATCGTGCGCTCGGTGACGTGTCTTTCTCGGTAGAGAAAGGTGAGGTTCTGGTAATTATCGGTCCGTCTGGTTCCGGAAAAAGCACTTTGCTGCGTACGCTCAATGCACTGGAAGCGATTGATAGCGGAACCATCAGTGTCAATAATCTGCTGATCTCTGATCCGAAAACCGATCTCAATCATGCCCGTTCTGAAATCGGCATGGTGTTTCAGCATTTCAATCTGTTTCAGCATAAAACCGCATTGGAAAATGTGGTTTTGCCGCAAACAGTTGTACTGAAACGCCCGAAAGCAGAAGCGGTGAAAATCGCACAGGATATGCTGGCACGCGTGGGCATTGCCGAACGTGCAGGCCATTATCCGAGCCAGCTTTCCGGCGGCCAGCAGCAGCGCGTGGCGATTGCCCGTGCTTTGGCGATGAACCCGAAAGTCATGTTGTTTGATGAAGCAACATCAGCGCTTGATCCGGAAATGGTCGGTGGCATTCTCGATCTGATGAAAGAGCTGGCAAAATCCGGCATGACCATGGTCGTGGTAACCCATGAGATGGGTTTTGCCCGCGAAGTGGCCGATCGTGTGATCTTCATGGATGAGGGGCAAATTGTCGAAACCGGCACGCCGGATGTGCTGTTTTCTAAGCCCGAGCATCAACGCACGCGGCATTTTCTCGAACAGGTTCTGTAAAAAGGAATACAGGCAGGGGATGCCTGTTGGAATATGCCGGAAATAAATGCCCGATAAACAAGGGTAAATCCATATAATAACGAGGAGAACATGATGAAGTTTTTGAAGAAAATTGCATTATCTATCGGAATGCTGGCAGGCGTAGCGGCGCTGTCCGCCGGTACAGCGAATACTGCGAGCGCCGGTGCGATGGAAGATATTCTGAAGCGCGGTGAGCTGCGTGTTGCCGTGCAGACGCAGGGTGCACCGGTCAGCTTTATCAACAAAGACGGTAAGCAGACCGGTCTGGCTGTTGAACTTGCCCGTATGATGGGCGAAGATCTCGGCGTTAAAGTCGTGTTTCAGGATTATGACTGGAAGGGTCTTATTCCGGCATTGCTGGCAGGCAAAGTGGATATGATTGCTGCCGATATGACACCGACCCCGCAGCGTGCGGCACAGCTGCTGTTCTCGCGCCCGATGTTCTACGAAGAAACGGTTGCGGTGGTGAAGAATGATTCACCTCTGGCCAAATGGGAGGACCTCAATCAGGAAGGTCTGAATATCGGCTCCACACAGGCCAGCTCCTATAGTGAAGCCATCAAGAAGTTCATGCCGAAAGCAACCCTGAAAGAGTTTACCGGTGGTACCGCTGCGGTGGCGCAGGCGCTCTCAGCCGGTCGTATTGATGCAACAGTTTCCGACCTCGGTAATGTGACGAACTTCGTCAATGAATTCG
Source organism: Bacillus subtilis (assembly GCA_021733665.1). Classification (GTDB taxonomy): domain Bacteria; phylum Pseudomonadota; class Alphaproteobacteria; order Rhizobiales; family Rhizobiaceae; genus Pseudochrobactrum. Next base: position 76,072 of record JAHREI010000008.1, read on the forward strand.
GCAATCTGAAAATTCTTGACGGTATCATTGTCAAAAACCCGCTGGCTTTTGCCGTGCGTCCGGATGAGGTGCATTTGAAACTCTGGCTCGACAATTATGTGGAGCTGATTACCTCTGACAAGCGTCTCGATCAGATGGTCAATTACTGGTGGAACACCACTGACTGGGAAAAAGACCACAAATAACAATGCGTTATTCTCTGCCTGCTCAACAGGCAGGCAGAGGATTTTTGTCTGAGGCACGATTGCTGTTTTCAGAATGGCTTGAAACTATTTTGCGGCACCGCACGGAAACAAATGCGGCTGCAAAATATTCGGGATCGCATAATGTCATCATTTATTCTCGACTATTTTAATTACCGCATTGTTGCACAATATCTGGATCGTTTTGCCGAAGGTTTGGGTAATACGCTCATTGCAACAGGCGTGAGTTTTGTGCTGTCTTTTATGCTCGGCACGATCATGGCGATTATTATGTTCACGCAGTGGAAAGTGCTGCGGAGCCTGATACAGGGCTATGTGACATTCATCCGCTCAACACCGCTGCTGGTGCAGATCTATCTGGTTTATTTCGGTCTGCCGGTTTTGCTGCCTTTTACCGCCAAATGGCCGGAGATGTGGCTTGGCATTGCGGCACTGGTGATTAACTGTACGCCTTATATGTCCGAGATTATCCGCACCGGTATCGGCTCTGTGCCGCGCGGGCAGGTAGAGGCAGCCAAAGCTGTCGGGATGAGCTATGGGCAGCGCCTGATCCATATCGTGCTGCCGCAGGCTTTTGCCAATGTGATCCCGCCGGTCTTGGGACAAACGGCGGTACTGATTAAAGATACTTCGCTGCTGTCCCTGATCACTGTCTTTGAATTTACCAGTGCCGGTTTGCTGCTCAACAGCGAGCGGGTGCGCCCGAATGAGAGCTTTCTGACAATCGCTGCCGGATATCTCGCTATCTATTGTGTGATGCTGTTCCTTTCGCATCAGGTGAAAAAGAAACTGGCAGGTCCTGCCTGGGCGGCGAAAGGCTGAATTAATGATTGAATATTATTGGAAGCTGACAGTCTCGGTAATGCCGTTTCTCTGGCAGGGGTTTAAAGAGACTTTTACGGTCTCGCTGGTGGCTATTCTGGCAGGTTCTCTGATTGGCACGATCATCGGCATTATTCGTAGCTATCGTATTCCGGTGCTGACGCAAATTTTCGGCGGTTATGTGCATGTTTTACGAGGCACGCCGTTTCTGGTGCAGCTCTACGTGTTTTACTTCGTGCTGCCAAATACCGGCATTGAATGGCTGAGTTGGGATTCCAGCACAGCGGCTTTCGTGGCACTGTCGCTCTATACCTCCTGTTATGTGTCGGAGATTGTCAGCAGCGCGATTGATGCGGTGCCACGCGGGCAGTGGGAGGCAGCAACAGCTGTGGGCATGAACCAGTTGCAGAAATTGTGGCATGTGATTTTACCGCAGGCACTGAAGCTGACCATTGCACCGATGAGCAGTGTCTATGTGATTATCATCAAAAGCACCGCTATTCTTTCGGTAATCGGCATTGCAGAGCTGACGCGCCAGGGAGAGGTGTCGATGCTGCGCTTCCCGCGTGATGTGTTGTTTATCTACGGACTGATTGCACTGGTCTATTTCATCTATTGTTATCCGATCCTCAAATTTTCCAAATGGGCGGAGAACAAGATCAGCGGCTCACAGCGCCTGTCGTTAGACTAAAAATAAAACCCGCAGCATCGGAAGATGCTGCGGGTTTAGCTTATGCATTGCGGGCAATTTGCAGGCTCGCAATGCCGCGTTTGGAGATGCGGTAAGCACTGCCGTTAAATGAAGCGATCAGCTTTTTGGCACGCAGTTTTTTAAAGGTCTGTAAATCGGTACCATCAAGAAACCAGCCCTCGCGGGAGATGAAATCGGCATCAATAATTTTGCCCTTGTCATCTTTTTCCGGTTCGATCCGGCCGCCTTTTGCCAGCATATCGAGGATACGGCGTTCAAAACGGGAAATATTCATGGCTGTCTCCGTGATTTGAAACGGCAAAACAGCGCACAGAAGCCACGTCTGCGTGGCAGCATGCTTTGGAAAGTCATGGGAATTGTCCTGAAAAGGAGAGTAATTTTGGCGCAAGCCGTTGGAGCCTGTTTTGTTACAAGCGGCTCTGCTTCTGCAGAGGGTCAACGATGAACAATGCTGCGCATAAAACTCCTTTGAACAACTGTCGGAAATATAAATGCGAAATATGGTAAAAACAAGGGTACTGATATGCAGTAACAAACGACAGTTGTTGATCGCAAAATTGCATCATCCCAGATGATAATAGCGCTTGTTTTTCACCAACAGAGCCTGTTCATTCAGAACTCTGATTTCTTGTTTCACAATAAAAGCATGGCACAATGATACAGCATAAACTCTTCCGCCCGACCATCGGTGTGACACTCGACAGTGAGGAAGGCGGCGGCTTTTCGGACGCCCCATGGTATGCAATCCGCCAGAATTATTTGTCCTGCCTTGAAGAGGCGGGCGCTGTGCCGATTGCGCTGCCGCATCTGGCCGAACTGGCAGAGAATTATCTGAATATGATTGACGGGCTGGTTGTAACCGGCGGTGCTTTTGACGTGCCGCCTGCCATGTTCGGTGAGGAAGCCCGCACCGATACCATTCGTTTGAAGCCGGCACGTACGACGTTTGAAGCAGCGGTTCTGCGCGGTGCGCTTGAGCGTGACATGCCGGTGCTTGGCATTTGCGGCGGGCATCAACTTTTGGCTGTAGTTGCCGGCGGTACGCTGGTGCAGCATATTCCGGATGAAGTCGCGGGCGCGCTGGAACATTCGGTTTCCAAAGATACGGAGAATGCCGGTGGTAAGAAACGCGCAGGGCACAGCATCGCAATTGAAGAAGACAGCCTGTTGGCCAAACTGATTGGTACAACCGGTCAGCATGTGAACAGCTCACATCATCAGTCCGTGCGCACGGTTAAAGCGCCGATGCGAGTGACAGCAACAGCTGAAGACGGTGTGATTGAAGCGATTGAGCATACCGGTAAGAGCTTTGCCATTGGGGTGCAATGGCATCCGGAATATAAGCAGATGGAAGGCGATGTGCATCTGCTTGCAGCTTTCTGTGCTGCCGCCGAAGCTTATCATAATCGCTGATTATAGTCGGTCTGTTAAAACAAAAACGCCTCGTATAAAATACGGGGCGTTTTTAATTGTTATTACTTTAGCAAGAAAGCGGTGCCGCCTGCCGCTTGCACAGCAAGACTGCCGGACTGAATACCGGCATTGAGTGCTGTTTGTGCATCTGCGCCTGAAAGCCATGCATTGATGAAACCGGCATTGAAGGCATCACCTGCACCGGTGGTATCAATAACCGGTACATTTTCAGCTTTGGCATGAAGATTATGCTCTTTTGAGCGCAGCCATGCACCTTCCGCGCCGCCTTTCAGCACCACAACGGGAAAGATTTCTGCGAGCTTATCGAGAGCATCTTGCGGGGCTTCAAAACCGGTAATTGCGAGTGCTTCTTCATTATTCGGCAGGAAAATATCGACACCTGCGCAAGCCTTGAGCAGAGCCGGATCATAGATCAGGGTCTCGTCCCAACTTGGATCGAGCGAGACTGTGAGGCCGTGTGCCTTGGCGCGGTGCACAAGATCAGGAATCTCATGCAGTGTCGCATATTCCGCAATGTGCAAATGGCCTGCCTGAGACCAAGTGAGCGCAGCATCCAATGTTGCAGGCAGTGCAGTGCCTGCACGACGCGACAGAAAGGCACGATCGTTGCCGATGACGCTGGCAACAGTCACCTGAGGGCCTGCATCCGCCGAGCGCTCCAGAAATTGCAGATCAATGCCTGCGGCCTCCAATTCCGGTGACAGACCGGCAGAGAGAGCATCCAGACCGAGCCGTGCCACAAGGGCGGTTGTTCGGCCGGTATGTGCCAGATGCGCGGCAGTGATATAGGCACCGCCACCTGCTGCCATTTTTAGATTATCGGCAAAGACTTCACGTCCCGGTTCCGGTAAGGCTGCCAAACCGGTAAAAATCAGATCGCAGTAAATCCGCCCGATGCTGAGAACGGCCGGATGCTGATTGTCTTTCAAACTCATAGACGTCCCAGACTTTTCTCTGTCGCCTTGTCAAACAGATAGAGGCTGCCCGCTGCTGCGCGTGCAGTCAGGGTGCTGCCGGTGGCCGGTATGAATTTGCCCGATGCGGTGGCTATGACCGAAATGCCCTGCACATCAATATGCACCAGTGTTTCAGGCCCCAGCGGTTCAGCGGCGGTGACTGTGCCGGTTAGTTCAATACCGGTGGCCGTTTTGCTTTCATCGCCGGTGACAACCATCAGATCATGCGGGCGAATACCAACCAGAATGTCGCCATCCGGTTTGAATTCGACGCTGTTGCCATTTTTGCGGCCTGCAATGAGGTTCATCGACGGGCTGCCGATAAAGCGGGCCGTGAAGACATCAATCGGGTTTTCGTAGAGCTCGGTTGGAGTGCCGGTCTGCAGAATATTTCCATCGCGCATTACCACAATACGGTCAGCCATAGTCATGGCCTCCACCTGATCGTGGGTCACATAGACGGTTGTGGTCTTGAGGCGCTGATGCAAGCGCTTGATCTCAATACGCATCTGGGCGCGCAACTGCGCGTCAAGATTGGACAGAGGTTCATCAAACAGGAAGGCAGACGGATTGCGCACCATCGCACGGCCGATAGCAACGCGCTGGCGCTGACCACCAGAAAGCGCGGCAGGGCGGCGATCCAGATATGGCTCAAGGTCGAGAATTTTTGCAGTTTCTTCAATACGGGCATTTTTATCCGCATTGGAGACTTTGGAGGTGTAGAGGCCGAAGCCAATATTCTGGCGCACAGTCATATGCGGATAGATCGCATAATTCTGGAACACCATTGCAATATTGCGCTGTTTCGGGTCACGCTCATTGACGACTTCATCGCCGATTTTTAGTTCGCCGCCGGAAATATCTTCCAGACCCGCAATCATACGCAAGGTTGTGGATTTGCCGCAGCCGGAAGGGCCGACGAAAACCACAAATTCGCCATCGGCAATTTGCAGATCAATGCCGTGCACAGCCTCAACCTTGCCATAGCGTTTAACCAGCTTGTTCAGTTCGATCGTTGCCATCAGCGTTTCTCCACCAAGGCCTGAAATTTATCATTGAGCTCGCGTGCGGCTTTGACCTCAGTTGCGGCTTGTGTGTCTGCAAGGCTTGCAAAGGCATTGGCCTGATCGCGGTAGGCTGTCAGTGCCTCAGCCATTGGTTCCTGTGCAGGGCCGCCGAAACGGTCGCGCACAGTGATGAAATGCTCCGGTGAAACCAGTTCCTCAAACTTTGTACGGTCAAAAGACGGTTCTCTGCCTGCCGCATGTTTGAAGGCTTCCAGAAACGGCTCATAGCCGTCCTGTTCCAGCCCACCGCCTTTGGCGACAACGGCTTTGGCTACGGTTGCCGCAATCTCATGCGCCTGACGGAAGGACAGACCTTCAATACGCACCAGTGAATCAGCCAGCTCGGTAATAGTGATGCAGGAGCGGCGGATATTATCGGCAACACGCGCCGGATCAATACGGATGGCCTGCACAAAAGCGGCCAGCAGATCGAGAACGCGACCAGCAGACGCAAAGGCTTCATAACCCATCTGTTGTGTTTCGCCTTCACTGTCATTCATATCGGTGAAAGGCGTATTATGGATCACATCCAGTACCGTGCGGGCGCGACCCATAGTCTGGCTTGCCAGATGACGCATATGTTCAATCGGCACCGGATTGCGCTTCTGCGGCATGATCGAAGAGATCTGCACAAAAGCGTTCGGTACATAGATCTGGCCAACTTCGAAGCTCGTCCAGAACTGGAAGTCCTGAATGAGACGGCCGAGATGGATAAACATCAGCTCAATCGCGGAATAGGTTGAGGTGATGTAATCCGAAGCGGCAATACAGCTGTAAGAATTGCGTAAAGGCGCGGCAAAGCCCAACAGGTCAGCCACGCGTGCGCGGTCGATGGGAAAACCTGAGGTGGTGATGGCTGCCGCGCCCATAGGTGACAGGTTGACGATTTCACGCGCTGTTGCAAAACGCTGCATATCGCGGATCAGCACTTCAATCGCTGCCGACAGATAATGGCTGAAGGTTGAAGGCTGTGCTGGCTGACCATGCGTATAGGCAACGATCAGTGTTGCCTGTTCACGGTTTGCGGTTTCAATCATCGCATTGAGCAGATGGCGGGACTTGGCCAGCAGAACATCAATATGTTCTTTGAGGCCGAGTTTGAACAGCGTGTGGTCGATATCATTGCGTGAACGTGCGGTGTGCAGGCGACCAGCAATATCTGCGCCGAGGCGGGACTTCAGTTCTTTCTCGATCAGGAAGAAGAAGTCCTCAACTTCACCGGTATAGGTGAGGGAGGCCGGATCAATGTCACGGTCGATCTGTTCCAGCGCACCGGCGATTGCCGCTGCCTGTTTTTCGTCGAGAATGCCGGTTTCCGTCAGCATGACCAGATGGGCGCGGTCAATACGGCGGAAGCTCTCTACGTGGTGAGTTTTAGCGCCGTCAAAAAGCGGTTTCAGCACGGTCTCCTTGTAGACCGGATCAGGGAAAACGCTTTTATCGGCAAGTCGCGGATCGTTTACAGACATTATAGTATCCTTATCCCTTCAGGCCGGCCAGCATGACGCCGCGCACGATATAGCGCTGCAGCAGCAGGAACACGAGCAGGGTTGGCAGGGTGGCGATAGCAGCACCGGTCATAATCATTTCCCACTGGATTGATTGCTCAACCGCGAAACTCGAAAGCCCGACAGGCAATGTGTAGAGTTCCTTGCTAGTGGTGACGATCAGCGGCCAGAAGAAGGCTGTCCAGTTACCGAGGAAGGTGAAGATTGCCAGAGCTGACAGTGCCGGAGTGACCAGCGGCATGGCCACTTTCCACCAGATCTGGAATTCGTTCAGGCCATCCACGCGGGCAGCTTCGAGAAAGTCATTTGGCACGCCTTCAAAGAACTGTTTCATCAGGAAGGTACCAAAAGCCGTCATCATGCCCGGGAACATAATGCCCCAATAGCTGTCGAGCCAGCCGAGTTTGCTCGACATCAGATACCACGGGATCACCAGCATTTCGGTCGGGATCATCAGGGTCGAGAGAATGGCGAGGAAGATGAAGTGGCGGCCACGAAACTGGAATTTCGCCAGCGTGTAGCCGACAAGACTGTCGAAAAACACGTTGGATAATGTGACGACAACCGCGACGAACATCGAGTTGAAAAACCAACGCAGGAAGCGGCCGTCTGCCAGAATGGTGACATAGTTCTGTACGGTCGGTTCAGCCGGTATCAGACGCAGATCATAGACCTGACTGGCGGTTTTGAACGAGGTGGAGAACATATAGGCCAGCGGCGTAACCATGATGATGCCGCCGATAAGCAGCAATGTCCATGTGAGGACGCGGCCTGGCCGGATATTCGCAAATGGGAGTGCCGGTGTTTTGGTTTCAGCGGTCATTTCTTTTCCCTCAAAACCCACAGCTGCAACAGTGAAACAGCCAGCAGAATAGAGAACAGCACAACTGTCTGCGCGGCGGCATAGCCCATGGCATAAGACGAGAAGGCGGTTTGATAAATCATCATCACCAATGGTTTGGTGGAGCCAAGCGGGCCACCTGGATCATAGGTGGTCATGTTATAGACCTGATCGAAAATGCGCAGGAAGCCGATGGACGAGAAGACGACCAGAAACACGGTTGTCGGTTTTAGCAACGGAATGGTGATTTTGCGCAGGATCGCCCAGTCACCCAAGCCATCAATGCGGGCGGCTTCGTAATAGGTGTTAGGGATAGCACGCAGACCAGCCATGAAAATAATGATTTGGAAGCCGAGACCAGCCCAGATGGACGTTGCCATAATGGAATAGAGTGCTTGATCGACAGACCGTAAGAACGTCTGCTGTGGCAGGCCGAGGCTGCTGAGCATATTATTGATCACGCCGATTGGTGCCGGCTGATAAAACCAGCGCCAGACCCAGCCCATTGCCGCCGCAGTGGTAAGAAACGGCAGGAAATACAGACCACGGATCAGCCCGTGCATGAAACGCACACGATCCAGATAATAGGCGATTATAAAAGCAATAAACAGGCTCACGGGTGTGCCGATAAGCAGGTAAGTGAACGTGTTTTTAAACACTTTCCAGAATTGCGGATCCGCGAACAGTTTTTCATAATTCGAAAGGCCGATAAATTTCGGCGGTTTCATCAGATCCCAGTTGGTCAGCGATAACCAGAATGCTTCAACGGTAGGATAAAACCGGATGACCGTATAAAACAGGATAGGGATACTCAGAAAGCTCCATACCCAGATCAGCCGCCTCGTGCGCATAGGCAGGCGGTTCCAGAAAGTATCACCGGAGCGGGCAGCCGTCACAGTCATGGTTCGAAATACCTTATGGTACGGGAGCATATCCGGCAAAACGGCATTGCAGCCCTGTCCGGAAATATGCGTCAACAAATATCAAAGGCCATAGCCGGTTCCGGCTTTATGCGGTGGCCATCCGCAGTTTCATGGCTTAGCGATGAAACAAAATCCGCTGTGCCGATAGATGACGGCACAGCGGATAATCAGATTTTACTGAGCGTCGTCGATGATGGTCTGCTCAGCCTTGGCAGCTTGTGCAAGGGACTCTTTCACAGGCTGTTTTTCAAGAATGACACGGTTCACCATATCCATTGCTGTCTGGCGCTGGGCAGCTTCATCCACAAACATGGTGGTGTGAGCATAATCCAGACCTTTGAGGAATGGGCCGTAGATCGGGTCTGCCAGATTAGTTTCGGTCTGGGCAACTGCACGGCGGGCAGGCAGCTCGCCAACTTCCTTGAGCCAGATTTCCATCGCTTCCGGTGAGGAAATATAGTTCAGGAACTTCTTGGCGGCTTCGAGCTTTTCGCCCTTGGCATTGGCACCGATACCGTTTGCAAAGTAGCTGGCATAGTTGGAACGCACGCCGTCGGCATTGGCTGGCAGCTCGGTTACACCCCATTCAAAGTCTTTAATGGTGCGGAATGCGCCAAGACGGAATGTGCCGTCCACAGTCATGGCAGCCATACCTGCGCGGAATGCAGCCTGACCTTCATCCATGAACTTCGGTTCGCCGACTTTCTTTTCAGTCTGCAGATCAGTGTAGAATTTCAGCGCCTTTTCACCGGCTTCGGAATCATAGGCCACTTTGCGGTCATTATCAGTGTAAGGCACGCCGCCATATTGACGGATCAGAACTTCACGCCACCAATGATGATCCTGACCGGCCATATCCATGGTGATACCGGCAGTGGTCAGATTGCCGTTTGCATCGCGTTTTGCGGTTTTTTCCGCAGCGGCAACCAGTTCATCCAGTGTTTTTGGCGGGTTTTTCGGATCAAGGCCGGCTTCTTCAAAGAGCTTCTTGTTGTAGAATAGCGCCAGCGAACGTACCGCAGTTGGCAGGCCGTAATAATCATCGCCACGCTTCATCGCGCTGGTGATCGGGAAGAAATCGCTCTCGATTTTATCATGCGGGAATGTATCAGTTGGCAGCGGCTGCAAAATACCACCGGCAACGAATTTATCGAGCCAGCCGTAGAACAGCTGCATCACATCAGGGCTGTTGCCTGCCATTTTAGCCGCAATCACGCGGGTCTGATAATCATCATAAGGGAATGTAGTGTGCTTGACCTTGATGTCCGGATTGGCTTTTTCGAAATTCTCGATCAGCTTATCCATCGCTTTGACGCGGGACTCAAAAACATATTGCCAATATTCAATTTCAACAGCCTGTGCAGCGTTAAACGCCATGGTGCTGAAACCGGCGATCAATCCCGCAAATAACAATTTACGCATGTAAACCTCCCCTTATGGCCTCCGGCTTTTGCCGGTCTCAGGCAAAAAACAGTTGTGATCCATACCTTTATCCAAAACCGGTGCACGTTTTTGGGGCATGCCGCTCTGCGAGACTTTCAAAAAATATCGTTCGTTTGAAAGTTCTTGCAGTGCCGGCTGCGTTTTCCTCCGCAGATCTGTTGTTTACGGTCACTATTTTACGGGGTTTTGTCAATAAGATAATTTACTTGAATTAATATATTGCGGTTATGAAAGCTCTCGCTTATCATTTTGAGACGGGCAGGACGGAGCAGCATGGGCGAACAGCCGACATATCCACAATCAGGGACGCAACTGATTACTCTGGGCAAAAACCCTGAGCGAATCCGCGATCATAACCGTCGCGTGGTGCTGGATATTGTGCGCCAGCACGGCTCACTGGGGCGTATGCAACTTGCGCGTCTGACCCATCTGACCGCTCAGGCGATTGCCAATATTGTCGATGAGTTGGTTTGTGAAAATCTGTTGATGGAGACCGGACGCCTCAAATCCGGCCGTGGTCAGCCGCCGAAACAGTTCGCGGTGAATCCCGATGGTGCTGTGACTGTTGGTGTGGAAATGGCATCCGATCATATGGTGACAACGGTGCTTGATCTGACAGGACAGCCCCGTTCGCGCTATATCAAGCCGGTGCAGGATACCAGCCCTGCCGCGCTGTCAGATTTGCTGCGCATTGAGGTGGATACCGTCAAAGCGGAATTTTCTGCACCGCTGTTGGGTGTTGGCGTGGTGATGCCGGGGCCGTTTGATATTGAGGGAATGACCTCCGTTGGCCCGACAACGCTGCCAGGCTGGTCCGGTGTGGATGCGGCGGCGCTGTTGAGTGAAGCCTGTGGCGAGCCGGTCACTGTTGAGAATGACGCCAATGCCGCAGCCGTCGGCGAGCGCCTGTTCGGTGCAGGCCATGCGATTTCGTCATTCGCGATGATTTATTTTGGTGCCGGTGTTGGTCTGGGGCTGATACAGGACGGCGTGCCGTTTCGCGGTGCTTTCGGTAATGCCGGTGAAATCGGGCATATTGTTGTAGCGCCGAATGGCAGGGCTTGTCCTTGCGGGCAGGCCGGTTGTCTGGAGCGCTATGCTTCCCTGCATGTTTTGCGTGAAAAACTGGCTTTAGCTGGTGTTACAACAACGGATTTTGATGACCTCCAGACGTTGTATGACAATTACCATCCGGTGCTGATCAGTTGGATAGACGAGGCCGCGCTTTATCTGGCGCCAATGATTGCTATGATTGAAAATATTCTGGATCCGGAAACCGTTATTCTCAGCGGCATGCTGCCCGACGCACTGATTGACGGATTGATTGCCCGTATGGGGCAATTGCCGATTTCTGTCGCCAGCCGCCGCAGTCGTGCCTTGCCACGTGTGGTTCGCGGGGCGACCGGCCAATATACGGCGGCGCTGGGTGCAGCCGCTCTGCCTTTGTTTGAGGCAATGACACCGAAACTGGATACACTGACTGATTAATCACCTGTGCAGACAGGGGAGGAGGAACCGTGCTGACTGACCGTCAAAGAATAGAAAAGCAAAAATCAGCACCGGCTCTGATCCGTCTGCATCATGCATTAAGCCGGTTACGCTCGGTTGTGACCGTGATGAATACCGGCGCGCATCCTGATGATGAGCAAAGCGGATTATTGGCCTTCTTGCGGTTTGGTGCCGGTATGCGGGTGATTGTCGGCTGTTCTACCCGTGGTGAGGGCGGTCAGAATGCTTTGGGGCCGGAGCGCGGTGGTGCGCTGGGGCTGATGCGCTCGCGGGAAATGGAAGAAGCCGCGCGGGAGCTGGATTGCGATATTGTCTGGCTTGGTCACGGGCCGGATGATGCGGTGCATGACTTTGGCTTTTCCAAAGACGGCGACCGTACTTTTGATCGCTGGGGCGAGGAGCGTATTGTCGAGCGCCTTGTGCGGGCTTACCGCAGCGAGCGGCCGGATATTGTTATTCCGACATTTCTTGATGTGCCGGGGCAGCATGGTCATCACCGTGCGATGACCCGCGCGGCTGAAAGGGCAATTGCGCTGGCTGCCAATGATCAGGCTTTTCCGGAGCATTTTGCACAAGGGTTGAAGCCTTGGCAGGTTGCAAAATATTATCTTCCTGCATGGTCGGGTGGCGGGGATACTTATGATGATGAAGTGCCGCCACCGGAAACAACCCTGACAGTACGGGCTGAGGGACGTGAACCGGCAACGGGTGCGGATTATGACCGGATCGGTGAATGGTCACGTTATTACCACGCCTCGCAAGGCATGGGGTATTGGCGGGAAGAACCAAAAACTGAATGGCCGCTGCATTTGTTGCTGGCTGCACAGACTGGCAAAGAGAGTTCCGTTTTTGAAAACCTGCCAGTCAATTTAAGTGATCTGGCCGCAGAAGCAGATTTGCCAGCCACTATAGCGCAGGCTTTGCAGGATGCTCAAAAAGCCATTGATGCGGCTATCGCTGCTTTCCCTGCACGGCAAGTAATCATTCTTCATTTAGTGGCAGCGGCGCAAAAAATCGATGATATTTGTGCTCATGCACAAGCCGCTTTTCTGGAAGAACATGCGCATCGCTTAAAGCGCAAAAAAGCAGAGGTTGACCATGCACTGATCGAAGCCGCAGCAATCTTTGACGGGGCTGAGCTGATACCGCCTGTGTTGTCAGTGGCCAGCGAAGCCTTGCTTAAGGTTGGTTTTTCAAGACAGAGTGCCCAATATCAGACAAAGGCTGAGCCGGTTTTGCCTGAGCATTGTACTGCCTATATGGGGACGCCGTCCGCCTCAGGACAATCATTTGATGTCAAGGCCGGTGCAGATGCGGCTTTCAGCCCGCTCTATCGGCCGTTTTGGTCTGCGCTCGGCGGCAATGGTGATTTTTATGTGAGGGTGACGGCACAATTCTCCGGATATCAGGCTCAGGCGCATTTTGATCTGGCTGAACAATTTGCGCTGGTGCCTGCCCAGTCCGTACGGATTGAACCGGAAGCGATAATTGTGCCGCTTGATCAGACAGCTCAAATGCAGTGGCCGGTAGATGTGACTGTGAGCGGGGATCAGTGGCCTGTGCGGTTTATCAGCGATGGCGGCTGGTCAGTTGTGCAGGATAAGGGGACGGCAACACTTTACGCACCGGAAAAACCGGCAGCAGGGTTGTTCCAGGTGAAAACACAAATTGCCGGTCGCGATGCTGTGCGGCTGACCCCGATCACCTATCCGCATATTGGACAGGTGATCTATCGCGAGCCGGAAGTGCTCAATATTCTGGCACTGGATCTGAAGCTGCCGCAGGGCGCAAAGATCGGTTATATCGGGGGCGGGGCTGATCGTGCTGGCCTGTGGCTGAGCCGTATGGGGCTTGATGTAACAAAGCTGGAACCAAAACATCTGGCCGGTGACTTGCAGCAATTCACAACCATTGTTGTCGGGATTTTTGCCTTCGGTTTAAGGCAAGATCTGGCTGAGGCAACCGCGCGATTACATGCCTATGTCGAAAATGGCGGGCATCTGGTGACGCTGTATCACCGCCCGACAGATGGCTGGAAACCCGCTGTTACTCCGCCACGGCATATAAAGATTGGCTCGCCGTCTTTACGCTGGCGGGTGACCGATCCGGCAGCGCCGGTGACTTTGCTGGAACCGGACCATAAATTGCTCAACTGGCCGAACCGGATCACGGCTCAGGATTGGGAAGGCTGGAATAAAGAGCGCGGCTTGTATTTTGCCTCGCAGTGGGATGAAGCCTATCAACCGCTCTTGTCCATGCATGATGCCAATGAACAGCCTTTAACGGGGGCTTTGCTTTCTGCCCGTATCGGAAAAGGGCGGCACACGCATACCAGTCTTGTGTTGCATCACCAGATGGACAAGCTGGTTGCAGGAGCATTCCGCCTGATGGCCAATCTGGTGAGCGGAGAAGCTGAATAGAGCATTGGTCTGATATTTAGGACAGTCTAGTGCAAATCCGGTGACTACAATAAAACCATTCCATGATTATGTTTCTGTCAACGAAGCTGTTGTTGAGAATCTCACAACTGACAATTAACGGACAGGTGTACTCATGCAATTTGGAATTTTTACCGTCGGTGACGTAACAACTGATCCGACAACCGGCAAAACCCCGAGCGAACATCAGCGGCTGAAGTCGATGATGAAATATGCGCTGAAGGCAGAAGAAGTCGGTCTCGACGTTTTTGCTACCGGCGAACATCATAACCCGCCATTCGTGCCGTCTTCCCCGACGACCATGCTTGGCTGGATTGCTGCCAAAACCAGCAAAATTCAGCTGACAACCTCGACCACGCTGATCACCACCAATGATCCGGTGAAGATTGCTGAGGATTTTTCGATCCTCCAGCATCTGGCTGATGGTCGCGTTGATCTGATGATGGGGCGCGGCAATACAGGGCCGGTCTATCCGTGGTTTGGTAAGGATATCCGCGAGGGTATTCCGCTGGCGATTGAGAATTATCACCTGTTACGCCGCTTGTGGCGTGAAAAGACCGTGGATTGGCAGGGGCAGTTCCGTACGCCTTTGCGCGGTTTTACACTGGCACCGGCACCGCTGGATGATACGCCGCCATTCGTATGGCACGGTTCGATCCGCAGTACGGAAATTGCTGAACAGGCCGCGTTCTACGGGGATGGTTTCTTTGCAAACCACATCTTCTGGAACAAGGAACATACCCAGCAGATGATTGATCTGTATCGTTCACGTTTTGAACATTACGGTCACGGCAGTGCGGATCAGGCAATTGTCGGTCTCGGTGGTCAGATTTTCATGCGTAAAAACAGTCAGGATGCCATTCGTGATTTCCGGCCTTATTTCAATAATGCGCCGGTTTATGGTCACGGGCCTTCGCTGGAAGACTTTATGGAAATGACCCCGCTGACTGTCGGTTCACCGGAGCAGGTGATTGAGAAAACACTGAGCTTTGCTGATTATGCCGGTCATTATCAGCGTCAGTTGTTCCTCGTCGATCATGCCGGTCTGCCGGAAGAGATGGTGCTGGAGCAGATTGAGTTGTTGGGCACGGAAGTGGTGCCGGTGCTGCGCAAGGAATTTGAAGCGCGCCGCCCGTCCCATATTCCGAGTGACCCGCCAAGCCATGCAAGTCTGCGTGCACAGGGGCCGGATGGCAAACACCGTAAGGTGATGCCAGCTGAAACAACAGATCAGCCAGCATGAGTTGTATCAAGGGCGGGGAAATTCTCCGCCCTTGATACAGGTTCGCTTGGCAAAGGAGATATTCATGACACGTCATATTATTGTTTTGACCGCTGGTCTGTCGCAACCATCATCAACCCGCATGCTGGCTGATCAGATTGCACAGGCAACTGCCGCACAAATCGGTGCACGCGGTGAGAAAGCGCAGATTGAGGTGATCGAACTGCGTGAACTGGCTGTGGAACTGGCAACAACCATGGCGACAGGTGGTATTCCGACCCCGCATCTCTCTGAGGTTAAAGAGAAGATCTCTGCTGCCGACGGATTGATTGCGGTAACACCGGTTTTTACAGCCAGCTATAGCGGGTTGTTCAAAATGCTGTTCGATGCTCTGGATACCAATGCATTGAATGGCATGCCGATGATTATTGCGGCCACTGCCGGAACAGCCAGACATTCTCTGGTGCTGGATCATGCCTTGCGGCCGCTGTTTTCTTACCTGCGAGCAACCGTGGTTCCGACCGGTGTTTTCGCGGCGACCGAAGATTTTGGCAATGGTGAAGCCGGACACGATCTGACAGCCCGTATTCAGCGCGCAGCGACTGAATTTGCAGCGCTGGTGGTGGCTGAGAAAAGCGGTGTCGGTGGTTTTGTCCCGAATATCAATGATCAGCGCAAGCGGGATTCCGGTGTGCAGCTCAGCCAGACGGTCACACCATTTGCGCAATTGCTCAAAGGGCGCACCAGCACAGCCGGTTGATGAACTGGTAGCGACGCATATTTAGAAAATTCAAAGTGCGGGCATTGAGATGTCGCACTGAAAGGAGCCAGTATTATGGAACTTGGCGTTTATAGTTTCGGCGACGTACAGAAAAATGCACAGACCCGTGAGCTGGGCTCAACGGCAGATGCAACACGCAATCTGCTGGAAGCTATTCAGCTGGCCGATGAAGTGGGGCTGGATTATTTCGGTATTGGTGAACACCATACAAGAGAAATGCCGGCCTCTGCGGCAACCGTTATTCTCGGCGCTGCGGCAGCCACAACCAAAAACATCAAGCTGGGCAGTGCGGTCACAGTGCTCAGTACCGATGATCCTGTGCGTGTTTATCAGCAGTTTGCAACGCTGGATGCGATATCAAATGGTCGCGCTGAAATTACTGCTGGTCGAGGCTCTTCAACGGAGTCTTTTCCGCTCTTCGGTCATAGCCTGAATGATTATGATGAGCTTTATGCGGAAAAACTTGATCTGTTATTACAGATCAACGAGAGCGAAAGCGTGACGTGGCAGGGTAAATTCCGCCCGGCTTTGAACGAGGCGCTGGTTGTGCCGCGTCCTGAAAGCGGCTCGCTGCCGATCTGGCTGGCGACTGGCGGTAATCCGCATTCATCTGTACGCGCCGGTATTCTCGGATTGCCGATTTCCTATGCGATTATCGGCGGGCAGGCTGCACGCTTCGCGCCGTTGGCTGAGTTGTATCGCCGTGCGGGTGCGCAGGCTGAGATTGCACCGGAAAAGCTGAAGGTTTCGGTCGCAGTGCCGGGCTATATCGGTGAAAATGCTAAGCAAGCCAAAGATTTCTTCTGGACGCACTGGCATGCGGTGATGGAACAATTGGGCAAAATCCGTGGTTTCGCACCGCCGCCACGTTCGCATTATGACAGTGAAGCCAGCGGTGGCGGCGCAATTTTTGCCGGTGAGCCGGAGGAAATTGCGGAACGGATTATCACGTTGCAAAAACAGCTTGGTCATATGCGCCAGTTTTTCCAGATGGATGTGGGGCAGATGCCGCATAAGGATTTTCTGCGTTCGATTGAATTGCTGGGAACCAAAGTGAAGCCCCTTGTTGATGCGGAACTTGGCGTGGATTGAGTATTTTCGGTTTGAACCGAATTGTTGAAAATACTCCATCCATTTGTTTCTGCGCGTATCTTATCCGAAAACCGGTTCCCGCTTTTCGGGATACGCTTTCCAGTAGCAGGAGATTGCTGAGATGCAAATCACCGAAGTGAAAACAATTGGTATTCTGGGTGCCGGCCGTGTCGGCACCGCTATAGCCCGTCGCGCGATTGCGGCGGGTTATGCGGTGAAGATTGCGACATCCAAATCACCGGAAGAGATTGCGCTGTTGCTCGAAATCATGGTGCCGGGTGCCGTTGCAGCAACTGCGCAGGATGCGATTGCAGAAAGTGATATCGTAATCCTCGCGCTGCCTTTGTCCAAATATCGTCAGCTGCAACCGGAACTCCTCGCGGGTAAAATTGTTATTGATGCGATGAATTACTGGGCGCCGACAGACGGTACGATCCCTGAGTTTGAAACTGAAGCATCAAGCAGTGAAGTGGTACAGAAATTCTTGCCGCAGTCGCGGCTGGTGCGTAGTTTCAATCACATGGGTTATCATGAGATTGATGAAGAGGCTTGCCCGAAGGGAGATTCTGAACGACGGGCATTGGCGATTGCCGGTGATGACATGGATGCACGGCAGACTGTCGCGCATTTCATTGATCGGATCGGATTTGATCCTGTGGATGCAGGGTCATTAGCATCGAGCAGGTTATTCGCCACCGGAACACCGGTATTTGGCGCATCCTTGACCCGCGACACAATGGCAGATGCTCTGCAACAGACCGTTTGACAGGTATGGTATTCGCTTAAACAGATTGAAAAGGAGAGGCCTGATGACTGACCTTAAAATTACCATTGAGGAAATTGATGCCCGTCACGGGCGTTATGTGGCGCGTGCGGATGGTATTGAGGGTGAAGCGGAAATTACGTTTACGCGCCGTGCTCACGGTGTAATCAGTGCTGATCATACCGGTGTGCCGGATAGTATGCGCAGCACGGGTGCGGGACTGTCATTGGTGACCTATATGGTTGAAGATGCGCGTAAAAACGCTTTTCGTATTCTGCCGCTCTGTCCTTATGTGCGTGCGCAGTATCGTCGTCATCCGGATTGGGCTGATGTTATGACCTTGGCACCGGGTGAAGAGCCTGCTGCTTGAAATAATATATGATAGTTTTTATCAAGTATATTGAGCAGGTACTTTTAAGTGCCTGCTTTTTTATTGATTTGAGATTCGAATGTCAGAAATAGCCTTATATTTTTCCAAATATAAGGCTATTTTTTCTGGAATAATTATTTAATATCAATAGGATAAATGTTCTCATTTTCGTGATCTTGAAACTGTTCTAAAATGTGTTAGCCCTATTCTATTAGCTGAATATTGGTCGGGTTTGCGCAGATTTCACTCATTCTCGTCGATGGTATAGTCCTGAAAACGCAGAGCAGGTGAGTAAAACTGACAATAGACCAAACTTGTATCCGTAATAAAATATGTCCCGATGTTGATTTATTCTGTCCGTGTCATAATTTTGGATATTATATACTACATATTTTTGAGTAGTTTCAGTCAATCAGAGGCCTGATCTCGCCGTGTCTTTATAAAAGACCAGTTCGTTTGAGGGTTTTCTTTGTCTCAATATCAGGGCTTTGTCCTGACAATCAGTATGAACGCGCATTTTATCTGAGAATTATTCAGTCACTTTTGAAATGCGCTCCGGTAACTCTGGGAGTAATCATATGACACCGACACGCAGGGACTTTCTCAAGTTTACAGCGTCCGGAATAGCGGTCACTATTCTTCCGATCCGCGCAGCCCGCGCGGCATTGTTTGAAAACAAAATTCTCGACTTGCCGCTCCCGCAAGGCACAACCAAGCTGAAGCGCCGTGTTGACGGCGTGGCCAAAGTCACAGGTTCCAAAGTTTTCGCCCGTGATATCCGTGCCAAAGATATGGCAGGTTGGCCGAAAGATCAGGCACATGCTTTTGTGGTCTGGTCGACCCGCGCCGATGCGCCGTTTCTTGATCTGGATTTGTCCTTGCTGGGCGAGGATTTGCAGCCGGATTATCTGGTAACGGCAGAAGACACGGTTAAGGCCGGTCTCGATTTCTACGACCCGTATACCTATGGCCAGAAAATGCTGGCGCCAAAAGGCGAAGTACCGCTGTTTCTCGGCCATCCGCTGGCAATCCTGATCTATAATGATTTTGCCCGCTTCTCCGTTGCTAAACGTATTTATAAAACCAAACGTGATGAGATTATCCGTTATGGTGAAACGACTGCACCTGTGGAGCAGGGCCCACTGGCCAATTTCCGCTTTGTGCGTGTTGAGGGTGAAGGCGGCGCGAAAGCTAAGAAAGACCTGTTTAATCCGGTTGATGACGGCTATGTTTTCGCAAGTTATGACAAGAATGATGTCAACTGGCCGAAGGCTGATGCATCCGGTGATGCAATGGGACGCGGCATGGCCTATGCCGAAGCTATCCGCGCAGAGCTGAATACACCGCCGGAAGACTGGCATGTGATTGAGCGTGAATATTATTCGCCGTTCATTGATGCGGCAGCGCTTGAGCCGGACAATTGCAATTGCTGGTATGATGCAAAATCCGGCAAGCTTGAAATTGTTATGGCCAGCCAGAGCCCGCATGAAGTGATGACCGGCACTGCTGCGATGCTCAAGAAAAGCACATTCGAAGTGCATGAGCTGAAAGGCCATCCGGCTTATACGGTTGGTTATGGTACCAAGGAACACAGCCCGTTCCCGTATTATGGGATTGTTGCGGCGCTCTTTGCTGAAGGTCGCCCTGTGCGTCTGGCACTGGATCGTGAAGAACATTTCCAGACAGCGATTAAGCGTCATCCGATCCGTATGAAATACCGTCTCGGTATCAACCGCAAAACACTGAAAATGCAGGCTCTTGCGGCTGATCTCGAGCTGGATGGCGGCGGCCGTCAGAACTATACCACGCCGGTGACGCAGGTTGCTGCCGGTGCGGCGCAGGGGATTTATTATTTCCCTAAGAACGATATCGCGGCGATTGCCCATTCATCACGTGCGCCAATGTCCGGTTCTGTTCGTGGTTTTGGTTCGCTTGAAGCACAGATCGGCACGGAAATGCTGGTTGAAGAGCTGGCTGCAGAACTCGGCGTTGACGTGATGGAACTGCGTCTGATCAATGCGTTGCAGGACGGCGAACGCAGTTCTGCCGGTGCATTCCCGCTGAGCCTGTGCCGTATGCGCGAGATGATCGAAGCTGATCGTGCGCATCCGGTCTGGGCAAACCGCACGAAACGTAAAGCCGAGTTCGAAGCAGAAAACCCTGCGCTCAAATACGGTGTTGGCTATGCGATTGCCAAAAAAGGCTTCGGTAACTCCAACGAAGCTGTTGCGGCTGCAGTTACATTGACACCGGAAGGTAAAATCCGTCTGCATCATATTGCTGTCGAAATCGGCACCGGTGCGGTCAGCACACAGGCGCTGATGTGTTCCCGTTGGTTGGGTAAACCTGCTGATGAGATTGAAAGTGCCGCCCTTGACTGGTCGCCGCTGGAAATGTTCGCCACACTCAGCCCGTTTGTGATGGACAAAGCCCATCAGGATGAGATGTCACAGGATCCGCGCTGGACACCGGCAATGGCTTCGGCATCGAGTGCAACGAACAGCGCTTTCTACTTTACCCACGGTACGCATGAAGCAGGACGTCTCATTTATGAGCGTGGTATCGTCCCTGCTGCTGCTGCCCTGTGGGATGTAAGTGTTGAGACAGCGGCCGGTGCATCGTGGAAAGACGAGAAATTCACGCTTTCCGATGGCCGTTCACTGAGCCTCGCAGAACTGGCTGCCAAAGCGCATGAGCTTAAGGGCATTACCGGCGCAATGGTTCATGCTTTTGACCGCTGGGGCTGGGGTGAAGCCGACTATGATATTCTCGGTGAAACCAGCCGCCGCCCAATCGATGGTCTGGCCATTCAGACTGGCTCTGATCAGTGGCAGCGTATTGAACGCAGCAATGTGACTTATATGGATCCGCAGGCAGATAATGCCAGCTGGTCACGTTTTGCACCCGCATCGGCACTGATTGAAGTGAGCGTTAATCGCGGTACCGGTGAGGTAAAAATCCTGTCCCATCACACGTCGATGGATTGCGGCCGTGTACTGGTGCCGGAATTTGTGTCCGGTCAGTTGCAGGGCGGTATCGGAATGTCTGTCGGTCATGCGCTTTATGAGGGCATGCCGCTTTATGAAGACGGTCCCGGCAGCGGTGACTGGAACTTCAACCGCTATCGTCTGCCGCGCGGTAAAGATGTGGCCGTCTGGAACCAGACGGCAAATATTCTGCCGGTTACAGAACAGGAAGATCATCCGAAAGGCATTGCAGAGGTCGTGCAGATTCCGACCATTCCTGCGGTTGCCAATGCGGTTGCGCATGCCGTTGGTAAATATCTGCGCGAACTCCCGCTGACGGAAGAAAAGATTAAAGAGGCATTGTCATGAGTATCCCGACACGCGAAATTACATTGAACATCAACGGCCAGCAGGTAGGGCCGATGACGGTTCCTGAAGAATTGTCGATGGTGGATTTCCTGCACGAATATGCAGACCTGACCGGCAGTCGTTTTGGCTGCGGACAGGGACTTTGCCGCGCCTGTACCGTGATTGTCGATGAGGCGGATGGCACCAGCCGTGAAATGCGTACCTGTATTACCGGTGCTCATTATTTCAATGGCCGCTCTATCCGTACCATTGAAGGCCACGCCACCAAAGGCGAAGACGGACAGCTGAAGCTCTCTGCTATTCAGGAGGCTTTCCTCGACCATTTCTCCTTCCAGTGCTCCTATTGCGCACCGGGCTTTGTGAATGCGGCGACTGTTTTGGTCGAGCGTTTGCAGAAAGAGCCGGTGGCAAAAGAAGATGTGAAGCAGGTGATTGAAGATTCACTCAATGACCATATCTGCCGCTGCACCGGTTATGTGCGCTATTACAGTGCGGTGCATGATGTTGTCATGAATACGCCGGGGCTTGTTAAATGAAACCAGCAGTAAAATGGATTCTCAGGCTTGGTGTTTTGGGTGCTGTTGTTGCAGCTTCCGTACCGTTCTGGCCTGTTAAATCGGCCTATGATGATAAAGTATCCGCGCAGCGTCTGGCTGCAACCGGCGAGGAAAAAACCAAACTGGTGGCACGCGGTAAATATCTCGCGGCTGTAGCCGATTGCGCGGCCTGTCACCAGTCGCCGGATGGTGCGCCTTATGCGGGTGGTCTGGCGATTGATACGCCGTTTGGTGTGCTCTATGGCACCAATATTACACCGGATAAAGAAACAGGTATCGGCAATTATACCGCCGCTGAGTTTTATCATGCGGTGGCAGACGGTGTTCGCGCGGACGGCAAGTGGCTTTATCCGGCCATGCCTTATGTGTCGTATCATACAATCCGTCCGGAAGATTCCGATGCGATTTATGCCTATCTGATGGAGCAGCAGCCGGTTAAGCGCGCTAATCCGGAAGTGGGACTGCCTTTCCCGTTTAATCAGCGCTGGGCATTGTCTTACTGGAATTTGGTCAATCCGAAGCTGCAAATGCCTGCCAATGCCTCTGCACAGGTGGCAAATGGTGCTTATCTGACGGATGTTCTCGGCCATTGTCAGGAATGTCATACACCGCGTAATGCGATTGGCGGCTTGCAGATGGCATCTGCCTATGAAGGCGGCATTCTTGGTAAGATCACCGCACCAAGCCTGAAGCCTGAAGCGCTGGCGTCGCGTGGCTGGACAGCTGAGGATATGCGCAAATTCCTCAAAACCGGTATGTCCCCTCAGGGCACAATGACACTGGAAATGTATCCGGTGCTGCTGCATTCGTCCCAATATATGACGGATGAGGATATTGCAGCCATTCAGACATATCTGACCGGTGACAAGCTGCCGGAAGCACCACAGCAGACGCCGGTGGCGATTGATGCCGCAGTGCGTCAGAGCGGTCGTGATGCCTATATGGCTGTCTGTGCCGGTTGTCACGGGGTGGATGGTGAAGGTAAGCCGCATATTGCACCGGCAATGACCACCAATACCAGTGCAATGCTGGCGGATCCGAGCAATCTGATCCATGTCATTCTGGATGGTATTGCCGAGCAGCGTCTTGCCAATGGCGAAGTAATGCAGGCGATGCCGGGCTTTAAAGGTGCGCTGACCAATGAGCAGATGGCTGATCTGGTCAATTATATGCGTGCCGAATGGGGCGGCCAACCTGCCAATATCACAGTGAAAGATATTGAAAAAGCAGGCAGTTAATTCTGCATGCTACCGATACCGGCGGATGAAAATCCGCCGGTATGGCTTTGAGATAATTTGAATAAGGCATATTTCCGATGACCGATGATATCGCGCCTGAAAAAGTCGATGTGCATCGCTTATTTCATACAGATCAGACGCTTGATGTCCTGCGCTTTGCCTATGATACCGTCCGGCAGGGGCAGGCTTGCGCATTGGTCACACTGGTTGAAATCAATGGCGGCTCGTCCCGTGCGCTAGGCTCGATGATGGCCGTAACAGCGACAGGCGGTTATTGCGGCATGGTTTCCGGCGGTTGTGTTGAGGGCGTTGTTGCGCACGAGGCTGTGCAGGCGCTGGCAGAAAACTGTGACAGAACAGTGAGGCTCGGCAAAGGATCGTCCTATTTTGACGTGGTCTTGCCTTGTGGCGGTGGTATTACACTGGCCGTTCATGTGTTGAAAAATGCTGATGCATTGGATTCTGCGCTTAAAGCCCATGCTCAACGCCGCACAATCGCGCTGACTTATCATTCCGAAAAGCAGATGCTGAATTGTTCAGAAACGCTGAAAACCGGCTGGCAGGATGGTGCTTTTGTTGTTGTGCTGCCACCTGCTTTACGCATCGTGCTGTTTGGACGGGGTTTGGAAAGTGAAGTTTTGCATCAGGCAGCTTCGGCTCTGAATATCGAGACTATGCGCGATGCATTGCCTGCGGATATTGATGAGGCAACGGCAGTGGTGTTTCTTCAGCATGATCTCGATAAAGAGCTGCCATTGTTGAAGCAGGCGCTGAACAGCACAGCTTTTTATATCGGCTGTCTCGGTAGCAGACGCACACATGAAACGCGGCGTATGCAACTCTTGCATGACGGTTTCACTGAAGCACAGATTACGCGGCTTTCAGCGCCGGTTGGCCTGTTTGGCCCTGTGCGTGATGCACGCTCTTTAGCTATATCGGTTCTGGCAGAGATCATGGCGCGTAAAACGGAGCAGGCTAAGGACACGCAGCATGGTTGATGCATCTGCCATTGCTGTTCTGGTTCTGGGCGCGGGTGAAGGTTCACGCTATACGGATGGCGACAAGCTGAATGCCATGCTCGGCGGCAAGCCTGTGGCGCATCATATATTGCAGGTACTGGACGAGTTTTCATGGGGCAAACGGATTGTGACGTGTCGCAGCCTTGCGCCCTGGACGCAAGCCTATGCGGAGGCAGGTTTTACACTGGCGCTGACAGAAGATGTTGAGACAGGCATGCTCGGCTCCCTGCATCGGGGCTTGCGCGAAATCAGCCAGGAACGGGTTTTGATCTGTCTTGCGGATATGCCATTGGTGCCGCGCTCCCATATCGAGCGTTTATTGCAATTAGCTGCGCATAGCACAGTACCGGTCATCGCATCTGCTTCCGGTGATTATCGCGGTCCGCCTGCTTTATGTCGTACTGGATATCTGAGGGCTTTACCGTTTGCCGGTGAGGGTGGAGCGCGTAGCCTGCTGCCACAGGCGGATTTCGTGGAGCAGTCTGCTCCTGTCTTCGCAGATATTGATACTGTAAATGATTTTGAGACTATCCGACAGCTTTTTAACGCTTTCTCTGATTGATTTTGGTGTGCTCAGCTCTGCGTCGCTGCTTTTCTCTTTATAAAGTCGCTTAATTGTCCTGTTTTTGGAACAGAGCTTATTAAAATCCGATCTACCCGATAGCGGGAACCTGTCTTATTCTCTGATCATAACAACAGCACAACTTCCTCCAGTCTTTTGTGTTGTTCGTATCTAACTAAAAGATAATTCTGTTGCATGCAGAATATGTCTTGATGCTTTTAAGCATATCCAGAATAGGAATTCTTCAATGAAGAAAATTATATTGCCTCTGCTCGCTTCACTTCTTTCAGTAACTGCGGCTCAGGCAGCTGATTACAAGATTGATCCTGATCATACAAAAGCAATGTTCTATATTGATCATTTTAACACCTCTACAAATAGTGGCGGTTTCTACGGCATTAAAGGCGATATCAGCTATTCACCGGAAACGCAGACCGGCTCGGTAAAAGTCTCTATTCCTGTTGATACTTTGAATACCGGTATCAAAGGTTTTGATGCGCATCTGAAAAGCGCTGATCTTCTTGATGCAGAAAAGCATCCGACAATCGATTTCACATCAACCAAATGGAACGTGGCTGATAACAAACTTGTTTCTGTTGACGGCAATCTGACAATCAAAGGACAGACCCATCCGGTACAGCTTAAAGCAACAAAATTCAGTTGCTATCAGACCCCGATGTTCAATGCCGAAGTGTGTGGCGGTGATTTTGAAGTCACGATCGACCGCACCCAATGGAGCGTCGATTTCCTTGTCAAAGAAGGCATTGAGAAAATGGTCACTCTGAAAATTCAGGCAGAAGCTGTCAAACAGTAAGCTGACAGCTAATCGGCGCAAAGCCGGGAGTTTGTATTATGACTAAATTTATGAGCAAAAAATCTGTAGTATCACTGAGTGCAATTGCGCTTGCTTTGTCGCTCGGTGTTACATATGCGGCAGATTATAAAGCCAGTACCGCAGAAGGCCCCGTTAAGATCACCAATCTGAACGAGCTGGAAGGTCAGGTTAAAGCCAAAATGGATAAAGGTGCTTTCGGCTATATCCGTGGCGGTGCTGAAAACGAGCAGAACCTGCGCTCCAACACCTCGGTGTTCGACAAGAAGTATATTATGCCACGCGTTATGCAGGGCATTGAATTGTCAGACATTGATCTGAAGACCAATTATCTTGGCATTGATCTGAAAACCCCGATCATTCAGGCCCCTATGGCGGCACAGGGGTTGGCACATCAGGACGGTGAAATCGCAACCGCCAAAGGCATGGCAAAAGCAGGCTCGATCTTCTCGCTGAGCACCTATGGTAATAAAACCATTGAAGAAGTGGCCGCTGT
Source organism: Bacillus subtilis (assembly GCA_021733665.1). Classification (GTDB taxonomy): domain Bacteria; phylum Pseudomonadota; class Alphaproteobacteria; order Rhizobiales; family Rhizobiaceae; genus Pseudochrobactrum. Next base: position 102,195 of record JAHREI010000008.1, read on the forward strand.
TTCTGACGGCAATCCCTTTTTCTTCCAGCTCTATATGAGCAAGAATGAAGCGTTTAACGAGTTTACGCTGAAGCGTGCCAAGAACAGCGGTGCCAAGGCGATTATTCTGACGGTTGACTCACCGGTCGGTGGTTATCGTGAAGATGACATCAAGAATAATTTCCAGTTCCCGCTGGGCTTTGCCAATCTGGAACTGTTTGCCAAGCAGAATGATGACGGCTCGAAAACTGGTAAAGGTGCCGGCATCAGCGAGATCTACGCGCAGGCTAAACAGGCTTTCACACCATCGGATATTAAATATGTGAAAGACATGACCGGTCTGCCGGTGATCGTGAAGGGTATCCAGTCGCCGGAAGATGCTGATGTGGTGATTAAAGCTGGTGCGGACAGTATCTGGGTTTCCAACCACGGTGGCCGTCAGCTCGATAGTGGTCCTGCATCCTTTGATGTGTTGCCGTCAATTGCCAAGGTCGTCAACAAGCGTGTTCCGATTGTTTTTGACAGCGGTGTGCGTCGCGGTTCGCATGTCTTTAAAGCACTGGCCAGCGGTGCAGATGTGGTCGCAGTCGGCCGCCCGATCCTCTATGGTCTTAATCTTGGCGGTGCGGAAGGTGTGAACTCCGTTATCCAGCAGCTGAACAAAGAGCTGACCATCAATATGATGCTTGGTGGTGCGAAAAACATCGAAGCTGTGAAGAAAACAAAGCTTTATAGCGATAAAGATTTCGAATAATTTCTTCACTGAGACAATGAAAGAAAGCGATCGGTCACTCCGGTCGTTTTTTATATTTGATTGTAAAATTGTATATTTAATCTATATGTCTAATGTTTTTTATAATAATTTAGAGTTTTACTAAAGATTAACCATAAAATTATAGCGTTTATTCACTTTCTGAATTCCGGAAATGTGAACTGAAAGTATTTTCCGGAATTTTTGATGCGGTTTTATGGCAGGAACGGGAGCCTGCCTGTTGTGTATTGCGTTTGCCGGAAGGTGAAAAGGGCTGCTGAAACAGGGCAGTTTTTCTCCTTGTGATCCCACAAAATTATGAGAACCCCAACGCATTTTCTGCAGTGAAAATGTGATGTGAGCAACTTTGCCCGAATTCTGCCGGAGAATGCCATGTGTAAATATCGCAGTAACAATAAAAGCGTTTTAAAACGCCGTATAGCACAGTATTCGCTGTTTATTTTTACGCCTATGCTTTTGGGAGCCTCCGCAGTACAGGCGCAGGTCGTCTGGACCGGTAGTGGTTCTGAGAATTGGGGCGACACTGTCAATTGGAGCGGCGATCAGATCCCGACCGGTACTGATAATATCGTTATCAATGCGGGGTCAGGCAAAACTGCGATTGTTGACGGTCAAAGCTTTAGTGTTCATAAGCTGGTGACAGGGGCGGCTTTTCCGGGCAGTGCGAATGACGGGGAATTCCGCGTTATTAATGGCGGCAGTTTAACCGCAGAAGGTTTTGTTATTCTGGGCGAGGGAGCCGGAACCGTAGGGCGAGCCGTTGTCTCAGGTGAAAATTCTAAATTCGAGATTAATTCAGATCAGTTCTTTCTGGGGGAGGCCGGTGAAGGACATCTGACGATTAAAGATGGTGGCCAGTTTAAGACTGCGACAGATACGACTATTTTTGCAGGTGAAAAAGGTAACCTTGGTACCAGCAGCTTTACTGTGACGGGTGCAGGAACACAGGCTGATATTGGCACACTGCTTTTATCATATACCCAAAATAATGTTCCGAGTGAGCATACAACTCTTTTCAACGTGACAGATGGTGCGGTGGTCAATGCCGTGCAGATGAACTGGGCATATAGTGGCAAAGGTATTGTCAATATTGATAATGCCACAGTGAATATGAATAGTATTCTTTCAGGTTATCGGGAAGGTTCAGAGGGAATTGCACTTGTCAGCGGAGAAAATGCTTCCCTGAATATTGCTGGCCTTATGCAATTTGGCAGCAGCGGCAAGAGTACAACACGGATTGAAAAAGGTGCTTATTTTATAACCGGCGGCAGTGCCAATCTTGGAGTGGCCAGCACCGGAGAAGGAATGGTTGTCGTCAGTGGTGCCGGTTCGCGATGGGATGCTCTGACCAATATTTATGTAGGCGCAGCAGGTAAAGGTGCTATTTCGATTGAAGATGGTGGCATTCTCGACAGTAAAAATGTTGCCATGGCTTATGAAGGGGGCTCAGAGGCGCTGATTAACGTTATCGGAGCCGGTTCTTTATGGACAAGCACGGGTACAACATTCAATGCCTATGATGGTAAATCCCATATTGGCATAACTGCTGGCGGTAAGGCGCATCTGGAAGAGGTTTATGCGGCTAATGGTGCGGACGCATATAGCACCACACTTGTATCCGGTGCGCAAAGTGAACTGACGGTTGACGGTGTTTTACTGGTGGGATCGGGCGGGACATCTCACTTGCTGGCTGAAAAAGGTGCAAAAGTAACTGCCGGATATGGTGCGGCAGCTAATGAAGCAACTGCGGTGGGCTCGATTACTGTTACGGGTGAAGGCACAAAATTTACCAATACCGGTGAAATGGCCATTGGTATTGCAGGTAAAGGAAATCTCACAGTTACAGATAAAGCTTCTCTCTCATCTGCAGATAAAATTGGACTTGCGGAAGAGGCGGGTAGTGAAGGTGTTTTGAATATCGGCACCGGCGGTCATGCGGGTGTTGTTGAAGCGCCTGAAATCACCGGCGGTGCCGGTGATGCGACGGTCAACTTCAACCATATTGACCGCATTGATTTTGATGTTGCTATGAAAGGCCGCCTCAATGTCAATCACATCAATCAGGGGGTGACCACACTCTTCGGTGAGAGTGATTACACCGGTATAACCAAGGTGTCTGCCGGTACTTACAAGGCCGGTAAAGAAGGTGTATTCAGCGAGAACTCCCACTATATTGCTGCCAATGGCGGTATCATTGATCTCAATAATTTTGATCAGTCTATGGAAGCGCTGACCAATCAGGGACGTGTGTATTTCGGCGGTGTTCCGGGGACTGAGCTGCATGTCGGGAATAATTATACCGGCGAAGGCGGCACGCTGTATCTCTCAACGGTGCTCGGCAAAGACGATTCATTAACCGACCGTATGTATGTCGGTGCGGATACGTCCGGCCATTCCTATGTGAAAGTCACTAACGTTGGCGGTCTGGGCGCGCAAACCAAAGAAGGCATCAAGATCATTGATGTTACGGGTCAGTCTGACGGTAAATTTTCGCTGCTCGGCGACTATGTTTATAAAGGTGAGCAAGTTGTTGTCGGCGGTGCCTATCGTTACAAGCTCAATCAGGGTGCGACATCAACACCGGATGACGGCAACTGGTATTTGCAGTCGGAGGGTTATCAGAAAGGCGTTGTGCCTTATGAGGTCTATCCGCAACTTCTGCTCAATCATCTGCCAACGCTGCAACAGCGTGTGGGCAACCGTTTCTGGAACAATGCCGGTAATAAGCAATTGGCGCAGGGCGCGGATATTCCGGCCGGATTTGCACCACCGGAGGAAACCGGTGTCCTGATCGAAGAAAATGCTGTTTGGGGTCGCATGGAAGGCTCACACACATCGATCAAATCCAGATATTCGACCTCCGGTGCGGATTATGATTACAACCATTTCCGCATGCAAGCCGGTATTGACGGCATGCTGAGAGAGACCGAAAACGGCAAGCTGATCGGTGGATTGACAGCGCATTATGATCGTAAAAACGCAGATATTTATACCCGTGATATCGACAGTGATATTGCCGTTAACGGTTATGGCTTTGGCGGTACGCTGACATGGTATGGCGAAAACGGCTTTTATATTGATAATCAGGCTGAAGCCACTTGGTATAAAAGCGATATCGGTGCGGATGGTGCTGTGGTCAATGGCAATAAAGGCTTTGGCTATTCGCTGTCGGTTGAAACCGGTAAGCGCATCACTTTAAATGAATACTGGTCAATGACCCCACAGGGTCAGCTGATCTATGCCAATGCCAGCTTTGACAGTTTCACGGATCGCTTCGGTGCTGACGTATCACGTAAGAAAGCTGACAGTCTCGAAGGTCGTCTTGGTCTGACGCTTGATCATCAGGATTCATGGCTGAATGATCGCGGAATGATGAACCGTCGCTATGTCTATGGTATTGCCAATCTCTATACCGAGTTTCTCGGTGGTACAGAGGTTGATGTCAGCGGTATTCGCTTTGCCAATAAGCGTGACCGTGTATGGGGTGGCTTAGGCCTCGGCGGTTCCTATAATTGGAATGATGACAAGTATTCCATCTATGGTGAGGGGTTGGTGCTGACGAGCTTCAATCACTTTGCTGACAGCTACGGTTATAAAGGTACAATCGGTCTGCGCGTGAAGTGGTAAGACCAATTCGATGAAAACAGTATAAAAACGCCGGTTATTCCGGCGTTTTTTATTGGCGTATCACGATGCACTCAGCTCCATGGCAATTGGTTTGCCCATTGTTTGCGGATATGTTCGATAAACATCCGCACTTTCGGAGAAACATGACGCCGTGTGGGATAGACGGCGCAAATGGGCGGTTCTTCGCGGCTGTAATTTTCAAGAACGGCTGTAAGTTTGCCTTGTTTTATATCCTCGCCGACAAGAAACGCCCCGAGTTGTACCAGACCTGCACCGGCCAAGGCGGCATCGCGGATCGCCTCTGTATTACCCAGCCTTAAACTGCCCTGTATGTCTATCTGACGTTCAACATCTCCGATGCAGAACTGCCAGGGAACCGGGCTGTTGGCGTGTGTGAATATAATCGTCTGATGCCTGGCAAGATCATCCGGTGTTGTGGGCATACCGTGTTGTTTCAGATAGGCAGGCGATGCGCAGGTGATGAAGCGGTGCGGTGCCAGCACCTGTCGGATCAGGCCGCTATCGGCTGGCCCGCCGATCCGTATCGCTATATCAATACCATCGGCTACCAGATCGCGGTAGTGATCGGAAAAGGACACATCGGCTTCCAGTTCCGGCCATTGCTCAAGAAAACCCTGTAACAAAGGCAGGATGTGCAAGCGTCCGAAAGCGATAGGCAAATCAATCCGCAAGCGGCCTTTCGGCGTTTGGTTGCGCTGCGCTAATGCGGCTTCCGCATCATCGACCTCGCAGATAATGCGCATGGCATGATCATAAAATAATTTGCCTTCTTCGGTCAGGTGTACAGAGCGGGTGGTGCGATGTACCAGACGGGTCGCTAGATTTTCTTCCAGTCGTGCAATGCATTTTCCAACCGCTGAACGGGACATACCAAGCCGTTCCGCCGTTTGGGTAAAGCTCTGACTGTCTGCGACTTTTATAAAGGCCAGCAGATCTCCGAAGTGGTTGATCATGATGATTATCCGTCACATTGAACACGATTTGTCGCCAGTGTTTCCACGATGGTCATATTTATCTTATTTTTAGATACAGTAAAGCATGCAACCCGCATTGCACAATGCACTTCTGAAGAAAGGACGGGTTGTGGAACAGGCAATCAAACAATCAAAACGGATAACTGAAAGCAGGATTGCCCGAGGGAACTGGCCGGCGATTTATGCGGTTGCGCTGTCGACATTTGCGGTTGTCACAACCGAAATGTTGCCGGTCGGACTGATGACGCCAATCGCACAGGCTTATGATATTTCGGTCGGTATTGCAGGGCTGACGATTTCCGTTCCGGCTATTCTCGCGGCGTTGTTCGCGCCCGTTGTCGTACTGGCAGCGGGACGTATCGACCGGCGTATACTTCTCAGCGGCTTGATGATCTTGCTGATGTGCGCCAATGCAATCTCCGCGCTGGCACCAAGTTTTGAGTGGCAGCTGGCAGCCCGTGTGATTGTAGGTTTTTGTATGGGCGGTATCTGGTCGGTGGCTGGCGGGCTTGCTGGTCGATTGGTCCCGGAACAATCCGTTGCCCCCGCAACGGCGCTTATTTTCGGCGGGGTTGCTGTTGCATCCGTTCTGGGGGTGCCGCTTGGCGCATTTGCCGGTGAACTGGCCGGATGGCGTACCGCTTTTGCCGGTATGGCACTGTTTAGTCTGGTTGTTTTACTAATCCAGCTCTTTGTTCTGCCATCTTTGCCGGTCGATGCTTCCGTGCGATGGCCGCAATTTACCGCACAGTTTGGCAGGCGTCCTGTACAGCTTGGCCTTTTAGTGACCCTGCTGCTCGTGGCCGGTCATTTCATGGCCTATACCTTTGTGCATCCTTTATTACAAAACCTGTCCGGTTTTGGCTCTGAGTGGATCGGCTTGTTATTGTTTGGTTACGGCATTGCAGGGATCAGCGGCAATTTCCTTGCAGGGATGCTTGCGGGGCGCAGAACGACCCAAACTTTGCTTGTTATAGCTGCGGGGCTGACCGTCGCCATTGCCGGTTTTGCCATCATTGGCGGCAGTCAAATCAGTGGTGCAATTATGCTGGTGCTATGGGGGATTGCCTATGGCGGTGTTTCTGTTTCCTTGCAGACATGGATGATGAAATCCGCGCCGGATGCGATTGAAATCGTTACCTCGCTCTTTGTTGCTGTTTTCAATATCGGCATTGCACTTGGCTCTTTTGCCGGTGGCCGTGTTGTTGATGGTTTCGGGCTGCATACAACCTTGCTGATTGCCGCGGCACTGCCTGCAATCGCGTTCTTACTCACATTGTTCATACGCTCAGCGCAGCATGGAGAGGTGAAGCCATGACCTATGATATTTTTGAGCTCGGCGATATTCAGCTTCAGTCGAAGCGCTGTATCCGGCAGGCAAAACTGGCCTATAAAACCTATGGCACCCTCAATGCCGCAAAAGATAATGTGATCCTTTACCCAACCTCTTTTGCGGGGACGCATGAGGATGCGGCATGGTTGATCGGTGCGGGAAGAGCGCTTGACCCTGAAAAATACTTCATCATCATTCCCAATGCCTTTGGTAATGGCTTGTCCAGTTCGCCAAGCAATACCACAGCGCCTAATAATGGTAGCCGTTTTCCGCAGGTCACACTGCATGATAATGTGCAGCAGCAATATCGCCTGTTGACGGAAAAATTCGGCATCGTGAAAGTCCGGCTGGCCATTGGCTGGTCACTCGGAGGTGCACAGGCTTTTGAGTGGGCTGCGGCTTTTCCGGATATGGTGGAGCGCTTGTTTACATTTCAGAGTGCAGCACGGACATCACGTCATTTCAGCTTGTTTTTCGACAGTGTGCGGGTGGCGATTGAACTGGACGCGGCGTTTAAACAAGGGTTTTACACGCAGCCGCCACATCAGGGTTTGCGGGTTGCAGCCCGTATCTATGCGGCATGGGGTTTCTCGCAAAGCTTTTTCAGAGAGTGTCTGGATGAAACTGCACTCGGCTACTCGTCATTGGAGGATTTTCTCATCGACTTTTGGGAGGGCTGGTTCTTAAAACGTGATGCCAACAATCTAATTGCGCAACTTTGGACAGGACGTCATGCGGATATCAGCGCGAATGCAAAATATCAGGGCGATCTGGACAAGGCGCTGGCGGCCATTCAGGCAGACACGATCATTATGCCATCCTCAACGGATCTGTATTTCACCGTAGAAGATGCTGCGGCAGAAGCGGCAAAAATTCCACGGGCGGAGTTGCGGGTGTTGCACTCCCATTGGGGACATGTTGCCGGTGAGGGGCTGAATAATGCGGATACGCAAATAATCGAGCAGGCGATTGCAGACCTGCTGGCGCGATGAGCGCGATTTGCCTCTGGGGTTGATATGCATAAGGCGCCTCTTTGCAGAGGCGCCTTATACTTTTTCTCAAATTCAGTCAGATCAGAACTGGGCTGCTGATTGCTGGAGCAAACGTTCCAGTTCAAGGTCAGCGGTGCTTGGCGGTGTGTAAACATCGCTGGCCGCAGCCGGTATCTCCGTTGTCGGTGCCGTATCTGTTGCAGGTGCAACAGGCTCAGCAGGCGCTTCCGGCAGTGCAGAGAGATCAATCTCTTCTGCTTCGGTCTGATCCGGCTGCTCAAAGACCTCATTGGCAAGAGCAGTCATATCAAGACCGTCGAGTTCTTCAGTCATGTCATCAGACTGTTCAGTCTGACCGGACATATCCGAACTCGCATCCGCCAGATTAATCAGGCCAGCCAATACAGACTGATCATCATAACCATCGGCATCATAGTTGCCTTCACCGTAGTTCTGGCCATCCTGAACATCAAGTTCATCAAGCAGACCTGACATATCAAGCGACATTGGTGCGGCATGCACTTCCGGTTCAGATGTCAGATCATCCTGCTGATCGTCATGAGCCGATCTTGCAGAGAAGCTCTGAGCATCGCCGCCACTCATAGTATCGGCGCTGAAACCATTCATACCATCGCCGTCCGGATTGACCTCGCCACCGGCTGGCCGGATGACGGTGATCTTCCACGGATCAGACGGAACACTCACGTTACCGGCAGCATCAGCCACGGTTATGGTGATGGTGTGTGCCTCTGCGGTCATGGCGGCAGTCGGCTTGAACGTCCATGTGCCATCCTCACCTACAGTGGTCGTACCCAGAACCTTGCCATTATCCAGAATGGTCACCAGACTGCCCGCTTCACCTTTACCCTTGAAGGTTGGCTGGGCGTCATCTGTTGTACCGTCTTTCGGAACAGGACCGGTCTCGGTGCCAACAGCGTCGATGATCTGGTTCAGTTCCGGTTTGGCCGGTGCTGTCACATCCACAACCACTTTAAAGGTTGTTTCCACTGTGCTGAGGTTGCCCGCTTTATCCATCGCCTTAAAGGTCAGGTTATGGGTTCCCTCAGCAAAGGCTTTGTCTGCCGCCGGACGGAAAGTCCATGTACCGGAAGCACTGACATCGACACTGCCGATTTCAACACCGTTGAGATAGACTTTCACTTTACCATTGGCTTCAGCCGTACCGGAGAAGGACGGACGGGTATCGTTCGTTGCATCACCGCTGTTGAGATCGCCGACTTTCGGCGGCACTGTATCCTGCACACGGCTGATCACCGGTGCCGGAGGTGGTGTTGTGTCGATCTCGATGGCAAAGCCGGTTGAGGCAGTACCAATATTACCGGCACGGTCAACAGCGATGGCGGTAAAGGTATATTTACCGTCTGCCAGAGCTGTCGGCAGTTTGAACGACCAGTTGCCATTTGCATCGGTGACGGCCGTACCAAGAATGGTTTTGCCGTCCGGCGCCATAATCCGCACCGTGCTGAGCGGCTCTGCTTTACCGTTGAGCGTCGGCTGTTTATCATCAATGATGCTGCTATTCGGCACATCACCTTTATACGGACCGACAGCGTCGGTTGCAGTATTGATAATCGGCGCGGCAGGAGCCTTTGTGTCGACGGTTACGACATAGCCCGGTGTTGTCAGATCCAGCGTGCCAATATTACCGGCTTGATCGATGCCAAGTGTACGGAATGTATGCGTACCATCCGGCAAATCACCGGTTGTATAGGTCCACTTACCATTGGCATCTGCTTTAACCTCAGCAATTTGGGACGAACCGTTATAAATTCGAATAGTCGCAAATGGTTCAGTTGTTCCTTTCAGTTCCAATGTCTTATCGTTGGTGAAGCCGTTTTTAGCAATAACACCTGCATAAATACCAGTATCAGCGATTACTTCATCAATAATCGGCGCTTCAGGCGGTGTTGTATCGATTGTTACATTAAATGTTTCAGACGCAGCACTTGTTTGCCCGCCCGCTGTTAGTGTGGCCGTGAAAACATGAGCGCCTTCCGGAATATTCGTTACGTTCAACGACCACCTGCCATCACTGCCTACAGTTGTGGTGCCAACGGAGACACCATCCATATAAACTGTGATTGTGTTTGTACCGCCAGGAACAAATTTCGCGATACCCCTGAGTGTCGTGTCTTTAGCGTCAGTCACGGCATTATTGTAATTAAGTCCCTGCACCCCACCGGTACCATCAATCAGATAAGTAAATTTGGGTGCTGTCAGACCTTTATCTGAGTTGAAATGGAAGAGGGTGTACATTTCAACAGGATGATCTTTCGATTGTCCATTAATAGAGACGCTATCGTAATAGTATCTATTCCTGACGTACTGGATGTTACCGGCATCGTTATAGAAACCAACTCTATAATCTGCCCAGCCTCCTGCAGGGTCTCTAGGTATGACAATCTTATATTTCCCATCAATACCTATGACCTCTGTAGATATCTGGACGCCATTACGAAACACCCCAAGTTTAACACCTAGTTGTCCTGCTGGAATGTTTCCTTCCATAACGATCGAATCAGATGCATCATCAAAATATGGGGTGAGATTATAATTTATGGTACCCGTATTCGGACTAGCCGTCTGCACAGATAACTGCCAGGCATTAGACGAAGGACTTACGTTACCAGCAAGGTCGACTGCTGTTGCTGTTAATTGAATCGCACCGCCACCAATTTCTTTCGTTGGTGTAATCGTCCACTTACCGGTTGCATCGACAACTGCGCTGCCAAGGAACGTGTTACCGGACGACGTGTAAAGGTTAACAGTAGTTCCGGGAACACCTGTGCCTGAGACAACGGGCTTGGTGTCATTCGTTAATCCACCGCTATTAACCGGACCGGTAAACATGTCTTTGTTATCAATTACCTGTGTGATCACAGGTGCAAGTGGTGGGTTCAGAATAACATTGATAGTCCATGGATCCGAGATTTCACTCTCGAGACCGGCACGGTCAACCTGTTTCACCGTATAGGTATGCTTACCTTCCGGAATATTCGCCGATGGTGTCCATGTGGCTGTCCCGCTCGAATTGAGCGTGACTGTACCGACCTGCACATTGTTATCATAAATGATCACAGTCGCATTCGGCTCACCGGTGATCGTCAGGCGCGCCTTTGGATCATTGGTATAGCCACCATTCGTCAGTTCTCCGGTCACCGGATATGTATTGTCATAGATCGAAGTGATCAGCGGTTTTGTCGGTGCAACCGTATCCACATTCACGGTGAAGGTTGAGCTGTTCGAGCTGGTATTGCCCGCAGCATCCGTCGCCTTGAAGGTGAAGTCATATTTACCGTCAACCAGAGCGGTATCCGGTTTCCATGTCCATTTGCCGTCAGCACCAACTGTGAGTTTGGTCACCTCCTGACCATTCATCATCACCGTCAGCGTGCTGTTGGCTTCAGCCGTGCCGGAGAAGAGCGGCTTGGTCTCATTGGTGTAGCCACCATTGGAGATATTACCAATAGCCGGTTCTGTCGCATCATAGACGGTGGTGACCGACGGAGCATTCGGCGCAACCGTATCCACAAGAATAACCCATGGGGTTGAGGATGTTGCGTTGCCTGCAAGGTCTGTCGACTTGACGATCAGCTGGTTGGTGCCATTGGACAGGGCATTCGGCACTGTCCATGTCCAGTTGCCGCCTGCAGGTACAACCATTGTGCCAAGCACAGTCGTGCCGCTGCTGCCGCCATAGAAGGTCAGAGTGGTACCGGCTTCAGCCGTACCCTTCAGAACCGGACGGGCATCATTGGTCAAACCATTGCTCGGAATGGTGCCGACAATGCCGCCTTGGACGGCATCTGCAACATCGTCAATTGTTGGTTTGACCGGTGGCACAGTATCGACCGTAATGCGATAGCCGGAACCTGAGGATACAACACTGGTGTTGCCCGCTGGATCTGTTGCTGTCGCCTTAAAGTTATACACGCCATTTGGCAGCTCCGGCACACGGAATTGCCAGTTACCAGAGGTGTCAACCGTGACTTTACCGACCACGCCGAAGACTGCGTCAACAATCTCAACCGTGCTGTTTGGTTCCGCCTTACCGCGCAGGGTCGGACGGGTATCACGTGTATGACCGCCACTGGCCAGATCAGAACTCGTCACATTGTCACGCGCTGTGTCGAATGTCGGTGCATTCGGCGCAACCGTATCAATGGTGATTTCAAAGGTGCTGGAGGCAACCGTCGTGTTACCGGCAGGGTCGGTCGCAGTCGCTGTAAACTTATGCGTACCATCACCCAGCGTACGGGTGACCTGGAAGCTCCACTTACCGTCATCGCCAACAACAGTCGTACCTACATAAGTACCACCATTATAGATAGTGATGGTGGTGCCTTTTTCACCGCGACCGATGATTTCCGGCAGGTTGTCGTTAATCGTTGCACGATTACCGAATTCACCTGTATTGCCCGGAACATCATCAATCACACCGGTAATTGTTGGTACGTTCGGAGCAATCGTGTCGACCACGATTGTATAGCCTGCGGATGCAGGGCCTGTATTACCGGCAGCATCTGTTGCTGTCGCGGTAATGACATGACTACCATCCGGCAGACCTTCCGGCAGTTTCAATGACCATGCACCGCTTGCGTTGGCTCGGACTGTGCCGACCAGCAAATTGCCCGCATAAATCTTGATCGTGGCATTTGCCTCGCTTGTACCTTCCACACGCGGTGCCGGATCATTGGTCAGGCCACCCTTGTCAATATTGCCGGTGTGATCCGGAACATTGTCCACAATGCGGGTGATGACCGGCGCTTCCGGTGCAATCGCATCCACCGTTAGTGTAAAGATGCTGGAATTGCTGGTGCTGACATTGCCTGCAGGGTCAGTCGCAGTCGCATAGAAATTATGCGTCTTGCTGTCGAGCGGCTCCGTCAACTGGATCACCCAGTTACCAGTACTGTCAGCAATCGCCTGCCCAACCAGAATACCACCGTCACGGTAGAGCTTGATCACATGATAACCATCCGTTGTTCCGCGGAACGATGGTAATGTATCATCTGTCAGAGAGCCGCTTGGCATAGCCGGATTAATAATACTACCCACATCATCAGCAGCGCTGACAATGACTGGCGGCGGTGGCGGTGTAATATCGATCGTCACGATACGCGGGAACGACTGTGAACCTTCAAAGCCCAGTTCATTCACAGCCGCTGCCGACAAGCTGTGATAGCCTTCGCTCAGCTTGACGTTGGCATCGTTAAAGTTGAACGACCATTTACCATCGGCATCCGCCGTTGTGGAACCGACAAGTGCACCATTGTCATAAATACGAATGACAAGATTTGGCTGTGAAGTACCCGTCAATAACGGATCCTGATCATTCGTCACGCTCGTATTCGGAACACTGACATTCTCAGAACCATTGTTATTGAACAGGTTTTCAATTCTCGGAGTTTCCGGCGGGATGGTCGAGATGACCACAGACCAGCTGTCGGAAGGTACAGACACGTTGCCTGCCTCATCCACAGAGGTCACAGTGAAGACACGCAGGCCGTCTTCCTGCAATGGCGCTGTAAACGTCCATGTACCATTTGCACGGACAGTCGTTTCACCAAGCAGTACTGTTCCTTCATAAACGCGGATCGTCGAACCGACTTCACCCTTACCGTTTAGTGTTGGTGTCGGGTCATTGGTTGGCTGACCATTCGGAACATTGCCGATGCCCGGAGCCACATCATCATAGACGGCTGTAATTTCCGGTTTTGTCGGTGGTGTCAGATCAACAGTGATAGCCCATGCAATGGATTCACCGCTCTCGTTGCCAGCCTTATCGGTGGCCGTCACCGTAAAGCTATGGGCACCTTCCACCAGATCTGTGGTTGGGGTGAACGCCCATGTGCCGTTCGCATTGGCAATGGTTTCACCGATATAAGTGCCATTGTCATAGATCTTAACAATGGAACCGCTTTCCGCACCCGAACCGGACAGACGTGGTTTGGTATCATCAGTGGTCTTGCCATTGGCAACCGTACCCGTCACGGCTCCTATATCATCTACCACGTTCGTGATGGATGGTGACGACGGAGCCAATGTGTCAACGGTGATCTTATAGCCTTCAGACTTGACGGAGACGTTACCTGCACCGTCCACACTCACAACTGTGAATGTATGAGGCCCATTGCTCAGCGGATTGACTGGTACATAGCTCCAGTTGCCTGAAGCATCAGCAGTCACTTCACCGATCATTGTCGCACCGTCATAGATACGGACAAGTCCATTGGCCTCTGCACCCGAACCCTTCAAGGTTGGTGTGGTGTCATTGGTAAAGCCGTCCTTGGTGACGTTACCGGTAATCGGTTCCTGAGCATCCGTAATACTGTCGATCTGCGGTGCATTTGGCGCAACCGTATCCACAGTGATGGTGAATGCCTCAGAAGCAAGGCTCACATTACCCGCAATATCAGTTGTTTTTGCTGTAAATTTATAAGTTCCGTCAGCAAGTGCATCAGTCGCTTTCCAGCTCCACTGACCGCCGGCATCAGCCGTGACTGTGGCAACCAGAACATCATCCTGATAGATGCCCACCTTCGTATTTGGTTCTGCACCGGCGCCTGACAGTTTCGGACGATTATCATTGATAATCGCACCATCACTGAATTCACCGATCACAGGGCCGACGCCGTCATAACCAACCGTAAAGCGCGGAGCATCCGGTGCCGTCGTGTCGACAACGATGGTATACGGAACAGAAGGCTGGCCTTCTACGCCTGCACCGTCAACGATCTTGGCCGTGAAGGAGTGATTACCCTCCGCCAGAGCTGTCGCCGGTGTGAATGTCCACTTACCATCCGCATCAGCGGTTGCCTGACCGATGATCGCGCCATTGTCATAGATATTGACCTTGGCATTGGCATCCGCCTTACCGCTGATGGCAGGCTTGGTATCATCCGTTGGTTTACCATTGCCGACAAGACCGGTGATTGAGCCGACAGCATCCATCACTTCAGTGATCGACGGTGTGCCAGGCACAGCTGTCGAGACAGTGATCGTGTGTGGTTCGGACATCACACTGGATGTACCGACCTCATTGACCGACTGAACCGTGAAGGTATGCGTACCGTCAGCGACAAAGCCGGTATAGTTCCACTGGCCTGTCGCCTGTACGGTGGTCTCACCGACATAATCGCCATTGACAAAAATCTTGAGGATTGTGCCAGGCGCACCTGTACCCGACAGGGTCGGAGTGGTGTCATTGGTGGTGCCGCCGTTTGGCACAGCGCCGATGCCCGGCTGGGCATCATCCCAGATCTGATCAATCGTCGGCGTTTTTGGAACAGACAGGTCAATCGTGATCCGCCAGCTGCCGGACTGGGCGCTTTCATTGCCAGCCGTATCGGTTGCTGTCACAGTAAAGCTATGTGCAGCTTCTGTCAGATCCTCTGTCGGTGTGAAGCTCCATGTACCATTGGCAGCCGCTATGGTCTGGCCAATCAGCGTGCCATTGTCATAGATCTTAACAACGGAACCGGCTTCCGCACCGCCACCGGAGATGGTCGGGCGCAGATCATCGGTACGCTTGCCGTCAGCAACATTGCCCTGAACAGAGCCGACATCGTCATAGACCGAGGTGATCGACGGGGCATTTGGTGCCAATGTATCAACATTGATGCGCCATGTTGCAGAATATGCACCTTCATTACCAGCCGCATCCACGGCTTTAACGCGGAAGGTATGCGAGCCATTGGCCAGATCGCTATCCGGTGCAAATGACCATTTACCGTCTGTGACAGTCACTTCACCAAGCAGGGTTGTGCCGTCATAGATACGCACCAGTGTGATATCGTCTGCGGCTGTACCGGAGATAACAGGGCGCGGATCATTGGTAATGCCGCCATTGGTGATGTCACCGGTGATTGGCTCTGCGGCATCGACAACAGACGTGATCGCTGCATCATCACTGCCTGGTGCTGTTGTATCAACATTCAGCGTAAAGGCATCAGAGCTTGAACCTTCATTACCCGCCGCATCAACGGTGGTGGCGATGAAGTCATGCTTGCCTTCCGACAGCGTCGGAACATCAAACGTCCAGTTACCGTCCTTATCCGCCTGTACCTGACCCAAAAGCTTGCCTTCGGAATAGATGCGGATGAAGCCGTTCGGCTCCGCACCCTTACCATTAAGGCGTGGGGTGGTGTCATTGGTAAAGCCGCCATGGATAACTTCACCGGTATTCGGCTGTACGTCATCGCTGGCGCTGCTGATCTCAGGCTTATATTTGGCATCAGGTGGTGTGAGATCGACCTCAATGGTCCAAGGCATCGAGGCATTGCCTTCGTTACCGGCCGCATCTGTCGAAGTGGCTGTGAAGACATGCACACCCTCAATCAGATCTGTGGTTGGTGTGAAGACCCATGTGCCATTGGCCGCAGCTTTGGTCTCACCCAACAGCACGCCATTGTCATAAATCTTGACAGTAGAGCCGCCCTCAGCACCCGAACCCGAGATCGTAGGCTTGGTATCATCGGTGGTTTTGCCCGAAGCAACCGCACCCTGAACCGAGCCCACATCATCGAGAACCTGTGTGATGGTTGGTGCATTTGGTGCTGTCGTATCAATGGTCACACGCCATGCAGTCGTGAACGGACCTTCGTTACCGGCGCCATCAACCGCTTTGATGCGGAAGTTATGCACGCCATTGGCAAGATCGCTATCCGGTGTAAACGACCAGATACCACCAGTGACCTTCACTTCACCAAGGAGTGTTGTACCATCATAGATACGCACCAGTGCGATGTCGTCTTTGGCCGTACCGGAGATGGCAGGGCGGGCATCATTGGTCAGGCCGCCATTGGCGATCTCACCGGTATAGGCATCCACATCATCATAGACGGAAGTAATCTCCGCATCGGTGACTTTCGGTGCGGTTGTATCAACCGTCAGTGTGAATGGTTCAGAGCTTGAACCCTCATTGCCGGCCGCATCTGTGGTTTTGGCAATGAAGACATGTGTGCCTTCAGAACGGGTCGGAACATCAAAGCTCCAGTTACCATTCGCATCGGCCTGAACCTGACCAAGCAGCTTACCGCCGGAATAGATGCGGATGAAGCCATCCGGTTCTGCCCCGTTACCATTGAGGCGTGGCGTTGTATCATTGGTAAAGCCGTTATTGGTAACTTCACCGGTATCCGGCAATACATCATCGCTGGCACTGGTGATCTCAGGCTTGAACTTCGCCTCTGGCGGTGTGGTATCCACCACCACAACCCAAGGCATGGAGGCCGAGCTTTCATTGCCGGCAGCATCGGTTGCAGTCACAGTGAAGCTGTGGCTACCTTCCGGCAGTTCGGTATCCGGAGTGAAGCTCCATGTACCATTGGCATTGGCGTTGGTCTGACCAATCAGAGTGCCATTGTCGTAGATTTTAACAATGGAACCGGCCTCCGCACCATTCCCCGACAGGGTCGGCTTGGTGTCATCGGTGGTCTTGCCAGAAGCAACCGCACCTTGAACAGTGCCCACATCATCGAGAACCTGTGTGATGGCAGGGGTATTCGGCGCAAGCGTATCAACAGTGATCTTGAACTCAGCCGATTTAGCAGAGGCATTACCAGCCGCATCCACTGCGGTCACAGTGAATGTGTGCAAGCCGTTACCTAGTGCGTTGACCGGTGTATATTCCCAGTTGCCTGAAGCATCAGCAGTCACTTCGCCAAGCAATGTCGCACCATCATAGATGCGCACAGTACCATTGGCCTCCGCACCCGAACCCTTCAGGGTTGGTGTGGTGTCATTGGTAAAGCCATTCTTGGCAATCTCACCGGTAATCGGTTCCTGATCATCGCTCACACTGTCGATCTGCGGTGCATTTGGTGCAACCGTATCAACGGTGATGGTGAAGGCTTCGGATTCAAGGCTCACATTACCCGCAGCATCTTCAACTGTTGCAGTGAACTTGTAATTGCCATCGGCCAGAGCTGTCGCGCTCTTCCAGTTCCACTGACCACCGGCATCAGCCGTGATGGTCGTAACCAGAACGCCATCCTGATAGATGTGAACTTTGGAGTTCGCTTCTGCACCCGCACCAGACAGACGCGGACGATTGTCATTGATGAATGCACCATCGGTGAACTCACCGGTGATCGGACCAACAGCATCATAACCCGATGTAAAGCGCGGAGCATCCGGTGCCGTCGTGTCGACAATAATTGCGTAAGTTTTCGATGCAGGGCTGACATTGCCGGCGGCATCCGTTGCGGTTACCGACAGGCTGTGATTGCCGTCTTCAAAATCCGCATTTGGCTTGAAGCTCCAGTCACCATTGGCATCGGCAATAACAGTTCCGATCGCTTCGCCCAAATCATAAATAGTAACCGTAGAGCCAGCTTCAGCCCTACCACTTAAAACAGGACGTGCATCATCGGTAATACCATTGGCTTTAATAATTCCGGTGATGGAACCTTCATTGTCTGTAATCGCGGAAATGGCCGGTATTGCCGGTGCTATACTATCAACGGTAAAGCCGAACGGATCGGATGCTCCGCTTTCATTGCCAGCAGCATCGGTCGTTGTTACGGTAAACTTATGTTCGCCCTGGGACAAACTGCTCTTGAGTTCGAAACTCCAAGTGCCGTCTTCTTCCGCAATAACAGTGCCGATCTTACGGGTACCGTCATAGATGGTTACGGTCGAGCCAGCTTCTGCCTCACCCGACAAGGTCGGACGGCGTTCACTGGTGATCATGTTGTCTGTCAACTCATTACCAGCTGCATCGGCAACCTGTGTAATTGTTGGCACGTCAGGGGCTGTTGTATCGACATTAATTGTCCAGCTTGCTGACGGAACGCCTTCATTGCCTGCTTTATCTGTTGCGGTGACAGTGAAGATATGTTCGCCTTCAGCCAGATCTATTGCCGGCGTGAAGCTCCATGTACCATTGGCATTGGCTGTTGTTTCACCAATTAGCACGCCTTTGTCATAGAGTTTAACAACGGAACCGGCTTCTGCACCGGAACCGGAAATAACCGGTTTGACGTCGTCTGTGGCTTTACCGCTGGCAACGTTGCCCTGAATGGAGCCGACATCATCAAGAACCTGTGTGATGGATGGTGCGTTCGGGGCGATGGTGTCAATCGTGACATTATAGGCGTCAGAGCGCGGGGAAACATTGCCCGCTTTGTCTACGGATACAACTGTGAAACTGTGTTGTCCGTTGCCCAGAGCATCTGCAGGCGTGAAGCTCCACAGGCCGGATGCGTCTGCGGTCACTTCGCCAAGCAGATTACTGCCGTCATAGATGCGTATAATACCGTTGGCTTCGGCACCGGAACCGGACAGGGTTGGTGTGTTGTCGTTCGTAAAGCCGCCATTGACGACGGAGCCTTCGACAGGCGCTACATCGTCTGTAATAGTGTCAATAACCGGCTTCTCTGGCGCTACAGTATCAATGGTGACACTAAAGGCACTTGATGCCTGACTGACATTGCCCGCTGTATCTGTAACAGTCGCGGTAAATTCATAAGAACCGTCGTTCAGAGCCGTTGCGCTTTTCCAGCTCCACTGGCCGGTTACATCGGCGCGTACTGTCGCAACTAAAGCGCCGTCCTGATAGATTTTTACCTGTGCATTGGCTTCCGCACCGGAACCGGAGAGTTTCGGACGATTGTCATTGATGATCGCGCCGCTCGCAAAGTCACCAACAACTGGACCGACAGCATCATAGCCGATGGTAAACTCCGGTGCTTCCGGAGCAATTGTGTCGACTGTGATTGTGAAGGCTTTAGAAGTGGTGCTGACATTGCCTGCAATATCAGTTGCAGTCACTGTGAAGCTGTGAGTACCTTCCGACAGGTTATTGTCAGGCACATATGTCCAAAGGCCATTGGCATCAGCCGTAACAAAGCCGATTTCTTCGCCCTGATCATAGATTGTGACGCGGGATCCGGCTTCAGCCTTGCCGCTAAGTGTCGGGCGGGCGTCATCGGTCATGGCATTCGGTGCCAGAGTGCCTGTAATGTCGCCGACAGCATCGGTAATGGATGAAATTTCAGGACGGTTTGGCGCGATTGTATCGACGGTCAGTGTGAAAGGATCAGTGCCAGCGGTTTCGTTGCCTGCGGCATCGGTCGCTTTGATCGTAAATTTATGTTCACCCTGTGTCAGATTGTGAGAAAGCTCTAAGCTCCATGTGCCGTCAGCTGCCGCTGTAACAGTGCCGATCAGACGACCGTTATCGTAGATGGTAACGGTTGAGCCTTTTTCTGCCTCACCGCTCAGGGTCGGGCGGCGCTCATTGGTAACAACATCAAGTGCCAGCTCATCACCGGCAGCATTAACAACCTTGGCAATTGTCGGTACATCAGGTGCTGTCGTGTCAACATTGATCGTCCAGCTTGGCGATGAGATACCTTCATTGCCCGCTTTGTCTGTCGCGGTTACCGTGAAGATGTGCTCGCCTTCAGCCAGATCGGTTGTTGGTGTGAAGCTCCATGTGCCATTGGCATTGGCGATTGTTTCGCCCAGAAAAGTGCCGTTGTCGTAAATTTTGACAACAGAACCGGCTTCCGCACCGGAGCCGGAGAGCACAGGTTTGGTTTCGTCTGTGGTTTTGCCATTCGTGACATTGCCGGTGAATTGGCCGGTATTATCGCGAATTTCCGTGATGGATGGTGCAGTCGGTGGTGTTGTATCAACTTCGAACTGAAATGTTGCTGATTTTTCGCTTTTGTTGCCGGCCGTATCCTGTGCCTGCATTGTAATGCGATGGACGCCTTGTTGCAGGCCGATCTCCGGCGTGAAGCTCCATGTGCCGTCAGCAGCTACAACCGTTGAGCCGATTTCGGAGCCATTGTCGAAGAAGCGGATTGTTGTTCCGGCTTCTGCATTTTCACCCTTAAATTCCGGACGGGTATCATCCGTTACGCCGGAAGCCGCGATGGCGCCTTTAATGGAGCCAGTATCATCCAGAGCTTCCTTCAATACAGGAATAGGTGGTGCAACGGTATCAACTTTAAAGACCAGAGCTTCCGTTGCAGGACTTGTGTTGCCTGCTTTATCAGTCGCGGTGAAGGTGATTTTATGCTCACCTTCAGCAAGTGCTGTTGCCGGACGGAAAGTCCAGTTGCCAGCGGAATCTGTTACAGCGGTGCCGAGCTTAGTCGTGCCGTCGTAAATCGTGACGGTTGAACCTGGTTCTGCCTTACCACTCATGGTCGGGCGGGCATCATCTGTCAGATCATTCGCCTTGATTTTGCCGGTGACCGTTCCGACTTCATCCATGACACTGATTGCTTCAGGGCTCTTTGGCGCGACATCATCGACATAGTCTTTAACGGCCGGAACACTGGTCTTACCATTATTATCGGTGACAACCGCATTAACCTGACCGGAGTTCTGAGATGTTTCAGAAGTGGCAGTGTATTTGCCGTCTGCACCGGCGGTCACGATCTTGCTGGTACCGTCAGGGAAGGTAACGGTCACGCGCGTACCCGCAGGGGCTACGCCTGTCGCAGTAACAGTTCCGTCCGGATTGGATTTTGTGTCTAGGCTTGGGGCTGCCGGAGGAGGGGCTTCTTTGCCGCCACCACCGCCGCCACCGCCACCGCCGCCAGCAGCAGCGAGACCAATGCCGCCTGCCGCAAGGCCTGCGATCAGCCACGGATTAAGGCTGTCTGATGCACCCGCAGCAGCAACAAATTCAACTTCAGCGCCTGTTGCTGCATCATCAACAGGGATAGTGGCTTTAACGGCCTTTACGGGCCACTCCTTAGCTTCGTGTCTGAAGACCAGCTCAAGCTTTTGTGCATTATCCGCAGTAAAGAAGCCGCTGATACGAATGGTTTTGCCGTTATTCTGGTGGATAACCAGATCATTTCCTGCGCGTACATATTTAACAACACTGGCAGGATCGATAGAAACGTAGGCAGTATTACCTTGCTTCGTAACGAGGTTCTGAGAATTTTTTGCGGACGATGCTTTAACTTGCTTGGCCATAAACGGGCACTCCGGTTCCTAATCCATCCAAGATTTGACGGATGATCTTGCCCGCTAATATATGGCTATAAATATCTTTCATGATTTTAGATGCGTGTGTCCCTTTGTATTAGGGGGCATATATTGTAGTTAATGCTGATATTAATGAATAATTGCTGTTAATAATAATTAATAAAGTATTAATGTAAAAGGTTACTTGGTGATTTGCTGGTGAATGATTCTGCTTGCCGAGCGTTCTTACAAATTTCCCAAACCAGCAATATTTCCTTTTATGATGGTGTTAAGATTGATTAAATTTCATCTCTGAAATGATGTTTTTTGTTGAGGTGAGATCAGGCTGATGACGCATATTACTAGACTGAATGTTGATAGTTTCTCGGGTTCTATGCAAAATCTGCAAAGTGCTGAGGGATTTGCGATGATTTATTTCTCAGCAACCTGGTGCCAGCCATGTAAAAAAATGTTGCCTGTGTTTCAGAAATTTGTGCAAGAAATGGCCCAATCAGATATTTTTTTCGGTGAGGTTGATGTCGCAGAAGCGCCGACAATTGTTCAAAGCTATGGTATCCGGTCGGTTCCGTCCATTGCAGTTTTTAAGCATGGGCAATTGATAAAAATTATTGCCGGAGAGATGTCTCTGGCAAGGTTGAAAGAGCAGCTACCGCGCAGTTTTTTACTATAATATTCCTATACGCGCTCACCTTTAGGATCAGGGCGCGCAATCAATATGCCACTTGATATTTTGAGAATGCCTTGGGCTATGAAATTGTATAGCCAATGACGAATATAGCATGGCGATAAATCAGCTCCGTCTGCCCCGCGCATCAACCGGCCAGATATCGACCAGCTGGTTCTGACGAATGCAATGATAATTATCATAGAGAGCAACGGTGGGGTCGCAATGCGGAATGACACATTCGATTGTTTCGCCTATAGCCGGTAACGGGTTGTTATCGACGGTTCTGATCCTGCCATGCTCGTCGCCGGTATATTCATAGCTGAGGGACTGATATCCTGCGGTGACAATACGCGGCAACGGGCCATTGAGTGCAAATGCTTTGGTTCCGGCATCGGTGCTGGCCATGTCAGGATAGTTTTTGCTGATGATGGTTGTCTGTACGAAAAGTGAATAATTGAACGTCCACGACTGATGGTCGCTGCATTCAATACCACGATATTCTGCATCCATAAAAATGTAAGAACCGGCCTGAATTTCTGTGAACGGGCCTTCTTTTGCATCAATCATATGTGTACCGGTTCCGCCGCCGGTTACAATGGCGGGCGCCATATCAATTGCGCTTAGGCGGGTAATAATTTTATTGATGTAATCATGTGCCTGACGGGTTTTCTGCAGGCGTGTCTGATAGTCAGTGATATGTTGCAGATGTCCGCCATAGGCCTGTATGCCGCAATAATTCAAAGTCTTATGCGATGAGATAGTTTGTGCTAATGCTTCTGCGGCATCTGCCGATATCACGCCGGTTCTGCCAAAACCCAATTCGATATCAATGATAACATTAAGGGATATGTCTGCCTTTTTTGTGGCCAATGCGAGCGCTGCAACATTTTGCGGATGATCAACAACAATCATCATGTCCGGTGACTGTCGTGCTAACTCTACCAGCCGGTCGATCTTAAGAGCAGAAGTGACAGGTGAAGTGATGTGGATGCCGCGAATGCCGCTTGCGCACATTATTTCAGCTTCATCCAGCGTGGCACAACATACACCTGCTGCACCGGCTTGGATCTGTTTTTCAGCAATTTTAATGCATTTATGCGACTTTGCATGGGGTCTGAGCTTGCGGCCGCTCTTGAGCATAAAATCGGCCATGGTTGTGATGTTTTGCTCAAGCTGATCCAGATCGAGAATAAGGGCGGGTGTGTTGAGCTGATATTTTGATGTGCTCTGTCTCAGAGTGTTATTGTGATACAGTTCATTTCCCATGCCCTATTCCCCCTTAAATTCTGTATCCCGCATGGGGTTATCTGCCATGCGGGATATTGATTTGATCTTTTAATTTTTGCGGCCTGCTTTGCGCATCAGGAGTTTGTCCTGAAAGCGGTACAGCGCCATAAATGCCGGCATGAACCATGGTGTGCCACGGTACAGCGGTATGGAGGCTGGTGGTCTGAAATCAAAAGCCGAAACAGCGGTATTGTCGTTTTTCAGCATTTTATTCGCGGCTTGTGTGCCGATCCATGGAGCCCAGACAACGCCGGAACCGCAGAAACCGGTGGCATAGGTAATGCCTTTGCGGCTAAAAATACGCGGGATCATGTCACGGTGCATTGCCACATTACCAAACCAGTTATGGCTGAGTTTGACATTTTTCAGCTCAGGGAAAATCTCGGTAAGATTGCGCTGCAGATATAATGTCGGTTCAATCGGGTCGCCCGCGATAGATCCGTCACGCCCGCCAAACAGAATGCGCTTTCCGTCAGGGGAAGGGCGATAATAGAACCCAAGCACGCGTGTTTCACTGCACATCATTTGCTTTGGCATCAATCGTGCCATCAATTCTGCGGGCAGTTCTTCCGTGGCGATGATACGGCTGCGTACCGGTACAATACGGCGGCGCAGCCATGAATTGGCGGCGTCAGTATAACCATTCGTGCAGACAAGAACCTGTTTGGCTTTGACTGTGCCTGCGGATGTTTTAACGGTGAAGCCGGAGCCGTCTTGGTCGATTGATAAAACCGCTGTGTCTGAATGGACAGAAACACCGGCATTTTGCGCCACTCGCAGGAGTTCAGCATGGAACTTTGCAGGGTGAAGCCCGCCGATATCCATCCGTACAGAGCCGCCACGGTAAAAATCGGTGCCAAGATAAGCGCGCTGCTCGCTGTGCGGTACAGAATATGATTCAACGCCTAAGGTTTTGTGCAGTTTTTCGGCGCCGCGTGCCAGGTCTTCATAGTCGTGGGGGCCAAGCGCGCCACTGAAACGTCCGACCAGTTTGAAGTCGCACTGAATATTTTCTTCCGCCAGCAACTGATAAAGAAATTCGCGAGCCAGTTTCCCCTCTGCCTCAATAGCCAGAGCGCGTTGCTCACCAAATTTTCTAACCAGTGTTTTGTAATCTAAGCGGATATTGCCGCTGGTAATACCGCCATTGCGGGATGATGCGCCTTCTCCGGGATTTTGCTTGTCGAGCGCGATAACCGAGCGTCCGGCCTTGGCAAGGCGCAGACCGGCAGACAGGCCTGCATAACCGGCACCGACAATAAGGACATCAGTTTGCTTGGGCAATGGCGTGGCCGGGATCGGTTTTACCGGTGCTGCTTCCCACCAATAGGCGGTTGCTTTCATTGCAGGCCGAGGCTCGTGCATTTTATACCCTTTCTGAGAGACTCTCGGAAATCGTCATGGTTTTCAGAGGTGACGATCAAACTGAACGGCACCGATGATCCATAGAATGGTCGCCGGTTGTTCGCTGATGTTACGAAAACTATGAGGGCGTGCACTGTCAAAAACAAAACTATCCCCCTCCTTCATGAGTGCCTCTTCCCCACCCACTTTGAGCATTAATTCTCCGGATAAAACGAGACCACCCTTCTCCGCGGGGTAGCTCAGCGCCGTGTTTCCGGATTCACCGCCTGCTTCAATTTTTAAGATCATGATTTGCAGATGATGATTGCCACCGGCTGTTAGCAGCTCTTTCTTGAGCAGACCAAGATCGAGATGCGACCGGTTTTCTTTGCGCCGGACAAAGTCCGGATCACTCTGTTGCGCTTGCTTGCTGGCAGTTTCGCCAAACATCTCCTGCAACGGAATATTGAGCGCGCGCCTTATAGCCGTGAGAACGCGCATGGACGGATTGGCCAGATCGCGCTCGATCTGACTGATCATGCCGACGGACACGCCGGAGGCTTTTGCCAGTTGCTGTAAAGACATGCCCTGAGCACGCCTCAGTTCTCTCAGTGTTGTGCCCAGTCGCGTCTGTGAGCTCTTAGTGCCAGAAATGTCTGCATCATTTGTCATAGTTTCTCCGCCTCAAGGGTGTTCTCACGCGAATGAGTAGCTGATGTAGTTTGGTAAAATATTGAAAATATGCAATCAAATTTTCAATATTTTTTAATGTTATTTTTTCAGCGTCATTCGGCTAAAAATTGTACATTTATATTTATTGTGTGATTTCAATTATTTATTTGAACTTTCCGGAGATTTTTATGAAAATTAATTTCATTTGAGTGAATTTCGCTTGTATCAATTTTCATTATAAGCTTATCTTTCAAGAAAAAAGAGGGGTGGAACAGTGTTTGCAATGCAATCTGAACCGGATGTTATGCGCAAGGAAGATTCTGTGCTGTCGGTACGGAATCTGACCATCAGTCTGCCAGAAGGGATGGAACGAAATCATGCCGTCGAGAATGTTTCTTTTGATCTTCAGAAGGGGCAAATTCTTTGCATTATTGGCGAATCCGGTTCCGGGAAGTCTGTAACAGCGAATGCGGTTATGGGGCTTTTACCCCGCATCATACGGATCACCTCCGGTTCGATGCTCTGCGACGGAGCTGAAATTGTCGGGATGGCGGCAGATAATCTGCGTGATCTGCGCGGGCGTGTTGTTTCAATGATTTTTCAGGATCCACTGTCTGCACTCAACCCGCTGATGACAATCGGTGAACAGATTGCAGAGGTTATGCTGGCGCATAATGTGGGAACCATGCAGACGCGCAGAAAACGGGTGCTGGAATTGCTGGCAGAAGTCAGTTTACCTGATCCTGAGCTTATCTGTCATCAATATCCGTTTCGATTGTCAGGCGGGCAGCGCCAGCGTGTTATGATCGCAATGGCTCTGGCACTCGAGCCGACACTGCTGATCGCCGATGAACCGACAACCGCATTGGATGTGACCACTCAGGCGCAAATTCTCAAGCTGATCCGCGATATACAGCGCCGTAAAGGCATGAGCGTGATGTTTATCACCCATGATTTTGGTGTTGTCGCTGAAATCGCTGACAGTGTTATTGTGATGGAGAAGGGGAGCATTGTTGAGCAGGGGGCTGCCGATAAGGTTCTGACGCGTCCGGAACATCCTTATACCAAGCGCCTCATCGCTGCGGTACCGAAGCTGACAGATCAGGATCGTACGAAAGACCTGCCTTTGAGGGATGAAACAATTCTCCGTGTTGAAAATCTGGTCAAAACCTATCGCAGCGGCAGTAAGTTTTTTGGTAAAGAGCGGATTGTTCCGGCAGTGCAGGATGTGTCGTTTGAACTGAAGCGCGGGCATACTTTAGGGATTGTCGGCGAAAGCGGCTCCGGCAAATCTTCTCTGGGCAAGCTGCTGATTAAGCTTATGCCTAGCGACAGCGGTAAAATTCTTTTTAACGGTCGTGATATTGCACCTTTACCGGAACAGGAATTCCGGCCGTTGCGTCCTAAAATCCAGATGATTTTTCAGGATCCGTTTGCGTCCCTTAATCCGCGTTCAACGATTGGTCATATTCTCACCGTTGGCCCTGTCGCTCATGGCATGACCTATGAGCAGGCTCGCAAAGAGGCGCTTCATCTACTGGAGCATGTGGGGCTTGATGCCGGAGCGTTCGGGCGTTACCCGCATGAGTTCTCTGGTGGTCAAAGACAGCGTGTCGGCATTGCCCGTGCCTTATTATTCAAACCTGATCTGCTGGTTGCTGATGAAGCGGTTTCGGCTCTTGATGTTTCTATTCAGGCGCAAATCCTGCAACTTCTTAATCAAATTCAAGACGAAACCGGCGTATCCATGGTGTTTATTACCCATGATCTGCGTGTTGCTAGCCAGATATGCGATGAGATCGCGGTCATGCAGCGCGGCAAAGTTGTTGAGCAGGGGCCGCCATCGCAAATTTTCTTCAAGCCGCAATCCGCTTACACACGGGAACTGGTTGAAGCCATACCGGGAGGACATGCGGAGCGCTCTGCCACCACGGATACTTTGCATTGAGTGCGGATAGAGACATTCAGGCAAATTAATAACAAGACATAAGAAAATAGCAGAATAGAAAAGGGGAGTTTCTATGAGCAAAAATTATTCGGATATTCTGACAACAACGCGTCGCCAGACTTTGAAAATGCTGGGTCTGACCGGTGCGGCACTGTTTGCGCCTAATTTGTTGGGCAAACCGGCTTTTGCAGCCACACCGCCTGCGAAGCCGGAAGGCCGTATTGTGGTCGGCTTTTCGCAGGAGCCAACTGTTTTCAACCCGTTGATGCCACGCATCGAGGCTGATGACGGTGTACATTTCTCACTCTTCGATGCTTTGTTCAGTATTGACCCTGACGGGAAATTCCAGCCTGCTCTGGCTTTAGAAGTGCCGACATTGGAAAATGGCGGTATTTCCGAAGACGGACTGATATGGAAAGTCAAACTGCGTGATGATGTAAAATGGCATGACGGACAGCCTTTCACTGCTGAAGACGTCAAGTTTACATTGGAGCTGGTGGTTGATCCGAATTTCCGCAGCTGGCGCACGGCAGGTCATACATCAGTCCGTGATATTCAGGTTATTTCACCAACTGAGATTAGCTGGCGTATGGAAACGGCTTATGCGCCTTATATGGCGATCCTCGCTGATACATTTATTGTGCCGAAGCATATTCTGGAGCCGGAGGCAGATCGTAATACGGCAGCGTTCAACAATGCGCCGATTGGTACAGGGCCTTTTAAGTGGTCGCAGCGTGTTGCCGGTGACCATCTGGAGCTCGTTGCCAATACAGAATATTACGGTGACGGTCCTTATATTGAAAAACTGATTTATAAATACATCCCCGATCTCACCGTGCTTTATACGCAATTTAAAAGTGGTGATATCGATATTATCGGCTCTCAGTTTATTATGCCGGATAATTATGAGGAGGCGAAATCGCTATCCGGTAAGACTGTCAGTTTGGTGCCATCGGCAACAGTTGAAGCAGTTTTCCTGAATATGGAACGCCCGCAATTTAAAGACCCTGCCGTGCGTCAGGCGATTTATGCTGCCATAGACAAGCAAACAATTATCGATGCTCTTTACTACGGTCTGCCAACGCCGACTGAAACTTACATGCCGAAGGAGTCGCTCTATTATAATTCGGAGCTGCCAAAGCACGAGTATAGTCCTGAGCTGGCACGCAAGCTGCTGGATGATGCAGGCTGGAAGCCGGGGGCAGGTGGTATTCGGGAGAAAGACGGCGTTCGCCTGAGTTTCACCAATTCTACAACATCGGGCAATCATCTGCGTGAGCAGGCGCAGCAATTCATGCAGCAGTCGCTTTCCGAGATTGGTATTGAGATGACCATCTCCAATCTGCCGCCGGCTGTGATGTGGGGGGAATATTGGACCCAGTCGAAATTCGATACCGTGCTGGTCGGCATTATTTACATGATCGGTGCTGATCCGGATGTAACATCGCGCTTCCATTCCGGTGCCATTACTGTGCAGGGCGGGCGTGGTGCAAACAATGCTCAATATGTCAATAAAGAGGTTGATGCTCTTCTTGAGGAGGGCGGGCGCACTTTTGATATTGAGAAACGCCGTGCCATTTACAATCAGATCCAGGCAAAAATCCGTGAAGATCTGCCGCTTCTGCCAATCTTTCAGGCCATGACTGTACGCGGTCATAAAGAAGGGATCGAAGGCATCAAGCCGAACATCAATACGCGCATCGATACCTGGAATGCCGGTGAATATTACTGGAACCGCTGACAATCCAATTTTTCTGCACTCTCATTTTACAGATGAGAGTGCAGAGCCGCGTTTGCCTTGAGCAGATGTTTCAGATGACAGAATGACGGGATCCAATATGCTCGGATATCTTCTTAACCGGCTATGGCAGAGCATTATACTGCTTGTGATTGTATCTATTACCGGCTTTGCAATTTTGAACCTGACACCCGGCGGGCCTTTGTCACAATTCGCCTTAACACCGGGTATGACTCAGGAAGCAATGGATCGCATTGCCGAGCAAATGGGTCTGAACCGGCCATTGCCTGTTCAATATCTGGACTGGGCATGGCGTCTGATACAAGGCGACTGGGGGACGTCATATCGTGATGGTCAGCCGGTTCTGAGTGTTATTGCACGCCATGTTCCGGCGACTTTGCTGCTGATGGGCACATCAACCGCTTTGTCCATTGCCATTGGCACATGGATTGGTATTCGTGGCGCAACACACCGCTATTCCACATTTGATTATGCGGCAACGATTGGTGCGATGATTGCGCTGTCAATCCCGACATTCTGGTTCGGACTTGTCGGCATTTATATTTTTTCTCTCAAACTCGGCTGGTTGCCTGCGGGCAATATGTACACGATCGGTGATGAAACTCTGCTGGGCTATATCCGTCATCTGATCCTGCCAAGTGTCGTTTTGTCATTGGTTAATGTGGCAATCTGGAGCCGCTATATGCGCACAGCCACACTGGATGTGATCAATCAGGAATTTGTGAAAACTGCCCGCGCCAAGGGGCTGACGGAGCGCCGTGTTCTGATGAAGCATGTTGTCGGTAATGCGCTGCTGCCGATGATCACCCTTGCAGGTGTGCAGTTGCCGAGCATTCTGAGCGGTGCATTGGTGACAGAAACGGTTTTTACATGGCCGGGTATGGGACGGCTGTTCCTCGATAGTCTGGGCTACAACGATTATCCCGTGGTGATGGGGCTGCTGATGTTCTCAGCGATACTGGTTCTTCTCGGCAATCTGATCGCTGACATCGTTGTCGCAACAGTTGATCCGCGTATTCGTCTGGCCTGATGGCGATGGAAACTATCACATACAGAACTGCTGGAGTATAAAATGACCGCCATTGTATCTGCAAAACTGGCTCCACGGTGGTGGCACAGCCGAGGTGTGCAGCGTTTCATGCAGCACCGCCTTGCGCTGCTTGGTCTGTTCATGATCACCGCACTGACACTGGCCTGTATTATCGGGCCATATATTCTGCCTTATGATGCACTCTTCATTGACCTGCGCGCGCGTTTTGCACCGCCCTTAACCGGCCAGCATTATCTGGGGACGGATCCGCTGGGACGGGATTTGGCGGCACGTTTGCTGGATGCCGGACGCATATCGCTGCTTGTCGGTTTCTTTGCCATGTTGATCTCAACAGTAATCGGTACGGTGATTGGTGTTGTGGCAGGTTACTTCGGTGGCTGGGTCAGTACCGTTCTGATGCGCTTTGTTGATGCGTTTTTGTCTTTTCCGTCTATTTTCCTGCTGCTGGCACTGGCTGCCTTGCTGGAGCCAAGTCCGGTTATGATTACGGTTATCATCGCGGTAACAAGCTGGATGGAAGTGGCGCGTATTGTGGAAGCGGAAGTAAAATCTCTGCGTGAACGGGATTTTGTGCTCGCCGGCCGGATGCTTGGTTTGCGCAATGCGCATATTATGTTTCGTGAGATTTTGCCGAATGCCATGGGGCCGATTATTGTGGCGGCAACGCTGACCGTTGCCCGCGCAATTCTGCTCGAGGCTTATATTAGTTTCTTAGGTTATGGAATCCAGCCGCCACTACCAAGTTGGGGCAATATGCTGAATGGCGCGCAACAATATCTGGCCAGCGCGCCGTGGCTGGCAATTATTCCGGGCCTGACAATTACGATCGCAGTTACCAGCTTCAACTTTATCGGTGACGGCCTGCGTGATGCACTTGATGTGCGCAATGATCAGTTCTGATAGCATACGGAGTTAACGACATGACACTATTCGCCAATATTGATGCAGCTCGTGGTGAGGCTCTTCGTAATCAGCTCAGAACATTGCTGCCGGATCAGAGTGTTGTATTAGCGGGCGAAGATTTTGACCCTGCGGATGTCAGCTATATCCTGACATGGAAAATCCCTGAAAATCTGGCGCAATATACGGCTTTGAAAATTGTCTTTTCAATCGGCGCAGGCGTGGATCAGTTTCTGGGAGAAACTTTGCCTGAAGGTGTGAGGCTGGTGCGTCTGGTCGATCCGGGGCTGACCGCAATGATGCAGGAATATGTGACGATGGGCGTGCTCGCCCTGCATCGCGATTTGCCTGCTTATCTCGCACAAAGACAAACTGAAAGCTGGGCGCAGGTTGCCGTTCCGCCTGCAGCAAGTCAGAGACGCGTCGGGATAATGGGGCTTGGCGAATTGGGTAAAGGTGCGCTTGAAGCCCTGAAACCTCTCGGGTTTTCTCTCTCAGGCTGGGCACGCAGTGCGCATCAGATTGAGGGTGTTACCTGTTATCATGGCGCTGAGGGATTGAAGGATTTTCTCGCGGTGACGGATATTCTCGTCTGTCTTTTACCGCTGACGCCACAAACGGAAGGGTTGCTCAACGGCAATCTCTTTGAACAATTGCCAAAAGGTGCAGCACTTGTTCACGCAGGGCGGGGCAAACAGCTGCATCACGAGGATTTGCTTGCAGCACTTGATAACGGACAACTGCGTGCGGCTGTGATTGATGTGACAGATCCGGAACCGCTTCCTGCAGGACACAAATTCTGGTCGGATCAGCGGATACTTCTCACGCCGCATATTGCCTGTATTACCCGTATCGACATGGTGGTGCCTGCGATTGTCGCCAATTTGCAAAATCATCGCAACAATGCGGCTTTGCAGGGTGAAGTGGAACTTAGCCGCGGTTATTAATTTTTCAAGCAGTACAGATCATGCCCGATACCAATAACAACACTTCCATACCGGATCATCATTTGCTTGAACGCTTTACCGCGATTGTCGGTAAAGCTTATGCACTTGATGATCAGCAGGATATTGCGCCTTACATCAACGAGCCGCTGAAGCTCTGGCCAGGGCAGACGCCGTTTGTGCTCAAACCAGCCACGGTTGCTGAAATCAGTGCAATCATGAAATTGGCAAGTGAGACCGGAACTGCAATCATTCCGCAAGGCGGTAATACCGGACTGGTTGGCGGGCAAATGCCGGATCAATCCGGTTGTCAGATTGTTTTGTCACTATCACGGCTCAATCGCATTCGGGAGATTGATGTCGAGTCTGCTACGGTAACGGTGGAGGCCGGTGTTATTCTCCAAAACTTGCAGGAAGCGGCGGATAAAGAAAATCTGCTGTTTCCGCTGTCACTGGGCTCGCAGGGATCAGCGCAGATTGGCGGTAATCTGGCGACCAATGCGGGCGGCACCGGCGTATTGGCTTACGGTAACACGCGGGATTTATGCCTTGGTATTGAAGTGGTGCTGCCTTCCGGGGAAGTTTTTGAAGATCTGCGCAAATTGAAGAAAGACAATACCGGCTATGATCTGAAAAACTTGTTTATCGGCTCGGAAGGCACGCTTGGGATTATCACTGCGGCGGTACTCAAGCTGGCTCCGAAACCGCAGGGAAAAGAAATCGGCTGGGTCGGTCTGCATGATGTCCGGGATGCATTGGCGCTTTTTCGTCTTGCATCACGACGCGCAGGTAATAATCTGACAGGTTTCGAGCTGATGATTGATCGCTCGCTGAGTTTTGTGCTGAAGCATATTGCCGGTGCTGTTATGCCTCTGAGCGATCATTATCCATGGTATGTGCTTATTGAAATTTCGTCCGGTCGTTCTGCGGAAGATGCGCGAGAATTGATGGAAGAAATTTTGACGGAAGGCTTTGAAGCAGGGCTGGTTGGTGATGCCGTTATTGCGGCTAATCTCGGGCAGGCTGCTGACTTCTGGCGTTTACGTGAAACAATGTCTGAAGCGCAAACACCGGAGGGGGCTTCCATCAAGCATGACATCTCCGTGCCAATCGCGACTATTCCGGATTTCATTGATCAAGCATGGCAGGCTGTTCTGAAAGTGGCACCAAATGCACGGCTTTCCTGCTTCGGTCATATGGGCGATGGCAACCTGCATTATAATGTCTCACAGCCTGTGGGTGAGGAGCCTGCCGATTTTTACAAGATATACGGACAAATCAATCGCGCTGTTTATGATGTGGTGCGGGACTTTAAGGGCTCAATTTCTGCAGAACATGGCATCGGGCGATTGAAATGTGAAGAACTGGTTGCAACAACACCGCCAACGGCGCTTGATCTGATGCGGCGCATGAAAAAACTGTTGGATCCTCAGAACATCATGAATCCGGGGAAGTTGCTGTAAGGCTGATCCCGCATAAACTCCATGCTAACAATTGTACGGAGCCTATGCGGGGCTTTGCTTCTGTGTCCGGAACAATGATGCGTTTAGAATCTGCGGGCTAAATAGTTTTCGGACAATTTTTCAGCCTCTTTATTATCAGTAACCAAACCGGCCACGAGCAGTCCGGTATCCGGTGCCATGGAAATTCCCGTATGTCCGTGGCCGAAGGCATAGATAATATCCGGTGATTTTTTTGATCTGCATATGACCGGCAGGCTATCAGGTGTGGATGGGCGATGCCCCATCCAGACATCATGGGTTTTACCGGCTGCATTCAGTTTCGGAAATAATCTGTAGGCATGGCCAAGCTGAATATGCGCTCTCTCCCAACGGGGAGGAGCATCAACGCTGGACAGTTCGACTTGTCCGGCCAAACGCAAGCCGGTGGTCGTGGCAACGACGGCCATTTTCCCGTCCGCAGGCATCAGGCCGTGATTGATCTGTACATCAGGATCAGCAATGGTGATGTGGTATCCGCGCTCTGAGACAAGCGGGGTTTTATCGCCTAACAGTGCAGCCAGTTTTTTTGACCATATACCGGCAGCAATAACAGCTTTATCGCAGCGGACTTCTTCTGTCGCTGTGCGCAAGCCTGTCAGTTTCTCGCCATTGAAAATGAATTCACTGATTTCCCCTTTGAGATGCGTACCACCACGTTTTACAAATAATTTTGCCAATGCGGCACAAAAAGCACCGGGGTCGGTCAGCATCGCTGCATCCGGCATTAAAACGCCGTATTGGTAATCGGGTGACAAATCAGGCTCAATTTGCCGGAGGTCTTCACCGTTGAGGATTTGCAAGGACACGCCGCTATCTCTGCGTAAGTCCCACCCCCTTTGGTCGTCTTCAAGCTCTTTTTTGCTGCGGTAAAGATAAATAGCGCCGCATTGCCGGATAAGGTCAGCAACACCCGCTTCCGTCCCGAGCTGCAAATAGCGCTGTACTGGCTGCTTGAGCAAAGGCAGGCGCTTAGAAACCTGATCTTCAATCTGTGCCCAGTTTCTGCCTGCCCAGATAAACCGCAACAGCCAGCCTGCGAGCTTTGGCAAGTATTGCCAACGCACCGAGAAAGGGCCGTTCGGGTCCATGAGAAATCGAGGAACACTGCGCCACAATCCGGGATAGGATATAGGCATAACAGCGCCGGGGCTTATCCAGCAGCCATTGCCGAAAGAGGCGGCCTGACGACCGCCTATTTCATCGCGTTCAATCAGGATGACCTGTTTGCCGCTCTCTTGTAGTGATAATGCGGAAAACAATCCGATGATACCGCCGCCAATGACGGCGATGGTTTCATGTTCCTTTGGATCGATCGGGCTGTTTTGCATAATCTGGTCTCTGTGCGGGCAGGAGAGGGGCGATAACCGGCAGCTAATTATGCGGTGCGGATCAGCCAGAATTTTTCGAGATTGACAGGGTTGTTCCAGCTTGCAACAGCGCCCGGACGCACAAGAAAAATGTCTCCGGCAGAGAATGTAACACTGCCTTCTTCCGGATTGTCGAAAGTCACTTCTCCGCTGCGCAGTGCCATAATTTCGGAAAAAGTATATGCGAGCGGGCGGCGGGCATAAGGTGTTGTACGCCATGTACCCCATGAAAGTTCGTCTGTGTCATAGAATTCATGACGAGCTGTTTCCGGAGTTGCTGATGTTAACAGTGCAGGGTTCGGCCCGCCACCTTCAGACATCGGATGGCTGAGATCGAGCTTTGCCAGCGTCAGTTCCGGATTGTCGTGATGAAAAAGGATAATAACGCAGTCGGCATTTTCAGCAGACCATTCAATGTTTCCGGCAGGTATATTGGCGATGTCGCCTTGGTGCAATTTGAGAGCAGTTCCGTCTGCTGTTTTAAGGGACAAGGTACCATTTTGCATGATGATCACAGCAGAGTACTTACACACGGCATTTGCAGCCTGTGCTGAGAGCAACGCGCGGCCATAACCAAAAAAATCTCCTGCTGCAGTCGCATTATATATTGCGGACATAGCTTGTTGCAGATCATGGGCACAAACCGGTTCTGCACCAAGATTGATGACATTCCTAAGCACGTATAGTTCTCCTCGTATGAAGTCTTTTATTTGGATGCGAAACCGAGACGGTCTTTGATCCAGTACCACCTGATGCCGATATCCATGACCGGCTTGCGAATTGCATGCCAGGCAAGGCGGGGGATCGGTGTTTTGGGGTAAATCATCGGCTTGCCTTCAGCGATATGCTCTGCATAAATTTTGCCGAAGGTTGTCGCCATGGCTATGCCGCGGCCATTATAACCAAGCATGGCATGCAGACCCGGTTCAGGATTATGCAGATGTGGCAATCCATCCATTGTGAGAGCGACATGGCCGGACCAGTGATAATCAATACCGACGTCTTTCAGCTGCGGGAACAGGCGAAGCATGCCCGCTTTCAGGGCTTCCATCAAAGCGGCTTTTTCATTGTTTCCTACGGCGCCACGGCCACCAATCAGAAAGCGTCCGTCGGCTGATTGCCGCATATAGAATGCAATCTTGCGTGTTTCTGAGAGGACAACGCCATTCGGCATAACCTCTTGTTGCAATTTGGCGGATAGGGGACGGGTAGCAATCAACATGCTCTGGACCGGCAATATGCTTTGTTCCAGACCTGATACGAGATTGCCGGTATAGCCGTTGGTTGCCACCAGTACTTCACGGGCGCGGACTGTGCCGGTGTCTGTGCGGGCAACCCAGTCACTCCCTTCGCGGGCGAGGCCGATAACAGGAGAGTTTTCATAAATGACAGCACCTGTTTCAGCGGCTTTTCGCGCTAACCCTCGTGCATAATCGAGTGGTTGAATTGCGCCAGCGCGCGGATCGCGCCACCCCCCAAAATAATGCTGGGTGCCGGAGAGCTGCGCGATTGCGCTACGGTCGAGGATGTCGACATCCACACCTTGTGCCTGCCACTGTCGCGCACGTTTATGCACGGCAGTGGTTGCCATTTCAGAATGCGCGGCCTGTATCCAGCCCGCTCTGACCGGCGAGCATTGAATATTATGATTTTTGATGAGATCGAAGACGAGATCGGCAGCGCCTCCTACCATTTCAATCATGCGCTGGCCGTGCTCAGTGCCATAGGTTGCTAACAGATCTTCCGGATCGTGTTTCAGACCCGGAATGACCTGACCTCCGTTGCGGCCGGATGCACCAAAGCCTACATGGCGGGCTTCGAGAATAATTGCTTTGCGGCCACGTTCTGCCAAAAATAAAGCAGCAGATAGTCCGGTAAGACCGCCGCCGATGATAATGACATCGGCATCTGCTGCCCCTTGTAGTTTTGGATAATCTGTTTTGGGCTCACTGGTTATATTCCACCAGACAGAGCGTGAAAAACTCTCAGCACTGCTTGCCATTGTGACGATTGCCCTCCTCCGGCACTCGTTTTTTTAAATGGTTACCCGATCCTGTTCGGGTTTGTTGACCCAGAGAACAACTGCATCAGTATCTGGACTATTATTGAAAAACCGATGCTTGATCGTGGAAGGGAAGGCAAAGCCGTCTCCTGCCGACAATAGATAGAAGGTGTCTTCAATTTGCAGTGTAAAACTGCCTGAAATGACATAGCCCAGCTCTTCACCGGAATGGGTGTAGCACTCATCCCCTGAGCTGCCAGCTGGTACAATTCTGACCAAAAAGGATTTGAACGATTCAATGATCTCAGGGGATGCGCGTTTTTTAATAACACCACCGGCATTGATGATCTCAGGCTGTTCCGCCATCCGCAACACATATGGGTTGGTACGGGCTGCCGTTGCAAAACCTTCCGGATCAATCAGTTGAGCAGGGCTCATCGATAGCACATCGGCAATCGTATAAAGTGTACGCACTGTTGGTGAGACCATGCCACGCTCGATCTGTGAAAGCGCACCGGTCGACAAGCCGGAAGCTGCAGACATATCCCCCAGCGTTAAACCCAGCGCTTGGCGCCGGCTGCGGATACGAAATCCGATTTCCTCACCATTTTCTTTTGGGTCATTGTCGGTTTCTGATGCTGGAAAAAACTCTTTGTCGCTCACTTAAGGGGCCTTTATTTGCGTTTTTACGCAGTTGTTTGAATCAGGCTGCAGGGTGTTTTAATTATTCTGCGTCAAAATTTCAGTAAATTCAATAAACTAAAAAAATATCAGGCATAAAACTGCTCCTTATATGCAGCGAGTAATGAAGCATACACCTCTTTAAAATTCTGAATAAATCATAAAATTGATATTTATCAATGGATTATATGAATTATTTTCTGATTTTGAAATTCATGCAGGAGAAATTTATGAATAGTATTTTGAAATACCTTGACCAAATTGTTCACTTTGTTAAAAATGAAGTGAGAATTAAGAGTCGTAAATGACCGGTCATTGCATT
Source organism: Bacillus subtilis (assembly GCA_021733665.1). Lineage (GTDB taxonomy): Bacteria > Pseudomonadota > Alphaproteobacteria > Rhizobiales > Rhizobiaceae > Pseudochrobactrum. The sequence continues at coordinate 140,316 of JAHREI010000008.1, forward strand.
TTGGTAGGAGGATGCCATGTGTTTCAAGTCAATTTTAGGGTTTGGTCTAGCTGCGTTTCTGATCGGAGCCGCGCCTGTAATGGCACAGGATGTTGTTAAGGTCGGCTCATCGCCGACAGGCTTACCATTTACATTCCTCAACACGCAGACCAAAGAAATGGACGGCGTACTTGTGGAGGTGGTCAAGGCTATTCAGGGTGATCTGGATATCAAACCGGAATTTGAAACCGTGCAGTTTTCCGCACTGGTGCCGTCTCTGACATCCGGCAAAATCGACATGATTGCTTCTGCTATGTTCATTACGGCTGAACGTGCCAAAGTTGTCGATTTTTCGGATCCTGTTTACGGTTATGGTGAGGGGTTGTTTGTTCCGTCATCTGACGAAGTGACTTACACGAAATATGAGGATCTGAAGGGTAAGACAATTGGCGTGCAGGTTGGTACGACTTTTGTTGATCTGTTCCAGAAGAGCGGTCTTTTCAGTGAAGTGAAAATTTACAAAGGCATCCCTGATATTATGGCTGATGTGAATGCTGGTCGCATTGATGCAGGTATCGCAGACGGCCCTATGGCTGCTTATTATATCGCTCAGGGGCAGTTCCCGAAGGTGAAGATGGTCGATAGCTATGTAGCATCTGCTGCAGGAGAATTCGGTATTGCCCTGCGTAAAGGTGATGAGCGGATGCCGAAAGTCAATGAAGCGATCAAGCGCATCAAGACGGATGGTACACTGGATGCAATCCTTAAAAAATTTGGTTTGAAGTAACCGTTTCCAAAGAATGTACCCCCGAATGAAGTAATGCCGGTGATGGAGCTGTCTCCGTCAAGGTGATGTCATCACCGGCGGTCTGTTTTGAAGCAGAGTTTAAGTGAAATGCAAAATTTTTTCATAGATGTCGGCGAGTTCTTTCCGGTTCTTATGCAAGGCGTTAAGTTTACGCTTCTTGTAACAATCGGCTCTCTTGTGCTTTCTACTGTGCTGGGGCTTGTCTGGGCGCTGATGCGTGTGTCCGGTATTGTATGGCTCTCTGCAATTGCTGCGACATTTATTAATATTATTCGCGGTATCCCTATTCTTGTGCAGCTGTTTTACATTTATTTTGTGCTGCCTGAATTCGGCATTTCGTTATCTGCGTTACAAGCCGGTATTATTGGTCTTGGTATTGCTTATTCTGCCTATCAGGCTGAAAATTTCCGTGCTGGTATTGAAGCAATCGATTTTGGTCAGACAGAAGCAGCCCTCTCAATTGGTATGGGCTGGTTCATGACCATGCGTCGTGTCATCCTGCCTCAGGCCGTGCGGGTTATTCTTCCGCCATATGGCAATATTATTGTGATGATGCTCAAAGACAGTTCGCAGGCTTCAGCGATCACGGTTGCTGAACTTACCCTGCAAGGTCAGATACTTGCCTCATCTACATTTAAGAATATGAGTGTCTATACACTCGTTGCAATGTTCTATCTCTGCCTTAGTCTGCCGCTGATGTTGTTCGTCAGTCACCTTGAAAAGCGTTTTGGTAAAAAGAAGGGGCACTGATTATGGCGATGATCGAGATAAAGAATGTCCGCAAATCTTTTGGCCAGCTTGAAGTTCTGAAAGGCATTAATGCTGAGGTGAAAAAGGGCGAAGTTGTCTGTCTTATCGGCCCGTCAGGTTCCGGAAAGTCTACCATTCTGCGCTGCCTGAACGGCCTTGAAACTTATCAGCATGGTGAAATTCTCATCGAGAACAAGCTTGTAGATGCAACAGTGCCTGCCATTAAAGAAATCCGCACGCAGATGGCAATGGTATTTCAGCGTTTCAATCTGTTTCCGCATCGCACGGCACTTGAAAATGTGATTGAGGGGCCGGTTTATGTAAAAGGTGAAAACCGGGCGGAAGCACGTGACTATGGCATGCACCTGCTGCAGCGTGTCGGGCTTGGAGAAAGAGCGAACTACTATCCGGGGCAGCTTTCAGGCGGACAAATGCAGCGTGTTGCAATCGCTCGGGCACTTGCAATGCGTCCACAAGCAATTTTGTTCGACGAGCCGACATCCGCATTGGATCCGGAACTGGTCGGAGATGTTCTGGATGTGATGCGCAGCCTTGCCGAAGAGGGAATGACAATGCTTGTCGTGACCCATGAGATGGGGTTCGCCCGTGATGTTGCGGATCGGGTGTTGTTCTTGGACGGCGGCGTTATCGTGGAGCAGGGAGCAGCCAAGGACGTGTTGGGTGCGCCGCAGCAAGCACGAACTCAAGATTTCCTGCGTCGTGTTCTCAACCATTAACCGGGTAATATAGCCGCTTGTACTTGCCTCCGGTGAATATAGCGTCATCGGAGGTGAAGATATGTGCAATGAATAGTAAATTCAGTGGCAAAAACGCGTTTCTTATTGCGATAATGTATTTGTATCTTTTGATGATTGTTCGGGTGAGCCGTTCATCATTTTATTTAAACAATCCAAGAATGCCTTAACTGAAACAGGCAGCTGACGCTTTTTCATAGTAATGACCTGCGCAACACTTGATTGCAAAATCGGATTATCGATTTTTACGGATTTTGCATTGGTGAGAAATCCGTTTGTTTCACGCATGTCAGAGCTGGAGAAAAGTAAACAGCCTGTTTTTTGTGCGTAAGTCAGTAATGTTGCCATAGAGTTAGAAGAAAAAACCGGATCAATTGACAAGCCCGTACTGGCCAGAGCGGTATTGATCAGATGTCGTTGTGTGCGGTCAGTGTCTGGTAAGGCAAACGGATATTGAACAGCTTCTGCAAGGGTAACTTCTTCATATTGTGCCAAGGGATGATCTGGTGGCATCAATACATAAATCGGGCGTTTAGTGATAAACTCAGCCTGCAGATGCGACGGGGCTGCATAACTATAAACAATACCAATGTCTGATTGGCCATTGCTAATCCTTTGACAAATATCAATCGAGTTGCCAACCCAAACCTGAATTTCAACTGATGGAAATTGTTGCTGAAACTGCGCAATGATTTCGGCCAGCACCAGAATTGAGAAACCCTCATAGGTGGCAATTTTGACAATGCCGCGCTGGATCTCATGCATTTCTTTGACATCAGCAAGCGCACGCTCAGTATCCAATGTCAGACGGGTGACGTGTAGCGACAGCAGCTCTCCGGCCTGACTCAAAACCATGCCGCGCGGACGGCGTTCGAATAATGCAACATTCAAATCCTGCTCCAGTTTGGTGATCTGGCGGCTTATAGCCGAGGCTGACACATTGAGCTGTAACGAAGCTTCTGTGATGGAGCCTGTTCGCGCAACTTCCTGAAAGTATCGCAGTGCTAAATGTTGCATTTCATCTACCTTTGCCTTTATTGCAATGATGCTTACGCATTTATGAAATTGTTGCAATGCTTTTCCGTTGCTATGACTGCCGGAATTTTTATGAAGGTTCGGCGATGCAGGCATCGGCGAGGAGGAGCGTAAAGTTACATGGCTATCTTTAGTGCTGAGGCAATTGAGGAAGCGACATCCATTCGTCGTCAGCTGCACAGCTTTCCTGAGTTGAAGTTTGAAGAGTTTTCGACGTCGGATCTGGTTGCGGAATTTTTGCAGCGCTATGGTTATGCGTTACGCAGAAATGTCGCCGGTACCGGTATTGTCGCAACGCTTGATACAGGCAGAGCCGGTCCGGTGATCGGCTTTCGTGCAGACATGGATGCCTTGCCTATTCAGGAAGAGACAAACCTGCCTTATGCTTCAACGATTGATGGAAAAATGCATGCTTGTGGCCATGACGGACATACAGCTACATTATTATTGGCAGCGCGCAAACTTGCGGAAGATCATTCGCAGCTCAATGGTCAGATAAAACTGCTTTTCCAGCCGGCTGAAGAAGTGGGCAAGGGCGCAGCTCAAATGATCGAAGAGGGCGCACTTGATGGTGTCGAGAAAGTTTTCGGCTATCACAATCGCCCGGGTTATGCTCTTGGTCATGTCATTACAAAAGCCGGTTCTGCGATGGGTGGTAATACACTGTATGAAGTGAAAATCTCAGGCAAAGGCGGGCATGCTTCGCGGCCGGATCTGGCGATTGATCCAATTTTTGTTGGTGCCGGTATTATTCAGTCATTACAGAGTGTTATATCACGTCGCCTGTCACCGCTCGATGCCGGTGTTGTCACTGTTACGCAATTTAATGGCGGGACAGCTGGTAATATTATTCCGGGTCAGGCGAGCATGGTGATTAATACGCGTGACGGGTCACCGGAAGCGGCTGAGATCATTGACAGGGAATTGCGTAAAGTCATTGCTCATGTTTGTGAAGCACACGGCGCGCAATGTGAGATCAACAGAACTTTGCGGATACCATCCTTGGTAAATTCAGTTGCTGAAACCGAATTGGTTGTCGAAACGGCCCATGAATTATTCGGTAAAGATAATACAAGCCAAATGCATCAAATGCCGACCATGGGGGCGGAGGATTTCGCATTTTATCTTGAAAAGCGGCCGGGTAGTTTCTTCTTTGTCGGTAATGGCGAAGACAGCGCTTATCTGCATCATCCTTTATATAATTTCCGTGATGAAATTTTACCTGTAGCAGCCGGTATGTTTGTCGGAATTGCCCGTAAACTATTGATTAATCAATAAAGACCTGGCGCAAAAAAATATCAATTTAACTGATCTGAATAAGATAATGCAGTGCGCTCGTTTTGGAGGGGCATTGCAGAGATCCGGGAGAGCATGAAGATGCAGAAACTTTTCAACTCAATAGAGCGTGCGGGCAATAAACTGCCCCATCCTTTTATATTATTTTTATGGCTCTGCCTGATTGTCGCTGTTTTCTCGTGGATTTTGGCGAATTTTGGTGGGACAGGCATCAATCCTAAGACCGGCGCAGAAGTTGCAGTTAAAAGCCTGATCTCCGGTGAGGGTGTCGTATTTGCTCTTACATCGATTGCAAAAAACTTCATCAGCTTTCCGCCATTAGGCATTATTGTCGTGATTATGCTGGCGGTTGGTATTGCTGATAAGACTGGTCTGATTGCTGCTTTTATGCAGGTCAGTGTTATTAAAGCGCCGCGTTATCTGACAACATTTGTTATCTTTTTTGTTGGTATGTGCAGCCATGTTGCCTCAGATGCTGCCTATATTATCCTGATACCGCTTTCGGCAATTATCTTTCAGGCGATGGGTCGCAATCCGCTTGTGGGTGCTGTAACGGGTTATGTTGCCGTTGGTGCCGGTTATGATGCGAGCATTCTGATCACCCCGACCGATATTATTCTTTCGGGTATTACCACCAGTGCTGCACAAACAATTGACTCACAGGCCTATGTATCACCGCTCGACAATTATTATTTTATTGCGGCGTCTGCATTGCTGATGTCTTTTGTTGGTGCATTCATCATTGAACGTATTGTTGAGCCGATGGTCGGCAAATATACGGGCGATGTTGAATTAAAGCTGACCCAGCCGGATACTTTGGAAATCAAAGGATTGAAGCGCGTTGGTTGGGCAAGTATCATTATGATTGCGCTTGTCGTTGCTGCAGTCTGGCCTGCCGGTTCACCATTGCGTAATGCGGAAGGCGGTCTGGTACCTTCACCTTTGCTGGATAGCGCTGTTGCACTGTTCGGTCTTTACTTTGTGGTGATCGGCTGGATTTACGGTAAAACAACCGGAAAAATTAAAAACGGACGAGATGCCATCGGCTATATGGCGGAAGCCATTAAAGAACTGGCACCAACTTTGGTTCTGTTCTTCGCAATTTCACAATTTCTGGCATGGTTTAAATGGACCAATCTCGGTGAGTGGATTGCTATTGGCGGTTCCCATTTGCTGGATACCAGCGGTTTTGGCGGTACACCACTATTGGTTGCCTTTATCGGACTGGCAGCAGTGATGAATATTTTCATCACATCGGGTTCTGCACAGTGGTCGCTCATGGCGCCGATTTTTGTGCCGATGATGATGCTGGTTGGTTTTGAGCCGGCTCTCGTACAGGCCGCATTCAGAATCGCGGATTCTGCTACCAATATTATTTCACCGATGAGCCCGTATTTTGCAGTTTGTCTGGCCTATTTGCAGCGCTATCAGAAAGATGCGGGCATCGGGACATTGGCTTCGATGACAATACCTGTTGCGATGGGCTTCCTGATCGTCTGGACACTCTTCCTGATTTTCTGGATGACGATGGGCTGGTCGATCGCTCCGGGAGTAGGTTTGTTTGTGAAGTAAAATATATCGGCTTTGATCGTTTTGAAGCCTAAATTGACATCGCTGCCTGCAGTCATTTCTTATGGTTGCAGGCAGTTTATGCAAATTTTTATCATGTTGTGACGATGCGATTTGCATAGTCCGAGACATTTTCACAGCCTTATGGACAAAATTATTCCCTGTCTGAGAGGGGGTCGTTAAAATTGCAAACTCCATTCTAAACCGAATGACATGGAATGAATTACCAATTTATACGTAAACCTATTTTCCTGTTCTATGCGTTATTGTTTCCGTCAAATATCGCTTTAATTTTGAGAAGCATTCGTTGTTTTGGGCGATATAATTGCGTAAAAATAACAATTTATATCGATCTTTTTTATTATTGTAGTCATTATGGAAAGTGTTCGATTCGAAATAATTAAAAATAATTCTAGAATCGATTGATTGATCTTTTTTGCAATGCAGTCGTCGGCAGGACTCTTATTATTCATGAGAAGAGTAAGGCAATTCGAGGGGGATATGAATAATAATTATACATGTTGTGTTGATATCTCGAATTTAAATTTAATTAATACAAGCGCTAATCTCAATTGGGATGGTGTTTGTTTGAATATGTATTTTCTTGAAGCCGTAAATTACAAATTCCCAAAAACAAATTCTTTGTTGATGTTGATGGTTATTGATGGTGAAATGAATGGGGCTTGTATTATAAATGATAGGAAAAATGATTTTAAATTAGTGCGTGATGAAATTTTAATTTTATCGCCGAATACATATTTTGAAGTAAAACTGCAATCAAATGTTAAAATTGCTGCATTTATTATTTCTGAGAAAATTGTAAAAAATGTTTCTTTTGATATATTTACACAGAATAATAATTTTTACAATTTTAATTGTAAATTATCTATTAAAAATAATTTTTTAACAAACTCAATTAAATCAATTATTGAAGCATCTGTTGTTGGTGAATCTTTATCTGGAATTAAGGTGACATATCTCGCATATGCTATTGTTGCTGAGATTTTTGAAAAATATTCTGCATTATCTGTTCCAGAAAAGAAAAATAATAACGAATTAAATCAAAATTCACTTCAAAAAACGCTCAATTTTATTGAAAGTAATCTTCACAAAAATATATCTGCTGAACAGCTCGCAGCAATGAGTGGTATTAAGTATGCTCAGTTTTCACGCTTATTTAAGGCAACGATGCAGGTAACACTTCATCAATACATAATACAAAGGCGTATCGAAAAGGCGAGAATACTGTTGTCGGAAACAGAACTTAAAATTGTAGAGATTGCACAGGAGTGCGGTTTCTCTGATCAGGTTCATTTAACGCGCTTGTTTAATCGTAGTTTAGGTATCTCGCCTGCAGCTTTCCGTCGAAAATTTCGAATATAAGCATAAAATAATAAATTATTTTAAAAAAATAATAATTTTATACAAAAAAAGTCGATATTTGCATAGATTATGAAATTATAATCAAGTTCATTATGAAATGGGAACTTTGGCTTTGAAAATCGAACAAAAACGCCAGTGAAATTGGGGGGACGTATTTTTTAAAGCTTTGTATGCAATGTATATTTTTAGTATACTTTATTATTAAATCCACTTTCATATGTGTAGTTTATGCCTGTCGATTTTCTTTGCTTTTAATTAAGCGAGGAGAACGCTATGCTTGTTGTTGTTACGCAAAAAAATAATGGTGACATCAGTACTTTTTCTGGAAACAATATTACATTATCCGAACCCAGTATTGTTAAGCTGGCGCTTAGTCCTCGTGCTGTGGCCGATTTTCAGCGAACAGGTGAAGATCTTTTAATTCATCTGCATAATGGTACAACAATACGCATTGTTAATTTTTATAAGCATTTTAATAACAATCAAGATAATGATCTTGTTTTTGAAGATGGTGATGGAAAGCTTTGGGCTGGGCACCATTCTGATGGTTTAGCAGATTTTAATTTCTCCGAGATCCAATCCGTTGATCAGCTTGTAGATAGAGATCGGGGGCTCTTGCCGATTTTGCTGGGGTTAGGTGGCCTCGGTGCAGTGGGTGCCGCCATCGCAGGAGGAGGCTCCAGTGGAGGAGGGGACAAAAAGCCTGGTGGACAACCTGGTGAAAGTGATCATACCCCTCCGGAAGTTCCTGTCGTCAAACTTGAAAATGATACTGGTATTGTTGGTGACGGCATAACGAAAGACGGTAATGTCATCGTTAGTAATCTGGAAGCCGGAGCAACTTGGGAATATAGTATTGATGGCGGTAAAACCTGGCAAAAAGGGACAGGTAATAGTTTTGAATTAGCATCGGGTAACTATCAGGACGGGGATGTACTCGTTCGCCAAATTGATCAGGCAGGCAATATCAGTTCGAATGGCTCTCTCGGTGCTGTTACAATTGATGTGACGGCGCCGGGTGCAGAGTTTGTTCTGAGCGATCCGGAAGGCGACAATATCCCGACGGCAACAGGCACAACAGAGCCGAATTCTGATGTGACAGTGACCTGGCCGGATGGTACGCAGACGCAGGTGACAGCAGACGGTACGGGTGAATGGAGTGCGACAGCACCGGGTGTTCAGCCGGACGGTGATGTCAGTGTTGTTGTCACCGACCCTGCCGGTAACAGCGGCACGGGTAATGAAAGCTGGACGGCGGATGATATTACACCGCCCGATACCAGTGGCACGACGGTGAGTGTCGGCACGATTGCCGGTGACGGTGTTGTCAATGCGAGTGAGGCCGCCGGTTCTGTTGCGATTACCGTGACGATTGCCAATCCGCCAGCGGATGCAGCGACGACAGCGGTCAATGTTCTGGTTGACGGTGTGCCTTATGCGGCAACGGCGAATGGCGACGGCACCTGGACGGCGTCTGTTCCGGGCAGTGTGCTTGCGGGCGCAACCACCCCGACGGTGACAGCAGAAGCCGTGTTCACAGATGCTGCAGGCAATGATGCTGATCCGGTGACAGGCTCTGTCAATTACAGTGTTGATGTGACAGCACCGGGTGCAGAGTTTGTTCTGAGCGATCCGGAAGGCGACAATATCCCGACGGCAACAGGCACAACAGAGCCGAATTCTGATGTGACAGTGACCTGGCCGGATGGTACGCAGACGCAGGTGACAGCAGACGGTACGGGTGAATGGAGTGCGACAGCACCGGGTGTTCAGCCGGACGGTGATGTCAGTGTTGTTGTGACAGACCCTGCGGGTAACAGCGGCACGGGTAATGAAAGCTGGACAGCGGATGATATTACACCGCCCGATACCAGTGGCACGACGGTGAGTGTCGGCACGATTGCCGGTGACGGTGTTGTCAATGCGAGTGAGGCCGCCGGTTCTGTTGCGATTACCGTGACGATTGCCAATCCGCCAGCGGATGCAGCGACGAC
>JAHREI010000009.1 GCA_021733665.1 Bacillus subtilis
AGGTCGCCCTTGTTGCTGTCATGCGCAAAATGATCATCATTCTAAACGCAAGAATGCGAGAAATAAACGCAACGGTGCTTGACGTGTAACACCGTTGCTTTTTTTATTATAATACAATGTTCTAGCCGGATGCTTTATGTTTGGAAGCACGAGCACATAAAACAGCAGATATCAGTACGGCTTTTTAGCCGGTATAAAGGCGGTTAAAGCTGTCATCAGCCAGCCGCCGATCATCAATGTACCGCCAACCGGTGCGGCCATAGCAAACAGCTTATTGCCTGTCAGATCGCGTAGAATCAAATCACCTGCAAACAATGCAAGCCCGATAAGCACCAGTATGCCCGCCCAATAAACAGCGCGACTCCCAGCGCTAAGAACTGCAAAGCCAATAAAAGCTGCCGCATGACCAAGCAGAATCGGTGCAACAACGCCCAAAAAGGCGTGATCGCCATGGGCAGACGCTGCATAACTTGCCATTGCTATGGCGCCGGAAGCACCGGCAAAAAACAGAAAGAGACGCTCAATATCAGCAGCCATATCGTAAATCCTATAACCTGATAAACCAGTTTGCTATCAATGCAGCTAATTTCAGGCTTTATCAATGGTTTAGATTGACACCACACTTCTCTTTATCGGTGTGGCTTTGACAATAATCAGCCAATATATTGCGCGACTTAGTCATCGATAGCGACAAAGAACTGAGCAAAGAATTTTACATCTCTCTTCGAAAAACATCTGCTACGAAGGTACTGCCCATATTCAAAACAGAGCATGGGCATAGTGGTAGCAACTGCGAACTCAACAAGAGACTGCACAAAAAGACTTATTGTAATTAATAAGTTTCACTCAGGATAAAATCAGCCTCTCTGGCTGATTTTCCTGTATAATCATGCACTTGTTTCCGCAAATAGGATATTCTCAGCGAATTTCCAGCACTTTTACGCAACTATCGAGATCGTTTGTCGCAAGGTGTGCATAACGCATGGTCATTTGCAATGTCTGATGACCCAGCCACATCTGAACACGACGGATATCAATCCCCCCACGCACCAGACGTGATGCACAAGTATGGCGAAGAATATGCGGAACAACCTGTGTATCCGTACCAAGTCCGACTTCATATTTGGCGTCATTCCATACAGCGCGAAACTCAACCTGAGTCAGCATGGAAAACGGCCCTTTATGGCGCTCAACCGGTATTTTACAGGCTTTTTTTGCACGCTTTGTCAAAGGAACTGTACGGCTGCGGTTCGATTTTGTCAGCCAGAAGGTAACGCGGGAATCTTGAAGATCATTCCACGTCAGACCGATTGCTTCACCTAAACGACATCCACTATCGACCAGAAAAACGGCCAAACGATAACTGTTTTCACAGCGCTTTTTGATCGCTGCAAACAGTCGCGCCTCTTCTTCAAGCTCAAGAAAACGAATTCGCCCTGCCCGCTCTTTCTGTCGAATGAACTCCGGCAGGCTAAAGATGTCCCCCATCTTATACGCCTTTCGCAGTAACTTGCTAAGTGCAGCCATTTTTCTATTAATGGTTGCATTGCTGTTATTGCGTTCACGCAGGGAGCCTATAATTCTGTCGAGCATTTCCTGACTAAAGCCACTGAAACGCTCCCCTTTCAGAATTTCATTTATTTCACCGAGAAACAATCTCACATTGTATTTATGAGACCCATCATCCCATAATATGTTGAGATAGCGCTCGGACAGTTCAGTAACGGTGTACTGATTCACAATACGATGTGTTTTTGTATTTGAAGACGTAAAGCTGAGATTATAACCGATTACAGGCGTAAAACTCTCAGAATTATCGATATAGATGTCCCGATTCAGCTCCATCATATGGCCCCCCAGCCGTTTGAATGGTCAGGAGTCTTAGAGCTAACCCAAAAATAAAACAAGTCCGGACAGCAATTTTGATAGAGCAGCATAGGATAACCACTTTGGTTGAGTTTCTGACGCCCCCTCTCAAAAAAGCTTTAAATCTGCCCTTCACGTACTAAAAACTTACATCGTTTTTTATAAAAAAGCGCATCTTGTTACAGATGGTCCCCGCTTGAACGCCTCCTCTGAGACGAAAATACCAGCGACATATGCCGCTGGTACTCTTCTTAAACTAAACCAATGGCTTAGAAAGAACGCTGGAAGCGGATCATACCACCGAAAGCGTCTTTTTCGCCACCAGCTACACGAGCTGGATGATCGTTTTTCCACTTGGTGTAGTTGATTTCAGGAGTGATTGTGAAGCCTGGAACCAACTGGTAGGCTACGTTAGCAGCAACAGCGGTTTTACCCCAATCTTCGTAAGCAACCTGTACGTTGAATGTAGCTTTGTCGGTAGCTTTGAATTTCGCGCCACCCCAAACAGCCCAGTCACCGCCCCAACGGCCATACATGCCTACAGCTTCTTCATAAGAAGCATAGCCGCCCTGTACCCATACGGAGAACTGATCTGTTACGTTTACATCGAGACGAACTTTAGCTGCCCATTCTTCGAGCAGAGCATCGTAAGCTGCAACAGCTGCGATACCGCCCCAAGCTTGTTCGAAACGCAGACCACCAACGATGTGTGGCATGTAGTCGTCTGTCTTGTTATTCCAAGTAAGGGCAACTGGCAGATTGGTTACAGGATCAATAACTGTAATTTCAGATGTTTCGCCGCCCTGTTCAGCGGAGATTGTTGCCGAGAAACCATTACCACCGGAGAAGGTGTAGCTGATCAGATTTGTGCTGTATGCACCCGCATCAACAACATCATCGTTGATGATATCGCCGAGGTAACCGGTAAAGGTGTGGAATGCTGAATCGGTTTTACCGATCATCAGGCCACCAAGCTGAATGTAAGCATGCTTCAGAGCGTTCTTACCATTTGTTTCACCGTCAACGCCGTCACCGAAGTTAAAACGATTTTCAGTGTAGGTTTTCAGTGTACCGAGTTCTGTTTCTGTCGCTGTGTGTGTACGCAGACCGAAACGGGTGTTGGTACCCCATGTCTTACGGTCTTTACCAGAATAAGCGTTATCACCTGCGGAGAGATCCATACGGACATAACCAGAGATGCGCAGGCAAGTTTCTGTGCCTGGAATGTAGAAGTAGCCAGCACCGTATGCATCACAAACGCGTACATATTCAACAGCTTCTGGTTCTGGTGCAACGATGGCGTCGGCAGCCTGAGCGCCGGATACTGCAACGAGGGCTGCAGCGGAGCCGAGAAGAAGGCTCTTAATGTTCATTTCTGACCTCCAGTCAAAGTTTTAAATGGGTCTGGGCATTTTATTTTGGCTGAAGGACAACCTGTCCCCATACCCCTTGGGTGAAAAAGTCGCTACCGAAGCGCTCCTTCTTCTGCCCTCAAGATACTCAGGCTCGTTTTCGTTGCAACACCGAAAACGCATAAGTAGGGAGTGAGTTGTTGCTATCGGCATATCGTGTTGCAGAAAAGACACGAAACTGGCTCTAGGCTGTGGATTTCATTTATGTTTTGTTTATACAGGTTAAGACGAATTAACCTTATTTTGCGGGGTTTTTCATTTTTTAACGCAAATCACCTACTCATTAGTGGCTTGATAACACCAATTGACCTTCATGCCTGATGATAAGGTTATAGAGGCAATCTTAGGGGCAAAAGCATCCCATTCATCCAAATTATGCGGGAATTGATTCCGTCACCTTATTCGCGGATTGATTCTGATTTTTGATTCTGCGACTGCGGCTTTCTTGTTTCGCCGAACCTGTTATCAGAGAGAAATTATTCAAAAACCTACGATTTTGATGCTTTTATTAATGATAGCCTGTTGATGATGCAGATTTTTTTCAAGTTTCTGCGTAAAGTGCTTGAACTCGCGATTATTACCAGCTATTGCGCCTTTACCGGAGAGGTGGCCGAGTGGTCGAAGGCGCTCCCCTGCTAAGGGAGTATACCCGGAAGGGTATCGTGGGTTCGAATCCCATCCTCTCCGCCATTATGAAATCCAATCTAAAATTGATGTTTCAAATGGTGCGATTTTTTTTAAAATCGCTATCCCAGCAGCTTCCATTTTATCATTTTCCTATGAAATCGGCAGAAATCTCTGACCGATTTTTATCGTTTTAATGCTTCTCTTTTGGCATGGAAAAAAGCTGTTTTTATAAATCTCTTTTTTAAGAATTAAGCAAGTATTTGAATATAAATAGAAATTTGATTTCTCTTTTGTTTCTGACTGGAGGTCAGAAATGAACATTAAGAGCCTTCTTCTCGGCTCCGCTGCAGCCCTCGTTGCAGTATCCGGCGCTCAGGCTGCCGACGCCATCGTTGCACCAGAACCAGAAGCTGTTGAATATGTACGCGTTTGCGATGCATACGGCGCTGGCTACTTCTACATTCCAGGCACAGAAACATGCCTGCGTATCTCCGGTTACGTTCGCGCTGATTTCAAAGGCGGCGACAATGTTTACACCGGTAAAGATCGTGAAACATGGAACACCAACACACGTTTCACACTGCGCACACACACAGCGACTGAAACAGAACTCGGTACTCTGAAAACTTTCACAGAAAACCGTTTCAACTTTGGTGATGGCGAACAGGGTGAAAACACTCTGAAGCACGCTTACATTCAGCTCGGCGGCCTGATGATCGGTAAAACCGACTCTGCATTCCAGAGCTTCACTGGCTACCTCGGCGACGTAATCAACGATGACGTTGTATTCCCAGGTGCATCGAACACCAACCTGATCAGCTACACCTTCACAGGCGGCAACGGTTTCTCGGCAATCATCTCTGCCGAACAGGGTGGCGAAGACTCCAAGTACACATTTGTTGATGCAAATGGCGTAGCAACAACTGCTAGCTGGAACAACCGCATCGACGATTACATGCCACACGTTGTTGGTGGTCTGAAATTCGAACAGGCTTGGGGTTCGATCGCTGGTGTTGCAGCTTACGACGCTCTGCTTGAAGAGTGGGCAGCTAAAGTACGTCTCGATGTAAACGTAACAGACCAGTTCTCCGTATGGGTACAGGGTGCTTACGCTTCTTATGAAGAAAACGTTGGTATGTACGGTTCGTTCGGTGGTGAATGGGCTGTTTGGGGTGGTGCGAAATTCCGCGCAACTGACAAAGCTACATTCAACGTACAGGTTGCTTACGAAGATTGGGGCAAAACCGCTGCTACAGCTAACGTAGCTTACCAGCTGGTTCCAGGCTTCACAATCACTCCAGAAGTATCCTACACTTCTTGGAAGAAAGATCATCCAGTACGTCTGGCCGGCGAAGCTCCTAAGGATGCTATCGGTGGTATGATCCGCTTCCAGCGTTCGTTCTAAGCTTTATAAGCTTAAAACAGACCGCGAGGTTACAGAGACCCGGCAGTTTTTACTGCCGGGTTTTCTGTTTTCAGGCATCAAAAAAGCCTGCACACACACCGTTAGATTTTCAAATCAGAATTTATCCCCACGCTTTCTAAAGCGCAGCATTTTGTAGTTGCCCGCGATCTGCTATATTTCACAGCACACATTGTCTCTGGCCTGTTCTAAAACCAATGAACAATAATCAGTCCAGAGCCTGAATATGCCATAATTATTGCGCTATTCAGTTTGTGCAGCGGATAACAATCATAAGGAGATTTATATGGATTATTTACTCTGGATCGCACTGGCCGGTGTAATCGTATTTCTCCTTGGTCTGCTTTACAGCAAGTTCATTAGTCCAAACACCAAACAGCCGGCAACCAATACAATTCCGCCAGCGAAATCTCCTGCACCGGTCAAGGCTGCCAGTGAAAAACCTGCACAACCAAAAGCATCCCCTGCTCCGCTATCCATTAAAATGGTTGTGCCAGAGATAAAGCAAACTGATGCTGACAAACAACCTGAACAGGTTGTTCCAGTGAAAACGCAAGAAAAAATCATTCCTGCTGCTGAACCGGTTGGTCCTGCTCACAGCAAACCGATCACAACAACAGCTCCGCAAATTGTGCCAATTCCGGCGAAAAGCGAAAAACTGCACATTGAAAATACAACGCCACTTGCCAGCGAACCGGAAACTATTGTGGTACCACAACCAGCTACAGAGCCGGATCTTCTCAAAAAACCACGTAATGGTACGGCCGATGATCTGACTTTGATCAATGGTATTGGTAAAGCTATTCAAAGCAAACTATTTACTATCGGCATTTTTCATTATGACCAGCTGGCAGATCTGAATGAGTTGCAAATTGGCTGGCTCAACCGCAGTACCGGTTTTGCAGGTCGCGCAGAACGCGAGAACTGGTGTGCGCAGGCTAAAAAATTGATGGCTAAATCCGCAACTGCACCAAGCACAGCACCAAAGCGGACAGTGAAGAAAACAACCAAGCCGACGACAAAAGCCAAGCCGAAAACGGTCAAGAAAACCGAAGCTGCTCAATAAGCTTTAGAATTCGTCACATATCGCAGGATTCATATAAAAATAGCCGCCTCAAAATTGAGGCGGCTATTTTCGTTTCATAACTGATTAGCAGAATGAGCTATCAGGAATTACCCTTCAGGCGCGCATTGCAGAGGCTGTAGTAACCGCCGCCCTTCTGGATCCAGCGCAGGCCATTGAGCGAATTTGCGCTCTTATTGGCATAATACTGGTCAAGGCAGGTTTTCATACGCTGTTTGCCTTCAGTTTCACTGGCATATTTGCTGGAAACCGCCGATGGGAACTTCACACCGCTTGGCGCAGCGGTCGTTGGAGCAGCCGGCTCCTTGGTGGAAACCGAAGTTACTTTTTCAGGATCTGCTCCTGGACCACACTCTTCCTTACGGAAAGCATTCCATTTCAGACCGGTCGCGAGACCTGATTCCTGTGCTGCTTTATATTTTGCAGAACATTGCTGCATAGTCAGGCCTTTTGGCTCATCAGCTTTAGGCGCAGCAGCCTGCTTGGCAGGTTTTGCAGGAGCGGCCGGAGCTGCAGCAGGCGCAGTGGCAGCAGCATCAGTGCCGCATTGCGCCTTACGGAAATCATTCCACTTCATATTGCCCAGTGTACCAGCATCTTTAGCAGCCTGATATTTGGTGCTGCATTCTGCCATGGTCAGCGCGCTGGCTGGTGAAGACAGTACAAAGACGGCCATTCCGGTCAGCAGCGCTGCGCCGCCGAGGCGGCTGAGAGTTTGAATCTTCATCTCTGTTCTCCTGAGTGAATTACAAGGCACTGTGCCTAAAGCATTTTCCTATCAATATCGTATAGGATTCCGAATGCAAAACCTTTTCACAAATTCTGAAAGGAATTGATGCGTTGTGAGACAGCATTGCGGTCATTTATATTTTAGACGATAAACATAGCATTTTTATAATGATATCAGCTGCAACAACCGGTGTTTTTCGCCTGATATACGACAGTAAATCACTGTTAAATCGTGAGTTCAACTTCATTTATACCTGTAATGCACGGCTTTTCCGTTTGGTTATCATCTCATGCATACGCAATTTTTGAAATATAAAAGCATCGAATCTGCTCATAATTAGCTACTGCACCGATTAAAATAACAATTTTCTCACCGCTGATTTTACCCGCAATTTCCGATAAAACACCTGAGCAGAGAACTACCAAGGTTCAGCTGTTTTTCAGTTTATGTTTTAACAATTACCTGTCCGACGTTTTAAGTTACGCCACAGCAGCAAGTTGCAAGGTCTTTCTATGGCTGAAGTCACAACACCAGATGCAATTCCGGCTCTATCCTCAGTAATCCCTACTGAGAGGCACCGTTTCTATGAAGATGTTGTGGCTATGCTGATCGGTACGAGCTTTGTGAGCCTCGGACTGACACTCTATGCACAGGCAAAACTTATGACCGGCAGCACCGCCGGTGTTGCCCTTCTCGTGCATTATGCAACCAACTGGCAGTTTGCTCTGGTATTTTTCCTGATCAATCTGCCTTTTTATTATCTGGCCATCAAACGGATGGGCTGGCACTTTACCATCCGCACCTTTATTGCCGTAGCTTTGATGTCTGTCTTTACACGTCTGTTTCCGATGTGGGTAGATTTCTCGACATTAGAACCGGTTTTTGCAGCAATCATGGGCGGCACTCTGGTCGGGATGGGCGTACTGGCATTGTTTCGCCACCGTGCGGGTGTTGGCGGCATTAATATTCTGGCGCTGTATTTGCAGGATAATTACAATATCCGTGCGGGCTGGTCGCAACTCGCACTTGATCTTCTGCTTATGGCGATATCGCTGTTTTATCTTTCACCGCAGCAGGTTGCACTTTCAGTTATCGGTGCAGTGGTGATGAATGTTATTATCGCGATTAATCATAAGCCCGGCCGCTATGCGGCCACAAGCTAAATAACATCGCTATGCGGCCACGAGTTAAACAAAGCCGCTACGCGGCCACGAGTTAAACAAAGCCGCTGTGCGGCTCTAACTAACTGAATATAACTTCTGTGACACGATTAATGACGCGCCATCCATTCACGAGCCTCACGCAGAGCGCGTACCAGCTCTGTCTTGCTCATTAATGATGAGAGCTGCGTGCGCATTGGCAGGGCACGGTCATCGCCACGGATCGCAGCAATATTGAACCATTTATAAGCTTCGATACGGTCTGCTTCGCAGTCACGTCCAGCATAATACATCATGCCGGTTTCAAACAGCATTTCGGCCTGCATTGCATTGATGCTATTTTCTGACTTCGCTTTAAAACCTGCAAACATTGCTCTGATCCTGTCCTGTTGAACTGCGGTCTGCTTAGGGCTGAAAGTGCCGTGCAGATCTCTGCTGTTGTTGTAATCAGAATGCAGGAAAGAGTTGAAACCGCCGTTAAATTGCATCCTTAACAGCCAATCAACAAAATCCAAACAATGGGTAAACATCAGAATTCATTAAGAATAACTCTGCCGGTTTTACGGGCTTTCGGTTAGAATCACGATTTTTCGCGTACTGCTAATTTAAACCTGATGCTAACCAAAACGCACATTTGCCTTTTACAACTCCCCTCGGCATTTCATTTTACCGCTTTGAAATCCCCTCTTTTCAAGCATGCAAGATTGGATTACGTTTACGTGAGCGTAAATAATAGTCACATCACAGATTACGCATCTTCGGGAGGAACCAATGAAGAGAATTTTGCTTACCATTGCAGCGCTGACCGTATCGCTTACCCCTGCTCTCGCCGCAGAACCAATTATCGGCACATGGAAGCGTTCAACCGGCACAATTATCGAATATAAAAACTGCGGCGGCGATGATTATTGCGGCACTGTGCTGAACAGCGAATATAAAGGCAAATCCATCGGCAAAATGACCGGCAAAGACGGCAGCTATAAAGGCACCGTCAATAAGCTCGATGAAGGTAAGACCTATTCCGGTAAAGCAAGCGTCAGCGGCAATACATTATCTCTGGCTGGCTGTGTTGCAGGCGGTCTGATCTGCAAAACCGAGAAGCTGACACGCCAGTAATTCTCTCAAAAAAAGCAAAAAGGCGTTGCACAACTTCCCTGCTGCAACGCCTGAAGACTGCCTCCCAAGGCACTTAATGCTCGTAGGAGAGGATAGTTTTGCTGAACCGGTCAGCGTGCTTTCTGGTTAAACAATACGCTTTGGGCTGACTTATCCGTCGCCAGATTGCTCTTTTCACGCTCAGCTTTACCCAGTTCCATACCGCGCTGCACCGCAGGACGGGCTGTAACCGCTTCATACCAACGCTTCAGATTCGGGAAATCTTCCAGTTTCTGATCGTAGTTTTTATAGGCGCTAATCCAGCCCACACAGGCCATATCGGCAATAGAATAATCGCCGGCAATATAGTCACGGCCTTCAAGCTGACGATTCAATACGCCATAGAGACGGTTGACCTCATTGGTATAGCGGTTGATGCCATATTCAACTTTCTCCGGTGCATAGACGCGGAAGTGGCCAGCCTGACCCGACATTGGCCCCAAACCGCCCATCTGCCACATCAGCCATTCGTCGACAGCCACACGGGCGCGCTCAGCTGCCGGATAGAACTTGCCGAATTTACGTCCCAGATATTGAAGAATTGCACCCGATTCAAAAACAGAAATCGGCTGACCATCCGGCCCTTCCGGATCAATAATCGCTGGCATACGGTTATTCGGAGCGATTTTCAGGAATGAGGGTTCGAACTGATCGCCCTTACCAATATTGATATATTTTACTTCGTAAGGAACACCGAGTTCCTCGAGCATAATGCTGATTTTCCAGCCATTTGGGGTCGGCCAGTAATAAAGTTCAATCGGCTTGGTTTGGGTCTTAGGCTCAGCACTCATAGAGATCAGCTCCTGATTATAAATTTATAAGACCAATCTGCCTGACTGGTCAGATACAACAATATATAGTCATGACTACATATTAAGCAATCCGCAATTTACAACTATCATATTCATGCCAGTCATTATGCTTAATCCGGCTTCATGAGTTTGAACGCCCGATGAACGCGCCTCTCAGAAAGAGTTCAGCCCCTGCCCTGTAGATTAAACCCAAGATCAAGCAGGACAGAAACAGGGGGGCAAGCCATGTTGTATCACCGGTTTACAATTATCAGCCTTTTCGCACTGGGTACGACTTTTCTCGGATTGTTACTGATGAACGAAAGTCACCCCAGCCGCCCTGTCCTGCTCTCAATGTCAGCCCATCACACAAGCATTCAACAAACAACAGTAACTCAGCACAAGGAGGTCAGCCCATGAAAAACTCTGGTGCTTTGAGCTCCCTGACCGACACCCTGTTTCTGGCAATGCGTATTGTTGTTTTCAGCTTGTTCTTTGTAGCACCCGTTGCAGCCTTTACCGGCATTGCCGCCAATACCGGCGGACAGGTTACCGCAACCGGTCTGGTGCTTTTTGTCAGCCTGCAAAAATAAAACCACCGTATTTTATTACGCAAAAGCAGATCGCAAGCACCAAGCTTGCCATATAAACGGTAAGAATTCCGGCTTATAGTAACTTATGAGCAAAAGAATCGACACTTTCACCGGCAAGCCTGTCGCAGATGTCATTTCTGCAGGCCTAGCCACACCGGAGCCAATTGCTCCCCAAGCTTTTACAGATGCCCGCGCTGCAGTTGACGCATTGCGTGCTCTCTATGACCGCAACACTGCTTTCCTGCGTGATGCCTTTCATAAGGTCGCCAAAGGGGAAGTTCCGCCACAGCGTTTCCGCGCCTTTTATCCGGAACTGCGCTTTTCTACGGCCAGCTTTGCCCATGTGGATACACGCCTCGCCTATGGCCATGTCAGCCTGCCGGGCGAATATGCAACCACATTAACCCGTCCTGATCTCTTCGACAGCTATTTGCTGGAACAGATCCGCCTGTTGATTAAGAATCATGGCGTGCCGGTTACTGTTCAGGAATCCTCAACCCCAATTCCCCTGCATTTTGCTTTTCTTGAAGGCACCTATGTGGAAGCGTCCGTCTCTGATGCATTCCAGCATCCGTTGCGCGATATGTTTGATGTGCCTGATCTTGGCAATACGGATGACAGCATTGCCAATGGTGACACCGAGTTTCAGACACTGGAAGTGATGCCGCTGGCGCCTTTTACCGGTCAGCGCGTGGATTATTCCCTGCAACGCCTGTCGCATTACACTGCAACCAGCCCGTCGCATTTCCAGAACTATGTGCTTTTCACGAACTACCAGTTCTATATGGATGAGTTCTGCGCCTATGCCCGTAAACTGATGGCGGAAGGCGGCGATGGTTTCACCAAATTCGTTGAACCCGGGAATCTGGTGACACTTGCCGGTAATAATGCACCGTCGCAAGGGGCTGAGCCAGCGCGTCTGCCACAAATGCCCGCCTATCATCTGGTCAAGCCGGATGGTTCCGGTATTACCATGGTCAATATTGGTGTCGGCCCTTCCAATGCCAAAACCATTACCGACCATATTGCAGTGCTGCGTCCGCATGCATGGCTGATGCTTGGTCACTGTGCGGGTCTGCGCAACAGCCAGCAACTCGGTGACTATGTACTCGCCCATGCCTATGTGCGCGAGGACCACGTTCTCGATGATGATCTGCCGATTTGGGTGCCGATTCCGGCGCTGGCAGAAATTCAGGTAGCACTTGAAGATGCGGTGGAAGAAGTCACCGGCCTTGAAGGCTATGAACTGAAACGCATCATGCGTACCGGTACCGTTGCCACGATTGACAACCGTAACTGGGAATTGCGCGATCAGCGCGGCCCTGTGCAGCGGCTTTCCCAGTCCCGTGCTGTGGCATTGGATATGGAATCCGCAACCATTGCAGCCAACGGTTTCCGTTTCCGCGTACCATACGGCACTTTGCTTTGCGTGTCCGACAAACCTTTGCATGGTGAACTGAAATTGCCGGGCATGGCAACGGACTTCTACAAGAAGCAGGTTGCCCAGCACTTGCAGATCGGTATCCGTGCGATGGAAAAGATTGCCGCGATGCCGCAAGACCGGTTGCATTCACGCAAATTGCGCAGTTTCTTTGAAACCGCGTTTCAGTAAACACCTTGCAGAACATGATAAAAGCAGCGCTGTGATGGCGCTGCTCTTGTTTAGAGCGTCGCGTTTAATGAAACCATTAAGCTGCGACATGCTCCGGCCTTGATTAAGCTGCTTTTCGCAGCCATCAGTAGCCATTCTTTATTCCTCTTGCTCTGTGGTCTCTATGTCCGTTGAAAAGCCAGTTCCTGCTGTAAAAAAACCGTCCCGCCTGCTCTTTGCATTGCTGATCATATTAGTATTGCTGTCCGTACCACTGGTGCTGGGCTTCTTTGGCCGTTTGCATCCTGCTTTAGACAGTTTTGCGCATTTCCGTGCCCATCTGGCAGCGATTATGGCAATTGGTGGCATTTTCCTGCTGTTCACCAGTCTGCGCCGTGAGGCAGCAATGGTCGCATTGCTTGGTATCAGCGCTTTCTCAACTACGGTGAACTGGAACAGCTCTTCGCAAAAGACCGCAGATCAGAATGAGACTGTGACCTACCGGCTGATGCAGATCAATTTGCTGCAGAACCATGCTGAGCCGAAAGAAGTACTGCAAGCTGTTGCCCGCAATGCGCCGGATATTATCACCTATCAGGAAGGCTCCGAGCAATGGCAGCCATGGCTCAAGATATTGGAGGGAAACTATCCGCATCGCCATCAATGCGGCACGCTGCCGAACCGCTGGGGTGTCGGTATTCTCTCGCGCCGCCCGTTTGCAGAATTCGGCTCGCCGGTCTGTACCGGCGATGGCGTGCTGGCAACCGCTCTGATCAATCTGGGCGGCACCAATGTGCTGGTCTCATCCGTACATCAGTCATGGCCATGGCCGTTTCCGCAGGTTCAGCAATTTGAAATGCTGCGCCCTGCATTGGAGCCTATGGCGAATGCACATGGTATTCCGGTGATTATTGCCGGTGATTTCAATGCCACGCCGTGGAGCTACAACCTACGCAAATATGAAATGCTGACCGATACCAAACGTATTGCCGGTTCCGGCCCGACATGGCTGACCAACCGCCTGCCGGAAATGCTGCGCCCGTGGATTGGCCTGCCGATTGATCAGGTTCTGATCAACAATACAGCCAAGGCACGCAGTCTGCGCGCCGGTGAGCCTGCCGGTTCAGATCATCTGCCGCTGCTGCTGGAATTTTCAGTTCCGGCACCGGCCTCCGAGCCTGCGGAGGATAGTCCGCAACCTAATCCGGCGGCTGTCCGCATCTAATATAAAAACGGCGCCTTAAGAGGCGCCGTTTTTATTGCATTTTACATCAAGCGTATCCCGAAAAGTGGTTTCCGGTTTTCGGACAAGATACGCGTTAAAAATACAAACATTCACATGTTTGCGTAAACCGGTCCTTCGCCGACATCTTTGTTGACGGCGGTCGAGACGGACACGGTTTATTATCGCAAACATTTACATGTTTGCATAAACCGGACCTTCGCCGCCTTGTGGCGTAACCCAGTTGATATTCTGGTTCGGGTCTTTGATGTCACAGGTTTTGCAATGCACGCAGTTTTGCGCATTGATGACGTAAGTTTCCTTGCCGTCTTTCTCAACCCATTCATAAACACCCGCAGGGCAATAGCGTGTCGAAGGGCCTGCAAACACATCATGCTCAGACTTCAGCTGCAGTTCCAGATTTTTCACCTGCAAATGCACCGGCTGATCTTCTTCATGATTGGTGCTCGACAAAAACACCGATGAGAGACGATCGAAAGTAATCACACCATCCGGCTTCGGATAATTAATCGGCTTGTGTTTGGCTGCCGGTTCCAGCGATGCTGCATCGGTTTTACCATGCTTCAATGTACCAAAGAACGAGAAGCCAAACAGCTGGTTTGTCCACATATCCAGACCACCCAGCGTAACGCCGAGGATTGTGCCGAATTTCGACCAGAGCGGTTTAACATTGCGAACGCGCTTCAGATCTTTACCGATTGCACTGTCGCGCCATTCATTTTCAATGCCAACCACTTCGTCATTAGCACGCCCAGTTGCAATAGCTTCCGCCACTTTGTCTGCGGCAAGAATGCCCGACAGCACCGCATTGTGTGAGCCTTTGATGCGCGGTACGTTGACGAAACCAGCCGCACAGCCGATCAGTGCACCGCCCGGGAAGGTCAGTTTGGGTACAGACTGCCAGCCGCCTTCGGTGATCGCACGTGCACCATAGGAGATACGCTTGGCACCTTCAAAAGTCGGACGGATCGACGGATGGGTTTTATAGCGCTGGAATTCTTCAAACGGTGACAGATACGGATTTTTGTAGTTGAGATGCACCACAAATCCGACTGCAACCAGATTGTCTTCCAGATGATAGAGGAAGGAACCGCCGCCGGTTTTCATATCCAGCGGCCAGCCGAAGGAATGCTGCACCAGACCCGGTTTGCTCTTTGACGGATCAACCTGCCACAATTCTTTCAGGCCGATGCCGAACTTAGCCGGTTCGCGGCCCTCATCCAGTTTGTATTTAGCAATGACTTGCTTAGAGAGCGAGCCGCGCGCACCTTCGGCAAACAGCACATATTTACCCAGCAGTTCCATACCGCGGGTGTAATTCGGCCCCGGTTCGCCATTGCGCTCAACGCCCATATCACCGGTGGCAACACCGATAACCGCACCGGCCTCATTATAAAGCACTTCGGCGGCAGCAAAGCCCGGATAGATTTCCACGCCGAGATTTTCAGCATGTGTGCCCAACCAGCGCGCGACATTGCCCAAAGATACAATGTAATTGCCGTGATTGTTCATCAACTTCGGCATCGCGAAATTCGGCAGCCGGACAGAGCCTGCAGGCCCGAGCAGCAGAAACTGATCGTCTATCACCGCAGTTTTAAACGGATGATCGCTCTCTTCGCGCCAATCCGGCAGCAGCTTGTCGATCCCGACAGGATCAACCACAGCGCCGGAAAGAATATGCGCGCCAACTTCCCCGCCTTTTTCCAGAACGACAACTGAGAGTTCCGGATTATTTTGTTTCAGCCGGATCGCTGCGGCAAGACCGGCAGGGCCTGCGCCAACGACCACAACGTCGAACTCCATACTCTCGCGTTCGGGGAGTTCGTGTTCGTTGCTCATGTAAACCTCCATAGCATCGGGCGTGATAGCGGGTTCCCGTTATTGTAATCTACTCACCCTGATACAGGGTTGTAACACAGTTCAAATGCGTCCTATTGTCCAAAATCGCCGCAGATCATGACGTTTGTTCACTAACAGATCACTATAATATTGACGTAAACGTCAATGTAAATGGTTTTTGAACAACCCCGTCCGAAAGCCCTTGCCAAAGCTCTGACAATTTGCGACCTCAGAGCAGTAAACATGCCTAAAACCGGAACAATCGTGTGTCAGACACTGCAATCACTGCCAATTGGGAAGATCTGATTCGCTTTTACGCGGAATCCGGAGTGGATTCTGCGTTGAATGACGCGCCGGTTGACCGTTTTGCAGAAGCAGCAGCTCTTGCGGCTGCACAGCCAAAACGTGCTGCACAACCTGACAATACAATACGCAACAATGCAGCGGCATCAGCCGGCAATGCGCAACAGGCACCGCGGCAGAACCTCACCTCACCGGCAAGTCAGCAACAAAGAGCGCAGCAAGCTCCGGCTCCGGCACAGGCCTCTATTGCACCGGAAGTCCTGCTGGAAGAAGCCCGCAAGCTCGCCGGTAGTGCAGACAGTCTCAATATGCTGCAACAGGCGATGGCAGGCTTTGATGGCTGCCGTCTGAAATTTACGGCGAAAAACATCTGCTTTGCCGATGGCTCCGCGAATGCAGACCTGATGGTAATCGGCGATACACCGGGGCGCGACGATGATCTTGAAGGCATCCCCTTTTCCGGCCCTGCCGGTCATATGCTGGAACGTATTCTCGCAGCCATTAATCTGAAGCGTGATCAAGTCTATCTGGCCAATACTTTGCCGTGGCGCCCGCCGGGTAACCGCCCTGCAACGCCACTGGAACTCGACCTCTGCCGTCCGTTCCTTGACCGTCAGATTGAGCTGGTTGCGCCAAAAGTAATTGTTGCGCTCGGCGACCCTGCAGCAAAGGCGCTGACAGGCTCTCGCGAGCCGATCTATAAATTGCGCGGCAACTGGCATAGTCTGACAACTGCCGGTGCGCAGACCGTCGCAATTATGCCAAGCCTGCATCCGGATTACCTGTTGCGCACACCGGCGCAAAAGCGCTTTGCATGGGAGGACTGGCTGATGGTCAAAATGCGTCTGGAAGGCATTGAAGCCTGATATTCGATTTAGAGCGTAAAATACGACATAAATATCCGTGAAGAGAGAATTCTTCACGGCTCGGAAATGCCAATATCCCTGCATTGATTTCACAATACAGTCCTGCTGAATGTGTTCTCTTTTACGGCTCTCTGCCGTTTAAGGTTTAAGTCCGGATAAAGTCATGCCTGCACAGTTGTTGCCGATTACAGCGCTTCTTTTCAGTACGCTTCTGATGCTGATGGCCGGTGGCCTTGCAGGTCTGTTGCTGCCAATCCGTGCGGGTCTCGAAGGCTGGTCTACCATCACTATTGGCTGGATGGGAACCTTCTATTCCCTCGCCTTCACGGCCGGATGCTTGATCGTGCCGATCTTCGTGCGCAATGTCGGCCATGTGCGCGTCTTTACTGTGCTGCTGACTATTCTTGGTATGTCGCTGCTGCTGCACTCGCTGATCATCGACCCGATTGCATGGATGGCCTTCCGTGCGTTGGCAGGCTTTTCGCTCGCCGGTGGTTATATGGTGGTGGAGAGCTGGCTGAATGAGCGCGTCAACAATGACAGCCGCGGCATGATCTTTTCGGTCTATATGATAACCACCATGATCGGCACAATGTCCGGTCAGTATATTCTGCCTTTCGGTGATCCCTCAACGCAGACCCTGTTTATCATCTGCACCCTGATTTACAGTTTTGCTCTTATCCCTACGGCCTTGTCGCGTGCGGAATCTCCAAAGCCGCTGACACAGGTGTCGCTGGATATTCGCGGCCTGTATAAGCGTTCTCCGGCCGCCGTCATCGGCTCACTGATATCCGGTATTATTGCCGGTTCGTGGAATATTCTCGCACCGATCTATGGACAGAAAAACGGGTTGGACAATCTGAGTATCGCAACCATGCTGGTCACAGCTGTGATTGGCGGGGCGATTTTCCAGTATCCGCTGGGGCGGTTTTCCGATTTCGCCGATCGCCGGTATGTCATGGTCTTCTGCGGTAGTGTCGGCGTTCTGCTGGCAATTATGCTGACTTTTGTGTCTCCGGCAGACGGCATCAGCGGTTATGCGGTTATCTTCTTGATGGGGGGCGTGCTGTTTCCGATTTACAGCCTCAATGTCGCGCATGCTAATGACTATGCGGAAGCCAATGAGTTTGTGAAAATCTCCGGCGGCCTGCTGATTGTCTATGGTATCGGCAATATGATCGGGCCGCAGATCGCAGCCCGTATGATGGAGAGTTTAGGTAAAACCGGTATGCCGGTGACACTGAGCATCTGCTTTGCTGCCTATGGCCTGCACGCACTCTGGCGCATAACCTTGCGGGAACGTCCGGCGATCAGTGATCAGAAGACAGAGTTCAAATATCAGGCGACCAAGAACATCAACACGCCGGAAAGCTATCAGATGGATCCGCGCAGTGATGTGCCGGAAGAGGACGAGAATGAGAAAAACTGAGGTTTTCTCAGCTCTTTCTCAGCTTTCTGCCGGATAATTTATGCTCGCGGAAAATGATGAAGATACCCGCACCAATCACAATCGAACTACCGATCAGCATTTGAGCAGTCGGCACATCGCCAAAAACCACATAGCCGATGCCTAAGCCCAACAGCATTGATGTATATTCAAATGGTGCAATGGTCGACATTTCGGCGTGGCGATAACATTCTGTCAGAAAGATTTGAGCAATCCCACCTGCAAAACCGGCACCAATCAGCAATCCCAACTGCCACATCTGCGGCACAACCCAGCCAAACGGCATGGTAAACAGCGCAATCACTGTCGAAGTCAGTGAGAAATAGATCACAATGGTTGCGGTGCGTTCATGTTTGACCAGTTTGCGCACCAACATCATCGCAACGGCTGACGACAAAGCACCGATCAAAGCAAAAATCGCTCCGATCCCTTCTGCCTGACTCATCCCTCCACTTGAGAACATGCTTAGACGCGGCCAGACGATAATCAGCACACCGGCAAAGCCGATCAGAACAGCAGACCAGCGATACAAGCGTACCTGCTCTTTCAGGAAAATCGCGCTCAACACCACAATCATCAGCGGCGATGCGTAATTGATGGCAATGCTCTCCGGCAATGGCAGCAATGTCAGAGCGTAAAAACCGCTCAGCATCGACATTACCCCAACGAGGCCGCGCCAAATATGGCCGAAGATATCCGAGGTCACCATGACGCCCTGTAACTGATGCGTATAGGCTAAATAGATGACAACCGGAAAAATCGCGAAGAACGAGCGGAAGAATACCAGCTCCCCTGCAGGTATGCCCTCTGCTGATTTCAGCAATGTCGACATCAATACGAAGACAAATACGGAGGTTACTTTGCAGGCAATACCAAGCAGTGGCCGTGTTTCAGGCACAGTTTCTCCGGTAGCGGCGATAGAATCTGCCAGTGGCAGATGGCGCTCTGGGGCATTCACAGTGAAAATTCCTTAACTGCCGCTGAATTTTGTGCGGCAGACTCCCTCTTTTAATATTTACAGCATAGCTGAGTAGAGTGACTTTACCAGTGATATTTAAAAGGAAACCCAGCAAATTTCATAGGCCTGACGGTTTCACCTTACTCAGAAATGTCCTAACCTAACCATCATAATTTCAGTCAGTTCAGGAGCAGTTATGCGTACCGATACAGGTCATGTCTTTCGCCTCGAAGATTACCGCCCAACAGATTATCTGATACGCAAAACCGAGCTGGATTTTCAGCTTGATCCGGAAAAGACACTTGTCACCGCTCGCCTGACGATCGAACGTCGCGACGGAGCCTCTCTCACTGCTCCAATGGTACTGGATGGCGATGAGCTGGAATTGATGAGCCTGCAAATCAATGGTCTGCCTGCCACAGATTATGTAGCAGATCCGGAACTACTAACCATAAGCTCTCTGCCGCAGCAAAGCCCGTTCACGATGGAAATTGTGACGCGGATTAATCCGACAACCAACCGGCAATTGATGGGTCTTTATCGCTCCAGCAATGTCTATACGACGCAATGCGAGGCAGAAGGTTTTCGCCGTATAACCTATTTCCTTGACCGTCCGGATGTTCTCTCGGTCTATACCGTGCGTCTTGAAGCCGACAAACGGGCAGCTCCAATTTTGCTCTCCAACGGCAACCTGCAAGAGGCAGGCGAACTGGCGAACGGCCGCCATTATGCACTGTGGCATGACCCGCATCCCAAGCCGTCCTATCTGTTTGCCTTGGTTGCCGGTGATCTCGGCTCGATTAGTGATCAGTTCACTACCATGTCCGGCAAACAAGTCGCACTGAATATCTATGTCGAACATGGCAATGAAGCCCGTGCGACCTATGCAATGGATGCGCTGAAACGCTCCATGCGTTGGGATGAAGAAGTCTATGGTCGCGAATATGATCTCGAGATTTTCAACATTGTTGCCGTATCTGATTTCAACATGGGCGCGATGGAGAATAAAGGGCTGAACATTTTTAATGACAAATATGTTCTTGCTGATCCGCAGACCGCGACCGACACCGACTATACCGGTATCGAGGCCGTGATCGCCCACGAATATTTCCACAACTGGACAGGCAACCGCATCACCTGTCGTGACTGGTTCCAGCTCTGCCTGAAAGAAGGCCTGACCGTTTATCGCGACCATGAATTTTCCAGTGATATGCGCTCCCGCGCAGTGAACCGTATTGATGAAGTGAAGGTTCTCAAGGCGCAGCAGTTTCCGGAAGACGGCGGGCCGCTGGCGCATCCGGTTCGCCCGAAGGAATATCGCGAGATCAATAATTTTTACACCGCAACCGTTTATGAAAAAGGCAGCGAACTGATCCGTATGCTGCGCACCATTATCGGTGATGAGCATTTCTATAAAGGGCTGGCTCTCTATTTCATCCGTCATGACGGTGAAGCCGCAACCATTGAAGATTTCATCAAATGTTTTGAAGATGTCAGCGGTCAGTCTCTCGCACATTTTGCCCTGTGGTATGATCAGGCAGGTACGCCTCTGGTCACAGTCACCAGTGATTATGACGCTGCGAGCCAAAGCCTGCGCCTGACGCTGGAGCAGAAAACCGAACCGACACCAGGTCAGTGCGAAAAGCAGCCAATGCATATTCCGGTCAAATTCGGGCTGATCGATGCTGATGGCAAAGATATTGCGATTTCATCTTATGAAGGCACCGGTTTGCAGGGTGATGTCCTGCATCTGCGTGAGGCCTCACAAAGCTGGACATTCCGTAACATTGCAGAAAAGCCGGTCTTGTCAGTGCTGCGTGATTTCTCCGCACCGGTGCATGTCGCACAATCCTTAAGCCGCGACGAGCAATTGTTTCTTGCCCGCCATGACAGCGATGCCTTTGGCCGCTGGCAGGTTATTCATTCGCTGATGAGCAATGCGATTATAGCCAATGTCGAAAAGCTGCGCCTGCAACAGTCTGCCGTGTTTGATCCGGCTCTGGCCGAACTACTGGCAGAGCTTGCTCAGGATGAAACTCTGGATCATGCCTTCCGCGCGCTCTGCCTGACCTTACCGGAAGAAGCGGACATTGCCCGTGACATCGGTGGCAATATTGATCCCGACCTGATCCGCAGCAGCCGTGAGGCCTTGCTGTCGGCCATTGCTGCACATGGCGCAGCGACCTTTGCCAAGACCTATGACGGCTTGCAGGACGATGCACCATTCACACCGGATGCCGACAGTGCAGGCAAACGGGCACTCAAAGCTGTACTTCTGCAATATCTGGCGATTTCGGATAATGATCCGCAGCGGGTTTATGAGCAATTCACCACCGCTGATAATATGACCGACAAGCTCGCAGCACTGACACTGCTGGCGCATCGCTTTCATGCTCATGATTTCGCAAAGCGCGCTTTGGCGCAATTTGAGCAGGATTACAGCGCGGTGCCATTGGCGATGGATAAATGGTTCAGCGTACAGGCGCGCCGCCCTGCCCCTGATGCTCTGGAAGCGGTACAGAGCCTGATGCAACATCCTTTGTTCTCACTCGACAACCCGAACCGCGCCCGCTCTGTACTAGGTGCCTTTGCAGCCAGCAATCCGACCGGCTTCAACCGGCAGGATGGTCAGACCTACACCTTCTTCACGCAGCTCATTCTGACAATCGATCGCGAAAATCCTCAGCTGGCTTCGCGCCTTCTCACCACTCTGCGCTCATGGAAAACGCTGGAGCCGGTGCGTCGTGAATATCTGAAGTCAGCATTAGAGATGATTGCACAGGCTGAAAAACTCTCCGCAGATGTGCGTGACATCACCGAACGCATGCTTGCCTGACCAAATGCGGGGGCGGGAAAGCACATCTTGCTTTTTCGTCCCCTGCTTTAAAAAGAACATAATGTTTTACAACAAATAAGCACTGCACCGCATATTGCTGAATCAAATCAGAATCATGCGCACCCAATTAAAGTGTCTCTTTCTGAAAACTGATCGAATCACCTTCGAATCGGCAGAGGTTTTTTATTAATTATTAATTAAAAGCACTGGACACAGCGAATCACATTTGATTCATTAGGGTTATTCGGATTTCTCACCCCGAATCACTTCAAAAAGCAAACATTCAGATGAGGGCCACGGGATGGCAAATACCGACGCGCATCGCGCGCCGAATGGTGTCCGTTACACTTCAGAAAGACGTCCGAAGCGCTTCAAGCTTTCCGGCTATGTCTATCTGTTGTCGGGCCCTGCCTATCGTAAACTGCTCTCCCTCGAGCCGGTGCTGCGTCGCATCGTGCCGGTTTTGATTATTGCATTTCTGGTTATTCTGGCCGGAGCGCGGATGATGTCGCTGCTCAGCCAGCGTGAAGAGATTGAAAGTGATGCCCGTCACGAAATGGCGTTGACGGCTGCCCATGTAGCCACAAAATTGCAGAAGCAGATGGAAGCCACTCCGCCTGCTGATAATTCCGGTGATTATAGCGCCGTGCAGGATTTGCTGGTTGAGTTGCGCTCGCAAGGTCTGATCAGCTCCGACCTTGAGCTTGCCATTCTCGATGAAAACTCAAAAATCATTGCCGCTCTGAGCAGCCGTCAGCTGCTCGGCATTCAGGCTGAATCGCTTTTCTCCGATGCACATCCATTGCTGATGTTTGGCGGCCGCGCCGGTGTCCAACCGGTAAAGTACCGCAATGAAGCGGCTTTTGCTGCGGCTGAAAAAGTTGAACCACAAAATATACAGGCAGCAACTGCTGGCATCCTGTCTGTCGTCGCGTTCAATACGGAAAAAGCAATTTTCAAAGACTGGCGACAGGTGCTCTCGCTCAACATTACCTTATTCGCCGCCACTGCCGGTGTCCTGCTGGCTATTCTTTATGCTTATTTCTCTCAGGCAGCGCGTGCCCGCGATGCCGATGATTTCTCCCATCAAATCCAGAAGCGGATTGATCTGGCGCTCGCCCGTGGCCGCTGTGGTCTCTGGGATTGGGATATGGCACGTGGTCGTATGTTCTGGTCGCGCTCGATGTATGAGATGCTCGGCTATGAAGCTGTCGACAGCGTTCTGTCATTCGGTGATGTTGCAGCCATCGTTAATCCGGTTGACGGCGATCTCTATGAAATCGCCACACAGGTCATGTCCGGTGAATTACGTCAGGTCGATAAAGTTCTGCGTATGCGCCACGCCGAAGGCTATTGGGTCTGGATGCGCGTTCGTGCAGAAATCGCGAATGAAGGCGATGTCCATCTGGTTGGGATTGCCTTTGACGTCAGCGAACAACACCGCTTTGCACAGGCGACTGCCGAAGCTGATCTGCGTATCCGTGAAGCAATTGAAAGCATTTCTGAAGCATTCGTTCTCTGGGATGCCGAGAGCCGTCTGGTGATGTCCAACGGCAAGTATAATGAATATGCAGGTCTGCCTGCCACAGCTTTGAAAGCCGGTGTAACGCGCGAAGATATTCAGCCGCTGCTGCGCCCTGCTGCTTTTGAGCGCCGTATGGCCAATGAAAATGACCGTAGCGGTGCGCAGACATTCGAGCGCCAGCTTGGTGACGGCCGCTGGCTGCAGGTCAACGAACGCCGCACGCAAGACGGCGGTCTGGTATCGGTCGGTACCGACATTACCCAGCTCAAACTGCATCAGGAACGTCTGGTGGACAGCGAGCGTCGTTTGATGGCCACCATTCAGGACTTGAGCCTAGCGCGAAAAGCGGAGAAAGACCGCGTACGTGAACTGTCCGAACTAGCATCCAAATATGCGACGGAAAAGGAACGTGCGGAAAGTGCGAACCGCTCAAAGTCTGAATTCCTCGCGAATATGTCCCATGAACTGCGCACGCCGCTCAATGCGATTATCGGTTTCTCCGAAATGATCTCAGCAGGTACATTCGGCCCGCTCGGCTCCGAGCGTTATGCGGAATATATTCACGACATTCATACCAGC
Source organism: Bacillus subtilis (assembly GCA_021733665.1). Classification (GTDB taxonomy): domain Bacteria; phylum Pseudomonadota; class Alphaproteobacteria; order Rhizobiales; family Rhizobiaceae; genus Pseudochrobactrum. The sequence continues at coordinate 24,029 of JAHREI010000009.1, forward strand.
GGCAATTATCTGCTCAATGTTATCAATGACATTCTTGATATGTCGAAGATTGAAGCCGGTCATTTCTCTCTGGATCGCGAAGATATTGATCTGTATCCGCTGATCGAAGAAACCGTGCGTGTGATCTCGCTGCAGGCAGAACAGAAACATATCTCGGTTGAAACCAGCATTGCCGACACGATCACTGCCAGCGCTGACCGCCGTGCGATCAAGCAGGTGCTGATTAACCTGCTGTCCAATGCGGTGAAATTTACCGGTGACGGCGGGAATATTCTGGTGCGTGCGCGCAAAACCAATGGCGCATTGATCCTCACCATTAAAGATACCGGCTGCGGTATTCCGCGTGACGCACTGAAGAAACTCGGCCATCCGTTTGAACAGGTCGAAAACCAGTTCACCAAAACCCATACAGGTTCCGGTCTTGGCCTTGCGATCTCCCGCTCACTGGCAGAACTGCATAATGGTGCGCTACGCATCTGCTCGACCGAAGGCGTTGGTACAATCGTCTCCGTGCGTATTCCGGATCGCAAAGCACCTGCGCTGACCGCCCCTATCAGCGATGATGTTGCAGCTTAATTTTTAGCCTTTCAGCAATTGTTTAAAGGCTTTGGCCACCAGTTCAGTTGTCTGATCCAGTTGATGCTCGACATGGCCGATATCCGGCAATTCTGCGGCACGACACAATAATTCCAGCAAGCCCGGCAGATAGTCTTCCCGCCCCGTATTATCGTCCACACAGAGACGAATAATCTGCGTTATATTGCTATAGAAATGATGCGCGCCCGCCAGTTCCTCAGCCTGTGCAGGGCTGGCAAATTCCGGCTTCAGATGGCGCAGATTAAGCTCGGTGGATGTATGGCGTGTTTCCGTCGCCACCTGCCCTGTCAGCACGGCGAATTGCGCGATAAATTCCAGATCAATCAAGCCGCCGGAGCGCAGCTTCAGATCCCAACTGTCACGCGGTGGTTTTTCGCTGGCAATCAATGCACGCATCTCAACCATTTCTTTCGCGGTCTTCTTCACCTCGGAAGGAATGGCCAGAATCGCATCGACCTCGGCATCAATCTCATCGCGGAACGAGCGGTCGCCGGCAATCGTGCGGGCGCGGGTCAGCGCCATATGTTCCCACACCCATGCTTCATTGCGCTGATATTTGCTGAAAGCCTCGACATGCGTTGCGACCGGCCCTTTATTGCCACTTGGGCGCAGACGCATGTCCACTTCATACAGTACACCTTCGGCCATTGGCGCTGATAAAGCAGCGATCAGGCGTTGTGTCAGGCGGATATAATATTGCGAGGCTGCCAGCTGCTTCTCACCATCGGAATAGTCAGCATCTGCATTGTGGTCGTAGAGCAGAATAATATCAATGTCGGAACCTGCGGTCAGCTCACGGCTGCCGAGCTTGCCCATGGCTAGTACTGCAATACGACCACCGGCAATCTGACCATGACGTAAGGAAAATTCTTTGAGTACTGCGCTCAAGGCACGGTCAATCATCAGCTCCGCAAGATCAGAGAAAGCCCTGCCTGCACGAACACCATCAATTGCGCCGGTCAGCAGGCGGATACCAATCAGAAAGCGTTGCTCGGCAGCAAAGATACGCAAACGGTCGAGTGTCTGCTCATAGGCCTCATCCGAATTCAGGAATGTGTCCAACCGCTCCTCGAGATAAGTGCGCGTTGGCAGTTCCGAGAAAATACGCGGATCGAGCATACCGTCAAAAACATGCGGCTTACGGGTAATGATTTCTGCCAGACGCGGGGCAGCGCTCATCACCAATACCAGCAGATTGAGCAATGCCGGATTGGACTGCAACAGACTGAAAAGCTGGATGCCTGACGGCAAGCCTTGGAGGAAATCATCGAAGCGCAGCAATGCATCATCTGCACGCTCGGTCGCAGCAAAAGCATTCAGCAAGGCCGGTGTCAGCTCAGTCAGGCGCTCGCGTGCTTCTGCGGTCTGCGTTGCACGGTAGCGGCCAAAATGCCATGTGCGGATAATACGGCAAATATCGCTCGGCCGTTCAAAACCAAGCTGCGACAGCGTTTGCAATGTATCGGGATCATCTGTCTCGCCAGTGAAGACCAGGTTACCGCCGCTGCTGCCAAGCTCCGGTGCCTGTTCAAACAATGCTGCATAATGTTTTTCAACCATGCGCAGAACTGCCAGAAACTCGGCTGTAAAACTGTCATTATCCGGATAGCCCATCATCGCTGCAATGCGGCTGAAACCTTCATCATCTTCCGGCAGGATGTGCGTCTGCTCATCGGCAACCATCTGAATACGATGCTCAACATTGCGCAGAAACTGATAATTCCGGCTCAGCTGATCGCGGGTATTCTCGCCCACCCAACCACGCTCGTAAAGCTTGGTCAGCATGGCTAATGTTTGCGACCCGCGCAATTCAGGAAAGCGCCCGCCTGCAATCAGCTGCTGGGTCTGCACAAAGAACTCTATCTCGCGAATGCCACCGCGCCCTAACTTCACATTATGGCCACGCACAGCAATATCACCGTGACCGCGATGCGCGTGGATCTGGCGTTTGATGGAATGGATATCAGCAATCGCCGCATAATCGAGATATTTGCGCCAGACATAGGGTGCCAGTTCTTTGAGGAACTGTTCACCCGAAGTGATATCACCGGCAACAGGCCGCGCCTTGATCATCGCCGCACGTTCCCAGTTCTGGCCGCGCCCTTCATAATAATGCAGCGCCGCACTCACCGGAATAGCCAGCGGCGTTGCCCCCGGATCAGGACGCAGACGCAAATCAACACGGAACACATAACCATCCGCCGTTCTGTCCTGCAGAATTTTCACCAGCCGCCTTGCCATGCGCGAGAACAGATCAACACATTCATAGGGATCGGTAATTGCCGGACGGGCACTGTCGATGAAAATAATCAGGTCAATATCGGAAGAATAATTCAGCTCTCCGGCACCGAACTTGCCCATACCCAGTACAATAAGTCCGCTGTCTTTTTCAGGATCACTGCGATCCGGCAAGGCCAGTTTGCCTTTAGTATCACTTTCCAGCAGTAGAAAACGCACGGTTGCGCGAAGACAGGCTTCGGCCAGATCAGTCAGACGATTGGTGGTCTGCATAACGTCTGCCAACCCTGCCAGATCATCCAGTGCAATCAGTACATGGGCGGCTTTTTTGATGCGGCGCAGTTCCGTCATCAACCGGCTTTCCGTCATCTCCGGATCGACACCGACAGCCTTGATCTGCACGGCCAGTTGTTCCAGCAAGATGCTGACCGGAGCGGTAAAAAGGCTTTCCAGAATTTCAGGATTGGCTTCCGTCACCTCACGCAAAAATGGTGAGCAATCCAGCACGGCAGCCAAAAATCCGGTTGCGTCGGTGTTTTGCAAATAAGCACTCAGAGCATTGCATTGATGCTCCGCCGCTGCTTCTCTTAAATTTTGCAGATAAATTGTTGCGTTTTGGGGCTCAGGAACTGTCAGTGACTTTAAAGAACGATCAAAAAACAAAACACCGGTCATACTGCTTTCCACCCCAGAGCATTTCCCGATTACATTAAACCGAAGAAACACTCTGCCCCTTTGTTGATGCGTATCACATTTCCAAAAACATCCCGAAAACCGCCACGCACTTTTCGGGATGCGCTGTAGATTCCTACCTGATTACTGTTTTGTCTCAGACAGGGCAGGAAAAGCAAGAACAACCCGCAAGCCCGGTGCATTATCTTCCAGCATTAAACTGCCGCCATGTAATTTCATAACAGCCTTTGCCAGACTAAGCCCAAGGCCAGAGCCCGGTTGTGTGCGGCTTTCTTCCAGACGCACAAAACGCTCGGTCGCCTGCTCCCGCAAAGCTTCAGGAATACCGCCCCCCTGATCGGCAATGCTGATCAGCACCTGATTACCAGCCTGTTTCATCGAGACAGTGATTTTCGTCCGTCTTTCGCCACCGTCTTCCGCAACAGGTGAATATTTGATCGCATTATCAATCAGATTGGATACCGTCTGACCGACCAACTCGCGATTAATCCGCAGGCTGATATCGTCTTCGGCTTCGACCACAAGCTCCAGGCCTGCATCCTCTGCCACCGGCTCATATAGCTCAGCCACATCATGCAGGATCGGATTAACCGGTAGCACTTCCATATTCTCGGATGAATAACCCGCCTCAAGACGCGAGATCATCAGGATTGCATTGAACGTGCGGATCAGTTGATCGGACTCACCAATAATATCTTCCAGAGCCGAGCGATATTCCGCATTGTCTTTCTGGCCGGATAATGTGGCTTCTGCCTTATTACGCAGGCGCGTCAGCGGTGTTTTCAGGTCATGGGCGATATTATCCGAGACGTGTTTCAGCCCGTCATTCAGCTCCTCAATCCGGCCGAGCATGGCATTCAGATTGATCGACAGCCGGTCGAACTCATCACCGGAACCGCTGACCGGCAAGCGCTCGCCCAGATCACCCGCCATAATGCGCTGGGAGGAGCTGGAGACCTGCTTGAGCCGCAGCAATGCCCTACGCCCGACAAAATACCAGATCAGGAATGCTCCGACGGCCATAATGCCAAGCGCCAATACCAAGGCACGGCGCATAATATCGCGGAAAAGTTCCGGCTCGCTCAGATCGCGGCCAATCAAAACGCGCATACCATTCGGGATAGAAAAGATAATCGCAATCGCTTTATGCTTCTCTGCCGTACCCTGTTCTCCATAGCGCATATAGCTGAAAGGCCGGTCCGTCATACCGTTCATGTCCAGCACGCCCGGTTCCAGGCTCTCAACATTGCCAGTCAGAATACGACCGGCAGGATCGGCGATCAGATAGAGAAAAGCACCGGGCTGGCGCGAACGACGGTCAATAGTGCGTACCAATAGCGGGATACTGCCACGTTCATAGGACTGCGTGACACTCGTTACCTCATCAAGCAAAGCTTTCTGTGTTTGCGCTGTGAGAAAGTTGACCGACAAATTGGTCATATAGAAAAACAACGCCATTGCGCTGAGCACAAACAGCAACAGATAAAGCGCCGATAGACGGACTGCTGTCGTGCTTAATAATGCGCTCAACCGGCTCATCATTGGCCGTCTACCGTTTTGGTTTTAGCAGCAGGAGAACCCGCTTTCAGCATATACCCCGCGCCCCGTACTGTGTGCAGCAAAGGTTCGTCGAAATCTTTTTCGATTTTGGAACGCAACCGTGAAATATGCACATCAATCACATTGGTCTGCGGGTCGAAATGATAGTCCCAGACATTTTCAAGCAGCATGGTACGGGTTACCACCTGTCCTGCATGGCGCATCAAATATTCAAGCAAACGAAATTCACGCGGCTGCAGATTAATGTCTGTATCTGCGCGGCGAGCCGTGTGTGACAGGCGATCAAGTTCCAGATCACCCACACGATAAACTGTATCAGCCTCTTTCGGGCTGACGCGGCGCTGTAACACTTCTACGCGCGCCAGAAGTTCAGAAAAAGCATAAGGTTTAGTCAGATAATCATCACCGCCGGCACGTAAGCCCGTCACGCGGTCATCCACCTGCCCCAGAGCTGAAAGAATGAGCGCAGGCGTTGTCTGTCCTTGTGCGCGCAAACCGGCAATGACCGACAACCCGTCACGTTTTGGCAACATGCGGTCAATGATCAGAACATCATAATGATTATTCTCGGCCAGCGTATAACCGGTTTCACCGTCACCGGCGATATCAGCAATATGTCCGGCTTCGGCAAAAGCTTTTTCCAGATAGCGAGCCGCTTCGCGGTCATCTTCAATAATCAAAATACGCATCTGAGACCCTCAATTCCGAAAAGCACCATGCACAACAACAGACGAAATGAACAGAGAGGCGGCGTTAATAAAACACCGCCTCCCGTTATTAACGCATAGACTTAAAGATCACCCCTGATCAACCGGCAATGCAACAAAGCTGTTCTGTCCGTTACGCTGTACCTGCAACAATACTGCTTTGCGGCCGTTCTTTACTGCATCTTTGATTGCGGCGTTAATTTCAGATGCAGATTTCACATCTTTATTATTAACAGTCACAATCGTATCACCGGCACGCAGACCTTTATCGGCAGCATCACTGTCCGGATCAACATCCGTAACGACAACACCTTTACCGCTGTCATCCGGTGTAACTGTCAGACCGTAGTCATCAAGTGTCTCGCTATTACCGGACGGGCTGTCTGTGCCCTTATCACCTGTTTTCTGATCATCAGGATAGGCTTTAATATCAATGCTGACCGTTTCGGCTTTACCCTTACGCCAGATTGTCAGGCTGGCTTTTTCACCCGGATTGATCGCAGCAACCTTCTTGGCCAGATCACGCGGATCTTTAACTGTCTCATCATTAACGGCCGTGATTACGTCACCGGCAACAATACCGGCTTTCGCAGCAGGACCATCAGCCTGAGGTTCAGCAACGATTGCACCTTTATCTTCAGCCAGACCGAGCGAGTCAGCGATTTCCTTTGTGACCGGCTGAATTTGTACGCCGATCCACCCCCGCTCAACCGATCCCTTCTTGATCAGCTGATCAACAACCTTGCTGGCTGTGGATGCCGGAATAGCAAAGGCAATACCAACGCTACCACCTGACGGGGAGAAAATCGCAGTATTGATACCGACAACCTTACCGCTCAGATCGAAAGCAGGACCACCGGAGTTACCCTTGTTTACCGCAGCGTCGATCTGAATGAAATCATCATAAGGACCTGCGCCGATATCACGGCCACGTGCAGAAACAATACCGGCAGTGACCGTGCCGCCAAGGCCAAACGGGTTACCAACCGCAACAACCCAGTCACCGACCTTCACTGTGCCTTCATCATCGAAAGCAACATAAGTGAATTTGCGTTTGTCATCGACTTTCAGCACGGCTAGATCTGTACGGGCATCGGTGCCAATCAGCTTGGCATCAAGCTCTGTACCATCATCCATCACGACGGAGAATGAATCACCGTCTGTCACAACATGGTTATTGGTTACAACATAGCCGTCTTCAGAGATGAAGAAGCCGGAGCCCTGTGCAAGCGGACGGGCATGGCCGCGTTCACCGCGTTTCTGGCGCTTGTTCGGGCGCGCCTGATCACCGTCCGGACCATACGGGTTACCGAACTCTTTGAAGAAACGCTTCAGGGGATGGCCGTCTGGCAGCTGGTCGAGGCCATTGCCGCCAAAATACTGGGTGCGGTCGTTGCGGGTATTTTGCACGTCGCTTTTAACGCGAACACTCACAACCGCAGGACGGACTTTTTCAACCAGCTCGGAAAAACCAGGCTGCGCCTGAGCAGTCACACTGACAGGAGCTGCCTGTGCAGTCGAAATTGATGCCAGAGGGCCGGTTGCCAGCATTGTACCGGCCAGAGCGGCGGACAAGAAAATGCGGCTGAGCGGGCGTCGGGAAGATGACTTAGTATCAGACATAAAATATCTCCTGAGAGGGCAGATAACCTGTAGCAGATTATCAATTATTCCTGACAAGAGATAGCTCAACCAACATTACCGGATAATTTCTGAAAGATGAAATTTTCGTAAGGTTACGAAAGCCGGTTACTGTCCATCCAGCAGTTTTTCCAAACGCTTGGTTTCTTCTTCACTCAGCGGCGCAATTTGTGGTGTTGTCGTGCCAGCTTTACGTCGTGAGTACCAGATAACACCAATACCGATAACCAGAATGAGAGCCGGAAAGCTCCACAGGATGATCGTCTGTTTATCTAAACGCGGCTTAAGCAAGACAAACTCGCCATAGCGGTCAACAAGAAAATCAATAACCTGCTCGTCCGTATCGCCCTGCACCAGTCTTTCGCGAACCAGTAAACGCAGATCGCGCGCCAGATCGGCGTCAGAATCATCAATCGACTGGTTCTGACACACCATACAGCGCAAGCCTGTTGACAGATTACGGGCACGCTTTTCCAAAACCGGATCAGACAACACCTCATCCGGATTAACCGCCCAGGCAGAGCGGATATTGACCGATGCCATACCAGCTACAGCAATAAAAGCTGCCAGCAAAAGCGTGCTCAACGATCGTACGGAAAAACCTTTCGAGGTGATCATCATACTGCCCCGCTAACTGCCTTGACAGGCTTCTTAGCACTTGCGGCCTTAGCCGGTGCGCCAACCCGCAGACGTCGGTCCATCAGAGACAGGAAGCCGCCGATTACCATAGCAACAGTTCCAAGCCAGATCAGCGTTACAAATGGTTTCCACCACAGACGAACAACCATACCACCGCCGTCAATCGCATCACCCAGCGCTACATAATACTGGTTGACGCCACGGGTGATAATACCGGCCTCAGTTGTCGGCATGTTCCGTGCCGGATAAAAACGCTTCGCGGCTGTAACTTTATTAGCAATACGGCCATCCTGATGCAGCAAGGTGAACAGCCCCTGATCTTCCGTATAGTTGGAACCGGCAAATGGCTGCTGACCATCATAGCGCAGCTGATAACCGGAGAAAGCAACGCTTTCTCCCTGCTTCATAATCACGACCTGCTCTGTACCAAAGCTGGTAACAACCACAATTCCCAACAGAGTAATACCCAGCCCCATATGAGCCAGCGCTGTACCGAAAACGGAACGCGGCAGGCCAAGCAAACGCGGGAATGCCCGTGAGAGTTCAACTTTGCCAAAACCGGCTTTGGTCACAATATCCATCAGGCTGCCGAGGATCACCCATGCAGCCAGACCAATGCCGAAAGCCGCCCAAACGGCGCGCGGATCAATCAGGATCAGCACCAAGCCAATGCTGACCAGAGAGAGACCGAACACCCACATCAGACGCTGTGCAACTGCGTAGAGGTCACCACGTTTCCATGCCAGCAAAGGACCGAATGGTACGGCAGCCAAAAGCGGGATCATCAAAGGACCAAAAGTCATATTGAAGAACGGCGCACCAACGGAAATTTTCGTTCCGGTCATCGCCTCCAGCAACAAAGGATACAGCGTGCCAATTAGAACCGTTGCAGTAGCAGTGCTCAGAAACAGGTTGTTCAGTACCAATGCACCTTCACGCGATACCGGCTGGAACATTGTACCGGTGGTCAATGTCTGAGCACGGAGCGCAAACAACGTCAGCGAACCACCGATGAAGAATACCAAAATAGCAAGAATAAACAGGCCACGTCCCGGATCAGTCGCAAAGCTGTGTACTGAGGTCAGTACGCCCGAACGCACGAGGAAAGCGCCAAGCAGTGACAAGGAGAAAGTCAGCAATGCAAGCAAAATCGTCCAGATTTTCAGCGCACCGCGTTTTTCCATTACAATCGCGGAATGCAGCAAGGCAGTACCAATCAGCCATGGCATGAATGATGCGTTTTCAACCGGATCCCAAAACCACCAGCCACCCCAGCCGAGTTCATAATAAGCCCAGTAAGAGCCCATTGAGATGCCACCGGTAAGGAAAACCCATGCGGTCAGCGTCCACGGACGCACCCATCGCGCCCATGCAGCATCCACACGCCCGTCGATCAGCGCAGCAACAGCAAAAGAAAAACAAACTGAGAAGCCGACATAGCCCAGATAGAGCATTGGCGGATGGATCGCGAGACCGATATCCTGAAGGATCGGATTAAGATCCTGTCCTTCAATCGGCGCAGGAATAATGCGAACAAAAGGATTGGACGTAAAAAGGATAAAGCTCAAGAAAGCCGTTGCAATCCAGCCCTGCACTGCCAGCACATTAGCGCGCAATGTATTCGGAAGGTTACCGCCAAACACTGCAACCAGAGCGCTGAAGAAGGACAGGATCAGCACCCAGAGCATCATGGAGCCTTCATGATTGCCCCATACGCCTGTGATTTTGAACAGTAATGGTTTCAGAGAATGTGAATTCTCCACCACATTAAGGACAGAGAAATCAGATGTTACATAGGCCTTCACCAGCATTGCAGAAGACAGCAAAATCAATGCGAAAACGGCCGCAGCACAAGGCTCGGCCACACTCATCAACCGGAAATCATTCCGCTTTGCACCTACTACCGGCAACAATGACTGCACCAAGGCCAAAGCCAAAGCCAGCACCAATGCGAAATGTCCGATTTCAACGCTCATTCTTAGTATCCTGTCTGGTGAAGGTTGCGCATCAGTTTATGGCTGCAACATTCAGCTTTTGGTATGGGAGTTTCAAACACAGCCTGCTTAAGCGCAGCTTAGTTGCCTTCCCAGACACCTTTTTCTTTCAGACTATCCGCGACGTCTTTTGGCATGTAATTTTCATCATGCTTCGCAAGAACATTGTCTGCGATAAACACACCATCCGGTGTAAAACGACCTTCCGCGACAACGCCCTGTCCCTCACGGAACAGGTCAGGAAGAATGCCTTCATAGGTCACTGTAACCTGTTTCAGCGTATCTGTTACGGCAAAGCTTACATGCTTATCAGCACCGCGCACCACAGAACCGGCTTCAACCAGTCCGCCAAGGCGGAAACGAGCACCGGAGGCAATATCTTCTGCCGTCACATCATCAGGCGTGCGGAAATAACGGATATCCTGACTGAAGGCCATCAAGACCAGACCAATCGCCAATGCCAAGACCGCCATAGCACCGGAAATTAAAATCAATCGCTTACGTTTGCGATTACGCATCACCTGCGAAACGCGTGGCGTGCGGTTTTCAGCAGAGGTTGAAGCAGATAGTTGACTCTGGCTCATTTCAGAACTCCTGTCACATCAACGCCCAGCTGAGTTGCCGTATCAGTGAGGCGGCGCATATCATTTTCCGGCAGGGCTTTTGCAGCATTATGCAAAGCCTCTTTCACATTGTCTTGTTCCCCCAGAACGACATAAGCACGCAGCAGACGCTCCCAACCATCCACATTTTTTGGATTTTCCCGTAATCTCTCTGCAAGACCATCCACCATTGAGCGGATCATATCTTTACGCCCCTGCTCATCCAGAGAGGCCGCAGCTTCAACATCTTCAGCAGTTGGCCCGCGTGGCTGCTCCACTGTGCGAGTACTCTGTGCCGGTGCTGATGGTGCTATCGGTCCATTACCAGTTTTCAGATTGGCGATTGTCTGCTCGATATCAGCACGCCAAAGCGCATCTTCAGGGGAGGTATTCAGAATGATCTGCAAGACATCAATTGCATCATCGCGTTTACCAGCCTGCAACAGCGCCCGTGCCTTCATCAAAGGCGGACGCAGATCTGTTGGCGCGACTTGTCCGGCTTCTTCAAAAAGCGCCAGTGCCTCTGCGGTCACCTGACCATTGGCTTTCACCGTCAGAGCCTCACCAAGACCGATCAGACGATCAACATCTTTACCAAGCAGTTCCAGTGCCTTACGATAAGCATTAATTGCATCATCGGCACGTCCCAGACGCATATAGATCGGCGCCAGAATAGCCCAGCCACGCCCGTCATCAGGGGCGTTTGCCAGATGCGCTTCAGCCTGTGCAATCAGCTCAACCGCACTTTTATCCTGAATTGTATTGCCTTTACGCTCAGCCAATGGCTGTGACGGCAGATCAGGCGTACCGACAGCCGCATAAATACCCCAGCTCAGTGCCGGAATAAACAACAGCACCAGAACAACAACCCAACGCGTGCTTGCACTCAGCAGATATTTCTTTTCTGCTCCACCGGCACCTGCATTATCACTATTTGTTGAGCCAGTCATACGACGATCATTTTTCAGAATACGACGCGAAATTTCAAGCCGTGCTTGCGCAGCCGACTGCTCATCCAGTAGCCCGCGCGACAGATCGGAATCAATCTCTTTTAATTGCTGAATATAGACCGAGCGATCCTCCTCGCCCTGAGCAGCTGACACGACTTCTTTTCGCGTCAGAGGCAGCATGACGATAAGAATTGCAACGAAAGTTAAAAGTGCAGAAACAAGCCAGAAATCCATGACCGGAGACTTAATCTACCTGCCTCACAAAACCAACTGTCTGCAGTCAAATTAATGGTGTGTAGGTCATTTGGCCGCAAAGCATTCCGGCTTTTCAGAGGGAAACTGAAATTGAAAAAACGGCGATCTTGAGCGATGAAAATCAGGTCAGCGGTGTCCAGCTGCCATCATCATTCCGGCAAGCTGTGCCGCGTACCGTTTGCGGTGCACCGTCCACTGTGTAGCTGTGGCTATATTGCCTGCAGTTCTGCGAGCCTACCTGATAAGGCTGGGCAGCAGTCACCTCGCCGGAAGTCCGGCCGGAACGGCCTTTCCATGCCACGGCTTCACCTTTAGGCGCATATTCCAGCGCTTTATACTCAGCTTCAATTGCAGATCTGCGATCAGAAGCTGCGAACTGCGCCGCTGCCGAACCCAGAATACCATTACCCATAGGCGCAAGAACGGCATTACTGACAGAACCGCGTGTAAAAACATTTCCGGTTGATGCGCCTGTCGGTTTGGTCGCGTTTAGAGAAGAGCAGGCCGTGAGAGACAACAACGGCAAAGTGAAAATGATTTTACGCAATGCACTTCCGGAAGACGACTTCATGAGCAACTCAACATCCTGTCAGCAACACTTTACAAAGCAATATGACCACCGCCTTTTGCCTTGCAATCATCCCATTGACATCTCAAAACAAAACAAAATCAGAAACACGTGTTTCTTGAACAACGTATTTATACCTGAAATCAGGCAAAAGCAAAGGTCAGCTCGCAACAGCAGGTAAAGTAATCTGTACAGCCAGTCCGCCAAGAGATGCTTGCATCAGTCCGAGATGCCCGCCATATTCCCTTACAGTATCCTGAACAATTGCCAGCCCCAGCCCTGTGCCAGGTTTACTCTCATCAATACGCTTACCGCGCTTTAATGCCTCGGCCATTTTCTCTGCCGGCAAACCTGCTCCGTCATCTTCAATCAAAATTTCAAAAGCGTTATTACTACCTTCCGTAGCACCTTGCTTCTGCACCGCACGTAAATTCAGATGAATTTTTGACCGCCCCCATTTCGAGGCATTTTCCATAATATTACCGATAATCTCTTCGAGATCTTCTTTTTCCCCGGCAAAAATCGCGTCAGGCAAATGATTGGAAAATGTAATCTTCAAATGCGGGTTAAGCTTGGCTGTAACGCGAATCATGCGCTCCAGTATTGGAGTAACAGGCGCACGGAAAACAACACTGTCACGCTGCGCTGCTACTCGCGCGCGTTGCAAGTAATGCTGAATCTGTACCTGCATTGCATCGCTCTGCTCACTGACCAATTGCCCCTGACGACCACCGATGTTCCGCCCTTCATTCATTAGAACAGAAAGCGGTGTTTTCAGAGAATGCGCAAGATTGCCAACCTGCGTACGTGAACGCTCTATAATGCGATGATTGTTCTCAATCAGCGCATTCATTTCTTGAGCCAAAGGCGCGATCTCAAGCGGCAAGTCTGTATCAACACGATTGCTGCGTCCCTCGCGAATATCCGCCAAAGTGCGCCGCACATGATCCAGCGGCCGCAAACCAAACAGGATAATCGCCGCATTGATCAGAATACTACCAAGGCCGAACAGCCCCAGATAAATATACAGCGTGTTCCGAAACTCACTGATTTCCGCTTTAACCTCATTGAGGTTTCCCATCACCCGAAAACGCGCAATCTTGTCAGAACTATCAAGCACAACTTCCGTTTCAACCACAGAGAGTTCTTCACCGTCATTGGTTTCCACTACATAGCTACGCATAAATGCCTGATCGAAAGGCTCTTCAGCAACAGATTTTACAGGAATTTGTTTTGTACCCAGTGAAACCGAACCCAAATGGCCCTGCACGTTGGACGACACCGGATCAACCGACCAATACCAGCCTGATCCTGCGCTCGCATAACGTATTTCACCGAGTTCCGGTCGTCCATGTAGCGCGCCCTCTGGCGTCAATCCCACAGCACCGACAAGACTATAAAGATGGGCGGATAAAAGACGCTGAAAACTGCGCTCTGCGGCATCCGAATAAAGAGACTGAATCAACGTCGCGACAACGACTAGGGCAATAATCACCCAAAACGTCGACAGCGTGACCACACGCAATGCCAGTGAGCGCATACCGAGAGCAAAAACTTTCCCGGAAAACAACTGCATCTTAATCTTTGCTGCCATCAGAATTATCAGAGCGGATACGATAGCCCATACCACGTACGGTCTCGATTATATCGATGCCCATTTTTTTGCGTAGACGACCGACAAAGACTTCGATCGTGTTGGAATCACGATCAAAATCCTGATCATATAAATGCTCAACCAGCTCTGTACGGGAAATCACCTCGTCCATATGATGCATGAGGTAAGATAACAACCGGAACTCATGGGAAGTCAGCTTTAACGCCGTACCGTCAATGGTCGCTTTGGAGGCCTTGGTATCCAGAACCAGCTTACCGCTGGTAATTTCAGAAGAGGCATGTCCCGCAGCACGGCGGATCAATGCGCGCAAACGTGCCAGCACTTCTTCAATGTGAAACGGCTTGGCTACATAATCATCTGCACCGGCATCGATACCGGCAACTTTGTCGCTCCAACGATCACGCGCAGTCAGCATCAGCACGGGCATAGTCCGGCCTTCGCGACGCCAGCGCTCTACAACACTGATACCATCCATCTGTGGCAGGCCGATATCCAGTACCACCGCATCATAAGGCTCGGTATCACCAAGAAAGTGCCCCTCTTCACCATCAAAAGCGCAATCAACAACATAATCGGCATCACGGAGAGCTTCGGCGAGCTGACGGTTAAGATCCTTGTCATCTTCAACGATCAAAATTCTCATCAACAAACCTTTTCAATATTGCAAAGCAACAACAGACAATATCGCCCTTTATGCAAATGGCAACTATTTCACCGCATATCACAGCAAACGGATAAGAGGCGAGCCTTCAGAGTAAACCGAACCCTACTATTTTGCAGGCACAGCCACTTCCACACGACGCGGACGTTCACCGTCACGTCCCGGCACCAGCACAACCACGATACAGACCGGCGTACCATTCTGAACGGCAGCGGTTGCTTTCGTCAGCGTACCGCCCTGTTGCGCGGCAACCTGCTGCCCGATTTCAGCACAATCTCCGGCAACACGCAGCAGACGTGGCTGAGATTGAGCAGGCTGCGCAAGCTGCAAACCGGCAGGAATATGCCGTTGCAAACCTGCAGCACCCGCAGATGGAACAATGCTTGTCAAAACTGCTGCGGTCATGCCAGCGAGCAGAGTAGAAGCAGCGAAAAATGTGCGAACTGGTTTTTGTGTCATCATAACGCTCACTTTAACGCTTTTAATCTGAATGTTGAATGAACAATTTTGTGTATCAGATTGACGATATCTAACTATTTTCTTTCGTTAACATTAGTTTTTACAAAACGAAAGTCTCTATGACTGCGGCAAAGCTGCCAAATTTACGAGAACAGATCAATTACCCTTTTTACCAAGCACTTTAATGACACTAACGTCCCCTGAGCCGTGAGCCTGACTGATCTGCGCTACTTTGAACTGAATCTCCGCACCTTCAGGTACAACTCCGGAATAAAGAAACTGTGGCTCTGTAACGTATGCTGAAAGCAAAAGCACTTCATCACGCCACAACTGTATCTGATATTTCTCGGTAACCTCACCGAGCGGAATATCTTCACCCATCCAGCTATCCGCATCGATGCGTCCGCGACGAATCCATTGAAAATACAGATCGCCATTTGTCTGGCGCTTATAGCGTAAATGGACGGGACTCAGTGGTTTTAAGGCACGCATACCTCCTGCCAATGACTGCGTGCTGAAATATTCATCCGTAAAATCGTAACCAACCAGTCCAGCACGCCAGTTCAGCAGTAAGCCGTTCTCTGACTGCTGTAATCCGGCAGGTACAACACGGTCATCCAGCAGAATAAAAGGAGCGCCGGACTGTTTTACAAGTTGCGCTTCCGTTTCAGTACCAGCTTGTCCCCGCAACAATGTCTTCAACCGCCAGTGACCTGCCGCAATTTCTTCCGCATGCATGAATTGCAAAATCTCCCAGCTACCGGCTGCGGTTTGCACCAAAGCTGTATTGGCGGCATTTAACACCTGTAATAAGGATTGAGAATGCAACTCCCCATGATAAAGCCGCACATCAAAGCTCTGCTGGTGCATAAGGCGACCGCTTAGTGATCCTGTGAGTTCTGTTGTCAGTTCTCCCATGATTGCAGCATAGGGGATTGCTGTGCGCAATTGATAGTCACTCGCTTCCGGAGAGACATACAAAGCCACATCTCGCCACGGCTTTGCATAACAGGCAACACGAAGCTGATGCTGTTCACTATCAACACCGGGCCACATCGGCAAATCCAGTATGTGAAACAGCGGCGGGCCGGCGATAACACCACCGGAATCAGAAATCGCCGGCATACGGGTACGGTCAGGACGACGCAAAGCCGGTGCAAGCGCCACGGCTTTAGCCCGTCTTGCCTCCCCATCCTCAAAACTCACAACAACATAATCACGGTTTCCGGCCAGTTCCGGCACACGAACCCTGTCACCGATGGTCAAACCTGCCTGTGACCATGGCACGGAAAAAGCTACACTTCGCCGTTCCGCACGTTTTCGCTCCAGCCAGCTTTCAGCCAATGCCTGTGCTTGTCCGCGTTCCATTGCGGCAGATAGAGACAGACTTTCATGCCCTGCACGTTGCCAGCCGGATCGCTGTGCCAGTGCACTGGCTGACTGATAATCGCGCAAGGGATCATTGAAATAGATTTCAGCACTGGCAGGAAGTTCCTCGACATCCTCCAATGTGCGAACCGGCCATTGATCATCACGTTCAAGGGCATAATCCTGCAATATCACCGGCTGCAGACGCTGCGACAAACTACGGAAAACCAGCTTCTGCCGCTCATTAACCTGCTCGAAAGCGACGATACCGAATATATCCATCAGCGGCTCCAGTAATGCCCGCCCACTGGCTGGATTGTCGGCAATATAGCCCGACAAATAACCCTCAACACCACGGCAATCAGCTAATCCTTCCAGACCAAAATCCTTCAGCAATGCCAGCAATAATTCATCCAGCGCCACACCACTCAAACGGCCATTGAGCCAATGCCCTGTCGCCCAATTGGCCGCATCCCCCCAGATGTCAGCCTTTAGCGGATATTCCGGAAACGGGCGCGTATCCCATGCCCAGACATAAATCTGCTTCGCATCCAGCATGGTGCCACCATAAAGCGGCGAAACCGGATTATGCTCGCCGGTCTTTTTCCAATAGGAAAAGTGCGCCCGTAAAAAACGATCCGGCGCAAGGTCACTGCGCGACCCGTCAGAAAAATAAGGCGAGGCATTTTCAGATGATTTCGGGTCAGGAAATACATTCGGCTGGTTTGGCCCTTTATCAACCGCAGCACAACCAAGCTCGGTAAACCAGAAGGGTTTGGACATTGGTTGCCATGCTGTCGGCTGCGCCTGCTCTGCACCGTTGATGCGATTGAAATGCTGATTTTGCCACCATGAGCGCAAATCCTTGTAGCGAAACACCCAAGGCTTACCCGCCAGCCCGTCTGTTATTGCCGTGCGTTTGCGCGCACGCCTGTCCGCATCGGAGGCAAAATACCAGTCATAGCCCTCACCTCCGGCAATTGCACTTTGCAAAGCAGCCTCATCATAGGCCGAAGGTGGCAAGGCAGGATCAATACTACGCTCATCACCATCACGCCAATCGCTCAGAGGCATGTAATTATCAATACCGATGGCATTAATTGCCGGATGTGCCCAGAGCGGATCAAGATGAAAATAGACATCACCACTGCCATCCTGCGGGTGATAGCCAAAATATTCTGACCAGTCGGCACCATAGGTAATTTTGCAGTCGGCACCTAAAGATGTGCGTGCGGCTTCAGCCAGTTCACAGAGATGAACAACGAAAGGAAATTCATTCTGCTCATTGCGGATTTGCGTCAGGCCACGCAGTTCCGAGCCGATTAAAAACGCATCCACACCACCGGCATTACGAGCAAGATCAATATAATGGCGGATAAAACGCTTATAGCCCCAGACACCATTAGTAAAACGATCAAGCTGAGTTCCGGCATCCAGTGTTTTATCTGATCCCGCAGGCAAACCTATTCTGCCGCGCCACGGATAGGCTGGCTGAAAGCCCTCACTATCAAGCGCGGGCAATTGATTGTCTGCCGGAATATCCATCATAATAAACGGATAGAGAGTGACTTTCAGTCCGCGTTGCCGTGCATCTTTGATCGCAGCAATTACGGAAAAATCGGCAGGCGTACCGCCATAGGCTTTCTCAGTCCCGTTATCGGAAATAAGATGTGCCGATACACGATCAATATTCCCAACCCGCCATTCATGACTCGGCTTCCTAGCTGCCTGCGCTGTCACACCGGGCAAAATCCGGCATTCTCCGGCACGTAAATCCGTACCAAACCACGGCACGATCAGCGCCACAGTTTTCAAATTCGGGCACAATGCCTGCAACTCATCCAGTGATGCTGACCAGTCACTCTGCGCACGCAGATTATTACGGTTCAGCGCCCGTGTCTCACCGGGCCGCCGCTCGTCGCGTACCATCTGCGGCGACAGGCCAAATTCCGTTGCTCCGGGGATAAGTGCTACTGCCTGAATATCCTGCGCCAGTCTACCCACACTGCGCATTACTTCGAATTGCAACAATGGCAACCGATTGCCATAGGCATCAATTGCTAAACGTTCAAACACCACATAGGCCGTGCCGCGATAGGCTGGTGCCTTACCAGCCCCCTGACGCGCTTCAATCAGCGGGTCGGGTTGCTGTGTTTCCATACCTTTATAAATACGGATTGTTATCTGTGTCTGGTCAAGTTCTTTCCCATCCGCCCAGATACGCCGGATGCCGGAAATTTCACCCTGCGCCACCGCAAACGCCGCATTGGCATAATAGCTATAGGTCGTTGTCTTCGGGCCACCCTTGCCGCCCTGACGGGTGGTGGTTTTCTGTTCTTCAAAACGTGTCGCCCAGATCAGCGTACCACCGACACGCATTGTGCCATACACAGCAGGCAGTGCCGCCCCTTCCTCCGCCTGCATCGGACGCGCACCGGAAAGCCGTGGCTCTTCAATACGCCGCGTTGAGTTGATCAGCGCAGTATCGACCATATAACCGCCCATCGCACCGATGGCACTGCCAATTGCCGCACCAACAGGGCCGAACAACCCGCCTATCATGCCGCCTGCTGCCTGAAGAACCAGTGTACTCATGAAAAAGATGACCTGTCTTCAAACCGAAGGATTCTAACAACTCTCTGGAAATGCAAAGACTCCGGAGATGCGCTGTCGCCATTGTGGAACCAGTGCAGAAAGCGTCACGCTATGCCCCTCATAGGCATGGATAAAACGATTACTCTCCGCCATAACACCTAAATGTTTGGCGGCTACACCGTCCCGCCAGCGAAAAATCAGCAGATCACCGGCTTGCATATTGGAGAGCGTTTTTAAATGCATATGCCGCCGCGCAGCATTGATCAGCGGTTCATCTTGGGCAAGCTCTGCCCAGTCGCGGGAATAAGTACCCGCATCCTCAGGCTCCGTGCCATAAAGCTCCCGCCAGATGCCACGTATCAATCCAAGACAATCACAGCCAACCTGCAAGCGGCTGGCACCATGCCGGTAAGGTGTGCCAAGCCATTCTTCAGCAATCGCCAGAACTCTGTCATTAACCGACCCTGTCATCATGGCACCAGCACCCCGCCATCGAAATTGCCCTCACCGCCTGCAAAAGAATAGGCGGCATCATTACCGGGAATATGCGGAAAGCCACGAAAATTCTCATGATTGGCAAAGCGGTCGCGGCAGCACTGAAAACTCTTGTCACACCCCGCCAATACCCGAAAACGATCACCAAACTGGACTTCATAGACCGACAAATCCTGCAGGATCAGACTGGCAGTGTCTCCCTGTCTCAGATGCGAGACAACACTGTTTGTGCTGCCCTGATTTTGGCCGCTTGCCCAAGTGATCTTTCCCCGCTCAAACCAGTGCGATGCAAAAGTACCCAAACCTGAAACAGTCATATCCTGTCCGTTTACAACTTCCACCACGCCCTCACCGGCATAGCGCGGATCGACCGGATTGATGCCGCAGCGCTTATCTGCAAATTCCGCATCGCAGCCGCGTTTGGCACGTCGCCCGAAAACACGATCCAGCAGAGCAGTGCTGCCTTTCAGCTCGGCAATAAACTTCATGCCACTGCGGGTAATTTTGCCAATCACACTGCTACGTAAAAGCACACACTGCTGCGGCTGCGCCCAGTTAACCAGATAAGTCTCGACTGTTGCACCGTCATAGAGCCCGCGTTCAATATCCGTATCATTCAAAGCGTCACCGGTCAGCGCCCCTTCGATCTCAGAACTATCTACGGAAAGTCCCATCTGACTTCCGGCTTCAGAACCATTCATCCCGCTTTGCGGAAAGCAATTTATACCCTTAATCGGCAAGAATTTATCGTGATCGCAAAAGCCGAAAACCGCTCCGTCTTTGCGTCGTAAAATCCATGCGAAACAATGCGTTGTCACATCACCTTGCAAATGTGATTCAAATTCCGGATCCAGTGTCAGCATCACTTCACCTCAACAATCGGAATGGACGGAATTTCACCAGCTTTGAAGCTGGCAATACTGGCGCTCAGGCGATCCGTATCGAAACGCACCGGCACATCGAACAGAAAACCCGCCGTCACCTTTGCCTGCGGCGGCGGCACATGGTTCTCGTGAATTTCCACTATGCCGGTCAGATAATTCACACTGAATGCATCCCCCGCAAGCACCTCCCCCTCCACTGCTAATTGCACAGTTCCTACGATCGGTTTGGTGATAATGCGCTGATAATCTCCATAATGTTTCGCCAGCTGAAACTGTCTTGTAATGCCATCTCCTCGCCCCAGAAACTGATCTGTTGGTTGCGGCGGTGCATCCTGTTCTGATGAAAGATGATCAAACGGATCACGAAACCGGAAAGCATAGAGCGACCCATGCCGCGCCTCGAAAAAACGCAGAACATCACGCAGATCGTTGAGCGAACGCAACCCCGTTCCGGCATCATAAAAGCGCCGCGACATCGACCAGCGCGCATTGCGCTTTTCATGGCCGGACGTCAGTCCCACAATCTCATTGCGCCATTCCGGCCCGCCGGTTGCACCGAAGGAAACACCAAGCGGAAAATGCACATCATGAAATGAAGATAAATCCTGCATAATGCGCCCTTTCACATGCGTCTGGTGCCGTGGCGCACTGCGCGCGCCAGCATAGCACTGACCTGCGCTTCCGAGCGGCTGAAGGAAGCAGCATCAGGTGATGCCATATTAAAATTAATCTGCATGGATCGCCCTCCGCCGCCACTGCCCATAGCCACGCCAAGACTGCCGTCACTGCCGCGTGCCAATGGCAAAATCGCCTCAGCTCCTGCCTCGCCGGCCACGCCGAAACCACTGCCCAGTCCGAAATATGTCGGACTGGAAACCACACCGCCTTTGGCAAAAGGTTTAACCCCACCCAAGCCGCCAAGCCCGCCCATCAAGCCGGAGAACATCGAGGAAAATAATCCCTGCAATGGCTTCATCCCCGCATCCAGCGCCATGGAGGCCATATTCGATGCCAGCCCGCGCAACACATCGTCCAGCCCTTTGCCGGATGTGACTGCGCTTTTGAAAGCCGAAGTCAGGCTCTGTCCGAATGAGCCTGAACGCTTCTGCAAATTATCCAGCGCACGGTCAAAACCGTTGGTATCCGCCTCAACCGAAACCGTGACTGATTGTTGTGTGCCTGTATCATTCATGATCCACCATCCGGAAAAGCCCGCATCAGCGTGTTTAAAACATCACGCGATGGCGCTCTCCTGCCACCGCGTATGGACTGGTTCAGCGCCCTGATCTCGGGCAGGCTCAACTGCCAGAAATCCCGAGACGACAACCGCAATTGTCCCAACCCGAAATGCATCAGCGCATCCCAGGGGAAAGACATTGATTCACAGGGGAAAGACATTGATTCAATTGCGGCTTCTAATTTTTTGATTGTGCTGTGTTTTCTGAGTTTTCAGCAGTCATGCCAAAAGTCACTTCCAGCAATTGCGCCACCAGCCGCGCAAAGCCGGTAGCCCCGCCATCAATTCGCATATCCGCCACATCATCCTCGGCCACATCATGACCACCGCCACGCAAACCTGCGGTAACAATGCGGATCATATCCACAGACTTCAAACTGCCTGTTGAGAAACGAGCTATCAGAGCAGAGAGATCTTCTGTCTCATAGGCAGACTCAAGACCAGCCAATGCACCAAGTGTCAGGCACAAAACCCAGTTCTCTTCATTCAAGACCGCTGCAATTTCACCGCGTCTGGCATTGACCATCATGGCTGCACTCCGAAACTGATAAGGCCGGCAGATTCCAAGGCAATTTCAAATGTCACCTCGCCATCATGAGCCCCGCCATATTCCAGCGCGGTGATCTGAAACAAACCGCTGACAGTGCCAAAATCCGGCACAATAATCTGCCAGTTGAGAATATCGCCATTGAAGAATGCTGTGCGGATCAGCGCATCTGATGCTGCATCTTTAAAAATACCGGCACCGCTGACCGATGCACGCTGCACACCGCTGCCAGCCAGCAATTGCCGCCAACGCCCTGTAGCATCAGCATCTGTCACATCAACAGTCTCCGCATTGAAAGCAATGCGTTTGCTGCGTAAACCCGCACAGGTCTGGAATGTGTCACCTTCTGCTGCAATTTTCAGCAACAGGTCTTTACCTCTCTGAGCTGCCATTGATTACGCTCCTTCAATTTTCTCTGTCACCGCGCGGTAGCGTAACTGACCATTGTAACCGTCACGCAAGTCGTCATTGCGGGTCTGCGAAGATTGCAAAGTCAGATTGACCAGATGATAGCCACCGATATCAGGCTTTTGCTGACTGCTTGCCAAAGCCTCCATCAGCCCTTCCACCAGCATCATCAGCTCCAGCACCTGCCTGCGGCCATTGGAACGCGCCCAGATATGCAGCACAAGACTATGTTCCTCGCCGACTCCGGTATCAGTATCCCAAGCATAGACCTGACTTTGGCCAAAACTGATATAAGGAAACTGCGCATAGGGCGGCACATGATCATAGATGCCCTGTCCGTGCAGTTTCTCCATCAGCAAAGGCGCAGCTTGCAGCCACGCCAATATTGCCTTTTGTAAAACAAACGCCGCGCCATTCATCCCTTGTTGTCCTGTTCGGTTTGAGCAGGTGGCGCCTTAGACTCAGAGCTTTTCAGAAACAGCCCGTCACGTTTATTGGAGAGCGCCTGTTCACAGGCCTGCAAGCCGACAAGACGCAATGTGCGCAGCAAAGCTTCAAAGATAAAACGCATAGAAAAATTCATCGGATTTCCTCTCTAACTGAGCAGATGAGATAGCGCTGGCTTTCATCGGGATCGTGCAGCCCTAAAACGGTAAAATGCCGCCCCACGCGCGTGAGACGCATGGAGACCGCAATATCGCTGCGATAACGGGTTGTGATGAGATGAGTGACATGGAGAATGGCCTGTCCGGCAAAGTTCTGGCTGCCGGTTTTCTTCGGCTCAATTCTGCCCCAGAGCGTAGCAATCTCTGTCCACTGCTCCTGATAGCCGCCGGTCTCATCAAAGAGCGGACAGTTTTCTTCCAAAGTCAGCAGGGTTTTAAACTGCCCCGCATCAATGAATTGCAGGTTCATAGCCGCACCCGCCGCAGCCACGGTGCTACGAGTTGTGCAACCATATCCGGCAGATTGTGCATCACCGCTTCATAAGAATTGCGGTTGTCATAGAGATGCGCTGCCAACACCACACAGGCATGGCGCAATGTTTCAGGCAGACTTGAAGGCTCATTCGCCAGACCGGCAGTCAGCTCAATTTCCAACCCACGGGCAATGGTGATATGCGGAGGTCTACGGAGATAAAGCCGCTGCGGACGGCTCTCCGTATCCAGACGCCAATCATCCTCACCAAACAAAACCTCACTGCCATCGGCAGCAAAGCCCTGTACTTTATCGATGGATATTACCGGCGCTTTATAGAGCGCAATTCTGCCCGATTGCGGCCAGTTGGCGAGCTGCAACAGCCAGCGCTGCGGCAGCATCACCAGATTACAATGCTGCTCAATTACTTCCCGCGCAGTGCGGAT
Organism: Bacillus subtilis; assembly: GCA_021733665.1. Classification (GTDB taxonomy): domain Bacteria; phylum Pseudomonadota; class Alphaproteobacteria; order Rhizobiales; family Rhizobiaceae; genus Pseudochrobactrum. The sequence goes on from JAHREI010000009.1 coordinate 48,106, forward strand.
CAGCCGTTCCAGCAAGTCCTCTTCCTGATCCGGTGACAAACGTAAAAAATCGCGCAACATTGCTGTCGTCACCGGCTCTTTTACCGACGGCGTTATAAGTTGGAGAACCATGCTATCTCCTGTAATTTATAATAGATTCAGTAAGATAAAATCACTCTCTGACAGAATGATTCATGCCGTTTTGCAAAGGCCAAGCAAAACCGCCCCACCAGAAAACTCAGGCTGCAAATTTCAGCAGTTTGATCGCATCAAAATCCTGCACACCACCGCCGACACGCTTAGTAGTATAGAACAACACATATGGTTTGGCAGAATACGGATCACGCAGAACACGGATACCGATGCGATCGACAATCAGATAACCACGTGCAAAATCACCAAATGCGATCGGCGTACTATCCGTGGCAATATCCGGCATATCTTCCGCTTCCACCAGACCAAAGCCCATAAAGGAAGCCTTCTGTCCAAGAGACGCCGGCGGCTGCCAGAGATAATTACCGTTGCTGTCTTTGAGCTTACGCAGTGCCGATTGTGTTTTACGGTTCATCATCCAATGAGCGTTCTGGCGATAGCCGGATTTGAGTGCATAGACGAGATCAATCAGCAAATCGGACGGGTTGGAAGCAGGCAAGGCACTGGCAACACCCGTCTTCAGACAACCAAGTTTACCCCATGCCCATGACGCTTCATCAACCGTGTCATAGGCCAAAAAACCATGCGGCTTGTTCACACCGTCACCATTAATGAAGGCAGCGCTTTCCTGCTCGGCAAAAGCTGTTTCAACCTCTGCGGCAATCCACTGCTCCACATCCACCGCTGCATCATCCAGCAGGCTGGCAGTTGCCGCAGGCATGGCGTAAATTTCCATGGTCGGAAATTGCAGCTCGGCCAATTTGGCATTGGTAGTCTGCGGACGCGCGCCCTCTTCACCAACCCAACCTGTACCAGGGCCGCTGATAGAAAACGGCTTTTTGAGTACAGCGCCGGAAACCTGCCGTACGGTTGCTAGACCACGCACCGGCGAAAGTGCCGCCAAACGTGTGCCGATAGCTGTTTCGAGTTCCGAAGGCACAAGATAACCACCGTCCGGCCCCGAACCATAGGAATGCGCTTTCTGTTCAAGCCCGCGCAAAGCCTGCTCATCACCACGACGGGCATAATTGTCAAAAGCCTGTTTATGCTCCTGCACAATACCACCGAGCAGTGATCGTGTCTCACTACCAAGAGCAGGACGCGCCTGTTTCAGCACATATTGATCCAGCGCCGCCTTCTGCTCATCCATTGCTCGGTTGAGACGCTCCACCTTTTCAACAGTCAGAACATCCGCACCGACATGTTTTTCAATCTGAGTCAGACGTTCATCATTGGCTTGTTTAAAGCCTTCAAAGGCCTGCATAAACTCAGCAAAAGCCTGCCCGACTTCCTGCTGGCTGTTCAGCGCCTTAATCTCCAGCACCTGTGTTTGCGCTGCTGTTGCTTTATGTTTGATCGTCATTTCCTGTCCCTTCGGGCTTGGTGTAAAAAGACGGTACAAACCGACCGGACGGAGGTTTCAAAAAGAAGTTTGCGCTTTCAGACAGGCCGCCGCATGGCGGATACTCTGCGCGGAACTCATGTCATCGTGATTTTTGCTCTGCACCGGATGAACCCGCGCCTGCGGCAACATCGGAAAAGTCACCAGCGAGATTTCCCAAAGCTCGGCTTCCAGAATATGCCGCTTTCCCGTTGAAGCTGACTTCTTGCTGCGAATAGCGCGAAAGCCGATCGACAAACCATCCAACGCCCCTTCCGAGAGCAACGGCCAAGCCTCATCGGCACGCGCCACACCTTGCGTTAACTGCCCCTCAACATAAAGACCGCGCTGATCCTCAGCGATCTTTGTCCAGATGCCGATGGGATTGTCGGCCTGATGCTGCCAGAGCATCGGCACGCTAGCGCCGCGACGCAGAGACTTGGCAAAAGCACCGCGCTCAATAATATCACCACTCAAATCAGTGAGCGAAAACAGGCTGGCATAACCGCTGAAACATAAAGACTGCTCTGCCTTAGCCTTCATCGCGCTCCCCCCCCCTGCCGGACGTGACCACCAAGCTGATTTTTCAGCCGGTCGGTAAAGCGTTTGAAAAAACCAAGCGCTGTCCATGCAGCAAAACTTGCAGCGGCAGAACCCATCAACATCAGCTCCGCCTGTCCGAGGCTGTTGCTCAATGTCAGGTGGTCTGCGATTTTAACGCCCGCCGCACCGCCAAAAATCATGCCGCACATCAGGCCAACCGCGAAACGGATTGCCGCCTCGCGTTTTCCTTTGGGCAACATATAGGCCAATGAAACGGCCGAGCCGCTCACCGCGCCGGTAATCTTGGCAAGCCATATCCATTGTTCCTGAGTGAGTGCGTCCGGCTGGTTGAAGAAGTTCATAGCACTCCTCCTTCCGGCTCAGAAGAATAGCCAACCGCCAGCCTTTTTTCCGCATCGCTCAGGAAGTCCGCCGCACCAATGCGCCGCCACAAGGCTTCCCGCTCCTCGGCAAGCCCGTCAATACGGTCATGGTCATGTTCAAGTCTTAAATCCTTACCAAAAGAAGAACATAGCCAGTTGCTCAAAGTCTGCGCAGTGCGGGTCAGCAGCGGCAGAATGGTCAACCGGTAAAAAACACGATTGGCCTCGGCATAATTGGCATAGGTGTTATCACCAGGAATGCCGAGCAGCATCGACGGCACGCCGAAAGCCAGAGCAATTTCCCGGCTCGCAACATGTTTGGCCTCAATGAAATCCATATCTTTGGGCGACAGTCCCATGGCTTTCCAGTCCAGCCCGCCTTCCAGAAGCAGCGGCCTTCCTGCACCACCGGCACCGGTATAGCCCTCCTCCAGCTCGGTCTTCAGCCGGTCAAACTGCTCTTCGCTTAAATTACCGCCATCTTTCGGCGCATAGACCAGCGCACCGGAAGGCCGCGCAGAATTATCAAGCAGCGCCTTGTTCCAAGCCGCCGTGGCATTGTGAATATCCAGTGCCATGGAAGCGGCTTCCAAAGGCGGAAAACCGTAATGATCATCCAGCGGATGAAACAACCGCAAATGCAGCGCCCGTGCAGACAAACCCGTATCGGAACCAAAATTCAGGCTGATACGGCGGCTGCTGGTATTATTGCGATAGAGCAAAGCCTGCGGCCAGCCATTGCTATCGCTCTCGATCGTCACACGCTCCGGGCGCAACAGATGCAGTTCCTTAGGCTGCCCGTCATAATCCAGCCGCTCGATATAGGCATTGCCGGATAACAACAAATGCCCGTAAAGCTGCTCGAAAAAGCCGGAACCACAAGCCCCTTCATGGGGCGCACGCAGCAAATTCAACAGCGGATGATCTTCAAGCTCCGTCTCGCCCTGATAGAGCAGAAGCGGTACATTGGCTGCGGCATCGCTGATCATTTTAACGCAACGATGTACAATCGGATTGCGCATGAAACCCTGCTGCGACAGCGCCATATAATTGCGGTTTGTCCAGCGTGCCTGCGCATCCATATGCAGCGCGACAAAACCCTGCTGCATTTTTACAGAAGGCACCTGTGCGCTTTTCTGCTCCTGCGTTTGGGCAGCACTATGCCGCCACGGCCATTTCCAAGCCATGTTCACCTCACTCGACCTTAATTATGAAATTTATCGAAGCTGCCGGATTCTCGGCTTATGCGCATCCTGAAGCAAAAGCGTGTGCAGTGCCCAGACCAGCGCATCCATTCTGTCCGGTGAGCGGCCGGAAGACAGCCCGTTCACGGCAAAGTCACACATTTCATCTTCCAGTGCAGGTAAGCGGTGCGCATGACGAATACGCCCCTGCTCATAGAGTGCGGCCACCGGCTCGGCACGCAGATATTTTCCCCGCTGCGCCCGCACAGACTTCACCGCAACGGATGCATCCTGCGCATGAATCACCGCCATCACCATATCACCGCCCTGATTGACCTCTGCCACCACCAGATCAGCCTGATAGCGATGGTAGAACTGCACAATCTGCGCAGCCCATTGATGCGGCTTCACACCTTGCACAGTGGCATCATCCAGCACCCAGGCCAGACCATCAGCATCCAGTCCAGCGACAATAATCCCGCAGGCATCAGAATTCTTGGTTGAAGTTGCAGGCGGATCAACCGCAATGACAATGCGTTGCAATTCCGGCACTTGCGGTTCATAAAATGCCTCCAATTGCTCCCGCGACCATAACGCATCTTCACGGTCTGTAATCAGCACACCATCCAGTTCCTGCCGCCCCAAAGCCGTACCCGCATAACGCTGCTGCATGGCTAACAAAAAGGCCGGTGCCAGATGCGCCGCATTTTCATCCGTGCGCATATGAGTCATAATCGTTGCCGGATCACTCAACAGATCGCGCAACAGAGCCTGCATTTTCGGTGTAGTCGTCACCACCTGTCGCGGGTTATCTCCCAGCCGTAAGCCGAATTGCAGCATATCCCATGTCTGTTGCGGATTTTTCCATTTCGCCAGTTCATCACACCATGCAGCAGAAAATTGCGGCCCGCGCAAACTGTCCGGATCTTCTGACGAATAAAAGGAGGCCACCGCCCCGCTTTCCCATACCAGTCTGCGACGGGTGCTTTCCAGACGCGGCCGCTGCAAGCGTGATACGGATAGAATACCCGAAGGCCCTTCAACCATTACCTCGCGCACATCGGCGAGCGTCTCCCCCACCAAAGCAATATTGCCGCAAGCTTTATTACTAAAAGGCGCGAGCCCCTGCGCCATACCGCTAATCCACTCAGCACCGGCGCGGGTTTTACCGGAGCCGCGCCCGCCCATAATCACCCAGCTGCGCCAGTCATTGCGCGAGAAAATCGGAAGCTGTGCCAACCGCCCCTGAAACAGCCATTCCTGACTTGCTGCAACAATGGTCTGCGCATCAACACCGGCAGCAATTAGAAAATCAAGCAGTTCGGAGTTCGGTAATTCGGGCGCTGATGATGCTGAGAGCTTCACGCACATCCTCCGGCTTCACACCGCCTGTCTCATTGCCTTGTTCCGACTGGTTCCCCTGCTGCTCTGCCCGCGTTTCCTTGGACAATTCGCTGATACTCTTTACCGCTTTTGCCAATGACGCCAAAGCTTCAACCGCACTCTTTTCCGGCAGGCCGTCAGCTTTGGAGAAGTTTTGTAATTCCGTATTAATTTTAACCAGAAGGTCTTCGATATCAAGCTGCGGCAAGCCACCTGCATGGCTGTCCAACCCTGCCTTTTTCAACCGCCTGAGGTAGATGTCTGGTTGCACCCCCAACAGAAAAGCCATGTCCTGTCCGGCAATCCGGTAGCGCCGCTGCAGACGATGAACAGCCTGCAAACGCTCATGAGCTGCACTATATTGCGGCTTTGTCGTCTCTCTGTTTTCTGGCCCGATATTTTTTGGCATGAATTGCACCAGCTCCGTTTTTTTTCCAAACGCATAACCGGCTTCAAATTTTCAAAACAAAAAAGCGCAGCACTGAATGCCACGCCCCACCAAATCCTATTGAATTGTCTCAGCCACACTTCTCTGACTGTATCTGAAAGCTACTGCAACACCGTCACGCAGTCAAGGATAAAATTCCTATTTTCATTCTCTCCGACACACATTCTTACCTGCTCAATCAGTAAGATATTTAACATTTTAAAATACCACGCTTCCCCTGATTAAGCATATTTCTAAACCCTTCCTTGGCACTTCTGTTTTATTGGTCATTCATAAGAATGTGTTAGAATGGGTTAGTTACAGCGGTTTTAGTTAAGATTGCATCGTAGGAACCGCTGTAACTATTTGTTTTTACGCATTATCCGACGCAAAACCGCTTCGCACTTTTGCTGGAAATGCTATAAACTCCGATTTAAGTTACGAAACGGACTTTTCCGGTTATGAGTAAACAGGCTGACAATAATTTGCCAAAGAAGAAAGCGCGCCGTCTTACCCGCAGCCCGTTTCTGATGGCGATTGACGCCTGGCTGGATAACAGTCTGTATCGTTTGCGCTCGGCTTTTGCGTCATTCTGGGAAGGCGCCAGTCTGCTTTCTTTCAAGTTTCGCGTGCGTGGCTGGAAACGCCTGTTCGTGGAAATCGCCGATGAAGGCTTCACATTAGGTGTATTGGGTAGCGTGGTGATGCTGATACTCGCCATGCCTGCCTTTGAAGAGACTAAGAAAGACTGGCGTGCGCAGGACGATTATGCCGTTACATTCCTGGATCGCTACGGCAGTGAAATCGGTCAGCGCGGCATTATGCACCGCGATGCGGTTCCGATTGCAGACTTGCCGGATCATGTGATCAAAGCCGTTCTGGCGACTGAAGACCGCCGTTTTTATGAACATATCGGTATCGACTTCTGGGGTTTAAGCCGCGCGCTCACCCAGAATATGCGTGCCAATGGTGTGGTTCAAGGCGGCTCAACCCTCTCCCAGCAGCTGGCCAAAAACCTGTTTCTGTCCAATGAAAGAACGTTGAAACGTAAAATCAATGAAGCCTTTCTGTCGCTATGGCTCGAAGCCAATTTAAGCAAAACGGAAATTTTGCAGCTGTATCTCGACCGTGCCTATATGGGCGGCGGTACTTTTGGTATCGCAGCGGCATCTGAATTTTATTTTGGCAAGAGCGTAAAAGACGTCAATCTTGCCGAAGCTGCCATGCTCGCCGGCCTTTTCAAGGCACCGGCGAAATATGCACCGCATGTCAATCTGCCAGCCGCCCGCGCCCGTGCCAATGTTGTTTTGTCTAACCTTGCCGATGCGGGGTTCATGAGCGAAGGTCAGTTGGCCTATGCACGGCGCAATCCGGCCAGTGTTGTTGATCGCGCCAAAGGCGATAGTCCCGATTATTTTCTGGACTGGGCGTTTGATGAGGTGAAGAAAATCACCCGTTCTATTCCGCAGCATAATCTGGTGGTGCGCACCACGCTGGATCGTAATCTTCAGAAAGCAGCAGAAGATGCGATTGAATTTCATCTGCGCCAATATGGTGCCGAGTACAAAGTGACAGAAGCTGCAACCGTAGTGATTGCCGATGACGGTTCTGTGCGGGCAATTGTCGGCGGTCGCGACTATGGGATGAGCCAGTTCAACCGTGCAACCAAAGCCTTGCGGCAATCCGGCTCCTCGTTCAAACCCTATGTCTATGCTGCCGCGATGGAAAAGGGGCTGACGCCGAACACGATCATTTCCGATGCGCCGATTGCCTGGGGCAACTGGATGCCGCGCAATTACGGCCGCTCCTTTGCCGGTCGTGTTGACCTCACAACCGCACTGGTTAAGTCCTACAATACGGTGCCGGTACGCCTCGCCAAAGACTATCTGACCACCAAACCGATTGTAGCTCTGACCAAAGCTATGGGCATTGAATCAGAAATCTCCGATCATAAGACAATGGTGCTTGGCACATCCGGCATGACAGTGATGGATCAGGCAACCGGTTTCAGCGTTTTTGCCAATGGCGGTTTTGCAGGCATGCGTCACGGCATTGCGCAAATCTCTGATCCGTCAGGCAAAATTCTCTGGGACTTCAAACGCGACACACCGGAGCCAAAACGCGTATTGTCGGAAAAAGCGGCCTCTGAGATGAACTCTATGCTGGTTCAGGTGCCGGAGCGTGGCACTGCGCGGCGTGCGGCTCTGCCGATGGCCCGTGTTGCTGGCAAAACCGGCACAACCCAGAATTATCGCGATGCGTGGTTTGTCGGCTATACCGGCAATTACACAGCGGCAGTCTGGTTTGGCAATGACAGCTACGCGCCGATGAATAATCTGACCGGCGGTATTATTCCGGCCATGACATGGCAGATGATGATGATGCAGGCGCATCAGAATATTGATCTGAAACCAATTCCGGGCATCAGCAATCCGTTTCCGAAACAGGCGCCTGCAACCGACCCGAAACTTGTGGCGCAGAACAACACGAGCAACGGTGACAAACCGCAAAACACAGTGCCGGATTATCCGCGTGTTCTTTCCTCGGAAACCACCCGTTTCATGCGTGGTCTGAACGAGAAGTTCCGCAGCTATGAGACACCACAGCAACTCCGTACAACCATATCTTCACTCTGAAGCTCACTTTAATAAGCCTGATATGACAGAATGACAGGCAATGTTAACCGGACGTGTTTTATAGATTCTGTATGAGCAATATCAGAACCATATTTCTGACAATCGTGATCTGCGCCATCGCCCTTGCAGGCGGCACAGCCAGTGCGCTTTATGCTCTCAATAATTTTGAAGGTTTCAACCATCTGGTCATCGGCCAATGGCATGCAGCGCCACTGTATGGTAGCGCAGATGCTGATCCTTATGCCCGCGCTCAACGCAGTCGCGCTGCTTTGTTGCCGCTCGGTGCAGCAGAGGGACAACGCTTTGTGCTGCGCTATGATACGGATGGTGCAAAGCTTGATCCGCGCTGTGACTATAGCTTGCAAGGTCAGGTACCGCCCTCACGGTTCTGGACACTTCACGCCAGCGACCATACCGACCATCCTTTGTTAAGCAAACAAGGACTGCCGCAGGCATTACATAGCCAGATGATCTGGTATCGCAATGATTCCAGCTTGCTCATCTCTGTTTCATCCGATGCGCAATCCGGCAACTGGCTGGCGATCAACTCGACCCGCCCCTATCAGTTGATAATGACACTCTATGACACCGCGCTCGGCAGTTCGGTCGGCTTTGAGAACCCGCAAATGCCTGAGCTAAAACGGATTGGTTGCAAAGGAGCTGTCCGATGAGACATTCCCTGTTGCAGCTTCTTTATGCCCTGCTGCTCGGTCTGCTCGGTGCTGCGATTGTGCATATAACGATTATCCTGCTGGTTCCTTCCTATGCTTCAGAGACTTTGTGGAACCGCGTGGAACAATTAGGCCAGCCGGAAACCTTTCACCCGCTGGAAGGTAAAAACTGGGCCATGCGCAGTGATCCGCTGATGCGCAGCACAGTCTGTCGATTTGATTTGTCAAACGGACCTGTCCATATCAGCGCTATTGGTAAAGTACCGTTCTGGTCGCTGGCATTGTATAATCATCAGGGCGATATTACCTTCAGCCTTAATGATCAGGTATCTCCGGCAACAGACCTGCTGCTCGTCTCACCGCTGCAAAAAATCCTACTCGAACAGAGTATGCCACAACAGCTTGAGCAATCTGTGCTCGTTAATCAGGCTGCCAGCGAAGGTATTGTTGTTCTGCGTGTTTTTGAACCGGATACCACATGGCGTGATGAAGTCAGTGAATTTCTGAAATCCGCTGAATGTATGAGCATTTCTCTGGAAAACTAAACGGCCACAACCGGCACCGGCAAGCGTCTCAATATTTGATTAATTAAACAGAAATTACCTTAAAATCTCCGATGGTTAATTGATTGCTAAGTGTTGTCCCTTAGAGTGCACATTATCTGCCCGTGTTTTTGACGGGAATTTTTGTTTTTTCGTGTTGTGTAAGCGTAAAAGGGGTAAATACGCGTGACCACTGATCAATTCCGCGCTTTGGAAACATTATCCGGAAGTGGTCATTCCGCACACCACAAGACCGATGATCTGTTGGCCGCAACTGTCGCAGGCTTTACCTCTCTGACCCGCCCGACACGCCACGATAGTCAGCAATTTGAAGATCTGGCTCTGCCATTACTGGAAACTGCAACACCACGCGCCAAACGACAAGTTTCAGCTATTCTAGCGCAGCATGATGCTGCCCCGCGCAAACTGGTGCTGGCTCTGGCCAATGATAATATCGAAGTCAGTGCACCGCTGTTACTGCGCTCTCCGATCCTGAAGACCGGCGACTTTATGGATATTATCGACAAGAACGGCCTGTCCCATGCGCGTGTGATTGCACGTCGCCAACCGGTCGATCCGCTGTTGCTGCCGCTTTTAGAGAACTATGATGATGAGATCATCAAACAGGCGCTAAATGCTGAACACCCCCTGCCCATAGCTCCTGTCGCTGTTGAAGCGAAAGAGCCGGAAGTGCAAAGCATGCATTATACTTCTGCACAGGCGGCCAGCGAAGCATCGGTCAGCAAAGCACCTGCCGGTTCACCTGCAAGCAATCCATCCTTCCGCTCTGCCAATACGCAGGCTCCGGCACCACAGACATTTGCCGCTCATGATCTCGGCGCTTTATCGCTGACGTCCTATTTGCGTCCGGCGCTGGCTGAACATCTCATTGATATGGCATTGCTGATTGATAACAGTCTGTTTCGTACTGCGCTCGCTGATGCACTGGATGTCAGCTATATGCGTGCGGAGACAATCATCGGGTCTTGGCCGAACTCACAGCTGCCGCTGGCGCTCAAAGCCATAGGCCTCACCGCACAGGACACCTATCTGATCCTCACAGCAGTTCTGGGCACTATCCACGGTGAACGCGAGCAATTACGTGAGTTTGTGCATATTTATCGCTCGATCAGCTCTGAGCAGGCTTCCGCTGCTGTGAGACGCTGGAAAACCGATGATGTGAATGAGAAGCTGCGTAATCAATTGCGCGACATGGCGGAGAATGCGACAGACAGCTTCACCAATGCCGCCAATAGTGACACTACTATTCAGCACAAAAAAGCCCAGTAAAACCGGGCTTTTTTTTTATAATCCGCTGTTCAGTAATTCTGCAGCCTGTGTGCAGTCTTCCACCTCGACCAGCCAGAGGTCAGGGTCGAAGCGCAGTTCCTTCTCAAGCTGTTCATTGAGCAATTGCTCGTCATCACTTTGCTTATAAAGAATGAAGCGACGCTCATCCGCACGCTCAGGATCATACTCGCTTTGAGGTGCCGGCATATACAGATCAAAATGACCATCGCGATCACGTATCTTGATAAAAATCGCACCGGCCTCCATTGCGCCGCGCCTGACCAGATAGGCAAAACCATCGGCTTGGCGGATGCGGCGCATAAATGCGGAAACCCAGAATTCACTTGTCAGACGCATCAGTACAAATACCTGTTCCTGTCAAATCAGCTGATAAGGCCGATTTCGCGCATTTTGCCGATCAGCTCAGAATCAGGTTTACCGCTGACATTGAGACGGAACAATTTCTGGAATTCCCGAATTGCATCTTCTGTGGTTTTACCCGGAACACCGTCCACAACTACCATATCATTGCCGAAGGCTTTCAAACCGGCCTGAATTCGCACCAGCTCCTCAGCAGAGACAGCCTGCCCGCCAGACGCTCTTGCAGCAACCGGCTCAACGGAAGCGGTTCTTTCCTGCTGCTGTTGGGGTTGCATACGAGCAGGCTGAACAGCGGGCTTTTCTTCGGTTCTGACCATAATCGGTGCAGGCCGTTTTTCCGCAACCGGTACAGAACGGGCAGAGCTGTGTTCCGGCCGTGCTTCCGGCACGGCCACAGAGATTGCTTCCGCAATCGTCATTTTGTTTTCAACAGGCTTGGCTGTAACCGTCTGAACTGGCGCTTGCTCCGGTGCAAGTTTTGCCTGCACGCTCTGCCATTGCTCCAGTGCCGCTCGGGTTTGCGGTCCGGTCAGACCATCGACATTGCCGCTGTAGAAACCAAGTTGCTTCAGATTATATTGCAGGATCGCAACCTGCTTGTCGCCATTCGGCGCCAAAGCCGGCAGATCACCGCCATCAACTGTTGTATCCGGTAAAGTCGCAATAACCTGCGGCTGATTTTGCTCAGGCGTTGTGGTTGCGATCTGGCGCACAGTTTCCTGCGGCGCGGTATTTCCTGTAATCCGGCGCGCGGCCTCACTGTCATCTTTTGCAACCGCCCGAAAAACCTGTTCAGGGCGCGTTTTAAAGAACACACCATCATGCGCCTGCGGCTGATACCAGATCGCATTGCTGGCAACAAAACCAAGCGTCACAAGAAATGCGGTTGCCCCACCGGCAACCACAGGATTACGCGCTACAAGATCACCGGCAGCCAGCGCCATGCGTGACACACCGGTCAGGCAAGCATCAAAAAACCGTCTGCCAAAACTACGCCGTTTTGCGTTTTTGCGCATGGAAGTCCCCTTGCGTTTCGTACCGCTGCGGCTCTGTCTTTCCGTCATAACTACTTTCTGCCTGTCCTGCTGCGGTCTGATGACCTTCAGTTTCATCGGCCTGAAGATTGATAATTGCTGTCTTTACCTGTTCAAGAGCACTGCGAATATCTGTTGAAACACGCCCCGCCTGCATCATAGGCTGCAATGGTGCCTGATTTGCGGCCTGACCTGCAACCATCACACCATTATCCACAACCTGCTGCCGCAGACTTTGCGGCAAGGTCACAGAAACAGTTGTGCCCTGACCTTTACGGCTGCGAATATCCATCTCTCCCTGATGAAGGCTGACCAGCCCTTTCACCACATAGAGACCAAGGCCGGAGCCTTCCTGCATACGGGTTTGCGTATTGTTGATCTGGCTGAAAGGCTGGCAAAGACGTTCAATCTCATGCGCCTCGAGGCCAATACCGGTATCAGAAACCGAGATAACCAGATTTTGCTGTGCGCCTGCATAGGTCTGCTTCATCATATCCGGCATGACTTCAATCGTCACGCAGCCACCGCGATCTGTAAATTTGATCGCATTGGAAACCAGATTAATCAAAATCTGACGAATGGCACGGCGATCCGCGATCATATCCGTTACATCCGGATGAATACGGTCACAGAGAATAACACCTTTTTTCTCAGCCAAAGGCATCAGCATAGAGCTGCACATCGTCACGCTGTCACGCACAGAAAAGCGCTCGTGCTGCACCGGATACTGACCGGCTTCCACACGCGATGCTTCCAGAATACCATTGACCACTTCCAGCAAATGGTTGCCGGATTTGCGGATCAGGTCGATATATTCACGCTGTTTTTCGCTCTGCAACGGCCCAGCCACATCATGCAGTAACAGGTCGGAGAAACCGATAATCGAATTCAGCGGTGTGCGCAGTTCGTGACTGACTGTCCCCAGCAGACGACCGCGCGAAGTTTCTAGGTTCTCAATCACTGTGCTTTGCTGCATGATCTGCTGCTGCACAGCTTGCTCCTGCGCAATATTACGCGCAACAATCAGGAAACCGTCAGACATCTGACCAACAGCAGATTTAGCCTGGCCTTCGATTTCAAACACATTGAAATAGATTTTCGGCTGTTCAGTTTTAGTAACATCAGCAGCTTCGACACAGCGCAGACGGATTTCCGTCTTGCCGCTCAGTTTCATCAAAGATTTTCCGTGCTTCAAGCCATCCAGAAAGGCGAGATATTGTACGCGGTCGGCAACATGCACACGATCCAGCAGCAGTGTGCCATTCAACACCACGCGATCCACGCCGAATTGTTCAACACAACGATCTGACAAGGAACGGATATGGCCATCCTGATCCAGACGGATCACCAGCGCATCCAATGCAGCTTCCAGATCGCTGTCGGCATGACCGTGATCTGGCTGCTGTGTCTTCACACTGGCAGCTACAGAGACGCGCAATACACGCATCAGCAATGCACCAGCATAGATAAACAGGAAGGTTGTCGACACACCGGCAGGCAATGCCAGTTGTGTGTTGACACCTTTAACCTGAGAAAGTGCGATTAATGCAGCGACAATCACGCCGCCAGCCATAACCGCAGCACGATGACGGGTCACCAGCCAGAGCTCCAGCGGCAGCGCTAGTACCATAGCCCAGACCAGAGCATTATCGGCACCTGCGAACAAGGCGATGAAGCCCAGAATGGCACTGTAAAATGACAGTGCAACAATACCGGTCAGACTATTGCGGATACCGGATGCCTGCGCGGCCAGCATCAACACCGACACACCAGTGAAAGACAATGCAGTGACAAGCAATGCATTCAAAGAAATCGACGGGAAAATGCTGTAGAAGGCCATCGCCAGAAACAACGGGAACAGTAACAGAGCCGGACGCAGATCGGACGCAGAGAAATGTTCATCTTTAGAAGAGATATGCGCTTTCACACCACTTTGCGCCAACAGGTTATGATCCGTCACGGCATTGTTCATACCGCCTTTAATCATTTTCATTGTTTTCGCATAAATGCCGTACACGCAGCACACTCACTCTGACACAATCTCACTTCAACTGCCGCCTTCTTACACATGAAGGAACAGTCACCGGACTATGACAGAATGGACGCCGAGACTTTAAGGAATAGATAAAACGCGGCACCCAGACAGCTCGCAAAGCCTTTTTTACACGAAAAACAGGCAGCTTCTGTGTCTATGGTAAACGGAATATTTCCAGCACTTAATCACGGAAAGACAATGTTAAAGACATTTTATCAGAATCTTCAGAAATATGTCCGATGCTGGGAAATGTGCCGGAAAACCGTCCATATTAATAGCGACAACAGGATTATGCTTTATAGATATATGAATATTACGAATTTCATATATTGGCTGAGATCAACCCCCCACGAGAGAATGTAAACGGGCAGGAACACAGATCATGAGATTTCTGCTTAAATGTATTTTCTGGCTGGGAGGCGTCTTTTTGCTGATGCCTGGTATTATGGGAAAGCAAGCCGATAATCCTGCATCGCAACCCCAAAGCAATCGTGCTGTACAGACCACGCCCCAAACGCCGCCTGATCAGAATGCACCAGCGGATTTGGTAGAACAATGGTTGCAAGCGGGTAAAACCCTGCAGGAAATCAGTACATTTTGTGATCGCAACCCTGCGCTCTGCATGGCAGGAAAAGCCACCGCACAACAGGCCGGTGAACAGGCATTACTGCGCGCCAAAGATGCTTTGGACAGTTTTGCAACACCAGCACCAGCAGCTCAGCAACAGCCGGTGCCATCACCAGCTGCACAATCTGTTCTTGTTAGAATTCCTGTACCAACACCCCGCCCACAATAAACACCTCTCTATCTGAAAACTTTCCATTTACGAATAAAATGGTCTATAAGCCGCTCAATATTGATAAAAATGCGGAGAGACCTATGACAAATTCGAAGATCAGCACCATTGCTTCGGACTTTGAGTTTCTTGACGACTGGGAAGACCGCTACCGCTATGTGATTGAACTCGGACGCGATTTGCAGCCTTATCCAGAAGAAGCCCGTGATGCAGATCATAAGGTTCCGGGCTGTGTCAGTCAGGTATGGCTGAAAACCACGCAGGGACAGGGTGCGGATCCGGTGATGGAATTTCTCGGCGATTCCGATGCTCATATTGTGCGCGGTCTGGTCGCTATCTTGCTAGCGCTTTATTCCGGTGAAACAGCATCAGCAATTTTGAAAATTGATGCTGAGAATGTTCTCAAGAGCCTCGGGCTTGATGAGCATTTGACGCCACAACGCTCAAATGGCCTGCGCTCCATGGTGCAGCGCGTGCGCCATGACGCACAGGTTGCTTTACAGAACGTCGCCTGAAAGTATAATAGCGCGTCTCCATTGGAGGCGCGCAAATATTTACAGGGACGGCCGGAAATCCGGCGTTCCCCAATGATAGACAGGTGCTTCTGGCTTATCCGTCTTGCGGCCAGCCGTATAATGGCGATGGAGAATGCTGAGACCAGTTTTCAGCATCATTTTTGCAGAGCGTGCCGGCCATGACCGCTCACGTTCCACCAGCTCCAGACCTTTCAGAAAACAGCATATATCCAGCAGAACACCGGATAATTCGGGTCCAACGGCTTTAAGCGCTTTCTCAACCCTGTCCCGACAATCCAGAGCATGATCGCTCAATTCGGCCTGTGCGCCCCGCTCACCGCGGGAGCGTTTTGTAACACCTGTCTCCCAATTCATAGTTATGCGTGGCAACATATTGCCCCGTGTGAAATCTGCCCGCAAACGCTCTCCGGCCTGAAACTCCTCATCGCGGAGAAAACGCTGACCTGTTTGCTTGTTCTTGCGATAGAGTAGTGCGAGCGGAGATTCCGCATGATTGACGGCAATCCCGGCGCTATTTACCGCAACATCTTTATGCACCGAATTGGTCGTTCTTTTAAATTCTTGCAGTAACTCACGCCCTGCCACAGATAAAACAACCTTCCCTTTTTGCATTTTGATGAATGCAGAACGCTTTAATGCCTCCAAGACCAGCTTATCACAGGCAATTGTGCCGCCCTCTTTACTCACAAGCAGCCAGCACCGTTCATCTGTGCTTGTCTCCGGCAGAGCTGCGGATTTGAGCAAGAAGCGCAACACACGCAAAACAGCCTGTTGGTCAACACCATTCGAACCAAGACGTTGCTTCGTCATTCCGCAATCCCCCCTACACCCGGATAGAGAGAACGAACCAAATATTCAAAATCACTGACATTACGGTCGAACTTTTCATTCTCCCGCATATCTTCAATAAGATGGCAGGCATGTTTCACTGTCGTTCTCTCACGACCGAAAGCACTGGCCACCTCAGACATAGAAAACCCGAACATCGTATGGGCGATGTACATGCCAAATTGCCGGATACGGGCAACATGATTATTACCCCGTTCCGCACTGCGTAATTCTTTTAGAGAGACCTGAAAGAAAACAGACAATAAAGAGAGCAGCGCACCGCACAGGTTCCATGCATATTGTTGGCGTTCGTTATTGCTACCCTGTCGCTTTGACTTATGGTTATGCGACAGCAGCTCTGCAAGATAAAGCGCATCATCCGTCATACGCATGTTCCGGTTTACTTCCCCTAATTTGCAGCGGTTGCTCTCTTCTCCATTAAAAGTTCTCAGTGCAGGTGTCGGGAAGCTACGTAAAACGATGAGTGTATCGGTACGGCCAGATAGAAAATCAGGGAAACTATTCAAAATATGCCCTCCGTAGATGGCATATAGATAAGATAAAAATCTTATATGGGGATAAATTCAAACAACTTACTTTAAATATAAAAAATACATTAAAAATTCAAATTTAATATAAAGTATTAAAAACATACTTAACTTATTAATTACAATAAATAAATTGAATTATATATATATCTTTATAAAGCAACATTAATTCCATTAAATTTAAAACATAGTATTACTTACATATTCTTATCCCCATTCAGCTTTCCTCACTTATCATTCGCCTCACCAAACAAGAGGCAGATCAATGTCAGCAACCCTGCAAAACGACAGACAAATCTTTATTGAAAAACGCAAAGAAGATGCACTGCATGCAGCACAGTCTTTTGCTTTACAAATGAGCTGCGGGATAGATCTCCTGCAAATAACCGCAGCAACAACCGAAACCAAGGCAATCATTGCAGCCAAGCTGAACCGGCTCATCAAAAGAGAAAGATTAAAAGGGCTGAACAAACACTGGAGTTATGACATCAATCGCCATATCGCACTGAAACAAGTGCAACGTCGCATCTTAAACATGATTGCAACAGATGAAGATGCGCATAGTCCTAAGAAAAACAGGACTATTTAAAATAAAAAAAGCAGCAGTATTGTTACACCGCTGCTTTTTTGTTCTTTGGAAAACAATCCTGATCAGGCAGCTTTACGCTTACGACCCAGACCCATTTTCTTAGCAAGCTGAGAGCGGGCTTCCGCATAGCTTGGCGCAACCATCGGATAGTTAGGATCCAGATCCCACTTCTCACGATACTGTTCTGGTGTCAGGTTGTAATGTGTCATCAGGTGACGCTTGAGCGACTTGAATTTTTTACCGTCTTCAAGGCAAATAATATACTCGTCATGCACTGACTTTTTAGGATTGATAGCCGGTTTAGGCTTTTCAACAACTGCAACAACTTCTTCGCGGACACCGGAACGCGCAAAAGCGGCATGAACATCAGCTATCAGCGCTGGCAGCTCGCCGGCACGGATGGAGTTGTTGCTGACATAGGCAGCGACAACATCAGCGGTAAGACTGAGCAGTAGTTCGTCGGCAGAAACTACAGTCTCTGGATGTTCCATTATACTTCCTTCATCTATATATTGCTGATTGGAAAAGCACTTTATATATATAATAATTTCGCCTGCTCAACAATCAACCAGTTTAAAATTTTTTCACCATCCCAATGATCTTTTCATATCTATAAAAATTGTAAAATGTCAATTTATTTTACAATAATGTTAAGTTTTGTACGCTTTTTGACTGACTGATCAAGTTTCAACACCCACGAACTTGGAACCAACATCTGTGAAATTCACTTAAAGTAGAAATTATTTCTACTTTTTGCCGAGAATTAGAAGTCCTGAAGCCACTTACACACCATTGGCATGTGAAATAGTTCAGTTTAAACTCCCGACAAGCAAAATCACAAAAAAATGTGAACACCCTTCTTCGAAACAATAATCAGTAAAGATCAGAAAACGGAACCATACAAAGCAATATCAACGGGATGTGATGCTTTATCAAAAAAATCATTATTTCTATATTAAGTCATTTTTCTGGCAAAATATAAAAAGTTCTATTTTATACAGGAATTTTTCCAAGAAAAACGACATTCCAAGTCTAGTGCGAACCAAAACACATTAACTATATGTCCGCCCTTCATCAAAACCCTATAAATTTTAGATACATACAAGTAAAACTCCCTATCAGGCTTTAAAAAAAACAAAGCTCTGTCCGCCTTCTAAAAAGCAGTTAATATCCCCATATAATGTAAAATTAACACTGCACTGCGCCGTCATATCTGATTGGATCAGATCAGCGCACATCTTATAATTCTTATCCCGAAGCTGATTTGTCTGAGGGATACATTCTGAATGACAGGAGAATGACCTTGTCCGACAAAGATCTTTATCCCCGCCCCCTGAAAGTACAGAAGACCGATGCGGAGTGGCGTGAGCAGCTCACACCGGAGCAATATAAAATCACCCGTCAGCATGGCACAGAGCGCGCCTTCTCCAGCCCTGATTTTGACCTGAAGCGTCACGGTACCTATCACTGCATTTGCTGCGACCGTTTGCTTTACAAGTCAGATGACAAATTCAACTCCGGCACTGGCTGGCCGAGCTTTACACGCCCCGCAGAAGCGGAAGCTGTTAATGCCTTTGAGGATTTCTCTTACGGCATGAACCGCACGGAAATCCGTTGTGCGGATTGTGATGCGCATCTTGGCCACGTCTTTCCCGATGGCCCTGCCCCGACAGGCCTGCGCTATTGCATGAACGGCACCGCTCTTTACTTTACTGAAGCATGATCCGCGTCATTTTCACAGCGATCTTCATGTTAGCCACAACTACCGGAAATAGTATGAACCAGCATTCTTTCGCCCAACAGACCGCTCCTGCACCGGAAAAGAAACCCTATAGTGACACACGTCATGGTATTACACGCCATGATGAATATCACTGGCTGCGTGCGGATAACTGGCAGGATGTGCTACGCGATCCGTCGCTGCTCGATGCACAAATTCTCAATCATCTGAAAGCGGAGAACACCTATCAGTCCGCATTGATGGCCGATACAAAAGACCTGCAAAAAACCCTGTTTGCAGAAATGAAAGGCCGCATCAAGGAAGACGATTCCAGTGTTCCGGTCAAAGACGGTGCTTATGCCTATGGCGTTTCCTATGTCACCGGCGGCCAGCATCCGCAATATTTCAGAACGCCACGCAATGGCGGCGATAAAACCGTTCTGATTGACGGCGATAAAGAAGCTGCATCCCTCGCCTATTTCAGCCTTGGCGGTCTGGATTATTCGCCGGACCACAGCCTGCTTGCCTGGTCTGCGGATACCAAAGGTTCGGAATTCTATGACATTAAAATCCGCGACCTGACTTCGCTCGAAGATCGCAGTGACCTCCTGACAGCCACAGCAGGCGGCACCGTGTGGGATGCGCAGAGCAAAGGTATTTTCTATGTCGAGATGGATGATAATCATCGTCCGGCCAAATTGTTCTATCACCGCATTGGTACTGAACAGGCACAAGATACATTAATCTACGAAGAAAAAGATGCCGGCTTCTTCATGAATGTCTCCGGCAGCTCTTTGAATGATTATGTCTTTATCGATATTCAGGATCACGAAACTTCGGAAATCTGGCTGATACCGGCCAATAATCCGCAAGCCAAACCGCAGCTTGTGGCTGCACGTGAGACCGGCATTGAATATAATCTGACCGAGGGCGGCGATGTCTTCTATATTCTGACCAATATAGACGGTGCCAAAGATTTCAAAATCATGTCCGCACCGGTCAGCGCACCACAAAAAGCGAACTGGACTGAAATTGTCGGTGAAAAATCCGGCACCATCATTCTGGATATTGCCGCCTATAAAAATCATCTGGTCTGGCTGGAGCGTAATAACGGCTTGCCGCGTATTGTTATCCGTGAACGGGCAAGTGGTGCGGAACATGCGATTGCTTTTGATGAGGAGGCCTATTCTCTCGGCCTTCAGGGCAGCGCTGAATATGATACGGATGTGATCCGTTTCTCCTATTCATCAATGACCACACCAAGCCAGCTTTTTGATTACAATATGGTCAGCCGAGAACGCGTATTGCTTAAAACGCAGGAAGTACCAAGCGGCCACGTGATTGATGATTATGTCACCCGTCGGATTCTGGCACCTGCTGCGGATGGAGAACTCGTGCCGGTCTCTATTCTCGCGCATAAGGACACACCGCTGGACGGCACAGCTCCGACTTTGCTCTATGCCTATGGCGCTTATGGCAGCACAATTCCGGCCAGTTTTTCCACCTCACGCCTGTCGCTGGTTGATCGTGGATTTATCTATGCCATTGCGCATATTCGCGGTGGCAAGGACAAAGGTTTCGCTTGGTACGAAAACGGCAAGCGTGAGCATAAGGTCAATACTTTTACGGATTTCATTGCCGCAGCCAAATATCTGATTGCTGAAGGCTTCACCAGTCATGACCGTATTATCGCCCATGGCGGCTCTGCCGGTGGCATGCTGATGGGCGCGATCACCAATATGGCACCGGAAGCTTTTGGCGGCGTTATTGCCGATGTGCCGTTTGTCGATGTACTCAACACCATGCTCGATGACAGCCTGCCGCTGACACCGCCGGAATGGCCGGAATGGGGCAATCCGATTGCATCTGAAACAGACTACCGTACCATTGCCGCCTATTCGCCTTACGATAATGTGGACGCGAAAAACTACCCGCCGGTATTGGCAACCGCCGGTCTGACTGATCCGCGCGTGACCTATTGGGAAGCAGCAAAATGGGTTGCGAGACTGCGTGATAAATCCACCAGCGGTAATCCTGTGTTGCTGAAAATCAATATGGATGCCGGTCATGGCGGTGCGTCCGGCCGCTTCTCCCAACTGGAAGAAGTCGCCTATATTTACGCCTTCGCGCTTAAAGTTGCAGGAAAGCTGTAACAGGCGCATAAAGAATAAGGATCAAAGCAGTCAGCGATGCTGCTTTGATCTTTTGTAACAGGGAAGGATTAAGCCATGCCCTTTATATCTGCGAAATTTCGCTTCACCATACCTTTGCGGGCTGCACTCAGCGCTTTGAGCATTGCAGCATTACTGGCAATACCAACACCGCAAGCAGAAGCTGCTGTGCGTAAAGATGTCAGCGAATATGCAGGCCAGCGTTGCAATCCGCCGCCACGCGGCAGCGGCGCCATTGTCGGGATTTTTCAGGGATTTGGCGAAAGCGCTTTTGTCAGCAGTGATTATCCTGAATCCATCAACCGCTACCGCTGTTTCAGCTCTATGGAAGAATGCAAAGGCTGGCTCTACACGATGCAAAGCCTCTATAGCGCCGGTCTTCCACGTGCAGCCAAATGTCTGAAACGCTAAATACAGTGCATTATACACTGTGTTCACCATGAAGAAACGAAACAGGATTTGCTAAAAACCCGACAAATCTTGCGTTTCTCCTAGGGTTGGTTACCTTGATGTAACCTGCGGATTTTCAGATGCCTTCTTGTCAAAGGCACTTTGCTTCTTAATTTTCGCTTCACCGATATTCATTCTCAGGTGAAGGAAACGACCATGACAATTTTCAAAGCTGCAACGCAGTTTCTGACCAAGGCAGCTCTTGCTGCAACACTTGCAACATCTGCCCTCTCCGTATCTGCCGCCCATGCTCAAGATAGGAAAGCATTGAACTGGCAGTTCTTTCAGGCGGATGAGAACGGCTTTCTCCGTACGCCCGTTCTGCTGACCGGTGAAAAAGAGGCCATACTTCTTGATGGCGGCTTTACACTTTCAGACGGCAAAGCCCTTGCAGAGAAGATCAAAGCGACCGGCAAAACACTGACCACAATCTATGTGAGCCAGAGTGATCCTGACTATTACTTCAGCCTCGGCCCTGTCAAAACCGCCTTTCCTGATGCGAAAGTGATTGCTGCACCTGCAACAGTTGAAGCCATTCAAGGTAATGTGGAAGGTAAACTGAAAGTCTGGGGCCCTCGGCTCAAAGAGAACGGCCCGCAGACACTGGCGGATGTGGTTATCCCTGAAGTCTCTGATGCCAAAGAACTCAATCTCGAAGGAAAGAAAATTGAGATTATTGATGCGGAGAATATGCCGAACCGCCGCTATCTCTGGGTACCTTCCCTGAAAGCTGTATTCGGTGGCGTCTTGATTACCGCCGGTGAGCATGTCTGGCTTGCCGATACACCAAAGGCAGAGCAGCGTCAGGCATGGATTAAAACGCTTGATACAATTGCTGCCCGTAATCCTGAAATTGTCGTGCCAGCCCATATGTCGGCCGGTTCCAAAACAGATATGTCTGCTGTGACATTCACCAGGGATTATCTGCTTGCTTTTGAAGAGGAACAGGCAAAAGCCAAGAACAGCGAAGAGCTGATTGCCGCCATGAAGAAACGCTACCCTGATCTTGGTGGCATCTCCAGCCTTGAACTCGGCGCAAAGGTCATCAAAGGCGAGATGGAATGGGAATAATCTTCCTGTAAAAGACGCCAAATAAAAAAGCACCGGAAATTCCGGTGCTTTTCTTTTGTTCTGATAAGGTATTTGCTTATTTCAGGTCATATTGCGAACGGGCAAAACCAGCCAAACCTTTTTCTTCAAGCTTTTTCAAAGGCATGCGGAATGTCACACGGGCAACCCCCGGATGTCGGCCAATTTCGATCGCACCGGCCATTGTTGCGCGGTTCATAATTTCCGGCACGGTCACACCGAACAAATCGGCTGCCCGTTTCAAACCATTATCGGTGGCCTCATTCAGCGTTGCACCACTGCCGATCACAGTAATCGGCGCATCCTGTTCGATTTCAGCCAGACCATTGGCTTTTGCGAGCGCCTCGGCACGCTGTTTTTCAACTGCATTCAGCGGACGCGCCAGATAAGGCACATCATCAGCCACAGGGAATAATAGAGGCCCGTCAATGGCCAGCCCCTTAATAACACTAACTTCCAGTGTCACTACACCGGCAACGTCACAGGTATGACCGGCGATTTCACCATCGCCTTGCAACGCATGCATATCACCAAGATAGACACCGCCACCCGGCACTTTAACCGGACAGATCAGCACGGCCCCCTGCCGCACAGTATTCACATCCAGATGGCCGTCGGTTTTATTGCGCAGCAGCTCTTCCGGTGTCAGGGCATATTTATGCGGTGCATTTAGCAGGAATGAACCAAAATCACCAGCATTGTGGGAATCCGGCATTGCTTTAGACGGCGTTGTACCAAGCTGACCGAGGAACGGACGTAAACGCGTGGCAACACCAACCAGATCAGCTGGTGCAAAAGTCATGACAGGATTTTGCACGGATGTATCCGGCAGCGCCATGATCTTAGCGGCATCCGGTGCCATTGCTTCTGCTCTGTCCTTGCCAACCGTCACACCAATACTGCGCGCATCGTCAAAAACAATTGTATAACCGTTTTCAATCTTAAATGGTGAGGCATCCGCACCGCATTTATCACAGCGGATTGCACTCTGGCCGATGCCCTCAATATGGGTTGCAGGCCACTCTGTACCGCATTCTGCACAAACAGCTGCGCAGAACGGGTCGCCATTATTACGACCGGCAACAACACTGTCCGAGCCGGATGCTGTGGCATTCGAGGTCACAACAATCGAGCGGATACGAATAGCAATAGCATCACCGACTTCCGCACCTTCCACGGCCACCGGACGTGTAACTTCGTGGCCACCACGAATAGCCGGTGTAATCATCGGGCCCCAGCAGCCGGGAGCCGTATTAGCAATAATCGTACCGCCATCGGCAACAGGTCCGAGCATCGGGCGCGACGGATCAAGAATACCATCTGTCAGCTCGGTTACGTAAACCGTGCGACATGCACCGCTTTTTTGCTGGGTTTTAGTGTTTTGCATTTTTGCATCCTCCGGTCGGTTGCGTCGGCCGGAACGCAGTCCGGACAGACTGACCTTATAACATTGCGGATCATAACAGCATTGTGCTTCCGCACGAGTATACTAGAGCACCGTGCGCCCTCTTGGGCGCACAAAGGTCGCTCTAACACTTTATACTGTACCACACCCATTATGATACTAAAGGATTGTATCCGATTTATGCGATGACAAAACTGTGAGGATTTATCTCAGTTAAGTTACTGAGAAGAATAACCATTCTTATGCTCAGGGATAGCCTTCAGATAGGAAGCAATTGCCTCACGATCTGTTGCTGTCAGCTTGGATGTATTGGCAATGACATCGGTCATGGAGCCACCCATGGAATCAAAATCCGGCGTAAATCCGCTCTCCAGACCATAGGCAATATCGCTGGCACTCCAGTCGGAAATCCCGCCCTCACCACTGGTAATATTCGGCACAGTTCCACGTCTTCCCTGTGCATCGGTTTCCGCAGAAAGTGCACCGGCCAGCCATTGCGTTGTATCAGTACCACCTAAGGCGTTACGCGGCGTGTGGCATTCACCGCAATGCCCCATGGCCTCAACCAGATATTGACCGCGCTTGAGCCGTTCATCCGGATTATTCAAAGCAACAGCGGGTGCATCATTCAGATAAAGCATTTTCCACAGACCAAGTCCGCGGCGGATATTGAACGGAAAGCCCAGCTCATGCGGCTTTGATGCCTCATCTGAGGCTGGCAGAGTTTTCATAAAGGCGTAGAGATCCGCCACATCCTGCAATTTCATCCGTGTATAGGATGTATACGGAAAAGACGGATAGAGATGTTCGCCATTGCGCCCAACGCCTTCCAGCATGGCATCGGCGAATTCGCCTAATGTCCAGTCTTTCAAGCCGTTTGCAGACGGGGAAATATTCGGTGCGATAAATGTGCCGAAATCGGTCTTCAGCTCATGCCCACCCGCCAGCACAAGCTTCGCATCGCCTGTAGCGCCGGGCACCGCATGACAAGATGCGCAACCGCCTGCATAGAAAACATGCTCGCCGTTTTTGACATCCCCTGCCGCCAGCTTGTCCAGTGCCGTGCGGTCAACATGCACAGGCTGCGTCAAAAACCAGAACACACCGGTACCGGCAACAGCACAAAGCAAAGCAGCGGATATCAATTTACGTTTCATACCAAAATCTTGTCCAAATTCATGGGCACCGGACTGCGCTCCGGCGGAAATTCAGAAAGCCTGCACATGACAGAGCATGTGCAGGCAAAATCACTTATTTCTTTACGCGGTATGCCTGATGGCAGGTGCCGCAGCTCGCGCCAACATCTTTCATTGCAACGCGCAGAGCATCAATATCCTGCGGTTTGGCATCGGCAGCAGCGGCAGTTGCTGTGCGGAATTTTTCAATCTCAGCTTTGAAACCGGCTTCATCTTCCCAGATTTTTGGCGCAGCAGCAGTATCACCGCTTTCCGAGCCTTTAGGGAACATGGCATCAGCATCCATCTTAACGGCGTCAGCTTTCAGCTGTTCCAGAGCAGCCTGTACGGCTTCTGCTTCAAAAGGCTTTTCACCTTTCATTACAGGTCCCAGAACACCCATTGAACGGCCGACATCTTTCATCAGCGCCTGACGATCTGCAACCGGTGAAGCTGAAGCAACACTTGTCAGCATGAATAAAGCAGAAAATACCGCCAAAGATTTTTTCATAAACCTTGTCCCTTAATCTGAAATACCTGTTTCCGAACAGCGCTCTGTGCACAAGCGTACGTAGCGCTATTTTAGAATTATTATAGTGTTGGTATTTAGAATATCTATAAAAACGTCAGGTTGGCGTATTAATTTTTTGTAACAATAAAAATACATCTGAAAAATGCGGAGAAGGCCGCTCTCAGATCAATTTATTTTAAGAACGTACCGGGAGACTTGAAATAGCCAGCTGATAGCAGTGCATTTCATCCTCAATTCCGCAATATTGCCAGCCAATATGAGTGAAAAACCGGCATGCCCTGTCATTGTCCGGCATCACATAGGCCACCCAGCTACGGGCAGACGGATGCCCCTCCCAGTTCAAAACCCCGGCTACAATCCTCTGCCCCAAACCTGTACCGCGCAGATCAGGCGCAACAGCAATATCTGTTATGGCATGAGGCAGGTCTTTGCCATTTCCCCAAATGCAACCAATCAGACCAACAGGTCTGCCCCTGCTTTCCGCAACCAGTTGAACGCCCTCAACTTCATTGAGAACATGGTCAAGCCACTCTTCATCCAGCGGCCCCAGCTCGTCATTTAAAACGTCATCCTGAAACCACTGCTGTATCCATTGCCAGTCTTCGCGACGGAGCTTTCTCAACTGCATTTTTGCCTCAAACGGTAGAAACAGTGATTCAATGCCTGAAATAAAAACGGCGCCATCTGAGAACAGACGGCGCCGGATAGCTAAATCAATTCAGCTTATGCTTTTTCGAAAAGCTCAAGCACATAATCCCAGTTGATCATGCTGTCGACGAAAGCTTCGAGATATTTAGGACGCGCATTGCGGTAGTCGATGTAGTAGGAATGTTCCCATACGTCGACGCCGAGAATTGGGGTCGCGCCGTGTACCAGCGGGTTTTCGCCGTTTGGTGTCTTGGAAATTTCCAGCTTGCCATCTTTAACCGACAGCCATGCCCAGCCCGAACCGAACTGACCGGCACCGGCAGCGATGAAATCTTCACGGAACTTGTCGTAGCCGCCGAGATCGGATTTGATTGCAGCTTCCAGCTTAGCAGGCAGTTTGTTGCCGCCGCCGTTTTTCTTCATCCATTTCCAGAAGTGGATATGGTTGTAATGCTGGCCGGCATTGTTGAAGAGAGCCTGATTTTTGCCGTAGCTTTCTTTAACAACATCTTCGAGGCTCTTGCCTTCAAGACCCGAACCTTCGAGCAGTTTGTTGCCGTTGGTTACATAAGCCATGTGATGCTTGTCATGATGAAACTCGAGGGTTTCACGGGACATATAAGGTGTCAGTGCATCATAGTCGTAAGGCAGAGCAGGCAATTCAAAAGCCATGGTATTTCTCCTCTTGGTGTGGGCGGCTTCAAGTTTCCGCCACCCAAAGTCTTCATGCCTATACTACATAGGCCGACACAGGCACGCGGGCAATGCAGAGAAGTTAAGTTCTGTGAAAAATCACGAAAATTTTAAGCTATTATCCCATGAAAGCATGGGGATTTCCGCCCTCCGCGTCGTAATCCGCGACCATGTGCAGCAGCAATCTTCCCTCTCACTCAACAGTAAATGAGCAAGAACAATAGAATGCATAATGTTGCCACGAGGCAACAGACATATAAGCAATTATCTATTCTTAAAAATTCATAAGTTATTAGCCATATTATGGCAGTTTTTGATCAGTTTTATACGAAGCTCTCTGTCAGGACTCACAACAGCGTATCCCTCCGGCAGATCCATAATTCCGGCCATCCGGCCGCTCTACCGTTCCGTCTGCACCTCTTGCGTGGCGCTGATTTGACGGCTCTTTCGGGTCGTGCCTGAACATAGATTATCTGCGGCTTACCCCTGCCGGTTTTCATTGGTCAGGTATTATACTCATCATTTAAAAACGCTCTGAAAAGACTGGTTTAAATATGGAAAAATCCCTCTCCCGACGTTCTTTCATGTCGGCAATGTCCGTGACAGCCGCTGCCGGACTGGCTGGCTGTACACAGATCAGCCGCAATATTCCGGTGATCGACATGACCGGCGGTCCGGCACCCGTCGCCCCTCCGGTCAATAATGGCGCAGCAATTGGCCCTTACGCCAGCATGTATGCAGCTGTCGAAGATGAGGGCTATGCGATTCCTGCTGTGCCGTTTCAGAAAATCGATCCGAAATACTACCGTCAGCTGGTGCAGGATCCGACAGGCGAAATGCCGGGCACAGTTGTTGTCGATACCGCAAACCGCTTTCTCTATCTGGTGATGCAGGACGGACAGGCGCTGCGCTATGGTGTCGGTATCGGCCGTGCAGGCTTCTCATGGTCAGGCCGTGCAGTTATCCAGTGGAAGCGCAAATGGCCACGCTGGACACCACCGGATGATATGATCGGCCGTCAGCCGGAACTGGAAAAATACAGCGCCCGCAACGGCGGCATGGCTCCGGGTCTGAACAATCCGCTCGGTGCCCGCGCATTGTATATCTTCAAAGACGGTGTTGATACGCTGTATCGTATCCACGGTAATCCTGAATGGTGGTCGATCGGTAAAGCCGTCTCGTCCGGCTGTGTACGCATGGTCAATCAGGATGTCATGGATCTCTATGACCGCGTTCCGAATAAGACACCAATTCTGGTTATGTAATTTTTAAAACCAGATTTATTCTCTAAAGCCGGGCTGCAAAATAGTCCGGCTTTTTTTGTGCTTCATTTTTAATTTGACATAATTTCTAATTTAGACTTTATTTCCAAAATGACTCGCACAACACTCCCTACTGACTATCTGGCCTTTGCCACACCGGTTGCTATGGCTTTCAACGCCTTGCTTTATCCGCATGCAGAGATTGTGCTGCACGATCTCGCAAACGGAGAGATTGCAGCAATCTGGAACAGTTTTTCTGGTCGCAAAAGCGGCGATCTTTCCATGCTGGAGGATGATCCGGAAAGCTATGCGACAGAAACCATTCTCGGCCCCTATGAAAAAGCCGGTGATAACGGACAAAAACTCAAATCTGTCACGGCAATTCTGCGCGACACCGATGGCAATGCCGCAGCACTCCTCTGCATCAATCTTGATGTATCTCAGATTGATGCCGCACAACGTATGTTGGCTGCTTTCATCTCGCCGCAACAGAACCGTCCGGATGCCTTGTTTGCCCGTGACCCGCGTGAACAGATCAGCTTTGCCTTTCACCAATGGCTGCAAAAACAACATCTCGCTGTTTCTGCTCTCAAAAAAGCAGACAAAATTGCCCTTATCTCTGCTTTGGAAGAACGCGGGCTCTTTGAAACACGCTATGCCGCAGAGCATCTGGCCACACTGATGGGAAGCTCGCGTGCGACCATCTACAATTATCTGAGCGAAATACGCGCGCAAAAAACATCATAAATATCGGAGGAAACTATGGCACTATTACCGGATTTCCGGCTGGAAACACATTTCTCGCGCTGGGAGTTTAAAGCGCGCTATCATATGACAGCCAGCGACGCGGAAACCATGCGGATGTCCGATCTGCTGGCACTGGCCAATGACACAGATCGCGAAGCATGAGAAAACCTCACCCTCGGTTATACCGAAACATGGGGCAAACCAGTACTCCGCGAGACAATCGCTTCCACTTATCAGGGGCTTACCAGCGACGATATCCTGTGCTTTGCCGGTGCCGAAGAAGGCCTGTATTGCGCTATGCTGGCGCTACTCGGACCGGATGATCATGCGATCGTCACTGTTCCTAATTACCAATCGATGGAGACACTGCCTGTTTCTCTGTGCAGACAGGTTTCCGGCGTGCCGCTTCGTGCGGAAAACAACTGGGCGCTGGATATTGAAGATGTCAAAAAAGCCCTGCGTCCGAATACGCGCCTGATCGCCGTCAATTTCCCGAACAATCCGACTGGTACGATTGCGGATCAAAGAACATTCGCAGCATTGGTTGAACTGTGCAAAGAGCGCAACATCCATCTTTTCAGCGATGAAGTGTATCGTGGACTGGAACGGGATCCTGCCAAACAGTTACCGCAAGCCGCTGAACTCTTCGACAAGGGCATTTCGCTCAATGTGATGTCCAAAGCTTATGGTCTGCCGGGCTTACGCATTGGCTGGATTGCCTGCCGTGACCATGACCTTCTGGCACGAATGGAGAAGATGAAACATTATCTTTCCATCAGCAATTCCGCTCCGAGCGAAATCCTCGCCGTTATTGCCCTGAAAGCCCGCGATAAGATTATCAACCGCAATCGCACTTTATGCAGTGAAAACCTGCAATTACTCGGTGCGTTTTTTGATGACTATTCGCATCTTTATCAATGGCAGGCACCGGATGGCGGCTGTGTCGGTTTTGCGCGCTATATAGGTAAAGACGGTGCTGACGAACATTGCCGTCAGCTGGTAGAAGAAGCCGGCATTCTTCTGCTGTCCTCCTCACTGTTTACCTCGGAACTGCTGCCGGTCGCCACTGATCGTTTTCGTGTCGGCTTCGGACGCAAGAATATCAGTGCAGGACTGGATGCTTGGCGTACGCATATACAAAGTAAGAAATAGTTTTAAAGACGTGCATCAAACTCAAATACAGCTGAAAGACTGAAGGATTGCATATGACCACCAAAGACACGGACACTCTTGGTTTTTATGCCCGCGAAGCTGAAGCCTATGCATCGCGCGGACGTGAACCGGCGGTTATTCAGCTTGATCAGTTTCTTGCACACCTGCCTGCCGGTGCCTCCATTCTGGAACTGGGTTGCGGCGGCGGTCAGGATAGCCGCTATATGCTGGATCGCGGTTATGATGTGCATCCGACTGACGGCACACCGGAACTCGCTGCAGAAGCCGCAAAACGCCTTAACCATCCGGTCGGCGTGCTGCTATTTGAAGATATTAACGCACAGGCGCAATATCACGGCATTTTCGCCAATGCCTGCCTGCTGCATGTTCCGCGCGCGGCCTTACCTGCCATTATCGGTAAGATTCATACAGCTTTAAAGCCATCCGGCACTTTCTATGCCAGTTATAAAGCGGGTGAAGCGGAAGGCCGTGATCGCTTCGACCGGTTCTACAACTATCCTTCAGAACAATGGCTGCGCGAGCTCTATGCCCAGTTCGGCTGGAGCAAAATTGAAATAACCGAACGAACCGGCAGTGGTTATGACAATGAGCCAACCAACTGGCTGCATGTGACTGCAACCAAATAAATAAAAATGCGCCCTGTCGGACAGACAAGGCGCATTTTGATCACTTTGAAAAAGTTACAATCAGCGTTTAAAGCCGCCCAGAATGCCACGCACGATGGCACGGCCAAGTGAGTTACTCACCGTACGCACCACGCTTTTGACAGCTGTTTCCGCCACAGTCTGACGACCGCCGCGCTTGCTACCACCGCCAAGTGTCGACGACAGATAATCCGTCCAGCTACCACCGCCCTGCTCCGCCTGTTGCTGCTGCTCAGCTGAGGCAACCTTTTCCTCGGCGCGCTTTTGCAGAATTTCAAACGCGGATTCTCGATCAATCACGCGATCATACTGACCAGAGACAGGGCTGGTTGCGACCAGTTTTGCACGTTCATCCGCCGTCAGCGGGCCGATGCGCGATGCAGGCGGACGCATCAAAGTGCGCTGCACCATCGACGGAATACCTTTAGCCTGTAAGGTTGAAACCAGCGTTTCCCCTGTCGACAGCATGGTGATCGCTTTGAATGTATCAAAATCCGGATTTGGCCGGAATGTGCCCGCAGCGGTTTTCACCGCTGTTGTTTCACGCGGCGTATAGGCACGCAAAGCATGCTGTACACGGTTGCCAAGCTGCGCCAGAACACTTTCCGGCACGTCGAGCGGGTTCTGCGTGACGAAATAAACGCCCACACCTTTGGAACGGATCAGACGAACAACCTGCTGAATACGATCAAGCAGCGCTTTAGGCGCTTCATCAAACAGCAGATGCGCCTCGTCAAAGAAGAACACCAGACGCGGCTTTTCCGGATCACCGATTTCCGGCAATTGCTCAAACAGCTCCGACATCAGCCAGAGCAGAAATGTGGAATATAGCCGCGGATTCATCATCAACTTATCGGCAGCCAGAACACTGACAATACCGCGTCCGTCTGTGGTGGTGCGCATCAGGTCGGAAATATTCAGCGCAGGCTCACCGAAGAAGAAAGAGCCACCCTGTTGTTCCAGTACCAGCAGTGAACGCTGAATAGCACCGACAGAAGCCTTGCTGACATTACCATATTGGGCAGAAAGTTCTGAAGACCGCTCGGCAACATGGCTGAGCATGGACTGCAGGTCTTTCATGTCGAGAAGCAGCAGTCCCTCTTCATCGGCCACGCGGAATGCAATATTCAGCACGCCTTCCTGCGCTTCAGTCAGGTTCATCAGCCGCGCCAGCAGCAAAGGCCCCATTTCTGAAATTGTTGCACGGATCGGATGCCCCTGCTCGCCGAAAATATCCCAGAAGATTACCGGCGTCGCATGCATATCATAAGGTTCAAGATGAATTTCCTGCGCGCGCTTCACCGAGAAATCATTCTTCTCGCCGATTGCGGCAATGCCGGAAAGATCACCTTTCACATCAGCGCAAAATACCGGCACACCGGCAGCAGAAAAGGCCTCGGCCATCACCTGCAGGCTGACGGTTTTACCCGTACCGGTTGCACCGGTCACCAGCCCGTGCCGGTTGGCATATTTCAGCGCCAGTTCTTCCGGTTGCTGATAGCTGTCATCCGGTTTGCGGCTGGCACCAAGAAAGATGCTTCCATCTGCGGGCATAGAGTCACTCCTCATCCGTTCATCTTAACGCCGAATATACACCAAACGGCACAGCTGTTTTAAGTTTATAGCCATCAGAGCGCAACGGGACAATATTTCAGCCTCGGCCGAGAGCATAATTCCTTAAACTGTTTCAAGTTTAAGGAATTATGCTCTCATTTTAAAATGTCAGAGCGAGCATTGCGATCTCCCATGAACGTAAACCGCTCTAGGGCAATTTATGTTACAGAAACGGATAAAGCAGGACTTGATTTCATCATTCCATAATGCTTATTACGTAAACGTCAATTTTGGGAGACTATGATGGAAGAGCTGATTACACGTATTGCCAATAATGTTGGTGTTGACAGTGCAACTGCTGAAAAAGCTGTTGGCCTGATCCTTGCCTTTCTCGAAAAAGAAGGCCCGCAGGATAAAGTCGGCGCGCTGATTGCCGGTATTCCGGGTGCACAGGAGCTGATCGCTTCCGCCGACAAGGGTGGCTTCCTCTCCAATATGATGGGCGGCGTTATGGGTCTCGGCTCCAAGTTGATGGGCGCAGGCCTCGGCATGGGTGAAATTTCCGGCGTTGCTAAAGAAACCATCGCTTTTGCAAAAGAAAAAGCCGGTGCGCAGACCGTTGATGATGTCGTAAACTCGATTCCGGGTCTCGGTCAGTTCATCTGATCTGCAGCCTGACTACATAAAAAAGCCCCGCAAAATGCGGGGCTTATACATTGAGAGGCTGGAGCATCTGTTATGATGCCCAGCCTCTTTGTCATTGTTGTCAGCATACACAGCAATGACGGGTGCAAAGCGGTTGAGCCCATCGGGGCAAGAACTTTCGTTCGTAAAAAAGCATAACCCTTTACACCTTAGAGGCATCGTCGCACCGTTGAGAGAGCTCCGCGC
>JAHREI010000010.1 GCA_021733665.1 Bacillus subtilis
CGGATGATACCAAACCGACGATCTCGGGTTCGGGTGCCGAGGGTGGTTCGATCGTCAAGATCTATGACGGTACGACATTGCTTGGTCAGACCATTGCGAATGCGAATGGTACCTGGAGCTTCACACCGACGACAGATCTGGCTGAGGGTGTTCACACCTTCACGGCAACCTCGACGGATGCAGCCGGTAATGAAGGAACAGCTTCGATGCCTTGGAGCATTGAGGTTGACCTGACGGGCCCTGATGCGAAGTTCAAGCCTGAGATTGTCAGCGCGAGCGATGATGTTCTGCCAAATACCGGTCTGTTGACGAATGGTGAGTTCACCAATGACACGACGCCGCGCCTGAATGGTAAGGGTGCGGAGGCCAATGGTCTGATCCGTATCTATAGTGAGGGCAAGCTGCTTGGCACTGTGCAGGCGGATAAGGACGGTAACTGGACGTTTGATGTTCCGACGCTGTCGGAAGGCAAACACGACTTCATCGCGACCACCGTTGATGCGGCTGGTAATGAGGGAACCTCGTCTGATGTCTTCTCGCTGAGTGTTGATACAACAGCGCCTGTCGCATCGGATGCTGCAATCACTGCGGTAACGGATGCGGTTGAACCGCATGTTGGTAATATCGTCTCTGGCGGTCTGACCAATGATGCGCGCCCTGTTGTGTCCGGTACAGCCAAAGATGGTGTGACCCTGGTTCGCATCTATGACGGCACGACGCTGCTTGGCGAAGTTGCGGTGACGGATGGTGCCTGGACATTCCAGTCTGAGAGCGACCTGTCGAACGGCGTTCATAACTTCCGTATTAAAGCGGTTGATGCGGCGGGCAATGAGGGGCCATATTCCCCGACCTGGTCTGTGACTGTTGACACGGCTGCACCAAATGCACCGTCGATCACGACAGTGTATGACGATGTGAATGCGGTTCAGGGTAATGTTGCCGATGGTAAGTCGACGGATGATCTTCGTCCGACCCTGTCAGGCGGCAGTGCTGAGGCTGGTTCCACGGTTAAGATCTATGACAAGGGCGTGCTGCTTGGTGAGACGATTGCCAACAGCAATGGTACATGGACGTTCACACCGGATGCCGATCTGGCCACAGGTTCGCATGTCTTTACTGTGACCTCGACGGATAAGGCTGGCAATGAGAGCGTTCCGTCTGCAAGCTGGACGATCACGATTGACCTGTCGATACCAAAGACCCCGACGATTGATCAGATCTGGGATGATACCAATCCTGGTATCGGTCCTGTTGGCAAGGGTGAGACCACCAATGATACAACGCCGACGCTGTCTGGTACGGCTGCTGCGGGGACTGTGGTCAAGATCTTCGTCAATGGTACTTTGCTTGGTGAGACGGTAGCGACAGCTGCCGGTACCTGGACTTACACAGGCTTTGTGGCTGACGGTACGCACACATTCACAGTTCAGTCTGTGAATGCGGTTGGTACGGAAAGTGCGCTGTCTGATCCGTTCACAATTGTGGTCTCGACCGCTGTGCCTGGCACACCGTCCATCACCGAAGTCAGTGATGATGTGGGAACTGTGACCGGCAAGGTTGATAACGGCAAAACCACGGATGATACCAAACCGACGATCAGCGGTAAGGCTGATGCCAATGCCACGGTCAATATCTATGACAATGGCGCGCTGCTGGGTCAGGCCAAAGCGGATGGTGATGGTAAGTGGACCTTCACACCGGCGACCGATTTGAGTGAGGGCGCTCACGCCTTCACCGCGAAGGTTGTCGATGGTGCGGGTACAGAAGGTCAGCC
The DNA here is from genome assembly GCA_021733665.1 of Bacillus subtilis. GTDB lineage: Bacteria > Pseudomonadota > Alphaproteobacteria > Rhizobiales > Rhizobiaceae > Pseudochrobactrum. Next base: position 1,775 of record JAHREI010000010.1, read on the forward strand.
TTCGTTCCCATACACGATCACTGTTGATACGACGGCGCCGGAAGCACCGCGCTTTACGGTTGGTTATGACGGTGTTGGTCCGGTTATCGGTGAGTTTGGTGATGGTGCGATTATCAATGATAATCGTCCGAAGCTGTCGGGTGCCGGTGCAGAACCGAATGCGGTTGTCAGCATTTATCAGGGTGCTACTTTGGTGGCGACTGTGCGTGCGGATGCCGGTGGTCAGTGGAGCTGGAAAGCAACTGATGCACTTGCTGACGGTACCTATACATTTACGGCAAAAACAACAGATGCTGCCGGTAATGTGAGCGCCGCTTCCGATGCCTTTAAAGTAACCGTTGATACGGTTGCACCTAATAAACCGGTTATTGCGCAGATTACTGATGCACAGGAACCGATTGTCGGCGATATTGCAAAAGACGGCTTTACCAATGACACCACACCAACCCTGAAGGGTACAGGCGCTGAGGCCAATGGTCTTGTCCGTATCTATGACGGTACAACACTGATTGGCGAAGTGACTGCTGATGCTTCAGGCAACTGGAGTTACACACCGGTCAACCCGCTGAGCAATGGTCCTCATACATTCACTGTTGTGAGTGTGGATGCGGCAGGCAACGTGTCTGTCAAGTCTGATGAGTACAAGATCACCGTTGACACATTGGCTCCGGCATCGCCGTCCATCACCAATGTGCAGGATGATGTGGGTGCGGTTCTAGGTACGGTTGCCAATGGCAAAACCACCGATGATACCAAACCACGTCTGTCCGGTTCGGGTGCGGAAAGCGGCTCCATTGTTAAAATCTACGACAATGGTGTTCTGCTGGGGCAGACCATTGCCAATGCAAACGGCACATGGGCATTCACGCCAACCACGGATCTGAAAGAAGGTGCGCATAGCTTTACTGTGACAGCCACCGATAAGGCAGGGAATGAGAGCGGTGAATCCATTGCATGGGTTGTAACCGTTGATCTGACACCACCGGCCAAACCGGAAATCACAGCCGTCTTTGACGATGTGGCACCGGGTATCGGTAATGTACCGAATGGCACACCGACAAATGATCCGACACCGACTTTGGCCGGTAAGGGTGATGCCGGTACAACAATCCGTGTCTATGATGGTACAGTGTTGCTCGGTGAAACCACGGTTCGTGCAGACGGAACATGGGCTTATACAGCGCCATTGCTGGCGGATGGTTCGCATACCTTCACGGTGAAGTCTGTAGATGATGCAGGTAATGTGTCTGCGACATCTAACAGCTGGTCTGTGGTGATTTCGACTATCCCGCCGGAAGTGCCGAAAATTGAGAACCTGGCTAATAATAACGGCTCGGAACTGATCCAGGTGGCCAATAACGGCGTGACAAACGATCAGGATCCTCTGCTCACCGGTACTGCGCAGCCAAACCTTGTCATTCGTATTTATGACAATGGTGCGTTGCTTGGTTCCACAACGGCTGATGCTGACGGTAAGTGGTCGTTCAACTTCAAAACCGCCAATGTCAAGCTGAGTGAAGGCTATCACAGCCTGACCGCAGCAGCTGTGAATGAACTTGGTTTTGAAGGTTCGCAGTCGTTCCCGCGTATCGTGACGATCGATATCACGCCACCAGCTTCGCCGGTCATTGTCAGTGCGGCTGACGATGTGGGTAGTATTATCAATCCGGCGATGCCGAATGGCTCTCTGACCGATGATACCTTGCCGTCGTTCCGCGGAACAACGGATGCCTATCACGTGATCAAGCTCTATCGTGATGGTGGTATTCTGGTCGGACAGGCGACCGCTGATGGTAGCGGTAACTGGCAAATCCAACTGACAGAACCGCTCGACAGCAAGACGCATAATTTCTATGCGACAGCGACTGATCCTGCGGGTAATACCAGCATCAACAGTTCCGGTATCTTTAAGCTGACGGTGGATGCAATTGCACCGGATGCGCCTAAGATTACCCGTATTGTGGACAATGTTCCGGATCATACCGGTACGATTGCGGAAGGTGGTCTGACCAACGATCCGGCACCGCGTGTAGAAGGTACGAGCGAGGCGAATGCCACGATCAATATCTATGCGGGCAGCTTGCTGGTTGGTACCGTCAAGGCCAACTCCAGCGGTGCATGGTCGATGAAACTGCCGGAAGGTTTGCCGGATGGCAGCTATGTGATTACTGCAACAGCAACAGATGCTGCCGGTAACACAGGCCCTGCATCGGCAGGCTACACGATCGTCGTTGATACGAGAGCACCGGATGTTCCGCAAATTACGCATGTGGTTGACGATGTTCCGGGGCATACCGGCGAAATCGGAAACCGTCAGACAACCAATGACAATCTGCCACTCATTGTTGGTAAGGGTGAAAAAGGCACCACGATTGCGGTCTATGACAATGGTACCTATCTGGGCACAACCACTGTCGGAGCAGACGGTAGCTGGAGCTATCAGGTAACCCGTGTTTTGGGTGACGGTACGCATAAATTTACAGCAACTGCGACCGATCCTGCCGGTAACACCACAGGTTCGTCCAATACGCTGGAAATCATCATTGATACGGTAGCACCAGGCACACCGCGCATTGATGATGCCTATGACAGTGAACTTGGCAGAACCATGAGCAGCGGTACCTATACAAAGGACAAAACACCGACGCTGCGTGGTACAGCTGAAGCCTATAGCATTGTTGAGATTTTTGACGATGTTTATGGTGTGATCGGTACAACCACGGCCAATGGTTCAGGCGGCTGGTCGTTTACGCTGCCGGATGCCAAAGGTCTGCCGGACGGTATCTATAACTTCAAAGCGCGTGCGACGGATCTGGCCGGTAACACCGGTTCGGCTATGGGTACAGGCTTCCGATTGATTATCGATACTGTTCCACCTGTGGCACCGGTCATCGAGCAGGTTATTGATGCGGTTGCCGGCGGTATAGTTGGTAACATCCCAAGTAACGGCCTGACCAATGATACGTATCCGACGCTGTCCGGTAAGGCTGAGGCCGGTACAACATTGACCTTCTATGGCGGGCCAAATGGTACCTCAACCTTAGGCACATTAGTTGTTCCAGCCAGTGGTGTCTGGACGTATAAAACATCGTATCTCAGTAATGGTGAACACAAGTTCGTTGTTAAGTCGGTGGATGCTGCCGGAAACGAGACCTATTCGAAGGCTCCGTATGTCATTACTGTGGATTCTTCTGCGCCATCAACGCCTGTCGTTACTTCTGTCTATGATAGTACGCAGCCGGTGGTTGGTAATATCAGCAGTAATGGCTGGACAAACGAGACGAAGCCAACCTTCCAGGGTACGGCTGAGGCTGGTTCGACTTTGACGATCATTCATAACAATGTTGAAGTGGGAACAGTTCTGGTTGGCCCTGACGGTAAATGGACCTGGAAGCCAACAACTGATCTGAAAGACGGTTCGAACAGCTTTAACTTCAAGGCGACAGATGCGGCCGGTAATACCAGTGGCAGCACCTCTACATTCACCATGAATGTGGATACGGTTCCGCCGGTTGCAGCTACCATTGACCGGATTTACGACAATGTTGCTCCGATTACGGGTGATGTACCGAAAGACGGTTATACCAATGATGCGACACCGACGATCTATGTGACGGCGGAGGCGTATTCAACGGTCATCATCTATGACAATGGTGTGGAAGTTGCCCGTTATACATTGGGTAATACGACCAGCTGGAGCTGGACGCCGAGCCAGAATATTTCCGAAGGCGATCATGTCTATACGGTCAAGCAGATTGACCGTGCCGGACAGGAAAGCCCGCTGTCAGAGCCCTGGAAAATCACTGTTGATTTGTTGGCTCCGCCAGCACCAGTGATCTTGCAGGTTTGGGATGATGTTGATCTATATGTTGGTCCTGTTGAGCAAGGAAAGTTGACTAATGATAATACGCCAACGGTTTCTGGTACGGGTATTGCCGGTACGAAAGTGACGGTTTATGCCAATGGTAATGCTGTAGGTACGGTTATTGTTGGTGCAGATAATAAATGGAGTTTGACAACAAGCAGGTTAGGTGAGGGAACTGTACTGTTGACCGCCAAAGCTGAAGATCAGGCCGGTAATCCGAGTGCAACGTCCAACTCTTGGTCAATTTCGGTTGATACAGTTGCCCCATCTTTTGGGCGTAGTACTAGTGATCAAATTGCAAATTTAGATTCTTATCATGATACAAGTAAGAGCTATTTTGAGTTTAGTCGTACTGTTGCTTTGGGTCAGTTTGGGGTTAAAGCAGTAGCTATATTGGATGGTAAGGTTGTTGCTACGGCCGATGTTGATACAGGCACGGGTAAGTTTAACCTAAAAGTTCCTTTTTCTGAGAATAAAGGATGGAATACTTATCAATTCGCCATCATGGATGAGGCTGGTAATATTGCGTATTATCAGAACAGTTTATTTGATTATCAATATAACTCTGTTTTGGGCAATATTTATCATGATGATGCTAAAAAGCCCTATTTCTTCATTAATAACTCTGATGAGGTAGCGCCGCCGCCAGTTATTACTTTCTATGGTGATGTTATCGGCACGGTTAAGTCATTTATTTATGATGATAGTCCTACGGATGCCACGTCTATTACCGTTTACGGCTACGCTAAAAGTGGTACTGGTGCGACCAGTGGTAGGATTACACTCTATAAAGATGGTGTTGAGGTTGGCTCTGCGATTGCAAGTAGCGGTAATGGAAAATGGGTTGTTACTGTCAATAATCTCTCTGAGGGTGCACATAAATTCACAGCAACTTATACGATCGCTGGAACAACGAGTGTTTTGTCAGAAGCGTTCGAAGTTGTTGTTGATTTGACGCCTCCAGATATTCCGGTAATTGTAGAAATTATCGCTGATGAAGGACTCTATGCAGGTAAAGTGGATAGTGGCGGTGTCACTAATGATAAGACTGTAATAATTAAAGGTACAACGGAACCTTTGGCGACAGTACGCATCTATGATGGCTCTTCTCAAATCGGGGAAGTCAAAGCAGATGCCAATGGTAACTGGGTTTATACAACCAATGCATTGAGTGATGGTACACATACCTTCCGCACCCTTGGTATTGACCGAGCTGGAAATATTGGACAGCTGGATCTTAGTAAGCCTGGTTATGTTGTAACTGTTGATACGCAGCCGCCTGCTGCACCTGCTATCAACGATGCTCTCGATGATGTTGGTTCGGTTACGGGTAGTGTGAAGAGTGATGGTGTTACCGATGATACCAAACCTCTGCTGCAAGGTACTGCGGAATATGGCAGCACCGTGCGGATCTACGGAACTGATGGGAAAACAATCATCGGAACCGCGGTGACAGATGCCATAACCGGTAAGTGGACGTTCCAGATTCCGACGGATCTGGCGGAAGGTAAACACACCTTCACGGCTGAAGCGGTTGATAAGGCCGGTAACGTTGGTCCGAAATCTGCGGCGTTTAATATCACCGTTGATACAACTGCACCGGATGCGCCGAAGATCACCCGTGTGGTCGATGATGTTGCGCCGAAGCTGGATGATCTTGTTGATGGTAGCTCTACCAATGACACAAGACCAACCTTTTACGGTACGGCAGAAGCCAACAGCACAGTGAGGGTTTATGTTGGTGGTGTTGAAATCGGAACGGCGAAAGCAGATGCCTCCGGCAACTGGAACTTTACACCGGCAGCCGACAAGGCACTGACAGAAGGCACGCATGTGATTACCTTCAAGGCCATGGATGCGGCAGGTAATCTCAGCACCGCAGCAGCCAGCTTTACCGTGAAAGTGGATCTGACTGCACCTGCCAAGCCGCAGATTGACCAGATCATCGATGCCGTTGGTCTTGAAACCGGTCCGGTCAGCAATAATGGTACAACTGATGACTCCCGCCCGACCTTCAAGGGTAAAGGTGAAGCCGGCGGTACAGTCTCCATTATGGCCAATGGCAAGCTTCTGGGTACAACCATTGTTGAGGCAGACGGTACCTGGAGCTTCAAACCAACTGCTGCCATGACAGTTGAAGCGCATACAATTACTGTAACGGTTGCCGATGCTGCCGGTAACGTGAGTGTGGCTTCTGATGCATGGAAAATCACCATCATCCGTCCGGCTGGTGGCGAACCACAAGGCTTCAGTGCAGATATGCCTGATAGTGGCGATATGCACAGCTTCTCGGCCAGATCGGCTCATACCGATCAGCAGGATGATCTGTTGCCTGAACCTCAGGCTCATGCTGCTCCGATGTCGCTTGATACATCTGCTCTGCTTGCAGAACTCGATGTACAGGATGGCCAGAACTACGGTGAGGGTGGCTATGATGCCGAGGCCTATGATGATCAGTCCGTACTGGCTGGTCTGATTGATCTGGCACAGGCAAGTTCGGATATCTCCGGACAGGCTGAGCAGCCGGCAGAGGAAGCAGATGTGACGCAGATTATTCAGGATGCGCTCACAGAACCTGCGCCGCAGGAAAGCATTGATCTCTCGGCTCTGCCGGAAGAACAGGCACCTGCTGCCGGAACAACCGCACCGGTTACAGAGACCCAGCCGGAGCCGGTGGCAGCACCTGTACAAGTACCGGCACCAATGAATACCGGTGATCTCGATCTGGAGCGTTTGCTGCAACAGACTTCGACCCACATTTAAGCTTTTGAGGCGCCCCGTGCAGGGGCGCCTCATTTCGTTGAGTAAGCGTATCCGGAACCTATCGCAGTACAGTGCACGTATTGCGCCTGTTCCGGTCTTTGTGTTTTTCCGCATGTTGACCAGACCGGATCCAATCTGGCTGCGTGCTTAGTTCCGAAAGATGATGTGTATGGCTCAGGAAAAGAACCCGTCCGCTTGGGCGGCAGCACTTGGTGTGATTGCTAACCATCACGGAATGCCCGTGTCGAACGATATGATAAGCCGCGCCTTCGTTTGGTCCGCGGCTAAAACTTTTGAAGACAATGTGGTTCAGGCGGCCAAGCGACTAGGTCTGACTGCGGTCTTCAGCAAGACTAATCTTTATGCCTTGCCGGTCTTCGCATTTCCGATTGTTGCCGGTCTTAAAGAAGGCGGCGCAACAATTATTGCTGCAGTCGGCGAAGAAGAAATTACATGCGTGAATGTTGATCAGGCAGAGGCGATTGAATGGAAAATCGCCCGTGAGGATGCCGATAAATATTTAACCGGTACTTTCCTGCTGGTTTCCGCGAAAAAGGCGGTCAAAGATGCGCGTCTTGCGCGGCATCTGTCCAATTATAAAGGCTCGTGGTTCTGGTCGATGCTGCTGGCTGATAAACGCCGGCATTTTGAAATCGCCATTGCTTCGTTTATCGCAAACCTGCTGGCGCTTGGCGGCGCCTTGTTCGGCATGCAGGTCTGGGATCGTGTGGTTCCGGCGCAATCCGTGCCGACACTGTGGGTGCTGGCATCCGGCGTTATTATGGCGGTTTTGCTGGAATACTCGCTCAAAATATCGCGCATGAAGCTCGCCGATATGATCGGTAAAAAAGTCGACTTGACGATTTCGAGTATGTTCTTTGCGCGCGCATTGGATATCCGCAATGATGCGCGACCGAAATCGACCGGTTCTTTTATCGCACAGTTGCGTGAAACGGAAACAATTCGCGAGTCTCTCGGCTCCAGCACCCTGACAGCAGCGATTGATATGCCATTCGCTATTGTTTTCCTGTTTGTGATCTGGATGATCGGCGGCCCGCTGATCCTTATGGTGGCACTTGCTTTGCCGCTGATCATCATTCCGGGCTTGTTGCTGCAAATTCCGCTGTCCAAATTATCGAACGCAACAGCGCAGGAAAGCGCTCTGCGCCATGCGATCCTTGTTGAATCCATTGAAGGTATTGAAGATATCAAAGCCTTGCAGGCAGAGCGTCGTTTTCACCGTTTGTGGGATCGTTATTCGCAGGCTTCATCGGTAACGGCAACCAAGCAAAAACAATTTATCTCGATGTATGTCTACTGGATCCAGTCGGTTCAGCAGCTAGCCTATGTTATGGTCATTGTTGCCGGTGTTTATATGGTTCTGGCCGGTGATATGACCACCGGTGGCGTGATCGGCTGTAGTATGCTGACCGGCCGTGCCTTGTCGCCATTCGCACAGCTTGCTCAGATTTTTACACGCTGGCAGTCAGCGAAAACCGCGAAGAAAGGTCTGGATGATCTTTTGGAAAAACCGATTGATCATCCGACAGGTGCAGAGCGTATGCGTCGTGCACATATTGCCGGTGAATACGAGCTGACCGGTGTTGAATTCGGTTATGATCCGGAGGCGCCTGCCAATCTGCGTATCGGCAGTATCCGTATTAAAGCCGGTGAAAAAGTGGCGCTTGTCGGTCGTAACGGTGCCGGTAAAACTACTTTGCTGAAACTGCTTGGTGCTGCACTACCTGCGCAAAAGGGCGCTATCGTGCTGGATAAAGCCAATATCCAGCATATTGATACCAATGATGTGCGCAATAAAGTAAGCTTGCTGACACAGGAAAGCCGTCTGTTCCACGGTTCTATTCAGGAAAACATCCAGATTGGTTCGCCGCTGGCATCGCGTGCGCAATTTGACGAGGCGTTGTCCATCAGTGGTGCCGGTCAGATTGTCCGCACCCTGTCTAAAGGACTGGAAACAACCGTTATGGAAGGCGGTTCGGGGCTGTCCGGCGGGCAGAAACAGGCAATTATGCTGGCCAGAACCTTGCTGCGTGATCCGTCTATTGTGCTGCTTGATGAGCCGACATCCGCAATGGATGAAGCATCAGAAAAGCAGTTTATCAAAGAGATCAAACCATGGATGGAAGAGCGCACTGTGGTGATTGCCACCCATCGTCCGGCCATTCTTGAGCTCGTCGACCGAATTATCGTGATGGAGCGTGGGCGTGTTATCATTGATGACAGGAAAGACGTTGTGCTGGCGCGTTTGCAAGGCGCAGCTGTGACAGACATGCCGCAGAAAACAGCGCAAATCGTACAACTGAAGTCAGCGGAGTAAGTTTAAATGTCGCAAACAGTTGAAGGCTCCGAACTTTATCATCAGCCCAGCTTGCTGCCGGAAAGCCGCCGACCTTCCATCGTGGTCTGGATGAGCTTCCTCGCAGTCGGCGCATTGCTGGTCTGGGCATATTTTGCGCCGTTGGAAGAAATTGCTGCCGGTAACGGCAAGATTATTCCATCTTCCCGTGCGCAGATGATCCAGTCTCTTGAAGGCGGTATCTTGTCAGAACTTCTGGTGCAGGAAGGCGACATTGTTGAGGCCGGACAGAAGTTGGCCGTGCTCGATGATACGCGTTTCCGTGCATCTTATGGCGAATTGGATTCTAAAATTCTCTCGCTGGAAGCTGCCGCTGCCCGGTTGCGCTCACAGATGAATGGCACTGATCTGGTGTTTCCGGATAGTGTCAAATCCGAAAAAGATTTGATGGATCGTGAGCAACGCTTGTTTGACAGTCAGCGTGATACACTCAATGCTAACCTCTCGAGCCTGAAAGAATCCTATGCGCTGACGTCCCGTGAGTTGAAACTCACGGAACCATTGGTGGCTAAAGGGGCCGCGAGTGAGGTGGAAGTTATTCGTCTGCGTCAGCAGGTGGTTGAGCTTGATCGTAAGATGAAAGAGCTGGAAAATCAGTTTCAGGTTACTGCGCGCGAAAGCTATTCCAAAACGATGGCCGAGCTGGACTCGCAGGTGAAGCTCAATGTCGGGCGTATGGACCAGCTTGCCCGTACAATCATTACAGCGCCCGTACGTGGTATTGTTAAAGATATTGACGTGACCACTGTGGGCGGCGTTATTGCGCCGGGTGGAACGATTATGGAAATCGTGCCGATTGAAGAACAGCTGGTGGTGGAAGCGCGGGTAAATCCGCGTGATATTGCCTTTATTCGTCCGGGCATGGTGGCTGCAGTCAAACTCACAGCCTATGATTATTCGATCTATGGTGGCCTGTGGGGGAAGGTTGAGCGCATATCACCGGATACGCTGGTGGATGAAGTTGATAAGCGCATTATTTATTATCGTGTTTACGTGAAAACGGATAATTCTTCCCTGAAAACGCCTGACGGGATAGAGCATCCGATCATTCCGGGGATGGTTGCATCAGTGGAGTTCAGAACGGGTACAAAAACAGTTCTGGAATATCTCATCAAACCATTGAACAAGATGGGTGAAGCGCTTCGCGAAAGGTAATCAAGCACTTGAACGGCCTGAAATTTTTTTCAGGCCGTTTTATTTTCAAAATATATTTTATTATAATTTACCAGTAATTTTTATAAAAGTACTTTTGGTTTCCATCCTTGTATTCGCACAAGCGTATATTATCGAAACATTAACCATAACAATCAAATGTCGGAGTTCTAGACAATGACATTTGATTGGAATGACTTGTGCGAATCCCTGTCTCAACCCTTGGTGTACTGGCGTTTACGCTTATATCGGGAACTTTCCTGAGTGAAAGTCATGCGACAGATGTTGCTGCCTATCAGGATTGGGTGCTCAGAGGTACGCTCAGCAGTTATTACGCGCCTGCGCCTGCTATACGTCAGGTCACAGCCAAGCCGTGGCAGTCCTTCCAAAAAACAGCAATGGCAACTGCAGAAGAAACCAGCAGCTTTCAAATGCCGTCCCGCAGTACCAATTTAGCTATGTTGCCGGAAGCGGATGTAAAGTCTGCCGATAAGAATAATGATACCGCAAAAACAACTGATAAACCTGTTGATGGTATGGCAACGGACATTGCCAGTGCAGAGGATAAGGCGCCAACAGATAAAGCGACACTGTTGCCACTGATGCCGCGCCGTGTGATCCAGGCTCAGAAAGCGCTGTCAGTTGGCGCAGCTATCCAGAAAGCAATCGGCCGCCACCCTGACATTGTGACAGCGCAGTCCATTGAAGGACGCGAGAAGGCCAATGTACTGGTTGCACAAGCTGTACAATATCCGCAGATCTCTTTCGGTGGTGGTGTTGGCAGTAGTTTTAAAAATCAAAAATCCAATGGCGGCATCTCAAATTCTGTCGGATTGAATGCTGAACAGCTTGTCTATGATTTTGGCCGTTCTAAAAATCTGATCAATGCTGCCAAAAGCAGTGAAGTTCGGGCGAGAGCGGATATTGATGTGACATCAGAGCGTGTGGCTGCTGAAGTTGCTATGGCCTTTGTTGCTGCGCAGCGGGCACAAATGCTGAAGGAGTCCGCTGAGGATAGTCTGGCATCACTGCAACGCATGAGAGATATTATCAAGCTGCGTTCTGACAGCGGCGTATCCGATCAGGCTGATCTCGTATTGGCGAATGTGCGTGTTGATGGTGCGGAATCGGATCTGATTGGTGCAACAGCCACCGAACAGGCAGCTCGCTCTAATCTCATTAGCTTGATTGGCGGTAGTTATCAGGGATTGAAGATTCCGGATTCGCTTTTGGAGAGTATTGACCGCTCGTTGAAGCGCAGCATGATTGATAAACATCCGAGTATTATTGCTGCTTTACAGGAAGTTGAGACGTCGAAATATCAGCTGAGTGCGGAAAAAGCCTCTTATTATCCGAGCGTGAGTGTGGGTGGTTCTTACAATTACGATCCTGCTAAGGGCGATACCAGTTCGAATGTTATGCTTTCGATTAAGGGCAATATTTATCAGGGCGGGGCAACGCGTGCCCGTGTGACCGCCGCCAATGATAACGAGCGGGCGGCGCGTTATCGGGTGGATTCTATCCGTCTGACAAATTCGACATTGTTCGACGCCTCCGTGGAAGACGCTATGGGGGCCGCCTCACAGAAAAAGGTCGTTGAGCAACAGATTAAGCGGGCAATTGATTCACGCGATCTGTTCTTTGAGCAATATCAGCTTGGTAAACGCTCGCTGACCGACCTGTTGAACTCGGATGCGGCGATTTACGGGGCGATCAATACCAAGATCGAGATTGAATATCGTTACCGTGCGGCGATCATCAAGAAAGCTCAGGCGCTTGGTGTGTTGCGCAGCCGTCTGACCGGTGCGTAAATATAAGCTTCTCGGTTAGCCCGGCAGATTAAAGAGCACCATGATCCAGACGACTTGTGATGCCAGAGCGGCAAAGACATAGATTGTATCATAGCGTTCGGAGCGGAAGATAAGTCCGCCAATGGCACCGGCGATCAGGAGAGTTTGGCGTATCGGATATAAGATGCCGTAATGGTCGTAATATTGTTTGCCTTTGATCAGAGTATCCAGACTATCAATGGTAAACAGGGCAAGCAGAAGAATATAAAAGCCCTTTTTCCGCTTCTGAAAATAATCTTTGAACCCCTGATATTCCGTCAGCTGATCCGGAAACAGCATTGCTGCCAGCATCACAAAGATAATGGAATAAGAGATCAGCAGAAAATAGAGAGTAAATGTCCAGGCTTTGATCTGTGACAATGCAAACTCAAACCACCAGAAATGAAGAATAAATAAAAATATACAGATGACCCAGCCAAAATGGATCGGATAGATTTTATCTTTGCCCGGATGCTGGATAAAGCGTGTTGAACCGCTGACCAGACGCGCGACACTTAACCCTAAAATCATGCCGATAATGATGCGGATATGAACGAAGATTTCATGTGTTTGCGGGATCAGTGTTTCAGCATTCATCTGCTATTTATTCCATTGCTCTGATCATTAACTGCGTTTGCGTCTGTTTTACTGATAGTCTTGTGAAGTATGCAGATCAGTATAATAATATATCTGTGCCGGACTGTAAAACAGGCTCCGAAGAGACGGGTTATGACGGAGTAATTTTACATTTTCATTGCGTCCGGTCGTTTTAATCGGGGGAATTAAGATGTTTCAGGTCTGTTTACAGCGTGGTTTCCTTATCGCTGGTCTCGCTATCAGTGCGTTTTTCTTAGCGGCTGACAAGGATGTCGCACAGGCGGCTGCGGGTGGTGCAGATTGCAGCACTTCGCGAACCCAGTCTGAAATGACCGCCTGTCTGGGGAATGATATGAAAAGTGCGGATGCGCTTTTGAACAAGAATTATCAAACTCTGATGAAGCAGTTGGGTGCCAAAGATAAAACCAATTTGCGTGACGCGCAGCGCGCTTGGATTGTTTATCGTGACAAAGAATGTGCATTCAGAACTGCACCTTATCAGGATGGTTCTGTTGCTCCGTCTTTGATCGCTGCTTGCGTTACAGAACTCACCAGTCAGCGCATTCTTGACCTGCGGGTACAGTTGAATTGCGAAGAGGGGGATTTGTCCTGTGTGCCGCATAAACAGGCGGATGCAGATAAGGCCGCAAAGCCAGTTCAACCGGCCGCAGCACAAAAGCCTGCTGCACAAAAAATGAGCGGAAATCTGGATAAGGGAACATGCACACAAGCGATTGGTGCGGCAAAGGCGAAAGTGCTCGTTGACCGCTGTCTGGAAATGTCCGGCAGCAGCCACCCGCCATGCAATGCTGAAAATAGCTGTCGTATGATGGTGGATGAAATTAAAAACGGATGTGAACAGATCGGAGTGATAGCGCCGCAATATTGCAAAGAATATAAGTAAGCTGCTCTACTAGAGCGTGTCGCACTTAATCGCATTCACGGCGTTCGCTCTAGATTTTTTTAATTGTCGCATGTTCGCGAATGTTAAATGAATCCATTTAACTGCGACATGCTTTGGCCGGTCTCTGCAATCATTGTTTTGAGGCAGTATAAACCCGGCACATTACCAACGAACTTGGTAACGATAATATTTTTAAATTTTAAGGCTGGATCAGATGGTGGGCGTAACAGGGATTGAACCTGTGACCCCTACAATGTCAATGTAGTGCTCTCCCGCTGAGCTATACGCCCATCCGATGACGCGCATACACCATATTGGTTCGCGCGCGTCAATGCCCTTTTGAAGAATAAAGAGAAAAATCTTTGTTTTACCTGTTGTTTTTTAACAGGTTGAGCTGATTGACTTGTGATCAGGCAGCCAGCAGCATTTTTTCGATCTCATTGACGAGATCGCGCAGGTGGAACGGCTTGGACAGAACCTTGGCTTCACGCGGTGCATGTGAATCAGGATTGAGTGCAACAGCAGCAAAACCGGTGATGAACATAACCTTCAGATCAGGGTCAATTTCGGTTGCACGGCGCGCCAGTTCAATGCCGTCCATTTCCGGCATCACAATATCTGTCAGCAGCAAAGAGAACGGCTCTTCACGCAGACGTTCATAGGCGCTGGCTCCATTGTCAAAGTGGGTGACATGATAGCCGGCTTTTTCCAGTGCTTTCACCAGAAAACGGCGCATATCATTATCATCTTCAGCAAGCAGAATTCTTTTCATTGGTCCGTCCGAATATCTGTACGCCCTTAAATACGATAGTTTTTACCCCCTGCATGATATTGCGGTGATAAAATGGCGTTAAAAGCGATTCAATCTGATCCTATAAGACGCTGCTTTGGTAAATATCGGATGAATCATTCATAATTATCTGTCCCGCCTTATTCTATGGAAAGGACAGACTGAGCAGGTCTCAGATGTGCAGGCTTTGCGGAACAGAGCGCTTTAGATTTCCGATATAGGGCGCTTCATAGAAATGTCACGGACTTGCATTGAAAATTCTTATGTCGTGATAACGGAACCGCTGCTCACTATGATTTTATAAAGAAATGTGACAATTCCGGCTTTGCTTTTCCTGATTATCCGTTAGGCTTGTCCGATACAGCAGCAGGGCTAAAGGGCTGCATAACAGGAAGCGGATAAAAGACGGATAATGAGCCTGCAACGGGATTTTCAGACTGTGGTTCCCTTTGAAGTTTGTGCTCCGGCGCAACAGCGCATTCCGTTCGTTTTCAATTCGCCCCATAGCGGTCATTATTATCCGCCCGAATTTTTACAGCAATCACGCCTTGATGCGCATGATATCCGCCAGTCGGAGGATTGCTATGTGGATGAATTATTCGCCTCAGCAGTGCCTTTAGGCGCACCATTGCTGCGGGCGCATTTTCCGCGTGCCTATCTGGATGTGAACCGCGAGCCCTATGAGCTTGATCCGAAGATGTTCAACGAGCCGGTGCCGTCCTATGCCAATATCCGCTCTGTGCGGGTAGCAGGTGGGCTTGGTACTGTTGCTAAAATCGTCGGCGAGGGACAAGATATTTACAAATCCCGTTTGCCGCTGAATGAAGCGATGGACAGGATTGAGACAATCTACAAGCCTTATCACCATCAGCTCGGACAATTATTGAGCGATACACGGGCACAATTCGGCTATGCTGTGCTGATTGATTGCCACTCTATGCCAAGTGGTGTGGAGTGGGGCGAGCCGAACAGCCTGACAAACCAACCGTCACGTCCGGACTTCATTATCGGCGACCGCTTTGGCCGATCTTGTTCTGATGCTTTGTCCTGGGCGGCAATCGAATTGCTGCAAAATATGGGCTATCATGTTGCACATAATAAGCCCTATGCCGGTGGTTATATTACCGAACATTACGGGCGGCCGCACCGCGACTTCCATGCTTTGCAGATTGAGATTAATCGCGCGCTCTATGTGAATGAAACCAGTCTGGAGCGTCTGCCATCCTTTGCCACCCTGTACCGTGATCTGGCACAGTTTATGGCCGATCTGACAGCTTTGCCTGACTATGTATTTTTACGTCATCAGCAGGCTGCAGAGTAAAATCCGCATAAAAAAAGACCGCACAAAAGTGCGGTCCAAAATCTAGGGAGGAAACGCCCTTGCGGGCGAAAACAGACATATTGTCCGTTAACCATTTTATTTTGTAGACTGGGTGCGGTCAATTCGGAATCCGGCCAAATACGACTAATTGATGAAAATTCTGAATTTTCTGAACTTACAATCATTATAACTATTTGATATTTTTGCTTAAAATCTTTTATCCTGATAATAAGGATTAAACATTTTGATGCGAAATATTGCCGGAATTTCGTCGAAATGCACATTTATGGCTGTGAAATGGAGTGATTTTCTGTGGTGGATTCGTCGTTTTTGAGAAAAATTGCTTTGGCAGCATCCGAACAAACCTTGCCGCGATTCCGGCAGAAACTTGCGATTGATAACAAGTATGAGGTTGGTTTCGATCCGGTAACGGAAGCTGACCGTGAGGCAGAAGTTGCCATCCGCAAAGTGATCAATGAGCACTTTCCTGAGCATGGTATTCTGGGTGAAGAATTTGGCGGCGAAAAGCTCGACAGCAGCCATATCTGGGTGATTGATCCGATCGACGGCACCCGTGCTTTTATCTCCGGACTGCCAGTCTGGGGCACGCTGGTTGGCCTGATGATTGATGGCGATGCGCGCATCGGTATGATGTCTCAGCCATTTACCAATGAATTGTTCTATACCGTGGGTGATGGCGCATTCTGGAGCGGGCCTGAATATGCCGGTAATGGCGGACAGGTGCAGCTGAAAACCCGACAGACCACAGATTTAGCCGAAGCGACTGTGTTCACAACTTCGCCGTCACTATTCAAAGACGGGCAGCGCGCGGCATTTGATCGTTTGGAAGCGCAGGTGCGTTTGTCGCGTTATGGTGTTGATTGTTATGCCTATGCGATGCTGGCTTCCGGCTTCGCTGATCTGGTGATCGAAAGCGGCTTGCAGCCTTATGATGTGATGGGGCTTATTCCGGTGATTGAGCAGGCTGGCGGCGTTATCACGCAGGCTGATGGCGGCTCCGCTGAGAAGGGCGGTTATATTGTTGCTGCTGCAACACCGGCGCTGCATGAAAAGGCTTTGAAACTTCTGAATTCTTGACGTTTTTATAGTTCAGTCAGCGCCGGTTCGGTAAATTGTTCCGGCGCGGCTGATCCGGGGATAAAAGCATCAAAAGCTGCCCAGACCTGCTCGCGGTAAAAGTCGCTTTCTTGCAACAATTCATGATAAGCACCGTCAATGGTGATCAGCGATGCTGTGCGCAGATTTTCTGCTAATTTTATAGCTGCACGAGGGTCTACAACCCGATCTGCACCCGGCACCAGAAACAGGGTCGGGATCGAGAAATTCTCGTAGAACTTAGTGTTATTGATGCTGTGAATGGCACGCAGTGTCTGTGCCAGCCATTGAATTGTCGGACCTGCAATACCGAGCTGCGGCTGATCGCGCGTAATCGTGGCATTGCGGATATAACGTGTCTGATCATGGGTCAGCGGATTGCGCGCAAAGCTCTCCGGCGGCAACTGTAACGGAACTTTGCCTGCATAACGGCTG
This sequence comes from Bacillus subtilis, assembly GCA_021733665.1. Taxonomy (GTDB): domain Bacteria; phylum Pseudomonadota; class Alphaproteobacteria; order Rhizobiales; family Rhizobiaceae; genus Pseudochrobactrum. The sequence continues at coordinate 18,924 of JAHREI010000010.1, forward strand.
CCAAAACCGGCATAGGCCAGCAATGTTGCCAGCGGCCGCAATTGCCGGTCAGAAAAGATGCTGCGCGCTAAACCTAAAAACGGGGAGGCCAGTACCATACGCTGGATGCGGGATTGCAACATTTCATGTGACTGCAAGGCAATTAATGCGCCGGTAGAATGCGCCAGAATATAGAATGGCGGCGGGCAGTCCGGCATCACGATGGTTTTGAGAAAGATTTCAAAATCACTGCGATAATCGGCGAAATTGCGGACATAGCCGCGTTCCGCATCTTTGAGCATACGGAACGATCCGCCCTGACCGCGCCAGTCCATTGTCGCAACACAGAAGCCGCGCTGGTTCAGATCGGTAATGGTTTCAAAATATTTTTCAAAAGCTTCATTACGGCCATGCAGCAGAATGATGGTCCCTTGGCGGGGTCTTTCGGCCGTAGTTTTGCACAAGGCATAGCGCAGCTGAAAACCATCAGCAGATTTGAAATAACCTGCCTGTAAACCTGCCGGTGCAGGGTTATTTTCGGTTTCAAAATAGATTTGTGTCATTGCGCTTTTACTCATGAAGCCGGTTCTGAAAATACTGTATCCCAGAAAATATAATGAAATACAGCAGGATGATGTCCGGTAAAGAACAAATTGTAAATGCTGATATTGCCCCCTTGAAATGTGTTTTCTGTAATACCAGATCATTGGTGTAGCCGCCTGATAAGGGGCTGCATGAACGAGAAAGGCTCGCCGAAGACGGGAGTTTTTCAGTCTGTACTTTACCGCAACGTCGCTCTGAAGGAGGGCATATTATGCGTCATTTTGATTTTTCTCCGCTTTACCGTTCAACCGTTGGTTTCGACCGTCTGTTCACCATGCTGGACAGCCTTGGCCAGCCGGAAAGTGCGCAGGCTTATCCGCCTTATAATATCGAGCGCACCGGTGAAAGCTCCTATCGTATTACTATGGCTGTGGCCGGTTTTGACCAGAATGAGATTGAAATCGAAGCCCATCGCAATCAGCTGACCATTAAAGGTACCAAGGCTGCTGATGATAGTGATACGGAAAAAGAATTCCTGTATCGTGGCATTGCCTCGCGTGCTTTCGAGCGCCGCTTCCATCTGGCCGACCATGTTGAGGTCGCCGGTGCAAGCCTTAAAAACGGCCTCCTGCATATTGATCTGAAGCGCGAAATTCCGGAAGAACTTAAGCCGCGCAAGATTAATGTCACGGCTGTTTCCGGTGATACTCCGCAAAGCATTGATGCCAAAACCGTTGATGCGAAAGCGATCAGCAGCAACTAACAAGCTGCTATAGGCTGAATGAAGAAAGGGCAGGAAATTTCCTGCCCTTTTTGTTTAAAGCGCCTTGATCAGTGCGGAGAACTGATCAATCTCAGCTTCTGTGGTTGCGAAACTGGTAACGAGACGGACAAAGGTCTCATCTTCGGTAATCGGATCAGCACTATGCGGCGGGTTCCAGTCGTAGAAAACTGCGCCCTGAGCCTTCAGCTTTTCACTGTCGGATTTTTTCAAAATCGCAAACAGTTCGTTGGCCTGCGGCTGCCATGCCAGTTTCACCTTATCTGAACCATTGATTGTCTGAGCCAGTTTGCCGGTCATTGCGTTGGCATGACGGGCAAGATTGAGCCACAGGTCATCCTTGAGATAAGCATCAAACTGTGCGGCAATGAAACGGGTTTTGGAGAACAACTGCGCCGCGCGTTTGCGGATAAATGGCAGATCTTTCGCCTGATCAGGGTTCATGAATACCAGTGCTTCTGCACACCAGCAGCCGTTTTTGGTGCCGCCGAAAGAGACAATATCCACACCCTGTTTCCAGGTCATTTCCGCCGGTGTTACGCCGAGTGTTACCAGAGCATTGGCAAAGCGCGCGCCATCGAGGTGCAGCGGCAAATCCTGTTCGCGGCAAATCGCGGAAATAGCCGCGATTTCATCCAGCGTGTAAAGCGTACCGATTTCTGTGGCTTGCGTAATGGTGACGGCCATTGGCTGACCGGCATGAATGAAACCCGGATTGAAGCGCTTGAGTTCTTTGCGCAGGTTCGCCGGTTCCATTTTGCCCAGAGCACCGTCAACCGGATGCAGACGCGCACCGCCGGTGAAATATTCAGGCGCACCGCATTCATCTTCGATCACATGGGCTTCACGATGGCAAAGCGATACACCGCCCGGGCGGTTGACGCTGGCCAGTGCCAGAGAATTGGCGGCTGTGCCTGTGCCGACAAAATAAACCGCAACTTCACGCTCGAATAATTCGTTGAAGCGTTGCTCGACTTTTTTGTCGATTTCACTGGCGCCATAGGAGGCAGCAAAGCCACTGGCATTGGCAGCGATATTGGCGGTAATGTCAGGATGGGCACCCGCCCAGTTATCGGAAGCGAAAAACATCAACAGGCTCCGTATGCTTGAATGTTGCAGGTGTTATAGCGAATTTTTTGTCGCACACGAATGAAACATGTCATCAATTCCGTGTGTGGTCACATTGACGCAGTTTGGCTCTGCCGTTGGAACTTCGGCGTAGCTAAATCTTTGTTTTTTCATAAGCGGAAAATGTTCGCGCAATAAAATTACAAATAACCGATTTAAAATTGAATATTTCATGCTTGTAGAGCGAAAAATATTCTGCAATAAGATGATAGGGCAGCAATGCTGACCTATTAAACAATCTTCGTCACAACCAATATCAGACGGATTTTGCTTTCATTCATGCACTGCTTTTCCGCCGAGCGGCAAAAGCATCCTGTTTAAACAAGCACGGTAATCGTGCGCTTTGCATCAAGGAGGCTGGTTCATGACATATCTGTTGCAGAATGCTGCCTGCTTCCTTTGCTGTGTTTTACGGGCAGGCCACTTCACACATTCCATTAACAATTCTGTCGTTTCAGCTCTGGCCTTTATCCCGTCCGGAGGACGGGTTGGTGCCGCACGCCTGAACCGGCATATGGCCCTGTACCGGGTCTAAGGAGGTTTCGATGTTGATCAAGTCGCATTCTGTTGGGGCATTTCAGGCTCATAATTTTACAGAACAAGGCGGCAAAACCACAACATCGACCAAAACCACTCAAACATCCCGCACTCAGCCCAAGAAACAAGGGCTGTATGATCCGCGACATGAGCATGATGCCTGTGGTGTCGGCTTTATTGCGCAGATGAAAAACGTGCCGTCGCACCAGATTGTGCTGGATGGCTTACAGATGCTGGAAAATCTGACACATCGCGGTGCCGTCGGTGCTGATCCTTTAATGGGGGATGGCGCCGGTATTCTGGTGCAGATTCCTGACCGTTTTTTCCGTGAAGAAATGGCAAAGAACGGCATACATCTGCCGGATGCCGGACATTATGCTGTTGGTCAGATTTTCATGCCGCAGGATGTGAAGCTGCGTGCGCATCTGGAGCGGGTGATTACGGAAGTGATTGCCGCAGAAGGTCAGACATTGCTCGGTTTCCGCACTGTGCCGGTGGATAATAGTTCACTGTCCAAAGCGCCGGAGATCGCTGCAACCGAGCCGGTGCATCGTCAGGTCTTTATCGGCCGCAATCCGAATATTGCCAGCGATGATGATTTTGAGCGCCGTTTGTTCGTGCTACGCAAGGTGATTTCCAACCGGATTTTCCACGAGACAGAAGGCCGTGACAACGGTTTCTATATTGTCTCCATGTCTGCCCGCACCGTTGTTTATAAAGGCATGTTTCTGGCCTATCAGGTCGGTGTCTATTACAAAGACTTGGCCGATCCGCGTTTTGAAAGTGCGATTGCACTGGTGCATCAGCGCTTTTCAACCAATACTTTCCCGTCGTGGAAACTGGCACATCCTTATCGCATGGTTGCCCATAATGGCGAGATCAACACGCTGCGCGGCAATGTGAACTGGATGGCTGCGCGTCAGGCTTCGGTGGATAGCGAGCTGTTCGGCAATGATATTTCCAAGCTTTGGCCGATCTCCTATGAAGGCCAGTCGGACACGGCTTGTTTTGACAATGCACTCGAATTTCTGGTGCAGGGCGGTTATCGCCTGAGCCATGCGATGATGATGCTGATCCCTGAAGCCTGGGGCAATAACAAGCTGATGGCTGATGAGCGTAAGGCATTTTACGAATATCATGCCGCTTTGATGGAGCCTTGGGATGGTCCTGCCGCCGTTGCTTTCACCGACGGCCGTCAAATTGGCGCGACGCTGGATCGTAACGGTCTGCGTCCGGCACGTTATCTGGTGACCGATGATGACCGGATCATTCTGGCATCCGAGGCGGGTGTACTGCCGGTGGACGAGAGCCGCATTGTCAAAAAATGGCGGTTGCAGCCGGGACGTATGCTGCTGATTGATCTGGAAGAGGGACGCATTGTCAGTGATGACGAGCTGAAATCCCAGATCGCCAGCGCGCATCCATATCGCCAATGGCTGAAAAACACGCAGCTGGTGCTGGAAGATCTGGCACCGGTGGAACCACGCGCACTACGCCGTGATGTCAGCCTGATCGAGCGTCAGCGTAGCTTTGGGTACACACAGGAAGACACCAAACTGCTGATGGCACCGATGGCGACAACGGGGCAGGAAGCGGTTGGTTCGATGGGTACGGATACACCGATTTCCGCGCTCTCGGACAAGGCCAAACTGCTTTATACCTATTTCAAGCAGAATTTTGCGCAGGTCACCAATCCGCCGATTGATCCGATCCGGGAAGAACTGGTGATGAGCCTTGTGTCTTTTATCGGGCCGCGTCCGAACCTGTTTGATCTGGTCGGCACCTCACGGCGCAAGCGGATGGAAGTGCGTCAGCCGATCCTGACCAATGCTGATCTGGAAAAAATCCGCTCGATCGGTCATTCGGAAGACCGTTTTGACACCAAGACACTGGATATTACCTATCCGGTGAATGAAGGCGCGGCAGGTATGGATGGCACATTGGCACGTCTGTGCGACCGTGCGGAAGCCGCTGTGCATGGCGGCTATAATATCATCATTCTGTCTGACCGGCAGGTCGGGCCTGACCGTATCGCTATTCCGGCTTTGCTGGCAACGGCTGCCGTACACCATCATCTGATCCGCAAGGGGCTGCGCACATCTGTGGGATTGGTGGTCGAGAGCGGTGAGCCGCGCGAAGTCCATCATTTCTGCTGCCTTGCCGGTTATGGTGCCGAGGCGATCAATCCGTATCTCGCTTTTGATACGCTGACCGATATGCATCAGCGCGGCGATTTCCCGCCGGAGGTGGATAGTAGTGAAATCGTCAGTCGTTACATCAAGTCTATCGGCAAAGGCATGCTGAAGGTGATGTCGAAAATGGGCATCTCCACCTATCAGTCCTATTGCGGTGCGCAGATTTTTGATGCCATCGGCTTAAAACAGGATTTTGTTGACCGGTATTTCTTCGGCACAGCTTCGATGATTGAAGGTGTGGGCTTAAATGAAGTGGCACAGGAAACTGTACTGCGGCACAATACGGCTTTTGTAAAAGAAATCGGCGGCACCGGTGCTTTGCCTGCGGGTGGTGAATATGCGTATCGTATTCGCGGTGAGGCGCATATGTGGTCGCCGGATGCGGTGGCCAAGCTGCAACATGCTGTGCGCAATGATAATCCGAAGAGCTTTGCGGAATATTCCGAAATGCTCAACAGTCGTTCAGCCGCAGCCAAAACTATTCGCAGCCTGTTCCACTTAAAGCGCGCGGGTGAACGCGGAAAGAGGCCGGTTGATCTGGCAGAAGTTGAGCCCGCGGCTGAAATCGTCAAGCGCTTTTCAACCGGTGCCATGTCCTTTGGTTCGATCTCGCGTGAAGCACATACAACACTGGCCGTTGCCATGAACCGGATAGGTGCCAAGTCCAACACCGGTGAGGGTGGTGAAGAGCCGGATCGTCTCTATCCGCTGCGTGATGGTTCACCGAACCCGCAGCGCTCGGCGATCAAGCAGGTGGCCTCAGGACGTTTTGGCGTGACCACGGAATATCTGGTCAATGCTGATATGATCCAGATTAAGGTGGCGCAGGGTGCCAAGCCCGGTGAAGGCGGACAGTTGCCGGGGCATAAAGTGGATGCGACAATTGCCAAGACGCGTCATTCCACACCACGTGTCGGCTTGATCTCACCACCGCCGCATCATGATATTTATTCCATTGAAGATCTGGCGCAGCTGATTTTCGACCTGAAAAACGTCAATCCTCAAGCGGATATTTCGGTCAAGCTGGTGTCGGAAGTCGGTGTCGGTACGGTTGCTGCCGGTGTTGCCAAGGCGCGTGCCGATCATATCACCGTTTCCGGCTATGACGGCGGAACAGGTGCATCACCGCTTACCTCGCTGAAACATGCCGGTTCCCCTTGGGAAACAGGTCTGGCGGAAACCCATCAGACATTGGTGCTCAATGGTTTGCGCTCGCGTATTGCATTGCAGGTCGATGGTGGTCTGCGCACAGGGCGCGATGTGATCATCGGTGCTTTGCTGGGTGCGGATGAGTTCGGTTTCTCCACCGCACCACTGATTGCTGCCGGTTGTGTCATGATGCGCAAATGCCATCTCAATACTTGTCCGGTTGGTGTGGCGACACAGGACCCTGTGTTGCGTCAGCGTTTCAAAGGCACACCGGAGCATGTGATTAACTTCTTCTTCTATCTGGCAGAAGAAGTGCGTGTACTGCTGGCTGAGCTTGGTTTCACAAAGCTGGAACAGATTATCGGACGCTCCGATCTGTTGGAAAAACAGGCAGCGATTAATCACTGGAAGGCACAGGGACTGGATTTCAGCCGTATCTTCTATCGCCCTTATACGGCCATTGCTGGTGATGAAAAACAATTGCGCCATACGCAATTGCAGCAGCATCCGATTGATGATGTGCTGGATCGTGATCTGATTGCAGCTGCCGCACCGGCACTGGAAAATCGTGAGAAGGTTACACTTATCCGCAGCATTAAAAACACGGATCGCTCGGCAGGTGCGATGTTGTCCGGTGCGCTGGTCAGCCGTTACCGCCATAAAGGTCTGCCGGAAGATACGATTCAGGTGCGTTTCAATGGCACTGCGGGGCAGTCTTTCGCAGCATTTCTGGCACATGGCATCAGTTTCGAACTGCATGGCGAAGGCAATGACTATATCGGCAAGGGCTTAAGCGGCGGACGGATTATTATCCGTCCGGGTGAAGACAGCCGGCTCAAAGCCGATGAGGCAATTATTGCGGGCAATACGGTGCTCTACGGCGCGATTGAAGGCGAATGTTATATTCGCGGACAGGCGGGCGAGCGTTTTGCCGTGCGCAATTCCGGTGCCGTTGCGGTTGTCGAAGGTGTGGGTGACCACGGCTGTGAATATATGACCGGCGGTGTCGTGGTTGTGATCGGTGAGACAGGGCGCAATTTCGCGGCCGGTATGTCCGGTGGCGTGGCCTATGTGCTGGATGAAGCCGGTGATTTTGCCCAGCGTTGCAATATGGCGATGGTCGAACTGGAGCCGGTGCCTGAAGAGGACGACATTCTCGAAAAGCTGCATCATCACGGCGGTGACCTGATGCATAAAGGCCGTGTGGATGTTTCCGGCAATATGACCCGTCACGATGAGGAGCGTCTGGCACAGTTGCTGGCCAATCATCATCATTATACGGGGTCGCAACAGGCACGGATGATCCTTGATAACTGGGAACAGTATCGTCCGAAATTCGTCAAAGTCATGCCGGTCGAATATCGCCGCGCCTTGGAAGAGATGGAACTTCTGCGCAATCCGGTTGCAGCAGAATAATCCGCACTTCAGAAAAGAACAGGTTGTTAAAATGGGTAAAGTTACAGGTTTTCTGGAGATCGACCGGCAGGTTGCGCAATATCAGCCGGCATCAGATCGCATCAGGCATTTTCGTGAATTCACTCTGCCGATGAGTGAACCGGAAGTGCAGAAGCAGGCAGCACGCTGCATGGATTGCGGTGTGCCGTTCTGCCATGGCGATAAAAGCGGTGACAGCGGTTGTCCGGTGAATAACCAGATTCCGGACTGGAATGATCTAGTTTATGCGGGGCAGTGGGAAGAGGCGATTGCCAATCTCCATTCCACCAATAATTTTCCGGAATTTACGGGGCGGATTTGCCCTGCGCCGTGTGAGGAATCATGCACGCTCAATCTGGAAGATGCGCCGGTGGCCATCAAAACTGTTGAGCAAGCACTGGCCGACAAGGCTTTCGAACTGGGACTGATACAACCGCAAATCGCGGCCGTTAAGACCGGAAAACGTGTTGCAATTATCGGCTCGGGCCCTGCAGGTCTGGCCGCTGCACAACAGCTTGCACGGGCTGGCCACGGTGTTGATGTCTATGAGCGGGAAAGTCGTGCGGGTGGTTTACTACGCTATGGTATTCCTGATTTTAAAATGGAAAAGCACCTGATTGACCGTCGTATCGCCCAGATGGAAGGCGAGGGCGTGACGTTCCATTGCAGCGTGGAAATCGGCAAGGATATTGCGGTCAAACAATTACTCAAAGACTATGATGCTGTGCTCTATTGCGGCGGCGCGGAAACACCGCGTGATCCGGCTTTGCCGGGATCTGAGTTGAACGGTGTTTATGATGCTATGCCTTATCTGGTGCAGCAGAATCGCCGAGTTGCAGGGGAAGACGAACAGTCGCGTGCATGGCTGCTGGAAGACAGTATTTCGGCTGCTGGCAAGCGCGTTGTGGTTGTCGGGGGCGGTGATACTGCCTCTGACTGTGTGGGAACAGCGTTCCGGCAGGGCGCAGTGCAGGTAACGCAGCTGGATATTCGCCCTGAACCACCGTTGCGTGAAGATAAGCTTGGCGTGTGGCCTTATTGGGCAACCAAAATTCGCATCTCCTCCAGTCAGGCCGAAGGGGCAGTACGTGAATTTCAGGTGGCAACACTTGGCTTTGGCGGCGAAGACGGCCAACTGACCCATGTGCTTTGCAGTGCAGTGGATGATCGGCGCAAGCCAATTGCTGGTTCTGAATTCATTCTGCAGGCGGATCTTGCATTCATTGCCCTTGGTTTCAGTGGTCCTGCCAAGCAGGGTGTTTTGCCGGAATTAGGCGACAAACTGAAACTCAGGACAGATGCACGCGGCGGGGAGAGCGTGCAGGCCAATGAGACGGATTACCACACATCCGTACCAAAATTCTTTGCAGCGGGTGATGTGCGTCGCGGCCAGTCACTTGTTGTCTGGGCTATCCGTGAAGGGCGGCAGGCGGCACGGGCTATTGATCTGCAATTGATGGGTACCAGCCTGCTTCCGTCATAAATGTCGGGCTGGCCAAGTTAAGGTCGCGGCCAGTGAAAATTATCCGCGCGCCCGAGCGGAGCAGGTTTGTTTTCTGCGCGGGGCGCGGAGGTTTTTCCAGTACTGGTTGTATCACCCAACAAAACATCATCACCGGACTGATCAAGGTCGCTGAGTTTCATCGGTCCGATGCGGGTGATTTCTTTCTGAACCGGCATGGCCATTGGCTCATTGCTTTTGTTATCGGCCGGAGCTGTTTCGGATGGTGCCGGTTTCAATAATTGGCGCAGCGGTTTCTCAACATAAAAAGCAAGCTTTAGTTTGCCCGCTGCTGTCATATTAATTCCGTCATTGCCACGCAGACGCACGGTCTGACCATTCACATCAACACCGGTTTGCGTGTAGCCGCCCTTATCATCAACAAAGCCATCCCAGACATCAACGAAAACCGCTTTCGCTGTGCCGTCTTTGGCAGGTGTCTGTTCTACGGCTTGTTTATAGGTCGTATTCAGAGACAACATGGTCTGGGAAAGTGCTGCGAATTGATAGGGCGGTTGCCCGACCCAGATGACAGGGATACCGGATTTGGCTGAGGCCTGCAAAAACTCATCCACACGTGCCTGATAGAGTTTTTTCCACTCATCCGTATCGGGCACAAGACTGATGCTTTTTTGGGTTAAGGTTTGACGGTCATTGGCACCAATCATCATGACGATGACAGCGGGTTTTTGCTCTGCCAGAATAGCAGGCAGTTCCTTGCTCCAGTTATAATAATCCTGACGGACAAAACCGGATGAGCCGTTGCTGCGATTGATGACCTGCAGATCAGCGGCTTCTGCAAAGGTTTCCGTTAAACCCTCAGCCAGCCCGCCTGCAATAAAATCACCGATGACCAGAATTTTAGCGGCATCAGGATTTTTGGCAATAACGGGTGCCGGTGGCGGTGCGGCGATCACAGGTTTTGGTTTGGCGACGACCGGTTTTTTCTTAACCGGAGTTGTGGTGCGTCGTTGTTGCTGCTGCTGAACCGGCGGGCGAACAGTATTTTGCTGCGGCTGCCGCTCACGGGAATTGCCAAACAGCATATCAAATAGTGTACGCCGCTTTTGTTGTGGCGGTTGCTGCTGAGCAAGCTGAATGGTGGTTTCCTGAGCGTGTGCAATTTCCGGCATGCTTAGGAAAACGGATAAAATACATAAGACCGCCAGAACGATCCGGCAGGTTTTACCTGAAAAAGCTCTGGGTAAAATTGTCTGACCGTGCATATCCGTTCTTCACTCTTTAGTATGATGCGGCAAGCGGATTTCCGTTGCACAAAAAAAATCAGGCCGGATGAACCGGCCTGAAGATTTTATCAGTTTAGCGGCGGCGTAAGACGCTCAGCACTTCCTTGCTCGGGTGACCGTCGGTTTGCAGCCCGTTGCGCTGCTGGAAAGCCTCAATCGCTTTACGTGAACTGGAGCCGATTTTGCCGTCAATTTTGCCGTCATAATAACCGAGCGCACGCAAGTGACCTTGCAGTTCTTCACGCTCTTTCATGGTGATCGGGGTGAAAGGACGGTTCCAATCCTGAACCAAACCCTGATAACCGGCAACGCGATCGGCCAGGAGACCAACGCCGAGTGCGTATTTATCGGCATTGTTATAGCGTTTGATGACAAAGAAGTTCTTGGTCATCAGGAAGGCAGGGCCGCTGCGTCCGTCCATCACTTTAAGCGTGGCTTTTTCAGCATCGCTCGGGAAAGGGCGACCATTGGCACGTACAATGCCAAGACGACGCCAGTCGGCAATACTCAGACTGCCCGATGGGAACTTACCGGAAGCTGGCAGAACCACTTCATAACCCCAGGTACGGCCTGGCTGCCAACCGTTTTTACGCAAAAGATTGGCAGCAGTTGCCAGCGCATCGGGAACGGAATTCCAGATGTCGCGTTTGCCGTTGCCGTCAAAATCAACCGCATAGGCCTGATAGCTGGTCGGGATAAACTGAGTATGTCCCATAGCGCCCGCCCATGAGCCACTGAGATGGCTGCGGTCGATATCACCGGTCTGAAGGATTTTCATCGCCGCAATCAACTGTGTACGTGCGTATTTGGCACGGCGCTGGTCAGCATAAGCGAGTGTTGCAAGCGAGCGGATGGCATCGCGCATCACATCCGGACGCTGCATCATTTCGCCATAGCCGGTTTCCATCGACCAGATAGCCAGCAACACGTTTTTGTCGACGCCATACTGTTTTTCAATGGCATTGAGCGCTTTGCTATATTTACGCGCCATGGCCTGACCGGTGCCGATGGAATGTTCATTGACGCGGTTATCAATATAATCCCAGACCGGTGAGGTGAATTCAGGTTGATAACGGGCTTTTTGCAGCACTTCCGGATCAATTTCATTCACACCGGCAAAAGCGCGGTCAAACGTTGCCGGAGCAATGCCGCTCTGGAGTGCTACAGGCCGGAAACCGGAAACCCACTGACGGAATTTTGCGTCGGCAGAAGCATATCCTGTTGAGAGCATGAGCGACAGGGCAACAGCGGAAGCTGTGGTCGCAGCTGTCTTCCACAGGCGGCTACTGAAAATATGGGTTCGAAGCATGCTTTTCTCCCTGAATAAAAACCTTGGCATTTCGTAAACAAACAATATTCTTCAAATATGTCGGGGGCACGAGAATGCGACCAATTATGAACTGAACACCGGAAATAAAAGCGCTTCACATTTTTTCCGAAAATGCTCTAAGTGTATTCTTAATATCATATGGAAGTTAGCATTTAGTTTACCATGTGATCTCAGAATTAAGAATGGGGAAAAATTCTGTGTGGGTCATGTGGAGGATAACCAGACGGGTATTCCCTATATCCCTGTAATTTCTGTTTATTCGATATACTGCTCCCTGGATGAACCGGACCTGAAAACAGATGCACAAATTTTGCTGCGGTCAAATCCATTAATAATTGCACATGAAATGTGACCGTAAACTTTAGATAATACAGGCTTTTTTCATAGTTTGGTTGTAATGGCTTTTATAAATCGGGTTTGAGCGGCGACAGTTCTACAGCTTCGCCATCTTAAAAATACGACCGGACAGCCTGATGTTATCATCGGGATGAAACCGGATAAAACGGGAAGTGACATGAGTTCAGTTAAAAAAATCCGCAAAGCAGTTTTTCCTGTCGCCGGACTGGGGACACGTTTCTTACCAGCGACTAAATCAGTTCCGAAAGAAATGCTGACTGTCGTTGATAAGCCGGTCATTCAGTATGTGGTTGATGAGGCGCGCGAAGCGGGTATTGAACATCTGATTTTTGTGACCGGCCGCAACAAGGCAGTGATTGAAGATTATTTTGATGCTCAGGTTGAACTTTATACAACGCTGCAGGAACGGGGTAAGCTCAATGAGCTGAACCACATGCAGAGCTTGCAGCCGCAGCCTGGCACAACCAGCTTTACCCGTCAGCAGGTGCCGCTGGGATTAGGCCATGCCGTATGGTGTGCACGCGAAATCGTTGGCAATGAGCCTTTCGCACTGCTGTTACCGGATATGGTGATGCAGTCGAAAAAAGGTTGCCTCAAGGAAATGGTTGAACTCTATGAGCAGACCGGCGGCAATGTGATTGCCGTTCAGGAATGTGATCCGGAAGAAGCCCATAAATACGGTATTGTCGGTAAAGGCAATGCAATCGGCAATGGCTTTGAAATCAATCAGATGGTCGAAAAGCCAGCCAAAGGCACTGCACCGTCTAATCTTTATATCAATGGCCGCTATATTCTGCAGCCGGAAATCTTCGATCTGCTGAGCAAACAGGAAAAAGGCGCCGGTAATGAAATTCAGCTGACTGATGCTATGCTGAAACTGGCGAAAGAGCAGGATTTCTACGGCTTTAATTATCAGGGCCGTACATTTGACTGCGGTTCCAAGGAAGGCTTTATTCAGGCGAATGTGGCTTTTGCCCTGTGGCGCCATGATATCCGCCCGCTGGTTGAAGTCAGCATTGATGAATTGCTGAAGACAATTAAATTGTCTTGATCAAACAAAAGCCGGTCACTGACCGGCTTTTTTATTGTGCTGAATAAGATCAGCGGCGCAGTTTTACGCCGAGATAGACGCTGTTGCTCTGATAGTCGCGGCTGGCCACATCACTCTTGATAAATTCATGGCGCAATTTGCCATCGACACCGAAGAAACGGTTGAACCAGTAGGTTGCTCCGGCTTCTGCACCCATACCGTAATCAGTGCCGCTACCGTCGCGATTGTCACGGACGGATGCATCCAGCCGCGCATTGAGGCTGAGATCTGCGCGGATCATGCGGGTGACATTGATATTCGCTAGATAGAGAATAGATGAATTACCGCCAATATCAGGACTGCTGTCGAGATAGGTGCGTAAGCCAAATTGCACATCTGTGCCACGCTGCGGTGACCAGTTCATGGCTGCATCGAGTGACAGACCACCGGTATCGCGCAGACGGTCATCTTCGCTTCGTGCGCCAATATAACCGACAGAAAACTCACCGTTGAGTTTTTCACCACTATTGATCTGTAAGCCGGTACGAAGCCCGAGCTGTGTGGCATTTCGATCAAGACCGTTGTCGTTCTGATACAAACGACGACCGACTTCCACTTCCGCAAACGGACGGATAATTGCACTGACTTCAAAACCGCCGCGCAGAGTCATACTGACATAGGTATTATTACGGTCGCTCTGATCCAGTTGATCGCCGTTATAGAGTTTGGCATTGCCATAACGGGTATTATTGACACGTGCGACGGCACGGGCAAAAATCTTGCCGATATCGCGCTCAACACCGGCTTGTGCGGAAAGGTTATGCACTAAAGGACGGGTTCGGGCTGCGCTGATGCCGTTCGGATCGGATGCATCTTCTCGATTGACCGAATAGCCGAGACCAAAATTCAGCCGTGTATCATCGCTCATATCCAGTCGCAATGCAGCATTAATCTGCCCGCGCGGATTGGAGACATATTGACCGGACAGGTTTTTCTCGAAAATGCCTGTCGCATCCAAAGTTGCTAAATGGCTTGCCCAGTCGGAACGTGCATTAAGACGCAATGCGGTTTCAGATAAGACACCGCTGCTGCCTGAGGCGCTGTTATCGGCATTGCTGGTGGCGCGGATACCCTGATCGAGTGACGGGCGTAGAATGAAGCTGCCGGCACGAATCCCCTGTGGCTCAAACGGATCGGCTTCAAAAGGTGCACGCGGACGGCCGTCAACCGAGCCTTCCGGCAAGTTCTCGCGGCCTTCGCGTGTGGCTCTGCCACTCTCTGCCGGACCTGTGCGTAAACCACCCATATCATCAGATAGCGGAATGGTTGCAGTACTAAGGGCAGGGGTAGATGTTGGGGCTGCCGGTTGCTCTATAATACGGCCATTGGCGTCATAAGTAATATTGGCAACATCAGGCAATGGTTCTGCTGTTACGGTTTGCGCATGTGACGTGGTGGAAATTGCAAACAGCACAACGCCTGCAAGCAGGGCTGCTTTGTGCAGACCGCGAAGCGTGAGCGGGGTAGAATGACCCGTATCGGCTGTTTTTTCCATTGTCCTGCCAGAAAATGAATCGGAATCAGAAAATGCCTGCACAGGGCAAGCTTCATGGCTGACGGTAAATGGTTATGGTTAATACAAGGTTTCTTTTGGTGTAATCATTTGTGACTGTTAAGCTTTTTAGCTTTGGCTTTTTTATTCTGCGTGCATTTTATCCTCAATACAGCTTTACACTCTTCGGAGTGTGCTTTTGCTTGAGTATGCATGTACCGGTTTCGCTGTAAGGACAGGCTGGACAGACAAGACGTAAAGTTTTACGTCATAATCGTTTTGCAGAATGCAGTTCCGGTTTCTATATAGAAGAAGCACTACTGTATAACTGTTAGAGCGATCTTTGTGCGCCCAAGAGGGCGCACGGCGCTCTAATGACCGGATGAATAAAGTGAGAGAAGTCCATTGAGCAGTCACAGCCCAGCTATCCGCTCCGCCCTGAATACCATTGCCGTTGAAAAGGCGGGTATGAGCGCGCTTGAAGAGGCGTTACAAAACGGTCTTTCAGAGCCGTTTGAGCGTGCCGTTGCAGCGATTGCCTCGATGAAAGGGCGCGTGGTTGTTACCGGTATCGGCAAAAGCGGCCATATCGGCTCTAAACTGGCAGCAACTTTTGCCTCAACCGGCACGCCTGCATTTTTTGTTCACGCCGCAGAAGCCAATCACGGTGATCTCGGTATGGTCAGCAACAATGATGTTATTCTGGCACTGTCCTGGTCCGGTGAAACTGCTGAGCTCAAAGGGATTGTCAGTTATTCCCGCCGTTTCAAAGTGCCGCTGATTGCGCTGACTTCCGGTGAACATTCTACGCTTGGACGTGAATCTGATGTGCTGCTGCTGCTGCCGAAAGTGGCAGAAGCCTGCCCGCATGGTGTGGCACCGACCACATCCACGCTGATGCAGCTTGCTATTGGTGATGCGCTAGCGCTGGCACTGTTGGAACGGCGCGGCTTTACGGCCAGTGATTTCCGCGTGTTCCATCCGGGCGGTTCACTAGGTGCAAGCTTGTCTCACGTTAAAGATGTTATGCATCGGGGTGATGAACTGCCGATGGTTAAAATCGGCACACCAATGCCGGAAGCCATGCGCATTCATTCACACAAGCATTTTGGCTGTGTGATTGTCGAAAATGAAGACGGTACACTCGCAGGCATTATCACTGATGGTGACCTGACGCGGAATGTTGACCGCCCGATGGCGACGCTGAAGGTCGATGATATTATGACCCGCTCACCGAAGACTGTCAGCCCTGATCAGCTGCTTGGCGCTACACTGGCATTGTTGAATGAAGCGCGGATTGGTGCCGTGATTGTGGTGGAAGAAAACCGGCCTGTCGGACTGGTGCATTTCCACGACCTGCTGCGTGCCGGTGTTGCGTAAACCGGCATTATTTCCGGATAAAGAAAAAGCGGCTTTTCAGCCGCTTTTTTATTTTACTTCTTCAACCTGCAACAAGCCGTCGTGATATTTCCGGACGATGATTGTTGTACCAGCCGGTAAATCCGCGCCGGTAACCCGCCATAGCGTATCATCAAAACGGGCACGACCGTGACCGTTGACAATCGGCTCTTCCAAAGTAGTCCGCATGCCGATCAATTGATCGGCTCTGCGGTTGAGAAGCGGCTCATCACTGTTTTGCGCCCGCGGATTGAAGTATCTGCGTCCGATCAGGACAAAGATCACCGACAAGATCATGAAAAGCAGCAATTGCATTTGCCAGCTTGCTATAAAGCTGAGGCCGGTAAAGGCAAATAGGCTGGTTGCCAGAGCGGCGAGGCCGATCCAGATCAGGAAAATGCCGGGTGTAACCAGTTCAAGAAACAACAGAACCAGCCCGAGAATAACCCAGTTCCAAATGCCCAATGCTGCGAGCATGTCCGGCATTAGCGTGATCCTGTCGGTGGTACGCGATTGCCGATAATGTGGTTAGGAACCGAGACATAATCGGCAGAACCGCTACGGGTTGTGCCATCATTACGGGCAGGAGCTGCTTTAGCCGGTGCTCTGCGCGGTGCCGCGGATGGCGCCGACTGTTCGCTGCCTGTACCGGAATTACCGAAAACCTCTTTGGCAATCGCGCCGATGCCGCCCAGCGAGCCGATCAGCGATGTGGCTTCGAGCGGCATCATGATAACCTTGTGATTTTTGGCCGATGCCATTTCAGCCAGTGCATCCGTATATTTCTGCGCTACGAAATAGTTCAGAGCTTGTACGTCACCCTGCGCAATCGCTTCGGATACCATGGTTGTCGCTTTGGCTTCCGCTTCTGCCAGACGTTCGCGGGCTTCCGCCTCACGATAGGCCGCTTCACGCTTACCTTCCGCTTCGAGAATCTGCGACTGTTTCAGACCTTCAGCACGCAGAATTTGCGCATTACGGTCACCTTCCGCTTCCAGAACCTGCGCACGCTTATCACGCTCGGCTTTCATCTGACGCGCCATAGAATCAATCAGATCTTTCGGCGGATTGATGTCTTTGATTTCAACGCGGGTGATCTTGATGCCCCATGGATGCGCTGCCTGATCCAGCACACGCAGCAGACGATCATTGATCGTGTCGCGGTTGGAAAGCAGCTCATCGAGATCCATCGAGCCCATAACGGTACGAATATTGGTCATGGTCAGGTTGAGGATTGCATATTGCAGATCGGAAACCTGATAAGCAGCTTGTGCTGCATTCAGAACCTGAAAGAAAGCTACGGCATCCACCGATGTGGTGGCGTTATCGCGGGTAATTACTTCCTGTGTCGGTACATCAAGCACCTGTTCCATCATATTGAGGCGTGCGCCGATACGATCAAAGAACGGGACGATCATGTTCAGACCCGGCGACAAAGTGCGGGTGTAACGGCCAAAACGCTCAACGGTAAAATTGGAACCCTGAGGCACAATTTTAATACCGGCATACAGTGTGAGAATAACCACTGCGGCTAAAATCAGTAGGGCAAGATTTGCTCCGAATTCCATTCTGGTTCCTTTTTAATCGGCCGGAAAATATAATGGTATTAGACTAAAAATGCTTCAGACCCAGCCTTGCAATTCGCGGCGTACGAGATCTTCGATGACGCGCATACCAAGGTCTGTATCATTAAGGCACGGAATGTGGCTGAAGTTTTCACCGCCGTTTTCGTGGAATGCTTCGGCGGCTTCATTGCCGATCTCATCCACGGTTTCCAGACAGTCTGCAACAAAGCCCGGATTGAAAACAGCGACAGACTTAATGCCGTTTTTCGGCATTTCTTCGATGGTTTTATCTGTATAAGGCTGCAGCCACTCCTCAGGACCAAAGCGGGACTGGAAGGTGCTGATCAGCTTGTTCTCATCCCAGCCGAGGCGTGCGCGCAACAGGCGTGTGGTTTCAAGGCATTGCTGCGGATATGGATCGCCGCGGCGTGCATAGCTCTGCGGAATGCCGTGATAGGAGGCAACCACCACCTGCGGCTCGAAATCGAGCTTGGCGAGATGTTCCTCAATCGAACGTGCCAGTGCGTCAATATAGACCGGCTCATGCTGATAGGACGGCACGGTGCGAATAGCAGGCATGAAGCGCAGTTTGTTCAGCGCATCATTGAGCTTTTCAATCACGCTGCCGGTCGTTGAGGAGGAATATTGCGGATAGAGCGGGAAGGCGACAATACGGGTGCAACCCTGTTCGCGCAGGCGTGTCAGCACGTCTTCAATGGACGGCTGACCATAGCGCATAGCCCAGTCGACCACGACATTGCCGAGATCGGACAGACGGGTGCCGAGCTGATCACTCTGTGAGCGTGTATAGGTGCGCAACGGCGATTCATTGCGTTCGCGATTCCAGATACGGTCATAGGCCGCGCCGGATTTCTTAGGCCGAGTATTGAGAACGATACCGAACAGGATCGGATACCAGATTGCCTTCGGCCATTCGATCACGCGGGAATCCATCAGGAATTCACGCAAATAGCGGCGCATAGAAGTGCGGTCAGTGCCATCAGGTGTTCCCAGATTGATCAGCATAACGCCTGTTTTTTCAAGCACAGGTTTTGCTTGCACCGGCTGGGCGATCGCGGATTGGCTCATCACATCATCATGCATGTTTTTGTCTCTATCCTGATGAGGCAGCTTCCTGTTGTGCCGGTGCCAGACTTGACCAGAGACTGGCTGGAGACTGTCAGAATTCCGGATCAACGAAAGCTGCCGAATAAATTTTACCTATCATAACAGTATTCTGACCGGCATGGCCAGAATATAACTATAATATGAGAACGAAACTCAAATTATAATTGTTAAGGTGAAGCAGGAGCGCCGGTTTTCAAACTTGCACCAACCGGCAGGTGGCGGGGTTTATAATGCCGGTTCTGCTGAAACAGTTGTTTCCATTTCATGCCATTGCCATAAAGCGCTTCGGCAATTGACCAGTAACTGTCGCCTTTTTGGATGACATAGGTTGTTGCAATTTTCGGCTCCGGTCGGTTGGCGGGTTGTTGTACTTCACCGGCATAGGGTGAATGCTCTTGTAAATATTCTGCAACAACCTGATCCAGCGCGGGGCCGTAATCATAGGCCTTTTCAGCTTTCTCAGCGATCATCGTATAGCCGTCACCGCCGGTGCGCAGATAATCGGTTGCAGCAATGCCGTACACCCTATTGTCATCCAGAGACTGCCAGTTTTTATCAGCGTCCTGTATTTCAACGGTGCCGATGCGCTGTCCGGCAGGTTTGGCGATATCGGTTGTAAATTTGATGCCGGAGACCTGCGGATAACGGCCGCTGCCTTTTTCGATCTGGCTGACACCGTTTTCCAGTGCCGCGCGTAAATCATTGCCTTTGATCTGGAAAGTTGCCACCGTATTCTGGAATGGCAAGACGACAAGCACATCGCCCATCGTGACTTCACCTGCCTTGATGGATGCGCGCAACGCACCGCCATTAATCAATGCAGCAGTGATCCCCTGATCGCGGACACGATCCAGCATGGCATTGGTCACCAGATCGCCCATCGGGCATTGCTGCGTGCGGCAGCTGACAGCGGAACCATCAATCAGCTTGGCGGTTTCTGCAACGCGACGGTTTTTCAGCTCTTCAATCGGCTTGGCCATTTCCGCAATGCGCTGTGCCAATTGCTCATCCGGTTTGATCGAGGCATCAAGGCGCAGCGGTGATCCCGAGGCGGTTTTGAGGTTGCCGTCATCATCAAAATTCAGCACCAGTCTGCCCAGATATTGCGTATAGGCATAAGCGGTCACGACCGGCACCATTTTACCGGACGGATTTTTGACCAGAGTAGGATAGGGGCCGGAGGCACGGGCATTATCGCCGAGCAATGTATGGCTGTGTCCGCCGACAATTGCATCCAGATCGTCCAGTTCTGCCGCCAGTTGCTGATCCACATCATAGCCCAAATGGGTGAGGGCGATGATCTTGGTGACGCCTTGCTGTTTCAACTCAGGAATAATGCGCTGCAATGTTTCTTTGGCAGCGAGGAAGCGTAGATCTTTGTCAGGGCGGGCGATTGCCACGGTATCCGGTGTCGTCAGGCCGATAATGCCGATTTTCTCACCGCCGACCGTTTTGATCAGATAGGGGGCAAATTTGCCATGTATGGGTGAGGTGGCAGCGCTTTCAATATTGGCTGACAGAACCGGTGTCCGGATATCATTCAGAAAAGGCGCCAGCCCGTCTTGTCCGAGATCGAACTCGTGATTGCCGAGTGCCATGGCATCATAGCCAATGGCATTCATGAATTCGGCATTGTCGACGCCCTTATAGGTGGTGAAAAACAGCGAGCCCTGAAACTGATCACCGGCATCCAAAACCAGCACATTATCCGCCTTGGCGCGCTCGATATCAATGGCCGCCTTCAGCCGCGCCATACCGCCGAAACATTGTTGTTCCGCACTCTCTTTGGCTGAACAGGTCGCATCATATTTATTGACCTCCTCAATACGCGAATGCGTATCATTGGTGTGAAGGATGGTCAGGGTGTAATCAGCATAGGCGGGCAGAGACAAAGCAGTGAGGCTTGCGCTGCAAAACAGGATTTTAAACAGTCCGGACATGGTTCTCTCCGCTGACAGATCATTCAAAATAGCATGATAATATGACGAATGCTCTTTGCATCTCCCAATTTTTGGGGACGGCAATTTTGAGAGGCCGGAATGCAAAACGCCCGCAGCGGGCTGCGGGCGTTTTTGAATTTTAAAGCGCAGTGGTTCAGGCTTTGCGTGTCAGCGAGAATTGCGAACCTGTCGATGTGGTGCAATTAAGCTGCGACTGGGTTACCTGTGCGCAATTGACTTTGGACGTGGTGCCGCGAACGATCGAACGCATGTCAATTTCCACCAGACGTGGGGACAGGTAACGGTAATTACCCTCGGCCAGCTTTTCATTGGTGTCAGTTGTACGGGTTTCGAAAATGCCGCCGTTGAAGTTGGATGTAATGCCGTTGGCATCTACCCAGCCACCATCAATGCCGGCATTGGCCGGACGGGTCGGAACATTGTTGCCGCCGCCATCATTGATTGGACCATAAGTTGTACAGGCAGCGAGTGTGGCAGCCAAACAAAGGGATGCGGCCGTGCGGAATGTTTTCATAAGCGAGCTCTCCCGGAATTCTGCAAAATTTTTATACCAATTTGATGTATGGAATTACTGCTAAATACAAGAGCATTATAGGTTTCTTAACCATCAAGAGCCTTGTATCTGTTGCTTTTTTACCTCACATCTTGGTGACTGGCCGTGTGCGGACGCGTTTTTAAGCATGCAATCTGAGCCATAAGGATGGCATTTTGAGGTCATCTGCGATCAGGCTGTCGTGGCAAACCGTGTTGGAATCATGCCGCGCAATGAATTCCCGACAAAAATCTGTTTGGCATTTTGCAAATCCTGCATGGTGAGGATTGCTGTTTTGGCCGTGCCGTTTTGCAATAATTCCTGCCGCAGAATGCCATTGAGCAAGCCGCACTCCAAGGGCGGCGTCAGCAAATGGCCATCACCCATATCAACGAAAAGCGAAGTGATCGTGCCTTCGCATAGCTCGTCTTTTTCATTGAGAAGCAGGACTTCATCAGCCTGCATCGGTGTGAACTCTGCCCGGGCGATCTCGTAAATTGCGCGGCGGGTGGTTTTATGGCATAGCAACGGATCAGCGCTGTTGAGCCGTGTTTTCGCAAGGGCCACAGTCCATTGCGCATCGGCGCTCAAGGGCTGGAACGGGGCAGTGATGATCTCTGTTTCGCCGTTTGCGGTTAAGCAAAGCCGGACGCGTAAGGCCTGATTGCCGGTGCCATGTGCTTGTAATTTTGTACGGATATCAGCTATGTCACAGACACAGCCGAGTTCTTTTGCCGAAGATTGCAGGCGCTGCAAATGTTGCTCTAAACGCAAAAAACCATTGGCAGGTTCAAAGCGTAAAGTTTCGATCAGGCCAAAATCAGGATTTTGCATTTGAGTCCTTTAGATACCGGAAACAGGACTGTCACCGGTCGCATAACGGGCTTTCAGCAGACATTCGGCATATTCAGCTTCTGCCGTTGAATCATAGACCACACCGCCGCCGACATTGAGAACAGCTTCGCCATCAGGATAAAGTGACAGTGTGCGGATGGCGACGTTGAAACGCATCTCGCCTGACGGGGCAATCCATCCGATAGAGCCGCAATACATATCCCGTGCCTGTTGTTCCAATACATGCAGGATTGTCATAGCGCTAATTTTCGGCGCGCCTGTAATAGACCCGCAGGGAAACAAGGCTGCAAAAACTTGTCGCAGTGTGAGATCGGGCAACAGCTTTGCCTGCACATGGCTAACCATTTGATGCACGGTCGGATAACGTTCGACATGGAACAGTTTAGGGACTGAAAGGCTGCCGACTTCGCTGATCAAAGAAATGTCATTGCGCAGCAAATCCACGATCATGCGGTTTTCTGCCTGACTTTTCTCGTCATGGATCAGAAAATCACGCAAGGCATCATCTTCCTGTGGGGTTGCCCCGCGTGGTGTGGTGCCCTTCATCGGATGGGTTTCAATCCAACCGTCTTTATCAACTTCAAAAAACAGTTCCGGTGAGCGCGACAGGATAAGCGGTGCCTTGTCCTGTGATGTCAGATGAACAAATGCACTATAGCGCACCGGCTGGCGTTTGCTGAGCGTATCAAACAGGGCTTCCGGCGCACCATGATATTGTGCTGTGATCGGAAAGGTCAGGTTTCCCTGATAGCAATCGCCTTCACGCAAATGACGGTGCAGGCGATCAAAGCGCCGCTGATAATTGCTCTGTGACCAACCGGCATGGAAGTTTGAAAGGCCGGCATTGGTGTCTTTGGGCGGCATATCGTCAGATATAGTTGCGGGTGGTTCACTGAAAACGCCAAAGCAGATTAGCGGCACACGGCGCTTTTGCGGCAGCAGGGCTGCCAGTTTTGGCTCAAGCAGGAAACCTGCTTCATAGCTGAAATAGCCCGCAAGCCATTTTCCTTGACGGCGTGCGGCTTCCAGCGCAGCAAAACCCGCTTCAAAATCTGAAGCCTGCTCGATGATGATCAATTGCTCGGGATTGTTGAACAGCTGCGAGCGCTGTTCAACATCATCACGAAACAGGATAGTGCCTTCAGAGATGTGCGGGATCACTGTGATCAGTCTTCCATCGCTTCCAGCTCATCGATCATGCCTTCAATAACCGACAGACCCTGCTGCCAGAATGCCGGATCAGATGCATCCAGACCAAATGGTGCCAGCAGCTCTTTATGATGGCGTGTGCCACCGGCTTTCAGCATATCGAAATATTTGTCCTGAAAGCCTTCAGTGCTGTTCTGATATACCGCATAGAGCGAGTTAACGAGGCAATCACCGAATGCATAGGCATAGACATAGAACGGTGAATGGATGAAATGTGGAATATATGTCCAAAAGCTCTCATAACCCGGATTAAGACGGATTGCCGGTCCAAGGCTTGAGCGCTGCACTTCCATCCAGATTTCACCAATCTGTTCGGCAGTCAGCTCGCCGTTTTTGCGCTCGGTATGCACTTTGCGTTCAAACTCATAGAAGGCGATCTGGCGCACGACCGTATTGATCATGTCTTCGGTTTTTTGCGCCAGCATAGCTTTGCGCTCACGCTTGGTCTCAGCTTTTGCAAGCAGCGACTGGAAAGTCAGCATCTCACCGAAAACCGATGCGGTTTCTGCCAGTGTCAGCGGTGTGGATGCCATCAGCGCACCCTGTTTTGCTGCCAGAACCTGATGTACGCCATGGCCTAGCTCATGAGCGAGGGTCATGACATCGCGTGGCTTGCCGAGATAGTTGAGCAGCACATAAGGATGTACAGAAGGTACGGTCGGATGCGCAAAAGCACCCGGTGCTTTACCCGCACGGCTTGGGGCATCAATCCAGTTCTTGTCAAAGAAATCGCGGGCGATATCGGCCATCTCCGGCGCGAAGCCTGCATAGGCATCAAGCACAGTCGCTTTGGCTTCATCCCAGCCGATTGTCGCCTGTGAACTCTCCGGCAGCGGGGCATTGCGATCCCAGTTGTCGAGCTGCTCAAGACCCAGCCATTTGGCTTTCAGCGCATAGTAACGGTGGGAAATACGTGGATAGGCAGCATTGACTGCACTGGCCAGTGCGTCGACAACTTCGCGTTCGACGCGGTTGGCAAGGTGGCGGCTGTCAGCAATATCTTCAAAACCGCGCCAGCGATCGGAGATTTCCTTATCCTTGGCCAGCGTATTGGTGATCAGGGTAAAGAGGCGCAGATTTTCACCAAAGGTTTTGGACAGTGCTTCCGATGCTTTTTTACGGTTTGCACCATCGGCATCCTGCAGCATGGTCAGGACCGGCTCGATCGGCAGCGCTTCACCGTCGATTGTAAAGCGCAAACCGCTCATCGTTTCATCAAACAGACGGTTCCATGCGCCAAAACCGGTGACGGATTTTTCGTGGAACAGTGCTTCGGTCTTGTCATCCAGCTGATAAGGCTTGTCTTTACGCAGATCGACCAGCCATGGCTTGTAATGACCAATGGCCGGATTATCCGCGATGGCCTTATCAAGCAGGGCGTCATCAATGCGGTTGAGTTCCAACGAGAAGAAGATCAGATGGCTGCTGGCATCGGTCAGTTTCTGCTGTACGTCACCATAGAGCTTGGCATTGGTTGCACTGGATGTGTCATCTGCATAGAGCAGGCCCGCATAGGAGTAGATGCGGCCCATCAGTTCTTCGAGCTGTTCGAATTCTTTGATAGTATCGGCAAAGTCGCCGCCTTGCGCTTTGGAAACCTCGGCTTCCAGCTTGCCCTTCCACTTGGTTTCAAAGGCAACGGCTTGCTCGGCAGAGATTTTAAGATCACGGGCTAGTTCAGGGCTGTCCGGTGCAGGGTAAAGGTCGGTGAGGTTCCAGCGTGGCAGATTGCTCAGATCCGTTGATGCTGCTGATTGTGCCTGAGGCGCATCAGCTGGCATGCGGAGAAGTTCTGCTTGGTTGCGTAAATTCATAGCGGTTCAACCTCATACGATTCTTTTCATTGCTGATGACTATATAGGACGTTCTTACGCAGATTTCATATGCCTCAGCAGCGTGAAAATTGCGGGTTCCAATGCAAGTGCAGGCTTGCTGCTTTTGTTAATGTGAGGCCGCAAATCAGTGCCTGAACGGAGGTTGATTTGGGCTTTTTCCGTTTGATGCGACGGAAAAACGGATTTGGTTCCCGAAATTACGACATTTATCCCATCACATTGCGTTACATATATGAAACAAAGTGAGGAGATTTGCGCAAAAATTCTCACGCGACGGTCGGTTATATCTCTGAAATATTATGTAAATTTTTGGATATTAAAAAGAAATTTTTAGCAAGAGCAGGATAAGTCGTGCTCATAGAGCGCTTATTAAAAATGAACATTTTCAACTGGATGGTGCATATATGCAACATTCATGGTGGGGTTAATGTTTTGTGGGTGATTTGCGTGCATTTTAAAATTAGTGCACGCTAAGATTGAAATTTCTGTTCATTAACTCTTTACCATGATGGAAAGTGCTTCCGAAATAGGTTTTTTTCGTCATGGTGAAAACTCATTGTCTGTTCAATAAGTGTCTATTAACCATTAAATCCGATATTCGTCTGAATAGCGTGACTGTAAACGGTAAGGCATTCGAAATTGAAAAACAGCAAAACATCTAAACTGGCAGGCTGGGCGAGCAGAGTTGTTAAACTCAGCGCGCAGCTGGCTCTTGTTTTCACGGCTGTTACAGCTTTCGCACCGTCACAGGCTGCAGCCGAAACCCGTACGTTGAAGCTGCATTTTGTGCATACTGGTGAACGTGCCGAAATTACTTTCAAGAAAAACGGCAAATATCTGCCGGATGGTTTGAAGAAACTGAATGTCTTCCTGCGTGACTGGCGCCGTAATGAGCCGACCAAGATGGATCCGCGTTTGTTCGATCTGGTTTGGCAGGTTTATCAGACCGCTGGTGGCCGTGATTATATTACAGTCGTATCCGCTTACCGTTCTCCGGCGACCAACTCTATGCTGCGCTCGCGTACACGCGGTGTTGCCAAAAGCAGTCAGCATACGCTTGGTAAAGCGATGGACTTTTATATTCCGGGTGTTCCGCTAAAAAAACTGCGTGATACGGCGCTGCGTTATCAGATTGGTGGCGTAGGCTATTATCCGACTTCGGGTTCGCCATTCGTGCATCTTGATGTGGGCAGTGTGCGCCATTGGCCGCGCCTGAGCCGCCGCGAGCTGCTGGCCGTGTTCCCGGATGGTAAGACAATTCACGTTCCGACGGATGGTAAGCCATTGCCGGGTTATCAGCAGGCACTTGCTGCTTATGAAGCGCGTAAGGCAAATGGCGGTACGATCCAGATGGCTTCTGCCAAGCCGAAGAGCAAATCCTTGTTTGGTATGCTGTTTGGCGGTGGTGCCGATGAAGAAGAAGATAATGGTGAGAGCACCGGCCGTACTGTGGCCAATGCCCGTCCTGCGCGCAATGCACCTGCAGCAGCTGTGCCCGCCCGTCAGGCTCCGGTTCCTGCCGTACCAAACCGTGCAACGCAGCCTGAACCTGAGCAGGAAACTGTGATTGCTGCTCTGCCTGCCCGTAATGCGCCATTGCCAATGAATGCGCCGCGTCCTGCTGCCGGAGTTGAAATGACACCGGATGCAGAAGCAGCGATGGCTTTTGCTGTGCCTTTGCCAACTAAGCGTCCGCAAACGGAAGCAGAGGTGCTGATGGCGATGACACCTCCGCCACCAAATACGCTGGAAGCGCAGGCTTTTGCTGGTGCCACAGGCGCGCCTTCAGCAGCGGCACAACCAGCCAATGACCAGATTGCTGCATTGGTTGCTGCGGATACTGGTAATACCAATGCAATGCTGAGCGGTTATGTGCCGGTTCCGGTACAGCGCCCGCAGGCCGCTGGTCAGGCGATCAATACGGTTCTTGCTTCGGCTGCAATTCCTGCCAGCCGTCCGGAGCCGGTTGCTGAACCGTCAGTGGCTCGTGCAAATGCCGGACAGGATGTCATTGCGGATCTCCTGAGCAATAATGAACATGTGGCCGCAATTCCGGCTCCGCAGGCTCCGCGCCCGCAGGCACAGGAACAGCAGGTTGCTATGGTCATGCCGCAGGATGTACGCGGTGGTAAATCCGGACGCAATCCGGCTGCTAACGCCGAGAGCAATGCTGTAAGCGGTGAAGCTGTGCGCACAACGGCAAAAGCCGGTCGTTCAGACCGTGCGAGTGCCAAAGCTGCAGCTAATGCTGTTCTCCAGCCTGCTGATGCGGCAACAGATGCGGTAATTTCGAATGAGCCGGTCGCTAAGGTTGTACCAGTATCCAATCCGGTACTGCGCAATGATGCGATGCGTCAGGCGCCAACCGTTGTTTATACAGCCGGTTTCCAGAAAGACCTTCCTGCCGATAATGCACATCGCTTTACAGGCAATGCAGTGACTTTCATTCCTATTGCTAAATTCTCTACAGTGAACTGATCTCTGCAAGGGGATAACAAAAAGGGGGCGAAAGCCCCCTTTTTTATGTTCTGATTTGAAAAGTAAATTCAGCCTTTAAGTGCTGCCGCCGCTGCTGCAAGTGCGGTAATTTCATCCCACTTGCCATCATTGACCAATTCTTTTGGTGCAATCCATGAACCGCCGATGCACAGCACATTCGGAAGCTGCAGATAGCTCATTGCATTGCTGAGGCTGATGCCGCCGGTCGGGCAGAAAAATGTGCCTGCAAGCGGGGAGGACAGGGCTTTGAGATAAGGCGCGCCGCCTGCCTGTTCAGCAGGGAAGAATTTGACATGGGTGTAGCCGCGTTCACGCAAGCTCATTACTTCGCTGGCGGTGGCGCAACCAGGCAGCAGAGGAATGGTGCTTTGGTCTGCGGCATCCAGTATGGCATCGGTCACACCAGGGCTGACGATGAACTGCGATCCGGCACGTACGGCCTGTTCATAGTGTGAAGCATTGAGAATCGTGCCTGCGCCGACAATGGCTTCCGGTACTTCTTCTGCCACGGCACGGATTGCATCAAGCGCAGCGGCTGTGCGCAGGGTGATTTCGATGGCAGGCAGGCCGCCTTTGGCCAAGGCGCGCGCAAGCGGTACGGCATCTTGTGCTTTTTCGATCAACAGAACCGGAATGACGGTTTGCCCTGTCATGACAGGAATAAGCTTTTCAGTTTTCTGCGACATCTCACCCTCACGATTGTTTTATAATCGATTTAACGGGAGGACGTGCTTTTGTCTATGCTCTTAGCAGGGCAGAGGGAGAGAAGGGCGGAAACAATGGCTGATAAAGCGCATAGGCCTGCGCGAGTTTGCGGTCATATTGATTTTTCGCATAAAGCGGGCCGTTATAATTATAGGCGATTTTCTGCCACTCGTGATTATTCAGCGCGTCGCGTAGATTGCTGTAGATGAGGAAGCGGCTCATCAGTTCAATTTGCTGCTGGACAGAACTGCACACAGTATCAACCATGTCGCTGACTGAGGCGTAGCCCAGCCAGTGCCAATTAGCACCCATCACTTGCCCGATACCCCAGGAGGTGGATTCATAAGCGGCATCGCGGTTAATTTGCGTGGCTTGCTGTAAGAGCTTCCAGCGTGCAGCTTGCGTTGCAGGATTGCGAATGGCTCCGACCTTGGGGGAGGAGAGTTTTAACGCTCTCGCTTGCGCCTGATCTGCTGGGCTGAGACGCTTGTCAAAATAATGACCTTCAAAACGGATCAGGGGTTCGTCACGGCGATTGATGCGGGTTGTAGTTATCCCGCCGCTTTCTGTCTGGGCAATGGCGGCGAGTGCTGCGGGATCGAGATTATGCTCATGCCCTGCCTTGAGAAACAGCTCTCTGATATCTGCATTAAACATCGCCATATCTCCTGAAACAAAACCACTGTGAATTTGCCATGGCCGCTCAGGGCGGGGATAGATATCTCTTGTGCAGGCAAAATCCGGTCATGATCTTGAAATCAGCTTAAAGCGGGTTTAGAGCACACAAAGACAAATTCGTTTGTTTTCGGCTGTCTGACAAGTTTCGAAATTGTCAGGCGGAATATCACGGCAGCGCCTTTGCGAGGCGACCAGCTATTGAGGTATATTTATGTGTGAAGCACGTTTCACTGTTGCTGCGCTTTATTGTTTTGCGCGTTTTCCGGATTTTGAAGCCTATCAGGCTCCGCTGACTGAACTTTGTGACCAGAATGGTATCAAAGGAACTTTGCTGCTGGCTGCAGAAGGTCTGAACGGCACTGTTGCCGGAACCCAGTCCGGCATTGCTACGTTGATTGCTTTCATCGAGGCTATTCCTGCCTTGCGTGAGCAGAATATTGAACTGAAATATTCAACAGCTAGCCAGATGCCGTTCAACCGCATGAAAGTCCGTCTCAAGAAAGAGATCGTGACGATGGGTGTGGAAGGTATTGATCCGCTGCAGAGCGTCGGAACCTATGTGCAGCCGGAAGAGTGGAATGCGCTGATTGATGATGAGAATACTATTCTTATCGATACACGGAACGACTATGAATATGCCATCGGCACTTTCAAAGGTGCAATTGACCCGAAGACCAAGACATTCCGTGAATTCCCGCAATGGGTTGAAGATCATCGCGGTGATCTCGAAGGCAAGAAAATCGCCATGTTCTGCACCGGTGGTATCCGCTGCGAAAAGGCCACGGCTTTCGTGAAGGGTTTAGGCTTTGATGATGTGTATCACCTTAAAGGCGGTATTCTGAAATATCTCGAAGATATGCCTGCGGAAGACACACGCTGGGAAGGCGAATGCTTCGTGTTTGATGAGCGCGTTTCTGTTGGTCATGGTCTGGTGGAAGGTGATGTGCAGCTGTGCCGTGCCTGCCGCAATCCGGTGACTCCGGAAGGCAAATTGTCTCAGTTTTACGAAGAAGGTATTTCCTGCGACAGCTGCTACCATGAGCGCAGCGATGCTGACCGCGCCCGCTATGCCGAGCGCCAGCGTCAGGTATTGCTGGCGAAAGAGCGTGGTGCCAAACAGCATATCGGTGACTGATTTCACTCAGAGCATCGTTTTTTATCAAAGGCTCTCCCTCCGGAGGGCCTTTTTTATTGCTTGATGCATGGGATAGGACACGTTATGCATGAAGAAATATAATGATTGAAAATATTGAGGGATGTCATGATCAGATTTGTTGTTGCGCTTGGCCTGCTGGCCGGTACTGCTTTGCCAACTTTTGCGGCTGAGAAGATTGTTGTTTTCGCTGCGGCCAGCATGAAAGACGTGATTGATACGGCGGCAGAAAAATTCAAAGCTGAAAACGGCTCGGAAGTGTCCGCGTCCTACGCCTCTTCTTCGGTGCTGGCAAAGCAGATCGAAGCCGGTGCGCCGGCCGGTATTTTCATCTCAGCGGATCTTGACTGGATGGACTATGTTCAGGAACGCAAGCTGATCGATAATGACAGCCGCGCTGTGATCGCCGGTAATGCGCTGGTTATCGCCGGTGCCAAAGATGCAAAACCTGCTGAAGCTGCTGAAATTCTGAAAGCCGGTCGTTTCTCGATGGGCGACCCTTCCAATGTGCCTGCCGGTAAATACGGCAAGGCTGCTCTGGAAAAGCTCGGTATCTGGGGTGATGTTTCTGCCAATGCTGTTTTTGCGGAAAATGTGCGTGTTGCGCTGCAATATGTTTCCCGTGGCGAAGTGAATGCCGGTATTGTCTATGCGTCTGACCGTGCACAGGTGCCGGAACTGACAGAAGTTTACCGCTTCCCTGCATCCAGCCACGCGCCAATCCTGTATCCTGCAGCGCTGGTCGGCACACCGGACGAAAATGCGAAAGCCTTTTTGGCGTTCCTGCGCAGTGATGCCGGGCAGGCAATCATTGCCGATAAAGGTTTTGTGCCTGCGGCTGATGCGAAATAAAGCATTGGTTTGATGATGGTTACGCCGGAAATGGAAATCATCGCTTTGTCTCTGAGAATAGCAGGCATTGCTATTCTCGGGGCACTCCCGGTTGCTTTTGGTTTTGCGTGGATATTGGCGCGCTATGATTTCCCCGGCAAAAGCCTGTTGCAGGCGGTGCTGACCATGCCTTTGGTCTTGCCGCCTGTGGTGACCGGTTATTTCCTGCTGGTGCTGTTTGGTGCGCGTGGCGCTATCGGCAGTCTGTTGCTGGAGTGGTTCGGTTTCAGCTTTGCTTTCCGCTGGACCGGCGCAGCCCTTGCGGCCGGTGTGATGGCCTTGCCATTGCTGATCCGTCCGATGCGACTGGCGATTGAAAATATTGACAAGGGCTTAGAAGAAGCTGCCCGCACGCTCGGTGCAGGCCGCATCAAAGCCTTTATGACAGTGACATTGCCTTTGCTGATGCCCGGTATTATTGCCGGTAGCGTGCTGGGCTTTGCCAAAGCACTGGGCGAATTCGGTGCCACCATTACCTTCGTTTCCAATATTCCGGGTGAGACCCAAACACTGTCCCTGGCGATTTATGCGCTGATGCAGAGCCCGAGTGGTGATGCCGCTGCACTGAAGCTTATTCTGGTCTCCGTGGTGCTATCAGTATTGGCTGTGGTGTTGTCTGAATGGTTGCAACGCCGTCTCAGCAGAGGAGGGAAATAATGTCGAAATTCTCCTCCAATGCGCTTGAACTGAGTGTCAAAGGCGGCAATGGCGGCTTTCGCGTTGAAGCGGCCTTCCGTGCGGAAACCGGCGTAACAGCCCTGTTTGGCGCTTCCGGTGCCGGTAAAACCACTTTACTGCGGATGATTGCCGGAACCCTGCGGCCTGAAACAGGACGGATTGCAATCGGTAATCTGGTGCTGTTTGACAGTGCCCGGAATATTAATCTGAAACCTGAACAGCGCCATATCGGCTATGTCTATCAGGATGCCCGTTTGTTTCCGCATCTCAGTGTTTTGCGCAATCTGACCTATGCGCAATGGGCAGGCAAACGCCAGCCGGAACGCAAGCTTGAAGAAATCACCGAACTGCTTGGCATCGGAGCATTGTTGCAGCGCAAACCGCATCAGTTGTCCGGTGGTGAGAAGCAGCGTGTTGCCATCGGACGGGCATTGCTGTCAGCGCCGCGCCTGCTGCTGCTTGATGAACCACTGTCGTCGCTGGATCATGCGCGGCGTCAGGAAATTTTACCCTATCTGGAGCGCTTGCGTGACGAGAGCGGTTTGCCGATCGTCTTTGTCAGCCATGAAGTGGACGAGGTTGCACGGCTGGCAGATACGCTTGTGCTGCTGGAGCGGGGACGCGTAAAGGAAAGCGGTTCAGTGTTTGATATTTTCAGCCAGATTGAT
This sequence comes from Bacillus subtilis, assembly GCA_021733665.1. Lineage (GTDB taxonomy): Bacteria > Pseudomonadota > Alphaproteobacteria > Rhizobiales > Rhizobiaceae > Pseudochrobactrum. The sequence continues at coordinate 51,442 of JAHREI010000010.1, forward strand.
GGCACAGGCGATACGACAAGCGTGCTGTTGCTGGGCGAAGTAACCCGCAGCGATGATGCCTATGCGATGGCTGAGATTGCCATTGGCGGGCATTGTTTTCAGCTCACAGATCACGCTTTGCAAACGGGTATGAAGGTGCGGTTGCGCATCCGCTCCCGTGATGTGTCTTTGTCACGCTATGCGCCAGTTGATATCAGTATCCGTAATATTTTTCCGGTGGTGATTAATTCTATTCTGACTGATGACGGGCCTTTTGCGGAACTCAATCTTCAATTAGGCGATGTGCAGTTGCTGTCGCGCATTTCCCGCAAATCTGTGCAGGATCTCAATCTGCAAAAAGGGGAGCAGATTTTTGCGCTTATCAAAGCAGTGTCGATAGATCGCAGCGCTGCACGCTTACAGCAAAATGAAATCAGTTTGCAAATGTCATAAAGTATGATCATTTCTCCCTGAGAATGAGGAGAATGATTATGCAGGATTTGTCTGAGTGGACACCACGTCCGTTACCGGAACGCAAAGTTCTTGAAGGGCGCTATGTCCGGCTGGAACCGCTTGATGTGGATAAACACGGGCAAGGTCTGTTTGAGGCGTCCAGTGTTGAAGATGCGGACAGCCGCTTTACATGGTTGTTTGATACTGTTCCTGCAACATTGGAAGATATGCGCCCGTGGCTTGAGAAATCAGCAGCGAGCCAGACAACCCTGTTTTATGCGATTATTGACAAGGCTACAGGCAAAATTGCCGGTCGTCAGGCGTTGATGCGGATTGATGCGGAAAATGGCAGTATTGAAATCGGCAATATATATTGGGGGCCACTGATCTCCCGCAAGCCGGCAGCAACAGAAGCGCAATATCTGTTTATGCAATATATCTTCGATGAACTTGGCTATCGCCGTTACGAGTGGAAATGCAACAATGACAATCTGCCGTCAAAGCGTGCCGCAGAGCGTTTCGGCTTCCAGTTCGAAGGTATTTTCCGCCAGCATCTGATTGTTAAAGGCAAGAACCGCGACACTGCCTGGTATGCTATGATCGACAGTGAGTGGCTGGCTTTGAAGCAGGCCTATCAAAACTGGTTGTCTCCTGAGAATTTTGATGCGGACGGGCAGCAAATTAAAAAGCTGGAAGCGTTTCGTAATTAGAGCGCCGTGCACCCTCCTGGGTGCACGAAGGTTTCTCTAACGCTTTATATTTACAGCATAATTTCACCTTAAACTGATAAGGATTTAAAGTGAAATTATGCTGTAGTCAGGATCGGGGAGGATCATATGACAGCGCCGCAACAAAATAACAATGAAACACGCAACTCCGCTATCGCTGCCGCATTGATACTGGTGGTCTTTGGTGCGCTGTTTTACTTCATGCCGATTATCATGCTGGCCGTCGGGCCTTATAGTCATGTGCTGGCCGCATTGATTGCCATTGTCTTTGTGATGGCGTTTTTCGCAGTGTTTTGGCTGCGGGCAAAAGCACAGAAAAAACGCTAGAGCGTGCTGCATTTAATCTGTAGCACTGTGCACGCTCTAGTGCCTTGTTTTTACGCATGTCTTTATCCCAAAACTGGTACCCGTTTTGGGGAGACATGCTCTGGCATTGACCGGTATTTAACTCAGTGCTGCGGTTAGCAATAATACGCCAGTGAGTATGATAAATAATGCGGCGGCGACTTCGATCGCCGTTTGCAGCCGCGTGGACATCAGCGGGTTTTTAACAAGTCGCAATGCAGTGTTCTTGGCAGTTACAGCCAGAGTTGCCAGCGCAGCCACAGTGATGAATGTGCCGATTGCCATCGCGAATGTGGATAGAATGCCGCCGAGCATGAGGCCGTTGAGCATTGAGAATGTCAGAACAATGATGGCACCGGAGCAGGGGCGAACACCCACTGCGATGATAGCTGCCCAGGCGGTTTTCCAATTGAAATCACCGCTTAAGCTGGACGGGTCTGCAAGGTGGCTGTGGCCGCAGGCGGTACAATTGGCACCACTGCCGGAAAATTCATGATCGAAAGTCGCTGCTTTGGCATTGGCAGGCTGATATTTGAGCCGCATGGATGTGTTGAGCGCAGTCGGTTTTTGTGTAGCGGATTCTGAGAGTGAGCCTTGCCAGACAGGTGACGGTGCCGATACCTCTGCCGGTATAACCGGAGAAACCTGTGGTTTGGCGCGGAATTTACGGATGAGAATATAGACGCCGCAGAGGATCACCAGCACATAGCTGGCAATTTCCATATAGCGCCCTGTCATGCCCATCGAGATGCCGGTGCCGCGCAAAACAAACCATGCCAGTCCGACAAGAATAATGGCAGAGATTGCCTGCAATATGGATGAGATGAAGGACAGAAAAATACCGCGACGCAAAGCGGTTTCATTGGCAATCATATAGGAAGAAATCACAGCTTTGCCGTGGCCGGGACCTGCTGCATGCAATATGCCATAGAGAAACGACAGACTCACCAGTGTCCATGCCGCCCAAGGGTCTTCCCGCATGGCTTTGAGCGCCGTGGTCATCATCAGATAAAAGCGTTTTTGCTCGGCATTGATCCACAGGATCAGATGCGCAAAAGGGCCGGTCGGTTGCAACGAGACTTCGCTGGCACCTATGCCCAGTGAAGATTGCGCCCATGTCTGCGATACGGAGACAAGTAAAAGACCGGTAAGCAGTATGGTCAGGAGCAGAGCGGAACGCTTGACGAGTAAGAGATGAAGCGTTTGCCTGTTGATGAAATTCATACTGCGGTACCTCTGATGATATAACGTAACGATTTCGGTTTGGGCGCGACCGAACAAGTGGTCACGCGGAGATTATTTACAGGTAATTTCTATACGGGTGGCGAAGAATTTGGACACATCATTGGTCATGGCCGCTGCTTCGTCAAAAAACGCCTGGGTCAGGCTGTCCTGATTTTGTGCCAGTGCCTCATCGGGATCAGGGCGCACGACTGCGGAACTACAACCGGCAGGCATACCTGTGACCACCAGATCTTCATCTTTCAGATAGTCAATTGCGGTGTAAAAGGTCGGATCATAAACGCCGAAGCTGACTTTATGCCCCGGTTCCAGTTTCAATGGTTTGTCCGGCTTGCTTTCAAACAGCACAATCAACTGATTATCCGGCAAGTCGGCAATCAGATGCTCCGGCTTTTTCATGGTTATATCTTTGCCGTCCTGCGTAACGGTCTGAAAATATTTATACTCGGCAATTGATGTGTCGATGGTCGTGCTGAGTTCATTGAGCTCTGCTGCATCGAGTTTCAATGTGCCTTTCTTGTCAAATTCCAGCAGGACAGTGGATGAGAACAGGTCATCAAAACGCCAGACATGCGCCAACTTTTCAACCGTTCGCTCCGGTGAGATGGTGATTTCCAGTCGTGCTTCTGCAAAAACATGCGGATGTGCTGCGGCCGGCACGGCGCTAAGCCCTGCAACTATGCAGATCAGTCCGGACACATTCAGAAAATGCCTGTTATTACTGTTCGTCATGAATCGAAAATCTTTTAATGCGTAAAGCGGCAAATTGAGTGAGTAGTGAGGCAAAACTACGGCTGGTTTAATCGAGATCGCGTTTTATTCCTCGCCACCGGTCAGTTCTTTGCAGGGATTATCTTTGAACCATTTGGCAAGATAGTCGACCAGCAGGCGCACTTTGGCAGGAAGGTACGTGCGGTGCGGATAAACAGCGTAAATACCGCCGTCATTGAGCATGAACTCCCGCAGCACCGGTACAAGCGTGCCTTTGGCTAGTTCGTTATCGGCGACAAAGCGCGGTAAGACGCTGAAACCCAGACCTTTGACGGTTGCAGCCATTGTGGTGAGCGGACTGTTTACTTCCAGCGGGCCGCGAATGGCGACGGTCATCATCGAGCCGTCCTGATTGCGGAACTGCCAGTTGTTACGCGAACGGCTGTTGGTGTCGACAATGCAAGGCATATCCCGCAATTGCTCCGGTGTTTCCGGCATGCCAAGCCGTGCGATCAGATCCGGCGAAGCACAGACGACGGTGTGAAAGGCGGTCAGTCTTTTGGCAATCAGGGAAGAATCCTGCAAACGGGTAATGCGGATTGCAAGGTCAAAGCCTTCCTCAACCAGATCGACAAAACGGTCATCCAGATGAATGTCGAGGGAGATTTCAGGGTGATCCGCGCAGAAATCAATCAGCGACATGCCCAGTGACGCATCGGCAAAGCTGCGTGGGGCGGTCAGTTTGATTTTGCCGCGTACGTCGCCGCTGCTTTCAGAGATGGAATCTTGCAGATCATCAAGCTCGCGCAGGATTTCCGTCGCACGGTGATAATAAGTGTGGCCGCTCTCTGTAAGCGAGAACTGCCGTGTTGTGCGGTTCAGCAACCGTACGCCCAGATCATCTTCCAGCTCGCGGACATATTTGGAAAGAAGCGCTTTTGATCTGCCGATTTTGCGTGCCGCTGCGGAGAAGCCTTCAGCCTCGACAACATCAATAAAAGCACGCATCCGTGTCAGTGTGTCCATGAACTCTTCCTTCCAGATCGGCCCCGGATCAGGGACTTAATTGCACCATATATCGCGATCCCGAATATTCAAAATGTCTCAGAAATTTCAAAGTGATTCGTCATAATCAGCTTCTGTGACAGCAATTTTAATGATCTTCATAAAGCACTGCGCCGTATTTTGAATAAAGAAGTGATTTATTAACCAAAAAAAATCAAATCGGCTCAAATTTGTCATTGTGTGGACACATAAATCATCTTATATCGCCCTTGCCCAAAGTCGCACGTGCCTGTGGGTGTCCGCCGGTATTCTTAATGGAGAATGACCCGGTACGGTAACCTGGACCTAACCGCTCCAGTCGATCTGATGGCCAACCACGGATCGAGGACATCTTGAAGCAACGACGGTGCGGGCCTTTCTGGTGTCTTCCGGCTCTCCACAGGTCGGGAACTCAAAGAGGCACACCCTCATTGCCCTAAGTGCGGAACCGGGATTTCCCCATTCCAAGCCAAGGCAGACAAAGCGGAGAAACGCTAAATTCAGGGCGTTGATCCATCTGCATATGTATTTGTTCCGTGTTTCCCACATCTCCAAAGGTTGGTTACGCGCGAGGCTGATTCATATTTGCCGCAAGGCATTTTGTCCCTCTGATGACTTTTGTTGCGTGAAAGCGCAGGTATTTGTTCATCAGTCCTTTGAAATCATGCTCAGCCTTGTGCGTCATCGCACGGGGGCAGGCTTTCGCATCGCTAATGATATGAAGATGCGGCTTTTTTTACTGCTTAAATGCAGTTCAGGAGATCAGGATGGCTACACAGCGCATTATCGACTTTCTCGCCACCCGACGTCCGGAAGGCCCTTGCCTTGTCGTTGACCTCGACGTTGTGCGTGAAAACTATGAACATTTTGAAAAGGCTTTGCCTGCCTCGCGCATTTTCTATGCTGTAAAGGCAAATCCTGCACCGCAGATACTGTCGCTGCTCGCCTCTATGGGCTCGAACTTCGACACCGCATCGGTTGCAGAAATTGAAATGGCATTGAATGCCGGTGCAACAGCCGACCGCATTTCTTATGGCAACACCATCAAGAAAGAGCGCGATATCGCACGTGCCTATGAATATGGCATTCGCCTCTATGCTGTTGATTGCGTTGAAGAAGTGGAAAAGGTTGCCCGCGCGGCTCCTGGTTCCCGTGTGTTCTGCCGCATTCTCGCTGATGGTGAAGGCGCTGAGTGGCCGTTGTCGCGCAAATTCGGTTGCGTGCCGGAAATGGCTGTTGATGTGCTGCGTGCCACCCACAAGCTTGGTCTGGATGCCTATGGCGTTTCCTTCCATGTCGGTTCACAACAGGTGGATCTGACTGCATGGGATCGCGCTCTGGCAGACACCAAAGGCGTGTTCGACCTGCTGGCCAAAGAAGGCATCAATCTGAAGATGGTCAATATGGGCGGTGGTTTCCCGACCCGTTACCTCAAGGATATTCCGACTGCACAGGCCTATGGCGAAGCGATTTTCGACGCACTCAGCCGTCATTTCGGCAATCGTCTGCCGGAAACCATCATCGAGCCGGGTCGCGGTATGGTTGGCAATGCTGGTGTGATCAAAACCGAAGTGGTTCTGGTTTCCCGCAAAGCTGACAATGACAATCGTTGGGTCTATCTCGATATCGGTAAATTCGGTGGTCTTGCAGAAACTATGGATGAAGCGATCCGTTATCAGATCGTAACACCACGTGACGACGATGCAATGGAGCCTTGTGTTCTGGCAGGCCCGACCTGTGACAGTGCAGATGTGCTTTATGAAAAGACACCTTATCCGCTGCCGGTCTCGCTGACCATTGGCGATGAAGTGCTGATCGAAGGCACAGGCGCTTACACAACAACCTATTCGGCTGTTGCATTTAACGGTTTTGAACCGCTGCGCTCTTATGTGATCTGAAACTGATATGCGTCTGCTCAGGGACGCATATTGAGCCTCGCATTGCGAATGATACCGGTGAAGAGATTTCACCGGTTTTGTCACATAACATTTTTGCTTTGTGTTTATCCTCATACATATGTGTGAGGATACAATACCTCTTAACGTTTTGTTTTAGCGCATTATCCGATGCAAAACTGCTCAACATTTTTGGCTCGCAAATGCTTTAAGGTTCACGCTGATGTCTGCTTCTTCTGTTGCGGCCGGAACCACGGCTGAATTGTCAGTCGCACAAAATCATAATCCGGCTTCTTTTTCGATTGCTCATGAAACGCCTGCGGATAGCAGCGCGCGTGAAGCTCTGCTCGATCGCGTGATGGGAGAGGGACGCAAACGCAAGTCTTCTGAAAAGCTGCGCCGTAAACGTGTACCCGCCTATGGAACAGCGCTTGTTGCCCGTGATGACAACGGTGCCATGATTGGCACTGTTCGGCTCTGGCATATTTCTGCTGGCAAAAAAGCCGGTGGTGAGGAGGTACCTGCTTTGTTGCTGGGACCTTTGGCGGTTGAAGATGCCTATGCGGGACGCGGTGTTGGTTCGGGTTTGATGCGTCAGGCAATTCGCAATGCGCAGGCACTTGGCCACAAGGCGATTTTGTTGGTTGGCGATCCTGAATATTACAGCCGGTTTGGTTTTGTTGCGGCCAAAACATCTGCTCTGGCAATGCCGGGGCCGGTTGAGCGTCATCGTTTTCTGGCGCTGGAGCTTGAAGAAAACTATCTGGATGGTGCATCCGGTGTGCTGACTGCCACCGGCAAGCTGGTTACTGAGCGTCAGGCACTTGCTGTTTAAAATTACTATTTTTTGAAAATAACACGGTTTCAGCTGTCTGCTTTATGCTTTCAGTTGAAACCGCTTTTGAATAACATACCTATATAGAACGAGCGTTTTTTGATCCGGCTTTTGTCCGGAATGGTTCATATTTAGGGAAAACAGCATGCAACTGGCGGATATCGGACTGATCGGGCTTGGCGTTATGGGTTCCAATCTGGCACTCAATATTGCTGAAAAAGGGTATCGTGTTGCCGTTTATGACCGTGAGGCAGAGGTGCTGGAGAAGTTCCACGCCAATGCCGGTGCGTTGCAGGAGCGGATTATCCCCTGCGCCAGTATGGAACAGCTGAGCCAGAATATTGCGAAGCCGCGCCCGATTATTATGCTGATTAAAGCAGGCAGTCCGGTTGATACGGAAATGGCCAAACTCAAGACTTTTCTTGAAAAGGGCGACATTATCATTGATTCCGGCAATTCCGATTACCGCGATACAATCCGCCGTTTGAACTCCCTTGGTGAGAATGATCCGACTTTTGTAGGTATGGGCATTTCCGGTGGTGCGGAAGGTGCCCGTAACGGCCCGTCAATGATGGTTGGTGGCACTGCAGAGGCTTATGCACGAATCGAGCCGATACTGGATGCCGTGGCTGCCCGTTATAAAGGTGAACCATGTAGTGCCCGTATGGGGCCGGACGGTGCGGGGCATTTTGTTAAAACTATCCATAACGGCATTGAATATGCCGATATGCAGATGATCGCGGAAATATACGGCATTCTGCGTGATGCCTGCGGTTTGAAGGCGGAAGAGATCGCCCCGATTTTTGCAAAATGGAATGAAGGGCCGCTGAATTCTTATCTCATTGAAATTACGGCAGAGGTTTTGAAGGCGCTGGATCCAGAAACGGGCAAGCCGGTGCCGGATATTATTCTGGATGCGGCAGGGCAGAAAGGCACCGGCCGCTGGGCGGCGATTGAAAGCCAGATCCTCGGTGTTCCGGCAACAGGTATGGAAGCGGCGGTTGCCGCCCGTTCGATTTCATCTGCGATTGAGTTACGTCAAAAGCTGGCAGCAACTTACGGCGATCCTGTACAGGCAGGGGCGATCAAAGCGGATCAGGCCTTTATTGATTCACTGGAGCAGGCTTTGCTTGCGGCAAAGATCGCGGCTTATGCGCAAGGTTTTGCAGTAATGGCTGCAGCTTCCAAAGAGCACGGGTGGAATCTGCCGCTGGCAACAATCGCCCGTATCTGGCGCGCCGGCTGTATTATTCGTTCGCAATTTCTTGATGAAATCGGTGAAGCTTTTGCGGCAGGTGAGCTTGAGAACCTGTTATTGGCGCCTGCATTTGTGGTGCCAATGAACACCGCCGCTCAGGAATTACGCAAAGTCGTTGCAACGGCTGTCACCGCCGGTGTGCCTGTTGCGGCGCTCGCTTCAGCAACTACCTATTTTGACAGTTTCCGACAGAGAAGAGGCAGTGCTAATTTAATTCAGGCACAGCGCGACTTCTTCGGTGCTCACGGGTTTCAACGTATTGACCGCAGCGGCGCTTTTCATGGCCCTTGGGTTCAGGCATAAACATATTTATCGCACTGCTTTACGAAGCGAAAAGACTGTAAATTCAAAATTTGTATAAAGACTGCATAGTTATTTTGTGCAGATAAGAATGAGGCGCGCTGCTGGTGCATATGAAGGCAGCGCGCTTTTTTATTGAAAAATACTATTTGAGATCATTTTTAATTTTGAGGTTTTCATGAAATATTTGCGCAAAATAATGATTGCCAGTGTCATAATGACAGTTTCCGCGCCGGTGATGGCGCAGGCGGAAAGTGAGCATGGCTATTACATAGCAGCCAGATTATTACATACGCAGCAAAGAGCCAAGAATATGGATCTCAGCCTGCGTCCGAGTATCGGCAGTTTTTTTGATGTCGATAACAAAGAGAATTTTTTTAATGGTTCTATCGCAGCAGGTTATCGTTTTAATCATAATTGGCGCGTTGAGGGGGAGTTTGTATTTCCGCGTAACTCCAAATTCAGTACCGGATCCAGTAATTTTCCAACCAGCCTGAATGTTTATGATGTGAAGTCACAGCGTTATATGGTGAACCTTTATCGGGATTTTTATATCACGAACGCATTATCACTGAATGCGAATTTAGGTTTGGGCGTTTCACGCGTGAAGACCGGAGGCTTTCAGGGGAATGAAAGCCGGGTTTTTAATGAGAACACAGTGACAAACCTGACTTATTCGGTCGGTGCAGGTGCGAGCTACGATCTGACGCAAAACTGGAGCCTTGATTTTGGCTATCGATTTGTCGATTCAGGGAAAATTGAGAGTGGCTTCAACCGCTTTGCTAATGTGCGCAGACTTCAGGATGAGCAATTAAAGGCAAAATTGATTGCAAATGAGTTCTTTGTTGGGGCTCGATTAAATTTTTAAGTACAGATTTGTGGTTTATAAAAAACAGCGGTTAGGTGTGGCTTCCCCCAACCGCTATTTGCTATTTTATTTGCCAAGCACCAGTAAATCCTGCGCCGAGAAATGCACTGTGATCTTGTCTCCATGTTGTGGCGGGCGCACGGCAGGATTATTGAAGCTGTCAAAAGACAGCTGATTGCCGCCGAGTATCACGCGGGTGCGGATCACAGAGCCTAAGAAATGCACATCCTGCACGATGACTTCTGCTTTGCTGTCGCGGGTAGGGGAGGCATCAAGGCTGATCGCTTCCGGACGCAATGCCAAAGTGACCATATCGCCTTGTTTATGAGCGGCTAGTGATTGCGGTACAGTGATGATTGCGCCACCTAGATCGGCTTTATTTTGCTGCGGATCGGTGACCCGTGCTTCTAGCATATTGAGCGTGCCGACAAAAGACGCGACAAAACGTGAGGCTGGCCGGTTATAAATATCGAACGGCGTACCAATCTGATCGGCCTTACCTTCATGCATCACCACGATCCGATCAGAAATCGACAGAGCTTCTTCCTGATCATGAGTAACAAATACCGTTGTGATACCAAGCTGACGCTGAATTGCGCGGATTTCTTCGCGCAGCGAAATACGGATTTTCGCATCCAATGCGGAAAGCGGTTCATCCAGCAGCAAAACCTGTGGTTTTGTCGCCAGCGCACGGGCAAGCGCTACACGCTGCTGCTGCCCGCCGGACATTTGATAAGGGAAGCGGTCAGCCAGATGTTCAAGGCGGATCAGTTCCAGCATTTCTTTGACGGTCGCATCAATCTCGGCTTTTGGTTTGCCAGAAACACGCAGACCAAAGGCAACATTTTGTGCGACGGTCATATTCGGAAACAGCGCATAGGCCTGAAACACCATGCCGATATTGCGCTTATTCGGTTTGAGATCGACAACATCCTGACCGTTAATTTCAATCACACCCTGATCAGGTGATTCAAAGCCGGCAATCATACGCAGAACGGTGGTTTTACCGCAGCCGGATGGTCCTAAAAAGGAAATGAACTCGCCTTTTTCAACGGCCAGACTGAAATCATGAACAACAGTATTCGTGCCGAAGCTTTTTTTGAGATTTTTAATATTGAGAAAAGCCATGACTTAATTGCCTGCTGTCTTAAATTTGGAGAAGCGGGTGACAAGCTGCAACATGATCATGCTCAGCCATGTGATGCCGAATGCAATAATCGCCAGCGCTGATGGTTCATAGGCACGGTTTGCACCGACAAGCTGCAAATAAGGGCCGAAAGCCGGACGGTTGAGCAGCGACGCCAGTGTAAATTCACCAATCACAATGGCAAATGTGATGAAAGCACCGCTCATAACACCGGAAAGCACATTCGGGAAAATCACTTTGAACAGTATAGTCGGCCAGCTCGCGCCAAGACTTTCAGCGGCCTCCGTCAGCGTGCGGACATCGATTGTGCGCATGGCTGTATCGATCGAGCGATACATATAAGGCAGCGCCAGTGTGACATAGCCGAACATCAGCAGCAGGTCAGTTGCCCATGTCGAGCCGGTAAATGGCAGCCATGAGGATGAGTTATAAATCCGCAAATAGCCGAATACGATAACAATAGCCGGAATAACCAGTGGCATCAGCGTGATAAATTCAATGACGGGACGCAAATATGGCATGCGCAACCGTACCCAATAGGCAGTTGGTACTACCAAAAGCACGCCGAAAATAATCGTCATGATTGCCAGCAGGATAGAATAGCCGAATGTCGCCTGAAAATTCGGATCGGTCAGTACAACACGATAGGCATCGAATGAATATTCCCCACGGCGCATGCGCAACGAGAACTCAAATGTGCCGATCAGGGGTACGACAAAATAGATCGCGCCGATAAGAAAGGCGATCCAAGCACCAAGGGTTTTAGGAATGAAATATTTCAGTTTCATTTCTGCCACCGTTCTGCACGCATACGCAGCCAGATATAAAGCAGATTGGAAATGCCGGTAATCAGGATCATGCCCAGTGCCAGTGCATAGCCGAGGTTCTGATTGTGCAGAACATCACCGCGAATCTGCGCATAAAGCAGGATCGGTACAATATTCAGAGAGGAACCGGTCAGCGCATAGGCCGTGGCAATGGCGCCAAAGGCATTGGCAAACAGCAACAGGCTGGTGCCGAGCAGGCTTGGCCAGAGAATCGGAAAAGCAACCATGCGCCAATATTGGAACGTGGTCGCACCAAGAATGGATGAAGCCTCACGCCATTCTTTTTTTAGCCCATCCAAAGCCGGTGTGAGAATCAGCACCATCAGCGGAATCTGGAAAAACAGATAGGTTAGTGTCAGGCCGAAGAAGCTGAGCAGGTTAAAACCGGTGGCATAGAGATTGAAGCCGAACCATTCCCGCAGCAAAATGGTAACAAAACCGGTGCGGCCTAGCGTGGCAAGAAAGGCAAAAGCCAGTGGCACGCCCGCAAAGTTGGATGCAACGCCGGAAAAAGTAAGCACGGTCGGGCGCAGAAAACGAGGCAATTTACCCAGTACAATTGCCCATGCCATGAATGAGCCGATCACAGCGCCACCCAAAGCGGAGGCAAAGCTGATTTTGATCGAGACCCAATAGGCGCTCAGAATGCCTGGTTCAAACAGGCCGATAATATTTTGCAGGGTGAAATTACCCTGTTCATCCTGAAATGCACCAACCACCAGATACATGGTTGGCCAGAGCAGAAACAAAATTGCGAAAGCGAAAAAAGGGGCAACACCCAGCCACTCTAAGGGCAGGCGACGCTTGGAGCGACGCGCCGGCGGCGTGTCAGATGTTATACCATTGCTGGACAAGCTCATATTATTTTTGCTTTTTATAGTCTGCGGCGGAAAGATTTCCGCAGATTGAAAAGGATAGAGTTTGAAAACACGGCTGACGAGGTAATTTCGCATCAGCGGAAAATGTGTTTCCCAAAACTATGCTGCACATGATCTGCTTAAAGCAGATGGTGTTGCGGAATGACTGGTATCACTCCGCAACAGGGTTTGTGCGTTTAGCTGTTCAGCTTACTGAACATTCGCGCCGACGACGCTGTCCCAGTTCTTGGTGATAGCGGCCTGAGATTTATCAAGCTCTTCCAAGGTCGGGAAAACGGCTTTCTGATAGGCCTCTGCCGGTGGCAGCTTGTCGAGCAGATCCTGAGGAATCTTGCCTTCTTTTGCCATGGCGTTAAAGCGGATCGGATGGCAATAGCCCTTCAGGTAACCGACCTGACCTTCATCGGAATAGAGGTGTTCCATCCAGAGTTTGGCTGCATTCGGATGCGGTGCATAGGCGCTGATGCCCTGCACGTAAACACCGGCAACAACACCGGTCTTCGGAATGATGACTTCCACTTCCGGATTGCCGTTCAACGTATCGCGGTCGGCCAGAGCATTATAGTCCCAGCGGATGACGATCGGAGTTGACCCCTGTGCCAGTGAGGCAGCCTTACCGATAACCGGTACGAAATTGCCTGCTTTGTTCACGTCACGGAAGAACTCCAGACCTTTCTGGGCTGCTTCTTCACCGGGCTTGCCGCCAAGGGAAAGGCCGGCAGCATAGACGCTTAAGATTGCCTGTGTGGAAGCACGCGGATCACCGGAATGGGCAACTGCATTGGCAAATTCCGGCTTGAGCAGGTCTGCCCAATCCTGTGGTGCGTCTTTGATAATGTCTTTATTCACTTCAAAGGCCAGCACGCCGTAATAGTCGCCGTACCAGTAACCTTCAGCATCTTTTGCATCATCAGGGATCGAATCCCATGTTGATACTTTATATGGCTGAAGCAGACCTGCTGCTTTGGCCGTTGTACCGAATGTGAAGCCGACATCAATCACGTCAGGCGCCTGAGGGCCTTTATTGTCTTTGTTGGCTTTAATGGCTTCGATTTCATCACCGGAACCGGCATCCGGATTCAGTTCATTGACCTGAATGCCGTATTTGTCCTTGAAGCTTTTGATGATCTCACCGTAACCGCACCAGTCATGTGGCAGTGCAATTGTGGTAAGCTGACCCTCTGCTTTCGCTGCAGCAATCAGTTCTTCTGACGGAGCAGCCACCGATAATGTGGTTCCAGCAAAAGCGATTGCAGTTGTCAGTGACAACAAGCGTGTTGTTCTGTTCAGCATTGACATACTCCCCTTCGATCTACGGGATGCCTGCTTCAGGCCATCCTTGCATTTTTTCGATATGCCATTTTTATGAAAGTTACATGACAGCATCGTTTATCTTTTATGTTAGCCAAGTGAACCATGTTTTTATATTGCAATCAATTGAATGTTACAGTTTGCGCGCTGTGAAATGAAGAAAAAGTCGCTTTGAGATTAAGCCTTTGAATATACTTATTTTTTGATCTCAGCTTGATTTGTTTTCAGCCATGTTTGTGATCTTGATCAATATTGTTTCTTATAATGTTCTTTGTCGCAAACGGAACAATTGGTGGGAGCAATAAGTTGGTGGTTGTGCATTGTGACAAAAACACTTTAATAAAATAGCAGAAAATACAGCCCGTATTCTATAAAATATGAAAGAGATTCTCTTTTATTATTATGGTTTATAATGATTATTTTGATTTAAAATTATTTAATCCGTTTCAGAAGGAGAGAGGGGGGATTTGAAAACGCATCATAGTTCTTAGAATCAAAAATGTCTGATTTGCGTCATTATTATAGAATATTAGTTTTTCTCTATTTGAAACTTACTATTGATGCAGAAGCGGTGTTTTTAATTCTGTGCTTTCGAATCGTTTTCATATGTGCGCGTTTTTGTGGCGCTTTATATTTTATTTTTTCATTTCGTCGTTTTTCTAAAGGTGCTTAGAACGGAATTTTCCATGGAATTTGAACTTATCCATTTCCCAGATTTTCAGAACAGTTTTTTCGGTAAAGAATACTGTTTATCGATACTCGAAACCTGTTGTGCTGTACGCAAACGTCTGTCGTGCCGACATATTACCCATATTACGCCGAAGCATCCGGAGGATTTCCCGGGACAGGAGAATCTTCGGACGGTTGTGACGACCTATCCGGCTGACTGGGTGGTGCAATATGCGGTTAAGAGTTATTTTGATATTGATCCGCTGTTTCATCAGAAATGGTCGAGCCCTGCGCCGGCCGACAGTATAAGTATCGCGGAAATTTATCAGCCCAAACAAAATACAAGTGCATTGCAGAGTTTTGTCAATGATATGCGCGAGCACCATTTTGGTCAGACCTATATTATGGTGACAAAACGTATGAATGGTCATGGTGATGCTCATACGATTTTTGCGTTTGATAATATTAAGGATCAAAATGGCAAACATGATATGAGTGTGACGGATCTTATTCGTTTACTCGAAAAAGATTTTATACAGGCCGCCACGCAGGTACATGAAGTTGTTCTCGCAACTGTCAGTGATCATTCCAAACAAACAAAAGAAGTGCAGTCACTGGTTGCTTTAACGCCCCGCGAAATTGATTGTTTAAAATGGGCGGCGCGTGGCAAAACAGATGGTGAAATTGCTGATATTCTCAGCATTGCCCGCTGGACGGTGGTGACTTATCTGCAAAATGCTAAAATCAAACTGGGATGTGCGAACCGTACTTCCGCCGTTGCGGTGGCGATGTCGCTTGGCATTATCCCTCTGCCGGATACATCGCATTTACAAGGCTGATTGGCAGAGCACCCCGCATATTATTGTGCGGGGTATTCTGTTGTTCCTGATCAGTTATGTGCGCAACTTGCGCATAGGCCGCGAATTTCCAGCGTTGTCTTGCTCGGATGGAAATGGTTCTTTTGTGTCCAGTGCTGAACGCAATCTTCAATTTCCGGTTCTGTAAATTCCGAGGCTAAGCCGCATTTATCGCAAATAGCAAAAGCCGCAATACCATGCAGATGGCCGTGTTCCTGATGATGCGGATGCGCGCACGCGATAAAGGCATTCAGGCTTTCAAGGCGGTGGATCAGGCCATATTCCAGCAATTTATCCAAGGCGCGATAGACTTGCAGCGGCGCACGGAAGCCTTCCTCACGCAACTGGTCGAGAATTGTATAGGCGCTCAGCGGAAACTCTGCTTTTGCCAGAGAGTCTAAAACAAGGCTCTGGTTGCGTGTCAATTTCGGAGCGCGTGCTGCTGCGGATGCAGTTCCGGAATGGGTGTGACCGGTCATGATGTTGGCTCCTTATGACGTGCAGATGGCAGAGATGTTTTGAGTTTTTGCCATGGTAGCATGCTTATAGCAAAAAAGATTACAGATGCCACGACAATGGATGGTCCGGACGGCGTGTCATAATTCAGTGAACCAAAGAGCCCCGCGATAACGGAACATACGCCGATAAAAGCCGCATAAATAGCCATTTGCTCCGGTGACAAAGCAAAACGCCGTGCTGTGGCTGCCGGAATGATCAGCAGGGCGGTGATCAGCAGAATGCCTACGATCTTCATGGCAATAGCAATCAGCAATGCCAGCAGGATCATAAAGAGGGTGCGGTGCAGTTCCGGCTGCAGACCTTCTGCGCGGGCAATGTCATCACTGATCGTTGCGGCAAGCAATGGTCGCCATAATTTAATGAGCACTGCTAATATCAGTGCGCCACCGGCATAAATAGCGATGAGGTCTGAAACGGATACCGCGAGAATGTCGCCGAAAAGCAGTGACATCAGATCGAAGCGGATCCATGACATGAAAGCAACCAGCACAAGGCCGAAAGCCAGGGTGGCATGGGAAAGAATGCCGAGCAGAGAATCTGCTGAAAGCGTGTGCCGTTTTTGCAAAACCACCAGCAGCATAGCGATGGTAAAGGCAATCACAAAGACGGAGATCATGATATTGAGGTCGAACAGCATGGCGAGGCCTACGCCGAGCAGAGCTGAATGAGCCATGGTGTCACCAAAATAAGCCATGCGTCGCCAGACTATAAAGCAACCGATCGGTCCTGTGATCAAAGCAAGGCCTACACCGGCAAGCATGGCACGGAAGAAAAAGTCATCAAGCATGTTTATGTCCGCCGGCTTCTGATTTGCATTCGCTGTCGTGGTGATGGTGCCCGTCGTCATGGTGGCAATGATCGGTCACTGTGCCGTCTGCATGTTGCACACGCCCGTCAGCCAGATGAGTATGGTCGTGGTGATGTGTGTAGACAGCCAGAGATGGTGGTATTTTTGCGCCGCGTGGTGAGCGCAGGCCAAATAGTTTGGCATATTCTGGGCTTGCGGCAACGTCGACCGGTGTGCCGCTACAACAGATATGACCGTTGAGACAGATCACGCGATCTGTTGCAGCCATTACAATATGCAGATCATGGGAGATCATCAGCACACCGCAGCCGGTATGGTCACGGAATTTGGCAATGGTCTCATAAAGCTCTGCCTCACCCGCAAAATCGACGCCTTGCAGTGGCTCATCCAAAACCAATAAGTCCGGTTTACAGCCAAAAGCACGGGCAAGCAGCACACGCTGAAATTCACCGCCGGATAAATGTACCACCTGTGCATTGAGCAAATGCGGTATGCCAGCAAGAGTGAGTGCTTCATCAATTGCCTGTTTGCTCAATGATGCGGTCATACGCATCATTCGCTCAACAGTGAGCGGAAGGCTGGGATCGATAGTGATTTTTTGCGGTACATAACCGATGCGTAAATGCTTGTCGCGCTTCACCGATCCTTCATCCGGTTTGTGGATGCCGAGCGCCAGTTTCGCCGTGGTGCTTTTACCGGAGCCATTGGGGCCGATTAAGGTCACGATCTCACCGCGATGCAGATCGAGCGTAATATTGCGAACCAGCCAGCGGTTGTTTCGTTCAATACCTGCATTTTCTAAACGCAGAAGAATGTCAGGTTTCGGTACGGCAGGCGCAACTGATGTCGGATGATGCATTGTTCGCTTTCGGGTTTCAGAAAAGCATTTTGTGCTCTTGTCACGGGTTATCTCATACGTTATAGCATTACGCAATAATGTAACTTTATAACATATTGTATCTGCACTTTGTCATTGCAACCGTGATGGCGTTCAATTCGTTTATGTGAGGTTTTATGTCTGTTATACGGGTTTTGCTTGCATCCGCTCTGTTGTCTGTTTCATCGCAAGCTGTTTTTGCCGCTGAAAAAGGTGATGTCGTCGTTTCCATCAAGCCAATCCACTCCTTGGTATCCGCGGTGATGCAGGGAGCAGGGGAGCCGGAGCTTATCGTTAAAGGCGCGGCATCGGAACATGGTTACAGTCTGAAACCCTCGGATGCGGGGGCGCTGGAAAAGGCGAAGGTCATTTTCTGGGTAGGGCCGGAAATGGAAACTTACCTGACCAAGCCTTTGGGTAGTCTCGGTGCAAAAGCGGAAATCGTGCAATTGGATCAGGTAAAGGGGCTTGAAATCCTGTCGGCTCGTGAAGGCGGTAATTTTGAAGCGCATGATCATGGCGATCACGGGCATAGTCACAGTCATGACGGGGAGGCTGATGTGCATGACCATCAGAATGATGATATGCATATCTGGCTTGACCCGCAAAATGCCAAATTAATGCTGGAGCCGATTGCAGAGGCTTTGAGTAAGGCTGATCCGGAGCATGCAAAGCAATATCAGGAGAATGCGGCGGCCTATGCCGATAAGATTGACGCGTTGCAGAAAGAAGTATCTGCAGAGCTCGAGCCGGTGCGCACTAAGCCATATATTGTGTTCCACGATGCCTATCAGTATTTCGAGCGCCGTTTTGACCTCGCATCGGCAGGCTCTATTACAGTGAACCCGGAAAAAGCGCCCGGGGCAGCGCGTATCCGTGAAATTCAGACCAAGGTAAAATCACTGGGCGCAACATGCGTCTTTTCCGAGCCGCAATTTGAATCTTCTCTGGTTAAAACTGTTCTGGAAGGAACGCAGGCCAAAACGGGCGTTCTGGACCCGCTTGGCGCTGAGCTTCAGGATGGACCGGAGCTTTATCCGCAGCTGATCCGTAATCTTGCGACGTCGCTCAAGACCTGCCTGCAGTAATTACGGTCAATAATCGCTGTAGCCATCTGCCAGTGTGCGCTTGTCCAGCACATTGGCGATGGCTTCACGCACTTCAAGCATCATGCGGCGGATTTTGCAGTCTTCTTCGATGCAATCCTCGCAGGCTTTATATCCGGTCTTGCTTGCGCAGGGGAGGGGGGCCAGTGGGCCGTCAAGGCTACGAATAATATTGCCGATGGATATCTGATCGGCAGGCTTGGCTAAACAAAAGCCGCCACCTTTGCCTTTGCGGCTTTGCACGAAACCGGCTACGCGCAAATCCGTCAGAATATTATCCAGAAATTTACGCGGTATATTGCGGGCTTTGGCAATCTCGCCCACAGAAATGAGATTGTCCTGCGGGGCTTCGGCCAGATGTACCATGGCTTTGAGGCCGTACTTCCCTTTTTTAGTCAGCATGTAAGCGGTGTTCCCTGCTTTATATAGTTATTGCACTCTATGTGTAGCGCAGCTGCTTACAGGTATCAAATGCTGTGAGCAGGGAGGGAGGGGGTAAGCTATCGAATCTGAATTAACGAGTTCTGGTTGATGGCTAATAATTTCTTAAAATTTGAAGTTTTCCCTGTGGAAAGAAAGATTGAGAAAATTGCATTATTTTTGTTTTGTCGTGTTGACAGTTTGGTTGGGTGGGGTCTATATGAGCTCAACAACGAGGGCGGCGGCGCTGCTAGCGGCAGAGAGCTTCGCCCTTGAGATTGGCTGATTGGAA
>JAHREI010000011.1 GCA_021733665.1 Bacillus subtilis
CTGTGCCGGTTTTGCTCAAAGCACCTGCACCTGAGATTGCTCCTGCTTGAGCCAATGTGCCCGTCGCCACATCAAATATACCGCCACCCGCATTGAGCACTGTCGCACGGTTCATGTTCAGGCCTGCGGTTGTGCGCAGAGTACCGCCATCAAAGGACAATGCACCCGTTGCGGCACCCAGATTGGCATCTGCGCCCACCGCAACAACACCGCCATTGATGGCAGTGCCGCCCGCATAGGTGTTGGCGCCTGATAATGTCCAATCGCCGGTTTCCGTCTTGATAAGACTGCCTGTACCGGAGATCACACCGCTCAAAGTCGCGGCCGTAGCTATATCCGCCGTCAGAACACCAGAACCCAGCGTAACATTGCCCGTACCAGAGAGCTGTCTGGCAATTTGATTAAAGCCACCAAGATCAAGCGTGGTGCCCGAGGCAAGCGTCACCGCACTGCTCTGCGCAAAAGCATTGACAATGCCTGTGCGCAAAGTCCCTGCATTGACTTCAGTTGCACCAGTGTAAGTATTGACAGCAGACAGTGTTAATGTGCCATCGCCTGCCTTAGTCAGCTCATTGCCGCTCCAGCCACTCGTAAAGGGACCGGTCTGATTAGAAAGCACAACATCCACATCAAAGGCATCAGCCGCATTGGCCAGCGTGAAGACACCATCACCCGCTACAGGTCCGGCAAACCAAGTCAGACCAAAGCCGACATTATATTGCCTGTTATCTGCACTCTTGTCGGCGGTCCGGACCACATAATCAACAGGGCTCACCGCCCCGTCAATATTTACTGAAGCAAAGTTACCGGTAATCCCGTTGGTCGTATTGATGATTGTTACTGTATTATTCGCAAGAGCGCTGGCTGTTGTCGCTAAATTACCGTTAAAGCCAGTAATATTCAGCGTACCGCCAAGTGTTGCAGTGTTGGCAGACACAATCGGCGGATTATTTACGCCGATGGCAGTATTCAGAGTTGAATTAGCGTTCTGTGAGAAAGCTCCTGTCACGCTCAGCTTCGAAGAACCGTCAATCGTCGTCGTCGTATTGGCTGCCATTGTATAGCTTGCGGCCGTGAAAGTTCCTGCCTGAGACAGTGTGAAGCCACCATTGACAACCGAAACCGCACCAGCAGAACTATCAGTGCCCGTTAATGTGACTGTACCCGCGCCCGTCTTGGTCAGAGCCCCTGTTCCGGACATAACATTAGCAAAGGTCTGATCTGTGGCAAAGCTAAGTTCCAGTGCAGCGGCATTGGCGACAGCGCCGGTACCAAGCGCACTGCCATTCATGGCAATCACCTGACCCGCAGTAATCGTTGTACCACCCGCATAAGTGTTTGTGCCCGACAGGGTCAGTGTACCTGTGCCGCTTTTAGTTAGCGCACCTGCACCCGAGATTACTCCGGTTTGAACCAATGTCGCTATCGCTACATCAAATGTACCGCCACCCGCATTGAGCACTGTCGCACGATTCATGTTGAAACCAGATACCGTGCGCAAACGACCACCATCAAAAGACAATGCACTCGATGCTACTCCCAGATTGGCATCTGCACGTACTTCAATCTCACCGCCATTGAGCGCAGTGCCGCCGGTATAGGTGTTCGTGCTAAACAAGGCCAGGATAGCTATGCCGGTTTTGGTTAAAGCGCCCTCACCTGAGACTACTGATCTTATGACCAAAGTACCTTTGGTATCAAATGTGCCGCCGCCAGCATTGAGTGTTATCGCACGGTTCGTGGTAAAGCTATTTGTGTTGCGCAGAGTACCGCCATCAAAGGATAGTGCCATTGCTGCTGCGCCCAGATTGGCATCTGCGAGCACCGCAACAACACCGCCATTCATGGCAGTGCCGCCGGTATGGATATTTACGCCGTCCAGTGTCAGAGTACCTGTGCCTATTTTAGTCAAGGCGCCCGCACCCGAGATAGTTGTGAGCGCAGTCAAGTTATTACCATTGGTATCAAATATACCCCCACCCGCATTCAATGTAATGTTGCGGACGAATGCCAGGTCTGCCATTGTGCGCAGAGTGCCGCCATTGAAGGACAGTACAGCCGACTCCGCACCCAGATTGGCATCTGCGTCTATCGCAAGAATACCGCCATTGATCGCAGTCCCGCCTGTATAGGTATTTGTGCCCGACAGGATCAGTGTGCCAAGATCGGTCTTAACCACTTGCGATGTGCCGGTGAGGACAGAAGAAATAGTTGCCGTATAACCCGCACTCGCAGCCGAGCCATCGCCAACGCGGATTATTGCTTGCGCACCTGTCAGGCCAAGTGCACCGCCCTGAAGAACATAACCATCGGTTATAAACTGCATTCCGGAGGCTGTGACTGCACCCGCACTATTATCAACCGTAACCGTACCAGTAGCCCCGCCGAAAATAGCGATTGCACCATCAAAGCCAGCATTGATCATGCCCGTCTGGTCAGTCCAGTTATTATTGGCCGCCCCTGCCAGCCAGGTACCATTCCCCCCCTGGATCACGCCGTCATTCTTCGGCCCTGCATCGCCATCCCAGAAATTGAGTGATGTTCCCGCCATATTGGCCAGATTAACCTGATTATTGATCGAAGTCTGAACACGGAGATCAGCATTCGGTGTGCCAAGCGTCAGGCCATTATTGGTCAGACTGCCGGTATAATTCATCACCCTGTATACACCCGCACCAAATGTACCTCCCGAACTCCCTCCACCTGCGCCTCCTTGAGCCTTACCATTGGCTAGCGTCACCCCTTTGACAACGACTTGAATTGGATTGGCAGAATCAGGTGCATCCGGTCGGATAAACAGGATTTCTCTTTGATTACTTCCATCAATCGTTAAATTAGGAATGTCGCTACCATCAATAGTAGCCGCTACGGATAGTCGTGGAGTTTGGACACCTGCTCCGGTTAAGGTCAGCCTGGGATTAGCCCCTGTAAAAACTGCGGAATCAAAGCCAATGGTCATATTGCCACCAGCATTAGCTTGCTGGATTGCCCAACTATAACTTCCAACCACAGATGGATTACCTGCGTCTGTAGTTTGAGTAATACATATCACATTAGATTCACATGCAGCCAAAGCATTGTTTGCGGATAAATTGAAAAATAAAAATACAGTTAAATTCTTTAAATATTTATATCCTTTTAATTTCATTTTATCCCCAAACTTATTTAAATAATAAACCTATGAATACAAATAAATATTATTAAATTAATGTGATTGTAATAATTTTTAAATACAATATATCAGTTATTATTAAGTTTTAACTGATAGACATATCAGCACAAGCATAAATGGCAGCGTAATATTAATTGATAAGCTGTTATAATTTGATCTTTGGGTACTTTTTAAGAATGCGTTTGTGAGAGTGAGTAAAAAGTACCCTGCCTGCGCTGACATCGGATCCTGCCTATCTCGAAGCCTGGCCCTTGGCCGCCACAGGTTCTCCTCTGCTCTAACCTACGGCTGAAGCGCTGCGGATCAAGTTTTTTGCCCATCATCTCTGCTGACGTGTTCCCCGCCGCTCGCAGATACATGGATCTGGTGCAAAGCCGCCTTAGTGAAGATCCAACTTTCTGCGAAGAAAAATTCCTTATAAAATTCAGTATTTAAGACATGCGCCGGTCGAAATGAGCGTTTCACAGACTATTCTTAACAGTGCCTTGCATACCCAATATTACGGGATCAATAACAAACCAACCAATAAATTTGAGTCAATTCTTGGAATTGACGAATCATTACTTAGAAATAGAGTCGAGCTGTAATAATTAATTTTATGATGCGATCCGATATATAGATATCGAAAATATCGATAAAATTAAAACAACACAACAGCATAAAGCCATGAAATTGCACTATAATCAGGAAATTTAATTCATGTGAAACTATAATAAACGAGAAATACATTGAATTTATACATATAGATTCATCGCTGCGAATAAATTTATGTGCCGTCATGCTACGGAACTCATGTCAGATGAAGCCGGTTTGAGGTCTGATTGCAGTCGTTCAATAATAATCGGCGTCTGAATGCTTTATTCGCGCTATCCGCATTCTGTCGGCTTTTCACATGACCTCTGCGGCAGGCTTTAGTCTGTCGGCATGCATGTGCGTATGGCCAAATGTAGCACAGGCACCGGCAATCGTTCATGCTCACTTGGCTGGCTGGCGGATAATGTCTCTCGCATCAAAAGATAAAGATCACGGCGACTATCATCCTCCCAAGACGATAGCCGTTCTATGGAGATAATGATGACAATCAAACAGATAATGCTCGGCCTGTCCGCTCTGGCGCTGTCGGCAAGCCTCGCACCTGCTGCCTATGCAGCCACAGACACAGGAACTTTAACTGTAAAAGCACATATTGGTGCCGCCTGTACTCTGAAAACCAAGGATGCCACGCTGGATTTCGGTAATCTGGCATCGATTGGTGATGCAAATCATGATGCAGAGACATCAATTACTGTTCAGTGCTCAAAAGATCAGGCCTATTCTGTAGGCTTAAACGATGGAGCGAATGTAGGCGAGAGTAGCCGCAGAATGAAATCGGGCGATAACTATATTAGGTATGGGCTTTACCAAAACGCAGCACGTACTCAAGGATGGGGTAATTATGCAGTTATAAAGGCAAACGGCAATGGAACTGACCAGAAAATTCCTATTTATGGGCGCATTGGCAAACAGGCCACCCCTCCAGCCGGTGACTATATCGATACTGTTGCGATCACGGTGACCTACTAACTCTCCCTGAAGACTAAACATATCATGACTATTTGTACGCATGCATTTGACTGCATGTTGGCATGGGGCAGTGCAACATAAGCACTGCTGCAACGTCTGCTGTTGGCCTGAAATGGCTCACTTGCCGTACGAATACCTCCCCATGCATGACCAACCTATGGAGATAATGATGACAATCAAACAGATAATGCTCGGCCTGTCCGCTCTGGCGCTATCGGCAAGCCTCGCACCTGCTGCCTATGCAGCCACAGACACAGGAACCTTAACGGTCAAAACCCGTATCGGTGCCGCCTGTACCCTGAAAACCAAGAATGCCACACTGGATTTCGGCAACCTGACAACGATCAGCGATAAAAATCATGATGCAAACACGTCGATTACAGTTCAATGCTCAAAAGGTCAAGCTTATCACATCTACATGAGGCCGGGCTTAAATCCGTTAGATTGGAACACATCTTTTGAACGGCGTATGCAATCAGGTTCGGGACTACTTAGTTATTTTATTTTTTTAGATTCTGCCCATACAAAATACTGGTTAGATAAATATTGGGAAAACGGACTCGCTAACAGATCCGTGCAAGCAACGGGCGATGGGACTGACCAGAAATATCCTGTTTATGGTGTTATTTATAAAGCTGCCACCACCCCTCAAGCTGGCGACTATACTGATACGGTTGCAATCACAGTAGAGTACTAACTCTCCCTGAAGACTAAACATATCAAGACTATTTGTACGCATGCATTTGACTGCATGTTGGCATGGGGCAGTGCAACATAAGTACTGCTGCAACGGCTGCTGTTGGCCTGAAATGGCTCACTTGCCGTACAAACACACCCCCATGCATGACTAATCCTATGGAGATAATGATGACAATCAAACAGATAATGCTCGGCCTGTCCGCTCTGGCGCTGTCGGCAAGTCTCACACCTGCTGCCTATGCCGCCACAGATACAGGAACCTTAACGGTCAAAGCCCGTATCGGTGCTGCCTGCACCCTGAAAACCAAGAATGCCACACTGGATTTCGGTAATCTGACAACGATCACAGATAAAGATCATGACGCGGAAACGTCTATTACAGTTCAGTGCTCAAAAGGCCAAGCATATTTAATTGGTTTAAATTCAGGACAAAACTATGATGGTATTCGTCAACTCAGATTAGGCAATAACACCATACGATATGGCCTCTTTAAAACTGCAGCTCGTCTACAAACACCTCAAGATTACTGGGCTGGCCCCTACGGTAGTTTTGATAACAGTTATGCCAAATCGGCAACTGGTGATGGAAGCGACCAAAAACATACAATCTATGGTAGGATTTATAAAGCCGCGATTACTCCTCCAGCTGGCGACTATACCGATACGGTTGCAATCGAAGTAACGTACTAATTCCCCTCTTTCCGGAGACAAAACATGTCCAGACTTTCTGTGCCTCTGGCACTTGTCTGCGGGCTGGTTTTCGTTAGCGCAACACAGGCGGCATCTTTACAGGTGTCGCCGGTGTCCCTCGACCTGACAGCGCCTGCCCGCACCGCCTCTCTGACCCTGCGCAATGAAAGCGACAGTCCCAGCAATATACAAATCCGTGTTTTCAAATGGACACAGGCTAATGGTGCCGATCAGCTGACACCGGCAACAGATGTGGTTGTCAGCCCGCCTGCCACCCAGGTGCAGCCCGGAAAAGCCTATACAATCCGCGTGGCACATACGGATACGCCCGTACAAAAAATCGAGGAAAGCTACCGGCTGCTGATCGACGAGCTACCTGAGGTCAATGTGCACCGCCGCCGCACCTCTGTTGATCTGATTACGCGCTATTCTATTCCGGTGTTTTTCTCGGATCGTTCCGCCAGCGCAGATGTCAGCTGGTCTGTGCAGCGCAAAGGTAAAAATCTGGTCGTTGAAGCGACCAATAATGGCAAACGCCACGCCAAACTTGCCAATCTGGCTGTGGCTGCAGCCGGAAAACCCGTGAGTTTCGGAGCTGGTCTGAACGGTTATGTGCTGCCCGGCAGCACAATGCGCTGGACGGCTGCGGCCGGTCCGGTCAATGCGGGCTCTCATGTTACCATCACGGCCAAAGGGGACGACTATGCTGTTAATCAAACCGCAGTGGTCTCGGCGGGGCGCTAAACTTGCAATGATCTGGTGCCTGCTGATGGCAGGCACCAGACTACCCATGGCGCAGGAAATACCTCCCGATGCAACTGCCACACATAGTCTGATGCTGGGTGTTGTTATCAATGACCACGCGACAAATGCACTTGCCGCATTTCAACTTCTGCCCGATGGCAAGCTTGCCGCCACACCGGGCGATCTGCAAACCGCCGGAATTAAACCGGCAACAGGAACCATCGGCCTCGATGGCCTGATTAAACTTGACACGCTGAAAGGGGTGACATGGCAATATGATGAACCTGCGCAGCTTATCCGCTTCAAAGCACCCGATGCCGCCCGTATACCCAATACTGTTGCGCTTGGCTCGGAGGAAAAACCGATTGATTTTTCCAGCGTGCGCTCCAGTCCGGGCTTTGTCCTGAATTATACCCTGTACGGAGCGGCCGGTTGGGGAGCAGGATCACACAAAGCCTTCAGCGGCAGTTTTGATGCGCGGATTCTAACCCCGTTTGGTGTGGCTTCAACCTCAGCCTTAGGCCGCTTTGACGCACTGGTCGATAAGACGAATGATCTCAAAACCGGCCTGACCCGTCTGGACAGCTCATGGCGCTATACCGATCCGGAGCATGCTCTGGTTTATCAGCTTGGGGACAGTGTTTCCGGTGGATTTTCCTGGAACTCATCCTGGCGGTTTGGCGGGTTTCAGTTCAAACGCAATTTCAACCTGCGTCCCGATCTGGTGACAGCTCCGGTTCCCACGCTTTCCGGCAGTGCTGCGGTTCCCTCATCGCTTGATCTCTATCTCAATAATATCAAGGTCTATTCCGGCGATGTTCCGGCTGGCCCTTTTGATTTCAGCGGCCTGCCGTTCTTCAGCGGTGCAGGTGACGCCAGTATTGTCATGCGTGATGCACTCGGGCGCGAAATACGCTCCCAATATGCTTATTATTACAGTGCCGACATGCTGGCCAAAGGCATTTTTGATTTTTCGACCGAGCTCGGGTTTCCCCGCCTGAACTATGGCGACAGCTCCTTTGATTATGACCATGATCTCGCCGGTTCTGCCAGTGCACGGTATGGGCTGACAAACTGGCTCACTCTGGAAGGCCATTTTGAAGCAACCCGCGGCCTCTACAATGGCGGCGCCGGTTTTACCACAAGTCTTGGAAAACTCGGATCGATCAGCACATCATTGTCCGGCAGCCGTTTTAACGCCGACGACATCTCTGAAAGCGGAGGCCGCGTCTCGGTTAATTATCAAACCGGTTATAATGGTTACGCATTCTATGCCGGCACCAGCCGGGGTTTTGGCGCGTATAATGATATTAGTCTTGTTGTCGGACGTAAGCACAACGAAAAAATTCCGGTCTCAGTGCGCGCCACCAGTATTGACACAATTGGCGTTTCCTTTCCTCTTCGGTTTGATCCTTCAACACTCGGGATTAACTATTCCCGTGTTCGCGGCGCAGGTGAGGACGGTAATATCAGTCTTCTGAGCGCCTCATGGTCACGGACAATTTTTGAGAAAGCATCAATTTTTGTCACCGGCTATACAGATCTCGACAAACGCAGCAATTATGGTGTTTTCGCCGGTCTTAGTATTCCGATCGGAAATAATAAAAATGCGCTCGTCAGTGCAGATAAAGACGGCATTGAAACAAGCCTGACGAAATCCGGTATTCTCGGTGAAGACCCTCTCAGCTGGTCTTTGAGAGATCGCGAAACACGAAAAGGCAAAGGAATACGTTCGGCATCGGCGAAATATCATGCCTCTGTCGGCGATATTTCCGGCTCGGTTGATCAGTCCGGTGATGACGGACGGATTACAGCCACAGTAGACGGGGCGCTTATTATCGCGGGTGGCGGTATCTTCTTTGTCAATCAGGTGGATGATGCTTTTGCAATTGTAAAAGGCGGCGGGCCGAATGCACCGGTTTCCTTAAATGGGCGTCTTATTACGACGACCAATTCCGGCGGACGTGCCTTCATACCGGATTTGCAGTCCTATCAAGAAAACAGTCTCACGATTGATCCGAAAAATCTGCCGCTGGATTTGCAGCCTGACAGCACACAATCGCTTGTTATTCCTGCAGACCGGTCTGGTGTTGTCGTCGATTTCGGTGCGAAAAAACTGAATGCGGCAACAGTTATTCTCACCAATCCGCAAGGGGAGCCGTTGCCATTAGGAGCCGAGGTCAAACGCGACGGAACGGATCAGGTTGCAGCAGTAGGCTACGACGGCAAAGTGTGGCTGACCGATTTGGCAGCACGCAATGATCTGACCATTACATTGCCTGATGGGCTGGGAAGCTGCCATGCCAGTTTCACCTATAAACCGGTCAGCGGCACCTTGCCGGAGATTGCAGGTGTTCTATGTCAATGAAACGGAGACTGATGATGCATGTTTCTGATATAATCTATCCGCGTAAAAAGGCTGACAGCTATCAACCTGCAAGCATAATGCTCCCTTTTTGCTTATTCGCCCCAATTATCGTCGCAGCAGCTCTTATGAGCCATACCACACCAGCTGCCGCTGCCGGTGGCAACTGCAGGCTCAAAAATATGGGTTCTTTCGGCAATGTTGCGCTTGATATCGTATCAAATTCAAGTGCATCGGCAATCAGTCAGCTGGAGTATGAATGTACTTCGCCGGTTAAATATACCAGCATTCAGTTCTGCACTTACATTCAGGCTCCGGGCAGCCCTTCAACCAATTCACAAGCCAATGTTTTCTATCAGACCCGTGATGCGGACTCCCGACTTGGCTGGCAGATGAAACTGGCAGGAGGCGGGAATGAAACACTGGCAGGCTTCGGCTCGGCCAGCGCCACAACCGGATGGACCCATTATGCAACATGGTCTGCGGCCACTCCAACAACGACAGCATCACAACAATTTATCCTGTCTTACCTTGGCAGACAGCAGCAAGATCGGGTGCGGTCAGGTGTCTACAGTTCAACCTATCAGCTGGTAACCCAATATCAATTCAATAACGGGATCAAGTCGTCCTGTAATCCGGGTCTTGCCAATCCGGACGGAACGCTCTTCACCAGCTTTGCAACAACAGCAACGGTTGCGCAAAATTGCCGGATGGAGAATTTTCAGGACATTGATTTCGGCGATCAAAACAGTCTTGATATTGCAAGCAACGGGAGAAAACAAACCCGCGCCTATGGAAATATCGGTATTCGCTGCACCTATCAAACGCCCTATAAAATCAGTATCAGCAAAGGTAATTATGCCAAAGACGATATTGCTAATATGAAAAGCGAAGATAATTTCCTGCCTTATAAATTATGGCAAGCGGGCTGCAATATTCCATGGGATGATAAAACCCTTTTGTCCGGAACCGGTAACACGGTCAATGCTATCAATAATCATCAGGTTTGCGCGCAAATCCTGACGCCTTTGGCACACGCGCCGGCAGCGGGATCCTATACAGATACCGTGATTGTAACCGCAACATTTTGAAATAAAGCCTGAACAAAAACTAGCTGAATATATACGCCTGCTATCATTTACACGGATAGCAGGCCTATATATAAACTATATTTTTAAAAGGCGTATTTCAGTTTTACAGACAGATTTCCACCTTCACGCTTACCAAGGAAAGCGTTGCCTTTGAAATCAACATTCAGACGATTATTCTCCGTGAGCTGGAAACGAACGCCTAATGTTCCGATCGTCGTGAACCCACGGACACTTGGGGCATCAATGTCGAAACGGCCATAGGTTTTACCCGTGGCTTTGCCATCAAATTCATACTCAACACCTAATCCGGCTAAGAATGACCAATTTTGATTGTAGTTATACTGATTTTCTGCATTCAAACGGATGCGATTAGACTTAAGCTTGTCGAAATAAAAATTATCTCCGGCTATGGTCACATCGTGACTATCTGTTTGTGTCCAGAGGTATCTCAGCGAAGTATTGAGCTGATTGGCATCGTTGAGTTTGATTTTATAACCGGCACTGGCATGCGCACTCATGTAGTTCCCGTCCAGAGTATAACGTGCTGCTTCACCTGTAGCGGCATTCCGTATATCTGCAGTCGAGTATTTTGTGCGCAGGTGTCCGCCGCGCAAAGAGGCGTCCATATAGAAGCCATTAGAAAAATCATAGTAGCCATACAAACCGCCACCATAATAGCGGTTGTCACCTTTACCATGAACATTTGCGACATTCGCAAATGAATTATAGGTATCATAATCGGCTGTACCATATTCAAAAAAAGCAGCCGCTGTCAGCTGTTCTGCCTGATAGCTCACACCCGCTGTTATCAATGCTCCATTGGCGTCAATATGAGAACCGGTTTTATAACGGCTTGTATGACCGGAGGCCTGAATAAAAGGAACCAAACCTTTATGCTGGTTCTGTTCTGTGATGGTACTGAAGGTGTTATCTGCAATATTATCAGCCTGTCTCGTCAACAGCATTAAACCGGAAAGATTACCCTCCAGCAATGATTTGAGCTGAGGGTTTACCTTAGGTTCTGGTTTTTCTGGGTCGTGCCCTGCAAGAATGACGGCTGTAACGAGAGCATTCTCTTTGTTGACTTTGGTTTCAACATCGTAAAGAAGAGATATGCCTTGTTGAACCTGTTTGACATCTTTTGTTTCATGCCCTTGGCCTTCCCCAGTAATATTTCCCTTCATCAAAACAAATTGTGTGCCTTTTGGTAAAACTTTTCCGGAGTGAATGCCTGTCACATAAACATCCGATTTCACAGTCCCCTTACTGTTTGTATTGTCTGCATTTGTATCAAATATAATCTGATCAGCAGTGATCATGGCCGTTTTGGAATTTGCCATGAGCGGGTTCAGAGTGAAATTATAGGTTTGGAAATTACCAATTGTACCAACAGTAATCGGTTTTGTATTTCCAAAATTTAGCGTGTTTCCCGTGAATACATCATATTTTTGAGGCTTATATTCTTTGCCGCCAATTATGCTGTATTCAAGATAGCCGCCGTAAATTGAACTATTGGTATTATTAATGGTATTATTGCCATTAATAGTCACTGTATTATTGGTTGCATATATATAATTTCCAGTCTTAGCTTCAATTATGACTGTATCCGCTGTATTCGGTTTTCCAATAGAAAAACTGGCATAGCCGCCATAGATATTACCTTCAAATTCGTTGCTACCATCAATGTTGATTTTATTATTGTTCGCTTCAGCTTCGATGAAACTAACCTGTAGCTCGTCAAATTCCTTAATATTGGCTGCATCATCGACGGCTAATTTAATGCCGGCATAACCGGATATTAAATCGCCAGTAATTTTATTGTTTTTACCACGAACATTGATCGTATTTTCATTACTAAAAAATTTACTACTATTTACGAAAGCTGAGCCGGACGAATTATCCTTAATGCTCTTATAATTCTGTTGATAGAGTGCAGTTCCTGCACGCAGATCACCAAGAATAATATTATTATCTCCAAGTATGGAAATGGTATTTTTATTACTGGTTAATTGATTTGACTGAAAATCAAATCTTCCATGCACAACTCCTGTTCCCGCAAGATTGCCAAAGTTATGGCTCAATATTGCAGAACCCGCAGTTAAATCACCAGATACTTGATTACCATTCCCGCTAAGCACAATAGTATTCTCATCGCTTGTGAGCGTATTTCCGGTTCTGCTGCCAGCGGTAAAATTCAGGATGTTATCTTTAACATTATTAATTGCGTCACCGTAATTATGATTTATTTCAACAACGCCAGAATTAATGTTCTCGCCAAATGTATTGTTTTCTCCAGCAATAAAAATACTATTTTTATTGCTTTTAAGCTGATTGCTATAACTTGAGTGATCAATTTTTGACGTTTTAACTGCCCTCTTTTTATCTATTACGTAAGGCTGACCATCAGTATTTGCTGCTTCATAATTAATGATAATACTTGCATTTCCGGAGTTAACATTTTTACCAAAATGATTTCCGGTACCGGTGACGGAAATTGTATTGTTACTTGCATATAATGTATTTTCATTTGTTTTACTCATTGACCACAAAATACCGGTTTCGTTCAAATTACCTTGAAGCTTACCAAAATTTTGTGAAATATGGGCTGTACCAGCGTCTATGCTACCGACCATAGTGTTTCTGTGGCCGGCAATAGTGAGTGTATTTTCGCTGCTGGTAAGCGTATTCTTTAATACATTTGCAAATACTTTGGCACTGGCATCTGACGCCGTACCTGTCTGCAGGCCATCCACAATTTGATAGATGCCAGCTTCACCGGCATTCAAACCACCATTGATTGTGTTGTCATTGCCATTAACCTGAATGATATTTTTCGCAGTGCTGAAATCACTGTTTTGCACCTCAGGAAAAGCCTGGGCAAAATGAGAGCTGCTATTCCCACCTGTAATTGTACCAAAAACCTGACGTGTCGTTGCGACACCCGCATTTAAGCGGCCCTGTTTGGTGCTTGAATTGCTCAAATTATACAGGATTTGATTACTGCCTGCCTCTAAAGACAATCCACTTAGTTTGCTCTGCACATCGCATTTACCAAGCTTCTGGCAATCGACAGCTGGGACAACATCTGTATAGTGGCTCAATCCAACGTAAATATCCCCGTTAACCGAGCCATTCGTCAGTGTTAATGTATTTTCATTGGTTGCAGATGTTTTGTCTGTTGTGCCAAATAAAGCGGAATAACCTACAACAACAAAATCCGGTATGGTTCCATTGCTGAAATCAACAATGGCATTAGCGTTGTTTAAAATCAGCTCACCATTATCATCTCGCGCGATAAACCCTAATGAATTGCTGCTGCCGATGATATTGGCAAAATTTCCTGCAAAACTGCCACTGGCCCCTAAAAGGCCAGCATTACCGTCATAAATCTGCTGAGCGGAACTCACCGTACCAAGCATAAAGAACAGAAAACTGCTTGCTAGCAGTGTATCGCGGAAAGAGCGAATGGAGTATTTTTTGATTGCTATGTTTTTTAGATTTAAATTCTGACTTTTAAAATTTGCATTGAGAGAATTATTATCATTTTCCCTTCTCATTAAGTTTGCACTAGTTAGACCCGTCGCGTGGTTTAATATGCTCTTACTGATATGGTTCATGGTAATTTCCAATGTACTATTTATAAGATGTCTTATGTTTTATCTGCGACATAAAAATAGGGCCTATAAGCATTGATAAATATGCCGGAGGCTTAAAAACATACGGATTTAAAAATCTTCAGAATGAATTTCATTGTTTCTTGGAAATCACTACGCTGGATGATCGCGCGATCAGTGAATTTTTCAGCTACCAATGAGGCTGCAATCAACTTTGACCTATAAGCTGAGCGTTGTTTCTTCCTGCAAATCCTTCATACTACTCCGCGCTGGTTCGCATATCCGTCAAGAGGCAGCCCCCCCCCACCTTACACAAATGTAAAAATGCGTCTTGTTTGACTGACAGTTTCGCAGTTCAATTCCTCAAACAAACAAGGAGGAAAAAAATGAACCGTTTCACCGGAGGTTGTCTTTGCGGAAGTGTAAGACTTGAGACATCAGGCGCACCCTATCGTATAGGGGTCTGTCATTGTATGGACTGCCGCAAACATCATGGCGCACTGTTTCATGCTTCTGCGATTTTTCCTGCAGAAGCAGTCACAGTTACCAGTAATACGCAAAACTACAACGGACGGCATTTCTGTCCACAGTGCGGATCATCCGTATTTGGCGTAAGTGCTGATGAGATCGAAGTAAATTTAGGCTCTCTCGATGCACCGGATCAGTTCATACCAAGCTATGAATTATGGACTATAAGACGTGAATCCTGGTTGCCTGCGTTTCCCGGCATGAAGCATTATGATAAAAACCGCAGCGGTATTGGCCGTGTTGAATAGCGTTTACATAACCACAACTGAACATGATCCGGCACCATAATTTATCCCGTCACCGGTGAGATCGAATATTTTTCATCTTGACGTTGGGCGGTAAATATTAGTGCGAAACCATATGTAATAAGAATTCTCTGCTCCGTATCATAGTCCGTACAAGACAAACCACAACAGAGGCATTAATTGCAAAAAACTTTACTCACTTTAGCATTCCTGCTTTCCATTTTCTCAGCTCCTGCGCTGACTTCAGAGTTGAGTATCAACCAGCGTGTCACAGCAGAGCAAATGAGAGAAACGGTTCTTATGAAAGCAATAACCCAGCGTATTGTCGAAATGTGTGCGGACTTTAATGCAGATGATGCAAAGCTGAATGACCGGAGAGATTTGATAATGGCTACAGCGAAGAGCCAATTCACGTCTAGTGAGGCGTTTATGAATGCCGCCGGCATAAATGACAAGGCAAAAACAAGCGAAGAATTACGGAAGTTCTTTCTTGAGCGTGGTGTTAAGTGGGAGTCTTCTCCTAAGGAATATTGCGCATTAGGGATCGCATTGAAAACAGTGCAGGCACCTGTCAGCGAATATCTCTTAAAGCGCGATTAAGCTGCTGTTCTGATTGCAAGCTCTTATTCAGCTTCACTTCTTCATTCGTCCGGCATAAATTTCACCAACTTAACTTCTTGCATTCAGGATGCCCAATGATCGCTGCCTATGTTTTATCTGCCGCCGTTGGGGCTGGCACATATTTATTGCTGAGGCGCAGAAAACGGAAAACCCGTAATCTTGTCTCTGTAGGTATCTTTTTGATTATGACCATAGCTTTCAGTATTTGGTTTATTCAAACGGGCGGCGAATATGGGATCATGGGAAAAAACGGCATAACACCTGATTGGGCAGCACAAGAAAAACCTCAATCACAATAATTGTCGAAGTTGGTTCAAAGCCATCGGAACAGCCGCTTAAACCAATGATGTAACTTGAATATTTCACTATTGCTTAGCAGCACTCTGCTGAAGCGCTTATCCGTGCTTCGGAACATATATCTTTGTTCAGCGTTTCCCCTCCACAGTGACAGTTTGGGAGGAAAAATATGGACACATTCCAGACAGCTCTTATGTCTACTCTAAGTGCCGACAATTTTAACATCTGGCCACATGTTATTGCTCTGGCTGCAGCATATATTTTAGCGCTACCAATAGGCTGGCATCGGGAACGGGAGGAAAGAAGTGCCGGACTTCGTACCTTTCCTCTCGTCGCAGTAGCCAGCTGTGGTTTCGTTCAGGCAACCGAAGGTATCACAACAGCGAACCCTGAAGCGCAGGCAAGAATTATTGAAGGGATCATTACCGGCATGGGCTTTATCGGTGGCGGTGCGATCCTCCGGTTAAGCACATCTGTAAAAGGCACAGCAACAGCTGCAAGCCTATGGGCAACAGGAGCAATCGGCATTGCTTGTGCTATGGGCACCTTCGACGTCGCAATAATAATTGTGATCTTCGCACTGCTTACTCTGTGGATGTTCTCAAATGGAAAAATTCACTCTGACAGTGATACAAACGAGCCCAGACCATAATTCCTTAAACTTGGATCATCTCAAGATAAAATTATGCTCTGATTTTAAAGTATAAAAGCGATCTTTGCGTGCCGATTATGGTTCACGGCACCCAACCCCCAAATTCATCGGTTAAGCAGGCAATAAAAAAGGCCGGGGCAACTCTGCACCGACCTTCCTATCCATAATTTAAATTCCAGTGCCAGTACATCCGTGGTCAAAGGCTTAAATTTATGATGACGTTTGCGAGCGCTGTGAGAAACGCGCTGCTGAGCAACGTCTATGGAGAAATATAGATAGCGATTGTGTCCGAAACAAGGTGACGATCAAGCTTTTTTAATTTTGTTGCACCCATTTAATATTATGAGGGACAATCCCTACTTCTGATGCGACCTTAATTGCTCGTGCACTCAGCTCTTCCGAAACTTCTGTAGTGCGGGATAAAACCCAAAAATATTTGGGGCTGGAGCCAACAATAATCGCCCATTGATAATCTTCATCCAGATCAACAATATTATAGCCACCATAAAATGGCCTAAAGAAAGAAACCTTGAGAGCCCCCTCGTCTTTAACTCTGACAAAGACTGCCGTTCCTGAAGCGCGTTTATGTCTTCCCGTGGACTCAACCAGACCACTATTGAGTACATTCACCGTGCCATCCCCGTTCAGAGTGTACTCAGCTGTCGTTTTAATCAAACCTTTTTCAAAGCGGTTCTCTACGCGAGCAACCTCAAACCACTTCCCCAAATATCGGCTCAGCTCAAAATTGGTTACCGGCGTTACATTATCAGGAATTTGGGGATTACCAGCTTTGTATAGTTTATAGCCTGCGAACAAACCTAATGCGGCCAATAACAATTTTTTTGCGCTCATAACAAACTCCTGTCAGCTCTAGCAAGAACGCATATAGGTGCTTGGAGTTCCGCAAACGACATTTAAATCAAAAAAGACAGGCTCTGGGTTATTTACGATCACCTATCGCTATCGACCGGTAATCCCACCCAGACAGTCCTACCTCCTGACCAGTGTCTGAAGCAAATTGCCCACATTCAGTGAAAAGCAGAAAGCTACAAAAATAAGATGCGTATAATTTAAAACGTCACTTAGCGGCTGAATGGTTTTTTCCATAAACATCAAGAAGATAGGGCAAACATCCTGAAGCCGGTCGATAACAAGGCTTGGCATATCAATAGCCATGAAAATCACAACATTAAGAATATGTAATCTAACACATTGAATTCATTCATCTATGGTTCATCTGCCAATCCATAGTCTGTAAGCGACAACACAGGAGAGCAACATGTTTAAGAAATCTATCCTCGCAGCTGTGGCGCTTACTTTTGTTGGTGCGCCATTAGCGCAGGCTCGTGACTTTCATCCTTCTCGTCAGGCGGAACAGCACCGCTATGAATCTAACCGCCCAACCTATGGCAAGCATTATAATAAATCTCATTATAATAAATCTCATTATAATAAGCGCTGGGCTAAGGGCCAACGATATAGTGACTGGCGCCGCCATCAGGAGGTGCGTGATTACAAACGGTATGGACTGCGCAAACCAGGTCGTGGCCAGCACTGGGTAAAAGTCGATAATCAGTATTTATTGATTACAGCAGCAACAGGCTTAATCGCCGCGATGATGATGGCACGATAGCACAAAATGAGGCTAAATCAGTGGTATCATTTACAGTTGCGCATTAATCGCTGATAACTTTCGGGCGCAGAACATAGTGCTGTGCGCCCGAAATAACATGTCTGTGCGTAGCACTTATAAACCGGCCATAAATCGCCTTGAGTTATAATTGAGCGAAATGCTGTCGCATGGCACATCAACAAATCCTCAATTAAAAGTAGTCCCATGTAGCAAGACAAACCATTAGTTGACTTGAAGCACGTTACAACCTATGCTTTTTGGGTCGATATTTGCTTGTTTAGCTTTGATTTCTGTCGCATTCTGCGCCTTTGACGAACCTTCCTTTCAAAAAATCGCTACACTCTCACAACATCATGACGTTGTGAGCCTCCTCTTACTGCTATGAAAGGGTTCATTATGGCCACTGGCACAGTTAAATGGTTTAATTCCACAAAAGGCTTCGGCTTCATTCAGCCTGATGAAGGTGGTGCAGATGTGTTCGTACACATCTCCGCAGTTGAACGCGCAGGCATGCGCGATCTCGCTGATAACCAGAAAATCAGCTATGACTTAGAGCGCGACAACCGCTCCGGAAAAATGTCTGCTACAAACCTGCAGGCACTCTAATCAGGTATAAATGCTCTTGTGACCACGGATGCACCGACACAGTTGAGCGCTTAATACCAAGAAAGGTCAGGCTATTTGTCTGGCCTTTTTTATTGAAATAGTCTCCATAGAAAAAACCACCACGGAGCTTATTATCGCCGTTCGGGACGAGACTTTCTAACCATCGCCTCATGCTCTCGTCTGCATTGAGATTCAGCAATTGACGGCTTGATACAAACACACTGTACCCACTCTGATTGGGACAGAACAGAGGCCAACACATAGAGCTAATTGAAATATTGCGTAGTACCCACTGCACATAAGCAGACATATGCAAACACACCACCGGTCTTAATATGTCCTACCAAACTTGCTGCTTTTCAAAAAACACCTGCCTGCTTGAAAAAGAGCTTGTTTATTTTTCAGATATTGTGCGTTTTTGTCTCCGCCTCCAACGCAACTGCCATGTCAAAAATACAATCATTACGATTGCAATCGTAATCAGTGCGACAGAACCATTATAGATTGAGATGTATTCATAAGCATTCATATTGCGAATCCTGCCCATTCGGCGCTTAAATAGACAAGTCATGCTTGTTTGCATAATTTTAAGGTGCAGTAATGAAAATATGGGGTCGCATAAACTCAACCAACGTCCGTAAAGTACTTTGGTGTGCGGAGGAGCTCAACCTTACTTATGAAACCATTCCCGCAGGCGGTGAATTCGGAATCGTAAACGAACCAGCATATCTTGCTAAAAACCCCAATGGCCGTATTCCCTGCCTTGAGGACAACGGATTGATACTCTGGGAATCCAACGTAATTGTGCGCTATCTGGCTAAAAAATATGGTCAGGAACCTTTCGCACCAGCGGATATTCAGGCCTGGTATGCTGCCGAAAAGTGGATGGACTGGACATCATTTTCTTTTGCAATGCCATTCCGAAATCTATTCTGGAATCTGGTTCGGCATACCCCGGAACAGCGCAATGAAGATGAAATCGCTCTGGGTATTACGCACTGCACTCCTTTGATGGCTATGGCAAATGCCGAACTGGAAAAAGCACCATACCTATCAGGCGACCATCTTGGCATTGGTGACATCCCTTTAGGCTGCATCGCTTACTCATGGTTCTCGTTTCCGATAGAACGACCGTCTATGCCGGCTTTGGAAGATTGGTATGAAAGATTGAAATCCCGTCCCGCCTATCAAAAAGGCGTCATGTCGCCACTTACCTAATCATTGCAACCGCAAAATAGCACCTGCACTTAACCTTTATTTAAGAGCGGGTGCCTGTTTGCCCCATGCTCACATTTTGAGTTGAGAAATAGCAACTTCCGCAGTAGCTGCCACAGTCTCAAGCTTGGTAATCTTGCGTGCCGTATAAGCGCTTAATATACCGGCGGCCAATGAGAACAGACTACATAACAATAGAGCAACGGGCAGAACATACAAACGAAGCCAAACTGACCCGCCTGCCAGCCAGCCGATCGCAGTTGCTATCAACACTATAAAGGCAACCCAGAAATTACGCTTCCGGGCACGTTTTATGAAGAGCGCCATCGCGGCTTCTTGCTGTCTGAGCTTAGCCAGCTCTTCGCGTAATTGTGCAACATTGTACTTAAGTTGCTCAAGTTCAGGCTCGAGAGTTTCCGTATCTGACAAGGAGCTTCCTGACATCATAACCAGATTATTACAAAATTCTCTGATCTGCAGAACATTCCATGTCAAAGATCAGAACAGTTAAAGTCATTAATCCAGAAAACGATAAGTACCCTAAAGCGCGCCCGATATTTACGAAGATAGCTGCTCTTCAGGCTTTGTTTAATCTCGATCACGAACCCGTGATTTTTCTCGACTCTCAACACTCATCATACTAAAGTTGCATCAGGTTACGCACTCTCTTCTCTTCGCATTCAGAGGGGCTCTGCGGAGTGGTTAGATTGAGATGCGTAACCTGCAATACCTACCCCAATATAGAAAAAGCCACGGAGACGACCTCCGGGGCTTTTTATTATTCTGCAATAGGCAAGAGTTATATACGTCAAGCGAATACTTACAGCCCGCTTGCTTCGCTCTGCATCTGCGCTTCTTCTTTTTTCCGCTGCGCTACTTCCTTATCTTTATCATAATGCCACTTGATGGCGAAGAACATGCAAACGCCGAGGACACCAAGTTTAAAAATACCGAAGACGATAGGAACCCAATCCATTTTTTGAATATTCCATGCTGTTATTTGTTACAGAAAGCACTAGCAGAATAATTCTGATTAAACAGCTCAATTTTTTCTGATCGCGCTATAGTGAAAGGATAAAATGATAACCTGCTCGTTCACTGACAGGTCAATTATTTAAACAACGTTGTCGAGGCCGACCATGGCAGACAGAAGCGACAGATCAGTCCAGTGTGAGAGTTCAAGACCATGAAATCGCTCTATACGACATGCAAAAGTTTTGAGGTCATGCAGCACTTACGCAAAGGACAAACTACCGTTTTTAGTCTCACTTGAAACATCCATCGAGAAGCCTGAATTGTCGAACGAGCTTTCGGCATTGAACCGAGCGTACTCGTAATGGCAGTAGCGCTGCTCGTGCAGAGCCTCAAAGGTCAGCAGTGCGATTTCAGAAAAGAAGAACCTCTCCCACTAACAGGTTTTTCCCGCCTCAGAGCCGTTGTGCCGGTTCATGTTCACGTTTGCAGGCTTTTCGCAGCTTGTTTATAAAGATTCCAAAGTTAGCAATTTAATCTATTGCTTTTTAAATGCCCGCATGGAAGGAGATTTACCATCTACGGAGGCATGCATTGTTTAGCTCTGAATTAAATCCGCCAAAAACATTAAGCATTCTTGTGCCAAGCTACAACGTAGAAAAATACGTTATAGAGTGTTTAGAAAGCATCGAAACGCAGCTTACCAATGAATGCGAAGTCATCGTCTACGATGACGCTTCAACTGATAACACCGTAGATATTATTAAAAACAGTTCCATTTATAAAAACCCTAATTTCAGATTAGAATTAGGCCCTCAGAATAAAGGGCTCAGCCATGCAAGAAATACACTCCGAAGTATGGCTAGCGGAGAGTATCTTTGGTTTTTTGATTCCGACGACAAAATTCTAGATGGCGCTATTGATAAAATATTATCAATTATTCACACCTCGAATGTAGACATTATTCTTTTCAATTTTAATTTTTGGTATGAAGATCCAACTGAGCAACTCCTTTGCACTCAAACCGAACAAAGACCATATGTCGGAGCATCAGGCGCGCATAGCACCAACCATGTAAATGCATTTTCCGCTTGCTTACGCAGCAACAATCTCCACGCGCATTCAAAAATCTATCATAAAGACCTGTTCAGAGAAGAAACAGACTTCCCCGTCGGTCAGATTTTTGAAGACATCAGTGTTGTCCCTCTATTAATGTCACTTTCCAAATCGGTATTCTATATTGATGAGCCGCTCTATGCATATCGTCAAAGACCAGGCAGCATCATTTCAAATATGAATGCCACTGATGCAATCAAACCGTTAAGAGCGATACTCGATTTAAAAAACAGATATGAAAAAGTTCATGGCCAAATCAATGAGGAGGCTTTAAGCGCGCTCATGATATTCACCATGCATCAATTCCGTTCTGCAGTACGAAAAATAGCCAAAAAAGCGCCCGCAGACCAAAAACCTCGTCTACTGAAAGAAGCTCTAGAAATCTTTCAGAATATCCATGGACGAAATTATTTGTACGTTATGAAAGCATGCTACAAAGAAGAAGGTCTGTTTTATTGCCTCCAGATTAGCAAAAGGCTTCTCAAAGCAAAGATAATAGCTGCACGCTCAAGTCAGTCGTAATACTTATTCTTTTGGCTTCACAGACCTAGCAATCATCGACTGCACAGCAGCAGAACGCATTTTGCCCGCAATTGTCTATGATAAAACAAAGCCACCCCTAGTTCCAGGGGATACTCATATGTACCTCATCATTTTATTATGAACCATGGACAAGGAAAGCATATACCCACTCATAAAAAATGCAGTTAGGGTGAATGGCACATTGAAAGAGCCATTTACACCGAGAGATGTGCGCCGTGTTGCTCGTGGCTGGCCATACTGCCGTTATTTTTCATATATGGCTTACAATTGCACAGAGAACCGGCCTGCTACAGAAGCTTTATTCATTCGTGTGGCACGTGGAAAATATAAACTGGCAGATTAAAAGATAATTTTATTATCTACAAATTAATATTAATAGTATATAAATTTATTTATATTAAAATTACGTGAAAACAACACCGACATAAATATTCAGTATTTTAAATTTAGCTACAAAATAGCTCATAGCAACTATTATTATAAAAATATTTTTCTAATGTTCATTTCAATAGCCCTAATTTAATTAGCAATACTCAATAAAAAACCCCATTCTTTTTTTGCATCAATCTATTGAATCTATGAGATAGATTTTTTGATTATTTAATGTACAAGTCCGAATTCACAAATTTTCGACCTATTTTAAAAGTTTATTGCGATGCGTATTCGTTACGACATGAGAAAACTCCCGAGCGGCCATTGGTGCGTTTTTGATATCATTACCGGTGGCATAGCCAGACATAATGGCAAAGAGATCATCGGCCTGAATATTAAAGAAACCGACCATATGGTTGATCATATGAACATGATTCATAGCAATAATTTCTCAAGAGCACTCAATTAATTACCGGTTTAATTTGGTTAGCCATGCTTATGCATGCGAAGCATAAGCATATACCCTCTCTTCAATTGGATTGCCCAACTGAGAATGTAATAGTCCTGCTTCGCTACAGTTCTCTGAAAGCATCACCCAATGATCACTATACGTCGACTAACACCTACCGAGTGGCCCAACGCATTCCCGGTTATTGCGCAACTCCGTTCACTCAGTCAGAACGAATTTTTATCCCGTGTCAAAAGACAATCCTATTCAGGTTACGAGTTAGTCGGAGCTTTTAAACAAGATACGCTCATCGGTGTGATGGGAATGAGGCCCGTACACACTTTAGCCAGAGGCTCACATCTGCATATTGACGATCTTGTTGTAGACACAACTTTGCGTGGAAGCGGCGCAGGACGCTTATTAATAGAATATGCAGAGGCTGACGCAAAAGCCCGTGATATGTCTGCAATTTTTCTTGATGCGCGACAGGAAGCTATCCTGTTTTACGAGGCTCAAAACTTCACTCATCATACAGCACCATCCATGAGAAAGCTGATCTGACCTCACCTTCTAACAATATTGCGCTCTTTCTGTTTGCCCATGAAGAGCGCGTCTGTTTCCGCATTTGATTTTAATTCAATAATAAGTTCATCCGTGAAACAAAACTTCGGCACCTTATTCAAAAATAGAAAATTATAACTCGGCAATCCACCATCTACTTTGTCATTCTTCAATCAGAGGAGAGCAAGATGACAGAGTTGTGGATATGCATAATCTCAATACTCGCAATCAACGGAGCGATTGCTGTATATTTTAATAAAAAAAATTAATCTTGATATTTTTCGAATATTTTAAGCACGATTACTAACATATTTACCAGTGAGGGTGATACAGCGATCACAGACAACACGTAGCGTCAGTTGAGAGTTTGTGCAATCTTGAATGCGCAGTGAGTATTTTTCATTTTAAGAATATGATAATAAAAATATATTGTTTTCAGCAGAAAAACTTCATAACCAGTTCGTTAGCTTTTGTTTCGATTATTGAACAAACTCGCTCTCTAACATAGAAAGTAATGATATGATCATCCGGCTGTCAAAAATCTTTATGGTGATGGCAATCGCATTTTTTGCGTCTTTAGTCGCCTTCGGTAACATTACCGATTACGGTTCTAATTTTGCATTTGTACACCATGTATTCCTCATGGATACCATCTTCCCTGATGCAACCATCAAGTACAGAGCTATTGAAACCGAGTGGCTGCACCATGTTGGTTATATCGGTATTATAACGCTCGAAACCTTAACCGCTATTATTTGCTGGATTGCGGGCTTTAAGCTGCTGGCCGCGCGCAATGAAAGCGCAAAGGTTTTCAACAAAAGCAAAAATCTCGCCGTTGCCGGCCTGACATTGGGCTTTCTGACATGGCAGGTTGCCTTTATGTCCGTTGGCGGTGAATGGTTTGGCATGTGGATGTCCAAACAGTGGAACGGCGTGCCTGATGCATTCCGCTTTTTCGTAACCATCATTCTGGTTCTGATCTATCTCGTTCAGCCGGAAAGAGACGAAGAATAACCCCCAAATGCCCCTGTCATACAATAATGCTTAACAGGGGCATTTTCTTTTAAATCATTATTTTACGGCTGCCCGCCATGAAACTTTACATGCAATAGCCGAACCTGCTCAGCCAAATCCTCAACCGGTCCTTCAACAATCGTATCCGTAATAA
This sequence comes from Bacillus subtilis, assembly GCA_021733665.1. Taxonomy (GTDB): domain Bacteria; phylum Pseudomonadota; class Alphaproteobacteria; order Rhizobiales; family Rhizobiaceae; genus Pseudochrobactrum. Next base: position 24,916 of record JAHREI010000011.1, read on the forward strand.
TTGCATCAATCGGCAATGGCCGGACGCGGGACAAAGGCACGCCTAGCCCGTAGAGCCAGTCCTGCAGTTGGTCTGACGAACTGGCATAAACAATGCGCCCCAAGCCGACCCAGCCATGCGCGGCAGCACACATCGGACAATGCTCGCCGGATGTATAAACCGTTGCCTTAGCGCGCTCCTCAGAGCTCATATTCTCAGCTGCCCATCTGGCGATAGCAAATTCCGGATGCTGCGTATGATCCCCGCCGGCAACATGATTATGGTCTTCAAAGACCACCTCTCCCTCAGCAGTTACCAAAACCGATCCGAAAGGCTCATCCCCTTTTTCAACCGCTATTGCTGCCAGTTCAATACAACGCTGCAGATGTATACGGTCTGTCTCTGTAATCACCATGCTCTCCCGTTTTACTCATCCAGTCTTTCCGGATACAGTCTGAACCACTCAGGCAGGAAAGTACAATATCAACAAACGTTGCCAACCAGATACTGATCAGGAAAGACTGATCGTAATTGTCGCTCTTACCCAAAATTTGTTTTTAAAAATGTATATAATTTTTCGGATTCCAGCCAAAACGTATCGAAATTGCTTTGGCGGTTTCGGCGACAAGAGGAATGAGCGTTTCCAGCTGGCTTTCAACCCGCTCCAAAGGAGCAGTAAGCGATAAAGAACTGGTGACAGTGTTATCGGCATTGAAGATCGGGAAACCTATCGCAAGCACGCCTTCCATGCGTTCACTACGACTAATTGTATAGCCTTTTTTCCTAATATGCTCCAACTCTTCCAACAGCTCCTGATGGTCGACTTTTGTTTGTGGTGTGTATTTTTCCAGTGGCTGGGATAAAACTTTTTCAATCAAACTTTCACTGCCAAAAGCAAGCAAAGCCTTAGCTGATCCAACATGCAGATCACGCGGCCTGCCCAACTGTGTCTGGATACCAACAGAGTGGAGCGTATCAGCTTTCGCTATACAGAAACTGCGCGTACCGGAAAGAACTCGATATTGCACGGTTTCTCCCGTCTTATCGCGCAGTGCATCAACCTCGGGCTGCACAATAGTCGGAATGTCGAGATGATCTCGTGCTGTATTTCCGCACAGCAGAGCCTTCAATCCGAGACTAAAACGATTATCCTGATTACGCGCGACAAAGTCGTGCTTTTTCAGTGTCACCAGTAAGCGCATAGTGCGCGATTTGTTAAGATTAGCAAGCTGGGCTATTTCAGCCAGCGTCAATCCAGGATTCTCAGCAACGGTTGTAAGCACATGCAAAGCCGCGTCTGCAGCTTCAATGATATAACGATCATCATTATAGCTATTCGACGTCATTATCTTCTCCCAGTCTTCGCCGTCACCTAGGGTATAACTCCTTAAGCCTGCATCAGTTTAAGGCGAAGTTATACTCTGATGTTACAGTGTTAGAACTCTCTTTATGCGCCTTGTCCGACACACAAGCTTCAATCAAAGCGGATATTTTGAAAGCTTTTCGATCACACGTGCAATACTGCTTTGCAAAGCTCCGAAATCTCCCGCTTTTTTGATAAACTTAGCCTCATCCATATAGATTGCGCGATTGAGTTCGATCTGTACGCTATATTTTTTTTCAGATACATCCGAATAACGCCGAACCAGTTCAGCCCCTTTATAAGGATTGTTAATTCCGACCGATAGCCCCTCGGCGCGGAACAATTCTCCTAAATATTCAGTTACTTCCGGTGTCGATGTTGTATGATCACGATCACTCACCACAATATCGGGACGCAAAGCACCATTATCGTCATTCATCGCATTGCCGCGGGACTTCATGGAGTGACAATCAATATGCAGAACATGGCCATGCTGCCGGTACGCCTCTTCAATCAGCTGTCCAAGCGCGGCATAATAAGGCATATAACAATTCTCGATGCGCACTTTAATCTGTTCCGGCGTCAGTAAATGGTCGTAAACAGCAACATCCGGCAAAGCAAAGCGGCGTATTAAACCCATACCGACTTTGGATTTGCTCGACGGATTAACCGGCCCGTCAAATGCAGCAGTCAGCATTTCCGGGTCTATATCGTCAATCTGGCGGTTGGTATCGAGATAAAAGCGGGGAAATTTAGCAATCAGCAAAGGTGCCCCAAATCGAGGCGCAGCAACGAAAAGCTCATCAACAAAAGCATCCCAACTCGTCAGCAAATCATCCCGGCTGCAGGACGGTTTAAAATCTTCAGGGTATTCAGCCCAGCTATGCGGGCTATCAAATACGAGTGCGCCGCGCGTTTCAGGCATAGCAATCTTGTACGCGTTCTGCTCGATCTGTTGAATATTATTTATCATGAATAGCTTTCAATCGCATTATAGAGATGACATGCAACCTGATGGGTGCCGCTGATTGTTTGCAAAGCAGGGTGCTGCACAGAGCAAGATGCCAACACAGACCGGCAACGCGGATGGAAATAACAACCGCTTGGAGGCTTAAGTGGTGATGGCACCTCTCCTTCAATCGGCTGGTGCTCTCTTTGTCGGTTCTTGATGCTTGGATTCTGTTCAATCAGAGCGCGGGTATAAGGATGTGCAGGATTCAGGAATATTTCCTGTTTCGTAGCGGTTTCAACCACTTCACCCAAATACATGATTGCCACACGATCACTGATGTGGCGCACAACCGACAGATCATGGCTGATAAAAATATAGGTCAGGCCAAATTTTTCACGCAGATCCATAAACAAATTGATAACCTGTGCCTGAATAGACACGTCCAGCGCAGCGACACTTTCGTCACAGATCATCAGACGCGGTTTCATTGCCAATGCGCGTGCAATACCAATACGCTGCCGTTGGCCACCGGACAGCTGATGCGGATAACGATCAGCAAAATCCGGAGACAACGAAACTGCTTCGAGTATTTCCGCGACCCGGTCATTCACTTCCGATGATTTCATCCGACCATGAAACAATGGCGCTTCCGCAATGATGTCACGAATTTTATATCGTGGATTCATCGCGGCCGCTGCATCCTGAAATACCATCTGGATATCAAGAGCCGCTGTTTGTGCTTGTTTCGACGACTGATCAAGAATGTTCTGGCCATCGAAAATTATCTCACCTGCTGTGGCAGGTGTAATACCTGCGATCATGCGGGCAATCGTAGATTTTCCACATCCAGATTCACCAATCAGACCGAGTACTTCGCCTTTTTCAACACGAAAACTGACATCGCGTACTGCCTGTACTGCAGGCAGAGTATTCGTTTTAAGACCGATAGATTCCAAGCCACGTGCTAGCAAATCCGGCTTGGTGGAAAAGGTCTTTTGCAGATTTTTGATTTCCAGCAAACTCATACCGGTTGCCCTCCCGCCATCTGGTCGGAACCCAGAGTGCCACCCGAGTTCAAATGCGAAGGATAGTGGCAGCGATAACGGACCACACCGTCATTACGTTCATCCGGCAGAGTTTCATGGCAAAGTTCCGCCGCTCTTTCGCAGCGCGGCGCAAACGGGCACCCCTTAGGCAGATTAAGCAGAGATGGTGTCATGCCCGGAATTTGATAAAGCCGGGCTAAATCATCTTGACCTTCCGGCAGAGAGCGGATCAAACCTTCAGTATAGGGATGACGCGGACGGTCAAGAATTTCATTGGCCGGTCCCTGCTCGACAATACGCCCCGCATACATAACCGCGATACGGTTAGCAATTTCCGCAGCTACACCCAGATCATGGGTCACCCAGATCAGACCAGTGTCGTGATTACGCGCCAGATCGCGAACCAAATACAGGATCTGCGCCTGAATTGTTACATCCAGGGCCGTTGTCGGCTCATCCGCGATGATAACATCCGGATTATTGATCAAAGCAATAGCGATTGCCACACGCTGGCGCATACCACCCGACAACTCGTGCGGATAAGCCTTAAGGCGATCCGCGGCGGAAGGAATTCCGACAGCTTCAAGTGCCTTTTGCGAACGTATGCGCGCTTCTTTTTTCGATACTTTGTGATGGATCAGAATTGTTTCCATCATCTGCTCGTCAATCCTCATAACAGGATTGAGTGTCATCATCGGGTCCTGAAAAATCATCGCCAGACGATCACCGCGCAAAGCTGCGAGACGCTTGGACGAAGCCTTGACCAGATCTTCGCCATTCAGCTCGATGGAGCCCTCAACAATACGTCCAGGCTCATCAATCAGCCCCATTATCGAGAAACCGGTAACGGTTTTACCGGAACCACTTTCTCCCACGAGACCAACGATTTCGCCTTTTCCAACTGTCAGATTGATACCGTTGACCGCACAGGCTTCACCTGCACGTGTAAAGAACGAGGTTCTGAGATTGGAAATTTTAAGTGCATTCAAAGAATTTGTCATCAGCGTGCCATCCTTGGATTGAAGATGTCACGCAGGCGGTCACTGACGATATTGATAGCAAGGATCAATAACAACAATGCGATACCAGGAAAAATCGCAATCCAGTATTCATGCCCGAGCATAAATTCAAAACCATTAGAAATCAGAAGACCAAGCGATGGCTGTGTCTTTGGAAGACCTAACCCCAGAAAGCTCAATGTTGCTTCCAGTGTGATTGCATGCGCGGTCTGCACAGTTAGGATTACCAAAAGTGGCGCGAGACAATTCGGCAGAATATGACGGAACATAATCCGTGCAGCTGACAAACGCTGTGAGCGCGCTGCTGCAACATAATCCTTGGCGCTTTCGCTCAGTGCGACAGACCGCACGGTACGGGCATAGTAAGCCCATTGCACAGCAACCAGCGCGATAATAACCTTATCAATACCTTGTCCAAGTGTGGCAAGCAGAACCAGCGCTATCAGAATCGCCGGAAAAGACAGCTGCAAGTCGACAAGGCGCATGATGAGCGTATCAACACGACCACCAAAATGCGCTGCAAGTAATCCCGCGACAGAGCCAATAACAGCGCCTGCCAAAGCACTGATAATGCCAATACCAATCGAGATACGCAGACCGTAAATGATAGCTGACAACATATCGCGTCCGGCCTCATCGGTACCAAGCCAGTAAGTCATAGTGCCAGACATATCGGTTTCGCCAGGTGCCAGGCGCCCGTTGAGAATGCTGACGGTGGCCAGATCATAGGGATCTTGCGGTGCGATCCATGGCGCCAGTAGAGCAATGACGGGAAGAGCGAGCAGAACCAAAAAAGCGATAATCGCCAATGGGCTTTCGAAAAAATGTGCAACGCTTTCACGTATTTTCGGTGAAATTATCATGATCTTCCCTATTTCGCGACCGCGCCGATCCGGATACGCGGATCGAGCCAGGTGTAAAGAACATCGACGATGAGATTGATCAGGACGAACAACACTGTGATCATCATCAGATATGCAACGACGACAGGACGATCGAGCTGAAGAATGGACTCAATGATCAGACGTCCGGTGCCGGGCCACGAGAAGATGGTTTCGGTTACAACCGAAAAGGCAATCAGCTGCCCCAGTTCCATTCCGATAACCGTCACCACCGGAACCATCACGTTTTTCGCAATATGTTTCCATACAAGGCGTTGACCCGTGACACCTTTCGCTCGCGCGAATTTCACAAAATCCTGACTGATAACCTCGACTGTACCCGCACGAACGAGGCGGATAATGACCGAGATTTTAAACAGGGCAAGATTAAGTGCAGGCAACATCAAATGACGCAGACCATCCCAGGTTAAAAAGCTCAGCTGAATACCAAAAACATCCACCGTGTCACCGCGACCCGTAGCAGGAAGCCAGCCTAGATTGACGGAAAAAATCATGATGAACAGAATGCCTACCCAGAAAGAAGGCAGAGAGAAGCCCAAAACTGAGCCGGCCATAATCGCTTTGGACATCTTGCTATGCGGATAGAGTCCCGCTAGCAGCCCTAACGGGATACCAAGTACCAAGGAGATGATGAATGCCATGCCAGCGAGTTCGAGTGTTGCCGGCAGGCGCTCCAGAATGACGTCCATCGCCGGACGATTAAAGACGAAGGATCGTCCGAAATCGCCCTGCATTACACTCGATACAAAGTGAAAATACTGAACAATAATTGGCTGGTCTAAGCCTAAACTGCGTCTTGCCTCTTCAATTTGTACCTGTGTTGCGCTGGGGTCGACCAGCAAATAAACAGGGTCGCCGATAACATTGATGCCAAAAAAGACAATCGTCATCATCAGAGCGACAATAAGAAGAGCAACAAGAACGCGACGAATAAGATATTCTGTCATCGATCTGTCCGGATTAATGCGTAATTTAAATAACGGGCAAAAACCGGAAGAGCGGAATATATTCTTGTTCCGGCACCGGTTTTTGCTGTTTTCGCAGGCTGCAGGCCTGAACCTTATTACACAGGCTGTTACTTGGTGACGTGCTTCACGTTGTTTTCACGGGTAAACAAGTCGGTACGTGGTGTGACTGCGTAATCTGACTGGGAGGCCCAGATGCCATTGAGGTGATGAACAGGGATGATACCTGCGTCATCCATAACGATCTTGGTTGCTTCAGCAATCAGAGTTTTACGCTTCTCCGGATCTGCTTCCACTGCTGCGGCTCGCGACAAACGATCCACCTCCGGATTGGAATAGCGCCCACGATTATTGGCACCGCGCCCCGCTTCCTTGTCATAGGTTTGTACAAGAGCATTGAAGGCTGCATCGGCAACACCATTGGCTGCACCGAAGCCCAGCATGAACAGAGCAAATTCAGGTTCTTTGTTCGGGCCACCACTGGTCGCACGTTCAAAGAAAATAGAACCCGGCAGCGTCTGAACACTTGTGCGAATACCGCCCGCACTGAGTAATTGGCCGAGCGCTTCACAAACTTTCGCATCATTCATATAACGATCATTTGTACAATGGATCGTCATCTGGAAACCTTCCGGAAAACCAGCTTCTGCCAGCAGCTTCTTGGCAGCAGCCGGATCATAAGCAACAGGTTCCAGCCCCTCCACATAACCATCCATGCCTTCAGGCATCATCTGGTTAGCCGGTGTTGCCAGACCATCCATAATACGCTTTGCAATCAGATCGCGATTGATCAGCAACGAAATTGCTTTACGAACCCTAGCATCCTTTAACGGATTACCGATTGGCTGACCATCATTACCTTTAATATGCAGCGACTGGTCATGGTGCTGGTCGATCGACAAATAATTGAGCATATAAGATGTGCCGGAAAAAAGACGTAAATTCTTTTCGCCTTCAAGGCGTTTGACAAGGTTTGGTGGCACATCATCGATGACATTCACATCACCGGAAATCAGCGCAGCAGTACGGGTACTGTCATTCTTGATAAATTTATAAGTCAGCTTATCATATTTCGGTGCACCACCCCAATAATCAGGGAATGCCTCCAAAATAACGCTGTCACCCGGCGACCATTTTACCCATTTATAAGGACCGGTACCGATGGCAGCTTTACCGCCATTGAAATCATTTTCAGAGGCATTTTCCACTGCCGATTTTTTGACGATGCCGAAGGTCGACAAGTTATTGATGAGAACTGCGTCCGGAGATTTAAGCGTTATCTTAAACGTCGTATCATCAACAGCGTCTACAGTCTTCACGCCGGATAAATAGGTACGGAATGTACGTGGTGAATCTAAGTCGCGGGCACGTTCAATGGAATATTTCACATCTTCTGCAGTCAGAGTGCTGCCGTCGTGAAATTTAACATTCGGTCGAAGTTTAAAAACATATTCTGTTGGTGAAGACATCTCCCAGCTTGCCACAAGTGCCGGAACCGGCCGCTGTTTATCGTCCGAATGAAACAACGGTTCAAACACCTGACCACCAACATTGCGGTTCGGGCCGAACAGAACATGCGGATCTGCAGCACTGATTTCTGCTTTGATGCCAATTTTCAAGTCTTCTGCCATAGCTGGCATGGTCAATATGACGGCTGCTGTCGCAACACCTGCAAAGAAGGGCGCTAGTCTCAATAAAACCTCCCATTTTATCTATTAAAACATTGTTTTAATTCTTGCATTTTTATGGATACAGGTTCAAGACTTTTTTATCAAGGGAGATAAAATATGGATAAACTCGCTGAATATGTGACTTCTTCGGCAAAGAGCGATGCAGGTTGGGAGCTTGTGCTGGAGTTTTCCAGTACACACCGGTGTATGCCAGATGAGGTTGTACGTGGTGGTCATATCATTGCGGCACATCTGCAGAAGCTCGGACTAAAGCCGATTATCCATATGCCCTCGCTTTATCTTGGTATTCCGGTCTCAGCGCAGATTGTACTGCCTCACAGCACCATCAAAGCCAAAGCATCAGCATTATCGCCGGCAATTTCTAATCTGAAAGCACCGCTGATCCATTTGAAAGCCAGATCATCAAAGAGCCGCGTACACACAGATGATCCCAGTCAGCTTTTTGAAAACACCTTTGAAAATGAAGATGACGCACGCAAAGCCATAACAGGGCACATTGTTCTGACTGAAGGACTTTCAAATCCGGCAAGAACATTGCTTCTTCAGCGTTGGGGCGCAGCTGCGGTCATCGCTATCAACCCCGGTGATCGTTCCCATTGGGGCACGAACTCAGTGATATGGGGCTCTCCTGAAGAGCAGGAAACCAACCTTCTGCCTAAGATTGCTTCAGTTGCTGTCAGTTTTGATGAAGGACAAAAACTGATTCAGACGGCAGCCAGCGGTGATCAGATTACCTTGAGCGTTGAGGCATTGCACGGATGGTTCAAACAACCTGTCATCACACTTGATATTGCCTCAGCGGATGGCTGTGAAGACTTTATTCTACTGCATTCTCATTATGATTCATGGGAAGTTGGCGTCGGCGACAATGCGACCGGTAATGCAGTATTGCTTGAAGTCGCACGCCTTTTGTCACAACCGGAGCTCAGATTGAAGCGAGGCGTACGGATTTGCTGGTGGCCCGGACATTCAGCCGGACGTTATGCGGGAAGCACATGGTATGCTGATTATTTCGCGCTTGAATTGGAGAAAAACTGCGTAGCCCATGTTAACTGCGACTCCCCCGGCTGCCGAGACGCAACGAGCTACGCCTCTATTCGCAGCAATGAAGTGCTAGGCGACCTCGTCAAACAAACAGTTGCAAAGCTGTTCCATCAGCAAACAGAAATTACCCACCCAGGCAGAGCCGGTGATTATTCTTTTTATAATCTGGGCATTTCAGGCTGCATGCTCACATCATCAATGATCCCGAAGGCAGAACGCGAGCGTCGGGGGTGGTATGATGTAGGAGGGTGCGGCGGTGATCCAGCATGGCACAGCGAATTCGATACATTGGAAATCGCTGACCAAAATATTCTTCTCAATGATGTACAACTTTATTCTCTTTTGGTTTTACAACTTGCACAGGCCGAACGGTTACCGATCCAGCTAACGAGTGCCTTTGAGAGAATTCGCTTGGAAATAACCAAACTCGTGGAAAATCTTGGTGAGCGCGTCAACCTCGGTCAGATAAACGCACTGCTGAAAGAAATACCGGAACTGATTACCGCTTTAACTCTGCCAGATAGTAAGCACTTTAATGAAAAAGCGAGACGGGCAGCACAGCTCATGTTACGCTTGAGCTACACTGAAAAAGACAGTTTTGCGCAGGATCCAGCTCGGGCTCTGCCGTTTATTCCGCTTCTGACACCGGTTCGAATAGCATCAAAGCCTTTATCTCCCGAAGCGACCCCTGCGGCACAGCGTGCACTGAACCGTGTACAATCTGCACTTGTACAAATCGCGGATATCTTACGCTGAGCAAATAATGTCCGTGCAGTATTTATGATTCAGCGCGGACATTCTTGATGCCATATCTTCCATTTTGCTCAAAATTGAGTATTGTTATGAATGCAAATACTAACCGGTAGCATCATAAGGTAAACGTTATGTTTCAAGAGGCTTTTCAGAAAAAACTGATTATTATCAGTTGTTTGTTGATGGCTATTGCCGGTTTTGTAGCGGGAACGCAGATGAAATCATTCCGCCCTGCCAAAATGAAATCAGCACAGGCCGATATCACCGTTCCATTTCAAAACTACACACAATTATAAAAACCGAAGCGCACACAAACAGCCTCATGACCCTTCCGGTAGATATTCCCCTTAAAGCTTCTTTTGGTGGCTGGAAATTCATTCCCTGGTTTGCCTGGGGCTCCAATAGCATGAAGCCAAAACTAATATTACATACGGATAAAATCGAGCTTCGCTTATTCAGACTGCGCCGGAAACCCTATACAGCAATCACAAAAATCGACTATCGGTCCGCATGGCGTACAGAAAATATCGTGATTGAATTTAGCGACAGTATCAGTACATTCATCGGCAACACTGGAAACCGTGATATAACGAGGAATGCAATTCGTATTCTTCATGACAAAGGATGTCCGTTATCTGAAGCAGCGACGGCTCTCATAACCAGCTCATAACTGCAAACATACAGACAATTCAAACAGCGCCATTGTCACACCACCAGCAAAACCCCGTCATGAATGACGGGGTTACAACCAGTTTTCAATCATATCGCCGATCACGGACACTCCTGATCACGTACAAAGCGAGCCTTTACATAGCCGCGCAATGTACCGTCTTCGTAGGAATAGCTGATCGGACACCAGCGTTGCCCCCATGAAAGACTCTTTGGTATGCACTCACCTTTGAGCGCCAGAACACCATAGTTATTTGCAGGTATGGAAATAACTATACGACTTTTTGCGGACGGTTCAGCACGAACATTCAGGCTATCATTCGCAGCAACATTGACGATACGAAGACAACCCGGCCCCGTTGTTGCATGGGCTGCTACAGGAAACACCGCTAGCGCCAACGCGATTATTACAGTTTTTGAGTTCATGTCTGACTTTCCGCATTAATAACTATCAGTTCTTTTAATATCACCCAATAAACTACAATTATTAATGTTACGCATGACTAAGCAAAAGCGATGCATACGTCAGCTTTTATTGCAGTTATGAATAACGGCCGATTGAACATTTCGCCAGCGCATTCGACCTTTAACACGCTTTTTTGCCGACGCTATCGGGAAATCAACTCTAATTGAAGCAGAAATCTCCGAGGGAAAAATATAAAAATGATGCCAACGCGCAAGGCCAACCGAAATTCAATGAAATTCGGCAAAACCTCAAGCCCACATCAATAGCATCCGCTCAATCTCCCAATCACAGATTATCTCTGCCATTAGCTTTACCTGCAACAAAGGTCGTGGATGGAAGATACGGTTTTTCTGAAAACGCCCGACATACTAATTTACGGCGTCTTTAATGGCGTGAAAAGCAGCCGATCCAGCACGCTTGTTGCACGGTGCCTTCCCCTCGCGTTATTCGGAGAACTGGTCGAGTAGATGAAGCGGAATGGGGGATTATTGAGGGCAGAGAAATACGCCACGACCAGCAGTTTCTTATATGTCAGCTATCAGTGTGGGGCCTGAAATATTGCAGTTGCCATGACATCCCGATGGTCTTTACCTTGTCGTCCATCAGACGGCATTTTTGAAGTTCTGACCCCATCAAAAAATATAGGAATTCATAAAAACTTCAGCAACACCACAACTGCCCACAAGACAAATTCTCGACGAGGTTTTACAGACCAGTGCGCCTAAGAATGCCAGTATCATCATCGCTGATCTACGTACGGACAATGAGTAAACGATCCTACACATTTCACAACTGAAATTAAATGCATTAGCATAATAATTATACAATATTAAAAACAACAATCATTACGTCTATGCAATTATATTATAATTAACTGACACCATATGATGCGATAATATAATCGCATAAATTCCCGTAAAATGGCAGATTTACTATATCCTTATTGCCGGAATATTTACATTCTGAGCATTCCTTGATTAGCAAATTGCTGGCAGCACCAGTCTTACGTCCGATCAATGGCTGCCTGTGTTGTCGATGGCACACGACTGGGTCGCCGGTAATGCGACTATTCATACCGAGCTTGAAGCGGCTTTGCAGCGGTTGAACTCAATTGAGCGTTTTTTTTGCATATCCGGAGCTGCATTACTGGAGCGCCTGTATGCACGTTTAACAAATCGCGATGCAACAGGTTTTCTGCAGGTTTCCCGAAATATCTCAACCATTATTGTCTCTCAAAAATAATCGGAACAACCAATCATCCTCAACATCCTTCATAGATTACAGGATTTCCGGCTCAGCCTCTGTCCGCAAGACGCAAAGGAGCCTCCATATTTCGCCTCACTGACGAGGCGAAATATGTTTGCTTAAAAATACGCACCAGAAGCCGGTGTTTCTGTCAGCCCTGATAGCCGTAGACAGAGCGTGCTCGTTCAACACTCAACACGCCATTGCGAATATCTTGTGCCACGAGGGTTTGATCACGCTCTTTCGGATCGCCAAATCCGCCGCCATTACCGGTCACAACACGGATCACATCGTTTGTGTAAGCCTTCAAACCGGAGACGAAAGCGTATGTTTCTTTGCTGCCGTCTTTTGCACGCAGCACTTCAACATAGTTGGAAGAGCCTTCATTACCGCCTTCAAGTGCCCAAGGCGGAAATTTCGAACGGGTATAGCCCATGGTCAAAAGGCAGTTATTAGCCCGCACGCGATAATCCATAATAATACCACGTCCGCCCGTATGTTTGCCCTCACCTCCCGGATTGAGGTTCAGTTCCATACGGTCAACAAAGACCCCGTTACGCGCTTCATTGATTTCAGCCGGACAATTATAGGTTTCACCATGGAAACCACAGAACATTGCACTATTGCCATCGCCGGTACGGCTTGCGCCCCAGCCGCCGATCTGCGGTTCAATAATTGTATATTGGCGTCCGGTATCAGGATGAAGACCGCTTATAAATGTTCCGCAAACCGAGGCGAAGTGACCGGCTGCAAGACGATCAGATACATGCGGAGCAAGACAGCGCCACATAATATCGTAAACCCGCAACTCAATCTCATAATAGAAGCCCATCGGCGCCGGTTCCTGCGCCTCAAAGACCGAGCCTTTACGGGTCAGAAGTTTGATAGGCCGGAACGAGCCTTCATTGGCTGCAGAATAAGGATCGGTCAGAGATTTAAAGAGCATCTGTGCGGAGATCATCACACCGTCACGGCTGGTATTGACCGGATTGTCCGACTGATCAGGATTATCACGCAGATCAACAATGAATTCCGTATCTGTGATCGTAATTTTCACATTAAAAATACGGCCGTCATCTTGTTCTTCAGAAAGCTCAAACTGTCCTTTCGGCAGTTTCTGCAATTCGGACAGCGCAATTTTCTCCCCCATATCCATGAATGAGCTCATGGCATGATTGAATGTTTCAACGCCGTATTTCTCGCTGACATCCACCAACCGCTTGGCACCAATCCGCACAGAGGCAATCGCCGCCCAGACATCGCCTTCAAGGACATCCGGCATGCGGGAATTGGTTTTGATGATTTCAATAACCGGACGGATCGGCTCGCCCCTTGAGATCATTTTAATCGCCGGAAGACGTAAGCCCTCCTGAAAAATCTCAGTTGCATCACCGCTCAGCGAGCCCGGAGCCATACCGCCGACATCAGAATTATGTCCGATAGCGGCTGTCCATGCGATAATCTGATCTCCCGAAAAGACAGGCATTGCCACGATGATATCGTTGAGATGGGTAACGCCGCCATAATAAGGATCGTTGGTTGCGAAAACATCGCCCGGTTCAATATCGCCCGGTTGGTTGAATTTTTCGACCAGCACTTTCACCGCTTTGTCGAGAACACCCACAAAAGCAGGAATACCGGCACCGGACGAGGCCAGCTGGCCTTTAGGGTCTGTAATGCCGGTTCCCATATCCAGCACTTCATAAATAATTGAACTCATTGCAGTCTTGCGCATGACTGCAAACATTTCATCCGCCGTTGCCTGAAGTGAGTTCTGGATAATCCGCAGCGTAATAGGGTCTTGAAGATGCTTGTTCATTGGTCTCTCCCTTATGCCGCCAGAACGACGTGAATATTGCCGTAACCATCGATCTGAACGTCATTGTCCGGATGAATGACAACGGTTGTTCCGGAATCCTCAACAATAGCAGGCCCTGTGAATCTCATACCCGGCACAAGCAGATCACGATCATAAATCGCGGCGCTATGAACCCCTTCCAGTGCATAATCAACATCACGACGGCCTTTAAGTGCCGCTTGCGCATCTGCACCGGACAGTTCCTGCTTCTTCATGGTCAGCTTGCCAACCTCGGACGAAGCCACCAGATGGATACCGACCATTTCAACCGGTGCATTCAGGCGATAGGTATATTCCTGCTCGTAGAGCTCGTGGAAAGCACTCTCAATCGCGGCAATACGCTGAGGTGTAATTGCGCCGGCCTCGATCAGAACCTCAGTAGTATGTTCCTGATTTTGATAACGGAATTTGCCATAACGCTGAAACTCCACCTTGCTGGCGTCAATATTCTCAGCCGCGAACTGTGCCAAGGCGAGCGTTTCAGCTTCGCAGAAGACATCTTCGATCACTTTGGCAGAGCCTGTATCCAGCTCAGCAAGACGGGTTACAAAATAGTCGCGTCGCAAGTCCGACATCATCATCCCCCATGCTGAAAACACCGCAGCACCGGCAGGAATAACAACCTTTTTAACACCCAGCTCCAAACCAAGTGCAACCGCATGCAATGCGCCGCCGCCGCCAAAGGCAACCAATGTAAATTCACGCGGATCATGCCCGCGATTCAGTGACACCAGTTTCAGCGCATTGACCATATTATTATTGGCAATACGGATGATGCCCCGTGCGGCTTCATCGGTGCTGATACCCAGCCTGTCGCCAACCTGTTTCATCGCAGCTTCTGTTGCTGCCATATCGGCAACAACTTCACCGCCGCAGAAATAATCCTTATTGATACGCCCGAGCCATAAATTGGCATCGGTCGTCGTGGCATTGTCGCCGCCTCTGCCATAAGCAGCAGGCCCCGGTGATGCCCCAGCAGACTGCGGCCCTACATGAAGTTCTTCAAAATTATCGACCCAGGCGATTGAGCCACCGCCATTGCCGATTTCCACCAGATCAACAACCGGCACCATAATCGGATAGCCTGCCGAGGTCTGATCACGCTCGATCCAATAGTCTGTCTTGATCTTAACTTCGCTTTTCTCAATCAGAGAGCATTTTGCGGTGGTACCGCCAATATCGAGTGCGAGAATATTAGGTTCATCAATCAGCTTACCAAGTTCTGCCGCGCCCCAGAAACCGGATGCAGGCCCGGATTCCACCATGGTTATAGGAATTTTTGCAGTCGTCTCAAGAGTGCTCACCCCGCAATTGGACTGCATAATATATGGATCGCTGCGCAAACCCTTTTCCTGTAATCCGCTCGCAAGGCGCGACAGGTAACGCTCAGCCAATGGTTGAACATAGGCCGACAAAGCCGTGGTATTGCAGCGCTCATATTCGCGCCATTCACGAGTGATCTGGTGGGATGAAACAGCGGACACTTCCGGCCACAGGCGTTTAATCTCTGCCAAAGTTGCTTCTTCATGCGCACTATTGGCGTATGAATGGAGAAAGCACACCGCGACGGCCTCAACACCTTCCCGCTTAAAATCGGCGAGAATGTCAGCAAGCGGCGCCAGATCAAGAGCGGTCAGCTCCTCCCCTTTATAGGACAGGCGTCCCTGCAATTCACGGCGCAGATAGCGCGGGACAAACGGCTCCGGCTTTTTATAATGCAGATTGAAAAAATCAGGGCGATTACCACGGGCGATTTCCAAAGTATCGCGGAAACCTTCCGTTGTGATAAGCCCGACTTTAACGCCTTTGCGCTCCGTCAGCGCATTGATAACAACTGTCGTTCCGTGAGCCAGAAAATCAACCGTAGCGGGATCAATCTGTGCTTTATCCAGAACGTTCAGAACACCCTGCTCGAAGTTTGGCGGCGTGGTGTCTGACTTGGCTGTAATGATGCGGGATTGCCCCGTTTGTTTATCCGTTTCAAAGCAAACGAGATCTGTAAATGTCCCCCCGACATCCGTTGCTACACGTATTGTTTTGTTGTTCATCTCAATATTTCCCAAGACTTATTTCAGGAGAATGCCTGATCATGCATTATAAAATCGGGTGTTGTCTGACCTGCCGCGCGAAGCTTCAGAATGTTTTCGCCAGCCATGTATTCAGGGTCGTACTGCGCGTGGTGCCTCTGTTGTAGTAGTCAAAATCCAGTGTCGCAGACATAAAATACCCTTTTGAAGCGAAGCCCGTATAGGTAAAGCTCGGGCCCACCGCCCCTCTTTCGCTGCGTTTAAAATCGGATGACGCACTGTTAAAAACATCAAACTGATGATGAATACCGACGCTCAGATTATCCGTCATACGATAGCCAAGCGCGGCATCTGCAAAGGTCAGCGACAAGCCACCGCGCAAACGTTTTTGCTTGCCGTTAACCCATTCAGATTTATGCCGGTTTTCAAAGGAATACAGCGCTGAGACCGGTGAAATAGTCAGCTGCCAGCGATCATAAGCAATGTAATTATTGATGTTAAAGGCAACAGAAAACTGGTTCGCTCCAGCACCGAAACCGCTCGATTTATCGTTGCCGTTGGGGGTATTGACCATCAATGTCGGGCTGATCCACCAGTTGCGATGTCCGGTTTTTCCGGCCTCTACTTCAGGCTGAACAACCTCATAATAGTACTCGAAACCGATCTGTGGTGCGGTGGCACCCCATTGCGCATCGCCGGATCCGGATGTTGTACTTGCATAGCCTGCATTAAAACCAAGCCAGAGCTCAAACTGATCGCGCTTTGTACCGGTCAGTCCGGTTTCACTGAACCAGGCCAGCTGATAAAAACTACCCGCAGAGTCAGCGCCGCCCGATCTGTGCGAAAAGCTCGGCCAGAACTGAATGGCATAGCCGGGTTTACCCGGTGTCGAATGCCCGATAAAATTCCCTGCTTTTGAAGGCGTCACACTCAATAATGGTGTTAAAATTGTTATGGCAGCAGCACAGATATATGCTGCACTTTTGCCGGTTGCGCGAGTTTTCATAACTCTTTTTCCTATGATGTATTTTAAGTGCACAGTTGCGGCAGTCAGAGCAGCCGTTCATCTGCTGGAGGCTACTCTGATGCCATTGCAGTCCGCTTAGGCGCGCGGAACGATCACTGTTTTTGCAATCGGAGCAGGCGCAGCAAAGATGCCGCTTTCTTTCAGACGCGCGGCTTCCGGCGGGGCCATGCTATAGAGCCGGCTCGGCTTCCAGCCGAACTGTACTTTATTGAGCGCTGCATTTTCCGTACCTTTAAAGCAGGCATAGAGCGCATCTACGATCGGTACATTGAATTCTTTTTGCAGTTGCGCGTAGAAGCCGAATTCAATTGTGCAGCCGAGAATAATGGCTTCTGCTTTATCGATTTCAATCGCATCGCGCACAGCTTTACGGATAGCGTCTTCGGTGCATTGCTTATCCTGCTGAAACTCGTCAACATGCAAACCAATCGTACGGAATGAAGCCAGCCTGTCGTGATAACCATAATGGCGGATGCGATCTTCCATCTGCACCTTCCATTTTTCCACTCCGATTACCACCGAGAAACGGTTGCAAAGATTGGAAACAATTTGCAAGGCCGACTGGCAGGGTGCACACACGACTGCATCGCCGGAGACCTCACGCGCCTCATCCAGAGCGGTATCGTAAAAACAACCAATCGCATAACCGTCATAGCCGTTTTCTGCCGCATAATTGGCAATGGCTGTAACCGGAAACCAGATTTTGCTTTCAAATCCGCGCCATTCAAGATTAGTCAGCTTCACCGGTTCGGGAATATCAAGTGACACAACGTGAACTTCAGTATTGGGTAGTTTCACGCGTTCAATCAAATCTGCAATAGGTTGGTCATAGCCCGATTGATTGATGGGATTAACCCATAGAATTTTCAATGGCGTTGTTGCCGGCTGCTCTGTATGCGATATGGCTGACATGTGCTCTCCCTCTTAAAATCACGTGCCGGTAAATTATGTTCCGGTCTTCTGTGATATTAAGGAGCGAGTGTCCTCTGAGAGCTTTCAGCGTACAAGCTACCTTGAAGCATAGCTGTGCTCAGGCAGCCAGCCAGTGCCCTACCCGATCGGGTAGTTTTACAGGGTCGAAGCTTCCGTTTTCCGGTAAATCTCAATCGCGTGGGCACGCCTGTCGACGTTCAACTTTGCGAAGATATTCTTCAAATGAAACTTCACAGTATGTTCCGTCATATCCAGAACACGCGCGATTTCCTTATTCGTCAATCCGCGTGATAATTCCTGCATCACTTCCTGTTCACGGGCACTTAAAACCAGCAGTGTTTGTTGCGTATCCGGATAGAACTCACTCAGAATATCAGTGACATCCGACAAGAAAGAAGCTTCAACCGGATGACGACCGGTTTCCCATAATTCGCGTTTAAGCTGCGTAAAGAACTGTGCCAATTCGTATTGTTCGAGAAAAGGACGAATAATCTTTTCCGCTGCCGCAAGTTCAACGGCCTGCCCGATCAGTCCGCACGCTTTATCACGATCCTTTAACGCTTGGGCAACACGGGCACGCAATAACAAAGCACGGATCTGATAGAGACCGGCACCGTAATTTTTCGCACAAGACAACAGGTCATCAGCCCGCAACTTTGCTTGCTGAAGATTATGCACGAGCAACCAGCTGATCAGTGCGTAGCCCACATCCTGATATGGTCGCCACTTGGCAGCGTTCTCCCGCCAGCATCCCAATGGGTATATTTGACCAAGATGTTGCGCGACTGCAAATGCGGATTTTTCGTCCTGTACCAGACAATGCCTTAGCAGCGTTTGCGCTTCAACCAGTCCGGAAAGACGGGCAAGACCACGTGAACGGGTCAGGTTAGCACCATCACGGATCACCTGATCAAGCTTACGAATATCCCTGCTTTTCCATGCGATCCAGAAGCGGGCATCCAGTCCCGCCGCATAAATGTCAAACCAGCCGTCATAGTCGCAGACTTGCTGAAATGAGGCATCATATTCAGCAGAGACAATGGCCAGATCATTATTGCCCCACTGGTTGACCATCACCAGCAAGACATCAATAATTGCCTTCAGCCCGCTGTCTTCACCAAAATTCTCGATAGCCATGGCTTGTGCGCGTGACAAATAAGCCGCCGCGCTGCGCAATTCACCACGATATGTGCAGGCAATGGCTGCATGAATAAAACAGTAATTCAGACCAAGAACCGAGTTATCAAACCGCATCGCGGTCATCGCTTTTCGGGCGAATTCTTCTGCTGCATTCAGTCTGCCGAGACACAATGCATAAACAGCCCCCGCACAACCGAGCACACCATAAGCAAGCCCGTCAGTTTCCGGTGGCCAATCTTTGATCTTCTCAAAGAATGCAAGATAGTTGGCGTTAACACTATTATCTTCATAGGTTCGGATAAGTACATCAACGCTGAAAAAATCACGTCCCCATTCATCCAGCAAATCCCAATCCGGCGGGAAATCCGGCATTGATTGTGCAACCAGATCAAATGTTGTGCGGGCATCTGTCATATTTCCGCTTTTCAGCATTAAATAGGCTTCAGCGAGCAATAGTCTCGGATGTGACAGTCTCTCAGCTTTAGGAATGTAATTCAGCAACTGGTTGAGCTGACTCATGCCGCCATAAAGCACCAGCCGCCATCCTCCGGCGGATTCAATCAGCTGCGTGCAACGACCATAATCACCGGCCAGACTGGCATGGCGTACCGCCTCCCCCAATATATTATATTGCTGGAAAGCTTCGGAGGCGCGCAAATGCAACGCGGCCAGTTTTGCCGGGTGACGCTGCCGTAACTGAGCCTGTAAATATTCTGCAAAAAGATGATGATAACGATACCAGTGATTGTTGGAATCCAACGGAGTCAATAATGATTGCAGCGTTTCCAACTGCGACATGATTTGCCAGCTATCTTTACGCTGCCGTACGACATCCGCGATTTCCACGGTAAAACGGTCAAATATCGATGTATCCAACAGGAAATCGACAACATCTTCCGGCAGGTTGCGCAACACCTCCTCGGTCAGAAAACTCCAGAGATGCCCGCCCCGTGCCATTAACCGCTCCAGCACATCCGGTGAAGTCTGCCCTTGAAAGGCCACCAATCGCGCGAGCTGCAACACAACAGGATATCCCTCAATTCGCTCCACCAATACATCGCGATCCGTATCACAAATATCGATATTGAGAACCTGACGCGCCTCTTCCGGCGTAAAACGCAGCATGTCACTGGTTATTTCAACCAGAGTTGAGGCAATGAATTTATGACGATGCGTATTTTCAGCCCGTAATCTGGTGCTGAGCAAAATCCGGACATGCGCGGATAAATGGCTGCGTAAATGCTCCAACAACTCATCCAGATGATTGTTCGATGCACGATGGTAATCATCCAAGATCAGCGTGACGGGTTCACGCACATCCGCTAAAAGCTTGTACAAATCACGCAGCAAATTATTAATACTAAGTTCAGAGGCATCACGGTCAATCTTTGATAGCAAGATACCGGTATCAATCTGTGCAACTTCCAGTGCGCGCACAATTCCTGTCAAAAACCGGTAGAGATCGGCATCACTGTCATCTAGTGACAGCCAGGCAACTTTCTCGCCACGCGCTGATAAATGCGCGCACCATTGCGCCAACAAGGTTGTTTTTCCAAAACCTGCCGGTGCAATAAATTTTATAAAAGAGTGATCTGGAACGCTGTCTAATATGTCTATTAATCTGGGTCTGCTCACCAGATTTGCCGGCAGACGCGGGACCATCAGCTTGAGCTGAAGCAGCTGTTCAATATCAGGAATGATTGAATAATCTGGCATTGCTCCCCCCATGAGCAGCTTACTTGCGACCGGAGCTGAATACCAAGCGTCTGAAACTATCCCAGCTCATTAATCTGCCAGACACTGCTGTGCGCCTGGCAGATTAAATATTAAACCTTACGGGTAAAACGTAAGAAACTGATCTGGCTTTGCGTATAGCTGACTTCACTGCCTGTTATCTGATTAGTCAGCACCTGCAATTCTAACAAATTGTCTTTCAGCTTCAAAAATCCACCCATCGCCATGGTACTATTATTGAGCGCATTATGCACAACAATACTCGTAGCCTGCAGATCACGCTGATCATCTCCTGCCTTCACATCAGTGAAGCCGGATAAAGCCAGTTTTGTACCATCTAAATGTAAGAAGCCGCTCAGGCGACCGAACCTGTACTCACTCTCATACCGGACAGCAATATCCATCTGGCTCCCGTCAGATGTTGTCCATGATCCGCTGATAGGATCATCAGCTTTCGCCTCAATAAAGTTCAGGTTTTCGACTGGTTTTGGTACATCACTGATCCGGTAGAATGTCAGCTTATCGATATATACGCCGTGTTTGCATAGGCCTTCGAATGATCGCGAGGCAATCATGAAGTGTGACAAAACCATTGCCTCACGACCATCAACAATATTGACCTGACCACCCATTGCAGATGCCCAGTTCCAACTTGCATCTGCCTCCCCGTCAACGAGCGAATGCCATTTAACTGAAAGAGCAACAGGCTGTCCGGCCTCTGTAGTGGCTGCGTTTTCACAAGCCCAGCCTGTCACGCTAAACTCACCGGTAGAGCCGGTTGTCGATGCGTAAACACCTTCAACGACTGAACCACGCACTGTCAGGCTCATGCGTGATCCGTATTCATTTTGCCATATGCCAGCTATGCTCATTGTCATTCCCTAGATATTTTTTCAGCGATAGCAGGATGCAAACTACCCTTAAAATCGCTGATTTATTCACGCTTTTAGTGCATGAAATAAATACATAAAATACCTGTCCCGATAGCTACCCGAGTGAGTAGGCATGAGGGCTCTATTACTAAAATTCCGATTGATTGGAGGGGCGCTGTTTTCTCAGCCATCTTAGATGTTGACCTTCAAAGCTCTTCGCAATTTGCCGGAAGAGGTTGTCGATTTCCTGTTGGATACATCGGTATTTGACCGCTTTACAGTGGAAATCACAGTACTGCACATCGCTTCTTCAAGAAAACCATCACCAGCAGCGGTACCCCAGACAAAATTGTTATCGATAAAAGCGGAGCCAATCTAGCCCAAGCACAAACAGTAAGCATAATTCTGAAAATCACTGGCATGAGCGCCATGATTGAAATCCTGCAGATTAAATATCTCAACAACTGAATAGCCCCGAGTTTATTAGACACTCTTTGTCTTCATTTTGTGGTTCTGTTCAAAGTGTACTGGTGACAGCATACCATTTCTAACGTGTTTGCGTTGCGGGTTATAAAACATCTCAATGTAATCAAATACGTCTTGTCTTGCTTCAGCCCGAGTTCTGTATGTTCTGCGCCGAACACGCTCGCGCTTCAGCAGATTAAAAAAGCTCTCAGCTACAGCGTTATCATGACAATTCCCACGGCGGCTCATGCTGTGCTCAAGATTGAGCTGTTTCAGGAATGAAGCCCAGTCCATACTTGTAAACTGGGAGCCTTGGTCGGAATGTATTAGTACCCGCTCTTTTGGTTTTCGCCGCCACACAGCCATCAACAAAGCCTGTAAGACCAGGTCTGTGGTTTGGCGCGATTGCATTGACCACCCGACAACGCGTCGAGAAAACAGGTCGATGACAACAGCTAGGTAGGAAAACCCTTCATATGTCTTGATATAAGTAATATCTGTGACCCAAACCTTATCAGGCGTGTTCACGTCGAACTGGCGATCCAGAGTGTTGTCTATGACGATAGAGGGTTTACCACCATATTTACCGGAGCGGCGCTTATAACCAATCTGGGCCTTGATACCTGCCAGCTTGGCCAGTCTCGCAACTCGGTTTGGGCTGCAGGTCTCACCCTGATCTCGCAGATCATCGTGTAATTTGCGGTATCCGTAGACCTTACCGCTGTCATGCCATGCATCTTTGATCAGCGCTATCTGCCGGATATCTTCATTTGCTCGGTGACTTAAAGGCTGCTTCATCCATGCGTAAAATCCGCTTGGATGAACACTAAGCATGCGGCACATGGTACGCACATTGAACCGAACATGATGCGCCTTGATAAACGCGTACTTCATTTTGCATCCTTGGCGAAGTACGCGGTGGCGTTCCGCCGGGTAATCGATTCACTGGATCGATTACTAATCCGGCTTCAATTTAGTATGTCACGCTCCTCGGTGACACGAGCAAGCTCTTGCTTCAAGCGCCTGATCTCTGACAATTGATCATCCTGCGCAGCTGCTTTTACAGGGGCATTATAGCGCTTCATCCAACTATAAAGTGAATGTGTACTTACGCCCAAGCGACGAGAAACATCTGCTACGGAATAACCACGCTCAGTAATCTGTTTAATAGCATCAAGTTTGAATTCGTCGGTGAAATTAGCTTTACCCATCGTAAGCTCCTTGCCTCTTTTTTAAGTCACAAGGTGTCTACAAATCTACGGGCTATTCAATTCAGAACAACACGAGTCTCAAAGACTTGGCAATGACCATGTATTATAACTGGGAGGCCAATAACCCATCAGAAACATCCCATCACATTAGCTATTTCAATAAAAGCTACGCCTCTGCCATTTTTGATATAGTGCCGTTATATCTTTGGAACAAATCAATTGAAGCTCTTGTTTAATGACATCAACAGGCCAGTTCCACCATTGTATTTCCATTAAGTTCGCTATCTGATCTTCGCTAAAACGATAATGAATATGGCGTGCGGGGTTCCCAACAACCACACTATAGGGTTCCACATCGCGTGTTACGACAGCCCGGGCGCCAATAATTGCACCGTCACCGATTATAATGCCCGGCATAATCAGCGCTTCCTCACCGATCCAGACATCGCTACCTATGACTGTATCACCTGAGCGCTTGAATGCTTTAGGTGCATTTTCCACGTCTTTGAAATCATCAAACATCGTGAAAGGAAAAGCAGTTGCCCAACCGCTATTGTGGCCCTGATTACCGCCCATAATAAAAACAACACCAGAACCAATCGCACAAAATTTGCCAATATATAATTGATCAACATTCCGGCGCTCAAAAGAAAGAAAATGGGCACAATCATCAAATGAATGACCGTGATAATATCCTGCATAATAACTATAATCACCGGCAATAATATTGGGGTTAGTTACCTGCTCTGAAATAGGCACAAGCTTAAAGGGACTATCAAAAAAATTATCCATCCCTTGAACTGCCTTCATATTATTTCAAGTACATTGTTCGACCATGAGCGAATTTATCATACAAATTGATAAAGTCGCTCAATGTCTTATTACCATTTCACCCGAATGCCCATCGAGCCTTTATAGGTATAACTATCGCCAAAATGTTGCAAACTTGTATTGACGGAGCCCTCACCATAGATCGCGTATTTATCATCATCCCAAGCATAAGAACCACCAAGGCCAATACCACCCCAGAGACGCTCACTCTTATTGATGAAGTCTTCCGTTGAAACGCGAACCTTAGTACCGCTCAGGAACTCATTATAGAGATTGGCAATACCATAGATCGTGCTGCGACTGGTCAGCCCTCGTGCATTCTGCCATGAATTTTGATAATCTACACCCAAGCCCAAACGTGCACGCAGACTATCTCCCTTCTTACGGGAAACATCAGCACCAAACACATCCGAAAAGTCACTGAAATCAACATTGGAATATTGCAACTGTGCCTGTGGTGTTAATGACCAATGCTGATTAAGGGCAAAGCGTTTGCCAATTTCCGACGACAGAGCATAGCCAAAACCATTGTTCTTGCCGTCCTTCAACTCTGACTTGCCACCTTCATAGCTCAGCTCACTGCGATACCAAGTCAGTTGCGCCTGATTATCGACATAGAAACCATCATCAGCAAACCAGCTTAAATTAGCACCAAAACCATAACCATCTGTTTTGATACGGCCACGCCCCAGATCGGCATCATAAGGCGACCAGATACTGGAAAGACCATGAGTATAATGAACCGTGCCACCAGCAATCAGCCTGCCCTGTTCATTCTCATACATCATACCATCCAGACCAGCCTGCATTTTATAGGCAGTGAAGTCGTAATTGGCATCCGTCGTTGAAGTATTAGCCTCCATCTTAGTGTGAGCGCCTTCAATACGTCCCCAGACACCATTGGTCTGCATGACACTTCCGGCTTCTTGAGAAGGTGCATAAACTTCTACTGCATCAGCACCCTGTGCAATCATCATATTACCGGCATTATTCCAGTAGCGATTACCCACACGCTGTTGCATAGTTGGCAAATTATTCAGGCCAAGCAAAAACTGCGGATAGGCTTCGTAAACCGGAATACCGGCCTGATAGCCTTCATCCTCAGTTTCAGAGCGTAAGTACCAATTACCATTGGCTGGATTGGAAACGCTACCTTGATGGAGTTTATAAGTATGCGCTCCGGCAACAACCACACCGACGGAACGACGAGTATAATTGCCAATCAGCTTGAACTCACCTTCCGATTGCCCACCAACGGTAATGATCTCGATACCTTCAACTGTATCTGCACCTTTGCCGCCAATATTACGAACAGCAACCGTAGATTTACCTGATGTATCACCGGTGATGACCAGTTTATCAGAGACAGAATTATCACCACCCAGCACAGCATCGATCAAAATGCCACCACCATTACCTTGGTAATTACCTTTAATCGTCAGTGTGCCGATAGAATTTTCGCTATTTCCTAGAGCCTTACCAGGGGCAATGATACCTTTGTTTTCCACATTGCCAAGGGTGCCGATACCTTCCAGCACACCTCCGGTCAGCTTCACATCAGCTCCGGAGATATCCTTATTTATCTGTAAAATACCAACATTCTTAATATTGATGTTACCGGTAAAGTCCAGCTGATCTTCTTCAAATATCGTACGACCGCTAACCGCTTCAACCGTACCTTTGCCCTTCAATTGCAAAACCTGAGCACGTGACGGCCCATCCATATATTTGGCATCAAATTTGTCAAAGACATAATCTGTGTCGGTGTGATTAAAGCGCACCAACCCGCTACCTTCGCCAAACACGACCTCTTTGGCCATCAAACGGCCTGCGGATGTCGCAGCTGCGCCCTCCTTGCCGCCGATGTTTAAAGTGCCGGCACTTCCTGCTTTTTGGCCGAGGAACAATGCGCCATTCGCTTCGTGGTCAGCTAAAGAATAATCATAGCCACCGGAAGATCCAGACGAGGATTCTTCAATTCTAAACGTGGCAGTACCAATTCGCACCACTCCGCCCTTGTCAATATTCAATGAACCACGGCCACTTTCGCCAACAAATAAGTTTCCTGTGACGGTTTTAATGTCAATGTGATCAACACTTTGTGGTAAAGGCTCAAGAACGGGTAAGCCTCTATTGTCTAATATCGGATCACCATTATCGTCAACTTTAAAGCGGCCTAACGGAGACTCAGCAATACCCGACTGATACCAAACCGATCCCTTACCTGAGACATTAATCTCTCCGGTTCCACCATTAACCCCAACTCTTGTGTAAAAATCCTTCCAACTATCCGGGTCTACCGGCGGCAATCCACCAGTATTAACATTGCTACGGCCCTTACCACCACTCAATACATTATGATTTACATAGCTATGGCCTTTACCACTGCCCAGTACATTCATTGAGCCGTTACCGTTATCATCGCCGATCACTAAACCATGACCAAAAGTTGCTAAAGGAGCTCCATTTCTACTTTCCCCGCCACTACCAATAATATTAAACTGACCCGTGCCGTGCGATTGTCCAACGACCATAACGCTACTATCAGATGAAGAGCCATAGCCGCCATCGTTAAACTTGCCCCCAGAAAGCAAATTTAACGTTCCATGACTTCCGACGCCCGAGCCAATCGTAAGGCTTCTACGAAAAACCGGACCGAATAGAGCATTATCTACATTGACAACGCCTCGACCACCATTTGCCCCAATTTGAAAACTATTACTTACACCGAGCAAGACACCAGATCCTGCATGATCCGAATAATAATCTATCGCAATCGGCCCCTCTGGCGGCACATGTCCAGCTATTTTTCCAGAACCAATGATGTTGAATTCGCCTTCACTGCCACCTCCTGATCCGATTGAAAAACTATCAAACTGGTTCACAGAAAGTGCATCACTATCAAAAGCGATACTCAGTTTTCCACGGCCACCATTTACGCCAATTGCGGGATCATAACCCAAATCCAGGCTAATCAGCTCCACCGTGTCCGTCGCGCCAGCATAGTGGACTTCAACATCAGCATCTGCGCCAGCTACGACCCCAATTTTTTCGGCCAGAGCCCACACGGCATTATTATCATCAATAAAAACCTTGCCGACGGCTTTACCTTTATTCACCACAGAGCCATGACCTTGTGGCCCCTGATTATCATCCCAATTTCTAGGGTCAAAAAAATCGTTACTGACCGCTCCGGTCCACTCATTGGGCAATGCCGAAGTCGCGCCGCTCAACGATATCAATGCGACAGCTGCAGACGTCAGCAAGTATTTCCGTCCACGCGCAGTCACCGACTTGCATGTTCTATCAACAATAACCTTACCGTGAAGCATTGACATCGCCCCCATACCCGCATGCAAATCAGCAAAAAATATAGAATCAAAATACATTGAAGTTTTAAAAAGTGAATCGGGGGCAGGTTATTTTTCTCAATAATGAACAAATCTTCAAGAAAACACTTCATCAAAACCATGTATTTTCTATTGATTTTTTGTAAAAAAATTGAATGATATAAAAATCTTACACCAAATCAGCTCAAAATATTAAAGATTGAAAAAAATTAACTATAATATTCTTGAGAAAATGAAGATGACAGGGAAAATTGTATCTTGGCGGACGAATTGCACGATTCAATACTATCTTCCCCTACAGTTCTTTGTGCTGAAAGGCACAAAAATTTAGGCTTGTTAAAGGCAGCAAGTCCGGCTGAAATCCCCACCTCTTCCTTTGCCCCGATCGCTTTATTTGAACTGGCGGAAGCCGTACGAAATCACCCTGTTTTCTTTCTTGGTGATGAAACAATCACGCCAGTTGTCATTACCGGTATCAGCCCTGCAAATCAGATGCTGTATCAGCCGGTCATTCATCGGCTTTATCCGTTTTCATTGCAAAAATTAAACGATCAAAATGCAGCAGCAATGCTCTTTGATCCCGATTGTCCGCGTATCGTGCCGTGCGAAACACATAAAGACGCAATCGCACTTTTCAATGCAGATGGTCAGCCAACGGATATGTTACAGTTTATTACCAATAGCGCTGTCCAGTATTATACCAGCCAGAAACATGCTGAGATCTTTGCCAATGCTTTGAAAGAGACTGGCCTTTTGAGTGTCAGTCAATTGGAGTTTACTACCTCCGAAAACGGCCAAGAGAAAACCCTGCGCTTTTATATGCTAAACGAAAAAGCTTACCGCAATCTGCCAGCCGATATTGTGCATGCATGGTTTAAAAAGGGGTGGCTGGACGCCGCCGGCCTCATTTTAATGTCCCATGCGCATTGGTATCAACATCTCAATAAATCTCAAAATCAAAGGCAGGCAGAAAGATGACTGTCGTTAAAACCGCAATTAAACCCATCATTGTCCAGCTGCCAAATTTTGATGAAAACCAAGTCAGGCTGAAGCCGTCTCACAGTCCCGTCTATATTGAAAGCGGTGATTATATTGTGCGTAGTCTCAAAGACACAGATGCAAGTGAGAAATTGCTGGGCTGGCTCAATCGTGCCGATATGTTGCGCGGGCTTAATCTCGACAAAGTCGATTTCAACCTTTCGCAGCTTCGCGCTTTCATTGCCGGTTTTGACAATTACCTGCATTTTATCCTTGGTATTTTCAATCGCAATGATGAGAAACTGATCGGCTTCTATACGATTGACGTCAACAGAACCCATAAGACCGGAAGCCTCACCACCGGCATCGGTGACACATCAGAGCGCGGCAAACGTACATTATGGGCAACTATTGATGCTATTCTCGATTATTTTTATGCGGAACGCGAGATTGAGAAATTCACCGCCCGCATTTTAGCGCGCAATTACGCAATGTTGTTCAACTTTAAAAACAACACCCGCTTTGTGCTGGAAGCCCACCTGAAAGATGAATGCCTCGCGCCCAACGGAAAGCGGGTAGATCTTTTGGTTTTTGCTTCATTCAAAAATCCACGTACGCAAGTGAATGCACTTCCACCCCGTGAGACAAAAATAAATGACTGACAAAGCAACCGATTATCTGCAAGCTACCAAAAACATATTAGCAGGCTGTCTGTTTATTCCGGCAGAGAGCATTGCCGATGATGCCAGCATCAGTTCTTTAAGTGATGTCGACAGTCTGACTTTTGAATTGATCGTTCTCGAAACTGAAAAATTCATCGGCCATGAGGCTGATCCGATTGCCCTGCTTGATATGCAAACCGTGCAGGATATGGCCGCACTTTTGCAAAAAGAATGCCAATGACCCTGTCCTCCACCATATGTGAGCAACTCTATCAGCTTGCACGTGATAAAAACGGCGAGAATGTTGTCAGCAATTTCAACGGCGTTGATGTACTCATCATTCAGCGTCATGAAGAAGCCGACCATATTTTACGCCTGAATGCCGCGAATTACCGTAAGAACATGGCTTGGTTCCGGCTGGTTTTTGGTCCTTCCCGATTTTCTGAAGATGGCCATCCTTGGGCAATCAGGCGCGATCTGACACAGACCTATTTCAGTCGTTTTGACCGGGAGCGCACTTTTCAGCTGGCGCAAAATTATGCACTCGAAGCTGTAAATACCTTGATTAAACAGAGCGATAAAAGCGTCAATATTGATGATGGCACTATGCGCTCTATGACCGCCAAAGTGCTGGTTGAAAATTTCTTCGATATAAGGCTCGATGATACCGATATTGACTTAGGCGTTTTGGCTGAGTTTATGGAAGCAGGCTCGGATTACTCCTTTGTGCCCCAGGGAAAAACCACCGATCTGTACCGTGATCGCCTTATGCAACTACCAGAGCTACGTCGTAAAATCTTGAACCAACTTGGATTTTTTCGCCGACCGGATGTAATCCAATCCCCTCTTTTACAAGATCTGCTGGCCGCCGACAAACGCCAAACTGACCGCGTTGTCCTTGAACATGAGATGATGACTTTTATGGCTGCAGGTGCGGAAACATCCGCCGCTACCATGAGCTGGGCTTGTTATTTGCTGGCGCTTTATCCGGCCATACAAGAAGAGTTACGTCTCCTCGCGCAACAATTCTGGTCTGGTAAAGAACAGAACTGGAAGTCACTTTCTTCATTAGCCCCTTTAGCACGCTTTATCTCAGAAACATTACGGCTTTATCCACCAACACCCATTGTTGCCCGTTTTGCCATTGAAGACGACCATATCAACGCAACCCATATTCCGGCGGGGCAAAATGTGATGATCTCCTTCATCGGTATTCAGCATGACAAACGCTTACGCCCTGACCCGTGGAAACTCGATTTGAGCAATTCGCGGGCGCATGTTTCCGATGGCAACACGATGGCTTTCAGTATTGGCCCACGCGTTTGTGGTGGCAAACATTTTGCTCTTTTAGAACTGATTACATTCTTAAGTGTATTCCTCACCAAAGCACGGTTTGAGCTTACCTCGGATGAGCCTCCTGCCTATCTTTGGAAGTCGCAAATGCTGCGCCTTGGTGGACAACCCGTAAAGGTGAGTGCGCTGTAAGATGACCGAAACAATTGTAAAAACCTGGGCAATAACTGGCGCGAGCAGCGGCATCGGCCTAGCTGTTACACGGCAATTATTAGAGCAAGGTAACAAAGTCATTGCCCTTGTCCGTAGCCCGCAGAAACTACAATCTCTTAAAAGTCGATATGCCGGTCAGCTCATCATCATGGCGCTTGATTTAAGCCAGACAGAGAGAATTGCTGCCACTATTCAGGCAGCCTTTAAAACTGTTGGCACGATTGATGTTATTTTGAATGCGGCAGGATACGCATTGGTCGGTGCTGCCGAAGAACTGAGTGAGCCGGATATCACTACTCATATTGAAACCAATTTGCTGGCGCCTATTTTTATTACCAAAGCCGCATTGCCATTTTTACGCGCGCAAAAACGCGGTCATATCATGCATATTTCCAGCGAAGGTGGCCATATTACTTATCCTTCTGCCAGTATTTATCATGCCAGCAAATGGGGTGCGGAAGGTTTTTTTGACGCTTTGGCTAAAGAGGTACAAGCGCTCAATATCGCTGTCACATTGATTGAACCCGGCCGCATTAAAACCGGCTTTGATGATCACGCACAAGTCACCAATATTGCGATTGAGGATTATCGCAAAACAGCAGTAGGCGCTTATTTTCGGCTGCTTGCAATGGGGCGTTTTCCGATGATCGGCGATGTTGAAAAAGTGGCCACGCGGATTATTGAAACAAGCCTGCTGCCAAAACCTCCTTTAAGGCTGGTGCTTGGCAGTGATAGTTATAAAAACATCACCCGCGAAACTCAAAAACGGTTGGATAGCTTTGTTACGCAGGCAGAAACTGCCGCACAAACAGACGCTGAAGAATGACGTAAAACATGAACACTTTGTCTGAAGCTCCATTTTCCGCCATCAAACATGACCAGCGCGTCGCTGATTTTGACACGATCGCTGCGGCTTTGGATTATGCAGCCCAAGGTGAAAACGGCATTTGTTTTTACAATTCAAAAGGCATTTTACAGCAGGCTCTTTCCTATCGGGATTTGCATGAAAACGCACAAAATACCGCCCGCAAACTCAACGGGCTTGGATTAAAGCGTGGAGATCGCGTAGCAATCATCGCCGATACATGTGCAGAGTTTTTCGTCCTTTTTTATGGTTGCCAATATGCAGGATTGATTGCCTGTCCCCTTCCCTACACGATTTACTTAGGGGGAAAATCTGCCTATGTCGCCCGTATTGCAGGTCTGCTTAAAGCGGCTGATGCAAAACTCTTATTTCTGCCTAATACTTTAGACGTATTGAAAGAAGAATTCAGCACGACTTCATCTGTCCCCATTTTGTGCTTTTCCGAACTGGACAACATGCAAGGACATAGTGATGTGCAGGCTCTAGGTGCTGATGAGCAAGCCTATATCCAGTTTTCATCCGGCTCCACCAGTGAGCCCAAAGGTGTCATGATTTCGCAACGCGCCATCTCGCATAATGCCCGTGCTATTTTGCGTGAATGTATCCGTATCACTCCGGAAGACCGCGCCTTTTCATGGTTGCCGCTATATCATGATATGGGGCTTGTGGGTTTTTCCATCGCTCCGCTTTTTGCTCAGACAACAGTTGATTATATAACACCGGCAAACTTTGCCCGCAGGCCACTTTTATGGCTGCAATTAATGGCACAAAATCAATGCAGCATTACTTATGCGCCGGTCTTTGGTTATAAACTTGCCGCTTCCCGTTTTAAACGCGAAGAAAACCAGTTTGATCTGTCAAAGATAAAAATCGCTGGCATTGGCGGTGACATGATCCATGCTGATCAATTGGATATTTTTAGCCAAACACTGGCACCAACCGGCTTTAAACCACAAAGTTTTACACCCAGCTATGGCATGGCAGAATCCACCCTGCTTGTTGCCTATCGTCACGGCATTAAAACTGATCAAATCAACAAGGATGCTTTGGAAAAAAATCAGATTGCTGTGCCGGACACCAATCCTGCCACTAGCCTGCATTTGACTTTCTGCGGCAAGTCCTTGCAAGATCACACCCTTTTTGTCGGGGATGCAAACGGCACCCCAATAGCACAGCGCCGTATCGGCCATATTTACATTAAGGGGCCAAGCCTGATGTCAGGCTATTGTAACGGCGGCTCTTGTCAAAACGGCTTTTTAGACACTGGTGATATGGGCTATTTATGCGAGGACGAGATTGTCATCACCGGCCGTCATAAAGATATGATTGCCATCAATGGCCGTAATATCTGGCCGCAGGATATTGAAAATACTGTCAGCAGTCTTGAAGGCTTGAGTAATGCTCGCATTGCCTGTTTTTCGGTAACAGAACAGGATCAGGAAACCGTTATTATTCTGGTTGAAAGCGCCCTTACCGACCCAAATGCACGTGATGAGCTCATTAACCGTATCAAAGCCGCAGTGAATGCAAGCGAGGGCGTCTCGACAAAAATTCAACTGATACCGCTCAAAATGCTGGAATATACATCATCGGGCAAGTTGTCCCGTTCCCGTGCGCGCCAATTTTATCTGTCAAACAAAACTGCAATCAATTAAAATCATCTGCCTTGGACTTCTACACTGAACAGACAATTTCAAGGTGCCGCTTTTAAACGCCTTATGTTTGTAGATATATTCCCATGAAACTCATAAGCACCTTATTTGCACCAGCGTTTTCAACGTAAAGTCGTTTTAACCGCAGGAAAGGCAATACTTTGATATAGGTCTTTTAGAAATACAGATAAGCATAACCGCTGGTAACGTGCATGATACAATAAGTGTCTTATGAGATATAAACCCGCCTCGCTTTCACGAGAACTCAGCAGAGCACTGTGGAGAAACTTATGGAAATCTGTTCTCTTTACTCAATCGTTTCGGCGTCTAGATAACATCACTCTAAGCCCCGTCGTCAAACCTAACATCCGCTTTAATTATGGAGACTAAAATCAGACAAGAAGGAAATCAGCCCAGACGAACCAGCGACTGCATTGGGGAGATTTTCAATCTGGAAGAACGACTGCACGATTATCATAGGTGGTCTACAAAGACTGTGCGTCAGACAAGCATCGGTATATATCATGATGACATGCACGTTTTGCAAATAGCCCTGTGTCTTTCGAGCGGGGCTATTTAAAAATCTTATGTAGCTCTCTTTTTGAGACTTGATTGCGGGTGTACGCCACCACCGATACAGACACTCACTCAAAATTATAATTTGATAGGCTCTCTCGATCACATATAATTCCGCTACCTCGGCACGATCATCGGGGTATTTGTGATCGGATCTTCGATAATGAGTGACTTGAGGTTGAAGACCATCTGAATGAGATCTTCGCTGATGATGGTCGAAGGCAAGCCTTCCGCTATAATTGCTCCGTCTTTCATCGCGATCAGATGCGAGGCATATCGACAAGCCTGATTAAGGTCATGCAGCACAGCAACAATGGTACGCCCTGCTGTGTTCAGGGCTTTAAGTAGCTCCATCAACTCAATCTGATGAGAGATATCAAGGAACGTGGTTGGCTCATCCAAAAGCAAGAGCGGCGTTTCTTGCGCCAGCACCATAGCAATCCACACACGCTGGCGTTGACCACCGGAAAGCTCATCAACCAGTCTATCGGAAAGTGCACTAATATTGGTTGCCTGCATAGCAGTTTGCACGGCTTGCTCATCCGCGACTGTCCATTGCCGGAAAAAGCTTTGATGCGGATAGCGCCCCCGCGCCACAAGATCAAAAACCGTAATTCCCTCCGGCGCCAGCGCCGATTGCGGCAGTAGCCCCAGTCGACGCGCTGTTTCTTTAGCCGAAAATGTGTGAATGTCACGCCCGTCAAGCAAGACCTGACCATTTTTGGGCATCAGCAATCTGGATAAAGCCCGCAGTAATGTGGATTTACCACAGGCATTATGCCCGACAATCACAGTGAATGAACCATCAGGGATGTTCACCGACAGATTGTCGATAATTGTGCGGCCATCATAACCAAGGGTCAGCTGATCAGCTGTTAGCCGATATTGTATTTTGGACGAATGGCTCATTTGCGCCCTTCCCTGACCAGTAACCAGATAAAATAAATCCCGCCGATACTCACCGTCATAATGCCGACTGGTAGCTGGGTGGTAAAAGCATGTTGCGCTGCCCAATCCGCACTGAGCAGCAGCAGACTGCCTGTTAAAGCAGAGGGTAGCAGCGCCACACCGGCAGACCGCGTGAGACGACGCGCGATCTGCGGTGCTGCAAGCGCAATAAAAGCAATCGGCCCTGCGGCAGCTGTAACGATTGCCGTGAGTATTACACCTAGTATCATCAAGCCTAAGCGCGTGGCACCGGTATTGATACCGGAAGCCCGGGCACTGTCATCACCAAGTTCCAGCTGCTTCATTGGGCGGCTGCTCAGATATAAGAATGGCACTAAAGCCAGCATGATGATGGCAACAGGGAGTAACTGCTCAAAGCCCAAACCATTGAGCGAACCTGCTCCCCAAACCGCTGCCGCCATGGCAACATTGAGATCGGCCGCTTTGATCATCCAGCTATTGAACGCGGAAAGCATCGCAGAGATACCAATGCCGGTGATAATCAACCGGAAACCAGCCAAATGGTTGCGCATCGATAACAGATAAACCACACAGGCCGTGATAATACCGCCGATCAACGCACCAAGCGCGATTTGATAATAGCCGCCCGATAAAAGCAGGATAACAACCAATGCGCCGGTATAAGAACCGGCAGCAAAACCGATAATATCCGGGCTACCCAAAGGGTTACGTGTCAGTGACTGGAAGATAGCACCACTCATGCCCAAAGCACTGCCAAGCAGTAGGCTGAGCAGAATACGCGGCAAACGCCATTCCACCACAATCATCTGCACCATCTCTTCGCCTTGTCCTTGCAGGCTAAGCAAAAGATCTGGTATCGCCACCGGATAGGTTCCGCTTATCAGCGACAAAAGTGCCAGCAACAACAGGCCCAAGCAGACAACCACCATCACGAACAGGCTGCGCTTATGAAGCCGCCATGACAGCGCTCCGTTGAACAAGCGCAGAGCTAGAGTTGGCTGCGGCTTTATTCTGACCTTCGCACTCATAACCCGCTCACTTGTCTGCGCTGCGCCAATATGATCAGCACGGGCGCACCGATAAAGGCCGTGACAATGCCTGCCTCCAATTCACCGGGAAACAGCACCAGTCTTCCGGCAATATCAGCGCTAAGTAATAAGAGGGGGGCAAAGATCATAGTGAAGCCGATAATCCGGCGCTGATCAGGCCCAGTAAACCACCGCACCATATGCGGCACCATCAGACCGATAAAACCAATTGGCCCGCAGGCGGCAGTGCCCGCCCCTGCCAGCAAAGTGACAGCCAGCACCACCAAAAGCCGCGTACGCAAAATATGCGTGCCCAGCGAACGCGCCAGATCATCACCCAGCGCCACCGCATTCAGCGAAGGAGCAAGCAAACAGGCAATCAACAGCCCTGTCAGAATGAAAGGCAAAACACTCACCAGCACATGCATATTACGCCCTGCAACCGAGCCGATGCTCCACATGCGCAACGCATCAAAGGTTTGCGGATTAAGCAAGGCAAGCGCCGAGCCAATACCACCAAGCACAGCAGATAAGGCCACACCGGCCAGCACCAGACGCACCGGCGTTGCGCCACCTGCCCCTGATGAAGCCCCCAGCAGATAAACGATGCCTGTCACCACAATGGCACCGGAAAAAGCCGCCCAGATATAGGTATCAATGGATTGCCAACCGAGCAAACCGACTGCAAGAGTGACAAAGAAGCCTGCCCCTGCATTGACGCCCAATATACCCGGATCAGCGAGCGGATTGCGCGTTGCAGCCTGAATGAGCGCACCTGAAACACCAAAGGCAGCACCGCACAAAACAGCCAGCAATGTACGCGGCAACCGATAATCTAACAAAATGATCTGCTCGGTTGTGTTGCGTGCCTCACCTGTCAAAGCTTGCCACAGATGAAGCAGCGTCAGCATCCGTGCGCCGACCAGCAGGCTCACCACAAACATAATCACCAATAACAGCAAGCCCGAAACCAGAAAAAGCAGAGAGGGTTTTGATCCCCTCTCCGCTATTTGATTCCTCTGCGCTATGACATCTGGCACTGATCTGTCAGGCAACATCAGACACGCGCCTGTCCTTCAATCCAATAGCCGATTGCATCAATGCGCTTTTTATCAAAGCCCAACACATCGCGGAAATGCTTGCGGCAGGCAGACGCTGCCCGTGCTTCCCCTGCAATATAAATGTAACCCGAGCCTTCAGGCAATTCTTTGATCTCTCCGGCAATACGGGGCAGCTCGGTATAGCCTTCACGATCATCACGCAAACCATGACAGACATGCCAGACAGTGCTCACATCAGCTTGCGTTACGATTTCTTGTTTATCTGCCTCACACGGCACTTCCACATGCACAATCGCCTTAAAGCCTGTTGGTAATTCCTCCAGAACGCGACCGACAGCAGGCAGACCTGTGATGTCGGTAAGCATCAATATCCATTGACTGCCTTTAGGCACCCATAGACGGCCTTCCGGGTTGCAGATGCCTACCACATCGCCCACTTGAGCGCCCAATGCCCATGACGCGGCTACACCACCTTCATGCACCACAACATCAATCACCATCTCATGGCTCGCAGCATCCCAGCGACGCACCGTATACGGACGGTTAGGACAATGCTTTGAGCCGTCCGGACGCCCCCATTCGCCGTCTTCCATCTTAACCGGCAAAGTCACCGGCGTATCCGCATCAGGACGAAGCGCAAGACGCACCCATTCATCCGCGTGGCCACTCGGAATTAACCGCTCGCCGCCGGCAATTTTCAGCACGACACGGATAAGCGATGGTGACAGGCGCTCAACCGACATTGCTTCGCCTAAAAAATAGTCCTCAACATAGGGTTCATGATCATGTCCATCATCATGGGAATGATCGTGCTCGTGATCATGTGCCTCATGCGTGTCATCATGTTCGTGCTGGTGGTGGTCATCATGCATCATTTAATCTCCGCCGCTCTCGCCGCTTCTGCCAGTCGTGGTACAAATTGAGGAAAACCGTAAGGAATGGAAAGGACACTCAAAGCGGAGGTTGACCAGACCGATACCGGATCATCCAGCGCCACATAAGAACCGCGTTTAACTGCCTCCAATCTCTGAAACAGCGGTTGCGCTTCAGCTGCTGCCCGCGCCCCATCGCCATACCACATGATCAGAATATCAGCGTCTAAAGTACCAATCTCTTCGAGGCTCACACTCACTGAGGTCTCTTCAGGATTTTTATGTGCCAATGCTTTAACTGTTGCAGAGGGTTGAAGTCCCAACTCACTTAAAGCCTGCACGCGCGGATCCTTCGGCAAATAAACGACAACACTATTACCGCCTGCAAAATATGTACCGAAGACAAATGTTTTCCCCTTCAGCTCCGGTGATTGAGCGCCGAGCTTATTCAGAAAAATATTTGTATCTGTAATCCGTTGTTTTGCTTCTGCTTTTTGTCCTAAAGCTTCGCCGGTAATTTCAGTTTGTTCGCGCCAGTCTGCCCCCCACGGAGCAGAACGATATACAATTGTCGGTGCAATGGCGGACAGACGCTTATAAGCAATCTGATCAATTCCCGAATACACACCCAAAATCAGATCCGGACGAAGTGCAGCTATTGCCTCAAAATTAAGATCGCCGCTCAAAAGAACAGGCTTTTCTCCTGAAAGTTTCGCTTCATTCCAAGGGAAAATACCACTTGGGAATGAGCCATAACGGGTCATCGCTACAGGCTTTTTACCAAATGCCAAAACGGCATCCTCCCCGCTCCAGCCAAGCGTAACAATACGTTCCGGTTCGCGAGGAAGAGCGGTTGTGCCAAGCATATGCGGTACATTTAACGGATATGCATCAGAGGCAGCGAATGAATGTTGAGCGCCGCCAAACATGAACTGTAACAGCACCACCGCAGCATAAAGAAACAACGAACCCTTATGCGTAAATCTTAATTTTTGCACTGAATTTACCCCGATATATCCAACAGGCGGCATCAAAACTTGTAAGTTCCTGACAGCATAAAGCTTCTCGGAGCGCCGAGCAGATTGGCATTATCGGTATATCCCACGCTCTTATAATAATGCTTATCAAACACATTATAGATGTTGAGCCGGAAATCAGTGTTTTCACTTGGACTAAAACCAGCCATCAAATCGACGACGCCATATGCGTTCTGTTTTGCATTGGTATAACCGATCACAGTGCCCTCAGTAGCGCTCTGAACTCTTGCAGAAGCACCGACCCGCCACTTGTTATACTGATCAGGCAGAGTGTAAACCGTAGAGAGCGTCAGCATATGCTGCGGCTTATCCCGTCCGTAACGATCACCGGCTTTACCACCGGTTGAATCCTCGACATATTTCGCCTCAACATAGGTATAACCGGCAAATACCCGCCAGTCTTCAGTAATTAAGCCTGAGACTTCTGCCTCAAAACCACGACTGCGTACTTCACCCGCTGCGGTGTAACACTCGAACGTGTTATTACACGGCATATTGCGCAGTTGTTCCGGCAAGTTCTTCTGATTAATCTGGAAAACTGCAAGGCTGGCATTAAGCTGCCCGTCCAAAAACTCGCCTTTGATACCAGTTTCGTAATTCGTACCGCTGACCGGTTTGAGCTGCGCGCCATTTGCTGCAAAATAATTTTGCGGCTTGAAAATGGAAGTAACGCTCCCGTAAACGGTAAAGTTCTCATTCAAATCATAAGTCACTGCCAGATAAGGCGTAAGCCGCGCCTTTTCATCAAAAGCGGTTTCTTCTACATAGGTTGCACTACGGAAATATGTTTCCGTATCATACCAGCTTAAACGCCCCCCGATAAAAACATTCAGCGGATCTGTAATGCTCAAACGGGTTGTTGCGTAACCGCCATAGTTCACTTCCCTAGCGTTACGCTCCCACATATAATTCAATTCAGGCTTCGGAATTTTGATCGATTGTTCCCAATTTGTCGGATCAAACTGGTATGGAAATTCCGATGGCCAGCCACCCGGTCCATCATCATGGATATTACGCCGATAATTCGCACCGA
Organism: Bacillus subtilis; assembly: GCA_021733665.1. GTDB lineage: Bacteria > Pseudomonadota > Alphaproteobacteria > Rhizobiales > Rhizobiaceae > Pseudochrobactrum. The sequence continues at coordinate 64,658 of JAHREI010000011.1, forward strand.
CCGACAATTGATGTGTCCGGCCGAACAGGTCGAATTCACCTTGGGCATTGGCATCAAACGAGCTTTGCTTATGATGATAATCATAGGCACCAACATTATATTGCAGCAGATCACTTGCAGGATCCGGGCGATATAAGGATGCGCCTAACATATCCATTTTGGCATCAAGGTAACTGCCTTTAAAGCTCATTACCCAGCCATTATCCAACTCGTGTTTCAGCTCACCAAAAACACTGGCATTTTGTTTATTCCAATAGGTCCACGAAGGACTGGAGCGTACGGAACGAGGAAAATCGTAAAAACTGCCATCCGGCTTCGTTGGCAAACCATTCCAGTCTGCGCCCGGATTTTTCTCTTTATTGTAATATCCGCCCAATGCGAGCGTGGTACTTTCTGTCAGATCGGCTTCGAGAATTCCGTAATAGAGCTGGCGGCTTTTCTTATAATCATCCGTAAATGTATCAGCATCCTGAAGCGAAGTTACCATTCTGCCACGAATGGTTTTGGCTTCGTTGAGCGCACCGCCTGCATCCAGCATTGCCTGATAATTGTTCCAGCTGCCAGCTGCTGTCGAGACTGAAAACTGACTTTCTTTTGTCGGGCGTTTGCGCACTAAATTAATTGAAGCAGAAGGGTTACCGGCACCTTCAAGCAAGCCTGTTGCACCACGTACAACTTCAACCCGATCATACATTGCAAGCGTTGAAGAACCGATCGTATCGGAATCCTGCCCGATCGGCAGGCCATCGACCATGATATTATCGACGGAGAAGCCGCGTGCAGAATAGCCGCTGCGTTCCCCGCCTGTGGCTGTCACAGTCATTCCGGTTGTATTGCTGATTGCATCCTCAACCGTGGTCATACCGCTATCTTTGATCCGGGCATTTGTTACAACGCTGACAGATTGCGGCGTTTCCTTTATCGACAACGCCAATCCGGTTGCCGTGCTCATTTTACCGGTTGTGTAAGAGCCAGTCCCCTCGGTAGTCATTTCGCCCGCACCGGTAACAGTTATCGTATCCAGTACGACTGAACCATCAGGCGCGCTTACAGCACCGCTCTGCTGTGCAGCAAAAATAGTCACGGTATTGCTGTTGGTGAATTTATAAGAAAGCCCTGTGCCCTGCAAAAGCGAAGCAACAGCTTGTGAGGAAGTCAGAGAACCGCGCACAGCAGAACCACGTACAGATGCAGACCCCGTCTCATTAAAGACAACAGCCAATCCGGTAATTTTGCCGATTTCATTAATGGCTTGGCGAACCGGTTTCGCGGAAATATTGAAGCTAAAGCTCCGCTCAGCTTCCTGAGCATAAGCTGTATTATCAGCCGCGCTATAAATCGCGGCCGCAGCTAAAATAGTCGTCGTAAACAAAAATAAAGTTCTGCTTGCAATGCGCCCGGTTGCCATCAAATGCCCTTCCCGTCAATTCGCTTAAAACTGGCATTTGCGCCCTTTTATAACGATAACGAACGGCAGCAGGCTCTACCCTCATAAAATATGAAAATATTATCAACTATTTTCATTTTAAGGCCTGATGATCACGACTCTGTTGCTCAGTCGGGTGATATTAAAGCCCACAATAGATTGCACTGATGCCAAGGCCGCATCCGTATTTTCCAGCGAAAAGCTACCGCTGATCCGTTGTTCGGCAAGATCGCTGCCGATAACCACAATGCGCCCGTCGCGATAACGGCCGATATAATTAATCACATCAGCAAGACGGGCATTCGTGAAAACGTAGCGTTTTTCATGCCAGGCCATTGCTTCATCAAGGTTCACCTTCTGAACCTGACCGATACCTTCCGCATTATAAGAAACCTCTTCACCAGGTTTTAAGATAACAGCTTCGTTTTTGCCGTCTGCACGAACCTGAAGGCTGCCATGTTCCAGCGTAACAGTGACATTGTTTTCGGCAATACTCACATCAAAGGCTGTTCCCAATACTGTTGCTTCACCATTAGAAGCACCGACAATAAAAGGTATGTTTGATGGCTCAACCGAGAAAAAAGCCGTACCACGCAGAATTTGAACACGTCTTTCCACACCGCTGATTGCCACGTCGACAGCAGTATCAGCGCCCAGCAAAACTGTAGAACCATCCTGTAGCTCCAGAGTTTTTTGTTCTCCACGAGCGCTGACATAATCGGCACGTATATCTTGTAAAAGATGCGGCTTTTCCAGCCATATCCACGAGCCACTGAGCAGCATAACCAGACAGCCAGTGACAACGGCACCCGCTTTCGTCAACTTGCGCCGGCGCCGAATAACTTGCAAACGCCCCTCAAGCAAAATTGCATCTGCCGGATTAACAGGTAATCCGGAGCTTTTAGCGGATGACCAGAGCATAGAAATTTCACTATAAATTTGCTGATGCTGCTTATCCGCATTCAACCACGCATCAAAATCCTCCCGCTCAATTTGCGAAGGGTTTCCTTGCATACGTGTAAACCACGCAATCGCCTCTAACTCGGCCTTGTCATGACGATCAGAAGAGCTGTCGTTTTTGTTCATGCTCATCACAGATAACCGGCAAATGAGTGCAAAGAAAACCATGTTTTAGCGAGAAAATCATTTCATAGCCGAACGGCACGTTATGATTGCCTTGGCCATTTCCCGCTCGACCATGATGTAACTGAGGTCAAGTGTTTCGGCAATTTCATTATATGTACAGCCATAGACGCGACTGAGCAAAAACACATGACGCGTCCGCTCAGGCATGCTCTGAATAATTTGATCCAGATGTCGCAAATCATCACGGGCCTCAGTAATCTGATATGGTGTGATGACAGGCGCTGTATATTGTTCGGGTGTAATTCTTTCCGGCAGAGAAAGAGTACGTTTATCGGCACGTAACTGATCAATAGCTGCATTACTGATACAGCGTGTCAGATATGACGGACTGAGAACAACATGCTCTTTTGCCTTGTCCCAAAGGCGCGTGAATACGTCGTGAACAACATCAGCTGCAGACGAAACACCGACTTTACGTGCTGCAACGCGCTCCAGACGGATCCGCTCTGTTTTATAAAAAAGCTCTAATTGTTCAGCTTTTTGCTTATCCATAACCGTTGTCCAGCGCCGATGTGCTCATTGCATGCCAAATAACACGCCTGTATCAATCTCTTTCAATTCTTGTCTAATTTTGTCAAGTTTAAAATCACCATCATGCCTATCGTCAGTCACAATGCCAGAGCACCATATTAAATATATCCGGCATTTAATGCATTTCGAAGATTATAAACACACAAACGACCGCCCAATGTTAAAATACGGACACTCTCAATATCTGGTTCAGCGAAGTTCTTAGCGCAGATGATAATATCAGCGCTCAAATTATAGACAGCCTGCCCTCAAAAGCGCAGCGTCATACCGCCAATTGTCAGTTTTTCATCCAATGCACGGAAACCGGCGTTGATAGTCACGGTATAAACCGACAAACTATTGAGTTCACCAATGCCGTAGCCGTCAGCCATATGGACTTGCCCCAATATAATAGAGAGCTTCTGTTAGTGTGATCTGACAGAAGAACACCGAGCGAAACAGCGTACATTTATCGAAGAATTTAAGCGAGAAGCAATTCGCTTTACAACAATGGACGGCCGTAACATATCCTTGGTAGTCACGGATATGCTATGATCGTTCGTTGTCAAAATGCGAACAGAAGCTCTCGAGTTTTACAGGGCATGCCGCCACTCCCCTTGATCTAACAGGTCAACGTGTAATTTGCGGTATCGTAGACCTTGTTACTTTCATGCCGTGCATAATTGATCAGTGCTATCTACCTGATATCTTCATTTGCGCGGTGACTTAAAGTCTGCTTCACCCATGCATAAAATCCGGTTGTCTGAACGGATTTACCGACGCATAGAGTATAACTACTGCGGCTGAAGATCAGACTCCTCTAGGAAATGTGTAGTTTTAAAGATAATTGTAATTATTTTTTGTGATTTTGGTTGCGGGGGCAGGATTTGAACCTGCGGCCTTCAGGTTATGAGCCTGACGAGCTACCGGGCTGCTCCACCCCGCGTCACGGATGCGATTGCATCTTGAA
>JAHREI010000012.1 GCA_021733665.1 Bacillus subtilis
GAAAACTGGTGCTGCGAGGGAGGATTGAACTCCCGACCTCTCCATTACCAATGGAATGTCATTTTGTTTTCTGTTTATGGATTAACTGAGATTGAATATTATTTTCTTAATATGTACAATGACTTAATGTGTTTTTATGCTCATTTATGTTTACTCGGGGCTTCTGTTGTTTCCAAATTTGTGGTGAGTATCTTGTGAGTATTTATTCGAGCTATGGAGCAGGTGGTTGCCGAAACTTACAAAAACGTTCGTTGAGAGTCTATCGGTTAAAGACAAGCAATACACCTCTTGGTGTTCTGAATTAAAGGGGTTTGGTGTCTCCATTAACCCTGCAGGTTCCCGCTCGTATATAGTTGATTATCGTGCGCCAGATGGTGCGCGACGGAGAATGACTATAGGTCGACACGGGCCACTCACAACCGAAGAAGCTCGAAAACTCGCTATCAAAACTTTGGGTAGTACGTTGCATGGCGAAGATCCAGCAATGGAACGCAGAACACGTCGAGCTTCGTTAACAGTATCTGAGTTATGCGATAACTATCTACAGGCCGCCGCTAATGGTTTGATACTTGCTCGTGGTGGTCAGCCTAAAAAACCTAAAGGCATTGCCGCCGATAAAAGTGCTATTGATGCTCATATCAAGCCACTCCTGGGGAGTAAGCTAGTTATTGATTTGAAGCGGACTGACGTTGTTAAATTCATCCGAGATGTACAGGCAGGGAAAACAGCTGTTGCCTCAACCCCATCAGGTAAACTACGGGGTAGAATTCGTGTAGTTGGCGGTAGTGGAGCAGCAACGCGAAGTGCTGCAACTTTAGGGGCAATGATGTCTTATGCCATATCGGTGGGCATCATCGATGATAACCCATCTGCCGGTGTTAAAAAACCGGCCATACAAAAGCGCGATAGGCGATTAACCGCAGCTGAATATAAGATGATAGGGGATACGCTGCGTGAGTTCGAAGTAGACCCTACTAAAGCTTGGCAGGGAGTTGCGATGATGTGGCTGATTGCGTTCACAGGTTGTCGTAGTGGGGAGATACAAAACCTTAAGTGGTCTGAAGTCGATATGAATGCGCGGGTTATACGACTTCTGGATAGTAAAACTGGAAAATCGGTCCGACCGTTGAGTATGTCGGCGGTAGCTATACTTGAAAAGCTTCCTCGAGGACATAATGATGCATTTATTTTTTCAGCCGCTCGTTTGAGCGATTTGCCTTATGCAGGTTTCAGGCGATTTCATCTAGGATTGTTTAAACAAGCTGGTCTTGATGGTGTGACCCCACATGTCCTACGGCATTCATTTGCTAGCGTTGGGGGTGATCTTGGTTTTACAGATTCCACTATTGGTGCTTGTTTAGGACATGCAGGGCTCGGAATAACAAGTAGATATACACATATATTGGATAGCGTGGTAATTGCCGCTGCTGATAAAATATCAGGGGAGATAGCGTATCAAATGGGAGTGGGCTATTAAAGCCCACGCTCCGAGGTTGAGCTTACTGGTTTTGTAAGGCGTGCTTCCGCCCAAGCATCTAAGTCGTCGCGATGATATAATGGTATTCTCCCTGAATACTGCATGGTGGGACCACCGCCGATAGAAGCTAGTTTGTTTAAAGTGGAAACCGCAATGTCAATTCCATGTTTATTTGCGAGATAGACTGGCACGTCTTTTCGACGTAGGCGGGGACGGTTAAAGAGGTTATCCATCATGATTTCCTTACCTCCGGCATTGCATTGTGTTCTCTCCCATCCAGTAACCGCCCAGCAATATTCTTGGTGGCGCGGTACATTGTGTCTTTTGTAGTCGCCGACAACAGTGGCGCGTAGTTACCCCATTGTTTGAAAAAGAATGGTACCTTTGCTGCGGAGCATTGATCGCGCAGGGAGCGTGCCCAATCAGGTTGCATGGCACGCGCAGCTGTACCGCTTTCTCCTCCGGTGACCACCCAATCAAGGCCAGGTGCACAACGATCATCGTGATGGTGGTGAGCAGTTAAAGGGTCGGCAACATGCATAACGCCATGGATAACTTCACCAGAACGCCCACCATGTCTATGAGTTCCTCCACAACCACGTTGACCACCGATCCATTGAGTTCCGCCCATATTTGAGTTTAAATCAAGCGGACCGAGTAATGGTTCTGCGCTAATCCAGCGAATGGCTGCTGGTGTGTCAAGAAGCAACGGAATACGTTCATTTGCGCGTTTCTGGTCTTCAACCGATACACCAAGCCAGACATTCGAAAGTGGCCATGTCCAAACCTCGCGTGCATTGCCGCTGAAGGTGTACCAATTGGCATAAATTTCTTCGAGGAGGTCGGAGCGCGATAGAAAATCATGCATCCTGTCAGCCCGTTTTGTCAGCACCTGAAAGGTGTGCTGTTGAGCGATCGCCATAATCGTGTAGATGTCAAGAATCCACTTATCCGGCACCTCGTCGTGGAAAAGATCACCATGTGCGCAAACGAAAACCATGCGCGGCTTTTTCCACTCAAGTGGCTGGGCGAGCCAATTGCGATTAAGACTGACCTTGCCATTCCAAACAGGTCCGGACTTAGTGGGGTTTGTTAGCCCTGCACGAGACGGGTGATGCTGTAGACGAGTGCCTGCAAGCTTCATGGCATAACAATTGGTGCATCCGGGCGAGACGACGCTGCAACCAGTAATCGGGTTCCACGTTGCATCAGTCCATTCGATTTTACTGTTTTCAGCCATTTTTGCGATCTCCTGACTGAGTGTTAGCAATGATTTCACGGGCAGCGGCGAGGATATGTTTCGGTGTTTTCAATACGCGTGACAGTCCGAGAAAATCACCCTCGTCTGAATGCAGCTCAAAATGGCTGCGAACGATATTATCCAAGGCGCTCCATGCGTCTTTTTCGTCCCATTCTGGTTGATCATATCCAGAAATAGCACCAACCATTATGGTGCCTTTGCGCGGGTGCCACGGTGTATTCATGACGACTCGGCTTCCTTTGCGTGTCGTGAATACAATTTCCGCGCCACGGGGAAATCCCCAATCGTTGCGCCCTTTATAGTTCGGTGCGCATCGGCGCCGATCCCAATGTTTTCTGTCCCCAATGAATGTCTCGTGGTGATCTTCGCCCTTTGTCGCCTTGAATTGCTGCCGGTCATCACCAAGCAACACGAGTAGAGGGGCTGCACGATTAGACAGCTTCTTGAGTGTGCGAAGATTCATTCAGCGCCTCCTTGCGCGAAGGCTGCGATGCCTGCCGAGTAGTGCTCGGGAAAATCTTCAGGGCAGAGCGTTTCACCTTCGCGAAGTACTGCAAGCGCTCCCTGATAGGTTGCCTGAAACAAAACGCTACCGCCAAAAATCTCTCCGCCACGGCGCTTAGTCATGAAGCGAGTCATTACCAGCTCCATGAGATCAATTCTGCTGTGATGATTTTGACCTGCAACGTATCTGTTGCGGTATGAGCGCTTAAACGGGCTTTCATCCAAGCCCAGGGTATGGCGAAGGATACAGATATGTTTAGCTGTCAGCTTCATTCGCATGCCCCCGAGATCGGGGCGGCGGATAGAGCTAAAAACCGTCCGTCATCAAATTCTTCACGTGGGCGTACCCAGAGAGTACCATCGTCAACACTGCGATAGACAACAACTTCGCGCATATCCGCTATGCCTGGTTTGGGGTAAGTGCCTGGTTCAATCCATCGCTCTGTCTGCATTTTACCGATGCCAAGCACCTCATAATCGGTACCGCGTTTCACATGCCGATGAGTTGGCCCGGCAGGGGAATGAGCGCGAATGCGGTCGCACATAATGTCAAACACCTCTTGAGGGGGGCGACAATCTATGTTGGTTATCGGTCGCGCAAGATTTGCCGCCACGTCAACTGACTTGGTGACTACGCAGGAGAGAATACGGCGCTCAAAGTCAGCCTGTGCGGCGGCTTTGGCTTCTTCAAGAGTTCCGAGCTGTCGCTCCCCAAGCTCTAAGACTTCAAAACAAGCACCCTGTTTACGGATCTCATCAAGCCACCAACGGGTAATTTGGTACTCTGGATTTTTGTCGCAATGCCATAGATTTGCGTGTTCTGTCCATTCCAGCTTCTTCACCTCTACAGCACATGGCGCAGAGAGGTGAGGAATGCCGGCTGGCTTAACGGTTTCAAAATGCTTACTGCCCTCACCGTAGGTCTCATGAAAAGCAAAGCCTAAGCTTGTATAGCCATTATGAAAAATGCCCTCAAAGACTTGAGTGGCATCAGAATGGTCGTCTGTGACAAAGCCTTCTGAACGATTTTCATTCCAAACAATATGATATTCATTTGGCTCGCCATTCATTTGCCGACTCCAATCTCAATAAGATTGATACTCAGCCCCTTATTATAAATTTCAACAATTGTTTTGGTGATGGCCGTTTCAGCTGTGCCGCCAGAAATTTTGCGGATGGATTCAGCGTGGCCGGCAATATCCCCTTGCTGTTTGCGGCTAAGCAGCGTTGCCATTCTGTCATGATCCAGGGCGCTGTTATTCCGGATCAGGCGTGACAGGGAAACAATCGTCGCTCCCTTGAGCGCCTTGTTATCATTCGGCCAGGCTTTGCGAATGATCATAATGGCCTGCTTTACAGCTTCCTCGCCATAAGCCTTGATAGCCCGGATGAGTGTCGAGACAGAATTGGTTATGTGCGGCTTCACTATGCCTGCAGCCTGTGCGACTTCGCAGCCGGTAGCATCCAAAATAGCTTTTAAACGAGTGAATTCAGGATCACCTGCCTGAAGACCTGCCCAATATTGCTCAACAGTTGAAACTGCTTTGCGGTCGCGGTTGATTGCCAGAAAGCTGATTGCTTCTGATTGTGTGTCTGTGACCGGATTGATGACAGCGGGAACAGAGTTAATCAGGGGATGCTGACGGGCGGCTTCAAGCCGGTGCTGCCCATCTGTGCAGTTATACCGGCCGTCTTCCTTGGCCACCAATATAACGGAGCCGAATTTTGACCAGTGAAATTCGCGCAACAGTTTGCGAACTCGTCTTTCATCAATATCGCGCTGATAGTTGTGATCAATGTCAATCAGATCAACCGAGATCCAGTCAGCCTGGGGCTTGGTGCCGATTTGCATGTTAATTGTATCGGACATGATTGGTCTTTCTTAAAGGCGCATGGGCATCAGCACGAAACTCGTGGTCTCGCTTCTTTCACCGTTGATTGATGGGTGGATAAGGGCAGGGGAACCGGCATCACCAAGGCAGATGAATGCCTCCTTGCTGTCGGAAACGCCCAGCATTTCCAGACAATATTTACTGTTGAAGCCGATGTTGACCGGTTCTCCCGACAGCAGTTCGATGAGCACTTGATCATCGGCTGTGCCCTGATCAGGATTAATCACAGAAAGTGACAAGTGATCATTCTCAAACTGAAATTTGCAACCGTTACCTTTGTCGTTCGATATTGTGAGAACGCGATCGATTGCCTGCTTTACCGGCTCCACATCGATCTTAAATACGTTCTCATTGTTGCGTGGGATAACGCGCTCATATTCAGGAAAGGTCCCGTCAATCAACTTACTGGAAAGCACCGTTTCGTCCGCGAAGGTGAAACGAATTTTATTGCTGTTCAGTTCTATGAGCACATCACCTTCTCCGGCAGCCAGAGCTGGAAGTAGATTGATCGTGCGGCGAGGTATAATTACCCCCGGCATGTCGGTTGATAGCTCCATCGGCATCGGCATTTTATGGAATGCCAGGCGGTGGCCGTCGGTGGCGACTGCACCGAGCAGCGCATCTTCCATAATGCCTGTCACGTGCCAATAAATGCCGTTAAGATAATAGCGCGTTTCTTCTGTTGAGATTGCGAAGCTAACAAGGTTTAGAGCGGTTGCTAACTGCTTAGCAGGCATGGTCATACGGTGCGTAAAATCAGCAACGGCCATTTCCGGAAAATCGCTATCCGGCAGGCTATTCAACTTGAAACGAGAGCGGCCGGCAGAAATTGTGAAGGATGAAGAATCCTGCTTCCCATCCATCTGAAATTTAATCTCGGCACTATCCGGCAGCTTGCGTACAGCATCATGCAGTACGCCAGCGGGCAGGGTGAAGCCGCCAAACGAATGCAGATTTTCAATCGTCACTTTGGCGCAAATCTCCACATCGAGATTTGTGCCAGTAATCATCAGTGCCGCATCGACATATGACAACCGGACATATTGCAAAATCGGGATAGTCGAGCGCCGTTCAACAGCTTTGATCACAGCGCTCAGTGCGGGAAGCAAGGCTCCCCGACTGATTGTGAACAAATCTGTCATACCGATATCTCCGGCTTGCCTTGATAAACCGGCAAATCAAGAGCCTTTTTAGCGGTCGCAATATCGATCTTAATAGCTTCTGTAATAATCAGATCAGGACGATAGAGTTGGTAGAACCATGTGATGTTGCCACCATTCACACGATAGCGAAGGCGGACAGGCATCCGAACAGGTGCACCTATAAAGAACGCTGGGATGCTGAGAATAAACATACCAGGAACCTTGAGAGTGCCGCCGCTGCGGTCTGTCGTTTGGTGGCTTTCGTCGTAGATAATTTGCGCTTCACCGGTTTGCAGAGTCTTTGCATTTTTAACCTGCGATGAAACATTCACCTGCAAACCGCGCGAAATTTCCATTAGCTCGGACGGGGTGGCAATAGTTGTTTGAAATTGCTCTTGGTACTTTTGAATTTCATCCGGATTCGGCGCTGCAAGGTCGGCAATGTGGTCTTCAATCCAGAGTGCAAAGTCACTCTGCATCATCTTTTCACCATTGTTTTTGACCCATTGCGCCCATTCTTCAGAAAGAGGAAATTTATAATAAATGCGGTGGGTACAGTTGTCTGCGTGTGGATCGTCTTCATCGTCAGGATGATAATCAATCACCGCCAGCAGGCTTGGTTCGCGCCAGTTCACATCGGCAAATATTGCGCTATGTGGTGTAGCATGCCGGTCAGTCAGGCTGATAAAGGATTCCAGCGTTTGCACTGAAGCGGTGCCCCGCTTGCGGGCAGGGTGTAAACGGTGTTTTTCCATAAGATCAGATAATGATGTCGCTGCGGGGGTATCACCGCGCGTCATTAGGATTGGTACTTGTGGTGGCAGGCCTTTCAATTCTGCCGGCACTTCAATTTTGGATATGCTTACGCCATTGGCTCTTGTGCTAAGCGAAGCTAACTCTTTCAGCGCCACATCAAAATTAACTGACGCTTCATTCATCGGCACAAGCTCCGCCGCACTGAGATTACTAACTGTTGGCTGAGTTTCTTTGTTAGATTCCATGATCCTGTCCCTCTTGATTTGCGATTAATTGCTGGCGACTTCGCGTGGAGCGGCAAACATATCTGTTTGTTTCGGATGCTCTGTCGAAAGGCGAAGATCATCCGTCAGCCAGTAGCGCGTCTGTCCGTTGACCGGTTTTGGTTGTTTGGAGTTAACCTCGGCCTCAATCGTGACCATCCCGCCTTCAAGGGTGAGGTCGAGCTTTAAGGTGACTGAACCTTTAGCTTTGGACTTCGGGCGATCACCGGCGTGCTCTTGCATGGCCTGCAGTGTATCTTGCAGCTCTTCGGTTAATTGAGTGCGCGTGTTTCCACTGTCCAAAACGCCGATAAGCGTTTGGGCATCAATAAATTGTTTCATTTTGGTGCCTTTTAGTGACGGTTAGAACGGTATGTCGTCATCCAAATCGTGCGAGAACCCGCCCGATTGTTCGGTGTAACTACCTGGCTGCGTAGTGCGTTGTTGCCCGTAGTCATCTGGACTGTTGGCCGCTGGTGGGCGATTGCTCTCGCGTTTATCCAGCAGCTGCAAATCACCGCTGAAATTTTCAAGCACTGTCTCGGTCGTATAGCGCTTTTGGCCGGAGTTATCCTCCCAGCTCCGATGCCGGAGTTTACCTTCGATATAAACCTTAGCGCCTTTTTTTACGTATTTTTCAGCGACCTCAGCCAGGTTCTTGTTGAAGATCACAACGCTGTGCCACTCGGTTTTTTCTTTGCGTTCACCGCTCTGGCGGTCACGCCAACTCTCAGATGTAGCAACACGCAGATTCACAATCGGATCGCCGTTGTTGTTTCTGCGGACTTCCGGATCAGCTCCCAAATGACCGACGATAATATGCTTGTTGACGCTACCGGCCATCACAGACCTCGTGGGTTGATGTTGAGATAGCGATACAGGCGTTCCAGCCATGCTTCCTCTGCCTTCATACTTGGCCAAGGCTTGAGGGCTGATTTAAGCCGGACGGGTGCCAATAAGCGCTCCGGTAACTCGCGTTCAGCATGGGGGCCGAAAAAGGTTCGAACTTCAACGCGCAACATCCGGTCATCCATATCTGCGATGATATGCTTGAGTTTCAGATCGTGCAGGTTAATCAGTCCCGCCTTAGCGTAGATTGCTTCGTCGAGTGTCGCCTTGCTTCGCTCCAAGGCAATTTCGTAAAGTTTGCCTAATTCAGCACCAAGCTGCGACAGATGCATCTGAACCAAACGGCTGGACGGGCGGGGAAGGTCGCCAAAGATTGCTTCATGTGCATCATGCAGCAAGAAATAGCCTGCCATCAAGCCAGAATTGGTCTCGTCAAACACTGCATCCGCACCCATGACGCAATGTTGCGCCACAGAATAGGTGATGCTCGTATAGGCTCCATTGAAGCGGGCAATTTTTGAAAGGGCGCTGGCAATATCTGTCCAGACAATGTCTTCCACTGTCGGATTGGCAATGTCCATCATGCGCCCGTGTGCCTGAATAGAAACTACAGAGGGCAGGGCGTTCATTGGATCGTCTCCGCAGGTGCCAGTTTAGCGTCTAAGGCATCAATCAGCTTGTTGCGGTTCCCTGGAACAACCGGCAATGTCAGCAAATAAGCAAGCAAGAGATTGATACAGCGGTGCCGCAAAACATGCCATGGATCTTGAGCGTAGGCCGCACGGGTACGACAATAAGCCTGCCACGCCTTCCGTTGAGCATCGTTCAAAGCATGATTGTCAGGTAGCGCCGGTTCTTCGATAGCGGCTTTGCTGATCTTGAAACTCATATCAGACAGGCCATGGCGGGAAGGATACTGGTAGCGCACATGGGTTTTGGTGGCCAGCGCCGTTGCTTCTGCCTGAAGTTCAATAATTTCGGCTGTAGTGTAACCCGCCGCAATGAGGTCGGAAGCCTGAACGCCGCCGTGCAACGCATTGATATCTAAAATATCATTAGCCATCGCTCGAACATTCTTTGAATGGGTGCTTTGTGAGGAAGTAAGCAAGTTCGCGCTTGTGGTTTTTTCAGCTGTAATCATGTCAGCCTCGTGCAGAAAGAAACAGTTCGCTAAGCGCTGGCGCAATAAAGCCAGCAACCGCAGTGACAAATAAAAAAATGGAAATAGCTGAGCAGGCATCAGCCGCCATGTTGGGGGAGTGATCATGACTAGACTGATGCCTGTCTTGATCGCCGTTGTACCGGAGGAGTTGAGTACGGCGACAAGAAGAAACCCGAGCAAGGGCTGATCCGGTGAAAGTGCCTAATGATTTGGTCTGTAAAGAATATGTTCGCATGTAACCATCCACCTAAAAATCAACGAGTGCATGGATATATATGACGATAATCGTCATACGCTGTCAATGAAATAATATGTCGATAATCGACAATATTTAAAAATTAAGCATTATCAATATGTTGCAAACCATCAATGCAAGCGCACAGCATGACGCTGCGCGTCACCCGTTAAGGCTGATGCACAGTAATATGATAATGATGGGGAGTGATTTGATAATTTTAAGCAGCCGAAAGCACCGGAAACGGGCTCATATGCGGCCTAATATGCGAGTTAGCTTAATCTTCGCGTCGTACTGCGTAAACAACCTTGCCAAGAATGCGAATAGTCTCACCGTCATCTCCGTTTATTTCTAAAGGGGTTTGATGGTGTGGGTCTGTCGACTCCGGCATGAGCCAGAATTTGCCAAAATCGTCCTTGGCAAGTGTTTTAACTGTTGTTTCGCGCATTCCATCTGCACGCTCACGCTCAACAACATATCTTTTGCCTGGCATTAGCTCTTCCGGATTTTTATAAAAATTCGTAATGATGACAACGCTACCATCAGGATAGCGTTTATTCATGGAAGAACCTTTAATTTCTCCGCCAATGAGCTCTTTGCCTCTAAAATCAGGGTCATCGGGGATGACCACATCATATCTACGCTCATCATCCCATTCCGTTGCATCTGACCAGTATCCAGCCTGAATATTGCAAATAACTTCAACCTGACGCGTGCCAGCAGAAGCACTGATCAAATCAGTAACCGAGCAGTTAAACAGCTCTGCGAGCTGCTTCATCCTGCTAAGGGTGAATTCTACCCGGCCGTTTTCCAGCCGGTTGTAGTTTTCAGGGGAAATATTGAGGTATGCCGCTACATCTGCCTGTGAAAGGCCGCGAGATACCCTGAGCGCTTTCAGATATTTGTTCATGGCTTTTTATAACGAAAATCGTCAAATGGAAAAATGATGATTATCGTCATATCCTCTCTTGACTTTTATTGACGATAATCGTCATATTGTTATATGGACTTAAAAAAGTGGCGACTAACGCAACAGTTGACGCTCAGTGAATGTGCTGACCGGCTCCGCTTGGTCAACGCAAGAACCTATCAGCGTTATGAAACCGGCGAGAACCGTACAGATGCAGATATTGCAGAGCGCATTCTTGCTATGACTAAAGGACAGGTAACAGTGGGTGACCTTCATCAGATGCGCCTCGACTGGCTGCGCGGTCATCGCCCTGATAAATTTCAGGAGGCTGTTGATGCTGTCTGATCCCTCAACCTGCCGAACAGTATCGATGTCTCGCGCGTTTCAACGCCCCATCAATCAATGCTACCGCATCGCGGGCGGCAACTTCCTGCAATATCTCCTGATCTCGGGGATGCAGCTCAGCCGAAAGCGTTTTAATAAGTTTATGGAAGTCTATCTGGCTGACATATTCCCTCAGCCGCAAATAAAGAATTTCAAATCCATGCTTGTCGCGTCGCCGAAAGGTAACCGCAAGTTCTATCAGTGCATTAATGAGGATCGCATTGTCGATCCTTTCTTTAGCCAGTTGCGCTTGTATTGGCGGTATCGGCATTTCTTTTACACTCCGATATTGCGGCGCTTGAGCCGGGTTCTAACCAGAGGAGCGATTGCTCCCTGCTGATCTGATTACCCCTTCAATCTGACAAGAAATATTCGTTCCCACCACGGGAAAATTAAACGGTTTTTCCCGTCACGGGAAAACTTTGCCTAAATTCAGGAGGCAATAATGTCCCATCTTTCAAATGCATGGTTTCACCGTCTTAAAGCAGCACAACGCGACTTAATCAAAATGTGCGGAGGCATTGCGCGAGCAGCCGAACTGACCTCGACGTCAACAAGCCATGTCGGTCGCTGGAACCAAGCAAAAGACACCGATTTGATGCCGATTAATGCAATCATCATTCTTGAGGCTGACTGCGGACAACCAATCGTGACATCGGCAATGGCTGAGTTAAATGGTTTTCGTGTGGAAGACCCCGAGCGGGCTGTAAAAACCACAACGAGCATCATGTCCAGCCTGTCAGATGCAGTTCAAGAAGCTGGCGCTCTATTTGCTACCGGTGCCGCAGCTGCAGCTGATGGCAAGTTTAGCCCTGCCGAATTAACTAGCCTCGAACGTGCGGCCTCCACATTGACGGCAAAGGTGGGCGATCTGCGCAATACTCTCGCAGCAGCACAAGTTGATGACACGCTACGTACGGTAGTGGGCTAATGGCGGCTCAATCTGCTCGTGGATTATTTCGCGCCACTGGAAACACGTCCAATGTTGAGCTGAAGCGAGAAGAAAATGATTTTTATCCGACGCCGCCAGAGCCGACGCGTGCCTTTCTTGCTGCTGAATATCCGCGACTAAAAAGCTTCAATAAGATTTGGGAGCCAGCTGCCGGTGATGGTGCAATGGTTCGCGAATTACGGAATTGTGGATTTGAAGTAGTCGCCTCGGATCTGATTGATCGCGGTTGTGGTGCTGTCATTCGTAATTATTACGATTTCAAAACAGCGCCAGCAAAAGCCATGTTTACCAATCCGCCGTACACTGAATGTAATTGGCGGGACGGAAAAGGTGGCTGGATTGCACATGCTCTGGAAAATCTAAAGCTGGAATATATGGCGCTACTGCTTAGCTGGAACTGGCCAGGTGCTGGTGGTTTGGCGGAGCTATACGCCAAGTACCCGCCTGCGCGGGTATATCTTATGCGCTGGAAAATTGATTTTACGGGGCAGGGTGCCCCGCCAATGCTTAATGCATGGTTTGTTTGGGATACAAAGTGGCAGGGTGAGACAGCCCTACGCATGCTCGACCGACGGATGGATTTCCGTCAGCCTTCATTGCTCGACGATGAGGCGCTGATATGACTGCTCACATACCCGGCGTTATTGCTGAATTCATCGAAAGCGCTCGCGGTTTATCCATTGCTGTAGCTGCACCTGTTCTTGGATTGAAAGTGCTTGGGCGCAAGTCTGAGCATGCTCAACCATGCCCTGCCTGTGGAGGTCATGACGGGTTTGCCTTCAATACTCAGAAGAATAAATGGAACTGCCGTCATGCCGGTGTTGGTGGCAATGATGCTATTGGAATGGCAGCGCACATCAACGGTTTAGATATTAAGCACCGTGACGGTTTTTTAGCGGCTTGCGGACTTGTACTCGGACAGCCAGTGCCTGTGGGTGGTGAGCAGGAAAGTGACAATGACCGGCAAAGCCGCCTTGATCGGCTTGAGGCTATGAAGCGGCGCAACGCTCTCCAGAGTGAAAAAGCTGCAAAGCAGGCTGATGACTACCGTGAAAAGGAACGTAACAAGGCGCGTGGCATTTATGACAGAGCTGACTTTCTGAGCACCTCGCCTATTGCTTTTGGTCGTGAATATTTGATGGCACGTTGTGGTGGCTATGCCCCGCAATGGGAATGGCTGCGTGTAGATGAAAATGTTCCTTACTGGCACAATGGTGAAGTGCTGCATGAAGGTGCCGCTATCATCGCGCCTTTCATGGACATTGCTCATACCGTGATAGGTTGCCACATCACCTGGATTGATTTGGCTGTTGTTGGCAAATATCGGCCAATTTTGAAAGACCCTGTTACCAATGAACTCCTGCCGTCTAAAAAAATGCGCGGGAGCAAAAAGGGCGGCATTATTCCTCTTTCAGGTGAAATGGAAGCATCTCGCTGGGTTGGCGGTGAGGGCATAGAAAACGGTATGGCTGTGGCAGCCAGTGAAAACTTCCGCGCGGATACTTTTTATTTCGCAGCCGGTGACTTGGGCAATCTCTCCGGTGCGGCTGAACCGTCCTCACGTTTTCCGCACCCGTTTCTCACCAAGACCGACCGAAACGGGGTTGCTCGCCGTGTATTTATTGCAGGGCCAGAGCCAAAGAAAAATCAAGAAGAAGGTGAGGCAATGTTTGTGCCGCATCATGTGACTGATTTGGTTCTCCTCGCTGATGGGGATTCTGAACCGATCATGACAGCATCAGCGATGATACGCGCTAAAACCAGGCTAGGACGAACTAACAGGCGTTGCCTGATTGTATTCCCTCCCAAAAATGAAGACTTCGCAAACATGGCACAGGTGCAACATGACTGATGAAAATAACAATGTGCCTACTGCCATCCTTGGCCTGCTTGCGGAAGCGGATAGGAATCTGAGCGTTAACGGAATGTCTGGCGGCTATGTGGACTACGCACGCAACGGAAAGTCATCTGCATCTGATGTACCACTCCAAAGCGACGATCTGCAGCTTAGCAAAGAAGAAATTCTGGCTGAGTGCTGCCAAGAGCCTGAAACTGATATTGGCAATGGCCGGCGTTTCCTAAACCGCTATGGAAATAAGGTTATTCATGTTGCCCGTGTGGGTTGGCACGGCTTTGACGGTACACGCTGGAAAGAGGATGAGGATGGTTCCGTTGTGAGGCCATTGGCGCAGATCACAGCTGAGATGATCGCAGATGAAGCCACTTTGCTGACCGCTACCGAAGAAGAAGAACAAACCATAGAAGCCGCCCGTGCTGCGCGCATTGAACGTAAAGCTATGGGGCCGGCAAAAAAAGATTGGGATGCAGAAAAACTCGCCCGCTGGATGGATTTGGAGAATGTTATTGAGGATGGTGAAGAAGCAAAGAAAAAGGTGAACGGCCGCAAATCCTCCCGCCACAGACACGCTAAATCCACCGCAGGCACATCAAAACTAAACAATATGATGACCGAAGCGGCGCCTCATGTAGCCAAAATGGTTGGTGATCTGAACGGTGATCTGTATGCGGTTAATTGTAAGAACGGCACCTTGCGCTTTTACCGTAATCTGGTGGCAACGCCTGAAAATCCTACTCCCTCTTATGGCGATTGGATGGTTAGGCTTGATCCCCATCGCCCTTCAGATTTCATATCTAAGTTAGCACCTTACGACTGGAAAGCGCGTGCTGGCGCTCCTGAATTTGATGCCTTCTTAAAGCGTATCCAGCCCGATATAGATATTCGTAAGTTTCTGCAGCGTTTCTGTGGTTATGCCTTGCTGGGTCTGACTATTGAACAATGCCTGGTCTTTTTCTACGGGGCAGGGCGAAACGGTAAGTCGACGTTCGTGGATCTGATCTGTGAAATTCTCGGCGACTATGCGGTTACCCTATCGATCGACAGTTTTGCGGGCGAGAGTAAACGCGGCGGTAGTGAGGCCACACCTGATCTGGCGCGTTTGCCTGGTGCAAGGCTTGTTGCGGCTTCTGAGCCGGAAATGGGCGTAAAGTTGAAAGACGCTCTTATCAAGACGTTGACTGGTGGTGAAAAGATTGCTGTGCGCCGTTTGCATCAGGATTTTATTGAACTTGTTCCACAGTTCAAAATCATACTCTCAGGCAACCATAAACCGCGGATTGATGATACCTCGGACGGTATATGGCGGCGTGTAAATCTTGTCCCGTGGGAAGTCCAAATACCGTTGTCTGATGTTGATCGTGATTTGCCAAGTAAATTGCGTGCTGAAGCGGCCGGTGTATTCGCATGGATGGTTGAAGGTGCGCTGGCATATCTGAATGAGGGGCTGAACACGCCGGAAAAAATCAGAAATGCAACAAATGAATATCGGGAAGATAGTGATCCGATTGGTGCGTTTGTACGTGCAGCATGCATCGTGACAGGTGATGAGCATGACATTTCTTCGCCCGGTGACTTGTTCATCGGTTATTCTAATTTTGCATCACGAGAGGGCGCACCCGAATTTAAACAAGGCACTTTTGCGCGGCGCTTCCCTGATTACGCACGAATGTCTTGGAAAGCCCCGGACGGCAATATGCGTCAATTCTGGAAAGCCAAATCTGGCACCACAGTCTACAAGGGTGTCAGGGTGAAAGATGAATTCGTAACTCCTTCAGGTGCGACAGGGGACAGCTATGGACACATTTAACCCTCGCCCCCTAATCCAGATGCGCGCGTGCAGCGTTTTATGCGCCCTTGCCAGCCGTTGCGGGGTGATACAGCGGACGCTAGGGGCGGTATTTCGGAGATTATTTTTCTGCTGCCCTAGAAAAGGGATAGGGAATTCAAAGCACTATGCCGCAAGGGGCGGTAGGGGCGCTAGTCTCGCACATTACATACGCGCGCGTATAAAAGAGGGTACGGGGTTAAAGGTTTTAAATCCGCTCTTATATATACCCGCCCTCTATCTTCCCTACCTTCCCTTGCGTCCCTTCTTTTATTTTTATCAATATTTTTCAACGAGTTAGAAAATCTAACTTTGGGACGATTAAACAGAATTAGGGGCGATAGAATTAAATTTGGGGCGATAGCTCTAAAACGGGGTTTAAAATGAAAACAATCACCATTGAAGAACTATTACATTGGGCTTTTGTTCATGAATTGGGCAAAGGCGGTGGTGTGAACGGTCTGGATCATAGCGGCTCGGCATGGCGACAGATGAACAGCTCATCTTGGGGGCTGGTTTCAAATTATGCAGAATTATGCACGCTGATTGATCGTGATCGCTCTGCCAACGATATGTGGATAGAGCAGGGTGCACCTCATGATGATGCTCTGGAAGTAGGGCAGGCGGTTAAAGACTTAGCCAATCTTGAGGTTGTTTTTCCAGAGGGTTTGGCGCTGTTGTCCGACTGGCCGGAAACGCATGGTCTCGCCGATGAGGTTATTGCTCATGCCATTGGCCGTTACAAATTGCGCTCACCACAGACACGCCAAACACATATTATCGGACTGGTAATTTCAATGGCTGTAATGAACCGTATTCCCGATTTCGAAGCCCCGGTACCGGAAATACAAAAGATCAGCAGACACGGGCAACCGCTTTGGTTTGTCAAACAAAAATATGAAGATGCTTTCGGACGCTCCATGATTGTCGAGGTCGATGGGTATAACCCAAAAGCAAAGCGCCCTCTGAAAGGCGCTTATCAAAAGTATGAATTTTTGACAGACCCGACGGCGGACATCATGGGGCGGATTGATTATCAGGTTTGGGTGGCCGCTCTTAAGCAGCTTGAGAAAAACTTAATGACCCGTTTAATCGACCACCGTTTAGTCTATTCCGATCTATCATTTGCCCCTTGGCTAGAAGGGTATGACGGGGTTGGGATTTCTTTCAACCAAACAAACCGAAGTGCTGTCCGAGAAAAATTTTCTGCCCCCTGTTGACTTGCGGCGGTTACTTGACATACAACTGATGATGCAAAATTCTAACAATAAAGCCCCGACACTCGCGTGTTCGGGGTTTTTGCGTTTTTGGCTCTCGGAGATGGTTATGATAATAATCAGCGCTCGATGGACGGATAATAATATTCAGAAATACGGAAAGCAGCTTGAAAGATTGCAAGAGCGTTTTCCCAAGGTTGTGCCGCGTATTGTCAATCAGGTTGGTAACCGATCAAAAACACAGGTTATCCGCGCTCTGACAAAACAAACCGGATTACCACGCAAAACAATCGTGAAGGCTGTTGGCAATCCGAACACAGCAAAGCCCGGAAAGTTGTCATATGAGATGACAACCCGCGGTGGTGATATCCGATTAAAATATTTCAACGCAAAAGAAATCCGTAAGGGAGTTTCTGCCACGCCCCTCGGCAAGCGAACCTTGTTTGAAGGCGCTTTTATGAAAGCAGGGCGTTTTCCAAATCGAGTGACCGTGGGGCAATTCAAAGGTCACGTTTACCGCCGATCAGGATACGGAATGCGCAGGGACAACAGTAAGGGTGAAATGATTTATCAAGTTCGCTCTGGTGTATTTATTCCAAAAGAAATGACAACTGGTGAAACACAGGCTGCTTTCCTGCGAACTGCTGAGCCGTTGCTTAAGCAGCGGATTGATGCAGCCATCGTGAAGCTCCTCAAGTGAGCGACGGTGGGTGGTCGATGGGCACCCCCCACCCCCTTTAGGGACCGTACTCCAGACATTTGCCGGACACGGGTGCGCGCGACTGCCGGATTTTGCCAGTCTTATAGGGCTTTTACTTGAGTTGACAGGGTTGACACATGGGATATCCAGTTGACAGCGATGCGCCTCGTATCATGTGGTCGATATCACAGATTGCTGAGCGTGACGGCGTATCAAAGCAGGCGGTCTCCAAGGTCGTAAAATCACTCATTGAAAATGAAGGGTTGCCTGTAGAGCGTGACGGGCGCGATCGCGTATCCAAGGTATCGCTTGCGCACTATGACCATCACCGGAGCCGGTTTGTTAATCCTGCTAAACAGCGAAGTGATAAACCGACCCCGCCTGAAACTACTTTTAAATCAGATTCATTTGATGAAGCGCGTAGACAAGGTGAATGGCTCAAGGTTGAACGCGAAAAGTTACGTCGCCAAGAGGAACTAAAGAAACTCATTCGCGTAGATTTGCTGGCCGATGCCCTCGCGGTAAGCGGCAAAGAAATTCAGAACATTGTTGCCCGTCTGTCAAACAAGGCAGATGAAATTGCGCTGGCTGTATCCAAGGAGGGGGCGCATGGCGTTCGTCTGGCGCTGCGGCAGATTGCTTTTGAATTGAACACAGAGATCGCAGACAAGCTGAGCGAGATTGTTGCCAATGCTCCTGCGAATGACCCAATGATTGAGGATGAAGAGATAACACCATGAATGCACATGTTGGATCTCTTCGGTTCGTAGCAGCCCAGCTATCCGATGCAATCAGGCCACAACCACCAATTCCGTTCCGATCATGGCTGACACAAAACATTGTGCTCGTTGACGGGGCAAAAAAAGGTGAACTGTGGTCGCCGATCGATGCGCCTTATCTTTTGGAAGTTGCTGATTGTCTTAGTCAGGAGCATCCTTGTAATCTGGTAACCGTTCGTAAGTGCCAGCAGTCGGGTGTTTCAATCCTTGCTTTGGCATGGTCTCTCTACATATCGGAGATCATTCCGGATAATATTCTTTATGCCGTACCTGGTATTGATGCGCTTCAAGACATCAACGGCCAAAAACTACAGCCGATGATTGACGCATGGGCGCAAAAAACAGGTAAAAGAGTTATTCTTCCGACTGTCAGCCGCTCCGGTGCTGGTTCAACAACCTATGAAAAGCGCTTTGCTGGTGGCTATCTGAGCCTCGCCAATGCGAACTCAGTGATGGACTTGTCGATGAAGACATGTCGGTTCGGTGTTAAAGACGAGGTTTCAAAGTGGAACGAAACACCAAATGGTGACGATCCAGAAGCTTTGTTCTTCGGTCGTTTCACTGCATTTAGACGGCAGAAAACTTATAAAATCTTTGAACTCTCAACGCCTGAAAACGATAGCGGCGATGAGTTAGGCGAGGGCGCTGGCCACTGCCGGATTGACAGGTCATTCCGGCGCTCTGATCAACGCTTTTGGAATATCCGCTGCGCCGAATGCACTTATGAATTTGTGCAGAATGAAGACGGTCTGCAAATCGACAAGCAGCATCCACATAAGTCCGAGTATGTCTGCCCGAATTGCGGCCATCTGATCAGTGAGATGGAACGTGTCGCAGCGGTGCGTGCTGGCCGGTATATTGCCACACAGCATGGACCAGACCGGCATCCAGGCTTTCATATTGATGCTTTCATGAGCCTCATGATGAGCTACGAGGCAATTGCCGAGGACAGACTAGCAGCAGAAGCCAAAGGGGAACCTGGTTTAAAGAACTATACGAACCTTGTACTTGCACTGCCTTATGCAATGAAAGGGAATGCACCCGACCATCAGCGACTGATGGAACGCCGTGAAAAATATCCGCAAGGGGTTATTCCTGAAAATGGGTTGATTTTTCCGGCCGGAGCAGACGTCCAGCACGATGGTATTTATGTGGAGGCTGTTGCATTTGCTCAAGACCGCCAAACTTGGACTGTTGATGCTCAATTTCTGTCCGGCACAACTGACGACATTAACTCCGGTGCGTGGGTATTGCTTGATCAGTATTACCGCAGGCAATTTCCTGATGCGCATGGTCAAATGCGCAACCTTGATGCGATGGCCGTGGACGCTGGCGATGGTAACCGTACACAACAGGTGTATGAGTGGTGCCGCCAGCGTCCTAATACCTATGCCATTAAAGGCGCACATGGGCGTGGTGTACCGGCTATCAGTCTGCCAAAGAAAATTTCGATTACCAAAAGAGGTAAGCGAAAGAAGTATGGGAGCGCTTTGTCGTGGCCAGTCGGAACATGGGCTTTAAAAGCTGAGTTCTATGGCAATCTTCACAAGATAGGGCTGTCTGCGGGACTGGACAATGACCCGGCTGGTTATTGTCACTTTGGCGACTGGCTCGGTGAAGATTATTTCCTGCAAATCACAGCGGAATATTTCAGTCAGAAAATGGTCAATGGCCGTTTGCGCGAAGAGTGGATGAAAATCCGAAAGAATAACCACTTTCTGGATTGCCGCGTCTACGCCATGGCCATGGCGGAACATCTTGGGCTGTCGCGTCTTACACCAGAAGGATGGACGCAATTACGAGCCTCACTCCATCCGGTGAAGCAGCCGGATTTACTATCAACTACCGTTGAGAAAATTGCAGCAGCTCCACCTCCGGATCTGCCTGCGCCCGAAAAACCAAAGCGCACATTGAGTGCAAAACGTGAAGCATGGGGTAACCGATGAAACTATGGGAGCTTATTCGCGGGAAAAGTCAGAAGGCTTCCTCCCGGAAGGCTCCTGCACGTTCGCAAGCCCGTATGTTGCGCGATACGAAATCGCGAGTTTTGGAATCGCGATCTGCCCCGCTGATTGATAGCCGCGATGAAGTCAGACGGACTTGGACACGAGCTGCCGCCTTTGCATTGGATTTTATCCAAAACTCAGGCAGTTTGAAGGGAGCATGTGATCAGGTTCTCGCCGACACGGTAGGGGTGGAACTTGTATTACACCCTCAGCCTGACCTTACTGGACTTGGCTACACGGAAGAGGAAAAGATTGCACTCGTCGCAGAGATCAAGAGCCGGTGGAAGCGTTATGCTTGGAACCCGTCTGAGTGTGATATGCGTGGCAAATTTTCAGTTCCTCAACTCGTGGATATCGCACTTCGTTGGTATATCGCTTATGGCGAGGTCACCGGCCTTATAAGCTATATGCCAAGAGAGCAACGCAAACGCTACGGCATTACCACAGGAACAAAAGTCTGTTTGGTGCCTCCTAACAAGTTAGTTCAGGATACGAGCAAACTTGAGGGACTTTTTCAGGGTATCTATCACGACAAAAACGGACGGCCTGTTGGGTATCTCTTTGAAGAAGATCACGCGGGCATCACTCAGAAAGTCAAATACCCAGCCAAAGATGATAAAGGTCGGCACGTCGCCATCCATATTTTTGAACCTTTCGATGCAACGGACGTGCGTGGCATTTCAGTGCTGACATCCGCTTTCAGAAAGCATGCTCAGCATGAAGTTTTGGGAGATGCAACGCTGCAAACTGCAATATTGCAAACTGTTTTTGCAGCCGTGCTCACCAGCTCCTCTCCCTCCGCTGATGCTTTTGAAGCACTTGAAGTGTTGGCAGAAGGAATGGATGGTGATGATGCGCAAGCGTTCAAAACGGAGTTTGTCGGTTTTCTACAAAGCAAAATGGATAAAGCCCGTGAAAGCAATCTGAACATTGACGGCAGTCCGACAGTGGCTCATCTAGGCTTAGATGAAGATCTACAGTTTCGTACATCATCGGCACCGGGCAACAATTACCTGCCATTCTCGGCTAGCCTGATGCGTGAGGTCGCACGTGCCATAGGTATTACATATGGCAGTTATTCAATGGATTACTCAGCCGCGACCTATTCTTCTGTACGCATGGAAATGGCCTCTATCTGGCCGGTTGTTATGCGCAGGCGAGAGCGTATTGCAGGCCCGTTCCTGCAAATGATTTATGAAAACTGGCTTGATGAAGAAATCGGCGAAGGCAGGCTTCCGTTCAAAGGTGGCTATAACGCATTTCTTGCACATCGCGAAAAAATCACATGGGCACTCTGGCAAGGGCCGGCGGCACCCAATGCCGACGATTACAAAAGCGAACGTGCAGTCACTGAACGCCTTGAAAACGGAACCTCCAGCCTTGTGGTTGAATGTGCGTTGAAAGGTGTCGATCCGGATGAGCTGTTTGAACAACGCTTGAAAGATCACAAGCGCTATCAGGATGCAGGAATGCCATCGCCATACACCCCGCGGGGTCAAGCCCCACTGCCAGTGGACAGTCAGCCAGCCAAACAAGGAACAAATGCATGAGCGGCGTGAAAATTCGCAAGCTGCAGGTTGATCTTGATGACCCATGCAAAGCAGTCAAGCAGTTGCGTGGATTACGATTGCAGATCAGTGCTGGCGGACAGGCTGAAACAGTTCGGTTCGGTGATGATGAAGTGCGCTACAGCAAGGCAAATATCGTAGCATTGGATCAGGAAATAGCACGCCTGTCCAAAGAGTGTGAGGCAATTAGCGGTGGAAGACGGCGCCGTTTTGCCAAGAGCATACGCTTCGTCTGACAATCAGGAGATTAACATGCCGGTATTACAAGACGGCGAACTCGTTTTATACGGGTTCGTTGGCGATAACTATTGGGATGAAGGCTTTACCGCACAAGACGTTTTATATGCCTTGTCTGAGGTCGGGCGGGATACAGACATTACAGTACGTATCAACTCATCCGGCGGCTATGTCGATGATGGCATCGCTATCTACAACGCGCTGCTTGCCCATAAGGGCAAGGTAACGGTGAAGGTCGATGCGCTCGCCGCATCTGCTGCCTCAATCATCGCAATGGCCGGTGAAGAGCGCATCATGCGTAGCGGCGCGATGATCATGATCCATGACCCCGCCTCCTACACTTACGGTAATGCTGGGGACCATGAAAAGTCGAGAGCAAAACTGGACAAACTCGGCGACCAGATGGCCGGAATTTATGCAGATCGCACCGGTGAAGATGAGGATGTTATCCGTGAAGATATGCGTGATGAAGTCTGGCTAACAGGTGCTGAGGCTGTTGCGCGTGGATTTGCCACCTCAACAGAAGACCAAAGAGCCGTCGCAGTCTCTGCATTCGATTTTCGCGTTTATGCCCATGCACCAGACAAACTCAAACGTCTGGCCGCAAAAAAATCATGGTCATTTGAACGTGAAAGACCTGCGGCTGCATCCGCATCCGCAAAAACCAGTCAAGAGGAACAACCAATGGCTGACACAACACAGGCGGATGCAGTAACCGCTGATATTGCTGCTGAAAAAAATAAAATCACTGCCCGCATCAAAGCAATTATGACAAGTGCGGAAGCTGAGAAGCAACCGGAACAGGCAAAATATCTTGCCTATGACACTGATGTCAGCGCTGATGCGGCGATCGCTATTATGGCCAAAGGTGCACAGCCAGTCGCAACAGACGACGCGGATCCGGCAGCCTATGAGCAAGACAGAATGCGTGGGAGTGGCCTTTCGGCTCCTCAGCCCCGTGAACGGCCAAAGGCCAATCTGAGCCACAGTGATATTTTTGCTGCCCGACGCGCTGCAGTGAAAGGAGCATGACCATGAATTCAGCAACAATGGGACCACGCAATCTTTCGTTTGTGCTGCATGAGGGCAACGGAACAATCTCTTATGAGATTGTAACTATCGCCGCAGGCAGCGGACGAGTTAGCCCAGGCACTGTGCTGGGAGCGATCACCTCAAATTCAAAATATGTTCCATCACCTGCCGAAGTTGTGACGGGGCAGGAGGGCGCAGAAACGGCCAGCGCAATTCTGGCTTATGGCGCGAATGCGATTGATGCCGATGTCGAGGCAGTTGTGTTGGTGCGTACAGCGGAGGTTAAACAGCCGATGTTGTTATTCCACGACACGGTCAACACCCCCGAACTGCAAGCCCAAAAAATCGCGCAGCTGGCCAAAGCGCATATTATTGCCCGATAGGAGTCCAAGATGCTTGGTGCAAATGTTTTTGAAAATGATGCTTTCAGTCTTGAAAGCCTGACAGCTGCTGTTAACCGTGAACCATATCGCCCAGGGCAAGTCTCATCCCTTGGGATTTTCGATGAGGATAGCGTCTCGACCACCTCTGTTTCTATTGAAGAGCGCAACGGGCAGTTGTCACTTGTTGAACCAACACTGCGTGGCGGTCCGGGTGAAACGGTTGGTGGCGAAGATCGCAAGAAACGCTTGTTTCCCATTGATCATTACGAGCGCAATGACACAATTAAGGCTGATGAAGTGCAGAATGTGCGCGCATTTGGCACAACAGATCAGCTCGAAACAATCCAGCAGCGCATTGAGCAGCGGGGTCAACGTCATGCTCAGGATTTGACCATGACATTGGAGCATCAGCGTGTTGGTGCTATCAAGGGTATTGTAACCAGCAAAGGTGGTACTGTTCTTCACGACCTTTACGCCGAATTTGGTATTGCAGTACCAGCTCAGGTCTCGCTGAAGCTTGATGTTGAAACGACCAAAGTCGGCAATATCTGGCAGGATGTCATCTACGCTCTGGAAGATGATCTGGATGAACCATATGACGGCATCCATGTTTTTACCGGCCGCGAGTTCCATCGTAAGCTTTGGCAGCACAAATCGGTAACTGAAACATTCCTCTATCACTCCGGCGCGAATGTGCTGCGTCAGGATGTACCGGATAAGTTTGAGTTCGGTGGTGCAATATGGGAGCGCTATAAGACCGGTGCGAAAGCGACCGCAGATTTGGGTTCACCCTATATTGCTCACAATGAAGCGCGGGTTATCGTAAAAGGTGTGCCGGATCTGTTTATCACCCGCTTTGCTCCTGCGGATTATGAAGAGACGGTCAACACCCTCGGTCTGCCATTCTATGCCAAGCAATACGCGATGGCCAATGGCAAAGGTCGTCACCTTGACGTGCAGATGAACGCAATTTCTCTCTGCACCAATCCGAAATCACTTCGCAAACTGGTTATCTGATTTTGTCTCAAGCCCGGTATCATCTATCGGGCTTTTTTATTGGAGCTGACAATGGCCAAGACCATTACAATCGCTTTTCTCCATGGCGGAATACTGCCCGCTGAGGTGACTGGAAAAGACGAAGTTAAAGTGAAGCCACATGAACCTGTTTCTGTCCCTGAAAGTTACGGCAATCAGTTGATCAATGATCGTTTTGCAGTGCTGGCAAAGCCTATTGCAAAAGAAAAATCTCAGGCAAAGCAAAGCACTGCACCCGCCGGTACAAGCCTTGCGGAATTGGGTCGACTTGTCGGTGAGGCAAAAGCTGCTCTCGACAGTGCAACAGATGAAAACCGTGCTGAGATGCAGGTCGCATTTGATGAGGCGAAAGCCAACCTGCAGGCGGCCAAGGAGAAATAATAATGATATCGGCTCGGTTTCATGAGTTACGCGATGAACTGTTTTCAGCCGTTGATGATGAATTGGCCGAGCCGGTTTTCCTTGCCTTTAAAAAGGACAGCACAAATGATCCGGATCGACCGGATATCGAAATTGTGGCCATTCTTCGAACAAGAGAAGAACTGGCGACACCTATCACTGGTGGCAAAGACAAGACATGGAATAGTGAAGTCTCTGCCCATATCAGTGAATTACACATAGACCGTGCCCAGCACCCCAATATCGTGATGCGAAAAGGCGATAAAATTCTAGCGCTTAGTCGACCAGGTCAGCCTTGGTTTGCTGTGATGTTCGTCGATGATCGTTCGCATCGTAGGTTAACAGTAAAGCTTGGAGCAGCCTGATGAGCTTAGTTCGTATTGCGGTCAGGGTTGCTGCTGTTGAGGCGCTAAAAGGTCGAACTCTGGTTGGTGATAATGTCCTCGACAGTGAGATTGGTGTGATCGACATCAATCCTGAGGGCGGTATCAATATCAGTGAGAATAAGCCATTCATCGCTGTTTATTCTGATGTCTCTGTGGCTAACGGGGCTGACACTGATCTGCGCTCGTTCACAAAAAATGGCAATATCGATCTCGTATTTGAAACCGGTATCGCGGCAACAATGTTCGAAACCGACGAGAATGGGGATTCTCAACTTGTTGGATTTGGGTTCCCAGATACCGATCGGGCAATGGAACGCTCACTTGATTTGATTGTGCGACAGATATTTGACGCTTTGACTGATCCTGCAAATGAGTGGGCACAAATATTCAAAAGCCTGACAGCACGATTTTCAGAGGTTCGACGCGGCCGTATCAGCACTGATAGTGGTGGTCTGCGTCGAGCCGCCCAGCAGATAAGTCTCAAAGTCGACCTTGTCGCAGATCCGGTATCAGGTGAACCTTTGAAAGCAGGTACACCCTTCAGTGATTTTCTCTCCAAGATTGAGAGTAATGGTAGCCCGGATTTAAAAAATCTTGCTGAGCTAATTCACAAGCAGATCGGTGATTCCAAGGATGCATCTGAGGTCAATCAGCGCCGTTTCGGCTACACCTTTGAGGAAGCGCATGCCATGCTCTTGGCGGTGCCCAGTGAGGCTCTGCCATGATACCCAAAACTCTCCCTGAGCAAATTGCATGGATTGCCGGGCAAATAGCGGAGATGAAACGCCAAGCGCGCAACCGCAAGCGCACCGGCAAGATCGCTGTGGTAGACCACAAAAAGGGACTGGCTCGGGTAGAGATCAGCCGACCTGAGGGTAAGCCTTTCCTCAGCCCATGGGTGCCATGGAAGGAGGTGGCAAGTGGCGGCATCAAGAGCCATATCCCGCCAACGGTCGGCGAGCAGGTTGATCTTGTTTCTGAAAGCGGGGATTTGGCAGATGCAGTTATTGATATGTCCACGCCATCTAATGATAATCCACGGCCGCATGACGGACCGGAAGCGGTGATCACCAAAGGGAGTTCTCGCTTGCTGATCGGTGATGATGAAATCAGCATTGCCACCACCACGATCAATGTCAGCGCGAAAACCACCAATATTGAAGGCGACCTGCACATTAAAGGCGGCAAGCTTACACATAACGACGTGAATATTGGTGACAGTCATGTTCATGGCGGAGTTGAGCCAGGCAGCAGCGACACATCAGAACCGCATTAACAGAAATAATCCAGAGGAAAATCCAATGGCTAAGTACCAAGTACGCACTGCTTGTGAAGTGCTGAATAAATGGCGCACGCCTGATGAAGTATTTGAGTTGAGTGACGAACAGGCTCTGTTACTCAAGCCGCCTTATGGCAATGTAATCCTGCCTTATAAGCCTGATACCTCGACAGGTTCTAAATCAGCGCCTAGGCAGGATGAACCCAATAAGGAACGCGCTGATGGCAGACTCAACCGGAGTTAATTCTGTCACTGGTCAAGAACTGTCCGATTGGAAACATGTTGAACAATCCATAGACATTATTCTGACAACCCCTATCGGCAGCCGCGTTATGCGGCGCGAATTTGGTTCTCATCTACCTGATCTTGTTGATCGAAAGATAACACCCCGCGGTGTCCTGGCGGTCTACTCATCTGCGGCTATTGCCATTGATAAGTATGAACCACGTTTCCGGCTCACCAAGGCTGCCATCATCTCAGCGGATCAGAGCGGCCATATCGGACTAGTACTTTACGGCACCTATTTCCCCCGTGGTCACCTCGGTGATTATACGATTGCAGAAGACCAAAGCACCCGTGTGGTGATTAAAGAGCGGAATTGATTACGCTCAGATATTAACCCAAAAGGGCGTTATCATGGCTATTAATCTTGCTCGGCTACCATTCCCTGATGTTGTTCAGTCACTGGATTACGAGGCTATTTTAAGAGAATTAGTTTCGGAATTTAAACAGCTTTGGAAAAGCATTCGTGAGGATAACCAAAGCTTGCCAGCGTATGATGTTGATATACTCGAATCTGATCCAGTTATGATCGTTCTGCAGGCCTTTGCTTATCGAGAACTTTTATTGCGTTCTCGCGTTAATGGCGCGGCAAAGGCTCTGATGCTTGCAACCACAAGCGGAACTGACCTCGATCACTTTGCCGCAGATTTCGACATGGCACGCCTTGTGGTCGGTAAAGACAAAGACGGTAACCCAGTCTTTGAGAGCGACGAGGCTTTCCGACTCCGCCGCCAGCTCGCTCCAGACGGCTACGCCGCTGCGGGGCCAGAAAACGCTTATAAGTTTTTCTCGCTCTCGGCAGACGGTCGGATCAGACAGGTTGAAGCGATCAAAGGTGATGACAATCGCTGTGATGTGGTTCTTCTCGGCCGCGATGGTGATGGCTCTGTTGAGCAGGAAATCGTATCGAAGGTTTACGAAGCTCTTTCCCCGAAAACCCGACGCCCTCTTACAGATAACGTCTATGTCCGGTCAGTTTCTGTCACGACGCAGCCAATCAAAGTGCTAATCAAGCTGCAAACAGGGCCAGACCCAGAAACCATTGCCGCCAAATCGAAAGCCTCAATCGAGACTTATGCGAGGGAGCGATCAGCAATCGGTACGATCCTCCGTGTCGATGGGATTATCGGCGCGGCTCATGCGGGAAACTCACTTGAGAGTGTGACCGTTGTCAATCCACCTTCCGACGTTGATCCCGGCAAATTCGGGACAGTTTACGTGCCGGAGGTCGTTGTCGAGGTAATTTAATGGCCGATCTTGAGACGCTGCTCCCGCCTCGCTCAACGCCCTTTGAGCGGGCGTTAGAGCAGGTTTCGGGACATGCTATATCAAATATAGACGTCGATGCCCTGCGGCGTATGCGTGACCCTTATCTTGCCTCGGTTTCGCACCTGCCTTTTCTTGCATGGGGGAAAGGTGTCGATCTCTGGCGTGATAGTTGGCCGGAGTGGAAAAAACGCCGGATCACGGCTGAAATTTACCAAATGAAGGGGCTGAAAGGCACCTTACCCGGTATCAATAAATATCTGTCTTATATGGATGCTGAAATCTATGACGCAGTGATCCCACCTGTCGGGGTTTTTGCGGTGGAATATTCACGGGAAGCGCTCGACGAATGGCGCTCACAATTCCCTGAGCTTCGGCTCTACCCTTTCAGCATCCCGGGTGACCGTGCGACGTTCGCGGCCGGTAGCAATACCCGCCTTGCTCCGAGCTTTGCCGGTTACACCTACGCGCAGGAAAACACGGCCGCCCGATTTTACGGTCGGCGGGCAACAATTGTAACAGATGGTGTTGAGCAAGAAATTCGTTCTTTCGATCAGTTAGGATCGTGGGGCAGTGATGCTGCACTCGACATTACGACATTCGCAATACCCGCCGACGGAACTCTTGCTGATACAATAGCCGGATTTTCCTATGTCGGGCACGCCTATGTGCCCGATAAGAACCGAGGCAGGCTAATCACAATCGGCCAAGACGGGACTTTCGGCACAGGAGATATCGCCTCCGGTGTCGAGAGTGTGACCCCACTCAGTATCTCTCCGGAATGCATCTATGAGCGTCATGACGGCCGATACCTTGAAGCCTACGCAACGCCTCTATCTCGAACAGGTGCAAACTGGACATTCGCCTATTCAGACGAGGCCGCTCAATACATTTACGACCGTTGGCGGCTTCTTGATGCTGACAAGGTGACTATGCACTCAACGGGGCTATTCGCCCCGTTCGTTGGTCATAGCTACGTCGGGCTGACACCTTACACCGCCCTGCTACGTGTGAAAGCAACATATCAACGCGACGGATGGTGGAGCTACGCAGGGCACGCTTTCGTCGGAAAGACACACGTCGCAACCCCTACAGAGCGCGTCAAAGATATTGGCGAGGCCATTTTCAAATCGCGTTCTTTGCGTGACCAAATCTGGTTCACGACAACAACGTATAGACCAATGATTATCGACGACTTGAGCTTTAACTCAGGTCAGCCGTGGCACGGCATGATCCCGATGGAGAGGACTGCAATATGAAAACCGCGCGTATTACCGCAAACCAGAACGTCACGGTTGCTGATTATAAAAACCTTGCGGAGTTCCCCCGCGATGCTATCGACACCCTGATCCAGTCGGCCGTAAGCGGCCGTCTTGATGCTTGTTACTCCGGTGCTACAGTGGCAAAGACAGGCACAACACAAGTCACTGTTGAAAACCCTATGATCCTTTTTAAGGACGGCAAACTTTTCACAGGTGGCGACACTCCGGCAGTACTCAATTTGCTTGCACATATGCCAACCTCCGGCAATCGCCGGATCATTGCGGTATTACTTCAGGCGCAGACGGTCAGCGACGCAAGTGAGCCGCGTGATTTTATCGTCAATGGTTCCGTATGGCCTCCGCAGGTTGACCCGCAGCCGACCGCATCCGTTGAGTGGCGCAAGGCAACGACAACAATCCAGCTTGGTGACCAAGCGCCTTCACCAAGCCGACCTGTCGTTGACAGTGCAAACACAGTTATCGCCTATGTGACGTTATCTTCGACCGAGATCGTCAATGTTGAGCAGAATATTGAGAACCGGATCACGACGGCACGCTCCCTTGCTGCTCGCCTCGGTGTTCTCGAAAACTGGATGCAAGAAACACAGCCGGTCGTCGAAGGTCTGAAAACCGATGTGTCGAAGCTCGTTGCCTCAAATGCTGACAAGCTCTCACGCGACATGCAGGTTTACTTACTGGAGCAGCTTGCCCGTGTGTTTGAACAGACCGGTATGCCGGAAGGTAAGTCGTATTCTAAGACGGATCACTTCCTCGACGTCACCGGTAGCGATCTGGAAAACGTACAGTCGATTACAAAGGTTGAGGAAGGTATTCGCTTCGCTGACGATAATTCAGCAACCTTGACCCTCGGCCTGCTTACACCATCCGACACCGGTATTCAGGCATCGCAAGGCGGGCTTGTTCTACCTCGCTACACAGAAGACAATCTTATTTCGATTGTCGATAAATCGACGGAACATGCACTCGCCAACGGCGGTTCGCAGACGATTAACTACACTCTCAAAACGACTTCGAAGACCCGTATTCGTTACGGCGATCCGTTCGTTGTCTGTACGAATGCGACATGGTGGCAGACTGGCCGCTATGATGCTGTTAAGGGTGTGTTTTATCGGGACGGTGAGGAATACAACGTCGAGTTTTCAGAGCAGCATCCGAGCGGTGACCCTAATCAGTCGATGAAGCGCCTGCGAAAGCTCTTTGTTGACACATATGAGGAGCCTTATTGGGCGGCGACAATCGTACAGGCTTCTTACACAGGACAGGTTGCGGGCAACACATTTATGATGCCGCGCTCCGGCTGGGTTACTGCGGTTAATCTGATGTTCAGTCGTGTTGACGCTGGCGGCGGTGACGTTCGCCTAGCGCTCTGTGAAATCTTTGAGAACGGCGCGCCGAACTACTCTGCGTGCTATGCAACGACTACGGTCGAAGCTGCAAATCTCAAAATTCACCCTGCAAAGACACGGTTCGCAATTGAGCCGGTATTCCTTGAAGGCGGCAAGCGGTATGCGTGGTT
The DNA here is from genome assembly GCA_021733665.1 of Bacillus subtilis. GTDB lineage: Bacteria > Pseudomonadota > Alphaproteobacteria > Rhizobiales > Rhizobiaceae > Pseudochrobactrum. Next base: position 30,839 of record JAHREI010000012.1, read on the forward strand.
TGTGATTACCTCCGGTAACCACTGGCTCGCAATGGCCGAAGATAACAAGTACGCGCAGGGGTCGTTCTTTGTGTCAACGGACGGCCTGTGGTCACAGGGCAGCATTTCACTTGATGCTTGCTTTGAGCTTATGATCGCCGAGTTTGTGGCTCCGCGCGTGACCGTAAACTTGCAGCCTTGGAACCTGTCTGGCGGTATCTGCGGTATTGACCTCCTTAACCGGCAAGTAGTTCCGGATGGTTGCTCGATCTCGTTTGAGGTTCAAGTCGGTTCTGTCTGGCATACGCTAGAACAGATCGCGAGTGGGGCTTCTCCGCTTTACAATCTACCGGCCAATATCAACGCTCGCATGGTTATGCTCGGTACAACTGAACTGATGCCGGGTATTAATCTGAGCAAGTCGGCTGTGACCGTATCACGTCCACGCACAAACGGCGTGCATATTACAAAGCCGAACATTACTCCCGGCCCTGTTAAAGAGATCATCGAAATTCTCGTTCTTGAGCATTACGATGAAGCCAACCATGACCTTTCCTGTGTCATTCAGACAGGAGCGAACTATGCAACCGAAACACCGCCAACGGCCGTAACGGATGAAGTCCAGCCGGACGGTTCAATCCGACGTGTCTTTACATGGACACTTTCCACGGCTGTATCGTCATGGAAGCGCAAGACAACCTACAGCACCAATTCAGCGCTGAACGTCTTTCTCGTGTCCTCTGCGACCGGCGTGTCGTACCCGTAACCCTTGCTTGTCTCCCAACAGCCCCGCCCTAAACAGGCGGGGCTTTTTTTATAGGAGTTTTGCCAAATGGCAGCGCCGAAAATTGACCCGACAACTCTTTACAAAGTTGAACTCACAAAGAGCGTGAAAATTGGCCGGTTGATGATCACCCCGTCAAACGGAACCCGCATCAGAGGCGACGCTCTCGCTGTTCTGATCGATCAGGACAAAGACGCAGTTAAGAACTACGAGGCGGTGTAAAAAATGTCAGACCTTTCTAGCTTCCTGTCGACCAAAAACAAACAATGGAGTGCCAACCTGTGGGACGGCTTCATTGAGGCGGTGCAAGCTAGACTGGCTCCCCTCGAAGAACAGCTCGACATTCAAAAGGAAGTCACCGATGCGATTATTGCGCGTGGCTTGACCGTTATTGAGCAGGAACTCGCGCCTATCGTTAAACAGGCCGATCAAATTCTGAATGACAGCACTGCCTCGCTGAATGCGAAGTTGGAACGCTTTGAGAAAAAAGTCACCGGTGGCACTGTTATATGTGCGTCAAAGACCGCGGCCTCATTGGCTAATGGTGCGACGATCAATCTGACGCTTGTTCCGGAAGATCGGGAGTTCTTCGCCCCGACCCCTTTTCTGGCAATCTCGCGAGCTTCCACTGTAGCGAATTGGGCGATTGGAAAGGTCAATTCTTTCAACCGCCAGACCGGCGCTCTTTCTGTTACTCTTGAGCAAGTAACCGGCGCAGGTGGCCCGTATAACGATTGGATCATTACCAGTCTTCCGGGCGCAACCCTTTATCAAAAGCACCTGTTAGAACAAGCCATACTGATTGACCGATCAGTGCAGTTAATGCAGGAAGACGTAGCAAGTATGCGCGATGCCGTTCGCGCTTGGAATGAAAACGTCAACACCAAACACACGCAAGCTGTAGCGGCCGCATCCTCAGCGGAAGAAGACGCAGCGTTCGTCGAACGAGCAGCCCAACAGGTAAGGTCTGATGCAGAGACGGTAACTGCTAACCTAGCAGCTACAAAAGCGCATAGAGAGGCTGCTGGTACCAGTGCAAACACCGCCACGCAGCAAGCTTCAGCGGCAGCACAAAGTAATTCCGCTTCTGCCGAAAACGCGCGTGTTTCTGGTGAAAATAAAGATGCTTCCCTATCTGCAAAAAGGGCGGCAGAGACAGCACGCGATGACGCTGTAGCCGCAAAGTCAGAAACGCTTAGCGCGCGAGATACAGCGGTTACAAACCGTAATGAGAGCGAAACTTTTCGCAATGATGCAGAGGGTTTTCGTAACGAAGCGGAAGCCTTAGCAGCTTCATTAGACCCCGCCCAATATCTCAAAAAAGTTGATGCCGGTATTCTCTCAGGCTTTCGAAATAAGTTATTGAACGGGGATTTCCGTATCGCTTTCAGGGGCGCGGCATTTACGATACCAGCAAACAACGGCGCGTACACAGCTGATAGATGGGGGGTGATTAACACCACTAACGTACCCCTGAGCGTTGAAGTAGTGCAGGACTTCAATTACGGCCATGCCCTGATGTTCAAGTTTACCTCAGCTCCGACAACTGGTGAGGTGACGTTACTCCAGAAAGTAGAGGACGTAAGGACGATGCCTGCGGGAGCGGCCACCTTTACTTTCGATGCGTACCTTGAAAATAGTATGCGGGTTTTCATCTATGGAGAGCAAAATTTTGGGACGTCCGGGAGCGCATTGAGTGTGATGGAAATTTCAAACTCAGTAGAGCCTTCCAGTCCAGATTTTAAGCGAAAATCGGTAGGTTTTACTGTGGGAAGCCTCGACGGAAAACTAGCGAACCCTTTTGACAGCACCTTTAACATTGCTGTTCAATTCCATCCCAGAAATGTAGGGTATTTCGGTGTTAAACGCGCCTCACTTGTTGCGGGCGATGCCACGGCAGAGAAAGACCCTTTCTCGCCTAGGCATAGGCAGCAAGAGGTGGCGATGGTGCAGAGATATTATTATTATCTCGACCGGCTTGAAATGTTTGCACAAGGTGGGGTTTCAGAGCCTACTTTTGGGAGGCTTGGGCGAGCTTATATGCCTGTAAACATGAGGACTGTCCCTACAGTATTCATAGGGTTCGCCTCCGAGTATAACGTAAAACCAACTATTTTTTCTGGTTCGACAACAGGCGCAAGCTTCAACGGTATCGTAAGAGAAGCTCACAATTGGGGAATGATTGAAAGAATAACTTTTGATGCGGAGTTCCCACTATGATTGAAAATGCCAAGTACACAATTACTGGCTGGATTGCAGCAGAAATTGATGGTCAGGAAATGACTGTCCCTGACGATATGGCGAACCGCCACCGCATCATGCTTGCTGAGTGGGAAGCCGAAGGCAATACGATCGAGCCTTACATTCCTGAGCCTGTGATCGAACCGATACCGGATGAAATTAGCCGCCGCCAGTTCTTCCAGCAATTGGCGAACATGGAAATTATCACACGGGATGATGCATTGGCTGCTCTGACAAGTGGGGCTATCCCCGCTCCGCTGCAAACCATTATCAACGGCCTGCCGTCAGATGATGATAAGTTCAATGCTCAGATGCTGGTAATCGGCGCTCAGACGTTCAACCGAACCCACCCGCTCGCTGAAATCGTTCGGCAGGCTATGCAATGGACTGTCGAGCAAAAAGACAACTTCTGGCGGGACGCTGCGAAGCTATAAACGGCACAACATACGAAAAACAAGGCCGCCTTTCAGGGCGGTTTTTTTATGTCCTGAGTTTACGAAATCAACAAATGACAGGAGGCCAGATAAGTGGCAGACCTATCCTATTTTCATGGCGTTAAGGTAGAGGAAAGTGCTACCGCACCGGTTGCCCTGCGAATTTCACAGCAAGGTGCAACCTTTGTAAATGGCACAGCCCCCGATGCTGATCCTGCATCATTTCCGATCGACCAACCGCGTCTCGTTACCTCGCTTGCGCAGGCGGCTTTGCTCGGCGCTGGAGGTACATTACGCTCAGCAGTTGAATCTATCTTGGGTGAGGGTGGTAGCTATGTCGTCGTTAATGCCGTTGAGCATGATGATGACCCCGCAAATCTTGAAGCCAATCTTATCGGCGACCCATCAGCACGCACGGGTCTGTATTCAGCTTTGCGTGTAAAGTCTTTGCTGGGTATTCAGCCGCGCGTGGTTGTCACAGCTGGTAACACAGGTGCATTTATTGATGGTGGACTTCTGTCCGTTGCCATCAGCAATCAGGGTACAAACTTGACTGAACCGCCGATTGTGAAAGCGACTGGTGGAGGTGAAAATCCAGCTAAAGTTCTGCCTGTCCTAGCGGTTGTCATGGGAACCGGTGATGATGCTGATAAGGTAATCGCTGTAACAGTGGTGAAACCTGGTAAGCATATGACACAGGCGCCTGTGATTGAATTTACAGGTGGTGGTACAGAAGCAGGGAAAACTATGCCGATCGCTACCGCCAATATTGGTGATGTGGCAAACGCCTTTGTGTCAGCCCTGAATACTATCACACCAAAAATTCGTGCCCGTGCTTATATCAGCGGCCCTAATACCACGAACGCAGAAGCTATCCGCTGGCGCAAAACAATTAACTCCGATCGCATTCTCTGCATTGACCCGCTTGCAATTAAGAATGTTGCTGGTGTTCCTGTGCCACGGCCGATTGCGCCAGTTTTTGCAGGGGTACGTGCCCGCGTTGTTGCTTCGTTCGAGGGTGTGTCCGGTTCGGTTTCTAATAAAATAATCCGGACAATTGATGGTGTAGCGCGAACAGTCACCTATCCGGAAGATAGCAACTATCTGAACGAAAATCATGTGGCGACTGTCATTAATGAACGTGGCGGTCTACGTACCTGGGGTTCACGGTTAGCGACCGATAGCACGCTCTGGCACTTTGATAGTGTGCGTGCGACGGCAGACATGATCAACGAGGCGTTGGAAGATTTATATTTTCAGTATGTCGATCGGAAATTCACCAAAGCTAATCTGAAGCAGTTCATCGAAGATGGTAATGCCGCGCTGCGGGTTTTCCAAAACAATGATGATATTTTGGGTGGTCGTGTTTGGTTGCCAATCACGAATGATCCGGCGGTTAATGTTCAGGGAAAAGTTTTCCTCAATGTTGAGTTTGAGCCGGTCGGCTTGATGGAACAGATCCACGTCACCACTCACCGTAACATTCTTTATTACCAGGTCATGCTGGATGAAGTGAATGGCTTGATCGAAAACGGCCCGCTAACGCTCGGCGAGTAAGGAAATACTATGTCAAATCTCCCTCGTTTAATCCTGCGCGATTGTATGCTGTGGGCAGATCGCGAAAGTAAGCTCGGCCAGATCGGTGATATCACCCCGCCGGTACCACAGAAGAAACTGGAAGAGTTGCGCAACGCCGGAATGGTCAAGCCTCGCGAGGTTATGCTCGGCTATGAAAAACTGGAATTCAGTTTCAAGATGCCAAGCCTAGATCCGCAAATCTTGACTCTTTTCGGTCTGAAGCCTGGCGTTGAAAACCCATTCATGATCACAGGGGCGCTTGTTGACGAAGATGGTACTGTGCATAGCGCTGTCATGAATATTCGCGGCTTCCTTAAGCAAGCAGATGCAGGCTCATGGAAGACTGGCGATTTGTCGGAAAGTGATTATCAGGTCTCCGTCCATTACTACAAACTGGAAGTTGATGGCGTGAATCTGATCGAAATGGACGACTTCGATGTGAAAATTAACGGCGTTTCACAATACAAAGATATTCGCAACGCTTTGTTGCTCTGACCCCATCCTTCTTTTTTTGCTCATCCAGCCACCGGCAATCATGCTCGGTGGCTTTTTTATTGAAAGGTACTCCAATGTCCGATGTTCCAGCAGTTACGGTCAAATTGAAAAAACCAATCACCTACAATGATATTGAATACAAAGAGCTGCATTTTCGTGAAGCGGAAGTGGGAGACTTGATGGTCGCTGATAGTGTTCAGGGTGAGTTCTCTCGCGATGTTGCGGTGCTGGCCTCAATTAGCGGCGTGCCACTACCAGTCTTTAAAAAAATTAAAATATCCGACATGAATCTTATTCTGTCGAAAGCTGCGGAGTTGATGGGAAACGAACCAGTCAAACCGACGACTGGCGAGGCATAATCGGTCTAATATCTCACGTCTTTTGCACTCCCATATCCGAAGTGAAGCGCATGTCAGTGGATGAAGCAATCCGCTGGCACATCAAGGCCGTTGAAATCTGGCAGGCAAGAAGGCAGGGCATGCTATGAGTGTTTTACAGTCAGTCCTGAAACTTAGCGTTATGGATGGTGTGTCTTCAAAGATGCGCACCATCACGGGCAGCATGAACGGTCTGATGAAGCAGTCCAATAAAATCATGGCTCCCATCAACGGCACAGTAATGCGCGTGGCGGGTCTTGCTGCCGGTTACGTCGGAGTTCGAGAAGGAATACGTGGCACCGTTGGTGCCGCTATTGGATTTGAATCTGCTTTTGCTGATGTGCGTAAAGTGGTTGATGGTAGTGACGACCAGCTGAACAATCTGCGTCGCGATATAATTGCTCTTTCCAAAGAGATGCCGGTAACCGCTGAAGGATTTGCTCAGATTTATGCTGCGGCTGGCCAGTCAAACATTCCTATTCAGGAAATGAGTAAATTTTCCAAGATGGTGGCAGAAGTCTCCACCGCTTGGGAGGTGCCTGTGGCAGAGACAGGCCAGGCACTGGCTGAAATCAAAAACCAGCTTCGTATGAATGTCAGTGAAATTGGTCTTTACGCTGATGCGATCAACCATCTGGGCAATAACACCGCTGCACGCGCTCCTGATCTTGTTGATTATTCGAAACGTGTAGCCGCTACCGGTGAGCTTTACGGCTTTGCAGCTGCAGAAACCTTGGCGTTCGGCGGGGCTATGATTGCCTCCGGCGCTCAGTCCGAAGTTGCGGCCACATCGTTCCGCAACATGGGGCGAGCGCTCACCGTAGGCGAGAGAGCTACAAAATCTCACCGAGTAGCTTATTCTAAACTTGGCCTGGACTCTGTTAAAGTCGCAAAGTCTATGCAGAAGAATGCGGTTAAGACCACGCTGGATGTGATTGACCGAATTCAGAAGCTGCCTGAGTGGCAGCGTATCTCCATCGCCAGCGCTTTGTTTGGTGATGAAGCCCGCGCTTTGATGCCTTTGATCAATAACTCAACGGATCTTCGCCGCCAGCTGGACATGGTGAGTGATAGTGCGAATTATGCTGGCTCATCCTTTGAGGAATATCGGGTTCGTGCAGAAACCACGGCCAACACCATTGATAAAGTAAAAAACAACTTTATCGCTCTTGGCATTGGTATTGGCGATAGCATGCTGCCTACCATCAACAGTGCGCTGAATGGCGTGCTGGATGTCTTTGCCTCATTGGAAAAGCGCACAGGCTTTTTCGAAGAGTTTAACATCGGCATGAAAGGGTTTATGCAGGGGCTTGGCTTTAAAGATGCCCGCGAGTTGGTGAACGGGCTTGCCGATTTAATGCTAGGGCCTGTTCTTGACCCTAAAGGTATGTCAGATGCTGGTGAGCGCCTTGGTCGGGTCTTTATGCAGGCTAAAGAATGGGGTGCATCTATCCGCGAGCTATCGGCCGCAATTAGTGAAAGCCCGATTGCTCTGTTCTTTGGTGAGATGGCTGGTTACGGCTTCAAGTTTGTTCTTTTGGCTGCAGGTGTTGGCCTGCTCGCAAAATCAATACTTGGTCTTGGCAGGGCACTATTGTTTCTCAGTGGTGCAAAACTTGGTTTTGACATACTAAAAGGTGTCGCTAAGATTGGCGGGGCGCTTCTTTTCGGTTCTGGGGCTGCTGCTGCTTCCGGAACTGCTGCGACTGGTGCAGCAGGTGCTGCTGGCGCAGCAGGTGCAGTGGCAGGCGGGGCGGCAAAAGGCGGGTTCTTTACGAAGTTTTTGCGCGGGATTGGGGTAGCCGGCACCGCCTATTCAATGTTTGAGGGGTTAAAGACCTTTGACCCGAAGGGTAACCTTTGGGGGCTGACTGAGAATATTGACAACTGGTCTAAAGAGAACCTCGGCATTAACCCGTCCAATCTTGCTGAGCCAGTAGACAAAGGAGTGCCAGGCTGGAAGCGCTTCTTAATGGGCAGAGCAGCGGACCCAGATTTTAATTTCCGTGAACACATGGGTATTAAAGTCGGTGCAAGTAATGCGTCAGGTGAGAAGCCAGTGAGTCTGACTGCACCGACAATTGCAGAGTTGAATAAACCATCCGGTACGCAAGATGTCCGGATTGTTAATCAACAGCCTCCGCCCAACGTCACGAACTATGTCAATGTCACTGCAAATACAAATGCAAGCCCGTCAGAAATTGGACAGGCAACCGCTGAAGCAGTGGGGCAGGCGACAAAGGCAGCCATCGAAGGGGCTTTCAGCGATTCTGTGGTAAGCCAATAGCTTCGTATTTGATCCACCATTTCTCATATTCCTGATATTGGCGGAACCGAATTTGCTGCTTAAGGCCGTTTGACAGAATGCCTAAACCTGAGCACTCTAATGCTCCCTCGTTATTAGAGTGCTCTTTCACTTCCACAACATCAATGATGAGTGCATTGCCTTGAGTTGGAGCATTATCTTTCGAAAGCTGTACGATCGGGTTAACCAGTTCATTACATGATTTGGGAAAGTCGTCAGTAAGCCGCTCAATAAGCAGCAAGCCCGCAAAGATGAAGCTGCCAATCAGTAAGGCTTGGCCGATCTTTTTGCCAAGGCTTACTGATTTTTTATTTACTTTCGTATGCTCCATATCCGCTACCCCTTTGTTTGTCCCCGTGGTTGCGGATATCGATATTCTATTTTCAGGAAAAATCAAATGTCAGGACCAGTAGCTATGGCGCTGGGGCCTTATGCTTTCGAAGCATTGGGCTTTGGCTATCAGGATATTTCGCGCAGGGTAAATACTCCGTGGGTAGATATTCCAGTGGCGCAAGCACTCAATCAGCAGCAGTGGACCGGCCCCACCTCAGAAGAGGTCACTATTCGTGGTGTCCTTTTCAATGAAGAGTTTGGCGGTCAGGATAGTTTAAACGGTCTTATTGCCTCAGCCCTCGCAGGCACTCCATTACTCTATATCAGTGGTGATGCATCTGAGGGGTTAATCCATGGGCTGTTCACTATTCAAAGTGTGGATGAGGCAGGTACATATTACGACCGTTTTGGTCGTGCGTGGCGCAACGCCTATTCCATTTCAATGAAAAAATATGGGCAGGCATCAGCAGGCGGTAGCGCATTATCGTCGCTCTCAGGACTGTTATGGTGAGATATGACAAAGACATACATTACTCGTCAGGGTGAGACTGTCGATCTCGCCTGCTGGAAGCATTACGGGAGAACGGCTGAGGTTACAGAGGCGGTTCTTGAGGCCAATGCTGGTCTGGCAGACTTAGGTGCGATTTTGCCAATGGGAACCGTGATCATGATGCCGGTATTTGAAAGCAAGAAAACTGCGAGATCGCTTGTCGGATTGTGGGAGTAGCTCATGAAACCGCTTGTGGAAGTAACCGTTGACGGGAAACCGGTGGCCAATGCTTTTTATGAACGTCTTATATCTTTGAGTGTCACTGATAAAGAAGGGGTCTCGTCAGATACGTTTCAAATAGAATTGAATGACGGCCCCCCCAGCTTCCTAGCCGTTCCTCGGAAGGGAGCTAAGGTCACAATCAAGATTGATGACGGTAGCGGAATGCGCTCTCTAGGTATTTTTACCGTTGATAAGGTAACTGCCAAGTGCCTTCCATACGGGCTATCTATTTCTGGGAAAGCTGCAGACTTAAGATCAGGTAAGCTCAAGGAAAACCGAGAGCGCCATTGGGATAAAGCCAGGCTAAAGGACATCGTCGAAGAGGTCGCAAAAGAAAGTAACCTAAAGGTCGCAATTGATGAGGATATCGGTAGCTTTGAATATGGCTGGATAGCCCAGCAGGATGAAAGCAATATTCACTTCTTGGAGCGCTTGGCCAGCCGTCATAATGCTCTGTTTGCTATTAAAAATGGCAGTATTGTTTTTACATCAAAAGGAAGTGGGCAGACTGCAAGTGGTAAGCCAGCCGGTACTGTTATCATAGACCCTAAGATCGTGATCCAAGGTAGCTGTAGCTTTGAAGCTAATGATCGAACCAAATATAAAAAAGTCGTCGCTTATTATCAGGATCGTGACAAGGCAGAGCGGGTTGAGCTTGGTGTAGATGCAGATGCTGACGGTGATAGCGTGCTGCGCCTGCCTGAGCCTTATTCCAGCCCCGATGAGGCAGATAAGGCTGCCGAAGCTAAAACCAAAGCTCTCAAGCGAGGGGAGGGTGCTGCAAGTGTGACGGTAATCGGCAGTACAGCCATTTGCGCAGGCCTACCCTTGCTCTTTCAAAGCATAAGACCTGGCTTTGATGGTGTGCCCTATGTGATTGATACTGCCACGCACACCTATACAAAAACAAACGGCTACCAAACACAAATCAGCGCCAAGCTTTATGATGGTCAGAGCGCCGGTGACGGCAAAGGCAAAAAGAAAAAGACTGTAACGACTGGACAAGCGAGCCAGAGTGAACAAACGGCAAAGTCAGATAACAAAGTCGCCCCGGATGCACCTGCTGGCACTCCTGCTACTCCTTCCGGTTGGAGTGAGTTCAAGCGCAACTATGGTCTCGCTGATTATAACTAGTGTCATCTGTCAGCGAAGCAAAAATATTGCTGGTTATGGCGCACAACAGCGGCTGTCAGCAAATCCAGTTTTTGTTGTCCATATCAAAGCAAATGGATTGCTCGATCTAAAGCACGACCAGAGCGATGGTGTGCTCAACAACCAAGGAGCTTACACCATGACAGATATTGCCACTTCAGTATTCACCCAAATGATTAAAACCATGCAATTAGCTGCTGAAGAATTAACTGAGCGCCTCGATCTTGCTGCTCAAGACATTGGTGACAACCGCATAAATGGCGCGATCGGCGCTCTGGCCGATATTGATGAGCGCATTGAAAGTCTTACTGCGATGGTTACTGCGATCAGAGTGATGCATCGCGGCACACCATTCTAATTTCACAATTTGCCGCAACGGCAATAGCCAGCCCCGCCTTGTGCGGGGCTTTTTTTATGGAAAGGAAGGCAATGAACCGGACAACATTCTTCGCCTATGCAAGACGTGCTCCTTTTGGAGGGCGCTTATCGCAGCAACAGGTGGATGGTTTGAATGCCATTCTTGATGAAGCCGAGAAGCGACGGTTATCAGATGAGGAGACGGCATATGTGTTGGCAACAGCATTTCATGAAACAGCTGCCCGTATGTGGCCTATTAAAGAAACGCAAAAAGCGGGAGAAAAGTCTGTTTCGGATAAGATCGTTGTAAGCCGTCTGGATAATGCCTGGGCGGCCGGTAAGTTGAAACAGGTCAAAAAACCCTATTGGCGCTTTGATAATTTCGGCATGGCATGGTTTGGACGTGGTTTTGCCCAGATCACCCATGAACCAAATTATAAAAAATTTGGCATTGCGGATGATCCAAGCAAGGCATTGGAACTATCAACCGCTATTCGCGTACTTTTCGAAGGTATGATCGACGGAAAGTTCACCGGACATAAGTTGAGCGATTATTTCGGCGATGGGAAGGCGGATCCAGAAGGTGGTCGTCGCATCGTAAACGGCACAGATAAAGCCAGACTAATTGCTGGATATTATCGGAACTTCTTCGATAGCTTGACGGCCGCGCGGGCTAACAAACAGGAAGCGCAGGAAGCCTCTTTGCCTGATGATAAGCCGCTGCTTGAGAGCAATGCAATCAAAACCATTATTGCTGCGGGTGGAGGTACTTTCGTTACTGGCCTTCTTAATGCCGTCTCAAATCCATGGGCATTCGCAACGGTGGCTCTGGTGGCAGTTATGGCCGGTACAGGATTCTGGTTGTGGCGTAGTGGAAAACTGGAACTCCGGAGATAATGTCACATGAAAATTTATGGGTTGATTATCCTTGCCCTCATGCTTGCGGGTGCCGGTCTCTACCATCTTGGCCGTCGCGATGCTTTGGCTACAACCAATTACGCTACAGCAATCTCTACAGTTAAAACATTGCGTGACAAAGGTGTGATCTATGCGCAAGTCTCTCATTCCGCTGCTGATTCTCTGTGCCGTGATTACGGCTTGCCAGAAAACGACATTCCCAAATGTGTGCTCGGGGTTCGAGAAGCTTCAGCCAAGCCTTGATACCTCCATCAAGATCACCACAAAAGACCGGCCATTCGCCAATCAAGTAGCCGCTCATAATCGGTTCGGAACCAAGCAGGGGTGTTGGTGAATATGGAAGATCCCTTAAACCCATACGGCTTGAAAATATCTGTACTCATAGCTGGTTTTGCTGGTGGTGTATTAAGAGCGCTATCACGTAACCAACATTCATTCCGGGAAACAATTGCCTCTCCGGTGTGTGGGGCTTTGGCGGCAGGCTATTTGACTGAGCCTTTAGTCCATTACCTTAAGGCAATTCATTTCCCGCTTCCTCCTGATGATGGCAGCAATGTCACGATGCATGCCGGAGCATTCTTAGTGGGGGTTTGTGCCATGTGGATAAGCGACGCACTCTTTGACTTTATTAGTCGGCGGATATCCATCAAATAACAATATGAGCTTAGGCGTTCATGCGCCTAAGTTCCATCAGATATACTATCAATTTTATGGTAGCTAATTGTTTTGCTGTTCAAAGATTTTGAAGAGCAGATAACTTTTGTTTTTTCTGCACATGAAGTGGATAGTGGCATTATAGTGGATAGACTTTTTTGATGATGTTATTTCTAAAACCAACTAATTTTTTATATCGCTCAACCACTTCTTTTTCATTCCCCATAAGATGCAGATCAGTTAACATGGCCATTTTAATATTTAGGCGGTCAACTTCATCTTCAGTTGGTTTTGATACTCCGTTAGGAAAAGCGTTTGACCGATTTATCATATAAGCGACTTTAGGAGAGATTGGATAAAAGAAATCGCAATCATTATCCGCAGGAGGCTCTACTGAGTTTATATTAATATTTGGATGTACGTTGATAATCGGTTGGTCTGATGTGATAAATGGAGTATTAGTCTCGTTCACTAAAATACAGTGATAATCCGTTGAGCGAGAATTAAGTAAACTATGTCCAATGTTCATGCCGATTAAATAACTAGATAACCACCAATTTTCTTGGTTGAGCAAGTAAAATGCGTCCAATTTTTCTTCTTGTGAAAATTTTTTTGGAGTTGTATAATTAATTATATCGCGAAATTTTTTAGTTCTTGTTATTTGATGGCCGAAAAATATAATAAAATTATAAAAATTTGAATTATCTGACAATACAGAATTGTCACCTTGAGATAATTTTTTAATTATATGTATGACGTTATTTTCGTGAAAGCAGTGAAGATTTTCCAAGGCATTACTCTTCAGCGCTTCAATCTCATGTCGGTTAATAGAACTAGCGTTTAACTCAACTGCGTCTTCTAGCAATTTTATAAATTGAAAAATGTTAAGTATTTTGTGATGCTGTTCTTGTAAAATTGGCGGGCTTTTTTGAAAAATGTGTCTTATTGCATCTATGTGAGCTTGAGATAATTTCCCCATTTTGTAGAATGAGGCTTGTTTGGGGAAGCCTTTTACACTGTCGAGTGAAACTCTGCCACTTTTCGTCGTATACCAAACATTTCTTCCATCTTTTGACCAATTCTTAAGATAGTGCCCCCAGACGTAATGATGATTTTTTTTAATTTCAGTTTTTATTACCATTATCTTTCCAAGCAATGACTTTTAATTATCACTATTCACATCATACAGGGTAATGTTTATATATAAAATCGATATTTATAGAGGAATTCATATGCAAAATCATTTAAACGGTAGAAATGCTGTTTACCGCCTATGATCTACTTTTCAAAAGATTTGTAATGCAAGTTATGGATAATGGGGTCGCAAATCATACTTAATGAATAGGGATTTAAATAAACAGATTCTCTAACCCATAGTGTTTATCTCGTTGTGAATAAGTTTATCGATGCTGAGAGGCCGCTGCAGTTCTTGGGCTATTTCCCATGGGGCTGTCATCCACATATCATATTCCTCTGGCTCAGTCAGGATGACTGGCATCGCTTTCGGGTGAATTGGCGCGACAACGGAATTCGGTTCACTTGTCAGGAACGCAAACAAAGTATGATTTTGTTTTCCTTCTGCCGGTTTCCTAACTCCAATCCATTCTGTCCAAATGCCAGCAAAGAAAAACAGTGGCTCTGTTGTATTGATTGCAAACCAGTGTAGCGGTTTTTTACCAGTCTTCGGATCCGGATTGTGCGCATACTCACTAAATGAGGTTGCCGGAACAAGGCAGCGGCTTGCAACGCCAAGCCAGCGCTGCCAGTGGCGGGATGATATATTCCGCACATTGGTGATGCCTTTATCGGCTTCGCCTTTGACATACATTGGCGGTGTTGGCATCCCCCAGCGGCTTAAGCCTAGCTCTACACCATCCAGATTATTGCGCAGTACTGGTGCCGGATAGTCAGGATAGATTTTTTCATCAAATGATGCGCCGTTTGTCAGATCAATATATGACCCGACTGCTTTTTTAAGCTGGGCGCTATGCATTTTGATATTATACAGATTACACATTTCATCCTCCGTTCTCTAAGAAACGCAGGATCCTGCCGTTGGTTCATTTCGGAGTTTTCTTGCCGTCGTCTCTATACTCAAAGCAAAACCATTCAATATCATATCGCTAGCGGATCCAAAGACTCCTCATTTTTGTAGCTGTTATACATAAACCCATGGATATTGAGTATAGCGGCCGCTTTTACAGAGATTCTTTGCTGTTTTGTTTATGGGGCACTTATAACTGGTGAGTATTGTTACTTTCAGCTATACAGCAGTTGATTCCGTGTCTGGCGAAATTGTCACGGCCAAATCAAAACTACGAGGATGGAATGAACAATCGTTATGGAACTCTTGCTTCTTGGGTCTATAATCTGGATAAACCAGTCGGGCGTTCATTCGGAGATGTGGAATATTATAAGCAACGACTTGAGGAATGCGAAGGTCCGATCCTAGAGCCAGCTGTCGGCAATGGGCGTATCCTTGTGCCACTACTCGAGTCTGGATTTTCCATAGAGGGGTTCGATGCCTCTGACGAGATGCTTGGTTACTGCCAAGTTGAGTGCGGGAAGCGAAATCTTTCGGCGAATGTGACACGACAGACGTTCGAAGAATTCTCCTATGGCAAAGGCTTTGCGGCTATCATCATCCCAGCTGGGTCGTTTCAGTTGGTGACGGATACAACATCTGCAACTGCTGTGCTGAGGCGGTTCTACGATCATCTGGTTCCCGGCGCAAAATTGATCATGGATCTTGATCCCATTGGAAGCTTCCTTGGCGCGAGTGGTCTGGTTCGGCGTTGGACGACAGAAGACGATGATCTGCTCACGCTCACAGATCATCGGGTTGAAACAGACTATGTTGCACAGACCACACTCTCCCATCTCCGCTATGAACACTGGCGGGATGGAAGCCTAGTAAAATCCGAACTCGATTTGTTCAAGCTGCGGTGGTGGGGGGTCGAAGAATTCTCTATGGCACTTCAGCGCACGGGGTTCGTGGATGTCGTGGTGTCAGGTAACTACCAGCATGGAAGAGCGCCGCATAAGGATGATGAGATCATCAGTTTCGAGGCATGGCGCCCCAGGTAAGCCGAGATAATGACTTAAGTTGCGTAGGGCTGGCTTCATGCCAGCCCTACGTCAAAGCCTGACATTTCATCGAAGTCAGCACAGGCCATACACCTCTGATGGATAAGCGGACGGGGTAGAAGAAAGGAATGATATTATATATTGATATTGGTATAATATTGTATAATTGAGGACTAATACGGTTGCTTATGGTGGGTATTAGTGACAAAAACAGACGAAATATATAAACAATTACGTAACGATATTTTTGCGGTACGATTAGCGCCTGGTTCTCCACTAAAGTTATCTAAATTATGTGAAGACTACCGGATTACGATAACGCCATTACGTGAAGCAATGCAGCGCCTCGAAAAAGAGTGTTTGGTAGAATTGACACCAAATGTAGGCTTTCGTGTCGCGCCGGTGTCTTCAGTAGAATTACTAGAATTAACTAAAACAAAAACTTATCTTGAGCTTACTTTGCTGCGAGAATCCATGGCATTCGGTGGCCTGGACTGGGAAGCAAAAATAATCGCCACTCATTATACGTTATCTCGAGAAGAACCAAATTTAGAGCCAGAGAACAACCCTGAAGGGTTTACGAGCTGGTCGGTAGCGCATGAGGCGTTTCATGAATCTCTAATATGTGCAAACAAGTCGCCTTGGTTGTTTAGATTTTATCGTCAAGCAACTGAACATATTCGACGTCATGGGCGGGCATTGCGGTATACTAATCCGTATGTTCATTCAGGTACAACTGTTGATGCCATGCAAGCATCACCGTCTTTGCGAAACTCATCCTCGCTGGAGCTACATACAGATTTGAAAGATGCTGTTATTAAGCGGCAAAACGATAAAGCTGAAATGCTACTGATCAAACATAATGATTTGACAGTACTTGCTTATGAGGAGCTTGGGATATTGGGATGAGTGCAACTATGCACTCAAAGCAAAAGCCACTCACTGCCATCTTGGTGTAGCCATAAACTTGCTCTTAATGCATACTTTATGCGAGATTGTGTTTAGTCATTCATGCCATCCCCCCAACAAAACTAGACATTTCATCGAGCCTGTACATGGCCATACGCATGCGGCCTCTGCAGCTTTGCGCTTTACATCGAGCACGGTTTTCGATTTCGTCCAGATAAAGCTGTTCACGTCCTCTTGCCGTGCAGATCGTTGCCTTAGTGATGTAGACAAGCCTGCTGCATTTTTTGCAGATCATTTCTAGTTTTTGATCATCGGATAGATCACCGACTTTGTATTTTGTTTTCCAGTTGCCCATCAGTAGAAGTCCTCTGCTGATGGGATCCGGACATAACTGATCTTACCGCCAACATGGCCGCCTGCAGGTGGCTTCCATTCTCCCATATGCACAATCGTGCTGGAGTATTTGGCATTCAGCGCATCCATTGCGCCGTTGGCTCTTTCCCATTTCTGTCTGATTACATCGTCGTTATTGAAGATATCCAACTGGCGGGCATTGGCTTGGCTCAGATCGGCAAGCGTTATCCCGACACGAAATATGGTTGTGTTTCGCGGCAGTTCACGGCGTACATAATCCCACAGCATTCTGTGGGCTGTCATAATGGCTTGCTCATCGTTCACCGTTGGCATTTTCACAATGCGGAACCATGAGCCATCTCGGACTGACAGCCAAAGCCATAGAGCCTCGGCATAGTATTCTTCACGTCGTAAACGCCTGCCAGCCTTTACAAGCAGAAGGCGGGCAATCTCATAGGCTCCGTTGATGCTGCGGCTCTCAGGTGGCAAGACGCGCCCGTGACCAAACATACCGCGCTTCTGTGGTATGGCTTGGATATCGTAGCCGTGCAGGGCGTACCAAAGGCGCTCACCATTCACACTGCGCCAGATTTTACGCATGTGTTTTGGTTGCAGGTTGTAAAGCTGCTCGGTGGTGATGACTTGGCTATGGGCAAGGCGCATCCGCATGTTGTCGCCAACGCCTGGCACATCGGCCAGCTTCACCTGAAATAACGGGTTCGGCATCATATGCGGGTGCCAGATCGCTAAGCCATTACCATATTGGCCGGCTCTTTTGCTTGCATCTTTGCCAGCCTTACAGGCCATTTTCGCCAACTGCCGGTTCGCTGCAAAGCCAATCGAGCAGGTGATGAATTCGCCGACATTCCGTTTGATCGTTTTCTTGATTTGATGCGCAAGTCCTTCCGGATCGCGCCGATTGCGTTCGTCCAGAATGCAGGTCAGTTCGTCGATGCTCTTGGCTGTATCGATTGCAATGACGGATTCGATTTCGCAGAGCAGGGCGTTATGAGCGCGACGGTATAGATCAGGCTTCTGGCCTACCAATATCAAATCCGGGCACAGCGCTTTTGCATCTTTAATCTTCATGACGTTTTTCACGCCATAGGCTTTGGCTTCTTTCGAACAGGCAATGACAGCTGTTCGGTCCGTACCTTCAAAAGGCACTACGCCGACAGGTCTTCCACGCAGGCGTTTATCGCATTGCTGCTCTACGCTCGCGAAAAAGCCATCAAAGTCGAGGTATAAGCGTTCAATGGTTTCTGGCTTACGCATGGCACAAAAAATCCGTGGCGCAAATAAGTGCGCAAAGTAGCTAAATTGTAAATATTCATTAGTCTTCGGTCAGGCTTGGTATTTCGCCGAACTGCACAAGCAGTCGCGGTGCATTCATGTCGCCGCTCTCTTCATCAACCTGCACAGCGTAGGCAGCTACACCAGCATATCGCTCGGCCATTGAGGTTGCTATTTTAATAGCGCCCGCCTCACTGGAGGCAGGGCGCATTTCGGCTGCCGAGAGTTTTCCCTTTGCCTTGCGGTAGGGCATGATTATGAATTTTTCAGCGCTTCTGGAATCGGCAGACATTCTAGGAACCTCAATTAATGTTCCTAGAATGTTCTCATTTCTCTAGAGAGTCAAGAGCTAGTCGTCTTTCCATGATTGAGTGCTATTAAACGCAGAAATACGCATATCGCGTTTCCATATCCTAGCGCTCAGCCATGACCACATCACCCCTTTAACCTCAATATCAATTAGGCTCCAGCCATCATTCAGTATGAAATTGGCTAAGTTAAGAACTTCTTTTTCTACACGTCGATACATTAATGGATCTGCCGCTTGGGTAGCGCTTGGTAGTGAATTGACTAAGTTTTTTAATTCAGTAACTGCAATATTATTTTGTTCATTATTTAATTTTAGATAAATTATATTAATTAAGTACTCAACCTTTTTAACATCAATTTCAATTTCAATTTTACTATCTTTTTCAATATATTTTTTTGTAACATGCTTTACGTGAATTGAAGACAATTCACTTAGTAGATTGGCGAAATCAGTTCGTAGCTCGTTAAGCCACTTCGCCTGTTCAGCAACAATAATAGTCATATATGAATTACGACGCGATGACCAGAAAGTCAAAACAGCAGTAAATATTACACCAATAAATGCTATAACTGCCGCTGTGTTCTTAAATGCCTCTTCCACTGTTATATACCCTATATATTACATGATGTACTATCCTTAATGGAATTTTTTAAATTATCTACCTAATTAATATCTCAATTTAATGTCGTTTTGTTCTTCTTTACACCTATTAATTATTTTCCAGCACATAGTCTGTAACTTCTTGATATCTGCATAAGGGACTTCTTTAAGATGATATCTAGTCACATCGGTAGAGAACTCTGAGCGAATGGGTATTACTGGATAATATATTGAATCCGAATGCGCATATAATTGGTTTCTTTGGCTAATAACTTTCTGATGTAGGAGGGTTTCTTCCTGATCATAAAGAGATAAAAACTCCGCAGGAATGCGACCCCAGCCGGCACTATGCGAAAATGCCCTGCCATAAGAAACCAGCATGCTCGTAACAAATGCTGACTGTTGTAAGTAAACTTTTCCACGGCTCCAAGGGGTCGCTTTCCATCCCTTTTTCATAATGAAATTACCATAATCTATAGTTTCATAAAGGTCTCGTGCAGCTACATCCAGCCGCCCATATAAGGCGGTGTCTTTCTCGTTAAAAGTCAGTTTAGTATAGTACTCAGTCATTTCAGGCACTCTCAGCACGTAAGTTTGTTCTATTTTTACTCGCAGCCATCAGCATCGATCCAACCGAAATATCCCCTGCCCGCGCTTTATCAGTTAGCGCCCGCAAATATCCTCCGGCCGATTGAATGTGCTGTGCCCGTTGTGGGGAGGGATGACGTGTTTTCTTGTCCAATACACACTGCGCCAATTCATCAGCAGGTCAACTAATCCCCTGATATCCATTTAACTGAAATGAGAATCACTAAGTTATTATGACGACCAAGTTTAGATAATGTTGTGAGTATTTGGTGAGTACAATTATACGCTATGATAGGCGGGGAGCGTTCTAAGTATAACTATTTGTTTTCATTGATGAAAACTGGTGCTGCGAGGGAGGATTGAACTCCCGACCTCTCCATTACCAATGGA
>JAHREI010000013.1 GCA_021733665.1 Bacillus subtilis
GGAAAACTGGTGCTGCGAGGGAGGATTGAACTCCCGACCTCTCCATTACCAAGAGATGCAGCTGACTATCATTTTTCCCTTTGTTTTCCGAACCTTCGCCGTGATGGCTTTGGTGTACTTGTCAAAATCGTGCCAATTGGTGAATTTTCGTCATTCAGCAAAGCTGCAACGCGTTTACCGCCTTCATGACTATGCACGTAGGTTTCCATGAAGAGCTTGGCCGATTTCCAGCCGCCAGCCTCCATAGCATCCTTTACCCGTGCGCCAGCCGCCATCACATTCGTTCCGAAAGAATGTCGGCCTGCAGAATGAGTACTACGTGGTTCGATGCCTGCACGTTGGCAGACTGCCTTCATTCGCCGGTTAACTGCTTTCGGGTCTGTATATGAGAATACACGATCATTCAGTCCTGCGCCAAGGCTTGAAATACGTACCGCCAGTTCTTCGGTGAGGTGTCGTGTTTCCCATTCATCTGTTTTGGTTTTCTCCAAAATGACCATACGATTTTCAAGATCTACGTATTTGCCTGTAAGCCGTATTGCTTCGGAAACGCGGGTGCCGGTGTGGTTCATGAAAAGCACTAGGGCAGACAGATGATGTAGATTACTTTTATCTGCCTCAGCCAAGAATGCATCCAGCCACGTACGATCAACCGGCTTATGCTTGAGTGATTTTTGCACTTCAAATTGCTTGACCTTGATATGGCCGCACCACCCAAGGTCATGAGCATGATTAATGACTGCTCGAGCTGGAGCAACAGCTTGCCGGTTACGGGTGCGGGGTGCAGCGGTCGGATAGATGGATATCGCCATCTGGCGGATTTCTGCCGGCTTAATTGAACCTACAGCGCGACCTTTAAAGAATTTGAGCACTTTCGGAAGAAAGCGGCCTTCGCCACCTTGTTCAAGATAGTTTAACGCTGCCTCCTCAAATGTCCTTACTGCTTCTTCGCCATAGGTATGGCGTTTCCAGAGCTTCGCTTCGTATTGAGCCTTGAGTTCTTCTGCGGTTGCTTTGTCGCGAGTGCTAAGGCTTTTTCGAACGCGCTGTCCTGCGACGGTTCCGGTAACGTGCCAAATTCCGTTTTTGTTTTCGAGCTTAAGTCCTGACACGTCAAAGCATCCCGTAAAAGTGCAATATGTTCGGGGTAAAACACCTTCTTTGCCCCGCGTCTTTCATAATGGCCGTGTTTCTTAATCGCATCGACCAGGTATCTGCGCGATACGCCGAGCAGCGTGGCTGCTCCGGTCATATCAACCGGTGTTAGGTTTGCTGTCCAACTCGGTAGATCGTTCACTCCCTACCTCCTTGCGCCAAGGTTGCGTGGCCTGCGAGGAAGCCTAGGTTATGTAGTAGATGGGCATGACGAAGGGCTGAAACAGCTCTATCTCCTGATGCAAAGAGGGTTGTGCCGTTTGACGGCGACTTACCTTCACTCCCATCAGGTCTTATGAACCGAACCTTACCGGCGATGAACAACACTGCATCAGCTCTTGCTGCTGCTTCCTGCCACCAAGGCGCGCTTGTTCGATCAGGTGTGAGGGCTATCCCATCTGCGTGAGAAAAGAATTTATCAAGCCAAGGTTTTAGGCTATTCCGTCCGCCAAATGGCGGGTTCATCCAGATAAAGCCATGCCAGTTCCGTTCGAGTGAGGCTGTGTAGATCTTATGCGTTGCCGGAACGTGCGTGTCATAATCTGCAGGGTGCGCAACATCTAGATCGAAACTTACGCTTAGAGCGTCAAATATGAATTTAGGCGTGTACCATTCATCTGATACACCAGCTGTTTCCCAGTGGCTCATTTGCGTGCCTCCGAGGTCGTGGCTACAGGTACAAACATCGCGCGTGGTGGTAGTGTTTTAGTGAGCGCTGGCTTTGGTCGTTTCCGGCCTGCCAGCGCAGACTTTGGTCGTATCGCGCCGTTGGCCTTGTCACGCTGCCGGTCTGACTTGCGAATGGCCTTGATATCTCCGGCTGTCTTTTCAACATGGCAAACACGGCAGAGCAGGCGGCCATTGGCCACGGTTGCCTCGCCGCCAAGTGCGCAGGGCAGAATGTGATCGACTTCGCCTTCGCCGGTTTTGAGTATGGCAGAGCATTTTTCACACTTGCCGTTTGCACGAGCGATGATCTGCGCTTTGACTTTGCGCGTAAATTCAAGTCGAGCCATGGGGTGCCTCGCTAAAGTCTGTTGCTGACAGAACTACGTCCAGATAATCGGCAAAATCCTGATCAATCTGGCGAGTGATGCGTTCTTTGCGAGCTGCCAAGACTTCCGGCGCTTGTTGTAAACTGGCGGTCTTAGCTGTTTTCTCCGCAGTAAACTGAGGATTGCGGGTGTAGCCTGATACCTGAATTGCCTGCATTACGCTGCCTCCTGACGGGAATATCCGTATGTTTTGGCGAGCCATGTTTCAGCCTTGCGAAAGAAGGTCTGAAAATCGGCTTCACTCATTTTGTCGAAGGAAATGGATGCGGGAATTGCTACAATCATGCTGCTTGGCAAGTTGAGAAGATCAACCACACCATTCTGCAGCTTGATCAGATCGTGCAGCTTCTCCGTATTGTAATCTAAACCGCAAGCGTCGATTACCTCTTGAAGCATCGCCCAATAAGCGCGGTGCCGGCCAACATTCCGGAATTGTTTGATTTCGACTTTGACCAGCTCGCCTTGAGTGATGTTTTCAAGCGCGGCCAGATCGTAGTCCATCGCTGGCACAAGAGCGCTACCCTTGCGTATGAAACCATAGACTGGTTTGTCTTTTTTGCTCATGGCTCACCTCAAAACGGCAGATCATCATCCATGCCGCCATAGCCGCCAGACTGTTGGGCGTAGGACTGACCGGATTGCTGTGCTTGGTTTTCCTTTTGGCTGGACTGCTGGCCTTCGTTTCTGCTGCCTTGTAACTTGACCTCTGTTGCAGACACTTGCAGATATGTCTTGCCATCATGCTCGCGGGTGGAAAACCGCCCATTGACCGTCAGGCTAGTGCCTTTACCAATGAGTGGGTCGAGTGACATGGCCTGTTTGCCGAATACTGAGACATCGTACCATGTAGGCTTTGTATCGCGCCCATTGCTAACAGCTACGCTAAAGCCAAGGATAGGATCGCCGCCTTGTGTTCTGCGAAGGACAGGATCTTTGCCGACATTTCCTGCAATCGTAATGATCTGCATTATGCTTGTTCTCCGAATGCTTGGGCGTAGGTTTCAAACTCATTGGCAAGTGCATCCATCCATGCGCGCGGCCAGCGTTCATCAGTTGCTCGGTTGCGGTAATGCTGTTTGATGGCTTCCAGCCGGACGAGTGACTGGCAATCGGCCATGTCTGCGCGTACGTCTTTGATCAGGCGGCTCCACGCATCATCGCCGTTTTCGTCTGCACGTTTCAGTGCGGCACTGGATTTGCTCGGTGCGTATGGGCGCTGATCGTGATTGACGATTTCACCCGTTGCTGATCCATCGTCATCTTCACCGCCGACACGGATGTTCAGGAGAGCGCAAGCCGCATAGCGCTTGCCATAGCTGACTGAGGAGCCAACTGCCTGCACAGCGTTCTTGCTGCCGCTTTTATCGGTTGGCAGTTTCAAGTCTGTGCTGTCGTCATGGCCTTCCTCATGGTGAAGAATGGCGGTAACGGTAATCGCGTCCTGTTCGACTTTGGTTTTGAACGATAGGGCAAAGCCATATTTAGCCAGCACCGGCTGGATGCCGCCCTGAATATCCTCCCAAAGACCATAGGCGCCGTTGTTGCTTTTGCCGTTCTTTTCAATGGCTGGCAGATCGGGCTGCATACGGGCAAAAGCCGCATTGAAGGCCGCTTTTGCATTGCGCTCGATAACGCGCTCCTGCATCTGCAAAAGGCGCTCCATCTTGTCGATATCGACGCTTGGATTCATGGCAGCGCGTTCAATCACCTGAATGATCGCGGCGACTTCATTCTGCTGAACAGGCTGGAGGTCTGTTGTCTGTTCTATAATTGCGGGTGCGGCGCTCATGCTGCCAGCTCCTTATTGTCTGTGAGGTCGAGATAGATTGAGCGGACTTCTTTGCGCGCATCGTATGGGAGAGGGCGCGCCAAGAGGTCGCCAGCTGCCTTGATGCGAGCCTCTGCGCTGGCATCAAGGCTGATAGCGGTCAGGTACAGGTCAGCCTGTGCCGGAGTGAGGTGATCGGACATTATGCAGCCCTCAATGCCGGTACGGGAAGTTTCTCAAAGCTGTAGCCAAGCTCGAGCGCGATCTTGCGCAGTTCCTCCATTGCGTTTTCGCCGGATACTTGAGCCATGATCGCATTGCCTGAATGCTCATAGGCGTGAGCCATTGCGGCCTCCTGAGTGAGAGCGGCGGCGAGTAAAGAGATACGGTAGGGATTGATCATTATGCAGCCCTCGGAAAACGAATTTCTTCATCTTCAATGAGGCGTGTAAGCAGGTCGTCGTCGCGCTCTGCTTTGTCTGCGATCATGTGAACGAGAAACTGCGATGCGCTTTCACCTTTTGACAGGTTTGCACCATCAACATAGACCGCGTTCACTTCAAGAACCGGCTCGCCGTTATCCCAGATCAGGGATACATCGACTTCACATTCAAAATCCTGAAACAGTGTAATGCCGAGAGCTTTATCGCTCAGATCAGTGCAAAACGGGTATCGCATGTTTCTCTCCATCGGTTAGCGGATCGGCGGGTGCTTCTTCGCGCTGTTGATGGATTTAATGTATGATAATCGTACATTGCTGTCAATCTAAAATGTATGAAAATCGTAATTTTAAATACTATATATAATGATCATCGCCCCGACCATACCAGAATCAGGGCAGCAAAAAGCCCGCACGAAGCGGGCTGGGTGAGGGGCGAAAACTCTGGGGTTCTATAGGAAATGATAAAACCGTCGGTAACTGGTAATGACCACTAGTGACCTGTACTGAGTGTAAAAAATAACCTGATTAACGTGCGCTGAGTTAGCCTATTCATTACAAATGAAATTGAGCAGACAGAACACGTAAGGCATCAAACGTGTTTATATATGGTACATTAAAGGCGTTGCATATATCGGGTATCAGTACTCTCTTTTTAGATAGAGGGTTAGGTCGCTCATGTGTAACTACCGTCGCACCCAAAGATAGGGATTTGGCGATAATCCAAGAATCTGCATCACCCAAGAATTTTTCAATCGCGGGAGGCGTATAGTTTGATTGGGCAACATGATTAGCTATGCTGGCATAGTTATTTTGTGTTGCCTCATCATCCACTGACAAAAACCATTCGGCCTGCTTACGATCGTGCGCCCATTGAGACAAATCATCATTGCCGCCGGAGAGTTCATCTCGTACATTCACAATAGAGCCAACGCTATCGCCGCACACAACGTCCATCCATGACCAGAACCCTGGGCAAATATCAAAGGCATAATAGCGGTTTTTTGCCTCAATAAAAACATTCGTATCAAGCAGGAATTTCATTAACTAGCCTGCTTTCTTGAGAAGTTTACAAGTGTATCAGGGCGTGTATTCAATAATGTTCCAGCATGCTTTAGTAACAATGAACCGCTCATAGTCTGATTGATAACTGCATCAGTGAATTTGCGTCCGAAACGTATTGGAAGCGTATTGTGAAAGCTCCCACCAGTACTATCTTGCTTTAACTCTTCCCATCTAATTCGCTCCATGGCGTAGAAACTTTTAAAAGCCTCCTCATTTAATAGTCCTAAATCATATGCTCGTCTGGCTACAACAATCCTACTCACAAGGTAACGTTTAGAGAGGCGATCAATGTTGATCTCCAACGTGTCATTCTCCCTCCAGTTACTGATGAGATCGCTTTTCGGAACTAGAAATTCTGCGGCAATTTCGTTACATTTTTTTTCTAATTTTTTATGGGAGCCGAAATCTTTTTGTCCCAGAGCTGGGTTTGAAATCCCGCTCTCTCCTAGCCAAATATGCGCCAACTCATGAGCAAGTGTGAATATTTGAGCCGCCTTGGCATCGCGCCCGTTGATAAATATTAGTGGGACAATAGGATCGCTTATGGCAAAGCCACGAAATTGCTCGACCGAGAGAGGGCGGCTTGTATTGTTGCCAACAATGCTGCTACGCATAACCCAGATACCAGCTTCCTCGGCCAGTCCTATCAACGATTGAAGATATTTCTCCCAATTCGTAACGGACGGCAAATCAGATCCGCCAAACAGTTGAAGGCGTATATCAGAAGCAATTAATTCGGAAGAGTCAGCGAGCGTGAATTTTCCAACGTACTTTTGTTCGCTTACTCCATGCTGGATCATTAAATCACGATACCAAGCATGCTTGAAAAAAACGTCACTTAATAGCGCTCTAAAATTTGTGTCGAGCCGGAGTGCAGGATCTCCATTAATTGTACGTAAGTCAGGAATAGATAAGGCTTCTTCAGGTGGCTCCTTTAGGAAAAAATAACCGAAAGGTATATGAAGAATAGAAGATAGTGTCTGAGCTTGTCGAAATGTCGGCTTTTCATCGCCGTGCAACCAGCTTTCTAGGCGCTCTGTTTTTACAGCTGCCTTTTTGGCAATTGCTTCAAGAGTTATACCCGCACGGTCAATCGCCCATGCTAGTATCTCCTGATTTATTAATGCGCCAGACATAATTAAAACCCTTATCCACCCGCTGCTAGTAATGCACGTATTGACACTATATGAAAGCGCTGCAACGGAAAATGGTAGTTGATGTAGGTTAAAATTGTGTACTGCTGTTGCTGCTTGACGACATCAGCGTCATTTTTCCTCGCGCGCTTAATGCCCCATATTCATAATTCTAAAGCTGCCTATTTGTACTCCCAAAATCCCTGCGCCACCACATCTAGTGCGTCCTTAACCTTCCGTTAAAAATCTGTTCGCTTACATCAGATTGTTCTTGATATGTTCTAATTTTCTGGAATGATGGCAGTTTGTGGGGACGGAGATTCTCGCAAATGCAGTGAGCGTATTGTGAGAGGTTATCCGCGGAGTTGGTGAATGATTAAGTTTGCTCGCATTGAAGCCGGGAAGGAAGCTGACAAGCTAGAATTGCTACGTGTGGCCACGCTTAATGGCGGCCTGCTGGCAGCAATGAGAAAGGTCGATTTCCAAGCTAAAGAGTTAGCTGAATCTATGGCTTTGGCTCACGGTGGAGAGTGGCAAGCTCGAGTTGATCATCAGAGGATGACCGTGCTGGTTTGGAAGGTTGACGATTGATTACCGTATCAATCACAGAGAAAACGACTTCCACGCCGCGCTGATCAAGACCTTCAATCCGGTGCAAGGTTTGGAGGATTTCTTTATCACTTTGAATTGGGACTTCATCAAAGTGCAATGGAGAGGCGGTTTCGATAAACTCAGCAATTTTAGGAAGCTCGTTTACTTTTACGGCTCTGCTGCCTTTTAGTATCTGGGTAATCTGAGGATGAGCCAGCCCAAGGTGCTCAGCCAAAGCGGACTGTGTTTTACCAGTCCGCTTTAGTCCGCTCTTAATCCAAAAAATCAACTGCTCAGTCATTCTGTCCATACGTATGATTTTCGCACATATCGCACGAAGAATGTTGTAGGATTATCGTAATATTTCCTCTTGAATGAATTGTATGATTATCGTACATTCATGTCATGAGATACGAACCAGCTAACTCAATCATTATAAAACTTGGTGGTTTAACTGCCGTCTCAAAGGCGGCTGGAGTAACGCCACATACCGTGATGCGTTGGCGTATGCCGAAGCACACTGGCGGCACCGGCGGGGTTATTCCTCACTGGCATATTGAGGCGATTTTAGATTTTGCCGAAAAAATCAAAGTCAAGCTTACAGAAGCTGATTTTGTCCCAGTAATTAAAGGTCGCGCAGCATGAGCCACGTGATCTTTATCCCAAGTCTCATATCACTGGTTACTCCTCCCGCCGGTGACAAGGCCGAGGCGGCTTTGCTCCCCCGTTTGATCGTCTCGGCCAACTATTCCCGTTTTACGGCGGTGTATCTGCGTATGTCTGTGTTTGTTCAGTATGCGCAGCGCAATCTTTCCCACTGGCTCCATTCACTGGTTGCTCCGGTTACGTCTGTCTCTCGCAAGGGCAAACGTAACGGAGAGGCTTTGCAATGTCTGACAAAGGTTTTGAAAGATCTGACAAAATGAGTGTCGATTACATCAGAAACGCCAGAGGAATGTCTGAGTTCATTCTCAGGCGCTCTTATCGTGGTCCGGGCGATACTGTGGAGGCAGCAATGCATCGTGCAGAGCGTAGTTTCGGCGCTCCGGCAACATGGATGCATCGGCTGAGATACCGAAACATCAAAGATATGCCTGTGTCTGCGTATGGAGCGATCCTGCGCGCCTACAAGCTCGCAAAAGAAACATCACAAAAAGCATACGAGGCCGAGAGGGAACAAGCACATGCCCGTAATTCGAAACTTATTGGGCTGGCTGATCTTGCGGTCGGAGCGGATGGCCAAAGAGCTGAAACAAAGGTTCCTCCGCTTCTGGTCACGCATGATGAAGCGACAACGATCCCAGAATAACCGGCAAGTTGAAATTAATAAGAGGCGGCAGGAATGATGCGATTTGAACTACCTTTTCCTCCCACCGTTTGGGACATTTATGTCGGCTGGGGCAAAACCCGCCGCAAATCTCCTGAATATGCCAAATGGGTGCAGGATTGCGGCTGGTTTATCCGTGGCCGTAACGACCGGATTGATACGCCGTTTTCGCTCTGTGTTGCCCTCAAGCGCCCGCATAACCGGATGGACTTAGACAATCGTCTCAAGCCGATCCTCGATGTTCTCCAACATTACCAAGTGATCAAGAACGACAATCTCTGTGAGCGTATCACCATGACATGGGACGCGGACATTAAGAGCGATTGTGTCGTCTTGGTTCAACGCGCTGAGGAGGCGCTGGCAGCATGAGCAGAACGCCTTTCATGCAGCTCTACGTCTCTGATTACCTCGGAGACACCATGCATCTCACCACAGAGCAACATGGAGCTTATTTACTGATCCTGATGACCATGTGGCGTCATAACGGCAGCCTGCCAAATGACGATGCCAAGCTGGCAAGAATTGCCCGTGTGAATGCAAAGCGCTGGCATCTTATCAAGGATGATGTGCTTGCTTTTTTCATCTGTGAGAATGGCCAAATTACTCAAAAACGCTTGAATGAAGAGCTCCAAAAAGCGGTTTCGATTTCGCAAAAACGGAAGACCTCAGGAAGTCTTGGTGGTTTGGCTAAGTCATTGAAAAACAATGATCAGGCTCTGGCAAGTGCTAAGCAAACGCTAAAGCATAGTCAGAAACCAGATACCATAAAGGTAAAAGAAACACTTAGCAGTGTTTCACAAAAACGCGGTTCAAGACTGCCTGCCGATTTTATGCCCGATCTGGAATTTGCCATGTCCGAAGGCCTCACGGCTTTGCAGGCAGAGCGGGAGGCTGCGCAGTTCAGAGATTATTGGATTCAGCAGCCTGGACAGAAGGGCGTGAAGCTCGACTGGTCGGCAACGTGGCGGAGCTGGTGCCGCAGGGCGGCAGAGCGAAAACCACCGCAGCACGCAGCATACCCTCAAAAGCAAAACAAACCACGGACAGTAGGCGAAGCGGCCGTAGAAAGGATCAAGGAAAATGGACTTGGCAATGTACGACCAGAATTTGCAGAGGCACTCTTCGGCCGTAACCGCGGACGAAATCAGCATGGTGCTGTCACGGCTGAAATCCTTACCCTCCCGTACGAGCGACACGGCTGAGATTGACCTGCTGTCTTTCGAGGATGCGCTCGAGGGTGTTTTGGCCACGGTGCTTCTCGAGGCGGTTCGTCAGGTCAATCAGGCAGTGTTGGGACATGCGTTTCATCCGTCACCGCCAGAACTCCGGATGCTGTGTGACAAGATTCAACGCCAAATCTCAGAGGATCGGGCGAGGAAAGTCGAAGGCGAACGCCAGCGCCATGAAAGTGAGCAGCGGCGTTTACAGCATGAGCAGACAAAAACACCAGAGGCAAGGGCACGCGTTGCCGCCATGCTTTCTCGTTTCACGCAAGACTACGAATCCAGACAGGCAGCAGCGCGAAATGATGGGCTGGCAGAAACAGCCGATCAAGTTCGCGACCGCCTTAAAAACCAGATCGGCGAAACCGCCTTTAACAATATTCCGGACTTTCCGGTCAGAGACACATTCAAGCAAGTAGGAGCAGCAAAATGAAAACAGAAGTAGACTTTGGATGTGCAGTGCGTGGCTCCGAAAGTGTTGCAATGTATCGTGGTATGAACCCCGCTTTTGTGCAGCGTGTCTGGGCGAAGCGACGACGTGCCGCAGCGAAGCCGCATATGCTGAAAGTGGTAAAATCCGCGAAGCACGAAGCAAAAGAACCGGAAATGAAAATTGTCGTCCCTGCGGTTTATGAGATGGCAGAGCGGGCGCTGGCAATCGGTTTTGATAGTGTCAAACAAGCTCGTGAAATCGTGGCAGAGCTTTACGGTATTTCGGTTGATGAACTGAATGCAAAAACACGCCGGCATCAAATCTTCAAAGCACGTCATGCAACCATCTGTGCGATCAAACTTCGCTGGCCTGATGTTTCATTGCCATTCATCGCCCAGTTCTTCGACATTGATCATACCACAGTGCTGCATGCGCTCAGACAGCATGGCATTGATACTGCAAATACAGCAACCGCTGCGTAAGGATGAGCTATGAGTGATCCTGTCAATCATCCGCAGCATTACACCAGCCACCCGTCCGGCGTGGAGTGCATCACCATTACCGAGCATATGGGATTTAATCTCGGTAATGCCCTGAAATATATCTGGCGCGCCGATCTCAAGGGCAATTCTTTGCAGGATTTGGAAAAGGCCGTCTGGTATGTGCAGCGTGAAATCGCTTTGCGCAAGAAGGCAAAGGAGCAGCAGGCACATGGCGGCACCATCTAAGGAACAGCGTAAGGCAATCTCCCGTGGTGAGGTAGGAACCCTCAAGTCCGATATTCGGGTACATCGTGTTCCTAACCCGTTTTATTCACCGGATCACTCGGGAGAGAGCTGGAACCCGCCGAAGATCAAAGCCTATGTGAATATCAAGGAGAGTGCGGTTGGCACTCTCTATTCACGCGGACACATTAATGACGCGCAATGGGCGGCAGCAGGCCAGTTCCGGCAATATTGGGAGCGCTCAGGTGCGAAAGGCACTATTGCAATCGATTATGCCCGCGAGCAGGTGGATGGCGGCAGAAGCATTGACCCGCTGCCGGACAGCATGATTGATGCGGTACAGCGGCTCAATGAGTGCAAACCGGTGCTTGGTCGGAAGGCTTTTGATCTGATGATCAAGGTTGTCGGGCAGGGTATGGAGATTTCAGACATTGCGACGACACAGCGTGAGAAGACCACCTATAGCGATTATGTGAAAGACGGGCTTGACGCGCTGGCTGTGCATTGGGGCTATAAAACACACTAATAGTTGTCCGCTTAAGCGTAATATACTATATTTTGTATTGTGGTGATTTGCGTTTAAGCGTGAGAACGATTTGAGAGGCAGCTTTGGCTGCCTTTTTTGATTTTGGCGTCTCTCAGGTTGGCACAAGACAGACACCTAAGAGACGCTGGCAAATCCAAGGCTCGATGTTAGCGCATCGAGGCTACAGTCTACCACGGCTTCGAGGCAGTAATCGCCTGATCATACAGGTACGGCAAGCCCTCGTCAGATGCGGTCGGCAGCTGGGTAGTAATTTAAAAACTTGGAAATAAGATAGCCAAAAGGGCAAAGAATGCGGCTAGAGCGCTAACCGCTGCAGCTATAGCATTCCGTCGAGCTGAAGATGTAAAATAGCGGTTAAATTCTGTGAAACTAGGGTCTTTCATACCTAATAGATTGAAGCTTCCATTGTCTCCACCCCCGCTATACATTGCGATGCCGCGCTCTTCCCCGCTAGGATGTTTTTCAATTGGTGATTTTACGAATGCCGCCCATGCCCAAGCGATGCTTGAAGCAGTCCACAATATTGCTGAAATAGTTGCAAAATTACTCATTGCTGCCCCCTCTAAGTTTCTGCAATTGAAGCGTAATGTCTTTACGAAGGCAAGAGGCGATCTCTATCCTCATAACGGGAGGGCAGAGCAGTTTGAGTGCGCCGGTCGTGGTTCAATCCCATGAGGCAGAACCATATTGCTGACGCTGGGAAAATGGTATGAAGCGCTGCGTTCACTTCGTTGGCTTTCGTGGTGATGAATACCTGTCAGCGGTCAAGGCCTTTGGTGAACCTGATTACATACACCGTGGATGGGATTTGAGAGCGCAGCGCGAAATTGCAAGTTGGCGATTGTTTAGTTTTTAGGTGAAGTGAAAATTAGATCTGCCCAATCCGGTGCATCATAAATCTTGGACCTCTTGATCTCACCTTCAAAACCGGTTTTCTTTTGAATTTCATTTTTATATGTCGACCATTTTGCTCGATCAATATTGGGGTCAGCCATTATCTGAGTAATCATCATGTGAGGATTTATTTTATAGCGATATAATCCTTTATGGTCGTAATCCGTCCTGTCTCCGAAATAGAGCAAGCGTACTTCACACTCGTGACTGAAGGCTTTACGTTTTAAGAGGAGGGATTCTGCAAATCTGCGAGTATTGATCGCTAGTGTGCCATTATTTTTCACAAAATCTTTCAGTTCATTTTCTTTCATGTAACTAACTTTTCCAATAAAACATGTCAGTTGAGGCATGCTTGGGTGCTCATAGGCAAGAGCGCTTATTAATTTGCGAGGTGTTGATCTGATCCGGAGGTAGCGCTGAGTAGGGTCGTTTGCATAAATGCCCCACATGGCCTCTGATGAATACTGCGTTGACCAGCATTGCCCAGAAAAATTGTCCTTGAAAGCATAGTCGAAACGCTTACCATCTAATATTCCACCAAGTGATAATTGTAAATTCTCAAACTTATCCTTCCAATTATGAATCTGGCTTATAGTGTTTTGATTATTTTTGAAGAGATCAAAAACATAATCTGCTTTCACTATGCGGTAGATGAATTGATCCATTTCTTTATTAGTTAGATTCAAGTTTATAGATTCCAGCATGCCCACTCCTTATCTTCTTAATCACAATAAACCGTGATGTTTATACCAATGCAAGGTTGCGAGCGGTAACGCGTAAGAATATTTATCATCATCAGTCTCAGACGGCGGTACAGTGCTGTGGCATTTAGAGCGGGCAAAGCTCAAGCTGATGAAGAAGGGGGATGTATGACCGACATATTGAATGAAGCGGTTATTTGCGTTTAGACGTGTACAGCCAAATAACAAAGAATAAAGCCAACAAGGATACAGCGTATTCACCTGATGCTGTAGCCTCGAGACTATGAGAGAAAATTTTGATTGTTAGCTGTGTTGATGGCATTTGACGCACCTTTCCTTAAATTGAAAAAAGCTGCGTGCTGCGCAATATGCTCGAAGAAATTTAAAGTGCAAGTTTTAAAAAAATGGCTGGCTTAAGCTTTGTGCCGGGCTGGTATTTTATTGAGACGCGTTGCTATCAATTGTATTTGGTTGAGACAGATTGAGACAGTGATTTTAACGATCACGATTTATTACAATCAAAAATTTGTAGCTCTATTGCAATGTGTTTCAGATGAAACAGAGTTTCGCCGAAGTTGATATTGTCACTTCACGGTGTTCCTATAAAGATGATCATGGGGCGATGTAGGCGCTGAAAACAGCGTGAGAACAGCATGAAAAAGAAAATAATTGGCAAACCATTTCCCAAAGGTGTTTCCGGTAATCCGGGAGGCCGGCCAAAAGGCTTGGCAGCACGCGCCAGAGAACATGCCGATAAAGCCATTGAGGTTCTTGTTGCAGCCATGGCTGATGATAATCCGCGCGTTAAAATCGCTGCGGCAAAAGAAATCCTCGACCGTGGCTATGGCAAGCCTTTGACCATGACTGCTGATGTAACAAACAAGCTAGAGGAATTTGATGATGAATCCCTCGATGCTGCAATCTCTGCCCTCCGAACAGCTATCGGCACTGCTGATGAAGCTGGAGAAGGAGAAGCAGCACCGACTGCGCATTAACCGGCTTAAAATCTACGAGCCCTATCCAAAACAAATAGAGTTTCATAATGCAGGCGCTTCATATAGGGAGCGCCTTTTTGCTGCCGGTAACCAGTTGGGTAAAACCCTGTCCGGTGCGGCAGAAGTTGCCATGCATCTGACCGGTGAATATCCGGACTGGTGGCAGGGCTTGCGCTTTGACCATCCGATTGTGGTGATTGCAGGTTCTGAGAGCGGTGAACTCACCCGTGATGGCGTGCAGCGCCTGCTGATCGGCCAGCCTGACCGCGAAGAAGAATGGGGCACAGGCTTTATCCCGAAACGCTGCATCCAGCGCACCACGCGCAGGCAAGGCGTTTCCAATGCCATTGATACGGTAACTGTTGGCCATGTGAGTGGCGGGGCTTCGTCCCTGTTGTTCAAATCCTATGATCAAGGCCGCTCTAAATGGCAGGCCAATACAGTGCACTTTGTCTGGTTTGATGAAGAACCACCATCTGACGTTTATTTTGAAGGTATCACGCGCACCAATGCCACCAAGGGCAGCGTGATGATGACCTATACGCCGCTCAAAGGTATGTCGGCGGTATCAGCACGGTTCTTTCTGGAAGATGCGCCTGATCGCATCAAGATCATGATGACCATTCAGGATGCGCTGCATTACGCGCCAGAGGAGCGCGAACGCATCATTGCCAGCTATCCGGCGCATGAGCGAGAAGCACGAACTAAAGGCATACCAACACTCGGCTCCGGTCTGATCTTTCCCGTGCCCGAGGAAGATATTGTGGTGCAGCCGTTTGCGATCCCTGCGCATTGGGTGCAGATCGGCGGTATCGACTTTGGTTGGGATCATCCGACTGCAGCGGCCAGTCTCGCATGGGATCGGGACAGCGATATTGTCTATGTCACCAGAGATTATCGTAAGCGCGAGGCAACGCCGCTCATTCATGCTGCTGCATTGAAACCGTGGGGCGCGTGGCTGCCGTGGTCGTGGCCGCATGATGGTTTGCAGCATGATAAAGGCTCCGGCGAGCAACTTGCCAAGCAATACAAAGAGCAGGGCATGAAGATGCTGCCGCAACGTGCGCAGTTTCTCGATGGTTCAAATGGTGTTGAAGCCGGATTGTCAGATATGCTGCTACGGATGCAGACGGGGCGCTGGAAAGTGTTCTCGACCTGTCAGGACTGGTTACAGGAGCGCCAGACCTATCACCGCAAAGACGGCAAGATTGTGAAAGAGCGTGACGATGTGATTTCCGCATCGCGTTACGCCTTGATGATGTTGCGATTTGCCAAACAGGCACCGCCACCGGAAACCAACCGCGCTTATCGCGGTTTTGGGGCTAAGACCGGTTCAAGTTGGATGAGTGGGTAGAATATGGCTGAAAAAGTAAAAGACAGCGAAGCGATATTTGACCGGCTCAAGGGCTGGTACAAAGACGATATCGACAAAACCCGGGCATGGCGCAAACATGCTAAAGAGCATTTTGACTTTGTGGCTGGTAATCAGTGGTCAGACGCTGATCTGGCCGCCATGCAGGAGCAGAAGCGGCCTGTTCTAACCTTCAACAATATTGCGCCTTTGGCTAATGCGGTTGTTGGCTCAGAAATGAACAATCGCCGCGAGACACGCTATATCCCGCGTGAGCAGGGTGATGCTCATGCCAATGAAATTCTGACAGCTGGCGGCGAGTGGTTTCGTGATGAGGCTAATGCCGAATATGAGGATAGTGAAGCCTTCCGCGATATGATCATCGGTGGACTTGGCTTCATGGATACGCGTCTTGATTATGAGGATGATCCGGACGGCGCACCATTGGCTGAGCGGATTGATCCGTTTGAAATGGTGTTTCCGTCCACTGCTCGTAAACTCAACATGACCGACGCTATGCGCATGTTCCGCGTACGGGAGATGAGCATTGAAGAAGCGCAAGATATGTTCCCAGACATGCCTAAGGAAGCGCTGCACGCCGGTTGGGCGCGCGATGATGCAGGACGGGATAATCCGCATCAGGTGAACCATGGTAACCGTTATGCTGATGACAATCAGGGCGAGCGGACATTCGAAGCAGGCGAGAAGGTTGTTATTGTTGAGGCACGCTGGCTGGAACGTGAGCCGTATTATCGTGGCCTTGATCCGCAAAATCCGCAGGCTATGCGCGAATATACGACTGCCGAGGTCAAACAGATCAATAAGGAAATGCCGGAGATTGCCCCGAGCCTGAAACTTGTGCGCCAGATGCGCAAAGTGGCAAAGCGCGCTTTCCTCGGCAATAGCTTGCTGGCTGATATTGATAGCCCGCTGGCACCGCAAGGCCGTCTTGGCTGGGATGTTATGACCGGTTATTTCGACACTAAAGACGGGCTGTTTTACGGGATTGTGCGTGCTGCGATTGACCCGCAGCGTTGGACGAACAAATTCTTTAGCCAGATTATGCATCTGCTCAATTCGCAGTCAAAAGGCGGATTGTTGGCTGAAAAAGAGGCCTTTGATAATATCCGTCAGGCTGAGGAGACTTGGGCAAGCCCGGATGCGATTACATGGGTGAATGCGGGAGCGTTGCAAAGCGGGCAAATCCAGCCAAAGCCGCCGGCACAATTTCCGCAAGGTTTCTTCGCACTGTTCAATGAGAGTAAGGAAGCGATTACGCAAGTTACCGGCCTCTCGCGTGAGTTTATCGGTACGCGTGAGGTTGATCAGGCGGGTGTTCTGGAAAATACCCGTAAGCAGTCTTCGCTTGGTGTACTGGCCTCGCTGTTCAACGCATTACGACTTTATCGGAAGCGTCAGGCAGAGACCATTCTCTATCTCTTGCAGAATTATCTGTCTGATGGCCGCCTGATCCGTGTTGTTGGTAAAGGGCAGGAACAATATCTGCCCTTGGTTCGCCAAGCAGACAAGAAATACGACATCATCATTGATGACAGCCCGACCAGTCCGAACGAGAAAGAACGCACCTGGGCGGTGATGCAAAGCCTGTTCCCGCTGATCGGCAATATGGTCACGCCGGATATTCTGCTCGAACTGCTGGAATTGTCGCCTTTGCCGGCCTCACTGGTAGCCACTATTCGCGAGCGTTCTAAACAGGCTCAGGAGCAGCAAGGCCAACAGCCGCCGCAGCCTTCGCCGGAGGAAGTTGCAGCTAAAACCAAGGCCGAGAGTGCGCAGGCTGATCTGGCGATTAAACAGCAGCTAGGGCAGATGAAGCTGCAGGAAAAAGCGGTTGATCTGATGGTGGCACAGCGCAAGGCTGAAATTGAAGCCGGTACTGCCGAACAAAAAGCGCAGTTAGATGCACAGCGTCTTGCCATTGAGGAAAGTCGCAATGCCATTCGCCGTATTTCGGAAGCACGGCGCGGATCAATCTTTTAACAAATCGCAGGGATTAGCCCTGTTTTCGCTGAACCGTGCGTTATCGGTTGTCGTTGGTCACGTCAGACTAAATCAAGGATAAAACATGTCGGATATGGAAGAAGGCAAGCTTTCTGCTGAGGCAGAGGCTTATTTTTCGTCGGGCGGTGAAGTGATGCCGGAGAGTAAACCGGACACAGATACCGCACAGCCGGAAACAAATGCTGTTCAGGAGCAGTTGCAACCGGAAATGCCGGTGATTGATGGTGACGGCGCTGAGCAGGAAGGCGATCCGGATCGCAAAGTACCCTATGGTGCATTGCACAAAGAACGTGCCAAACGCAAAGAGCTTGAGCAGAAATTACATGCCGAGGCGACTGCGAAAGCCGTACTCGAAGATCGTTGGAATACACTCGCGCAGGTTATGCAGCAGACCAATGAGCCTGCTGTGGATGATGATCCGGAACCAGATCCGAATATTGATGTTTTTGCGCACGTGCAGTGGCAAAACCGGCAGAACAAAAGGATGCTGGATCAGTTGCAGGAGCGTGAAAGCAACGCCGTGCAACAACAACAGATGCAGGCTCAGGAAAGAGCCGTTGCTGATTACTGGCGGGATTCAAGCCAGGAGTTTTCGACTCAAACACCGGATTATGGTGCTGCGGTACATTTTCTGTCAGAAACCCGTGACAAGCAGTTGCAATCTATGGCCTCAGCCTATCCGCAGTTTCAGACACAGGAAGGCCGTAACAGCCAAATGAATGCTGAGTTGCGTGATATTGTGATTACAGCTGCAAAGACAGGTCAGTCACCGGCTCAGGTGATTTATGACATGTCTAAAGCTTATGGATTTGCAGGCGGCGCATCTGCATCCAATGCCGTGGCCGAGCAATTGCAGACCATTCAGGACGCGCAGTCCCGCAATAAGACTGTGGCACAGGCAAGCGGGAGCCCGAGCGGAGACGCTATGACAGCGCAAGCTATTGCGGACATGTCTGATAAAGATTTCGAGCGTTGGTATTCCAAGCCGGAAAATCAGGCTCGTTTTATGAAGGCGCTTGGCGGTCGCTAAGCCAGTATTGAAGCCTCGGCACGCTTTCAAACTGCCTTTCGTCTTTCGGCGCGTCAGTCCGAACCGCAAGCAGGCCGGTAATCCTGCTTTTCGCTTAGCCGCGCGGCGTGATGCGCAAGCATTTGCAAAATTCCCAATCATATTTTTGGAGGTTTAGCCCGATGGCTACCACTGTTCAGCCCGTCAATGATGCATTGACTGTAAAACTCTGGTCTCAGCGTATGGACGTTGAGGCGCTTAAAGAAACAACTGCCTATCAGTATATGGGCGAAAAGGCCGGTTCTCTGTGCCAGATCATGACCGAGACCAAAAAAGGTGCCGGTGACCAGATCACATGGGGCATTCGTATGCTCGCC
Organism: Bacillus subtilis; assembly: GCA_021733665.1. Classification (GTDB taxonomy): domain Bacteria; phylum Pseudomonadota; class Alphaproteobacteria; order Rhizobiales; family Rhizobiaceae; genus Pseudochrobactrum. The sequence goes on from JAHREI010000013.1 coordinate 18,811, forward strand.
ACGGGTGATGGTACGACCGAAAACGAAGTGCAGGAAGGCAATGAAGAAAGCCTGACACGCTTCAATGATAAGATGGTGATCAATGAACTTGGTCATGCCCATCGTGTCCGCAATGAAGGCACTATCGACCGTCAGCGTGTGCCGTACAATATGCGTGAAGAAAGCTATGACAGTCTGAAAGACTGGATGGCAGACCGTATTGATACATGGTTCTTCAATCAGCTGGCCGGCAATACTTTTGTCACCAATGGCAAATATACCGGCTTCAACGAGACCATTGCACCAAGTGCAGGCCGTATTCTGCGTGCCGGTGGTAAGGCCTCGGATCAGGCGCTTGTTGCAGCCGATGTATTCAAGCTGCAGATGATTGATGATGCCGTGAACCGTGCCAAAAACGCTACGCCATTGGTGCGCCCGATCAAGGGGCTTGGGGCTGACATTGATTATGTTTGCTTCATCCATCCCGATCAGACGCTGTCCATGCGCAAAGACGTGGCAACGGTCGGCAACTGGTTTGACCTTCAGGGCAAACGCTTGCAGGGCGGCGATATCGACAAGAACGGCCTCTATACCGGTGCGCTCGGTGTTTATAACCGCACGCTGATTGTTGAAAACAGCCGTGTGCCGCTCGGTATTGATGCGACCGATCCGGCAAGTCTCAAACAGAAGACCAATACCCGTCGTGCGATCTTCTGTGGCGCACAGTCAGCCTCAATGGCCTTTGGTAAAGACGGGGCTAAAAATAAGTTCAAATGGGTGGAAGACCTGTTTGACTATGATCGTGAGCTTGGCGTTCGCGCCAGCATGATCGGCGGCCTGAAAAAGACTGTTTATAACGGTGTGGATTACGGCACGGTCGTACTGACCTCTTTTGCTGCACCATCAGCATAAATCACAGGCAGGGCGGGTTTTTCCCGCCCTTTCTCATTTTGTAAGCGAGGTCATATGGCAATTACCGTTGTAACATCGGGACCCAATTTTATTGGCGGCGATTATACATTTCCGCAGCTTATTGCTGATATTTCCCGCGATATTGATGATACGACCGGCGAATATACGGCCGATATTCAACGCGCGATTATGGCTTCAATTCGTTACTGCGAGCGCGAAACCTATTATTTCAATGAAACCCGCGATGTGACGTTCAATACTGTTGGTGGCCAGCAGTGGTACGGCGTAGCGGCACATGAGCAAATTCCGCGTCTTGTGACGATACAGGCAGCATTCCGCGAAGATCATGCGGGCAATGTAGTTGATCTGCGCCGAGAGACACCGGAAAACATGGAGCGGGTTTCAGATCGCACTGGTGCGACAGGTGAGCCTGTGGCGTTCACTTATTTCGATCAGCAATTGCGCTTCTATCCGGTGCCGGACGGTGCCTATAAAATCCGGTTGCAGCTTGGGGCTTATCGTCTTGCGCCACTGACGAGCTTTGAAGTGCCGAATGCCTGGGTGACAGAGGGCTATGACCTGATCAAAGCCCGTGCCAAATATATTCTGGCAAAAGACACCCTCAAAGACCCGCAAGTCGCAACAGAAGCATTAAGCGATTATCAGGATCAGCATAAAGTTTTGAAACGCGAAACAACCTCGCGCAGTGCGCAGGGGGTTATTCGTGCCACAGCCTTTTAAGGTATAATCATGCCGACAATTCCTTTTGCAGAGTTTAGGCCGGATGTGGCTGATCTCAATGGAGCCTTCACTGGTGATTTGAACAATGTGCTGTGCGCGGATGGCTCCTATATCCCGTTTCCGCAATTCAAGCCCTTGTCGCGCTCACTGCCGTCAGCCTGTCTTGGCGGGTTCATGGCTCGTGATGATCTGGGCGGTATTTATATTTTTGCCGGCACGGATACAGGTCTTTACCGGCTGGATAATACCGATCTTGGCTGGGTGAATGTTTCTAAGCCGGACACGCAATATCGTGCCAGCCGAGAGGCGCGATGGTCATTTGCCCAATTCGGCACCTTCGTCATTGCAGTGAATGAGAATGACGATCCGCAGGTGATTGAACTCGGGCAGGCGCTGTTTCGTGATCTGGGCGGCAAGCCCCCGCGCGCGGCCATTGTGCGGGTGTGGGGGGATTTCGTTGCGCTGATGGGCTTGCCTGCGCATCCCCGCCGTGTGTGGTGGTCAGGCCTGAACGATGCTGAACATTGGAAGGTTGGCGAGAAAAACTGCGACTATCAGGAGTTTCCCGATGGTGGCATGGTGCAGGGTTCCACAGAGGCAACCAATCCGCTTGTATTTCAGGAAAAAGCAATCCGGCGCGTGACCTTCGTGCCGGGTTCGGTTGAGATATTCACCTTTCAGAAAATCCATGATCAGCGTGGCGCGCGCTCACGTCTTTCCATCGCATCGCGTGCCAATCTGGCCTTTTATGTCGATGAAGGCGGGTTCTTCCAGATCGCTCCTGATGGCTCAATGGCCAATATCGGCTTTGAGAAGGTTGATCGTACTGTCTTTGATCAGGTGGAATGGTCAGACACCGCTGAAATCATGGGTGTTGTCGATCCGTTTTATTCCCGCGTCTATTTTGCAATCCGGCGCTTTGGCAATGAAGATTATAATCAGATCTATATTTATGACTGGGCGTTGAGCCGTTGGACAAAAGCTGATGTGACCGCCTCTATGCTGATGTCAGCTGCAACGCTTGGCTATACGCTGGAAGGGCTGGACACGGTTTCAGCCTCCATTGATGCTCTGCCATATTCCCTTGATGCGCGCGCATGGCAGGGGGGCTCTCCGGTTTTGGCTGCGTTTACGCCGGACGGGGCACTTGGCTTCTTTAACGGTCAGACACAGGAGGCCGTGATTGCAACGCAGGAGATCGGTGATACGACAGGTGGTGTGACACGGATTCATGAAATGTATCTGATGGCCGATACGGATGAGGCAAGGCTTGCTATCGGATCACGCTTTCGCCGCTCGGACGCATTTCGCTGGCAGGATGAACAAGCGCCATCCTCACGCACCGGCATGTACCGGCGCATGTCACGCTCACGGTTTCATAAAATCAAAATTCGCATCCCCGCAGGTTCAATCTGGACACATGCACAGGGGATTGAAACCAAAATCAGCACGGCAGGCTCCAAATGACACTCGACATTCATCTGACCAGTGACTGGGCACCGGAGCGTATTGCGCGTTACGGGCGGCAGATCACGGCATCTATGCAGCAAATGGTGGCGCGGTTTCCTAAAGATATCGAGATTAAATCTCTGATGCGGGAAATCCTCGCCGGTGAGCGCCAGCTTTGGCTGATCCTTGATGGCGAGGAATACGTCTCCTTTGTCCTCACCGAGATCAAACACAATCAGGCAACGGATCATCGCACGATCATGGTGACAGTTCTCGCCGGTGAAGATGGTTTGGACAGCACACCCTTAATTGAAAAAATCGAACAATATGGCCGCGATAAGGGTTGCCATGAATGCAGCGTTCTTGGCCGCTTGGGCTGGAAACGGGCACTGGCAAAACAAGGTTACGGTGCGGAACTGGCAATGTTTCGGAAAGGACTGACATAATGGGCAAAAAAGGCGGCTCACAGACACAGACAACTGAGAACAAGCCGCCTGCATGGGCGGCTCCTTTGTTTAAACAGTCGGCAAGTGAAGCACAGAGGCTTTATGACAGCGGTAAAGGCGGCAATGTCTATCAAGGCCAGACCGTGGCCGATCTTGGAGCCAATACACAGGCTGGCATTGGCAGCGTGATGAATGGCGGCGCTGATTATGGTGCTTTACGCGATCAGGCGGGACAACCAACCAGTGCGCAAACCAATTTGCAGGACTATGCCTCCGGTAAATATCTCAAAGAGGGCAATCCCTATTATCGTGAGCGGCTGAATAACGAGATCAGCTCCGCCAATGATCTGATCCAGAGCCAGTTTGCCGGATCGGGGCGCTATGGCTCCGGCGCGAATACCGATGTGCTTGGCAAGAACACCACCAATATGCTGCTGCAGGGGCTGGAGAGCGATTACAACCGCGCAATGGACAATCAGTTCAAGGCTGTTGGCGCGATTGATGCGGCCAATTCTCAGTCCATCCAGAACCAGCTTGGTGTGGATGCCGCGCAACTTGGCCGAGGGCAGGCGCAGATTGGCGCCGGACAAATTCAGGATAAGAACGCGCAGGATAAGCTGCAGGCTGATTATGCCAAATGGCAGGCAGAGGATATGCAGGACTGGACGCGCCTTGGTCTTCTGCAAAGTGCGGCTGCCGGTTCTGCGGGCAATTACGGTACCAATGTTCAGACCGTTAATCAGCCGTCTAACCCGCTTGGCGCTATCGGGGCGATTGGTTCGCTCTTTGCAAAATCCGATGCACGGCTCAAAGAGGATATTGAGCAGATTGGCACCTATGAAAACGGGCTGCCGATGTATGAGTTCAACTATATTGGCGAGCCAACACGCTTCCGTGGCCTGATGGCGCATGATGTTGCCGACAAATACCCGGATGCGGTTGTGCTGGAAGATGACGGCTATCTGGCAGTTAACTATGGCGCTCTTGGCATCAATATGGAGGTGGTAGCGCATGTTTAATGCTTTGAAAGGCGCAGGCAGCGCCATGAGTACACTTGCACAGCCAACAGCAGCGGCCACAAGCGCCGCTACAAGCGGAGGTTTGTTCGGAGGTCTTAGTGATAAGCTGGAAGGTTTCCAGCAAGCGATTGCAGGTACACCGGAAAACCGCAATGTGTTCTCTCAAGCCTTGCAGGATATGAGCGGTGGCAAACTCGGCAAATATCGCTCCGAAATGAGCGATGCGGAAAAGAGCCGTCAGGATTTGCTTGCTCAAATGGCGCAGAACCAGCCCAAAGCGCAATTCTCGCCGGTGCAGATGGCTGGAGGCCAGCAGGGTAATCCTCTCTCGGCATATATCGCCCAAATCATGGGGAAAGGCGGGCAGGTATGACAGCAGAGCTTCGAGCGTATAATCCGTCGTGGAAAGACCGGCTCGCCAGTGCTTTACTCGGAGATAGTAAGGCGGGGAGCGAATGGGGACGATTTGTTGAAAGCACAGTAGGCTCAACCGGTCTCGGGAACTCCAAGATTGGGCTCCTTGATCTTACACCCGCCGGAATGGCTTTCTCCGGCAATGATGCTGTTCGTTCTGCTCAAAACGGACATTATGGCGAGGCGGCACTGAACGCGCTTGGAGCAGTTCCGGCAGGGGTAGTTACAGCTGGGTTATCTAAAGGTAGCCAAGCGGTTAAAGTTCCCTTTCAGTCGCTCATGAAGCAGTTTCAAGAGGCCGAAGACATTGTAAAAAGCAGCAGTTCGTGGCATAATCCACCAGCTAAGACGCAACGTCATATTTCGCAGGATTACCCGAATGGGGTGCCTGTGGATGCTACTGGAAGGATCACCCGTGACATCGAAGGACGAGAACTCACAGCTCCTATCATCGTTGGATGGAATGACATTCGAGGAGCAGCTGGAGGCACAGAAATCCCCCTCCTACCGTCGCAATTTGCCACAGTCACAGAGAGATCGATTGGCACGAGGCCTACGGGCGTTGCGGGCAGCACGCTTGGAAGAAAAGAAAACGGGGCGTATGTTGTCAGACGTGGTCCGGATGGGTTAGAGCGCGACATTTATTATCGAGACTCTTTATCGCCTGAAGAGGCGAATAAAACAATTTCCCATGAAATTGGGCATATGATCGACGATCTTGTGGGAAATCGGATTGGTCAAAAAGACGGTATTCCGATTAATGCAATCCCATTGACTGGGGTTAAAAAAGACGCAGGGCGTGTATACAATGATACGCATACTGATCCATCCGATTGGCGCCTTAAGCGTCAGGAGGAGACCGGTGAGATCATGCCGTCAAAATATCAAGAGACGCCTGAAAGTATCGGTTACCCGAAGAATGAGGTCGACTCCGAACTGATGGCGAATGCCATTGCTGTTTATGCAACCGCCCCCAATTATATTAAAACCGTTGCGCCAAAGCTTGCTGCGCGGGTGCGTGAGTATGTTAATTCACACCCTACCCTAAAACATATCATTCAGTTCAACAGCCTTGCCGCTGCCGGTGGTGCTGGTGCGGCTGCAATGATGCCTGACGATGCAAAGGCGGCTCCGATGTTCGATCTTCTTACCAATTTCATGGATCGCCCTGTAACGCAGAACCGGTTGTTGGCTCCGTTTTTGACTGGGCAAGGGCAGCAGTTCTCACCGCGACCAAATACGAACATGCTTTTGCAGGGAGCAGAAGCTGCACAGCAGCCAGCCCCGCCATTATCTGCACCCACTGAGATATTGCGAAAACAGGTCGCGGAAGTGCCGCGAGCGGTCGATCCGATGCCGACAGCAGCAATCCAGCAGAAAACACCACAACAGCCGCCACAGTCCAAATCTGGCGGCTTTTTTGATGGCCTGTCCAAGTTTGGTGAAAGCGATTTCGGCCAGCGCTTGGGGGATATGATGCTTGGTTGGGGCATGGGCGGCACCATGCAGGATAGCCTGTCTAAAGGCAGCCAGATGATTGCCGCCGGTAATCAGGATCGAAAGGCCAAAAAAGAACAGTTCAGCACTGCTGAATGGCTCAAAAAGCAAGGCATGGATGAGGAAGAAGCCAAATACGTTGCTGGCAATTCTCAGGCACTAAATGCCTATCTGATTGCACTACGTAAAGGTGTTGATCCGAAAGAGGCATTACAACAGCGGAAGCTGGAACTGGAAATCAAAAGTCTGGCGTCAGGCAAGCCAGGAGCAGGCAGTAGCTTTGGAAATCTTGACGCTCAGGCGCAGGCGGCAGGACTTGTCCCAGGAACGCCTGAATATCAGAACTTCATGCTTAATGGGGGTGGTGCACCAGCAACTTTTCGAGCGCTTGATATGCAGGCGCAAGCGGCTGGCTTTTCGCCCAATACGCCGGAATATAATGAATTCATGGCAACGCGTGGGGCAGGCCTTGCGGCGGGGGCAGCGCAAAATGCTAAGAACGCAGCGGATATTGACACAGGCGGAGCGGCGGCGGGTGCAAAGGAGGGTGGCAAAAAGACTATGGAGACCGGCTTTAGCGCATGGCAGGATTATGGAAAGCTGCAAACAAGCGTTGGAAATATTGACGAGGCTATTGCAGCCATTGATCGGGGAGCCAGTGCAGGCTTAGTTTATAATATGCTTCCAAATGTCACCGAAGCATCGGCATCACTCAAAAATGCGCTTGATCGAATGGGGCTCGACGTTATCGGCTCTGTCACATTCGGTGCGCTTTCCGAAGGTGAAATGCACCTCGCAATGGATACCGCAGCGCCACGAGGCCTGCAGCCTGCGGAACTCCGAGTTTGGCTTGAGCGTAAGCGCGCTGCACAGACCAAGGCTGCGGAAATGCTTGCCGATGCTGCCCAGTACCTCACGAAGCCGGGCAACACTATTAATGGCTGGATTGAGCGCAATCGTAAAGTAAAAGGCGGCAACTCCACCAATTCAGGCGATGCCGTGGATTTCTCTGATTACTTCAAACAGTGAGGCAGACATGAAGCGAAAGAGGAAGCTGAAAGTCAGCAACCAAGTGACGTTGGATATGCTCTGTCAAGCTTTAGGCATGGCTGTAGTGCTCTGTAGAGAGAAAAGGGGCGCTGGATCTCTCGTTAATGCTTTACTCTATGCAGATATAATAAAGGATGCGGCTACCACTGATGCAGAGGCCTTATTCAAGGATTTAAAACTACCGTACTATGATACTGAATTAGGTGGAACTGTTCGCCCCTGATGGTAGATTTGTTTCTCTGGCAGTATAAACCGCTTTGCAGGCTGGGCATATGTTATGCCCGCCTACACCTCTCGTTATCATATTTTGATGCCCATTTGTTGATAAGCATGATGGGCAAAAAGCTCGAGGATGCAGCTTGCCATCCTCGCCAATGCCGAATTGATAAGCCCCTATGGTCTTGGTTGAGAATTTACCGCTTTCTATCGCCGAGAGCCTAGCAATTTCGGTCTCTTTTTCTTGGAGTAGCGTTTTGGCGTCTGCCAGTGCAATTTTTACATCTGCAAGAGCAGAATAAAGATCTGCAGCTTGGAGTTTGAACTCAGCATCCTTGTATTGATTGCTAATTTCTTTGAGCTTTTTTGCAATATCTAATGCTTGTGCCGCCGCAGCGATGCCGGTCATAATATCCATAAATCACCCCCCAATTTAACTCCTTTGATTAATCCCGATTCTCCATAAGGAGTCGACTATGCCTATCGTTAAGATGCCAGACGGAGCGCAGGTGCGTTTTCCGGATGATATGCCACGCGAACAGATCCGAGATATGATCGCGTCAAAATTCCCCGAAGTGGCACAACAGGTACCGAAGCCGCCGGTCGATGACCCGCGTGATAGCTTCCTCGGTAAGGTGGATGCGACTATGCGCGGCGCTGCCGACATGATGTCATTCGGCTTTGCGGATGAAATCGCGGCTGGTGGTGATGCGCTGTTTAATCCTATTTTTGGATCAGGTCAGGATGGCGAGAGCTTTTCAGATCGGTATAACGCCAATCTCAAACAGCAGCGCGGTATTGACGATGCCGATTATGAAAACCGCTTTGGTTATCGCCTCGGTGGGCAGCTTGCAGGTGGTTTAACTGGTGGCGTTGGTATGGCAAAGTCTGGCCTGTCCGCCAGTGCAAATGCTGTTAATGCTGGCAAAAGCCTTGGAAAGGTGGCCATTATATCCGGCCTTGAAGGCGCAGGAATGGGGATGGCGCATGGATTTGGTAGCGGAGAGGGTGTTGATGGTCGAATTTCTTCTGCAAAAGATGGCGGGAAGTATGGCGGGTTGCTTGGTTTAGCCGCGCCCGTAGCAATTGCTGGCGCAACTAACGGTATTAAAAAGCTTGTATCGCCTTACACGTTGCCAGCGGAACGCCAAGCGATGGCGCAGGCATTGAAGCATGAAGGCGTTGAACTTACTGCCGGTCAGGTCACCGGTAGCGATACGCTCCGTTATGCGGAAAGTGAAATTGGTGGGCGCGTGGCAAAAGGACTTGCTGATCGCCAGAGGGAGCAATTTACACGCGCTGCCCTTAAGCGCATCGGCATTGATGCGGAACGCGCCACACCTGAGGTGATTGATAATGCTTTTACGACTATCGGAAAGCAATTTGATGACCTTGCTTATCGAAACAACATTGTCCCAGATCAGAAATTAGCTGGCGATCTTAAGAAGGTTTATCAGGGGTATGCTGAGCTGGTGAATGAAAGCGCCCGCGCTCCAATTGTTGAGAATGTGACCAAGGATATTGTTAATTCTGCACAGAAGGGCAACATTACCGGAGATGCTTATCAGTCTTTACGCTCACGGTTGCAGCGAGCAGCGCGGAGTACAAAAGATTCTGATCTTGCTGGCACTTTGCGTGGGATTGGCGATGCTTTGGATGAAGCTATGGCGAGAAGCATCCTTAAAACCAATCCGAGTGATATAGGCGGCTGGCAGCAGGCGCGTAGGCAATATAAAAACTTGCTCGTGATTGAAAAATCACTTGCGGGGGCAGGTGAAAACACAGCGCTTGGTATGATCTCCCCGTCACAGCTACGGAACGCAGCCACGCAGCAAGGCCGAAGGGCTTATGTACGTGGACAGGGTGATTTTGCTGAATTAGCGCGCGCAGGTGAGGCACTTATGAAGCCGATGCCTAATAGCGGTACGGCTGGACGTTTGAGTGCGCAAAGCTTGAAAACTGGTATTCTTCCCGCTTTAGGGGCTGCAGCCGGTAGTACAGGCGGGCTTGGGCTTGGTACACTTGCTGGATTTGCCGCAGGGAAGGCGCTACCGGCTGGTATTGGACGTTTAATGATGAGTGCACCGGTACAAAGCTATTTGGTAAATCAGGCTGCATCTGGTGCGGCATCTCCACAGCTAAAGGCATTGCTCAATGCTTTGGCGAATACGGGCGGTTCAGGGGTTGCGGGGAGGCTTCCTTCGCCATGAGTCTGGGACTTTGTTGCCAGTGGTTTCAATTCCCCAGATAACAAGCACCCCAACAGTAAACCCACCTAGCGCTATTTGCCCCCAATCGAAATAACCAGTGTACCACTCACCAAGCCAGATAAGAGCTACAACCGACCAGATCGGCCACCATTTAAACGGTGTCCTGTCAATCTTTGGTTCGTTAGGATCATGTTCGATTTGGTTCATTCGGCACCAATCATCAATCAATTCTCGTGCAAACGCCGCCGGTTATTGACGGAGTATTAGAGTTATCTTTCTCTCCGTCTGTATAACCATACATGTACGCCTTCAAATATCGATTGGTTGAAAAATCAAAGATATGCTCGGTGAGAGATGACGTGCAACGCAACACCCCGCCGGTTGTAACAAAAGGGATACGACCGTCCACTGAATAATTCAGGCATGGGAACGCGTTACTTGACCCTTCATCAGTAATTTTAACATTGTAACGCGGCGCTCCAGTGTCTGCTGCTGCGTAGCGATTTAAGGATAATATAAAACTATCCTTTGGACGGAAACGCGTTCCCACGAAACTATCGAGATCTTTGTTGTAAACAATACCGCCCATGGCTTCATCCTTACAATAGTATCTGGACGCTGGCTCTAAAGCGTGAACTTGAGAAGATAATAATATAAACACTGATGCCGTAGCAAAAATTACGAACTTAGCCCCCCTCATTCACCCTTCCTCCGCTTTAGCTCTGTATCTCTGTTTTTGATGCGGCCATCGATGCCCCTTTGAACCTTTATATCTAAGCCTTCTAAGCGGCCTCGCAATAATTCAGCCACCTCTTTAGCAGCCTCCTTAGCCGCAGCCTTAGCTGCAGATTCCACCATTGCTTCTAATTGTGCGGCGTCAGGGGGCTCTATGGTTGCGCTGTTGCTCGAGTTTAAGGATGTCTCAAGACGGGTTATTTTTTCTCTACAATTCAGAAGTTCATTTTTTAGAGTCATATTTTGCTCTGCCAACACCAAGCCATCTTCAAGTCGATGGATAATCTCTGCGTTCATGGATCGATTATTTTTTTCCGCAGCCTCGCGGATACGATCGCGAAGGCCGTCTGGCATTCGGATTTGAAAGCGCTCTGCGAGCTGGCTTGGGTATTTTGAATCATCTGACATGATTGAATGATTGCAAGTAGCACTCAAAAAATCAATGAGTGCTACTTGCAATCATTGACGGGTTGTGTAATCGTGTGAGTGCAAGTCGCACCTAAGGAGATTTAATGGCATACCCGAGCGAAATGGCTCCGAAATTACAGGTGAGGTTTCCACCTGAATTAAAGGAGTTCATTGAATTAGAGGCAAAGAAGAATTCAAGTTCTCAGAACTCTGAAATCATCCGGTGCATTCGAGAGCGAATGGAGCGGGTAGGTTTCAAAACAATAAAGGCCGAGGCGCACTGCAATGCGTAATCCTCAGCCTTCAAAATTCCCCAACTAAAAGGAATATGAAATGCATGCTAACACAAGCGTATCAACTGTTGCAAGAATTGCTTCTATGGGCGGCGGCAATGGCACGTGCCTGACAATGAGCAGCTTGCAAATTGCCGATGTGGTTAAGTCTCGCCACGATGATGTGAAGCGGTCGATCCGCCGTCTTGCAGAGAAAGGTGTAATACAACTCCCGCCATTGGCGGAAGTTAGAAATCACCTCAATCAGAAGGTCGAAGTCTACAATGTCATAGAGCGCGACAGCTATATTGTAGTTGCTCAGCTTTCGCCAGAATTTACAGCGGCTTTAGTGGATGAATGGCAGTGCCTTAAGAGCGGAAACTCAATCCCTGACTTTACCAATCCTGTTATGGCTGCCCGTGCATGGGCTGAGCAATACGAAGCGCGGCAGATCGCGGAGCGCACCAAAGCTGAAATTGGCTCTCGTCGTGAAGCTACTGCAATGAACACTGCTGCACAGGCAGTAAAGAAGGCCAATAAACTGGAGTTGGTGCTTGATCGCTCACAGGAGTTTGCAACTATAAAGCGCATGTCGATGCTCTATCACGGACAAGAGTTTTCATGGAAAGAGTTGAAGCACGTTTCCCATGAAATGGGTGTTTTGCCTATTGAGGTTTTTGACGCAAATTATGGAACAGTGAAAGCATATCACGCTGATGTCTGGCGCGAAGTATATGCGCTAGAAATTCCGCATACCTCTATTTTAAATGGAGGAAGCGCATTATGAATAAGGCTTTCTCAAAGTATGTAACCGGCTCAGCCTTTCGAATTGATCTTACAGCAAAAATGGTATTCGCGTTGATTTCTGCTTTGCAGGGGAAGAGCATTAATACAGGACACTGGGGCGCAGTAGGATTGATTAATCGTGGCCTTATGGAGGTAATAGACGCGCAAGATAAGGCTATGTACAAGGATTTACGTCTTACCGAGGCCGGTAAAAAAGTCGCTGAGCTATGCAGTATGGCAGGACTGGGGGACGCAGCATGAACCGCCGTTCTTTCCTCCGCGCTGCACCGGTTGCAGGTGCTGTCATTGTTGCTCCGGCATTGGCGCTAGCTACACCAAGTCCAATGACACTTGAGGATCTATGCGATTATCACGCTGAAAAACTCAGCGAGGCAATGCAAAAGCTACACGGTGGCAAATGGCACTCTCATATCAGTCACGCAACAAGATATGCGCTTGTAAGGCAGGCATAAAAGAAGGCGGCTTAGGCCGCCTTTGCGTCCTACATGCTTTACTTGTTGCAGAACATCTGAATTAGCATTTCAGCTTCTCTATCTATTTGATTATAGTAATTTGATGTTTTTCCTGTGATCAATATTCTATGTGGCGGACAGATGACTGTTAATTCGTAGTCAATATTGTACTTAATTGGGAAATTTCTTTCTAAAAATTCTTTTACGTTATTAATATCTCTTATATTTCCTTTTATACATATTTGCATTTTTTTCTCGGTGGTAATTTTGATACTTATAATCCTGAAAGGAATGGAAGCCTATGTCACGCATTAATATGCAGGGCTTGGATGGTGGCGGCTGTCTTTGTTCACCCTCTAAAACGAACGCACAACTCGAACTGAACCGCCAATTAGAACTTCAACGTCAGTATCTGGAATACCTTGCCAATAGCATTGAATATCTTGTTCAAGAGATTGGAAAGGTGAAATCCCATCTTGTACCGATAAATTCAGTAAGCTCCATTTGGCGTGATGAAGTGGCGATGCCGCATCGACCAGTTCAACTTGGTGTATCACGGCGGTGTGTGAGTTCTGGCGGGAATAGTTTCTAGCATCAACCTCTGTCTCGCAGACGAAAACGCAATTCAAACGGCTTGGCGCATGAGGAGCGTATTTTAAGCGCCCATATTCATATGCAATTTCCCTATAGTCTTTAGCAATCGTTACCAGTTCCCAATTATGGAATTGAAACATGCGCCCCCAATTGCCAGTTTCGATAACACTGCCAGCGCCTAATCTTATTGGTGCACAGTGATAATAAATATTCTGAACCATGATTCTTCCCCGCTTAATATTGGGATACTTGAATCAATTCTGCACTAAGTCTACAGCCTCGCTTTAGCGAGGCTTTTTTATTGGAGAAAGCCATGTCCTTTGACTTTAAAAAGTACGCTGTCGGCGGGGCGATGCGGCCTGATAGCTTCTCAGGTCTTGATCAGGGCTTTGCTTCTGCACTGTCTAATATGTTCGCTGCTGCCCCGCCGGAGATTGCAAAGCATTTGCGCATTACTTCCGGTTTTCGCTCTCCTGAGCGCCAAGCACAGCTTTGGCAGGATGCCTTACAAAAATACGGAACACCGGAAAGAGCGCGTAAGTGGGTTGCGCCTCCCGGGCGATCTAACCACAACCACGGTCATGCTGCTGATCTGAAGTATCTCGATCCATCCGCAACAACATGGGCGCATGAAAATGCCGGACGGTTTGGATTGGCTTTCCCACTTTCTAATGAGAATTGGCACATCGAGCTTGCAGGGAGGCGCGGCGGCAAGCCTGATCCGGCAATGGTCGCTAGCGCCCCGCCTTCACAGTCTGCTTTACCGTTGCCAAGTGCGACCGGTGGCGAGTCACATCCGAGCATGGGGCTGATGGCGCAAGCGTCTACAGCACAGCCAGCCGCAGGTGGTGCGCCGGTTCCAGCCTTTGCAGAGGCTGCTGCCGCCGAACCAAGCCGCTCGCAGTCCAGTTTGAACGCTTTGCTGCAAACCTTTGGCCAACAGCAGGAGCAAGCCTCCCCGTTCTCGCCGGTTCAGTTCACAGGTGTTTCTCCCAACCAGTCCAATGCTCTTGCCTCGCTCGTGGCCTCAATCAAACAAGGACGCGCATAATGCCGATCAAAGACTATAGCACCACCCCTTCAAACAACACTGCAATCAACGGCATCAATATTGCTGAGGGTTGCGCCCCTTCGAATATCAATAATGCAATCCGGCAGCTTATGGCTGATCTGGCTGACAAGCAGGCATTGAAAGCCTTTCTCAATGTCGTAATCGGTGTCGATGTTCAGGCTTATGACCCCAAACTCTACAATATGGTTGTGCCGGTTGGTGGCTCACTGGACTGGAACGGGGAGAATGAACCGGAAGGCTGGATGTTTGAAGATGGACGGGCGATTTCCAGAACGACATATCCGGCTCTCTTTGCAGTAATCGGCACGAAATTCGGTGCCGGTAATGGTTCAACCACTTTTAACATTCCTGATAGCTGCGGGCGTGTGAGTGCAGGGCTTAATCGCGGCAAGGGGCGGCTGACTGCTAAAACAGGCGGTGTTGATGGCGACGTGCTTGGCGCGGTTGGCGGCACCGAGCGCCACAAGCTGACCGCCGAGCAACTGCCGCCGCATTCTCACAATGTGAATATTGAAACGACTGAGGATGGTGATCACACGCATAATTACACCATTTCCAAAGCACGAGACTGGGATAGCGCCGCAGGTGACTGGATCGGTCAGGGCGGTAATGCTCTGGTGCGAACAGGGACAGAACGTATTCACTGGTCGGGTCGGCACAAGCACCGCTTGAACGGTGCGACAGAGAATTCAGGGAGTGGTCAGGAACATAATAACGTCCAGCCAACCATCATCAAAAACAAAATCATTCGGGTGCTGTGATGGAGAATGTATCACCGACCCCGCAGGCTATTTCAGGCATCACAGATACAAAGAATATCCGCGTTTTGCTCATGGCAAACGGGCAGCAAATTCACGCGCCCCTTGATGGCCTTTTGAAGCCTTTCACAGATCGTATAGCAGTACTCGAAGCCCGTCTAAACGCGGCTGGCATACCGGAGGCAACACATGGTTGATGTTCCATATCATACCCACGTATTTGATATTCCAACGGCATCAGAGGGCGAAATACGCACTGGTGTGGAAAGCGGAAAAGCCATTACACCGGATAAGTTGTTTCCGGTTTTGGCTGAAAAAGCGAACAAGGCAACGACGCTTGCAGGCTATGGCATCACTGATGCGGCCACAAAACAACAGGGGCAGAAAGCAGACACTGCAGTTCAGCCCGGACAGGTTTCCGCAGTCGGATTTTCCGGTCGCTATGCTGATCTTCTCAATAAGCCTAATCTCGGCGATGCATCGACTATGAATGTTGGCACAACTGTCGGAACTGTTGCCGCAGGCGATGATGCTCGTATCGTTGGTGCCGTACAGAAAGTCACTACAGTTACAGCAGGGGCGGGATTAGCTGGCGGTGGTGCATTGGCGACCAATATCGCTCTTGCTCTTTCTTCTACTTCACTCGCATCTTTGGCTCTGGCTAATACTGCTGTTCAGCCTGCACGCAAACTCAGTGCTGGTGCCGGATTAACCGGTGGGGGGGACTTCTCGGCTGACCGGACTGTGGCACTGAATGCAGCGAGTATCGCCTCCCTTGGTAAAGCAGATACAGCGGTGCAACCTGCACGTAAACTGAGCGCCGGTGCTGGTTTGTCGGGTGGTGGCGATTTCTCAGCTGATCGCACAGTTGCTTTAAATGCGGCGAGTATCACATCGCTTGCGAAGGCTGATAGCGCAGTCCAGCCGTTAGAGCTTGGGGCTTTGGCAAAGAAAGATAAAATCACCACAACGGACATTTCTGCCACTGGCTCGACTTCAAACGGCGCACTTCTCACGCAAGCCGGTATTTGGGTTGATCCGTCCGGCGGCGGCGATATGTTTCGTCAGACATATGACCCGACGAATAAAGCCGCTGATGCGTTTGATATGGCTAATATGGATGAGGCCGAAAACGCAAAGATCATGACCGCAGAGGAACGCGCAAAACTGGCTGGCATTCCTGCTGATGCTGATAAAACACCGGCTTTGGCTACAGTTGCAACAACTGGCGACTATAAAGATCTTGTGAACAAGCCGGCCATCCCTCCTGCACAAGTGCAATCCGATTGGAACGCCGCAAGCGGTGTGACGGCAATCCAAAATAAACCTGATTTGGGTACGGCTGCCGCTACAAACGTGGAAGCTTTTGCCACAGCCGATCAAGGCGATAAGGCCGACAATGCAGTGCGCTTTGATGCTCAGGCACTGACCGCGCAAGAGCAAGGTCAGGCACGGGCGAATATTGATGTTGGTATTCTCTCAGGTTGGCGCAACAAGCTGATCAATGGTGATTTTCGTATCGCTTTCCGAGGCGTGGCATTTACGATACCCGCGAACAATGGGGCGTACACAGCCGACAGATGGGGGGTAATAAATACCACTAACGCCCAACTTATTGTCGAAGTGGTGAATGACTTTAATTTTGGCCATGCTCTTTCATTCAGATTTGACTCAGAGCCGACAAGTGGAGAGGTGACTTTAATTCAAAAGGTGGAAAATGTCAGATCGCTGCCGTCAGGCGAAGCCACCTTCACATTAGATATGCTCCTCGAAAATAGTATGCGCGTTTTCATTTACGGGGAGCAGAATTTTGGCACGTCTGGAAGCTCCTTAAATGTTATAGAAATTTCGAACTCTGTAGAACCTTCCGGCGCAAATTTTAAGCGGAAATCGACAAGGTTTACTGTGGGGAGCCTCGAAGGAAAATTAGCAAACCCCGGTGACAGCACCTTTAATATCGCAGTCCAATTCCACCCTAGAAATATTGGGTTTTTTTTCGTTGGGCGAGCGTCTCTTGTAGAGGGCGACGCCACGGCAGAGAAAGATCCGTTTTCCCCTCGGCATAGACAGCAAGAGGTGGCGATGACGCAAAGATATTATTGTTATCTCGACCGTCTTGAAATGTTTGCACAAGGCGGTGTTTCAGATCCTACATTTGGGAGGCTTGGGCGAGCTTTTATGCCTGTGAACATGAGAACAACCCCAACCGTATTTATCGGAAAAGCTTTTGAGTATAACGTAAGGCCGACTATTTTTGCCGGATCAACGTCAGGCGTAAGCTTTAACGGCGTCGTAAGGGAATCCCATAATTGGGGTATGATTGAAAACCTAACTTTTGATGCGGAGTTCCCTCTATGATCGAAAGCGCAAAATATACAAAGTACGGCTCAATCATTGCCGTCATCGACGGTCAGGAAATGACTGTCCCTGACGACATGGCGAACCGCCACCGCATCATGCTTGCCAAGTGGGAAGCGGAAGGCAACGCTATTGCGCCTTACGTGGAGCCAATTCTCACTCCTGAGGAGCAACGGGCGCAGATGCCGCCAATCACGAAGCGTCAGCTGCGTCTGACACTGGTGCGTAATGGCATCTCTCTCGGGCAGGTAGAGCAGTCTATTGCAGCAATGCCGGACGGACTTGAAAAACAAGAAGCCGAAATTGAGTGGCAGGACGCCTCGCAGTTTAATCGCCTTCACCCGACACTGTTACTGGTGGCAACTGCACTCAGTTTAACTCCCGAACAGATAGACGCTATGTGGGAAACGGCTCTCACTGTTTAAACCACAGATAACCTGACTGACCGCACCGCCCATGAGGCGGTTTTTTATTGCCGAAAGGAAACAATATGACACGACGTATTAATGCGGCGGGGCTTTCGCATATCCAAAAATGGGAAGGCAAGCGCCTGACAGCTTATCAGGATGTAGTCGGTATTTGGACAATCGGTTATGGCCATACAACTACAGCCGGTGCGCCGAAGGTGGTTGCCGGTATGAAGATCAGTGAACAGGAGGCCGTGCGTATCCTGCGGGCTGATCTGGCGAAGTTTGAAAAGCGTGTATCGGATCTGGTTAAAGTGCCGCTCTCCGATAATCAGTATGCGGCGCTTGTTTCATTCGATTTCAATACTGGTGCTTTGCATAAATCGACGCTTTTGAAAAAGCTCAATGCCGGTGATTATAGCGCAGTACCGGCTGAACTCATGAAATGGGTCAATGCAGGCGGCAAGCGTGTGCAAGGTCTGGTCAATCGCCGCGCGGCAGAGGCCGGACTGTGGGCGAAAGGTGATTTCGTTTCCTCCAATTATGTTGAGCCGGAGCAGAAGAAAGAAAACCTGCTGAAACCTGAAATCATTGCATCTGCCGGTGGTCTGCTATCCGGTCTTGGCGGTATGGCTTCCGGTGCGGGGCCGATCCAGTGGGCGCTGGCTATCATCATGGTCGGGGCGTTTGCCGCCGGTGCGTATTTCCTCATCAAGCGCATGAAAGATCAGGCGGCATGAGGCTCCGCTTTCAACACATCATTGGCGCGGTAATCGGAGGGGCAGTTTCTGGCCTCTTTTTTTATGCGCTTGGGGTTCATGACGGCAAGCAACAAGCGGCATTGAAAGCCGCTCAAGCCGTGACACAGGCAATCCAGAACAGGGCAGGGATTAATGAGACAATCGACAACATGGATAGCGTTGTTTTGTGTGTTGAGCTTGGCGGGGTGCGCGACCAATGCGAGCAACTGCGCGGGTTGGCAGAAGATCGGCCTTAAGCCGGAGACGGCGGTCTATCTGGCTGGTAACGATCAGAGCGCAGGCAAAGGCGTTGCCGGTCATAATGCCTATGGAAAAAAGGCGGGGTGCTGGTGATGGCAACGCCGACACAGGACACGAGAGACAGAGTTATCCGCATGGAAGGGAAGGTTGAGCAACTCGAGCGCAAGATTGATGATCTGGACGCAAAGGTCACAGAAATGCATCAACTACTCACACAAGCCAAAGGCGCGCGCTGGATGCTGATGCTCATGATCGGCGTAGGTGGGTTTGTCGCAGCAAAGGTCACGCCACTGATTCAGTTTGCTCTAGGGCGATGATTCGATTTTGGAACGGGTGCAGAACAAACATTGCCAGAATCTTGCCACTCATATGCGTATAGTTGTGCTTAACTATGCATATTAAAAATTCTAAATGTTTGGGAAAACCTAGGAAAACTGGTGCTGCGAGGGAGGATTGAACTCCCGACCTCTCCATTACCAATGGAATGTCATTTTGTTTTCTGTTTATGGATTAACTGAGATTGAATATTATT
>JAHREI010000014.1 GCA_021733665.1 Bacillus subtilis
GAACGAATACCTATGCGGGTGGCACAGCAATCAATGGCGGTGTTGTCGCGGTGGGTGCGGATGCCAATCTGGGTGCCGGAACGGGTGCATTGTCCTTTGATGGAGGTACTCTGCGCACAACAGCCGGTCTCATGCTTGCCCGTGCCACAACGCTGAATGCTGGCGGTGGTACAGTTGATACTATGAGCTTTGACACGACGATGAGCGGGGTCGTTTCAGGTGCGGGCGCTTTAACCAAAACCGGCACAGGTACACTGACCTTATCAGGTACAAATACCTATGCAGGAGGCACTGCCATCAATGGCGGTATTGTTGCGGTGGGTGCGGATGCCAATCTGGGTGCAGCAGCAGGTGTACTGTCTTTTGATGGTGGTACTTTGCGCACTATAGCTAGTTTCGACATGAGCCGTGCCACGGTCTTGGGCATGGGTGGTGGTACATTCGATGTAACCACCGGTACACTGACACAAGCAGGGAGCCTTTCCGGTGCAGGGAAACTGGTTAAAACCGGAGCAGGTATGCTGGCTCTGACCGCAGATAGCACTTCCTACAAATCAGATGTAGAAGTTAATGCTGGTATATTAGCTGTTGACGGAAGTCTGGGTGGGGCAATACGCATCGCTGATGGCGCACGACTACAAGGTAACGGTCGTGTGGGTGATGTTATGAATGCGGGCACGCTTGCGCCTGGTGGCGCATCCTTAGGCACGCTTACAGTCGGCAACTATAATGGAACCGGTTCTGCAGCTCTGATATTACGGGGTGATTTAGGGGCTGATAACTCCCCGACAGATAAACTCGTGGTTACAGGATCGACATCCGGGACAACGACCGTACAGTTTCTGAGCCGGAACGGTATGGGTGCTCAGACTGTGAATGGCATCCAAATCATTGAAGTGGCGGGTCGTTCAGATGGCATCTTCAATCTGAAAGGGGATTACGTCACGAAGGATGGCCAACAGGCTGTGATTGCCGGGGTCTATGCTTATACTCTGTTTAAGGGCGGAGTTAGCACACCGGCAGATGGCGGTTGGTATCTGCGCAGTCAAAGTATCTCTGCGGGACCGCGTTTCAGTCCGACAGCACCCGTTTATGAAGGTGGTGCCCAATCCATGCAGGCGCTGAGCAGCCTGCCAAGTTTACAGCAGCGTATCGGCAATCGCTATTGGAATGACACAGATCACTTTGTGGCAGGTCAGAGCAATAATCCAAGTGTCTCAGGGAGTGCATCTTCATCTGATACAGACACAAGTATGGATAAACGTGGTGTTTGGGGGCGTATCGAAGGAGCGCATAGCCGCTTCCAACCTAAAACGACAACCACAGGTACAAATCAGAAAATTAATACGCTCATAATGCAGGCCGGAATAGATGGCCTGATCAGTGAGACCGAAACCGGTAAATTAATTGCTGGCATGACAGGTCAGTATGGCAAAGCTAAGAGCTCAATCTCATCTGAGTTCGGTGACGGCAACGCTGACACGCAGGGTTGGGGGCTCGGCGGAACTCTGAGTTGGTATGGTGATAATGGCGTCTATTGGGATGGGCAGGCACAAGCCATGTGGTATAATACAGACATGTCTTCTTCCAATCTTCGCAGTACACTCGCCAATGGCAATAAAGGCTTTGGTTATGCACTTGGTCTGGAGGCTGGTCGACGTATCGAGATGGCTCCCCATTGGTCTTTGACACCGCAAGCGCAACTTGTCTGGTCATCAGTTACATTTGACACGTTTCAAGATGTTTTTGGTGCAACAATCGCTATGGATAATGGAGATAGTCTTAATGCACGTATGGGGATTTCAGCAGATTATCGTAATGCTTGGCGCGATAATAACGGGCAAATAACGCAAAGCAATGTTTACTTGATTGCTAATCTCCACCAGGACTTCCTCGAAGGTAGTAAAATTAATGTATCTGGTGAAAGTCTAAACAGCAGGAATGATCGGACTTGGGGAAGTATGGGTGCCGGCGGCACGTATAGCTGGGCTGATGATAAATATACTATCTATGGGGAAGGCTCCATCAGTACAGGTCTTCAAAACTTTGCAGATAGTTATACTGTAAAAGGAAGTGTAGGTCTGCGAATTAAGTGGTGACAGGGAAATTGGAGAAAGTGTGGCCGGGTTAATTCATCAACAATTCGGCCACTGTCAATCTGGGCTTAGAGCGATTTACGTCCTTGTTGGATCATAGTGTTCGCTCTAATTTCTTTAGTTTGTCGCATTATCCCGGACTGTCCAAGTTGAGCCAATTTGACTGTGAAATGCTCTAACCTGCAAAACTGAAGAGTTTCTGTTGGCTCTGTTGCAAACAAACGTATTGTTTGACAGATAATAGCCTGTCTTGCGTGACAGGAGCAGGAAATGTCTGATTTTAAGTGGCGTTATTTTGAAGGAGAGGTCATTCTCTGGGCTGTGCGGTGGCCTTGCCGTTACGGGATTAGTTACCGTGACCTTGAGCAAGTGATGGGCGAGCAAGATGTGCCAGTCGATTATTCTACTATTTATCGCTGGGCGCAGAAATACGCGCCGGAAATTGAAAAGCGTTTACGATGGCACTGGCGTAGAGCGCAATCAATGAGCTGGCGTGTCGATGAGACCTATGTGAAAGTCCGTGGGCAATGGACGTATCTTTACCGAGCCGTCGATAAATTCGGTCAATACAGTCGACTTCTGTTTGTCTCCCATCCGCAATGCCAAAACAGCCAAGAGATTTCTAGTCAATGCCTTGAACGGCCTGAAAGATTGGGAAGACCCAACCATGGTCAACACCGACATAGCGCTAACCTATGGTATTGTCATCACGCAATTGAAGGCCGAAGGCAAATACTCCGGTTAGCTTGTGCACCGGCAGGTAAATACCTGAACAATATTATTGAGGCTGACCTCAATAAACTGAAACAATTGATCAGGCCGGCAAGAGGGGGGGCAAGACTCTGAAATCGGCCTATGCGACGATCAAAGGGTTCGAGGTTATGCATGCTCTGCGCAAAGGACAGGTTGCTATCTTTAACTTGACAGGTGATGCTCGTGGAGAAGCACGTCTCGTCGAACGAGCTTTTGGTCTTGGACAGAGCGCACTCGCAGAGGACAGCTCTTTGTCTGCCCACCATCTCCATGATACGACTGCTGAAAACCGAAATCATAGAGCTTTCCGTGCGATATAGATTTTTTGCAACAGAGCTCTTAAGATTACAGTGCCATATCCAGACAATCCGGGGCCAGGGTCACCTCGCTGGCAAGCGATAAACGGCCATGGCATACGATCCAGGGTGGAAGACACCATGGATCGCTTCAAGAGTGGTATTGACAATCGGCTGCGCACACGCGCAGTGGACAACCAGAACGTGGAAATCGTGCTGGCCTGCGATGCGCTCAAGCGCATGCGCAAACTTCGGTCATCCTGCTTTATTGCCGATGGGGCTTACGCTAAAGTTAATGTGGCGGGTACGCTGGAGAGCCATATGCATTGGGCCATGCTGGACCATAATCCAGGCCATTTACAATTTGAGTTGAACCAGGACCGTTTGGCACAAAGCTGAAGATCCCATTATTCCCATATTGATCAAACAGTTGAATGCAAGCGACATCTGATAAATTAAGGTTACCGCCATCCACGCCGGTATATCTATCAAATGCTGTCATATACAAAGCGTTCTTCGCCTTCGAAGGCGTATAGCTGGGAAATGGCATATATCCTGGATAGATTGTCGTGTTATCATTCGGCTTCCAGATATACCAATCTGTTAAATGATTTTTATTGTACTGAACCATAGCAAACGAATGATTATATTCGTCAACCCACATAAATGTATTTTTTGAAGCTGTATATTTGCTAGCGAACCCATCGATATCTCCGTTGGCTTTGAATTTTTTAATATAACACCCCGAAAACCCAGCAAGCATAATGCACCACTCTACTTTAAAGTGGCCCTTGTCATACTCTGTCGTTTTCCCAGCAGGATCAAAATTCAGAGATTCGCTTCCTATTGTATAAACAATTTCGTTCAGCCCCCTGATGTGCACCCCAGGTTCAGGGTCTTCGTTTTCTTGATTTCTATACCCGTTCGGGCCATTGCAAATGGTCAGTTGGCCATCTTGTGTCGTCGATATTTGAGCGCCAATCGTTATGTTCTCTCGATTCTCACTTGCAGGACAATAGATATAATAGTGCAGAACCGTGGATGGTGTAGCAACAAACGCGGGCTGTTCACCTGAGATGGAGTTGGTACAGAATTCATTGGGAGAGGTATAATAAGACCATGCTGTCGCTTTCTGTGTATCAGGATCGATGCATTTAAAACTCTCATCTGGATACATCCAGTTAACCAATGTAACTTCGTCGCTTTTGACGGTGTAAGATTGCCGGTTTTCGTCATACGCTTCAATATTGACGATGATTTCTATCATATTGAGGCCGTTTCTATAAATAGATCCATCGCCGAAACCTGAACCAGCGCCTATTGAAAAATTATTAACCGAGAAAATAGTCATATTTTTATCTTTCTTAAATCTTAAAATGCAATCAATGTAAAAATTAATAATACTTATTATGCATAATAAATATTAAATTATGATATTTTAATTTGTGATAATTATTTCTATACTATGAAATGAACCACAGAGTATCACTCGGATTTGATTGACTCTCCGGGTCGCGAGGGACCGGGGCTGGCCCGAACGGGCTGATATAGTGATAGTTATTGACGACGTTTCGCTGCGAAGCCTCCAAATATTGGTGCTTTGTTGTCGAGTATATAGCTACAGCTCCTTGCTTCCACACAGGCAGGAATTTCAATTTTTCGGCAGGAGCACCTCCGGCAAAAAGAAAGGTGCCGTCACTTGTATCAATGTACAAATCAGCTTGATGAGTCTTTTGTCTGACAGTGGTGCCATTCTGGTAAAGGTCAGTGCAGGAGTACAGCTGAAATTCGTCGCCTGCCGCGATTGCGGAAGCTCCGATAGGCGATGGACTAGAACTTGTCGTGGTTTTCTCGAGCTGACCGTAGGCTTGATTGCTAAGCTTGATATTCGGATCTTTGTCGATCGCAGTTGAATCCCCGGCCGTCAACGGCGACCAATCTGAATCATTCAACAAACTAATATAATCGGGTAGCAGCGTATGCAGCTCTATTTCTCCGCAATTTCCAACGTGATCATAGCAACGGAGAATGGTCTCGGTGGAATCCGCCAGTTTTCCATAGTCGGGTGTAAACTGAAATATGAGAGCGTATCTTGCATAAGTCGTGCTTGGCGCTCCTATATCAAAATCAAATGTAATTTTCGAACTATTGAGCTCTGCTTTTTGCTTGCGATCATCGTCGGCTGCCCAAATGTAACTATAAGTCGTGTAGCCCTTTTGGCTAAAACATGCATGGTATCCATCGCTGCCTTTTTTGCCATCGATTCTATATACTAAGGAAAGCCCCTGCTGTTTGAAAGATATCCTGCCATTATACTGCCGGTAATAATTGGCAACATTGAAGGGAGCTGCACCATCGGGGCTGGAGTCGTCTGATGATCCGTTGTTCTGCTTCGTAAGAATGCACTGCAGATCATCGGCTCCATAAACGGTTCCGGGCGAAGCATTGATCGTTTTATAACCATTGTCACCGAGGCTGGTATTTCCGTTCCTCCAGTATTTTTGAGGGGCGCTGTTCTGCGCTGCTCCGCTTGGTTGAAACTGGACGCCAAGTTTAAGGGAAGGTGGGTTCGGATTTGTAGCATTGCATAGCACATAGAATGTGACGTAACTCTTGCTCACCGCATCTGCCACTAATCCCATGCCCGTAGTGAGAAACTCATTTGCTGTCTGGGTCTGAGCCCAACTGTTAAAGCCCCTAAAAGCATCTGTCGATAATGGTTTATCCGGCGTTGGTGGCGTGTCTAACCAATATACCTCACCGCCATTATCATAATCTATCAACCGCACGGCTGCATTCAGGGTCTGCTGATCCCCATCGGTAGTCGATATTGCCACCCCCGATTTATCTGTGGGTGTAAACCAGACGTCCACGCGCACCATATTGTAGCCGTTGCTATAAAGGGTCTGGGCATAGTCCGGCTCAATTGAAACCTTTGAAACATCAGTCCAATCTGCCTTCAAATCAAGATTAATTTCAGAAATTTGTTTATCATTCATAATATTATCCAATCACTTTTCAAAAAATCAAAAGAAAAAATGAAATTATATATGTATTATTAAAAAATGTTGTTCGAATAGACTGAACCAAAGAGAGCAACATTTATTTCTTTTTTTATTAAGGTATATAAATATTCATATTGGTGTTGTTGCATGGAGGAAAATCAGGTCGGGATCCGGTCTTTGATGCTGGGTTTTGTGCTTTCCCGCCCATACGTGGACGGATTTCGAGTGCGTACAGAGGAGTATTCGATTGAGAATGCAGCCTCACTGATCCAGAAGGTGAAACTTTAGCGCTGGTGCAAACCGGCTTCCTATTCAGCCGGTTTGTAGCCTTGAACTTAGGTATCCGATGGCGTTGAGCAGCGTTATGTTTGAAAGGTATTGATGGGCCCCTGAAAACAACAAGTACTATTGTTTAAAGCCCATCTCTGTAAGAGCCTTAAATCGGAAGAGCCTCCGTGTGCCAAAGCCGGCCTTCATCAATTTTTAAAAATATAATTAAGTATAATCCTGATGTTACACTTCTCGTTTTTATTTATTCTCCGATTGTATTCATTAAAAATTTTTATTATAAAAATTTAAAATTAACATAATTAACATTATAATTATACTGTTATAAGGAGCAGCTTGATTGTTCGAGCGGCACCGTAATCTCTGGATGGCGTCCGTTTGGCAAGTCTCTATTCCTTGATGATTTACCTTCATACAACAACGGCACTGTAACTTTAAGCTATGTGCAGGCGCAGCTCACTTTATACGACTTTCAGACATGCGATCCCGCGCCACATATTTGTGGCGGCCTGACGCAGTTGACGATGATCGAATGAGGTGAGCCAGAATGTCTTCAATCATGCGAAAGCCGAGCGGAAAGCGGAACTATACCACACAGCTTCTGCGACGATCTCTGCATGAAAACAATGGCGGTGATGCAGCGAGGCGCAACTTCGAGCATCCATCTTTATCGTCGATTAGGCTTGCGCTAAGGTTAAGGTAACGGTGTCGTCAATATTCAATGCTGATTGACACTTGTATGTAGAATGCAAAATTGTGGTTTCCTTCGTTTTGAGTTTGGGTTTGCACACCATCCAAACCGATAACCACACGGCTCTGGAAGAGCCTGCACCGCTCCCTATTCGCTAAACCGAAAAGGGAGCTGTGTCAGACAAAGTCAAAACTAATACAGGTAATTACTGGCGAAACCCAGTATCCAGCTTAGACTGCGTCTCGTAGACGGAGTTCAGCTTGTATCTCGTTAAGCTCCCTCTCTAGTCGTCTACGCACCCCTTGATTGCCAT
This sequence comes from Bacillus subtilis, assembly GCA_021733665.1. Lineage (GTDB taxonomy): Bacteria > Pseudomonadota > Alphaproteobacteria > Rhizobiales > Rhizobiaceae > Pseudochrobactrum. Next base: position 7,443 of record JAHREI010000014.1, read on the forward strand.
TAATTACGCCATTTTGATACTGCTTAAACGCATGGCGGAGTTGAGAATTTCTTAGACCCCTCCTAGGAATAGCTTCTAGAAGATTATGCAGATCCTCCTCTCGCTCCCACGTCTCACCTCTCTGACCTCTAAGACTTCGCCTTTCAGCAAGTAATTCCTCTCTAGAGTGGTTTTCATATGTTCGTGCATTTGGATTTCTTTCAGGCTCATATTCTCGGCCATCGGGCACTGCATTGCCACCGCTGCCACCTGGAGCGTCACCGCTATCACTTCCACGTAATGGTTCATTTTCTACGGAAGATGTTGATGGGCCTGGTGCCTCTGTAGCTTCGTAATGCTCTTCCGGAGCTGAAGGTCGCCCGGATTCTAAGGGGCGCGGTGCTGCCTCCCCTTCGGCCCTGTGGAAGACAGTTGCGCTAACGTCTTCCTCGTCATGGGCGAGGGCTTTTTCTCCGGCTTTTTCAGCTTCATCGACTGCTGGTTCCGGATCTCCCATTGCAGCGCCAAAGGCTGCGACGGTCACACCGATGGCCATACGAACCGGTGCAGGTATCACGGCATCTACGGCTTTTTCAACTGCGCGTACCGGAGCGGTGATCGTATGCATTATTTTTTTATCTGCCTTTATGAGTGCGCGGAGAGGACGGAAGTGATGTCCTGTTGGATCAGTATTGTTGATTGGATCACCGGCACAATAGGCGTAGGGGTTTATGCCGCCCTGATTGAACGGGCTGAGGCTGTCTGGCGCAGTGAAGCGGCGCAATGCGGGACTATAGAGCCTATAGCCGTTTCCCAGATGATAGCCATCGAGAAGTGCGCTTGTGCGCTCGCCATTATAGCCGAGCAGGCTGGCAGTGCCTGTGCTGGCGGGTTGCTCACCATGGGGCCCGTAGTTTTGGTTTTGCGTGGTGGTGTCCCTGTCGATGCTGAGAATGGAGCCGCTGGCGTCAGAGCCAGACAGCCAGACACCGGCATTGCTGCCTGTACGAACCTGGGCAAGATTCCCGCCCGGGCCGGCAATGAAACGCGCTTTGTTGCTGGCGTCCTGAATCTGGTTGACCAGAGCAGAGCCGCGATAAAACAGCTTTGTTCCGTCCTCGTCGATAAGGCGGTTCAGGGGATCATAAGCGAGATTTGATGTCTGACCAGCCTTGGTTACAGACAGGAGATAGCCGCAATTAATGCCATGATCATAGGTAAAGTTGCGCCCCTCGCCATCGTCTGTGAGACATCCGGCTGCATCATAGGCAAGTGTGGTGGATGCAGGATAGCTGGCATGCGTATGCGTGACAGTTTTTAACTGGCAAGGATCTGTGGCGTCATGGGTGTAAGTTGCCTGATCGGTCGTATTATCCTGATAGGTTGTCTGAAGTTGCGTGATGTTGTCGTAACTATCATAGGAGAAGGTCTGTTCTTTGATGGCCAGCCCTTTGGCATCATGCGCCGGCTCTGATCCACTGCAATTATAGTCGATAAGGCGATTGCGCGCATCATAAGTATAGGTTTCAGTACGAACTACGCTATCATTGCGCGTCAAACATTGGCCGGCAAGCTGATCATTGGCATTATAGGTAGAAGTGAGGGTCCAACTGTTGCCAGAGCTGCTGCTGGAGACTGTCCTGCTGGCTTCACGGTCAAACGTATCCCATGTCAGCGTTGTGGTCAGGGACGGTTTGGCAGACAGGGAAAGATCGGTCGCTTGCCATTGATAAAGGCGGCCCAGCACATCATAGAACAGATCAAGCTGCACATCCGTATCAGCTACCTGCGTCGGACGTCCGTAAATATCCCGACCCTTGACCTCCCATGTCACACCGGTCACATCGGTGTAGCTTTTGGTCTCTCCTGCTACGGTATGGGCGTAGCTGGTTGCGGTGCCACCCTGAGAGAAGGTTTCCGTTTCGAGCCGCCCTGTTGCATCAAATGTATTGGTAATGCTGGAGATACCGTGGGCGGTTGTACTTGTGGCGCTGGCCAAGGCACCGGTGGCCGCATTGTAGTTTAAGGTTTTGGTGTCTGCATTTAAGCTGGCGCTACCGGATGCGACTTCTTTCTTGATGAGTTTGCCCCCCAGCTCTGGCTGATAGGTATAATTAACCGTCACCCCATAAGGTGAGGCCACCGTGGCCGGAGAAGTAAGGCTCCCGCAGGTGGGATTATAGGTTGCTGTCCAAGTGCGTCCGCCCGACGTCTGGCTGAGACAACGTCCCAATCCGTCCACAACACGCGTTCCCATCGAGATGCCGTTCACGCAGATATCGGTCAATATCTGCGATGGGGAGTCCGGACTGTATGTGCGCGTTACTACGGTCGCGCTTGTTTCGCCGCTTGTCTTCGGCAATGTTGTTTTGATGACCCGGTCAAAAGCGTCATATTCATAAGTCGTTGTACGCCCTAATTCGTCGGTGTTTGCACGCAGCCGGTTCCAGCCGTCATATTTCTGGGTCGTCGTGCTGGATGCAGTTGCATTTTCTGCAGCATCCGCAGCATAAAGTGCTGTGTGTGATGCATAGTGAACGATATCCTGTGTCGTCACCGTCTTGCTGGTTCTCGTGCTCCCGCTCACACTATACTGCGTTTTTGCCAGTGCGACCGGATCGCTTGCACTCACATGCTGAACACCCGATTGTGTCACGCAATCGGCATTGCCCCAGTCGTCATAGGCCGTAGTCGCTGTAAGGGTGCCGTATGGAGTAAAATTGGTGACCAGATCAAAGTCCTGACTGGTTGTGCTCGTCAGGCGGCCGGCACTGTCGTAGCTGCGCGTTTGCAGGATTTGCCAGCTCGAGCCGCCCTTCAGCTTGACCTGTCCGTTCAGGAAACCGCCCAATCCGTCCACGATTGTCCGGTCCTGATTGCCAAGCGCATCAGTCCCGGTGATCGTGTAAGGGGCACTTGCATCGCCGATGACATAGCTGAATGTACGGGTATTCTCATAATCCGTTCCGACAGCACTCGTGGCGCTCAGAACACGGCCAAGTTTGTCATAGGTTGCCTGTGAGATCACTTCAAGCGCATTGGTACTCGTCGTGACACGGCCAGTGAAGCGTGACGCCGTCTGCGTCTGATTTGTGCTGATATTATCATGTGTAGTGACTGTTGTGGTGCGTGCAATCGTGTCACCTGTGACCGTCGTTACCATATCGGTTACGGTGACATAAGAGCCGCCTGCAGCCTGAGAAGCCCCGTTCGGATAATGGGTCTCGATCGTTTTAAGCAGCCGCCCGAATTCGCCGCCCGTACCAGCATCAGCATACTGATATTCGATTTTTGCCAGAAGCTGCTCGCCATTAAAGTGCCGTTCTTCAATCTTGAATACCGCATAGCTGTCAAGGGCGGCAGACTTTGTCCCGGCAGGGAACTCATATCGTGCATAACGATACTGCACGATGTCGTTCCCGATATCGCTGTAAGATGTCGTGACCGGTGTTGTGGTCTGTGTTTTGATGAAACGGGGAATATTATTGGCAACGTTGAAAGAATTGGGATCCTGCGGACAGCCAATACCTTGGCTGGCATCGTCTGCAGCGCCGCTTGCGTCATAATATTCATATGACGTCTGTCCCAGCGCAGCAGAGTTTCCCGCACTATCCAGCGCGGTTAAGGCTTTGGTCAATAAATTACCAAAATTGTCGTAAGTCGTATCAATCACCTCTTGGCGCGACTGCGTTACCGTTTGACCATTTTCTGTTATTGTTCGTTTCCACGTCGTCGTATTTTTTTTAGGAAACTGGTAATTGACCGGTTGGTTAGCCACTGAACTATTGACGTTCGAATAATATGTGGTCTCTTTGGTGACAGAGCAATTTTTCTTCTGTGTCACCTGCATGATCAGCTGGTGAAGGTGATTATAGGTTCGCGTGACAGTCGTTTTTACGTGATCAGTATCAGTATATGTTTCCGTAGACTGATAAGTATAATCACTCGCGCTGTTTAAAAGCGTATCCTGTGATGGGCTCCAGGAAAACACATTGGACGCACCGCGGCCGAGAAAATTGTGACCGGTGTTGCCGGGATCGTAATCATAGGTCAGAACCATAGCGGGCTGCTGAGCGCCGCCACCCGGTTTGCGTGTGAACTGAGTGACATAAGGCAGTTTGAGATTTGCTTTGTCTGGTGACGAGTTGGTTGGAAAACGATGGCCGCTGTTATTGGAATAAGTGGCCGTTTCCACTAACTCGCCGGGACCAGTCAATTGATATGCCCATCGCCCAGGCCATCTGGAGCCGAAATCGGTGTAATCGATTGTCCACTTCAATGAGGTGTCGGCGGCTCCCAGCGCATCACAGCGCGCCGAGATTAAATAATCATTGTCGAAGGATAAAATAACATTATACCCTTCCGCTTGTCCCGGAAGTACCGACAGGACGGTTTGCAAACTACTACTGCTTGAATACTGGATCGAAAGTAAAATTTTGCCCGCCTCGTCCAGAATGGATGTCAGGCGCGACGGGGTGTGACTGTGGTCCCATTGCAACGAAATATAGTGACCCTCCGGAGAAACGATTTTTTGCGTCACTTTGACGGCATTGGCAGTATTGGGGCCATCCAGGAGTTCAACCGTGCCATCCTTGTACAAAACCTTATAGTGTGTTGCGTCCTTCTGGAGTGCGACCGCCTGAAGTCTGTTTTGTTGTAGGGTGAGATCATGATTGACATTATTCTCATTGACATAATATTGCTCACCGCTCGACAGCAACAAGAGCCTCTGGTTTTCATCATAGCTGGATAGACCAATCGAAAATCCGATGCCGAATCCTTGATTTATCGTATTCTGGGGCGAATAGCTTAAAGCCAGCGGGAAAGCCGGCCCCAGCAGATTATTGGCATTGAGCTTACCGACCGTCAGATCGATCGTATACTGCCCCATACGCGGATCAACACCGCCGGAAAGCGCAGAACTAAAATTCGTCGCCCTTGTGTAAAATTGAGATGCCGGACTGGTCATGAATTATTCCTTCAAAAATAAATAAAAATGAAAATCTCGGCGCGCTTCTAAGGCGGCGCCTGAATATCAAAGCGTCAACATACAAATATGTTATGCCATCAACAGGGTCAGGCATGACGTGAAGCGAACGCATAATCAGTCCGTTGAACTCATTGACCGATTACACTGGGGGGGGCTTGTTTTCAATCATTCTCGGACTATCAAGAGAGCCAACTGCCTCTACAACAAGATCTCAGTCAGTCTCAGCATGTGAACCCTCCACCGCCTACAAGGCGGTGGCTTCCAGTTACGGCTTAAAGCCGGACCAGTCCGCGGGTCGCGGAGTCAAGTCACGTTAAAGTTGTTATCCGGATCCGGCGATTGCTGGTTTTTAATATATACAACCCATATATCATCGGGAACGCTTTCACTCGTTGCTACCCAACTCTCCCGTGCCACAAGAGCGGCCCCAATAACGCTTACGCAGCAGCGCAAACTCACTTAGCAACTTGTGCGAGCTGCGCCCTTTCAAATATTGCGCTGCGCACGATACCGATAAGCTTAGCGGAACAGATACAAGCATATGTATATGGTCCCGATTAACTGAGCCCGCATGTATCACTATCTTATGCGCGGCCGCCATCCCGCGCAGCAATTGCCGACATCGGTTACCAACGTCACCGCCAAGCACTTGGTATCGATACTTCATTACCCAAACCAAATAGTACTTGCAGTTCCAAACTGTATGACTTCCACGCTTGTACCCTTCCAACCAACTATTCTATAGCATAAACGCCTAATTCCGGCCGCCTAAAGGCGTGGGGTTTCCAGGTTCCTATCGAGGGCTCTAAATATTTTCAGTCAGGCTCCAAGATGGAAAATTTTTGTACGAATTTAACTTGCATGAAGATAACTGTTCTTTTATTATATTATTAAATAAAAATATATATATTTTATACTGATGAATAATATTGAGTAATATGTAAAATTTTGATTTTTTAAAGACGAATTAGAATGAGTATTGATTATTTGCATATTTATTTCAAGATTTTTTACTTTTAAAATATTTAATTTTTACATAAAAAATTATTTACTATTGGTTGGTTCGAAATTTTCGTCTTTCAGAAGAGCCTTCTTCAGCTTTTTCCTTGCGGTACATGCTATTCTACGACACTGGTGCCCGCACAGTTTGGTTTTGCTGCTAAGCATTTACATTTTGAGATTTATGGATGTTCGTATAGCGATCCTTGGATTAGAAATAGGGCAGATTTCATGTACAGTATGATCAGCCTTTAAAGGCAGCCAATATCCCAAATCTGTCATTCTTTATGCGCTCTTATCCCTGGACGCACTTACGCTGCGAGTTGCGCGAATGTTTGAAATGGTGAGAGGTTATTGTTGGCGAATTGCTTCTTGCAGATCATGTGAGCCACTTCAATGCCCGCGATAATAGCTGAGGCTGCATGGAACGCTTTAATTCTCATCATTGGCTTGTTGATCCGCTTGATAAAATGGTGGTCTTACTCAAGGTTGTTGTTGAGATATCTGATCCGCCGGATTTTTATTATGGCTCCTGTTCCTGTGAATATCAGGATCGTGTTGACGGCCTTTAGTCCACTAGATTAGCATAGCTCTTGTCAATGGCATCTTTCTCCGGAACCCAGATGTTGCAATGGTTTCCCTGAAGAACCGTTGTACTGCAGCCAGATTCTGGCGTTCAACAGCATGAAATTAAGCGTTTGGCCATCGCGGTCAACAGCGCGATACAGAAAGGTATACTTACCCCGAACCTTGATGTGGCTTTCATCAAGACGCCAAGAGCGAGCGGTGGGGCGCTTGCGTATCTGAGCATGTGTGGCGATCTGCGGTGAGTAGCGAAACTCACCGGTTCAAAGTCGCATGATGAACTGTGATACTGTGTTCTGTCAGAATTTCCTGAAGATCTCGATAGGAGACCGGATAGCGCAGGTAAAAGAAGACTGCGTGAAGGATAACCCTTTTAGGGAACTGCGCGCCTTTGAAATCGATCATTATCAGCCCCCCCCCATGACGATCGCTGAGCCTACAGACCTTAACGCAGTTATTCAAAAGCAAAAACCCTGTGGTGGCGGAACAAAGTTGGGTCAACAACGTTGCCGCCAACATATTTCGTGGTGCAGAACTGCATGAAGGATTTGTAGATCACTGATCTTGCTGCCTTTGCTCTTGCGGATCTTATCCCAAAGAGTGAGCCTGCAGTTGAATAGGTCAGCAAGTTTTTTGGCTTATCTGTGCCGCTACCGGAAATGAAAGTCAGACCTTTCTGCTTGGCATGTTATTCGCTATTTATGTAGAATAGAAAGTATGCGCTACTTTTAAAATCTACTCAGCCTTATAAAAACTCCTCGTTTTACTAAACCAAGAAAATTCTATTTGGAAACACCTTTAATTTTAACGGGAACTACCGTAAATCTCACTGCCTGAACCATCGATATGCACACAATATAATTGTGCACCATTAGAGTACAGATTGAATGGGGTACTCCTGAAGTGAAAAAAGTAACAATTATAATCCCAGCAAAGAATGTTTCAATGTATATCGAAGATTGTTTGAAATCTTGTTCAGATCACAACAACATAAGTAATATAAAAATTATAATAATAAACGATGCATCGGATGATGAAACAGGAGTAATCATAGAAAATTAAAAAAAATAATTCAAATTTCGATATTGATTTAATAGTTACTCAGGGAGTAGGAGCTGCTGCTTGCAGAAACTTGGCTTTAGACATCGCTGAAAGTGAGTATATTGCTTTCGTTGATGGTGACGACTTGATATCAAGTGACGCACTGAACGAAATTACTAAACTTATGCATGAAAGTGGTGCAGACATTTGTATACCGCGAACAATCTCTTTTGATAGCGGCAAAATTTGGGAGAAAGAATTTGATTTTCCTTCTCTAAAGAAAAAAATCAATCAGGAACAAAAAATCAGAATAACTAATTGTGCGGAGAATCCTGAAATTTTGTCCCTAGAGACCTCAATGTGCATGAGGGTGTATAGGTTATCTTTTTTACATGAAAATGGAATACGATTTCAAGAAATAAATTTTTGTGAGGATGTATATCCTTCAAGATTGTCTTTCCTTGTCGCAAATAAAATTGCCGTATACCTAGGTGATCCATACTATTATTATAGAAATAATAGACTTGGTCAGCGTACATCCATCAAAAATGAAAGTACGATGGATTTAATTGAGCTGATTAAATCAATTATCGATATGGACAAGAGAATTAAAATTACAAACATTCAGGGTAGATATATAATCAATAATATTATCCGTTTAGTTAAATGGAGCATTACACTAGTACCGGAAAGCTTAGTGAACTCATATATACACGAAGTATCCAAACTTCTTTTGCAAATGCCATCGTCATGGACATATTTCAACTGGCAATCTAAAGCTATGGAAAATCAAGAAAATAAAATAATAAAAGCAATTTCCTCACAAAATATCATTTTATTGGAAAAAAGACTTCTAGGAAAAAGGTTGAACGTCGTTGATAAAATAGTTCAAGAATTTAATATTGTGAGAAAGAAATTAAAATCCAAATAAATTTTTTTGAAACATAAAGGTGCCTAATTTTGCGAATTTTGTTGAGACAGGGCTTAACAGATATGCTGAACGTCTGTCTGTCTGCCTGCGAGAGAAACGACGAAATAGATCATATTCTCAACTGAAACAGTGAAGCTGCTTTTTGAAATTGTCATTTCATTATTAGTGCGAGTGAAACTATGTGGGCCTCTAAAACGTGTTATTCAAAATTGCATGGAGCAGATTGCCTCCGAAAATCACAATACGCCGTCAGCATTAACGGCACTGCGTTCGCTAAACATTTTCTTAACTTTTGCCACGACAAACAAATATCGGCACTCGTTTATATCGGATCGAATGATAGTTGTTTAAAGAAAATTGCTGAAGATAATGCTTTTAAGATAGCTGCATATGAATATATGCCATCTCATTCGGAGGCCAGTCACTTCGATTTAATTTCCTTAGATACAAGACAGGCAAAAACCGCAAAGGCAAAAATAGTAAATATTTGGGGTAATCAAGAATATGTAACTACATGTTTCAACGTATTGGAACACATCGACATTGAGGATATTCCTAGTGCAATATTTAACTTATTTGATGTTTCGAATGATTTCTTAATTGTCTCAATATTTACGCGCCCAGGTGGTCATGGAAATTCACCTCATTCAACAATTTTACCAATTTCGACCTGGAAGCATTTATTTGAAATTGTTGGCTTTGAAGTGCTTGATGATAAATTTGTGAATGAAGGACAGGATGTTGTTACTACTCAAAATGACGACCCATCATCGTTGCTCGTAACCCAATGGACCAAAGCAGATATATTTCGCAATCGATCAGCGGAGGAGCCAAACTATCTGTTACTTAGAAAAGTGAATTCTTCCGATCGGCTATGGGCTCGAGAGGAAATTGATCGTGTTCTTGACATTGCATACCGTAAAATTAAACGGACGCAATTTATCATGCCACAGTCAGAAATAATCGGTTTTAATATTCATCATATTCAAGATTTTTTTAATATACGTCCTTTGCTTGATGTGATTGATCGCAAAGCATGTATTGTTCTCTTGAGAGAAGGGGTTTTAAAGAATGATGAAGAGCAGCTAGTGACGGGCTTCTTTTTTCGATGTGGCGTGATGCTTGTAAAATACAAGCAAGTTGCAGAGATAAATTGGCGCGAGCTAATGATCAACACTTTGATTTCCGCTGCAGTTAATCATGCTTTGAGCTCTCAGATAGTGGAAGCTGCTAAATTAAATGGTGTAAGAACAATTTTACTACAGCATGGAATTTGGATAGAAGCTATGCGAGATCGACAAATTTCATTTTCGTCTGATTATGTGCTCAGCTGGGGTCGTGAGCACGAAACATTTTTTTAAAGAGCAGGTCACTTAGTGGCGGGCGTTACTACTAAGATTGGTAATGTGTCTAGTGAGTTTATTGCTGCGGGTTCACCTAAATTTTATGATTCTTTGATTTCTCTAAATGTCGATGTACTACGTTGGAGGTTAGGAATAGAGCAGCAAAAATTTAGCAAAATTGTTCTTGTTGGCACTAATCTTAAGTGGTCAGCCCATAAAGTTCCAGTCAGTGAAGTGACGTCTGGTATTCGTACTATCATTGAAAAAAATGAAGACATATTATTTCTTGTAAAACCTCATCCTTCTGAAAGAAATTATGAATATGAAGATCTTAAATTCGCTAATAGCATTGTATTAGATGATATTACGCTTGGTTGCATTGATCTTTCAATATCGAGCCTTTTAGGCGGTGTATCTACAGTTGTTTCATCTCTTTCAACATTAATTTTAGATGGAGCTGTTTCAGGGAAGAGATGTATTCAGTATTATACAGGAAATTCGCTGCGGTATGAAGGATGTACGCCTTTTGATATCCCAAGCTTAAATAACCTTTTAAGAGATGAAAATATCGCATCCCTTGACGGAAAGGATTTTAAAAATAGATATAATGATGCAGAAAATTTAAATTTTTATAAAGTGTTTTTAAATACTATTCTGAAGAATAAATTCGTAGAAAGTTCATTCGAAAATTATAGTCTGCTGAAATTGGTCGAAGATGGTTGGCTCGCATTAAATCAATAAATGCATACTAATAAAAATTTATGTATCTGACTATAAAACATAACGAATAACGATGAGGTGTATTACAAAATTGTAGAGCATCACTGAATCTGATGTTGCCCCGCAAACATTATCCATTATGGAGTAAACTCTGGCTTGTTGAGGGGACCAGAGAAAGAAGCGCAATCGTTTACAGACGAACTAATCATCAGAATTTTAACAGAGCTCGAGACAGGCATACGCGTCTCGGAACTTTGCCGTAAGCATGGCGCCAGCAATATCAACATCTACAAATGGATAATCCGATTTGGCGGCATGGACGTGTCTGATGGGGGTTGTCACGTTAAGCGGTTTGCGGTGGCTTGCGTGCCAGGTTGGTCGTAAATTTCGGTGATGCAAACACCAATTATCTGTAGCGGCGCGAAATCATAAACAGTCTGACGCACAATAAAAGCGATTTTCAAACCACATTAATTGAGACGGATAGCATTTCCAGACGCAGATTAGTTGAGACACAGCTCACGTTCTTTGAGACAGACGCACAATCGTGAGACGCTGACACTGATTGTATGTACTATGTCATAGTAGCAGGCAGGCCGCACGTATTTCGTCAATGAGTTCAACTGTGCGCTGCGGATTTAGATTGCCCCGCATATGTTGGCGGATTTCAACCGCTTTGGCGTCAAACTGATCGCAAAGCGTTCTGACGTCATAGCTATGACGCGTTAGTTCAGGCTCCAAATCATCAATTCGGCGCGATAAAACCGTTTCAACAATACTGGCATCAATAGGTTTTATGCCAGCTTCAAATCCAGCCTCGAATGCTCGCACCAAATGTCGGCCAATCTGAAGGGGGGCAGCTTAGTCGCCATGATTGTTGCGGCCTCGTCAGTGATAGTCTGAGTGGTATCAACACCGGTTTCAAGCGAAGTATTCAAGACCCATTCGATATAATCACGCTGTCGATCGCGTAAACCACCGAACTCAAAAATTATGGCTCGGTCACCGACTTCCTCCATCATTGGCCGGCGTAAATCATTTTTGAGTTTCGGGTGACCAATGAGTACAATTGCGCGCTGACCGCCGCCATCAATCACCAATTCCAACAATCGCTTCAAAGCGTTTAAGGTCTTGTGATGCAAGTCGTGGGCATCATCAATAAAGAGTGCAACAGGCTTTTTGACCTTGCGGAATAGCTCCTGAAGGTCGCGTTCGCGCCGTTCAGGCTGGCTGGAGATTGTCATAATTTTGTCAGTTGATAGATCGTAAAATAGGGCAGAGATCAGCAATGGTACCGTGATCTTGACCTTATCAAGGGTGAGTGAACGTGAGACAACAACGCGATTTTTCTTCTCCAACTCGTGACGCAGGCGGCGTGTCAGCATTGTTTTTCCAGAACCGATCACGACTGTAAAAGCGATGAGCCTTCCACCTTGGATCGCCACTTTGAGATCGCGGCCAATCTGTTGATGATGCTCGGTTTCAAAAAAACCAACGTCAACCGGTGGCCGTTCGAGACCATAAAACCGCATGACCGCTGTAAGCATTAGGTAACTCTTCCCTTTCGTCCAGCGGGGAAGCGTTCGCGTACGGCGCTGATAATAATTGGTCGTGAAAGTGTTTCATCAATGAGGTTGCCGATAAAGACACAATCATCGTTGTTCAATTTAGCTAGAGACAAACGCAGTTCATCAGCAATAGCCTGTCTTGCTGCAAGTTTTGAGGAAAAGGTGAAGGTCTGGAATAAATCCGGCCCTACAAATGGTTGCGTTACTGGCAATGGGTGCGGCTCGCGGTCAAGGACAACCACGTCGCCTTCTCCGCTCAGCGCAAACTGTGGTATGTTGATTATCTTTGCCAGATCGGCCACAGCATCAGCGCGTATCTCACGTCGGCTCTTGCGATGCTTACGATAGCGATGCAGCGGAATCGGACCACCAACAGGCAGGAATGGGCCGAAGCGCTCTTCACCAAATTCGACACAAAATTCCTGATCGCCCCCCCCCCCACCAGACAATGACCGTTTCTCCCGCCAACTCCGGATCGACTTCATAGGCAACACCGGCAACCGTTAACCGGCAGTCTATCCCAACAGTGCGCTTTTCTGGCTCACAGGCAAAAGTGCAAAATCGCTCTCATGAACACATGGCGCGAATACCATCGTTTGGCAGATGCGTAAGCCAGTCTTCAATGCGGCTGTGTGGCTCAAAACGATGATCACAGGTATTGTATTTAGCAACATAATTAGCCAACCAGTAGTTAATTTCTACCTCAGTTTCAGGCTTATGAAAGTGATAGAGCGTTTCATGGGCGTCTTTGACTGTTCGGAAAGGGCGCTCAACTTTGCCCTTGCTACTGGAAGTTGTGCGCCTACCGTCTATGCCACGGGCCATATGGGTAATAATTTCCCCCCTAAGCATTTCATTACACGCTTGAAGACTAAGGATTTTCCAACTGGACCATTATCGATTTGGATAACCTTTGGAATGCCATGAAGTATAGTGTCGGCATTTGGCTTTTCGCTCATGGCATTGAATAGAAAACGCAAGGCAGATTCTGCATCCTCGCCGTAGACACAACGATATTCCTGATACGCTACACCTGAACGGTCATCCACAGCACTGAATAACATCAAGCTTGGCGCCCCTTGTCGGTCAGGATCTAACCATGGCGGCGTTTCAAGCTGCTTTAACTCCGATGGGCTCATGTCAAAGTGCCAGAGGGCGTTAGCGTATTCCGCTTGGAACCGGACAGCAGGCGGCTCACGCATCATCCGCGGCAAATCATAGCCCAATCTGTGCATAGGCCGATTGAGCGTCGATGCAGTCAAGCGACCTGGGCTAAGTCTTTGCAGTCCCTCTGACGTTTTGATGCCATGCTCGACAAGTAATTCCAAGATGCGCACATTCGACAAACAGCGCCCCTTTTTATTTGATATCCTCACCTTCATAGCGGCAACGATTTCGCACCATTTTTCAATTTCGCTAGCCGCCATCGCACGAGGCTTGCCCCGATCAATACGATGAGTATCTTTAGGTTGCCGCTGTCCACGTAAAAGCCTGTAAAGTGTGGCGCGCGAAACATTATAGAGGTTTGCCGTCGCCTCCATCAGAGATTGGCGTTCCGGATGACGTCCGGGCAAAGCAGACAATCGTCATCTCAGAGTGGCAATGGCTTCCAGAGGAACCACACCACCCGCGCCATCACACGACTTCAATTTGGCGGGAGGATAACTTTGTAGAATTATCTGCGGTAAATGCTGGGTCAAGTACAGCATGCCCTGCAGCTTTTGGTGAGCCGTCACCATTTACATAGTAGTATAGCATGGTTGTTGTAATTCCTAACCGCTTGGCTACGTCAGCAGCAACTGCTTTTGGATCCGCCATAGCTGCCATGGCCATAGTCAAGGTAGCCTTGTCCATTTTACGAGGCCTTCCACCCATGCGCCCTCGGGCACGTGCTGCTGCGAGTCCCGCTTGCGTGCGCTCAGCTATCAGTTCACGTTCAAATTCGGCAAAAGCAACAAAAATACCAAAAGCTAACCGGCCGTTGGCTGTTGTCGTATCTATCTGGGCTCCAGCACCAGTGAGAACCTTGAGGCCCACACCACGCATCCGTAAATCCTCGACCGTATTAACCAAATGACGTAAGTCGCGACCAAGGCGGTCGAGTTTCCACAAAATCAAAGTGTTTCCCGGTTGAAGAGCCTTGAGGCAAGCAATCAGACCCGGACGAGCATCATTCCGACCTGAAGCCAAATCCTCATAAATTCGGTCGAGGGATACGCCTGCTTCAAGCAAGGCATCATGCTGCAAAGCCAGAGTTTGTGACCCGTCAGGCTTCGACACGCGTGCATAACCGATTAACGCTGCTTCACCTCGCAAGAAAAGACTGGGAGCAGAACCATAGCCGAGCAGTCCGCCTGCAATATTATTGTTGCCGTTGGAAACATGGCGAGGAGAGAATTCGATATTAATACAAGTCCTGAAAATAGTACCACAGCTACCGAACCCTTCAATACTCACGCCAAAAACTTGCGGACCATCTATGTAACGGAACTCGATAGGGCAGACGTTCGCATCAAAATGACCTTTTATGGCACCACTCCCGTAAAACCTGATGCTCTTATTTGCTATAACCTTTTCAGGTGTTGTCACGTTAAGTGTGTGACGTTGAGCCAGATGTGGGGGCTGAATTTTCAAACGAGGCAGGTTGCAATTTCCCATGCATCAAACGCTTCGAGGCGATGATATCGAATTGTTTGTGCACTACGACGGTGGGATGGAACTGAAAAGCGATGATCGAGGCCGTTACGTTTCATCAAAAGCGGTTTCAAATTCAATTGTAATGGATAATCATTTTGATCCCCACTGGTACACCCATTCGTACCATCCGACTGCATATGCTTTAGGTGGGGACAATTCTATTACGAATTCAAACGTAGCGGCTGAGCATTACTTAAACGTCGGTGCTGGCAGAAATTACGACCCAAGCCCCTTGTTTTCTACACAACGATATCTAAACTAATACGGCGATGTGAAGAAGGCTGGTATTAATGCCCTCGCTCATTATCTACGATCCGGACAGAATGAAGGACGGCAACCGAAGCCTAAAGTACGCACTATCGATCCACTTGTTAGGGCGGATGCGCAAGGTCCGGTTGCAGAGCTTCTGACTATGGGGACAGATTACTCGGCCACTAATCAAAAAATTGCAGTTCATTTTCATGCATATCATCTTGATCTTGTTGATGAAGCTGTTGAATATCTTGCTAATATCCAGCAGAAATACACTTTGCTGGTATCAGCCAAGGCTGAAGATGTTGATGCCGTGAGAAAGAAACTTTTAAATGGCTTGCCGCATGCTTCCATAAATGTACAATCGGTGACAAATCGCGGGCGGGATGTGGCGCCATGGGTGGTATATTTCCGTGATGAGATTCTTCAGCATGATTTATTTTGTCATATCCATACGAAAAGCACTGAGCATACGGAGGGGCATAAAAATTGGCGTAAACATCTTTTGCATGAAACGCTCGCCAGCCCTACTACGGTTTCAAGAATACTTACTTTGTTAGATGATCCGGAAATTGGACTGGTTATGCCTCCATATTTTAACGGGGTTTCATCTCAGCCCAAATGGGGTGCGAACCGGGATATCTTATTCAGTTTGCTGGACTCAATGAACTATCAAGGTCAAAGACAATATTGTGAAAACTATCCGGCAGGTTCATTTTTCTGGGCAAAAACGACAGCACTAAAACCTCTGTTTGAATTAAACTTGAAGCTACAAGACTTCGAACCGGAATGCGGCCAAAATGATGGAACACTAGCGCATGCTATAGAGCGGGTGATCGGGTTCCTTCCATCGTTAGTTGGCCTTGATATGGTCTGTACTGCTGTGGAAAAACCCTTCAACTGATCATTCGACGATTTTATTATGACGTTAAGTACTTAAATAAATACAGCCCCAAATTGAATTTGGGGCTGTGCTTTTTAAAAAGGTAGTGCTTTTAGCGTACGCAGAGAATAGCTGTTTTAGTTCGGAGCTATGTCTAAGCAGGTAAGTCATATGAAAACAGACATTAGTGATTTGATAACAGTGCTATTCTTGTTCGCATGTACCGCTTATGAAGTGTTTTTTCTAAAGAAGCACGGTGGATGAGGGCAGTATTCAAGACTGGGCGGCTGCGTGGGTAAATGTCAGAGCAGTCAGCGCCGAATCTGTAACAGCTCAGGTCATGATATCTTCCGCGTCAGCCACAGCGGGCTCAACAGCCCGCTTGGCTCTAACGGTCGCAACAAGACAATAGAGAATAACAATTAACGGATCACTGTTGCGCGAGCGCTTGGTTTTCTTCCCAACTGCTGCGATATGATGATCCTTGCTCAAGAAACGAATGGTTCCTGAACCATTTAACGCCGCGCCTTACTATTCTGGCCGGATTTCCGCCTATAGCGCAGTGAGGCTCATCGAAAGCCTTCGTCACCACGGCGCAGGCGGCTACAATGCTCTCACTGGCTATGCAGCAACGTTTGGTAATATAGACCCTCTCTCCAATCTAAACGTGATCGCCTATAAACACACCATCTGATTTGTCTAGGTATTCCTCTGTGTCTGCATCAAAGATCAGATGAGGGGACTCGCCTGTGCGCACGACAATTTGGCGGGAGAACATACAGTCGGAGCCTATAGAAAGGACATTTAGAGAGTTATAAACGAAAAACTCTACATCATTTTCGCAAGAAAAAATTGTCACCGATTGACAATTTTGCACCGTGAGCCTTTACGTGATTGCCAATATTTATTTTGAGAGAATGAGCTTTTCTGATGTTTCCAATAGAAACTCTATTGTTATTTCCAGAAATATGAATCCTTATGTTAGAATCCGATAAGCTGCTTCCTATTCTCACGTTATTATTATTGCCGTCTACAAATAGAGAGCCTGACACCTTGTCTCCAACGGTGACGGAATTGTTGAAACCTTGATCCGTTATGTCCATAACCACCCCTCCCAAAGAAATCTGGAGCAATTAATCGAAAATAATCGGTAATAGCAAGTTTATACTGATGAGACGAATTGTCTGGATACAAGAAACCCCGGCTCTGAATCGCACAATGCAAAGCCGGGGCTGCACTCGCTCCCACGGCAGCGGGTGTTTGCCATTGCCTGTGCTTGCGCCACTCGCCCGATCCTGCCTCTTGCACCTACATGCCATCCTGGTTGATCGAACCAGGCGGCCCTTAACATCGGCTCTAGACAATTCTGGAGCTAAACATGTTCAAGGGGCATCATCATGGATAATACTGTACCAGCTGGCGCGGCGATCCTGCTTGACCTCAGTACAAATACTGAAGCCAAGCAGGCATTTATTTTACAGCATTCTGCTGAAAAGAGCATATGCAATAGCGCCGACGCAAAGCACGATAATTGTGACTAGACCGGCATACTGTTTCATAGCTTCACCCCACTAAAATTAACAATGAAGCCTTCCCATAGGATGTCTGTGTTACGAAGGCAAACTCCTCCCTGCCGCCTACGAGGTGGTTTTTTTTATTATCTTGAGGAAACACCATGAATATGAATCTTGGCGATACTCGTCTCTTGATTGAGGCGAGGCGAGAGCGTGGACTATTACGCAATCAAATGGCTTATGTGCTGGCGACGGCGTATCATGAGACAGCGCACACTATGAAGCCGATCAATGAGAGAGGCAGTGACCAATATCTTCGTTCCAAGAAATACTGGCCTTATATCGGGCGTGGATATGTTCAGATCACATGGCGCGAGAACTACGTGAAAGCAGGAAAGGCGCTCGGCGTTGATTTCGTGGGCAATCCTCAGCTTCTGTTAAAACCGAAATATGCTGCGCCAATCCTGATCATTGGTATGCAAGAGGGCTGGTTCACGGGCAAGAAGCTCTCCGATTACATCACTCTGCAAAAGTCTGACTTCCGTAATGCTCGGCGAATTGTCAATTTGATGGATAAAGCGGATCTGATTGCAGGCTATGCCCGTGACTATGACAAGCTGTTACTTGCTGAAGGGTATGGTGTTGAACAAGTTATCGAAGCGCCGGCCAATGAGGTTCTGCCAGTGCCGGAGAACCTCGAACCGGTCTGGAAATCAAAGCGCTTCTGGACATGGTTGACTGCTGCGGCATTGCCAGCGCTAGGTTTGTTGGATTGGCGTGTGCAATTGGTCTCTGTGGTCATTGGTGGCGGTCTTGCCGGATACGCAATTTGTTCGATGCCACCGGTTAAAGCCAAGATCGCTAAATTGATTGAGGCTCTCTGATGAGGCTCAGCTTTCAACACATCATTGGCGCGGTTATCGGAGGAGCAGTTTCAGGCCTCTTTTTTTATGCGCTTGGGGTTCATGACGGCAAGCAACAAGCGGCATTGAAAGCCGCTCAAGCCGTGACACAGGCAATCCAGAACAGGGCAGGGATTAATGAGACAATCGACAACATGGATAGCGTTGTTTTGTGTGTTGAGCTTGGCGGGGTGCGCGACCAATGCGAGCAACTGCGCGGGTTGGCAGAAGATCAGCCTTAAGCCGGAGACGGCGGTCTATCTGGCTTGCCGTGACCAGAGTGCAGGCAAAGGCGTTGCCGGTCATAATGCCTATGGAAAAAAGGCGGGGTGCTGGTGATGGCAACGCTGACACAGGACACGAGAGACAGAGTTATCCGCATGGAAGGGAAGGTTGAGCAACTCGAGCGCAAGATTGATGATCTGGACGCAAAGGTCACAGAAATGCATCAGCTTCTAACTCAGGCCAAAGGTGCACGATGGATGCTGATGCTCATGATTGGTTTCGGTGGATTTGTGGCTGCAAAGATCACCTCGCTTTTTCATTTGGTTGCTGGTAAATAAAAACCCTTTATGTGCTTGGTGTTTAAAAATTTTAGGAAGATAAGCGACAATAAAAATATTATTGTATTTATAATTTATCATTAATTTCTTTGTATGAATTTAATACAAGCGATGTATATATATCTGATAAGGTTTTTATTTTTTCAAAATTACGACTTAGAACCGCGTCTTTTAATTCTGTGTAAATTTCTATTGCGTAGAGAGCTCGCAATGCGGGAGATTGTGTCGCTGCGACTGAGAAATCTTGCGGCGCAGTCTCGGGCATTATCATTAAAAATGCTCGAGCTTGTCGCCTAATATGTTCTGTTAGCTGAACATTAAATCTGTACATCCAAGGGGAACGATGCGCAGACATTAAAGCCTGATCAAAAGCGTCGTGAGCTTGTACCCAACAGTTGTATTCCTCAGGAGAGCATATTTCAATAGCTGGAGACACTTCACACGTTAGACGATAATGGGTGGCGACAATATTTGCTTCCCAATCTGCATCACCATACAGTATTGATTCCGCCAAGAGGTGCTGCTTGAACCGATTTCTATTAGTATATAGTTCTACAAATTCTTCATATGAAGCTGGTGAAGTAAAATACCCTTTATTGGGTACTAATTTAACTAAATGGTCACCTTCCAAGCGAGAAAGAGCTTCTCGCAAAGGCGTAGCACCGAAACCGTAGGTTTCTTGTAACCACTTTATTTTCAATGGAAAATTAGGGGCAACGTAAAGCTTTAAAATATCATTCTTTAATGCCAAATATGCAGCATTAACTTTGGATGGTTCATCCTTTTGCAAACTAAATTCCTCTCAGCAATCTTAAGCATTTTATGTAAGATCATGAGAAGCATATATCATGATTTTATAAGATATTATTTTAATTTGAGGAGCTTGTTATAACTCTTCCAGATGCTTTGCCGATAACGGCCGCTGCAACTCGTTCGCAATTTCCCATGGCGCTGTCATCCATATGTCCAGTTCCTCTGGCTCGGTCAGAATAACCGGCATATCTTTAGGATGGATAGGTGCGACAACTGAATTCGGCTCACTCGTGAGAAATGCAAATAGGTTGTGATCTTACTTACCACTTCACTCGCAGGCCGACTGTGCCTTTATAGGTGTAGCTGTCACCGAAATGATTGAGGCTGGTATTGACTGAACCCTCGCCATAGAGCGAATACTTGTCATCATTCCAGTTATACGAGCCACCAAGGCCGATACCGCCCCATAAGCGTTCTTGTTTATTGGTAAAAGCTTTGGTTGCAATGCTAACCTTGGTACCGTCAAGGAATTCATTATAGAGATTTGCAATCCCATAAATGGTGCTGCGGTTTGTCATGCCCTGTGCATTCTGCCAGGCATTTTGATAGTCAAGGCTGACACTCAAACGGCCGCGCAGGCTGTCTCCTTTATCAGGAGCGACGTCTGTTTTGCTACTTTCCCAACGGGTCGTGAAATCATCAAAATCGACATTAGAATATTGAAGCTGAGCTTGCGGTGTTACAGACCAATGATCATCAATGGCAATGTGTTGACCTGTTTCGATTGATAATGCATAGCCAAAACCATTGTTTTTGCCATCCGCCAGATTTTTCTTAGCTGTAGATGAGTAAAGGTCACTTCTATACCACGTCAGTTGTCCTTGACCGTCAATATAAAAGCCATTGTCACCATACCACGTTAAAGTTCCACCAAAGCCATAACCGTCTGTTTTAATGTCACCTTTACCGTGTACGGCTTCTACATCCATTTGACCATGAGTGTAATGGACGGTAACTCCACCAATCAACTTGCCCGTTTCAGTTTCGTTGAGCATTCCGTCAAGCCCTGCCTGAAACTTGAAGCTGTTAAAATCGTAGCTGGTTTCAGATGTTGAAAAACGTGGTTTGACTTTTGTATGGGAGCCTTCAATGCGTCCCCAAACCCCATTGTTTTGGTTGAATGTACCGGCTTCAGAATTTGGTACATAAGCTTCAATACTATCGGCACCTTGGGCAAGGCTTCGATTACCAGCATTGCTCCAGTAACGATTACCTACGCGCTGTTGCATGGTTGGCAGAGCATTGAGCCCTAAGAGAAGCTGTGGGTAGGCTTCATAAATTGGAACGCCAGCATTAAAGAGTGGTTTAATTGGAGGTTCAATTGGAGGGTCTTTATATTTGACAGAGCGGAGATATAGATTGCCGTTATTCGGATCGGATACACTACCTTCACGTAACTTATATGCATAGAGACCACCAACTACGGCTTGTTCGCCTTCATGTACGTAATCTCCCTTCAATGCAAAATTAGCAGTTGATGTACCTTCAATGAAAACAATAGGTATGCCTTCAACGGTTTGAGCACCATTGCCGCCGACATTAACAACTTTAAGCTCAATATCCCCGCTGACATCTTTCTTGAAGATCAGCGTATCAGTTGGTGAATTATCGAAACCAAGCTGGGAGGTGAGAATAAAACGTCCGTCGTCATTGTGATAGTCATCTAGGATGGTCAGAGATTTGAACTTGCCTGGCAGTGCAGCAAATTCAACGGTGCCCTTGTTTGTTAGCGATTGCACCGTCGAGTTGTCATTTATAATCCAGCGACTGGTTTCATCCAGAGTGAGGTTATGGAGAACACGGTTGTTGTCGCCTACAAGTGCGGCGCCTGTCCAAACAGAATTGTTACTCAGTTTAAAATCAACAGTTCCGCTATTAATCAGACTATTGCCGGTTAAATTAGAAGAGTCTGCGGTAAGGTTTACTGTACCAACCGACATTGGTACGACATTTCCGCCAATGCTTGGCCGATACATATCTGCAGAGAAAAAGAGAGCGGAAGGACTGCTGGCAGAAACACTCGAGCCTTTAATGGTGATTGTATTTTCGGAGCCGCCTCTAACTGCGATGGCTGAACCTTTTGCAGATGAAACAACGGAATCTGTGATCGTTGCCACATTTTTATGTAAGTCGGCCGGCACTCCATTTGGTGTATTATAGCCACGCATGTAAACGCCATGTGAATCTGTACCCGTTGTATCAACGGAGGACCCGGTAATATTAATGAGAGAGCCGTGAGCGATATCAACACCATGAGCATCTGCGCCGGATGTTGTGATTTGGCTGGCATCAGCAATATTGATCCGGCCTCTCGCTACACTCCTTGCTCCAGTAGCACCATCGCCCGTTGTCACGATAGTCGTAGAAGCAATATTCAGCGTGCCTCTGTCATTGGCAAGTGTTCCGAGCGCATTTTGGCCTTCGGTTGTAATGGTTGAATTACTGATATCGATCATACCGGCCGTGTTTGATCCGGTCGCTAAGCCTGCTGCTATACCATAGCTTGTATTGCCATATGTATGGATGGAGCTGTCACGTATAAGAACTTTTTTTCCTTGGGAATTAATGCCGTGTGCTTGCATCCCATGAGTTGTAACGTCGACGGCTGTAATATCAGTGAAATCAGTATTAAAATTACCGCCTGCGCCAACAAGCCAGATACCGTCTGAATAATTTTGCCATGTGGTAATAGCGCCATTATTTAAGACCGCTTTGCTGTGAGTATCCAGTTTGATACCATAGCCCAAAGTGGTCGCATCGCTTGCGCCCGTAAATGGGTTTTTGCCAACCGTTATAGTAAAATTATCCGCATTGAGATTGGCGCCAAGCATAGTGATGCCGCTAAAGTTGAGCGATTCAATCGTTGTGTTATTTACATTAACGATTATGCGGGCATTAGGATTCGTAATTGGTGCATTGGCCATTATTCCAGTGCCATGCGATTTTATCTCACTATTGCTAATATTAAAATCAGAGCGTTTTTGAAAAATATTCACGCCTCGCGAATCTTTACCGCTAGCGTGAATCTTCGCGTGATCAATAGTTGTCGTCAGCTGCTCTGCTGAGATGCTGATTGCGTTGCTCGCATTGCCTGTTGTTTCAAAAGCGGCTTTTTGATTTGCTGAGCCTTTAATGGTGACAACTTTAGTTGTGTAATCACTGGAGCCAATTGTTAACGCGTCTACGCCATCATTCGTTGTTCTAATCAAAAATGATGAGTTCTCAACGGATAATTTGCCGCCCTTAACCTCTATAGGCCGAGTGCTGTCATTCGTTATGATATGAATAGAATCATTATTAAATACAAAATTATCATTATTGCTCACGACTAAAGGCGTTGTGAGTGAGTGTGCAGGTGTGGAAAAAATTAATAAGCAAATTGAACTTGTTAGCTGCAACTTCCTATTTTTAAGTATTTTATAACTGCACATCTTTGTCACCGTGTATTATAAAAGAACATAATAATGTTATAAAGAATCATTTATGAATTCAAGGTTAATTTTTAATTAAGTTTCAGTATTTTGGTTTTCAGTTTCGTAAATAATAAATTTTTGTGTCAATTTTTATTATTGGTCTGAAATTTTTATATTTATTGTATGTTATTGGTATCCATATACTTTTTTAATTATAATAAACAATGCCTATGGAATTATAGTTTCTGTTTATTCGAGGCATGTGCAGCGCTGTTTTTGCGTCAAGACTGTTCGAATCTAAAATTAATGAAGATATTTGCTATTTCGCTTGCACGGATTTTGCACGGATGCACGGGTTTATTCGCGCTATGTTCCGTGCATTTGTGCAAAAATGAAAAAAGCGCCAAAATGTGGCGCTTTGCATCTATTTGAATTTTTTGGGAAAACTGGTGCTGCGAGGGAGGATTGAACTCCCGACCTCTCCATTACCAATGGAATGTCATTTTGTTTTCTGTTTATGGATTAACTGAGATTGAATATTAT
>JAHREI010000015.1 GCA_021733665.1 Bacillus subtilis
AGAACGTATAATCCCACCTCAGTCTGTGTAAAACTACGCCTCATATATCAAAAACAACACCCCAAACCCATGTTTCGACTCGCAAATCCAGAATCGAAAAGCCGTTTTTGAAGAATCGACAGCGATTTTGGATCAAAAACAAAACCCCGCCTGCGATACAGACGGGATTTGATAGTCAATAATGATTCCCGTGAAACATTTTACGCTTTTAATAAAGCTTCCACTGCAGAACCAATTGCCAGAACCTTACGATCCGAACCATCCCGGCCAACCAGCATCAGACCGGCAGGACGATCAGGCATTGACATCGGAAGCGACAGTGCTGTCAGCGCAAACTGGTTCATGATCTGCGTATTACGCAAATAGAGTGTTTCAACCCGATCATATTCCGGCACATCTTCATCAACCTGCGCAATAGGAACAGCTTTGATCGGTGTTGTCGGCATCAGCACAATGTCGAAGGCCGCCATCATAGTATCAGCCTGTTTGACCAACTCTCCGCGGAACGTCAGCAAAGTCTGATAATCTGTATCCGCAATTTTCAAACGCTCACGCAGAGGTACACTTACTCGTTCATCAACCGGCATAGAATGATCATTCAGCCAGTCTTTATGAATATGAGCTGCTTCAATACCAGTCAGCGATCCTTTATTCGGTCCTGTCCGCAATGCGGATACCAAACTATCAAAGCTGCATTCTACGAGTTCAGCACCGGCAGCTTCAAGCTTTGCTAGCACTGCCTGATAGGCAGTAGCGACATCGTCCTCCATATCCTGCAGTACCAAGCCCTGTGCGATACCGACTTTAAGTCCTGCAAGATCAATCTTCTCCAAAGGCAGTGGCGCTTCACCGGCCATAATCGCATCGGCATCCGCGCAGTCCGCAACAGTCTTGGCCAGAGGTCCCACGGAATCAAGAGTTGGCGACAAAGGAAACGCGCCTTCCAGTGAAACGCGACCATGGGTCGGTTTAAAGCCAACAACGCCGTTCAATGCCGCCGGAATACGCACCGATCCACCGGTATCTGAACCGATTGCGATATCACACGTCCCCTCACCAGCACTCACAGCGGCGCCGGATGACGAACCGCCAGTGACCAGACTTGCATCATAAGCATTACCCGGCACCCGATAATGCGGATTAAGCCCCGTTGCAGTAAACGCAAATTCCGTCATATGTGTTTTGCCGATGATAATCGCACCGGCTTTACGCAAACGCTCAACAATCACCGCATCTTTGCCCGCAGGTTCAGCCGTTTTGCGAATGATGGAGCCAGCAAGATTTGGCTCCCCCGCCACATCAAACAAGTCTTTGATCGAAACAATCTTGCCATCCAAAGGCCCGAGGCTTTCGCCTCTTGCTGCACGCTGATCGGCTGCATCAGCCTCAGCGCGTGCTGTATCCGGATAAAGCTTCACATAAACCGCTTCCGTAGCTTTGCGATCTTCAAGACGTTTTAAAATTGCATCCAGTCTTTGACGTGCCGACAATTCAGTGCCCTCAGTTTTCATTTCAGTCACGATATCACTCTTATTATATTAAAAGGCCACGAGCCGTATGCCGGTTCATGGCCTTTTCACTCTTTATATTATGTCTCTGTCTCAGATTTTATCACTGCGCAATAAACCGGACTTTATGACTATCCGCTACCGGCAGAAGTTCCGTAACCGGCGGCACAGTGTAAACATCGTGCTTACCGAATTCGCGCGGATAATAATCATATCCGGCCGGCGGCGGCGGTGCATCATCCATGCCTGTGCGCTCTTCCCCGCGAACAATCGCAAACGGATCCGGAATAGCGCCCATCAGACGTCGTGTATAAGGATGTGTCGGATTAGCGAAAACATCCTGCCACGGGCCCTGCTCCACAACCTGACCGAAATACATCACCGCAACGCGGTCACTCATATGTTCAACCACACTCAGATCGTGACTGATCATAATGTAAGACAGTTGCAATTCGTCTTTCAGCTCCAGCAACAAATTGATGATCTGTGCACGGATTGACACATCCAGCGCCGAAACCGGTTCATCCAGCACCACCACTTTCGGATTAAGAACCAGCGCGCGAGCAATACCAATGCGCTGCCGCTGACCACCGGAAAATTCATGCGGCAAACGATTAGCCTGATCGGGTTTCAGCCCGACAAGTTTCATAGTTCTCTCAACGCGGTCATTAAGTTCCGATTTTGTTGTTACACCTTGTAAGCGCAGCGGTGCGGCAAGCGATGTGTAAATCGTCTGGCGCGGGTTGAGTGACGCATAGGGATCCTGAAAAACCATCTGCGCCATCTGCGCCCGTTCAAGACGGCTTGGCCCTTTTTCTCCGGTAATCGGCTTACCTTCAAAATAGATTGTACCCGAAGTCGGCTTTTGCAGGCCAAGAATTGTCAGCGCCAGTGTGGATTTACCGCAACCGGATTCCCCGACAATGGAAAGACACTCGCCTTTATGCAGATCAAGGCTGAAATTATTGACCGCACGAACAGCCTGTGTCGAAGCACGAAACAGACCGGCCGCAACCGGAAAATGGACATTGAGATTATCAATACGCAACAGCGGCGTGTTCTGATCACTCATGATGATAACACCTCACGAATCCGCGTTTTGTTTCTGCATCCGCAGTCTTGACGATCGTATGCTCGAGCGCTGTTTGCGGTGGCACTTTACTCAGGCAGATATCGGTTGCGCGTTCACAGCGCGGCTGAAACCGGCAGCCCTTAGGAAAAGCTGAAATAGATGGCACGACACCGTCAATTTCCTGAAGCCGTTTACGTTCTTCCGGCTTACGCTGTCCCAGAACCGGCAAGGAACTCAACAGACCATGCGTATAGGGATGTGCCGGATGCCCAAACAAATCCGCTACATTCTGCTCTTCAACCAGATGACCGGCATACATAACCCCGACGCGCTTGCACATTTTGGCAATCACACCAAGATCATGGCTGATCATCAGCACAGAGGTTCCGCGTGAAGAGCACAATTCCTGCATCAGTTTCAGAATTTCTGCCTGAACTGTCACATCAAGTGCCGTTGTCGGTTCATCCGCGATCAGCAGATCCGGGTTACAGGCCAGTGCAATAGCAATCATCACACGCTGGCGCATACCACCGGACATCTGATGCGGATAGTTTTTTACACGGCTTTCCGGCGCAGGCACATGCACCTGCCCCAAGGCTGCAATGGCTTTCTTCTCTGCTTCATGCCATGTCGCGCCCTGATGGAGCACAAACATTTCCGCAATCTGCCGTCCCACTGTTGCCAGCGGGTTGAGTGCTGTCATCGGCTCCTGAAAAATCATCGCAATGCGACTGCCGCGCAATTTACGCATATCGCGACTGCTTAATTTCCGCAAATCCTGTCCTTTAAACAGGATTTCGCCGGAGCTGACCTCCAACGGGCGATTGAGCAAGCCCATAATCGAAAGCGAAGTAATGGATTTACCGCAACCGGACTCCCCTACCAGACCGAAAGTTTCACCCGCGCCAATCGAGAATGAAACATTCTCAACCACGTTAAAGCGGGTTTCACCGGAGACCATATCAATATGAAGGTTTTTAACTTCTAAGAGTGGTGCATCGCTCATGATTTGCGGCTCCTCATATGCGGATCCAGCACATCGCGCAGGCCGTCACCAAACAGATTAAGCCCCAGAACTGTCAGGAAGATTGCAAGTCCCGGGAAAATAGCTGCCCATGGTGCGATCGCAATCAGTTCGCGCGCATCGGTCAGCATACTGCCCCAGCTCGGGAATGGCGGACGAATACCTAAGCCCAGATAGGAAAGTGCCGCCTCTGCCAGAATAGCATCACCCATGCCGAGTGTGCCAATCACCAGAATAGGCCCGATCATATTTGGCAAAATCTGGGTAATCATAATGCGGATATCGCTATAGCCCAGTGTTTTTGCCGCCTGCACATAGCCTTGTTTTTTAAGAGACAGCGCAGAGGAGCGGGCAATACGACAAGTCCACGACCAGTTGGTCAGACCGAGTGCGATCAGCAGGCTGCCAAGACCAGGGCCGAGGATCGCCATAATTGCCAGCGCGAAGATCAATGACGGGATCGACAGCATCACATTAGTCAGACCGCAGACGAAATCATCCCAGCGTCCGCCGAAATAACCAGCAGAAATGCCCATTGTCAGGCCGATCAGCGTATTGATGATCTGCGAAACAATACCAACAGTCAGTGAAATCCGCGCACCATAGAGCACACGGCTGAAAACATCGCGTCCCTGTGCATCAGTGCCAAACCAGAAATCACCATCCGGCGGCAGTTCAGCATTAATCAGGTCGGCATCCAGCACCGGATCATAATGTGCCAATAAAGGAGCGAAAATACCGGCGGCCAGAATAACCACACAGAGCACTCCGCCGAATAACAGATTGAAACGTAATCTCATTGCGCTACTCGTGGCTGATGCGCGGATCAATAACCGCATAAAGAATATCGACAATCGTATTGATGATCAGGAACCACAATACGATCATGAGGATAGCGCCCTGCACCACCGGAATATCACGCATCGACACACTGTCCACCAGCAGAGAACCAAGTCCCGGCCATGAAAACAGTTTTTCGATCACGACGGCTGCACCCATCAGCGAACCGAATTGCAAACCGACAGTGGTGATAATCAGAACCAGCGCATTACGCACCAGATGCCATGTGACAAGACGATAGGCATTCATACCTTTGGAACGCGCGGTACGGATAAAATCCGCGCCCATCACTTCCAGCACCGCAGCACGGGTTGTACGTGCCAGCAAAGCCAGCGGCGCAACGCTCAAGGTTACAGCAGGTAGAATAAGATTGCGAATGCCACCATCACCATAGCCAAAGCTCGGCAACCAGCCCAAAGTCAGCGCGAAGAAATACATCAGCAGCAGACCAAGCCAGAACTGCGGCAATGACAGGCCGGAAACCGCACCAATCATCGTAATTGTATCTAATATGCTGCCGGGTCGCAGCGCCGCGATAAAGCCAAGCGGCACACCGATCAGAACTGCGAGCGTCATTGCGGCAATCGCAAGTTTCATGGTCGGCCACATGCGCTCCATCAGCACCTGCGTTACCGGCTGACGGGTACGAAATGATTTGCCTAAATCAAACTGCACCAGATTAACGATATAAGAGCCGAACCGTTCATAAACCGGCCTGTCGAGACCGAATTCCTTGTTCATCTGCTCAACGACTTTAGGGTCATTACGCCCTTTACCGTCAGCAATCTGACTGGACGTAAAACTGCCCGGAATAACACTGAAAATGACGAAGATAATCAGAGACACCGCCAGAATGGTCGGGATCATCTGCAAAACCCGTCTGATAATAAATCGAAGCAACCTCTGTGCTCCTTCCTCCGGTATATCGGGGAAACGGAACCATCTCTGCAAGCCGTCAATCACACGGATTGATTATGCTCCGTTTCAGGATGATACCGATATGCGACAAAACTAAACTTCAGACCATGCGCGGAAAGCTGAAACAACGCTCCGCTCTCGTGTTCTGAAAACTGCAACGGAGCCGGAGAACGGATAACCGCTCTCCGGCATGTCTCATAATCAAACCTGATTGCGTTTAGCGGCCAGCTGGCACGCTGTCATCAACCCAGAGTTCCTCATAAGACTGAATTGCAAGTTCGGCAGAGTTTGGCTGTAAGCCGTGCAGCCATGGCTGATAGGCAATAACCGCTTTGTTGTAGTTGAAGAACCAGAATGGTGCTTCATCCTGCAGGATATTATTGGCTTTGCGCAGCAATTCGTTGCGCTCGTCCTCAGACTTGGTCTGCTGCGCAGCCTCATACAACTTGTCAAATTCAGCATTATTGAATTTGGTATAGTTACAGGAAGACTGCGGTGTCTTTGAATAGAAGCACTGCAGTGCAGTCAGAGGATCCGGACCGCTTTCCAGCGACCACAGGAAGGACTGGAAGTCGCCGCCCGGCACAACTTCAGACAAAACAGCTGCTTCAACAGGTTTTGTCTTCAGCTTGATGCCGACTTTTGCCAGCATCGGAATGATTGCTTCCGCAATGGTCAGACCATAGCTTTCATTCTGTGTTGCAGTGACTTCAAATTCAAAGCCGTCCGGATAACCGGCTTCAGCAAGCAGAGCTTTCGCTTTTTCCGGATCATAAGGATATGCTTTAGCATCCTTATCGAAAGCCGGTGAAGACAGCGGCAACCAGCTCACAGCACGATAGGCTTTGTCTTTTGCCAGTCGCTTGATGATCAGATCGGAGTCAATTGCGTAATTGATCGCCTGACGTACACGTTTGTCCTGCAGCGGCTTAACATCAGTGTTGAAACCCATAGCGCGGGTATAAACTTCAGCCACTTCCAGAATGTTTTTCGACAGTTCCGGATCAGCTTTATAGGTCACGTATTGTGCAGGTCCGAGAACCGAAACATCCACTTCCTTATTACGGAAAGCAACGTCACGGGCTGCGGCTTCACCCATCAGCATAATGTTGATCTTGTCAGCATAAGGCTTATCTTTGAGATAGAATTTATCCCACTTCACAACAGTCAGACGTGAGCCCGGTACATATTCCGAGAATTTATAAGGTCCCAGACCCACCGGATTACTCTTGAAGCTGTCTTTGTCCGCTTCGCCGTCCGGGTAAATCACAGTGCTCGGCTGCATGAAAATGAAGCCCGGATTCAGTGCTTCATTCAATGTGATTTCGAGCGTGAAATCATCAACCTTTTTCAGGCCTTCGATTTCCTGTGCTTTACCTTCGCCATAAGCGTCAGCGCCTTTAATATTGCTGACATAACGGGCGCCGGTATAGGCTTTGCCCGGTGTCATCGCACGCTTATAGCTGTAGATGATATCATCTGCAGTCATCTGCTTGTCATTATGGAAAAATGCATCCTGACGCAGTTTGAAAGTATAGGTCAGACCATCTTCCGAAGCGCTGACTTCCGTTGCCAGATCCAGTTGCGGTTTGTTAGCTGTACCATCCCATGCATAAAGACGACGATGCAGCGCCTTGGTCGGAAATTCGTCCTGCGTTGCAGTGGTTGCCTGATTGTCCAGCGTACCGAAGCTCGAACCGTAAGGCGCAACGAAATTAATCGTACCGCCTTTGCGCGGCTCTTCAGCAGACGCATTCATGGCAACACCGGCCAGCAAAGATGCCGCCATTGTCGAGATTAAAGCTATGCGTTTAATCATTGAGAATATCCCCTCCTCAGAATTTATCCCTGTTGCTGACCATGTTCTCCGTTCCATGGTCAGAACCTTTCTTTGCATCCCGCTTTAGCGGGTGTAGACAACCTCACCGCCACGCAATGTCATGATGCATTGCGTATCGCTGAGAATTTCCTCCGGTGTGGCTTCCAGCATATTGCGCGAGAACACGGCAATATCCGCAACCTGACCTGCAACCAGCTTACCTTTCACAGTCTCCATTTTCTGCGAGAAGGCGCCGTATTCCGTATAGACCTGCAAAGCTTCTTCAATGGAAACGCGCTGATTTTCATCCATAACAGTGCCTTTCCATGTCTTGCGGGTCAGCATTGTATAGATATTCGGGAACGGGTTCGGATGGCAGACAGGGCTGTCGCTGCCGGTCGCCGGTTTGAAACCAAGATCACGCCATGTTTTCAGCGGATAGCTCGGACGGGCGCGTTCATCACCCAGCACAGAGATATAAGCATCGCCGAAATCATAGATGAAAACCTGCTGCGGGCACGGATAAATACCGGCTTTAAGCATACGTTGATGCTGAGCATCGCTGGAAAAACCGCAATGTTCAATGCGGTGACGACGATCCGGATCAGGATAAGCAACCAGCGCTTTTTCATAGGCGGTAATCAGCTGTTCAATCGCCATATCACCGATGGCATGACAGGCAAGCTGGTAGCCTTTGGCATGGGCATCCATCACCATCGCCTGCAAATCTTCATCACTGAGAATCTGCACACCGATATTATTCACATCATCGCCGTGATACGGCACCGACATCCATGCGGTTTTACCACCAGCGGAACCATCAAGGAACAGTTTCACCGCACCTACAGTCAGCATATCGTCGCCGACACCGGAGACCAGACCGCTCTCATAGCATTGCGGCACTACCGATTTGCCCGGATCGCCGAGCAGAACCAGCCATGTGCGCACCGGCAGGCGGTTATCGCGCTTGGCTATATTATAAGCGCGGATTTCCTTATAACCGGCGATCTGACCGACTGCTGCATCCATGCAGGAGGTGATACCATAGGACAGCAGCATATTACCGCCGTCTTCAATGGCTTCGATAATTTGTTCTTCGCTTGGCTCAGGAATAACAGCGCGTACCAGATCCTGCGCATTCTCTGCCAGCATACCGGTGATTTTACCGTTTTGCTGCTCGATCAGTCCGCCTTCCGGCACCGCAGTATTTTCATCAACACCAGCGAGCTTCAAGGCATAGGAATTGGCAATCGCCACATGGCCGCAGGCGCGGGTCAGGTAGACAGGATGATCAGGGGCTGCCTGATCCAGCTCGGATTTATGCGGATGACGGCCAATATCCAGTTTGGTCTGGTCATAGCCACGCGCCAGAATCCATTCGCCCTTTGGCAAAGTTGCTGCTTTGGCGCGGATTGCTTCCTGCAAATCAGCCAGTGTCGGCAATGCGGCAGGCGTTGCATCAATCCGCTTCAAAGACAGGCCGGTGGAAATCAAATGTAAATGCGCGTCATTCAGGCCGGGAGTGGCAAATGCGCCTTTGAGGTCAACAAGCTCTGTTGTCTCGCCTTTAAATTGCAAAATATCTGCGGCTTTACCGGCGGCCAGCACTTTACCCTGCCAGATGGCCAGTGCTTCAACAGTACCCTCTTCATAACCGCACCAGATGGTACCGTTGTGTAAAATTTTGTCGGCAATAATCATCCCGCTCGCGGCCATGATGTGCCCTCCCCTTTCATGCTGCTGCAGGCTTGTTACATCGCTTCTCCGGCGTGCAATCCCATGCAGTATTATCGTCATTTCCCGTATGCCGGTTCGCCCTGCACTCTTTGACAGAATGGAAAGCTCCGGCACTTTTTCAATCGTTTACAAGAGCCAATCATTATACGAAATGAAAAGCAAGCTGCGCATTTGTTAAAATTAAGCGTTATTTTTACGTCATTTTGCGCAACTAAGCTGCGATTTAACGATTTTTATTTTTGAACCGCACTTGTATGCAAGTACCACATAAAGCCATGCAGAAATTCGATAGATATATCACGAATCTGCCTTATCAACTCTGAGCAGATTCGTGATTTTTTATCTTCAAACGAGGCTGGATTTTGCGAGCAGATGGAAGAAACCGGCACCGCGTTCAAGGATTTCATCGTTGAAATCATAACGGCTGGTGTGGAGCCCGCTACTGTCACCATTACCGAGGAAAATATAGGCACCCGGCACGGCTTCCAACAGGAAGGAGAAATCCTCACTGCCCATCATCGGCACGTCAAGCTCTTCAAATGAGTCTGCGCCAAATCCGGCAATCGCCACATCGCGCGCCAGCTCATAGGCCTGCTTGTTATTGATTGTTGCCGGATAACCGACAGACCAGTCAAACTGCACATCCGCCTGATAACTCTTTGCCTGAAAACGGGCAATTTCCTCAACCCGTTCACGCAGTGCAATCCGCACAGACGGATCCGTTGCCCGCATCGACAGTTCAAGCACAGCCGTATCCGGAATGATATTGTTGGCAGAGCCGGACTGGAAAGAACCAACCGTTACCACTGCCGGCTGATGCGGCGAAATATTGCGAGAAACCAGCGTCTGCAATGCCATCACAATACTGGAGGCTACAACCACCGGATCAACGGTCAGTTCCGGCATTGCACCATGACCGCCGCTGCCTTTGACCGTCATTGTCAGCACATCAATAGAGGCCGCCATAGCGCCGGCTTTAGCCGAGAACATCCCCGTTGCCAGCCCCGGCATATTATGAATGGCAAAAACCTGCTCACAAGGGAAACGATTGAACAGCCCTTCTTCAACCATCATTTTCCCGCCGCCGAAATTCTCTTCTGCCGGCTGAAAAATCAGGTGTACCGCACCGTTAAAATCAGGATCCTGTGACAAAGCATAGGCCGCCCCCAACAACATTGCCGTATGGCCGTCATGGCCGCAGGCATGCATCACGCCTTTATGCTGGCTCGCATAAGGCAAGCCGGTTTCTTCCAGAATCGGCAGCGCATCAAAATCGGCACGAAAACCGACTGAGCGATTGCTGTTACCGCGACGCAGTGTGCCGATAATACCGGTCTGCGCCAAACCGCGCGTGACCTCAAATCCCCATTTCTGCAAATGCTGTGCGATAAATTCTGATGTCTTGAATTCTGACAATCCGATTTCCGGCATCGCATGCAACTGATGACGGATATTAATCAGCTCCGGCAGAAAACTGCTGAAGTCAAACTTGTTCATTTTCTCACTCCCGAAATGCACTGCACTTAGCGATGTGCATTTTATGTACCAGTCATTATCCCGCACAGAGCCGCAATATTTTCCGAAACAAAATTTCTGCAGCGCATGTATGTTGTAAAACGATGTCTGGCCGTAGCAAAGCTCTTTTCTCAAAACTTTCTTTTGATTTTATAATATTAGCAAAGACACTTAGCCATTTTTCATTTGCAACCGGTTCGTTTATGATCACGGCTATCAACGGCAATCATCCGGTTATGACAATGCAAGATCTTTTCTCAAGTCTCCTTCCATCTCTGCCTGAAACAGAAAACCTTGCTGAAGGTGCAGTTTTACTGCGCAGGGAAGCTCTGAACCGTGAAAGTGACTTGCTTTCCGCGCTTGCACTAGTAAGCGCACAGGCTGCGTTCCGGAATATGGTAACACCTGGCGGTTTTACGATGTCGGTTGCGATGACCAATTGCGGGCCGCTTGGCTGGGTCAGCGATCGCAGCGGCTATCGCTATAGTCCGGTTGATCCGCTGACCGGTAAAAACTGGCCGGCAATGCCGGAGTGTTTTTTGAAGCTTGCACAAGATGCGGCGGCCAAAGCCGGTTATCAGAATTTCATACCGGATGCCTGTCTCATCAATCGCTACGAGCCGGAGAACAAGCTCTCATTGCATCAGGACAAAGATGAGAAAAGCCCTGAACATCCCATCGTGTCAGTCTCACTGGGACTGCCTGCTACATTTCAGTTTGGCGGCTTGAAACGCACCGATCCGGTGCTCAAATATCCCTTACATCATGGTGATGTCGTCGTGTGGGGCGGGCCGTCGCGCCTCTATTATCACGGGATTACACCACTGAAAGATGGTGAACACCCGCTTCTTGGCCGCACGCGCATCAATCTGACCTTCAGAAAAGCTGCCTGATTTGAAAATAAGATTTGCAGTGCAGAGATAAAGCGCACGCTATAATCTGGAGCATATCGCATCTTCGTAGACGCTAAAGAGACCATGCGGCTGCGGCATGCTCTAGAGCGGTTTACGTTCATGTCGGATCGTAGTGCTCACTCTAGATTCTTTAGTTTGTCGCATTATCACAGACTGTCCACGTTGATCCAACTTGACTGTGAAATGCTTTGGAAAGGAACGATCGTGAACAAGCACACCAATCTTCGCGCACAAGCCCTCTGTGATGATCCGCGCTGGCATGCTGTGCTGGAGCGTGATCCGGACGCAGACGGCCAGTTTGTCTATGCTATCAGCACCACCGGTATTTATTGCCGCCCGACCTGTCCTTCGCGCCGGCCAAAGCCTGAGCACACACAAATTTTCGATCAGCCGCATCAGGCTGAAAAAGCTGGCTATCGCCCTTGCCTGCGCTGTGTTCCGCAACGATTGGAAACATTACAGCAGCAGCAATCCCGCCTTGTTGAAGAAACCTGCCGTCTGATCCGCGATAATGAAACGGCACCAGATTTGAGCAAGCTTGCAGAACATGCCGGTTTCAGCATGTCCCATTTTCATAAATTATTTAAACAGGTGACCGGCATTACACCGAAAAAATACGCCCAATCCCTGCGCCTTGAAAAGCTCGAACAGGAACTGACGAACAACAAAACCTCCGTGACAGAGGCGATTTACAATTCAGGCTATAATGAAAGCAGCAACTTCTATGCTTCCAGAAACAGGCTTTCCGGTATGACAGCATCAGCACACAAAAAAGGCGGCACTAATATCGTGCTGCATTACGCCATCGCTCCTTGCTCTTTAGGCAAAGTGCTGGTTGCCGCCACCTCCAAAGGCATCAGCTCTATTTTACTCGGTGATGATGACAATGCTTTATTGGATGATCTGAGAAAGCGCTTCCCGAAAGCTGAGATTACAAAGAGCGGAGAAGAGTTTACAGGCATGCTCCAAGCTTGCGTTGCATTTATCGAACAACCACAACCACATTTCGATTTGCCGCTGGATATTCACGGCACCATTTTCCAGCAAAAAATCTGGCAAATTTTACGCCAGATTCCACCGGGTGAAACTGTGAGCTATGCGGAACTTGCCCGCCTTGCGGGTATGCCTAAAGCGGCAAGAGCGGTTGCCAGTGCCTGTGCGGCCAATCCGGTAGCCGTTGTCGTACCATGCCACCGCGTAGTGCGGAATGACGGCGGCCTGTCTGGCTATCGCTGGGGTGTGGAGCGTAAACGGACTTTGCTCAGCAAAGAAAAAATCACGGCTGATGATTAAAGCATTTCACAGTCAAGTTGGATCAACTTGGACAGTCCGGGATAATACGACAAATTAAGGAATCTAAACGGCAGCACTTGTGCTGCCGTTTAGATTTTCAAACAATCAATGCTGCGCGAATAGAGAGCGCTCGGTTTTAGAGAAACGGATGACCTGATATGGTTCGGTCATTCCACCCTGCTCCATTCCCGGTGATCCGACAGGCATACCTGGCACGGCCAGGCCTGATTTTTCACCACCTTCAGCCAGCAGTTTTTCGATATCCTGTGCAGGCACATGCCCCTCAATAACATGGCCGTCAATAATGGCTGTGTGGCAGGATTGCAGATCATCGGCCACACCATACTTGGCTTTGACCGGTGCAAGATCTTCAATATTATGCTCTTTGATCTGGAAGCCCGCGGCCTTCATATGATCGCCCCATGCACCGCAGCAACCACAATAAGGCGATTTATACAGCTCAACAATCTTGCTCTGCTGAGCCATAGCAGTTGAAGCCATACCGGTCATCATCAGTGCGAAAATACCGGCACCAGCGACATATTTAAGGTTCATATCAGAAATCCTTTTCTCAAAAAGCTGCCAAATTCCTTATGCACTGAACAACAGCACACTAAACACCGCAAACAGCGCCAGATGTAAAACACCCTGAATTGGCGACGTTCTTTGTCCGATAAAACTAAAAGCTGTCAGGGCAACGGTGAGCAAAAACAGGATCGTTTCAACGCCGGAAATGCCCATCGTCACAGTTTTATTCATCACCAGACCAATGATCAGCACCGCCGGAACCGTCAAGCCAACGGTCGAAACAAATGCACCCAGACACAGGTTGATCGCGCGCTGCATTTCATTATTCAACGCCGCTTTAACGGCTGTAATGGACTCCGGTGTAAAAACGATAATCGCAATCAGAACACCGCCAAGAGCAACCGGAGCATTAACCGTCTCGATGCCATAATCGATCAGAATAGCCAGATCATGTGCCAGCAGAACAATCGGCAGGATCATCGCGATCAGCAAGACAGAGCGAATGAGAATTGCGCGCTTGTCCAGCACGGACGGAGCCTCATCCTGCTCCACTGTCTTGGATGCACCGCCAGCCGGAACAGCCATACAACCGGAAACCGGCTGCACAAACAAGCGGCTATAATTACCGATCTGCATCCAGAGAAACACAGCATAGACCACAATCGTAATGGCCGAGAATGCAATGGCTTGTATGAAATTGAATTCACCGGCACCGGACACATAATTCGGCAAGACCAGAGCAAGGCCGGTCAGCATTGTAATCAGGGAAAGATAGCTGACTGAGCCCTGCGCATTATATTCCTGTTCGCGATATCGCAGCCCGCCGACAAGCAAACAAAGACCTGTCACCAGATTGAGAATGATCATCATCACCGAGAAAATAGCATCACGACCAATGGTCGGAAATTCACCCGGACCGAGCAGAACCGAAGCGATCAGGATCACTTCAATCGACACAATCGACAATGTGAGAATAAGCGTGCCGTAAGGTTCGCCCAATTGATGGGCAAGGTGATCGGCTTCGCCTACCACTCCAAATGAGGCCATCACGATCGTCGCAAACAGCACCATAAAGCAGATGACTGCAATTGTATTATCAAATGGTTCAGCCAGCCATTGCTTGCCCCAAATGGCAAAGACAACAACCACAGACCATGCAATCAACAAGCGGATCAGTGTCAGTTTCGGGAACAACGAGCGCAAGGAAGCAACTTCATGTTCCGCAGACAGGGTTTTATTTTCAGATGGTTTTATCATCAGGCCCTTATTCTCCATCAAGTCAGCGCATCATAAAACCAATCAGTTTCAGCATAGATGCACATTATTCAAATGGTCAAAGCCAGTCAGCTCTGAACCGGATAGAGGGGCCGTCCCCGGATGATACATGGCAGGTCGTCCTGCACTGAGCGTATATAGTGATCTGCAGCAAATTAGACAACCACTACAATGGCGTCATTTTGCCCGCAAACAAGACGCACCACACTCTAAACAGCCTTCTGCCATTTTCGCAAACGCCCGCAGGCATTGTTGTAAGGGGATGAGGTATTGAACTGGATCATCCGTCCCATTGTCCATTTTTGATACCAGAGCGTGCCATAAAGCTCTTCATCAGTACGGCTTTCAATTTGCTGAATGATCTTCTCTTTGACGCTCTGCAAACGGGACAACAGTTCATCATAGGATAGGGCATCATAATCCGCGTAAAATTTCTGCGCTAAGCGTCCCAGCTCATTCCATTTAAAACCTGTTTCCGGAAAATCCACAGGTTCTCCGGCTCTGTCCTTTTCCAGCCATTTCATAACCAGCTCATTCCAACCGGTGAGATAAGCGACCAGATCTTTGACGCTCATCTGCGTATTCTTTGCATGTCCTGCAAGGCTTTTCTCTGTGACCTGATCCGCAGGGATACCCTTGAGACTATGCAACAGCTTTTCAAAATTTACATGGATCGCTTTGAGCAACTCATCTTTTGTTTGCGGTACAGCCACGAGCTGCCTCCAATTTTGATACGTATTTTTGAACAAACCACTACGACCGATGAGCATAAACCGGTTTAAACCTTATGTTTTAACCGCCCCAAAACATACAACAGGTTTAGAGCCGGCATAGGCAATAAGGACATTCCATTTACAGGCAGGTCAAAAACACCAGCCAATCTGTTTATTCAGCTTAATCAATTTTCCAGCATTTCAAACACCGCAACATCAATACAATAAATCCCAGCAAAGCAGATCACGCTTTGTCCGCATAAGTCATCAAAGAAACAATCAAAGCCACACAAAGCCGGGCGTTTTACGCCCCGGAAAGGAGTTAGCTATGGCTAAACTGGGTATCCTATTGTGCGCCGGTATGATCAGCATCAGCGGCGGCAGCGCATTGGCACAGTCTTTTACAATGGACAATAATGCCAATTCCAATTCACTCTCCGGCGCAACCGCAATTGCGATCGGCAGTTCCAACACCTCACCAAACCGTATCAGAACGACTGTTCCCGCGATTTCACCAGGACTGGTTGCGGCGGGGGTTCATTCCTGCGCAGGCTCAGCAAGTGCCGGTATCGGTGCAACAGGCTGGGGTTTTGGTATCGGCTCTACCTACGAAATGAAAGAATGTAACCGCCGCGCCTATGCCTCCGCTTTAGCAGGTCTCGGTCACCGCAGTGCCGCCCTTGATCTGGTGTGCCTGAACAAGGAAGTCCGTGCCTCGCTCAATGCAACCGGCATCGTCTGTCCGTCACAAGGAATAGCCGCCCGTCAGGTTTCCTATCGCACCACTCCGCAAGTCGGAGCGGTTGCGATGGCTTCTCCGGCACCACGTGCGCAACCCACTCGCGCACCGGTTGGTAACAAACGGACTTACTCGGCCAAAGCACTGGGTCTCAGCAGCAAAGATCTCGAAGCTAAAGGCTGCACCCTGCGCACTGATGCACAAAAAGGCCGCGCCTGGTTCTGCCCGCGTCCGGTGATGTGATCGAATACTTTAATTATGAAAATCAAACACATGAAAACCAGCTCCCCTTTCGAGGATCTAGCCTTCTGCCCATGACGTGCTTTGGCCTGCTCATGGGCAGCGGGGTATATCACCGGATATATCTGGCAAACGGGAGATTTGCCATAACAGTTGGAGGATTAAACAATGAAACGCGTTTTTGCTTTTTCAGCCGTTGCCGCACTGGCGCTCGCAGGCGCTTTGCCTGCATCCGCACAGACCGTAGAATGGGGCGGCGGTTTCGTCGGTCAATCTATGGGTAATTCTGCCGTCAGCGGCGGCGGGTTCCTTGGTGCCGGTTCAACAGCCCAAGGCTTCGGTACAACAAACGGATGGGCTACCACAACAGGTATCGGCGGCGGTGTTGTCGTCCCGGGCTTTGGTATCGGTGCGTCCGGTTCACTCTATAGTTCGGGTATTTCCGGTCAGTCTGGAGCGCTGGCGAATTCAAACACCGGGTTTCTCGGCGGCTCGTCTGCCGCGAGTGCAACCGGTGGCGCAATGGGCTCCTCATCCGGCTTTGTCAGTATCAAACCCTGACTATCA
Source organism: Bacillus subtilis (assembly GCA_021733665.1). Lineage (GTDB taxonomy): Bacteria > Pseudomonadota > Alphaproteobacteria > Rhizobiales > Rhizobiaceae > Pseudochrobactrum. The sequence continues at coordinate 16,703 of JAHREI010000015.1, forward strand.
GTGGATCGTGTATTTTCTTGAGACCGGCAGCAATAGCAATCGCAGGCATCCGGAAACATACGCATCCCCTATGAAACAGAGAATAACAGGAAGTTTTTATTTCTTCCGTTTCGAGAAGAATGAGAGTCCGATTCAATAGGATACCCGCTCTCATTCTGTAGGAGTGGAGAACATCCACTCCTACACAAATCCCGCAAACAGAAAACAATCAGAACAGATTTTGATAAATATTATTTAATTTATAGGCGACTTCAGTACGGTTTGTAGCGCCAAATTTTTTCATAATATTATGCATGTGAACCTTCACTGTGGATTCACTCATAGTCAATTCATAAGCAATCGTTTTATTGGCCTTGCCCTGACGCAATAAGTGAATGACCTGAATTTCACGTGCGGTAAATAAACCGCTTAAATCATGGTGGCTGGTCTTTTGCGGTTGTGACTTAGCGGAGATACAGGTCGCAGGAATAAATATCCCGCCGGCCATTGCCAGATGCACAGCTTCCACGCAGATTTTCACACCAACAGATGTCGGGATAAATCCGCGAACTCCGAGCTCCACCGCACAAACGACCTGCTCCCAGTCTTCGCGTTCTGAGAGTAAAATGACAGGTACAGGATCCCAGTCGGCCTTGAGCGCTTTAATTTCAGCGCTAACATCCGGATCCGTTACTTTTCTTCCACCAATATGCAATAAAAGAACTGCTGCATTGTTACGCGCAGTTTCAATATCACCGCTCTCAGTACCGTCAAAACAGACAACAGGTAATCTGAGACCTGTATTGAGCAAACTATGGCGTAAACATTCACGATCCAGATTACTTTTGCAGATAAGTACAAGTCGTTGCTCCAGATTATGCTCTGCAATCATCATCTGACACTCCCCAACGCCTTCGGAAGCTGCTCTGTATTGCATCTCCCGTTCCTCCCCACTCTACTATATTGATTTTATATTATATATGATATTTTATATCATAATATATGCTTCGCATTGCGTAACAGCATCAGGATTGATTAAACAAAAAGAATGCTGATAGACTGAATTATTGCTATATAGAAAAGGCTTGTCCTTAATCTAAGTTAACATAATAGCCTTCATAAATATAAAAATCGGACTTTATCTGCATAACAGGAACAGAATACTACATCTTTTGATCTAGAGCGTTTTACGTCCAAAATGGATTATGGTGCTCGCTCTCATTTTTTGTTTGGTCGCATTATCACGACGTCAAGTGATCCCACTTAACTGTGAAATGCTCTGCTTTAGGGGGGGCTAGAAGATGCATAATGAACTGCACGCTATCAACATAACCGTCAGTGCTCTGATTGACCTTCTCAAAGCACCGCCAATTTTAGCTGACTTCGAAAATATTGAGCTTAAGGCCCTTGCCTCACTACAGGTTGATGAACGTCGCGTACAAGCCGACGCCACCATTATTAATCAGGGGGAGAGCATACGCAGTATTCATCTGGTGCAAAGCGGCTGGGGATGTGTCTATCGTGACCTGTCAAATGGTGAAAGGCAGGTTCTCGATTTTCCCATGCGCAGCGATTTTGTCGGCTTAAGAACCGCAGCAGGGCGCAGTTATAATACGGTTGCTGCAATCACACCGATGACCGTTTTTGAAGTACCGCTCTGCTCTCTGGCCAATGCTATTCAGCAGGCACCGAAACTGAGTTTTATTCTGATTGAACTGTTTGCCCGTCAACGCTCATTGCTGATTGAGCACCTCACAAATGTCGGATGCAGAAGCGCTCTGGTCAGAACGGCGCATTTATTGCTGGAACTTGGCGACAGGGCAAAAGCCTGCGGCATGGGAGATGACAAAGGCTTCGATTGCCCGATCACCCAATATCAACTTGCCGATGCTCTCGGACTAACGCCTATTCACCTGAACCGGATGGTGCGAGAATTGCGGGAAGACGGACTGCTGATGTTTAAAAACAGCAGAGTGGATTATTTAAATCGCAAGGCATTGATCGCTCTTGCCGAATATGACGGTGAATTTATGCATATGTCCGTGTTCGACAAAACCATGTCCTATTCCGAAACACCGTTACAATCATAAATGCTCGCAATAAAAAACCGGCCGGAGCAAGTTCCGGCCGGTTCAAATCATGAAGGATTAACTGGCTGTTGTTTCCCTACGCCCGATACCAAGCAACTGATACAGCACAAGAGCTGCCAGTGTCGAAGTACCAATGCCACCCAGAGCAAAATCGCCAATGGTAACTGTGAAGTCACCGGCACCGAAAATCAGCGCGATACCAACGGTGAAGAGATTACGCGGATCAGAAAAATCAACTTTATTGACCACCCAGATACGCGCCATTGCCGAAGCAATCAGACCGAACACCGAAACTGCCAGACCAGCCAGCACCGGTGCCGGAATCGTCTGCAGAATTGCACCGAACTTAGGCGACATACTCAATGCCAGCGCGATGAAGGCTGCGATAACAAAGACGAGTGTCGAATAGACTTTCGTCATCGCCATTACGCCGATGTTTTCAGCATAGGTCGTTACACCGGTACCGCCACCGGAGCCGGAAATCATAGTTGCCACGCCGTCAGCAAAGAAGCCACGACCAATATAGCGGTCCATATTCTGACCGGTAATAGAACCAAGGGCTTTGATATGACCAAGATTTTCAGCAACCAGAACAATGGCAACAGGCGCGATCAGTGTAATTGCAGGCCAGGTAAATTCAGGCTTCACAAAATGCGGCAAGCCAAACCATGCGGCTGAGCTTACTGCATCAAAGTTGATGCCCGGAACCAGCCCCATACCGTTACCAAAAACCAGCACCAGCACATAGCCAAATACCAGAGCCAGCAAAACCGCAACGCGGCGGGTCGCTCTCGGACCATAAGCAGAAATAACCGCCATACACAGAACCGTCATCAATGCGATGATAATATGTGCATGCGTACCTTTGAGCTGGCCAACAGCAACAGGAGCAAGGTTCAAACCAATAGCAACACCGATAGCACCGGTTACGGCAGGCGGCATGAGTTTTTCGACCCAACCGGTACCAACGCCCATAACAATCAAACCAATAATGGCATAAAGCGCACCACAGGCAATGATACCGCCAAGAGCCAAAGCAATATTCGCATTCGGCCCGCTACCGCTATAACCGGTTGCAGCTATGACAACTGCGATAAATGCAAAAGACGAACCAAGATAACTCGGGACACGCCCACCTGTAATCAGAAAGAACAGCAGTGTACCAATACCGGAAAAGAAAACCGCGACATTGGGATCAAAGCCCATGATCAGCGGAGCAACAATTGTCGAACCGGACATTGCAAGCAGGTGCTGAATCCCCATCGGCACAGCTGCGGCAGTCGGTAAACGTTCATCCGGTAATACGGTAATATTATCCGTCAAACGCCAGTTAGGAAAATAAGCCATCTTGTCCCCTTCATAAATGCTGATTTTCTTTAGCTATTTGTCATGAAGATTTCCACGATACTCGATATGCAGAATTAATTTTTATGTCATTATCGTATCGATAGGCACAACTTTTCACACTGTGCATGGCATTGCGCTTCTGCCTTAACGGAAGGCAGCCTGCTCATATAGGGACAAGAAATAAAAATAGTAAAGTTTATTGTTTAGTCAAAAACTTGATACAACAGCTCTGATTAAAAAAATATCCAAAGATCAACTTAAAAACATACCGCAATATATGTTGTTCAATATGCCTTTCCCATTAGTGGTCTACGTTTAACGCAATATAGCTTGATCTTAACAAAGATGCTTTACACGGCCATCATGTGGCGAATTAAGAGGAAGCATCATACCTTATTGCAATATTTGGGGTGTTAGCGCTCGCCACCATAACCACGTCGCTTCCAGTCTTGAAGCGGCCTAATATCAGGCAATCCGCGACCAACTTCATACCAGGTATCAACTGCCCAGCGATGTCCTGACTTATCTTTAATTACAGCAGTCCAATGCGAATAACGGTCATCAATGAAGGAACCACGTGTCGTGCTTCGTTCTGGTATATGATGCTTTAACCAGCAACACGTTTCCAAATAGTGCACTGACTATACGGAATACTTCTCGTTCGTCACCGGCACTTCGATTGGCTTATAATGAAGCATTTGCTCTCTATGGTCCGGGGGCACAGACAGTTCTGCCGCACATCACATTATAACGTATCAAAGTTGGGATGCGTATTCTGTTACCTTCTTTAATGGAGGGTCTTCACCGGGATGAGCGTAATGTTTTGCTGACATTGGCGCGGATGCTTTACACCGCGACGACTGGCCAGTTTACCAGCAAAGACCACGCTGCCTTATGGGCTATAGCGTTATTGTCTGAAC
>JAHREI010000016.1 GCA_021733665.1 Bacillus subtilis
CGTTCGAGCTAAAATCGATAATCAATCGATTTTTGACGCTCTCACCTCATCAGGCTCATAACCTGAAGGGTAAGGAGGAAATGCTAACGATTAAGTATCGTTTGCCCGACGAACGGTGCAACTCCTGGCCCCGCAACCAAAATCAAAAAATAATTACATAAGATTTTAATAACCCTGATCGAAAGAGACAGGGCTATCGACGTTTACAGTCTCTCTGACGATAACAATAATCAACATCTGAACTTTGGAGAGGGGAGGAGAAGCCTGAAAGCTCCAACTCAATCCAATAAAGCTGTAAACCGACAGGGCAAATTATCCGCTAAAGCGGCACTCTCAATCCGATGTTCAGACCAAGAGTCAGTAATCTCACCCAAATAAGCAGAGCGCGCATAAGACAATACATCTGCAGAAGATTCAGACAATAGCGCCATAGCCCAGAAGGCAGCGTGGTCTTTGCTGGTAAACTGACCAGTCGTCGCGGTGTACAGCATCCGCGCCAATGTCAGCAGAACATTCCGCTCATCCCCATGAAGACCTTCCACTAACGAAGGCAGCAGAATACACATCGCAGCTTTGACACGTTATAATGTGATGTGCGGCAGATATGTTTGCCAGCACAAGTGTTATTGTAAGTCTCTTGTTGCCGATAGGCGTGGCTTTAGCGCAAACCTTTAGTGTTTGTCATCGCTATAATTTCTATTGTCGTACGCAAGTCACGCTGTCTGCGAAGGATGAACGACGTATTCAGAGTCTTTTGAAAAAAAAGCCAATCGAAGCGTCGGTGACGAACGAAAAGGGTTTCGTATAGTCATTGCACTATTTGAAGAGGTTATTATGAAATTGGCGGAGAGGGTGGGATTCTACATGACCATGTTAATATTTTAAGTCACTGATTATATTGTATTTTTTAAAATAATTTATCGTACTTTTGTACCGTAATTTGTACCATATTTTGTCGTGGGCCGTATGGTGAGGTGGATCGTGTGTTTCGTTTGTTTTTTAATACTGCTATCGTACCTATTTGAAGTAACAAGTCCCAATTCTTCTAAAAAAATGGCAACCGATTGTTGGCAAGGAGGTCAATGGCTGGCGCATTCAAAAGATGAAAACAAAATGGGGTAGCTGTAATACCTCAACTAAGCGGATTTTACTAAATCTCGAATTGGCCAAAAAACCTCCGGAATGTCTTGAATATATTTTGGTTCATGAGCTTGTTCATTTGCATGAGCGTCACCACAATGAAAAATTTCGTTATTTAATGGACACTTTTTTCCCTAAATGGCGCTTGAGTAGAGAGACTTTAAAAAATGAACCGCTTGCACATGAAACTTGGTTGTATTGATTTGGTTTTCTGGAGGTTTATTATTATGTTTCTAAAATATTTATAACGATGTGTGGCTCATGGTTAGCTCTGTTCAACTAGGTTAAGTTCATGTTGTGAGCTGATTGGCTATTATCTTAATTGTAATTAAAATCTCAATATTGGGGAGTATCCATCATAAAGGGCCACTTTGATGGAAGGGGTAGGAAGTTACTGTCGCCTGTTTATTATGGAATGAAACAAATCTGTAAAAACTGCAATAAGAGAGTGGACTGGTGCCGTTTTTTCGGACATTAGGTTAAGTTAATCCCACCTTAGCTTCAAAGTCATAGGGGCTTAGATAGCCCAGTGTCGAGTGGCGACGCTTAGAATTGTAGAAGCGCTCAATGTAACCCCTCGCTCTCCGATCAATTTAACCGCCTCCAGCTTATACTCGCGACGGAATATTCTTCTCTGCATTTATACTCTCCGGTTTGAGGGGGGAGTACCTTAACTCTATGTCCATGAAAACGGCCGCAGGTCAGAAATTTAAATTCAGACCACAGGTTGTCTCATGGATTGAATAGTGATTTACATGATAATACTTTTAAATTTTGAAATTCGATTATTATGGGATTGGCTTCCGCCTATGCCTAATAAACTCTCAAATATGAGTGTGATAATGAATATCGCTTTCAGGTTATTACTGACACTTAACGCTACGTCACTGTTGGTTATTATCTTTTTAGTTCAGAAAGGTTATACACTTGGATATTTTCTGGCGGAGATTAATGGTTTTAATTGTCTGAATTTCTGGCCAAATGGGGTATCCTATGTACTATATTTTCTAATGCCACTGCTCTCCACTAAATTAAGTATTTATTTAAGCTCTTGGCTTGGAAAGGATCAGTTTAAAAATGATGAAATTGCCACGATAGCCTACGCAAATAACAGCTTTCTACCAAGTTATTTAGGATATTTTTTCGTAGCGTTAAGTATAGATAATTGGGAGGCGTTATGGTTTGTATATAGCGTACTTTTTTTGTTTACCTTCATGTCTCAAGCCCTTTACTTTAATCCGTTGTTTTTAATATTTCGATACGAATTTTATAATGTTACAACCAAAGAAGGGACTACCATATTTCTGATCAGTCGTCATAAGTACAGGAAGCCAAATGAATTAGAAATTCCAGTGGCACATAGAATAAACAACTATACGTTCATTGAAAGAGGATGATGATATGGATCAGGTAATGGCAAAAGTAAAAAGATTGATTAAAGAGCCATTTTTCAAATTAGTATCTGATTATACTCTTTATCCAAATATTAATATTAATCTTGATAACTGTGTGCCTTACAGTCCAGGGCATAATCTGGACGAAGACTCGTGGTTTAAAATTGAGCAGTTTAGTCAGCAGGCTTTTTGCATCCCTCTATTAAAAACAGATTTTGATTCAAAGAATTATGGTGATTTGACGAAAGAGCAATTCCCAAATATTACTTACATTTTTTCAGTTCAGGGTGTTGATTTTTATTTCCAGAAAATTACAGCTTCGCTTTACATTAAGAAAAAAATTCTTGGTTTTGGTGAGGTTGTTGAAATTGATGAGGGTAATAATCGGTTAATAATCAATGAGCAACCCGATGCAATTTATTTTAAAGACGCAGATACACTAGTATTTCGTAATTTAGCGGCTATTTCTGGTATTTTTAAAGGTATTGATATACTTTATCGAGAAGCTACCCAGCAGGAAACGGAAACCTTCTTAAAAAAAGAATTTATCAATATAACAAATGATTATGAAGCTAGCAAAGTTTCTAAACCTAATAGAAAGCGTATTGCCCTTGCATTGGATACTTTAGATAAGATGTCGGAGCAAGGTAGAAAAGATATTATGTCTTATATAGGTGAATATTGTGATGCAAAATTGAAGTTTGACGAGAAAACTAATAAGTTTGAAATATCGACGGATGACGAATTAAAGCTCCTTTTGTACGGCGTTGAACAACGTTTTTACACAACCATTTATGGCGATGAAAAAAGATTAGCTAATTCTGTGCAATTGCTCTGATAGGGCTATTTATCAGGGATCAGCGATTTTAAATCCCAAATCTGTTATACAGAGCATTGAAACCTAAAAACGACTTACGATTATTTGCTACTATGCTCTCCCAGTTAACTATGCCTTTATCGAACTCCCTCAAATTCGGTTCGATATGTATGGATTGATGATTTATAACGAACTACCTGTAATGGAACCACTTAAATGGAACTTTATGGGTGGTTTGTATGTTTGTCAGAGCTTATCTAAGGGGGGGCTCGGGAAATTTGAACAGCTAGGATAAGTGGAATTACTGCCTGAGTTCGGCGGAGCCGTGTATGCTATGGCTGTAGAATGCGGCAGCTATTCAGCAGATCAGCTGAAGGAAATGAAGGTGGAGCAGCAATCGTCATCTTTGGCTGGTGGTCTTCCTGCTGAAGAATTTGATACAATTTCTATCAAAGGCTATGAAGGAACAAAGGTGAAAAGTGCTGCAGGTGACGATAATCAAAAAATGACTATGCGCGAGCAGTTGAAGAAAATGCAGAACTAATTGCTATTGACATAATGCCATAGCGATAAAGGCTCTCCGACAGGAAAGCCTTTATGTGTTTTCATCAGGGAGACGTATATCAGCAGTTAGCGCAAATTTGCTGGCAGACTATCTGGTGAACAATAGTTGAATTCACCTTTGATTAGGCCGTCGTTAAAACGAAACTTTGTTGGCTCAAGGATCGTAATCGTTCCTTCATTGAGGTAGTCTTCGCGCTGTTCGGGATGAGCACAATTGCCGGCGAAGGAATATTTATTGCCGTCAAGTTTTCTAACGGCCTCGAATTCGCAAAATGCATCGGGCACATTAATGCCTTTGGCATGTACGAGTGCAGTATTTGCATCATTCGCTTCACTACATTTCTCGCCGGTAGCTATATAATAGCCTTCGGATAGAGGAATGCCTTCTGCAGCAAATGCAGATATTGGCAGAAGGCATAACAATACGGTCAAATATTTCATAAATATCTCTCACGGCTACGACGAAACAAATGCTGTGATTTAATCACGATACCATAAAAGCACAACATTATATTAATAGCTCTAAGTGAAGAATCTAAAATAATAATCAATTTTTTCAAAGGTCTGAATAGCCCTGAGTTTTTTAGACACTTTTCGTCTTCATTTTGTGGTTCTGTTCAAAGTGTACTGGTGACAGCATACCATTTCTAACGTGTTTGCGTTACGGTATATAAAACATCTCGATATAATCAAATACGTCTTGTTTTGCTTCAGCTCGAGCTTTGTATGTTTTGCACCGAACACGCTCTCGCTTTAGCAGATTAAAAAGCTCTCAGCTACAGCGTTATCGTGACAATTCCCAAGGCGGCTCATGCTGTGCTCAAGATTATGTTGTTTTAAGAATGAAGCCCAATCCATACTTGTAAATTGGGAACCCTGATCTGAATATATCATTACCCACTCTTTTGGTTTTCGTCGCAATGCGGCCATCAACAAAGCCTGGAAGACCAGGTCTGTGGTTTGGCGCGATTGCATTGACCACCCGACAACGCGTCGAGGAAACAGGTCAATGACAACCGCCAGGTAGGAGAACCCTTCATATGTCTTGATATAGGTAATATCTGTGACCTAAACCTTATCAGGCATGTCCACTTTTAGTATATCACGCTCCTCGGTGACGCGAGCAAGTTCTCGCTTCAAGCACCTGATCTCTGACAATTGATCATCCTCGCAGCTGCTTTCTAAGGAACATTATAGCGCTTCATCCAACTATAATGTGAATGTGTACTTAGGCTAAAGCGTCGCGAAACATCTGCGACGGAATAACCGCGCTCAGTAATCTGTTTAATAGCATTGAGTTTGAATTCGTCGGTGAAATTAGCTTTACCCATCGTAAGCTCCTTGCCTCTTTTTTAAGTCGCAAGGTGGCTACAAATCTAGGGGCTATTCATAGAAGCGGTTGGTTGCCATCACCAATTTTAATAACGAGTTTCATTGTTGAGGTTTCAGAAATCTGCTGATCATTGTTGTCACCAGTTTGCGACTTTCCTCAAAGTCCAGGTCTGCAGTCATTAATGGTAGCATCGGCGCGGCATCGAGGATAGCCACCAAAACCGCGCTTGTGTGCTTAGGATCGAGATCGGGATCGACTTCACCCCGTGTTTGGCCTGTAGTTAGAGCTTTTGTCAGCAATGCTCGAACACCATCTGTGTTCTCTTTGAGGATGGTCCTGATTCTTTCGTTGCGACCTGCTTCTGCAAGTAACTCAAATAGAATGCGGCAATGGCTGAGATCATCCCATCCCTTCATGCTCCATAGTTCGGATAGTAAAATGGTCGCAGTCTTTTCGTCTTGAGAATGGACGCTAAAATGACCGTGTAGGCTTGTAAGGTAATCATTGGCCATCTGTTCTATGATGGCATCCTTGCTAGGGAAGTAGTGATAGAGATGACCGGGGCTCATGCCTGCTTCTTTGCAGATCATCGAGATCGATGCGCCTTGTAAACCTTGGCGTAGAAAACAACGATGCGCTGCCGCTAAAATCTCCTGGCGTTTGCCTTCGTGTTGCTCGGGAACAACCTTACGTACCATGTGCCCTCCATTTAATAGAGTGATCAAACTATTTTATCTTGACCATGTAGTAATCATAATTAGAGTGAGCGTTCAATCTATGTCGGTTTGACTGATTCGTCTACTGTCGTAATGCAGTAGCAGCTGTCACTGATCCTGCGAGGTATCATGAGAAAACCACTCTCCATTACATCGTCCGCCCTAAGTTTGGTGCTGGCAGCATTTTTTTTGTTCGGCGCTTACGGTAACACCTTCATTTCAGAGGAAAACGCTGCCGCATACGCAGCGTGGGGCTATCCTGATTGGTTCCATTATATCACAGCCAGTCTCGAGCTTATGGCAGGTCTGCTGCTTATTCGCGCTCTATCCCGCCCCTATGGGGCCGCCCTGGGCGCTATGGTGATGTCCGCTGCTTCGCTTACGACACTTCTGAATGCCGATTACGGCCATGCAGTCGCTCCCAGTATTGTCTTACTCGTCTCGCTTGTGGTGTTGGCCCTGTCCTTGGCCGACCGGCGTATAGCTATCTGATCCCCGTTATGGAGTCTTCCTAATGAATAGCTCACCAACTCCTACCGGTTCTGCCGGTGTACTGCTAGACGGATGGTCCGACCTTTTATCTGGTCGTCATCTTGCTATTGTTTTGGTCATGGCAAGCGGTGTCCTGCTCTATGCTATGAACCTCTATTTTACCGCTGCTCTGCTGCCCTCCATAGTCGCGGATATTGGCGGGCAGCAATATTATGCGTGGGTAACAACGGCTTTCGTCATCTCGGCTATCGTGGCATCGCTGTTCGTTAGCCGCATCCTTGACTTGAAGGGACCTGCGATTGCGTATGTCGCTGCATTCATCGTCTTTGCGCTCGGCGCGGCGGCCAATGCTGTCAGTCCGACGATGGAGTTGCTCATCATCGGCCGGATCGTGCAAGGACTCGGTGGCGGTTTGCTGGCAGGGCTCGGCTATGCTGTGATCCGCGCTGCACTTCCCGAACGCCATTGGGCACGAGCAACCGGCATCGTGTCGGCAATGTGGGGGGTGGGGACGCTATTCGGGCCGGCTCTTGGCGGTGTATTTGCGGAGCTTGGGCTTTGGCGCTGGTCATATGGAGTGCTAGCAGTGATTTCGCTCCTGTTTGGGGTCATCGCTCAGCATGCGTTCGGACGCGTATCCGGTTCAGGGCACCGTTCGCCGGTTCCCGTTGCCTCTCTTATACCGCTTGTCCTTGCGACCATTGCTATAAGTTTCAGCGCTATCGTCCCGATAGGTTGGCCGACAATAGTAATGGTCGGAATGGGCTTCGTACTACTCTGGTTGTTCATCGTCGTGGAGCGGCGGGCAAAAGAAACCATTCTTCCGCACAACACTTATCGGCGTGGTAATTCGCTAAAATGGGTCTACTTGACGGTCGCTGCCTTGAGTGCGGGTGTGATGGTGGAGAACTTCATTCCGCTATTTGGTCAACACCTCGCGGGCCTCTCCCCGCTTATTGCTGGTTTTCTGGGTGCAGTTCTTTCATTAGCGTGGGTCATAGCTCAGCTTCTTGTGGTCTCTGTCAAGAATGAGGGGGCCCGCCGTCGGGCCATTCGCGTTGGACCACTGCTATTGACGGCTGGACTGATCGCTTATGGGATTCTGCAAGTTTCCGATGCTGATATCGCTATGGTGCTGCTATGGGCTGCCGTCCTCGCGCTCGCTGGCGTTGGAATTGGACTGGCATGGCCGCTACTTGGTGTCGCTGCTATGAGCAGCACCCACGACCCTGCCGAAGGGGGTAAAGCAGCGGCGGCGATCACCATTACACAGCTTATTGCCTTCTCGATCACTTCCGCGCTCGCTGGCACTCTTATGGCGGCTGGTGGGGAATCTGCCGTGGACTCTGCGCGTTACGTTACGCTCGGTATCGCGCTCCTTACCCTGCTGGGCATTTTCGCCGCAGGTGTGGCAACAAGAAAGTAGTTTGCATATTGGAGGGGCGATCTGCGTGGATGCAAAGCCGGTCTTAGCGTTAGTCGCCTGGACTCGGGTGCGCAATATAGTGACTTCTCTGATCCAGACACTTACTGACATGGAATATTCTAGCTTCCACAGCGCGCTGTTCTCATGCTTAGGTTACAATCTGACAGCGCTAGAAGCCGCTGTCTGGTCACCTCAAAAAGGAATATATCAACTCTAGCACTAACGATTAACTCCAGGAAACACTAACATTAAGCTCCGTTCACCCGATTGAGCAGGCCATTAAATCAACATGAGATGAGGGAGCTATTATTCGGATGCCGCGCTTTTGATTGCTTGATAGATGAGCACGAATGAGAGCTTCTTGGCTAAAGGATAATGCAGAGTGCACATTAAAAAGTATTGATGCCATATTGAAGATGTTAGAATGTGGCCAAAGTTAAATTAAATTTATTAAGGCAATAGACAGCAATAGACCGGCTCTGTCACGTTTGGAAAATCAATAAGTGACAAATGTAGAGGGTAAGGACTTTATTATTATTGAGCATCTTTTTTATCTTACATATCTAATTTCTAAAATAATTTACCAGAAATTAACTGTAAAATTATAGCGTTTGTTTACTTTCTGAATTCCGGAAGTGTGAACTGAAAAGTATTTTTCCGGAAATTTGAATACGGTTTTATGGCAGGAACGGGAGCCTGCTTGTTGTGTATTGCGTTTGCCGGAAGGTGAAAAGGGCTGCTAAAACAAAGCAATTTTTCTCCTTGTGATCCCACAAAATTATGAGAACCCCAACGCATTTTCTGCAGTGAAAATGTGATGTGGGCAACTTTGCCAGAATTCTGCCGGAGAATGCCATGTGTGAACATTACGGTGATAATAAAAGCATTTTAAAACGCCGCATAGCACAGTATTCGCTGTTTATTTTTACACCACTAATTTTGGGAATTTGCAGTGCATCCGCTGCAGATATTTCATGGCAGGGTGGTGTCTCAACAGATTGGAACACTTCAGGAAACTGGTCGACCAACCAGATACCCAATCCAAGTACATCTGTCATTATTAATTCAGGTTCATATAAACCAGCTGTTGTGGATGGTACAACCGCGTCTGCTGGCTGGATCGCTATCGGTTCTGCCCGACAAGAGCAGGGAGCGCCTCAGGCACAGAACGGAGCATTGAATATAATTAATGGTGGCAGTCTTGAGGTCACGGGGGATGTCGTTGTTGGTGAGAGCGCCGGAACAAAAGGGAGCATCATTGTTTCCGGTCAAGGCTCAACATTAAAAGCTGAGAGCGGCTCGTTCTATCTGGGTGCCGATGGGGAAGGCGATTTGACAATTTCAGACGGCGCACAATGGATAACGAGAAACAGCGGTAAAAATATTTATACCGGAACAGGTGGTCATGCGGGTACGAGCACGATAACGATAACAGGTGCTGGTACTAAGGCTGATCTCAACTGGCTTTTAATGTCGTATTCAGGCTCTCCTGATCCTGCTTATCGCAATGATCATACAACTGTTTTAAACCTCAGTGATGGTGCTGAGCTGAATATGGTTGGTATTGATACTGCTTATTCAGGAAAAGGCATAGTGAGAATTGATGGCGGTAGTCTGAATGCAGATTATCTGCTCAGCGGTTGGGGCGTTGGCGCGGATAGTGACGTTGTTATTTCGGGGCCGAACTCCGAAATGAATGTTAATATCAGAGCGGTCAACGGGACTTATGGCACCGGAACGATCCTGATCGAAAACGGCGGGAAGTTCACCACCAGGCAGGGAACAGGTAGTGATGCTGGGTTTGCTGGTGCATTCTTCTCTACTTCTACATCCAGAGTGAATGTAACCGGCATCGGTTCACTATGGACGAGTACGGGAGCAACATATCATGCCTATGAGGGGAAATCTCATATTGGTATAACTGATGGTGGTAAGGCGCAGCTGGAAAATGTTTATGCCTCTTATGGTACGGATGCATATAGCACTACACTTGTATCAGGTGCGCAAAGTGAACTGACGGTTGACGGCATTTTGCTAGTAGGAGTGAGCGGGACCTCTCACCTGCTGGCTGATAAAGGTGCAAGTGTAATTACCAGTTTAGGGGCGGTAGGTAATGAAGCAACTGCGGTGGGCTCGATTACTGTTACGGGTGAAGGCTCAAAGTTTACCAATACCGGTGAAATGGCCATTGGTATTGCAGGTAAAGGCAATCTCACAGTTACGGATAAAGCTTCTCTCTCATCTGCAGATAAAATCGGACTTGCAGAAGAGGCGGGGAGTGAAGGTGTTTTAAATATCGGCACCGGCGGTTATGCAGGTGTTGTTGAAGCGCCTGAAATCACGGGCGGCGCCGGTGATGCAACAGTCAACTTCAACCATATTGACCACATTGATTTTGATGTTGCTATGAAAGGCCGCCTCAATGTCAACCACATCAATCAGGGGGTCACCACACTCTTCGGCGAGAGTGATTACACCGGTATAACCAAGGTGTCTGCCGGTACTTACAGGGCCGGTAAAGAAGGTGTATTCAGCGAGAACTCCCGCTATATTGCTGCCAATGGCGGTATCATTGATCTCAATAATTTTGATCAGTCTATGGAAGCGCTGACCAATCAGGGACGTGTGTATTTCGGCGGAGTTCCGGGGACTGAGCTGCATGTCGGGAATAATTATACCGGCGAGGGCGGCACGCTGTATCTCTCAACGGTGCTCGGCAAAGACGATTCACTGACTGACCGTATGTATGTCGGTGCGGATACGTCCGGCCATTCCTATGTGAAAGTCACTAATGTTGGCGGTCTGGGCGCGCAAACCAAAGAAGGCATCAAGATCATTGATGTTACGGGTCAGTCTGACAGTAAATTTTCGCTGCTCGGCGACTATGTTTATAAAGGTGAGCAAGTCGTTGTCGGCGGTGCCTATCGCTACAAACTTAATCAGGGCGCTACATCAACACCGGATGACGGCAACTGGTATCTGCAGTCAGAAGGTTATCAGAAAGGCGTTGTGCCTTATGAGGTCTATCCGCAACTTCTGCTCAATCATCTGCCAACGCTGCAACAGCGTGTGGGGAACCGTTTCTGGAACAATGCCGGTAATAAGCAATTGGCGCAGGGCGCGGATATTCCGGCCGGATTTGCACCACCCGATGAAACCGGTGTTCTGATCGAGGAAAATGCTGTCTGGGGTCGCATGGAAGGCTCACATACAGCGATCAAATCCAGATATTCAACCTCCGGTGCGGATTATGATTACAACCATTTCCGTATGCAGGCCGGTATTGACGGTATGCTGAGAGAGAGCGACAACGGCAAGCTGATCGGTGGACTGACAGCACATTATGACCGTAAGAATGCAGATATTTATACCCATGATATCGACAGTGATATTGCCGTTAACGGTTATGGTTTTGGCGGTACGCTGACGTGGTATGGCGAAAACGGCTTCTATATTGATAATCAGGCGGAAGTCACATGGTATAAAAGCGATATCGGTGCGGATGGTACATTGGTCAATGGCAATAAAGGTTTTGGCTATTCGCTGTCGGTTGAAACTGGTAAGCGCATCACTTTAAACGAATACTGGTCAATGACCCCGCAGGGACAGCTGATCTATGCCAATGCCAGCTTTGACAGTTTCACAGATCGTTTCGGCGCTGATGTATCACGTAAGAAAGCTGACAGTCTCGAAGGCCGTCTTGGCCTGACACTGGATCATCAGGATTCATGGCTGAATGACCGTGGAATGATGAACCGTCGCTATGTCTATGGTATCGCTAATCTCTATACCGAGTTTCTCGGCGGTACAGAGGTTGATGTCAGCGGTATTCGCTTTGCCAATAAGCGTGACCGTGTATGGGGTGGCTTAGGCCTCGGTGGTTCCTATAACTGGAATGATGACAAGTATTCCATCTATGGTGAGGGTTTGGTGCTGACGAGCTTCAATCACTTTGCTGACAGCTACGGTTATAAAGGTACAATCGGTCTGCGTGTGAAGTGGTAAGACCAATTCGATGAAAACAGTATAAAAACGCCGGTTATTCCGGCGTTTTCTGTTATTCCAAGATCGGATAATAATCAGATAATTGGCATTATGAATTAAACGATATGTTTATATAATGCATTTCATAGCTGTTAGGGTTATTCTTGTAGAGAGTTGTTCTTGTAACTGAAATAATGAGATGGCTTGCGGCCTAAACTACGCTTGAATGCATTAGTAAACGCACTCACACTTTGATAGCCGCAATCTAAAGCAACGGACATAATAGTTTGTCCTTGAGCTAAAGCAGGTAGGGCTGCCAGTAAACGCGATTGCTGGTGCCACCGGCCAAATGTCATACCTGTGGCCTCTTCGAAATGACGCATGAAACTGCGTCGGCTCATGCCAGTTAAGTTAGCAGCATCTTCAAGAGAAATATTCATTTCTGGTGACCGCTGAAGTTTTAGGCAGAGATTACGTAGTCGCGCGTCTGTCGGAATCGGCAAGCTGAGTGGTTCGGCAGGCAGTAATGATAACTCCTCCAGCAATAGCTCACTGACATGCCGCGCAAAGGGCGTTATCGGCTCGTTATTTAATGTGACCAAACGCAAGATTAGTTCCCGTAACAAAGGGGTAACTTCCACAACACCACAGATTTTTGGAAGTGATAGCGCGGCTTCAGGGTGGATAAACAGAGTGCGAAACTCCACAGCACCATGACTTCGTGTGGCATGCTCTGTCATCGCAGGCACCCAGACAGCACGGTTCGGTGGTACAACCCATGTGTCGTTATCTGTCGTTACAGAGACAACGCCTGATTTGGCGTAAATCAATTGTGCGTCAGGATGACGGTGCGGCGGCCCTGAGAAGGCATTGTCATCTTGTGCGATAGCGGAAACTGGCAAAACATTCGGCACAGGATAGTTTAACGACATGATTGGCCTTTTTGAGTGGTATTATGGCCTTTATGCGCAGGAATGCCAAGTGTGCTTGATATAGTTTACATAAAACTATCGTCAGATAAGAAAGCCTGATTGTGTCCTTCGTTACCCGCTATAATAGTTTTATTGCACTGGAGCTCGATGCTCCGGCGGGTGCGTTATATATAAAGCTCTCCCTTTTTCTTCGACTTAGTTGCGACCGCTGGGCCTGACGGCGTCCCCTCGGTCGTAGCTTGCCGTCCTGTTTTGGCATCAAAAAAAGCTGCATTTGTCAGCAGAAGGGATCGAGTATCATGTTGTATAATCCGGATAGTAAATATCGCCCGTTTATTTCCCCAGTCAGTCTGCCAGACCGTCAATGGCCTGAACGTCGTTTGACGCAGGCGCCAATTTGGGTATCAACCGATCTGCGGGATGGTAATCAGGCGCTGGCTGACCCGATGAATATTGAGAAAAAAATGCGGTTTTACCGTATGTTGCTGGAGATCGGTTTTAAAGAGATTGAGGTCGCGTTTCCCTCAGCTTCACAAACTGAATTCAATTTTGTACGTCGGTTGATTGATGAGAACCTGATACCGGATGACGTCACGATACAGGTATTGACCCAGTCACGCGCTGATCTGATTGCCCGTACCTTTGAATCCTTACAGGGCGTACATAAGGCTATTGTTCATCTTTATAATGCGACAGCGCCGCTGTTTCGCCGCGTGGTGTTTAAAATGGACAAACCGGAAATTATTGATCTTGCGGTCAGTGGTGTCACAGCCATGCTGGAGGAAAGCAAAAAACAGCCTGACACCAAGTGGATATTTGAATATTCACCGGAAACCTTCTGTTTTACCGAGCCTGAATTTGCATTGGAAATCTGTGAACGTGTTCTGGATGTGTGGCAACCAACACTGGAGAATAAAGTTATTCTGAACTTGCCTGCTACGGTAGAGGTGGCGACGCCGAATGTCTATGCTGACCAGATTGAGTGGTTTTGTCGTCATCTGTCACGACGGGATAGTGTGATTGTCAGTGTGCATCCGCATAATGATCGTGGAACGGCAGTGGCTGCAACTGAACAAGCTTTGCTGGCAGGAGCGGACCGCGTGGAAGGGTGCCTGTTTGGTAATGGTGAGCGGACAGGTAACGTTGATTTGGTCACCCTCGCATTGAACTTCTATTCTCAAGGGATTGATCCAAAGCTGTATTTTCCTGAAATGCGGCAAGTTGTGCGTACCGTTGAGTATTGTAATGCGCTGCCGGTTCACCCGCGTCACCCTTATGCCGGAGAATTGGTTCATACTGCATTTTCCGGTTCGCATCAGGATGCAATCCGTAAAGGCTTTGCTGCCCATGAAAGTCGTAATGATACTTTATGGGAAATGCCTTATCTGCCAATCGATCCGAAAGATATTGGTGAGAGTTATGAGGCGGTTATCCGCGTGAACAGCCAGTCCGGAAAGGGTGGAGTTGCATGGGTGCTGGAGCAGGATCGCGGACTGAAATTACCACGTCCATTGCAAATTGATTTTAGTCGTCAAGTGCAGGTTTTCGCTGATGAAACAGGTAAAGAAACAACAGTCGAAATAATCTGGGAGCTGTTCAGCAAGCTCTATCATCTGGATAATAATGCTAAATTTGAGTTGTTGCATTATCAGGAAGGCAAATCAACAAGGAGCAGTGAAGCACGGATATTCGCTGGCCGGATCAGGCATAAGGGCAAAGAGATTGCGCTGAACGGTCGTGGTAATGGTTTGATATCTGGTGCCTTATCCGCATTGGAGAGTGCTTTGGGTATCGAATTGGATGTCGTAGACTACCACGAGCATGCATTAAGGAGAGGGACACTCTCGCAGGCTGTCGCTTATATCGAGTGTCGTGTGCCAGATGAAAAAAAAGTATTTGGTGTAGGTATAGATGATGATGTTGCGACCGCTTCCATACGGGCTTTACTTAGTGCTGTAGCTAATGCCATGTGATGCGGTGATATATTAACCGTCAGTTTTTGATGATGATAATGATTAAATTGGACCGATTTACTGGTCCAATTTGGATAATTGCTGCTGATGTAAAATTGTGTTCATAGGGTTATATCTTATATTTCGGAAGTCAAATTACTCGGGAGTGGTATTATTCTGTTTGAAGAAGATCGTCCCGTGCGACATGCGCATCCGAGTAGGGCAGTTTGCTTTGTAGTAGGCATTGTAAGACGATGAGCTTTCTACAATGCCTACGGTTCTCATGCTGTTAACACAGCGATATGAGTTGATGCTGCTGTAGCTTAAGAGGGCAGTTATTACCATGCTCAGCATCATATCAAGCGCTTTCAGGTTTAATCAAATGAATAGAGTGATTTAGGGCAAGCTGAATGTCTGTTGCTTGCCCTCCCATCTGTAGCGATTATTTTGTTTCGCCTAAATTCACATTGATCATGTTGTGATTGGCCATCATTCCCATCGCACCAGCAGGTTTGAAGCCTTTTGCGGTCAGCCAATTATAATGCCAGTTATTATATACGAACATATAAACCAGCGAGGCTAGGCCAACCGTTGGTATGATTGTTGCGAGCATTATTAAGAAGCCAACAAAATGACCGCGAAAGAGTGCAGGGAATGGGCCAAAGAATAAGCAGGTCCAAGAAATTCCTTTGAAGCCAACTGCTGTTCTATGAGTAACTGGTTCTATCATTTGGATTGGGTATGCCATCGAAGCGACCTTTGTTTTCCGACCTTAGTCGTGTTGCGTATGTTTCTGATGGGTTGCAGCTGATTGGCTGATTGACCCGATACGTTTGATCGCTTCGCTCTGCACTTCATTTGCCCCTGTCATTGTTATGTGAATCCATTGGGTTCACTAACGTGTGCTCAAATTTAATATGTGCCCATCAGTCCGTCGATTGTCAAGCCGTCTATACTGTTAATCGTTCTATGAACGCAAGACAGATAATCGGTTGGAATTTACGCAAGCTTCGTGTGGCTAAGGGCTTCTCTCAGGAGCGGTTAGCTTTGGAGTCGAATGTTGACAGGTCATATGTAGGTAGGGTCGAACGAGGGACAGAGAACGTCACGATTTCGACGCTGGAAGCATTGGCTGATGCTTTGCATGTGACAGTTAGTGAGCTGTTTGTAGTGCCGGATGAAAACGCTTCACCACCTCAGCCAATGAAGGCGGGGCGAAAATATAAATAATTGGAAATTTCCGTGTTATAGGAAGTGATTTGGAGATTAAGCTTTGTGGTAGGCTTAGTTGAAAACTTTAGGCTGTAAGCCCTGCTTTATTATAAAGTACAGACTACCTCCGGCCATCGATATGACGACGATTATCGCCAAAGTGATGTAGGCACTCGTATTCTTCAGTGCGAAGGCCATTGCAAAGGGCGCTATGGCGGATAGGACCAGTCTCGCAGACATCAGTTTTCCCTGCATCGCACCATATCCGGTACTTCCAAATAAGAATAATGGAAGTGAGCCGCTTATAATGCTGAACAGACCATTCCCGAAACCAAACAGGCAGGCGAATAATATCGCCGCAGGGATATAGGGTGCACCGATCATCAATATCATAACGGATAAGGCAATGAACGAGGCTGCGATGATGGCTAAGTTTACGGGGGATAGGGTTTTCCCCGCCATCATATTGATCAGGCGGCTGGCAACTTGCGATGGTCCGAACACAGCGCCAATAAAGGCTGCTGACTTTGCTAATCCCAGTACCGACAGTAGCGGGATCATATGGATAAGGATTGCAGAGGATATCAATGCCTGTAAGGAAAATGCTGCCAGAAGTACTGTGAAGCCCATACGTCTTGATGCCTGAGGCAATGCACCGGCTACAGAAGCTATTTCTTTGTCATCATTCTTACGTTGGTCATGAGTTGTTTTACTGGTGCGTGTCAGGGAATAATGCAGCGGGAGGCATATCACCAGATGAAGACCGGCAAAGACCAGATAGATTTGCTGCCATGTCAGCCATTGCAGAAGCAGTGAAGTGAGGGGCCAGAAGATGGTGGATGCAAAACCGGCTATCAATGTCAGATAGACAATGCTGCGCTGGGCAACCACTGGTTTGATCTGCACAAGCAGCGCAAAGGCGGCTCCGTATTGTACGAGATTGGCTGCAATCTCCACGATTGTAAGCGTTACAATGAAGGCCAGCGAATTGAGGGAGACTGCGCAAAGGATGAGAGCAAGCGCCGCAAAAGCAGAGCCGACTGTCATAATTTGCGCGGCACCTAAGCGATCAATGAGTTTGCCCAGCCAAGGTGCCAGCACACCACCTGCTAGCAAGGCTATGGACAATATCCCATAAACCCATTCCGTTGTTGCCTGATAGCTATCCGCAATGGACGGAGCCAGCACACTGAATGAATAGTAGAGTGTGCCGTAGCCGATGATTTGTGTGAGGCCAAGGCTCAGGATTGCATAAACAGGAAGGCGCTGATCGGTCATATGGATTTCAACGAAACACGGGTTTCCAGTTTCTCTGCGGCTTCTTTTCGTTCACTGTAACGGTCGGTCAGGTGGTCAGAAATGCCCCGTGTCAGGATGGTGAACTTGATGAGTTCTTCCATGACGTCGACAACTCTTTCATAAAATGATGAGGGTTTCATGCGTCCGGCTTCATCAAACTCCTGCCATGCTTTGGCGACTGATGATTGGTTGGGGATTGTAATCATGCGCATCCATCGACCTAGCACACGCATTTGGTTCAAAGCATTGAAAGACTGCGAGCCGCCGGAAACCTGCATCAACG
>JAHREI010000017.1 GCA_021733665.1 Bacillus subtilis
TTTGGTGATAGCAGCTGTCAACGAGGTCTTACCATGGTCAACGTGACCGATTGTACCGATATTGACGTGCGGTTTATTACGTTCAAATTTGCTCTTTGCCATCTGAGCTCTCCATTAATTTAGCCTGCTCAGGCATTCTTATTTTAACGAGCGTAAGCCAAAAGGCTTACGCAAACTTCTTCTGGATTTCTGCGGCTACAGCTGCAGGAACCGGCTCATAATGGTCGAACTGCATGGTGTACTGGGCGCGGCCCTGTGACATCGAGCGCAGGTTGTTCACATAACCAAACATGCTGGCCAGTGGAACATTTGCGTTAACTACAGTAGCGATACCACGGGCTTCCGTACCGGAAATCTGACCGCGACGGGAGTTCAGATCGCCAATAACGTCACCAACGTAATCCTCAGGAGTTACGACTTCGACCTTCATGATCGGTTCGAGCAACTGAGCGCCGGCTTTCTGTGCACCCTCACGGAATGCTGCACGGGAAGCGATTTCGAAGGCCAGAACGGAGGAGTCAACATCGTGGTATGCACCATCGATCAGAGTTGCTTTCACACCGAGCATTGGGAAGCCTGCGAGAGGCCCCGCACCCATGACGCTTTCGATACCCTTCTGAACGCCTGGGATGTATTCCTTAGGAACAGCACCACCAACGATCTTGGATTCGAAGATGAAGTCATCGCCGTCATGCGGTTCAAACACGATCTTAACGCGAGCGAACTGACCCGAACCACCGGACTGCTTCTTATGCGTGTAATCGATTTCCGCTTTGCGGGTGATCGATTCACGGTAAGCAACCTGTGGCTGACCGATGTTAGCTTCAACCTTGAACTCACGACGCATACGGTCAACGAGAATGTCGAGGTGAAGTTCACCCATACCAGCAATAATTGTCTGGCCGGATTCTTCATCGGACTTAACGCGGAACGAAGGATCTTCAGCAGCCAGACGGTTCAGGGCGATACCCATCTTTTCCTGGTCAGCTTTAGTCTTTGGTTCAATCGCGATTTCGATAACTGGCTCTGGGAATTCCATACGTTCCAGAATAACAGGCTTCAGCGGATCGCAGAGCGTGTCACCGGTCGTGGTTTCCTTGAGGCCAGCCAGCGCAACGATATCACCAGCAAATGCTTCTTCGATATCTTCACGGGAGTTGGAGTGCATCTGCAGCATACGGCCGATACGCTCACGCTTACCTTTAACGGTATTCTCGAGAGAAGTACCTTTGGTCAACTTACCTGAGTAGATACGCGCGAATGTCAGCGAGCCAACAAACGGATCGTTCATGATCTTGAATGCGAGCAGCGAAAGCGGCGCATCATCCGTTGATTCACGAGTTGTTTCTTCTTCAGTCTTTACGTCGATACCTTTAATTGCAGGCACTTCGTTCGGAGCTGGCAGATAATCAACAACTGCATCCAGAACAGGCTGAATGCCTTTGTTCTTGAACGCGGTGCTGCAAAGTACCGGATGGAACTGAACAGCAATCGTACCCTTACGGATCAACGCACGCAGCTCATCATTGGTAGGCAGAGTGCCTTCCAGGTAAGCTTCCATTGCAGCTTCATCAACTTCAACAGCAGTTTCGATCAGCTTTTCGCGATATTCTTCTGCTTTAGCCTGAAGGTCAGCAGGAATTTCACCAACCTGCGTCGGAGCGCCGATTGTGCCGTCCCATGTCAGCGCCTTCATCTCAACGAGATCGATCACACCACCGAATTCGTTTTCAGCACCGATTGGCAGCTGAATAACGAGAGCAGTTGCGCCCAGACGGGTCTTGATCATTTCTACGCAGCGATAGAAATCCGCACCGATCTTGTCCATTTTATTGACAAGAACCATACGTGGTACGTGGTACTTCTCAGCCTGACGCCATACTGTTTCAGTCTGCGGCTCTACACCGGCGTTCGCATCGAGAAGTGCAATCGCACCATCGAGAACGCGAAGGGAACGCTCAACCTCAATCGTGAAGTCAACGTGACCAGGAGTATCGATGATGTTGAAGCGACGCTTCTTGCCATCACGGCCTTCCCAGAACGTAGTTGTTGCAGCAGAGGTAATGGTAATACCACGTTCCTGCTCCTGCTCCATCCAGTCCATTGTGGAGGCGCCGTCGTGGGTTTCACCGATCTTATGGTTCTTACCTGTGTAGAACAGGATACGCTCAGTCGTTGTCGTTTTACCGGCATCGATGTGCGCCATAATACCGAAATTACGGTAGTCTTCGATTTTATATTCGCGGGCCATAATATTTGCTCTTTGAATAGAGTTCGACGATTACCAGCGGTAATGCGAGAATGCGCGGTTGGCTTCAGCCATACGGTGAGTATCTTCACGCTTCTTAACGGCAGAACCACGGTTGTTTGCAGCATCAAGCAATTCGCCGGACAAACGATCAATCATCGTTGTTTCATTGCGATTGCGAGCTGCATTGATCAGCCAGCGGATCGCCAGAGCCTGACGACGCTCAGGGCGAACATCAACAGGAACCTGATAAGTCGCACCACCTACACGGCGTGAGCGCACTTCCACATGAGGCGCAACATTGTCGAGCGCCTGATGGAACATCACCAGACCATCCTGCTTAGCTTTCGCTTCAACAGAATCCAGAGCACCATAAACGATGGACTCCGCAACAGATTTCTTACCATGAAGCATGATTGCATTCATGAATTTTGTAACAACCAGATCACCAAACTTTGGATCCGGATTGATTACACGCTTCTCAGCACTATGACGACGTGACATGTCGATCTCTTTAATTACATCGGGCTCAACTCACCTGAGGATCAGGTGGCCGGTATCCCCGGAAAATTACTTATTTAGGACGCTTAGCACCATACAGCGAACGACGCTGCTTACGGTTTTTAACACCCTGGGTATCGAGAACACCACGGATGATGTGATAACGCACACCTGGCAAATCCTTGACGCGGCCGCCGCGGATCATGACTACGGAGTGTTCCTGAAGGTTGTGACCTTCACCCGGAATATAACCGATGACTTCAAAGCCGTTGGTCAGACGAATCTTTGCTACTTTACGCAGCGCCGAGTTCGGCTTTTTCGGGGTTGTTGTGTAAACGCGGGTACATACACCGCGCTTCTGTGGGTTCGCCTGCAGAGCAGGAACCTTATTACGCTTAACCTGCGCCTGGCGAGGTTTGCGAATTAGCTGGTTTACGGTAGGCATTGAACCTTCCTCTACTGAATTAACTCATATCTTTTGCCCCAAAGGGACGTTTCACCACTATGCGAATACACAGAATCGGACATTAAGCCAATGGGTACATTGGCATGCCCGAACAAAAGCAGAGGAAGTTACCTTCATGCGAACGGATATTTGCATATTAGATCGTAAAACGAACCCTGTTTGAGACAAACTCCAGAGCGAGACACTCCGGAACAGCCAGCCTCACATCGGCTCAGATGGTGTGCTGATACGCTTAAAGGTACGTTTCGTCAAGACCAGTGGCTTAGTTTTCTGATTTATGACAGGAAAAACCGGTTTCAACCCTCCGTTTGGAGGTGTTTTGGTCTGCTTTTGCCTGTTTTGTAATGCTAAACACATAAATCTTGGACAGAATCCGTATCCGACTGTCTTTTTCTCGGATTATCTTTTATGCAGACAGTCTGATTCAGCCGTTTCAGGCCCTGATGCAGGGCAGCTTTAACCGGAAATTAAGGAATACCCCGTGTCAGACACAAATCCCGATTCGAATGAAGTCTTTCTCATTATTGCAGATGCCTGGAAAGAGGGCGAGAGCGATCCCGTCAATGTCCACATCCTGTTTAAGTCAGAACCGGAAGAAGATGTCATTCAGGCTGCTTTGGAAATTCTTGCCAGTGAAGGTTTTGCTGAAGCCGAGATTTCTGAAATCGGCACTCTGACAGAACAGCCGGAAGAAGAGCCATATCTGAGCGGTTATAATACTGCCCTCTCCGGTCAGGTTGCCATGATTGAATTCGATGCTTCCAGCGAAGATGATGAGGATGAAGACGAGGAATAATTTTTCTCTCTCATTTTAACGATCAAAGAGCATTTTCAGTGAAACTGGGAATGCTCTTTTTTTGCGCTCAAATTGGCTTGCTAAAGCTATTCCGATCAAAAGCCTTTAAACCACCCTGCCCGAGCAACAAAAAAGGCCACCCGAAGGTGGCCTTTTCTTTATTTCAATTTGCAGATTACTCTGCTGCGTTGTTGGTCATATCAACCAGCATTGCATTTGCAGCATCCGCACCGGAAGTTTTGCGGCGCTCATCGATGATCAGATCATCACGGGCTGTCGCAATACGACGGATCTGGCTCATCATACCACCGGTACCTGCCGGGATCAGACGACCAACAATCACGTTTTCCTTCAGACCCTGCAGTGTATCCATCTTACCGGCAACAGCGGCTTCGGTCAGAACGCGGGTTGTTTCCTGGAAGGAAGCAGCCGAGATGAACGAAGGTGTCTGCAGCGATGCCTTGGTGATACCCAGCAGAACCGGCAGACCGGAAGCTGGTTTCTTACCGTCTTCAACCAGACGATCGTTGATTTCGTCAAGTTCAATACGGTCAACATGGTCACCCGGAATATAGGTGCTGTCACCGGATTCCGTGATTTCAACCTTCTGCAGCATCTGACGAACGATCACTTCGATATGCTTATCGTTGATCGTCACACCCTGCAGACGATAGACTTCCTGAATTTCGTTCACGAGGTAAGAAGCAAGTGCTTCCACGCCCTTGATCGCCAGAATGTCATGCGGTGCAGGATTACCGTCGAGAATATAGTCACCCTTTTCGATCGCATCGCCGTCCTGAAGATGGAAAGGCTTGCCTTTAGGGATCAGATATTCAACCGGCTCCAGATTATGGTCATTCGGTTCAATAATGATGCGGCGCTTGTTCTTGTAGTCGCGGCCGAAACGGATTGTACCATCAACTTCAGCGATGATCGCGTGATCCTTCGGACGACGTGCTTCGAACAGTTCAGCAACACGTGGCAGACCACCGGTAATATCCTTGGTCTTCGCGCTTTCCATAGGCAGACGGGCAATCACGTCACCGACACGAACCGTTGCACCTGGCTCAACCGAGAGAATGGTCTCAACGGAGAGCTGGAAGCGGGCTTCACCACCCTTCGACAGTTTCGCAACTTTGCCGTTCTTGTCTTTAACAACGAGAGCAGGCTTCAGATCCGCACCGCGAGGTGTTGAACGCCAGTCAATAACAACGCGCTTGGTGATACCGGTGGATTCATCGGTGTTTTCAGCAACCGACAGACCATCAACCATATCTTCGAACTCAATCACACCTTCAACTTCGGTGATGATCGGACGGGTATACGGATCCCACTCGGCCAGACGCTGACCGCGCTTCACTGCATCACCGTCATCGACGAACAGGCGCGAACCATAAGTTACACGATGGCTTGCACGTTCCTTGCCCGAAGCATCCATGATGAGAACGGCCATGTTACGGCCCATAACCACCAGGTGACCGTCGGAATTGCGAACCACATTGCGGTTACGCAGTGCAACAGTACCTTCATAGGAAGCTTCAAGGTAAGAGCTGTCCACAACCTGCGCTGTACCACCAAGGTGGAACGTACGCATGGTCAGCTGAGTACCAGGCTCACCGATCGACTGGGCAGCGATAACACCGACAGCTTCACCTTTGTTCACAGGAGTACCACGTGCAAGGTCACGACCATAGCACTTACCGCACACGCCGGAGCGGGTGAGACAGGTCAGAGCCGAACGGATACGAACAGTCTGGATACCAGCCTTTTCGATCACTTCGACATGACGTTCTTCGATCATGTCACCGGAAGCAACAATCACTTCACCCGAAGCCGGATGTGTAATGTCGTCCAGAGCAACACGGCCCAGAATACGCATACCAAGCGAGGCAACGATCTGACCGGCGTCAACAATCGGGTTCATCGTCAGACCAACGGTCGCACCGCAATCCGGTTCAGAAATGATCGCATCCTGCGCAACGTCAACGAGACGGCGTGTCAGATAACCGGAGTTAGCGGTTTTCAGAGCCGTATCGGCCAGACCCTTACGGGCACCGTGTGTCGAGTTGAAGTACTCGTTCACGGTCAGACCTTCTTTAAAGTTCGAGATAATCGGTGTTTCGATAATCTCACCAGAAGGCTTGGCCATCAGACCACGCATACCGCCGAGCTGACGCATCTGCGATGGCGAACCACGGGCACCGGAGTGCGACATCATGTAGATGGAGTTCATCTGCTTCTGACGACCGGTTTCCGGATCGAATTCAACGGCCTTAATACGGGCCATCATTTCGTCGGCGATCTTGTCAGTCGCTTTACCCCAGGCATCAACTACCTTGTTGTACTTTTCGCCCTGAGTGATCAGACCGTCATTGTACTGCTGTTCATATTCCTTAGCCAAAGCTTCGGTGTCAGCAACGATTTTTGCCTTAGCAGCAGGAATGACCATGTCATCCTTACCGAAGGAAATACCGGCGCGGCAAGCATGAGCAAAGCCGAGCTGCATGACGCGGTCACAGAAGATCACTGTCTCTTTCTGACCGCAATGACGGTAAACCAGATCGATCATCTTGGAGATGTTCTTCTTGGTCATTTCCTGATTGCAAATGTCGAAAGGAACATTGGCGTTCTTCGGCAGCAATTCACCAAGGATCAGACGGCCAGGTGTTGTATCAAAGATTTTCGATACAGGCTTGCCTTCCGCATCAACGGATTTGAAGCGGCCTTTGATCTTTGTATGCAGCGTAACGGTCTTGGTTTCCAGCGCATGTTGCAATTCGCCCATATCGGCGAAAGTCATGCCCTGACCAGGTTCGTTTTCAGCAACGATCGACAGGTAGTAGAGACCGAGAACCATATCCTGCGACGGCACGATGATCGGAAGACCGTTTGCCGGATGCAGAATGTTGTTGGTCGACATCATCAGAACGCGTGCTTCGAGCTGCGCTTCAAGCGACAGCGGCACGTGAACAGCCATCTGGTCACCGTCGAAGTCCGCGTTAAACGCAGTACAAACGAGCGGGTGCAGCTGAATTGCCTTACCTTCAATCAGAGTTGGTTCGAAAGCCTGAATACCCAGTCTGTGCAGCGTAGGCGCACGGTTGAGGAGAACCGGATGCTCGCGAATAACCTCATCAAGGATATCCCAAACTTCCGGACGTTCTTTTTCAACCAGCTTCTTCGCCTGTTTAACAGTCGAGGAGAAGCCCTTGGCGTCAAGACGTGCATAGATAAACGGCTTGAACAGTTCCAAAGCCATTTTCTTAGGCAGACCGCACTGGTGCAGTTTCAGCTCAGGACCGGTCACGATAACCGAACGACCAGAATAGTCGACGCGCTTACCGAGAAGGTTCTGACGGAAACGACCCTGCTTACCTTTCAGCATATCCGAAAGCGACTTCAGCGGACGCTTGTTCGCACCGGTAATGGTACGACCGCGACGGCCGTTATCGAACAGAGCATCCACAGCTTCCTGCAGCATACGCTTTTCGTTACGGATAATGATGCCAGGCGCACGAAGCTCCATCAGGCGCTTCAGACGGTTGTTACGGTTGATCACACGACGGTAAAGGTCGTTCAGATCGGAAGTCGCAAAACGACCGCCGTCCAGCGGTACAAGCGGACGCAGATCCGGTGGGATCACCGGAACGATCTTCATGATCATCCACTCAGGACGGTTGCCGGACTCCATGAAGTTCTCAACGATTTTGAGACGCTTCATCAGTTTTTTTGTCTTCAGTTCCGATGTGGTTTCGGCCAGATCAGTGCGCAGCTGCACAGCAATCTTGTCGAGTTCCATCGAAGCCAGCAGATCATAGATCGCTTCCGCACCAATAAGTGCTGTGAACTGGTCTTCACCGAATTCATCAACAGCGATCATGTATTCTTCTTCTGAAAGCAGCTGATGCTCTTTCAGGGAAGTCAGACCTGGTTCGGTAACAATGTAGTTTTCAAAATACAGAACGCGTTCGATATCCTTCAGCGTCATATCAAGCAATGTGCCGATACGCGAAGGAAGCGACTTCAGGAACCAGATATGGGCAACAGGAGCAGCCAGTTCGATATGGCCCATGCGCTCACGACGCACGCGTGACAGCGTTACTTCAACGCCGCACTTCTCACAGATAATGCCCTTGTATTTCATGCGCTTGTACTTACCGCACAGGCACTCATAGTCCTTGATCGGGCCGAAGATACGCGCGCAGAAAAGACCATCGCGTTCAGGCTTGAACGTACGGTAATTGATCGTTTCTGGCTTTTTGATCTCGCCGTATGACCAGGATAGAATCTTCTCAGGGGACGCAATCGAAATCCGGATGGAATCGAATGTCTGCGCCGGAGCCTGAGGATTGAAAAGATTCATGACCTCTTGGTTCATGCCGTTCTCCTTCGGGCATCATGCTTCACAAAAGTTGGCCTACTTCCGCGACAGCATCATGCGTTTGAATCTATATGCAGAGCGGTATCCGGCACGCAACACTGGCGCCTTGACACTCTCTGACGGGCATCTGCCCTTTAACCGCAACAGTCAGACGCAGGGTCTGAAACCGTCATAATTTCAAAACATACTGCCAAATAATGGCAATAATGGCGTGGCGCGGAATACCCGCGTCACGCCTGTTGTTTTTACTCTGCTGCGTCAGGCAGCTCTGCCGGCGCTACGAAGTCGCGTGTATCGTCGAGTTCAACATTCAGACCAAGCGAACGCATTTCCTTAACGAGAACGTTAAAGCTCTCAGGAATACCCGCTTCGAATGTATCATCACCGCGTACAATCGCTTCATAAACCTTGGTACGGCCTGCCACGTCATCAGACTTGATGGTGAGCATTTCCTGCAGTGTATAAGCTGCACCATAGGCTTCAAGCGCCCAGACTTCCATTTCACCGAAGCGCTGACCACCGAACTGCGCCTTACCACCCAGCGGCTGCTGTGTGACGAGCGAGTAAGGTCCGATCGAACGGGCGTGGATCTTATCATCAACCAGGTGGTGCAGTTTGAGCATATAAATATAGCCCATTGTCACCTGACGATCAAAAGGTTCGCCTGTACGGCCGTCATAGAGTGTCGACTGACCGGAAGTTGCCAGACCTGCATCAGCAAGCATCGCATTGATGTCTGCTTCTACGGCACCGTCAAAGACCGGTGTTGCAATCGACACGCCGCGCTTCACCTGATCAGCAAGCATGAGGACAGAATCGTCATCATAAGAGCGAACCGGTTCGTTACGGTCATTGTCCGGATAGATATGCTCCAGAGTGTCACGCAGCGGCTGGATATTGGCGGTCTCTTTATAGACCTCGATCAGTTCCCCGATCTTCTTACCCATACCGGCACATGCCCAGCCCAGATGTGTTTCAAGAATCTGACCCACGTTCATACGGGACGGCACACCCAGAGGGTTAAGCACGATGTCCGCATGCGTACCATCTTCAAGGAACGGCATATCTTCTACTGGCAGAATGCGGGAAACCACACCCTTGTTACCGTGACGGCCGGCCATCTTGTCACCCGGCTGGATCTTGCGCTTAACAGCAACAAAGACCTTAACCATCTTCATGACGCCCGGAGCCATTTCATCGCCGCGCTGTACCTTTTCGACCTTATCCATGAAGCGTGTTTCAAGCAGCTTCTTAGATGCGTCGTATTGGTTGCGCAGAGCTTCGAGTTCACTCTGGCTCTTTTCGTCTTCAACGGCAAACTGCCACCACTGGGAACGCGGATATTCAGTCAGGATATCGCGGTTAACCGCAACGCCCTTCTTGAAGCCCTTAGGACCAGCAGCAGTAATCTTACCTTCCAGCATATCTGCCAGACGACCATAGGTGTTACGGTCAAGAATAGACTGTTCGTCGTCGCGGTCTTTTGCCAGACGTTCGATTTCTTCACGCTCAATTGCCATTGCGCGTTCGTCTTTTTCAACGCCGTGGCGGTTGAAAACGCGAACTTCCACAACAGTACCGTATGTTCCCGGAGGCATACGCATTGAGGTGTCACGGACGTCAGAAGCCTTTTCACCAAAGATAGCGCGCAGAAGTTTTTCTTCCGGCGTCATCGGGCTTTCACCCTTTGGTGTAATCTTACCGACGAGAATATCGCCAGGATGAACTTCCGCACCGATGTAGACAATACCGGCTTCGTCGAGGTTCTTCAGTGCTTCTTCCGAAACGTTCGGAATATCGCGTGTGATTTCCTCAGGTCCGAGCTTGGTATCACGGGCAGCAACTTCGAATTCTTCGATATGGATCGAAGTGAACACGTCATCCGAAACAATCTTTTCAGAAAGCAGGATGGAGTCTTCGTAGTTGTAACCGTTCCAAGGCATGAACGCGACGAGCACGTTACGGCCAAGCGCCAGATCACCGAGATCAGTCGACGGACCATCAGCAATGATGTCGCCCTTCCCTACACGATCGCCAACGCGCACAAGCGGACGCTGGTTAATGCAGGTGCTCTGGTTGGAGCGCTGGAACTTCATCAGGCGGTAAATATCAACACCGGACTTCGAAGGGTCGAGATCTTCAGTTGCACGGACAACGATACGTGTCGCATCCACCTGATCAACAATACCACCGCGGCGTGCACCAATAGCCGCGCCGGAGTCACGGGCAACAATCGGCTCCATACCGGTACCAACAAACGGCGCTTCTGCACGTACCAGAGGCACGGCCTGACGCTGCATGTTAGAGCCCATAAGAGCGCGGTTGGCGTCGTCGTTTTCCAGGAACGGAATAAGCGCAGCAGCAACAGAAACCAGCTGCTTCGGCGAAACGTCCATCAGATCCACGTTTTCACGCGGAGCCATCAGAACTTCACCGGAGTGACGGGAAATTACGAATTCTTCAACGAATTCGCCATTTTCACCGATTTCAGCATTGGCCTGAGCAACGTAGTGCTTAGCTTCTTCCATAGCGGAAAGATAAACGACCTCATTGGTCACCTTACCGTCAATAATCTTACGGTACGGGCTCTCAATGAAACCATATTTGTTGACGCGCGCAAAAGTTGCGAGCGAGTTGATCAGACCGATATTCGGACCTTCCGGTGTTTCAATCGGGCAGATACGGCCGTAATGGGTCGGATGAACGTCGCGGACTTCAAAGCCTGCGCGTTCACGGGTCAGACCGCCGGGTCCGAGAGCCGACAGACGACGCTTATGGGTAATTTCAGACAGCGGGTTGGTCTGATCCATAAACTGCGACAGCTGTGAAGAACCGAAGAATTCACGCACAGCGGCAGCAGCCGGCTTCGCGTTAATCAGATCCTGTGGCATCACTGTATCGATTTCGATCGAAGACATACGCTCTTTGATTGCGCGCTCCATGCGCAGCAAACCAACGCGATACTGATTTTCCATCAGCTCGCCAACAGAACGTACACGACGGTTGCCGAGGTTATCGATATCGTCGATTTCGCCCTTACCATCACGCAATTCTACGAGCGTCTTGATAACAGCCAGAATGTCTTCCTTGCGCAGAACACGAACAGTATCTTCCGCATCGAGGTCAAGACGCATATTCATCTTAACACGACCAACGGCCGACAGATCGTAACGCTCTGCATCAAACAGCAGCGATTCAAACATCGCCTCTGCGGAATCCATTGTCGGAGGCTCACCCGGACGCATCACACGGTAGATGTCGAACAGCGCATCCTGACGGGACTGGTTCTTGTCAGCAGCCAGCGTATTGCGGATGTAAGCACCTACATTCACATGGTCGATATCAAGAATATTGATCTCGTTGCCACCGGTTTCGAGCAGAACTTTCAGAGTTTTCTCGTCAATTTCATCACCGGCTTCGAGATAAATCTCACCGGTTGCGTAGTTAACGATATCCTCTGCAAGGTATGAACCGAGCAGATCATCATCCGTTGCACGGATAGCTTTAACGCCCTTCTCCGCGATCTGCTTGGCAGCGCGCGCAGTCAGCTTACGTCCGCTTTCAGCAACAACTTCACCGGTATCAGCATCGAGCATATCGCCGATGATTTTCATACCTTTGAAGCGATCAGCCGAATACGGGATACGCCAATTTTCACCGTCACGCGAATAGGTGACAGCGTTATAGAAGGTCGAGAGAATTTCTTCACCATCCATACCCAACGCCATCAGCAGCGATGTGGTAGGAATCTTACGACGGCGGTCAATACGCGCGTAAACGATATCTTTGGCGTCGAATTCAATATCCAGCCATGAACCGCGATACGGAATCACGCGTGCTGCGAACAAAAGCTTGCCCGAAGAATGCGTTTTACCTTTATCGTGATCAAAGAATACACCAGGCGAACGGTGCATCTGCGAAACGATAACACGCTCCGTACCATTGACAATAAAGGTACCGTTGTCGGTCATGAGCGGCATATCGCCCATATAGACATCCTGTTCCTTGATGTCTTTAATGGACTTTGCGCCTGTATCTTCGTCAATATCAAAAACGATAAGACGCAGTGTCACTTTCAGCGGTGCTGAATAGGTCAGATCACGCTGGCGGCACTCATCCACATCGAACTTTGGCGCGTCGAATTCGTACTTGACGAACTCGAGCATAGAGGCCCCGGAAAAATCCGAGATCGGAAACACCGACTTAAAAACAGCCTGCAAACCTTCGTCAGGACGTCCACCCTTAGGTTCATCGACCATAAGGAACTGGTCATAGGATGCCTTCTGAACCTCAATGAGGTTCGGCATCTGGGCGACTTCTGGAATCTTGCCGAAAAATTTGCGTACGCGCTTACGACCGTTAAAAGAGTGGGTCTGAGCCATCGTCGCTCCTCGTTCTGTGCCTTACGGCGTTCTGAGCCCATGGAAATACCAGGGCCTGTTGCTTGCCGTCTTACGACGGTCCTATGAACGGGTCAAAACCCGTTTCCTGACAGCTGCTCTTCTGTCAGGAAAAGGGTTTGTAACCGTTTGAACTTGATAATCTGACATTAACTATGAAAGACATATTAAGTTCATTATGCTATCTGCTTTTGTTTGTCACCTAAAATCAGGCACTTACCAAAAACTTCCGCTACAAGCGGAAAACGGCGGGCTGTTAGGCCCGCCGAATAACTCAAATTACTTGAGTTCAACCTTAGCGCCAGCTGCTTCGAGCTGAGCTTTGATTTTTTCAGCTTCGTCTTTCGACGCGCCTTCTTTAACAGCCTTAGGAGCACCTTCTACGAGGTCCTTAGCTTCTTTCAGACCCAGACCGGTGATTGCGCGAACTTCTTTGATCACGTTGATCTTGTTTGCGCCGCCATCAGCGAGGACAACGTCAAATTCGGTCTTTTCTTCAGCGGCTGGTGCAGCAGCACCGGCAGCAGCAGCAACTGCTACAGGAGCAGCAGCAGATACGCCCCACTTTTCTTCAAGAAGCTTGGACAGTTCTGCAGCTTCCAGAACGGTCAGAGCGGACAGGTCTTCAACGATCTTTGCGAGATCAGCCATGGTATATTCCTTTAAATTAAGGTTTGAACTGTTGTAACAGCGAGAACGGCCTTACGCCGCTTCGTTCTTCCGGGCATGTGCGCCGATAACGCGAGCAATTTGACCTGCTGGCGCGCTTGTAAGCACAGCGAGACGGGTGGCTGGTGTCTGAACCATACCAACCAACTTGGCGCGCAGTTCGTCGAGCGACGGCAGGGAAGCAAGAGCTTTCACGCCTTCTGCATCGAGAGTTGTCGCACCCATAGAACCACCAAGAATGACAAGCTTGTCATTGGTCTTAGCGAATTCTACCGCTACTTTTGGAGCTGCAATTGGATCAACTGCATAAGCAATTACAGTCTGTCCAGTGAACAGATTTGCAATGCCTTCGGACTCCGTGCCCTGAAGAGCGATTTTGGCAAGACGGTTCTTCGCGACTTTAACGGCGCCGCCTGCTGCACGGATTTTTTCGCGAAGATCGCTCATCTGTGCAACTGTGAGACCGCTATAGTGGGCCACGACGACCGAGCCGGACTCTTTGAAAGTGCCGTTCAGCCAAGTGACAAATTCGCGCTTTTCCGCTTTTTCCACTGTCTCTCTCCAGTTGGTAAGAATGCACAGGAGCATCCTTACCGGGTTGCCTTTGCCGGATAGCGTGTAAGAAGTGCTATCCAACATACGAGGTTCCTGTCCCCTTCCCCTTCACCGCCCGAGAGCAGATCCGGTCAAGGCAACTACGGTTCAAACCTTAAACACAGCATAGCTGTAAAAAATAAGGTCATTCCACGTCTCATGCAGGCTCATAAAAATTAAGGCGAGCCACCTGCAATCTCGGACAGGATACCGGAATTTTACTTCCGGTGATCCGGGCCCAAAGGCCCCGGAAACTTTTTAGAAACTCATATACTGCTTTTACTCGGACAGTATTTGAATCAGGCTTTTACAGATTTATTCTGTAAATGCAAATCAGACGATTTTAACGGTTGAAGGCTCAACCTTAACGCCAACGCCCATTGTCGAAGAAACCGCAACGCGCTTCAGGTATTCACCCTTTGCACCAGCTGGTTTAGCCTTCAGAACTGCATCTGCGAAAGCGCGGATGTTTTCTTCCAGAGCTTTAACTTCAAAAGAAGCCTTACCAATACCTGCATGGATGATACCGGCTTTTTCAACGCGGAATTCAACAGCGCCGCCCTTTGAAGCCTTAACAGCACCGGCAACATCAACTGTTACAGTACCGACTTTAGGGTTTGGCATCATACCACGTGGACCGAGAACCTTACCCAGACGACCAACGAGTGGCATCATGTCAGGGGTAGCAATGCAGCGATCGAAATCGATATTGCCGGCATT
Source organism: Bacillus subtilis (assembly GCA_021733665.1). Lineage (GTDB taxonomy): Bacteria > Pseudomonadota > Alphaproteobacteria > Rhizobiales > Rhizobiaceae > Pseudochrobactrum. Next base: position 14,776 of record JAHREI010000017.1, read on the forward strand.
GATGGTTTCAAACAGGTCTTCCGCACCAACGATATCCGCACCGGCTTTCTTAGCTTCTTCAGCTTTGTCACCACGGGCAAATACAGCAACGCGAACAGTACGGCCTGTACCGTTTGGCAGATTAACAACGCCGCGAACCATCTGGTCAGCATGACGTGGATCTACACCGAGATTCATCGAAACTTCGATAGTTTCGTCAAATTTCGCAACAGCACGTTCCTTTACGAGACCGAGCGCAGTGCCCAGATCGTAAAGTTTCATTGGCTCTACGCCTTCACGGATTTTAGCGACACGCTTTGAAATTTTCGCCATCGTATCAGCCTTCCACCTTCAGACCCATCGAACGGGCCGAACCTTCGATCATGCGCATTGCAGCTTCGATGTCAGACGCATTCAGGTCTTTCATTTTGGCTTCAGCAATTTCGCGCACTTTGTCACGAGAAATCGTGCCAGCTGAAGATTTACCAGGCTCTTTCGAACCGGACTTCAGGTTAGCAGCTTTCTTGAGGAAGTAGGTTACAGGAGGAGTCTTCAGCACGAATGTGAAGGACTTATCCTGATAATAGGTGATGACAACAGGAATTGGCGAACCTTTTTCAAGTTCCTGTGTGGCAGCATTAAATGCCTTACAGAATTCCATGATGTTAATACCGCGCTGACCCAGAGCCGGACCAATTGGTGGCGATGGGTTTGCGGCGCCAGCAGCTACCTGAAGCTTAAGCTGGCCTGCAATTTTCTTAGCCATTACTATCTGCCTTTATTCTCGCCCCTCAGGGCAAAGTTAAATGTCTTTACAGACACTCTTTTACGCTGTGCAACACAGCGTTGCAGCGGGTGGTTCGGTTGACAGAGCGGCTAAGCCTGCGCCCCTTCCACCCATTTTGCCGCCTGAGCGACCTTTCAGCCCGAAGGCCGAATTGATCAGAGTTTATCAACCTGACCAAAATCCAGATCAACCGGCGTAGCACGACCAAAGATTGAAACCTCAACCTTCAGACGGGAACGATCCTCATCGACCTCCTGAACGATACCGTTGAACGAAGCAAACGGACCATCGGAAACACGTACAGATTCACCCACTTCAAACGATACAGAAGCGCGTGGACGCTCGACACCATCCTGCACCTGAGACAGAATCTGCTGAACTTCACGATCACTGATCGGAACCGGCTTTGATTCAGAACCAAGGAAACCGGTTACCCGTGGAGTGTTTTTGATCAGATGATAAACATCATCCGTCAGATTAGCGCGAACAAGAACATAGCCAGGGAAGAACTTGCGCTCTGCGTCAACCTTACGGCCGCGGCGCACTTCCACGATTTTCTCTGTCGGCACAAGAATTTTTTCAAAAAGATGAAACAGACCCTTCTGCTTCGCTTTTTCTTCGATTGCCTCAGCAACCTTTTTTTCGAAATTCGAATATGCGTGTACGATATACCAACGCGCAGTCATTATGCTTCTCCCGTATAGCTCACACCAGCCGAAACGCCAACAAAGCCACTCTTAACGCCCGAGACTCAGAAGCAATTCAACGCCATAAGCCATCAACTGATCAGCAACAAAGAAAAACAGCGCCGCCAAGAAAGCCATAATCACAACCATGATTGTTGAAATTACAGTTTCACGCCGGGTCGGCCACGTTACTTTAGCCGTCTCAGCACGAACCTGACGGAAAAAGGTAATCGGATTTGTTTTGGACGCCATTTGCCACTCTGCGCTTGATTAAAATTATTCCCAATCAAAACAAGTCATTAAGAATGCATTAATCAGAAAGAACCCACAAGATTACGGCACGCCGGACGAAAGCTCAATCCCACGCACCGCCTATTTATCGACCCTACATAGTGCCGATTCCTCAAAAACACAAGCCCATATGCTAAGATATAATAAATTCCCGCATATCATGCACCAAAAGCGCATATTGCCACCCCTGCCCTGCTACAGAGCGCAGAACCGCAGAACAAATATGTTCAGCCATGTTTATGCATTACGGACACATCAATCATCTAAACATAAAAAAACGACACTGTAAATTAATACAGTGCCGTTTTCAAAATGGCAGGGGCAGCAGGGCTCGAACCCGCGACCTACGGTTTTGGAGACCGTCGCTCTACCAACTGAGCTATACCCCTAAACTTTTCACTCTAATTATTAGAGCAGAGACAAGGCTGGCTGACCAGCCTTGTAAAATCTTTATTATTCGATGATCGAAGCGACGATACCTGCACCAACGGTGCGACCACCTTCACGGATCGCGAAACGGAGCTTTTCTTCCATAGCGATTGGCACGATCAGCGCAACATCAACAGTTACGTTGTCGCCCGGCATAACCATTTCCACGC
>JAHREI010000018.1:0-2500 GCA_021733665.1 Bacillus subtilis
TTTGGTTGCGGGGGCAGGATTTGAACCTGCGGCCTTCAGGTTATGAGCCTGACGAGCTACCGGGCTGCTCCACCCCGCGTCACGGATGCGATTGCATCTTGAAGATCGCTTAAAGACGTTGTTTGTCTCATGCAGATTTGTTTTTGCTAAGCGATTGATTTGCGTTTTTTTTGCGCATTGTTGTGATTTGAGAAGATGTTGATTTGTTTGTGTGCCTTTTGCAGACCTGGCAGCGACCTACTCTCCCGTGTCTTAAGACAAAGTACCATCGGCGCTGGAGCGTTTCACGGCCGAGTTCGGAATGGGATCGGGTGCAGCCGCTCCGCCATAACCACCAGGTCAGCAAAGGGCACAGAAACAAATAAGAAGCTGGTTTTTCGTGCATAAGATCTTAGCGCCACGACCACGAACACGCAGTGTTCGCAAGTGCGACCGCACGTCGGCCACTTTTGGCCGCCCACGCGGAGGATCAGCAGCTTTAGCTGCGTACGATCCGTGAGCGCTAGTCTAATTCTATCATCGACGACCATTGGTCGTCGCTGATGGATATTGATAATGAGAACAATCAAGTCGATCGAGCTATTAGTACCGGTCAGCTGCATGCGTTACCGCACTTCCACATCCGGCCTATCAACGTGGTGGTCTTCCACGGCTCTGATAGGGAATACTCGTTTTAAGGTTAGTTTCCCGCTTAGATGCCTTCAGCGGTTATCTAGTCCGTATATAGCTACTCTGCTATGCCGTTGGCACGACAACAGATCCACCAGAGATACGTCCATCCCGGTCCTCTCGTACTAGGGACAGATCCTTTCAATATTCCTACACCCACGGCAGATAGGGACCGAACTGTCTCACGACGTTCTGAACCCAACTCACGTACCGCTTTAAATGGCGAACAGCCATACCCTTGGGACCTGCTCCAGCCCCAGGATGCGATGAGTCGACATCGAGGTGCCAAACAACCCCGTCGATATGGACTCTTGGGGGTCATCAGCCTGTTATCCCCGGCGTACCTTTTATCCGTTGAGCGATGGCCCTTCCACACGGGACCACCGGATCACTATGACCGACTTTCGTCTCTGCTCGACTTGTCTGTCTTGCAGTCAGGCGGGCTTATGCCATTGCACTCGACGAACGATTTCCGACCGTTCTGAGCCCACCATCGCGCGCCTCCGTTACTCTTTAGGAGGCGACCGCCCCAGTCAAACTACCCACCATACACGGTCCTGGACCCGGATATACGGGTCGCAGTTAGACATCTATGACGATAAGGGTGGTATTTCAAGGATGACTCCACGAAGGCTGGCGCCTCCGCTTCAAAGTCTACCACCTATCCTACACATGTCGCCACAAATGCCAGTGTAAAGCTATAGTAAAGGTGCACGGGGTCTTTCCGTCTAACCGCAGGAACCCCGCATCTTCACGGGGAATTCAATTTCACTGAGTCTGCGTTGGAGACAGCGGGGAAGTCGTTACGCCATTCGTGCAGGTCGGAACTTACCCGACAAGGAATTTCGCTACCTTAGGACCGTTATAGTTACGGCCGCCGTTTACTGGGGCTTCAATTCAAGGCTTGCACCTCTCCTCTTAACCTTCCAGCACCGGGCAGGCGTCAGACCCTATACGTCGTCTTGCGACTTCGCAGAGCCCTGTGTTTTTGGTAAACAGTCGCTACCCCCTGGTCTGTGCCACCCTCATCTGCTTGCGCAAACAAGGGTCACGCTTCTTCCGAAGTTACGCGTGCAATTTGCCGAGTTCCTTCAACGCAGTTCTCTCAAGCGCCTTGGTATACTCTACCAGTCCACCAGTGTCGGTTTAGGGTACGGTCTATATGTGGGAGCTATTTCCTGGAACCGCTTCGCTGCAAGATCAATCCAATAAGACCTTACAACACACGCGATCCGTCACTACCCACAGGCCCACGAATATTAACGTGGTTCCCATCGACTACGCCTTTCGGCCTCGCCTTAGGGGCCGGCTAACCCTGCTCAGATTAACTTTAAGCAGGAACCCTTGGACTTTCGGCGAGAGTGTCTCTCACACTCTTTATCGTTACTCATGTCAGCATTCTCACTTCTGATACCTCCAGGATCTCTCACGAGTATCCCTTCACAGGCTTACAGAACGCTCCGCTACCACGCACATACGTGCATCCACAGCTTCGGTGTATGGCTTTAGCCCCGGTACATTTTCGGCGCAAAGACCCTTATCTAGACCAGTGAGCTGTTACGCTTTCTTTAAATGATGGCTGCTTCTAAGCCAACATCCTGGTTGTTTTGGGATCCTCACATCCTTTCCCACTTAGCCATAACTTAGGGACCTTAGATGGTGGTCAGGGTTGTTGCCCTCTTCACGACGGACGTTAGCACCCGCCGTGTGTCTGCTGGGTAGTACTCTCAGGTATTCGGAGTTTGATTGAGATCAGTAAGACGGTGAGTCCCCATTACCCATTCAGTGCTCTACCCCCTGAGGTATTCGCCCAACGCTCTACCTAAATAGA
>JAHREI010000019.1 GCA_021733665.1 Bacillus subtilis
TTCTCTCAAAACTAGATAACAGGTGTGACATCATTCAAAAATATGGTTAAGTCCTCGATCGATTAGTATCTGTCAGCTCCATGTGTCGCCACACTTCCACCTCAGACCTATCAACCTGATCATCTTTCAGGGATCTTACTTCCTTGCGGAATGGGAAATCTCATCTTGAGGGGGGCTTCATGCTTAGATGCTTTCAGCACTTATCCCGTCCGCACATAGCTACCCAGCGATGCCCTTGGCAGAACAACTGGTACACCAGCGGTGCGTCCATCCCGGTCCTCTCGTACTAAGGACAGCTCCTCTCAAATTTCCTGCGCCCGCGACGGATAGGGACCGAACTGTCTCACGACGTTCTGAACCCAGCTCGCGTACCGCTTTAATGGGCGAACAGCCCAACCCTTGGGACCGACTACAGCCCCAGGATGCGATGAGCCGACATCGAGGTGCCAAACCTCCCCGTCGATGTGGACTCTTGGGGGAGATAAGCCTGTTATCCCCGGGGTAGCTTTTATCCGTTGAGCGATGGCCCTTCCATGCGGAACCACCGGATCACTAAGCCCGACTTTCGTCCCTGCTCGACTTGTAGGTCTCGCAGTCAAGCTCCCTTGTGCCTTTACACTCTGCGAATGATTTCCAACCATTCTGAGGGAACCTTTGGGCGCCTCCGTTACCTTTTAGGAGGCGACCGCCCCAGTCAAACTGCCCACCTGACACTGTCTCCCCGCCCGATAAGGGCGGCGGGTTAGAAGGTCAATACAGCCAGGGTAGTATCCCACCGATGCCTCCACCGAAGCTGGCGCTCCGGTTTCCAAGGCTCCTACCTATCCTGTACAAGCTGTACCAACATTCAATATCAGGCTGCAGTAAAGCTCCACGGGGTCTTTCCGTCCTGTCGCGGGTAACCTGCATCTTCACAGGTACTATAATTTCACCGAGTCTCTCGTTGAGACAGTGCCCAGATCGTTGCGCCTTTCGTGCGGGTCGGAACTTACCCGACAAGGAATTTCGCTACCTTAGGACCGTTATAGTTACGGCCGCCGTTTACTGGGGCTTCAATTCGCACCTTCGCTTACGCTAAGCGCTCCTCTTAACCTTCCAGCACCGGGCAGGCGTCAGCCCCTATACTTCGCCTTACGGCTTCGCAGAGACCTGTGTTTTTGCTAAACAGTCGCCTGGGCCTATTCACTGCGGCTCTCTCGGGCTTGCACCCTAACAGAGCACCCCTTCTCCCGAAGTTACGGGGTCATTTTGCCGAGTTCCTTAACGAGAGTTCTCTCGATCACCTTAGGATTCTCTCCTCGCCTACCTGTGTCGGTTTGCGGTACGGGCACCTCTCACCTCGCTAGAGGCTTTTCTTGGCAGTGTGGAATCAGGAACTTCGCTACTATATTTCGCTCGCCATCACAGCTCAGCCTTATGGGAAACGGATTTGCCTATTTCCCAGCCTAACTGCTTGGACGCGGATATCCAATACCGCGCTTACCCTATCCTCCTGCGTCCCCCCATTGCTCAAATGGTGAGGAGGTGGTACAGGAATATCAACCTGTTGTCCATCGCCTACGCCTTTCGGCCTCGGCTTAGGTCCCGACTAACCCTGAGCGGACGAGCCTTCCTCAGGAAACCTTAGGCATTCGGTGGAGGGGATTCTCACCCCTCTTTCGCTACTCATACCGGCATTCTCACTTCTAAGCGCTCCACCAGTCCTTCCGGTCTGGCTTCACAGCCCTTAGAACGCTCTCCTACCACTGTTCGAAGAACAGTCCGCAGCTTCGGTGATACGTTTAGCCCCGGTACATTTTCGGCGCAGAGTCACTCGACCAGTGAGCTATTACGCACTCTTTAAATGGTGGCTGCTTCTAAGCCAACATCCTGGTTGTCTAAGCAACTCCACATCCTTTTCCACTTAACGTATACTTTGGGACCTTAGCTGGCGGTCTGGGCTGTTTCCCTTTCGACTACGGATCTTATCACTCGCAGTCTGACTCCCAAGGATAAGTCATTGGCATTCGGAGTTTGACTGAATTCGGTAACCCGGTAGGGGCCCCTAGTCCAATCAGTGCTCTACCTCCAAGACTCTTACCTTGAGGCTAGCCCTAAAGCTATTTCGGAGAGAACCAGCTATCTCCAGGTTCGATTGGCATTTCACCCCTACCCACACCTCATCCCCGCACTTTTCAACGTGCGTGGGTTCGGGCCTCCATTCAGTGTTACCTGAACTTCACCCTGGACATGGGTAGATCACCTGGTTTCGGGTCTACGACCACGTACTCATGCGCCCTATTCAGACTCGCTTTCGCTGCGGCTCCGCATCTTCTGCTTAACCTTGCACGGGATCGTAACTCGCCGGTTCATTCTACAAAAGGCACGCCATCACCCGTTAACGGGCTCTGACTACTTGTAGGCACACGGTTTCAGGATCTCTTTCACTCCCCTTCCGGGGTGCTTTTCACCTTTCCCTCACGGTACTGGTTCACTATCGGTCACTAGGGAGTATTTAGCCTTGGGAGATGGTCCTCCCGGATTCCGACGGAATTTCACGTGTTCCGCCGTACTCAGGATCCACTCAGGAGAGAACGAAGTTTTGACTACAGGGCTGTTACCTCCTATGGCGGGCCTTTCCAGACCTCTTCATCTACCTCGTTC
>JAHREI010000020.1 GCA_021733665.1 Bacillus subtilis
GATGATTGGTTGGGGATTGTAATCATGCGCATCCATCGACCTAGCACACGCATTTGGTTCAAAGCATTGAAAGACTGCGAGCCGCCGGAAACCTGCATCAACGCCAGTGTGCGACTTTGAGTCGGGCGTACAGAGCCGCCCGCTAAAGGTATCCAGTCAATTTGTGATTTCATGACAGCACTCATTGCGCCGTGGCGTTCAGGGCTGGTCCAAACCTGTCCTTCTGACCACACCATTGCTTCCCGCAACTCCTGAACCTTGCTGTGATCAGCAGTACTGTCATCTGGCAATGGCAGGCCATCGGCATGATATATCCGTGTTTCTGCCCCCATAAACTCCAGTAACCGCTGTGCTTCCCGTGTTAAGAAGCGGCTGTAAGAACGCTCTCTCAGTGAACCGTATAGAAGCAGGATGCGCGGTTTATGGGGCAGTAAAGGTGCTTGGAGCTTATCGTAATCGGGTGTGCGAAACGCCTGCAGGTCAAGATTAGGCAATGTCACGATTATCTGGCCTTCCGCTCATAAGTGATCGGTTCCCCGTCTTCTTTGGTGAAGCGGGCTACAGGATTTTCCAGCAGGTCAAGGACAAGCTCTGACGGACGACAAAGGACTGTGCCGCGTGGTGTAACGACCACCGGTCTGTTCATCAGGATCGGATGTTGCACAATAAAATCCAGCAACTGATCATCCGACCATTTCGGATTGGCCAAATCCAGTTCGGCAAAAGGCGTGCCTTTTTGCCGCAGCAAATCCCGCACGGAAATTTGCATGGCAGCAACAAGTTCTGACAATTGTTCTTTGGATAGTGGTGATTGCAGATATTCAATGATCACAGGCTCTGCACCACTGGCGCGGATCATAGCGAGTGTGTTGCGTGAAGTTCCGCATTTAGGGTTGTGATAGATTGTAACGGACATCAGATATCACCTGTCTTGGTTTGATTATTGCCTTGTTCGTACCAGCCTTTTGACCGGTTCACGATCCAGACAACGGAGAGCATAACGGGGACTTCCACCAAGACGCCGACAACAGTTGCAAGGGCGGCACCGGAACTGAAGCCGAAAAGACTGATGGCTGCGGCAACGGCTAATTCGAAGAAGTTTGAAGCGCCGATCATTGCAGACGGTCCTGCAATACAATGTTGTTCGCCTGACATCCGGTTCAGGAGATAGGCCAGACCGGAGTTGAAATAGACCTGGATCAGGATCGGTATTGCCAGCATGGCGATAATCAGTGGCTGGGTGATGATCTGTTCGCCCTGAAAACCAAAGAGCAAAACAAGCGTGGCAAGAAGTGCGACCAGCGATAATGGCTGTAATGCCTTCAGCAGTTTGTTTAAGGGATGTCCATCATTCTTGGAGAGCAGGCTGCGCCGTATCAGTTGTGCGATGATAACGGGAAAAATAATGTATAAAACCACTGAGAAAATCAGTGTATTCCACGGCACTGTGATCGCAGATAATCCTAAAAGCAGGCCGACAATTGGGGCAAAAGCAATAACCATGATTGCATCATTCAGCGCTACCTGAGACAGTGTGAAATGAGGTTCGCCCTTAATCAGGTTAGACCAGACAAAGACCATTGCTGTGCATGGTGCTGCGGCAAGAATAATCAGGCCAGCTATGTAAGAGTCGATTTGCTCTTGCGGGAGATATGGCCGGAACAGCCAGCCGATGAACAGCCAGCCCAGCAAGGCCATAGAGAAGGGTTTAACCGCCCAGTTGACGAAGAGTGTCACGCTGATGCCGCGCCAATACTGGCCGATCTGACGCATCGCTGAGAAGTCGATTTTAAGCAGCATGGGAATGATCATCAGCCAGATCAGGATGGCAACAGGTATATTGACCTTAGCGATCTCTGCTGCCCCGACCATATGGAAGGCTGCGGGAAACAGATGTCCCAAGGCAATCCCTATGATGATACATAGGGCAACCCAGAGTGTCAGATATCGTTCAAATACAGACATGGCTTTTCCTTGGCTGGTTTCATGTCATGGAGCGAAACCAGCCTTATTCAGATGTGATAATCAGAGAATTTCAGATTGTTATGCAGGAGGATTCAGACTGGATGATCCGGCTGCTCCTTTGACGTACAGCTGGGCGTAAGACTCTGGATAAGGGGAGTGCAGAGTTCTTCACTGCCGCCACAACAATCCTTGATCATGAAAAGCGTCAGTTCCCGAAATACATCAAGATCAGCGCGGTAGATGATCGACCGGCTCAGACGTTCCCCTTTGATCAATCCTGCGCGGGACAGCGTGGCAAGATGAGCTGACATTGTATTTTGGGGCACATCCAAGAGACGTGCCAGTTCACCTGCCGGTAAACCGTTCGGTTCGTGTTTGACTAGCAACCGGAAAGTTTCCAGTCGTGTGGTCTGTGCTAAGGCTGCAAGTGCCGTGATTGCGGTTTCATTTT
>JAHREI010000021.1 GCA_021733665.1 Bacillus subtilis
TCGTACCGTCATAGATCTTGACGATCGAACCACCCTCGGCACCCGAACCCGAGATCGTCGGTTTGGTATCATCCGTGGTCTTGCCATTGGCAACAGCACCCTGCACAGAACCAACATCATCAAGAACCTGTGTGATTGTTGGGGCAACCGGTGCGGTTGTATCAACTGTCACTGTCCAGCTTGGCGAATATGGTCCCTCATTACCGGCTGCATCAACCGCTTTAACGCGGAAGTTATGCACGCCATTGGCAAGATCACTTTCAACCGCAAAGCTCCACGCTCCGCCTGTCACCTTCACTTCGCCAAGCAGCGTTGTACCATCATAGAGACGAACCAGAGTAATACCGGCTTCCGCCGTACCCGAGATAACCGGACGCGCATCATTGGTCAGGCCGTTATGGGCGATATTGCCTGTATGCAGATCAACATCATCCATCACTTCCGTGATCTTCGCATCCGCACCGGTTGGTGCAGTCGTATCAACAGTCAGCGTGAAGGCTGGCGAACTCTCACCCTCATTACCAGCCGCATCAACGGTCGTCGCAATGAACGAATGCGCACCTTCTGTCAGGGTCGGAACATCAAAGGTCCAGTTCCCCGAAGCATCAGCCTGAACCTGACCCAGCAGCTTGCCACCCGAATAGATGCGGATGAAGCCGTTTGGTTCCGCACCATCACCATTGAGGCGCGGTGTGGTGTCATTGGTAGAGCCGTTATTCTCAACAAGACCCGTATCCGGCAGAACGTCATCGCTGGCGCTCTTGATCTTAGGCTTGAACTGCGCATCAGGGCCCGTCACATCAACCTCAATGCTCCAAGGCATCGAGGCAGAGCTTTCATTACCGGCCTGATCCGTCACAGTCGCCGTGAAGGTGTGAACACCCTCGCTCAGATCTGTGGTCGGTGTGAAGCTCCATGTACCATTCGCATTGGCAATGGTCTCACCAAGCAGCACGCCCTTGTCATAGATCTTAACCGTCGCACCACCTTCAGCTCCCGAACCCGAGATCGTCGGCTTCGTATCATCCGTGGTCTTGCCATTAGCGACAGCACCCGTGACAGAGCCGACATCATCCATCACCTGCGTAATTGCAGGCGCATTCGGTGCAAGCGTATCAACAGTCACACTATAGGCTTCTGAACGTACAGACACATTGCCTGCACCATCAACACCCACAACCGTGAAGCTATGGATACCATTGCCCAGTGCATTCACCGGTGTGTAGCTCCAGATACCCGCAGCATCAGCCTGAACTTCACCAAGCAGGGTCGCACCATCATAGATACGGACAATGCCATTGGCTTCAGCACCCGAACCCGAGATTGTCGGTGTTGTGTCATTGGTGAAGCCACCCTTGACCACATTGCCCTCAATCGGTGCAACATCGTCTGTCACAGCTTCAATCTTCGGTGCAGCAGGCGCAACAGTATCAACGGTCACAGTGAAGGCACCGGAAGGCGCACTCACATTACCCGCAGCATCCGTCACAGTTGCCGTGAACGCATAGGTCGCATCGCTCAGGGCCGCAGGGCTTCTCCAGCTCCACTGACCACCCGCATCCGCCTTAACAGTGCCAACAAGAACACCATCCTGATAGATGCTGACAACCGCATTGGCTTCAGCACCCGAACCAGACAGTTTAGGGCGACCGTCATTGATGATCGCACCGTCACCAAACTCACCCGTTACAGGACCAACAGCATCATAGCCGGAGGTGAACTGCGGTGCTTCCGGCGCCGTCGTATCAACAGTGATCGTGTATGGGAACGAAGGCTGACCTTCTGTACCCGCACCATCGACAACCTTCGCGGTGAAGGCGTGAGC
>JAHREI010000023.1 GCA_021733665.1 Bacillus subtilis
CCATCAAAGGACAATGCACCCGTTCCGGCACCCAGATTGGCATCCGCACCCACCGCGACAACACCGCCATTGATTGCTGTGCCACCCGCATAGGTATTCGTTCCTGACAGGGTCAGTGTACCTGTGCCGGTTTTGCTCAGAGCGCCTGCACCTGAGATTGCTCCGGCTTGAGCCAATGTGCCGATCATCACATCAAATGTACCGCCACCCGCATTGAGCACTGTCGCACGGTTCATGTTAAAGCCAGCCGTTGTGCGCAGAGTGCTGCCATTAAAGGACAGTGCCCCTGCTGCTGCACCCAGATTGGCATCTGCGCCCACCACCACAACACCGCCATTGATGACAGTGCCACCCGCATAGGTATTTGTGCCTGACAGGGTCAGTGTACCTGTGCCGGTTTTGCTCAAAGCACCTGCACCTGAGATTGCTCCTGCTTGAGCCAATGTGCCCGTCGCCACATCAAATATACCGCCACCCGCATTGAGCACTGTGGCACGGTTCATGTTTAGCCCTGCTGTGGTGCGCAGAGTACCGCCATCAAAGGACAGAGCTCCCGCTGCCGCACCCAGATTGGCATCTGCACCTACCGCAACAATACCGCCATTGATTGCAGTGCCACCTGTATAGGTATTGGTGCCCGACAGGATCAGTGTGCCAAGATCGGTCTTAACCACTTGCGATGTGCCGGTGAGGACAGAAGAAATAGTTGCCGTATAACCCGCACTCGCAGCCGAGCCATCGCCAACGCGGATTATTGACTCCGTACCTGTCAGGCCAATTACACCACCCTGAAGAACATAACCATCGGTTATAAACTGCATGCCGGAGACTGTGACTGCACCCGCACTATTGTCAACCGTAACCATACCGGCAGCCCCGCCGAAGATAGCGAGTGCACCATCAAAGCCAGCATTGATCATGCCCGTCTGGTCAGTCCAGTTATTATTGGCCGCCCCTGCCAGCCAGGTACCATTCCCCCCCTGGATCACACCGTCATTCTTCGGCCCTGCATCACCATCCCAGAAGTTGAGTGATACTCCCGCCGTATTGACCAGATTAACCTGATTATTGATCGAAGTCTGAACCTGAAGATCAGCATTCGGTGTGCCAAGCGTCAGACCATTATTGGTCAAACTGCCGGTATAATTCATCACCCTATAAACACCCGCACCAAATGTACCACCGGCGCTCGCCGTCACATTGAGCTGGCCTGCCAGGGTCAGATTGCCGTTCACATTGACCAGATCGTTCAGCGGACCGCCCACCACACCGGCAGCGCCGAACTGGTAATTGAGGTTAGACGTTCCGGCCAGTACCAGATTGCCATTGATCGTCAGAGTAGAAGGCGTCGTTTCCGAGCTTGGAGCAAGTGTTGCACCTGCTGCAATAGATACATCGCCGCCGATTGTGCCACGCCCACCCAGCGTCGCTCCGCTCTGCACTGTCGTTTGGCCTGTTGCACCTGTCTGGTTACCATTGATCATCAAAGTGCCAGCCGTCACCATTGTTGTGCCGGTATAGGTATTGATGCCTGACAGGGTCAGTGTACCTGTGCCGGTTTTGCTCAAAGCACCTGCACCTGAGATTGCTCCTGCTTGAGCCAATGTGCCCGTCGCCACATCAAATATACCGCCACCCGCATTGAGCACTGT
>JAHREI010000024.1 GCA_021733665.1 Bacillus subtilis
CGGATGATACCAAACCGACGATCTCGGGTTCGGGTGCCGAGGGTGGTTCGATCGTCAAGATCTATGACGGTACGACATTGCTTGGTCAGACCATTGCGAATGCCAGCGGTACATGGGCCTTCACACCGGATACCGATCTGGTTGAGGGTGCACATAGCTTTACTGTGACTGCAACGGATGCTGCGGGCAATGAAAGCTCTGCCTCGATGCCTTGGGTTGTTGTGGTTGATATCACACCGCCGGATGCTTCGTTCAAGCCAGTGATCAGCAGCGCCAGCGATGACGTTCTGCCGGTGACCGGTGAGATCAAAAATGGTGAGACCACCAATGATACCAATCCACGCCTGAATGGTACGGGGGCAGAAGCAAACGGCTTCATCCGTATCTATGAAGGTACAACCCTTCTGGGTCAGGTTCAGGCTGATGAGAACGGGAACTGGAGCTTTGATGTTCCGACCCGTCCGGACGGCAGCCATAGCTTTGTTGCCAAGACCGTTGATGCGGCTGGTAATGAGGGCTCAAGCTCCGATGCCTTTACACTGACAATTGATACCAAAGCACCGACAGCCTCGGATGCTGTGATTACGCAGGTTCTGGATGCGGCCGAGCCGCATACCGGCAATATCGAGCATAACGGCCTGACCAATGATGCCCGTCCGGTCATCTCCGGTACGGCGATTGACGGCGTGACACTGGTTCGCATCTATGACGGCACCACGCTTCTGGGCGAAGTTGAAGTCAATGGCGGTACATGGTCGTTCACACCGGACAGTGATCTGTCGAACGGTGTTCATAACTTCCGTATTAAAGCGGTTGATGCGGCGGGCAATGAGGGGCCATATTCCCCGACCTGGTCTGTGACTGTTGACACCACAGCACCAAATGCACCGTCGATCACTGCCGTGACCGATGATCAGGGTGATCTTCAGGGTAATGTCGGTGACGGCAAGACCACGGATGATCGTCGCCCGACACTGTCCGGTGGCAGTGCAGAGGCCGGTTCGACGGTTAAGATCTATGACAAGGGCGTGCTGATTGGTGAGACCACAGCCAATGCCAATGGGACCTGGAGCTTCACACCAACGACGGATCTTGCTGAAGGCTCCCATGTCTTCACAGTCACTGCGACAGACAAAGCCGGCAATGAAGGCGTGCCGTCTGCAAGCTTCAGCGTGGTTGTTGATACCGTTGCACCGGAACAGCCTTCTATTGTGAAGATTGTGAATGCTGCGGGTGAAGAACTCACAGCCGATATGATTACCAGTGAGCGTCGTCCGATCCTGTCGGGTGAGGCGGAAGCGGGTTCTGTTGTTACCATTTATGATAATGGCAAGAAGATCGGTACCGTTGTTGCCGAAGATAATGGTACATGGAGCTTCGAGCTGAAGAGCAATCTGGCTCAGGGTGCCCACGACTTTACCGTTAAGGCGACCGATGCTGCGGGTAATGTGAGCGAAGCCTCTGATGCATTTGGCTTCACCGTTGACAGTATTGCACCGGCTCTGCCTGAGATCACTGCGATCACGGATGATGTCGGTTTGATCACGGGTTCGATTAAGGCGAATGGTGTCACTGATGATGCGCGCCCTGTTCTGACTGGTAAGGCGG
>JAHREI010000025.1 GCA_021733665.1 Bacillus subtilis
AAAAAGCAACGGTGTTACACGTCAAGCACCGTTGCGTTTATTTCTCGCATTCTTGCGTTTAGAATGATGATCATTTTGCGCATGACAGCAACAAGGGCGACCTTGCCCGGTTTGCCTTGTTGTTTGTGGCGCAGGAAGAAGGCTTTCATAGCTGGGTCGAAGCGGATGGCTGGCAGGGCAGCAACGTAAAGTGCATCGCGCACAGTTTTTCTGCCACCCGCAATCATGCGCTTGCCACGCATCAGGCCACTATCACGATTGAGTGGAGCCACGCCAACCAGCTTTGCGATCTGTCCTTTATCGAGCCTGCCAAGCTCCGGCAATCCAGCCAGCAGGAAGCATGCGGTCAGTTGTCCAATACCCTTGAGTGACATCAGCACATCAGCTTTGCGGGCGAGTTGCGGATCAGCTTCAAGACAAGCCGTCATCGCCTCAACCACATCCCGACGCTGTTTGAGAAGCGCCTGCAGTATCTCGTCAATCCAGTTCCTGATGCTTTCGCATTGCTTTTCTGAGCGGTTCTTCTCCTGCACGATCATATGCGATAACTGTTTGTACCGATTGACCAAATCAACCAGTACAGTGTGCTGCGGTGATGACTGCACCAGGATCCGCGTATCCATACGCCGCCCATAATCGGCAAGGATAAAGGCATCAATCTTGTCAGTCTTGGAGAGTTGACCGCAGGCCTTGGCAAATTGCCTGATCTGTTTGGCATTGATCTTTGCGACGGGAAACTGTGCTACAAGCAAGGCTTCAACAACACGTCGTTCATAGCCACCGGTTGGCTCCACAATGATGCGACCGATCCCGTCAAGACTGCTCAGAAACGCCAATAATTCAGCAATGCCTGCGGCAGAATTAGCAAAACTGGCCGATTGCTCATCGGGCAAAACGTAAAGATCCAGTGTCGATTTTGATATGTCGATGCCGACAAAACGCGTAGTATAAGTCATGAGGCTGTCTCCCTTATACACGAGCGCGGAGCTCTCTCAACGGTGCGACGATGCCTCTAAGGTGTAAAGGGTTATGCTTTTTTACGAACGAAAGTTC
>JAHREI010000026.1 GCA_021733665.1 Bacillus subtilis
CCCATCCGACGGTAGAAGGACTGGCTACTGTTATCCGTGAAGGAACGGACAGTCCATATGAAGCGATTAAGCCCGCTGAAAAACAGGAAACCTATCCGGTTTCCTCTGCCCAAAAGCGGATTTATGTCCTTCAGCAGCTGGAGGACGGAGGGACAGGCTACAATATGCCGGCTGTGTTAGAGCTCGAAGGGAAGCTCAACCCTGAAAGGATGGACAGAGCTTTCAAAGAGCTGATCAAGCGCCACGAGTCGCTTCGAACCGCCTTCGAACAGGACGCAGGAGGCGATCCGGTGCAGCGCATCCATGACGAGGTGCCGTTTACGTTACAGACTACAGTTCTCGGCGCACGAACCGAAGAGGAGGCCGCAGCCGCATTTATCAAACCGTTTGATCTCAGCCAAGCGCCGCTGTTCCGTGCCCAAATCGTAAAGGTATCAGATGAGCGGCACCTGTTGCTGGTTGATATGCATCACATCATTTCAGACGGTGTTTCCGTCAACATTCTGATTCGGGAATTCGGCGAGCTGTACAATAATCGGAAGCTTCCGGCACTGCGCATTCAATATAAAGATTATGCCGTATGGCAAGAAGGATTCAAAACAGGAGACGCGTACAAAACGCAGGAGGCGTACTGGCTGAAGCAGCTCGAGGGCGAGCTGCCTGTGCTGGATCTCCCCGCTGATCATGCCCGCCCGCCGGTGCGAAGCTTCGCGGGTGACAAGGTCTCATTTACGCTGGATCAAGAGGTTGCATCAGGCCTTCACAAGCTGGCACGAGAAAACGGAAGCACACTGTACATGGTGCTCCTTGCGGCTTACACCGCGTTCTTGTCACGCTTAAGCGGACAGGA
>JAHREI010000027.1 GCA_021733665.1 Bacillus subtilis
GGTCGCCCTTGTTGCTGTCATGCGCAAAATGATCATCATTCTAAACGCAAGAATGCGAGAAATAAACGCAACGGTGCTTGACGTGTAACACCGTTGCTTTTTGCATTTATAGTCTGTCTGGCGGCATCAATAATCAAAATCTGAATTTTGGAGAGGGGAGGAGAAGCCTGAAAGCTCCAACTCAACCCAACAATGCTGTAATCCGCTGAGATAAATCATCCGCTAATGCAAAAGCCTCAACCTGTCCTTCAGACCAAGAGTCAGTAATCTCACCCAAATAAGCAGAGACAGCGTAAGAGAGTAATAAAGTGTCCGTAGCCAATGATTTGTATGAGACCAAGGCTCAGGATTGCATAAGCAGGAAGGCGCTGGTCGATCATATGGATTTCAACGAAACACGGGTTTCCAGTTTCTCTGCGGCTTCTTTCCGTTCACTGTAACGGTCGGTCAGGTGGTCAGAAATGCCCCGTGTCAGGATGGTGAACTTGATAAGTTCTTCCATCACATCAACGACCCTTTCGTAGAATGAAGAGGGCTTCATACGTCCGGCTTCATCAAACTCCTGCCATGCTTTGGCGACAGATGATTGGTTGGGGATTGTAATCATGCGCATCCATCGACCTAGCACACGCATTTGGTTCAAAGCATTGAAAGACTGCGAGCCGCCGGAAACCTGCATCAACG
>JAHREI010000028.1 GCA_021733665.1 Bacillus subtilis
TAGACTGCCCAGGTCACGCTGACTATGTTAAGAACATGATCACCGGTGCGGCTCAGATGGACGGCGCGATCCTCGTAGTTAACGCTGCTGATGGTCCAATGCCACAGACCCGTGAGCACATCCTGCTCGCTCGTCAGGTTGGTGTTCCTGCGATCGTAGTATTCCTGAACAAAGTTGATCAGGTTGATGACGAAGAACTTCTGGAACTCGTTGAAATGGAAGTTCGTGAACTTCTGTCGAAATACGACTTCCCAGGCGATGACATTCCAGTAATCAAGGGTTCGGCTCTTGCTGCTCTGGAAGACAGCAACAAGACAATCGGTGAAGATGCAGTTCGCAAGCTGATGGAAGCAGTTGATGCTTACATCCCTACACCAGAGCGTCCAGTTGATCAGCCGTTCCTGATGCCAATCGAAGACGTATTCTCGATCTCCGGTCGTGGTACAGTTGTTACCGGTCGTGTAGAACGCGGTATCATCAAGGTTGGTGAAGAAGTTGAAATCGTTGGTATCAAAGCTACCGGCAAAACAACTGTTACCG
>JAHREI010000029.1 GCA_021733665.1 Bacillus subtilis
TAGACTGCCCAGGTCACGCTGACTATGTTAAGAACATGATCACCGGTGCGGCTCAGATGGACGGCGCGATCCTCGTAGTTAACGCTGCTGATGGTCCAATGCCGCAGACCCGTGAGCACATCCTGCTCGCTCGTCAGGTTGGTGTTCCTGCGATCGTAGTATTCCTGAACAAAGTTGATCAGGTTGACGATGAAGAGCTTCTGGAACTCGTTGAAATGGAAGTTCGTGAACTTCTGTCGAAATACGACTTCCCAGGCGATGACATTCCAGTAATCAAGGGCTCGGCTCTTGCTGCTCTGGAAGACAGCAACAAGACAATCGGTGAAGATGCAGTTCGCAAGCTGATGGAGGCAGTTGATGCTTACATCCCTACGCCAGAGCGTCCAGTTGATCAGCCGTTCCTGATGCCAATCGAAGACGTATTCTCGATCTCCGGACGTGGTACAGTTGTTACCGGTCGTGTAGAACGCGGTATCATCAAGGTTGGTGAAGAAGTTGAAATCGTTGGTATCAAAGCTACCGGCAAAACAACTGTTACCG
>JAHREI010000030.1 GCA_021733665.1 Bacillus subtilis
GTTCCGCCGTACTCAGGATCCACTCAGGAGAGAACGAAGTTTTGACTACAGGGCTGTTACCTCCTATGGCGGGCCTTTCCAGACCTCTTCATCTACCTCGTTCTTTTGTAACTCCGTACAGAGTGTCCTACAACCCCAAGAGGCAAGCCTCTTGGTTTGGGCTGATCCCGTTTCGCTCGCCGCTACTCAGGGAATCGCATTTGCTTTCTCTTCCTCCGGGTACTTAGATGTTTCAGTTCCCCGGGTCTGCCTTCTCATATCCTATGAATTCAGATATGGATACCACTCCATTACGAGTGGTGGGTTTCCCCATTCGGAAATCTCCGGATCAAAGCTTGCTTACAGCTCCCCGAAGCATATCGGTGTTCGTCCCGTCCTTCATCGGCTCCTAGTGCCAAGGCATCCACCGTGCGCCCTTTCTAACTTAACCGTTAAAAAGAATCACTATGTGATATCTTGTGTTACTAATTGAATGTGATGTCTACTGTTATCTAGTTTTCAAAGAACACGTT